>NZ_JAIKTS010000001.1 GCF_023556335.1 Stenotrophomonas mori
AGGGTGTCGGGAATGATGTCCGGATCGATCAGGTTGGGGCGGTGGCCCTCCAGGCCGAGCAGCACGGCGGTGTCGGTGCCGTGGCCGCGTCCGGTCAGGGCCAGCGAGCCGAACACCTCGGCGCGGAAGCGCACCACGTCCTGGAGCCTGCCCGGATCGAGCAGCCAGCGGTGGACGAAGCGCTCGGCCGCGCGCATCGGGCCCACCGTGTGCGAGGAACTCGGGCCGATGCCGATCTTGAACAGGTCGAACGTACTGACGGACATGCGTGTGGCTTCGCAGCGTGTTTCGGGGACGGGCTATTCTACGGTGTCGCTGCCGGCGGCCTTGCCCGCAGCGCAGCATCCGATCCGCGAGGAGCCGCCATGGCCTTGATCCTGTACCAGCGCGACGACTGCCATCTGTGCGACCAGGCGTTGGCGGTGCTGGCGCAGGCGCGGCTGCCCGAGTTCGAAAGCGTGTTCATCGACGGCGATGCGGCCCTGGAAGCGCGCTATGGCGTGCGGGTCCCGGTGCTGCGCGGTGCGGCCGGCCAGGAGCTGGAATGGCCGTTCGATGCCGTGGCGGTCGCCGCCTGGCTGGACGCGGCGGGTTGATCGCGGGCGCGGGGCGCCCGCGGCCGCCTATTCCATGCCCAGCTTCTTCAGCTTGTAGCGCAGGGCGCGGAAGGTGATGCCCAGCTGCGCCGCGGTCCGGGTGCGGTTCCAGCGGTTCTCTTCCAGGGCTTTCTGGATGGCGGCGCGCTCGAGCTGTTCGATGTAGGAGGGCAGCGCGGCGGTCCCGGCCTCGCTCCCGTCGCCGGCGTCCTCGCCTGTGCTGGCAGCACTGGCCACCAGCACCTCGCTGGACGCGGCGGGCAGGCCCAGGTCGTGGGCGTCGATGCTGTCGCCATCGAACAGCGCCAGCGCGCGTTCGAGGATGTTCTCCAGCTCGCGCACGTTGCCGGGGAAGGCGTGGCCGGCGAGTGCGTCGAGGGCGCTGGGCGACAGCGGCGGCGGCGGTGCCTGCTGCGCGCGCGCGAGCCGTTCGAGGATCGCCGCGGCCAGCTGCGGCAGGTCGCCGCGGCGCTCGCGCAGTGGCGGCACCCGCAGTTCGATCACGTTGATGCGGTAGTACAGGTCGTGGCGGAAACGGCCATCGTTCACCAGCGCCGCCAGGTCCTTGTGGGTCGCCGAGAGGATGCGCACGTCCACCGGCACCTCGGTGGCCGAGCCGACCGGGCGCACCGACTTCTCCTGGATCGCACGCAGCAGCTTGACCTGCATCTGCAACGGCAGCTCGGCCACCTCGTCCAGGAACAGGGTGCCGCCCTGCGCGGCCTGGAACAGCCCGGGCTTGTCGGCATGCGCGCCGGTGAAGCTGCCCTTCCTGTGGCCGAAGAATTCGCTTTCCATCAGCTCGCCGGGAATGGCGCCGCAGTTGACGGGGATGAAAGGGCCGGCGGCGCGCGCGCCCTGGTCGTGGATGGTGCGCGCCACCAGCTCCTTGCCGACGCCGGATTCGCCGAGGATGTAGATCGGCGCCTGGCTGCGCGCGACCTTGGCGATGGTGGTGCGCAGTTCCCCCATGGCCGGCGAGTCGCCAAGCAGGCGCGAGGCGCGTTCCGGCGCCGCCGGGTCCGCACCGGGCGCGCCGTGGTTGAGCTGCAGCGCATGCCGGACCATGCCGCGCAGCACGTCGATGTCCACCGGCTTGCTGACGAAGTCGAAGGCGCCGGCCTTCAGCGCCTCCACCGCCAGGTCGATGCTGCCGAACGCGGTGATCATCGCCACCGGGGTACGCGGATGGTCGCGGACGATCTCGGCTACCAGGTCGATGCCGTTGCCGTCGGGCAGGCGCATGTCGGTCAGGCACAGGTCGAAGCGGTCGCGGGCCAGCAGCTCGCGGGCTTCCCCGAGGTTGGCCGCGGTGCTGGTCCGCAGGCCCATCCGCCCCAGGGTGAGGACCAGCAGTTCGCGGATATCCCGTTCGTCGTCGACGACCAGTGCGCTATGCGTCACATTCATGTCCGGAACGATAGCCGAGTCGGTCACGGATCGTCACCCCGCGGCGACCGTTCCGGCACCGTGTCCGGAATGTCCCGTCATTGGCCCGATGGCGTGTCCGCGGGACACCGCAGGCGCTGCATGGCGCGGCTCAGGCCGGTGCCAGCGCGCCGTGCGGGGCGGCCATGACGATACGAAAATGCGCGCCGCGCTCGGCCGGCACATGCTCCAGCCGGGCCTGGTTGGCGCGGCACAGCTCGCCGGCGATGTACAGCCCCAGCCCGGTGCCGTGCTCGGAGGTGGTGAAGAAGGGGCGGAACAGCTGCGCCGCGGCGGCCCCGGGAATGCCGGGCCCCTGGTCGATGACGTCGATGCGGGCATGGCGGCCGGCGCTGGACACCTCGATCCGCACCCGTGCCGGCGCGTCGCCGTCGCGCCCGTACTTGAGCGCGTTGTGCACCAGTGCGGTCAGCACCTGGTGCAGGTGGCGGGGATCCATCACCGCCGGCACCGAGGAGGCGTCCGCCAGGCAGCGCACGTCGTCGGTCTCGGCCGAAAGGGTCTGCTGGTAGTCCAGCACGAAGCGGCGCACGAAGCTGGCCAGGTCCAGGTTCTCGGGGGTGGCGCGTTCGCGCCGGGCCAGTGCCAGCACGCTCTCGACGATGCCGTTGGTGCGCTGGCACTGCTGGTGGATGATCTGCAGCAGCCGCTGGTCGTCCGGGCCGAGGTCGCTGGACTCCTTCAGCAGCTGGGTGGCGTAGTTGATCGCCGCCAGCGGGTTGCGGATCTCGTGGGCCAGGCTCGCCGAGAAGCGCCCGAGCGTGGACAGGGTCAGGGACTCGGCGCGGCGCGAGACCACGCTGGTGTCGTCCAGGAACAGCAGGGCCTGGTCGCTGTTGGCGAACAGGCGTGCGAAGCGTGGCTGCACCTCGGCCTGGCCATCGGCCAGCCGCAGGGGCAGCTCCTCGCCGGCCCAGCCGTTGCGCCAGCGCTGCAGCCGTCGTTCCAGTTCCGGCGCCACCTGCGCCAGGGGGAGGTCGCCGCTGGCGAGACCGCCGTCGCCATCACCGCCCTCGAGCAGCGCGGCGGCGGCTTCGTTGGCCAGGACGATGCGGCCGTCGCCATCCACCAGCAGGACGCCGGTGCGCAGGCGGCGGATGATCAGTTCATTGACCTCGAACAGGTTGGCGACCTCGGCGCCGCGGCGCTCGGCCAGCTGCTGGTTGCGGCGGGCGCGGCTGCCGACCTGGTGGCTGATCCAGGCCAGTGCCAGGTAGCTGGTGATGAACATGGCCAGCTCGGCCGCGGAGCGGGTGTCCGGGCCAGCCTCCAGCTCGCGCCAGGCGAATTCGACGACGGTGGCGACGCTGGCGGCCAGTGCGGCCAGCAGGCCGCGCGACAGCGGCAGCATCGTGGCCGCCGCGGAGATGTTGAACAGCAGCGACATCGAGATCCCGGCACTGGCGCCGGGCAGGGCGTGAGTCAGCAGCGTAGCGGCGAGGATGTCGACCATCGCCCCCCAGAACACCAGCGGCCGCAACCAGCGTTCGTCGCGCCCCCAGGCCAGCAGGCCCAGCGCGACCGGTAAGTAGCCGAGCGAGACGGCGCGGGCCAGCGGCGGGTGGTGGGCCTCGCTCATCAGCGCGCTCAGCGGGCTGAACACCAGGGCCGCGATCAGGCTGGCGATCAGCACCCGGTACAGCGCGAAGAAATACAGTTCGCGCCGCGGTATCGATTCGATGCGGTCGATCAGCGAGGGGCTGTGGGGCACGCGTACGGGCTCCGTCGGTGGGCGGCAGGCGGCAGTATAGGGGCCGGGCACGCCGGCTCCGGCCCCCGCGAGCCCCGCCGTGGCGTGCTCTGCGGGTCCGGCGGCGGGCTGCGCAGGGCCGCCGCGGGGCCGGATTCTTTGCGCCACGCGGCGCGGTCGGCGACAATGGCGGGCCCGCCCGGCGTCCAGGAAAGCCATTCGATGGCCCTGTCGGCCGCTGGCGGTTGTTCCCCTTCCCACGGTGACGCATGAATTTCCACGAATACCAGTCAAAACAACTGCTTGCCGAGTACGGCATCCCGGTCCCGGCCGGCAAGGTCGCTGCGACCCCGGACGAAGCGGTTGCCGCTGCCAACTCCCTGGGCCAGGGCCCCTGGATGGTCAAGGCGCAGATCCACGCTGGCGGCCGCGGCAAGGCTGGCGGCGTCAAGTTCTGCAAGACCACCGACGACGTGAAGGCCGCTGCGGCCAAGATGCTCGGCACCAAGATGGCCACCTACCAGACCGCTGGCGTCGAGCTGCCGGTGAACCTGGTGCTGGTGACCACCGCCGGCGAGATCGTCAAGGAGCTGTACCTGTCGGTGCTGGTCGACCGTGGCACCAAGACCATCACCTACATCGCTTCTTCGGAAGGCGGCGTGGAGATCGAGCAGGTCGCGGCTGAAACCCCGGAGCTGATCCACTCGCTGAACGTCGACTTCGTCGAAGGCGTGCAGGGTTACCACGGCCGTGATTTCGGCTTCAAGCTGGGCCTGACCGCCAAGCAGGCCGGCCAGTTCGCCAGCATCATGGTGAACCTGTACCGCCTGTTCAACGAAAAGGACCTGGCCCTGGTTGAAATCAACCCGCTGGCCATCCTGGACGACGGCAACCTGTACGCGCTGGACGGCAAGTTCGACAGCGACGACAACGCCGCGTTCCGCCAGAAGGCCCTGGTCGCCATGCGCGACAAGACCCAGGAAGATCCGACCGAAGTGATCGCTTCGGAGCTGGACATCAACTACGTCACCATGGACGGCAACATCGGCTGCATGGTGAACGGCGCCGGCCTGGCCATGGCCACCATGGACGTCATCAAGCTCAACGGCGGCGAGCCGGCGAACTTCCTGGACGTGGGCGGCGGTGCCAACAAACAGCGCGTCATCGAAGCGTTCAAGCTGATCCTGTCCTCGGACAAGGTTGAAGGCATCTTCGTCAACATCTTCGGCGGCATCGTCCGCTGCGACATGATTGCCGAAGGCATCATCGCCGCCGTGAAGGAAGTGGGCGTCAAGGTGCCGGTCGTGGTGCGCCTGGAAGGCACCAACGTGGAAGAAGGCAAGCAGCTGCTGCGCGACAGCGGCATGGCCATCATCCCGGCTGACAACATCAACGATGGCGCCAAGAAGATCGTTGAAGCTGTCAAGAACGCTGCCTGATCCGACACCAAGGAATTCCCATGTCTGTTTTGATTAACAAGAACACCAAGGTGATCGTGCAGGGCTTCACCGGCCAGCAGGGCACCTTCCACGCCACCCAGATGATCGAGTACGGCACCCAGGTTGTTGGCGGCGTGACCCCGGGCAAGGGGGGCACCACCCACATCGACCTGCCGGTCTTCAACACCGTGGCCGACGCCGTGCAGAGCACCGGCGCCAACGCTTCGGTCATCTACGTGCCGCCGCCGTACGCCGCCGACGCGATCCTGGAAGCCGCGGCCGCCGGCATCGAGGTCATCGTCTGCATCACCGAGGGCATCCCGGTGCTGGACATGCTGCGCGTCAAGAACGTGCTGACCCGTTCGCATCCGGACACCGTGCTGATCGGGCCGAACTGCCCGGGCGTCATCACCCCGGGCGAGTGCAAGATCGGCATCATGCCGGGCCACATCCACCAGCCGGGCAAGATCGGCATCGTGTCGCGTTCGGGCACCCTGACCTATGAAGCGGTCAAGCAGACCACCGAAGTCGGCCTGGGCCAGTCCACCTGCATCGGCATCGGTGGTGACCCGATCAACGGCCTGAACTTCGTCGACTGCCTGAAGCTGTTCAACGAAGACCCGCAGACCGAAGGCATCATCATGGTCGGCGAAATCGGCGGCGACGCCGAGGAAGCCGGCGCCGAGTACATCAAGAACCACGTGAAGAAGCCGGTCGTCGGTTTCATCGCCGGTGCGTCGGCTCCGGCCGGCAAGCGCATGGGCCACGCCGGTGCGATCGCCTCGGGCGGCAAGGGTACGGCGGAAGGCAAGTTCGCCGCGATGGAAGCTGCCGGTGTTGTCACCGTCCGCTCGCCGGGCGACCTGGGCGCGGCCATCGCCAAGCTGGTCAAGTAAGACCGGCTGCCATACGGCGCAACAAAAAGGCCGCCCTTCGGGGCGGCCTTCTTGTTTTCCCGGGCGTCCCGGGAAAAGGCCCGGAAGGCTGCATGCAGGGGCGGCATGAGGTCCCCGTGGTCCGGACCTCCGCCGCCGTCTCCACCCGGGGCATGGGCGCGGCGGAGCGGGTCGGGCGAGTTGCCCGGCCGCTTCAGTGCAGCGACTTGATGGTCAGGTCCAGTGCGTCCTTGCCGCGTTCGCGCTGCAGCAGCCGCACCGGCACCGGCATGTCCGCGACGATCCAGGCGATCTGCTCCTTGTCGCCGTCGGTGCGTGCGACCTTGGTCGCCTCCACGGTGCGGCCGTCCACGGTCATGTTCTCCTTGCCGATGACCCGGTAGGCCAGCGACTTGACCCGGCCGCCGTCGACCATCCGGTAGCGCAGCGGCTTGCCGTCGGCGACATCGCGGGCGATGGCGAGGTTGATCAGCAGGCCGTCCATGTCGCCGCTGCGCAGTGCCACCGGTCCGCGCCGGTCGGGCTTGACGTCGCCGCTCCAGGTGGCCTGGTTGCTGTTCCAGTCATAGCGCGCGTCCACCGTGCGGCGCTTGAACGGCACCACCGAGGCATCGTGGCTGCTCAACGGCCGCAGGCCGCCTTCGTGTTCCTCGAACAGCGTGCTCTGGCTCAGTTCCGCGAGCTGGTTCTTGACCTGGAGGCTGTAGCGCCACCTGCCGTCGTTCTCCGCGGCCAGGGTCATCACGCCGTTGGCCTGCAGGCCCATGTAGCTGGCCTGGTAATCGGCGCTGAAGGGCTCGACCGCCAGGGCGGGGAGGCTGGCCAGGGCGGCCGCGGCCAGGACCAGGGGGCGCAGGAAGGTCTTCATGCTCAGGCTCCTTGATATTCGATCAGGCGCAGGTCGATGGCGTCCTCGCCGTCTTCCCGCTGCAGGATGCGTACCGGGGTCGGCACGCCGTTGGCGATCCACAGGATGGTCTCGTCGTTGCCGCCGTTGGTGCGGTAGACGCGCAGGGCGTCGTAGCTGAGATCGCCGGCCTGGACGATCTCGGTGGCGTCGGCGGCCTGGTACTCGTACTGCCGCACCCGGCCGACGTCGACGAAGCGGTAGCGCAGGGGCTGCCCCGGCCGGGCGTCGCGCATCAGCGACAGGTTGAGCAGCAGTGCGCTCTGGTCACCGCGCTGCAGGGCGATGGGGCGCCGGCGGTCCTTCTTCAGGTCGCCCTGCCACTGTGCCACATGCTCCTGCCAGTTGTAGGTGCCGGTGACCTTCTTGCCGAGGAACAGGGCCTTCTTCACCGTGCTCTGGCTCAGCGGCACGTACACCGTTTCCTGGTTGTCGAAGACCGTGCTCTGTTCGAGGTTCAGGCCGAGGATGCCGGCGAACCCGCGCCGGCCACGCACCGCCATGTCCACCTGCCAGCGGCTGCCCTGCTCGTGGGTCACGCGCAGGGTGGCGTCGCCGGCCTCCCGCCCCTTGTAGAAGGCCTGGTAGGTGGCGACGAACGGCTCCAGCGGTGGCGGGTCCCATTGCGGTGGCGGCGGCATGCCGCCGTCGGCCGCGGGCACGGCCGGTGCCGCCACGGTCGGCGCATCCTGGGCGGAGGCCGGCAGCGTGGCCAGCAGGCTGGCCAGCGCGATGGGTCTGAGGAGGGCGGTGATCATGCTCGGGCGGCCGGGAGGGGAGGAAGGATCATGCCAGCCCACGCATCAGCGGCATGTGCGGATCAGGCGTTCAGGGTTCCGTGGGAATCTAGGCGCAGTGGACTAAACAGGGACTGACCATCGAGCAGCACCGTGCCTGCCTGTTCAGTCACGCGCCCGGCGACCAGCAGCCGCAGGGTCGCCAGCAGCAGCGGGTGTTCGACCGCCAGCACCCGTGCGGCCAGGGTGTCGGGCGTGTCTCCGGCCAGCACCGGCACCCGTGCCTGGGCGATCACCGCCCCGGCATCCAGTTCCGGGACCACGAAATGCACGCTCGCGCCGTGCTCGGCGTCGCCGGCCTCGAGCGCCCGGGCATGGGTATGCAGGCCCTTGTGCAGCGGCAGCAGCGAGGGATGGATGTTGACCAGCCGCCGCTCGAAGCGCTGCACGAAACCGGCGCCGAGGATGCGCATGTAGCCGGCACATACGACCCAGTCCGGCGCGCACGCGGCGACGGCGTCGCCGAGCGCGGCATCGAAGGCCTCGCGGCTGCCGGCATCGCGTGGCGCGTGCGCCCAGCGTTGTGCCGGCGGCACCTTCTCCAGCGCCGCGGCACCGGGACGGTCGGAGAACACCCCGACGACCTGTGCCTGCAGCCGGCCCCCGGCGATGCCGTCGAGCAGGCACTGCAGGTTGCTGCCGCGGCCGGAGGCCAGCACCGCGATGCGGGGCAGGGCGCTCATCGCCGGCTCCGCGCCGCAAGCGGCGCGGCCAGCAGGCTGCCGAGCGTTGCCAGCAGCATGTCGGCATGCGCGTCCCAGATGTCGCCCTGCTGGCCGTTGTAGGCTTCGGCGGCCTCCGGGGACAGGGCCAGTGCGATGCCCCATTCCAGCCATTCATAGACCAGGCTGGAGCACATCACCGCCATCACCGCCAGGGCGGCGGCGTGGGCGCCACGCAGCGCCGGCCAGGCATGCCGCGCCAGCTGCGCCAGCGCCGGAGTGAAGCAGATGCCGTAGAGCAGGTGGACGAGGCGGTCGAAATGGTTGCGCCGCCAGCCGAAGGCGGCCTCCGGCGACCAGCCGGCCAGCGAATGCAGCCAGGCGTCGTAGGGCACGTTGGAATAGAGCCAGCGGGCGCCGATGCAATGCAGCGCAAGGAACCCGCAGACCGCGGCGAAGGCCGGTGCGTCCAGCGGCCAGCGCCGGTCCACCCACCACAGCGCGGCCAGCCCGGCCACCGTCAAGCTGCTGTGCAGGGCCTGCTCCAGCGGCCACAACGGCGCGATCCAGGTCAGCGCGAACACCGCGATGACCGCCGCATAGGCGACGATCTTGACGCCGGCGGCCGGCCTCCGCGCCGCGGGCCCGGTGGCGGCGGACGACGGGACGGGCGGGCGGCTCAAGCGAAGGCCGCCTTGACCGACGGCCGCAGCAGCACCACCAGGGTGAAGACCCCCAGCACGGTGCCGAAGGGCATCAGCAGGCAGGACAGGCCGGCCACGACCAGGCACAGGGTGTGGCGCCGGCGGCGGGCCAGGCAGCGCCCGGCATAGGCGATGCTGGCGGCCAGCGCCAGGCCGAGGGTGATGGCCACGGCGGCGAACACGACGAAGATCCAGCCGACCAGCTGCGGTTCCAGTTCCGGGCCCCCGGAGGACGACGGCATCCGGCCGCTGACCATGGCCAGCCCCATCACCAGGTGCAGCACCGGGAACAACGAGAACAGGCCGGTCAGCGCCGCCACCACGTAATGGAAGATCGACAGCAGGCGCAGCTGCGCGGCGTCGTCCGTGCCGGCAGCAGCCGGAGCCGGAGCGGGAGGGGGGACGGTAGTCATGCGCGGGTCTCGCGGGGGAAGGGATCAGCCGATGCGGACGCGCGCGTCGCCATCGGCCGGCACCACTTCGCCGATCCGCCAGTGCGCCAGCTCCAGCGCGTCCAGCGCGCCGCCGATGGCGCCGGCCTGGTCGGCCGGCACCAGCAGCACGAAGCCGATGCCGCAGTTGAAGGTGCGCCACATCTCGCTGTCGGCGACGTTGCCTTCGCGCTGCAGCCACTGGAACACCGGCGGCAGCGGCCAGCTGCGGGCGTCGATGTCCACGCCCAGGCCGTCGGGAACCACGCGGACGATGTTCTCGGTCAGGCCGCCGCCGGTGATGTGGGCCATGCCATGGATGGCGTCGCCATGCTGTTTGAGCAGCGACAGGATCGGCTTGACGTACAGCCGGGTCGGGGCCATCAGCGCATCCACCAGCGCCACCCCGTCCTCCAGCACCTGGTCGGCGGGCTGGCCGGCGCGGTCGTAGATGCGGCGCACCAGCGAGTAGCCGTTGGAGTGCGGCCCGGACGAGGCGATGCCGATCAGCACGTCGCCCTGGCGCACGCCCGAGCCGTCCTTCAGCGCGCTCTTCTCCACCGCCGCCACGGTGAAGCCCGCCAGGTCGTACTCGCCGGGCGCGTACATGTCGGGCATTTCCGCGGTCTCGCCGCCGATCAGCGCGCAGCCGGCCTCGGTGCAGCCGTTGGCGATGCCGCCCACCACCGCCGCGGCGGTATCGATGTCGAGCTTGCCGGTGGCGAAGTAGTCCAGGAAGAACAGCGGCTCGGCGCCCTGCACCAGCACGTCGTTGACGCACATCGCCACCAGGTCGATGCCGATGGTGTCATGGCGGCCCAGCTGCTGGGCCAGCTTGAGCTTGGTGCCGACACCGTCGGTACCGGACACCAGCACCGGCTCCCGGTACTTCCCGGACAGGTCGAACAGCGCGCCGAAGCCGCCCAGCCCGCCCATCACTTCCGGGCGGAAGCTGCGCTTGACCAGCGGCTTGATGCGCTCGACGAGCGCGTTGCCCGCGTCGATGTCCACACCGGCATCACGGTAGGTCAGGGGAGAGTTGCTGGAAGTCGGGGAACTGGTCACGGTCGGCTGCACTGGCGGGGTCAACGGGCGATTTTAACAGGCCACGTTGGCGCCCAGGCCGCATTCGCGCAACAATTCCCCCGGAACCGTCGAGCAATGGACCCCTCAATGCGTCGCAGCCTGGCTTTCTTCCTGTTTCTGGCGTTGGGCCTGTCCGCGCCGCTTGCGTCCGCGCAGTCCGGCGTGCGCACCGAGGGCGACCTCGCCAGCGCGCAGAACCCCTACCAGGCCGAGGTGCCGGTCAACAGCCAGAGCGATGCCGACCGCAACGGCGCGCTGTCGCGGGCCCTGGGCGCGGTGCTGGGCAAGCTGTCCGGCGACCGCAGCGCCATGACCCGCCCCGGCGTGGCGCAGGCGCTGCGCGGTGCCCGCGACATGGTGGAAAGCTACGACTACCGCCAGGACCAGAGCGTGTCGGCGACCGGCGCGCCGAGCTTCCGGACCCTGCTGGTGGCCCGGTTCCGCCAGGACGACGTGGACGGGCTGGTGGCGGCGCTGGGCCTGCCGGTGTGGCCGCAGCCGCGGCCCAAGCCGGTGGTGTGGATGGCGATCGACGACGGCAGCGGCCCGCGCCTGGTCGGCGTGCAGCAGGCCAACGCGGCGCGGCCACTGCTGGACCGTGCGGTCGAGCGCGGTTTCCGTCTCGGCCTGCCCGGCGGGGGCGCCGCCGAGCAGGCCCTGGTGGGCGCGATCTGGCGCCAGGACACCGCCGCCATTGCCCGGGCATCCTCGCGCTACGCGCCGCCGATGCAGCTGGTCGGCAAGCTGTACCGCGCCAGCGGCGGCGGCTGGATGGCCGACTGGGTGTTCGTCGACGACGGCCGCGAACTGGGGCGCTGGAGCACCCGCGACAGCGATGCCCGGCGGGCCATGGCCGGTGGTGCCGACGGTGCCGCCGAGGCGCTGGTCAAACGCTATGCCAAGGTGCCCGAGGCCGGCCCGGCCGGCGTCTACCGGGTGGCCATCACCGGCCTGCGCAGCGCCGACGACTACCTGCGCGTGGCCGCCACCCTGCAGTCGCTGGCGGTGGTCCGCTCGATCGTGCCGGTGCAGGCGTCCGGCGACCGGCTGGAGCTGGACCTGGAGCTGATCACCGGCCTGCAGGGACTGAACCGGATGCTGGGTGGCAGTGCCGCGTTCGAGCCGGCGATGCCGCTGCTGGACGACGAACCGCTTCCGCCCACCGCCGAGTACCGGCTGCGATGAACCGCTCCTCCGAGGCGGAGATCGCGCTGTTCCTGCGGCGCCTGAAGTGGGTGGTGCTCAGTGCCTTCGGACTGTGGGTGATGGGCCTGCTGGCGCCGATCCTGACCCCGTTCGTCATCGCCCTGATGCTGGCCTGGCTGGGCGACCCGCTGGTGGACCGGCTGGAGGCGCGCGGCTGCTCGCGCAACACCTCGGTGGTCCTGGTGTTCGTGATGATGATCCTGCTGCTGGCGGTGGCGCTGCTGATCCTGGTGCCGATGATCCAGCGCCAGATCCTCACCCTGGCCGCGGCGCTGCCGCAGGCCCAGGAGTGGCTGATGGGCACCGCGCTGCCGTGGATCGAGCAGCGCACCGGCGTGGAGATCCTCGGCTGGCTGGCGCCGGAGCGGCTGGTCGAGTGGGTGCGCGCGCACTGGCAGCAGGCCGGTGGCGCGGCGACCACGCTGTTCGGCTTCGTGTCGCGCTCCGGCTTCGCGATGGTCGCCTGGGTGGTGAACCTGGCGCTGCTGCCGATCCTGACCTACTACTTCCTGCGCGACTGGGACCGGCTGGTGGAGCGGGTGGCGTCGTTGATCCCGCGCAACCACGTGGAGACGGTGGGGCGCCTGGCACGCGAATCGGATGCGGTGCTGGCCGCCTTCATCCGCGGCCAGATCGCGGTCATGGTGGCCCTGGGCGTGGTCTACGCGGCCGGGCTCACGCTGGCCGGCCTGAACCTCGGGCTGCTGATCGGCCTGATCGCCGGGCTGATCAGCTTCATTCCCTACCTGGGCGCCACCAGCGGGGTGCTGCTGGCGCTGGCGGCGGCACTGGTGCAGGCCCAGGGGCTGGACCTGAAGCTGCTGCTGCTGATCGGCGTGGTGTTCACCATCGGCCAGCTGCTGGAGAGCTACGTGCTCACCCCGCGCATCGTCGGCGACAAGATCGGGCTGCATCCGGTGGCGGTGATCTTCGCGGTGATGGCCGGCGGCCAGCTGTTCGGTTTCCTGGGCATGCTGCTGGCACTGCCGGCGGCGGCGGTGATCAACGTACTGCTGCGCTATGCCCATGAGCGTTACCGGCAGAGCGAACTGTACGCCGGCCATGCGCGTTCCATCGTACTGCGGCCGGCCAGCGAGGCCGGCGGCAGCGCCCTCAAGGACATCGAACCGAAGTGAGCGTGCCGCAGTTGCCGCTGGCCCTGCGCTATCCGCCGGACCAGCGATTGGACAGTTTCATCGGTGCGCCCGAAGGCGCCCTGGCACAGCTGCGTGCCGCCGCCACCGCCGCCGGGCAGGATTGGATCTACCTGGCCGGCCCGGCCGGCAGCGGCAAGACCCACCTGGCACTGGCCGCCTGCGCCGCCGCCGAGCAGGCCGGGCGCAGCGCCGCCTACCTGCCGCTGCAGGCCGCGGCAGGCCGCATGGGCGACGCGCTGGAGGCCCTGGAGGGGCGCGGGCTGGTCGCGCTGGACGGCCTGGACGCCATCGCCGGCCAGCGTGCGGACGAGGTCGCGCTGTTCGAGTTCCACAACCGCGCGCGCGCGGCCGGGGTGACCCTGCTGTACACCGCCACCCTCGCGCCCGACGCCCTGGGCCTGGTGCTGCCCGACCTGCGCTCGCGGTTGGCGCAGTGCGGGCGCATCGTGCTGGCGGCGCTGGACGATGCCGGCCGCGGCGCGGTACTGCGCGCACGCGCCGCGCGGCGCGGACTGGCATTGGACGAAGCCGCCATCGACTGGCTGCTGACCCACGCCGAACGCGACCTCGCCGGCCTGCTCGCATTGCTGGAACGCCTCGACCGCGAATCGCTGGCGGCCAAACGGCGGGTCACCGTACCGTTCCTGCGCAAGGTGCTGGACCTGTCCTGAGCGCTTCCGCGCCACAAGACACCGGATCTTCCCTGCAGGGCGGGGCTACGCCCCGCCGTGGCAGCCGGTAGCGCCGGCCCGCCGCCACAGTGCGCGGGGGGCCCCTGTAGAGCGGGGCCCCGCCCCGCTGTGGCATTGCCGGTAACGCCCCGCCGGGCATGGCCCGGCGCTGCAGGCCCTGAGATTCTCGAGGTAGAGCGGGGCCCCGCCCCGCTGTGGCATTGCCGATAACGCCCCGCCGGGCATGGCCCGGCGCTACAGGGCCTGAGGTTCTCGAGAGATAGAGCGGGGCCCCGCCCCGCTGTGGCATTGCCGGTAACGCCTCCGCCGGGCATGGCCCGGCGCTACAGGGTCTGAGGTTCTCGAGAGGTAGAGCGGGGCCCCGCCCCGCTGCGGCATTGCCGGTAACGCCTCCGCCGGACATGGCCCGGCGCTACAGGGCCTGAGGCTCTCGAGGTAGAGCGGGGCCCCGCCCCGCTGTGGCAGTGCCGGTAACGTCTCCGCCGGGCATGGCCCGGCGCTACAGGGCCTGAGGTTCTCGAGGTAGAGCGGGGCCACGCCCCGCTGCGGGACGGTGGCCTGCGACGGCGGCTACAGGCGGTCGCGCAGGGTGGTTTCCAGGGCCTGCAGGCGCTGCGGGGTTCCGACGTCGGTCCAGTGGCCGCGGTAGTGCTGGCCGCTGATGCGGCCCTGCGCCATATGGTGCTTCTGCAGGGGAACCACGCTGAAGCGGGGACGGTCGTGGTCGCCGCGCGGGGGCTCGCCGATCACTTCGCGCCAGGCGGCGAGCAGCGAGGGGCGGTAGATGCCGATGCCGGCATAGGTCAGGCACGGGCCATGACGGTCATGGTGCAGCCGGCCGTGGGCATCGAGGCGGTAGTCGCCCTGCGGGTGCTGGGGCGGGTTGTCCACCAGCACCAGGTGCGCTTCGCCCTGCGGTTCGCGCGGCAGGCTGGCGAAGTCGAAGTCGGTCCAGATGTCGCCGTTGACCACCAGGAACGGCGCTTCCCCGAGCAGGGGCAGGGCGTTGAGCATGCCGCCGCCGGTTTCCAGCGGAGTGGGGCCCTCGTAGGCATAGTGCAGGCGCAGGTTCCAGCGGCTGCCGTCGCCCAGCGTGGCGGGGAACTGCGGGGCCAGCCAGGAGGTGTTGACCACCACGTCGCGCACTCCGGCTGCGGCCAGCCGCTCCAGGTGCCAGGCGATCAGCGGCTTGCCGCCGGCCCGCAGCAGCGGCTTCGGGGTGTGCTCGGTGAGCGGGCGCATGCGCTCGCCCAGTCCGGCGGCGAAGACCAGGGCCTTCATCGACCGGTCCGTTCGGCCAGGGCCGGCTTGATCCGCCGTTCCAGCAGGGCGTGCAGGCCGGACAGCGGGCGGTGGCGGGGCAGCACTTCGTCCAGGTAGGCGATGAAGCGCGGTGCATCGTCCAGGTAGTGGCTCTTGCCGTCGCGGTAGTGCAGCCGGGCGAAGATGCCGAGGATCTTCAGGTGCCGCTGCACGCCCATCCAGTCGGCATCGCGCAGGAAGGTGGCGCGGTCGGGGACCGGCAGGCCGGCGGCCAGGGCACGTTCGTGGTAGCGCGCCAGCCAGCCGTCCACCCGCTGCAGCGGCCAGCTCAGGAAGGCGTCCTTGAACAGGCTGACCGGATCGTAGGCCACCGGTCCGCGCACCAGGTCCTGGAAGTCCAGCACCGCAGGGCCGATGCAGCCCTCGGTGTCGGCGGCGGGCATCAGGTTGCGCGGCATGAAATCGCGGTGGGCCATCAACTGCGCCTGCCCCAAAGCGTTGGCCATCAGCCACCGCTGTGCCTGCTGCAGCTCATCGGCTTCGGCCGCGTCCAGCACCAGGCCCAGGTGGCGCTGCAGGAACCAGGTGTCGAACAGGCCGGCGTCGCGCTGCAGCAGCGCCTCGTCGAAGCACCCGAAGCCCTCCGGCACCGGAATCGCCTGCAGGCGCAGCAGCTGTCCCATGGCGCGCTCGAACCAGTCGTCGGCATTGTCGGCATCCAGCAGCCGCGCCAGGGTCAGCGCGCCGAGGTCCTCCAGCAGCAGGAAACCGGCGTCCAGGTCCTGCGCGAGCACGGCCGGCACCCGCAGTCCATGCTCCAGCAGCAGCGTGCGCATGCGCAGCCATGGCCGCGGATCCTCCAGCCCGGGAGGGGCATCCATGACGATGTGGCTGTCCTGGCGGCCGGTGACGCGCCAGTAGCTGCGCAGCCCGGCATCCACCGATGCGCGCTCGATGCCGGCGGTAGCGTCGCCCAGCCGGGCGCGGGCCCACTGCAACCGTTGCCGCGCGCGCTGCGGCAGGAGGGAGGTATCCGGAGTCATCAAATTCAGGTCGAACGTGCTCGCAGGTGCGCCACGCGGGCGCCGGCGCCGCGCTGGACGCGGCGGGTGGAAGGTGCGCGGTGGGCCGTCAGCGCCTGCCGCTGACCAGCCGCAGCAGTGCGAGCAGGGCGACCGCGCCGACGATGGCCGCGAGGAAGCCGGCCGGCTGGCCGGCGGCATACCAGCCCATCTCGCGGCCGAACCAGCCGGCGAACACCGCGCCGGCGATGCCGAGCACGATGGTCAGCAGGCAGCCCATGCGGTTGTTGCCGGGCATGAAAAAGCGCCCCAGCAGGCCGACCACGAAGCCGACCAGGATGATGTACAGCCAGCTGTCGCTTCCAAACAGTCCGCCCATGCGTACGCCCCTCGGGAAAAGCGCAGCCTAGCAAGGCCGGGCTGCGCGCGTCATGGCCCGGCTCAGCAGCAGCCGTGGTCGCCGTGGCGGGTGCCGCTGTCGGCGGCCACCGGCGAACCGCTGGTCTCGCCGCGCAGGCTGGCGGCATGGTGGTCGAGCAGCACCTTGGAGACGCAGGCGGTCACCCGCTTGCCCATCGGAATGTGCAGGAACTCGTTGGGGCCGTGGGCGTTGGAATGCGGGCCGAGCACCCCGGTGATCATGAACTGCGCACCCGGGAACTTCTCGCCGAGCATGCCCATGAACGGGATCGAGCCGCCTTCGCCCATGTACATCGCCGGCTTGCCGAAGAAGGCCTGGCTGGCGTCGTCGATGGATTTCTCCAGCCACGGCGCCATCGCCGGCGCGTTCCAGCCGGTGGAGGACTTCTCCAGCTCCAGGGTGACCTGGGCGCCGTTCGGCGGATCACGCAGCAGCGCTTCCTTCAGCAGTTCCCCGCAGGTCTTGCCGTCGGCGGTCGGCGGCAGCCGCAGCGACAGCTTCACCGCGGTTTCCGGGCGCAGCACGTTGCCGGCCGAAGCCAGCGCCGGCATGCCGCCGATGCCGGTCACCGACAGCGCGGGGCGCCAGGTGCGGTTGAGCACCAGCTCGGTGAGGTCCTCGTCCATCGGCACCAGGCCCTGGACCATCGGGAACTTGTCGAACACCGCGGTGTCGACGACCTCGGCGGCGCGCTGGGCCTGTTCGCGGCGCTCGGCGGGGATGTCCGCGTGCAGGCCGTCGAGCAGGATGCGGCCGCTGTCCTCGTCCTCGATCCGCGACAGCAGCTGGCGCAGCAGGCGGAAGCTGGAGGGCACTACGCCGGAGGCGTCGCCGGAGTGCACGCCTTCCTCCAGCACCTTGACGGTGAAGTTGCCGCCGACCATTCCGCGCAGCGAGGTGGTGCACCACAGCTGGTCGTAGTTGGCGCAGCCCGAATCCAGGCACACCACCAGCGACGGCTGCCCGATGCGCTCGGCCAGGTGGTCCACATAGGCCGGCAGGTCGTAGGAGCCGGACTCCTCGCAGGCCTCGATCAGCACCACGCAGCGGGCGTGCGGCAGCCCCTGCTCCTGCAGCGCCAGCACCGCGGCCAGCGAGCCGAAGATGGCGTAGCCGTCGTCGGCGCCGCCGCGGCCGTACAGCTTGTCCCCACGCAGCACCGGCTTCCAGGGGCCGAGGTCGTCGTCCCAGCCAGTCATCTCCGGCTGCTTGTCCAGGTGCCCGTACAGCAGCACGGTGTCCTCGCCGGTTTCCGGGCCGGTGGCCGGGATCTCGAGCAGGATCAGCGGCGTGCGGCCCTCCAGGCGCACCACCTCGACCTGCAGGCCGGGAATCGCCTGCGCCCGCGCCCAGTCCTCCATCAACGTGACCGCCTGCTCCATGTAGCCGTTGGCGACCCAGTCCGCATCGAACATCGGCGACTTGTTGGGGATGCGGATGTAGTCGACCAGCTGCGGGACGATGTCGCTGTCCCACTTGTCGTTGAGGAATTGGCCGAGCTTGGCGCTGTCCATTCGGGAACTCCGGTTGCAAAAGTGGAATCGGGCCATTCTACGCGCTCCGCTTTGTAGGATTTTTCCTACAAAGAATCGGGTGGTCTGCCGGCTGCGGCTTGGCGGCGTCGCGGATAGGCTGCGTTCATGTGGCGCGGAACACTGGTCTGGCCGGCGGGGATGCCGGCATTCCAGTCCAAGCCACAAGGAGTTGCAGCGATGAAGCTTTTCACCGTGATGCTGAGGTCACTGGTCCTGGCGATGGTGTTGAACGGGCCGGCGCTTGCCGCCGACAAGGTCGACATCAACACCGCCACCGCCACGGAACTGGACCAGGTGCTGGTGAACGTCGGCGCCGCCAAGGCGCAGGCGATCGTCGATTACCGGCAGGCCAACGGTCCCTTCAAGAGCGTCGATGAACTGGCGCTGGTCAAGGGCATCGGGTTGAAGACCGTCGAACGGAATCGCGACCTGATCGGTGTGGGGGCTGGTGCCACCAGCGCCGCCAGGGAAGCCGGGACGGCCGCGGAGCCCGCGATCGAGCGGCGCTGACGGCAGGACATGGCAATACGTGCACTGTCTGGATGACGGTCACGCGGAGTACCCCGGAAGGGCCAGGAGGCTGGGGAGAGGCAGGATGCCTACAGGGATGTGAACTCGCCCGGTGTTGCACAGTGACGTGCAGCCGGGCGAACTTTTTTGGGGCGCTTCCCCCGCCGTGGATAGGGTCTGTGCGGGGGCGCATCCCGTGCCTCCCGGCACCGTGGCGGTGCCCGTGGCCCAGGCTCCAGGCCCCGGCGGGCAGGTCCGCGACAGGCGCCGCTGCCGCATTCCCCGGGTCCCGGCGCTGCGGGGGCGGCCGCAACCGGGCCGGACGCAGGCCGGCCGGTGACCGCCGACGCCCCGGGGACGGTGGCGCCCGGCTGCGGGCCGGCGCGGACGTGCGCTACGCTGGGGCTCCCCCCGCGTGGACGTGGCGATGGCTGGAAACAGGAAGGGCTGGAGAGGGCGTGTCCTGGCGATGCTGGGCGGCCTGGCGCTGGCGATGGCGGTGCCGCTCGCGGCGCAACCGGCATCGGCGGACGGCGATCCGCTGGCGCTGAGGCCGGGGCAGTACCTCTGGCACCCGGAAATATCGCCGGCCGGCCCGATCGTGCTGGTGGTCAGCCTGGACGAGCAGCGCGCCTACGCCTACCGCAACGGCATCGCCATCGGCATGACCACCATCAGCTCGGGCAAGCCCAGGCATGAGACGCCGACGGGTGTCTTCACGATCCTGCAGAAGAACAAGGATCACCGCTCGAACCTCTACAACAACGCGCCGATGCCCTACATGCAGCGGCTGACCTGGGACGGCATCGCCCTGCATGGCGGGTCCCTGCCCGGTTATCCGGCCTCGCACGGCTGCGTGCGCCTGCCCCAGGCCTTCGCGCAGAAGCTGTTCGCCGAGACCCGCCGTGGCGACACCGTGGTGGTCGCCGATGCCAAGAGCTCGCCCATGACCCTGGTGTACCCGGCGGTGCTGGCCCCGGTCAGTGCGCGCGGCGCGCCGCTGGCGCCGCTGCCGGAGGCACCGGAGCCGTACTGGGACGACAGCCTGTCGCCGCAGGGGCAGGTGGGCATCCTGGTCAGCCTGCATGACCGCCGTATCTACGTGCTGCGCGACGGTGTGCCGATCGCCGAATCGCCGATCGGCCTGGACGGCCTGCCGGCGCTGGACGGCACCACGCTGTTCGTGATGGGGCAGGAAATGGATGACCGGCCCAGTCCGCTGGATCCGCAGCGCCGCCGCCACCGCTGGACCGCCTATCCGCTGCTCGGCGAGTCCGGTGTCGGGATGCCGGACCTGCTGGAGCAGCCGACGCTGCCGGTGCAGCTGCCGGCCGATTTCGCCCGCCGCCTGTACGATGTGCTGGTGCCGGGCACCACCCTGCTGGTCACCCGCCTGCCGGCGGTCCGCCCGGCCGAGGCCGGGGCGGACCTGCAGCCGCTGCTGGAGTCCGAGCCGCCCGCCGCCGTCCCCTGAGTCCGCCCGCCATGAAGTTCCCGTTCCGCGCCTGCCTGCTGTTGCCCTGTTTGCTGCTCCTGCCGCTCACCCCGCGGGCCGCGCCGGTGGCCGAGGAGGCAGCGCCGCTGGTCGAGCGGCTGGCAGCGGCGGCACCGGCGGCCGACCGCAAGGTGCTGGCGCTGGCGGCGCGCGCGATGTCCTGCGCCCTGCAGCGCCGCGAACCCGGCGTGGACCCGCTGCGGCTGGGCGTGATCGACTATTCGCGGCCCTCGACCGAGCCGCGCCTGTGGGTGTTCGACCTGGCGCGGCACACGCTGCTGTTCGAGGAATGGGTGGCGCATGGCCGCAACAGCGGCGAGAACCTCACCCGCACCTTCTCCAACCGCGAGGGCAGCTACATGTCCAGTCTGGGCGCGTTCGTCGCCCAGGAGACCTACCGCGGCGGCAACGGCTACTCGCTGCGCCTGCGCGGGCTCGAGCCCGGCTACAACGACCAGGCCCGCGAGCGCGCCATCGTGATCCATGGCGCGCCCTACGTGAACCCGGTCGCCGCCCGCCTGCAGGGGCGTCTGGGACGCAGCCTGGGCTGCCCGGCGGTGCGGCCGGCGGTGGCCCGGCCGCTGATCGACAGCCTGCGCGACGGCACCCTGGTGTTCGCCTACTTCCCCGATCCGGACTGGCTGCAGCACTCGCGGCTGCTGGAAGGCCACTGCGGGCAACTGGCCGCGCGCTGAGCGGCGGCCCGGCATTGCCGCGCCTGCCTGGCGGTGGCCCGCGCGGTCGGTGCGGGTTGTTCCCTGCCCTGTGCCTTGAGCCTGTGCGGCGCAGGCCCTGCCCCGGTCCGGGCAGGCGCGCTCGCCGGCATGCCTGACGCACCTGCCGGTGGGCCGGGGCCGGCCTGGTCCGTGGACCCTCTGTCCGCTCCCGGCGCTCCGCGCCTCCGGACGACCCGCGTGCCGGGGGCGGTCCGGGGCCTCTGCGCCGTCGGCGGGGCCGGCCGCCGGCCGGCATCGCCGACGGAGGCCTGCGCCGGTCTCAGACCAGGCCGGTGGCGTAGTACACGGCGATGATCGCGAACACCGCCAGGGTCTTGATCAGGGTGATCGCGAAGATGTCCTTGTAGGACTGGCGATGGGTGAGGCCGGTGACCGCCAGCACGGTGATGACCGCGCCGTTGTGCGGCAGCGTGTCCATGCCGCCGGACGCCATCGCCGCCACGCGGTGCAGCACGTCCATCGGGATGCCGGCGGCCTGCGCGTTGGCGATGAAGCTGTCGGCCATCGCCGCCAGCGCGATGCTCATGCCGCCCGAGGCCGAACCGGTGATGCCGGCCATGGCGGTGACCGAGATGGCTTCGTTGACCAGCGGGTTGGGAATCGACCCCAGGGCGTTGGCCACCACCAGGAAGCCGGGCAGGGCGGCGATCACCGCACCGAAGCCGTATTCCGAGGCGGTGTTCATCGAGGCCAGCATGGCGCCGCCGATGGCCGATCTGGTGCCCTCGGCGAACGCGGCCACCACCGGCTTCCAGGCGAAGGCGATCACGCTGAGGATGCCCAGCAGCAGCGCGCCCTGTACCGCCCAGATGGCGGCGACCTTGGAGACTTCCTGCACCACCGGCGCCGGGTTACCGATCACCGCCGGCACGAACGCCTGGCTTTCGCCGTAGAACCCCGGAATCCAGCGGGTGAACAGGAAATTGGCCACACCCACCAGCAGCAGCGGCAGCACCGCCACCAGCGGATGCGCGAGGCGCTCGCCCTGGAACGGTTCGGGTTCGTTGCGCAGTTCCTCGTGGGTGCCGGAATAGCCCTCGCCCTTGGCGATGGCGACCCGGCGACGCCACTCCAGGTAGCTCATGCCCAGGATCAGGATCACCGCGGTGCCGATCACGCCCAGCCACGGTGCGGCCCAGCCGGTGGTGCCGAAGAACGCGGTCGGGATGATGTTCTGGATCTGCGGCGTGCCCGGCAGCGCGTCCATGGTGAAGGTGAAGGCGCCCAGCGCGATGGTGCCGGGAATCAAGCGCTTGGGGATGTCGCTCTGGCGGAACAGCTCGGCGGCGAACGGGTAGACCGCGAACACCACCACGAACAGCGACACCCCGCCATAGGTCAGCAGGGCGCAGACCAGCACGATGGACAGCATCGCCCGCTGCGCACCGACCAGCCGGATGGTCGCGCTCACGATCGACCGGGAAAAGCCGGAGATCTCGATCAGCTTGCCGAACACCGCGCCCAGCAGGAACACCGGGAAATACAGCTTCAGGAAGCCGACCATCTTGTCCATGAACAGGCCGGTGAACATCGGCTGCACCAGGGACGGGTCGGTCAACAGCACCGCACCGAGCGCCGCCACCGGGGCGAACAGGATCACGCTGTAGCCGCGGTAGGCCACGAACATCAGGAAGCACAGTGCCGCCAACACGATCAGAAACGACATCCACGGCTCCCCGGGGCAGACACGATGCCGGGCAGTATCCGCAGCGGTCCCGGCGCGGCCCACTGTACGAACGGACGATGCGCCGCGGCCCGGCCGGCCGCTACCGTGCGCAGCATGGGCGGCATCCGTGTGCCGTCGTGTCATGCCCGGGAGGAGGGAGACCAATGAAGCGCAAGTATCTGTGCATGGCCGTGGGCTGTGCGTTGCTGGCCCCGGCCGTGTTCGCCCAGGCCCGGCAGCCGGCGGCTCCGACCGCCACGCCGCAGGCCACGCAGCTGGACGAGGTCACCGTGACCGCACGCCGCCGCGCCGAGTCCATCCAGGACGTGCCGGTGGCGGTGTCGGCCTTCGGCGAGGAGCAGCTCAAGGACCTGCAGGCCGCGACCGTGGAAGGCCTGCAGGGCGCGGTGCCGAACATGAACATCGCCCAGGGCCGCGGCTCGGCCAACAGCGTCAACGTCGCCATCCGCGGCATCGGCCAGCCCGACGCCCTGCAGACCTTCGACCCCGGCGTGGGCATGTACGTGGACGACGTCTACTACTCGCGCATCAACGGCGCGCTGTTCTCGCTGTTCGACATCCAGCAGCTGGAAGTGCTGCGCGGCCCGCAGGGCACGCTGTACGGCAAGAACTCCACGGGCGGTGCGATCAAGCTGACCACCAAGGATCCGTTCGACAACCAGGGCGGCGCGGTGGAGCTCACCGCCGGCGACTACGGCCGCTTGGAAGGCCGCGTCTACGCCTCGGGCCAGCTCAGCGATACCGTGGCCGGAAGCATCGCCGGCGCCAAGATCACCAACGACGGCCATGTCAGGGACGCCGGCACCGGCAAGCGCTACAACGACGACGACACCGGGGCGCTGCGCGTCAAGCTGGCCTTCAACCCGGCCGACAATTTCCGCGCCACCCTGTCGCTGGATACCACCCGGCAGGATGCGGCGCTGACCATGGGCCGGCCGATGGCCGACCTGCGCCAGACCGACCTGGCGCTGGGCACGGTGGTGCTCAAGCCGGCCGAGACCGGCAAGTGGGACCGCCGCGTCCGCACCTCGTTCAAGGACGGCCAGGGCCAGTACCTGCGGCACTCCGGCGCGGCGCTGGCGATGGACTGGGACATCGACGGGCAGTGGACGCTGAAGAGCATCAGCGCCTACCGCAAGCTCAAGACCCGCTCCTTCATCGACATCGACGCCTCCGAGTACGAACTGGGCGATGTGCTGGTCGCGCTGGACCAGAACCAGAAGAGCCAGGAGTTCCAGCTGCACTACGACAACGGCTCCAGCCTGCATGCCACCTTCGGCGCGTACTACATGCAGGAGAACGTGCCGTCCTACCAGGAGGCCTACGCCGACGACCTGTTCGCGCTGCTGGGCACGCCCATTCCCTTCCTGCGCACCATCGACGACGACCTGCGGACCACCTCCACCGCCGCCTTCGCCCACCTCAACTGGGAGTTCGCGCCGAGCTGGACGGTGGCCGCCGGGGTGCGCTGGACCAAGGACAAGAAGGACTACGAACGCTCCACCAGTACCTTCTGGGGCGCGCCGATGACCGCGCTGGACGAGACTGTCGCCTTCGCCGCCAAGGCCTCGTGGACCGCGGTGACGCCCTCGCTCAGCCTGCAGAAGGCCTTCGGTGACAACCTGATGGGCTACCTGTCGGCCAACCGCGGCTTCAAGTCCGGCGGTTTCAACGGCCGCGCCAACAGCGTGTACGACACCCAGCACGCCAAGTTCGATCCGGAATACGTATGGACCTACGAGCTGGGCCTGAAGGGCAGCTCCGCCGACCACCGCTTCCGCGGCAGCGCCGCGGCGTTCTACAGCAACTACAGCGATTTCCAGGCGCGGGTCTCCCAGGACGTGGGCACGTTCCCGGTGTTGAACGCGGCCAAGCTCAACATCAAGGGCATCGAACTGGAAGGCAGTGCGCTGCTGGGCGAGGCCACCACGCTGAGCGCCCAGCTCGGCTGGATGGACGCCAAGTACGACCGGTTCGAGGATTTCCGGCTGGATCCTTCCTATCCGGGCTTCGACCCGGATGTGAGCCACGACCATGTGCCGTTCTCGCCGGACTGGACCGCGCGCGTGGCCCTGCAGCACGTGGTCGCGCTGGGCGACCACGGCAGCCTGACCTTCGGCGGCGACGTTTCCTACCGCGGCAAGACCTGGTTGAGCGTGGACAACCGCGCGGTGCTGAGCCAGGACGCCTATACCCTGGTCGGACTCTATGGCGTGTGGGACTCGCCGCAGCTGGTCTGGCAGGTACGCGCCGGCGTGCGCAACCTGACCGACAAGCAGTACAAGACCGAAGGCCAGGAGTTCGCCAGCGTCGGCAACATCCAGACCGCCTACTACGGCCTGCCGCGCAACGGCTACGTATCGCTGCGCTACAACTTCTGAAGTGCCTGCGGGGCCGGGCGGGATATCCCGCCCACGCCGCCGGCGGCAGCGATCGTCGGCGCGGTGGTGCCGGGCGGTGCCCGGCGCCACCGGGAAAGGCCCGGCGCAGCGTCGCGCGTACAGGCTTCCGACACGCCATGGCCGGCCGTCAGAGAGAGCGTGTAGAGCGGAGCCCCGCTCCGCGGTGGCTTTCCCGGTGAGGCCGCTACCCAAAACGGCGGACGCGTCGGCAAGGCCCCGCCGGGCGGGGCCCGGCGCTACAGGGGAGGTGAGGGTTGCGGGATTCCAATGGCGCCGTGGCCGGCTGCGGGAAATGTCCTGTAGAGCGGAGCCCTGCTCCGCTGTGGCCGTCCCACGGATGCCGCCGTCGACGCTGGCAGGTGCGCGCACCAGGCAGGTCGGCAAGGCCCCGCCGGGCGGGGCCCGGCGCTACAGGGGAGGTGGGGGTTGCGGGATTCCAATGGCGCCGTGGCCGGTTGCGGGAAATGCCCTGTAGAGCGGAGCCCCGCTCCGCTGTGGCCTTCCCGCGGATGCCGCCGTCGACGCTGGCCGGTGCGCGCACCAGGCAGGTCGGCAAGGCCCCGCCGGGCACGGCCCGGCGCTACAGGGGAGGTGAGGGTTGCGGGATTCCAATGGCGCCGTGGCCAGCTGCGGGAAATGCCGTGTAGAGCGGAGCCGCGCTCCGCTGTGGCCGTTCCGCGGATGCCGCCGTCGACGCTGGCCGGTGCGCGGACCGGGCAGGTCGGCCGGGCCCCCGCCGGGCAGGGCCCGGCGCTACAGGGGCCTGCGGGCTGCGGCACGGGTGCAACGGAGGCGGATGGGGTGTCCAGGCGGCGGGGTGTGGTTTCCAGGGCCGGTGGCGGCTACGGCTCCTTTTCGCCGGTGGCGCGCCGTATCCTGCGCGCCATGCACACGGGGAACGCGTCCGCATGTTGAGCTTGGTGACCGTGGTGCTGGCCGGGGTCGCCTGGCTGGTGCTGATGTTCGGCGTGGCGCTGTACGGCGAGCGCCGGCCGGCGGTGCTCGCCCGGCACTGGCGGCATGTCTATGCGCTGTCGTTGGCGGTGCACTGCACTTCGTGGACGTTCTACGGCACGGTGACCCAGGCGGCGCGCTACGGCTGGCCGCTGCCGCCGACCTTCGTCGGCGCGATCCTGTTCTACGTGCTGGGCATCGGCGTGATGGTGCGCCTGGTGCGGCTGGCGCGCGAGACCAACGCCACCTCGCTGGCCGACCTGATCGCCGCGCGCCTGGGTCGTGATGCGTGGCTGGCGGCGACGGTGACCCTGGTCGCCGCGCTCGGCCTGATTCCGTACATCGCGCTGCAGCTCAAGGCGGTGGCGATGAGCTTCGGCATGCTGACCCGGGGGGCGTCCGGGGCCGTGCAGGATGCGGCGCCCTGGCGCGACAGCGCGCTGTACGTGGCGCTGGCGATGGCGTTGTTCGCGGTGCTGTTCGGCGCGCGCCGCGCCGACGTCTCCGAGCACAACCGGGGCCTGGTGCTGGCGATGGCCGCCGAGTCCCTGTTCAAGCTGGGGGCGATGCTGGCGCTGGGGGTGTTCGTCTGGTTCGGCCTGGAGCCGGTGGCGTCCACGCCGCCGGCTTCGCTGCCGGCGGCTCCGCCCGGGGGCTTCATGCCGCTGGTGCTGCTCGGCGCGCTGGCGATGTTCCTGCTGCCGCACCAGTTCCATGTCGGGGTGGTCGAATGCCGCGATCCGGCCGACATCCGCACCTCGCGCTGGCTGTTCCCGCTGTACCTGCTGCTGATCGCGCTGCCGATCCTGCCGCTGGCCCGCGCCGGCGGCGTGCTGCTCGGCGACAGCGTGCCCAGCGATCTGTACACGCTGGCGCTGCCGTTCTCGGCCGGGCACACCGGGGTCGCGCTGTTCGCCTTCCTTGGCGGACTCAGTGCGGCGACCGGCATGGTGGTGGTCAGCACCCTGACGCTGAGCCTGATGATCGGCAACCACTGGTTCGCGCCGGGCCTGCTGCGCAGCACCTGGGCGCGTGCCGGCGGCGACCACCGCCGCGAACTGGTGTGGCTGCGGCGGGCCGGCATCTGCGTGATCATGCTGCTGGCCTGGGCCTACAGCCGGCTGATCGGCGGTGGCAACGTGCTGGCCGACATCGGTGCGATCTCGTTCTCGGCGATGGCCACGCTGGTGCCGGTGCTCGGCTTCGCGATCTGGCGCCCGCAGACACCGCCGCGCGCGGCGATCGTCGGTGTGCTGGCCGGTTTCCTCACCTGGGCCTGGGTGCTGCTGCTGCCGACGCTGCTGGAGGAGGGCGGACGGGTACCGGGATGGGTGCTGGCCGGGCCGTTCGGCTGGCGCTGGCTGGCACCAGAGGCGCTGTTCGGCCTGACCGGCTGGAGCCCGCTGGGACGTGCGGTCGGGGCCAGCCTGTTCGTCGGCACGCTGGCGACGCTGCTGGCCATGGCCGGACGCCGCGATGCGCCCGACCATGCCCGTCGCCGGCTCGATGCGCAGGCCCTGCGCGATGCCGGGCGCCGCTTCCTGCCCTGGGAGAAGGTGCAGCGCCTGCTTGCCGGAGCGCCGCGCCAGGGGCCGGTGCCGGCGGCGATCGAGGCCGGCGTCGAGCGCGAGCTGTCGGCGGTGCTGGGCACGGCCTCCTCGCGGCTGCTGCTGGACGCGGCGCGCCGTGAGCGCGGCGACCTGGCCACCGTCGCGGCGATCGTCAGCGAGGCCTCGCAGGACCTGCGCTTCAACCAGCAGGTGCTGCAGGCGGCGCTGCAGAACATGAGCCAGGGCATCAGCGTGATCGATCGCGACCAGCGGCTGGTCGCCTGGAACCGCCCCTATGCCCAGCTGTTCGGCTTCCCCGATGCGCTGCTGCAGGTGGGGCGGCCGATCGTCGACCTGACCCGCTGGGCGCTGCAGGCGCTGCCGCAGCGCGGCAGCGACGAGCGTGCGGTCGACCGGCGGCTGGCGTTCATGCGCGCGGGCACCGGGCATCTCACCGAACGGGTGTTCCCCGACGGGCGGATCGTCGAGATCCGCGGCAACCCGATGCCCGGCGGCGGCTTCGTCGCCACCTTCACCGACGTCACCGCGTTCCGCCGTACCGAACAGGCGCTGATGCGCAGCAACGAGACCCTGGAGCAGCGCGTGTGCGAGCGCACCGCGCTGCTGGAAGCGGCCAAGCGCGAGGCCGAGCGCGCCAACGACGCCAAGAGCCGCTTCCTGGCCGCCATCGGCCATGACCTGCTGCAGCCGCTGCACGCCGCGCACCTGTTCACCGACAGCCTGGCGCAGCAGGTGCAGGCGCCCCCGCAGCAGCAGGCGGTGGCGCAGATCCGCGGCGCGCTGGATTCGACCGCGCAGCTGTTGACCGGGCTGTTCGACATGTCGCGGCTGGAGGCCGGCGGACTGGTGCCGCAGCCGCGGGCCATGCCGCTGGCCGAGGTGCTGGACCCGCTGGCCTCGGAATTCCGCGCGCTGGCGGCGGCGCGCGGGCTGGCGTTCCACTACGTGCCGACCCGGGCGTGGGCGCACAGCGATCCGCAGCTGCTGCGCCGGGTGCTGCAGAACTTCCTGGCCAATGCGGTGCGCTATACCGCGCGCGGCGGTGTGCTGCTGGGGGTGCGCCGGGCCGGCGGGCGGTTGCGCATCGAGGTGCACGACACCGGCCCGGGCATCGCGCGGGAGGACCAGCAGCGCATCTTCGAGGAGTTCCGCCGCGGTGCGGACAGCGGTGGACAGGGCCTGGGCCTGGGGCTGGCGATCGCCGACCGCATCGCCGGGCTGCTGGACGCGCCGCTGCGGCTGCGCAGCCAGCCGGGGTGCGGCACGGTGTTCTCGGTGGCGCTGGCCGGTGCCACGGCACCGCCGCCGGCGGCCGGACCGGTGGCACAGGGCGTGGAGCCGCCGCCGGCGGTCCTGCGGGTGCTGGTGGTGGACAACGATCCGGCGGCCCTGGCCGGGCTCGCGGCGCTGCTGCGCGGCTGGGGCTACGAGGTGGCGGAAGCGGCCGACGGCACCGCGGCGGCGGCGGCGATGCAGGCCGCGCCGGCGGCCCTGTGGCTGTTCGACTACAACCTGGACGACGGCGATACCGGGAGCGCCCTGCACGCGCGGCTGGGGGCGCGCTTCGGCGCGCGGCCGACGCTGATCCTCAGTGCCGACGACAGCCTGGCCACGCGCCGCCAGGTGCTGGAGCGGGGGCTGACCCTGCTGCACAAGCCGGTGCGGCCACTGGCGCTGAAATCGGTGCTGGACCGGCTGCTGGCCGCGCGCACGCTGGCGCCAGCGCCCTGAACGTGTCTGTTCCGGCAGTGCCGGGTCAGTGCCGGTGGGTGCCGCAGTAGGCGTCGTGCAGCGCCCGCATCACCCCCAGCGCGGGGCTGTCGGCGAGCGTGTAGAAGATGCTCTGCGCTTCGCGCCGGGTCGCGACCAGCCCGGCCTCGCGCATCAGCGCCAGGTGCTGGGACAGCGCCGACATCGACAGGCCGACGCCGGCCTGCAGTTCGCCGACCGACGCCTCGCCCTCCACCAGCCGGCAGAGCACCCGCAGGCGCGCCGGGTGGGCGAGCGATTTCAGCAGCTGCGCGGCCTGCTCGGCATGGGCCTGCATCTGCTCGGTATCCAGGTCGGACGCGTTCATGGCGGACGGGGGCGGGGGCTTGTGGTCGCGGAGCGGAGAGTTTAGTTTAGAAAAACCTAAATTACAAAACGGTCCTCCCCATGCCCCCGACTTCCCTGCCTTCCCCCCGGGTCGAAGCCTTCCACGACAAGGACACCGGGACCTTCAGCTACGTCGTGTACGACGAGGTCGGCGGTGCCGCGGCGATCATCGACCCGGTGCTGGACTACGCGCCGGCCGCGGCCCGCATCGGCACCGCGTCGGCCGACGCGCTGCTGGCCTTCGTGCGCGAACGGCAGCTGGCGGTGGAATGGATCCTGGAGACCCACGCGCACGCCGACCACCTCAGTGCGGCCGGCTACCTGGCCGACATCCTGCGGGCACCGGTGGCGATCGGGCGCGGCATCGTCCAGGTGCAGGCGCGCTTCAAGGCGCTGTTCGGGCTCGGCGACGAGTTCGTGGCCGACGGCCGCCAGTTCGACCGCCTGTTCGTCGACGGCGACCGCTTCCGCATCGGCACGCTGGAAGCGCGGGTGATCGCCACCCCGGGGCATACCGACGACAGCCTGACCTACCTGGTCGGTGACGCCGCGTTCATCGGCGACACCCTGTTCGCGACCGACACCGGGACCGCGCGCACCGATTTCCCCGGCGGCGACGCGCACCGGCTGTTCGCCTCGATCCAGGCGATCCTGGCGCTGCCGCAGGACACCCGCCTGTACCTGTGCCACGACTACCCGGGCGACCGGCGCGAGGCACGGCCGCAGACCCGCATCGACGAGCAGGTCGCCGACAACCCGCACCTGCAGGACGGCGCCGACGAGGCGGCCTTCGTGCGGATGCGCCAGGAGCGCGACGCGACCCTGCCGGTGCCACGGCTGATCCTGCCGGCGCTGCAGGTCAACATCCGCGGGGGCCGCCTGCCGGATCCCGATGCCAACGGCGTCCGCTACCTGCGGCTGCCGCTGGACCGGATGGAGGCCCCGTGACGGGCGCCGCCGGCAGCGCCCTGGCCGGGGGCGTGCTGATCGGCGTGGCCGCGACGCTGCTGCTGGCGCTGACCGGACGCATCGCCGGCATCAGCGGCATCCTCGGCGGGGTGTTGCGGCCGCAGCGGGGCGAACTCGCCTGGCGGCTGGCGTTCCTGCTGGGGCTGGTGGCGGCCGGGGCGGCATGGCTGGCGTGGATGCCGGGCGCGCCGCCGCCGCGGCAGGGGTTCCCGCCGGTGCTGCTGGTGATCGCCGGGCTGCTGGTCGGGATCGGCACGCGCATGGGCAACGGCTGCACCAGCGGCCATGGTGTCTGTGGCCTGGGGCGGTTGTCGCTGCGGTCCCTGGTGGCGGTGGTGGTGTTCATGGCCACCGCGATCGCGACCACCTATGTCGTGAGGCATGCGGCATGACCTCCTGGCGCGTCTCCCTGGCGGCGCTGCTGGCCGGCGCCCTGTTCGGGCTCGGGCTGGCGGTGTCCGGCATGACCGACCCGCAGCGCATCCTCGGGTTCCTGGATGTGGCCGGCGACTTCGACCCCAGCCTGCTGTTCGTGCTGGGCGGTGCGGTGGGCACCACCCTGCTGGCGTTCCGCGTCGTGCTGCGCCGGCCCGCGCCGCTGCTGGCGCCGGGCTTCCAGCTGTCGGAGGTGCGCCGTCTCGATGCGCGGCTGCTGGGGGGAGCGGCACTGTTCGGCATCGGCTGGGGGCTGGCCGGCTACTGCCCGGGGCCGGCACTGGTGGGCCTGGGAGTCCGCGCAACCGAGGCCGGGCTGTTCGTGCCGGCGATGCTGGCCGGCATGCTGCTGTACGGGCGCATCGACAGGAAACGCCCGATGCGCGGTGCGGCGCGGCCCGGGGAGTGAGCAGCGCGGTGGAGGGTGGTTCCACGCCCCGGAGCCGGGCGAGGAACCGGGGCGCAGGATGCTCTCGTGGCCCGCGGCGCGCCTACAGCGCCTGGCGGGCGGGATCACTGAGCTCCAGCTCGCGCAGCACCACGCTGGCCTGGGTGCGGTTGCGCACGCCCAGACGCTCGAAGATCGCCGACAGGTGCGCCTTGACCGTGCGTTCCTGCACCTCCAGGCGGTCGGCGATCTGCTTGTTGAGCAGGCCTTCGGCGACCAGCGCCAGCACCCGGAACTGCTGCGGTGACAGGCTGGCCAGACGCGCGGCCAGTTCGCTGTCGTGGCGCGAGGACTGTGCACGGGCCACCGCCGCACGCAGCGACGCCGGCAGCCATTGCTCGCAGGCCATCACGCTGCGGATCGCGTCGCGCAGTTCGTCCAGGCCCGAGCTCTTGGGCAGGTAGCCGGCGGCGCCGTGGTCGAGCGCGCGCCGCACCACGCGCGGGTCGTCGTTGGCCGAGACCACGATCACCGCCACTCCCGGGTGCTGGGCGCGGATCGCCGCCAGCCCGGCCAGGCCGTGGTTGCCGGGCATGTGCAGGTCGAGCAGGATCAGGTCGGTGTCCGGTGCCGCGTCCAGGGCGGCGAGCACGCCCTCCAGCGACTCGGCCTCCTGTACCTGCAGGCCGGCCACGGCATCGCCCGCGGCCTGGCGCAGTGCGGCGCGGAACAGCGGGTGGTCGTCGGCGATCAGCAGGCTGGGCATGGCGAGGGGCCCCGGGCGGGTGGAGGAACGGCAAGGCCGAGTAAAGGCAGCCGTGGCCGCAAAAGCAACCGCGTGGCCGCCGCGGCGGCTACTGCGCGGTCCAGCCGCCGTCCATCGGCAGCGCCGTCCCGGTGAGGTTGTGGGCCTCCGGCCGGCACAGCCACACCACCATCGCGGCGATGTCCTCCGGCAGCGACATGCGCAGGCTGGGCTGCTTCTCCTCCAGCAGGGCGCGCACGCCCTTGTCGCGGTCGCCACCGTTGCGGTGGGCCTGGATCTGCGGCTCGATCAGCGGCGTCTCCACCCAGCCCGGGCACACGCAGTTGACGGTGACGCCCCCCGTGTCGCGGCTGCCGGCGGCCGCGTATTCGAGCGCCGCGACCTTGCTCAGGCCGACGAGGCCGAACTTGCTGGCCACGTAGGGAGCCTTGTCCCTGGACGCCACCAGCCCATGCACCGAGGCGATGTTCACCACCCGCCCGTAGCCGCGCGCGGCCATGCCCGGCAGGGCCTGCTGCATGGTGTGGAAAGCGGCGCTGAGGTTGATGGCGAGGATGTCGTCCCAGCGCGAGGCCGGCTGTTCGGCCAGCGGCGCGGCGTGCTGGATGCCGGCGCAGTTGACCAGCACGTCGAGCGCGCCCGCGTCCTGGACCGTGGCCATCATCGCGGCGATCGCACCGGGGTCGCGCAGGTCGGCGTCGACGTGGCGGGCCTCGCCACCGGCCGCGGCGACGCTGGCGAGCGCGGCGTCGATCTGCGCGGCGGTGCCCAGGCCGTTGATCGCCACCCGCGCGCCGGCCGCGGCCAGTGCCCGGGCGATGGCCAGGCCGATGCCGGATGTACTGCCGGTCACCAGTGCGGTGCGGCCGTGCAGGAAGCGCTCCATGGGGAACTCCGTGGGACAGGTGGGGAAAGGCTGCCGAACGTAGCAGTCCGGATGCAAGCGCGGCGTGGTACGAAAGTACGATGGGCCGCCCGCCGGGCTCTGCTAGGGTGGCCGCATGAATGCTTGCCTCCTGCGCGCCGCCTGCGGCCTCATCGTCGGACTCGGCCTGGCTGCGTGTGCCGGCGGACCGGCATCCACGTCCACGGAGCCTTCCATGTTCAGCCACGAACTGCGCAGCGAACACCGCGGCACCGACGACCTGCTGACCGCGGGCCTCGGCCAGGCGGGGCTGCGCAGCCCGGTGCCGCCGGGCTTCGCCGATCCGTCCGCGCCGACCCTGGAGGAGCTGCGCCGGCGTGCACTGTGGGGCAGCTGGCGCGGGATCGCCGACCTTGCCCCGGGCGGCGGCTACGGCGAGCTGTTCGGCACGCTCGCGCCCGTGCCGGGGCGCGAGTACGCGGCCTACGCGCGCCTGCCGGGCGCCCACCAGCCGCACCGCGTGCTGGCGCAGGTGCCGGATGCTTTCGATACCGGCAAGCGCTGCGTGCTGGTGGCGCCGGCCTCCGGTTCGCGCGGCGTCTACGGCGCGGTGTCGGTGGCCGCCGCCTGGGGCCTGCCGAAGGGCTGCGCGGTGGTCTATACCGACAAGGGCGCCGGCAGCGACTATTTCGACCTGGACACCCTGAGCGGGGTGCGGGCCAACGGCATGGTCGGCGCGCTGGGCGAGGTCGACGACCTGGCCTTCGTGCCCGATGCGCCGGTCAACGCCAGCGGGGTCGCGTTCAAGCACGCCCATTCCAAGGACAACCCCGAAGCCGACTGGGGCCGGCATGTGAAGCAGGCCGCCGAGTACGCGCTGCTGGCGCTGGACCAGGCATTCCCGCAGGCGGCGCCGTTCACCTTCGACAACACCCGGATCATCGCCGTGGGCATCTCCAATGGCGGTGGCGCGGTCCTGCAGGCGGCCGCGCTGGAGGGCGACTGGCTGGACGCGGTGGTCGCCGGCGAGCCCAGCGTGCTGTCCGATGGCCCCGGTGCGCGCGCGCTGTACGACTACGCCACCGAGGCCGCGCTGCTGATGCCCTGCGCGCAGCTGCACATGACCGACCTGCCGCAACCGCCGCTGACCGCGGCGCTGCAGGCCGGTGCACTCGTGCGCTGCGCGAGCCTGGCGACGGAAGGGGTCATCGGCGGCGCCACGCCGGCGGCGCAGGCCAGGGCCGCCTACGAACGGATGCTGGACAAGGGCTGGACCGACGCCGCGCTGCGTGCCGGCGCGCTGTCCACCGGGTTCGACCTGTGGCGCGCGGTCGCCGTGGCCTATGCCTCGGCCTATGGGCGCTACGGGGTGGGTGAGCACCCCTGCGGCTACGGTTTCGCCGCGCAGAACCCGGACTTCTCGCCCCGTCCGGCCACCGCCGCCGAGCGCGCGGCGTGGATCGCCGACGGCGGCGGCATCCCGCCGGGCGCCGGCGTCGGCCTGCTCGACAGCAGGCTGCAGCTGCCCGACCTGACCTACGCCGGCCTGAAGTGCCTGCGCGGGCTGTGGGAGGGACAGGACGCGGCGGCCCGCCGCGTGCAGGCCGGCATCCAGGCCACCCGCACCGGCCTGCCGCGCGCGGGCCTGCCGGTGATGGTGGTGCATGGCAGCGACGACGGCCTGATCCCGCCGGCGTTCAGCAGTACGCCCTACGTGACCGCGGCCCAGGCGGCCGGGCGCGAGGTGCGCTACTGGCAGGTGCGCAACGTGCAGCACTTCGACGGTTTCCTCGGCCTGCCCGACTACGCCGCGCGTTACCTGCCCCTGCTGCCCTACGTGTATGCCGCGCTGGACCGCGTGCAGGCGCGCCTGGACGAGGGCACGCCGCTGCCCGACGATGCCGTGCTGCAGACGCGGCCGCGTGCCGGCGCACCGCTGAGCGCCGGGCACCTGGCACTGCCGCGCTGAGCGCTGCCACGGCCGCCGGCGCAGGCAGCGCGGCGGTGGCCGTCGCGGTCGCCGGAAGCCGCCGGCTGCGCACGGCGATGGCATCATGCGCGCATGGATGCCCTGAGTACCCCTTCCCACGTCATTCCCTCGGCCCGGTACCAGCGCGAGCGCTGGCGCAACGGCCTGGGCTGGACCCGTGAAATCCTGCGCCTGCCCGCGCAGGGCGAATGGCAGCTGCGCCTGTCCATCGCCGAGATCGAACAGGACGCCGCGTTTTCCGCCTTCCCGGGCGTCGAGCGCGAGCTGGTGCTGCTCCAGGGCGAGGGCCTGCGGCTGCGCTTTGCCGATGGCCGCTGCACCACCCTGGTGCCGCCCTACCAGCGGTTGCGTTTCGCGGGCGAAGAGGCGGTCGACGGCGAACTGGTGGATGGCGCCACCCAGGACTTCAACCTGATGTGGCGGCGCGACCGCCTGGCCGCCGAGCTGCTGCATCGGCCGCTGGTCGGCAGCCTGCTGTTCTTCAGCGAGCCGCAGGCCGCCTGGGCGATCCACCTGCTTGCCGGGCAGGCGGCGTTCGAGGACGACGTACTGCCCCCGCTGGCGGCCGGCGACACCGCCTGGCTGGGGGCCGGTGCGCGCCGACGGTTCCTGCTGCAGGGCGGCGGCGAACTGCTGGCGATCCGGGTGACCCCGGCCGACGTGCGGTAGCGGTACCTTTCCCCCGCCACGGACCTGCCATGCCCGCGGACCCCGGCTCATCGGAGCGCGGAGCACCGCATGCAAGAGCCGGCCGGGCAGGTCGGTACGGCCCGCCGGGCGGGGCCCGGCGCTACAGGGGCGGGTCGGTGCCGCGGGGTGCCGGGAACCGTGGCCGGTTGCCGGCACTGTCGTGTAGCGCGGAGCCGCGCTCCGCTGCGGCCGTCCCGCGGATGCCGCCGTCGAAGCCGGCCGGCACGTGGACCGGGCAGGTCGGTACGGCCCGCCGGGCGGGGCCCGGCGCTACAGGGGCGGGTCGGTGCCGCGGGGTGCCGGGAACCGTGGCCGGTTGCCGGCACTGTCGTGTAGCGCGGAGCCGCGCTCCGCTGTGGCCGTCCCGAGGATGCCGCCATCGAAGCTGGCCGGCGCGTGGGCCGGGCAGGTCGGTACGGCCCGCCGGGCGGGCCAGCGCGACAGGGGCGGGTCGGTGCCGCCGGTTGCCGGGAACCGTGGCCGGTTGCCGGCACTGTGGTGTAGAGCGGAGCCGCGCTCCGCTGTGGCCGTCCCGAGGGTGCCGCCGTCGAAGCTGGCCGGCGCGTGGGCCGGGCAGGTCGGTGCGGTTACGCCCGGCGGGGCCTCGCACCATGGGCGGAAGGCCAGGGGGGCATCGACGGTGGGGGCGTCAGTAGACGTCGCGGCGGTAGCGGCCGGCGATCCGCAGGGCGTCGTGGGCGTCCTTGCCGAGGGCGTCGATGATCACCGCGTCCACCGCCGGGGCCATGCCCTGCAGGCTGCCGCAGACCAGGATCGTCGCGCCCTGGGCCACCCAGTCGCGCAGGCGGGCACCGTGTGCGGCCAGGGCGTCCTGCACATAGCGGTGGGCGCCGCCATCGCGGCTGAAGACCGTGTCGAGGTGGGTGATCCACCCGTCGTGCCGCCACTGCTCCAGTTCGTCGCCGAAGTGGAAGTCATGGGCGGCGTTGCGTTCGCCGAACAGCAGCCAGTTGCGCCGCGCTCCGGCGTCGATGCGGGCGCGCAGGTGCGCGCGCAGCCCGGCGATGCCGGTGCCGTTGCCGATCAGCAGCAAGGGGGCGGTGGTGGCCGGCGGGTGGAAGTTGGGGTTGCTGCGCAGGCGCAGGTCGATGCTCGCGCCGATGTCGGCGTGGTCGCACAGCCAGCCGCTGGCCAGGCCGGGGCTGCCGTCCGGGTGTTGCTGGCGGCGCAGCATCAGCTGCAGGCTGCCTTCGCCGGGCATCGAGGCGATGGAGTATTCGCGGTGCGGCAGTGGCGCGAGGCTCTGCGCCAGCTGTGCCGGGTCGCCGCCGTCGAAGCGCTCGGGCAGGTGGGAACGTGCGAGCAGCTCGCTCAGCGCGCGGCCGTCGGCGAGCCGGGTGGATTCGGGCAGGCGGTGGGCCTGCATCCAGGCGCCGACCGCGGCAGCGGACTGGCGCGGGCCGATCTCGGCGATGTCGCCGGCCTGCCAGTTGCAGGCGCCGTCTGCGGGCGGTTGCAGCGCCAGGTGGAACACCGGGCCGCCGGCGCTGCCGGGGTTGAGCCGCTGCCGTGCATGCAGTCGCCAGGGCTGGTAGTCGGGCAGGCTCCAGTCGGTGGCCGCGGCGCCTTCGCCGGCGAACTGGCCCAGCAGCTGCTGCCAATGACGCAGGGCCGCGGGGTCGGCATTGTCGACCTCCACACGGTCGAACAGCGGCTGCGCCTGGCAGGCGCGCAGCCAGTCGTCCAACTGCCTGCCGAAGGCGCAGTAGCGCGCATAGCCGCTGTCGCCCAGGGCCAGGACGGCATAGCGCAGGTGCGGCAAGGCCCGCGCTGAGTGCATCACCCGTGCCAGGAAGGCCAGGGCGTGGTCCGGCGGGTCGCCTTCGCCGGTGGTGCTGGCGATGAACAGCGCCCGCTGGCTGCCGTCGAGCAGCGGGGCGTCGAGCTGGTCGAGGGCGCGCAGGCGGGTGCGGTGGCCGGCCGCGCGCAGGGCCTGTGCGCTGCGTTCGGCCAACTGCTGGGCAAAGCCGGTCTGGCTGGCCCAGACCACCAGCACCGGAGGCGTATCGCCGGCGGCACTGTCTTCGCGCGCCGGGCGCACGCGCCACCACAGCGCCAGGCAGGCGCCGGCATACAGCGCCAGTGCGGCCAGCGCACCCCAGCCGCGGTCCGGGCGCGGCGCCGCCAGCCACCAGTCCTCGCCCAGGTGCAGGCGCAGCAGTGCGGCGGCGGCAAGCGCCAGCAGGGCCAGCACGCCGAGGTTGCCGAGCAGGGCGGGCGACGGGCGTGACAGGGTCATTGGCCGGCGGCGTCCAGGTACTGCTGGAAAGCGGGGGTCATGGTTTCCTCCAGGGCTTCGCCGCGGCGTGCCAGGAAGCGCGCGGCCAGGCCGTGGTGACCGGCGAAGGCGAGGCCTTCGACGGCTCCCATCACCGTCAGTGCGGTGGCCCAGGCATCGGCCTGCATCGCCTCGCGGGCGATCACCGTCACCGCGGCGGCCGCCTGGGCGACCGGCGCCAGCGTGCGCGGATCCAGGGTATGGCTGTAGCGCCGCCCGTCGCGTTCGTAGCGGTGCCAGCGGTCGCCGGAGGTGGCCACGGCCAGATCGTCCAGCGCCAGCACCCGGGGCGGATGCGCGGCGTCGGCGGTGTCCTCCGGGGCCGATTCGACCAGCACCCGCCAGGGCTGGCCGTCGGGCTTGCGGCCGTAGCCGTGCAGCTCGCCGCCGACCTCCACCAGCGCCGCGCTCACGCCGGCATCGCGCAGCCAGCGGCTGACCACGTCCACGCCGTAGCCTTTGGCGATGGCGGACAGGTCCAGCTGCAGGCCGCCGGGCTGCAGCACCGCGCGGGCTTCCGGGTCCAGCTGCAGGCGGTGCCAGCCGCAGTGGCCGCCGGCCTGGTCGCGCTGGGCGGTGTCGGGCACCTGTTGCACCCCGGCATGGGCGCCGAATCCCCACAGGGCGACCAGCGGGCCGAGGCTGGGATCGAAGGCGCCGCCGCTCTGCCGGGCGATGCTGCAGGCGGCGGCCAGCACCTGCCAGAAATCATCGGGCAGCGGCTGCCAGTGGCCGGCGCCGGCACGGTTGTAGCGGCTGATGTCGCTGTCCGCCTCCCAGGTGCTCATCTGCGCGACCACCCGGTCCAGCTCGCCCTGGATGCCGGCGTGCAGGCGGTGCAGGTCGCGGTCGGGCGCGGCCACCAGACGCACGCTCCAGCGCGTGCCCATGCTGTGGCCACCGAGCGTGGCGATGTCGGAAGAGAGGGACATTGAACGGAGGCGGAAGAATCGGGAACAGCGGGCCGGCACCGGGGCGGGCCGGCCCGTGGACGGGGCGGGGCGGCAGCGGTGCCGCCCGCGCCCGCGGGTTTACTGCGGCAGGACTTCCAGGGTGGCGACGTAGCTGAGGCGGCGCACGTCGGCCTGCGGCAGCGAAAGCTGCTGGTCCTCGCTGCCGGTTTCCAGCCAGTACATGCCCGCTTCCGGCCAGGTCACGGCGAACTCGCCCTGGGCATCGGTGGTGGTCTTGATCTCGTCCTGGGCGTTGCGGTAACGGGTGCCGCCGCGCACGATCTCCACCTCCAGCCCGGCCTGCGGCTTGCCGTCGACGAGCAGGCGGAAACGGGCCTGCTCGCCGGCGAACAGGTCGTTCGGATGGCCCAGGGCCACCAGCTCGATGCCCTTGCCGGTCGGGCGCAGCGCGGTGTCGCTGGGGCTGCCGTTGGTGACGAAGGTCTCCACCCGGCCGAGCGACTCGGACACCTTCAGGCCCGGCGCGTCCTTCGGGACCTCCCTGGCGAAGGCCGCGGCGTCACCGCGCCAGCGGCGCGGCTTGCCCTGTTCCTGCCAGCTGGCCGAGAGCCCGGCGTTGACGTTGGCCAGGCGGTAGGTGCCTTGCTGCGCCAGTTCGACGTCGAACACGCTGCGGTACTTGCCGGTGGCCACGTTCTGCGGCTGCACGTGGCTGCCGTCCGGTGCGGTGATGACCAGGTTGTCCACGCGCAGCGGCACATGATTGAAATAGAACAGGTCGTTGGACACCGCGGCGTCCACGGTGATCCACGGAGCATTGCCGGCGATCACGGTCTGCGACGGTTGCAGCCAGGCCTTGTGCGCGGCGGCGGTGAACGGCAATGCGGCGGCGAGCGCGGCGGCGAGGATCAGGCGATGTTTCATCGATGGACTCCGGCTGGTGACGTGGCGTGGGGTCAGGGTTTGATCGACAGGGCGACGCTGCCTAGTTCGGACGCGCCTTCGGCGCGCCCGTCCTGTGCGGCGCGGGCCGGCCAGGTGAAGGGGATCTTCAGCAGTTCGCGGCCGCCGACTTCGCGTACCGCTTCCACCACCAGCGCGTACTGGCCGGGCGGCAGGTCGCGCAGCGGCGCCTGGTTGTCGGCGAAGCTCAGCGTGTGGCGGCCGACCGGGCGGGTCGGGCCGGTCACGCCATCCACCGGCATCTGCAGTTCGCGCCCGCTCTTGCGCCACCACTGGCGCAGGTCCGGCAGCCACTTGGTGCCGTGGCCTTCGGCATTGGCGGTCTGCTGGTACCACACCGACAGGTTGGCGGCCGACTTCTGGGTGGCGTCCTCGATCCACACGGCCACGTAGGGGCGGTGGTACTCGGCGACGTTGAGCTTGGGAATCTCGACCTGGACGTCCAGGCTGGCGGCATAGGCCGCGGGTGCGGTGGCGAGCAGGCCGCTCAGGGCGATGGTCAGGGTGACGCGCATGGTGCGACTCCGTGCGGAAGCAGGTTCAGTGGATGAGGAGCAGGACGATCAGCAGCGGGATCAGCAGGCCCAGGCCGACCAGCGGCCAGGTCATGCGCCGCTGGCGGGCATGCAGGTGCAGCAGGAACAGGCCGGTGATGCAGAACACCAGGCAGGCCACCGCGAACAGGTCGATGAACCAGCCCCAGCCGGGGCCGGCGTTGCGGCCCTTGTGCAGGTCGTTGAAATAGGAGACCCAGCCCCGCCGGGTCTTCTCGAACTCGACCGCGCCGGTCGCGCGGTCGATGCTCAGCCAGGCATCGTTGCCGGGGCCGGGCATGGACAGGTAGACCTCCTCGGGCGACCACTCGGCCACGCGCCGGCCGATGGCCACGTCCAGCTCGCGCGACAACCAGTCGGCGACCTTGGCCGGCAGCGGTGCGTTGCCGTCCTGCGGCTGCGCGGCCAGGGCCTGGCGCAGCGGCGCCGGCAGCTCCAGCTGGTGGTTGGTGACGTCCGGCGTGGCCTCGATCTTCGCGGCGTGGTTGAGGGTGATGCCGCTGGCGGCGAACAGCAGCATGCCGACCAGGCACAGCGCCGAACTGATCCAGTGCCACTGGTGCAGCGTGCGCAGCCAGAAGCCGCGGCTGGCCTGCTGCTGGACGAGATCGGTGGAGGAACGTTCGGCGGACACGGAGAGTGGGCGATGGGGAAGGGGGGCCGGGAAGAGCCGGGATTAGATCATTGATGAGAATGATTCGCAATTTGTATGGAGGCCTGCCGGCATGCCGACCGCCGGCGACGCCCCGGGGGGCGTCGCGCGCGGTGACGCCGGTGCCCGGCGGTGCGGGCACCGGCTCCGCCATCCGCTCAGAAGCGGGCGTTGAAGCTCAACCAGAAACTGCGTGCCTTGTCCTTGTTGTTGTAGTCGTCGAAATACAGCACTTCGTTGCCGCCGTCGGCATAGGCGCCGTCACCGTCCAGGTCGGTGAACACGGTGCGGTAGGTGGTGAAGTCGCGGTCGAACAGGTTGTTGATGCGCGCGTGCACGGTCAGCCACTCGGTGGCCTCGAAGGACGCGCCCAGGTGGAACACGGTGTAGTTGCGGTAGTACAGCGGCTGGCCGGTGACCGTGCTGACATCGTTGAAGCGCTTGGAGCGCGCTTCGCCGCTGAGGAACAGGTTGAAGCGTTCGCTGGCACGCCAGTTGAAGGTGGCGTTGGCCATGTGCTTGGCGCTGTTGCCCAGCGGCAGGCCCTTGCGGGCGCCGCTCTTCTGCTCGCTGTCGGTGTAGGTGTAGTTGGCGCGCAGGTCGAACGCGTCGCTGATCGCCCAGCGGCCGGCCACCTCGGCCCCCTGGATCACCACCTCGTCGATGTTCACCGTCTTGCTGCTGGTGGCATAGCCCAGCTCCGCGTACTCGCCGGTGCTGGTGCAGTCCAGGGCCAGCCCGGCGCCGCACGGCTGGGAGGAGATCTTGTCGTCGAAGGCGTTGTGGAACAGGGTGGCGTTGAAGGCGTGCCCGTCCGGATGCTGCCAGTAGACCGCCAGCTCGGTGCTGGTGCTGGTCTCCGGCTTCAGGTCGGGATTGCCGAACATCGGCGAGGTGCCCTGGCCGCCGAAGCCGGTGACGCCGTCGTACAGCTGGGTGGTCTTGGGGGTCTTGAAACCGGTGCTGACGCCGCCCTTGACCGTCCAGCGCGCGTTGACGGTGTACACGCCGTACAGGCGCGGGCTCAGGTGGTCCCCGAACACGTCGTGGTTGTCGTAGCGCAGGCCGTAGGTGATGGCCAGCGGCGCGAGCACGGTCCAGGTGTCCTCGGCGAACAGCGAGTACATGTTGTGCTCCTGCCTGCGCCCGGGCGTGCCGGCCTCCATGCCGAACACGCCGTCGGTCAGTTCGCCGCGGATCACCTGGGTGCCGAACACCGCGACGTGCTCGCCGGCGGCCTGGAACGGGAGGTCGATCTTCGCGTCCAGGGTGTACTGCGCGCTTTCCAGCGTGCGCTTGGCGCGGGGCAGGAATGCCTGCTCGGCCGCGGCGCGGCGCTGGGCCTCGTCCAGCCCGGCGTAGGCACCGGTGCCGTTGAGCATCTGCAGCAGTTCGCGGCGCTCGGCGACGGTGAACGGCATGGTGCGGCCGTCGTTGTTGGTGGCCACGTGCGACAGCGAGACGGCGCTGTTGCCGAATGCCCAGTTGCCCTCGTGGGTCAGCGACCACGCATCGCGGGTGAACGCCTGGCGCGGGCCGTAGCCCACCCGCGGATCGGCGCGGGTGCAGGTGCCGAGGCTGATGCAGGGGCCGGCATTGCCGCGCCAGATGCTGTTGATGTTGTCCACGGTGCCGACCGGGTACTCCTCCACGCCCTGGTCGTTGATCTTGATCGCGTTGTCGTACTCCTGGCGCGAGGTGTCGTAGTCCAGGGTGAGGGTCTGCGCATCGGTCGGCGTCCAGGCCAGGCTGAGGCCGCCGGCCTTGTTGGTGTTGTCCACGGTCTTGCCGCCGCCGCCGAAGCCCAGCGCGCGGTTGTGCTCGACGCCGGCCGGATCGGTGACCGGCGAGTACGTCGGATTGGAGGCCTTGCGGTCGTACCAGCTGGCGCGCGCGCTGAGGTTCAGCACGCCCGGCAGCAGCGGGCCGGTGACGAACAGGTCGGCGGTGGTGTCGTCGCCGAACTCGCTGTTGCTCTCGACGGTGCGTGCCAGCGTGGCCGAGCCGTGCCAGCGGTCGAGCGTGCGCTTGGTGATGATGTTGATCACCCCGCCCATCGCGTCGGCACCGTACAGGGTGGACGCCGGGCCGCGGATCACCTCGATGCGCTCGATCGCGTCCAGCGGCGGGATGTGGTTGAACTGGTTGCCGCCGAAGTTGTTCGGGTAGATGTCGCCGTGGTTGTTCTGGCGCCGGCCGTTGACCAGGATCAGGGTGTAGTCCGAGCCCATGCCGCGCATGGAGATGCTGCCCTGGCCGGTCTTGTCGCGGGTCTCGCCGACGTCCACGCCTTCCAGTTCACGCACCGCATCGAGCAGGGTCATGTACGGACGCTTGGCCAGCTCCTCGCGGGTGATGACCGAGATGCTGGCCGGCGCATCGGTGACCTTCTGTTCGAAACCGCTGGCGGTGACCACCACCTTGTCCAGCGTGGTCGGGTTGCCACCGCCGTTGGCGAGGGCGGTGACGGGCAACGCGGCGAACACCGCGGTGGCGAGCAGGTGGCGGGAAACGGGGGCACGACGATGGTGGCGCTTGGCCATGGCAGACCTCGGGAAAAATGACGACAGACAGGCACCCGGCCGGCCGTTGGCGGGCCGGCGGCGGTGCGGTGGAAAACGGAGGGAAAGGGCGTGCCGGCGGTGCAGCCGGTCACGACGCGGGCGCGTTACGCCGCCGGTGGCGCCTGACCGTGCTGCAGGCGGAGTCCGCTCAGGCGGCGCGGTGCCGGGAGCGGCCGGGGCAGGGCCGGTGAGCGCACGACGGCCTGGAATGACGGCCGTGGCGGCCGTGGGCCGGCGGCCCGGCGGGCGGTGCGGGTGCGTTCGGAGCGGGAAGGCGAGGTGACGTCCTCACGCTCGACCATGCCGCCGCTGCCGGTGCGGTCTTCCGCGAGCAGCGCGGCACCGCCGGCCGCAACGGCCTGGGTGGCGGAGGCGATCCCCGCGACCTGCCAGGAGGTGGCCAGCAGCGACACCAGGAGCAGCACCCACAGGGCTGCCAGGCGCACGGTGGTGCCGTGCACGGAGCAGACCAGGGACACGGGGCGCGGCGGACGCTGCACGGATTTCCTCGATGGACGCCCAGGGCGTGGACGACGGCGCGGGATTGTAGTTGGGATTCATTAGCCCTTGCAAACGAGAATCGATATTGATTGTCGCGATGGCCGCCGCGGTTCCGGTGACGCTGGGCGCAGGCGAGGGAACGGGGGCGGCAGCGGCGGCCGGGCATGCGCGGTGGGAGACCTGCGGCCGGTTGCGGGAGGTCGATGCTGGAATGCAGGGCCGGCCGTGCACGGCCTCCAGCGGCCGGGCCAGGACGGTGCTGCCTGCGCGATGGCCGCACGCGGGGGACAGAAACCGCGGGCGTGCGGTCCCGCAGGGGCGGCCGGCGCTCAGGCGTTGCCGTGGACGGGCAGGAACCGCGGTGGCGTGCGCGCCAGTGTCCGGGGATGCCGCTGCGCCGCGCGCCGGGCACGCGCGGCCGTGCGAGGCGTGCGTGTCAGTCGCGGTCGTCGCGCGACCAGATGCCGCCGTGCTCGCGCTTGATCGGGAACCGCGGCACCGCGGTGTAGGCCGGGGCGCACAGGGCGCGGCCGTCGCGGACGTCGAAGCGGGCGCCGTGCAGGACGCATTCGATGCTGCCCTCGGCCGGGTCGAAGGTGCCCGAGGACAGCTCGAACTCCTCGTGCGTGCACTGGTCCTCCAGTGCATACAGGTCGCCGTCGAGGTTGAACACCACGATCGGCGCACCGGTGACCTCGTCGAACCCGGTCTTCATTTCCCCGGGCAGCAGCTCCTCGCTGCTGCAGATGAAGGTCCAGACCGCGCTCATGCCACGGCCTCCAGCGGCTTCTCCAGGACTTCGAAGCGCAGGTCGTCGCGCTTGGGGATGCCGAAGCGCTCGTCCCCGTAGGGGAACGGTTTCTTGATCCCGGTGCGGGCATAGCCGCGCCGCTCGTAGAAGGCGATCAGTTCGTCGCGGCAGTCGATCACCGTCATCCGCATGCTCGGCAGCCGCCACTGGGCGCTGGCATGGCGCTCGGCGTACTGCATGACCTGCTTGCCGACGCCGCTGCCCTGCGCGGTGGGGCTGACCGCGAACATGCCGAAGTAGCCGTGCCCGTCCTCGTCGGCGATATGGCAGCAGGCCAGCAGCCGGCCGGCGCGCTCGGCCAGCAGGACCACGCTGCGCGGGCGTTCCAGCTGGACGCGCAGGCTCTGCGCGTCGATGCGCTCGCCGTCGAGGATGTCGGCCTCGGTGGTCCAGCCGGCGCGCGAGGCGTCGCCGCGGTAGGCGCGGGTGACCAGGTCGATCAGGGCCGGAATGTCGGCGTCGGTGGCGGTGCGGAAGGTCAGCGTGTCCATGCCGCCATTGTAGGAGCCCGGCGGCCGTGGCGGGGTGAGCGCCGGCGCCTGGCGCCGGCGTGGATCAGTGCAGCGGCGCGCGCGCGCTGCCGATGTCCACCAGCTGCCCGCGGACCTCGGCGGCGTCGCTGGCGTCCGGTTCGCGCTGCAGGTAGCGCGACAGGTCGGCGCGGGCGCCGGCCAGGTGGTCCAGGTGCAGGTAGGCCAGGCCGCGGTCGCGCAGGGCGTCGTTCTGGTCGGGCGCGAGCTTGAGGATGCGGTCGGCGCTGCGTGCGGCGCGGTCCCATTCTTCGCGCTCGGCATAGACCCCGTGCAGGTTGCGCAGGATGCGCATCAGGATCGCGCGCGGCGGCGCCGGGTCGAGGATCTGCGCCAGCACCTGGTCGTCGGGAGTTTCGCCGCCGAGGTTGCTGCGCGCGCGTTCGCGCAGTTCGTCCACGCCCAGCGGGCGGCCGCCGTTGAACGGGTCCATGACCAGCACCCCTTCATCCACCGGCAGCCGGACCAGGAAATGGCCGGGGAAGGAAATCCCCTCCAGCGGCAGGTCGAGCCGGCGCGAGACCTCCATCTGCACCAGCGCCAGCGAGATCGGGTTGCCGAGCCGGCGCGTGACCACTTCGTTGAGGTAGCTGTTGCGCGGGTCGTAGTAGGCGTCGTGGTTGCCGCTGTAGCCCAGCTCGTTGAACAGGTGGTGGTTGATCGCGGCGACCTTCAGCGGCCACTCGGCGATCGCCTCCACCTCCACCCGCAGGTGGTCGGCATGGGCCTGCAGGAGGCGGTCGTAGCGGGCCGGCTCCAGCTCCGGGTACTCGTCGCGTGCGATCAGCAGCGCCGTGGACAGCAGCGGCAGGGCTTCGTCGGCCAGTCCGGCCAGGTCGTCCCAGTGCGGCAGGGTGAGAGAGGTGTGGGGCATGCCTTCAGCTTGGTGGCGGGGAGCGGCCGGTTCAAGCCGCGCGGCCGGCGCCGGCGCGCGGCGCTTTACCTGCCGTCGGGGATTCCCGGGCCGAAGCGCAGTTCGGCACCGTCGCGCAGGTCCATGCGTGCGGCCTGCCCGGCATTGAGTTCCAGCACATAGCGCGCCGGGCGGCCGCTCGGGTAGGGCGGGCAGGCATCGCCGGCCGAGCATGGCGGCGTGTCGCGGCGCTGGGCGACCAGGCGCCGCTGGTCGTCGAAGTAGAGGATGTCCAGCGGGATCTTGCAGTTCTTCATCCAGTACGCCTGCGGCGCTTCGGTGTCATGGACGAACAGCATGCCGTGGTCGGCGTCCATGTGGTCGCGGAACATCAGCCCGCGCGCGCGCGTGGCGTCGTCCAGCGCCAGCTCCACTTGGAACCGGGTGCCGGCCAGTTCCACCCAGTGGCGGGCGTCGGCGCTGGCGCAGCCGCTGAGCAACAGCAGCAGGAGCAGGCCGGCGGCGCGGCGGAATGCGGACATGGCGGGATTCCGTGGAGGCGGGAAGGGCGTTGCGAACCTTCCCGGATGCGCGCCACGCCGTCAAGCGCCGGGCACCGCCCTGCCGGCAGCGGCGAGCCGCGCGAACAGCGTGCGGGCCTCGGCCTGCAGCGCGGCCCGCAGCGGTGCCGGTGGCTGCACGAACAGCTGGCAGGTGAGCGCCAGGGCGGCGGCGTCCAGCCCGAGCGGGTCGTCGGCCTGGCGGCCATGCAGGAAGAAGCGGTCGTACAGGTCCAGGCGGCTTTCCAGCAGGTGCTCGAACCATGCGCCGAGGCGGTAGGCGATATCGAAACCGGCCACCTGCCGCGGCAGGGGCCAGTCCGCCGGTAGCCGGCGCGGCGACAGGCGGGCGGTTTCCGCACCGTGCGCGTGCAGGTGGGCGCGGCAGGCGAGCCAGAAGCGGAACAGGCACAGTTCGGCGATCGCGTCCGGTGGCGCCGGATGCTGCCGCAGCAGGGCCGCATAGTGGCGGCGGTAGTCCACGCCCAGGTAGCTGCGGACGGATTCCTCGGTTGCCGCGGTCGCGGCGGGAACGCTCTCCATGACGGCTCCTCCTTGGCGGGGCGCGCGTGCCGGCGCCCGCGCAGCGCGTGGGTCCAGGGGGCAATGAAAGCAATTCGTTGATGTAAATGAAAGTAAATGGTGATTTCGCGATGAACGCGGTCCGTAACGTTGGCTGTCATGAGCGACGAGCGCTTCGAATTCTCCCGACGCCTGGCGCAGGCCATGATGGCGGCCGGCTACGAGCCGCGGCCGGCGGTGCTGTTCCGCCTGTTCAACGCGCGCTACAGCGGGCGCTCGGTGAGTTTCCAGAGCGCGTCGCGGTGGCTGGGCGGGCGTTCGATCCCGGAGCAGGACAAGCTGCGGGTGCTGGCCGAACTGTTCGGGGTCGAGCCGCAGGGGCTGCGCTATGGCGATACCCGGCGCATGGCCGAGGCCCGGGCCGAGTGGCATGCGGTGGGCACGCGCGAACGTGCGGTGATCGATGCCTTCCTTGCCCTGCCGGCACGCAAGCGCGAGCTGGTCGGGGAACTGGTGAAGGCGCTGGCCCAGACGCGGACCGACAGATGAGCGCGCCGCGGGCCGCCCGCGCCGGCGGGTGCGGACGATGAGGACGCTGGGCCTGATCGGCGGGATGAGCTGGGAATCCACCGTGCCCTACTACCGCCGGATCAACGAGGCGGTCCGCGAACGCCTGGGCGGGCTGCATTCGGCCCGGCTGATCCTGTTCAGCGTGGACTTCGACGCGGTCGAGCGCCTGCAGCGGGCCGGCCACTGGGACGCGGCCGGTGCGCTCCTGGCGCAGGCCGCGGTGGCGCTGCAGGGCGCGGGTGCCGAGGGCCTGGTGATCTGCACCAACACGATGCACAAGGTCGCCGAGCAGGTGCAGGCGGCGGTGTCCATTCCGCTGCTGCACATCGCCGACCCCACCGCGGCCGCGGTCAAGGCCGCCGGCCTTTCGAACGTCGGGCTGCTGGGGACGCGCTTCACCATGGAACAGGCGTTCTACCGCGCCCGGCTGCAGGCGCGCCATGGCCTGGCGGTGCAGGTGCCGGAGGAGGCGGAGCGCGCCCGGGTGCACGCGATCATCTACGAAGAGCTGTGCCGGGGCGTGGTCCGCGAGCCGTCGCGCCAGGTCTACCGGGAGGTGATCGCGGGGCTGGTGGCGCGGGGCGCCCAGGCGGTGATCCTGGGCTGCACCGAGATTGCCTTGCTGGTGGGGCCGGAGGATGCGCCTGTGCCGTTGTTCGACACCACCGCGCTGCATGCCGACGCCGCCGCGGCGTGGTCGCTGCAGGGCTGAGCGGCCGGCCCGGAAACGCAACGGCCGCCCGTGGGCGGCCTGCTGCTTCGCGTGGGGCCTGGCGCCGGCGGCCTACAGCACCTGCGGCGGCTCGCCACCGACGATGACCACGTCGGCCGGGCGGCGCGCGAACAGGCCGACAGTGACCACGCCCGGGATCTGGTTGAGCTGCTGCTCCAGTTTCACCGGATCGGTGATGGACAGGTTGTGCACGTCCAGGATCAGGTTGCCGTTGTCGGTGACCACGCCGTCGCGCCATACCGGCTGGCCGCCGGTCAGGGCCAGGATCTCGCGCGCCACCAGGCTGCGCGCCATCGGGATCACCTCCACCGGCAGCGGGAATCTGCCCAGCACCTTGACCTGCTTGCTCGGGTCGACGATGCAGACGAACTGCTTGCTGGCCTCGGCGATGATCTTCTCGCGGGTCAGCGCGGCGCCGCCGCCCTTGATCAGGTTCCTGTTGCCGTCGCACTCGTCGGCGCCGTCCACATACAGCGACAGCCCGCCGGTGTGGTTCAGGTCCAGCACCTCGATGCCGTGGCCCTTGAGCAGGGCGGTGCTCTGCTCGGAGCTGGAGACCGCGCCTTCGATCTGGTCCTTGATGCGCGCCAGCGCCTCGATGAAGTAGGCGACGGTGGAGCCGGTGCCGACCCCGACGATCATTCCCTTCTGGACGTATTCGATGGCTTTTTCGGCGGCCAGGCGCTTGGCTTCGGACATGGTGGACTCGGTGACGGTGGAGGAATGTGTTTGTCTGCGGGAGCGGTTCCAGCCGCGAACGGGCTTGCCCGGGAGCGCGCCCTTCGCGGTCGCAGGCACGCCTGCGGAGGAGCGGGAGGTCAGGCCGGCGGCTTCTTTTCCAGCGCCAGCAACTGCTTCCACTGCGCGGCGGTGACCGGGAACACCGACAGGCGGTTGCCCTTGGCGGTCAGCGGAAAGCCTTCACCCAGCGCGTCGGCATGGCGCTTGATCTCCTCCAGCGGGATCACCTGCGCCAGCTTGCGCTCGAAGGCCACGTCCACCAGCATCCAGCGCGGTTCCTCGCGCGTGCTCCTGGGGTCGTGGTAGTCCGATTCCGGGTCGAACTGGGTATCGTCCGGATAGGCGCCGCTGGCGACCGTGGCGGTGCCGACGATGCCCGGCACCTTGGTGTTGGAGTGGTAGAACAGGATGCCGTCGCCGACCTTCATGCCGTCGCGCATGAAGTTGCGCGCCTGGTAGTTGCGCACGCCGTTCCAGGGTTCGGTGCCGACGCGCTGCAGGTCGTCGATGGAAAAGGCGTCCGGTTCGGACTTCATCAGCCAGTAGCGCTTGCGGGCGGTCATGGATTCAACGGTTCCGGATGGAGAGTGGCCAGCTCGGTACAGAGGGCGTCGACCGCCACGTCCCAGTCGCGGGCGGGCAGCGACGGGACCTGCTGGACGGAAAAACCGACCCCGACCAGCCACGGCGGCGCGGCCTGGCGCTGCCGGAAAGCGAAGCTGCGATCATACCAGCCGCCTCCCATGCCCAGCCGCCGCCCCTGTGCGTCGAAGCCCACCAGCGGGGCGACCACCAGCGCCATCTCCTCCGGGCGCAGCGCCTGTGCCGGGTCCACGTCCGGTTCCGGGATGCCGTAGCGGTTGTTGGCCAGCGGCTGCCCGGGTTGCCACGGCGCGAAGCGCAGCAGCCGGCCGTGCAGCACCGGCAGGCAGTAGGTCTGGCGTGGCGGCAGCTGCATCTGCCAGCGGTGCAGCGCGATCTCGCCGTCCATCGCCCAGTAACCGGCGACATGGCCGGCGACCCCGGCGAACGGCAGGGCGAGCAGGCGCGCGGCCAGGGTCTCGGCGGCGGCGATGCGCGCGGCCGGGGCGATGTCGCGGCGGCGCTGGCGCAGTTGCTGGCGGAGGTCCTGGCGGTCGTCGTAAGTCATGGGCGTGAGTATGCGGGAGGCCAGCCCCTCTCCCGTCGGGAGAGGGGCTGGGAGAGGGGACGGGGGCGAAGCCCTCTTGATGTCAGCCTGCACGAGGCTTTGCCCGTACCCACATCCGGCGCTTCGCGCCACCCCGCTCCGCGCCCCGGCCCGGCGCAGCGCGCCGGGCGTTCAGGCGTGTGCGAACCAATGGTTCGCAAGCAACACGCCTTCACCCCGATGGGAAAAGGGAAAGGAGGAACGGCGCCTTGCGGCGCCGTTCCGGAATAACTGCATTCTCCGCCATGACGATGCGTGCGAAACGACCTTGAACCCGGGGTTCAAGTGGGAACGCTGGGGAACCATCGGGCTTCCCGCTGCTAGGCGGACCTGCACACCCGGTACCGTCGCGCCCCCGTGGTCGTCATTAAGGGACAAGGCGAATGTTTGCACACGCCGTCGACCACGGCAGAGAACGCGGCGCCAGTATAGCCCTGTTGCGCACGCATGGCAGCCACCGCGTCCACCGGAAACCGGACCGTTCAGCCGCTGAATGCGGCCCGGTCAGGGGCTGTCGTCGATCGCGCTGTCCAGGCGCCGGTTGAGCGCGTTCATCGCGCTCTGGAACTGCTGCTGCTGCCGCGCCAGCTCGTCGCGCATCAGGTGCAGCTCGTGGGCCAGGTTCAGCGCGGCCAGCACCGCCACCCGGTCCACCGCGGCCATGCGGTTGCTGCCGCGGATCTCGCGCATGCGGGTGTCGAGCATGCGCGCGGCGGCGGCCAGGCTCTCGCGCTCGTCCGGCTCCACGCCGACGGTGTACTCGCGGTCGAGGATGCGGACGCTGACCGGCTGGTTCTGGCTCACGTGTGCTGCTCCAGCGACTTGAGGCGGGTGATCATGGCTTCCACCCGCGAGCGCGCCTGTTCGTTCTTGCTCAGCAGCTGCGCGCGTTCGGCCATCAACTGTTCCTGCTGCTGGCGCAGGCTGCGGTTCTCCTCGGCCAGGCGCCGGTTGCGCTCGAGCAGCGCATCGATGCGGGAGGCCAGGGCCTGCAGTTGGGCGACGGGATCGAAGGAATCCATGAGCGGCACGATAGGCATGGGCGTCGGGGGTGGTCAAGATGGTGCACACCGCGGCGTTGCTACACTGTGCAGCCGCCACCGCGCGCCGCGCGGCGCGGGCCTTTCCCGCTTTGCAGACCCCTTGGTGCCATGACCGAACTCCCCGCCGTCGACGACATCCTCCAGGCCAGCCGGACGCTGGCGCTGGGCGCCAGCGCGAACGAACTCCATGGAGGCCTGTGTGGCTGGCTGGCCGCCGGCGGCGCCGACGTGGCGGCCTGGCCGGCGCGGGTGCTGGCCGACGACAGCCTGCCCACGCCGGCGCCCGGCGATGCCCTGGACCGCCTGCGCCAGGCGGTGGTGGCGCAGCTGGAGGACCGCGACTTCGCCTTCGAGCTGGTGCTGGCCGCGCCGGGCGCGTCGCTGCAGGCGCGTACCGATGCGCTGTTCGACTGGTGCCGTGCGTTCCTGGGCGGTTTCGGCCTGGCCGCGGACACGCGTCCGTCGCTGAGTGAGGAGGGCGAGGAGGCGCTGCAGGACCTGGCGCGGCTGGCGCAGGCGTCCAGCGACCAGTTCGACAGTGCCGACGAGGACGAGGACGCGCTGGCCGAGATCGAGGAATTCGTGCGCGTGGCGGTGCTGCTGCTGCATGGCGACTGCGTGCTGGGCGCGCGCCACCGCCAGCGCCTGAACTGAGCCGGCCATGCAGGCGTTGACCGGCATCGCCGTGGCCGAATACGCGCACCGCCGCCGCCAGTTGATGGAGATGGCCGGCGAGGACGCGATCCTGGTGCTGCCCGCGGCACCGGAGCGGGTGCGCAGCCACGACACCTTCCATCCCTACCGGCAGGATTCGGACTTCTGGTACCTGTGCGGCTTCCCGGAGCCGGAAGCGGTGCTGGTGCTGATTCCCGGTCGCCGCCATGGCGAGGCGATCCTGTTCTGCCGCGAGCGCGACCCCGAGCGCGAGGCCTGGGACGGCCCGCGCGAAGGCCAGGAGGGCGCGGTGGCCCGCTACGGCATGGACGACGCCTATCCGATCGAGGACCTGGACGAGATCCTGCCCGGGCTGCTCGAGGGCCGCCGCCGGGTCTACTACCACTTCGGCCGCGACGCCGACTTCGACCTCAAGCTGATCGGCTGGGTCAACCGGGTGCGCGACCAGGCACGCCATGGGGCGCAGCCGCCGCACGAGTTCCTGGAGCTGGGGCACCTGCTGCACGAGCAGCGGCTGTTCAAGTCGCCGGCGGAGATCGCGCTGATGCAGCAGGCCGCCGACATCAGCGTGCGCGCGCACCGTGCGGCGATGCGTGCGGCGCGCCCCGGCATCCACGAGTACGCCCTGCAGGCCGAGCTGGAGTGCGAGTTCCGCCGCCACGACGCCTGGCCGGCCTACAACAGCATCGTCGGTGCCGGCGCCAATGCCTGCGTGCTGCACTACCGCGCCAACAGCTGCGGCAGCCGCGCCGGCGATCTGGTGCTGATCGATGCCGGCGCCGAATACCGCGGCTATGCCAGCGACATCACCCGCACGTTCCCGGTGGACGGCCGCTTCAGCGCCGAGCAGCGGGCCCTGCACGACCTGGTGCTGGCCGCGCAGGCGGCGGCGCTGGAGCAGGCGCAGCCGGGCATCGCCTATGAAGAAGGCCACCTGGCCGCGGTGGAGGTGCTCACCGAGGGCCTGCTGCGGCTGGGGCTACTCCAGGGCGACCTGGAGGAGAACCTGATCGAAGGCCACTACAGGCGCTTCTACCGGCACAAGACCGGGCACTGGCTGGGCCTGGACGTGCATGACGTCGGCGACTACAAGCTCGCCGGCGAATCGCGGCTGCTGGAGCCGGGCATGGTGTTCACCGTCGAGCCGGGGCTGTACATCGCCGCGGACGAGCGCGACGTGGAGCCGCGCTGGCGCGGCATCGGCATCCGCATCGAGGACGATGTGCTGATCACCGCGGACGGGCACCGGGTGTTGACCGGCGCGCTGGAGCGCAGCGCGGAGGAGATCGAGGCGTTCATGGCCGCGCGCTGAGGCGCGCCGTGGCGTCCGGAGGGGGGGCGCGGTTGGTCCGGCGGCTGCTCCCGGGTTTCCGGTCGCACGCTTCCCGTCCGCAGTGACGGGACCGGCAGGCACGCCCCCTGCGCGCGGAGCGCGCGGGAGCCACTCCGGTCTCGGGATTTTCCGGGACGACCTCCCGGGCGTGCCGGACACCGCACGCATCCACGCGCGGTGCCGATGCGGAAGACGCCGGGCACGTCAACCGCCGAAGGCAACGGCCCCCTCACGCGTGACGGCATTGCCGTACTCGGCCAGCGGGCTGGCGGGCATCGCGCAACGGGAACGCCCGGCCGTGTCGCATGGCCGGGCCTGGAGGCCCGCGCGGGCGGGGTTGGAGGCCCTCAGCCTTGCGCCGCGAACACCGGGCGGGTGAGGTTGTCGGCCTCGCCGTCGGTGCACAGCACCTCGTCCTCGATGCGGATGCCGCCGTAGGGACGGAAGAAGTCCACGCGCGCCCAGTCCACGCTGGCGGCATTGCCGGCCTGCTTCACCTCGTCCAGCAGCATGTCGATGAAGTACACGCCCGGTTCGATGGTGACCACCATGCCCGGCTCCAGCACGCGGGTCATGCGCAGGTAGGGGTGGCCGGCCGGGCGCTCGATGCGGCCGCCCTGGTCGCTGGCGGCGAAACCGGCCACGTCGTGCACCTGCAGGCCGATCAGGTGGCCGAGGCCATGCGGGAAGAACGCGGCGCTGACGCCGGTGGCCAGCGCCGCTTCCGGGGACACGGTGATGACCCCGAAGTCCTTCAGGATGGCCATCAGCGCCAGGTGTGCATCGATGTGCAGCTGGGGGTAGTCGACGCCGCCGCGCACCGCCGCGCACAGCGTCCGCTGCGCGGCGTCCACCGCGTCGATCAGCGCCTGGAACTCGTCGTGGCCGGCGGCGGCGTAGGTGCGGGTGATGTCGCTGGCATAGCCGTGCGCCGAGGCGCCGGCATCGATCAGGAAGCTGCGCGGCGACGGCGGCGCAACCCGCTCCAGGTCGGTGTAGTGCAGCACCGCCGCGTGCTCGTTGAGGGCGACGATGTTGCCGTAGGGCAGGTCGTTGCTGTCCTGGCCCACCGCGCTGCAATACGCCATGTGGATGCCGAATTCGCTGGCGCCGGCGCGGAACGCGGCCTCGGCGGCGCGGTGGCCGCGCACCGCGTGCACCTGCGCCTGGCGCATCAGCGCGATCTCGTAGGGCGTCTTGAAGGCGCGCTGGTACTCCAGGTAATCGATGACCGGCTGCGGATTGTTGGGGACGAAGCCGCCCAGCGCGCTCTGCGGTTCGCCGAGGATCGCGCAGCGCGCCGGGTCCTTCGGCAGCAGCACCAGCGCTTCCTCCGGTGTGCGGATGATCTGGATGTCGAAATGCCCGGCCCACCAGCCGCTGGGCGCGGCCGGCACCGCATGCCAGTAGTCGTGCGGCTGGTGGTAGACCAGCTGCGGCCGGCGGCCGGGCGTGTACACCAGCCAGCTGTCCGGCAGCCGGGTCAGCGGCAGCCAGCTCTTGAACTGCGGGTTGACCGCGTACGGGTAGTCGCGGTCGTCGAACAGCTGGTAGTGCAGCGAGCCGCTGGGGACCACCAGGTGGTCGAAACCGCCCCGCGCCAGGGCCTCGTCGGCACGCCGGGCAAGCACGCGCAGGTGGTCGGGATACAGGGCGCCAAGGTCGGGCAGGGTCATCGTCGGGGCTCGCGGACAGGACGGAAAGGGGGTCACCGATTCTGCCGCAATCGTGCGCGCGCTGCTGTGCCGGTTCCGGCACCCGGAGCGGATGGAGCGGCCATGCGGAGCGGGCTCAGGCCGGGGGGAGGTTGGCCTGGATCCATCGCCGCAGGCGCTCGCGGCCGGCCGGCGCCAGGGTCAGGAAACGGAACCCCACCCAGGCATGGCCCGGGGCCTGGGCCGGCTCCCGCCACAGCAGGTGGACCCCGACGTCGAGCGGCTGCGGCCGTCCATCGTCGTCGGGAATGGCGAACTGCAGCTGGTAGAGCGCGTCGTCGGTGAGGGGCTCGGCGGCGAGCAGCAGCAGGCCGGTCTCGGAGACGTTGCCGAGGCGTCCGAGGGTGCGCCCGGTCATCTGGTCGGTGACCGCGACCGCGCCACTGACCTGCAGCCGCGGCATGCGCCGGGTGTCGACGTTCATGGGGACTCCACTGCAGGAACGGAGGGACCGCCGGCGAGGCTGCGCAGGGCGCGCAGGGTGGCCTGCCAGGCGCGGTCGATCAGGCGTCCGGAGCCGTCGGCGACGAGCCGCAGCTGGCCGCGCGCCATCAGCCGCGCCAGTGCGTCCAGCGAATGCTCGGCGACCTTCTGGCCGCGCTGGTTGACGAACAGCGCGTTGTCCGTGGTCAGGCTGTACCAGGACAGCCGCTGCCGCCGGGTGTCACCCTGCTGGTTGACGGTGAAGTCGAACCAGGTGCCGAAGGGCAGGGTGCGCAGGTGGCGGTAGCAGGACTCCTCGGCGGCGGTGCGTTCGGCGCGGGCCGCCACCGGGGCTGGCGCCACGGCCGGGCTGTCGCTGGCCTCGCCCAGCCGGGTGCGGGCCCTGAGCATGACCGCCATCTCGGTGCGCGAGGTGCTCGCATCGACGCCGCCAGGCGTGGACAGCCGGCGGGCGATGGCGGCGGCTTCCTCGTCGTGGTAGCCGACCTGCAGCAGGGCGCTCTCGACCTGCCCGCGCAGCGCCGGGTCCGGCGTCCCGCCGGTGTCGGCGGTGATCTCGCCGATGCGGCGGGTGGTGTCCTGCTGCTGGCGCCAGGCCGCGGACTGCTCGCCCTGGCGCAGCAGGGTCAGGGTCAGCACGTCGCTCCAGGCTTCGTGCAGCAGGGTGCGTACGAACTTGGGCGGCGGCGCGCCCTGGGCGCACAGCCGGTCGATGCTGTCGCGGGCCAGCTGCTTGGCGACCTGCAGCCGCTCCTTGCCGCGGGCGGCTTCGACCTGGCGGCGCTCGGCGACCTCGGCCTTGCGGATCGCGGCCTGCAGGTGGCCGCGCACCTGGCGGTTGGCGGTGGCGAACACCGCCTCGTCGCCCTGGTAGTCGCTGACCACGCGCTCCACGGTCTCGCCCAGCTTTTGCAGCAGGACCGGGTCGGTGTCGTCGTCGCCCAGCCAGGTGGTGCCGTACTCGGCCACGCTGTTGAGCAGTTCGCGCGCCGGGTGCTGGTCGCGCAGGAAGAACGCGGCGTCGTTCACGGCCGCGCGCGCCAGCGGCAGCTGCAGGCGTTCGAGCAGCGGCGCGGTGCGCGGGTTGTCGCCCAGTTCGAGCTGGATCTGCCCGTAGAGCATGCCCAGCAGGTCGAGGGTGTCGTTGTCGCGTGGCGACAGGGCGGCCTCGGTGCCGTGCTCGCTGCGCAATTGCGCCAGCAGCGCCTGGCGCAGGTCGGCGAAGCTGCGCCGGGTGTCCGAGGCCGGCGCCGGCGGCTGCGCCTGCAACCGGGCCAGCGCGGCCTGCAGCGCGGCGCCGGGAACGGCCTGCGCCGCGGTCGCGGCCGGCCAGGGCCCGGTGGGGCCGGCCGCCGGAGCGGGGGCGGTACCGCCCGGGCCGGACACCGGCGAGGCCAGGGCCTGGCGGGCGGCGGCGAGCAGGGCATGCAGCGGCGCCATGTCCGTGGCCGCCACGACATCGCCGGCCGCGGTGTCGCCGGCAAAGGCGGTGCCGGCGGCGGCAGGGCCGGTGGCTGCCGGTGCGCCGTCGGCAGCGGCCGCATCGTGGTCGTGCGCGGCCGCGCGGCCGGCGGTTTCGCCGCCGCGGCGGGGCGCCGAGGGCCGTGGCAGGTACGGGGTATAGACCAGCCCGGGCAGCACGCCTTCGCGCTCCAGAAGCAGGTTCAGCTGCTCCAGCAGCTCGACCTGGCGCTCCATCACCTGGCGTTCGAAGGCATGGTAGAGCTGCTGCTGCGCTTCCAGGTTCAGGCCCAGCCGCTCGCCGCATCCGCGCAGGATCCGGCACAGCGCATGCGGACCTACCGGCAGCCGTTCGGCATCCAGCGCCGGCTGTGCGGCGAGCACGCCGAAGCGCTGCCCGAGCAGCTGCAGCTGCGGCCGCGCGCGGTGGCTTTCGCGGCGGGCGATCTCGTTGAGGACGATGTCGCGGTCGATGTCGGTGTCGGTGACCAGGGTCATCGTCGGGACGGCCGCGGTCGCGGCGACGGGCGCCGGTTCCCGCAGCTGCGCCAGGGCCTCGGCGAGCTCGTCCAGGAAAGCGCCGGGAAATCCGCCGGCGTGCTTCCCCAGCTGGCGGATCTGCGCGTACAGGTCCGCCTGCACCTGGCCGTTGCGGGCCTGTTCGGCCAGCGCGAACAGCTGGCGTTCCAGCTGCACCAGGGTCAGTTGCAGCGACGGCGCAAGCACCTGCGTGGCGGCACCATGGACGGCGCGGAGCAGGTGCTGCACGCGCTCGGGGAGCGGCGCGGCGGCCAACCGGGCCAGTGCCTGGTCGGATGAGGTTGCTGTGGTGCCTGACATCCGCTGTGGGTCCCGCCTCTCCAGATAAGCGATTTTTAACATTTCGCCCGGGGCGGCGCTACTTGCGGCCCCGGCCACCGCCGGCCGCGCACTCAGGCCAGGAACAGCGCGACCACATCGTTGGTGAAGCGCCGGCCCAGGTCGGTCGGCACCAGCCGCCCGCCGTCCCGGTGCAGCCAGCCGCGTTCCAGCGCCGTGGCCAGGGCCGGCTGCAGGACGCCCGGAGCCAGCCCGGTACGCGCCTGGAAGTCGCGCAGGCTGAAGCCTTCGTGCAGGCGCAGCAGGTTGAGCATGTACTCGAAGGGCAGCCGCGCCGCGTCGATCACCTCGTCGCCGCCGATCGCCGCGGGCGTGCCGGCGTTGTCCATGAAGGCCTGCGGGTGCTTGTGCTTCCAGCGGCGCAGCACGTGCTGCTGCGCGCCGGAGCTGAGCTTGCCGTGGGCGCCGGCGCCGATGCCCAGGTAGTCGCCGAAGCGCCAGTAGTTGAGGTTGTGCGCGCACTGGTAGCCGGGACGCGCATAGGCGCTGACCTCGTACTGGCCATAGCCGCGCTCGGCGAGCAGGGCCTGGCAATGCTCCTGGATGTCCCAGGCGCTGTCCTCGTCGGGCAGGCCCTGCGGCGGCCTGGCGAAGAACACCGTGTTCGGTTCCAGCGTCAGCTGGTAGTGCGAGATGTGCGTGGGGGCCAGGGCGAAGGCGCGCTCCAGGTCATGCGCGGCCTGGGCCAGGGTCTGCTGCGGCAGCGCATACATCAGGTCGATGTTGATGTTGTCGTAGCCGGCATCCTGGGCCAGCCTGACCGCGTGCTCGGCTTCGTGGCTGTCGTGGATGCGGCCCAGGCGCTGCAGCGCCGCATCGTCGAAGGTCTGGATGCCGAAGCTGATGCGGTTCACGCCGGCGGCGCGGTAGCGGTCGAAGCGCCCGTGCTCGGCGGTGCCGGGGTTGGTCTCCAGCGTCACTTCCAGGTTCGGCGCGAAACGCAGCCGTGCGCTGGCTTCCTGAAGGAAACGGTCGATCGCCCCGGGCGGGAACAGGCTGGGCGTGCCGCCGCCGAAGAACACGCTGCTGACCACCCGGCCCCAGACCAGCGGCAGGTCCTGGTCCAGGTCGCGGATCAGCGCATCGATGTAGGCATCGAACGGCAGCGCGCCCTTGCCGGCATGCGAGTTGAAATCGCAGTACGGGCACTTGCGCACGCACCACGGCAGGTGCACGTACAGCGCCAGCGGCGGCGGCACCAGCGACGGCCCGGTGTCGTGGCCGTGGCCGTCCGGGCAGGCGTCGCCGGGCGCGTGGCTGCAGGAGGCGGGGCGCTGCGTCATGGCCGGGCCGGCAGGATCGGGGCGATCCGCGACCGCGGCGTCACGCGCAGCACGGCCGCGGCGATGCCGACGAGCATCGCTGAAGGGCGCCGGCCGCTGTCCACCGCGCCGTCCATCAGACCGTGGCGGGCCGGGCGAGGGCCAGTTGCTGCCTGAGCCGCAGCAGTGCCTTGGCGCGGTGGCTGCGGCCGTTCTTCTGTTCCGGCTGCATCTCCGCCGCGGTCAGGCCCAGTGCCTCGTCGAGGAACACCGGGTTGTAGCCGAACCCGTTGCTGCCGCGCGGCGCCTCGATGATGCGGCCTTCCCAGCTGCCCTCGCAGACCAGGGGCTGCGGGTCGTTGGCATGGCGCAGCAGCACGATCACCGCGTAGAAGCGCGCGCCGCGGCGCTCGGCCGGCACCCCGCGCAAGGCATCGAGCAGCTTGGCGTTGTTGGCGGCATCGTCGGTGGGGCTGCCGGCATAGCGCGCGCTGTACAGGCCGGGCGCGCCGTCGAGCGCGTCGACGATCAGGCCCGAGTCGTCGGCCAGCGCCGGCAGGCCGGTCACGCTGCAGGCGTGGCGCGCCTTGATCAGTGCGTTCTCGACGAAGGTCAGCCCGGTCTCGGGCACGTCGTCCACGCCCAGCTCGCGCTGCGGCACGATCTGCAGCGGCAGCCCGGCGAGCATGTCCTGCAGTTCCTTCAGCTTGCCGGCGTTGCCGCTGGCCAGTACCAGTTTCATCGTGCGGGCTCCAGCAGGTCCCAGGTATTGCCGTACAGGTCACGGAACACGGCGACGGTGGCGTAGGGTTCCTCGCGCGGCGGCTCCAGGAATTCGACACCGCGCGCGGTCATCGCCGCGTGGTCGCGCGCGAAGTCGTCGGTGGCCAGGAAGAAGCCGACCCGGCCACCGGTCTGGTTGCCGATGCGGCTGCGCTGTTCTTCGTCGCTGGCGCGTGCCAGCAGCAGGGCGGCGGCATTGCCCTCGGTCGGGCCGACCACCACCCAGCGCTTGTGGCCCTGGTCGATGTCTTCCAGCACCTGGAACCCCAGCATGCCGGTGTACCAGGCGATGGCGTCGTCGTAGTCGGCCACCACCAGCGTGACCAGGGCCAGGCGCCGGTTCATGCCTTGGCCAGCGCCGCCTGCTGTGCGTCGAACAGCGCGCGGATGCCGGTGTCCGCCAGCGCCAGCAGGGCGTCCAGCTCGTCGCGGCGGAAGGCATGGCCCTCGGCGGTGCCCTGCAGTTCGATGAAGCCGCCGCCGTCGTTCATGACGACGTTCATGTCGGTGTCGCAGTCGCTGTCCTCGGCGTAGTCCAGGTCCAGCACCGGTACGCCCTTGTAGATGCCGACCGAGACCGCGGCGACCGCGCCGAACACCGGGTTGCGCTTGATGTCGCCACGCTTGAGCAGCAGGTTCACCGCGTCCACCAGGGCCACGTAGGCGCCGGTGATGGCGGCGGTGCGGGTGCCGCCGTCGGCCTGCAGCACGTCGCAGTCCAGGGTGAGGGTGCGCTCGCCGAGGGCGTTGCGGTCGATGCAGGCGCGCAGGGTGCGGCCGATCAGGCGCTGGATCTCCAGCGTGCGGCCACCCTGCTTGCCACGCGCGGCCTCGCGGTCGCTGCGGGTATGGGTGGAGCGCGGCAGCATGCCGTATTCGGCGGTCACCCAGCCCTCGCCCTTGCCGCGCAGGAAGGCCGGCACGCGGTTCTCGACGCTGGCGGTGCACAGCACGCGGGTGTGGCCGAAGCTGACCAGCACCGAGCCCTCGGCGTGGCGGGTGAAGGCGCGTTCGAGGGTGACGGTGCGCAGTTGATCGGCCTGGCGGCCGCTGGGGCGGGAAAAGGTCATGGGACGTCCGGATGGCGGGTGGAGGCCTGCGCCGGTGGGCGAAGGCGCCCCGGGGGCGGATGAGGGCAGGGGGCGGTACGGCGTGGCGGTCTCCCGGGCGCCGTGCCCGTGCCTTTCCTCCGCCGGGGAAAAGGGGGCGCTAGGGTACCATCCGCCCTTTGCCACGCACCGGAAATCCACATGATCCGAAGCATGACCGCCTATGCCGGCGGCGACCGCGCGACCCCCTGGGGCATCCTGGGCTGCGAGCTGCGCTCGGTGAACCACCGTTTCCTCGAAGTGGGGACGCGGCTGCCGGAGGAGCTGCGCGCGCTGGAACCGCAGCTGCGCGAGCGAGTGGCCGCGCGGGTGAGCCGCGGCAAGCTGGACCTGGTCATGCGCCTGCGCGCGCCGGAGGCGGCGCCCGCGCTGTCGGTGGACGAGGCGCTGGTAGGGCAACTGGGCGAAGTCGCGCAGCGCCTGCACGGGCACTTCCTGAACATGCGCGTCAGCTTCACCGAGCTGCTGGCCTACCCGGGAGTGCTGCGTGGCGAGGCGGTGGATGCCGCGGCCCTGCATGCCGAGGCGCTGGCCTTGCTGGAGACGACGATCGACGCGTTCATCGCCGCGCGCGAGCGCGAAGGCGCGAAGCTGGCCACGGCGGTCGACGAGCGGGTGGACGCGATCGAGGGCATCGCCGCCCAGGTGCGCGCGATGATCCCGGCGATCCGCGAGGGCCAGCGCGCCAAGCTGGCCGCACGCCTGGCCGACCTGCCGCATCCGGTCGATCCCGGCCGCGCCGAGCAGGAACTGGTGCTGTGGCTGCAGAAGCTCGACGTGGACGAGGAGCTGGACCGGCTCGGCAGCCACATCGCCGAGATCCGCCGGGTGCTGCGCCAGCGCGAACCGGTCGGCCGGCGGTTGGACTTCCTGCTGCAGGAGTTCAACCGCGAGGCCAACACGCTGGGCTCCAAGTCGGTGGACAGCCGCACCTCCAGTGCCGCGGTCGAACTGAAGGTGCTGATCGACCAGATCCGCGAGCAGGTGCAGAACCTGGAGTGAGCGCGGCGGGCCGGTGCGCGGTGCGCGCCGGCCATGACAGGCAAGCACGGCAGGCAGGCACGGCGGGGAGTGGCGGACATGGGCGGCAGCGGAACCGGAACACTGCATCGGCGCGGATTCCTGGCGTCGGCATCGGCCTGCGGCGTCGCCGCCCTGTTGCCCGCGGCCGCGCCGCGTGCCGCCGCCGCGGTGGCCGCCGACCGCCCATGGATTCCGTCCGATGCGGTGCTGGAGGCCCTGCCGGAATGGATGCGTGCGTTCGGCGTCCCCGGCGTGGGCATCGCGGTGGTCGAGCAGGGCGAACTGGCCTGGCACCGCGGGTTCGGCCTGGCCGACATCCAGCGTGGCACCGCGGTGGACGCGGACAGCGTGTTCGAGTGCGCGTCGCTGAGCAAGCCGGTCTTCGCCTACCTGGTCCTGCAACTGGTCGATGCCGGTGTCCTGCGGCTCGACGGCGCGCTGGTCGACTACCACCGGCCGGCATACCTGGCCGTGGACGACCCGTGGCTGGAGCGGATCACGGTGCGCGACGTCCTGCGCCACAGCAGCGGGCTGCCGGGCTGGCGCGCCGACCCCGGGCACGAGGCGCTGCGCACCCGGGCCGCCCCGGGGGAACGGGTGGACTACTCCGGCGAAGCCTTCTTCTGGCTGCAGCTGGCGGTGGAGCACGTGACCGGCCAGAGCCTGGACCAGCTTGCCCGGCGGCGGCTGTTCGGGCCGGCCGGCATGCGCGGCAGCACCTTCGCCTGGGACGCGCATGCGGCACGGCACTCGGTGGTCGGGGTGCCGGCGCCCGGGGCGGCGCCGGTGGTGCAGACCTTCGGTCGGCAGTGGCCGCTGCTGGAACCCTTGGCGCGCGCCCGGGGCAAGCCGCTGCCGGCCTGGACCTGGGACGATGCGGTGCGCGCCCTGCCGCAGGCGCGCGCCGCCGCCCCGGAAGGCATGTTCACCTGGCCGGGCGACCTGCTGGCCAATGCCGCGGCCAGCCTGCGCGGACCGGTGCAGGACTATGCGCGCTTCCTCTGCCACGTGCTGCCGCGGCCGCAGCGGCAAGGCTGGGAGATCGCCGAGGCGACCCGGCAGGCGATGCTGGCGCCGCAGCTGCCGGTGCGCCCCGAGTGGCTGTACAAGAGCCTGGGCTGGAACCTGGAGCGGATCGACGCGCGGACGCATTGGTTCTTCCATGGCGGGGCCAACGCGGGCCGCTACCGCACCTTCGCGGTGGGCGATCCGCAGCGGCGCCGCGCGCTGGTGGTGATGACCAGCGGCGGGGGCGGTACCGGCGTCTACCAGCGCATCGTCCGCGCCGCGACCGGGCGCGACCTGCTGGCCTTCGACCTGTGAGCCGGCCGCCCGCCGCCATTGCAGCGGCGCCCGCGGCTGGTTATCGTGCGCCGCCCGATCCCGTCGACCCGGAGAGCCGAGCGATGCGTGGCACCCTCTACATCGTGGCGGCCCCTTCCGGCGCCGGCAAAAGCAGCCTCGTCAATGCCACCCTGGCGCGCGACCCGCAGATCGCGCTGTCGATTTCCTTCACCTCGCGGGCGATGCGCCCGGGCGAGGAGAACGGCCGGCACTACCATTTCGTCGCCGCCGAGGCGTTCGAGCGGATGATCGCCGCCGGCGACTTCTTCGAGCACGCGCGGGTGCACGGCGATTGGAAGGGCACCGCCCGGCAGTCGGTGGAGCCGCAGCTGGCCGCGGGCAAGGACGTGCTGCTGGAGATCGACTGGCAGGGCGCGCGCCAGGTGCGCGACAAGGTGCCCGACGCGGTCAGCGTATTCATCCTGCCGCCCTCGCGGCAGGCGCTGGACGAGCGCATGCGCAAGCGCGGCCAGGACAGCGAGGCGGTGATGGCGCAGCGGCTGGCCGCCGCGCGCGACGAGATGCTGCACTACGACGAGTTCGATTTCGTGATCGTCAACGAGGACTTCGACACCGCGGTCGACGAGATGTGCGCCATCTTCACCGCCAGCCGGTTGCGCCGGGCGCAGCAGCAGGCGCGCCACGGCGGCCTGATCCGCTCGCTGCTGGACTGAGCCCGGACGTCGCCGGGACACCGTTCCTGCGAGGCAACTGATTGATTCCAAAGGGGCGGTTCAGGCGCGGATTTGATTTTCGGCGGCCGCGGCCTGTACAATCCGCGACCTTTCCCTCATTCGATCGAGCGGCCGCAGCTGGCCGCCGGGAGCCCGCATGGCCCGCATCACCGTAGAAGATTGCCTGGAAGTCGTTAACAACCGTTTCGAGCTGGTCATGATGGCGTCCAAGCGCGCCCGCCAGCTGGCCAACGGCGTGCAGGCCACCCTCGACAACAGCGAGACCGACGACAAGCCGACCGTGCTGGCGCTGCGCGAGATCGCCGCCCGCAAGATCGACAACGCGCTGATCGAGGAAGTGGAGAAGGCCGAGCGCGAGCGCGCCGAGCGCGAGGCGCTGGAATGGGCCGCGGCCGAGGTCGTGGCCGACGAGGACATGTCCAAGAACGACGACTGATCCACCACCCCGTCGTGGTGCATCCGACAGCCCGCCCCGTGCGGGCTGTCCGCTTTCCCCGCCATGGAAACGGCGCCGCGGCCAGCGTCCGCGCACCGTGGACCGATGCCGGCAATTGCCGAGCTGTGGCCACTGGCCTATCTTCGATGTCATGAACCCAGGCCCCACTGCCCAGGTCGCCGCGCCCGCGGGTGGCGCGGTGCCGGATTACGTCCTCCAGCTTGAACGCGCGGCCAGCTACCTGCCCGCCGAACAGCGGCTGCTGCTGCGCCGCGCCTGGGAGGTTGGTGCGGCCGCGCATGCCGGGCAGACCCGCAAGTCCGGCGAGCCCTACATCACCCACCCGGTTGCGGTGGCCTGCGTGCTGGCCGAGCTGGGGCTGGACGTGGAGGCGCTGGTCGCGGCGATCCTGCACGACACCATCGAGGACACGCCGCTGACCCACGAGGCGTTGGCCGAGCAGTTCGGCGACACCGTGGCCGACCTGGTGGACGGCGTCACCAAGCTGGACAAGCTGCGCTTCCGCGACCGCCAGGAGGCGGTGGCCGAGAGCTTCCGCAAGATGCTGCTGGCGATGTCGCGCGACCTGCGCGTGATCATGATCAAGCTGGCCGACCGCCTGCACAACATGCGCACCCTGGGCGCGCAGAGCGCCGAGGCGCGGCGCCGCATCGCGCTGGAGACGCTGGACATCTACGCGCCCATCGCCCAGCGCCTGGGCATGAGCCTGATCAAGTCGGAGCTGCAGAACCTGGGTTTCAAGGCGCTGTACCCCTGGCGCCACGCGATCCTGGAAAAGCACATCCGCAGCCAGCCGGTGGTGCGCCGCGAAGCGATGGCGCAGGTGGAGGTGCAGCTGTCGCAGCGGCTGGCGCGCGAGGGCCTGGAGCATCGCCTGATCAGCCGCATCAAGACGCCCTGGAGCATCTACACCAAGATGCACGAGGAGAACAAAAGCTTCGACCAGGTGATGGACGTGTTCGGTTTCCGCCTGGTGATGCGCTCGGTGCCCAGCTGCTACCACGCCCTGGGCGCCGTGCATGCCACGTTCAAGCCGCTGGACGGACGCTTCCGCGATTTCATCGCCATCCCGAAGGCCAACGGCTACCAGTCGCTGCACACGGTGCTGTTCGGCCCGTACGGGTCGCCGATCGAGGTGCAGATCCGCACCGAGGAGATGGACCTGATCGCCGAGCGCGGCGTGGCCGCGCACTGGACCTACAAGTTCGGCGGCGATTCGCCCAACAGCGCGCAGAGCCGCGCCCATGCCTGGATCGTGGAGCTGATCGACTCGCAGCGCTCGGCCGGGTCGTCGCTGGAATTCCTGGACAACGTCAAGGTCGACCTGTTCCCCGACGAGGTCTACCTGTTCACGCCCAAGGGGCGGATCCTGGCATTGCCGCGCAATTCCACCGCGCTGGATTTCGCCTACGCCGTGCATACCGACGTCGGCAACCGCGCGGTGGCCTCGCGGGTGGACAAGAAGCTGGTGCCGCTGCGCACCAAGCTGGTCAGCGGGCAGACGGTGGAAGTGATCACCGCGCGCTCGGCCACGCCCAAGCCGCAGTGGCTGGAGTTCGTGGTCAGCGCCAAGGCGCGCACCGCGATCCGCCACCAGCTCAAGCAGCTCGAGCACGAGGATGCGGTGCAGCTGGGGCACCGCATGCTGGACCGCGCGCTGGAGGCGATGGACAGTTCGATCGAGCGGCTGCCCAAAGGCCGGCTGGATGCCTTCCTGGCCGAGCACCGCTATCCGCGCCTGGAGGCCTTCCTGGCCGATGTCGCCCTCGGCAACTGGATGCCGACCCAGGCCGCGCAGGCGCTGATGGCGCATGGCGAGGCGCTGGCCGGCGGCATGCCGCAACGCGCGCAGGAGAAGATCCTGATCAGCGGCAGCGAGCGCGGCGTGGTCACCTTCGCCGGCTGCTGCCAGCCGATCCCGGGCGACGAGATCATGGGCTACCACACCGCCGGCAAGGGCATCGTGGTGCACCGCATGGACTGCCCGAACCTGGCCGAGCTGCGCAAGTCGCCCGAGCGCTGGGTGCCGATCGGCTGGGACAGCAGCGTGGTCGGCGACTACGACACCGCGCTGATCGTGGTGGTGGAGAACGGCACCGGCGTACTGGCGCAGCTGGCCGCGGCCATTGCCCAGAGCCAGTCGAACATCGAGCGCGTGGACTACCTGGACCGCGACATCAATGCGGCGATGCTGTGCTTCAACCTGCAGGTGCGCGACCGTACCCACCTGGCCGAGGTGATGCGCCGGCTGCGGCGCCTGAGCGTGGTGCAGTCGGTCCGCCGCAGATAGCCTCCGGGCGGGCTGCCACACCCGCCCGGCACCGGCCGCGGTGGCCGGTGGCCCGTTCCGCCCTCGCGTCCCCGCGGCCTGCGCCCGGTGCCCGGTGCCCGGTGCCCGGCAGGGTGGGGCGGGCACCGCGCAGCGGTCCGTTTCCGGCATCCCGGGCGTGGCCGGGCCGGCAGGCGGCGTTCTCCACAGCCGGTGTGCAATGCCCTGCCCACAACATGTGGATAACCGCCGCTGGGCCTTGGGCGGTGGGCCTCTGCCCGCGCTGGCGAACAATTGTCCACGGCCGGTGCATGCAGGGGCGACGCTACAATGGTCCGCCTTTACCCACCGGAGTTCCCCCATGTCCCGCCAGATCATCAACACCCCCAAGGCCCCGGCCGCCATCGGCCCGTACTCGCAGGCCGTGCGCGCCGGCAACACCGTGTACTTCTCCGGGCAGATCCCGCTGGACCCGGCGACCGGCGAGCTGGTCGGTGCCGGTGACGTGGAAGCGCAGGCGCGGCGCGCCTTCGACAACCTCAAGGCGGTGGCCGAGGAGGCCGGTGGTTCGCTGGACAGGATCGTGCGGCTGGGCCTGTACCTCACCGACCTGGGTGAGTTCGCCAAGGTCAACGCGGTGATGCAGACCTACTTCCAGGCGCCGTTCCCGGCCCGCTCCACCATCGAGGTGTCGGGCCTGCCCAAGGGCGCCGCGTTCGAAGTCGATGCGGTGATGATCCTCGACTGACCCCCGGCATGGCGCGCACCCGGCCGGCCGCCCCCGCACTGGCGGCCAGCGGCGAAGCCCCGGTGACGGTGCTGCCCGGTGTCGGGCCGGCCGTCGCCGCCAAGCTGCAGGCGCGCGGGATCTGCACCCTGCAGGACCTGTGGCTGCACTTGCCGCTGCGCTACGAGGACCGTACCCGGCTCAGCGCCATCGCCGCGCTGCAGCCGGGCGTCGCCGCCCAGGTGGAGGGCCGGGTGGTCGCCGTCGAGCGCGGCTTCCGCTACCGGCCGGTGCTGCGGGTGGCGGTGGAGGATGGTTCGCGGGCCACCGTGGTGCTGCGTTTCTTCCATTTCCGTGCCGCGCAGGTGGCGCAGTTCGCGGTCGGCGCGCGGTTGCGCTGCTACGGCACGCCGCGGCCCGGCCCGCAGGGGCTGGAGATCGTCCATCCCAGCTACCGGCTGCTCGGCGAACAGGAGCAGGCAGGGCTCGGGGACGCGCTGGATCCGGTCTATCCCCTGGTCGAGGGCATCGGGCCGGCAAGCCTGCGCAAGCTGATCGGCCACGCCCTGGAGCGCCTGCCGGACGCGGCCACCCTGGAACTGCTGCCGGAGACGCTGCTGGCCGGGCTGGCGCTGCCGGCGTTGCGCCAGGCACTGCTGACCATGCACCGGCCGCCGGCCGATGCCGACGTGGCGGCACTGGCCGCCGGCACCCATCCGGCGCAGCGGCGCCTGGCGATGGAGGAACTGCTGGCGCACCACCTCAGCCTGCGCCGCCAGCGCATCGCCCTGCAGCGCCACCGTGCGCCGGTGCTGGACGGTGGCGCGGCGCAGGTGCGCCGGCTGCTGGACGCGCTGCCGTTCCGCCTGACCGGTGCGCAGGCGCGGGTCTTCCGGGAGATCCGCACGGACCTCGCGCGCCCGCAGCCGATGCTGCGGCTGGTGCAGGGCGACGTCGGCTCGGGCAAGACGGTGGTCGCGGCGCTGGCGGCGATGCTCGCGGTGGCCCACGGCCGTCAGGTGGCGCTGGCGGCGCCGACCGAGCTGCTGGCCGAGCAGCACCTGGCCAGCCTGCGCGGCTGGCTCGAACCGCTGGATGTGCGGGTGGCGTGGCTGGCCGGCAAGGTCACCGGCAAGGCGCGCGCCCGGGTGCTGGAGGAGATCGCCAGCGGCCAGGCGCAGGTGGTGGTCGGCACCCACGCGCTGATGCAGGACAGCGTGGTGTTCGGCGACCTGGCGCTGGCCATCGTCGACGAGCAGCACCGCTTCGGGGTCCACCAGCGGCTGGCCCTGCGCGACAAGGGCGCCGACGGCGGCAGCGTGCCGCATCAACTGGTGATGACCGCTACGCCGATCCCGCGCACGCTGGCGATGGCGGCCTATTCGGACCTGGACCTGTCGGCGATCGGCGAGCTGCCGCCCGGGCGCACGCCGGTGCAGACCATCGTCATCAATGCCGAGCGCCGGCCCGAACTGGTCGAGCGCATCCGTGCGGCCTGTGCGCAGGGGTGCCAGGCCTATTGGGTGTGCACGCTGATCGAGGAGGTCGACGAGCAGGACGGCAAGCCCGGGGTCGCCGCCGGGCGCATGGAGGCCAGTGCCGCGCAGGCCACTTTCGAGGCGCTGTCGGCGCAGCTGCCCGGGGTGCGCGTCGGGCTGGTGCACGGGCGCATGAAGGCCGCCGAGAAGCAGGCGGCGATGCGCGCCTTCAAGGCCGGCCAGACCGGGCTGCTGGTCGCCACGACGGTGATCGAGGTGGGGGTCGACGTTCCCAATGCCTCGCTGATGATCATCGAGAACGCCGAGCGCCTGGGCCTGGCGCAGCTGCACCAGCTGCGCGGGCGGGTGGGCCGCGGCGCCGCCGCTTCGAGCTGCGTGCTGATGTACCAGGCGCCGCTGTCGGCGATGGCGCGGCAACGGCTGCAGACGCTGCGGCAGAGCAACGATGGCTTCCTGATCGCGGAGAAGGACCTGGAACTGCGCGGCCCCGGCGAACTGCTGGGAACCCGCCAGACCGGGCTGGCGGCATTCCGCGTCGCCGACCTGGCCCGCGATGCGGCGCTGCTGCCGGGCGTGCACGCGCTGGCCGAGCGGCTGCTGGCCGAAGCGCCGGCGCTCGCCGACCGGGTGGTGGCGCGCTGGGTGGGCGGCGCCGCACGCTACGCGTCGGCCTGAATGCCCGTGTGCGGGGCAGGGCGGCACCGGCAACAGGACGGGAAATGCCGCCGCAGGCGCCGGACGCCTGCGGAAATGGCGCCGGCCACGATGCTTCCCCTGTCATGGTGGAGCTGCCAGACTCCATGATCGATCCGCAGACGAGCCTGAAATGAGCAAGAAGATCCCGTTGCTGATTGACACCGATCCGGGTGTGGACGATGCGCTGGCGCTGTTGATGGCCTTCGCCGACGAGCGCCATGCGGTGGTCGGGTTGACGGTGGCCGCCGGCAATGTCGGCCTGGAGCACACCGTGCGCAATGCCCTGAAGCTGTGCGAGGTGGCCGGGCGCGAGGACGTGCCGGTCTTCGCCGGCACCGCCGATCCGCTGCTGCACCCGGCCGAAGACGCGGCCCACGTGCACGGCCGCGACGGGTTCGGCGATGTCGACCTGCCGGCCGCCGCGCGCGGTGCCGAGGCCGAGCATGCGGCACTGGCGATCCTGCGGCTCTCGCACCAGTACGCCGGCGAGCTGCTGCTGGTGGCCCTGGGGCCGCTGACCAACCTCGCGCTGGCGCTGAAGCTGGACCCGACCCTGCCGCAGCGGGTGAAGCGCTTCCTGGTGATGGGCGGGGCGATCAACGGCCACGGCAACATCACGCCGATGGCCGAATTCAACATTGCCTTCGACCCGGAAGCCGCGCACATCGTGTTCAGCGCCTTCCCGCAGACCGAGGTCGCCGACTGGGAGGCCACGGTGGCGCACGGCCTGCTGCACCGTGACGTGGAGCAGTGGCTGGCCGCGGACACCGACAAGGCGCGTTTCTACGAACTGATCTCGCGCCAGACCCGGCTGTGGTCCGAGGACAGCCGCGGCGAGTACTGGTATGCCGCCGATGCGCTGGCCATGGCCTGGGCGCTGCAACCGGACGGCGCGACCCGGGTGGAGCGGCGGCCGCTGGCGATCGAGCTCGCCGGCACCCATGCCCGCGGCGCCACGGTGGTGGACTGGAACCGCCAGACCGGCGCGGCCGACAACACCGCCCTGCTGCTGGCCTACGACCGCGCGCGCTTCGAACGCCAGGTGCAGGCGGCGCTGGGGCTGGTCGACTGAGGAAGTGTCCCCCGGCTTGCCGACGCAGCCGGCCGGGGGCTATAATGCCGCTCTTGACCACCAGCCCACACGGTGTGAGCCCATGAAGGCCGACATTCATCCCGATTACCACAGCGTCGTGTTCCACGACGTCACGTCCGATTTCAAGTTCCTGACCCGTTCGACCATGTCCTCCAAGGAGACGGTCAAGTGGGAAGACGGCGAAGAGTACCCGCTGATCAAGGTCGAAATCTCCTCGGCCTCGCACCCGTTCTACACGGGCAAGCACAAGGTCATCGACACCAGCGGCCGCATCGACAAGTTCCAGAAGCGCTACGCGCGCTGATCGAACGACGACTGCCGTACCGTCCGGGCAATGGCCGCGCTCAGCGCGGCCATTGTTTTGTCGTGCGTGGTGTCCGGCCCCGGTGCCGGACGCCGTGGCCCGCGCGTCTTTCGGCGGGCTGAATGTATGCGCAACCCCGCATGCCGCGATCGCGACGCTGTGTCGCGGACATGCCGCCCGATAGGACGTTCGTCTATGCGAACGGCAAATGCTGCTGTGCGATAATACCGGGCAACCGCGGTGATACATCGCCAACGTCCTACACGCGCCTGCCCGTCATCCCCCTTACAGGACAGGCGCCTTCCATCTTGAGGAGCGCACACTGTGTCCGATCTTGATCAGGTCACGCTCAACGCCGGTGACAAATCCGCCGTTCTGCCTGTAGTGAAACCCGTGCTGGGCAACGATTGCGTCGACATCTCGAAGTTGACCCGGGAAACCGGTCTGTTCACCTACGACTCCGGCTATACCGCCACCGCCAGCTGCAAGTCCGCCATCACCTACATCGATGGCGACCAGGGCGTGCTGCTGTACCGCGGCTACCCGATCGAGCAGCTGTCCGAGAAGTCCAGCTTCGTCGAAGTGGCCTACATGCTGGTCAATGGCGAGCGCCCGGACGCGGCCCAGCTGAAGGCGTTCGAGGCCGAGCTGGCCGAGGAGGCCGGCGTCGGCGAGGCGACCAACACCCTGATCGGCAGCTTCGCCAAGAACGCGCACCCGATGGCGATCCTGACCGCGACGATCGCGCAGCTGTCGGCGGAATACCACGACTCGCTGGACCTGGACGATGCCGAGCAGCGCCGCAAGGCCGCGGTGCGCCTGATCGCCAAGGTGCCGACCCTGTCGGCGCTGATCTACCGCCACGGCAAGGGCCTGCCGGCCAATGTGCCGGACACCTCGCTGGACTACGTCAGCCGCTTCCTGAAGCAGACGTTCGAGGCCGCCGACGGTAGCTACGACCTGAACAAGGACGTGGTCAAGGCGCTGGACCTGCTGTTCATCCTGCATGCCGACCACGAGCAGAACGCCTCGACCTCGACCGTGCGCCTGGTCGGCTCGACCGGTGCCAACCCCTACGCGTCGCTCGCCGCCGGCGTAACCGCGCTGTGGGGCCCCGCCCACGGCGGCGCCAACGAAGCCGTGCTGAAGATGCTGGAGGAGATCGGCAGCGCCGACAATGTCGAGGCCGCGGTACTCAAGGCCAAGGACAAGACCTCCGGTTTCCGCCTGATGGGCTTCGGCCACCGCGTCTACAAGAACTTCGACCCGCGCGCCAAGGTGATCGGCGAGATGACCAAGCAGGTGCTGGGCCAGCTCGGCGTGCAGGACCCGCTGCTCGACGTCGCGATCAAGCTGGAGCAGGCCGCCCTGCAGGACGACTACTTCGTGGCCCGCAAGCTGTACCCGAACGTCGATTTCTACAGCGGCATCATCTACAAGGCGCTGCAGATCCCGACCGAGATGTTCACGGTGATGTTCGCCCTGGGCCGTACCGCCGGCTGGGTGTCGCACTGGCTGGAGCAGCAGGTCGATCCGGAAATGAAGATCGGCCGTCCGCGCCAGGTCTATACCGGCCACGCCGTGCGCGACTACACCTGAGCGCGCGGCGCGGATGCGCCGCCATCGCTTATGAAGAACCCCGCTCCGGCGGGGTTTTTTCATGCGCGCCCGGTCGCCGCCGTCGTTGGCGGGCCGGAGGGGGCCTCGGCGCCAAGGGCGCGCGATGTGCAGTGTGGGCCGCCAGGCGTGCGGCGGGAGCCCGGACGGGGGGCGCCTATTCCCCGGGGCCGGCCAGGCGCCGACGCATCTGCGCAAGCGTCGCGCGCGGCAGCGGCTTGCCGTCCTCGCGTGCGACCGGCGGTTGCCGCAGTGCGGCTTCGGGCAGCACCACCAGCTCGAACGGGACCTCGTCGGCGATGAAGCTCCACCCGGGAAAAGGCGCGCGCGCGGTCTGGCCGGCCAGCTGCAGGTGCCAGGTGCGGGCGACGGCGGGAATGCCATGCTCGTCCAGCAGGCGCTGCACCGCCGCGCTGTCATCGCAGTGCAGGTGCAGGACGACCGCAGTGCCGGCATCGGCGGTGCCGGCCAGCACGGCGCCGGTCAGGCGCGGCTCGAAATCGGCCAGGAACTGCATGGCCTGCAGTGCGGCGTCGCGGTGGCGGTGCAGGGCGGCCGGTTGCGATGCCGAGTCGAACAGCCGCTGCTGTTCGCGCAGGATGTCCTCCACCTGGGCCACGCGCGGCCAGCGCGCGTCGTCGCGCACGCCCAGGCGGGCGGCGGCCCTGCGCAGGGCCTGGTCGAGATCGTCGATGCCGCTCTCGCGCACCAGGCGCGCCGCCTCCTGGGCGATCAGCACGCGTTCGCGGTGAAGGCTCGGGCGGGGGCGGGACATGGCGCTCTCCACGGCGGCGGGATGCGTGCCGGCGCGGGAGGGCGTGCAGGCACCCTCCCGCTGGCGGTCAGAAGATATCGAAGGCGGCGTCGTCGGACTGTGCGTCCTGCGGATCGAAATCGAACTCCTGCATCCGGTCCAGGTCCTCGACCTTGATCCACTCGGTGGCCCCGTTGAGGGTCGCCTCCACCATGCCGGCCGGCGGCTCGTTGGTGGCGATCGGCGCGTCCTTCAGGGCCGTCCGCATGTAGTCGATCCAGATCGGCAGCGCCGCGCGGCCACCGTATTCGCGGTAGCCCAGCGAGCGGAAGTCGTCGCGGCCGACCCAGACCGTGGTCGCCAGGGTGCTGCCGAAGCCGGAGAACCAGGCGTCGCGGTGGTCGTTGGTGGAACCGGTCTTGCCGCCCACGTCCGCACGCCCCAGCGCCCGTGCGGCGCCGCCGGTGCCGCGCTGGACCACGTCGCGCATCATCGATACCAACTGGTAGGCGGTGCGCTCGTCGATCGCGCGCGGTGCCGTGCGGGCCTCGGGGTCGGCGCCGCCCTCGGCCGTCCCGGCCGCGGGGGCGTCGTCCCCGGGGGCGGTGGCCGGCGGGGCCTCGGGGCGGGCGGGGGGCGGCGCCGGGGCCGCCTCGGCGCCGAAGTTGAAGCCGTCCACCACCTGGCTGGCAGGCGTGGCGGCCGTTCCGCCCCCGCCGCAGCCGCGGCAGGCCAGAGCCGGGTTTTCCTTGAACACCACGGTGCCGTCGCGGTCCACGACCTCGTCGATCATCCAGGTCTCCACCCGTGAGCCGCCGTTGAGGAACACGGCATAGCCGCGTGCGACCGACAGCGGCGTCAGCGAGGCGGTGCCCAGCGACATCGACAGGTTTGGCGGCAGCTCGGCTTCCTGGAACCCGAACTGGCTGATGTACTTGCGCGCGAAATCCACGCCGATGCTGTCCAGCAGGCGCACCGACACCAGGTTGCGCGACTGCACCAGGGCTTCGCGCAGGCGCATCGGGCCGCGGAAACCGCCGCCATCGTTCTTCGGTTCCCAGGTCTTGCCGCGGCGGTCGCGGAACACCACCGGTGCGTCGAGCACGATGGAGGCCGGGTTGAAGCCCTTGTCGAACGCGGCGGCGTACAGGAACGGCTTGAAGCTCGAACCGGGCTGGCGCCGCGCCTGGGTGGCGCGGTTGAACTTGTTGCCGGCGAAGCTGAAGCCGCCGACCAGGGCGCGCAGGGCGCCGCTGTCGGCATCCAGGGACACCAGCGCCGCCTGCCCGGCGGGCAGCTGTTCGATCAGCCACTCATCGTCCTTGGCGCCACGGCGCACGCGGATCAGGTCGCCGCGCTTGACCAGCTTCGCCGGCGGGCGGTTGGTCCAGCGGCTGGACGCCGCCGGCAGCACCAGCTCGGTGCGGTCGGCCAGCACCACGTCGATGCCGCCATCGGCGTGCAGGGCCGACACCACCGCCGGCAGCAGCCCGGACTGCGCCGACACGCCGGCGGCATGGCGGGCCAGCACCGTGGCGTCGGCATCGGCGGCGAGCTCGAAGTGCTGCTCGGCGCCGCGCCAGCCGCGGCGGTGGTCGTACAGCAGCAGGCCGTCGCGTATCGCGGTGTTGGCGGCCTCCTGCATCCGGCTGTCGATGGTGGTGGTGACGCGGTAGCCCTTGTTGAGCACGTCGCCGCCATGCCGCGCGATCATTTCCTGGCGCACCATCTCGGCCACGTAGGGCGCGTTGACCTCGATCGGCGGTTCGTGCGGGCTGGCGTGCATCGGCACCGCCTTGGCGGCATCGGCCTCGGCCTGGCTGACGAAACCGAGCTCGGCCATGCGCTGCAGCACGTAGTTGTCGCGGCGCTGGCGCGCGCGCTCGGGGTTGCTGATCGGGTTGCCGCTGGAGGGGAACTTGGGGATGCCGGCCAGCGAGGCCATCTCGTCCAGGTCCAGCGCGTCGAGCTTCTTGCCGTAGTAGTACTCGGCCGCCGCGCCGATGCCGTAGGCGCGGTTGCCGAAGAAGCTCTTGTTCAGGTACAGCTCGAAGATCTCGTCCTTGCTCAACTCGCGCTCGATCTTGCGCGCGAGCAGGATCTCGGCCAGCTTGCGGGTATAGCTGTACTCGGAGCTGAGGAAGAACTGCCGCGCCACCTGCTGGGTGATGGTGGAACCGCCGGGTACGCGCTTGGCGTCGGTCGTGGCCAGCAGCCAGAACGCGCGGGCGATGCCCTTGTAGTCGACGCCGCCGTGCTCGTAGAAGCGGGCGTCCTCGGTGGCCAGGAAGGCCTGCTTCAGGCGCTCGGGCACGTCCTCGATCTGGACCGGGTAGCGGCGGGTCTCGCCGAACACGGCCATGAGCTTGCCGTCGGCGGCATGGACGTACATCGGTTCCTGCAGTTCGACGCCGCGCAGCGTCTGCACGTCCGGCAGCTTCGAAGAGATGACATAATAGAGCGCGCCGGCGGCAATCGCGCCGGCCAGCGCCAAGGCGGAGAACAAGGCCAGCAGCCAGCGCAGCCAGCGACGGAAACGGGGCATCAAGCAGGATTCCGATTGCGGATTTGGTAGGCGCAGAGTATAGAGTACGCGTGGAAGCGGCCGGGGCCGCCTTGGGGAAATGGGGTTGGCGAATGGCTGTTGCGGCGTGACGAGTTTCTCGGCCTGCGCGTCGGGCGATTGCCAACCGGAGAAAATTCATTATTAATGCGCGGGCGCAGGTATCGCGTCCAAGTGCCCGTCGGCAGGGGAGAAACCGTGGGGCTTATCCCAAAAAGTCAACCGCCGCTCATCGGCGTTGACATCAGTTCGACTGCGGTCAAGCTGTTGCAGCTGGCCCGCAGTGGCAATCGTTTCCGTGTGGAACACTATGCCGTGGAGCCACTTCCGCCCAGTGCGGTGGTGGAGAAGAACATCGTCGAAGTCGAGGCGGTCGCCGAGGCGGTCCGTCGCGCGGTTGCGCGCTCGGGCAGCAAGGCCAAGCACGCCGCTGCGGCGGTGGCCGGTTCGGCGGTCATCACCAAGGTGATCCCGATGCCGTCCGAGCTGGACGAGGACGACATGGAGGCCCAGGTCGAACTGGAGGCGGTGAACTACATCCCGTACCCGATCGACGAAGTGAGCCTGGACTTCGAGGTCATCGGGCCGGTGCCCAACAACCCGGAAATGGTCCAGGTGCTGCTGGCGGCCTCGCGTTCGGAGAACGTCGAGCTGCGGCAGTCGGCGCTGGAGCTCGGCGGGCTGGTCGCCAGGGTCATGGACGTGGAAGCGTTCGCGATCGAGAACGCATTCGGGCTGGTCGGCAGCGAGCTGCCGGTCGCGGCCGACGGCGTCGTGGCGCTGGTGGACATCGGCGCGACCATGACCACGCTCAACGTGCTGCGCGGCGGGCGCAGCCTGTACAGCCGCGAGCAGGTGTTCGGCGGCAAGCAGCTGACCGACGAGGTGATGCGCCGTTACGGGCTGAGCTACGAGGAAGCCGGGCTGGCCAAGCGCCAGGGCGGGCTTCCGGAGAGCTACGAAGCCGAGGTGCTGGAGCCGTTCAAGGAGGCGACCGTGCAGCAGATCGGGCGCCTGCTGCAGTTCTTCTATGCGGGCAGCGAGTTCAACCGCGTCGACCACATCGTGCTCGCCGGCGGCTGCGCGTCGCTGCCGGGCCTGCCGGCGATGGTCGCCGAGCAGCTGGGGGTGAGCACGTCGGTGGCCAATCCGCTGGCGCAGATGACCCTGGGCCCGAAGGTGCAGGCACAGGCGCTGGCCCAGGACGCCCCCGCGCTGATGATCGCTACCGGCCTGGCCCTGCGGGGGTTCGACTGATGGCGCGCATCAATCTATTGCCGTGGCGCGCGGAGCGCCGCAAGCAGCGCCAGCGCGAGTTCTACACGATGCTCGGGCTGGCCGCGGCGGCCGGCGTGGTGCTGTCCCTGCTGCTCTACTTCTATTACGACGGGCAGGTCGGCGGCCAGAACGAACGCAACCGCTTCCTCGACGCGGAGATCGCCAAGGTCAAGGAGCAGAACCAGGAGATCGAACGCCTGGACCGCCAGAAGGAGCGGCTGCTCGCCCGCAAGCAGGTGATCGAGGAACTGCAGGGCAAGCGCTCGCAGATGGTGCACCTGTTCGACGCGCTGGTGCGCACGATTCCCGATGGCGTGGTGCTGACCTCGCTCAAGCAGGAAGGCGAGATCCTCACCCTGGAGGGACGCACGCAGTCCAATGCCCGGGTGAGCGCCTATATGCGCAACCTCGAGAGCTCGGGCTGGATGAGCAACCCGGAGCTGTCGATCATCGAGGCCAAGGCCCAGGATGGCGCGTCCGGCTTCGTGGACATCAAGTCGCTGCCCTATGTCTTCATCCTGCGGGTGAAGCTGCCGACGCCGGGCCAGGAACAGCCGGGTCTGGCGGCGGACGCCGAACCGGCGCCGGGGGCGTCTCCCGAGGCCGCCGCGCCCGCCGCCGCGCATCCGGACGCCGCCGACGCGGCCGCGCCGGCGGCCCCGGCCGCTGCCCAGGAGGCCCGCCCATGAGCAGGAACAAGAGCAGTTTCAGCAACCTGGACCTCAACAACATCGGCAACTGGCCGAAGGCGCCCAAGCTCGCGTTCTGCGTGCTGCTGGCGCTGTTGATGATCGGCCTGTCCTACCTGCTGGTGATCCGCGGCAAGGCCGAGGAGCTGACCAGCCTGGAGGCGAAGGAAGCTACCCTGCGCCAGACCTTCGAGAAGGAACAGCGGCGCGCGGCCAACCTGGAGCCGTTGAAGCAGCAGCTGGCGCAGATGGAGCAGGTGCTGCAGCAGATGCTGCGGCAGCTGCCCAGCAAGACCGAGATGCCGGACCTGATCATCGACGTGTCGCAGACCGCGCTGTCCAGCGGCCTGAACAACGAATTGTTCAAGCCGGGCGACGAGCAGCTGAAGGAGTTCTACGCCGAGAAGCCGATCGCCTTGCGGCTGGTGGGCAGCTACCACCAGTTCGGCGCGTTCGTCAGCGGCGTGGCGTCGCTGCCGCGCGTGGTGATCCTGACCATGCACGACATCAACCTGAAGCCGAAGGACCTCAAATCCGGCATCTCCGCCCGGGGCGGCGCGCTGGAACTGTCCGGAACGGTCAAGACCTACCGCTACCTGGACGACAGCGAGCTGGAGGAACAGGAGCAGAAGGCCGCCGCCGAAGAAGCGGCGCGCAAGAAGGGGGCACGGCGATGAGGGGAGGCCTTCACATCCACCGGGCGATGTGCGCGGCGGCGCTGGTGCTGGCGCTGGGCGCCTGCTCGCGGGGCATCAGCAGCACGCCGGGCGATGCGCCCAACCTGCGCAAGTGGGTGGCCGACGTGCGTGCGCGTCCGGCGACACCGCTGGATCCGCTGCCGGTGATGCAGCAGTTCGAGACCTTCGAGTACGCGGTCCAGGGCATGCGCGATCCGTTCAGCGACGCCTGGATCAACCAGGAGGGCGGTGCCGGCCTGCGTCCGGACCCGGACCGTCGCAAGGAACCACTGGAAGCGTTTCCGCTCGACAGCCTGGACATGGTGGGGACCATCGGCACCGGCGCGGGCATGGTCGCGCTGGTGATGGGGCCGGACAAGGTGACCTACCGCGTGCGTCCCGGCGTCTACCTGGGGCAGAGCGACGGCCGCATCACCGCTGTGCGCGAGGATGGCGTGGAGCTGATTGAACTGGTGCCCGACGGCGCTGGCGGCTGGCTGGAACGTCCGGCCTCGCTGGCGCTTGACGATCGATGAATGATGATTGGGGATAGCACGATGACTTTTTCCAAAGCCCTGAGCCTGCGTCCCGTCCGGCGCCAAGCGATGGTCCATGCCCGCGCGCTGGGTGTCGCGCTGGCCCTGGCCTGCGGCTCTCCGCTGGTGGCGTTCGCCGCCGATGACCTGCCCGCCGCCGCGACCGCCCAGGCCGCGGTGGCCGTGACCAAGGTCGACTTCAAGCGTGGCGACGACGGCAGTGGCCGCCTGGTCCTGCAGTTCGACGGCCAGGGCGCCAGCCCGGACCTGCGCAACCAGGGCGACAGCGTGGTGGTGGACATCGGCAACGCGGTGTTGCCGCCGGCACTGCAGCGCCCGTTGAACGTGGTCGATTTCGCGACCCCGGTGCAGCGCATCGATGCCCGCCCGTCCGGCGGCGGCGCGCAGCTGGTGCTCAGCACCCAGGGCGCGTTCGAATCGCTGGCCTACCAGTCCGGCAGCGAGTACGTGGTGGAGATCTCGCCGCGGCAGCCGCAGGCGGCGACCGGCGCGGTGACCGCGCGGACCGTGGCCCAGGCCGCCGCCACGGTGGCGGCGCGCGGGTACAGCGGCAAGCCGGTGACGTTCAACTTCCAGGACGTGCCGGTGCGCACCGTGCTGCAGCTGGTGGCCGAGGAGTCCGGGCTCAACCTGGTGGCGTCGGACACCGTGCAGGGCAATGTGACGCTGCGCCTGGTGAACGTGCCGTGGGACCAGGCGCTGGACATCGTGCTGCGCGCGAAGGGCCTGGACAAGCGCCGCGACGGCGGTGTGATCTGGGTCGCGCCGCAGCCGGAGCTGGCCAAGTTCGAGCAGGAGAAGGAAGACGCGCGCATCGCGATCGAAGAGCGCGAGAACCTGGTCACCGACTACATCCAGATCAACTACCACAGCGCCGAAACCATCTTCAAGGCGCTCACCGAGGCCAAGGGCATCGGCGGCAGCAGCGGTGGCGGCAGTGGCAGCAATGGCCAGCGCGAGAACGGTTTCCTCTCCGGCCGCGGCATGATCGTGGCCGACGAGCGCACCAACACCCTGATGGTCAGCGACATCCCGAAGAAGATCGCGCAGATGCGCGAGCTGATCGAGGTGATCGACCGCCCGGTCGACCAGGTGCTGATCGAAGGCCGCATCGTCATCGCCACCGACACCTTCGCGCGCGAGCTCGGCGCCAAGTTCGGCGTCAACGTCAACAACGTGAACAAGGGCACCGGGCGCGGCGACACCTGGGGTGGCACCCTGGGCACCACCGGTGCCAAGGACAGTGTCACCAACACCATCACCGACCGCGGACTCAACGTGAACCTGCCGATCGAGAGTCCGGCCGGCTCGATCGCCTACACCCTGCTGCGCGGCGGCTTCTCGCTCGACGTGGAGCTGTCGGCGATGCAGGAGGAGGGCCGCGGCGAGGTGATGTCTAACCCGCGCATCGTCACCGCCAACCAGCGCGAGGGCGTGATCAAGCAGGGCAAGGAGATCGGCTACGTGACCATCTCCGGCGGCGGTGGCGCCGGCGGCGCGCCGACCGCCAACGTGCAGTTCAAGGAAGTGCTGCTGGAGCTGAAGGTCACCCCGACCATCACCCAGGACAACCGCGTGTTTTTGAACATGAACGTGAAGAAGGACGAGGTCGACCGGTACATGGAAGTCACCGACTACGGCACCGTGCCGATCATCAACCGCCGCGAGATCAACACCGCGGTGCTGGTCGACGACGGCCAGACGGTGGTGATCGGTGGCGTGTACGAATTCACCGACCGCAGCAGCGTGACCAAGGTGCCGTTCCTGGGCGACGTGCCGTTCCTGGGCAACCTGTTCAAGAAGCGCGGCCGCAACAAGGACAAGGCCGAGCTGCTGGTGTTCGTGACGCCGAAGATCCTGCGCGTGGCCAAGCCGGACTGAGCGGGCCCTCGCGGGGCGCGAACGGGCAGGGGCCGCCTCCGGGCGGCCTTTGCCGTTGTGGGGCGGGCTGAACTCTTTCACCGTGGATCGGTCAAACTGCGGCCATGAGCCTGCCCATGCCCCCTTCCGAGCCGACTGCCGCTGGCGACAGCCTGCATGCGGCCTTCGCCGCCCTGCGCGATGCGCTGGGCACCGAGATCGTTGGCCAGTCGCGGCTGGTCGAACGCCTACTGGTGGCATTGCTGGCCGACGGCCACCTGCTGGTCGAGGGCGCTCCCGGCCTGGCCAAGACCACCGCGATCCGGGCGCTGGCCTCGCGCATCGAGGCCGGGTTCGCACGCATCCAGTTCACCCCGGACCTGCTGCCGGCCGACCTGACCGGCACCGATATCTGGCGGCCGCAGGATGCGCGCTTCGAATTCCAGCCTGGTCCGGTGTTCCATCCGATCCTGCTGGCCGACGAGATCAACCGCGCACCGGCCAAGGTGCAGTCGGCGCTGCTGGAAGCCATGGGCGAACGGCAGGTGACCGTGGGGGGGCGGACCTACCCGCTGCCGCCGGTGTTCTTGGTCATGGCCACGCAGAATCCGATCGAACAGGAAGGCACCTTCCCGCTGCCCGAGGCGCAGCTGGACCGGTTCCTCATGCAGGTGCGCATCGGCTATCCGGACGTCGGCGCGGAGACCGAGATCCTGCGGCTGGCGCGCGCGCGCGCGCTGCAGCCGGCCCCCCCGGGAGGGCCGGTGCACGGCCGCCTGTCGCTGCAGCAGGTCCAGCAGGCGCAACGCGCGGTGCTGGCGCTGCACATGGCGCCCTCCCTGGAGCGCTACCTGGTCGAGCTGGTGATGGCCTCGCGCGATGCCTCGGCCTACGACGCCGCGCTGGCGCGGCGCATCGCCTGGGGTGCCAGTCCGCGCGGATCGATCGCACTGGACCGCTGCGCGCGGGCGCGGGCCTGGCTGGCCGGACGCGACTACGTGACGCCGGACGATGTGCATGCGGTCGCGGTGGATGTCCTGGGGCACCGGCTGCTGCCCGGCTACGAGGCGGCGGCCGAGGGCTGGGACGGGGCTCGCCTGGCCGCGGCGCTGCTCGACTGCGTGCCGCTGCCCTGAGGCCGGCATGAGTCCGTCCGGGACGCGGCAGGCAGGCGCGGGCGCGCACGGGGCGGACCCGGACGCGGGCATCGTTCCCACGCTGGACGAGCTGATCGCCCTGCGGCGCAGCGCGGCGCGCACCGCCGATCCGCGGCGCGGCCGGATGGGGACGGTCGCGCGCGCGGCGGCATCGGCGCGCGGCCGCGGCATGGAGTACGCCGAATCGCGTGCCTACGTGCCCGGTGACGACGCCCGGCACATCGACTGGAAACTGAGCGCGCGCACCCGTACCCCCCATACCAAGACCTTCCACGCCGAACGCGAACGCTTGACCCTGCTGGTGGCGGACCGCGCGCCGGCGCTGTACTTCGGGACCCGCATCCGGTTCAAGTCGGTGCAGGCCGCCCGTGCCGGGGCGGTGGCGGTGTGGGCGGCGCTGCGCGCGGGCGACCGCGTGGCGGCGCTGTGCGGCGCCCGCGACGCCGCCGTGGTGGCGCCGGCGGGCGGCATCCGCGGCGCGCTGCGGACGCTGGATGCACTGGTGCGCTGGTACCGTGCGCCGCCTCCGCAGGACGATGGCCTGCCGCAGGCACTGGAGCGGGCCGCACGGTTGCTGCATCCGGGCGCCCAGGTGCTGGTGCTGGCCGATCCGGCAAGTGCCCTGGCGGTCGCGCCGGCACGCTGGTCGGCGTTGGCGCGGCATGCCGATGTCCGGGTGCTGCTGCTGGTCGATCCGCTGGAAATGCAGCCGCCCGCGTGCCGGCTGCCGCTGCAGACGGCGCAGGGGCGGCTGCAGCTGGACCTCGCCGCGGGCGCGGCGCGCGCGGCCTGGGAGCAGGCATTCGCAGCGCCGGTCCAGGCACTGTGTGCGGCCTTGCCCGCTCATCGGGTCCAGGTCCAGGTATTGGCCAGCGACGCCGCCAGCGACGCCTGGCTGCGGCCGCAGTCCGGTGGGCGGCGATGAGCACCCTGGCACTGCGCGACGTGCACCTGCCCGCGGCGCCGGCCTGGTGGCCGCCCGCGCCGGGCTGGTGGCTGGTGGCGGCGGTCCTGCTGGTCGCGGCCGGGCTGGTCGCGGTGCTGCGGGTGCGGCGGCTGCGTCGCCGCCGGCGCTGGGCCGCGCTGTTCGACCGCGGCGTGGCCGCGGCATCCGGTCCGGCCGCACGCCTGGAAGCGGCATCGCAGCTGCTGCGCCGCGCTGCGCGGCACCGTCGGCCGCAGGCGGCGCTGTTGCGGGGCGAGGACTGGCTGGCCTTCCTCGATGGCGGCAAGGGAACAGGGTTCAGTGCCGCCGACGGGCGGCTGCTGCTGGACGGCGGCTTCCGCCGCGACCGGGATGTCGATGCCGCTGCGGCCGAGCGTGCCTGCCGGTTGGCGCGGCGTCGGTTCGTCGGGCTCATGGAGCGGCCGCGATGAGCGGCGGATGGTCGGCATGGCTGGAAGCGCTGCCCGCGTTTGCCTGGCCCTGGGCGTGGCTGGCGCTGCCGTTGCCGCTGCTGATGCGGCTGTGGCCGCAGCGCGCGGCCGGTGGCCCGGCACTGCGGGTGCCGTGGCCCGCGGAGCGCGTGCAGCCTGCGCGCGCGGGGCGGTTGCGGGTGTCGCCGCGCCTGTTGCTGCCGTGGCTGGCGTGGGCCTGCCTGTGCGCGTCCGCGGCGCGTCCGCAGCACCTGGGCGATGCGCTGCCGCCGCTGCGTGATGCACGGCAGATGATGCTGGCGGTGGACCTGTCCGGCAGCATGAGCGAGGCGGACATGCGGCTCGGCGGGCGGGTCGTGGACCGTCTCACCGCCGCCAAGGCGGTGCTCGCCGATTTCCTCGACCGCCGTGACGGCGACCGCATCGGCCTGGTGGTGTTCGGCCAGCAGGCCTACGCGTTGACGCCGCTGACCCACGACCACGAGAGCGTGCGCGCGCAGTTGCGCGACAGTGTGGTCGGCCTGGCCGGGCGCGAGACCGCACTGGGCGACGCCATCGCCCTGGCGGTGAAGCGGTTGCGGGCGCAGCCGGAAGGGCAGCGTGTGCTGGTCCTGTTGACCGACGGTGTGAGCAATGCCGGCGCGCTCGAGCCGCTGAAGGCCGCCGAGCTGGCGGTGGCCGACGGCGTGCGGGTGCACGCCATCGCCTTCGGCGGCGAGGGCGGGTTCTCGCTGTTCGGCCTGCAGGTCGGCGGGGGCGGCGAACAGATCGACGAAGCGACCCTGGCGCGCATCGCCGGGCGGACCGGTGGCCGCTTCTTCCGCGCCCGCGACACCGACGAGCTCGCCGGCATCTACGGAGAGCTGGACCGTCTCGAGCCGGTGCACGGTGCCGGCCCGGTGGTGCGCCCGCGCCTGGAGCGCTATGCCTGGCCCCTGGCCGCGGCATTGCTGCTGGCCCTGCTGGCGATGGCCTGGCCGGGAGGGCGTCGATGACCGCATTCTGGGACAGCCTCCACTTCATGCGTCCGTACTGGCTGTGGGCACTGTTGGTGTTGCCGGCGGCAGCGCTCGGCGCGCGCGCGCGCCAGCGCCGCGACTGGCGTCGGGCGATCGACCCGCACCTGCTTGCGGTACTGCAGGTGGGCGCGGGCCGGGCCGGCATCTGGCCGGCGCTGGCGGCGGTGGTCGGCCTGCTGCTGGCGGTACTGGCCCTGGCCGGGCCGAGCTGGCGCCAGCTCGAACAACCGCTGGCCGTGAGCCGGGCGCCGCTGGTGCTGGTGCTGGACCTGTCCAGCGCCAGCCTGGCGCCGGACCTGGCGCCGAGCCGGCTGCTGCAGGCGCGCGCCAAGCTGGCGGCGCTGCTGCACCTGCGGCAGGGAGGGGAGGTCGGTCTGGTGGCCTATGCCGGCGAGCCGTTCACGGTGGCGCCGCTCACCGACGATGCCGCCAACGTCGCGCTGTTCCTCGACGCCCTGGAGCCGGAGATCATGCCGCTCGACGGGCAGCGCACCGACAAGGCACTGCAGTGGGCCGGTGCGCTGCTGCGCCAGTCCGGTGCCGGAAACGGCGACGTGCTGCTGCTCGGCGACCATGCCGATCCCGCCGCCATCGAGCAGGCCGCACGGTTGCGCGAGGCCGGCCACCGGGTGTCGGCGCTGGGGCTGGGAACCGCCCAGGGCGCGGCCTACCGCGACCGCGACGGCGGCGTCGCCGAGGCGCGGCTGGACGCGGCGTCACTGCAGGCGCTGGCGGCCGCCGGCGGCGGTGGCTACGCGCGGCTGTCGGCGGGCGACGAGGACGACCTGCGCTCGCTGGGCGTGCTGCGGCCGGCGGCCGCTCGCCAGCAGGCGCCCGGCGGTCATGCCCGGGGCTGGCAGGACGAAGGCTATTGGCTGCTGCCGCCGTTGATGCTGCTTGCGCTGCTGGCCTTCCGCCCACGCCGCTTCGTGCCGTTGCTGGCACTGCTGGGGCTGTGCCTGCCGCTGGCCTGGCCGCTGCCGGTACAGGCGGCCGAGGCCGGGGGATGGTGGTGGCGGCCCGAGCAGCGCGATCACCAGCGCCTGACCGCGGGCGTGGCGGCCTACCGGCAGGGCGACTATGCAGGCGCACAGCGCCGCTTCGAAGGCATCGACACCGCGCAGGGCTGGTACAACCTGGGCAATGCCCTGGCCCGCCAGGGACATTACGACGCGGCGATCGATGCCTACGACCAGGCATTGGGACGGCAGCCGGGCATGGCCGATGCCACGGCCAACCGTGCCGCGGTCGAGGCGGCGCGCCAGCGCCGGCCACCGCCGCAGGACGGGGACGGGCAGAGCGGCGCCGGCCGGCAGGATCCGGGGGCGGCGGCTGGACAGCCCCGGGATCCGGGACAGGCCACGGCGCCGCCGCGCCAGGCACAGGGCGGGCGGCCGCCGCCGCGCGGGCAGGAGCCGGCACCCACGCCGCGCGACGGGCAGGCGGCAGCGGAGGCCCGCCAGGAGGTCCCCGCGGCAGCGGATGCGCCGGCGCAGCAGCAGGCCGACCTCGCCCAGCGCGCGCGCATGGCCGAGGCGATGCGGCGGCAGCCCGGCGAGGCCACGGGCGGCGCCGCTGACGCGCCGTCGCCGCCGGAGGCCGGGCAGCGCGAGCGGCAGCAGGCGCTGGATGGCTGGATGCAGCGGGTGCCGGATGCTCCGGGCGATCTGTTGAAGGCGAAGTTCCAGCTCGAATACCAACGGCGCAGGCGGGAGCAACCATGAGCGGGCGATGCCGGGTGCTGACAGGGGTGCTGTTCGTCTGGATGGTCGCGGCGGCGCCGGTGTCGGCGCGCGCCTGGCTGGAGGGTGCGCCAGGCGGTGCGGACGGCCGGCTGTCCGCGGTGTCGGCGCAGGTGGCGCCGCAGGCCGATTCCGTGCGGATGGCCGGCGGCCGGGGACGGTCGGGGCAGGTCGCAGGGAACGGCGTCTCCGGTGCCGCCCTGTTCGCTGCGCTCCTCGCGCCACGCCTGCAGGCGGGGACACGGGGGGTACCGGTGCCGGCGGCGGTCCGCCGCGGCGAGGCCCCGGTGTTCGTGGAAACCGAGGTGGACGACCTGCAGCCGTATGTACAGCAGCGCGTGGCGGTCACGGTGCGGCTGTACTTCGCGCTCCAGCTGGTCTCCGGCGAGCTGACGCTGGCGCCGCCGGCGTCGGCCTCGCTGCAGCGGGTGGGCGAGGAGCGCCGTTCGGTGCGCGACATCGGCGGCCGCAGCTACCACGTGCTGGAGCGGCGCTTCGTGCTGATCCCCGAGCGCAGCGGTCCGTTGCGCCTGGAGGGGGCCGGTTTCAACGGCCGCGGCGTCGGCGGCTTCTTCGACGGCATGTTCGGCACCGGCGGGCGCGCCCTGGAGGCGCATGCGCCGGCCCAGGTGCTGCAGGTGCGGGCGATGCCCGCTGCCGCGCCGCAGCCGTGGCTGCCATTGACCGACCTGCGGCTGCGCTATACCGGCACGGTCCGGCACGCGCGCGTGGGCGAGGCGGTGACCCTGGAGGTGGAGGCGAGCGCGGCCGGTGCCACCCGGGCGCAGTTCCCGGAGCTGCCGCTGCCCGCGGCGGGGCCGGCAGCGCAGGTGCTGGCCGAGCCGGCGCGCTACGACGAGACCTTCGGCGTGGACGGACCGCGGCTGACGGTCACGCGCCGCTATGCGCTGGTGCCGCGGCAGGCAGGGGCGCTGACCCTTCCCGGGCCGCACCTCGCGTGGTGGGACGTGCGCTCGGCGACGGCGCGCACCGCGCGCCTGCCCGACCTCGTCCTGGACGTGGCGGCGGCGCCGGCAGGCATGCCCGGGACGGCCGCGGCGCCGGTGCCGGCGGCCCGGGCGCCGCTGGCCACCGACGACCGGCCACCGGCTGCGGTGGCGGCCAGGGCGGCGTCGCGGTCATGGCCGATGCTGGCGGCCGGTTTCGCGATGCTGTGGCTGGCGACCCTGCTGTGGGCGCTGCTGCGCCGGCACCCGTCGCCGGACGCGCGGACCGCGCCGCGGACACGTGTGCCGGCCGCGCCTGGCGCCACCCACACCCTCGCCGACCTGCGGCGTGCGCTGGACCTGGGCGACCTGGACGATATCGAGCAGGCCCTGCGCGGCATGGCGCGGCCACCCGCCAGGGACCTGGACGCGCTGGCCGCGGGACTCGGCGACACGCGCCAGCAGGCCGCGCTCGAGGCCCTGCGGCGTGCCCGCTGGGCCGGTGGCGCCGCGCCGCAGGCACGCGCCGCGCTGCGGTCGGCGTTCGGCGCGGGCCCCGCCTGGCGGGTCGAATCGAAGGCCGCCGCCGCGCCGCTGCCGCCCCTCTATCCGCCCCGCTGACCCGTGCATTTGGGCACGGGTGGCCGGCGTCCAGCTTTTGTTAAGCTGCGCGATTCTCCTTCCCCCGAACGAGTGCCGACGCATGCCCCAGGCTCAAGTCCCAGCAGTACGGAAATCTCCCATGCCCTTGCAAATCAAAGTGTTGATCGGTTTCGTGCTGGGCACGGCTCTGGGCCTGATCGCACACGCCGTCGCAGGCGATGCTGCATGGGTGCAGGCGGTGATCGGTTACGTCACCCAGCCCTTTGGCCAGATCTTCCTCAACCTTCTGTTCATGCTGGTGGTGCCGCTGATCTTTTCGGCGCTGGTGCTGGGGGTGGCCGAGCTCGGCGATGTGGCTTCGCTGGGCAAATTGGGCTGGAAGACGCTGAACTATACGGCGGTGGTCACGGCATTGGCCGTGCTGATCGGCCTGGTCTGCGTGAACCTGCTGCAGCCGGGCGCGCACATGGATCCAGACATGGTCGAGCGGGCCATCGGCAGCGCCAAGACCGGCGAGATCGTCAGCAAGGGCAATGAGCTGCGATTGATGGACCTTCTGGTGAACATCGTGCCGTCCAACATCGTCAACGCGATGGGTGACGATGGCAAGAAGCTGGGCATCGTGTTCTTCGCGCTGATGGTCGGCATCGGCCTGGTGATGAAGCCGAGCCAGGGTACCAACGCATTCAAGGGCGCGGTACAGGGCCTGTTCGAGGTGTGCATGCACCTGATCGGCATGTTCATCAAGCTGGCACCGTACGCGGTGTGCGCCTTCATGTTCAACCTGACCGCGCAGCTGGGCTGGGACGTCATCCAGAGCCTGCTGTGGTTTGTGGTCACCGTGCTGCTGGCGCTGGCCATCCACGGCTTCATCGTGTTGCCGCTGTGGGTTCGGCTGATGGGCGACATGCCGGTGCGCACGTTCTTCCGCGGTACCCAGGAAGCCACACTGACGGCCTTCGCCACCGCCTCCTCCAGCGCGACCCTGCCGGTGACCCTGCGGGTGGCCGAGGAGAACCTGAAACTGCCGCGCAAGGTCTCGCGTTTCGTGCTGACGGTCGGCGCCTCGGCCAACCACCATGGTTCGGCATTGTTTGAGGGCATCACGGTGTTGTTCCTGGCCCAGGTCTACGGTCTTGAACTGGGTCTGGCGCAGCAGCTGATGGTGCTGCTGCTGTGCATCCTCGGCGGTATCGGCACCGCGAGCATTCCTTCCGGTTCGCTGCCGGTGATCGCGATGATCTGCGGCATCATCGGCATCCGCCCGGAAGGCATCGGCATCATCCTCGGCGTCAATACCTTCCTGGACATGTGCCGTACCTCACTCAACGTCTCTGGAGACCTGGCCATGGCCGTGGTGGTCTCCCGGCGCAGTGGCGTGACCGACGAAGACGTGCCGGACATGCAGGCAACGGGTGGAAAAGAATAGTCCACCGGTGCTTGTCCGATACGGCGGCCGCCCCAAGGGCGGCCGCCCCGTTCCTGGGGGCATGCGGGCGCGGGCGGCGCCGGCCATGGCCTGACCTGCCGCGCCCTCTGTGGGACAATGGGCCGCCCGCATTTCCGCGGGAGCCTCCCGAATTCCGACGAACCATGACGCAGCCCTCCCGCCGCCAGTTGGCGAACGCCATCCGTTTCCTCGCCGCCGATGCGGTGCAAGCCGCCAACTCCGGCCACCCCGGCATGCCGATGGGCATGGCCGATATCGCCGAAGTGCTCTGGAACGATTACCTCCGGCACAACCCGAACAACCCGGGTTGGTTCAACCGCGACCGCTTCGTGCTCTCCAACGGCCATGGCTCGATGCTGCAGTACGCGCTGCTGCACCTGAGCGGCTACGACCTGCCGATCGCGCAGCTCAAGGCGTTCCGCCAGCTGGGCAGCAAGACCGCCGGCCATCCCGAGCGCCATGAGACCCCGGGCGTGGAGACCACCACCGGCCCGCTCGGCCAGGGGCTGGCGAACGCGGTGGGCTTCGCGCTGGCCGAGAAGCTGCTGGCGCAGCGCTACAACCGTCCGGAATTCGAGGTTGTCGACCACCGCACCTGGGTGTTCCTCGGCGACGGCTGCCTGATGGAAGGCGTCTCGCACGAAGCCGCCTCGCTGGCCGGCACCTGGGGCCTGGGCAAGCTGGTGTGCTTCTGGGACGACAACAACATCTCCATCGACGGCGAAGTGGACGGCTGGTTCACCGACGACACCCCGGCGCGCTTCGAAGCCTACGGCTGGAACGTGGTGCGCGGCGTCGACGGCCATGACCCGGAGAGCATCAAGGCCGGCATCGACGCGGCGCTGTCGCAGTCCGACAGGCCGACCCTGATCTGCTGCAGGACCACCATCGGGTTCGGCTCGCCGAACAAGGCCGGCCAGGAATCCAGCCACGGCGCGCCGCTGGGCAAGGACGAGCTGGAGGCCACCCGCAAGGCGCTGGACTGGCCGTATGGCCCGTTCGAGATCCCGGAGGACATCTACGCGGGTTGGCGTGCCGGCGGCACCGGCACCCTGCGCCAGGCCGAGTGGGAGCAGCTGTTCGACAAGTACGCCGCGCAGTTCCCGGCCGAGGCCGAAGAGCTGACCCGGCGTTCGCACGGCGAACTGCCGGACGACTTCCTGGCCAAGGCCGACGCCTACATCGCGCAGGTGCAGGCCGAGGCGCCGAACATCGCCTCGCGCAAGGCCTCGCAGAACGCGATCCAGGCCTTCGCGCCGCTGCTGCCGGAGATCATCGGCGGCTCGGCCGACCTGGCCGGTTCCAACCTGACCCTGTGGAAGGGCGCGCAGACCGTGGTCGGCGAAGACCCCCAGGCCAACTACGTGCACTACGGCGTGCGCGAGTTCGGCATGAGCGCGATCGCCAACGGCCTGGCCCTGCATGGCGGCTTCCTGCCGTTCGACGCCACCTTCCTGGTGTTCAGCGACTACGCCCGCAATGCGCTGCGCATGAGCGCGCTGATCCCGGCGCAGGTGATCCACGTCTACACCCACGACTCCATCGGCCTGGGCGAGGACGGCCCGACCCACCAGCCGGTCGAGCACCTGTCCTCGCTGCGCTACATCCCCAACAACGATGTCTGGCGTCCGTGCGACGCGGCCGAGTCCGCGGCCAGCTGGAAGGCGGCCATCGTCCGCAGGGAAGGCCCGAGCTGCCTGGTCTTCAGCCGCCAGAACCTGGCCCCGCAGGCGCGTACTGCCGAGCAGGTCGCGCAGATCGAGCGTGGCGGCTACGTGCTGGCCGACGCCGCCGGCACCCCGGACGTGATCCTGATCGGCACCGGTTCGGAAGTCGGCCTGGCCATGGCCGCCAAGGCCGAGCTGGAAACAGCGGGCATCAAGGTGCGCGTGGTGTCGATGCCGTCCACCAACGTGTTCGACCGCCAGGACGCGGCCTACCGTGAATCGGTGCTGCCCAACGCGGTGCGCGCCCGCGTGGCGGTGGAGGCCGGCGTGACCGGCTTCTGGCGCCAGTACGTGGGCCTGGACGGCGCGATGGTCGGCCTGGACAGCTTCGGCGCCTCGGCCCCGGCCGACAAGCTGTACGCGCACTTCGGCATCACCACCGACGCCGTGGTCGCCGCGGCCAGGGCGCAGTTGGCCAAGTGATGCGGCGCACCGCGTCGTGATCGGAGAAGGCCGGGGATTTCCCGGCCTTTTCTTTGCCGGCAACCGCCTGCCAGCCCGTAGAGCGGGGCCACGCCCCGCTGGGGCATTACCGGGCAAGCCTCGCCGGGCATGGCCCGGCGCTACGGATGTGTCGGTCCCGCCATGCCGGTAGAGCGGGGCCACGCCCCGCTGGGGCATTCCCGGGTAAGCCCCGCCGGGCGGGGCCCGGCGCTACGGATTTACCGGCTCCGCCATGCCGGTAGAGCGGGGCCGCGCCCCGCTGGGGCATTCCCGGTCGAGCCCCGCCGGGCGGGGCCCGGCGCTACGGATTTACCGGCTCCGCCATGCCGGTAGAGCGGGGCCGCGCCCCGCTGGTGCATTCCCGGGCGGGGCCCGCCGGGCGGGGCCCGGCGCTACGGATTTACCGGCCCCGCCATGCCGGTAGAGCGGGGCCGTGCCCCGCTGGGGCATTCCCGGTCGAGCCCCGCCGGGCCCGGCCCGGCGCTACGGATGCATCGGCCCCACCATGCCGGTAGAGCGGGGCCGTGCCCCGCTGGGGCATTCCCGGACAAGCCCCGCCGGGCCCGGCCCGGCGCTACGGATGCATCGGCCCCACCATGCCGGTAGAGCGGGGCCATGCCCCGCTGGGGCATTCCCGGGCAAGCGCTGTTCCACACCCTGGTGCGATGACGCTGGCAGGAGCGGGCCGGGCGGGCGCCATCGCGCCGCAAGGCGGCCGGGGCTTCGGCAGCCCGCGGTGGACCCGCTAGCATGGCGGCATGTGGCCGGAGAGGAGAACACGATGAAAGTGAACCGTATCGTCGCCAACATCCGCACGGACGACCTGGAGGCCGCGGATGCGTTCTACCACGGGATCCTCGGCCTGGAACGGGCCATGGACCATGGCTGGTTCCGTACCTACGCCGCGGATGCGCGCATGCGCGTGCAGCTCGGCGTCGCTCTTGAAGGGGAGACGGGCCCCCCGCAGCCGGACCTTTCGGTGGAGGTCGACGACCTGGACGAGGCGCTCGAACGCGTCCGTCGGGCCGGTGTCGTCATCACGTACGGGCCGGTCCACGAGCCCTGGGGCGTGCGCAGGTTCTTCGTGCGCGATCCGTTCGGGACGTTGTTGAACATCCTGCAGCACGACGCGGCGGACACGGCCGGTTGAGCGCGGGACCAGGGCCGCTCCGCCACGGGGGCGGGAGGCCCTTGATCGGCGCGGACGTCCGCTTACAGTGGCGGGCCAGTGTCGTCGGAGGGAAGGGACATGGACTCGAAGCTCAAGGATCTGGTGGCGCGTACCAACATCGACGAACTGGTCCAGCCGCCGCCGGCCGGGATCGATCTCAACCAGCCGGTGCAGAGCACGGTGGCGACGGTGATCGAGCCCGCGCGCTCCACGACCGACCCGCTGCAGATCCACTTCGCGACGGCCGACATCGTCGGCAAGCTGCAGGAGCCGCATGCGGGCGGTGGGCTGCGGAGCTTCGCGCTGGTGTTCCTCGGTGGGCCGGCGCTGCTGTTCGGCGCGTTGTCGATCGCGACGGCATGGAGCAATCCGGCCGTCGGCGTGGTCCGTGCCGTTGCGGTGACCCTGTTCGGGCTTGCGATGATCGGTTTCTGGCCCTGGCTGCTGCTGCGCGGGCGCCGCAGGGCCCGGCGCGGCGATTGAACGTACGGGCTGCAGGGCGATGGACGAGACGGAAGGGCGCAGGGCGGTGGTGGTGATCGCGGGCGCGCCGGCCTCGGGCAAGACGTCGCTCGCGCATGCGCTTGCCGGCGAGGACCCGCGCGGCGTGCACGTCCAGGCCGATGTGTTTTTCCGCTTCCCGGCCCACCGCATCGACCCTTCCCTGCCGCAGTCGCGGCGGCAAAACGAAGCGGCGCTGCGCGCCTGCGCGGCGGCCGCGCGGGAGTACGCCGCCGCCGGCTATGCGGTGTACCTGGACGGGGTGATCGGCCCATGGTCGCTGCCGCTGATCGGGCCGTGGCTGGGCGGGTTCGACTACGTGTTGCTGCAGGCGCCGCTGGACACGCTGCTGGCGCGTGCCGCAGCGCGTACCTCGCAGCCCTCGGCCGATGTCCATCTGGTGCGGCGCATGCAGGCGCGGTTCGCCGCGTTGCCGGCGTCCCTGGCCGGCCACACGATCGACACGGGCGACCGGTGCCTGGACGAGGTGGCCGGCGAATACCGGGTGCGGGCGGCAAAGGGCGGGTTTTCCTGGCCCGCGTCCTAGGGCGGGTCGGCTGGGGGGCATGCGGTTTTCGCCAGCGCCAGGCGCAGCAGCCTGGCGTCGAGCCGTTCGCCGAGGGTCGTGGGGTGGCCCAGTCCCATGCGTTGCAGGTACAGGGCATCGTTGTCGCCCGCCGGTTGCACCAGTGCGGCCAGCACGGTGCGCAGCGTGCCAACGCGGCCGCGGGCATGGACCTTCAGCCAGGACAGGGCCCGCAGCAGGTCCTGCTCGACCGGGGTGAAGTCGCTGCCCAGCGGATAGTCGGGCAGGGTGCCGTCGCGGCGGAACGGCGCCAGCGCCGTGGCCAGGACATCGGCGCGGTTGCGCTGCCAGTGCTCCGGCGCGGTGAAGCCGTGGGCCAGCTTCTTCGCGGCCTGCGCCTGCTCCAGCAGCGCCGGCCGGAAGGCGGCGTCGGTGATGCCGGCCATGGCGATCACGCAGTCTTCGTCGGTCAGGCCGCGCAGGTCGGCGATGCCGTACTCGTCGATGAAGACGTCGCGCAGGTGGCGCGGAATGGTCGTGTGGCCATAGCTCCAGTGGATGTTGGAGCGCGGGCCGGCATCGGTGTCGCGCACCGCGCGGAACATCAGCATGCTGCGCGCGTCGGGCAACGCATGCGCCATCGCCACGAAGTTGTACTGGCCGCCGACGCCGGAGACCACGCGGCCGTCGTCCAGGGCGTCGGACACGGCCGCGCCGAGCGCGGTGGCCATCATGCAGGAATTGAAGAAGCGCGCCTCGCGCCGCTGCAGCCGCTGCAGGGCGTGGTGGTCGCCATGGAGCTGGTTGATCTCGCTGATGCGGCGCATGCCGATGGCGCGGCATTCGTCCTCGGGCAGGTGCCGCAGCCAGTCGTAGAACGCCGGCGAGCCGAGATAGAACGCGCCATGCAGGTATTCGCCCTCCTCGGCGAGCCGGGCGTGGTCGGCGGTATAGGCGCTGCCGTTGGCCAGGCGCTGCATCAGCGCCAGGTCGTCGTGCACCTTGCGGCGGATCACACCGTGCTGCACCAGCGTGCGGAAGCCTTCGTTGAGCATCTCGCTGCAGCCGTACAGCCCGGTCCCGAACGGTGCCAGCCCACCGCTCTCGCGCACCAGCGGGTGGTCCTCCAGGGTCGGGTCGAGCGCGCGCAGCACCTGGCGGTAGCGGGCGTTGTCGGTGTGGCGCAGCACCAGCGCGTGGCTGAGCGCATCGGCCAGCGTGCCGATGCCGATCTGCAGGGTGCCGCCATCGCGCACCAGGACGCTGGCATACAGGCCGATGGCGTAGTCGGCATCGCTCACCGGCTGCCGCGGCAGGCCGAACAGCTTCGGATGCGGGCCGGGCGGGTCGACCACCACGTCGAAGACGTCCTCGGCCACCGTCGCGGTGCCGCCCAGCCACGGCAGCTCCGGATCGACCTCGGCGATCAGCCGCGGGCGCGGCAGCCCGCGCGCGGCGATGGCATCGAGCGTGTCCTGGGTGAGGTCGTTGTTGCACGACAGCGACAGCCGGCGGCTGCCCTCGCGGCGGGCCACCTTCTGCACGATGACGTTGGGCGCACGCTGCGCCACCGCGTCGGCGGCATGGGTGTAGTTGAGGCTGGTATAGGCGCGCTGCGCCTGCGCCGAGCCCAGCAGCGCGCCGGACTGCATGTAGAACTCTTCCACCTGCACGTGCGCCGGCAGGGCATCGCGCGCGATGGCCCGCGCATAGGCCAGGCGCGGGAAGTCCGCGCCGAAATGGCGCTCGACGAACGGCCGCAGGAAGCGCGCTTCCAGGCTGCCGCCGCGGGCCTGCGGCGGATCGAGCGAAAGCGCGGTGTACAGCTGCAGCGGGCGCGAGGGATCGCCCTCGATACGGGCATACAGGGCATTGAGCAGGCGGTGGGGCTTGCCCAGCGCCAGCGGCGCGGCGATGCGCAGCGGCCCTTCGACCTGGGCGAGCAGCCAGTCCACCGCGGCATCGGGATCGGTCAGGTGGTGGGGCATGGCGGATACGTTGTTGCGGGAATGCGGCATTACAGCACCGATGCGGTGAATTCCGGGGGCAGGGGCTTGTCGAGGGCCGTTTGCAGCTGCGGCCAATGGCGTGCCTGGACGTGAGCCCTGCTCCAGAACGAGGGCCGGGACGATGCTGCCGGCCCTCGCTGGCATGTGGCGTCGGCCTGGTGCCGGGGACGTGAGGATGCGCCTGGCTGAGTGCAGCGGTGCTGCCAGGGACCTCCGCGCTCCTGTGCCATCGCTTGTTCGACCTGGGCGCCCTCGGCGGGTCCGGGCACCGGCCACGCGTCATGCATCCGGCCGCCCTCGAGGACAGGGCGCAGGCGCACAGCGTCGGGACGTGCTGGCACGGGCCGGGGCCGTGCGCGCCACGTCGACGTGATGGCGGCGACGTGGCCGTCTGCGTTCGCCCTCGCGACCGCGCAGGGCCAGGCAGGCGGACAGGCAGGCCGTCCATCGCCTTGCGCCCGCGTGGGGGGCCGTGCCAGTGCGGAGCCGGGGCATCGTCCGCCGGGGTCGGGTCGGCTCCCTCGCCGGGCGATGCCGGTGGCACTGGGGCAGCGCTGGTCCTACGGGGTAGCCAGCAATTCGTTCAACAGTGCCGCGAGCCGTTCGCCGGCCAGCCGCAGCTGCGCTTCGGCGACCGGACGCCAGGTGGCGGCATAGGCGTCGCCGACGGTGCGGCGGGCAGGGTAGAGGCCGTCGCCGATGGCGATGCGGCAACTCTGCTCGGTCCAGCGTGCGGCGTCGCGCTGCAGCTGCGGGGGCGCGATGCCACCGGGAGCGGGCAGGGCCAGCAGGCGCTGCAGGTAGCGCTCGTCGTCCAGCCGCAGGGCGTAGAACATGCCGCTGTCCCACAGCGAGTGCAGGTTGGTGCCGCGATCCTCGAACTGCAGCTGGAAGGTGTTGCCGCCCTTGTCGTGCGCGTAGCCGGCGTGCATCGGCTGGTGCATGTCGCCGACCAGGTGCACGACGAACTTGAGCGCCTGCAGGCGCTCGGCATCGGGAAGGCCGCGGTCGGCCAGGCGCGCGCTCTGGGCCTTCAGGGCCTCGACCACGCAGTTGCCGTTGCGGCAGTGCCTGGAGGCGTCGTAGGCGCAGCCGTCCTCGCCGATGTTGACGTAATGCCAGCCGGCCGAGCGCTTGCCCAGGTCCGGGTCCTCGGCGCGCAGCTGGTCGGCCCACGGCGCGATGCCGGCCAGGGTGGCGCCGGGCTCCAGCGCGAGCAGGCGCCCGGTCTCGGCCCTGGCGGCCGGGTCCAGGCGGGTCTCGGCGATGCGGGCGACCAGACGGTGGCCCTGGGCGCCCCAGGCGAAGACGGGCGCGGGAAGCAGGAGCAGGGCGGCGAGGGCGACGCCGGAGAGGCGTGCGGCAAGACGGGGAACGGTAGTCATCGCCGGCATTCTAGCGGCGGCGAGGTGGCATCCGTGTGCCGACGCTGGCGGGCCCGCCCGTGGCCCTGCCGCGCTTGGCTCGCGGCGGGACCGGGGCAGGCCCGGGAAACGGGGGCTCCCCGCAGGGCGGGAAGCCCGGGCTGGATCAGAACGTGCGGACGTAGGCCACGCCGTACACCAGCGGGTCGATGCTGGCGGTACCCAGGCGGTTGCCGTTGACCTTGACCTTGGTGTCGATGTCGGCCCAGCGCAGGTCCACGCGCAGGGCGTCCTTCTCGGTCAGTGCGAAGTCCAGGCCCGCGTGCGCGGCCAGGCCCCACGAGTCGCTCAGCCGCAGCTTGGTGCCTTCCAGCGCGCCCTTGCTGTCGGTGCTGAAGAACTTGGTGTAGTTCACGCCGAGGCCGACGAACGGGGTGACGATGCTGCGGTTGGCGAAGTGGTACTGCAGCGAGACCACCGGCGGCAGCTGCTTGGTGCGGCCGACCTTGCCCACGCCGTCGATGCTGATGTCGTGCTGGAACGGCAGTGCGGCCAGCACTTCCACGCCCACGTTGTCGGCGACGAAGTATTCGAACGTCACGGTCGGGCGCACGCTGCTGTCCACCTTGGTCGGCAGCGCGCCCAGGCCCAGGGCCGAGCCGTCGAGGTCGCCGGCCTTGGACTTCGGATCGACGTTGTGCACGCCGACGCCCAGCGTCCAGTCGCCCTTGGACTGGGCCATGGCGGGGGAGGCGGCCAGCACCAGGGCGGCGGCGAGGCCGGACAGCAGCAGGGTGGGAGTCTTGCGCATGGGAATGTTCCATTGCTTGGTGAGGTTGTGGCCAGTTTCCGCAGCCGGCGGTGGCGGCGCCTTGATCCGGATCAAACGCTTGTTTGCGCTCATGTGGCGTTCACCGGGCCGCGGGCGGCGCGGGGGCCAGCCGCGGGGGCGCGGCTGCTACAATGCCCGCCCCTTTCCACCCCCGCCGCAAGGCTCTGCGGCCGCAGGAGTTCGTGAACATGGCAATCAAGGTCGGCATCAACGGTTTCGGTCGCATCGGGCGCAACGTGTTGCGTTCGGCAGTGTTGAACTTCGGCAACGACATCGAGGTCGTGGCCATCAACGACCTGCTGGAACCGGACTACCTGGCCTACATGCTCAAGTACGACTCCGTGCACGGCCGCTTCAAGGCCGATGTCGCCGTCGAGGACGGGCACCTGCGGGTCAACGGCAAGAAGGTGCGCCTGACCCAGGAGCGCGACCCGGCCAACCTGAAGTGGGACGAGGCGGGCGTGGACGTGGTGATCGAGGCCACCGGCCTGTTCCTCACCAAGGAGGCCGCGCAGAAGCACATCGACGCCGGTGCCAAGAAGGTGATCATGTCGGCGCCGTCCAAGGACGACACGCCGATGTTCGTGTTCGGCGTCAACGACACGACCTATGCCGGCCAGGCGATCATCTCCAACGCCTCGTGCACCACCAACTGCCTGGCGCCGCTGGCCAAGGTCATCAACGACAAGTGGGGCATCAAGCGCGGCCTGATGACCACCGTGCACGCCGCCACCGCCACCCAGAAGACCGTCGACGGCCCGTCCAACAAGGACTGGCGCGGCGGCCGCGGCATCCTGGAGAACATCATCCCGTCCTCCACCGGCGCGGCCAAGGCGGTGGGCGTGGTGATCCCGGAGCTCAACAAGAAGCTCACCGGCATGAGCTTCCGCGTGCCGACCTCGGACGTGTCGGTGGTCGACCTGACCGTCGAACTGGACAAGCCGGCGACCTACGCCGAGATCTGCGCCGAAGTGAAGGCCCAGAGCGAAGGCCCGCTGAAGGGCGTGCTGGGCTACACCGAGGACAAGGTGGTCGCCACCGACTTCCGCGGCGAGACCCACACCTCGGTGTTCGACGCCGAAGCCGGCATCGCGCTGGACTCCACCTTCGTCAAGCTGGTCAGCTGGTACGACAACGAGTGGGGCTACTCCAACAAGTGCCTGGAAATGGTCCGCGTGGTCGCGGCCTGACCCGCACCCCACCGGATCCAGGGAAGGGCGCCAACGGCGCCCTTCTTTTTTGTCCGCGCCCCGCTGCGGCCCTCCCGGGCCAGCCCGCCGGGCGCTGCCCGGCGCTACCGACGGCAGCTCCCTGTAGAGCGGGGCCCTGCCCCGCTGCTGCCCTCCCGGGCCAGCCCGCCGGGCGCTGCCCGGCGCTACCGACGGCAGCCCCTGTAGAGCGGGGCCCTGCCCCGCTGCGGCCTTCCCGGGACAAGCCCGCCGGACGCTGCCCGGCGCTACCGACGGCAGCCTCCCCCTGTAGAGCGGGGCCATGCCCCGCTGTGGCCCCTCCCGGGCCAGCCCGCCGGGCGCCTGCCGCGGCAGGCGCCTGTGGTCGGCATGGTGTGTTTCCGCGAAGCGCGGATAATGGGGACCGCACCTGCCGGTGCCAGGGATAAGGAAGGACAGCGCGTATGGTCTTTGGGTGGCTGGTGGCGATGGGGGTGGTGCTGGCGATACCGGTGCTGTTGATCCTGGCGCTGGTGTCGGTGTCCTCGCTGAAGCGGCGCGTGGCGGCGCTGGAGGCCGCGCTGGCGATGCATGCCGGGACGGCCACGGTGGTGCCGGCGGTGGATCCGCAAGCGCACGGTGCGTGGGAGGACGGTCCACCGGAGGAAGAGGACGTCCCCGTCCCGGTGCCGCCCCGGGAACCGGACGTGGAGGGGCAGAGGGCGCCGCTCGAGGTCCCGCCGTTGCCGGAACCGGCCCTTGTGTCCGCGCCTGCGTCCGTGGCTGCGCCGGAGGAGGCTGGGACGCCGGCAGCGGAAGCGCCGGGCCTGGTCGAGCGCGGCCTGGAGCGCATCAAGCAGTGGTTCACCCGCGGCAATGTGCCGGTCAAGGTGGGCATGCTGGTGCTGCTGGCCGGCGTCGCCGCGCTGCTCAAGTACGTCAGCGACCAGGGCTGGCTGCGCCTGCCGATCGAGCTGCGCCTGGCCGGCATCAGTGCCGCGGCGCTGGCCGGGCTGGTGTTCGCCTGGCGCCAGCGCGACAGCCACCGGGCATTCGCGCTGGCGCTGCAGGGCGGTGCCATCGGGGTACTGTTGCTGACCGTGTTCGCGGCGGCCAAGAACTACGGTCTGCTGGGCATCGCGCCGGCCTTCGTGGTCAGCGTGGTGTTGATCGCCGGGTTGTGCGTGATGGCGGTGCTGCAGGAGTCGCGCACACTGGCCATCCTCGGCGTGCTGGCCGGGTTCATGGCGCCGATCTGGCTGTCCGATGGCGGCGGCAACCATGTCGGCCTGTTCTCCTACTACGCGCTGCTCAACACCGGGCTGTTCGCCATTGCCTGGGTGCGCCCCTGGCGCATCCTCAACCTGCTGGGCTTCGCCTTCACCTGGGGCATCGGCACGCTCTGGGGCGTGCTGGACTACACGCCGGCCAAGTTCGCCAGCACCGAGCCGTTCCTGGTGCTGTTCTTCGCCTTCTACCTGTTGCTGCCGCTGCTGTACGCGCGTCGGGCGGCGACGCCGGGCGGCGCGCGCATCGACGGTTGCCTGTTGTTCGGCACGCCGCTGGTGGCGTTCTCGCTGCAGGCCGGCCTGCTGCAGGGCGAGCGCATGGCGCTGGCGCTGTGCGCGCTCGGCGTGGCCGTGCTCTATGCGGGGCTGGCATACGCGCTGCGCGGCCGCGCGCGCCTGCAGCTGCTGGCCCAGGGCTACGCCATCCTGGCTGTCGGCTTCGCCACGCTGGCGGTGCCGTTGGCGCTGTCGGCCAAGGCCACCGCGTCGGTGTTCGCGCTGGAAGGCGCCGGCCTGGTCTGGCTGGGCCTGATGCAGCAGCGCCGGCTTGCCCGCTGGACCGGCATCGGCCTGCAACTGGCGGCCGCGTTCGCGCTGGCGGTGGGCATCGACGGTGCCCACGCCAGCGGCGGCGTGGAGCTCGCTGTCGCCAATGCGGCCTTCATGGGGGCGCTGCTGATCGCGCTGGCGGCCTTCGCCACCGCGTGGCTGTACCGCGGCGCCGGCCGCCGGGCGGTGGCGGCGATCGCCTATGCCTGGGGCCTGCTCTGGTGGTTGGGCAATGGCGGTACCGAGATCGCGCGCTTCGTGGAGCCGCGCAGCGTCCTGCACGGCATGCTGCTGCTGCTGGGTGTCACCGGCTGGCTGGCGGCCGAGGTGCACCGCCGCCGGCCGTCAGCGGGACTCTCGCTGACCACGCTGGGCTGCTTCGTGCTGGCGTTCCCGCTGGCCTTCCTGCAGGTGGCCGAATACGGCCAGCCGTTTGCCGGCCACGGTGCCTGGGCGTGGCCACTGTTCGCCGCGCTGGGCGTGCGCAGCCTGCTGTGCCTGCGCTCGGCGGGCGATGCGGTCGCCGGCCCGGCACAGTTGGCCTGGTGGCTGCTGTGGCCGACGGTGCTGTCGCTGCTGTCCTGGCATCTGGGCAGGCGCTTCGCGCTGGCCGACGGCTGGGTCGGCATGCTGCTGGCGCTGCCCTGGCTGCTGCTGGCGCTGCTGTCGATGCGGCGCTGGCACTGGCTGGCGCAGCCGCTGGGGCCGGCCTTCGACCGTTACCGCGCGGCCCTGCAGGCGGCGGTGTTCGCGCTCCTGGGCCTGTGGTGGCTGGTCTGGCTGGGCAACGCCGGCGATTCGTCGCCGCTGCCGTGGGTGGTGCTGCTCAATCCGCTGGACCTGGCACAGCTGGCGGTACTGGCGCTGGCGGCCGCGCAGCTGTGGTCGCTGGCCGACCGCTCGCGCCTGGCCGGGCTACGCCTGGGACTGCTGCCGCTGGCCGCGCTGGTGCTGGTCAGTACGGTCACCCTGCGCGCCGTGCACCAGTGGGGCGGCGTGGACTGGAACGGCCGCCTGATCGACACCAGCCTGGCGCAGACCAGCCTGACCGTGGTCTGGAGCCTGCTCGGAGTGGTCGGCTGGGTATCCGGCTCGCGGCGCGGGCAATGGGGGCTGTGGCTGGCCGGCGCCATCCTGATGGCGGTGGTGCTGGCCAAGCTGCTGCTGATCGACCGCGAGAATCTGGGCGACCTGCTGGGCATCGGCGCCTTCATCGCCTATGGCCTGCTGTGCACGCTGGTCGGCTGGCTGGCGCCGGCGCCGCCGCGCACCGCCGGCCAGGGCACACGACACGAGGACCCCTCCGCATGATCAAACGTCTTGGATGGCTGGCGCTGCTGCCGCTGACGGCGCCCGCGGCCGATGAATTCGCCACGCAATGGCCGCTGCAGCTGGCCCAGGACGATGCCGGCGCCTACCGCGTGGTGCTGGAGGACGGCGTCTACCGCGCCGCGTACTGGCGCGACCTGCGCGATGTGCAGGTGCTCGATGCCGACGGCAGGCCGATGGCCAGCGCGGTGCAGGGAGCGGCCGTGCCGACCGCCGGGCCGGCACGGCAGGTGACGCTGGACTGGTTCGCCTTGCCGGCCAGCGCCGCCGCGACGGCGGGCGAAGACCTGAGCGTGGTGGTGCAGCGCGATGCCGGCGGCAACGTGGTGTCGGTGCGCAATACGCTGGGCGCCGCGGGCGCGGCCAAGGGCGATCCCTCGTGGCTGGTGGACCTGGGCCGGCAGGCCGGCCAGGTGCAGGCACTGAAGGTCGAGTGGGAGGGCGAGCCGACGGCGGTGGACCTGGGCTATCGCTTGGAAGGCAGCGACGACCTGCGCCGCTGGCAGGTGCTCGACCCGGAAGTGCGGCTGGTGCGCCTGCGCAACCAGGGGCGGCAGTTGAACAGCGACCGCATCGCACTGTCCACGCCGCAGCGGTACCTGCGGCTGGTGCCGCTGCAGCGCGATGGCGCGCCGCCGCTGCGCGCGCTGCACGGCGAACTGGCCGGCGACACGGCCGCCGGCGACTGGCGATGGGTCGAACTGGCGGCGCCGGCAGCGGACGCCGGCGCGCCGGGCCGTTTCCGGTACCGGGTGCAGGGACGTTTCCCGGTGCAGCGGCTGGACGTGGCGCTGCCCGCCAACAGCACCGTGTCGTGGACCGTGTCCAGCGCCGACGACGACCGCAAGGTGGCCGATGCCGCACAGGCCTGGCACGTGCGCGCCAGCGGTTGGAACACCTGGACACTGCAGGACGGCGACCGCCGCCAGGCCTCGGCGCCGCTGGAGCTGGGGCGGGAAACCGGCGACCGCGACTGGCAGCTGCAGGCCGAGCCGGCGGTGGCGGGAACCCCCGCACCGGCCTTGAGGCTGGGCTACCGGCCGGGCAGCGTGGTGTTCCTCGCCCAGGGCCGCGCACCCTACCTGCTGGTGGCCGGCAGCGCACGGGCCGACGTGCGCGAGACGAATCTGGAGCCGATGCTGGCCGCGCTGCGCGCGGGCAATGGTGCGCAGTGGCAGCCGGCGGTCGCCAGCCTCGGCGAAGGCGCGGTACGCGCCGGCGACAAGGCCTATGCGCCGGCGGCGCCGGTGCGCGACTGGAAGAACCTGGTGCTGTGGGCGGTGCTGGTGGCCGGCGCGCTGGCGGTGGCCGGATTCGCGATGAGCCTGCTGCGCGGCAACCGCCCCGCGAACGATTGAAGCCGTTCCTGTCCGGCCGGAACGACTCCGGTCGCGGGCGGCCCGCCCGCTGATCCGTCCGCACGCGGGGTCCGGGCGGGGAACGTCCCGTCGCGCACTGAAGTGCGCGTCTGCGCGCGGTCGATGAAGTCACCGCGCAGCAGGCCATACAGCCTGGTGTCGCCGGATTCGCCATTGACGTGCCAGCGTTCGCGCAGCACGCCCTCGCGGACGAAGCCCGGCTTTTCGACCCGGCGGCACGAGGCCGGGTGGCGCGGGCCGGTGTCGGCTTCGATCCGGTGCAGTCCCCATGTCCTCGAACAGGGCGTGCGGGATCCTGAGCAACACCTCGCTGGCCAGTCCGTGGCCCGGCCAGTGCGGATGCAGGCTGTAGCCGATCCCGGCGCGGCCCTGCTCCAGGTGCGTCGCGACCGCCGCGCTGGTGCCGACCAGCCGGTCGCTGTGCGCATCGGCGATGGCCCGGACGAGCCTGTCCAGCCCGCGGCGCTGGCGCTGGATGTCGGCCACCGTGCGTTCGGCCTGCGCCGGCTCGGTCCAGGCCGGGCAGCTCCCGTAGCGCATCCCCCGCGGATCGCTGTGGATGGCGAACAGGGCCGGCGCGGCGGCCCCGCGTACTTCGCGCAGGCGCAGCCGGGGGCTGGACAGCTCGGGATAGGGCAGGCGCGGTGGCAGGCGCCGCACCTCGGGTTTGCCCCTCATGCGGGGGCGGGCGAGAATCGCGGTTTCCCATCACGTTCGCGGAGCCGCGCTGCCATGTCCATCGTTCGCATGACCGACCTTGATCTTTCCGGCAAGCGGGTCCTGATCCGGCAAGACCTCAACGTGCCGATCGACGACAACGGCAGGATCACCTCCGAACAGCGCATCACCGCCTCGCTGCCGACGCTGAAGCTGGCGCTGGAGAAGGGCGCAGCGGTGCTGGTCACCTCGCACCTGGGCCGCCCCAGGGAAGGCGTGTGGAGCGAGGCCGATTCGCTGGCGCCGGTGGCCGCACGGCTGTCCGAGCTGCTGGGCGTGGACGTGCCGCTGGTCAAGGACTGGGTGGAAGGCGTGGACGTGGCGCCGGGCAGCATCGTGCTGCTGGAGAACTGCCGCATGAACGTCGGCGAGAAGGCCGACGACGAAGCCCTGTCCAGGAAGTACGCGGCCCTGTGCGACGTGTTCGTGATGGACGCCTTCGGCACCGCGCACCGCGCGCAGGCTTCGACCCACGGGGTGATCCGGTTCGCGCCGGTCGCCGCCGGCGGCCCGCTGCTGATGGCCGAGCTGGACGCGCTGGACAAGGCGCTGGCCAATCCCGCGCGGCCGCTGCTGGCCATCGTCGCCGGCTCCAAGGTCTCGACCAAGCTGGAACTGCTCTCCAGCCTGGTCGGCAAGGTGGACCAGCTGATCGTCGGCGGCGGCATCGCCAACACCTTCATCGCCGCCGAGGGGCACGGCGTGGGCACGTCGCTGGTCGAGAACGACCTGCTCGACACCGCACGCAAGATCGACGCCGATGCCAAGGCGCGCGGTGCCGAGATCCCGCTGCCGGTCGATGTGGTGGTGGCGCCTGCCTTTGCTGCTGACGCCCCGGCCACGGTCAAGGCGGTCGATGCTGTGGGCGCCGGCGACATGATCCTGGACATCGGCCCGGAGACCGCCGTGCAGTATGCCGAACTGATCGCCAAGGCCGGCACCGTGGTGTGGAACGGCCCGGTCGGCGTGTTCGAGTTCGACGCCTTCGGCAAGGGCACCGAGGCGCTGGCGCGCGCCATCGCCGCGTCCAGCGCGTTCTCCATCGCCGGCGGCGGCGACACCCTGGCGGCGGTGGACAAGTATGGCGTCGCCGACCAGGTCAGCTACATCTCCACCGGTGGCGGCGCGTTCCTGGAATTCCTGGAAGGCAAGACCCTGCCGGCGGTGGCGGCACTGGACGCCCGCGGCGCGTGAGGGCGCGCGCACGGACCTGGTGCGCCTGTCCGGCAGGCCGTGGGCGGTGCCGGTAGTGCCCGCGTATTCCGCATGCGTTGCGCCTGCTGCGCACCGCCACGGTTCACGGGCCATCGCCCATGACGGATCGAGAGGACGCCGCATGAGCCGCGATGTGCTGTTCTTCGACCTCGACGGCACGCTGATCGATTCGGCCGCGGGGATCACCCGCTGCGTGGCGTATGCGCTGGAGCGGATGCAGCAGCCGCTGCCGCCAGCGGACGAGCTGCGCCGCTGGATCGGGCCGTCGCTGCGCTCCAGCTTCGCACCGCTGCTGGGTGATGCGCGGCGGGTGGAGCAGGCGGTGGCGCTGTACCGCGAACGCTTCGAGGCCGTCGGCTGGCGGGAACACGCGGTCTATCCCGGGATCGGCGACCAGGTGCGTGCCCTGCATGCCGCCGGCCACCGGCTGGCGGTGGTCACCGCCAAGAACGAACCGCATGCGCGGCGCATCGTCGAACACCTGCCGTTCGGAACGTGTTTCGACGACGTGATCGGCGCCACCCCCGACGGTACGCGCAGCGACAAACCGCAGCTGGTTGCCGAAGCCCTGCGGCGCCTGGCGCTGCAGCCCGCACAGTGCTGGATGATCGGCGACCGCCGCATGGACATCGAGGGCGCGCGCCACCATGGCCTGCGCAACATCGGCGTGCTGTGGGGGTTCGGCAGCCGCGAGGAGCTGGCCGCGGCCGGCGCAGCCCACCTTGCCGACACGCCCGCGGAGCTGGGACGGCTGCTGTCGCGATAGAGCGGCCCTGCCCGGCACGGCGCCACTGCCGCGGCCGCAAGCCCTGTAGAGCGGGGCCATGCCCCGCTGGAGCTTTACCGGGCCGTCCCCCGCCGGGCATGGCCCGGCGCTACGGTATTGCCACCGCCGCAAGCCCTGTAGAGCGGGGCCACGCCCCGCTGGGGCTTTACCGGGCCGTCCCCCGCCGGGCATGGCCCGGCGCTACGTCATTGCCGCGGCCGCAGGCCCTGTAGAGCGGGGCCGCGCCCCGCTGGAGCTTTACCGGGCAGTCCCCCGCCTGCAGGTGCATGCCCTCACCGGAATCTTCGCCGGCGGCCGTGCCTGGCGTCCGGTTGTCGTCGCGGGAAATGCCAGACCGCATATCGCCCCGGTACGGGTGTCGGTGGACTGTCCCGGCTGGCTCGGGCACGGTCCCGGGAAGGCTGTCCGGTGCCGGCGCCTGTCCTTGTGCGGTGTTGCCGCGGGACAGTGCCGTGCCTCGTCGCGCCGAGGTCCGGACAGCCTGTCCGCCATCTGCGCGGGACAGTGCGGACAGTGGCGTCTGAAAGTGCGCCGGACATCGTTGTCATGCGTTGATTGTGCTAATTTCGACGGACTTTAACGGAGTTTTCGCACCATGATCGAACGCCAGCGCCGTACCAAGATCCTCGCCACTCTCGGACCGGCGACCGATGCGCCGGGCGTGCTCGATGATCTGTTCCGTGCCGGCGTCAACGTGGTCCGGCTGAACTTCTCGCATGGCGATCCGGCGGGGCAGGCCAAGCGTGCCGCCGAGGTGCGGGCCGCCGCGCAGCGGGTCGGTGTGGAGGTCGGCATCCTCGCCGACCTGCCCGGGCCCAAGATCCGCATCGAGCGCTTCGCCGAGGGCAGGGTGCAGCTCAAGGCCGGCGACCGCTTCGACCTGATCGCGCGTGGCGATGTCGGCCCGGGCGACGCCGGACAGGTCGGCGTGAGCTACCTCGGCCTGCCGCAGGACGTCGGCGCCGGCGATGTGCTGCTGCTGGACGATGGCCTGATGCAGCTGCAGGTGACCGAGGTGCAGGGCGAGCGGATCATCACCAGCGTGCTCAACGACGGGGTGCTGTCCGACCGCAAGGGGCTGAACAAGCAGGGCGGCGGGCTCTCGCTGGGCGCCCTGACCGAACGCGACAAGGAGCTGATCGGCATCGTCGCCAAGATCGGCGTGGACTTCATCGCGGTTTCGTTCTGCCGCAATGCGCAGGACATGAACGATGCCCGCGCCATCGCCCAGCAGCACGGCAGCGATGCGGCGCTGGTGTCGAAGATCGAGCGCACCGAGGCGATCACCAACCTGGAGGAGATCGTCGAGGCCAGCGACGTGGTGATGGTCGCGCGCGGCGACCTGGGCGTGGAGATCGGCGACGCCGAGCTGCCGGGCCTGCAGAAGAAGATCATCAAGGCCGCGCTGGCCCAGAACAAGGTGGTGATCACCGCCACCCAGATGCTGCAGTCCATGGTCGAAAGCCCGATCCCGACCCGCGCCGAAGTGCTGGACGTGGCCAACTCGGTCATCGACGGCACCGACGCGGTGATGCTGTCGGCGGAAACCGCGGCCGGGGCCTGGCCGGTGAAGGCGGTGGAAGCGATGGCGCGCATCTGCCTGGGCGCCGAACGCCAGTTCCAGACCGAGACCGATTTCAACGCCTCGCCGCGCAACCTCCAGCGCGCCGACCAGGCCATCGCCATGGCGACCATGTTCCTGTCCCAGCACGTGGGCGTGCGCGCCATCGTGGCGATGACCGAATCCGGCGGCACCGCGCGCTACCTGTCGCGCTTCCGCGCCAAGTCGCCGATCTATGCGGTCACCCGCCACGACGGTGCGCGCCGGCAGATGGCACTGATGCGCGATGTGTTCCCGATCAACTTCGACAGTCGCGGCTTCACCCCGCGCGAGGCCGCGCGGGGCAGCATCGGCCTGCTGGTGGCGGCCGGCCTGCTGCAGAGCGGCGACCGCGTGGTGTTCACCAGCGGCGAGCACATGGAGACCCACGGCGCCACCAATACGCTACGGCTGCTGCAGGTCGGCAGCGACGGCCGCGCCGGCGGCCTGGGCGAGCTGTAGGCGCCGCGCCGACGCAACCGCTCACCGCCCCGGCGCCGCCGGGGGCGGGGTGCGCGGAGGCAGGAGGGGCGTGGCGGCCGGCGGGGACCGGGGGACGGGCACTGCCGGCAGGCGGCCGGCACGGCAGGGGCACCGCGGGGCGGGCGGGACAGGCTTTGTCCTGCCGGGACCGGTGGAAACCGCGGGTGGGTCATCGCCGGGGCCGGTTGATGCGGGCCACGGGCTATAATGCGGCTTTTCCCGCCATCCCGTCACAGGAACTTCATGAGCATCGAACTGCTGGCTGAAACCGCCCAGGCCATGGTCGCCCCGGGCAAGGGCATCATCGCCATCGACGAATCCACCGGCACGATCGCCAAGCGCTTCGCCGGCGTCGGCATCGAGAACACCGAGGCCAACCGCCGTGCCTACCGCGAGCTGCTGCTGACCACGCCCAAGCTCAACGAGCACATCTCCGGCGCCATCCTGTTCGACGAAACCATCCGCCAGTCGACCAAGGACGGCGTGCCGTTCGCCAAGTTCATGGCCGACAACGGCATGATCCCGGGGATCAAGGTCGACAAGGGTACCCACCCGCTGGCCGGCTGCCCGGGCGAGCTGGTCACCGAAGGCCTGGACGGCCTGCGCGCGCGCCTGCAGGAGTACTACACGCTGGGTGCCCGCTTCGCCAAGTGGCGCGCGGTGATCAACATCGGCGAGAGCATCCCGTCGGGCACCTGCATCGAGGCCAACGCGCACGCGCTGGCGCGCTACGCCGCGCTGTGCCAGGAATGCGGCCTGGTGCCGATGGTCGAGCCGGAAGTGATCATGGACGGCGACCACGACATCGAGACCTGCTACGAAGTCACCGAAGCCACCCTGCGCTCGCTGTTCGATGCGCTGTACCAGCAGAACGTGCTGCTGGAAGGCACGATCCTGAAGGCCTCGATGGTCATCGCCGGCAAGGACTGCGATGAGCAGGCCGACGTCGAGGAAGTGGCCGAAGCCACCGTGATGTGCCTGAAGAGCACCGTGCCGGCGATCCTGCCGGGCGTGGTGTTCCTGTCCGGCGGGCAGAGCGACGAGCAGTCCACCGCGCACCTGAACGCGATGAACCAGCTCGACAGGCTGCCGTGGCCGCTGAGCTTCTCCTACGGCCGCGCGATGCAGCAGGCCGCGCTGAAGCTGTGGGCGAAGGACATGCAGGGCAACTATGAAGCCGCGCAGCAGACCGTCTACGCCCGTGCCAGGGAAAACGGCCTGGCCGCGCTGGGCAAGTGGGAAGGCTGATCGCCGCCTGCCCATGATGGATGTGGAAACGCCGGCCTTGTGCCGGCGTTTCTGTTTTCGCGGGGTCCCCGTTCTACACCGGGAAGCGCGGGGGGCTGTGGGGGTGGGCCCTGCGCGGTAATGCCCCAGCGGGGCAGGGCCCCGCTCTACGGGGGGAACGTGAGGCTCTGTAGCGCCGGGCCCTGCCCGGCGGGGTGCTCGCGGTGATGCCCCAGCGGGGCACGGCCCCGCTCTACAGGGGAACGCGAGGCTCTGTAGCGCCGGGCCCTGCCCGGCGGGTGTTCGCGGTAATGCCCCGGCGGGGCACGGCCCCGCTCTACAGGGGAACACGAGGCTCTGTAGCGCCGGGCCCTGCCCGGCGGGGTGCTCGCGGTGATGCCCCGGCGGGGCATGGCCCCGCTCTACAGGGGAACACGAGTCTCTGTAGCGCCGGGCCCTGCCCGGCGGGTGCTCGCGGTGATGCCCCGGCGGGGCGCGGCCCCGCTCTACAGGGGGAACGTGAGGTGCTGTAGCGCCGGGCCCTGCCCGGCGGGTGTTCGCGGTGATGCCCCGGCGGGGCACGGCCCCGCTCTACAGGGGAACGCGAGGCTCTGTAGCGCCGGGCCCTGCCCGGCGGGGTGCTCGCGGTGATGCCCCGGCGGGGCACGGCCCCGCTCTACAGGGGAACACGAGTCTCTGTAGCGCCGGGCCCTGCCCGGCGGGGTGCTCGTGGTGATGCCCCGGCGGGGCATGGCCCCGCTCTACAGGGGGAGCGCGAGGCTCTGTAGCGCCGGGCCCTGCCCGGCGGCAGGGCGCGGCCCCGCTCTGCAGGAAAGTCGCTGTTGTGCGGCGTCGGGAAGGCACCGGCGCCGGGTCAGCGGGCGAAGGTGGGCTGTGGATCGTCGATGCCGGCGCCGGTCTGCGTGGCCGTGGCCAGTGCCTGCCGGTAGGCCTTGAAGGTGGCGGTGTTGTAGGCGACCAGGAGGATGCGCAGCGGCCGGCTGTGGGACTTCTGCCAGGTGACGGTCTCGGTGACCGCGATGGTGGCGGCCTGGTGCAGCGAGTAGCCGTACACCCCGCAGCTGATGGCGGGGAAGGCGATCGAATCCAGCTGCATCTGTTCGGCCAGCCGCAGCGATTGCCAGTAGCAGTTGGCCAGCAGCGCGGCCTCGTTGTGCTGCCCGCCCTGCCAGACCGGGCCGACGGTGTGGAAGACATGGCGCGCGGGCAGGGCATGGCCGCCGGTGGCGCGCACTTCCCCGGTGGGGCAGCGCACGCCGGGACGGAGCTCCGGCAGCGCTGCGCATTCGGCGCGCAGGCCGGGGCCTGCGGCGTGGTGGATCGCGCCATCGACCCCGCCACCGCCGAGCAGGCCCTCATTGGCCGCATTGACGATGGCGTCCACCGTCAACGTGGTGATGTCGCCCTGCCAGATGTCGATGTTCATGTCGCTGATCCTCCCTTGGCCTGCAGGAACGGAATGTGACGGATGCACGGATTGCAGGCGGTCGCGGAGAAGTCTGAGCAGGGGCGGTCTCGGCGGCTGCGACGGGCCGGTGCCGGGGCGCGATGCCGGTGCCGTGGGACCCGCATCCGGGCGCCACGGCGGCGTGCCGGGATGCGGCCAGCCGCCGGCGGGTGCAGGAGCGGGATGGGGCAGCAGGAACCCGCCGCCGCGCGGGGTCGCGTCGTGAGGGCCGCTGGTGCAGGGGAAGGAGGGCAGGGCCGCGGCCGTTGTGGTCCGTGGCGGTGGGCGCATGTGCCGCGGTTGCCGGGCCGTCCGGGCCGGTGCCGGGCGACGCCCGTCCCGAGTGCCGCGGGACGCGACCGGTGCGATGCGGCATTGCCGGGGCGGGATTCCGGAATGTTCCGGAAGCGCCTCGGCAGCGTCAGCGGGCTTTCCGGGCCGGCCGTCGGTTGTGGCCGCCGCTCCGCCGAGGGGGCGGGCAGGGCGGTGGCGTCCCGTGGGCCGTCGCCGGGGAGGCCTCGACGCCGGGGCGACGCTCCGTTCCTGCGGCTGCGCGGCAGGGCGCCGGCGGTGCAGTGGCCGCAGGCCGGGACCGGGCGCATCGATGGGGGCCGACAGTGGCCGCCAGCGTCCACCTGTCCCGGCGGGGCGACCCGGGACGCCGGGTCGCCGTGGGGCGGTGGCTCAGGGCAGGCCGGCCAGCCAGTCGTCGTCGCTGCCTTCGTTGATGTCGGCGAACAGCGGGGTGGAGAAGTAGCGCTCGCCGGTATCGGGCAGCATCGCCAGGATCACCGAGCCGGCCGCGGCGTCGGCGGCCAGTTCCAGTGCGGTGGCCACGGTGGCGCCGGAGGAGATGCCGACGAAGATGCCTTCCTCGGCGGCGAGCCGGCGCGCGGTCTCGATCGCGCGCTCGTCCTGTACCGAGTGGAGGACGTCGTAGGCGCCGCGGTTGAGCACGTCCGGCACGAAGTCCGGGGTCCAGCCCTGGATCTTGTGCGGCTTCCATTCGTCGCCCTTGAGCAGGGCCGCGCCGGCCGGCTCGGTGGCGACGATGCGGGTGTCCGGGCGCGCCAGCTTCAGCACTTCGCCGACACCGGTGACGGTGCCGCCGGTGCCCCAACCGCTGACGAAGTAGTCCAGGCGGCGGCCGGCGAAGTCGCGCAGGATCTCGGCGGCGGTGCTGTTGCGGTGATAGGCCGGGTTGGCCGGGTTGGCGAACTGGCTGGCGAGGAACCAGCCGTGCTGGTCGGACAGTTCCTTGGCCTTGCGCACCATGCCGGTGCCGCGCTCGGCGGCGGGGGTCAGGATCACCTTGGCGCCATAGGCGCGCATGGCCTTGCGGCGCTCGACCGAGAAGGTCTCGGTCATCACCGCGACGAACTTGTAGCCGCGGGCGGCGGCGACCATGGCCAGCGCCACGCCGGTATTTCCGGAGGTGGCTTCGACGATGGTGTCGCCGGGCTTGAGCACGCCGCGCTGTTCGGCGTCGAGCACGATCGCCAGCGCCAGCCGGTCCTTGACCGAGCCGCCGGGATTGAAGGCTTCGACCTTGACGTAAAGGTCCACGCCGGCCGGCGCCAGGCGGTTGAGCTTGACCACCGGGGTGGTGCCGATGGTGTCGAGAATGCTGTTGTAGAGGGCCATGGGGAATCTCCTGGGGGAATCAGGCGGCGTCAGCCAGTGTCGTCGGCGGCGTCGGTAGGGAAGGTGAGGGCGCGTCGTCGGCGGCCGGGAGCGGGGCGGCGCCGAACCAGTGCAGGTCGGTGGCCAGGGCGGCCACGTCGCCGAGGATCAGCAGGGCCGGCGAGCGTACGTCGTGGCGGAGGGCGCTGTCGGCCAGTTGCCGCAGCGTGCCGCTGACCACGCGCTGGTCGCTGCGCGAGCCATTCTCCACCAGCGCGAACGGCGTGGCGGCGGGCAGGCCGGCCTCGAGCAGCCGCGCCTGGATCCGTGCCAGCGCGGCCACGCCCATGTAGAACACCAGGGTCTGCCGCGGCGCGGCCAGCGCCGGCCAGTCCAGGGTATCCAGGGAGTCGCGGCAGTGGGCGGTGACCAGGCGCAGCTGCTGGGCATGGTCGCGGTGGGTGAGCGGAATGCCGGCATGGGCCGCGCATGCCAGGGCGGCGGTGATGCCGGGTATCACTTCATAGGCGATGCCGTGTGCGCGCAGGAACTGCAGCTCTTCGCCGCCGCGCCCGAACACGAAGGCATCGCCGCCCTTGAGCCGGACCACCCGGCGGCCGGCGCGGGCATGCTCCAGCATCAGCGCGTGGATCTGTTCCTGGGAGGTGCTGGGCCCGCGTGCGGACTTGCCGACCGCGATGCGCTCGGCGTCGCGCCGTGCCAGCCGCAGCACGCCGGCACCGACCAGGCGGTCGTGCAGGATCACGTCGGCCTGGTTGAGGGCGCGCAGTGCCGCCAGGGTCAGCTGGTCTGGGTTGCCGGCACCGGCGCCCACCAGCACCACCGAGCCGGCGGCGGCTGGCGGCGTGTCGGCCATGGCCTGCTGCAGCGCTGCCTCGGCCTCGGCCGGACGGCGCCGGCGCAGCAGGTCCAGGACCGGGCCGTCGAGCAGGTGGTCGAAGAAGCGGCGGCGTGCGGCGAGGTCGGTGAAGTGCGCGCGGATGCCGTCGCGGCGGCGGCCGATCAGTTCGGTGAGCTGGCCCCAGGCGCTGTCGAACAGGGTTTCCAGGCGGCGCCGGACATGGCGCGCGACCATCGGCGCGGCGCCGCCGGTGGAGATGGCGATCCGCAGCGGTCCACGCTCCACCACCGCGGGCACGTGGAAGCGCGACAGCCGCGCATCGTCGACCACGTTCACGAACAGCCGCCGGGCATCGGCGGCGTCGGCGACCGCGCGGTTGACCGCCGCTGCGTCGGTGGCGGCGACCACCAGCCAGATGCCGCTGTCCAGCCAGCGCGGGCTGAAGGCGCCCCGCAGCCAGTCGATGCGGCCCGCGTCGGCCAGTGCCTGCAGGGCCGGTACCAGCCGGGGCGCACCGACCCGCGGGCGGGCGCCGGCGTCCAGCAGCGCCTCGACCTTGCGGGCCGCCACCGTACCGCCGCCGACCACGAGGACGGCGCGGCCGTTCAGGTCGGCGAACAGGGGAAACAGGGGAGCGTCCAAGGCGGGAGGCGGTGTCCGGTGAAGGGGCCACGACCGTAGCCCTGCCCCCGGATGCCCGGAAATGACTTGCGCCCCATGCCATATGACGTTCGGTTATAAGTGGGGTCGGGAATCTGGCCTACAGTCGATGACCCGCCCTGCCCGAGACGTTTCCGAGCCCCGATGACCCTGACCCAACTGCGCTACCTGGTGGCCATCGCCGACGCCGAGCTCAACATCACGCAGGCGGCCACGCGCGTGCACGCCACCCAGCCGGGGTTGTCCAAGCAGCTCAAGCAGCTGGAGGACGAGCTGGGGTTCCTGTTGTTCGTGCGCAAGGGCCGCAGCCTGGAATCGGTGACCCCGGCGGGGGAGGAAGTGATCGCCCGCGCCCGCCTGGTGCTGGCCGAAGCCAACAACATCCGCACCTATGCCGCCAACCAGCGCCGCGAGAGCCACGGCCAACTGATCCTGACCACCACCCATACCCAGGCGCGGTTCGTGCTGCCGCCGGCGGTGGCACGGATCAAGCAGGCCTATCCGCAGGTCAGCGTGCACCTGCAGCAGGCGGCCGAGAGCGATGCGCTGGACCTGCTCGGCCAGGGCGATGCCGACATCGCCATCGTCAGCACCGCGGGCGGCGAGCCCAGCACCGGCATCGCGGTGCCGCTGTACCGCTGGCGGCGGCTGGTGCTGGTGCCGCGCGGGCACGCGCTGGACCGCGCCGGCCAGGTGCCGGACCTGGCGGCACTGGCCGGGCACCCGCTGATCAGCTACGAATCCTCGATCCGTCCCGGCTCGTCGCTGCGGCGTGCCTTCGCCACGCGGGGACTGGAGCCGGACCTGGCGCTGACCGCGCTGGATGCCGACCTGATCAAGACCTATGTGCGCACCGGCCTGGGCGTGGGGCTGCTGGCGGAGATGGCGGTCAGTGCCGGCGACAGCGACCTGCGGGCATGGCCGGCGCCGGCGCCGGTCCCGGAGTGCGTGGCCTGGGCGGTGCTGCCGCGCGACCGCGTGCTGCGCGACTACGCGCTGGAACTGGTGCACGTGCTGGCACCGCAGATCGACCCGCGCGACCTGCGCCGCGTGCTCGACGGCAACCAGGAGGCCGACTGGCCGTCGCCGCCGACCTGGGAATCGCTGACCCAGACGATCACCAGCTGAGCGCTGCGGCGCGGCGACGGCCGCACCGGGATCGCCCGCGGGGATGAAACCGGCGGTGCGCCGGATGCCGCGGTGGAGCGTCGCAGGCCAGGGCGGCTGGACCGGCCGGTACGCGCGCGGCGGCCCCTCATGCGGCAAACGGTCGCACCCGTGCCGGGCCGGCCGCGGTGGCGGCACCGATAGAATGACCGGGTCATGCGCTTGGCCCGTTTTCAATCCGTCCTGCTGTACCTGGCATTGGCCGCCACCCTGTTGATGGCGCTGGCACCGGTGCTCAGCCGCTGGCTGCAGGCGGCGCCCGCGCCGGGCGTCGCCCTGCTGGTGCACGAGGCGGCCCATGCCGACCACACCGCTCACACCGGCGGACACGCCGGGGAGCCCCGGGGCGCGGCCGGCCACGGCCTGCCGGCCGGGCCGCATGCCGCGCATGGCGAGGCCTGCGACTACTGCACCATGGCCTCGCGCCTGCTGCCCTGGCTGGCAGCACTGCTGGTGCTCGCTCCGCTGCTGCACCGGCCCGCGCCGGCCTCGCCATGGGCGGTCGCGGTGCCGGCCAGCCTGCGCTGGCCGGCGCATCCGGTCCGCGGGCCGCCGTTGTTCTCCTGAAAGGCCCTTCCCCATCCTTTCCCCCTGCACGGCCGCCGGCGAGGCGTCGCCGTGCCGTTCTGGAGAACCCCATGTTCCCTGTTTCCCGTCTGCCGGGTGGTCCGGCCTGCCTGTCCGCCTGCATCTGGCTGGCGCTTGCCCCGGGCCTGGCCCAGGCCGAGGTGCCCGAGACCGCCCACACCCTGGATACGCTGGTGGTCACCGCCACCGCGCCGGCCTCGCCGTTGCACTGGGTCACCGATCCGCGGTTGCCGCGGCAGCCGGTGCCGGCCAGCGATGGCGCCGACTACCTGAAGACCGTTCCCGGGTTCTCCGCCATCCGCAACGGCGGCACCAATGGCGATCCGGTCCTGCGCGGGCTGTCCGGATCGCGGCTGAACATCCTCAGCAACGACGGCAGCCTGATCGGTGCCTGCCCGTCGCGGATGGACAATCCGTTGTCCTACATCGCGCCGGAAACCTACGACCGGCTGACGGTCATCAAGGGACCGCAGAGCGTGCGCTGGGGCGCCGGGGCGTCGGCCGGCACGGTGCGTTTCGAGCGCGACGTGCCGCGCTTCGACGCGCCGGGCATGCAGGTGCAGGCCAGCGCCCTGGGCGGTTCGCGCAACCGCAACGACCAGATGCTCGACGCCAGCGCCGGCAGCACGCCGGGCTACCTGCGGGTCAGCGGCAACCGTTCCGAGTCCGGCGACTACCGCGACGGCAACGGTGACGTGGTGCCGTCGCGCTGGCGCAAGTGGAATGCCGATGCGGCCATCGGCTGGACCCCCGACCCGGATACCGTGCTCGAGCTCAATGCCGGGACCGGCGATGCCCTGGCCCGCTACGCCGGGCGCGGCATGGACGGATCGGCGTTCAAGCGCAGCAGCTACGGCCTGCGTTTCGAGCGCGGCAACCTGCCCGGTGCCTGGGACACGGTGCAGGCCAGCCTGTACCACAACACCGCCGACCACGTGATGGACAACTACACGCTGCGCACGCCCAACCCGCACGGCAGCATGCCGATGGCGATGGCCTCGAACGTGGAGCGGCGCACCCGCGGCGGGCGCGTGGCCGCGGAGTGGCGCTGGCAGGACGTGGCCGTGGTCGCCGGCGTGGATGCGCAGGACAGTCGCCACCGCAAACGCGGCGGCATGGGCCGCGGCACCTGGCGGCAGCTGCCGTGGACCCGCGATGCCGAGCTCGACAACCGCGGCGTGTTCAGCGAGCTGACCTTCGGCGAGGGCACGCCGCAGCGCTGGGTGGGCGGGATGCGGGTGGACAAGGCCAGCGCCCGCGACCTGCGCCGGAGCACGGGGATGATGGGCATGCCCAACCCGACCGCCGGACAGCGCCGCGAGGAAACCCTGGGCAGCGGCTTCCTGCGCTACGAGCGCGACCATGGCCAGGCCTGGAACTGGTACGCGGGCTTCGGCCACAGCGCGCGCATGCCCGACTACTGGGAGCTGTTCTCGGCCGATGCCGGGCCGGCCGGCAGCGCCAGCGCCTTCGCCGCGGTGAAGCCGGAGAAGACCTCGCAGGTCGACCTCGGGCTGCAGTTCCACGGGCGCCAGGTGGAGGCCTGGGTATCGGCCTACGCCGGGCGCATCCAGGACTACATCCTGTTCGCCTACCGCAGCGGCGGCATGATGGGCGGCAGCACCCGCGCCGACAACGTCGATGCCCGCATCGCCGGGGCCGAGGCCGGGCTCGAGTGGCGCCCGGCGAGCGCCTGGAAACTCGGCAGCACGCTGGCCTATGCCTGGGGCGAGAACCGCGACAGCGGCGGCGCGCTGCCGCAGATCCCGCCGCTGGAGGGGCGCTTCAGCGCTGCCTGGGAACACGAGCGGTGGTCCACCGGGCTGCTGCTGCGGGTGGTGGACCGGCAGGCCCGGGTGGCGCTGGACCAGGGCAACGTGGTCGCGCGCGACCTCGGCCCGAGTGCGGGATTCGCCACGCTCGCGCTCAATGCGGCCTACCGGGTGACCGATAGCCTGCGGGCCAGTGCCGGTGTCGACAACCTGTTCGACCGCGCCTATGCCGAGCACCTGAACCTGGCCGGCAGCGCCGATTTCGGCTTCCCCGCCGATCCGGTGCGGATCAACGAGCCGGGCCGCACGTTCTGGCTGAAGCTCGACTACCGCTACCAGTGACAGGGTGTCCCCGCCGCCGGGCCTCCGGCGGCGGGGAAGGTGTGGCATGCTCGCCTGCCTTGCCCGGAGAACCCGCAGATGACCTACTGGGCAGTCGCCTATCTCAGCACCGCGGTGGCCGGCCTGACGACCGAGGACCTGGACCATCTGCTGGTCGATGCCCGTGCGCACAACCGGCTCGAAGGCGTCACCGGCGTGCTGCTGCACGACGGGGCCCGCTTCTTCCAGTATTTCGAAGGCACGCAGGAGGCGGTGGCGCGGATCTACGCCCGCATCCAGGCGTCGCGCATGCACGTGGAGATCGAGGAGCTGCAGAACGGCCCGGTGCCGCAGCGCCACTTCACGCAGTGGCACATGGGCTGCACCCAGACCGAGGGCAGCGTGCTGCAGACCCTCAGCAGCCGCCAGTGGCGGCATGAAGTCGAGTTCCTGCGCGAGGACATGGCGCGTGCCGGCGACCTGCCGGGGCTGCGCGAGCTGCTGGCCTTCTGGGAGGAGCACCAGCAGGCCGAGGCCTGAGCGGCGCGCGCGCTACATCTCGTGCAGGCCGCACTCGCGCTTGAGGCCGAAGAAGCGGGTGTCCTCCTCGCGCATGCCCGGTTCCCAGCGGCGGGTGGTGTGGTAGTCGCCGATGGAGACGTAGCCCTGCTCCCAGAGCGGGTGGTAGGGCAGGTCGTGCTGCTGCAGGTAGGCCCAGACGTCGCGGTCGTTCCAGTTGGCGATCGGGTTGACCTTCCAGCGGTCGCCACGGCGTTGCAGGACCGGCGTGCCGGCACGGCTGGATGACTGGTCGCGGCGCAGCCCGGTGAACCAGGTGCCGGCCTGCAGTTCGTCGAGTGCGCGCTTCATCGGCTCGACCTTGCGCAGGTTGTTGTACTGCTCGATGCCGACCAGGCCCTGCTCCCAGAGCCGGCCGTGGCGGGCTTCCATCCAGGCGCGGCTGACCAGCGGCCGGTAGACCTTCAGGTTCAGGCCCAGGCGCTCGGTCAGCGCATCGGCGAAGCGGTAGGTTTCCGGGAACAGGTAGCCGGTGTCGACGAGGATCACCGGGATGTCCGGCTGCGCCCGGGTGAGCAGGTGCAGGGTCACCGCCGACTGGGCGCCGAAGCTGGACGACAGCACGTGGGTGCCCGGCGTGTGCTCCAGCGCCCAGCGCACGCGTGCGGCGGCATCGAGCGCTTCCAGTTCGGCGTTGAGCGGACCCGGGTCGTCCGCCAGGGGCGCGGTGGCGGTGGCATCGTTCGAGGATCGGGGCAGGGCGCTCATGCGTGCAGTTCCACGGGAATCTCGCGGTGGGTGGGATAGGGCGGCAGCGCGACCACGCCGGTGCGGTGCAGGAAGTCGCCGAAGCCTTCGTCGCGGATGCGGTCGGCGGCGTAGCGCGCGAACAGCGGTTCCAGCGCGGCGAGGATGTCCGGCTCGGTGATGTTTTCCCGGTACAGGGTGTTCAGCCGCTGGCCGCGGTGGTCGGCACCAAGCATCAGGTTGTAGCGCCCCGGGGCCTTGCCGACCAGCGCGATCTCGCCCAGGTAGGGGCGCGAGCAGCCGTTGGGGCAGCCGGAGATCCGCAGCAGGATCGGCGCCTCGGCCAGGCCGTACCGTTCCAGCAACGGCTGCAGCCGGGCGCTGAAGTCGGGCAGGTAACGCTCGGCCTCGGCCATCGCCAGGCCGCAGGTCGGCAGTGCCACACAGGCCATGGCGGCACGTGCCAGCGCGGTGGGCGCGCGGTTGCCCGCGTCCAGCCCGGCCTGCTGCACGATGGCGTCGATCCGTGCGCGCTGGTCGGCCGCCACGCCGGCGACGATCAGGTTCTGGTTGCCGGTCATGCGGAATTCGCCTGCGTGGATGCGGGCGATCTCGCGCAGGGCGGTCAGGTGCGGTGCACCGGGCAGGTCGGCGATGCGGCCGGCCGGCAGCGAGAGGGTCAGGTGCCAGCGGCCGTCGCTGCCTTCGGTCCAGCCGTAGCGGTCGCCGTTGTGCTCGAAGGGGCGCGAACGGCGTGGCTGGAAGGCCACGCCGGCGCGGCGCTCGATCTCGGCGACGACCGTGTCCAGGCCATGGTCGTCGAGGGTGTACTTGAAGCGGGCGCGCTTGCGCAGCGTGCGGTTGCCCAGGTCGCGCTGGGTGGTGACCACCGCGGTGGCCACGTCGAGCAGGGCGGCGCGCGGGATGAACCCGGCCATGTTGGCCAGGCGCGGGTAGGTGCCGGCGTCGCCGTGGGTGGCGCCCATGCCGCCGCCGAGGGTGACGTCGTAGCCCAGCAGGTCGCCGTCGGCATCGAGCACCCCGATGAACCCCAGGTCGTTGGCGTAGACATCCACGTCGTTGAGCGGCGGCAGGGCGAACCCGATCTTGAACTTGCGCGGCAGGTAGCGCTCGCCGTAGATCGGTTCGTCCTCGGCGCCGCTGCCGGCCACGCGCGCTTCGTCCAGCCAGATCTCGTAGTAGGCGCGGGTGTTGGGCAGCAGGTGCTCGGAGGTGCGCGCGGCATCGGCGTACAGCGCCGCATGCGCGCTGGACAGCAGCGGGTTGGCCGCCACCAGCACGTTGCGGTTGACGTCGCCGCAGGCGGCCAGGGTGTCGATCAGCGCGGCGTTGATGGCCTGCATCGTCGCCTTCAGCTCGCGCTTGATCACGCCATGGAACTGGAAGGCCTGGCGGGTGGTGATGCGCAGCGAGTGGTTGCCGTAGCGGGTGGCGACGGCGTCGAGCTTGAGCCACTGCTCCGGGCTGACCACGCCGCCCGGGGTGCGGGTGCGGATCATGAACTGGTAGGCGGGCTCGAGCTTCTGCCGGCGGCGCTCCTCGCGCACGTCGCGGTCGTCCTGCTGGTAGCTGCCGTGGTACTTGATCAGGGTCTGGTCGTCCTCGCGCAGGGCGCCGGTGACCGGATCGGCCAGGCTTTCCAGCAGGGAGCCGCGCAGGCGGTTGCTGTCGGCCTTGATGGATTCAACGGAGTGGGTGCTCATCGGGTTCGCTGTCTGGCTGTTGGAAGGGGTGCGCGGGAGCGGCCGGTCCCGCCGGGCCGGCGCGGTGCCGGGGAACGGCGCCGGGCGCCGTCAGCCGTCAGTACACATCCCGCCCATAGCGCCCCTCCGTGTGCAGCCGTGTCAGGTAGTCGCGGGCACCGTCCTCGTCCAGCCCGCCGTGTTCGCGCAGGATTTCCAGCAGCGCGGCATGCACGTCCTTGCCCATCGCGATGGCGCCGCACACGTACAGGTGGGCACCGTCCTGCAGCCAGGCATACAGGTCGCGGCCGCGGGTACGCAGGCGCTGCTGCACATAGATGCGGTCGGCCTGGTCGCGCGAAAAGGCCAGGTCCAGGCGGTGCAGTTCCTTGCGCCGCAGGGCGTCCTGCCATTCGGTCTGGTAGAGGAAGTCGCTGTTGAAGTGGCGGGCGCCGAAGAACAGCCAGTTGCGGCCGCCGGCACCGGTCTCGGCGCGCTCCTGCACGAAGCCACGGAACGGCGCGACGCCGGTGCCCGGGCCGATCATGATGATGTCGCGGCCGCCGTCGGCCGGAACCCGGAAGCGGGGATTGGGCTCGACGAACACCGGGACCTGCGCGCCTTCCTCCAGCGCGGCGAGGAACCCGCTGGCCGCTCCCAGGTGCGGGCCGCCATGGGCGTGGTAGCGCAGTTCGTCGACGGTGAGGTGGACCTCCTCGCCGACCCGCTTGCGGCTGGAGGCGATGGAGTACAGGCGCGGGGCGGCCGGGCGCAGCGTGTCGAGCAGGCTGTCGGCGCTCCAGTCGGCCGGCCAGCGGCGCAGCACGTCGACCAGCTGGTGGTCCTCGAACAGCGCGGCCAGCTGCGGCTTCTGCGCCGGCTCCAGCAGTTGCTGGAGGTCTGCATGGTCGCCGCGCCCGGCCACCGCGGCCAGCAGCGGCCGCGAGATGCGGGTCAGTTCGCGGTGTCCGCCCAGCCACTGCGACAGCGGACGGGCCTGGCCGTCATGCGCGACCTGCAGGTCGCCGTCCAGGCCGGTGGCCGCCAGCACCGCTTCCACCAGCGCGGCCGGATTGCGGTGCACGATGCCCAGCGCGTCGCCGGGCTCGTACTGCAGGTGGCTGCCTTCCAGCGACAGCTCCAGGTGATGCACGGCCTTGGCCGCGGTGCCGTGCACGGCATAGGCGGGGCCCTTGAAGTCGCGGCCGCTGATCACCTGCCGCGACAGCAGCTCGGCGGCGAAGGGCTGCTGGGCGCTGTATGCACCGCCCTGGCGCAGCGGGGTGACGTTGCTGGCCGCCGCTGCCGGCGCGGCTTCCGCGGCCAGGCGGCTGCGGGCGTCGTCCAGTGCCCGCGCGCGCCAGGGATCGGCGATGTGGGCGATGTCCAGGTCGGCTTCGCCCACCGGCTGCAGGCGCGTGGCGCCCAGTTCGGCCAGGCGCTCGTCCAGGGCGCGGGCGATCCCGCAGAACTCGGCATAGCTGGAATCGCCCAGGCCGAGCACGGCGTAGTGGAGTCCGGGCAGGCGCGGCGCACGCTTGCCGCGGATGAACTCGACCAGGCCGATGGCATCGTCCGGCGGGTCGCCCTCGCCCTGGGTGCTGATGACGATGTAGAGCAGGCGCTCGCCGGCCAGCTCGCGGGTGGCGTAGGCGTCGGCGCGCAGCAGGCGCACCGGCAGGCCCGCGGCCTCGGCCTCGGCGGCCAGCTGTTCGGCGGCGCGCCGGGCATTGCCGGTCTGGCTGCCGTAGACAACGGTCAGGCGCTGGCCGGCCGCGGTGGCGGCCTGGCCGCCGGGCACCACCGCCAGCGACGGCGGCGGATGGCCCTGGGCCAGGCCGGCGGCGAAGCCGGACAGCCACCACAGGCTGTTGCCGTCCAGGCCCTGCACCAGTTGCGACAGCAGCAGGCTGCGGTCCTCGGGCAGGGGGCTTGGGGGCAGGGAAGCGGCGGCGGTCATGGCCTGTCCAGTCCGGAGTAGGACGGCAGATGCTAGGCAGGCGCCGGCCGCGGGGGAAAGGAGGGGCGGTTATCGGGTCATGCCCTGCGCTCATTTCTGCGCCGGCCGGCGCGGCCGCACACTCGCTGCCCTTCCGGCATGCCGCCGGACCGCATCGCCACCGCCCCGGCCCCGGGGTGTTCCTGGAACCTGTCGCAATGACCGTGAGTGTGTCCCTGTCCCACCTGGATCGGCTGGAAGCCGAGAGCATCCATGTCCTGCGCGAGGTGGCCGCCGGCTTCGCCAACCCGGTGCTGATGTATTCGGTGGGCAAGGACAGCTCGGTGCTGCTGCACCTGCTGCTCAAGGCGTTCGCCCCCGGTGTGCCGCCGATCCCGCTGCTGCACGTGGACACGCGCTGGAAGTTCCGCGAGATGATCGCGTTCCGCGACCGCCGCGTGGCCGAGACCGGCGTCGACCTGCGGGTGCACATCAACCCGGACGGCATCGCCCAGGACATCGGCCCCGTGAGCCACGGCGCCTCGGTGCACACCGACGTGATGAAGACCCAGGGCCTGAAGCAGGCGCTGGACACCTGGAAGTTCGACGCGGCGGTCGGCGGCGCGCGCCGCGACGAGGAGAAGTCGCGCGCCAAGGAGCGCGTGTTCTCGTTCCGCAACGACCGCCACCGCTGGGATCCCAAGAACCAGCGCCCGGAGCTGTGGAACCTGTACAACGCCCGCATCCACCCGGGCGAGAGCGTGCGCGTGTTCCCGCTGTCCAACTGGACCGAGCTGGACATCTGGCTCTACATCTACCGCGAGAAGATCCCGGTGGTGCCGCTGTACTTCGCCGCCGAACGGCCGGTCGTCGAGCGCGACGGCAGCCTGATCATGGTCGACGACGAGCGCCTGCCGCTGCGTCCGGGAGAGGTGCCGCAGCAACGCAAGGTGCGCTTCCGCACGCTGGGCTGCTACCCGTTGACCGGGGCCATCGAGTCCGCGGCCGACACGCTGGAGAAGATCATCGCCGAGATGCTGGTGTCCACCAGTTCCGAACGGCAGGGGCGGCTGATCGACCACGATCCGTCCGCGTCGATGGAGAAGAAGAAGCTGGAGGGGTATTTCTGATGCACGCGGTCGCCACGCCTTCCGATATCGCCGGCTACCTGCGGCAGCATGAATCCAAGCCGCTGCTGCGCTTCATCACCTGCGGCAGCGTCGACGACGGCAAGAGCACCCTGATCGGGCGGCTGCTGTACGAGAGCAAGCGCCTGTTCGACGACCAGCTGGCCGCCCTGGAAGCGGACAGCCGCCGCCATGGCACCCAGGGCGAGCGCATCGACTATGCGCTGCTGCTGGACGGCCTGGCCGCCGAGCGCGAGCAGGGCATCACCATCGACGTGGCCTACCGCTACTTCGACACCGACCACCGCAAGTACATCGTCGCCGACTGCCCGGGCCACGAGCAGTACACCCGCAACATGGCCACCGGGGCGTCCACCGCCGACCTGGCGGTGGTGCTGGTGGACGCGCGCAAGGGGCTGATGCCGCAGACCCGACGCCACAGCTATGTGCTGTCGCTGCTGGGCATCGGCCAGGTGGTGCTGGCGGTCAACAAGATGGACCTGGTCGACTACGATCCGGCGGTGTTCGAGCGCATCGCCGGGGAATACGAGGCGCTGGCCCGGCAGTTCGGCATCGCCCGGGTGCAGGCCATCCCGCTGTCGGCGCTGGAAGGGCAGAACCTGTCGCAGCGCTCGCCGCGGATGCCCTGGTACCGCGGCCCGAGCCTGATCGAGCACCTGGATACGGTCGCGTTGCCCGAAACCGGCGCCGGCGACGCGCTGCGCCTGCCGGTGCAGTGGGTGAACCGCCCCAACCAGGATTTCCGCGGCTTCGCCGGTACCCTCGCCGCCGGCCAGGTGCGCGCCGGCGATGCAGTGGTGGTGCTGCCCTCGGCGCGCCGCTCCCGGGTACGCCAGGTGCTGGGGCCGGACGGGCCGCTGGCCCAGGCCGGTGCCGGCCAGGCGGTGACGTTGACCCTGGACGACGAGATCGACGTCAGCCGCGGCGACGTGATCGCCGCGGCCGGCGATCCGCCGGAGGTGGCCGACCAGTTCGCCGCGCACCTGCTGTGGATGGACGACGCCGCGCTGTTGCCGGGCCGGCCCTACTGGCTGCGGACCGGCAGCCGCACGGTGGCCGCCAGCATCAGCGAGATCAAGCACCGGGTGGATGTGAACACCCAGGAGCGGCTGGCGGCCAAGCGCCTGGAACTGAACGAGGTCGGCTGCTGCAACCTGTCGCTGGACGAGCCGGTGGCGTTCGAGCCCTATGCGCGCAACCGCGCGCTGGGCAGCTTCATCCTGATCGACCGCCAGAGCAACGTCACGGTCGCCGCCGGTACCCTGGACTTCGCCCTGCGCCGGGCCGGCAACGTGCACTGGCAGCACCTGGACGTGGACCCCGCCGCGCGCGCCCGGATCAAGGGGCAGACCCCGCGGGTGCTGTGGTTCACGGGCCTGTCCGGCGCCGGCAAGTCGACCCTGGCCAACCAGGTGGAAAAGCGCCTGCACGCGCGCGGCTGCCACACCTTCCTGCTCGACGGCGACAACGTCCGCCATGGCCTCAACCGCGACCTCGGGTTCACCGACGAGGACCGGGTGGAGAACATCCGCCGGGTGGCCGAGGTCGCCCGGTTGATGGCCGATGCCGGGCTGATCGTGCTGGTCAGCTTCATCTCGCCTTTCCGTGCCGAGCGGCAGATGGCCCGCGAGCGCTTCGCCGAGGGCGAGTTCGTCGAGATCTTCGTCGACGTGCCGCTGGAGGTGGCGGAGGCGCGCGACGTCAAGGGCCTGTACCGCAAGGCGCGCGCCGGGCAGATCCCGAACTTCACCGGCATCGATTCACCGTACGAGGCACCGGAATCACCGGAGCTGCACCTGTATGCCGACGGCGAGGCGATGGACGCCATGGTCGACCAGGTGATGCGGCTGGCGCTGCGCTGAGACGCCGCGCCAGCCGTGCCGGGGCTGGCGGGCGCGCGCACCCACGGGGGGTGTGGTGCGCGGCCCGCCGGCGCGGATCGGGAGGGGGGAGCGCGCCGCTCCCTCCTCCCGATGCACTCCATACCCCCCTCCCATAGAGGAAGGGAATGGACCGCCGACATTTCTTTGCAGGGCCGCCCCCCCCAATGGCACATCCCGGGCCCCCCGGCGCTGGTTAGACTGGCGGATCGAGCATCTGACGGAATTCCATATGTTGGGGCGTTTTGCGGCCGCATTGGCCCGTGGCACGGTTCTGGTACTGGCAGTGAACGCATGCACCCGTACCGGCGGGGAGGCGCCGCACGAGGCGGGCGCCGCGGTCCCGGTGACGACCCAGCAGGTGGCGCATTCGGCCTGGAACGACACGCTGCAGGCGATCGGTACCGCGAAGGCGCGCGAGTCGGTGATCGTCACCGCCAAGGTCAGCGAGATCATCGACGCGGTGCACTTCCACAGCGGCCAGGAAGTGGCCGCCGGGGCGCCGCTGGTCACCCTGCGCATCGATGCCCAGGAAGCCGCGCTGGCCCAGGCCCAGGCCACCTTCGACGAGGCCGACCGGCTGTACCGGCGCCAGAACGAGCTGGCGACCCAGCAGCTGGTGGCCAGCTCCACCCTGGATACCCAGAAATCGATCCGCGATGCGGCCGAGGCACGGGTGCGGCAGATGCGCGCGGAGGTCTCCGACCGCGAGGTGCGCGCACCGTTCGCCGGCGTACTGGGGATCCGGCAAGTCAGCCCGGGCGCGCTGGTCACGCCGACCACGGTCATCGCCACGCTCGACGACATCTCGCGCATGCATGTCGATTTCCAGGTCCCCGAGGCCGAGCTGGCCTCGCTCAAGCCCGGCGACAAGGTCACCGGGAGCAGCATCGCCTGGCCGGGCCGCGGTTTCGACGGCGAGGTCAGCACCATCGACGCGCGGGTGGACCCGGGCAGCCGCGCGGTCACCGTGCGCGCCGACTTCCCCAATCCCGACCACGCGCTGCGCCCGGGCATGCTGTTGGACGTGCGCGTGTTCCGGCCGGAGCGCCAGGCGCTGCTGATCCCGGAGATCGCGGTGGTGCAGGTCGGCCGTGATTCCTACGTGTTCCGGGTCCTGGACGATGCCACGGTCCAGCGGGTCGACATCAAGACCGGTACCCGCCGCGCCGGGGTGGTCGAGATCGTGGAGGGGCTGGAGGCCGGGCAGCGGATCGTCGTGGACGGCACCGGCAAGCTGCGCAACGGCCTGCGGGTGGAGGACGCGCGGGTGGCCGAGGCCACCGCCGAATGAGGCTCTCCGAGCTTTCGATCAAGCGGCCGGTGCTGGCCGTGGTGATGAGCCTGCTGCTGGTGGTGCTGGGGCTGATGTCGTTCAGCCGGCTGACGCTGCGCGAGCTGCCGGCCATCGACCCGCCCATCGTCTCGGTGTCGATCGACTACACCGGCGCGTCGGCGGCGGTGATCGAGAGCCGCATCACCCAGGTGCTGGAGGATGCGCTGGCCGGCATCGAGGGCATCGACACGATCAACGCCCGCAGCACCAACGGCCGTGCCTCGGTGAGCATGGAGTTCAATGCCGAGCGCGACATCGAGGCGGCGGCCAACGACGTCCGTGACGCCATCAGCCGGGTCGCCGACCGCATGCCCGAGGAGGCGCGGCCACCGGAGGTGGCCAAGATCGAGAGCGACGCCGACGCCATCATCTGGTTCAACATGAGCTCTTCGAGCATGGATACGCTGGAGCTCAGCGACTATGCCGAGCGCTACGTGGTCGACCGCTTCTCCAGCATCGACGGCGTTGCCCGGGTGCAGATGGGCGGCCGCCAGCGCTATGCCATGCGCATCTGGCTGGACCGCGACCAGCTGGCCGCGCGCGGGCTGACGGTGGGCGAGGTGGAAGCGGCGCTGCGCAACGAGAACGTGGAGCTGCCGGCCGGCCGCATCGAATCGGCCGACCGCGACTTCACCCTGCGCGTGGAGCGCAGCTACGTGGCGCCGGCCGACTTCGCCAGCCTGCCGCTGGGCAAGGGCCGCGACGGCTACGTGGTGCGCCTGGCCGACGTCGCCAAGGTCGAGCTGGCCTCGGCCGAACGGCGTGCCTATTACCGCAGCAACGGCGAGCCGGGCATGGGCCTGGGCATCGTCAAGACCTCCACCGCCAATGCGCTGGACGTGGCCCGCGCCACCCGCGCCGAGGCCGAGCGCATCGCCAAGACCCTGCCCGAGGGCACGCGGATCTTCGTCGCCTTCGACAACACCACCTTCATCGAGGCGGCGGTCGAGCGCGTCTACGCCACCCTGGTGGAGGCGATGTTCCTGGTGCTGGTGGTGATCTGGCTGTTCCTGGGCAGCCTGCGCGCGGCGCTGATCCCGGCGGTGACGGTGCCGGTCTGCCTGGTGGCCGCGTTCATCGCGTTGTTCGCCTTCGGCTTCACCATCAACCTGTTCACCCTGCTGGCGCTGGTGCTGTGCATCGGCCTGGTGGTGGACGACGCCATCGTGGTGGTGGAGAACGTGCAGCGGCGCATCGACCTCGGCGAGCCGCCGCTGGTCGCCGCACGGCGCGGCACCACGCAGGTGGCGTTCGCGGTGATCGCCACCACCGCGGTGCTGGTGGCGGTGTTCCTGCCGGTCGGCTTCCTGGAGGGCAACACCGGGCGGCTGTTCCGCGAGCTGGCGGTGGCGCTGGCCGCGGCGGTGGCGCTGTCGGCCTTCGTGGCGCTGACGCTGACGCCGATGATGGCCTCCAAGCTGCTCAGGCCGCACAGCGAACAGAAGAGCAACCGCCTCAACCGTTTCATCAACCGCCAGCTGGTACGGCTGGCGTCGGCCTATGGGCGCGTGCTGGACCGGCATGTGCAGCGCACCTGGGTGTTCGCGCTGGTGATGCTGGCCGCGCTGGGCGCGAGCTGGGGGCTGTTCCAGCTGCTGCCGTCGGAGCTGGCGCCGGCCGAGGACCGCGGTTCGTTCCAGGTCATGATCGACGGCCCGGAAGGCGCCGGGTTCGACTACACCGTCGGCCAGGTGCAGCAGGTGGAGCGGATCGTGGACCGTTTCGTCGGCCCCGACGAGCCCATCGCGCGCGCCAACCCGCGCGTGCCCGGCGGCTGGGGCAACAGCGAGGAGATGCATACCGGGCGCATCAGCGTGTTCCTGCAGCCCTGGCGGCAGCGCAGCGAGGTCACCGCCGATGTCGCCCACAGCCTGCAGCAGGAACTGGACGGCCTGAGCGGCGTGCGTGTGCGCACCCAGGTCGGCGGTGGCCTGGTGCGCAGCTTCGGGCAGCCGTTCCAGGTGGTGCTCGGCGGGCCGGAATATGCCGAGATCGCGCAGTGGCGCGACCGCCTGCTGGCGCGCATGGAGGCCTATCCGGGGCTGGTCGGCGCCGATTCGGACTACAAGGAAACCCGCCCGCAGATGCGGGTCAACATCGACCGCCAGCGGGCCGCCGACCTGGGCGTGAGCGTGACCGAGATCGGCCGCGCGCTGGAGACGATGATGGGCTCGCGCCGGGTCACCACCTTCGTCGACAACGGCGAGGAATACGACGTGCTGGTGCAGGCCGGCCGCGAAGGCCGCGCCTCGCCGGCCGACCTGGCGGCGATCCAGGTCCGCGCCCGTTCGGGCGAGCTGGTGCCGCTGTCCAACCTGGTCGGCCTCAGCGAAGTGGCCGAGGCCGGCACCCTGAACCGCTTCAACCGCCTGCGCTCGATCACCATCAGCGCCAGCGTGGCGCCCGGGCATACCCTGGGCGAGGCCATCGCCTGGGTGCAGGAGGTCGCGCGCGAGGAATTGCCCGAATACGCGCAGATCGACTGGAAGGGCGAGTCGCGCGAGTACCAGAACGCCGGCAGCGCGGTGCTGCTGACCTTCGCCATGGCGTTGCTGGTGGTCTACCTGGTGCTGGCCGCGCAGTTCGAGAGCTTCATCCACCCGCTGGTGATCATGCTCACGGTGCCGCTGGGGGTGCTGGGTGCCTTCGTCGGCCTGTACGTCAGCGGCGGCACGCTCAACCTCTTCAGCCAGATCGGCATCGTCATGCTGGTGGGGCTGGCGGCGAAGAACGGCATCCTGATCGTCGAGTTCGCCAACCAGCTGCGCGACGAGGGCCGCTCGGTGCACCAGGCCATCGTCGAGGCGGCCACGGTGCGCCTGCGGCCGATCCTGATGACCTCCATCGCCACCGTGGTCGGCGCGGTGCCGCTGGTGGCGGCCGGCGGGCCGGGGTCGGCCAGCCGCGGCACCATCGGCGTGGTGGTCATCTTCGGCGTCAGCGTCTCCACCTTCCTGTCGCTGTTCGTGGTGCCGGCGTTCTACGCGCTGCTGGCGCCGCACACGCAGTCGCCCGAGACGGTGGCCAACGAGCTGGCCCGCCAGGAGCGCGAGACCCCCTCGGTGGGCGGCCATGCATGAGCCGCTGCCGGGAGCCGGCGCCGCGGGGCGCCGTGAATCCATCGAGGAAGGCCTGCCGGGGCGGGCCGCGTTCAAGGAGGGCACCTCTGTCACCTGTGCCGACGGGGCCGCGTAGCGGCATCCGTCCACACAGGGTCGTGCATTCGTGGAAGAATCGCCGGTTCGCGAAGCCGGTACCTCATAGCCTTCAGCCATCCGGGGAGATCGAGTGGAAGCCATCGTCGAGTACATAAACAGCATCATCTGGAGCAACGCGCTCATCTTCATCTGCCTGGGCGCAGGCCTCTGGTTCAGCGTGCGCACGCGCTTCATGCAGCTCCGCGGCTTCGCCGAGATGTGCCGGCTGACGGTGGGCGGGCAGAAGTCCGACGCCGGGGTGTCCTCGTTCCAGGCGCTGGCGATGTCGATGGCCGGGCGCATGGGCATCGGCAACATCGCCGGTGTCGCCACCGCGATCGCCTATGGCGGCCCGGGCGCGATCTTCTGGATGTGGGTGATGGGCTTCCTCGGCGCGTCCACGTCCTACGTGGAATCGACCCTGGCGCAGATCTACAAGACCAAGGATGCCGAAGGCCGCTACCGCGGCGGTCCGGCCTACTACATCGAGAAGGCCATGGGCCTGAAGTGGTACGCCGCGGCATTCGCGGTGGCCACGGTCATCGCCGCCGGCTTCCTGCTGCCGGGCGTGCAGGCCAATGCGATCGCCGACAGCGCGGTCAACGTGCTCTGCCATGGCCCGGACGCCTGCGCGTCGGTGGGCGGCAGCGGCAGCATGAAGCTGTGGATCGGGCTGGCCGTGGCGGTGCTGCTGGGGCTGATCATCTTCGGCGGCGTCAAGCGCATCGCCAGCTTCGCCGAGGTGGTCGTGCCGTTCATGGCGCTGGGCTTCATCCTGATGGCGCTGGTGGTGATGGCGCTCAATGCCGAGAAGGTGCCGACGATGTTCGCCGACATCTTCTCCAGCGCGTTCGGCGCCCATGCCACCTTCGGCGGCATCATCGGCCAGGCCATCGCCTGGGGCGTGAAGCGCGGCATCTACGCCAACGAGGCCGGCCAGGGCACCGGCCCGCACGCCGCCGCCGCCGCCGAGGTCTCGCACCCGGCCAAGCAGGGCTACGTGCAGGCGTTCGCGATCTACTTCGACACCATGCTGGTGTGCACCTCCACGGCGTTCCTGTTGCTGTCCACCGGCATGTACAACGTGTTCCGCGAGGTCACCGAGGGCGGCGTGGAGAAGCTGGAGGCGATGGTCACCGGGGTGCCGGGCGTGGCGCCGTCGGAGGGCGCGCTGTTCACCCAGGCGGCGGTGGAGTCGGTGCTGCCGGGCTGGGGCGCCGGGTTCGTGGCGCTGGCGCTGTTCTTCTTCGCCTTCACCACGATCATGGCCTACTACTACATGGCCGAGACCAACCTGACCTACCTTGCCGGCAGCACCCGCACCCATCCGCTGGCGACCCTGGGGCTGCGCCTGGGCATCATGGGCATGGTGGTGTTCGGTGCCTTCCACAATGCCAAGATGGCCTGGGCGCTGGGCGACATCGGCGTTGGCCTGATGGCCTGGCTGAACGTCGTGGCGATCCTGATCGTGCAGAAGCCGGCGATGCTGGCGCTGGCCGACTACGAACGGCAGAAGAAGCTGGGGCTGGACCCGGTCTTCGATCCGGACGCGCTGGGCATCCGCAACGCCGATTTCTGGCGCGGCAACAAATAAGCGAGCATCCGCAGTGAGCAGTCCCTGGAACACCCGTCGTCCTTCCGCCCGCCCGCCGCGGGCCACCCCGCTGGTCCCCGGCAACCGCCGCGGCGAGGAGGGCGCGGGCCCGGTGCGCGGCAGCGACGAGCTGCGCCTGTATGGCGTCAACGCGGTGCTGGCGATGTTCGCCCGGCGCCCGCAGGCGCTGCGCAAGCTGTACCTGCTGGAGACGCTGATCCCGAGGATGCAGCCGCTGCTCAAGTGGTGCGCCGGCAACCGGATCGGCTACCGGGTGGTCGGCGAGGGCGACCTCAACAAGCTGGCCGCCACCACCCACCACGAAGGCGTGGTGGCCGACGTGCTGCGCGCGCCGGTGCTGCCGCTGTCGGAGTGGCTCGAGGGGCTCGCCCCGGGCCCGGCATTGGCGCTGTGGCTGGACGGAGTGGGCAATCCGCACAACTTCGGCGCGATCCTGCGCTCGGCCGCGCACTTCGGCGTGGCCGGCCTCCTGTTGCCGGCCGAGTCGCCGTTGAGCCTGTCCGGTGCCGCGGCCCGGGTCGCCGAGGGCGGCGCCGAGGCGGTGCCGCTGGTGCGCTTGCCGGCGCCGCCGCAGGCGCTCGCGCAGCTGCGCGAGGCCGGGTTCGCCTCGGCGGCGACCCTGGTGGAGGGCGGCGAGGACCTGTTCGCCGCGCGGCTGCCGACACGCATGGTCTACGTCATGGGGGCCGAGGGCGAAGGCATGGACCGCGGGCTGGCCGGGCAGTGCGACCTGCGCCTGTCCATCCCCGGCAGCGGCGCGGTGGAGAGCCTCAATGTGGCGGCGGCGACCGCGGTGTTCCTGTCGGTCGCGGCCAACCGCAACGCTGCCGGGTGAGGACCCGCGGGCTGCGCGACCTCCGCCAGTGGCAGGCGCTGCAGGGCCGCTGGCTGGCCGATGAGCGGGCGCTGGCGCCGGCGCAGCCGCTGCGGGGCCATTGCCCGCTGTGCCGGGCGGCAACGGATTTCCAGGGCGACCCGCAGGGCAACATCCGCGAGCGCCTGTACTGCGGCAACTGCGGTTGCAACGCGCGCCAGAGGGCGGCTGCCCGGGTGCTGCTGGAGGCGCTGGAAGCGGCCGGCACGGCCCGGGTATACGCCACGGAACAGGCCAGCCTGTTCTATCGCACGCTGCGTGGCCGGGTCGGGCAACTGCACGGGGGCGAGTACGGCGTCGGCCTGTCGCGCCGGTGGCGGTTGCAGCTGTGGCTGTGGCGGCACGGCGTGTTCGAACGCGTCGTCCTGCGCGACCTGACCGCACTGGAGTTCGCCGATGCCGGGCTTGACGCGGTGATCAGCCTGGACGTGCTCGAACACATCGTCGACACCGGCGCCGCCCTGCGCGAAGCCGCGCGCGTGCTGCGTCCCGGCGGCGTGTTCGTGTTCACCGTGCCGTTCTACCCGGACAAGGCCCGCAGCAGGCAGATCGCCCGGTTGCGGGATGACGGGCAGGTGGTATTCGAGGGCAGGCCGGAATACCACGGCGATCCGGTCTCCGGGGGCGTGCCGTGCTTCCATCACTTCGGCTGGGATCTGCTGGCCATGCTGCGGGAGGCCGGCTTCGCCGACGCCCGGGTACTGCGCGTCCACGATCCCGGGGCGGGCCTGCCACAGGGGCAATGGGTGTTCCGGGCCAGGCGGTGAGCCGTGCCGCGCGCCGGGCCCGGCTTCCAGGGAGCCGGATTCCTAGCCGCGGTAGCCGTTGCTGATCGGGTAGCGGCGCTCGCGGCTGAACGCGCGCCGCGACACCTTCGGTCCCGGTGCGGCCTGGTGCCGCTTCCATTCGCCGCTGCGCACCAGCCGCAGGACCCGGTCCACGACCTCGGCCGCGTAGCCGGCGGCGACGATCTCCTCGCGCGACTGCTCCTGGTCGACATGCCGGTAGAGGATGCCGTCGAGCACGTCGTAGGCGGGCAGCGAATCCTGGTCGGTCTGGTTGTCGCGCAGCTCGGCCGAGGGCGCGCGCGCGATCACCGCCGGGGGGATCACCGGCGCACCGCCGACGGTGTTGCGCCACTTGGACAGGCCATAGACCTCGGTCTTGTACAGGTCCTTCAGCGGCGCATAGCCGCCGCACATGTCGCCGTAGATGGTGGCGTAGCCGACCGCGTACTCGCTCTTGTTGCCGGTGGTCAGCAGCAGCCCGCCGAACTTGTTGGCCAGCGCCATCATGATCACGCCGCGGCAGCGCGACTGCAGGTTCTCCTCGGTCACGTCGGCGGCCTGGCCCTCGAACATCGCCGACAGCGACTGCAGCAGGCCCTGGAAGGCCGGCTCGATGGGCACCGTTTCCAGTTTCACGCCCAGGGCGCGGCACTGCTCGGCGGCCAGGTCGTTGGACAGTCCGGCGGTATAGCGCGAGGGCAGCGCCACCGCGGTGACGCGGTCCGCGCCCAGCGCGTCCACCGCCAGCGCCAGCACCAGCGCCGAATCGATGCCGCCGGACAGGCCCAGCCATACCCGGTCGAAGCCGTTCTTGCGGCAGTAGTCCTGGAGGCCGCGGGTGACCGCGCGCCAGGCCAGCGCATCCATGCTTTCATCGCCGTCGTCGATCCAGTGCAGCGGTGCGAAGGTGCGCGCGTCGGCGTCGTACTCGAGCAGCAGCAGCTCCTCGGCGAACGCCAGCGCCGCCGGGTGCACGGTGCCGTCGCCATCGGCGGCCAGCGAGGCGCCGTCGAACACCAGGTCATCCTGTCCACCGACCAGGTTGAGGTAGACGATGCCGGCGCCGCTGTCGCGGCTGCGTTCGGCCATCATGGCGTCACGCTGGGCATGCTTGCCGCGCTCGTACGGCGAGGCGTTGACCACCAGCGCCAGCTCCGCCCCCCCGGCCACGGCGGCGGCCAGCGGTCCGGGGAGCCACAGGTCCTCGCACACCAGCAGGCCCATGCGCACGCCGGCGACCTCGAACACGCAGGGAGCGGCGTCGGCATCGGCGGTGAAATAGCGGCGTTCATCGAACACCCCGTAGTTGGGCAGTTCGCATTTGCGGTGGGTGGCGGCGACCGTGCCGTCGCGCAGTACGCTGGCGGCGTTGTACAGCCCGCCGCCCGCGCGCTGGGGCCAGCCGACCACGGCGACGATGCCCTGCGCCTGCGCGGCGATGCTGGCGACGGCCTGCTCGCAGTCGTGCAGGAAGCCGGGCTGCAGCAGCAGGTCTTCCGGCGGGTAGCCGCTGACGGCCAGTTCCGGGAACAGCACCACGTCGGCGCCGTGCTCGTCGCGGGCGATCTGCATCAGTTCGACGATGCGGGCCCGGTTGCCGGCCACGTCGCCGACCGGGAAGTCATGCTGCGCCAGCGCGATGCGGAGGGTGCGGGTGGTCATGGATGCGGCTGCCGGAACGTTGCGGTGGCCGCATTATCCCAGACGCGGCCCGCGCACGCTGGCACCGGAACGGGCGCCTGCAGCGGACGTGCCGCGGCGATCCCCGGGCGATGGCGTGCCGGGGCCCCGTGTCCCTGCCGGTGCACGCCGGCCGCGGCCGGCCAGGCGGGTGCGGGGAGGCGACAACGGCGGAGCCGCGGGTTTGCGCCCGCGGCTCCATCGCTGCCGATGCCTGCCGGTGCCGCGGGCCGGCGCCCGCGCACGCGGAGCGGTCAGCGCTTGAGGTTGTCGCGGATCTCGCGCAGCAGCAGCACTTCCTCGCTCGGCTCGGGCGGGGCCGCGGGGGCTTCCTCCCGCTTGCGCGACAGGCGGTTGAGCACCTTGATCAGCATGAAGATGGCGAAGGCGACGATCACGAACTGGACCACGGTGTTGATGAAGTCGCCGTAGCCGATCACCACCGCCGGGATCTCGGTGCCGTCGGCGGCGACCCGCGCCGGGGCCAGGGTCCAGGCCAGGGTGGAGAAGTCGACGTTGCCGATCAGCCAGCCGATCGGCGGCATGATCATGTTGTCCACCAGGGAGGTGACGATCTTTCCGAACGCGCCGCCGATGACGACACCGACCGCGAGGTCGATGACGTTGCCGCGCATCGCGAATTCCTTGAACTCACTGATCATTCCCATGGGGCTCTCCTGTAGACGTGGTGATGGGGACGCGGGCAACAGACTACCGCGCTGCGGATCATCCGGCGATCCTGCCGTCGCAGCGTGCCACGCTGCCCAGGCGCGCGCTGAAACGGTCGCCGGGCTGCAGCGCGGCCACGCCCGCGGGCGTGCCCATGAACACCAGGTCGCCGGCGCGCAGCGCGTACAGCCGGGACAGCGCGTGCAGGATGTCGGCGACGTTCCAGATCATGCTGTCCAGGGTGGCGCGCTGGCGCTGCTGGCCGTTCACCTCCAGCGACAGCACCAGCGGCCCGAGCTCGCCGACCCGGTCCGCGGGCACCAGTTCGCTGACCGGGGCGGAATGGTCGAAACCCTTGGCGATGTCCCAGGGCGCGCCCTTGGCCTTGGCGACCGCCTGCAGGTCGCGGCGGGTCAGGTCGAGGCCGACGCCGTAGGCGAAGACCAGGGACAGGGCCTGCGCGGCGGGCAGCTCGCCGGCGGGCGCGTCCGCGCCCAGCGCCACGACCAGTTCCACCTCGTGGTGCAGGTCGGCGGTGGCGGAAGGATAGGGAACATCGGCGTCGCCGGTGACGATGGCGTCGGCCGGCTTCATGAAGAACATCGGCTGGCCGCGCTCGGCCGCCGATGCCGGAGCGCTGGCGCCCATCTCACGGGCATGGTCGGCGAAGTTGCGGCCGACGCAGTAGATGCGGCGCACCGGGAACGTGCCGCCGCCGGCCACGGCAATGCGCGGCACCGGCGGAGGGGGGATCAGGTCGGTCATGGGGGTTCCGGAAGGGGGCGGTCGCGCCATGATGCCGGAGCGCCGTGCAGGTCCGGTAGTGCCGGCCGCCCGGGAACCGGGCAGCACGCCGCCGCCGGGAGAGGGCATGCCGGGAGTGGACGGGCAGTGGCGAAGCCGGGACGGGCTCAGTGCGCGTTGGGCAGCGCCGGCTTGCGTACCACGCGGTACTCGCCGTCCATCACCGCGCCGGTACGGGCGGAAGCGCGCGGCTTGCGCGCGCCCAGCAGCTTCCAGGCCAGGCCGATGAGGATCATCGCCGCGCCGACGAACACCCCGGCCACGACCAGCACCGCCAGGATCGCCAGGCCCAGCAGGCCCAGCGCCACGCGCAGCAACGGGTGGCGCGGCTTGCGCGGCGCGAACAGGTTGCGGAAGCTGGCGAACTGGAAATGACGGCTGTACATGTCGGATGCGGGACGGTGAGGCTGCGGGCAGTATCGGCGGCAGGCCCGGCGGGCGAGTGAATTTGTCGTTAAAAACGGCGGCGCATTCAGACCGCGCGCCGCGCTTGCCGGCGGGAGCGGCATGCGACAATCGGCACTCCCGTACGCTTCACCGTGACACGCGATGCTCCGATCCGATGCCTCTCCCGTCGAGCTGGTTGCGCTCGACGCCGTGCCCGACCAGGGCTTCCACGCGGTGGAGGCGGTGATCGACGGCGAGGCCGAGCCGCTGCTGCTGTACCGCGACGGCGCCGAGGTCCGGGCCTGGCTCAATGTCTGCCCGCACGCCGGCCGGCCGCTCGACTGGGCGCCGGGGCAGTTCCTCAAGAGCCGCGAAGGGCACCTGGTATGCGCGGTGCACGGCGCCGCATTCGAACTGCAGCAGGGGCTGTGCGTCTCCGGCCCGTGCAAGGGCGATGCGCTGCGCGCGGTGCCGGTGCGGGTGGAGCAGGGCCGGGTGCTGCTGGACTGACGCGGCGCCGCGCTCAGAACATCAGGTTGACCATCACCACCACGACCAGGGTGTAGATCAGCGACAACGGCCCGCCGACGCGCCACATCTCGCGCGGGGTGTACTTGGCCGGCCCCATCACCATCGAGATCACCGGGTTGGAGGCGGTCATCAGGTTGTTGGACGCCGACAGCGCCACGATCAGGGCGAACGCGGTGGGGTTGCCGCCCGCGGCCAGTGCCAGGTTGACCGCGATGGGCACGGTGACGATGGTCGCGCCGACGTGGCTGATCACCAGCGAGAAGGCGGTGGTCAGCAGCGCCAGCGCCAGCTCCAGCAGCCAGATGGGTATGCCGGCCGGCAACTGGTCGATGGTATGACCGGCGACCCAGGCGGCGGCGCCGCTGGAGTCCATCGCCCAGCCCAGCGGAATCAGCCCGGCCATCATGAAGATGGTCTTCCAGTTGATGGCGGCATAGGCCTCGTCCATGCGCAGCACGCCGGTGAGCAGCATGCCGGCCACGCCGGTGAGCAGGGTCAGCGCGACCGGCAGGTGCGAGGTCAGCGCGATGATGATGGTCAACGCGAAGATCGCCATGGCGATCTTGAACTTGTGCGGGCGCTGCTCGCCCTTGGGGTAGTCGGTGACCACCACGAAATCGCGGCTTTCCGCCGCCGCGCTCAAGTCCTGCCAGATGCTGTGGAACACCAGCATGTCGCCGGCGCGCAGGGCCACGTTGCGCACGTCCTCGCGGATCACCTGCTTGTCGCGGTTGATCGCCAGCAGGCTGATGCCGCGTTCCTTGCGCAGGCGCAGGAGGCCGGCGGTCTTGCCGATCAGCTTGGAGGTCGGCGGCACCACCGCCTCGGAGATGCCGGCGCGGCTGGGGTTGAACAGGTCGCCGAGGTGGCGCATGCGCGAGGACATGCGCAGGAACTGGTTCTGCGCGAAGTCCGCCACCTGCTGGCGGCGGCCCATCGCGCCGATGATGCTGCCCACCCAGATGCGCATGTCGGCCGGTGGCGCCAGGCGGGTGTCGTTGCCGGTCTTCAGCGCCAGCAGCAGCGGCGCGTCGAACAGGCCTTCGACATCGCTGACGGTCATGCCCACCAGCGGGCTTTCGGCGGTGACGGTCAGCTCGAACACGTCGCCTTCGATGCCGTAGGCCTTGGCGAAGTAGCTCTCGGTCCGGGCCGGTGCCTGGCCGTCGCCGGAGCGGTCGTCCTCGCGCCTGAGCTTGCGGTCGCCGGAAAAGCGGAAGTACAGCAGCGACGCCGCCAGCAGCGCCAGGCCGATGGGCAGCGGCGCGAACATGCGCAGCGGCTCGATGGTGGCGGTGCCCGAGGGCAGGTTGTTGTTGGCCGAGACCAGCAGATCGTTGAGCAGGATCAGCGGCGAGTTGCCGACCATGGTCAGGCCGCCGCCCATCACGATCGCCGCGGTGATCGGCAGCAGCAGGCGCTTGAGGGTGAGCCCGGTGTGCGAGGCCAGGCGCGAGGCGACCGGCAGGTACAGCGCCATCACCGACGGGTTCTGCATGAACGAGGAGTTGAGGCCGGCGGTGGCGCTGGTCAGCAGCAGCAGGCGCTGTTCCAGGCCGCGCGAGCGCCGCAGCAGCCAGCCGGCCAGGCGGTTCAGAGCGCCGGTACGGTCCAGGCCGGCACCGAGGATGGTGGTGGCGATGATGCTCATGACCGCGTTGCCGGAAAAACCGCCGAAGATCTCCTCCGGCGCGATCAGGCCGGTCACGCCCAGCACCACCATCACCACCAGCGCGACCACGTCGGCGCGGATGCGTTCGAACAGGAACATCGCCATGGTGAAGCCGACCAGGCCCAGCACCAGTTTCATGTCGTTGGTCAGGGTCAGCGCGGTGTCCATCAGGTCCCTCGTCCGGTGGCGCCCAGCAGGGCGCGCGCAGGCGCCTCCGGTCCGGCCCCGTTTCCGCCACGTCCAGCTGTCTGTGCGAGAGGTAGAGGGGTCATCGCGGCGTCGTTCTCCTAGTCCGGGCGCTCCAGCGCGCACCGGTCGTACAGCAGGTCCCAGACGCCGTGGCCAAGCTTCTGGCCACGGCTCTCGAAGTGGGTCTGCGGGCGCCAGTCCGGGCGCGGCACGCTGCCACGGGCGCCGGCGCGGTTGACCAGCCCGGGGGTGGCGTCGAGCACCTCCCACATCTGCTCGGCGTAGTCGGCCCAGTCGGTGGCGCAGTGCAGGCGGCCGTCCGGGGCCAGCTTGCGCACCAGCAGGGCCGCGAATGCCGGCTGGATCAGGCGGCGCTTGTTGTGCCGCTTCTTGTGCCAGGGGTCGGGGAAGTAGATGCGGATCTCGTCCAGGGCGCCGTCGGCGATCTCCTTCTCCAGCACTTCCACCGCATCGTGGTGGTAGAGCCTGACGTGGTCGGCGTCGTCCTCGGCCAGGGCGTTGAGCAGGCGGCCCACCCCGGGTGCATGCACTTCGATGCCGATGTAGTCGCGGGCGGGGTCGAAGCGCGCGGCATGGCGCAGGGCGGCGCCGTTGCCGAAGCCGATTTCCAGCACTTTCGGCGCGGTGCGCCCGAAGGTGCTGTCCAGGTCGCGCGGCTGGCCGCTGAAATCGATGCCGAAGCGCGGCCAGCGCTGGTCGAACGCGCGCTGCTGCGCGGGGGTGAAGCGGCCCTGGCGCAGCACGAAGCTGCGGACTTCACGGCGCCCCTCGGTCACGGTGAACGGTTTCGGGGGGGCCTTGGCGCCGGCGCTGTCGAACGGATTGGTCAAACCGGGAGTCTCGTCAGGGGGTGGACGCGGGTGTGGCCGTTTCCGGCGCGGCGTCGGGGAGCGCGCGCTGCCGGCCGGCGGCGCGCGTGCGGGGTCATCCGATCAGCCCGTCCACCGGCGAGGACGCGCTCGCGTAGCGCTTGCGCGGGATGCGGCCGGCCAGGAACGCTTCGCGGCCGGCCTCCACCGCCTTGCGCATGGCACTGGCCATCAGCACCGGATCGCGGGCGCCGGCAATGGCGGTGTTCATCAGCACGCCGTCGCAGCCCAGTTCCATCGCGATGGCCGCGTCCGAGGCGGTGCCGACGCCGGCGTCGACGATGATCGGCACCTTGGCGCTCTCCACGATCTCGATCAGGTTGTACTTGTTCTGGACGCCGAGGCCGGAGCCGATCGGTGCGGCCAGCGGCATCACCGCCGCGCAGCCGATCTCCTCCAGGCGCTTGGCCAGGATCGGGTCGTCGGAGGTGTAGACCATGACGTCGAAGCCGTCCTTGACCAGGATTTCGGCGGCCTTGAGGGTCTGGATGACGTCCGGGTACAGGGTCTTCTGGTCGCCCAGCACTTCCAGCTTGGTCAGGTTGTGGCCGTCCAGCAGCTCGCGGGCCAGGCGGCAGGTGCGGACGGCGTCCTCGGCGGTATAGCAGCCGGCGGTATTGGGCAGGATCGCGTAGCGGTCCGGGGGCAGCACGTCGAGCAGGTTGGGTTCGCCCGGGTTCTGGCCGATGTTGGTGCGGCGGATGGCCACGGTGACGATCTGCGCGCCGGCGGCCTCGGTGGCCACGCGGGTTTCTTCCAGATCCTTGAACTTGCCGGTGCCGGTCAGCAGCCGGGACGAGTAGCGCTTGCCGGCGATGACCAGCGCGTCGGTGGGGGCGTGGTGTGCGTTCATGCCGGGATTATCGCGCATGCGGCGCGTGCGCGCCTTCGTCGGCTTGCCATCGCCGGTGGCGGGCGACGGCGCCGGCGCATGCAGCGGAGGGCGCCGGCCGGCCGGCGCCGGTGCGCGGGGCTGCGTGCGGGGGACTCAGCCGCCGCCCAGGGCGTGCACGATCTCGACGATGTCGCCGTCCTGCAGGGTCCAGTCGCCGTGCCGGCTGCGGGGGACGATCGTGCCGTTGACTTCCACCGCCACGCGGCGTTCGGCCAGGCCTTCGGCCATCAGCAGGCCGCTTACGGTAAGGGGGGCGGAGAGCGGGCGGGGGGCGCCATTGAGCTGGATGTTCATGCGCGCATTCTCCCCGGCAGCGGCGTAAATTCCCAGCCGGATGCGGCGCTGCAGCGTGAGGCTCTTACGCGGCAATGAAAAACTAACAACGTGCGGCGGCGTACGCTGCCGCGCCTTCTTTCGTCAGGAGTCTTCCCATGCGTGTTTCCCCCCGCCCCCTGCGTTCCGGCCTTGCACTGGCCCTGGCGCTGGCCGCCCTGCCGGCCATGGCGCAGTCGCCGTTCTCCAGGACCGTCTTTTTCGGCGACAGCCTGACCGATACCGGCTATTTCCGCCCGGTGCTGATGCAGCTGGACCCGAACGCGGCGCTTGTCGGCCGCTTCACCACCAACCCCGGCTGGGTCTGGGCCGACCACCTGGCCGACCACTACGGCACCGACGCCTCGCCCAACGGCAACGGGCAGAGCGGCGACAACTACGCGGTGGGTGGAGCGCGGGTCGGCGTGGATGCCGTTGGCCTGCTTGGCGCGACGCCTTCCATGAAGACCCAGCTCAGCGGCTACCTGGCCGCCAACGGCGGCAAGGCCGACCCGCGCGCGCTCTACACCGTGTGGGGCGGTGCCAACGACCTGTTCGCGGTGGCCGCCGGGGCGCCGGCGCAGGCCACGCTCGGTGCCGCGGTGGCCGACCAGGTGGGCATGGTGGGCGCGTTGCAGGCGGCGGGCGCGCAGTACGTGATGGTCCCGAACCTTCCCGACATCGGCCTGACGCCCTCGTCGCGCGCCGGCGGCCCGGTGGCGATGGCCCAGGGGACGGCACTGGCCAAGGCCTACAACGACGCCTTGTTCGGCGGCCTGAAGCAGGCCGGGCTGCAGGTCATCCCGGTCGATACCTTCACCATCCTGCAGGAGATCGTCGCCGATCCGGGCACCTACGGTTTCAGCAACGTGTCCGGCACGGCCTGCCAGCCGCAGGTGACCGCGCAGTCGCTGACCTGCAATCCGTTGACCTACGCCGATCCGGACGCCGCCAACCGCTACGTGTTCGCCGACGGCGTGCATCCGACCACGGCGGCCCACGAGATCCTCGGCCAGTACGCGATCTCGGTGCTGGAAGCGCCGCGCCTGCAGCAGGTGCTGAGCCATTCGGCGCAGACCACCGGCCGCGCGCGCGCGGACCAGGTGAGCGGGCATCTGCGCGAGCGCCCTGCCGACGGCCTGGCCTGGTGGGGCAACGTGCGCGGCGACATGCAGCGCTACGACCACGCCGACCTGTACGACGGCATGGCGCCGGCCGGCCTGTTCGGCGTCGACTGGGCGCGCAACGGCAGCGTGGTCGGCGGTTTCGCCGGCTATGGGCGGATGCGTGCGGATTTTGGCAACAGCCAGGGCGATTTCACCCAGTCCGACACCACCGTGGGCCTGTTCGCCGGCTGGTACGGCGAGCGCGCCCGGGTCGGTGGCCAGGTCAGCTACAGCTGGCTGGACTACGACGTGGCCCGCAAGGTCCAGCTGGGTCCGGCGGCGCGGCTGCACCGGGGCACGCCGGACGGCAGCAACCTGACCGCGGCGCTGGATGCCGGCTACGAATTCGGCCAGCAGGGCGGAGTGCGGCACGGGCCGGTCGCCGCCGTGGTCTGGCAGAAGGTCAAGCTGGACGGCTACGTGGAGAGCAATGCCAGTGCCACCGCGCTGGGCTACGGCAGGCAGAACGTGGACAGCACGGTCGGCCGCCTCGGCTGGCAGGTGCGCCTGGACGGCGGCAGCGTCCGTCCCTATGCGCAGGTCACCTGGGACCATGAGTTCGAGGACGGCAAGCAGGCCGGCGCCTGGCTGCAGACCCTGGCCGACGTGGGGCCCTACACGGTGCCCGGCCTGCGCTTCGACCGGAACTACGCCACGGTGGCGCTGGGTGCGCGGGTGACGCTGTGGGGCCTGGAGAGCACGCTCGGCCTGAGCACCACCACCGCGCAGAAGGCGGCGCGCGACGCGACCCTGTTCGCCAGCTTCGGCGGCCACTTCTAGACGGGGTACGGCACCGGCCGGGACGTGGCGGCGCTGCGGCGCTGCCGCCCCGGTGGAGCGGTGGCGCCGGGGATGCCCGGCGCCCGCGTCGCTTCCCGTGGGCATTGCGCACAGGGCCGTTGCGCGCATAGACTGCGCATCGCCCTGCGGGTGTAGCTCAATGGTAGAGCAGAAGCTTCCCAAGCTTACGACGAGGGTTCGATTCCCTTCACCCGCTCCAGCCTCTCCAGGCCCCGCCGCCGGGAAGGCTCCAGGCACGGGCAGGGCGCGTCGCGCCGGTGCGTATTCCCGGATCCAGCGATGAAACTGGCCATCCTTTCCCGCAACAGCAAGCTCTACTCGACCCGCCGGCTGGTCGAGGCGGCGCGCGCGCGAGGCCACACGGTGCGCATACTCGATCCGCTGCGGTGCTACATGCGCATCACCGCGGGCGACTTCAGCATGCACTACAAGGGGCGGCCGCTGTCCGGTTTCGATGCGGTGATCCCGCGGATCGGAACCTCGATCACCCGCTACGGCACTGCCGTGCTGCGGCAGTTCGAGATGATGGGCGCCTGCACGCCCAACCCGTCCGACGCGATCCTGCGCGCCCGCGACAAGCTGCGCGCGCAGCAGGTCCTGGCCGCCAAGGGCATCGACATGCCCGTCACGGTGTTCGGCGACAACCCCGACGACACCGACGACCTGCTGTCCATGCTGGGGCCGCCGCCGCACGTGCTGAAGCTGAGCGAAGGTACCCAGGGGAGGGGGGTGATCCTCACCGAGAAGCTCAGCGCATCGCGGGCGACGGTGGAAGCCCTGCGTGGCCTGTATGCGAACTTCCTGGTCCAAGAGTTCATCGGCGAGGCGCAAGGGGCCGACCTGCGCTGCCTGGTGGTCGGCGACCGGGTGGTGGCGACCATGCGCCGGCAGGCGCAGGAGGGGGAGTTCCGCTCGAACCTGCATGCCGGCGGCAGCGCCGGGCCGGTGGCCTGCAGCAGGGCCGAACAGCAGGTCGCGGTACGTTCGGCCCGCGCGCTGGGCCTGGGCATCGCCGGCGTGGACATGATCCGCTCGCGGCGCGGGCCGTTGATCCTGGAGGTGAATTCGACGCCCGGGCTGGAGGGGATCGAAAGCATCTCGGGGCGGGATGTCGCCGGCGAGGTGATCGATTACGTCGCAAATCTGAGGCGTTGACCCCGGTTTCCGATTTGCTTGCATGGTTTTAACGGGTGCTTAATTGCGCCTTTTCTACGCTTCATCCACTGCGACCCGCCCTCCTCAGCAGGTCCGGTGATCGGGAACTTTTCAGGCCTTGGCGGGCACCGCCAAGGCCTCGTTTTTTTGTGCCTCCGCCCGCTTGTTGCCGTTTTCATCCACGGCTAGAGTGGGCGGAATTCCAAGGGGGACACGGATGATGTCGAGGAGTCTGCTGGTAGGGGTGGCGCTGCTGGTATCCGGCAGTTGCCTGGCCAAACCCCCGGAGCCGCCGCTGCGCCCGGCGCTGCCGTTCGCCGCGCAGCACGAGAGGATCCGCGCCGACCTGCAGGCCGGCGAGCGGTACAGCGAGATTTCCGCCACGGACCGGCAGCGGGTGGCCGAGGCGCTGGAGCGCATGGCGCAGGCGATCGGTGAGGGCAACGCCGAGGCGCTCCCGCCGGAGCGTCGCGCCCGGGTGTTCAACGATCAGGAACTGGTCAACACGCTGTTGGCGCGGGCGCGTGAAGACAGCCGGCTGGTGTGCCGGCGCGAGAAGCCGATCGGCTCCAGGATGCCGGTCACGCAATGCCAGACGGTCGCCGAGCGCGGCCGCATGCGGCAGGACGCCGACAGCCAGCTCCGCCATGTGCAGGAGGGGCGGATCATCAAGGCCAACGATTGAACGGCCGCGCCGGCACGGGCGGGGGGCCGGAATGGCGCGATGTTAATGAAGCTTGTGCTGTAATCCCTGCGTTCCGGCGCGCGACCGCGCCGGCCCGGGCCAACGAAGGATATCCACGCCAGTGCGCATTCTAGTAATCGAAGACAACAGCGACATCGCCGCCAACCTCGGGGATTACCTTGAGGACCGCGGCCACACGGTGGACTTCGCCGCCGATGGCGTGACCGGCCTGCACCTGGCGGTCGTCCACGACTTCGACGCGATCGTGCTCGATCTCAACCTGCCCGGCATGGACGGCATCGAAGTCTGCCGCAAGCTGCGCAACGACGCGCGCAAGCAGACCCCGGTGCTGATGCTGACCGCGCGCGATTCGCTGGACAACAAGCTTGCCGGCTTCGATTCCGGTGCCGACGACTACCTGATCAAGCCGTTCGCCCTGCAGGAAGTGGAAGTGCGCCTCAACGCGCTGTCGCGGCGGGGCAAGGGCGCGCATACGCGGGTGCTGGAAACCGGCGAGCTGGAATACAACCTGGATACGCTGGAAGTGCGTCGCCAGGGCAAGCTGCTGCAGCTCAACCCGACGGCGCTGAAGATCCTGCAGGCGCTGATGGAGGCCTCGCCCGCGGTGGTCACCCGGCAGGAGCTGGAAACCCGGGTCTGGGGCGAGGAACTGCCGGATTCGGATTCGCTGCGGGTGCACATCCACGGCCTGCGCGCGGTGGTGGACAAGCCCTTCGAAGTGCCGATGATCCAGACCCGGCATGGCATCGGCTACCGGATCGCCGCGCCCGATGCCTGAAAGTCCATCGTCGTCCGCGAAGGCCGGCAAGCATGGCCGGTTCCGGCGTCGCCTGCGCAGCCGCATCATCGTCTCGTTCGTGCTGCTGGGCTTCAGCCTGACGGCACTGTTCGCGTTCGCCACGAACTGGGCGCGTCAGCGCGTGGAGAGCCAGCTCGTCGAAGAGGTGATGAACCGCAATGTCGACGAGTATGCGCGCCGCTATTACGTCGACCCCACGCACGCGCCGGATGTGCCGTTCCAGCAGCTGAAAGCCTATTTCTATCCCCGGGAGAAGTTCGAGCGGGTGCGTGAGGAACGGCCCGAGTGGGCGGCGTTGCCCAACGGGAACCACAACGTCAGCGGCGTGGACGAGGATGGAAAGCCCTTTTCCTACAAGCTGGCGGTTCGCAAAGCGGACGACACCTGGTTCTTCCTCGCTTACGACATGACGGAAAGCATGCGTGGAGAGCAGCAGCTCAAGCGCGCCCTGTTCCTGTCGGTGATCGTATTCAGCCTGTTGTCGCTGGTGCTGGGCTGGTGGTCGGCGTCGCGTGTGATGCGCCCGGTTTCGGACCTGGCCGCGCGCCTGCGCGCCTACCGTGGCGGGACACGGCATCCGGAACCGCTGGCGCCGCGGTTTCCCGACGATGAGGTCGGGCAGCTGGCAGAGGCGCTGGATGACTATTCGGCGCGCCTGACCGAAGTGGTGCAGCGTGATCGCGAGTTCAATGCCGACGTGAGCCATGAGCTGCGCACGCCGCTGGCGGTGATCCGCGGTGCGACCGAACTGCTGCTCACCCGCCCGGGCCTAGATGAAAAGATGCTGCAGCGCCTGCAGCGCATTCAGCGTGCCGAACAGCAGTGCAGCGACCTGATCGGTTCGCTGCTGCTGCTGTCGCGCAACGAACGCGGCCAGGGGTGCAGCAATGTCGCCCGGATCGCCGAGCAGCTGTTGGAAGCGCATCGGGCGCAGCTGGGCGGAAAACCGCTGGAGCTGCTGCTGGAGGGCGAGCGCGAGCTGGTCGTCGATGCTCCGGAAGCCGCGGTGTCGGTGGCGCTGGGCAACCTGATCGGCAATGCGGTGAAGTACACCCAGGAAGGCCAGGTGCGGGTCCGCGTGCTGGACAACGCCGTGGAAGTGATCGATACGGGTCCGGGCTTGAGTGAGAAGGACGCCGCCAGCCTGTTCCAGCGGGGCTATCGCGGCACGCATGCCGGCCATTCGCAGGGCGGCGGCATCGGGCTGTCCATCGTCAGCCGCCTGTGTGCCCTCTATGGCTGGCAGGCAAGTATCCGGCCGGGGGACGGGCAGGGCGTGGTCGGTACGCTGACGTTCGCGCCGGCGGGCTGAGCGGGCGGAGCTGCGGGGGCGGACGAACGCATCTATTGCGCCGGACAGCCTGCAGGTGGCTGCAAGCAGCGGACCGCCGCTTCAAGGCCGAGGCTGGGGCACCCCCCGGGCGCGGTGCCGGCAACGTGCCGGCAGAAGACGGTCAGGGCGCGCGCGCCAGCGCCAGTTGCCGATACCGCCGGTCCAACTCCGCCACCTGCGGCTGCAGGTGCGCGGGCGCGTGTTCGTTGACGATCACGTCGTCGGCCAGTGCCAGGCGCTGGCTGTCGCCGGCCTGTGCACGGATCATGCGTGTCGCCAGCTCCGCGTCGATTCCATCGCGCCGGAGCAGGCGGGCTTGGCGCACCGCCTCGGGCGCGTCGACCACCAGCACGCGGTCCAGCCAGGGATAGCCCTTGCGTCCTCCCGCCTCGGCCAGCAGCGGGATCGCGGCGATGGCGTAGGGGCCGGGTGCGGCGCGGCAGGCGTCGTGAAGACGGGTACGGATCGCCGGGTGGGTGATGGCTTCCAGGGCCGCGCGCGCCTGGTCGTCGGCGAACACGTGCGCACGCAGCCGGGCGCGGTCCAGGCTGCCGTCGGCCCGCAGCATGCCTGTGCCGAAGCGCTGCCTGATCGCTTCCAGTGTGGCGCCGCCGGGTGCCACCACCTCGCGGGCGACCACATCGGCGTCGGCCACGATGACGCCCAGTTCTTCGAAGCGGCGGCTGACTTCGCTCTTGCCCGAGGCGATGCCGCCGGTGAGGCCGACGATGAAGTCGCTCATGTGCGCGGGTCGCGGCGCATGCGGAGCAGCGCGGGCTACAGCCCGGCCCATCCCCTGTAGGCGCCGATCATCTGGTCGCCCCACATGAATACCAGCCAGCCGGCAATGGCCAGGTAGGGGCCGAACGGGATCGGCGTGGCGCGGTCGCGGCCGCGCGCGTACAGCCAGATCGAGCCGACGATGGCGCCGACCAGCGAGGACAGCAGGATGATCGGCAGGATGCCCTGCAGGCCGCACCAGGCGCCGAGCGCGGCCAGCAGCTTGAAGTCGCCGTGGCCCATGCCCTCCTTGCCGGTGAGCTGCCTGAACAACCACCACACCGTCCACAACGACAGATAGCCCACCGCGGCGCCGAGCAGCGCCGGCTTGGCCGCGATGTAGAGGTTGTCCATGCTTCCGATCAGGCCCAGCCACATCAGCGGCAGGGTCAGCTGGTCGGGCAGCAGCTGGGTGCGCAGGTCGATGCCGGACAGCGCGATCAGGAAGCAGGCCAGCACGATGGCGCCGAACCCCTGCCAGCCGAAGCCGAACTGCCACACGCTGGCCACGACCATGAGCGCCGTCAACAGCTCCACCAGCGGGTACTGGAGGGAAATGGGGGTCTGGCAATGGCGGCAGCGGCCGCGCTGCAGCAGCCAGCTGAACAGCGGGATGTTCTCGTACCAGCGCAGCGGGTGCTTGCAGTGCGGGCAGTGCGAGGGCTCCACCACCACCCCCGGCGGCGGCGGCTCGTAGAGGTCGGGCTCGCCCAGGATCTCGCGGGCGTCCCGCTTCCACTGCCACTCCATGCGCCGCGGCAGGCGCAGGATCACCACGTTGAGGAAGCTGCCGATCAGCAGTCCCAGTCCGGCGGCGGCGGGGTAGCCGAGGCCGGGATGCTGGTCGAGGAAGGCCATGGATCTTTATCCGACGATGGAGGCGAGTTTGAAGATGGGCAGGTACATGCCGATGACCATGCCGCCGACGACCACGCCGATGAACACCATGATCAACGGTTCGATCAGGCTGCTCAAGGCGTCCACGGCATTGTTCACTTCCTGTTCGAAGTATTCGGCCACCTTGAACAGCATGGTGTCCAGCGCGCCGGCCTCCTCGCCGATGGCGGTCATCTGCACCACCATGTGCGGGAATACGCTCACCTGCTTCATCGCCATGTTCACCGGGTAGCCCACGGCGACGTCGTCGCGCATGTGCAGCACCGACTCCTCGTAGACCTTGTTGCCGGTGGCCCCGGCGACGATGCCCAGCGCCTCCACCAGCGGCACGCCGGCCTTGAACGTCACCGCGGTGGTGCGGGCGAAGCGGGCGATGGAGCTGTTGTGCATGATCTGGCCGATCACCGGCATCTTCAGGATCAGCCGGTCCATGGTGTGCTGGAGCTTGGGCGACCGCTTGAACGCGGCCATGAAGCCGACGGCCGCGCCGATGGTCACCAGCAGGATCAACCACCACCACCCGACCATGAAGCGCGAGGCGGCCACGATCATCTGCGTGAACACTGGCAGGTCGGCGCCGAAGCTGCTGAAGACCTCTTCGAACTGCGGCACCACGAACACCAGCAGGATGGCGCTGACCAGCAGGGCCACGGCCACGGTCATGGCCGGGTAGAACAGCGCTTTCTTGATCTTGCCCTTCAGCGATTCCAGGTTCTCCTGGTAGTCGGCGATGGTTTCCAGCACGGTTTCCAGCACGCCGGCGCCTTCGCCGGCCCGCACCAGGTTGCGGTACAGCTCGTCGAACTGCACCGGATGCTTGCTGATGGCTTCGTACAGCGAGGCGCCGCCTTCCAGGTCGGCGCGGATCTCGCCGACCAGCTTGGCCATGCGCGGGTTCTTGTGGCCGCTGCCAATGATCTCCAGGGAAGTCACGATCGGCACGCCGGACTTCATCATGGTCGCCATCTGGCGGCTGAAGAAGGCGATGTCCTTGGGTTTGACCGGCTTGCCGGCCGCACCGAACAGCGGCTTGGGCTTGGGCTTCACCACTGTCGGGGTGATGCCGAGCTTGCGCAGCTCGGCGCGCAGCAGGTTGGCGTTGCGGGCATCCTGCTCGCCCTTCATCTTGACCCCGCGCTTGTCGGTCCCCTCCCAGACAAACGCCTGCAGCTGGCTGGTGCCGCGTGCAACGGGTTCTTTGTTCACTGCGCTACGGGTAACGGACATGGTTCATCTCCCCCGTCCAGCCACTCCCCGGGCCGGACAACCCCCGCATGGTAGCGGGTCCGGATCGCCGCGGCATCCGCGGGGCCGGACAGATGCGGCCTGGATCACGCTCGTTCATGCCCGCAACACGGCGGCGGCATCCACGCCGCGCATCGAGTCCCCCGGCCTGTATCCGCCTCGTTGCGCGGGGTTCGGCGGCACCGGGGCAGGAGGGATCACTGGCGGGATGCGTCGCAAAGTGACCCAAAGCGTCAACTTGCAGGCTGCTTCGCAAAATCGTCCGGCGGGGCTTCCCTTCCTGGCCAATGCTGCCATCATGCGCACCGGGGAATGGCGGGTCCGCGTGTCTTGGCACGCAACCTGCTGTTGTTCCATGCCAGGAGGGCGACGGCCCGCCTGTGTTCACAATCCACACCTCTAGGGGATGTACTCATGAAGAAGATGCAGCAGGGCTTCACCCTGATCGAACTGATGATCGTGGTTGCGATCATCGCCATCTTGGCCGCCATCGCGCTGCCGCAGTACCGCAACTACACCCAGCGCTCGTCCAACGGCGCCTGCCTGGCCGAGGCCAAGGCGTACATGAATACTGCTGTGGCAGACATTGCTGATGGGCGTGATGCAACTGGTTACGCGGGTACTGCATGCAATAAGACGCTGGCCAAGGGTGACATCGACGTTGCTCAATACAGCGCTCCGGTCAGCGTTGACTTCCCGGCTCAGCTGAAGGGCAACCAGGGTCTGCTCGAGCGTGCTGTCTGCGATACCGGCAGCGGCGAGTGCTCGCTGAAGAAGTAAGCGTTCTTCAACGAGCGTGTTTCAAGAAACCCGGCTTATCGCCGGGTTTCTTTATTGCGGTGATACGAGAGGCTATCGCAGCAGCGGTGGTCGTTTTCCGTCACCGCCTGTCATTTGCGGAAGCCAATGAAGAAGTCGTCAGCCCTGTTCCTTCCCGTTGCGCTGCTGGTGGCGCTCGTGGCCTCGGCCTGCCTGCTTCCTGGCCTGGGCGGGGGGTTCATTTTCGATGATCGACCCAACATCGAAAAGAACGGGGTGCTGTATCTCGACCGCCTGGATGTGGAAGCGATGCTGTATGCGGCTTACAGCTTCCATGCAGGCAATGGTGCGCGCGCCTTGTCGATGCTCAGCTTCGCACTGGATCATTGGCGTGGGGGCATGGATGCGCGGACATTCAAGTTCACGAATATCTTCATCCATGTCCTCGCGACTCTGGGGGTGGTGCTCTTCCTGAGAAGGTTGCTGATGGCAGTGCCACCCTGCCGGGGCACCGCGGTTGATGCGCGTGCTGGTGCCGTCGCTGTCATGGCGCTTGTGGTGGGCGCGCTTTGGGCATTCCACCCTTTACAGGTGTCCACGGTCTTGTACGTGGTACAGCGCATGCAATCGCTGGTCACGCTGTTCATGGTAATGGCGCTATGGGCTTACCTTGGAATGAGGCAAGCGCAGATCGCCGGGCGGCCATGGCGGAAGTATGGTCTTCTGACGGTGCTGTTCTGGTCATTGGGATTTGCATCCAAGGAAGACGCGGTGCTGCTGCCCTTGTATACGTTTGCAATAGAGTTGACGGTACTTCGGTTCGCCGCTGTGTCGCCGCGGCTGGCCGCTGGCTGGCGCTATGGCTACGGGCTGATGGTCGCGCTCGGGGGCCTGGTGTACCTGCTGGGGGTGGTGCCACACTTCTGGAAGTGGGATGCGTATCCAGGCCGGGACTTTTCCAGCTATGAGCGCCTCCTCACGCAGGGGCGGGTGCTGGTGATGTACCTGGGGCAGATGGTGTTTCCGCTTCCGGGTGCGATGCCCTTCTATTACGACAACCTGCCGGTTTCAAGGGGTTGGTTGCAACCTGCGACGACTTTGCTTGCATGGCTGTTTCTGGGGGGGGTGCTGGTTTGGAGCTGGTGTTGGCGTAAGAAGCGTCCGCTGTTTGCCCTCGGGATTTTATTGTTTTTTGCAGGTCACTTCATTACAAGCAACGTGCTCAACCTGGAATTGGCTTTCGAGCATCGAAACCAGCTTCCGTTGATGGGCGTGTTGCTGGCGCTTGGCGATCTGTATCGAATGGCATGGGAAAGCAAGGCGCCTGACTGGCGGTGGGCTGCCGTCCCGGTCGCTCTCGTAGCAGTTTTCTGGGGGGGCTTGACGGTATCCCGGGCTTACATGTGGGGAGATCCAGTGCGCTTTGCAGAGGGCACGCTGCGACTGGCGCCTGATTCGGAACGGGCCTGGTTGGCGCTCAATGCAGTGTATGTGGACCGCAGCGGTTTCAAGGCCGGAAATCCATGGCTGGACAAGGCGATCGCGACCTGTGAGCAGGGGGCGCTGGCCACGGACTCGGCGGTACTGCAGTCCAACGCGGTGATCTACAAGACCATCCGCGGAGACGTGTCTGCCCAGGATTGGGAGCGGCTGCATGCACGCCTGCCATCCATGGTCATGAACGTGCAGAACAAGGGGATCGCGCTGAACCTGTTGTCCAATGTCGAGCGCGGCATGGCGCTTGATGAGGACGGTGTGGTCGATACCTGGGAGAGCATGCAGGCCCGGACTGAGTTCAGTCCCGGGGTTTACCTGCGGATGGCGAGCTATGTCCACAATCGAACAGAAAGGCCTGAAAGGGCACTCCTGTTTCTTCGTCGAGCAGTGGAATTAACGCCGCCGGGGGATCCCGAAATCCGGAGGTTGTTTGCGCAGTTGGTCGACGTGGGTAGAGAGGATTGGCTGCACGAACTGCAAGTCATCGAACGCGCCAAGCAGAAGCACTGAGACACATGGCAGCAAGCCCTTTCCCGGGTTTTTGGCATGAAATGTGCTTGCCGTGGACTGGGTCGATGGGGAGCCAAACAGGAGAGCGCTATGCCGCGGCATGCCAGGGGTTTTACGTTGATCGAGTTGATGATCGTGGTGGCGATCATTGCCATTCTTGCTGCGATCGCGCTACCACAGTACCGGAACTACACCCAGCGCTCGGCCAACGCTGCCTGCCTGGCAGAGGCGCGAGCCTATATGAGCACCGCCGTGGTTGAACTGGCGGAATACAGTCTGCCGGCGACTTTTCTGCCGAAAGCATGTGACGCGAACACGAGCCTGGCATTGGCGGTTGGCGATTTCGCCTCGCCCAGGGTAGTGACCTTCACTACGCCCTTGAAGGGCAATGCCGACATAAGGCAGCACCCCGAATGCAATACCGGCAGCGCGCAATGTGCGCTTCACTGATGCTGCAAGGTGCCCGGGCGACCTGCCTGGGATGCGGGTGGTGCCGGGCCGCGAGCTGAGAGGGCGGCGTACGCGGTCAGGGTGGGACTGTTTGTGGGGCACTGCTCGTAGGAGCGGTGGTCCATGCCGACAGCGTGGCGTGTGGTGCGCTCGTGTCCCGATGAGGTGGCCGGCGCGGGGGCTGCCCATCCGCTACCATCCAGGGCTTGGACCGGCTTGCCGGATATTCGGCGGTGGCGCCGGCCAGCGACGCTGGTCGCTTCCATTTCCCTCCACATCAGTCGAACGGTAGCTCCGTGTCTCGGCCATTTTCACGGGAAATGCGAACTGCTCCACGCCTCCGGGGGAAGGCGTGATGGCGCTGCGAGGGCTCTGGTCCCGACAGGGGCCCATCGCACGCGGGACGGTGCGGACGTCACTGGTGTTGGGGCTGCGGCTGGTGGTGCAGGCAGGAACCCTGCTGGTCGTGGCCCGCATGCTGGGAGCGGAGCGGTTCGGTGTGTTCGCGGCGTTGGCGGCGCTGGCGGTGGTGACGGGAGCATTGGCCACGGCCGGTACTCACCTGGTCATGCTGGCCGAGGTGTCCAGGGCACCTGAGCGGCGTTGGGCCGTCCTGGCCTATGCATTGCCGACCACGCTGGCCCTTGGGCTTGTCCTGCTGTGGGTCTACCTGGTGCTGTGCAGGTACCTGCTGGGCGTACCGGAAACGGCGCTGCAGGTACCGTTGTTGCTGGGCATCGCCGAACTCGTACTGCAGCCTCTCATCCTGTTGGGGGCGTCGGAGCATCATGCGCTGGGACGCATCGCGCGGTCGCAGATGCTGGTGCTGCTGCCGCTGGTGATGCGGCTGCTGGTCGCCGTGCTTATAGCGATGGTGGCACCGGTACGGGCGCTCGAGGCCTATGCCTGTGGATACCTGCTGGTCACCGCCATCGCCTTGTGGATGGTCCTGCGCTTGCTGCCTGCACCTTGGCCGGCGCTCCGGAGCTGGCGGTTGCCGGGTCGGGCGGAGATGCGTGATGCGTCCGGATTCGCAGCCATCAGCATCACCAAGGCGGCCCCTGGCGAGCTCGACAAGATCCTGGCGGCCCGATTGCTGCTGCCGGGGGCCGTCGGCGTCTATGCCGCTGCGACACGGGTGGTCGCGGCCATCACCCTGCCGGTCACCGCGATGACCACGTCCGCGCTCCCGCGCCTGTTCCGTGGTGACGGTGGTGGCAGGAACGATGAGGGGCGACTGTTGCGCTGGATGTTCCTGGCCGCCATCGGATATAGCCTGCTGCTGGCCGCAGGCGTATGGTTCGCCGCGCCGGTGCTTGGCTGGGCATTTGGCGAACAGTACCTCGGCATCGAACGGATGGTGAAGTGGCTGTGCCTGGCCGTGCCGGGAATGAGCCTGCGGCTGGTGGCAGGAAACGCGCTGATGGCCATCGGCAGGCCCTGGGTACGCGTCGCCTTCGAGTGCATCGGCCTGCTGGTACTGTTGGTGGCCGCTATGGGGATGACAAGACACCTTGGTACGATAGGCATGCCGCTGGCGCTGGCCTGTTCGGAATGGGGAATGGCGATTGCCGGGGGGCTACTGCTGCGTGCTTCACGCAGGCAGGAGAAGCGATCCGTGCCGCACCCCGGCGATTGAATTGCAAGGAATCACCGCATGTTTCTACCCCGGTCGCTGGACATGGCGGTCCAGCGCTTCCTGAAAAGGAAAGGCTATGTACGCACCCGCGCGGAGGACGGTGTCGCGATTGCGAGGCGGGCCCGGCTGCTGGCATCGCAGGGCATCGATCTGGTGCTCGATGTCGGTGCCAATACCGGGCAGTTTGCGCTGCAGATGCGTGGGCTCGGCTATCGCGGACGCATCCACTCGTTCGAGCCCATGCAGGCGGCCTGGGCCCGGCTGTGCACCAGGATGGCCGGCGATCCCCTCTGGAGCGGGACGCAGGCGGCGCTGGGGGAACGGTGCTCGGAGGAGTCGTTGAACGTAGCCAGCAACTCTGTCAGCAGTTCGTTCCTGGAGATGCTGCCTACGCATCTGGCCAATGCGCCGCGCTCGGCCTACCTGCGCGATGAGACGGTGCGGATGTCGCGGCTCGACGATATTTTCCCGGAGCTTGCTTCGGGGATGGAGGGCGTCTGGCTGAAGCTGGATGTACAGGGTTACGAATACAACGTGCTCGAGGGTGGACGCGGCGTACTCCCACGGTGTCGGATCGTGCAGCTCGAAATGTCGTTGGCGCCCCCGTATGCCGGTCAGAGGACATTTCTGGAGCTGTGTTCCTACATGGATGCCGCGGGTTTCGATCCGGTGGGTTTCGAGGCCGGATTCCAGGAGCCGGCGAGTGGCATCCTCCTGCAGGTGGATGGAATCTTCCGCAACCGCAGGTTTGCCGGCGGTGGCGATGATGGCGTGGGCCGGGAGGCATAGGCGATGATCCGTGCAGCTGAAACGCCGGCGGTTGCCATCGTCCTGGCTTCGGGGGCCGGGGAACGCTTCCGTTCGGAGACGCCCAAGCAGTTCCTCAAGCTGGCCGGCCGCCGCGTGCTCGAACACACCCTGCAGGCGTTCGAGCAGCACCCGCGGATCGGCGAAGTCGTGCTGGTGGTGACGCCGGCGTACCGCGACCTGGCGATGGAGCTCGTCCGGCAAGCCGGGTTCCGCAAGGTTGTTAAGGTCGTCAATGGTGGTTCGAGCCGTCAGGAGAGTTCGGCCTCGGGCGTCGCCGCGGTGGTTGACGATGCGACCCGCGTGCTGGTCCACGATGCGGTTCGTCCGCTGCTGGATGCCGCGACGATCGACCGTTGCCTCGACGCGCTGCAGGCGTTCGATGCGGTCGATACCGGAATCCCGTCGCCTGATACCGTCATCCGGGTGGATGCGCAGGGGTGCATCGCGGAGATCCCGGAGCGCGGGATGCTGCGCCTGGGGCAGACGCCGCAGGGCTTCCGTGCAGGCCTGTTGCGGCGGGCGCACGCGCTTGCGGCTGCCGAGCCGGCACTGAAGGTGACCGACGACTGTGGCCTGATCCTTCATTACCGGCTGGCGGCGGTAAAGGTTGTCGAAGGCGATGTCAGCAACATCAAGATCACCTATCCATCCGACATCTACCTTGCCGACCGGTTGTTCCAGTTGCGTGCGCGGCGCTTCCGGAAGCAGGATGCCGTGGCGGGCCTCGGAGGGAAGGTCCTGGTGGTTTTCGGCGGTAGCCGGGGAATCGGTCAGCGTGTGGCCACGCTGGCACGCGATGCGGGGGCGGTTGTGGTCGCGGTGTCGCGCGCCGATGGCGTGGATGTCGCCGATGGCGCCGCAGTGGGCCGGGTGTTGGACGCGGCTGTTGCCGCGCACGGGCGGATCGACGGCGTGGTCAATACCGCCGGGGTGCTCAGGACCGGCCTGCTGGCCGGCCAGCAGGCGGAGGTGGTCGAGGAGCAGATCCGTACCAACGTGCTCGGCAGTGTGGTCGTCGCGCGCGAGGCATTCGAGCGCATGAAGGGGGGCGGTGGCGGGATCGTGCTGTTCGCGTCGAGTTCCTACACGCGGGGGCGGGCGTTCTCGGCGGTGTACTCGGCGACCAAGGCCGCCGTGGTCAACCTCATGCAGGGCCTTGCGCAGGAGTACCTGCCGTTCGGGGTCCGGGTGAATGCCCTCAATCCCGAGCGCACGGCAACGCCGATGCGCTCCGAGAATTTCGGCAATGAGCCGCTCGCTGAGTTGCTGGACGTGGACACGGTCGCGGAGGCCACGCTGGCGGCCCTGGTGTCCGATGCCAGCGGCGAAGTATTCGATGTCCGCAGATAGGCGGGTGCTGCCGGCGGTACGGTTGGCCATGACGGTCATGGTGGCCCTGTCAGGCTGGCTGCTGATCGCGCCGGTCGCGTTCCTGGTGCCGAAGCGCCGCGACTGGGTCGCGGTCATCGGTCGTGAAGGGGGGCGGTTCCTCGACAACAGCAAGTACTTCTTCCTGCAGGCCGCGCAGCAGAACCCGGGCATGCGGCTCGTGTTCGTGACGGAACGGGAGGAGGTCGCGCGGTCGCTCGGGGCGGGAGGGCTGGAGGCCTTGTGCTACCCGGGCTGGAGGGCGATCGGCTTCCTGCTGCGCTGCCGGTGCGTGGTCGTCGATGAAGCCGGGTGGTATGGGCGGTTCAGGGCGTTCCTCCTGATCCGTGCCCGGATCGTCCAGCTCTGGCATGGCGTGGGATTCAAGTGGATCGAGGGCGGATTGTGGGCGAATGAGGCTGGACGCTTCCGCTGGGCATCGGCGGGTTGGGCGCGTCGCCTGCGGTTGATGGCGTACCGGGTCACGCGCAGGCGGATCCGCTATGCGATGGTGGCGACGACTTCGCCGTTCTACCGGGATCGGGTGTTCGCGCCGGCGTTCGAAGCGGCGGATTTTCCGGTGGTAGGGTATCCACGGAATGACTTCGCCCTGTCCCTGGAAGGGACGTTCCTGGACCTGGCCTGGTCGAACGTGGACGCCGGCGTCCGCGCCTGCCTGGCCAATTGGCGCCGCTGCAGTCGGCGGATGGTGCTGGTTGCGCCGACCTTCCGCGGTTCCGGCCGTACGCCGATGGCACTCGACGAGCCGGGTCTGCGGGAGCTGGATGCATTCGCGGAAGCGCATGGCGTCGAATTCGTGTTCAAGTTCCATCCCGCCGACTGCAGCGGTGAGCGCATCGCAGGCAGGCATTTCCATGTCTGTGCACGCCACTCGGACATCTATCCGCTGTTCCCGCATGCCGCTGCGCTGGTCACCGACTATTCCTCCATCGGGATGGACTTCCTCCTGGTGGACAAGCCGGTGCTGTTTCTGTTGCCCGGCGACGATGACTATGCGGAGAATGATCGCAAACTGCAGTTCGATCCGCGCAGCATGATGCCGGGACCCATAGCGGAGTGCTGGAACACGCTGCTTGGTGCGTTGCTGCGGCAATGGGAGACGGATGAACACCTCGCGGACCGTGCAGCCCTCAGGGAGCAGGCGTTCGCTGGCCTGGACCCGTCCATGGCTGTACCGGAACTGCTCGCGCGCATGCGGGAGAAAGGCTGGCTGTCCCATCCGCGGGCATGAGCGCCGGCATCCATTCAGCAGATGGCACGCCGATAGATACCGAGGTGGGCATCCAGCATTGCCGCCATCGAAAAGCGTTCGACGGCCCGCTGGCGTGCCGCTAAGGCCAGGGTTCCATACAGTGAGCTGTCGGCTGCGAGCCTGCGTACCGCACTGACGAAAGCGCCGATGTCATCCGGCGCGCACAACAGCCCGCTCTGGCCTTCCTGCACGACTTCGGGCAGTGATGAATGACGGGTGGCGACGACCGGTAGTCCACACGCCATGGCCTCGGCCGCCACCAGGCCGAAACCTTCGCTGCGGGACGGGAACAGCAGGGCGTCGGCGGACTGCATGGTGGCGGCGACTGCGGCATCGCCGTCAAGGTGCCCGATGTCATGCATGTTCGCCGGCAGGTGCGGCTTGTCCGCTCCGGCGGCCGGTCCCCCGGTGTAGTGCAGTTCGAAACCGTCTCCCAGCGCACGCATGATCGGCCCGAGAAGATCCACCCCCTTGCGCGCACTCCAGCTGCCGACATAGAGCAGCCGGAACGGGCGTCCCGGACGCCGCGGCGGGGTCGCCGGGTGGAAGATCCGGGTGTCCACGCCGTTGGGGATGACCTGCATGGGGAGGTCGATCAGCGTTGCCCGGGCCATGTCCGCCACATAGTGGCTGACCGCGGTGATGCAGGTGGCGCGGCGCAGTGTCCTGCGCTCGTTGGGAGCGATCCAGTGGCGATGATAGAGCCGTCGTGCCATTCCCTTGTGGCGGCTGAGGGCCGGGTCATGCACCGAATGGTGCACGGTTGCGACCACGGGCAGGTGGCGCGGCAGGAAACGGGCATGCATCCAGCTGTTCACATGGACCACGTTGGCCCAGTCCGGTGCGCTGGGAAGCGGTACCGTCCAAGGGGCATATTCCGCCCGCAACGGAAGCCAGGTGATGCCGGCCTGGATGCCCAGCAGTGCCAGGCCTTGGACCAGGCGTTCGGTGAAGACATCGGTTCCGGTGTGGGTGCGTACCGTCGGGAACCAGACCGCTGGGTGGGCGGGGGCCACGTTGCGGCTCATTGCTGGGCGGGCCGCAGGGACCGGGCGGCCTCGGGAAGCGGGCCGTGGCATCCGTGGGGGTGGCGGTGGCGGGGAGCCGTGGGCGCGGGGCTTTGCCGCCGGCTCGGCAACCGGGCCGGTCCCGGGGAGGGCGGAGGGAGCCTCCGCGTGGAGGTACAGTGGCTGCCGCATGAGGACGGGCGGCCGGTGCCGGCCCGCCTGCCTGGCGGCGGCAGGCCGACGGGGAGGCGCGTCCGCGTGCAGGGCAGCGTGGCGCTCATCGTGGCATGGCTTCCAGCGCCTCGATCACCCGTGCCGAGGGCGAATCCTCCGGGATCGCACGCAGCGTCCAGCTGCTGCCCGCGTGTCGGGCGACGAACGCACGGATCGCTTCCGGCTTCAGGTGCGACAGCTCGATGCCATTGTCGAGCCCGTCCAGCCGCTCCGTGGCACGCCTGAGCAGGAGCGTGGGCAGGCCGAGCATCGCGGCCTCTTCCTGGTTGCTGCCGCCGTCGGTCAGGAGGCAGCAGCTGCCGACCAGCAGTTCGATGAAGTCCGGGTAGTCCATCCGCTCCAGCAGCTGCAGCTGCGGGGCGGCCTCGAGGCGGGCGGACCACTGGCTTGCGCGGATGCGCTCGCGCGTCGCGGGATGCAGCACGAAGCGCACGGGCAGCATGCTCGCGGCATGGAGGACTTCGCCCATGAGCAGGTCGAAGTCCTCCTTGCGCCCCAGGTTCTCGGCACGGTGCATCGACACGACGGCGTAGCCGCCCAGGCCGCCCGCCCGGGGCGGTGCCGGCCAGCGGCCGAGCGCCAGTGCGAGGGCATCGCGCAGGGTGTTGCCGCGGGTGTCCACGACGGTGCCGCGCACGCCCGCGAGGTTCGCCGCCGATGCCCGGTCGGGCGCGAGGTGGAGCCGCGCCAGCCGGGAGACGAGCCGGCGGACGATCTCTTCCGGGAAGGGTTCGAGCAGCCGGGTGGAGCGCAGCCCCGCTTCGACGTGGACCACCGGTACGCCGGCCAGGCGCAGGGCAATGGCGCCGAAGAGTGTCGATGCGGTGTCCCCGTGCACAAGGCCGGCGCGTGCTCCGCGCCAGCGGCGCAGGCGCTTGATGGCCTGCCACCAGAAGCTCAGTGTCCATGCGAGGAAACTGCCGTGTGTCGAGGCTTCCGTTCCCGGCACCAGCTGGTCGTCGGGCGCGCGGGTGCCGAATGCGGCCTCGAGGAGATCGAAGGTCTCTGAATGCTGCCCGGTATAGACCAGCTGATAAGCGACGTTGCGGCGGTCCATCTCGCGCAGGAGCGGGGCGGTCTTGATGAACTGCGCCTTGGTGCCGACCAGTACGAGGAAAGGGGTGTCGTTCATCATGTCCGGCGCGGGAAGCGGGGGGCTCTGGAAGACGGAAGGGGGCGGCGCATGGGCGTTCCGCTGCGTGGGCCTGAGAGCAGGTGGTCGCAGCCGGCCGGGACGCGGGGTGAGGATACGTCAGCGGCTTTCGCCCGGGGCGGGCGAGGGCGCCTCCGCCCGGCAAGCGGCGGTGCCGTCCGCGGTGGCGACGCGGTCCCTGCATCGCGGCGAGGGTGCGGGCCGGTGGCCGACGCGGAGAAGCTCGACCTCCTCATCCGGGGCCCGTGTCGCGGGCGGCCGCCCGCCGTGTGCGGAAGGCCTGGCCGAACGCGGCCAGGGTATACGTGGCCAGGAGGAAGATCACGGGCAGGAGCGGGATGTTGTAGCGGGCGATCGGGAAACCCGCCATGTGGATCAGGATGAAGTAGACGCCGGTCGCGCAGGTTGCATGCAGCGCCGCGGCCTGGTGATCGGGGATGTGCTTCCGCCATCGCGTGGTGGGCACGAGCAGCAGCGGCACGAGGAACAGGCCCACCCACAGCCAGTGGCTGGCGCGCATCACGGCCAGCGTCAGTTTGAACAGCGGTTGCTGGTGGTACGGGCTTTCCGGGGTGGGGTAGGTGAATATCCCGTCGATCGCGGCCGGATCGGACCAGGCGAGGAACGCGAGCGGCTTGCCGGCCAGGTACCAGTGCAGATAGGTGGCCGGGGCGTCGCGGATGCGCTTCGCGATGCCCTGTACCGCGGCAGGCATGCTTTCCGACAGCGTCGCGATCTGCGGGTCGAAACGGTAGGGGTAGCCGCGCGACTCGGGTTTGAAGTCGTACATCATGAAGGGGTAGTGGCCATGGACCAGCGCACTTATGGCCAGGGTCTGGTCGGAGGCCTGTCCGGTCGCGACAAGGTTGCGGGTCGCCCATGCCCCTGTCACGAGGACGAAGCCCAGCGTCATCGCGATGGCGTACCGGAGGCGGAAAGCCTTCGGCAGGGTGGGCAGCAGGGCGATCAGGAGGAAGGGCAGGATGTACTGCAGGGTCGGACGGACCAGGGCGGTGGCGGCGAGCAGGACGCCGCCGCTGAACGCCATCCAGGCGCGGTGCCGGTTGGCGCTGAAGATGATCCAGGCAAGGCTGGCCAGCAGCAGGGCGGTGAACAGCGTTTCCGTGAGGAGGTAGGTGCCGGCGGCTATGAGCTTCGGCGACAGCGCGACCAGGAGCGCCGGCAGCAGCGCCAGGCGCCTGGGCACCAGGCGGAGGCCGATCAGGTAGGTGAGGGGGACCATCGCCGTGCCGAGCAGCGCCTGGAGCAGCATGACCCTGCGGATGAAATCCCAGTCCGGGTGCCCGTCGATCAACAGTGAAAGAAGGGCCGGGTACCCCGGGGCCGCGAACGCGTCCGGCCGGGAGGGGCCGGCACCCGCCGGATCGACGAAGGTGTTTTCCTTCGAGTAGGTAGCGAAGTGGTGGAGGTTGTAGGCATAGGCCACGTAGACGGCGGCATCGGCCCGGATCGGTTGCTCGACCCGGGTCTCCAGGGCCGCATCGATCCGGAGCCAGGCGGCGAGCAGGACGATCAGCGCCAGCAGCATGCCGGAGGTGGGGGTGGGGAACCGGCGGGAGCGGGCCGTTGCTGGCGGGAGGGGGACGGCATTCATGGCGAGGGCATCGAAAGACGTTCGGTGCGGCAGGGCAGGGCCGCCCGCTGGCCGGCCCTGCACGGGAGCGGGGGCGCGGTGGGGAGAACGGAGGGCGTGGGTGCCGGATGCCGGTCGCGTACGGAGGCTTCCACCCGGGCCGTGGCGCAGGGCACGCAACCGCAGCAAGGGCCTGCCGGCCACCAGCTCGCCGGACGGGCGGGGGAGCCGGGCCTCGGCCGCCAACGATGCGGTGTCGGGCGCCGTGCCCGCGCTGTCATGGCCCTGGGGCCCGAGGCGCGTGGCGGCTGGGCGTTCCTGCGGAACCCGGGCATGTCAGTTGTCGCGCCGGTAGGTCAGATTGGTGATCTGCTCGGAAATCAGCCCGATCAGGAAGATGATCACCGCAGCGCTGAACAGCAGGGTGCTCATGTTGGTCAGCCGGTGCATGGTGGCGAAGGTGTAGCCGTAGTAGCCCAGGCCGGTGAGGAAGAAGGCCGCGGCAATGGGCGCGAACAGCTTCAGCGGCGAGTACAGGGTGGCGATCTTGAAGATGATCAGCAGGAAGCGGATGCCATCCTTGAGCGGGCGGATGTGGCTGCCGTTGCCGATGCGCTTGGCGACCGGGATCGGGACATAGGCCACGGGGTAGGCACTGCGGAAGAACGCCATGGTGCTGGTGGTGGGGTAGCTGAACCCGTTGGGCAGCAGGTGCAGGAACTCGCGGAAGCGCTTGGCACGCACCGCGCGGAAGCCGGAGGTGAGGTCGTCGATGCGGTGGCCGGTCATGTGGCTGGCCAGGCGGTTGTAGAGGCCGTTGGCCAGGCCGCGGTGCAGGTTGGCCTGGCCGCTGCGGTCGCGGGCGCCGACCACCATGTCGTAGCCCTCCTCCAGCTTGGCCAGCAGCGCGGCGATGTGCTGCGCACTGTGCTGGCCGTCGGCGTCCATGAACACCAGGATGTCGCCGCCGGCGGCGCGGGCGCCGCGCTTGATCGCCGCGCCGTTGCCCATCGAGTACGGATTGCCGACCACCTGTGCACCATGGTGGGCGGCGATGGCGGCCGTGGCGTCGGTGGAGCCGTCGTCGACGACGATGATCTCCGCCTGCGGCCAGGCCTGCCGCAGTGCCGGCAGAGTGCGCTGCAGGCCCTCGGCCTCGTTCTTGGCCGGCAGGATGATGCTCAGTGACTGCACGATGGTGGTTCCGTTGTTCTCCCCGGGGTACATGGTAGCGGGCTTGGCCATCGAGGGGACCGGGGAGGCCCTGGGCCCGGCATCCGCCGCGCCGGCCGGGGCCGTACCCGGGGCGGTGGCGGAAAGGGGGCGGCAGGGGCCCCCGGCCCGCGCCGGCCGGCGGTTCCCCGCGCTCCGGCGCTTGCCTTTACAATCGCCGCACTGCGGTCCGCGTCGGGGAACTCCATGAACCTAGCTGTCACTGCCAACCTGGTGGGCATCACCGGCATTGCCCGTCGTCTGGTGCAGGACGGGGCGCTGGACGAGGCGGCCGCGCGCAACGCGATGGCGCAGGCGACCGCGGCACGGGTGCCCGTGGCGCAGTGGCTCGCCGAGAAGAAGGCGGTGAGCGCGGCGCAGCTGGCGGCGGCCAACGCGGTCGAGTTCGGCATGCCCTTGATGGACGTGTCGGTATTCGACCCGAACCAGAATGCGATGAAACTGGTCAGCGAGGAGCTGCTGCGTAAGCATGCGGTGCTGCCGCTGTTCCGGCGCGGCAGCAAGCTGTTCGTGGGCACCAGCAACCCGACCCAGTCGCTGGACGAGATCAAGTTCCACACCAACCTGGTGGTCGAGCCGATCCTGGTCGACGAGGACCAGGTGCGGCGCACGCTCGAGCTGTGGCTGGCCAGCAACGATTCGTTCGGCGACTCGCTGGCCGGCGACGACGACATGGGCGACCTCGATGTCGCCGGTGGCGATGAGGACATGGGCGGCGCCGGCGACGCCGGCGTGGACGCCAAGGGCGACGACACCCCGGTGGTGAAGTTCGTCAACAAGGTGCTGGTCGACGCGATCCGCAAGGGGGCATCGGACATCCACTTCGAGCCCTATGAGGAGGACTACCGGGTCCGGTTGCGCGTGGACGGCCTGCTCAAGACCGTGGCCAAGGCGCCGGTCAAGCTGCGCGAGCGCATCGCCGCGCGCCTGAAGGTGATGTCGCAGCTGGACATCGCCGAGAAGCGGGTGCCGCAGGACGGCCGCATCAAGCTCAACCTGTCCAAGACCAAGCAGGTCGACTTCCGCGTCAGCACCCTGCCGACGCTGTTCGGCGAGAAGATCGTGCTGCGCATCCTCGACGGCAGCGCGGCCAAGCTGGGTATCGACAAGCTCGGCTACGAGCCCGAGCAGCAGCGGCTGTTCCTGGAAGCCATCCACAAGCCCTATGGCATGGTGCTGGTCACCGGCCCGACCGGTTCGGGCAAGACGGTGTCGCTGTACACCGCGCTGGGCATCCTCAACGACGAGACCCGCAACATCTCCACCGCCGAGGATCCGGTGGAAATCCGCCTGCCGGGCGTGAACCAGGTGCAGCAGAACAACAAGCGCGGCATGACCTTCGCCGCGGCGCTGCGCTCGTTCCTGCGTCAGGATCCGGACGTGATCATGGTCGGCGAAATCCGTGACCTCGAGACCGCCGAGATCGCCATCAAGGCGGCCCAGACCGGCCACATGGTGCTGTCCACGCTGCATACCAACGATGCGCCGCAGACCATCGCGCGATTGATGAACATGGGCATCGCGCCCTACAACATCACCTCCTCGGTCACCCTGGTGATCGCCCAGCGCCTGGCGCGGCGGTTGTGCTCGAACTGCAAGAAGCCGATCACGCTGCCGGAGAACGCGCTGTTGACCGAGGGCTACACCGCGGCCCAGATCGAGGCGGGCATCGAGCTGTACGAGCCGGTCGGTTGCGACGAGTGCACCGAGGGCTACAAGGGCCGTACCGGCATCTACCAGGTCATGCCGATGACCGACGAGATCGCCACCATCGTGCTGCAGGGCGGTAACGCGCTGGACATCGCCGAGGCCGCGCAGAAGGTCGGGGTCAACGACCTGCGCCAGTCGGCGCTGTTGAAGGCGGCGCAGGGCATCACCAGCCTGACCGAGATCAACCGCGTCACCAAGGACTGAGGGCACCGGGCCGGCGCCGGGAACAGGGTGCGGGGCCGCTCAGCCGTGACCCAGCACCAGCTCGATCACGAACTGGCTGCCGAAGAACGCCAGCAGCAGCAGGGCCATCGCGGTCAGGGTCCAGTGCACTGCTTTGCCGCCCCGCCAGCCATAGCGGCGGCGGCCGATCAGCAGGATGCCGAACACCACCCATGACAGCACGCTGAGCACGGTCTTGTGCACCAGCTTCTGCGCCAGCAGGTCGTCGACGAACAGGACGCCGGTGACCAGGGTCAGGGTCAGCAGGCTGAAACCGGTGCCGATGGTGCGGAACAGCAGCGATTCCAGGTCGGCCAGCGGGGGCAGCGCACGCAGCCAGGGGCGGAAATCGCGCCGGCGCAGGGCGCGCTCCTGCAGCCACAGCATGATCGCCAGCAGCGCCGCGATGCTCAGCGTGGCGTAGGCCAACAGCGCCAGCCAGGCGTGGCTGGCCAGCTGCCAGCCCAGCGGCCTGCTGGGCTCGTGGCCATAGCCGTGGTAGGCCAGCAGCAGCGCGGCGGCCATCGGGAACACCAGCACGCCCAGCGCCGCCATGCGTCCGCGGGCGCCGACGATCGCGGTGAGCACGGCCATGCCCAGTCCCACCAGGGACAGGGCGGCGAAGAAGTGCATGTCCGGCCCGCCACCCATGCGCAGCGCCACCGTCAGGTGGTAGCCGGCGTGCAGCAGGCCGGCGGCGGCGGCCGGCCACAGCCAGGCGCGGGACGGCGCGGGACGTTCGGCCGCCAGCCCCTGGACGAGCAGGCCCGTGGACAGCAGGTAGAGCACGGCGGCAATGAGAACGATTGTCATCGCCACAGTTTCGCATACGTGCCGGTCGCTGGCGATGCACGGACGGGCGGGGCGGCGTGTGCCGCCGCCGGCCGCTATAATTTCGGCCTCTTCGCCCTTATTCCTGCAGGTCCCACCGCATGTTCGAGTCCCTGACCCAGCGCCTTTCCGGCACCATCGAGCGCCTGCGTGGCCGTGGCCGCCTGACCGAGGAGAACATCCGCGAGGCAACCCGCGAGGTGCGCATCGCGCTGCTGGAGGCCGACGTCGCGCTGCCGGTGGTGCAGGCGCTGATCGAGAAGATCAAGGTGCGCGCGGTCGGCCAGGAGGTACTCAAGTCGCTGACCCCGGGCCAGGCGCTGATCAAGGTAGTGCGCGACGAGCTGACCGCGGTGATGGGTTCGCAGGCCAGCGACCTCAACCTGAACGTGCCGGCGCCGGCGGTCATCCTGATGGCCGGCCTGCAGGGCGCCGGCAAGACCACCACGGTCGGCAAGCTGGCCAAGCACCTGAAGGAAAAGCGCAAGAAGAAGGTGATGGTGGTCTCGGCCGACGTCTACCGTCCGGCGGCGATCGAACAGCTGAAGACCCTGGCCGAGCAGGTCGGGGTGCTGTTCTTCCCGTCGGCGGCGGAGCAGAAGCCGGTGGACATCGTCCGTGCGGCCATCGACGATGCGCGCCGGTCGTTCGTCGACGTGCTGCTGGTCGATACCGCCGGCCGGCTGGCCATCGACGAGGCGATGATGGCCGAGATCCAGGCCCTGCACGCGGCGGTCAACCCGGCCGAGACCCTGTTCGTGGTCGACTCGATGACCGGCCAGGACGCGGCCAACACCGCCAAGGCCTTCGGCGAGGCGCTGCCGCTGACCGGCGTGGTGCTGACCAAGACCGACGGCGACGCCCGCGGCGGTGCCGCGCTGAGCGTGCGCTACATCACCGGCAAGCCGATCAAGTTCACCGGTACCGGCGAGAAGGTCGACGGCCTGGACGTGTTCCACCCCGAGCGCGTGGCCAGTCGCATCCTGGACATGGGCGACGTGCTGTCGCTGGTCGAGCAGGTCGAGCAGCAGGTCGACAAGGACAAGGCGCAGAAGCTGGCCGAGAAGGTCGCCAAGGGCAAGAAGTTCGACCTCAACGACATGCGCGACCAGCTCGAGCAGATGCAGAACATGGGCGGCATCGGCGGGCTGATGGACAAGCTGCCGGGCCTGGGGCAGATCCCCGAGCACCTCAAGCAGCAGGTGCAGCAGAACAAGGAGGTGCCGCGGATGATCGCCATCATCAACTCCATGACCAAGAAGGAGCGCCGCAATCCGGGCCTGCTCAACGGCTCGCGCCGAGCCCGCATCGCCCGCGGCTCCGGCACCCAGCCGGCCGACGTCAACAAGCTGATGAAGCAGTACATGCAGATGGAAAAGATGATGGGCAAGCTGTCCGGCGGCGGCATGAAGGGCATGATGCGCAACATGAAGGGCATGCTCGGCGCCATGGGCGGCCGCGGCGGGCTGCCGTTCCGCTGAGCGGCAACGCGTCCCGCCACCGTGGTGCAGGCCTTGGTGGCCGGCGGCCGGCGCGCGGCATGCCACGCGGGAGCGGCCGGAGGGGCCGCATCCGGCGATGGATTTCACCGCCGATGACGCCCAGTATGGCGTTCTGGCTTCCTCCTGGAGATGCTGGCGCCCCGGCACCCGCAGACACGGCCTGGCCGTGGCAGGGTACCGGTGGCGGCCATCGCTGACATGCATACTTCCACCGTTTCCACCCGGACCGCGTCGTTCTGCGAGCGCTTCGGCGTCGCGCTGCCGATCCTGCTGGCACCGATGGCCGGCGCCTGCCCAGTGGCGCTGTCGGCGGCGCTGGCGAACGCCGGCAGCATGGGCGCGATGGGCGCGGTGCTGTCCTCTCCGGAGCAGATCGGGCAGTGGATGGCGGATTTCCGGGCGCGCTCGCAGGGCCCGGCGCAGGTCAACCTGTGGGTACCGGATCCGTCGCCTGTCCGCGACCACGAGGCCGAAGCGGCCACCCGTGCCTTCCTCGGCAACTGGGGCCCGCCGGTGGCGGTGGCCGCCGGCGATGCCGCGCCGGCCGGTTTCCAGGAGCAGTTCGAGGCGCTGCTACGCGCCCGCCCGGCGGTGGCCTCGACCATCATGGGGGTGTTCTCCGGTCCGCAGGTGCAGCGCCTGCGTGAGGCCGGCATCGCCTGGTTCGCCTGCGCCACCACCCTGGACGAAGCGCTGCAGGCGCAGGCGGCCGGTGCCGATGCGGTGGTCGCGCAGGGCATGGAGGCCGGCGGCCACCGTGGCGCGTTCGACGCCGCGCGTGCCGAGGCGCAGATGAACGGGCTGTTCGCCCTGCTGCCGCGGTTCGCCGACCGGCTGACGATCCCGGTGATCGCGGCCGGCGGCATCGGCGATGGCCGCGGCGTGGCCGCGGCGCTGGTCCTGGGGGCCAGCGCGGTGCAGGTCGGCACCGCCTGGCTGGCCGCCGACGAATCCACGGTTCCCGACAGCTGGAAGCGGGCGCTGGCGACCGCCGAGCCGGAGCACGCCCGGCCGACCCGCGCCTTCAGCGGCCGCCTCGGGCGTGCCATCGAAACCGCCTATGTGCGCGCCGCGGCCGCCCCCGGTGCGCCGCCACCGCAACCGTACCCGGTGCAGCGCGGGCTCACCGCGGGCATGCGCCGCCAGGCCCAGGCCGAGGACCGGCTGGAGGCGATGCAGGCGTGGGCCGGGCAGTCGGCCTGGATGGCCCGCCGCGGGCCGGTGGCGGACAGCCTGCAGGCGATGTGGCGGCAGGCGCAGGCGCTGCTGTGAGCCGGCTGTTCTGCAATGGCGCTCCGGCCGATGCCGCCGTGCTGGGAGCGGCGCTGGTCAACTACGGTCATTTCACGTCGCTGCAGGTGCGCGGCGGCTGTGCGCAGGGGTGGGCGCTGCATCTGGAGCGCCTGCAGCAGGGCACGCGCGCGCTGTTCGACGCGGTGCTGGACGAGGCGCAACTACTGGGCTGGCTGCGGCAGGCGCTGGAGTGCTGCGGCGTGCAGGATGCGTCGGTACGTATCACGGTGTTCTCGCGCGCGTTCGATTTCCGCCAGCCGCTGCGGCCGGTGCCGGTGGACGTGCTGGTCGGCATCGGCGCGCCGGCGGGCGTGTCCGCCGAGGCGCGGGCGGTCCTGCCGGTGGACTACCAGCGGGCGCAGCCGGAGCTCAAGCATGTCGGCACCTTCCCGCTGTTCCAGCAACGGCGCCTGGCCATGCGCGCGGGCTTCGACGACGTCCTGTTCATCGACGCGGGCGGGCGGGTCAGTGAGGGCAGCACCTGGAACGTCGCCTTCCTCGATGGCGACACGGTGGTGTGGCCGCAGGCGTCCGCATTGCGCGGCACCGCCCAGCAGCTGCTGGTGGCGGGGCTGGAACGCCTGGGGCGGGCGCCGTCGTGGCGGGAGGTGCGGCTGGCGGCGCTGGCGGACTTCTCCGGTGCGGTGGCCTGCAACGCCACCGGGCTGTGGCCGCTGGCACGGATCGGCGACCAGGGGTTCACGCGCTCGGAGGCGCTCCTGGAGTGCTTGCGGCAGGCGCTGGCGCAGACCCCCTGGCAGCCGCTGTGAAGGCGGCGGGGGCGGGCTTGGAATGGGCCGGGGGCGCCGCTATAATCGCCGGCTTACCTCGCCATCCTGGCGACTGGGCTATACAGGAAACCACCATGGTCAAGATCCGACTGACCCGCGGCGGCGCCAAGAAGCGTCCGTTCTACCACATCATCGTCACCGACGTGCGCAGCGCCCGCGACGGCCGCAACATCGAGCGCGTTGGCTACTACAACCCGGTCGCCCAGGGCGCCGAGAAGCGCGTGGTGCTGGACGTCGCCGCGGTCGACAAGTGGGTCGCCAACGGCGCCCAGCTGACCGACAAGGTTCGCAACCTGTACAAGGAAGCGACCAAGGCCCAGGCCGCCACGGCCTGATCCTGACGGGCCGCGCGCAAGCGCGGCCCGGCCGTCATGAAGAAGGATTCCGAGCGCCGTATCCTGCTGGGCAGGGTGTCCGGCGCCTTTGGTGTGCGTGGCGAGCTCAAGCTCGAGTCCTGGACCGAGCCGCGGCTGGCGATCTTCAACTACCAGCCGTGGATCCTGCGCAGCCCCTCGGGGCAGGAGTCGGAGATCAGCGGGGTGCGCGGGCGTGAAGCCGGCAAGACCCTGGTGGCGACCTTCCCCGGCGTGGACGACCGCAACGTGGTCGAGTCCATGCGCGGGACCGAGATCCATGTCGCGCGCAGCGCCCTGCCGCCGCCGAAGTCGGACGAATACTACTGGGTCGATCTGGAAGGCCTGGACGTGCGGACCGTGGACGGGGGGGCGCTGGGGCGGGTCTCGCACCTGTTCAGCACCGGCGCCAACGATGTGCTGGTGGTGCGCGGCGACCGCGAGCGGATGGTGCCGTTCGTGATGGACGAGTTCATCAGGTCGGTCGATTTCGAGGCCAACCTGGTCGTGGTCGACTGGGACCCGGAGTTCTGACCCCGGTGCGCATCGACGTCATCACCCTGTTCCCCGAATTCATCGCCCAGTCGGCCGCGCTGGGCGTGGTCGGCCGTGCCCACGAGCGCGGCCTGGTCGACCTGCATGGCTGGAATCCGCGGGACTATGCCGAGGGCAACTACCGCCGGGTGGACGACCGTCCGTTCGGTGGCGGCCCGGGCATGGTGATGCTGATCGAGCCGCTGCGGGCCGCGCTGGCGGCCGTGCGCGGGGCCGATCCGGCTCCGGCCCCGCTGATCTACCTCAGCCCGCAGGGCAGGCCGCTGACCCAGGCCCGGGTGCGCGAACTGGCTGCGCTGCCGAGGATGATCCTGCTGTGCGGCCGCTACGAGGGCGTGGACGAGCGCTTCCTTGCCGCCGAGGTGGATGAGGAGATTTCCCTCGGCGACTACGTGCTGTCCGGCGGCGAACTGGGGGCGGCGGTGATCGTCGATGCCGTCACCCGGCTCCAGGAGGGCGCGCTGAACACCGCCGAATCGGCGCTGCAGGACAGCTTCGAGGGCGACGGCCTGCTGGATTGTCCCCATTACAGCCAGCCGGCCAGCCACGCGCTGGGCGAGGTGCCCGCGGTGCTGCGCTCGGGCAACCATGCCGCGATCGCCGACTGGCGGCGGCGGCAGTCGCTGCTGCGCACCGCGCTGCGCCGGCCCGACCTGCTGGATGAGGCGGCCCTGGACAAGGCCGATCGCCGGCGGCTGGCGGAGGCGCGGCAGGCGCTGGCCGCTGCCGGGACGCCGGGTACTGGCGCCTCCGGAAAATCCTAGGCTACAATAGCGAGTTCCCATGGCCACGGCGTGGCGTGGGTTGCTGGACAGAACAACAATCGTGCAGCGCAATCCGGTGACTGCATAAGCCCACGCTGTCGAATCGACACGACCACCCCGAATCCATCGGTGCAATCATGAGCAAGCTGAACAAATCCATCGTCGCGGAGTTCGAATCCGCCCAGGCCACCCGCGAGCTGCCGAAGTTCGGGCAGGGCGACACCATCATCGTCAACGTGAAGGTCAAGGAAGGCAACCGCGAGCGTGTGCAGGCCTACGAAGGCGTGGTGCTGGGCACCAAGAACGCCGGCCTGAACTCGTCGTTCACCGTGCGCAAGATCTCGCATGGCTACGGCGTGGAGCGCGTGTTCCAGAGCCACAGCCCGCTGATCGATTCGGTGGTGGTCAAGCGCCGCGGCAAGGTGCGCGCCGGCAAGCTGTACTACCTGCGTGGCCTGGAAGGCAAGGCTGCCCGCATCAAGGAAGACCTGGCCGCCGCTGCGCAGGCCAAGGCCGCGCGCCAGGCTGCCAAGGCCGCCGAGTAATACCGCCGCGGGCCCGGTCGGGCCCTGCTGCCGCAACGGCCGCCTCCGGGCGGCCGTTCGTGTTTCCGGAGCCGTCCCGTCGGCACAGGCAAGGACGCTCGCGCACGCCGCGAAGCAGCTTGCTGCCTCGCGGGGTCGGGCGCACCGTCGCCGGCGCCGTGGGTGCACGGCCATCGTCCGACAGGGCTTTCCCGGGGTGTGCCGTAGGCGTGGCGCCCGGCGTTGCCGCTTCCGTCCAGCCGTTCCCCAGCAGTGCGGGTGGGAAGGCCGGTGCGTGGAGGTCAACGGGCACTGTCGGCGGCGGGCAGCTCGGCGTCGGTATCGGCAACCGGCGAGGGCGGGCAGGCCGGCACCTCCGAGGGCGTCGCCAGGCCGGCCGCCTGCGGTGCGGCGGTCATCCGCGCGTTGCGCCAGCCGCCCCAGCGGTAATAGGCCAGCGACAGCAGCATCGACACCAGCGAACTGATCGGGAAACTCCACCAGATCGCATCGGCCCCCCAGTACGGTTGCAGCAGGTCGGCGAACGGCACCCGTACCCCCCACAGCGAGGCGGCCAGGATCAGCAGCGGGGGAACCACCGCGCCGGTGGAGCGCACCACGCCGGAGATCACGAAGCTGACGCCGAAGAACAGGAACGAGCCGATCACGATGTGGTTGAGGTGGCGCGCCATTTCCAGCGACGCGCTGCCCTGCGGCAGGAACAGCGCCAGCGAATACCGGTCCAGCAGCACCAGGGGCAGGATCAACGCACCGGTCAGCACGAAGTTGAACAGCACGCCCTTGCGCGCGGTGCCGCGCACGCGGTCCCAGCGCTGCGCTCCGACGTTCTGTGCGGCCATCGACGAGCAGGCCGCGCCGATCGCCATCGCCGGCATCTGCACGTAGTTCCACAGCTGCAGCGAGGCCCCATAGGCGGCCGCGGTGTCGGTGCCGTACTGGTTGACCATGGTCATCAGCAGGATGACCGACAGCGAGATCAGCACCATCTGCAGGCCCATGGGGATGCCCTTGACCAGCAGGGCGCGGAGGATGGCCGGATCGAGGCGGAACAGGCCCAGGTCGGCACGTCCGAGCCACAGCACGTGGCGCTTGTGGCGCATGTACAGCAGCAGGGCGGCCAGCGACAGCGCCTGCGACACCAGCGTGGCCCAGGCCGAACCGGCAATGCCGAGTGCCGGGAACGGCCCCAGGCCGAAGATCAGCACCGGGTTGAATGCGATGTCCAGCGCCACCGCCAACAGCAGGAACCGGAACGGCGTGCGCGAATCGCCCGCGCCGCGCAGGGCCGCGCTGAGGAAGGCGAAGGCATACAGCGCCGGCACGGCCAGGAAGATGATGCGCAGGTAGGCGGCGGCCAGCGGCAGCGAGGCCGCGGGGGTGTCCATCGCCGCCAGCAGCCACTCGGTGGCGAACCACCCGGCCACGGCGATGATCGCCGACAGGCCGATGAAGAAGCTGGCGCTGGTGCCGACCACGCGCCGGGCCTGGGCGAGGTCGCGGGCGCCGACGGCCTGGCCGACCAGGATGGTCGAGGCCATGCCGAAGCCGAACACCGAGCCGATCAGGAAGAACAGGATGTTGTTGGCGTTCGCGGTGGCGGTCAGCGCGGCCTCGCCAAGGAACCGCCCCACCCAGACCGCGTTCACCGAGCCGTTCAGCGACTGCGCTATGTTGCCGGCAAGAATGGGCAGCGAGAACAGCAGCAGGCTGCGTCCGATCGGGCCTTCGGTCAGCGAGCGGGTAGGAGCGGCAGGCGTCATGGGCATCGGTCGTCGGATGAACGCGGACACTAGCATTGCCGGTGTGACGGCGGTCGTGGCCGACGCTAGGATGCGGGGGCGGTGAGATGCCGCGGTGGACACTGGGGCGCTCGATGGAGCCCCGACGGGCGCCCTCCGGTCGCCCCCCGTGTGGTCGCTGCTGGCGGCGGAAAGGGCCTGTGTGCCGCTTCGGACGCGTCCCCGGCGGGCAGCGGCGCCGGCCGTTCCGCAGGGTACAGGTTCGACGGCGGAAGGCCTTCCGGTGTACCGGCCAGGTGCGCGCCGCGTTCCAGGGGCGCCTGTTCCACGCGATGGTTTCAACCGGGCGACAGGCCCTTGGCAAGGAGAGAACGATGCTGAAAGCGATGAGTGGTGCCTTGGTGGTGCTGGGGCTGACGGCCTGCGCCAGCTCCGAGCGGCTCATGGATGCGGGCGTGCGTCCGGCCGAGCGCCCGGATTGCCTGGTGGGCGGCGAATCGTCCGCGGCCGAGCGCGCGGGCGGCGTGCGTTCGCTGCGGGACCGGCGCTGCCACCCGGACGGCGAACTGAACTGGACGGTGGGGCCTTCGAAAAAGGCCGCGATGGACGTGGATTTCAAGAAGAAGAATGACTGACGGACTTTCCCCGGCGGCCACCCTGCGGCTGGATGTGTGGCTGTGGGCCGCGCGCTTCTTCAAGACCCGCAGCCTGGCCAAGCACGCGGTGGCGACCGGCAAGGTCGAGATCGGCGGACAGCGGCCCAAGTCCTCGCGTGGCGTGCGCCTCGGCGATGTGCTGCGCATACAGCGGGGCGAGGAAACGTTCGAGGTCAGCGTGCGTGGTCTCAGCGACCTGCGTGGACCGGCACCGGTGGCGCAGGCGCTCTACCTGGAAAGCGAGGCCTCGCGCCAGGCGCGCGAGGCGCAGCGGCTGTTGCGCGCGGCCGCCCGGGATGGCTATCTTCCGCCCGGGCAGCGGCCCGACAAGCGTGCGCGCCGCCTGATCCGCGCCCTGGGCGACATCGACGCCGGCTGAGCCGCGACAGGGCGCCGCCGGGGATGCCGGGGGGGTCGACGCGGTCGGGCAGCATGTCCGACGGGACCGGCCTTCTTGCGGTGGCATGCCCGGCTGGTGCGGCCGCGCCCGCAGATCGGCTGGCTGAGGCCGTCCAGCGCGGTGGGTGCCGCCAGGGGGCCGACAGCGTCCGCCGCGGCCCTGCCGGCGGCCACCGGCACCCAGCCGGGTGTTTTCGAGACGGTCACGTCCGGCCTCGCGCTTCTGGCACCGGCACTGTTCCAGGACCATGCGCCTGGCGTTGGTGCGCAACGGTGCCGACTTCGCCGGGGTCGGGCGCACCCGCGACCCGGTCGCCACCACGGCCGGCACCGGCAGCACCGGCGCGCCGGCCGGGCATCGGTAGACGCCGCCATTGCCGGACGCATCGCCGCGCATTTCGATGCGCTGTCGGGCGTGGCTCCGCGGCGCGCTGATCGGGGAAGGCCCTTTCCTCCGCGCCGCCGCCAACGGACGCCCGCTCCCCGCATTCGACCGCACCGGTGGGCTGCCGCTCGGCGGCGGCGCCGTCGCCGGTCCCCGCCCGCTCGACGCCCTTGGGCCTGCGCGGCCCGCTGGCACGGGGCGGTGCCGCGTCGACGCGGGCCACCCTGCTGCTGCCCTGCAGGGGGCGGATTGCCGCGGACGCCTCCGGACACGGCGTCCGGGCGCGCTTCAATGCGGATTCCTGACACCAGCCAGCACGGAAAACGCCCCCGCATGGGGGCGTTCCGGGAACTGCCGCAGCGGAGGGTGGCTCAGCGCTTGGCGCCGCCCAGCAGGCCGCTGCCCAGCTTGATCAGGTCCGACACGCCGACCTGGCCATCGCCGTCCTGGTCCAGCAGGCTGCCGAGCAGGCCGCCGCCGAGGCCGCCCTGCTGCACGGCGCGCTGCTTCTCCTGCCCGAGCATCTGCCCCAGTCCGCCGGCATCGGCCTGGCCGCCGCTGGCCATGCGCTGCGCCAGGAAGGCCATCACGATCGGCGCGAGGATCTTCAGCAATTGGCCGGCGCGCTCGCCGCTCAGTCCGGTGGCCTGCGCCAGGCCGGCCTCGGCGCGGCCCTGGTTGCCACCGAAGATGTGGCCGAGGATGCCGGCGCCGTCAGCGGATGGCGCGCCACCGCCGCCCAGCACGGTGCCGAGCACGCTGCCGATATCCAGCCCGCTGTGGTTGTTCTGCAGGGCGCCCAGCAGTGCCTGGGCCCCCTGCGGCTTGGCGGCATTGTTGCCCAGTGCGCCCATCAGCAGCGGCAGCGCGGCGCCGATGGCGCCCGAGGCCTGCTGGCTGTCGATGCCCAGCTGCCGGGATACCTGTTGCAGCGGCGCACCCTGCAGTTGCGAAAGAAGGTCGTCGGTGAGGCTCATCGCGTGGTCCTTGCGGTAGGTGAACCCGGGCATGGTAGCGCCGCGGGGTCGGGGAAGGGGCGGGCCGGATGCCGTGGTACCGGCAACGGCGGGGCGGGCCGTGCATGCCGCGGCCCCCGTCGGCTGGGGACCGCGGCGGGGCATGCTGCCCCCGCCGTACCGGCGTCAGAGCGCGATGTCCTCCGCGCCCGGCGTGGCCCGGGGGAACTCGGCTTCCGGCCGGGCCGGCTTGAACGGGTCGGCCGGCGGCATCTCCGCGAGCGCCTTCAACGCCGCCGCCACGCCGGCGCCATAGGCCGGGTCTGCCTTGCTGCAGTTGTCCACGTGGCGCTGTTTGATGAAGTCCGGTGCATCGCCCAGCGCCCGCGCGGTGTTGTCGAACAGGCGCTGCTTCTGCGCGGCGTCGTAGCTGCGGAACAGCGCGCCGGGCTGGCTGAAGTAGTCGGCGTCGTCCTCGCGGAAATTCCAGAAGTCGGCATCGCCGCGGATGCGCAGCGGCGGCTCGCGGTATTCCGGCTGTTCCTGCCATTGCCCGTAGCTGTTCGGCTCGTAGTGCGGCAGGCCGCCGTAGTTGCCGTCCGTGCGCAGGGCGCCGTCGCGGTGGTTGCTGCGCACCGGGCAGCGCGCGGCATTGACGGGAATCTGGTGGTGGTTGACGCCCAGCCGGTAGCGCTGGGCATCGGAGTAGGCGAACAACCGCGCCTGCAGCATCTTGTCCGGCGATACACCGATGCCCGGCACCAGGTTGCTCGGTGCGAACGCCGACTGCTCCACGTCCTGGTACCAGTTCTCCGGGTTGCGGTTGAGCTCGAACTGCCCGACCTCGATCAGCGGATAGTCGCTCTTCGGCCACACCTTGGTCAGGTCGAACGGATGGATGCGGTAGGTTTCCGCCTCCTGTTCCGGCATGACCTGCACGAACAGCGTCCACTTCGGGAAGTCGCCGCGCTCGATCGCCTGGAACAGGTCGCGGCCATGGCTCTCGCGGTCCTTGCCGGCCAGCACCTCGGCCTGCGCGTCGGTCAACGCCTCGATGCCCTGCTGGCTGTGGAAGTGGAACTTCACCCAGAAGCGCTCGCCGTCGTCGTTGGTGAAGCTGTAGGTGTGCGAGCCGAAGCCGTGCATGTGGCGGAAGCTGCGGGGGATGCCGCGGTCGCTCATCACCACCGTGACCTGCATCAGCGCTTCCGGCAGCAGGGTCCAGAAATCCCAGTTGTTGCGCGGGCTGCGCAGGTTGGTGTGCGGGTCGCGCTTGACCGCCTTGTTGAGGTCGCCGAACTTGCGCGGGTCGCGCAGGAAGAACACCGGCGTGTTGTTGCCGACCAGGTCCCAGTTGCCTTCCTCGGTGTAGAACTTCAGCGCGAAACCGCGGATGTCGCGCTCGGCGTCGGCCGCGCCGCGCTCGCCGGCCACGGTGGTGAAGCGGGCGAACATCTCGGTCTGCTTGCCCACTGCCGAGAAGATCTTGGCGCGGGTGTAGCGGGTGATGTCGTGGGTGACGGTGAAGGTGCCGAACGCGCCGGAGCCCTTGGCATGCATGCGGCGCTCGGGAATGACCTCGCGGTTGAGGTTGGCCAGCTTCTCCAGCAGCCACACGTCCTCCATCAGCAGCGGGCCACGCGGTCCGGCGGTCCTGCTGTTCTGGTTGTCCACCACCGGCGCGCCGAAAGCCGTGGTCATCGGCGTCACCGGCGCGTCGCCGTGCTTGTGCTCCGGCGTGGTGCGGGTGTCGCGCTGCGACTGCGCGGCCTGCGCCGGGGTGGGGGCGGTGTGGTACGGACAGGTGGGCTTGCCGTCGTTGCTGTTCATGGTCGCGGGCTCCTGGCTGGCGGGTGGATAGCGTGCAACGACGATAGCTACGGGGCGGTGAAATGGAAAATCGAATGATCCGCTCGCCGTCATAGTTTTTGTCTATGGCGATGCGTTTTGCTCGTCATCGATGCGGGGGCACCGGCGTCCAGCCGGCCGGCCGTGGGCGGCCATCCGTGCGGTGCGGCGAGCGGAGCGTTTCGGTCGGTGCCGCGTGCGGCCGGGGCTGACACGGTGGTTGCTTGCATGCGGCTGGTCATCTGCCAGACTCCGCGGTCCGTACCGATCCGCCGGGGAAGGAGACCGCATGAGCGGACGCGCCACTCGCCTGCTGCACCTGCTGGACGCGCTGCAGCGGCGGCGCCTGCCGGTGCGCGGCGCGCAGCTGGCCGAGGACCTGGGCGTGAGCCTGCGCACGCTGTACCGCGACATCGACGCACTGCGCAGCCAGGGCGCGGACATCGCCGGCGACCCGGGCATCGGCTACCAGCTGCGCGGCGGCTTCCTGCTGCCGCCGATGATGTTCTCGGCCGAGGAGCTGGAGGCCATCGTGCTCGGCGTGCGCTGGGTGGCCTCGCATGCCGATCCGGACCTGGCGCGGGCGGCCGGCGCCGCGCTGGACCGGGTGACCGGGGTGCTGCCCGGGCAGTTGCGCCTGCAGGTGGAGACCAGCGGTCTGTACGCGCCGCAATGGTCCCCCACGGCGCCGGAGCCATGGCTGCCGGCATTGCGCCGTGCGATCCGCGCCGGCAACGCGGTGCGGATCGATTACCGGGATGCCGAGGGTCGTGCCAGCGAACGGGTGATCTGGCCGTTCGCGATGGCCTTCCTGGCCGAGGTCCGGCTGCTGGCGGCCTGGTGCGAGATGCGCGGCGATTTCCGCCACTTCCGTGCCGACCGGGTGGTCGGACTGCACGACACCGGCCGGCGCTATCCGGACCAGCGCCACCGCCTGCTCAAGCGCTGGCACGCGCAGCGCGGCTACCGCCAGGACGGTTGAATACTGACAGCGGCTGTCAGCAGCGCCCGCGCAGACTGGGGCGTCTTCCAAACCAGGTGCCTGCCGATGACGGCGATGCTGACGTTCTATACCCATCCCTTCTCGCGCGGGCGTGTCGCCCGCTGGATGCTGGAGGAGACCGGGCTGGCCTACGAGGAGGTGCTGCTGGACTACGGCACCCCCATGAAGTCGCCCGACTATCTGGCGATCAACCCGATGGGCAAGGTGCCGGCGTTGCGGCATGGCGACACGGTGGTGACCGAGAACGCGGCCATCTGCCTGCATCTGGCGGAGCAGGTGCCGGAGCGCGGCCTGCTGCCGCCGTCCGGTGCGTTGGAGCGGGGCGCCTGCTACCGCTGGGTGCTGTTTGCCGCCGGTCCGCTGGAGGCCTTCCTCAGCGCCCGCCGCCACGGTGCGCTGGCGCCTCCGATGGAAGCCGGTTACGGCAGCGAGGCCGACCTGATGCGCACGCTGGAGGGCGCGGTGGCGGGCCGGAAACATCTGGTCGGTGACCGGTTCACCGTCGCGGACCTGTATCTGGCGGCGCTGCTTGGCTACTACATGCGCGTCGGTGAGCTGGCGCCGACACCGGCGTTCGAGGCGTATGCGGCGGCGCATCTGTAGCGTCCGGCGGCGCTGCGGGCCAATGCGCGGGATGATGCGCTGGTGGAGGAACGGGCGGAGGGTGCCTGAGCGCAACACGCTATTGGCCGTTGCCGTTGCCGTTGCCGTTGCCCGTGTTTGTGCTTTTGCAGTTGCTTCTGCTTTGGACTTCCAGGTCCCCCTTCCGCAGCGACGGAGTCGGTGGGAAAAACCCGAAGGGCGGAGTGCAGGGATGCACGCCGTTTTTCTACGGGACATGGATGTCTCGTAGAAAAATCCCGCCGGCGGAGTGGACCCGAGGCACGTAGTGCCGTGGGCGCGGAGGCAGGGGCGTGCTTTCTCTTGGTTACTTCTCTTTGCACGAGCAAAGAGAAGTAACTCGCTCCTGCGAAGCAGGAGTGAAAGCCTTGCTTTCAAGCTCCTGCTTTCACGATTCACGCTTTGGCCTCTGTCTTGGAGTCCTGCGCCTCGGCTCTCGTTTTTCCTGTTGGTTTCCTGCAGGAGCTAGTTCAAACGCAGGAGCAGAGTCAAAGGCTTTCGCCCCCCTTCGGGACGCGAGTTACTTCTCTTTGCTCGTGCAAAGAGAAGTAACCAAGAGAAACACGGGCCGGGCCACGATCCGTCGGGCTACGCCCGCCGGTCCCCTCTGCTCCTCGCGTGCCGAGGGGACGGCGCACAACTCGCTTCGCTCAGACACGTGCGCCTCTTCGCCCCTCGGCCCGCTGCGGTGCTCGGCTCGCTCTACGGCCGGGAGAGGTCAAAAGCTGGAAACAACAACAGAAACAGCAGTAGCAACAGCAACAGCAACAGTCGGTTGGGCGCAGAGCGCGTTGTCAGTGGGCGCCCGCGCTCACAGCAATGACTTCATCCGGTACAGCGCTTCCAACGCCTGCTTCGGCGTCAGCTCATCCGGATCGATTGCCTGTAGGGCTTCCAGTGCCGCCGGGGAGGCCGCCGTGAACAGCCCGAACTGCTGCGGCGCGTCCAGCGACTGCGGTGCCATCTGCGCGGCGTGGCTTTCGCCGCCGCGCTGCTCCAGCTCGGCCAGCCGCCGCCGCGCCTGCGCCACGGTGCTGCGCGGCAGGCCGGCCAGCGCCGCCACCTGCAGGCCGAAACTGCGGTTGGCCGGGCCATCCTTGACCGCGTGCATGAAAACCAGCGCCTCGCCATGCTCGACCGCGTCCAGGTGCACGTTGGCGATGCCGCTGGGGCCGCCTTCGTGGGTCTCGTCGGCCAGTGCGGTGAGCTCGAAATAATGGGTGGCGAACAGGGTGTAGCAGTGGTTGACGTGCGCCAGGTGGCGGGCGACCGCATCGGCCAGCGCCAGGCCGTCGTAGGTCGAGGTGCCGCGGCCGATCTCGTCCATCAGCACCAGCGAATGCGCGGTGGCGTGGTGCAGGATGTAGCTGGTCTCGGCCATCTCGACCATGAAGGTGGACTGGCCCTTGGCCAGGTCGTCGCCGGCGCCGATGCGGGTGAGGATGCGGTCGATGGGGCCGATCACCGCGCGGCTGGCCGGCACGAAGCTGCCGATGTGGGCCAGCAGTACGATCAGCGCGTTCTGCCGCATGTAGGTCGACTTGCCGCCCATGTTCGGGCCGGTGATGACCAGCATGCGGCGCTGCGGGTGCAGGTCCAGGTCGTTGGGTTCGAACGGCTGCTCGCGCACCGCCTCGACCACCGGATGGCGGCCGCGCTCGACCCTCAGGCAGGGTGCGTCCTGCAGCTCCGGCCGCGACCAGTCCAGCGCCTGCGCGCGCTCGCCGAAGCAGGCCAGCACGTCCAGCTCGCTCAGCGCGGCGGCGCAGCGCTTGAGCGGCTCCAGGCGCTGGCCGACAGTGTCGAGCAGCTCCTCGTACAGCAGCTTCTCGCGCGACAGCGCGCGCTCGCGCGCGGACAGCACCTTGTCCTCGAAACTCTTGAGCTCCTCGGTGATGTAGCGCTCGGCGTTGGTCAGGGTCTGGCGCCGGGTGTAGTGCACCGGGGCCTTGCCGGCCTGGCCCTTGCTGATCTCGATGTAGTAGCCGTGCACGCGGTTGTAGCCGACCTTCAGGGTCGGGATGCCGCTGGCCTCGCGTTCGCGCGCCTCCAGGTCGATCAGGAACTGGTCGGCGTGGGTGGACAGGCGCCGCAGCTCGTCCAGTTCGGCATCGAAGCCCTCGGCGATCACCCCGCCGTCGGACAGCTTGAGCGGCGGTTGCTCGGCGATGGCGCCGGCCAGCAGGCGTGCGCTGTCCTCGTGCGAGCCCAGTTCGGCGCGCAGCTGCTGCAGGCGCGGCGAATCCAGCGGGTCCAGCTGCGCGGCGACGGCCGGCAGCAGGCCCAGGCCATCGCGCAGGGTGGAGAAGTCGCGCGGCCGCGCCGAGCGCAGCGCCATGCGGGTGAGGATGCGTTCGAGGTCGCCGAGCGCGCGGAAGGCGTCGCGCAGGTCGGCATCGACACCGCGGTCGATCAGCGTCGCCACCGCGTGGTGGCGCTGCTGCAGCACGTCGCGCAGCCGCAGCGGGCGGTGCAGCCAGCGCCGCAGCAGACGCCCGCCCATCGGCGTGACGGTGCTGTCGAGTACGCCCAGCAGGGTGTTGCGGGTGTCGCCGTCCACCCGTGTGTCCAGCTCCAGGTGGCGGCGGGTGGCCGCGTTCATCGCGATCGCCTCGCCGGCGGTCTCCATGGCGATGGCGGTCAGGTGCGGCAGGCGCTGCTTCTGGGTTTCCTCGACATAGCCGAGCAGGGCGCCGGCGGCGGCGGTGGCGCGCGGGCGGTCGTCGATGCCGAAGCCGGACAGATCATGCAGCTTGAAGAACGCCAGCAGCTGGCGGCGGCCGCTGTCGGCGTCGAACAGCCACGGCGCGCGCCGGCGCACGCCGCTGCGTTGGTGCAGGAAGTCCGGCCAGTCCTCTTCGTCGGGCAGCAGCAGCTCGGCCGGCTCCAGGCGCGCCAGCTCGGCCTCCAGGGCATCGTCGGTCTCGACCTCGTTGACCAGGAAGCGGCCCCCGGCCAGGTCGGCCCAGGCCAGGCCATAGCCCTGCCGGCTGCGCGACAGCGCCATCAGCAGGGTGTCGCGGCGCTCGTCCAGCAGGGCTTCGTCGGTGACCGTGCCGGGGGTCACCACGCGCACCACCTTGCGTTCGACCAGGCCCTTGGACTGCGCCGGATCGCCGATCTGCTCGCAGATAGCCACCGATTCGCCCAGCGCCACCAGCCGTGCCAGGTAGCCCTCGTAGGCATGCACCGGCACCCCGGCCATGGGGATCGGCGCGCCGCCGGAACTGCCGCGCTGGGTCAGGGTGATGTCCAGCAGGCGCGCGGCCTTGCGCGCGTCGTCGTAGAACAGCTCGTAGAAATCGCCCATGCGGAAGAACAGCAGCAGGTCCGGATAATCGGTCTTGGCGGCGAAGAACTGCTTCATTAGGGGGGTATGTTCTTGCGTGCCTGTCAGTTTCGCCCTAACTGCTTTGTTATCAGTGGTTTGTGAGGTGTCTGGCACTTGCATTACGAGCTCAAAAGGGAGGTAGAATCGGTTTTGTGGCGACCTCGATGGCCCATACATGGACCACAATCGAAGGGCGAGGCGCCGGGCATGGTCATCATGGACCATTGTTTAGCCACGCGAAGAGACGCGGACCATGGCAAAAGTCGCCTTGAAGAAGTATCGCCTGACTCAGGCTCAACTGCGCTCCCTGACGATCGCAAAGTGGCCCGAGCTGGACCAGCAGGGGAACGTGGTGATCGTATCCAACCCTACGGGCAAGCCGTATCGGTTTGTCGACGGTACGCCCGGCGCGCCCGTAGGCTTTGGCTTTTATGTCGGTCCCATGGGGGCCTTCTATGAACTGCGTATCCAGCACAACGGCGTGCGCCGCCGGCTAGCTCTGGGGTCAGTCCAAGAGCTTACCTTGGCACGCGCTCATGAGCTGGCTGGGGCGCAACGTCACCATATCCGCCAGACGGGTGAGGATCCGCGGGAACGTGTACGAACCGAAGTTGCCCGGCAGAAGGCGCGTGGCAAGACAGTGGGCGAGGCCTTGGAGGACTACATCGCGCACTTGGAAGACCGGCTGGCACGTGGCCGGGCCAAGGCGGGGGGCGTGGAAGGCGTCAAGGACGCGCTGGCCCGGTTGCGGCGCCCGGAGGTCAATCTGGCCGACAGCCCCATCGCCACGCTGACCACCAAGGATCTTCTGGCGGCATGGAATGGGCTGCGACACACCTGCATGCTTCAATCCAATCGTCTGTCGCCCGAGACCAAAGCGTTCCTGACCAAGCAAGGAGCATGGTGGAACTTGAGGCTGGAAGACTTGGTGCGTTTGGGGCTGACGGGGAAGACGCTGGCCCGTGCCCACGCGGCTGGCCTGTCAGCAACGGAGCAGACCATGGGCAACGCGTCGCGTGCCGTGGCCCGGGCGATCAAGGCTGAACGTATCGCGGCTTCCAATACAGGCCGCCAGCAGGCCCTGGTCCACAACCCCTTTGAGGCACTGGCTGACGACGAGCGCTACCGTTCCTCAAGGGAGCTGGCCAAACACTACGCGGACTCCAAGGTGCGAAACCCTTTGGGCACGGACGATAGCGCCACGGGTAGTCAGACGTTGCCGACGGTCTTGAAGGCGTTGGTGGGCAGACGGGACATGCAAAACGGCCACAACGCCGTGGGTGTCGATTATGTGCTGCTAACCCTGCTGTGGGGCACCCGCCGGAGCGAAGCCGCCAAGCTGCGGCGCTATGAAAGCTGTTCGCCCGATGAGTTGGACCTGCGACTTGCGTCGTGGGCGTGGCTGGCGCCCAAGCCTAACGCCAAGAACCCGACGACCGGCCTGCGGGGCTCGCAGGTGTTCCTCCACGACACCAAGAACGGCCAGTTCCAGTTGCTTCCGGTGGCCTACTTCGCCGAGCGCATTCTGCGGTGGCGGTTCGACGACAGCGTTATGAAGGAGCGCGCACTGACCAAGGCCTTGGCCCAGGCGCAGCGGGAGAAGGACGCCAAGAAGATCGCGCACATCCAATGGCAGCTTGCGAACCTGGCGCGCTGGGTGTTCCCGGCACGTAACCCCAAGTCCAAAGATGGCCACCACACCGACAGCAAGGCCATCCTCCACAACGTACGGCTGGATGCCGGACTGCTGGATCCGGAGCGTGGCATCGACATCGGGCTGACCCCTCACGACCTGCGCCGGACGCTCGGGCGGTTCGCCGGCAAGCTGCTTCCTGGTCATGTGGTAAGCCAACTGCTCAACCACCACACCGATCGGGACGAGAGGGGAAGGATGGCCAAGGTCACCGAGCGGTACAGCGAGCAGGAGTGGCCGGCCCTCCAGGAAGCCATGGCCAAGGTAGAGGAGGCGATCATTTCCACCAGTCCCCGTGTCTGGAATATCCTCAAGGGCCCGGACAAGCAGATGCTCGACGAGCACCGCGATCCTCCATTGAAGTTGCCCTCCAGGCGAGCCCTTGGCCATCGAAGCAAAGCGCACACCGCAGGAAGCCAGAGCCGCGCTAGCCAAGCGCCGGGCGGCGGCTGACGCTCGCGCCAAGGCTGCCATTGAGGCCCTGCGCGCGGCGGGTGACCTGCGTCGGCACCAAGCAGCCGCCGACGCCTTGGAAGGGCTACTGACTCGGGCGACCGGTCTGCGCTTCGGAACGCTGGCCGACCTGCTCGCGCCGCAGCCCTGGGCGTTCGACGCGGACGGCGCAGTGCTGGGTCACCTGCTTACCGTGGATGAGGATGTGTTCCTGGCAGCGATTGCCGACGGTCGGCTGGACGGTCTCCCCTTAGGCGAGGCGTTCGGTTTGCCGTGGGCCAACCTGGAAGAGCGGGCGGCGTGGACGCGGGTGTATGCGGACGCCTTGCGCGCGCTGGCCGATGAGGCCGAGGGGCAGATGGAAGCACAAAACCGGAGGGCGTCACTCTTGCATATAGCGGGTCAACCGAAGGATGAGCCGACATGACCCGCACCACTGCAGACATCATTCGCGAGCTTTTTCCCGGTCGGGTCGTGCTGACGCCTGCCGAAGTGGCCGAAGTCATCGGCCAGCATGTGGATCATGTCCGCGACCGCCTGCTCCGTGGCACGCTCATTCCTGGTCTGCGCAAGGATGGGGGACGTTGGCGCGTGCCCGTGGCTGACCTTGCGGAGGCAATTGACGGACTGGCCCGGCCGAGCCCGCCGCCCGTCCTCACTCGGAGCCAGATGGCTTCAACAGCATCACCGACCCGCCGTAGGCGTCCGCTCGGGCCGCATTTTGCAGCTATACACGCCCGCACCCAACGCTAGACGCGTCGGGGGGAGACTCCGTAGTGGCAGGCCCAGCATTGGGGGAGCGACAGCTCGTTCAGGGCTGCTGCATAATCCCGGCTAGGGGGCGTCTCTTCTAGTGGGACTGATAGCCCTCAGTCTACGGGGGGAGCTAATCATGCCTGTCTATCGTTTCGACGCCTTCAAGCTCAATGTCACCGCATCCGGAGATATTGGCTCCGCTGCGGATGTCCTGCGGGAGCTCGCTGGGATGGAGGGTGGCGCTTCGGCGCAGCTGGGCGACTACACGCGCGACCTGTGGCGAGCACGCCAAGTCAGGCGACCAAATGCATGGTTTGGTCAGTTCCGTAAGTTTCGGCACGGTGACCTTCCCTTGGTGGGTGCGCCCGGCGAGGAAGGAGAAGAGCTTTTCATCGCCGAAGACCAGGGACTCATCGAGAAGAACTTCTTTCTGGTCGTCGCACCCCACGACGTCCTCCTGTGGGGTGTGAACGGGCACGCCAATACGCCTAGTCAGTTCACTCGGTTCCTGAGTGAACTCATTGGCACTCGCGTGGTAGCTGATCCCATCGTCCAACCCGACGCGATGCGTCGGCTCATGCGGGGCGGCGTGGAACTCAGGAAGGTGCACATGAGGGTTGCAAAACCTACCAACCCTGACATGTACCCCAATGATGACTTCAGCCGGCAGATCATTGACCTGCTCGCGCAAGGCGGTGGCGATAGCTTGACCCTTCAGGCAGGCGTTGACGGCCGCCTGTCACCATCTAACCAGACGGATTTGGCGGCTCGCTGGAAGCGAGCTATCCGTGAACTTGTGGGAGATGGCCTTGCTACGTCGGCCAGGGTCGAGGTGATCGAGGACGGCATCGAGCATCCCATCGACCTCATTGCCGATCGCTTGGCTTCACATATCAAGGTCGACCACGATGGTAGGTATGCCCCCACGGAGACCATGTTGGGTGCGCTCATGTCCGCTTGGGCGGATGTTGAACCAATGATCCGGGAAGCGTTCGGAGGCGATAGCGGTGCGCTTCGTCGCTGAAGCCATCTTTGCGCTAGCTTGCGGCTTGGCGTTCTTGCTGTGCGCCAACTACGATCCTGCTCGCCTTTACAGTCTGGCCAATACGCTGGCCACCGTCGCTGGTGTGCTGTTCGGCTTCTTGCTGACGGCAATCGCCATGATGGTGAGCCTACCGGAGCGGCGACTGGTCGCGAACATGCGTCTCACCGGACACTACGGCGTACTGATGAAGGGCACCCTGCGGGCGTGTGGCTTCCATTTCATGGCGCTTGCCATTGCGCTCTTCGCGATCTTTGCCGAGGGAAAGTTGCTTGCTTACGCCGTCGCTATTGCCTTGGCTGTTGAGGTCTTTGCCATGCTTAGGACATTCCAATCGGGACGACGCTTCTGGGTGGTCCTGGAGGCACTTGAGCGGAGTGATTAAGAGCTGGGCGGACAGGGGCGCAGTCGTTTTGAGTGCCGGGGCCAGGTTGTTCGGTTGCTTTCTTCGGACATCAATCACAACTCAGAAGGGGAATTTCGGTGGAGAGTGGCGACAAGCGCGATGGGCATAAGCCCTTGCCGTGGTGGAAGCGCTGGACGAGTCAGCGGATTAGCTGGTGGTTGAAGTTGATCTTCTGGTTGCTAGTCATCGGAGGCGTGATCTTCGTGCTGATCCCGGGTGTCACTGGTTTGATTAGCCAATTGTCGGGCGATCAATTGAAGCCGTAATGCAGTCGCAAGATCGCCGCCAGTAGTGCGCCGATCGTCCCGCCCAAGATAGCCGGCACCGCTGAATGGTGAGCCCATGGGATTGGGCGGAACAGATACTTGATCGTGGCGGTGAACATCTTCATCAGAACCCGATGTCCATGCCGCGGTTCCGCTTCCGGGCTTGCTCGATTGCCTCAGCTTCTGCGGCTAGCTCCGCCTCGTGCTCCAGTACGCGCGCAGCCGCCGGCACCCTGGCCATCCACTCAGGGCCAACGCGCTCGACGGCCTCGGCCATTGTGTAGTTCATCTTGGCCAGCCACTCAGGCTTGTTGAGCACCAGGGCGGCCGTCAACTTCTCGCCCGTGGACAGCACACCGAAGTGGCCGTCACGGGCGGCGCGTGACTTGTCCAAGATCTGGGCTAGGACGTGGTCGGTCATTGGCCCTTGCCCCCGTTCGGGAATTTGCGCTTGAGCGCTGCCCGGAAAATGTCGCGGGCCTCGGCGATGGTGATCCCGTACTCGTCTGCGATAGCCAAGAGCTGGTCGGCGAACTTACGGCGCCCGGCCTCGATCCGTTCGGCCAGCGCCTTCTTCTCCTGGCTGATCTTCCTCAGTGCTTCCTGGCGGTTGTACGCGTTCCACTCTTCCTGAAGCGCTTCGATCTCCGCGAGCGAGCGACCATCCTCGATGGCTTCTTCGACTGTGCGCCTTGGCTTGGTCAACTTGCGACGACCCTTGCTGGGTTCGTCGGGAGTGCCGGTCAGGCCGTCGATGCCTTCATCGGTTCCTGTCAGGTCGTCCCTCGATGAAGTGCCAAGCGCATTGACGGCCTTATGAGTCTCCGTGGCCTCAGTTGCTGTGGGCTTGGAAGCACCGAAGGCCTGTTGCTTGATCTGGGTTGTGTCGATGTCGGTCATGTGGCGTCACCTGTTGTCAAAGGGGATGCCAGCAGCATGTGAGAAAGCTGAAAACGCGCAAGACCAACGCCGACGGCGGCAGCCGAGGCGACAGAGTGCAGCCGCGGCAGCGGCCAGAACCAACCGGCCGCCGTCAGGCGGCCAAAGTCTTGGGGCGGCGACGCGACGGATGTCGCGGCCGCCAACAAGCCGCCCGAGCATAGCGAGGGCGGCTTCGATTTTGCGGAAGCAACGGCAGCGGGCGGTCGGCCAACCTGTCAGGCGGCTGGTGGACTGTCTTGATCTTTGGGCAGTGCTGGCGGGTCGACCAGGACGCAGCGGGAAAGGAAGCGCGACAGATCGCCGACCAACCGGGCGCGGTCTGCGTCGGCCGGGGCGAAGTGGGGCGGAAGGCGCGAGACGATGTCGTCGGCGAACTTGGCAGCGTCGGCAGGCGGAATTGGCGTGCGGTTGGGCATGGCGCAGATGGCTTTGGTCGTTGGAATGAGTCTGCGGCGGGAGGCGCGTTTGGCAAGTCAGCAGGCCAGCGTCTGATGAGTCGTTGTGGCGGCTGGCTGAGAACAGGGAGCGCTAGAAGGCAACGCTGGACAGATGGGAAAGGTGGGCGCAGCGTGTTGTCGCGGGATAACGACGAGTGGGGGGCGAGGCTGGGCTGGCTGGGCAGGGGGGCGCAGCTTGGCTGGCGGCGACGCCAGACGATGGGGCTGTCTGGCGTCGGAACGGCCGACGATGAAGCCGTCGACCGCAAAAGCCAATGACTAGGTCATTGCTGACAAGCAGCAATACACGAATGCACCTCCGGTGTTTCGTGTGGCCTGCGGCCGGCTTGAAAATCAAAGACTTACCCCCGTAACACCCCGCTATTGCGCTTTTCAAAACCCACCGCAAACTGGAATGGGAGCATTCCCGCCCCATCCCAAATGAGCACCCTGATCCAATTCCGCGTCAGCGGCGAAGACGAAAAAGCCATCCTCGAAGCAGCCCGCCATGCGGGCATGCGACCGGCCGACTACGTCCGCCATGCCGCCAAGCTTTCGGCCAACCGTCCCGACACCGCGCTGGACCGGATCGAGCGGCGCCTTGCAGAACTGGAAAGCAAGCTAGCCACTCCCGCCGCGCCAAGCCCAGTCACGACCCATGGCCCAGCCACCTTGGTCAAAGGCTTGGAGGCGACCGACCTGATCTTAGAGCTGCGGCGTGAACAGATCGCCGGCATCAACGCCATCCTGCGCCTGCTGGACGGCGAGCCACTGCCCGACATTCCACACCGCCGGACGACGGCCGGCCTGAGCGAACACTGATAGGTGGCTGACTTATGGCCATCTTGAAGTCCACCCGTCTCAGACTGAAGACCAGCGGCAGCGTCGACGCCGTCCGCGAGTACCTGCGCACCACGCGCGAGTACTACGCTCAAGCCGGGGAGAGCTCCAACGGCAAGACGATCCTGCCGGACGCGGAATGGTGGGACACCACTGCGACCGACCGGTTGGGCCTGAACGATCCAGGACGTGATCAAGACGAGGACTTCGCCAAGTTGCTGGCTGGGTACCACCCCCGCACGGGGGCGCCCTTGGTCCAGAACGCGGGCGAGGCCGGCCGCTGTATGGGCCTGGACCTGACCTTCTCCCCGCGCAAGGAGTACAGCTTGGCGTTCGTCGCTGCCACGCCTGAGCAGCGCGAGCAGATGACCCAAGCTTTCCACCAGGCCCGCGACAAGGCGCTGGGCCTGATCTCCAAGGGCGTGAATACCCGAGCCGGGAAGGGCGGAAAGCGCCACGTGGCCATCGACGGCTTGGTGATCCGGGCGGTGGATCACATCGATAGCCGAAGCGGTGACCCCCAATGGCATTGCCACGCTGTGGTGGCCAACGTCGCCTTGGACGCTGATGGCGAGTGGCGGTCGGTCGATTTCAGTGACCTCATGCAACAGACCGGCAGCCTCCAGGAGGCCGCCCAGGAAGTGTTCGCACGGGAGCTGGCCGAAGGGTTCCAACGACTGGGCTTCGGCATTGAGCGGACCCGAATCTTGGACGAAGACGAGCGCGACACGGGCAAGGTAGCCAACAAGATCGCCGGCATTGAGCAGTCCACCTGCGACGCGTTCTCGTCTCGGCGCGCTGAGATCAAGGAGGCGATCCAGGCCGCGGCCGAGAAGGGCGAAACCCTGACCGGTGGCGAGGCGGCCATGAAGACCAGGGCCGCCAAGCACCTGAGCGCCAGCGAGGTACTGGTGGCTGCGCGCAGCCGCCTGGAAGAGCTGGCGGCGCTCACGCCCGGCCACTTCGTCCGGGCGGGCGACCTGCTGGGGCGGGAGTCGACGGAGCTGGAAAAACAAAAGAGCGCCCGCCAGTGGTTCGACGAGTTGCATGCCACCGATAGCCACTGGAACCGCTCGGCCCTGATCGCCAAGCTGGCCCGCGAGCTTCCGTTGGGCACGGGCCTGGACATCCCGGAAGAGGCCGACCGGTTGCTGGCAGAGTGGGAGGCTAACGGCACGATCATCCGCTTGAAGGACGACCCCAAGCGGAAGCAGGCACGTTGGTGTTCGCGCGACCAGTGGTTCCTCGAGGTGGGCGTGTTGCCCGCGGCTAGGGCGCGGGTGGAAGATCCGGGGCTGCGTCTGAGTCGGTCGGCTGCCAGGACGGCGATCACCATGCACGAGGCAGCTATGTCCGAGCGCTTCGGCAAGGAGGTTCACCTGACCGACGAGCAAAAGGCCAGCGTGTATCACGTGCTATGCGAGACGGGTGGCCTTGCCTGCATCATCGGCCAGGCCGGCACCGGCAAGTCCGCCAGCGCTGGTGCCTACATCCGTGCATTCGAGCTGGCGGGGCGACGAGTCATCGGCACGTCCACAAGCCAGGCGGCCACGGACAACCTCAAGAAGGAGGCCGGGATCGAGGGCTACAACTGTGCCGAACTGCTCCACGCATTGGACAGTGGCAAGCTCACCTTGGGTCTGGACGATGTCGTTGTGCTAGACGAGGCGGGCATGGTGGGCGCCAAGACCTTCCGCCGGATCCAGGAGCATGTAGACAAGGCGGGTGGCAAGCTTGTGGCCGTGGGAGACCCCAAGCAGCTGGAAGCCATCGAGGCCGGCGGCCCGTTCGCTGAGCTGTGCGAGAAGTTCGGAGCCGCGGAGATCACCCAGATCCAGCGGCAGCGGAACCCCGAGGAGCGGGCGCTGGCGGAGTCGTTCTACGACGACAAGAAGACCGGCCAGGACATCGTCGACGAGATGCTGGCCAAGGGCTTCCTCCGGCAGGAGAAGCGACAGGTCAAGGCCATGGCCGAGGCCTACCTGGCCGATGAACGGGGCGTCCAGGACAAACTGATCGTCGTACACACCCACAAGGACGCCGCGGCCGTGGACCACTACGTCCGCCGCGGCTTGAAGGCCAACGGCCTGCTCCACGAACGGGCTGCCGAAACCCTGACCCTGGGGTCGGGCGAGTACGAGCGACAGCTGGAAGTCTGTCTGGGCGAGCGCATCCGGTTCCAGAAGAACGACCGCAAGGACAAGGACGGCAAGCGCCGGTGGAACAACAACGACATCGGAACGGTGATCGGGTTCAAGCGCGCCACCAGCAAGCGGGGCCTGGTCCTGAAGATCAAGATGGACGACGACGGGCGGGTGGTGGAGGTCGACACGGCCAAGTTCCAGCGCTTCGGTTACGCCTATGCGCGCACCGCCCACAGCGCCCAGGGCTTGGGTGCGGAGAGCGTGTACTGGCTGGCCAGGGGCGGGATGATCGACCGCAACGCCGGCCTGGTGGCCATGACGCGCACCAAGAGCAACTTCCACGCCTTCGCCTCCCCCGAAGAGGTGGCCCGACTTGCCGGTGCCCTGGACGAGTGGGGCAAAAAGGAGACAGTCAAGGAACTGGCCAGGCGGCGGAACGCGCCGGAGGTAGCGGCCACCTTGCATCAGCCATTGCCGACCGCGCTGGGTGAGAAGGAGCACCCGTTGGTCAGCGGCGTGCAGCAGGTCAAGGCGGCCGAGACGATCAAGAGCCTGGATCACGCCCAGGAGGTTCAGCGCGCCGGGCGCGAGTTCGATCAGGCCATGACCATATGGCAGGAGCGCTGCATGGAAGAGGGGGCGGCAGTCTTGGGGCGCTTGGAAGCTTTGCAGGCACCGGACGGTGATATCCAACGCTACAGGGACATGGGCGGCGGCGATGACCCCTACATCGAGGCGTCGTTGAAGAAGAAATACGACAAGGCCATGCGCGAGCTCAAGCAGCTTGAAGAGCGAAAGGCCGTACTGACGCGTGCGTCCCCAAAACATCTGGACAAGCATGGCCAAGAGCTCATGGCCTGGCTGGATGACTTCTACATCGGTGGGAGTGAGGCGGCCCGGCGCGATAAGGCCCTGCGGAACGCCCCCACGCGGATGCCAACGCTACGGGAGCGGGCGGTGTACCGTCGGCTGGCTGTTCTGGAACGCAGCCAGATCAGCCTGGACGACATCGTCACGTCCTTGGAGTACGCCAATCAGGCGCCAGAGCCCGCCCAGCCCGAGCCGACGACGGCACCTGTCGGCGACGCTGGCTGGAAGAAGACGCAGCAGATCATGGTCGACCAGGAGGTGTTCTTCACCCGCTTGGCCGAACGTCAGCGGCGCAAGATCGAGCGCGATCGCCAGCAGCGTGTGCGTATCGAGAAGGCCGGCGATGACCTGGCCAAGCAGACGGTAGTGTTGGGTGCTGACACCAGCGTATCGCTGGACGACATCGACTGGGAGACTTCCCGCTTCCCGGATCGGGATAAGCAAGCGAAAGTTGATGCTGCAGCTGCTCACGGCCCAGGTATCTCAGGGCGAAACCACCTGTCGTCGCCTAGGAAACGACCAGGTGTCTTGCCCACCCAACCGCAACTGCCGACACTACCGCAATCCCCACGGCCGCCTTGGGCAGATCAGGAAATCGGTATGTGACGCCGCATCACCCTGCAGTTAGGGCTGACGTGGAGTAAGGGGGGCTACTGCCAAATCGGCAACAACTGCCAGCCAGCAGGAAAGCCCATGGCGACCCAGTTGGCAGGTGGTTGACTCTCTATCAAGGCTCGTGTCCGCTGGATCCAGCCAGATCCGGGGCTCACGCGTTTCATCATCCAAGCTAGCAAAACCAGGGTGTTGTAGATCCGAGCGGCGTTCTGGTCAGATCGGTTCAACTGCCGGCCCAAGGCGGCGGGCTGCTTGGGGAGTCTTGCACGTTTGGTCAGGTCACGGTTCCAGAGCCGGCCGTGGTGCGCGCAGACGTTGCGGACATATGCCAAGTGCTGGGCGAAGGAGATCAAGACCGACTCGTCCAAGTCGTAGGCATTGGCGATCTCCTGTCTGACTTGGCGCTGCAAAATTGCGGCCATCCATCGGGACAGGTCGCCCATTGACAAGATCTCACACATCACCCAGATCGGCGGTTCCTCATTGCGGTTGAGGTAGTGCTTGAGGAAGATCTCGTTGCGGGTGGTGTAGTGGTGTTCTAGGCGCTCAATCAGCTCACCATGCTTGCGATCATCGAACGCGATCGCTTCACGGTGAGCGATCGTGCCGTGATGTGTGGCCAGGACATAGGCCCACTGGGTACGGAGCGAGACTTCGATACGCTCGATGGCATCGTTGATTTCTAGCCGGAGCTTGCGATCGAAGCTATACAGATCGATGACCTGCGAGAACGTAGTGCCCGGCTTGAACGCATGCTCGCCCTGTGTGGCGCATGCATCCTCCATGGGCATCCAGTATCCGCGCAAGCGGTAGTAGTTGATGTGCGCCAGGTGATGCTTGGTGGACGGCTCATCCGCCACGGGTATCGACATGCCGCGATCTTGCAGCTTGGTCACCTGCGCATCGAAGGTGTGGGGCACCTTGTTGGGGACTTTGCGGGGCGCGGCAGGGCGCTTCCACTTCAATTGCCACCAGCGGGCGAGCCGCCGGGCAAACTTGGGCTTCCGCATTCACGAAGCCCCAAATAGAAACCCGCCTGGGTGCGCTTGCGAACCGAGGTCCGTAGAGGCGGGGCGGGTGTTATTGGGGATCATCATACCGGATTGGGTAGGCATCGCAACTCGGTCCGTTCAGGTTTCTGGGGGAGCAGTCATTTACCAGGTCAAGACCCGTTCTTGGCGTTCTTGCGACCCGTCAGGGTTGGTCCAGGAGACAATGGCATCAAGCCTGGACGGCGTCCCTAGGTGGACAGCAGCCAGCACACTGAGGATCTGGCCGGGGGCCAAGGTGGCGGGCAGCTTGGCCGCGTAGTCCTGTGCCACCAATGGGCTGTCCGACGTCAGGACCTCGAAGTGGCACCCAGTCGCAGGAACGGCACCCTCGTTCCTGAGGCTGAACTTGTAAGAGGGCGCGACGGGGTGGCCGAACTTGTTGCGGTTCTCGACCTTGATGATCTCGAGAGAGAGGAACGCCTTGTTTTGACGATCCTGTTCCTGCTGCAAGTGGAGTTGCGCAAGGGCATCTTGGGCGCGGGCTAGTTCATTGGCGTCCCTCGCCAGCCTGTTGGCTACGCCAGCCCGATACATCGCCACAGCACTTACGATCAGTGCTACCACTGCGATAGCAGTGGTGACGCCCTCGAAGTACGTCATCCGCCCAGCTCCGCGCGATCGAAGTTCTGACCTGCCTTGATCATCTCGTAGAGCAAGCCGACAAGCGGGTCCAGCGCTTGCTTGTCGTTCTTCAACACCTGTGTCACCAGGTCCGTGTGCGACCCCAAAGCCCGGACCAGTGCCGACTGGACAGTGCCCTTGATGTTGCCGTTCATCGCCACGTCTCGGGGATTGTTCTTGATCTGGGCCACGGTGTTGGTGTCCTCGCGCACGATGTCGGCCAAGTGGTTCACCAGGGCTACCTTGTCGGTCAGCGGTGTGGCCTCACCGAAGATCGAGTTCAGGCGCGCGATCACCTGTCGCAGATAGACCGGGAGCTCAGCCTGGCCACCGCCACCGGGGCCAACGGGTTTCAGGATGACGGCCTCTTCCTTGGGCGGTTCCTCGCCACCGGGCATGTCCTTGGACTTGATGTCGAAGCCCGTGAGAACCAGAGCCGACACGTCCACTTGCTCGGGCGGCACACCATGGAGGCGCTTGGCCAGCATGCGGGCGAAGCTAGCGAAGGCCTCCAAGCCTGGATCGCCAAGATCGATGGTCTGGGCGATGTAGGTGTACAGCGATCCGAACCGGGTCAGGCCGGATTTGAAGTCCAGCAACCGCTGCAAGGCTTCAGCGTGGCCCGTCCGGGTGGCGTCCGCTTGCTTCATGCCGGCTTCGTTACCTTGCGACTTGGCCGCCTCGTAGGCGGCCTCAGCCGCCTGGATGGCGGCGCGCCGCTGCTGGACCTGGTCGTTGAAGCGTTCGGTAGGCACAGTGGTGGCGTCGTACAGCTCCTTGTGCTGAGCCTGCTCGCCGGCAGCAAAGGCAGCAGCGGACTTGAAGCGCACGGCTGCGTAGGCGGCTACCTCGCTTTGCTTGTAGATCCCGGCCTTGTCCAGTTCAGCCTGGAGGTCGTAGATCACGTTGGGGTTCTGGACATCGACAATTCGAGCGCCCTTGTCGTACTTGGCGAACGCATCCAGGATGACTTGCGGGTCGTTGACGAAGTCCACCACGAAAGTGGTGTCCTTGCCTGGCGCAGTACGGTTGAGGCGGGACAGCGTCTGAACGATCTCCACGGGGTTGGCGATCTTCTTGTCCAGGTACATCGCGCACAGCTTGGGCTGGTCGAAGCCCGTCTGGAACTTGTTGGCCACGATCATGACCCGAAACTCGGGGCGGTCGAACACCTTGCGCAGGTCGGATCCGTACTGGCGCGGGTTCATGTTGCTTTCGGTGAACTGCTCGTCGTCTGCTGCTGCGAACGGGTCGTCCTTCAACTGCTCGTCGGAGCTGTGGACGACTTCCTTGCCCGTCAGCGAGCCGGAGAACGCCACCAGGGCCTGGAAAGCCTTGTGCTGGGGGTGCGCTTCGATGTAGGCGTCAAAAGCTCGCTTGTAGCGCACGGCAGAGGCACGGGAAGAGGTCACGATCATGGCCTTGGCCGTACCCCCTAGGAGCGGGGCGACATTGGCAGCGAAGTGCTCGACGATGAACTCGACCTTCTGGGTGACGTTGGTCGCGTGCAGGTTGAGCCATTTGGCCAAGGCACGCTTGGCCGCCTTCTGGGAGACCCGCTTGCCGTCCTTGACGGGCTCGGCCAGGTTGAAGGCCGTCTTGTAGGGCAGGTAGCCCTTCATGACATCGAGGATGAATCCCTCGTCGATGGCCTGGCGCATGGGGTACTTGTGGAAGGACTGCGGCTTGTTTTCCTTGCTGGGCGGCTTGCTCGGATCGGCAAGCCGCCCGAACAGGGTCAGGGTGGCGTGCTTGGGCGTGGCAGTGAAGGCGAAGTAGGAGACGTTCTTCGGGCGAACGCGGGAGGACTGAATCTTCTCCAGGAGCTCCTCGACCGTCAGGCCCTCCATCTCCTTTGCGTCGCGCAGGGCCAGGGTGGCCTGCAGCTTGGATGCCGCCGAGCCGGTCTGGCTGGTGTGGGCCTCATCGATGATGACGGCGAAGCTGCGGTCTTTCAGCTTGCCGTTGGTCAGCACCTGCTCCATGGCGTAGGGGAACGTCTGGAGCGTGACCACGATGATCGGCGTGCCGCGCTCCATGGCCCTGGCCAGTTCCTTGGACTTGCTCTCGCCCGTGTCCCGATCACCGATGGCGGCGATCAGGTCATCCTGATGGTCGATCTGCTGGACGGCGTCCTGGAGCTGCTTGTCGAGCACCGTTCGATCAGTGACTACGATTACCGAGTGAAAGTAGGGCACGCCTGCATCGGTGCGCAGGCGGATCAGGTCATGCGCCGTCCAGGCAATGGTGCTGGTCTTGCCGGAGCCCGCCGAGTGCTCGCACAGGTAGGTCATGCCAGGGCCGTTGGCTTTGGCATCGGCGATCATCTTGGTGACGGCATCCCACTGGTGGAAGCGCGGGAAGATCTGCGTCTCCTTGCGGGAGTGGTTGCCGGCCAGGTCGACCACGTCCTTCTTCTCGGTGTACACGAAGCTGTGGAAGATCCGCAGCCAGTTGTCGCGCTGGCAGACCTGCTCCCAGAAGAACGCCACCGGGTACTCGCCATCCGCTCGGATGGGGTTGCCTGTCCAGACGCCATTGCTGCCGTCCCGGCCCTGATTGAAGGGCAGGAAGTAGCTGTTCTTGCCGTCCAGCTTCGTGCACATCTGGATTTCGCTGTCAGACATGGCGAAGTGAACGACCGCGCCCCGCTGGAATGTCAGCAAGGGCTCCACACGCCCTGTTGCCTTGTCCTTTGGCAGGCGGTCGTTCTTGTACTGCTCGACGGCGGCTTCCGCAGACTGCGTGAAGTCAGTCTTGATCTCCACGGTGGCCACGGCCAATCCGTTGATGAAGAACACCAGGTCGATGGCCAGCGTGCTGCCTGGGCGATACTTGAGCTGGGGCACGACGCGCAGGATGTTGGCGTTGTAGCGCTCCCAAGCGGAAGGATCGCGCTCGTCCTCCGGCAAGCCCTCGCTAAGAGCAATCTCGCCTGCGCCGGCCACCTTGATCCCCTTGCGCAGCACGTTGACTGTGCCCTCGCGTTCCAAGGCCTGGGCAAGCCTGTCCATGAGCGTGGCGGATGCCTTGTCGCCATTGCCCGCCTCCAACTTCTCCCACTTCTTGGGCTGGGTCGCTTTCACCCACTCGACCAGATCTTCCGGATACAGGGCGTGGTTCTGGTCGTAGCCAGAGGTGTCGCCCACCTTCCAGCCGCGTGCTTCCAGTTGCTTGACGACGTACTGCTCGAAGTACTTTTCGCGGTGGGCGGTGTCGGTGAAGACGGGATGCATGGCTGTCCTTAGGCGGCGGGGCGCAGATCGAGCTTGCCGGTGACGGCAGCGGTAATCAGGGCTGTTCGGTGTTCGCGCAGCAGTTCGATGGATCGTTCCGTCTTGGCGATCAGCGTGTCGATGCGAGAGGTGGCGCTGTCCAGGTGGGCGACGATTGCCTTCGCCTCACGTTCCGTCGGGCGCGGCACTTGGATTGAGAGGAATGGGCCAGGACGAATGGTCTTGCGCAGGCCCTTGTAGAAGGGCCTGAGGCGCTTGTATTCGTCTACATGCAGGAAGAAGTAGTAGAGATAGCGCGCCCACAATTCGCTCTGCGGCCGGAACACCGTGTAGGCGCCGGTCAACATTCCGTCCTGAGGTGCTACGCCTACCGTCCTTGGGGTCTCGTCCATATCGAAGAGGCAGAAGACCATCTCACCAGCGGATATCCGCTGATAGCCATCGAATGAGGTAGGCATCTTGCCCGTGGGATTTTCCAGGTCGCGCTCAATCACGCCTTGCAGAGTGAGCGACAGCAACTTGGTGTTGCTACTTTCGCTGCCAACGATGTCTCGGCGTAGCTGCAAGAACGACTTCAACGGAGCGGTATCCCAGGTTTCAGGCACCTTCCCAAGCCACTCCACGCCGCTGTCCTTCATTGGGGCGCCGGGATCGAGCCCCTTGGTCACGGCATGCGTGATCAAGGCCTGGCGCTTCTCGCGCAGCAGCTCAATGAAGCGGGTCTTCTTCGCGACCAGGGTGTCGATACGGGAGGTGGCGCGGTCGAGGTAGGAAGCGATTTCTTCCATTTCGCTGATGGGCGGCACAACGACTGGGAGGCGCTTGAGATCGGCGAACTTCATGGACTGCCGTATGCCGCCGCCGATCCCATAGAACACCTTGGAGGTGTCGTATGAGCGCATTAGGTACTCGAAGAAGCGGGGGCAGGTCTGCGGTCTGACAGTGACATAAGCGGACGTGATGATGCCGCGCTCCAAAGCGCGAGCCGACCGGAGGCTGCGTTGATCGTTCTGCAGATCAGTGAGCCGGAAGACTATGTCGTTTGCCTCGATGATGTTATATCCCTCGAAACTTGCAGGCGTAAGCCCCCCGAGACGATCCATGTCCTTGCGCACCAACTGGCCATAGCTCAGCGATAGCAGATTGCGTTCTTTCAATCCTGTGTTGGGGCTAACGACCTCAGCCGCAAACGAGTAGAACGGGCGGACGTCCCAATGCAATGGGATGGTTCCGACCCATTCCATGCCTGAGTCCTTCATCGGCAGGGTGGACAGTGCTGGCGTCATTCAGCCACCTCATCCAGCAGCACGGCGATCTCAGCTTCCACGGCTTTCAGCTCGGCATCGATCTCATGCAGGTCACGCGGCGGGACGTACTTGTAGAAGTAGCGGTTGAAGTTGATCTCATAGCCAACCTTGCCGATTTGGCCGTCGCGGTCATCGGTGTAGCTGGCGTCCACCCAGGCATCGGGTACATGGGGCAGGACTTCGGTGTCCATGTAGTCGCCGATGTTCTGGTCGAGCGGAACGCTCTCGAAATCTTCCAGTTCCTTGTCGGGTACCGGATTTCGTTCCTCATCGAGGACTTCGGGTGCGTCGGGATCGCGTACCCCCAAGGCGCCTTCCAAGGCGTTGGCCAGCGGCTTGCTGATCTTAGGGAGGCCAGCCTTCCTTGCAGACGCTGCCAACGTGGTGAACCACTCGTAAGGATGGGTCTGGCCCAGGTCCTTGCGCAGCAGGGTCAACCATTTCTCCTGGTCGTCTTCGTCCAGCTTCGCGAAGGCCTTGCTGGTGGCCAGAGCAGACAGGCCCTCCTCGGTGATCTTGGCAACCAGACGCAGGGGGCGCTGGATCTTGATCCGGCGGTAGCCGAAGTCGCGGTAGTCCACGATCCGCACGTTCTCGCTAGGCGCGAAATCGGCATAGAGACGCGCAATGTCCTGGGCCTGCTCATCGCTGATGTAGCGCCGCTTGTTGCCCTCGGACTTGCGCATGGGGCTGTGCATGCCCGTGGCGTCGATCAGTTGGACCTTGCCCTTCCGCTCGGCGGGCTTGCTGTTGTCCAGCAACCAGATGTAGGTGCCGATGCCCGTGCGGAAGAAGATGTCGGTGGGCAGGGCCACGATGGCGTCGATCAGGTCGTTTTCCAGCAGCCAGCGACGGATCTCAGACTCACCCTGGCCGGCGTTGCCGGTGAACAGGGGCGAACCGGACAGGATGATGGCCGCACGGCCTCCGCCGTTCTCCGGGCGTTCCAGCTTGGAGACGAGATGCTGGATGAAGAGCATGGAGCCGTCGGAGACTCGCGGCGTTCCTGCACCGAAGCGTCCAGCGAACCCCATTTCCTTGGCCTCGCGTTCGACGAAGGCCTGGTCCTTCTCCCACTTCTTACCGAAGGGCGGGTTGGACAGGCAGTAGTGGAAGCGCTGGCCAGCGAAGGCGTCCTGGGACAGAGTGGACTTGGGGCCAGCGATGTTAGCCGACAGGTCTCGGGCGGGCTCGGTCTCCAGGCGGCGCAGCAGCATGTTGGCCAAGGCCACCGCGTGGGTTTCTGGTTCCAGCTCCTGACCGAAGGGGATCAGCACGGGCGGGGCCTTGCCTTGCGCTGCGAAACCATCGACGTGGTTCATGGCGTCGGTGAGAAAGCCGCCGGTGCCACAGGTGGGGTCGTAGAGCGTGCGGATCAGGCCGGGGTTGTCACGGAACAGGGCGTCATCCGGATCGAGCAACAGCGTCGTGGCCAGGTGGACCACGTCGCGCGGCGTCATGAAGTCCTCGGCCGCTTCGTTGACCTCCGAGCCGAACCGGCGGATCAGGTGCTCGTAGATGTTGGACATGACCCGGTCGGGCACGACATCCGGATGCAGGTCGGTGTTGGCGAAGTTCTGGCAGATCTTGAACAGGATGTCCGCGCGGGCCAGGCGGGAGATCGTGTCGGTGAAGTTGAACTGATCGAAGATGACGCGGGCGTTGTCCGAGAAGCCGGCGACGTACGCTTCCAGGTTGGACTTGGTCTTGGTCGCGCCCAGGGTGGCAAGCGAGTACTGCGAGGTGTTGTAGAAGGGCAGGGCGGCGGTCTGGCGCAGGATCAGCGCCGTGTCCAGCCCCTTGTCCTTGAACTTGGCATGGGCCTCGCGAACCTTCTCGCGGGTGGGTTCCAGCACGCATTCCAGACGACGTAGCAGGGTGAACGGCAGGATGATCTTGCCGAAGTCCGTGTGCTTGAAGTCGCCCCACAGGTCCTCGGCGTTCTTCCAGATGAAGCTGGCCAGGACGGTGTCGGAAGCCTTGGGGGCTTCTGCGGGTGCGGTGCTGGTGGTCTTGCCGTTCTTGGTCATGGTGCCTGCGTTGTCATCGAAATGGCGAAGTGCTGCCCGGACCGGCCTGAGGGCCGGCGGACGGACGAGCGCGTGTTGCGTGTTAAGTCCCCACAGGCATCCAAGCACAGCGCCGTCTCCAGGGCTGAGACCGGGAGGGCAGCCAGAAGGCGGATGCACGGACGAAGGTTACCCAAGGGGGTACCTCCGCGCGAACTCGGCCACGATCTGGGCGAGTCGCTGCTGGACGGTCTTGCGGCGGGGGTGGCGCTTGGCCTCGGTCAGGGCCTGGCGCAGGGCCTCCTGAAGCTCGGCGTCCGTGCGTTCCTGGATGAGCTCGGAGGCTATGGATTGGGGGGCGCTCAGGGTCTTTGCCGCGGCCAGCTTCTTTCGTTCCCGGTAGGCGCGCCCGCGCTCGGCAACGCTCATCGGGCCCGCGGTGGGGTCCTTACATGGGCGGCCCGTTAGGGGCTTGGCAGCTGAGGGGTTGTTTTGCATCACGAAAGGTGGGTCGGGCTGTCCCGTAACCTACGGGTGATGCAACACGAAAGCAAGGGGCGGTTGTGAATTCCAACCGAAAGTTGTGGCGGTACTACCCTTGACGGTGAGCGGTGTAGTTACTCAATAGGGTCGGGGTATTTTTCGGGCGGCGGGGTGGCTCGAAAGCCCGGTAGTGCGCAAGTTAGTTGCGCTGGTCGCAATTTGGCTTGCGGTGAGCGCAATTCGGCTTGCGCTGGACGCGATGGCTCTGCCTGGGCATGTGGCCGCCTGCCGGCGGCCGGACAACTGGGGAAGAGCAAGGGCCTGGGCGGCGCTGGCGCGCCGCTGCTCCGCGCTGGGGTAGGTTGGGCAGGGTTGGCACGTGGGCGGGCGCTGGCGAGCTGCTGAGAGCGATACAGGGCCCAAGGCCGAAGGCAGGCCGCCGGCAGGCGGCCATGGTCCTGGCCACCGGCCAGTGGTCCGCTCCCGAAGGGAGCGTAGTGATGGGGAGGTTCCCCATGGGTGCGGTGATATCCACCCACAGCACAGGCCGGCAGGGGCGCAGCCCCCGGCGCTGTTGCTGTTGCCTTGGCTGTTGCTTTCCCCTCCCGATCAAAGATCGACGCGCGCGCCAGCGCGCCCTCTATCCTTTAGGTTCTAAAGCCTAAAGCCTTCGCGCGCGTAACGCGCGCGCGATGCACTTTGCTCAGACTGCTGATAATTCAAGGGCTTAGGCGAAGCGGTGATGGCCACAAAACGAGCTGTTTTGCACGGTGATATCCACCTTTTGCACGGCGATATCCACCCTAGATCCGATCTTGCACGGTGATATCCACCCTGTGCACGGTGATATCCACCTTTCCACGGTGATATCCACCCTCGATGGGGCGCGGTGATATCCACCTTGCCGCGGGCAGATACTTACGGCTGTGTAAGCTGCAGTACGAATGAAACAAGGTCGCTTGACGATCTTCGATTTTCTGCTTGCATCTTGGTGAGTTCTAATCAGGAAGACCCATGCCCTCCCAGAAGACCAGCACCTACCATCTCGTTCAAGGTGAGCCGCTTTCCGTCAATCGCGTGGCCCGACTAACCGTGTCGCAAGACAAGCGATTAGTGGCAGCAGCGAAGAAGAGTGGCGTCAAGGTGGGCGTGTACATGCGCGCCGTCCTTGATTACGCCGTTGCCCAGGAGTGGAAAGTCGAGCATCGGGCCGACATCGTCGAGCGCGTGGTCAGCGAGAAGAAGGGGGGGCATCATGGCTGACGGCCAGGAAGTGGAAGCCGGCACGAAGCTGGTGGCCAAGAAGGCGGCAACGCTGTCACCCCTGCCACTGTCGATCGCCCGCAGCGCGTTGTTCAGCGTCGCGCCGAATGGTCCATCCTCCAAGCATCGCGTAATTCCCACAGCAAAGAAGGGGGTGAACGCGACAGTTACCTACACGGGACCACATCTGAACATGGAGCATTTTCGCTTGTGGCAGGCGCTGCTGTTTATCGCAGAAGAACGTGGTCAGCTCGGGGGCGAAGCATTTGAGGTGCCATTGTCCGAAGTGCTGCGGTGTATGGGTAAGGACTACAAACACAAGGAGCTCAAGCAAAAGATCAGCAGCATTCTGACGGAGCTCAAGGCGGCGGTGGTAACAGTTATCTCTGATCGTGTTTGCTACCAGAACGACAGTCTGATTGACGTAGGTGACCTGGATCTCGAAACACGAGTATTGACTGTAAAGTTCGGTAAAAGGATCGCAACGAGGCTGCTGGACCGCGAGATATTGAAGAACGACATAGATCGGTCGCGCGAGTTCAAGCGACATTACCTGGCCATCTGGCTGCATGGCTTCATTTCCAGCCAGGCTAGTCGGGCAGACAAGAAAAACACCACGCATACGTTCTCGGTTGACGAGCTCCGTCGTTTGTGCGGCACGCAGGTCAAGGCGCGCTGGCATTTCTGCCAAGACTTGGAGCGGGCGCTTGAAAAGCTAAAGAAGCCGGTGGATGGCATTGCTCCGCTGGTGAAGAGCTGGAAGTGGGATGACGAGCGCACCAAGAAGAACGTGATCGTCGAGAAGGTGCACACGCTGGTGAAGCTGCTCGATGAGACGAAGGGAACGGCGGGGGCGAAGGAGCGCCGGACAGCAGCCGAAAAGGCAGCCGCTTCGCGGGCGACGGTGGCGCTGTGATCAGTCGAGAGATGCACCACCAAGACGAGGCTGGGCAAGCCTGCGCATAGGTTGACGCCGGAGGCAGGCCGCCTCTGGCGGCCAAGGCCTTGGCCCGCGGCCAGAGAGCCCGCGCCCGAAGGGCCGCCCAGGACCGAGCGAATATCACCGCAGGACAGTCAGCCAGGTCCCAAGCTAGCAAGCCTACGCGCCTATGGGTGAAACCCTTACATAGGCCGCCAATCCTCTCCTATGACACCGCCCACCCGCCGCGCGCACTCTATCCCTGCCGCCTGCGTTGCTAGATCGGACCAACACCATCGACGGAATGTCTGGGGTGCCGTGAAGCTCGCCGTCCATGAGGATAGGGCGGCTCTACTGACGCGTTGCGATACCTCCGCCCAACGTTGACGAACGCCAACATTCTGCTACTCGTGGTTACATCACAACCATGAGCACCACAGCATGCGGAAGCAGGGCGAAAACACCGGCAAGATCATGCCGGACAAAGAACCGATCAAGAAGGCGCGCGTCGTGGGAACGCGTATCAGTGGCGCCCAGGCTGAGAAGCTTGAGCCCTTGGCCAACGCCAGCAACATGACCGAGTCCACCTACATCCGGCATGTCATCCAGCGCGCCATCGACGAGGGCTGGGTTTTCAAGCTCGAGATGACGGCTGTTGCCACTGCGGCGCCGAAGCCGCGCGGCCCCTGAGCGGAGGGGACATGCGCGAAACTGGAGCCAACTATGGGCGGCTGGCACCCGACCAGCACCTCACGATCAAGGACAAGCCGGTATCCGCTCGCGTGAGCGGTGAGCAAGCCGAGCAAATCGAAGTCCTGGCTGACGCAAGCAATATGACCATGTCGACCTACCTGCGGCTGATCTTGCAGAAGGCCATCGACGAACAGTGGGTCTATCAGCCATTGGGGAATGCAGAAACTGCGAACGAAAGCAGCAAAAAAGCTCAGCTTCAGCGCATGGGGCGTTGACTGCGTTCATGTTCTGTATAGGTTCAAGCCATGGCCCTGGGTAAGGGCTGCTCGCAAAACCTACTCAGAGACCTATTCCATGAAAAACTTCAAACAGGCTCGCTCTCAGGGCGGCTTCTCGCTGATCGAGTTGCTGCTGGTGCTGGCCATCATCGCCGCCCTGGCCGTTGCCGCGTTCATCGTGTATCCGCGCGTCCAGGCCGGCCGTAACGCTTCGTACGAGGCCCAGGTCCTGTCTTCGGCTCAGGCCGGCGTCAAGGCTCTGTTCACCACCAACAATTACGCGAAGTTGAGCAAGGCTGCCGCCTTCAACGCCGAGATCTTCCCGGCCAACATGAACCTGTCGGAAACCTCGATCAAGAACCAGTGGGACGGTGAAGTGGAAGTCGGTCCGTCGACTGCGAAAGGCGCTGCTGCTACCGCCACTGGCAACACTCCGGTTCGCTACTTCCGCTTTGTGTACCGAAACGTTCCGGCTGACGTGTGCATTCGCCTGGCGGGTGCTGCGGTCCAGAACTTCGGTACCGTGCTGATTGACAAGGCCAATGGCGGCGCGGGTGAAATCGTCCAGGATCTTTATTCGCCTGCGAATGTTCCTTTGAACGAAGCCGAGATTGCCAAGAACTGCAAGGCAGCCGCCCAGGTTGGCGCCTCGATCACTTTCGTGTCGAACTGATTTTTCCATCAGCGACAGATGTGCGGGTAAGCGCCATGCACGAGAGGAAACCAGCGGCGCCAAAAGCGCCGTTGGTTTTTTGCTTTTCCGTCAGCTAGCGGAGACGCATAACCTACTCAGAGACCTATTCCATGAAAGCCTTCAAACAGGCTCGCTCCCAGGGCGGCTTCTCGCTGATCGAACTGCTGCTCGTACTTGCCATCATCGCCGCACTGGCTGTGGCTTCATTCATCGTGTACCCGCGCGTACAAGCTGGTCGTAGTGCTGACTACGAGCTCAAGGTTCTAACCGCGGCTCAGGCTGGTGCCAGGGCGCTGTTCACCTCTGGAAACTACACCCATCTCAGTAATGAGGTCGCCCAAAATGCTGATCTTTTTCCGAAAGATATGAATATCAGCACGGGTCAGATCCGGAACCAATGGGGGGGGTGGGTATCAATTCTGCCGGCCGAGCATGGTGGGTCGAATCGTTATTTCAAGATCGACTACACAGGTGTTCCAACTGACGTGTGCATCCGCTTGGTGGGTGCGGCTGTCAAAAATTTTGGGAGGGTAGATGTCAGTACCCAGGATTGGGAGGCTGGCTCTACTGTCCGAAATATTTATCCGGGGAGGCCTATTTTTGAATTGGACGAGGCGAAGGTTGCTACTAAATGTCGTGGCACCAATGGCAAGGCCAATATTGTATTCATATCTGACTGATTGAGCCTATGCGTAAAACTGAGTGGATTTCCTGGGGCTAATCTTCTGTTCGCTCTGTCTGTTCGAGTCGGGCTTGCTCATTCCAGATTTTGCGTACGACCAACGGCGCCCTGGGGCGCCGTTGGTCTTCCTCGTTTCCGTTTCTTGCGCTTACGCATCGCAGTCCTCCTTCTGTTTCTCGCAGTGTGTTTCTGCCCGTTTCTTGGCGAGCTGATCCGTTTCAAGGTCGTAGCGGGCGAGGGGGCGCACTTCCTTATGCACGATGTGGAGGATCTTTTCCCAGTCAGCCACGCCATGCCGTTCGATTGCGTCCTCGGTCTTTTGCAGCAGCAGAGCGGCAATCCGGATGCGAGCGCCAATGCTGGCCTCGGCCATAGGGTGGCGGTCGAGGTAAGTCATCAAGCAGTACGCTTTCAGGGTGTTCTTCATGGCTCACCACCAGCTCGTGTAGTAGACGAACTTGTCAGCGGCCAGCGCTTCGCGTGCCTTTGCGATGAACTCGAGGTCGCCGGTTCGTTCCGAGCCGTCGCTTTCCCCAAAGCCGGGTCCCGTCGTGCGAGGAAGCTTGCCGCGCAAGACGGCGCGTTCGAGTTCGATGAGAGAGCGTGTGCTCAGGACGACCCGATGCCTTTGGTTGAACAGGCGCTTAGCTTGCGACGGAGTGGCGAGGGGACTGGCCCAGCGACGGTGCATCCAGCCGTGCAGGTTGGGGTGCTTGCGCCAGCGATGGAGCAGAGTGCTTCCAGGGAGGACATACTTGCTATCCAGGAACGCTGCGCCAATGTCCGAGGTGGCCAGGTGTGACACCGGCATGGCAAGGAGACCGAGCAGCCCGTTCAAGCTAGGGTCTACCAAGTAGGCCTCTACTTCCGAGGGGCGCCCGGTCGTAATCGCGCCCGTTGGAAGATCCTTCCCATCCTTCGGGATGCGGTAGTTGAGAACATCGGTTGCAAACCGAAATGCCGCCGAGCGATCGAGGGAAAACGCGTACATATCCAGACCCATTGGCTATCTCCTGTTGGTTGGGAGACGCTATGGTCTTGCCTGATACGAGGCCGACTGGGTTGCAGCGTTACCACCTAGAGCCCGGTGGCGAGGGCATAGACCGAGGGGCAGAGAGGGCGCCCCCCTAAATTCCTATTACAGCAGGGGTGGCGGGTCTGGGATGGGTGGGGCGTCTGCCACCTGGTCGAGGGCGGCACGCTGGACGGCGCTTTCGATGTAGCGGTTGCCGGCAATGTAGCGGTTGACCCACAGGGCACGCTCATCCGGATCGAGCCAGGGCTGCATAAGCGCTTCCTCGGCCGTCCACTCCATGACATCCAATTCGGCCACGTCGGCCTGATCTAGGGCCACGACGGGCATATCATCGACGGAACCCAGTACCTGCCCATGGGCCACCAGCCAGAGCAGTTTCTGTCGGAGACGACGGCCATAGTCCTGGACTTCGGTGGCGCCTGCCGCTTCGAACTTCTGAGCAATCACCTGGGCGGCCTCTTTCAGGCGCCACGCCGCATCCCATTCCAGGAGTTTGCCCCGCTCGGCCATGAGGGACTTGCGTGGCCCCAGCTCAAACGGGCTCTCGGGCGGCTCATCTTTTCGCCGGGCGCGTCCCTCAAACACATCCAACGCCAAGTACAGGTCAGCCAGTGCCGCCTTGAACTTCTGCGTCAGTGGGAGCTTGTGCAAACGCTGACGTAGCTCGGCCGCTGAGATCACCATCGTCACGCCATGGCTGGTGCGCGGGTAGAGCTCGTTGAACAACTTCACCGCTTGGGCGCGGCCTTCGTCGTAATACGCTTCGCGATTAGTGTGCGTCGTCATGGTCCAAGCATGCCAGCGAGGATGCCCGGCGACCACCAAGCTAGCCCAGAACCAATGGGCCACAGATGGACCATGGCAACTGGTGTGATCCAGGTTCAGTAACGATATCGCTAAAAATAAGCACTCTCAGTGCGGCGGGAACAGTAATCCAATTGCTGCTTCATCAGCGGGGTGTGTTCTTCGCGGCTCTTGGCGGAGCCGCTCTTGGTGGTTTTTTGCATGGACTCTGGTCTTGTCTGATCCGGGCTCGGGCGGGCGGCTGTCCGGCCATGCCCGCGCCGGGATGCCGGGCGGCGGCCGATCCGCTGTGCAGCGCACCTCCCTGCCACGGCGTATACGTCGGAAGGCAGCCCCGAAGGGTGGCGCTCCGGACGGCCAGGGTCAAGGAATGCGGGCACCCCCGCCAGACGGGCAACGCCGGCTCGGCAGGCCTCCGGCACCGGTGCCCGGTCCCGCGGCGGGAATGCGCCGCGGAGGCTCAGAAGGGCGCTGCACGCGGGCGGCGCGGGGGACGGAACGACGCGTCTCCGGCGGCGGCCCAGGCTGCGCGCGCAGGATCGGCACGCGGCATCCTGCGCGCCGGCTCAGAAATAGAAGCCGATGTTGAGGTTCAGGCGGGAATGCCAGCCCGACGGGCCGCCATTGTCGATGCCGATGCCGTCGCCGCCGGCGAACCACATGTGCTTGCCGGCGATCCAGTCCACGTAGGCCAGCATGATGCCCTTCTGCAGGCTGCAGCCGGTGACGTTCTGCCAGGAGTCGCGGGTGCCCGCGGCGTGGCCGGGCGGTCGCGTCATGCTGAGGTTGTTGTAGCAGGTGATGTCGTCCAGGCGGCCGCGCGCGCCCAGCGAGTAGGCCAGGTTGAGGCTGGGGACGTCGGCCTGCGCGGCGATCTCGAACGGGGCCTGGAAGGCGGACAGCGCGATCCTGCGCCCGGGCACGCCATAGCGGTAGCGTGCCCACTGCAGCTGCGCGGTCCAGCCGTCGCGCCGCCATTGCGCATGGACCGCCGCGCCCCGGTGGCTGTAGTGGCGCCGGGTACGGGTGTTCTGCACCTTGCCGGAAAAGCCCGACATGCCCAGCAACAGCTCGCCCTCGGCCCAGTGCAGCGAGCGCTCGACGCGCGCGTGCAGCCGGCCGCGCTCGCGGTACGGCAGGGCCGCGGTGTCGGCCACGTCGAACGAGTAGCGGCCATAGCGGCCGGCGGAACCGTATTCATCGCCGCTGAACCAGCCCAGGTGCCAGGTGGTGGCGTCCCGGCTGCGGACGAACAGCAGCCCGGGGTCGTAGTCGTCCTCGATGCCCAGGTAGTAGCCGGAGCCGAACCAGAAGCTCTGCGAGGCGGTGGGCAGCAGGCCGAAGGGCACCTGCTGGATGCCCACCCGGAGCTGGTCGTGCTCGTCCAGGCGCCAGCCGGCGAAGGCGTGGTGGACGGCATTGAAGCCGTCGTACCAGCGGTACTGCGCGGAGAAGCTGAGCGGTCCCGCCTCGGCGTCCAGGTCCAGGCGCAGCAGTTCCAGCTGCAGCCGGTTGGTCGGGCCGTAGTCGAGCCAGCCGTAGTTGAAGCGGACGGCACCGCCCAGGTCCAGGCGCGGCGCCAGGGCGGGGGACGCCTGCACGTCCGCGCCAGCCTCGGGGGCGGACGGTGTGCCGGCCGTCAGCGCCGTGGCCAGCAACAGGGGAAGCGGTGACAAGGGGGTGATGGGGATCTCCTGGGGGCATCGATGACGGCCGCGGTGCTGCCGGGCCATGGCGGGGGGCGAGCGGCCAGTCCCGGCGGCCGGCGCTGCCCGGCGCCCGGCCGCGGCCCTGCATTTTCGGGAGTGCCGGTGAGGGCGGCGTGGACTGCGGCCGTGCGGCCTGCCCGGAACGCGTGGCCGCAGCGGTTCAGGGACGTTGCAGCGACACCCGTCCCGGCGCCTCGGGCTGCGTGCCGTCGGCGAGCACCACGCGGTCGCGGCCGCGTTTCTTGGCCTGGTACATGGCCGCGTCGGCGCGGGCCATCACCCGCTCATAGTCGGGGTGGCCATCGTACAGCGCCACGCCGATGCTGGCGGTCACGGCCAGCGTGTGCCCGCCCGGCAACGCCACCGGCGACTCGGCCACCCGCCGGCACAGGCCGTCGGCGATCGCCAGCGCCTGCGACTCGTCCACCGATACCAGCACCACGACGAATTCCTCGCCGCCATAGCGGAAGACGTAGTCGCTGCCGCGGGTGAACTGGCTGAGCAGTGCGGCCACGTGCTGCAGGGCGCGGTCGCCGGCCTCGTGGCCGTGGGCGTCGTTGATCGACTTGAAGTGGTCCAGGTCCAGCAGCAGGACCGCGAAGCTGCCGCGCGACTTCACCGCCAGGTCGATCTCGCGGCGCAGCACCGTCGGCAGGAAGCGCCGGTTGAGCAGGTTGGTGAGCGCGTCGCAGCTGGCGTCCATCTCGCCGATGCGTTCGAACATCATGCCCAGCAGGCTGCGGATCTGTCCGACCCGGGTGCGGATCTCCTGCAGGCGCGCGGCGCGCGCGCGCGGATCGTCGCCGTCCGCCTGGGTCTGCCGCAGCGCGCGGTCGACGTCGGCGATGAGTGCGCTGATCTGCCGGGTCTCGTCGCTCTCGCCGAAGCTGGGGATGCCCTTGTGGGTGACCCACAGCCCGAATTCCGAGCGCGACAGCGACGGCAGGCCGAGCGGGTCGCACTGGCTGGCCAGCGTGTACAGCAGGGTGTTTTCCCAGTCCAGCAGCAGTGCGCGCTGGCGCTCGCGCTCGGCGCCGACGTTCTGCACCAGCGAGAACAGGCGGTAGGCCGCGTCGGTGCGCGAGGAGCGGTCGCGCGCGCTGGAATAGGCCAGGGTCATGCCTTCCAGGGCGATGTCGAACGAGGCGGTGAGGCTGGCGATGGCGGCGTGGGCCGCCTGGCCATGTCCGGCCTGCTCGGCGATCGACTGGAACAGGCGCTGCTTGAGGATGCGGGTGCCGCGGGTCACCAGGTCCACCGGGATACCGACCCGCGCATGCACGTCGCCGACCACCCGCTGCGCGGCGACCAGGCCTTCGACGGTGTCCGGCGCCGCGCACAGCAGGTCGCGGACCCAGCGCTGCATCGCCGGCTGCAGGCGGGTGCGCACCTGCTCGTGGGAGAGCAGCCGCGAGGCGCGCGGGTCGTCCATCATCACGTGGTAGAAATGCGCGGCCATCGCCGCGGCATCGCTGGCGGCCAGCGCGGCAAGCACCTGCGCCGCCTCGGGGCCGGCGTCGGCCAGGCTCCGGCGCCAGTCGGCGGCCAGGCCGTGGTTGTCGTCCAGGGCGGTGGGAGGGGGGGCGGGAATCATGGACACGGTGGGGGCAGGCAGGACGGGCGGGGAGACATTATCGGCGGTTGCCGGTACTGTTTCAGGGCTTGTCCGCAAAGGTCCTGTCCCGTTGACGTCCAACGCCCTGGTTTCCACGCCGCGGTGGCTCCGTCCGCACCCCGGTGTCCCGGCACCTTCCGCCGGTTCCGCTGCATTCCGCCCGCCCATGCCCGTTGAGGCCGGTCCATGTCCGTGATCAGTGCCGGCCCGTTCCCGCTGATGGCCCTGCTCGGGCTGCTGGCGGCCTTCGTCGCCTGGCTGTTCGCGCGCGGCCTGGCCACGCCCGCCGACGGTGCGCGCAGCCGTGTCGGCGCGGTGGTGACCGATGCCTTCCTGCTGGGGGTGCTGGGGGCGCGGCTGGCGCATGTGCTGTGGCATGCCGGCGACTACCTGCCCGATCCCGTGTCGATCATCCGTCTCGGTGACGGCGGCTATTCGGTGGCCGCCGGGCTGGCCGTGGCCGTGGCCTACGCCTGGTGGCGGACCCGTCGCCAGGCGCCGCGCAAGCCGGTGATGCTGGGACTGGCCGCCGGTGCCGCGCTCTGGGCGATCGGCGGCATGGCCCTGTTCGCGGTGCAGCGCTCGACCATCGCGCTGCCGGACGTGGTGCTGCACGACCTGCAGGGCACCGCGGTGCCGCTGTCCTCCCGGGCCGGGCAGCCGCTGGTGGTCAACCTGTGGGCGAGCTGGTGTGGTCCATGCCGGCGTGAGATGCCGGTGCTGGCACGGGCGCAGGCCGAGCACCCGCAGGTCGGCTTCGTGTTCGCCAACCAGGGCGAGGACGCGGCGGAGATCCGGCTGTTCCTGCAGGAGGAACAGCTGACGCTCGGGAACATCCTGCTGGATCCGGAGTCGGAGCTGATGCGCCAGACCGGCGCGCGGGCGCTGCCGACCACGCTGTTCTTCGATGCCGATGGCCGCCTGCGCAACGCGCACATGGGCGAACTCTCGCGGGCGACGCTGAATGCGCGCCTGCGCGAGCTGCAATGACTTTCCCCTTTCCTTCCAAGAGAACCGTGATGATCCGTTCCCGTCCCCTCCTGCTCCTGCTTGCGACCACGCTGCTGGCACCGGCCGCCTGTGCCCGCGACGGCGATGCCGCCGCGACCGCCTCCACCGCTGCCGCGGCGGCCACCGCGACGGCCGAGCCGGAGGTGGTCAAGACGCTGCGCGGACAGGGGGTCGAGTTCATGGGCACCTTCCAGACCCCGGTGGGCCTGACCGGCTACGCCGGCGTGGCCGGGCAGCGGCCGCTGGCGGTCTATGTCTCCCAGGACGGCCAGTACGCGATCGTCGGCACCCTGGTGAACGCCCAGGGCGAGGATGCCAGCGCCGCCAAGCTCAAGGAGCTGGTGTCCGGGCCGATGGGTACCAAGATGTGGCAGCGGGTGGAAAGCAGCCACTGGGTGGCCGACGGCAAGGCCGACGCGCCGCGCATCGTGTACGCCTTCAGCGACCCCAACTGCCCGTACTGCAACCGTTTCTGGGAAGCGGCGCGGCCGTGGGTGGACGCGGGCAAGGTGCAGATCCGGCATATCCTGGTGGGCGTGATCCGCGAGGACAGCGCCAACAAGGCGGCGGCGATCCTGGGCGCGGCCTCGCCGGGCCAGGCGCTGCTGCAGAACGAACGCGGTTTCGCCAGCGGCGGGATCAAGGGACTGCCGCAGGTGCCGGCGGCCGTGGAGGCCAAGCTGCGCGACAACGAGCTGGCGATGATGGAGCTGGGTTTCCAGGGCACCCCGGGCATCGTCTTCAAGGATGCCGACGGCAGCGTGCAGACCCGCTCGGGCCTGCCCCAGGGCAACGACCTGGACGCGGTGCTGGGGCCGCGCTGAGGCGCGCCCGCGCGGCGCCCGGCGGCGATGTAATAGTCTCCGCCGGAGCCGCTGCCTAAGCTGGCGGCGTTCTCCAGGAGCGACGCCGATGAGCCACGACCACAACCACCTGCCCAGCGAGATCCGCCACGAGAAGCCGCTGTGGTGGGCGCTGGGGCTGACCAGTTCCTACCTGGTGGTGGAGGTGGTCGGTGCGTTCTGGACCAACAGCCTGGCGTTGCTGTCCGACGCCGCGCACATGGCCACCGACGCCATCGGGCTGATGATCGCGCTGACCGCGGTGCGGCTGAGCCGGCGGCCGCCGGACGCGCGCCGTACCTATGGCTATGCGCGCCTGGAAGCGCTGGGCGCGGTGGCCAACGGCCTGCTGCTGTTCGGCGTGGGCGTCTACATCCTGTTCGAGGCGGTGCAGCGGTTCCGCGCCCCGCAGGCCATCGCCTCCACCGGCATGATGTGGGTGGCGGTGTTCGGCCTGGTGGTCAACCTGATCGCGATGCGCCTGCTCAGCGCCGGCAGCGGCGAGAGCCTGAACGTCAAGGGCGCGTACCTGGAGGTGTGGAGCGACATGCTGGGCTCGGTGGCGGTGATCGCCGGCGGCCTGGTCATCCACTTCACCGGCTGGACCCTGGTCGATCCGATCCTGGCGGTGCTGATCGGCCTGTGGGTGCTGCCGCGCACCTGGGTGCTGCTGCGCGATGCCATCAACGTGCTGCTCGAAGGCGTGCCGAAGGGCGTGGTGCTGGGCGACGTGGAGCAGGCGCTGCGTACCCACGAGGGCGTGGCGGGCATCCACGACCTGCATGTCTGGGCGCTGGCGTCCAGCACCCCGGCGCTGACCGTGCACGTGGTGATGCGGGACGGGCAGGCGCCGGACGCGCTGCGCCGCCGGCTGGCCGACCTGCTGCACGACCGCTTCGGCATCGACCACGTGACCCTGCAGGTCGAGCTGGACCACTGTGGTGACGACTGCGCGGACGTGAAGGACCACGCTGGCCACGACCACGACCACGACCACGACCACGACCATGGTCGGCCGGGCGCCGACAGGCAGGGGCACCACGGCCACGTGCACCGCTGAAGGGACGGCCGCGGTGAGGGGGCGCCGGCGCGTCGCGGCGGCCTGCACGCTCCCGCCCGGCTGTCCGCAGGGCAGGGGCCGGATGGTCCGGCTTGACGCCGGGGGCGCCGGCCGCGGCACGGTTCAAACGGAAACGGAGCCCGGGAATGCTCCGTTTCCGCTATCCGGCTTGGCCTTGCGGGCCGGTGGGCCTCAGACCACCGGTTCGCGCAGCACCGGCAGATCCCAGCCCGGGCGCGGGGCGAACCGGTCGCCGTGGCGCGCCTGCAGGATCTTGAGCTTCTCGACCAGGCTGTCGGCGCCGGTCGCGCGGATGTGCTGGATCGGACCGCCACGGAACGGCGCGAAACCGGTGCCGAAGATCACCCCGGCATCGAGCAGGTCGGCATCGGCCACCACGCCGTCGTGCAGGCAGGCCACCGCTTCGTTGAGCAGCGGCAGGACCAGACGGTCTTCCAGGTCGCCCGGGGCCTGGTAGTCCTTGGCCACCTCCGGCTTCACCGCGCGACCGTTTTCCCACCTGTAGATGCCCTGGCCGTCCTTCTTGCCGCGCCGGCCCGGCTCCACGGTCGCCAGTGCCGCCGGCACCTCCAGGCCCAGGAACGGGGCCAGCTCCTCGCCGACGCCCGCGGCCACGTCCAGCCCCACGGTGTCCAGCAGCTCGATCGGGCCCATCGGCATGCCGAACGAGACCGCGGCCCTGTCGATCACCGGGCCGGGAATGCCCTCGGCATAGGCGGTGGCCGCTTCCAGCATGTAGGGGAACAGCACGCGGTTGACCAGGAAGCCCGGGGTGCCGGCCACCGGCACGGGGAACTTGCCCAGCGCCTTGCAGAAGGCGGCCAGCCGCTGCTCGGTGTCCGCGGCCATGCCGTCGTGGTGGATGATCTCCACCAGCGGCATCTGCGCCACCGGGTTGAAATAGTGCAGGCCGGCGAACCTGGCCGGCTGGGCGATGTGCTCGCGCAGCTCCACCAGCGGGATCGAGGAGGTGTTGGTGGTCAGCAGCGCGTCGGCCTTCATGCGCGGCTCCAGCGACTGGTACAGCTCGCGCTTGGCCTGCGGATTCTCGATGATGGCCTCGATGACCAGGTCGGCCTGGGCCACGCCATCGCCGGCCAGGTCGGCCTTCAGCCGCGCCGCCACGTCCGGGCGCCGCGCCGGGTCCTTCACGCGCTTTTCGAACAGGGCCTGCGCGCGGGCCATGGCCGGGTCGATGAAGCGCTGCTCGCGGTCCTGCAGGGTGACGTCGAAGCCCTTGTAGGCCGCCCACGCGGCGATGTCGCCGCCCATCACCCCGGCGCCGACCACGTGCACGTGGCGGATGCCCGGGTCCTTGCCGCCCAGGCCCTTGAGCCGTTCGGTCAGGAAGAAGATACGGATCAGGTTGCGTGCGGTCGCGCTGCCGGCCAGCTTGACCACGGCGCGGCGCTCGGCGTCCAGGCGTGCCTGGATGCCGCTGCCGCCGCTGCGTTCCCAGGTCGTGATCAGCGCATACGGCGCCGGATAGTGGTCCTTCCTGGCCTTGCGCGCGACCTGCTTGGCCATCTGCGGGGCCAGGAGCTTGCGCGCCAGCCAGGTGTTGGTCGCCCAGGCGGTGGCGCGCTGCTTGAACGGCCGGGTGGCGCCCGACTGCGCCAGCGCCACCGCCGCATCCACCAGCACCGCCGGCGCCGCGACCTTGTCGACCAGGCCGATGCCACGCGCCGCCGAGGCCGACAGCGTGCGCCCGGTGAGCATCATGTCCATCGCCGCGGGGGCGCCGACCAGCCGTGGCAGGCGCGCGCTGCCGCCCCAGCCCGGGAAGATGCCCAGCTGGGTCTCGGGCAGACCGATGCGGGTGGAGGGGTCGTTGGAGGCCACGCGGTAGCGGCAGGCCAGCGCCAGTTCGGTACCGCCGCCCAGGCAGTGGCCGTGGATCGCGGCCACCGTGGGGCAGGGCAGCTCGGCGAGCTTCTGGTAGGTGGACTGGCCGCGGCGGATGGCGTCGTTGACGGTGCCGCGGCGGTCGAATTCCTGGAATTCCTTCAGGTCGGCGCCGGCGATGAAGCCCGCGGCCTTGGCCGAACGGAGCACGACCCCCCGGGGCGGGTCGATCGCCAGCCGCTCGACGATGTCGCCCAGTTCCAGCAGCACGTCCTGCGACATCGCGTTGACCGGCGCATCGCGGCGGTCCAGGGCCAGCACGACGATCCCGTCGTCGCGGATCTCGGCCTGCCAGTGAGTGAAGCGGAGCCCATCGAAACCTGAAAGCATGGGAGGTTCCATCCGGTTGTGTATGGAGAAGATCGCTATGATCCAGAGGTTGTTTCCCCGGCGTCAAATCCCAATGCTCTGGTCGAGCATGGGCGTTCGCGCCGGCCGATCAACGCCGATAGGCTAGCCGAACCCACGTTAGAAGGTGTTTACACCGTGCAGTGCCGGCCGCGGTCGCCGCAGGCCGGCGCCGGCGCACCGCCAAGCGTAAACACAGTCTGAAAGCCGGTGCGGTGTCCCGGGAACGGGGCGCTGAACTTTTTCCGCCCCAGGCGGTCTCATTGCCCGACGTCGGTTGGGCTGACAGGAGTGCGGCCCTTTATGGCCGAGGTTGAAACACCGCAGGAGCTGGATCTGGAGCTGGTCCGGCGCGTGCAGCGCGGCGAGAGCGCGGCGTTCGATGTCCTGGTGCGCAAGTACCAGCACCGCATCGTCGCGCTGATCGGGCGCTACATCGCCGACTGGAGTGAATGTCAGGACGTGGCCCAGGAGACGTTCGTGCGCGCTTACCGCGCGATCGGGAATTTCCGTGGCGACGCCCAGTTCTATACCTGGTTGCATCGAATCGCAGTGAATACCGCAAAGAACACCCTTGCCGCGCACAACCGGCGCCCGCCGACCGACGATGTGGAGATCGGCGACGCCGAGCATTTCGACGCCGGTGCGCGCCTGCGCGACACCGATACGCCCGAGCGCGAGTTGATGCGCCAGGAACTGGAACAGACCGTGATGAAGGCGGTGGACGCGCTTCCCGAGGAACTGCGTTCGGCCATCACGTTGCGAGAGGTGGAAGGCATGAGCTACGAGGAAATCGCGCAGAAGATGGGATGCCCGATCGGCACCGTGCGTTCGCGGATCTTCCGTGCCCGCGAGGCGATCGACGTACAGCTGCGGCCGCTGCTGGACACGGCCAGCGCGACCCGCGAGAGGAGCCGCGCATGAACGGGTCCAGGCATACCGGGGACGCCCTGCCGCGGTCCGCGGACAAGTTCGAACTGCACTACCGGCAGCAGCTGTCGGCGCTGGTCGACGGCGAGCTGTCCGGCGACGAAGGGCGGTTCCTGCTGCGCCGGCTGCAGCACGATGAGGTGTTGTCCGCCTGCCAGGAGCGCTGGCAGGTGCTGGGCGACGTGCTGCGCGGCCAGGCCTGCGCGCCGGCGCCGGCGGATTTCGGTGCGCGGGTCAGCGCGGCGGTCGCCGCCGAGCCGGCACCGGCGGCACGCAGCAACGCGCCGGGCGGTGCCCGGGGCGGCAGCTGGATGCGCTGGAGCGGCGGTGCCGCGCTGGCGGCATCGGTAGCCGCGGTCGCCCTGTTCATGGCGCGCGAGCAGGTCCCGGTGGCCGCTCCGGTGCTGCCCGAGACGGTGATCGCCACCACGGCGCAGATGCCGGTGCCGGTGCCGGGGCCGGGCGAGGCGCGCCCGGCGGTCGTTGCCGCGGTCACGCCGCCGGCCGCCGCGGTCGCCAGCGCACGCCGCAGCGGCAACGCCCCGCCGCGCGGCAGCGCCACCCGCCAACAGCAGGTGGCGCGCGCCGCCGCCGCGCGCCAGGCGGTCCCCGAGCGCGCGCTGGCCGTGCAGGCGCCGGCCCGGCACCGCGAGGACCCCTTCGCCGACGCCGGCATGGCGCTGCAGGCCCGGCCATGGCCGCGCTCGGCGCTGTCGCCGGCGCTCACCGGCAGCGGTTTCAGTGCCAGCCTGCCGGCGGCGGGCGGCGGTACGGCGTTCTACCCGTTCGAGCCGCGGCTGCCGGTACAGGACGCACCGGCGGTGGACGAACCGCAGGTTCCGCACTGATCCCCGCGCCGCGGCCACGGCGTCCTTCCACGCCGAGGGCGCCGCGCGCCCCGTTCCAGGATTCTTCCCGTCCGGCGGCCGCCGCCGGACGCAGGGAGCCGTCTTCCCCTTCACATGGAGTCGAGCCGATGACCCACCGTACCCCTATGCGCCTGGCCGGCCTGCTGGCCATGGCCCTGCCGCTGGCCGCATGCGCCCAGAACGACCCCCCCGCCGCGCCGGCCGCCGCGGCTGAACAGGCGGCCGCCGCGAGGCCGGCGGCACCTGCGCCGCAGCTGGTCAGCGGCCTGCCGGACTTCACCCAGCTCGTGGACCAGGTCGGCCCCGGCGTGGTCAACGTCGAGACCGTCATCGGTCCGCGGCGCGACCCGCGCATGGCCGGCGGCCGTCCGGACATGGACCAGATGCCCGAGTTCTTCCGGCGCTTCTTCGGCCCCGGCTTCCAGATGCCCGGCGAAGGCCCCGACAACGGGCCGCGCGGGCGCGGCATGGGGTCGGGCTTCATCCTCTCCGCCGACGGCTACGTGCTCACCAACCACCACGTGGTCGACGGCGCCGAGACGGTCAAGGTCAAGCTGAGCGACCGCCGCGAGTTCGACGCCAAGGTGGTCGGCAGCGACCAGCAGTACGACGTGGCCCTGCTGAAGATCGAGGCCAAGGGGCTGCCGATCGTGCGCGTGGGCGACTCCAACACGCTCAAGCCCGGGCAGTGGGTGGTGGCGATCGGCTCGCCGTTCGGGCTGGACCATTCGGTGACCGCCGGCATCGTCAGCGCCACCGGGCGCAGCAATCCCTATGCCGAACAGCGCTATGTGCCGTTCATCCAGACCGACGTGGCCATCAACCAGGGCAACTCCGGCGGCCCGCTGCTCAATACCCGCGGTGAGGTGGTCGGCATCAACTCGCAGATCTTCTCCGCGTCCGGCGGCTACATGGGCATCAGCTTCGCGATCCCGATCGACCTGGCGATGGGCGCGGTGGAACAGATCAAGAAGACCGGCAAGGTCAGCCGCGGCCAGCTGGGCACGGTGGTGCAGCCGGTGGATGCCCTGAAGGCGCAGGCGCTGAAGCTGCCCGACAGCCGTGGCGCGCTGGTCAACCAGCTGGTCGAGGACTCGCCGGCGGCCAAGGCGGGCGTACAGGTGGGCGACGTGATCCGCTCGGTCAACGGCAACGAGATCGGCGCGGCCAGCGACCTGCCGCCGCTGATCGGTGCGATGGCGCCGGGCAGCAGGGTCCGGCTGGGCATCCTGCGCGACGGCCACGAGCGCGAGATCAGCGTGACCCTCACCGAGCTGGCCGAGGACGCCGCGCGTGCCGCCACGCCGCCGAGCGGTGCGGCGGAGGCCGCTCCGCAGGCCGGCGCCAGCGCGCTGCTGGGGGTGGACGTGACCGAGCTGGCCGCCGCCGAGCGCCGCCAGCTGGGGCTGGCGGCGGGCGAGGGCGTGCGCATCACCCGGGTCAACGGCCAGGCCGCCCGCGAGGCGCAGCTGAGCCCGGGCATGGTGATCCTGCAGGTCGGCCGTGCCCCGGTGGGCACCGTGGCGGCGCTCAACCGCGAGCTGGCCGGCTACAAGAAGGGCGACGTGGTGATGCTGCTGGTGCGCGCCGGCGGCAACAGCGCCTTCGTGGCGGTCAAGGCCGAGGGCTGAGCCCGGGCCGGGCCGCCGGCGGACAGGGCGGCGCCCGCGGGCGCCGTCCGGTGTCCGCGGCGGCGGGCATGCGGCCGGGCTGCCGGGCATGCGATAATGCGCCGTTATCCTGACGACGCGCCGCGCCGCCGCCACCTTCTATGTCTGCCGATCCGATGCGGAACATCCGCAACTTTTCCATCATTGCCCATGTCGATCATGGCAAGTCCACCCTGGCCGATCGCATCATCCAGCTCTGCGGCGGCCTGACCGCGCGCGAGATGGAAGCGCAGGTGCTGGACAACAACCCGATCGAGCGCGAGCGCGGCATCACCATCAAGGCGCACTCGGTGTCGCTGCCGTACACGGCACGCAACGGCGAGACCTACCACCTGAACTTCATCGATACCCCCGGGCACGTGGACTTCTCCTACGAAGTCAGCCGCTCGCTGGCCGCCTGCGAGGGCGCGCTGCTGGTGGTGGATGCCGCCCAGGGCGTGGAAGCGCAGTCGGTGGCCAACTGCTACACCGCGGTGGAGATGGGCCTGGAAGTGGTGTCGGTGCTGAACAAGATCGACCTGCCCACCGCCGACATCGACCGCGCCAAGGCCGAGATCGAGGCGGTGATCGGCATCGACGCCGGCGACGCGGTGGCGGTGTCGGCCAAGACCGGGCTGAACGTGGAAGAGGTGCTGGAGGCCATCGTCCACCGCATCCCGCCGCCGACGCGGCGCGCGACCGACAAGCTGCAGGCGCTGATCATCGACTCCTGGTTCGACAACTACCTGGGGGTGGTGTCGCTGGTGCGGGTGATGCAGGGCCGGATCAAGACCGGCGACAAGCTGCAGGTGATGTCCACCGGGCGCAACCACCAGGTCGATGCGGTCGGGGTGTTCACGCCCAAGCGCAAGGTCACCGGGATGCTGTCGGCCGGCGAAGTGGGCTGGATCACCGCCTCCATCAAGGACGTGCACGGCGCCCCGGTCGGCGATACGTTGACCCTGAGCGGCGACCCGGCACCGGAACCGCTGCCGGGCTTCCAGGAAATGCAGCCGCGCGTGTTCGCCGGCCTGTTCCCGGTCGACGCCGACGACTACCCCGACCTGCGCGAGGCGCTGGACAAGCTGCGCCTGAACGACGCCGCGCTGCGCTTCGAGCCGGAAAGCTCCGAGGCGATGGGCTTCGGCTTCCGCTGCGGCTTCCTGGGCATGCTGCACATGGAGATCGTGCAGGAGCGCCTGGAGCGCGAGTACGACCTGGACCTGATCAGCACCGCGCCGACCGTGGTCTACGAGGTGCTCAAGAGCGACGGCGCCATCGTGATGATGGACAACCCGGCCAAGCTGCCGCCGGTCAACCAGGTCGAGGAGATCCGCGAGCCGATCATCCGCGCCAACGTGCTCACCCCCGAGGAGTACATCGGCAACGTCATCAAGCTGTGCGAGGAGAAGCGCGGCACCCAGATCGGCATCAACTACCTGGGCAGCCAGGTGCAGATCGGCTACGAACTGCCGATGGCCGAGGTGGTGCTGGACTTCTTCGACAAGCTCAAGTCGGTCAGCCGCGGCTACGCGTCGCTGGACTACCACTTCGTCCGCTTCGAGGCCGGCCCGTTCGTGCGCGTGGACGTGCTGATCAACGGCGACAAGGTCGACGCACTGTCGCTGATCGTGCACCGCAGCCATGCCGACCGCCGCGGCCGCGAGCTGTGCGAGAAGATGAAGGACCTGATTCCCCGGCAGATGTTCGACGTCGCCATCCAGGCCGCGGTCGGCTCGCAGGTCATCGCCCGCACCACGGTCAAGGCGATGCGCAAGAACGTGCTGGCCAAGTGCTATGGTGGCGACGTTTCGCGCAAGAAGAAACTGCTGGAGAAGCAGAAGGAAGGCAAGAAGCGCATGAAGCAGGTGGGCCGCGTGGAGATCCCGCAGGAAGCGTTCCTGGCCGTGCTGCAGATGGACAACAAATAAGCGGGCCGGCGCCGGATGGCGTGGGCCGGTACGGTCGGGGCGCGCCGCGCCGCCGTTGCCCGCCCCGCGTTTCCCGGTGCACGGTTCCGGATACGAGGACCCTGCAATGAAATGGTTTGAAATCGCACTGGTGGTGCTGACCCTCGGCTCGGGGCTGGTCCTGCTGCTGGACAGGCTGTTCCTGGCCAAGCGCCGGGAAGCCCGCGGCGGGCTGCTGGACGGCGGCGAGCCGGCGGTGGTGGATTACTCGCGGGCGTTCTTCCCGGTGCTGGCGGTGGTGCTGGTGCTGCGCAGCTTCATCGCCGAGCCGTACAAGATCCCGTCCAGCTCGATGATGCCCAACCTGCTGATCGGCGACTTCATCCTGGTCAACAAGTTCGCCTACGGCATCCGCCTGCCGGTCACCAACACCAAGGTGATCCCGACCGGCGAGCCGAAGCGCGGCGACGTGGTGGTGTTCCAGTTTCCGGGCCATCCGGAGATGGCCGACGATCCGCAGCGCGGCGAGAACTTCATCAAGCGCGTGATCGGCCTGCCCGGGGACCGCATCGGTTTCCACGGCGATACCCTGTCCATCAACGGCGAGCCGGTCGAGTACGAGGTCAAGGGCGACTACGTCGGCAAGGGCCGGGGCGCGGAGATGAACGGCGCGACCCTGCTCAGCGAGGCGCTGCCGGGCCGTCCGCACACCATCCTGGAATACCTGGGCCGCGCCAATCCGGCCGGGCAGGGCGACTGGAACGTGCCCGAGGGCCACTACCTGGTGATGGGCGACAACCGCGACAACAGCGACGATGGCCGTTTCTGGGGGTTCATGCCCGAGCGCAACCTGCGCGGCAAGGCCTTCCTGATCTGGCTCAACTGCAGTGGCTGGTTCTGCAAGGACGGTTTCGACCCTTCGCGGATCGGCTCGGGCATCCAGTAACCTAGCGCGCATATCGGGGGAGAAGGCTATGAAGCGCAAGCAAGGCGGCATGACGCTGACATCGTTCCTGGGCGTGCTGGCGGTGGCCGGGTTCGCCCTGTACATCGGCATGAAGCTGTTCCCGATGTACCAGGAGTTCTACGCGGTCAAGACGTCGATGAAGGCGCTGGCGCGCGAGCCCGGCAACGCCGATCCGGCGCGCGCGCTGGAGATGTTCTACCGGCGCATGGACATGAACTACTCGGACAGCATCAAGCGCGACAGCATCCGCTTCGACCGGATCGACGGCGGGGTGCGCATGAGCGTGAACTACGAAGTACGGCGGCCGCTGGTCGGCAACCTGGACATCGTCGGCCGGTTCGAGAATGCCCAGGACCTGACCTCGCGCGGTGAATAGGGCAGTGACGCGGGGTGACCGCATCGGCCACCCGTTCCGCGACCAGGGCCTGCTGCAGCAGGCCCTGACCCACCGCAGTGCCGGTGCGCCGCACAACGAGCGGCTGGAGTTCCTGGGCGACAGCATCGTCAACCTGATCGTCGCCGAGGCCCTGTTCATGCGCTGGCCGAAGGCCGACGAGGGCGCGCTGACCCGCGCGCGCGCGGCACTGGTATGCGAGAGCGCGCTGGCGGCGCTGGCGCGCGAGCTGCAGCTGGGCGAGCGCCTGATCCTGGGCCCGGGCGAAATGAAGTCCGGCGGCCACCGCCGCGATTCGATCCTGGCCGACGCCTTCGAGGCGGTGGTGGCGGCGATCTGCCTGGATGCCGGCTTCGAGGCCTGCCGCGCGCGGGTGCTGCCCTGGTTCGAGGCGCCGATGGCCGCGGTGCCGGTCGGCAAGCCCGGCAAGGACCCCAAGACCCGCCTGCAGGAATGGCTGCAGGCACGGCAGAAACCGCTGCCGGTCTACGAGCTGGTCTCGGAGACCGGAGACGACCATGCGCGGCATTTCCGGGTACGCTGCCGCCTGACCGATCCGGCCGCGATCACCGAGGGCGAAGGCAGCTCCCGGCGGCTGGCCGAACAACAGGCGGCCGCGGCCGCGATCGAGCAACTGGATTCCAAGTGAACGACACCCCCTCCCATCGCTGCGGCAGCGTCGCCGTCATCGGACGCCCCAATGTCGGCAAGTCGACCCTGACCAACGCCCTGGTCGGGGCCAAGGTCAGCATCGTCTCCAACCGGCCACAGACCACGCGCCACCGGCTGCTGGGCATCGCCACCTTCCCCGGGGGCCAGCTGGTGCTGGTGGATACCCCGGGGCTGCACCGCCAGCAGAAGCGGGCGATGAACCGGGTGATGAACCGTGCCGCGCGCAGTTCGCTGGAAGGGGTGGACGCCGGCCTGCTGGTGATCGAGGCGGGGCGCTGGGACGAGGAGGACACGCTGGCTTTCAAGGTGCTGCGCGATGCCGGCGTCCCGGTGGTGCTGGTGGTCAACAAGGTCGACCGGCTGAAGGACAAGAGCGCGCTGCTGCCGTTCCTGCAGGAGGTCACCGCGGGCCGCGAGTTCGCCGGCGTGCACCCGATCTCCGCGCAGAAGCGCAACGGTCTGGAAGCACTGGTGCGCGACGTGCTCACGCTGCTGCCGGAAGCCCCGCCGATGTTCGGCGAGGACGAGATCACCGACCGCAGCCAGCGGTTCCTGGCCGGTGAGCTGGTGCGCGAACAGCTGATGCGGCAGCTCGGCGAAGAGCTGCCCTATGCGACCACGGTGGAGATCGAGCGCTTCGCCGAGGACGGCAACCTGCTGCGCATCGGCGCGGTCATCTGGGTCGAGCGCGAAGGCCAGAAGGCCATCGTCATCGGCAAGGGCGGCGTGCGCCTCAAGGAGATCGGCGGCAAGGCCCGGCTGCAGATGGAGCGGCTGTTCGGCGCCAAGGTGTTCCTGGAGACCTGGGTGCGGGTGCGCGAAGGCTGGTCCGACGACGAGTCCGCGCTCAAGGCGTTCGGTTACGGCGACTGAGCTGCCGTAGCGGGCCGGGCGCGGCCTGCAGGCGACTGCGCCGAGGGCGGGCTGGGCGTCTGCCGTCGGCTCTGACACCCTGTAGGCGGAGCCCGGACCGAGCGCCGGCCGTGTCCGCCCCTGTCCCCGCGACCCCTCCCGCATGCGCATCGACGACGAACCGGCCTATGTCCTGCACGCGCGCCCCTGGCGCGAGACCAGCCTGCTGGTGGAAGTGCTGACCCGCGAGCACGGCCGGATCGGCCTGTTGGCGCGCGGTGTGCAGGGGGGAAAGAAGCAGGCGTTGCGGGCCGCGCTGCAGCCGCTGCAGTGGATCCGCCTGGACGCGGTCCAGGCCGGTGAGCTGGCGCAGCTGCGCCGTGCCGAGAGCCAGGACGCGGCGCCGCGCCTGCAGGGGCAGACGATGCTGGCCGCCTTCTACATCAACGAACTGGTGCTGCGGCTGGCGCCGCGCCACGATCCCGCGCCCGAGCTGTACCAGGCCTACGGGCAGGTCCGCGCACGCTTGGCCGAGGCCGACGGGCTGGCGTGGACGCTGCGCCGTTTCGAGCGTGACCTGCTCGATGCGCTGGGGGTGGGGTTCGACTGGAGCCGTGCCGCCGACGGGCAGCCCATCGACCCGGCGGCGCGTTACCGGCTGGACCCGCAGGAGGGGCCGCTGCGCCTGCTCAGCGAGCGCAGCGCCGGTGAGCGGCGTGGCCTGGCCACCGGCAGCGCCCTGCTGGCGCTGGGCGGCGACCGCCGACCCGCCGCCGCCGACCTGGCCAGCCTGCGGCCACAGATGCGCGCGGTGCTGCTGCACCATCTGGGCGGGCGCGGCCTGAAATCCTGGGAGCTGCTGGGCGACCTGGCGGCCCGCGGTGGCTGAGCGCGGGCGGCCCGCGTTCAGTGCAGCAGGGCGCTGACCGCGGCATCGAACTGGCGCCGGGCGCGGTCCGATTCCGGCGACTGGTGCAGCTGCCGCACCGCCCGCCCGAGACGGGAGGCGCCGACGAAGCCGCAACTGGCCTGCAACCGGTGCAGCTGTTGCCGCAGCGCGCCGTCGTCGTGCTGGCGCAGGGCGACGCCGACCGCGTCGCGGGCGACCGGCAGTTCGGACAGGAACAGTTCGCGCAGCGCGATGACGTGGGCCCGCTGGCCGTTGAGCGCGTCCAGGGCGGCCCGTTCATCCCAGTCCGGTGGTGCCGGATCGTCGCCCGCGGCGGGCGCCCGGCCGAGACTCTCGCCGATGGCGTCCAGCAGCTGGGCGCGGCTCATGGGCTTGACCAGCACCCGCTCGCAGCCGGCCTCGCGCAGTGCGTCGCGGGTCTCGATGCGGTCGTCGGCGGTGTGCGCCACTGCAGGCACTCCCGCATGCCGCCGGCGCAGCTGCCGCAGCAGCTCCTGGCCGCTGCCGTCGGGAAGGTTGACGTCGATCAGCCACAGGTCGTGGCGCACCGACTCGCACAGGCGCAGGGCATCGGCGACGGAGCCGGCCACATCCACCGTGGCCGGCAGCGCCTCCAGCGCGCTGCGGAAAAATCCCTGGCTGGTCGCATCATCCTCGACCAGCAACAAACGAGGGGGGGTCGCCTGCTGCTGCGTATTCATCCGCTGCCTCCATGTCAGCCATGGCGGCATGATTGGCGATGTGCGGCGGCCGCGCAAGCGGCGGAAGTCACGCCGATGCGCATCTGCGACAATGGCGCCCCCCTTTTCAGCCCGCAGCCGTCCGCCACGTGGCCCGATCCCGCTCCCGCATAGACAAGACCCCGTTCCAGACCGACATCCTCGACCTCAGCCACGATGGCCGTGGCGTCGCCCGCCGCGAAGGCGAGGGCGGCAAGGTGACCTTCGTCGCCGGCGCATTGGCCGGCGAGACGGTGATGGCCGAGCAGACCGGCAAGAGCCGCCACTTCGACGAGGCCCGGACCCTGGAAGTCCTGCAGGCCTCGCCGCACCGCGTGCAGCCGCGCTGCCCGCATTTCGGCGTCTGCGCCGGCTGCGTGCTGCAGCACCTGGAAGAGGGCCAGCAGATCGTGGCCAAGCAGCAGGTGCTGATGGACAACCTGGCGCGCATCGGCCATGTCAGCCCGGCCGCGGTATTGCCACCGCTGGTCGGCGACAGCTGGGGCTACCGCCGCAAGGGCCGGTTCTCGGTGCGCCGCGTCGAGAAGAAGGACAAGACCCTGGTCGGTTTCCGCGAGCAGGATCCGCGCTTCGTCGCCGACCTGTCGCAGTGCCTGACCGTGATCCCCGAGATCGGCAGCCGGGTGGCGGTGCTGGCGGCCTTCATCGAGGGCCTGGACGGCCGCCGCGACATCCCGCAGGTGGAGTTCATCGGCGGCGATGCGGCCATCGCCCTGACCGTGCGCCACCTGCAGCCATTGTCCGAGGCCGACCGCCAGGCATGGACGGCGTTCGGCCAGGCGCATGGTTTCGCCATCTACCTGCAGCCCGGCGGACTGGAGTCGGTGCATCCGCTGTGGCCGGCCGAAGGCGTGCCGCTGTCCTTCGCCCTGCCGCAATGGGACGTGGAACTGGCGTTCCGGCCATTGGACTTCATCCAGGTCAACGCCAAGCTCAACCAGAAGATGATCGCCCATGCGCTGGCGCTGCTGGACGCGCGCCCGGACGAGCGCGTGCTGGACCTGTTCTGCGGCCTGGGCAACTTCACCCTGCCGCTGGCGCGCAGCGTGCGCGAAGTGGTGGGCGTGGAGGGCGAGGCCGGGCTGGTGGCGCGGGCGAAGGAGAACGCGCAGCGCAACGGCCTGGACAATGCGCGGTTCTTCGCCGCCGACCTGACCCAGGACCAGCGCGAAGCCCCGTGGATGCGGCAGGGGTTCGACAAGCTGTTGCTGGACCCGCCGCGTTCCGGGGCCATCGACGTGCTGCAGCAACTGCCGCTGAAACAGTTCAAGCGCATCGTCTACGTCAGCTGCCATCCCGGCTCGCTGGCGCGCGACGCGGGCTACCTGGTCAACGACCAGGGCTTCACCCTGGTGTCGGCCGGGGCGATGGACATGTTCCCGCACACCGCGCACGTGGAAAGCATCGCCGTGTTCGAGCGCGGCTGACCCGCGCATGGCGGGACGGTGGCGGTGACATGGCGCATGCCGCCGCACGGCAGGACACCCCCTACCAACGGATCCGCAGATGGGCATCGAGATCGAGCGCAAGTTCCTGGTCACCGGCGACGGTTGGCGCACCGCCGCACACGCCGTCGTGCCGATGGCGCAGGGGTATGTCAACGACCTGGCGGCCCTGGACGAGGGCGGCCAGAAGGCCTCGGTGCGGGTGCGCATCGAGGGCGACACCGCCCGCCTGAACATCAAGTCGCGCGAGACCGGCACCACCCGCCAGGAGTTCGACTACCCGATCCCGGTGGCCGATGCACGGGCGCTGCTGGCACTGTGCGTGGGCGGGCTGATCGACAAGCGCCGCCACCTGGTACACCACGGCGGGCGCCTGTGGGAGGTGGACGAGTTCCTGGGCGACAACGCCGGCCTGGTGGTGGCCGAGATCGAACTGGACAGCCCCGACCAGCCCTTCGAACGCCCCCAATGGATCGGTGCAGAAGTCACCGACGAACTGCGCTACTACAACCTCGCACTGGCTTCGCATCCCTACAGCCGGTGGACGGCCCCCCGGTAGCGCGGAGCCCTGCCCCCGCCGGGCAGGACCCGGCGCTACAACCGCCCGCGCCTGGACGGTGTCCCTGTAGAGCGGAGCCGTGCTCCGCTGGGGCGTTCCCGCGCAGGCCCCGCCGGGCAGGGCCCGGCGCTACAGCCGCCCGCGCCTGGACGGCGTCCCTGTAGAGCGGAGCCGTGCTCCGCCGGGGCGTTCCCGCGCAGGCCCCGCCGGGCAGGGCCCGGCGCTACAACCGCCCGCGCCTGGACGGCATCCTTGTAGAGCGGAGCCCTGCTCCGCCGGGGCGTTCCCGCACAGGCCCCGCCGGGCAGGGCCCGGCGCTACAACCGCCCGCGCCTGGACGGTGTCCCTGTAGAGCGGAGCCATGCTCCGCCGGGGCGTTCCCGCGCAGGCCCCGCCGGGCAGGGCCCGGCGCTACAGCCGCCCGCGCCTGGACAGCGTCCCTGTAGAGCGGAGCCATGCTCCGCTGAGGCGTTCCCGCACAGGCCCCGCCGGGCAGGGCCCGGCGCTACAACCGCCCGCGCCTGGACGGCATCCTTGTAGAGCGGAGCCGTGCTCCGCTGGAGCGTTCCCGCACAGGCCCCGCCGGGCAGGGCCCGGCGCTACAACCGCCTGCGCTTGGACGGCATCCTTGTAGAGCGGAGCCCTTCTCCGCCGGGGCGTTCCCGCACAGGCCCCGCCGGGCAGGGCCCGGCGCTACAACCGCCTGCGCTTGGACGGTGTCCTTGTAGAGCGGAGCCCTTCTCCGCCGGGGCGTTCCCGCACAGGCCCCGCCGGGCAGGGCCCGGCGCTACAGCCGCCCGCGCCTGGACGGTGTCCCTGTAGAGCGGAGCCGTGCTCCGCCGGGGCGTTCCCGCGCAGGCCCGCCGGGCAGGGCCCGGCTCTACACTGTGTCCACAAGGCGTGGGGCCGTGGGTGGCCGCGCGCGTTCCGATACTTTCAGGAGTTCCCCCATGCGCATCGATATCTGGTCCGACGTCGTCTGTCCCTGGTGCTGGATCGGCAAGCACCGTTTCCAGCGCGCGCTGGCGCTGATGGGCGACAAGGCGCCGCCGGTGGAGGTGCATTGGCACCCGTTCCTGCTCGACCCCGAGGCCGATGCCACGCCGGTGCCGCTGCGCGAGGCCTATGCGGCCAAGTTCGGCGGCGCCGAGCGCAGCGCGCAGATGCTGGCGCAGACCCAGGCCACGGCGCGTGCCGAGGGCCTGCCGATGGATTTCGACCGTAACCAGGTGCGGGTCACCACGCTGCCGGCGCACCGCCTGCTGTGGCTGGCCGGGCGCGAAGGCGTACAGGAGGCGGTGGGCGAGACGCTGTTCCGTGCCCATTTCGAGCACGGGCGCAATCTCGCCGATCCGCAGGTGCTGGCCGAGGCCGGCGCTGCCGGCGGCATCGCGGCCGAGCGGGTGGCCGCGATGCTGGCGTCCGACGAAGGGCTGGCCGAGGTCCGCGCCGGGCTGGGCCAGGCGCAGGCGCTGGGCATCCAGTCGGTGCCCACTTTCGTCATCAACGGCCGCTATGCGGTGCAGGGCGGGCAGGCGCCGGAGGTGTTCGTCCAGGTGCTGGAGAAGGTGGCCGCCGAACAGGCGCCCTCGGTGCCGGGCAAGGACGACCCGGCCTGTACGGCGGAGGGCTGCGACCTCTGAGGAGGCCGCGGTCCCCGTGACGCTGCGCGGCATGGCCGCCGTGTTTCCACAGCCGGGGGTGGTCGGTGCCGCCGTGTGGCTCCGGCGTGGGCACCGGGACCGCCCGGGCATCCGGGTTCGTCCGGAGCGGGGCGGCCCGGCGGCCACCATCGTCCTGTGCCGCCCCGGATGAACCGCCTGCCGGGCGGTGCCGCCCTCAGCGGCGCAGCGGCAAGGCCGGCTGCCGGGCCTCCGGCAACTGCGCGCCCAGTTCGCCGGCCAGGGTCGGGGCGATGCTGCGGATGTCGATCACGCCCAGGTTCCTGCCCGCCTCGATGCCCGGCCCCATGACGAAGAAGGCCGAGTGCATCTCCGGGTGGGTGTTGCGGTAGCCGTGGGTGCCGGTGGTCTTGTCCTGGCGCTGGATCACCTCGCCCTGCAATGCGCCGCCCATTGCGAACCCGCTTCGGCAGTCGACCATGAAAGAAGCCTGCGGCAGGGCGCCCTCGGCGAGGGCCTCCGCGCCGCGCAGGACGGCGGCGATGCCGTTCGCGGGGGTGGCGGCCAGGTCGGTGAGGATCCGCTCCACCGCCGCGGCGACGCCGCTGTCGGCGGGGTCCTTCAGCACCACCGACGCGCTGCCGCCGGAGTTCCAGGCATAGGCCTTCCATGAGGCGAGCGTGCCGTCACCGTTCAGGGTGATCAGGCCGGCCCTGGCGAAGGCGGCATTGAGGTTGACGGTCGCATCCACCGGCAGGAAACCGTGGTCCGAGGCGATGGCGATGACCGCGTCCGGGTGCGCCTTGCGTTCGGCGGCGATGAGGCGGCCGATCAGGGTGTCGAGGTGTTCCAGGGTCTCGCGGGCGAGGCGGCTGGACGGCAGCGGGCCGTCGCCGTGCTGGGCGCCGTCCAGGCCGACGAGGTGGACGGTGAGCAGGTGCGGGCGCGCCTGTTCGATCATCGCCAGCGCGATCTCGGTCAGCTTCGCATCGAAGGCCCACTCGTTGTCCTCCTTGCCGCCGTTGACGAACAGCGAGTCCACGGCCCGGACCGACTGCAGGAAGCCGCGCGGGGTCGAGACCGCCTGCAGCAGGAAGTCGTCCGAGGGGCGCTTCACCCGCCAGTACTCGGGCACGTTGTAGTCGATGGCCGGGTGCGCCACGGACACCGGCCAGAGCACCGCGGCGGTGGTCAGCCCCTGGTCCTTGGCGGCCGCCCACAGTGTGTGCGCCTTGATCTGCTCGCCGTACCAGTTCCAGGCCCCTTTCTCCACGCCCTCCGGATCGAACAGGGTGTTGGTGTGGATGCCGTGCTCCCGGGGCCCCACGCCGGTGACCAGCGCGGTGTGGTTGGGGTAGGTCACGGTCGGGGTGACGTTGACCACGCGGCTGGCATAGGCGCCGTTCTGCACGAAGCCGCGCAGCACCGGTATCTGCAGCCCGAGGCGGTCCGCATCGAGGACGTAGTCCGGGCTGAGGCCATCGACGGAGATCAGCAGCACGGCCGGCCTGCGTTCGTCCGCGGCCTGTGCGCCGGGGGCGGCCAGCAGGGCCAGTGCGGTGGACAGGACGAGTGCGCCGGACCGGGCGGTCGCGGTTATCCGGGAAAGTTTCTGGATCATGGGAGTTCTCTTCGGGAAGGGGGAGGCGCGGGGAGCGCCGCCCCCGGGCATGGAGCCCCGGGGCGCGGCGTCCGGCATGCCGGAGGCGGGACGGCTCAGAACGTGAAGGTGTAGTTGAGGCTGTAGTACCGGCCCAGCAGGTCGTACACGCTGCTGTTGGCGTAGATGCCCGGCTCGCCGAAGCCCATCTGCGGCGGCTTGGTGTCCAGCAGGTTGTTCACGCTCAGGTTGAACACATGGCGGCCGACGCCGTAGCGTCCGGAGAGGTCGTAGTACGTGCGTGACGGCACGTTGTTGTTGTCGTACTGCTCCTTGGACGTCGCATTGACGTTGCCCTTGCCATGGCCCCAGTAGCGGCTGTTCAGGGCCACGCCGAAGCGGCCGACGTCATAGGTGGTGGTCAGGCTGGCACGCAGGTTCGGGCTCGAATAGGCGCCGTCGACGAGCTGGTCGCCGGCCGGGACGCCGGGCGTGGTCTCCAGCACCTGCTTGATCAGGTAGGTGCCGGCCAGCTTCAGGCCAAGCCGGCCGGGGCCGGCATCGACGCTCCAGTTGGCGCCCAGGTCCACGCCGCGGGCATGCATGCGCGCGATGTTGGCCGTCTGCGCGTTCACCGCGACGCCGGCGCCCAGCGGCAGGGCGATGCCGACGGTCGGATTGACGTTCTGCGCGTCGTGGTTGCGGGTCACCGATGCGCAGTACGGGTTGTCGATGCTCGGCAGGTCGACGCACAGGTTCATGATCTGCAGGTAGCTGAGCGTGTAGATCACGTCGTCGATGTCGATGTTCCAGTAGTCCACCGTCAGGTCGAAGTTCCTGCGCGGGCGCCACACGAAGCCGATGGTCGTGCTGTCGGACACCTCCGGGCGCAGGTCCGGGTTGCCGCCGGACGTCGTGACCGGGCCCAGCTTGGGATCCACGAACGGCGCCGGCACGCCGGAGGCGGCGCAGTTGGCCGCCCGGGTCGGCGAGGCGTGGTAGTTGCCGACCATGCAGGGGTCGGCGATCGACCCCTGGCGGGTTTCGCTGATCGGCTCGTACAGCTCGCCGAAATTGGGGGTGCGCACGCTGCGCGACTTCACGCCGCGGATGGCCAGCCCTTCGAGGGGCTCCCACACCACGCCGTACTTCCACGCCTGGGTGCTGCCGACCGTGCTGTAGTCCGAGTAGCGGTAAGCCGCCTCCACGTCCAGGCGCCTGGCGAAGGCCCGGTCGGCCAGCAGCGGCGCCATCGTCTCGACGTAGGCCTCTCTCACGCTGGTGGTGACGTCCAGCTGCGAACGCAGGGCGATGCCGCCGCCATAGGCCAGTTCCCCGGCCACCGCCAGCGGGTCGTCGCGGTTGACCAGCGTGTCCCTGCGGTACTCGAGGCCGGCGGCGAACTGCAGGTTGCCGGCGGGCAGCTGGAACGCCGAGCCGCTGATCCCCGCGCCGGCCAGCTGCTGGGTGGTCTCGCGGAACTCGTGGCGGTCGCCCATCACGTAGTCGACCAGCGCCTTGCTCGCCGGTGCGGTGCTGAAGATGTTCAGCGGCACGCAGCCCTCGGCGCGGGCGGCCTCGCTGCGGCACACGGGCTGGCCATCGACCGAGATGACGTCGCGGGCGGCCAGCCAATGCGACTTCCACGGCAGGTTGCCGTCGACGACGCGGTCGGTCACCTTGCCGTACTGGTAGAACGCGTTCCACCCCAGGTAGTCGCCGAGGTCGCCGGAGACGTCCGTGCCGAGGGTGAAGCTGCGGCGGTGGTGATCCATGGTCATCACCGGGAAATTGCCGTAGGTGCGGTCGATGCTCAGGCTGGTCAGGCCGTGCTGCTCCATGACCGCGCGGATCGCGTCGGGCAGGAACGGGTTGTCCAGGTAGGCCTTGGCGCCGCCGGGCGCGGTGCCCTGGCTGGAGAAGAACGTGGTGCGGGTATCGTCGCGCCACGGGTAGTAGTTGCCGGCGTAGTCCGTCTTGGCGTAGTCGAACCAGCCGCTCCAGGTGAGGTTCTCGTTGAAGTCGAACTCGGCCCGGCCCATCACCGAGGCGTTCGTGTTGCCGCCGCGCAGCTGGTAGTGGTCGGTCAGGTTGCGGCCGTCGCCGCCATTGCCGGTGGCGAACTGGGCGATGCCGCTGGAGTAGTAGACATCGTGGTACATGGGGCGCACGGTGCCGCCGCTTTCGAGCATGTAGCGGGTGTTGATCGCCTGCCCGTTGACCGTTCCCAGCCAGAAGTTCGGCTCATAGGCGTAATAGTGCTGCCGGTAGTTGTAGAGGGTGAGGTTGTCGTGGATGCCGTCGTCCACGCCGGTGTTGTCCGGGTTGGCCAGGTTGAACGGCTGCCATGTCCACGGGTAGCGGTCGTACATGTACAACGGATCGGTCCGCGTCCAGGTGCCGCCCAGCGAGACCCGGCCGCGGCCGTCGGCGAACTTGAAGCCGCTGGACAGCGACACCATCCGCTGGCCGGCATCGCCCTGCTCGGACATGCCGCCGGTGACGGACAGGGTGGTCTCCTCGATGTCCTTGCGGGTGATGATGTTCACCGCGCCGGTGACGGCATCGGCGCCGTACACGGCGGCGGCACCGCCGGTGACGATCTCCACGCGGTCGATCATGCCCAGCGGGATGGTGCCGATGTCCACCGCCGAGGAGCGCGCCGAGGCCGAGACGCGGCGTTTGCCGTCGATCAGCGTCAGCGAGCGGTTGGTGCCCAGGTTGCGCAGGTTGAGGAACGAGGCGCCGGCATCCCAGCCGGTCACGCTGCTGGAGAGGCTGTTGCCGATGCCCATCGCGGGGTTCTGCTGCAGCACGCTGTACAGGTCGTTGTTGCCGAAGCGCAGGGCCTCGTCCATGCGGACGACGCTGATCGGCATCGGTTGCTCGAGTTCCGGGCGTGCGATGCGCGAGCCGGTGACGACCATCCGGTCCAGCGTCTGCGGGGCGTCGCCGGTGCGCGCAGCGTCCTGCCCGTCCGGGTCGACAGCCAGCACCGCGACGTTGCCGTCGAAGGAGCGCACCGACAGTCCGGTGCCCTGGACCAGTTCGTTCAGGGCCAGGCGGGTGTCGAGCGCCCCGTGCACCGGGTTGACCGTGCGGCCCAGCGCATCGGAGCTGGAGATGATCGCCTGGATGCCGGCCTGCTCGGCGAACTGGCGCACCCCGCTGGCGGCGGGTTGCGTCGGCACGTCGAAGGCCGGGCCCTGCGCGAAGGCCGCGGGCGCGGCCTGCAGGGCCAGCACCGTCGCGGCGATGCTGGCGGCCAGGGGGGAGAGGATGAAACGCATGGTGGTACTCCTGCAGGGTGATGAGGATCACCAGCAGGACGTCGCACGGCGCGTTTTCCTTCCATTCATGCGATGAATCTTTTGTTGCAGTGCCCGGCCGCCGGGCCTTGGCGCCGGGCGGCAGCCCGGCAGGAGCGTCGTGGAGTGCGGGTCCGCGCGTGCACCACCGCCGGCCGCGCCTCAGGGGCCTTCCCGGCCCCCTGCGCCGCTGGTCACCGTGCCTGGAGGACGAGCATGCCGTCGTGCTTGACGACCTTTCCGCCCGCCACCGCGGCGGCGGCCTGGGCGAACTGCTCCGGATCGTCGGCATGGAACAGGCCGACGATGCCCACCTGGCCGATCGCCGGATCGGCGATCACGATCTGTGTCCGGTTGATGCGGTTGAAACGGGCGACTGCCTCGCTGATGGACGCGTTGTCCAGCGATATCTGCGCCCGCCCGGGTCCCGGCGACACCGGGCCGCCGGGACCCGGCTCCAGCGTCAACCGTCCGCCGGCCCGCAGCAGCACCGCCTGGTCGCGTTCGTTGCCGGCCCACACCAGCACGCTGCCCTCGTCGACCTCGACCGTGCCGCCGGCTGGGCCCTCGCGGGTGACCGAGTACACCGTGCCGGTCGCCTGGGCGGATACCTGGCCGGCATTCACCACGAAGGGGCGCGTCCGGTCCTTGGCCACATGGAAGGTCGCCCGGCCACTGAGCAGGGTCACCCGGCGCGCCTGGCCGTCCAGCGCCACGTGGATGCGGGCGTCGTCCTGCAGCATGACCCGCGAGCCGTCCTGCAGGGTCAGCTGGCGCTGCGCCGGCCCGGCGCCCTGGTGCGGCAGCAGGAACAGGAGCAGGCCCAGGGTCGCGACCAGGGCGAGCGCGGCGGCCAGCGCGGCGTGCCGGGCGCGCCGGCCGCGCACCTGCGCGGGGGCGGCCCCGTACTCGGCGTCGTTGCCGGATATGGCCGCAGGGGCGCTGCGCACGGCCGTCTCCAGCGCCAGCAGCGCGGCCTGGGCGCGCAGGTAGGCGCCACGGTTGAGCCTGCTTTCCGCGAGCCACGCCGCCAGTCCGGCGCGGTCCGTCCCGGTCATCGCCCCGTGCGCCGCCCGCGCCGCCCATCGAGCGGCCTGTCCATCTCTGCGATTTTTCCCGTGCTCGGCGTCCAAGCTGGAGTACCTTCCTGCGCTGTCTGCGGGTCCTGCTCGATCGCCTTCAGCAGGCTGCGCAAGCCACGCACGATATGGTTTTCGACGACGTTCTCAGTGACGCCCAGGCGCCGCGCGGTCTCGGCCTGCGACAGGCCGTGCACGCGCCGCAGCTCGATGACCTGCCGGCAGGTCAAGGATAGCCGTGACAGCGTCGCCTCGACCCGCAGCAGCGTCTGGCCGGCCTCGGCCGCCCGGTCCGGCGGCGGGGCATCATCCATGACGTTCAACCAGTCGTTTTCCGTCAACGGCCTGATGTTCGCCGTGCGGGTGCCGCGGACCATGTCGATGGCCACCGCGCGGACCGTCGTGAAGAAATAGGCCCGCCCGTTCTGGATATGGTCCACCGATGCGAGCTCGGACAGGCGGCAATACGCTTCCTGGATCACGTCGTCGATATCGACCGATCCGCCCCAGTGGCGGACCAGCCACCCGCGGACCATCGGTTCGTGGGGGAGGATCTCGCGGGTAACCCACGCCGCGATGCTTTGGGAATGGGCATCCATGGAGTAGCAGGCCTGGTAAAGGGCCGCCGGGGCGGCAGGGAGGGGCGCCCGGTGCCGGTTTCCGGGCCCTGGGACCGCCGCAGGGTTCCATGCGCAGGTGATGATCCGGTTACAGTCCCTGGACGGTCGGGCCGGGGTGGCCGTCCGGCCGGCACCGCGGCGTCTGACGCGGCCGCCGCCATCTGCGACAATGCGCGGCTCGGCTGTATGGGAATCCGCACATGCTTCTGATCGGCGTCGCCGGCACTGAACTGACCTCCCGCGAACGCGACTGGCTGCAGCATGACGCCGTGGCCGGGGTGGTGCTGTTCGCGCGCAATTTCGCCTCGCGCGAGCAGGTGGTCGAGCTGACCGCGGCGATCCGGGGCGCCACCGCGCGCCCGCTGCTGATCGCGGTGGACCAGGAAGGCGGGCGGGTGCAGCGCTTCCGCGAGGGCTACAGCGCGCTGCCGCCGCTGGAAGGTTTCGGTGCGCTGTACGCGCGCGATCCGGAGGCCGCGCTGGCGCTGGCCGGCGAGCATGCCTGGCTGATGGCCAGCGAGATCCGCGCCAGCGGCCTGGACCTGAGCTTCGCCCCGGTCGTGGACCTGGGGCGCGGCAACCTGGCGATCGGCGACCGGGCCTTCGCCGGGCAGCCGGAGGTGGTCGCGGCGCTGGCCGGCGCCTATGTGCGCGGCATGCACGCCGCGGGCATGGCCGCCACGCTCAAGCACTTCCCGGGGCACGGCACGGTGCGCGAGGACACCCACGTGGACACCGCCATCGATCCGCGCCCGCTGCACGTGCTCGAGGCGCAGGATCTGCTACCGTTCCGGGCCGGCATCGCCGCGGGCGCCGATGCGGTGATGATGGCCCACGTGGTCTACCCGCAGGTCGCGCCGGAACCGGCCGGCTACGCACCGCGCTGGATCGAGCAGATCCTGCGCCGGGAGATGGGCTTCCGTGGCGTGGTGTTCTCCGACGATATCGGCATGGCGGCGTCGTTCGCCGCCGGTGGCGTCAAGGCCCGGGTCGATGCCCACCTGGATGCCGGTTGCGACGTGGTGCTGGTCTGCCACCCGGAGCTGGTCGAAGAATCGCTGCAGGCCGTCGCCGGCCGCAGCCTCAACACCGCCGCGCTGCTGGGGCTGATCGCCCACGGCGCGATGGGCTGGGGGGGGCTGCTGGCCGATGCCCGCCACGGCGACACCCAACACCGTCTGCTGGAAACTCTCGGAAGAACCGCCTGATGTCCAAACTCACTCTCGAACAAGCCGTGGCCCAGGCCGACCTGCTGGTCGACCGCCCCACCATCGACCGCGCCATCGCCGGCATCGCCGATGCCATCGCACGCGACTACGCGGGCGAAGTGCCGGTGTTCCTGTCGATCATGAACGGCGCGCTGCCGTTTGCCGGCCAGCTGGCGCTGGAACTGGGCGCGCGCGGCCAGGACGCGCAGTTCGACTACATGCAGGCCTCGCGCTACCACGGCGAGACCGGCGGCGAGCTGGTATGGAAGCACCGCCCGGTGTCGGCGCTGTTCGGGCGCCGGGTGCTGCTGGTGGACGACATCCTCGACGAGGGCTTCACCCTGCAGGGCGTGCGCGACTGGTGCCTGGAGCAGGGCGCCACGGATGTGCGGATCGCGGTGTTGACGGTCAAGCAGCACGACCGCTGCCTGGCCGGCGTCAAGGCCGACTATGCCGGCATCGAGCTGCCGGACCGCTTCGTGTTCGGGTTCGGCATGGACGTGGGCGAATCGCTGCGTTCGCTGCCGGCCATCTATGCGATGAAGCAGTAAGGGTTCGGCCGGCCGTCGGCCGGCACGCACCGTCGCTTCGCGCTGCCGTCCCTGGGGTGCGTTGCAAACCACGGGCCCCGCGTCCCGCCCGCCACACCCCGCGCCTCCGGTCACGATCTGCTGGGGCCGGGAGGTGGCTTGCTTGCGAAAACAGATCAGGAAACAACGATGGACGATATCGAACTGGCCGTGATCGGCGGCACCGGTGTCTACGCACTGGCCACGCTGGACGACATCCAGACCCATGATGTCCAGACCCGCTACGGGGCGCCCTCCGGGCCGGTCCGCGTCGGCCGGCTGCAGGGGCGGCGCGTGGCCTTCCTGGCCCGCCACGGCGAAGGCCATTCGATCCCGCCGCACAAGATCAACTACCGTGCCAACCTGGCCGCGCTGGCGGAGCTGGGCGCGGGCCGGGTGCTGGCACTGAACACCGTCGGCGGTATCACCGGGCCGTTCGGCCCGCGGGTGCTGGCCTGCCCGGACCAGTTGATCGACTACACCTGGGGGCGGATCTCGACGCTGTGCGAGGACGCCGGCAGCGACGTGCTGCATGTGGATTTCGGCCAGCCGTACACGCCGTCCTTCCGCGCCCGGGTGCTGGCCGCCGCGCGCGCGCGCGGCGTGGCGGTGCACGATGGCGGCTGCTACGGCGCCACCCAGGGGCCGCGCCTGGAGACGGCCGCGGAGATCGCGCGGATGCGCCGCGACGGCTGCGACCTGGTCGGCATGACCGGCATGCCCGAAGCCGGCCTGGCGCGGGAACTGGGCCTGGACTACGCCTGCCTGGCGATCGTCGCCAACTGGGCGGCCGGCTGCGGCGATGATGCCGAGATCACCATGGACGAGGTGCTGGGCAACGTCGCGGCGGCGTCGGCGGGTTTGCCGGATCTGGTGGCAGCTTTGGCCCTGGGGTGATTGTCATCGCGGCTCAAGGTTTGCATACTCCGCCAGTACGCCTCATTCAGCGTGCATCAATCCATTCATCGAACAAGGTCACGCATCACCATGCCGAACGGTACCGTCAAGTGGTTCAACGACGCCAAGGGATTTGGCTTCATCTCACCGGAGGACGGCAGCGCCGACGTCTTCGCGCACTTCTCCGCGATCAACTCCAAGGGGTTCCGCAGCCTTCAGGAAGGCCAGCGCGTCAGCTATGACGTGACGCAGGGTCCCAAGGGCGCGCAGGCTTCCAATATCACGCCGGTCGAGTGATCCCGCTCGGCTGTGCCGGAAGAGCCCCGCTTCGGCGGGGTTCTTTTTTTTGCGGCGCCGGTCCGCGCAGAGGGTGAGTGATGAACGCGACATTGGACGTGGCCATCGTCGGCTACGGCACCGCCGGGCAGGCGCTGGCGGTGCTGCTGACACGCGACGGCCACCGGGTGCAGGTGTTCGAGCAGGCGGCCCGTCCCGGCCCGGTGGGCGCGGGATTCCTGCTGCAGCCCAGCGGCCTGCAGGCGCTGTGGCAGATGGACCTGCTGCCGCAGGTGCTCGCGCATGGCGCGCGGGTGCACCGGCTGTACGGCGAGACGCCTTGTGGACGGGCGGTCATGGACATGCGCTATGCCGGACTGGACCGGCGGCTGTACGGCGTGGGCATGCAGCGTGGCGCGCTGTTCTCGGTGCTGGACGCGGCCTGGCAGCCGCAGGGAGCGCTGCAGGCCGACTGCCGGATCACCGGCATCGACGACGGTCTGCGGCGGGTGCGCGACCAGCAGGGACGATGGCATGGGCCGTTCGACCTGGTCATCGCCACCGACGGCGCGGCGTCGGCCCTGCGTGCGCAGGTGCGTGGCACCCGGCTCGACCGGCCCTATCCCTGGGGGGCACTGTGGTGCCTGCTGCCGGCGGACGACTGGGCGTTCGCCGATGAGCTGCGCCAGCGCTATGTCGCCGCGCGCAAGATGATCGGCCTGTTGCCGGTGGGAACGCGGCCGGGCGACGCCACGCCGCGGCTGAGCTTTTTCTGGAGCCTGCCGCGCGACGGCTTCCCGGCCTGGGAGCAGGCCGGGCTGGAGCCATGGCTGGACGAGGTGGCGCAGCTGTGGCCGGAGGCGCGCGCACGCCTGCAGGGCATCGTCGAGCACGGCCAGCTGGCGCGCGCCAGCTACCGCGACGCCGTGATGGACCGCTGGTACCGCGGCCGGCTGGTGCTGGCCGGCGATGCCGCGCACTCGATGAGCCCGCAGCTGGGGCAGGGTGTCAACATGGCGGTGCTCGACGCCATCGCGCTGCGCGATGCACTGCGCACCGGCGCGAACATCGACGGCGCACTGGCGCAGTACCAGGCGGCGCGCCAGGCGCATGTGCGCCTGTACCAGTTCTGGAGCCGCTGGCTGACCCCGGTGTTCCAGTCCGACCGCGACTGGGTCGCACGGGCGCGCGACCTGCTGTTCAAGCCGATGGGCCGGATGCCGGGCGGCCGCGGGCACATGCTGCGCGTGCTCAGCGGCACCCAGCAGGGCGTGTTCGGGCAGATGCGGTTGGCGGAGGCGTTCGTGGAGGCGCTGCACGGCGGGGACTGACGCGGCGCCGTCGTGGGGCGTCCACCGCACTGCGGCACAATGCAGGTGCCGCCGTCACTGGAAGCCGCCCCATGACCGATGCGATCGTGCCGCCGTTCGAGACCCACCGGGTCGATAACCAGCCGCCGCCGTTTCCGACGTGCAACCTGTGGCGCGACGACCGCGTCCTGCGCGAGGCGGTGGCGCGCGAGGGCGGCGCGGCGCATGCGCCGGCGCTGGACGCCTACGGGGCGCTGGCCGGCGGCGAGCTGTACCGGCTGGGCTTCGAGGCCAACCGGCAGCGCCCGCAGCTGCGCACCCACGATGCGCAGGGCCATCGCATCGATACCGTGGACTTCCATCCCGCCTGGCACCGGCTGCTGGAGGTGGCCAAGGCGCACGGGGTGGCCGGACTGTCGTGGCGGCACACCGGGCCGGGGGCGCAGGTGGCACGCGCGGCGTTGAGCTTCCTGCACCACCAGGCCGAGGCCGGCAGCAGCTGCCCGCTGACCATGACCCATGCCGCGGTGCCGGTGCTGCGGCGCGAACCGGCGTTGGCCGAGTGGGCGGCCAAGGCCGCCGCACCACACTACGATCCGCGTGACGTGCCGGTTGCCGACAAGCCCGGCCTGCTGCTGGGCATGGGCATGACCGAAAAGCAGGGCGGGTCGGACGTGCGCAGCAACACCACCCGGGCGACGCCGCTGGCGGCCGACGGCGAATACCGCCTGGTCGGGCACAAGTGGTTCCTTTCCGCGCCGATGGCCGACGGCTGGCTGGTGCTGGCGCAGGCGCCGGGCGGCCTGGGCTGCTTCCTGCTGCCGCGGCGCCTGCCGGACGGGTCGCGCAACGCATTCCGGCTGCTGCGCCTGAAGGACAAGCTCGGCGACTGGGCCAACGCGTCCAGCGAGGTCGAGTTCTGCGGCGCCTGGGCCCGCCGCATCGGCGAGGAAGGGCGCGGGGTGGCGACCATCATCGAGATGGTGATGCTGACCCGGCTGGACTGCATGCTCGCCGCGGCCGCGGAGATGCGCATGGCGCTGGCCCAGGCCCTGCACCATGTGCGCCACCGCGCGGCGTTCGGCCGGCGTCTGGTGGAACAGCCGCTGATGGCCAACGTGCTGGCCGACCTGGCGCTGGAATCGGAGGCGTCCACCGCGCTGGCGCTGCGCGTGGCCGGTGCGGTGGAGGCGGCGTCCGCGGATGCCGGGCAGGCGGCCTTCGCGCGCCTGGCCACCGCGGTCGGCAAGTTCTGGGTGTGCCGGCGTGCGGTGGCTGCGGTCAACGAGGCGCAGGAATGCCTGGGCGGTGCCGGCTACATCGAGGAGTCGATGCTGCCGCGGCTGTACCGGCAGGCACCGCTCAACTCGATCTGGGAAGGCAGCGGCAACGTGCAGTGCCTGGACGTGCTGCGCACGCTGTCGCGGGAACCGCTGGCGCGACAGGCGCTGCTGGGCGAGCTGGAGCCGGCGCGGGGAGCCGAGCCCGCCTACGACGCCGCGCTCGGGGGACTGCTGCGGGAGCTGGACGGCGCCTCGCCCCCCGGCGAGGCCGATGCGCGCCGCATCACCGCGAGCCTGGCGCAGTTGCTGCAGGCGGCGATGCTGCTGCGTGCCGGCAGTCCGGCCGCCCCGGCGTTCATTGCCGCCCGGCTCGGAGCGCGGTTGCCGCCGGCCTACGGCATGCTCGCTCCCGGGGTGCCGTTCGGGGCGTTGCTGGAGCGGGCGCTTCCGGAGGACTGACGGCGGCGGTGCGGCCCGGCCCCTTCCCGCGGCAACGGGAAGGGGCACGTGCATCAGCGCTTATCAGCGCTTGGCCTCGTCGGCCTTCTCGCGGGCCTTCTCGGCGGTGTCATGGGCATGGTCGGCCATCTTCTGCGCCGCATCGGCGGTGGCGGCACTGGCGTTCGCGGCGGCCTCGCGGGCCTTGACGGAGGCGTCGCCGGCGGCCGCGGCGGTCGCATCGGCGGCGCGGTCCAGGGCGCGCTCGGAGCGCGCGGCGGCGTCGCGGGTGGCGTCGGCGGCGCGGTCGGCCGCATCGCGCGCGGCGTCGCGGGCGTGGTCGGCGGCCGCCTCCGCGTCGCGCTTGGCCTGTTCGGTGTTGGGATTGTTGCAGGCGGCCACGGTCAGCATCAGGCCACTGGCCAACAGGGGGATGAGGAACTTCATGGTGCTCTCCTGGAAATATGCCGGATGGCACAACCAGCGTAAGAGCGCCGGGATGCAGGTCGCGTCAACACCGGTACGCCGGTGGACGGCACGGCCACGGCCGGCGCCGCGCACGCCCGGGCACGACGGACGCTTCCCGCGGGCATGAAAAAAGCCGCTGGCGAACCAGCGGCTTTCCGACTCGCGTCGAAGCAGAAGTGATTACTTCTTGGCTTCTTCGGCAGCGTCCTTGGCCTTGTCGGCCACGTCTTCGGCAGCCTTGGCGGCATCGGCAGCAGCGTCGGCGGCAGCGTCGGTGGCGGCACCGGCGGCGTCGGCAGCGGCTTCGCCCGCAGCGTCGGCGGCGGTGGCGGCGGTGTCGGCGGCAGCCTGGGCAGCGTCGGCGGTCTCGGCACCGGCGGCAACGGCCTGGTCGGCGGCGGCCTGGGCGTCGGTGGCGGCTTCATTGGCAGCGGCGGCGGCGTCCTGGGCAGCTTCCTGCTTCGAGCAGGCGGCCAGAGCCAAGCCAAGAACCATGGCGATCAGCAGCTTGTTGATGCTCATTGTGTGAATCCTCGTCGTTAGATTAGGCAACGCGCCATTGCGCGCCGCAAACATGATGACAAGCCCATTTCGACTGTCAAGCGATCGCGCATTCATATTTGAAAAAAAGGCATTAAACCCTTTTAGATCAATTCGATGGCAATGGCCGTCGCTTCGCCGCCACCAATGCACAAAGACGCGATGCCACGCTTCAGGCCGCGCTTGCGCAGGGCATTGGCCAGTGTGACCACCAGCCGTGCGCCCGATGCGCCGATCGGATGGCCCAGTGCGCAGGCGCCTCCGTTGACGTTCACCTTGGCGGGGTCGATGCCCAGTTCGCGGATCGGCGCCATCGCCACCACGGCGAACGCTTCGTTGATCTCGAACAGGTCCACGTCGGCGATCTGCCAGCCGGCCTTGTCGAGCACGCTGCGGATCGCGCCGATCGGTGCGGTGGTGAACCATTCCGGTTCCTGCGCGAAGGTCGCATGGGCGACGATGCGGGCCAGCGGCTGCACGCCGCGGCGCGCGGCATCGTCGGCGGACAGCAGCACCACGGCGGCGGCACCGTCGGAGATGCTGGAGGAGCTGGCCGCGGTGACGCTGCCGTCCTTCTTGAACGCCGGCCGCAGGGTCGGGATCTTGGCGATGTCCGAGCGGCCCGGCTGTTCGTCCTGGTCGAAGCGGGCTTCGCCCTTGCGGGTGGCGACCGTGACCGCGGCGATCTCGCCTTCGAAGCCGCCGTCGGCCTGCGCGGCCTGGGCGCGGCGCACCGACTCGATCGCATAGGCATCCTGCTCCTCGCGGGTGAAGCCGAACCGGGTCACGGTGGCCTCGGCGAACACGCCCATGGCCTGGCCGTCGTACGGATTGGTCAGGCCGTCCCAGGCCATGTGGTCCACGGCCTGGAAGTTGCCGTAGCGGTTGCCGGTGCGCGAATTGGGGAGCAGGTGCGGCGCATTGGACATGGACTCCATGCCGCCGGCGACGACGATGCCGGCCGAGCCGGCCTTGATCAGGTCGTGGCCGAGCATGATCGCCTTCATGCCTGAGCCGCAGACCTTGTTGAGCGTGGTGCAGCCCACCCGCGGCGGCAGACCGGCACCCAGCGCCGCCTGGCGCGCCGGCGCCTGGCCGAGGTTGGCCGGCAGCACGCAGCCCATGATGACTTCGGAGACATCGTCCGCGGCGATGCCGGACTGCGCCATGGCCGCGCGGATCGCGGTGGCGCCGAGGGTCGGGGTGGGGACGCCGTTGAACTGGCCGAGGAAAGAGCCGATGGCAGTGCGCTTGGCGGCGGCGATGACGATGTCGGACATGTGCGGTCTCGGTTGTATCTTGCGGATTATCGAAAGCCGGATACCGCATGCCCAGTGGACCAACGGCACATACCGGCAGACGGGGGGATGTTGTTGCAGTATAGAAGGTCGGCGCGTCGCCGCTGCGGCGGCGGCCATCGGGCGCGGTGAGGGCACAACCGGAGGGCAGGGGCATGGGGACGAAGGCGCGACGCAACGCAGGAGCCGTGGCGCTGCTGGTGCTGCTGGTGCTGCTGGCGGGATGTGGCGGTGGCGGTGGCAGCAAGTCCACGCCCCCGCCGCCTGCACCGTCGCCGCCTCCGGCGCCACCCCCCGCCCCGCCACCGGCGCAGCCGGCCATCGATGCCCACCTGGCCCTGACCCATGCCGCCGCGGCTCATGCCCGGGGGCTGACCGGCGCCGGCAGCCGCATCGGCATCGTCGATTCGGGCGTGATGCGCCGGCACCCGGCGCTGGCCGGGCGTGTGCCGGTCAGCTATTTCTACCTGGACCCGGCGCAGAACGACGCCGGGGTGGACGACGTCGTCGGTCATGGCACGGCGGTGGCCGAGCTGGCGGCGGGCGCGGCGGTCGGCGCCTGGCCCGGGGGGATCGCGCCGGGCGCGGAAATCGTCTCGGCGCGGATCATCGCCGACAAGCGCCCCACCGACGATGGCTCGGGGCAGGGCAACGAGGTGCAGGGAGCCTTGGGCTTCGCGCCGATCCATGACGACCTGGTCCGCGCCGGCGTACGCATCATGAACAACTCGTGGGGCGGGCTGTACTGGACCCGGCCCGACGCGACCGCGCCGATCGCCGCCGAGTACCGGCCGTTCATCCGCGACCACGGCGGGTTGGTGGTCTTCGCCACCGGCAACGAATCGCGCGCCGATCCGTCGGACATGGCCGCGCTGCCCAGCCAGCCGGGACCCGGCGGCACGCGCCCGGCCGCCGACCTGGCGCGCGGCTGGCTGGCGGTGGCGGCCCTGGACACCGCCGTGCCCACGCAGCTGGCCGACTACTCCAACGCCTGTGGCGTGGCCAAGGACTACTGCCTGGTGGCGCCGGGCACAGCGGCCTTCATCAGCCACGACAGCACCGCCGGCAACCTGGACTACGTGTACAACAGCGGCACCTCGTTTGCCGCGCCGCTGGTGTCCGGCGCCGCGGCGCTGGTGTGGCAGGCATTTCCCTACTTCGACAACGATCTGGTGCGGCAGACCCTGCTGGGCACGGCCACCGACCTGGGCGCCCCGGGCCCGGATGCGGTGTTCGGCTACGGGCTGCTGAATGTCGGCAAGGCCGTGAGGGGGCCGGCGCGGTTCGACTGGGGCGACGTGGTGGTGAATGTCGACCGGACCGGGCTCGACTCGGTATGGAGCAACGCGATCGGCGGCCGGGGCGGGCTGGTGAAACGGGGGGTGGGCGCGCTCAGCCTGTCCGGCGCCAATACCTATGCCGGCGCCACCCGCATCGAACAGGGAACCCTGGCACTGCGTGGCGGCGGCTCGATCCGCTCCGCGGTCACGATCACGGCACAGGCCGATCCGCTGGCGGCCGCGCTGCAGTTCATGGATGGCGACCCGCGTATCGTGGGCGACCTGGACAACGGCGGCAGCGTGATCCTGCCGGGCGGCGGCAGCAGCGGCACCGTCGCGGGCGACTACCTCCAGCGCGCCGGCGCGCGGTTGCTGATCGCGCTGGGGGCGAAGGCCTTGCAGGTCGAGGGCACCGCCACGCTCGGCGGAGGCGTGCTGATCAACGGCATGGTCGGCGGCTATGTGCCGCAGGACGGCAAGCGCCAGGACCTGGTGCATGCCGACGGCGGGGTGAGCGGCGCGTTCACGGACCCGGTGGAAGTGACCCGGGACGCCGGCGTGGCGCTGCTGGACGCGCAGTACGACTATGACGCCCACACGGCCTGGCTGCGGCTGGAGCGGGTCGAGGCGGTACAGGCGGCCGCGGCCGGTGGCGCCCGCGCGCTGGCGGTGGCGCGGCAGGTGGACCGGGCATTCGAGCTGCTCGATGGCGATGCGCAGCTGCAGGGCAGCACCTTCGCGGCGGCGGCCGCCGCACTGCAGCGGGGCGGCGGCGGCTTCGACGGACTGGGCCGCCGTCTGGAAAGCCTGTCCGGCCGGGCGCATGCCACGGCGGCGGCGATGACCTTCGACAGCATCGACCTGCACCGTCGCGCGCTGTCCGCGCAGTTCGCCGAGCGTGCCGCCGGTCCGCCGCCGTCCGGCAGCTGGATGCGCGCGCTGGGCGGCGGTGGACAAGGCGGCTACCTGGGGGGCGACTACCGGGTGGGCGGCTGGATGCTGGGCCATGAAAGGGGCCTCGGCCGCACCGGTGTGCTCGGCATCGCCTTCGGGGAAGCCCATGCCAGCCTGTTCGCCGCGGACTGGCAGGACCGCGGTCGCGACCGCCAGACACAGTCGCAGCTGTACGCGGGCGGGCGGTTCGGCCGGTTCCATGTGCTGGGGCAGGCCGGGGTCGGCCACTATCAGCGCGAGATCGACCGCGGGCTGCTGCTGGGCGATATGCGTACCGGTACGCAGGCGCGCTACAGCGGCCGTTTCCTGGCGGGCAGCGTGGAGGGCGGCTACCGCCTCGGCCAGGACCGGGCGTCGCTCACGCCGTATCTGGGCGCCGACTACGGGCGCATCGACAGCGCGGGGTTCCGCGAGCAGGGCGGCGACGGGTTCGGGCTGCGTGCCGGTGGCTGGAGCAGCCGCCGCCTGCAGGGGCTGGCGGGCCTGCGTGGCCAGTACCGGTGGCGGACCGTCGCCTTCAACGGCTATGCGGAGTGGCAGCGGGCGCTGTCCGGCCAGGGCGGGGTGCTGGAGGCCGGCTTCGTGGGCGTGGATGCCTGGGCGCCGCTGGCCGGCCTGCAGCCGGCCGGGTCGGGCGGGTTGTTCGGGGTGTCGGCGCAGGCCGGGCTGCCGGGCGGTGCGCGGCTGGCGCTGGGCTACGACCAGCGCATCGGCCCGCGCGCCGGCCAGCGCCAGGTCTCGCTGCAGCTTTCCCGGGCGTTCTGAGGCGGCCGCGAAGCGGATGCGATGGCGAGGAGCCGGCCAGCGCGCGCCGTGGCGGCCGGGCTACTCGCCGCGCAGCCGGCTCATGCGCGGCGCGGTGCGGCCCAGCGGCAGCTTCAACTTGCCGATCGATGCGATGCGGGTCTCGGCGATGCGGTCGGCCGCGCGCTGCGGGGAGATGCCGTCGCGCTCGGACAGGTCGAAGATCCTGCCGAGGTTGTGGTAGATGCTGCGGATCAGGCGCATGGCGCGCTCGCGGTTGTAGCCGTCGATCTCCAGCGAGACATTCATCACGCCCCCGGCGTTGACCGCGTAGTCCGGCGCCCAGAGGATGCCGCGCTGGTGCAGGGCATCGCCGACCTCGTGGCTGGCCAGCTGGTTGTTGGCGGTGCCGCAGACGATCTTCACCTTGAGCCGTTCCAGCGTGTCCAGGCCGATCCCTCCCTCCATCGCGCAGGGCGCGAGCACGTCGGCGGCGACGTCGTAGATGGCGTCGGGCTTGACCGCTTCGCAGCCGTAGTCCTCGACCGCGCGCTGCAGCAGCACCGGGTCCAGGTCGGTCACGTACAACTTGGCGCCCCGTTCGCGCAGCAGCTTCACCAGCTCCATGCCGATATGGCCCAGGCCCTGCACGGCGATGCTGACCTTGCCCACTTCCTCATGGCCGAACCGGCGGTTGACCGAGGCCATCAGCGCCTGCAGCGCTCCGTAGGCGGTGAACGGCGCCGGGTCGCCGGAGCCGCCGTGGACCTGGTGCACGCCGGTGACCGAGCCGGTCTCCAGGTAGATCTGCTCCATGTCGTTGACGTCGGTGCCGACGTCCTCGGCGGTGATGTAGCGGCCGCCCAGGGCATCGACGCAGCGGCCGAAGGCGCGGAACAGCACTTCGCTCTTGTCGGTGCGCGGGTCGCCGATGATCACCGCCTTGCCACCGCCGATGTTCAGGCCTGCCAGGGCGTTCTTGTAGGTCATGGTGCGGCTCAGGCGCAGCACGTCGCGCAGGGCGTCGTCGCTGTTGCCGTAGGGGCGCATGCGCACCCCCCCGAGGGCGGGGCCGAGGACGGTGCTGTGCAGGGCGATGATCGCCTTCAGGCCGGCGTCGGGGTTGTGGCAGAACACGACCTGTTCGTGGCCGGAAGTGGCAAGGGTTTCGAAAAGCATGGAAGCTCCGATGGGCGTTGCTGCGACAACGTCCTTGATCCTGCAGGCAACGGGCGGGCCAGAAAACAAAAATGCGACATCGTCCATGGGGTGACGGGGTCGCGTGGCGGCATTCTACTGCATCGGGCCGCGGCCCGGCCTTCACCTGGCGCGCAGGGCACGGCGGTCCTGTCACGCCGCGCTGCAACCGGACCTGCGGCGGTGCCGGACCCGCCATCGGGTCCGTTGGAAGCTGGGGGCTGCCTGGCCATGACTTCTCCCGCCGCCGCCTTCCCGCGCCCCGCCAAGGAAGGTCATCCGTTGCGTGTCGTCACCGCCGCCAGCCTGTTCGATGGCCACGACGCAGTGATCAACATCCTGCGCCGGCTGATCCAGGTACAGGGCGCCACAACCGCGCGGTGGAGGACGGGGCGCGCGGTGCGCTGCGCGCCGCGCGCAAGCAGTGGAAGCGCCACCGCGATGGGCCATGACAGAACGTGCGGAATCCATGCCGTGCGGTTATGGATGCAGTGCGATGCCATCATCGCGAAATGTATCCAATGCCTTGCATCACGCGCTTTCCCCATGCGCGATGCCGGCTTTCCCTGCCATCGGACCGTACTGTCGGGCGGACGAAGCGATTGCTACTCTCGAACGGACGTTTCCCCTACAGGTGATGGCATGGACAGACGGCGGTTCATTGGCGGTACGGCGTTGGCGGGAGCCTTGTTGCCCCTGGTGGGCGTGGGCGCCGCGCAGGCGGCGTCGCCGCGTACGGGTGCTGGACGGCTGCTCGCGGCCGGGCTCCGGAAGGGCGATACCGTGGGGCTGGTCAGCCCGTCGGCGGCCAGCAGCGAGGAGCTCAGCCTGCAACTGGCGCAGGAAGCCATGGAGGCGTTCGGGCTGAAGGTGAAGACCGGGGCGCACTACGGCGCCCGCTACGGGCACCTGGCGGGCACCGATGCCGAGCGCGCCGGCGACCTGAACGCGATGTTCGCCGACCGCGAGGTCAAGGCCATCGTCTGCGTGCGTGGCGGCTCCGGCGCGGCGCGCCTGCTGCCGCTGCTGGACTATGCCGCCATCCGCGCCAACCCGAAGATCCTGCTGGGCTATTCGGACATCACCGCGCTGCACTGCGCGATCCAGGCCCGCACCGGGCTGGTGACCTTCCACGGGCAGGTCGGCTCGGGCAGCTGGAACGCTTTCAACGCCGACCAGTTCGAGCGCCTGTTCTTCGGGCGCGAGCTGATGGACTACCGCAACCGCGTGGAGGCCGGGGACGAACTGGTGCCGCGCAAGAACCGCACCCGCACCATCACCGGCGGCAAGGTGCGCGGCGAGCTGGTGGGCGGCAACCTCACGGTGCTCACGGCGCTGGCCGGCTCGTCCTACCTGCCCGACTTCGCCGGCAAGATCCTGTTCCTGGAAGAGGTGTCCGAGGCGCCCTACCGGGTGGACCGCATGTTCAGCACCTTGAAGCTGATGGGGGCGCTGGACCAGATCGCCGGCTTCGTCTTCGGCGAATGCACCGACTGCAGCCCCGGCGATGGCTACGGCTCGCTGACCCTGGACCAGATCTTCGCGGACTTCATCGCGCCGCTGAAGATCCCGGCCTACCGCGGGGCGATGATCGGCCACATCCGCGAGCAGTTCATCGTGCCGATGGGCGGCCGCGTGGAGCTGGACGCCGACGCCGGCAGCTTCCGGCTGCTCGACCCGGTGCTCGCCGCCCCCTGAGGCGTGTCCAGGCGCCGTGCGGCAGGGACCGCGACGGCGCCATCGCGGTGCCGCCGCTGCCGGACGTCGGCCCGCCGAGGGGGCGTCCGGGGCAAGGCGCCGCGGAGCCGGCCCGGGGAGGGCGGCCCGGGGCACGGTTCCGTGCGCGGGCGCACGTTGTGTGGCGCTCTGCACCCGGGCCGGCGGGACGGGCTTCTATACTGGCGGCTGCGCCGGATCCGGCGCCGTCCCCTCCAGGAGATTCCGCCATGCCGCTTGCCCGCCTGATGCGTCCCTTGTCGTTGCTGTGGGCCCTGTGCCTGGCCGTTCCCGCGCTGGCGCAGGGCACCGCACCGGTGCCGGCGGATGCGGACCTGCTGTTCCGCGACGTGCGGGTGCTGGACACGGCGCACGGACGGCTGGGCGCGCGCACCGACGTGCTGGTGCGCGGCAACCGCATCGCGCGCATCGGCGCCGTCGCGGCCGATTCCGCGGGCGCCGCACGGGTCATCGAGGGCCGCGGCCGCACGCTGATGCCGGGGCTGATCGACGCGCACTGGCACAGCACCTTCACCGCGCTGTCGCAGGCGGACCTGGTGGCGTCGGCCGGCGCTCCGGACGCCCTGGCGGCCAAGGTGGCGGCCGAGTCCGAACAGACCCTGCTGCGCGGGTTCACCAGCGTGCGCGATGTCGGCGGCCCGGTCTTCGAGCTCAAGCGGGCGATCGACGCCGGTCAGGTGCGCGGGCCGCGCATCTGGCCCGCAGGCGCCACCATCAGCCAGACCGCCGGGCATGGCGACATGCGCCAGCCGCACGAGCGCTCGCGCCGGTTCTTCGGCAAGCCGGCGCTGGCCGAGGAAATGGGCGCCACCTTCATCGCCGACGGCCGCGACGAAGTGCTGACCGCGGTGCGCGAGAACCTGCGCATGGGCGCCAGCCAGATCAAGCTGATGGCCGGCGGCGGTACTTCCTCGGCCTACGATCCGGTGGATGTCACCCAGTACACCCTGGACGAGATGCGCGCGGCGGTCGAGGCGGCCGAGGACTGGGGGACCTACGTCACCGTGCACGCCTACACGGTGCGTGCGGTGCGCCGCGCCATCGAGGCCGGCGTGAAGTGCGTCGAGCACGGGCAGCTGCTGGACAGGGAGACCCTGGAGCTGATGGCCCGGCGCGGCGTGTGGCTGTCCAGCCAGACCCTGCGGCCCAGCACCGAGAGCATGGATCCGCTGCGCCGCGAAAAGCGCAAGCCGGTCCTGGAGGGTCAGGCGCGGATGTGGGCGATGGCCAAGCAGGCCGGGGTGCGGCTGGCCTGGGGCACCGATTTCCTGTTCGAGCCGGCGCTCAATGCCGAGCAGAACGCCTTCATCCTGGGCCTGCGCGAATGGTTCACGCCGGCCGAGATCCTGAAGATGGTCACCCACGACAATGCCGAACTGCTGGCGCTGTCGGGCCTGCGTAGTCCCTACAGCGGGCGCCTGGGCGTGGTCGAGGAGGGCGCGCTGGCCGACCTGCTGCTGGTCGAGGGCGACCCGCTGCAGGACCTGCAGGTGATCGCCGACCCGGCGCGCAACTTCGCGGTCATCGTCAAGGACGGCAAGGTCGTCAAGAACGCCGACTGAGGCTGCCGGCGGGCGCCATGTCCGGCGCCGCCGCTCAGCCGGCGGTGCCGCCGCCCAGCGCCTTGTACAGGGTCACGTCGTTGACCAGCTGGCTGCGCCGGGCCTGGGCCAGCGACAGCTCGGCGTTGCGCCGGGTCTGCTGCGCTTCCAGCCAGGTGCGCAGGTCGGTGGCACCGGCGCGGTAGCGGACCTCGTACAGGCGCGCGATCTCCACCGCCTCCTCGTAGGAGGCCTGGGCGGCGTCGGCCTGCTCGGCCAGCCGCGTGCGTGCGGACAGCGCGTTGTCCACCTCGGACAGCGCGGTGTACAGGGTCCGGCGGAAGTCGTTGGCGGCGATCTGGTAGGCCAGGTCCGCCGACGTGATGTTCAGCTGCATCTGCCGGAATTTCAGGAACGGCAGGCTCAGGCCGGCCCCCAGGGTCGCCACCGGATTGCTCAGGACCTGGCCCAGGCTGGTGCTGGCGCTGCCGACCGAGCCGGTCAGGCTCAGGCTCGGGTAGTAGCTGGTGGCGGTGACCTTGATCCCGGCCAGCGACTGGCGCAGGCGCAGCTCGGCCGCGCGCAGGTCGGGGCGGCGCGCCAGCAGGTCGGCCGGCAGCCCTTCGGCCACCTCCGGGCTGTGGGCGATGTCCAGGTTCTGCGGCTCGTCGTCCAGCGGCCAGGGCTGGCCGTCGAGCAGCACGGTCAGGGCATTGCGGGTTTCCACCCGCTGCTGCTCCAGCTGCGCCTGCGCGGCGCGCTGGCTCTCGATGTTCTGCTGTGCCTGGCGCACTTCCAGCCGCGACACCGCGCCGGCATTGAACTGCGACTGCACCAGGGTGGCGGTGCGTTCCAGCCGCTCCAGGTTGGCCTGGCCGGTGGCGATGGCCTGGTTGAGGTAGCCCAGCTGCCAGTACAGCTCGCAGCTCTGGCCGACCAGGCTGAGCGCGGTGTTCTGCAGGTCCTGAGCGGTGGCCTGCGCTTCCCAGCGGGCGATGTCGCGCTGGCCGCGCAGCTTGCCCCACAGGTCCAGCTCCCAGCCCAGCGACACGCTGGCGCTGTGGCTGCGCGACCAGTCGTCGCCGCTGTCGATGCGGCGGTTGCCGCTGGCGCTGGCCGAGCCGGAGGCCAGCGGCCACAGGTCGGCGCCGGCCAGCCCGGCCTGGGCGCCGGCGCGCGCCAGCCGCAGTCCGGCCGAGGCCATGTCGGTGTTGCGTTCCAGCACGCCGGCGACCAGGCGGTCCAGGCGCGGGTCGGCGAAGCCCTGCCACCACGCATCGTCGCGGACATCGCCCACGGGCGCGGTGGACGCACGTGGCACGGCCTGCACCGGCAGGTTGGCCACGGGGTCGCCGCGGCCGTAGCCGGCGGGCACCTGCAGGTCGGCGGCGGGGTCGGCACTGGGCAGGGTGGCGCAGCCGCCCAGCAGGGTGGCCAGCGCGCTGGAGAGCAGCAGGAAGCGGGGTGCGGTCATGGTCGTCTTCATTCGCGTGCCAGGGCCTCGACCGGGTCGAGCTGGGCGGCGTTGCGGGCCGGCAGGAAGCCGAACGCCACGCCGATCAGGGTCGAGCAAGCGAAGGCGGCGGCGATCGAGCCGGTGGAGAACAGCAGGGTGAAGCTGGCGCCGAAGCTCTTGAACGCCCAGCCGATGGCCAGCGCGAGGGCGATGCCGAGCAGGCCGCCGAGCAGGCATACCAGCACCGCCTCGATCAGGAACTGCTGGCGGATGTCGCTCTGGCGTGCGCCCACGGCCATGCGCACGCCGATCTCGCGGGTGCGCTCGGTGACCGAGACCAGCATGATGTTCATCACCCCGATGCCGCCGACCACCAGCGCGATGGCGGCGATGGCGCCGATCAGCAGGGTCATGGTCCGGGTGGTGGACTCGATGGTCTCGCGGATCTCGGCGGTGTTGCTGAGGAAGAAGTCCTCGGTGCCGTGGCGCAGGGTCAGCAGCCGGGTGATGGCGGCCTGCGCCGCATCCATCGGGGTGTCGTCGTGCACCCGCAGGGTGATGCTGCCCAGGTGGCTCTGCCCCAGCATGCGCGCCATCACCGTGGTGTAGGGCACCCAGACGTTGAGGCTGGTGCTGCCGCCGAAGCCCATCGACTGGCGCTTGGCCACGCCGATCACCCGTGCCGGCACGTTGCCCAGCAGGATCACCTGGCCGAGCGGCGCGCCGTCCGGGAACAGCTGGGTCGCGGTGTTCTCGTCGATCACCACCACCTGTGCCAGGTCCTTGACCTCGCCGGCCTCGAAGTAGCGCCCGGTCACCAGGCTCATGCCCTTGACCCGGAAGTACTGGTCGCCGACGCCGCTGACCTGGGCCGAGGCGGCCTGGTTGCCGACCCGCGCGGTGACCGAGCTGGACACGCTGGGGGTGGCGCTGTCGATGTAGCTCTGCGTCGCCAGCGCGTCGGCGTCGCTGCTCTTGAGCGTCTGCACCCGTGCCGAGCGCATGTCGCCGAAGCCGCGGCCGGGGTAGACGTCGATGGTGTTGGTGCCCAGCGCCGAGATGTTCTGCAGGATCTGCTGCTGGGAGCCGTTGCCCATCGCCACCACCGAGACCACCGAGGCGATGCCGATGATGATGCCGAGCATGGTCAGGAAGGTGCGCAGGCGGTGCGCGTTCATCGCCAGCAGGGCCATGCGGAAGGCCTCGACGAAACGGTCGCGCGCGGCCTGGAAGGCGCTGCCGCCGGTCTTCACCGGCGCCGGGCGCGGCGGCTTCTGCAATGCCGGCACCTTGTCGTTGCGGCGGTCGGCGATGATCTCGCCGTCGCGGATCTCGATGATCCGCTGGGCGTGCTCGGCCACGTGCATGTCGTGGGTGACGATGATGATGGTGTGGCCTTCGGCGTGCAGCTCGCCGAGGATCTTCATCACCTCCTCGCCGGAGGCGCTGTCCAGCGCGCCGGTGGGCTCGTCGGCGAGGATCACCTCGCCGCCGTTCATCAGCGCGCGCGCGATCGACACGCGCTGCTGCTGGCCGCCGGACAGCTGGCCGGGCTTGTGGCCCATGCGGTCGTCGAGGCCCAGCCGTTCCAGCAGCGCCTCGGCGCGGGCACGGCGCGCCTCCGACGGGGTGCCGGCGTAGATCGCCGGCACTTCCACATTGCCACGCGCGTCCAGGTCGCCGAGCAGGTGGTAGCGCTGGAAGATGAAGCCGAAGTGTTCGCGCCGCAGCTCGGCCAGCTCGTCGGGCTGCATGCGCCCGGTCGCGCGCCCGGCGACGGTGTAGGAGCCGACGGTGGGGCGGTCCAGGCAGCCGAGGATGTTCATCAGCGTCGACTTGCCCGAGCCGGACTGGCCGACGATGGCGACCATCTCGCCGGCGTGGATGTCCAGGTTGACGTCCTTGAGCACGGCGATGGTCTCCTCGCCGGCCGGGAATTCGCGGCGCAGGTCGCGCAGCTGCAGCAGCGGCGGGCTCATCGGCGCGGTCCGCCCATCATCATCGGGTTGCGGGTGGCGCCGCGGGCGCCGGCGCCCGCGCGCTGGGCGTCGGAAACCTCGCCGACCACGACCCGCTCGCCTTCCTCCAGGCCTTCCAGCACTTCGACGTTGGAGCCGTTGTTCAGGCCGACCGTGATGCGCCGCGGTTCCGGCTGGCCGTTGCTGCCGACCACGCGGACCAGGTAGCGGTTGCTGGCGGTGGCAGGGGCGGCAGCGGCTCCTGCGTCGGCCCCGGTCTCGGCATCGGCTCCGGGTGCGCGGCGCGTGCGCTCGCCGTCCTTGCCGCCGCGTGCCTGGGCGGTGCCGCGGCGGCCGCTGCCGGTGCCGGTGCCGTCCGCGTCCCCGGCCGGCAGCCGGGCGCCGAGCGCGACGGTCGGGATCAGCAGCGCATTGCGGGCCTCGGCCAGCATCACCGAGACCTGCGCGGTCATGTCGATGCGCAGGGTGCCGTCGGGATTCTCGACGTCGAACAGCGCGTTGTAGTACACCGCCGAACTGGAGCTGGACGAGGAGGTGCTGCTGCCGGTGCTGTCCGAGCTGATCGAGGCCGGGGCCGGATTGACCGTGCGCAGGGTGGCGCGGTACTTGCGGTCGGGCTGGCCGAGGATGGTGAAGTACACCGGCATGCCCGGGGTGATCTTGACCACGTCGGCCTCGGAGATCTCGGCGTTGACCGTCACCAGGTCCAGGCGCGCCAGCTTGACGATGGTCGGCGCGGACTGCATGGCGTTGACGGTGCGGCCTTCCTCGGCCACCACCGCCACCACGGTGCCGTCGATCGGTGCGGTGATGCGGGTGTAGCCGAGGTTGGCGCGGGCGGTGCCCAGCTCGGTCTCGCGCTGGCGGATCTGCGCGTCCAGGGCGCGGGTCTGCGCCTGGGCGGTGGCCAGCTTGGCCTCGGCGCTGTCGAAGTCCGCGCGCGAGGTCGCCTCTTCGGCCAGCATCTGCGTCTGCCGCTGGAAGGCCAGCTCGGCCTCGCGCAGGGTGGCCTGCTGCACCGCGCGCTGGGCGCGGATGTTCTCCAGCGCGGCCTCGGCGTTGAGCAGGCTGTTCTGCTGGGTGGTGGAGTCGATCTCGGCGATCAGGTCGCCCTCGGCCACCACGTCGCCCAGCTGCACCTTCAGCGACTTGATCTGGCCCGAGGCCTGGGCGCCGACGCTGACCAGCTTGTAGGCGTCGATCACGCCGGTGGCGTCCACGGTCTGTTCCAGGTCGCCGCGGACCACCGGCGAACTGGCCAGCGAGGGCGCGCCGGGCGTGCGCAGGCTCCAGGCGATGGCGCCGCCGGCCAGTGCGACGGCGAGGACGGCAAGCAGGAGGCGGTTGCGTCGGGAGGTGGGCAGGAACGGCTTCACGATGGGGTCTCGCACTCTGTGGCGGCCGCGGGTGCGGCGTCGGCGGACAGTGTGGCCGGTGGCGCCGGTGCGCTCAACGCACGGCGTGTGTCGGTATGTGTCGGCCGCGCGGGTGCGTGTAGCGGCCGGTATCGGGCGCCTGTTTCGATACAGTGCGATACATGCCCGGCGCGCGGCGCGCTCCGTTAGCATGGATCATCGGCCCATGAAGGACACTCCGGACATGCACCGCCTGCTGGTGGTCGACGACGACAGCGACATCCGTACCCTGCTGGCCGAGCAGCTCGGCCGCGCCGGCTATGCGGTGAGCACCGCCGGCGATGGCGCGCAGATGCGCCAGGTGCTGGCGCGCGAGCACGTCGACCTGATCGTGCTCGACCTCAACCTGCCGCGCGAGGACGGCCTGGCGCTGTGCCGGGACCTGCGCGCGCGCTCCAACACCCCGGTGATCATGCTCACCGCCCGCGCCGAGCCGATCGACCGCGTGCTGGGCCTGGAGATGGGCGCCGACGACTACCTGGCCAAGCCGTTCGAGCCGCGCGAGCTGCTGGCGCGCATCCGCAACGTACTGCGCCGGGCCGAGGCGCTGCCGGCCAACCTGGAACCGCTGGCGATGCGGCGGGCGGCCTTCGCCGGCTGGGTGTTCGACCTGGAACGGCGGCACCTGGTGGACCCGGCGCGGCGGGTGGTGATGCTGTCCGGCGCCGAGTTCCGGCTGCTGCGGGTGTTCGTCGGCCATGCCAACAAGGTGCTGTCGCGCGAGCAGCTGGTGGCGCTGAGCAGCGGCCGCCGGTACGAGGCGCAGGACCGCGCCATCGACCTGCAGGTGAGCCGGCTGCGGCAGAAGCTGGGCGATGCCGGCGGCGCCGGCGGGCCGATCAAGACGGTGCGCAACGAGGGCTATGTGTTCGCCGCCGCGGTGAACCTGGAATGACACGGCTGCGGACCTTCCTGGGGTCGATGGCCGGGCGCCTGTTCGTGATCCTGCTGCTGGGCATGATGGCCGCGGCGGTCGGCGTGACCCTGCTGGCCGAGGCCCACCGCCGCCAGGACTTCGAACGCCAGAACCTGGCGCGCATCGCCGACCGCCTGCAGGGGTTCGTCAACCTGCTCGACGCCAACCCGGAGCTGCGCTCGCGGCTGCTGGCCGTCGGCGGCGCCAACGTGCGCGAGGTCAAGGGGGCCTTCCGGGTCGGCGAGGCCGACACCGGCCTGATGCAGATCCTCGCCGAGCGCGAAGGGTCGGTCGCCGGCGCCCGGGTGCGCGCCACCAGCTTCCGTGCCTGCCTGCCGCCGTTCCCGGAATTCCTGCCGCCGCCGGAACGGACGTCGGCGCCGCCGCCGGCGCGCCGCCGCGATGCCGGTTACCTGCCGCCGCGCTGCCGGCTGGTGGAGCTGGAGCTTGGCGACGGCACGCCGCTGAAGCTGGCGCTGCAGTACCCCTCGGTGGCACGCAGCGGCAGCTTCGCGTTCGACCCGTTGTTCCTGTCGCTGTTGGCACTGGCCATCGCCGCGCTGGCCTACGCGGTGGCGCGCATCGCCTGTGCACCGCTGCAGCGGCTGGCGGACGCGGCCACCGAGCTGGGCCAGGACCTGCAGCGCGAACCGCTGCCGGTGGCCGGGCCGCGCGAGGTGCGGCGCGCGGCCGAGGCCTTCAACGCCATGCAGCAGCGCCTGCAGCGCCACCTCGGCGAGCGCACGCAGATGCTGGCGGCGATCACCCACGACCTGCAGACGCCGCTCACGCGGCTGCGGCTGCGGCTGGAGAACGTGGCCGACGTCCCGCTGCGCGAGCGCCTGGTCAACGACCTGGCGGCGATGCAGGCGCTGATCCGCGAGGGCCTGGAGCTGGCGCGCAGCGCCGAGAGCGCCGAACAGCGGGTCGCGCTGGATCTGGATTCGCTGCTGCAGAGCGTGGCCGAGGACGCGGCCGAGGCCGGGCACGAGGTGGTGTTCGGGCAGGGCTGCGGCGCGGTGCTGCTGCTGCGGCCGTTGGCCATGCACCGGCTGTTCTCCAACCTGGTGGACAACGCCGTCAAGTACGCGCAATCGGCGCGCATCGACGCCCGGGTGCGCGACGGCCAGGTGGAGGTGTGCATCCGCGACCATGGCCCGGGGCTCGCCGCGGATGAGCTGGAAGCGGTGTTCACCCCGTTCCTGCGGCTGGAGACCTCGCGTTCGCGCCAGACCGGTGGGGCCGGGCTGGGCCTGACCATCGCCCGTACCCTGGCCGAGAAGAACGGCGCCCGGCTGGTCCTGCGCGCGCCGTCCGACGGTGGCGGCGGGCTGGAGGCGGTGGTCACCTGGCGGACGCCGGCCTGGAGCGTGCCGCGCCGCTGAGCCGCTGGCCGGCCGGGTGGCGGCACGGAGCCGGGACGGCTAGGTGCGTGGCCAGCGGTTGACGATCTGGCAGAACAGCCGCGCGGTCTGCTCGGTGTCGTACACCGCGCTGTGCGCCTGGCTGGCGTCCCAGTCGAAGCCGGCGGCCTGGACCGCCCGTGCGAGCACCGTCTGGCCGTAGGCGACGCCGGCCAGGGTGACCGTGTCGAAGACGCTGAAGGGGTGGAAGGGATTGCGCTTGTGGCCGCTGCGGGCGACCGCGGCGTTGACGAAGCCCAGGTCGAAATGGGCGTTGTGCCCGACCAGGATCGCACGCTGGCAGTTGTGCTTCTTCAGTGCCGCGCGCACCGGCGCGAACACATGCTCGAGCGCTTCGCGCTCGGGCTTGGCCAGGCGGAACGGGTGGTCCAGGACGATGCCGGTGACTTCCAGCGATTTCGGGTCGATGTCGGTGCCGTCGGCCGGCACCACGTGCGCGCACGAGGTCTGGCCGGGCAGCAGCTGGCCGGTCTCGTCCATTTCCAGCGGGATGACGGCGATTTCCAGCAGCGCGTGCCGGCTGCAGTCGAAGCCGCCGGTCTCCACGTCCACGACCACGGGCAGGAAGCCGCGGAAGCGTTGCGCCATCGGCGTGAACGGGGCGGGAGCGGGCGGGGGGGCAGCGGGATGATCCATCGCCACAGGGTAGCAGAGCGGGATGGCCGCCCTGGCCGCGCCGGCCGGGCCTGGAATGGCGCGCGCCGGCGCCGGCCGCGCCCCGGCCTCTGCTACCCTGTGCCGCCTTCCGAGGGCGGCGACCGGCCCGGACTTCGCGAGTTATTCCTCCATGAAATGGTTCCGCATCATCCCGATCCTGCTGTTGATCGCGCTCAACACGCTGCTGCACTGCCTGCCGCTGTTCGCGGTCGCACTGTTCAAGGCGCTGCTGCCGCTGCGTGCGGTGCGGCGCGCCTGCAACCCGCTGCTGACCGGGCTGGCCGAGAGCTGGATCGGGGTGAACAGCGCCATGATGGGCGCCTTCACCCGTACCCGCCTGGTGGTCGACGGCGACACCGCGCTGGCACGCGACGGCCACTACCTGGTGCTGGCCAACCACCAGAGCTGGGTGGACATCCTGGTGCTGCAGAACGTGTTCAACCGGCGCATCCCGCTGCTGCGCTTCTTCCTCAAGCGCTCGCTGTTCTGGGTGCCGGTGCTGGGCCTGGCCTGGTGGGCGCTGGATTTCCCGTTCATGGGCCGCTACAGCCGCCGCCAGATCGCCCGGAACCCGGAGCTGGGCCGGCGCGACATGGAGGTCACGCGGCGCGCCTGCGAGAAGTTCCGCGACATGCCGGTGGCCGTGATGAACTTCGTCGAGGGCACCCGTTTCACGCCGGCCAAGCATGCGGCCCAGGCCTCGCCGTTCGCGCACCTGCTCAAGCCCAAGTCCGGCGGCGTGGCGTTCGTGCTCGACGCCATGGGCACCGGCCTGCATGCGCTGCTGGACGTGACCGTGGTCTACCCGCACGGCATCCCGTCGATGCTGGACCTGATGGCCGACCGCATCCCGGAAGTGAAGGTGCGGGTGCGGCAGCGGCCGATTCCGGCCGAGCTCGCCGGCGGCGACTACCAGGCCGACCGCGCCTTCCGCATCCGCTTCCAGCAGTGGATGAACGGCCTCTGGCAGCAGAAGGACGCGGACATCGGCGAGCTGCGCGGCGACGCCGGGCACTGAGGCCGTTCCGCGCGCGCGGAGGCGCGCGCGCCGGCGGGAGCCGCCGCGGGCGCATTCGCCGGAATGCCGTGCGGTGTAGAGTGCGCGTTTGTCCGCCGCCACGAGGAGCCGTCATGACCGCCGCTTTCTATCCCATCGGGACCCCGGGCCAGCCATGGGGTGCGCCGGAAAGGGCGCAGTGGCTGGCACGCCAGGCCGTACAGCGCAGCTATGCCGGGGAGGTGCTGGGCAAGATCGATGCCCTGCGCGGACGCTTCGACGTGGCCGCCTACGGCGAGCTGGAATATCCGCAGGGGCGCTACCCGCTGCTGGCGATCCGCAGCCGCGGTTGGGACGACGCACTGCCGGTGGCGCTGGTCACCGGTGGCGTGCATGGCTACGAGACCAGTGGCGTCCAGGGCGCGCTGGCCTTCGTCGACCGGCATGCGGACGACTACGCCGGCCGTTGCAACCTGCTGGTGGCTCCGTGCGTGAGCCCGTGGGGCTATGAGCGCATCCAGCGCTGGAATGCCCTGGCGCTGGACCCGAACCGCAACTTCGTCCCCGCCAGCCCGGCGCCGGAGTCGGCCGCGCTGATGGCACTCGTGGCGCCGCTGCGCGGGCGTTTCCTGATGCACATCGACCTGCACGAAACCACCGACACCGACGAGAGCGAGTTCCGCCCGGCCTTGGCCGCGCGCGACGGCAAGCCGTTCGAGCCGGGAGAGATCCCCGACGGCTTCTACCTGGTGGACGACACCGAGAACCGCCAGCCGGCGTTCCAGCAGGCGGTGATCGCCGCGGTGGCCGGGGTCACCCATATCGCGCCGCCGGATGCGCAGGGGCGGATCATCGGCTCGCCGGTCGTCGCCCACGGGGTCATCGAGTACCCGCTGCAGGCGCTGGGCCTGTGCGCCGGCATCACCGGCGCGCGCTTCACCACCACCACCGAGGTCTATCCGGACAGCCCGCGGGCCACGCCCGCGCAGTGCGATGCCGCGCAGGTGGCAGCGGTGCGGGGCGGCCTGGATTTCGCGCTGGCGGCCTGAGCCGCCCGGCGGTGCTCCCCCGGACGCCGGATGGCGTCCGGGGGGCGGTTCAATGGTCGAGGGTGCAGAACGTCCGGTAATGGGCGGACGTGCAGCTGCGCTGTTCGATCACCGGCCCGGTGCCGCCCCCGGCCACCCTGAACACCAGCCGGTAGGCGCCGATCCGCGCGATCCGGCGTGGCAGCAGCCGGTGACCATCGAACGGGGGCGAAGCTGGAGGCGACCGGCGCCGGGCTGCTGGGCAGGCAGTTGGATTCGCTTGGCCACAGATGCTTGTCGGTGCTCTTGGTGGCGCTGGTGCGGACATACGACCCCTTGCCGCCGGCCTCGCCGAGCATCTTGTGAATGCCCGATGCCCGATGCCCGATGCGCTGCCGCTGATGGAGAAACTGTTGTCCTTGCTCTGAGAGCCAGGTTCAGGCCGCTGCGCGCGGACACCCCGTGCAGGGGCGGATGCCGAGCAGCACGGCCTGCTGTGCGACCGTGGCGTGGCGGGGGATCAGCTGCAGGATCTGCCGCTCTCTCGGAGTAAGCCGTGGGATGTCGCGGCTCCTTGCGTCCGGATAGCCGCCGGCATGCCGCTCGGCGCCGCGTCCGGCCGCCTGCCGGCGCGGTCTCCTGCGGAGCCGGTCACGCCGCGGGCGGCGGCGATGTACATCATGGAACCGGCGCCGCGCGCGCCGTCCCGCCGCGTGGCTCAGGCCGCCCGGCGGCGGCGCACCAGGGTCGCGGCGGCCTCCACCACGGCGCGGGTGAGCAGGGCCATGGTCTTGACCTCGCCCTTCCAGTGCTGCCAGTACAACGGCACGTCCTCCCATGCGCGGTGCTTGACGTACACCAGGCGTCCGCTCTCCAGGTGGCGGCGCACCAGCGGCAGCGGGTTCATGGTCCAGCCCAGGCCGCCGAGGTTGGCATGGACGAAGGCGCGGGTGGAGGGAATCCACCAGGTCGGGGCCTGCAGGGGCTGCTGCGAACCGGTCAGGCGCTGCGCGTAGCGGGCCTGCAGGTCGTCCTTGCGGTTGAACACCAGCACCGGCGCCTGCGCCAGCGCCTGCGCGGTGACCCCGCGGGCGAAATGCCGGGCATGGAAGTCCGGGGTGCAGGTGGCGGCATAGCGCATGCTGCCCAGGGGATGGATCTGGCAGCCCTGCACCGGCTCGGACAGGGTGGTGACGGCCCCGAGCACCGCCCCCTGGCGCAGCAGCGCCGCGGTGTGGTCCTGGTCCTCGCTGTACAGGTCCAGCGGCGTGCTGCTGTGCCGGGCGAAGGCGAGCGCGGCTTCGGGGAACCAGGTTTCCATGCTGTCGTGGTTCACCGCCACGGGGATGCTGGCCCGCGGCAGATCGGCGTCGGACAGGCCGATCCGCTCGAAGGCGTCGCGCTCCAGCAGCGCGGTCTGCTCGGCCAGCCGCACCAGCACCAGGCCTTCGGCGGTGGCTTCCGACGGCGTGGAGCGCTTGACCAGCAGCTTGCCGACCCGTTCCTCCAGGGCCTTGATCCGCTGCGAGACCGCCGAGGGGGTGACGTTCAACGCCAGCGCCGCGCGCTCGAAGCTGCCCTCGCGTATCACCGCGGCCAGGGCGCGCAGTTGGGCATGGTCGATGCGCATGATTAAGTCCTGCTAATGAGGGTTTAAGAAGTTTAGCTCTACTTTCTGATGTTGCAGTGCAATAATCGCCGCCGTCGACGCACCCGCTGCGTTCCCCCTTCTCGTATTACAGGCAGTCCTCCCATGTTTTCCCTCGTAGCCGCCCAGGGCGCCGGCAGCGCCTGGCTCAGTGGCGCCGGTACCGGCATCGGTCTGTTCGCCGTGGTCGGTGCACAGAGCGCCTTCATCCTGCGCCAGGGCATCCTGCGCCAGCACGTGATCCCGGTGATCGCCACCTGCTTCGCCATCGACGCGGCCTTCATCTTCGCCAGCGTCGCCGGCCTGCGCACGCTCACCGAGCAGCTGCCGTGGCTGACCACCGGCCTGCTGTGGGGCGGCATCGCCTTCCTGGGCTGGTACGCCCTGCAGTCGGCGCGGCGGGCGGTGGCCGGCGGTGGCGGCATGCACCTGGACGACAGCGCCGAGTCCTCGCGGCGCGCGGCAATGCTGGCCGCGGCCGGGTTTTCGGTGGTCAACCCGCACTTCTGGTTGGACATGGTGGTAGTCGGGTCGATCGCCGACAACTTCGGCCATGCACGCACCGCGTTCGCCGCCGGCGTGGTCACCGCCAGCGCACTGTGGCTGACCGCGCAGGGCCTGGGCGCGCGCCTGCTGGCGCCGCTGTTCGACAAGCCCGGTACCTGGCGGGTGTTGGACGGCACCATCGCCGTGATCCTCAGCGTGCTGGCGCTGACCCTGGCGCTGCGTGGCGTGGGTTGAGCGGCCGCACGCCGGCCCTCGGCCCGGCGCGCGAACGGCCGGGCCGGCCGGCCCGCTCAGCGGTACAAGGCGTCGTAGCCGGCAGCGTCCACTGCGCTGAGCCCGAGGTCGGCGAACTGGCGCCACATGCCGCGCCAGCGCTCGGCGTCGCGGTGCAGCGGAGCCACCAGGCGGGGGCAGGTGTCGGCGATGATCGCGTCCATCATCGGCGTCGGCCGCTCGCCGGTGTGGCGGTACCACAGCCGGGCCGCCAGCGCCGGATCGTCGCGGCACAACGCCGCGCCGCGGGCGATCAGCGCGCCGACGGTCCGCACCACTTCGGCGTTTCCGGCCAAGAAGCGCTCGCCGGTGAACAGCTCCAGCGCCGAGAAGTTGTGCAGCCCGACCTCGCCGGTCGCGATGAAGTCCGCATCGATGCCGTGCTCGCGCACCTCCACGCCCTCGAAGTTGGCGAAGCACAGCCAGGCACCGTCATGGCCGGCGCGCAGGTTGTCCAGGTGCGCGAAGCCGGCGCTTTCGATCACCACCTGGTCCGCCGCGAACGCGGCGCCGCGCTGGCGGCACCAGCGCGCCAGGATCTCCACGGCGATGGCGTCGGTGACGCCGCCGGCCACCGGCGAGGCCAGCCGCACCGTGCCGCCCTGCAGCAGGCGCCGGCCGGCGTCGCGGTGCAGCACGATGCCGCCGTCGGTCTCGAAGAAGCAGCCCAGCGCCTTCAGCCCGGGACGGTGCTCGTCGATCATGTGCAGCGGCTCGTTGCAGGAGAACGCGACCTCGCCGGCCACGGTGGCGGCCAGACCGTCGTAATGGTCGTCCGGCGCCAGCAGCTCCAGCTCCAGCCCCGCCTCCCGGTACCAGCCCTGCTCGATCCCGGCGATCATGGGCAGATGATCGGGGTTGAGGAACCATTCAAGCGCCAGCTGCAGTTTCATCGTCGTGGGTTTCCGCGGTGGGGGCGCGACAGGCTAGCGCCTCGCGCCCGCCAGGGCGAGCCGGCCGCAGGCCGCGCGCAACGCCGCGCAGGCGGCTGCCGATGAACGCACCACGGCCGCGGCTGTGGACGCCGGGGTTCGTCCTGGCGTGCCTGGCCAACTTCCTGATGGGCATGTCGTTCTACGTGCTGATGCCGACCCTGCCGTTCCACCTTCTGGAACAGCTGCGGGTCGGCGAGGCGACCGTCGGCGTGATCCTGTCCAGCTACGTGATCGCGGCGCTGCTGGTGCGTCCGTTCTCCGGCTTCGTCGTCGACCGCTTCAACGCCAAGCACGTCTACCTGGTGGCGCTGGCCGCCTATGTGCTGTTCACCTCCGGCTACCTGCTGGCGCACACCGTGCTGGCCTACGTGCTGGTGCGCTGGGGGATCGGGCTGACGTTCGCGATGATGGGCACCGCGGCCAATACCCAGGCCATCGATATCGTCCCGTCGCCGCGGCGTGGCGAGGGCATCGGCTTCTTCGGGCTGATGAGCAGCCTGGCGATGGCGCTGGGGCCGATGGCCGGATTGTGGCTGATGGACCGCTACCCGTTCCCGGTGATCTTCAAGGCCGCGCTCGGCGCCGGCATGGCCGGCCTGCTGGTGGCCACGCTGGTGCGCTCGCCGCGCAAGCCGCGGGCCGGGGCCGCCACGGTACTGTCGCTGGACCGCTTCCTGCTGCTGCCCGGCATCCCGCTGGCGCTGAACCTGGCCGTGATCGGCCTGGGCTACGGCATGCTGCTGGCGTTCGCGGCGATCCACGGCAAGCAGCTCGGCGCGGCCAACACCGGCATCTTCTTCACCCTGATGGCGCTGGGCATGATGGTCTCGCGGGCGTTCTCCGGGCGCCTGATCGACGGTGGCCGGGTGGTGGCCGCCACCCATGGGGGCAGTGCGGCCATCGTTGCCGGCCTGGGCCTGATGGCCGCCGCCGGTACGCCGGGCACCTACTACCTGGCCGGGCTGCTGGCCGGCTTCGGATTCGGCGTGGTCTACCCGGCGTACCAGACGATGATGGTCGGCCTCGGCAGCCACGCCCAGCGCGGCACCGCGGTGGCCACCTATTTCTGTGCGCTGGACGTCGGCGTCGGCGCCGGCATGCTGCTCGCCGGTGCGGTGGCCGCCCGGTTCGGCCTGGCCGCGGCCTTCGCCGGCGGCGCCGGCCTGGCGCTGGGCGCGGGCCTGTTCTTCGCCCTGTGGCTGGCACCGCGCCGCGGGCGTTCCCCGGCGGGCTGAGGCACCGATGGCGGCGGCCGGCCTGTGGCAGAATCGGCGGGCAGGGGAGGGCCATGACGGCCGGCCACGGTCCGCCGCTTCCGGGGGAAGGATGAAGAAGTACCTGTTCGTCGCTCTGCCATGCCTGTTGGCGGCCTGCAGTCCGGGCGTCAGCGGCGTCTACACCGACAGCATGGGCGTCACCCGCTACCACTTCGCCGCCGCCGGCACGGTGCGGATCGAGGCCATGGGGATTGCCCAGGAGACCACCTACGTGCGCGACCGCGACACGCTCAGGGTGGCGCTGCCGCAGAAGGCGCATGCGCTGGAGTTCACCATCGGCGCCGACGGGGCGCTGACCGGGCCACTGGGCATCCGCCTGGAGAAGGCCGACCGCTAGTGCGTGCGCCGGCGTAGCGCCGGGCATGACGTTCCGGGGGTGTGGGAATGCGGCGGCCGGGCGAGAATCGCCTCCTGTCCCGAGCGAGCCCGCCGATGAATCCTTCTCCGACCTCCTTCCGCGCCCCGAGCCTGGTGCTGCAGATCGTCATCGGCCTGCTCGCCGGTATCGTGCTGGCGCTGCTGTGGCCACAGGGCGCACGTGCCGCCGGCCTGTTCGGCACGGTGTTCGTGTCGGCGCTCAAGGCGGTGGCGCCGTTGCTGGTCCTGGTGCTGGTGGCTGCCTCCATCGCCAACCACCGGCTGGGCCAGAAGACCCATCTCGGCGCGATCCTGCTGCTGTACGTGGTCGGTACGCTCGCGGCCGCCCTGGTGGGCGTGCTGGCCAGCTACCTGTTTCCCAGCACGCTGATCCTGAAGGCGCCGGCCGACGCCGCCCTGAACGCGCCGGGCGGCATCGGCGAAGTGCTGCGGACGCTGCTGATGCAGGTCGTCGACAACCCGGTGAACGCGCTGCTGGACGCCAACTACATCGGCCTGCTCGCCTGGGCGGTCGGCCTGGGCCTGGCACTGCGCCGGGCCGGCGACGGCACCCGGGCGATGCTCGGCGACCTGTCCGAAGCGATCACCTGGATCGTGCGCATGGTGATCCGGCTGGCGCCGCTGGGCGTGTTCGGCATCATCGCCGCGCTGCTGGCCGAATCCGGCCTGGCGGCCCTGAAGAACTACCTGCACGTGCTGTGCGTCCTGGTCGGGGCGATGCTGTTCATGGCCCTGGTCGGCAACCCGCTGATCGTGGCGGCGGTGACGCGGCGCAACCCGTATCCGCTGGTGCTGCGCTGCCTGCGCGACAGCGGCGTCACCGCATTCTTCACCCGGTCCTCGGCGGCCAACATCCCGGTCAACATGGAGCTGTGCCGCAAGCTGGGCCTGCACGAGGAAACCTATTCGGTGGCGATCCCGCTGGGCGCGACCATCAACATGGCCGGTGCCGCGATCACCATCTCGGTGTTGACGCTGGCGGCGGTCACGACGCTGGACATCGCGGTGGACCTGCCGACCGCGCTGCTGCTGAGCGTGGTGGCCGCGGTCGGCGCCTGCGGCGCGTCCGGCGTACCCGGCGGGTCGGTGCTGCTGATTCCGCTGGCCTGCAGCCTGTTCGGGATCTCCAACGACGTGGCGATGCAGGTGGTGGGGGTCGGCTTCATCGTCGGCGTGGTCCAGGACTCGGCGGAGACCGCGCTCAACTCCTCCACCGACGTGGTGTTCGTGGCCGCCGCCGAACACGCGCGCGGACGCGGCTGATGGCCGGCGCGGCGCGCCTGACGCCGGCGATGCGCATCGGCCTGTCCATCGCGCTGGCCACCGGCCTGTACGGCATTTCCTTCGGTGCGCTGGCGGTGGCGTCCGGGTTCAGCGTGGGCCAGACCGTGGCGTTGAGCCTGCTGATGTTCACCGGCGGCTCGCAGTTCGCCTTCATCGGCGTGGTCGGTGCCGGCGGCACCGGCGCGGCGGCGTTCGGCGCGGCCACGCTGCTGGGCATCCGCAATGCGGTCTACGGCGCGCAGATCAACCGCCTGCTGCGGCCGCGCGGCGGCCGACGGATATTGGCGGCGCAGATCACCATCGACGAATCCACCGCCACGGCCACCAGCCAGACCGACGCGGACGAGCAGCGCCGCGGCTTCTGGACCGCGGGACTGGGCGTCTACCTGCTGTGGAACCTGTTCACCCTGGCCGGCGCCCTGCTGGGCGATGCCCTGGGCGATCCGCGCCGCTGGGGCCTGGACGGCGCCGCGGTGGCGGCCTTCCTGGGCCTGCTGTGGCCGCGCCTGCGCACCCGCGAACCGGTGGCCATCGCCGTGGTCTGCGCGCTGGTGACGGTGCTGGCATTGCCGTGGACGCCCGCCGGCGTGCCGATCCTGCTGGCGGCCGCGGTCGCCGCGGTCTGGGGCGGATGCGTGCGCGACCCGGCCACCGCCGGCCCACCGCCCGGCGTGGCGGCCGGGCACCACGAAGAGGTGCGCCGATGACGATGTGGGGATGGGTACTGCTGGCCAGCGTGGCGGCCTGGGCGATCAAGTTCTGCGGCTACCTGATGCCGGTGCGCTGGATGGCGTCGCCGCGCATGGGCCGCGTGGCCGGCACCCTGACCATCGGCCTGCTGGCGTCGCTGACCACGATGAACGCGGTGGCTGCCGGGCCGGGCATCGCCCTGGACGCCCGGCTGGGGGCGCTGGTGGCCGCGGCGCTGGCGCTGGCGGTGCGCCTGCCGTTCCTGGCGGTGGTGCTGGCCGGCGCGGCGGCGGCGGCCCTGCTGCGGCTGCTGTCGTAGGGCAGGCTCCGGGAGACGCCGGCCGGCGCCGGAGGGGCGTGGCCCCGCTCTACGGCTAGGCGCGGCTGGCTCCCATGTGGTCGGTGCCGGCCGTTCTTGGTTGGGGGTGGCCGGGGTGGTCCTGCCGTGCGTGCTGTTGCAGCCCACGGACCCGATCGGGTGGGGAATGTCGCAGCGGGGCAGGGCCCCAAGCTACGGCCGGGCGCGGGTGGGCGTCGCGCGGGTGCGGGCAATCGTTGCCTGCCGCCGCGATGCCGGTCGTTCCGGGAGGGGGGGGCTGGCCGTCGCGGCTGTTGTCGCGCCGGTCGGACGGGGAGCGTTCCAGCGGGGCGGGGGGCCGTGCTGCGGAACGGGGAGGCGTCGTTGCCGGGTAGTGCCGGGCCTCGCCCGGCAGGGCCTGGCCGGCGATCCGCCCCGGCGGGGCGGCTGCGCCGGGGGGTGGTTCAGAAGCGCTGGCCGGAAGCGAGGTAGCGCCAGTGGCCATCCGGCATCCGGTTCAGGCCGATGCGGCCGATGCGCAGCCGCCGCAGCCCGGTGACGTGCAGGCCGACGTCGGCGCACATGTGCCGCAACTGGCCGGGATGCACGTCCTTGATCGCGAAACGCAGGCGCTGTTCGCTCTGCCAGCTGACCTTGCAGGCGGGCAGGGCGCGTCCCCGGTAGTCCAGGCCGTGGGCCAGCCGGGGCAGCGCCCAGGGGCCGGCTTCGCCTTCCACGTCGACCATGTATTCCTGCTCCAGTGCCGCTCCGGCCTCGAGCAGGTGGCGGCGCACGCGCCAGTCCTGGGTGAGCACCAGCAGGCCGCAGGCATCGGGGTCCAGCGGCATCGGCACCTCCAGGCGCTGGAAATGCCGGTGCAGCAGGCGGATGCCGGAGGCGTCGTCGGCGAAGCGGCGGTCCTCGCGCAGCAGGTCGGACAGTTCCGCATCACTGCAGCCGGCAGGCTTGTTCAGCAGCAGCGTCGCGGGCTCGGCCGGCTCGCTGGCGGCCCCGGCGGCAAGGGTGACGGTTTCCCCGGCCACCAGGGTCTGCGGCGCTTCCACCACCACGCCGTCCACGCTGACCCAGCCGCCTTCGATGTAGTGGCGGGCCTGCGCGCGGGAGCACTGCAGCTGTGCGGCGAGGTGCTTGTCGAGGCGGATGGGCGGGGTCATGGGGACGGGCGGGGACGGCGGGCGGCGAGTGTAGCGCCACCGCGCCGGGGGAGCGATGCCGGCGTCAGTCCGCGTCGTGTTCCAGGGCGGTCAGGTACAGGCGCAGGTCGAACTCCAGCTGGTGGTAGTCCGGCTCCATGTGCAGGCACAGCTGGTAGAAGGCCTTGTTGTGTTCGGCCTCCTTCAGGTGCGCCAGTTCGTGCACCACGATCATCCGCAGGAACTCCGCCGGCGCGTCGCGGAACACGCTGGCGATGCGGATCTCGCGGCTGGCGCGGAGCCGGCCGCCATGGTTGCGGGACACGGCGGTGTGCAGGCCCAGTGCGTGCTTGAGCACCTGCAGCTTGCTGTCGTAGCACACCTTGCCCAGCGGCACCGACTGGCGCAGGTGGCGCTCCTTGAGCGCCTGCACGTAGTCGTAGAGCTGGCGGTCGTTGCGCACCGCATGCGCCTGCGGGTAGCGGCGCCGCACGGTCTCGCCCAGCACGCCCTGCGCCAGCAGCTCGCGGGCGCGCTGCTGCAGGTGGTCGGGGTAGCCGGCGAGGTAGGTCAGGGGCGGCATCGGCGGGCGCGGACAAGGGCGGGCCGGTATCATGGCAGCATCGATCCGATCACGTGGCATGAACGATGGCGAAGGCGAATCCCCTGCAGGAGCAGCTGCTCAAGGCCGGCCTGGTCAAGAAGTCGCAGGTCGCCCAGGTGGCGCGCGAGCAGAACAAGGCGCGGCATGCCAAGGGCGCTCCGGCCGAGCCCAGCGAAGGCCAGCGCGAGGCCGAGCGCGCGCGTGCGGAAAAGGCCGAGCGCGACCGCGCGCTCGCGGCCGAGCGCAACGCCCAGCGCCGCGCCGAGGAGCTGCGCGCGCAGGCGCGGCAGATCGTCGCCGACCGCAGGGTGCCGCGCCGCGGCGAACTGGAGTACCGCTTCAGCGACGGCGCCGCGATCCGCACCCTGCTGGTGGACGAGGCCCTGCGCACGCAGCTGGCCGCGGGCATGCTGGTGGTTGTCCGCCACGGCGACGGCTTCGAACTGCTGCCAAGGCTGGCTGCCGAGAAGGTGCGCGAGCGCGATGCCGCGCTGATCGTGCTCGACCACGGGCAGCCTGACGATGCCCAGGCCTCCACCGGCAACGCCGAGGACGACGCGTACTACGCGCAGTTCGTGGTGCCCGACGACCTGGTGTGGTGAACGCGCGCCGGCGCCGTGTACCGGCGCGCGGGCGATTGCGCTAGGCTGGCCGCGGGTCACTACGGAGCAGCCAGCCATGGCCACCGGTTGGGCGGGCGATACCGCCGTTCAGGATCAGATCGACGCCACCGTCGAGGACGCGATCAAGCGGGCACGCAGCCGCCTGCCGAGCGGGCCGGGCCTGAGCCGGTGCGAGGAATGCGACGCGCCGATACCCGAGGCACGGCGGCGCGCGGTGCCGGGGGTGCGGCTGTGCGTGGCCTGTCAGCAGGCGCTGGACGCCGAGGAGTCGGCGCACAGCGGCTACAACCGCCGTGGCAGCAAGGACAGCCAGCTGCGCTAGCGGCGTGGCCGGTGGTCCGCGGCGGCCGGGGGCTCAGCCGTCGCCCTGGACCTGGCCGGGCAGCGCCGCGCCAAGCGGCCAGCGGCGCAGGCCGCGCTGGAAGAACAGGCTGTTGGGGATCTGCATCAGGGTGCCTTCGGCCGGCCCGTCGATTTCCTGCAGCGTGGTGTAGACCAGGTTGATGTCGATCACCAGACCCTTCAGCCCGGGTTTCTCGCCGTTTTCCAGTACCTCCAGGCGGTCGCCGAGGCGGAACGGGCGGCTGGTGAAGATCAGCAGCGCGCAGAAGATGTTGGACAGCACGCTCCAGGCGGCGAAGAACGCCACGGCGCCGACCGCGGCGAAGCCGGTGAACGCCGTCCACAGGATGGTCGGCGACATTCCCAGCTGGTCCAGGATCGCCACGACCGTGGCGCTCCAGATCACGAAATTGGACAGGCGGCGGGCGGCGACCTCCACCTGCGGCGGCAGTGTGTAGTGGGTGCCCAGGCGTGCCAGCAGCCGTCGGGTGAGCCGCCGCAGCAGCCAGGCCACCAGCAGGATCAGCAGGATGATCAGCGCGGTGTCGAACAGGCCGATCCAGGCGTGCATCCATTCGGGCAGGTAGTTCTTCATCAGGCGGGTTCCTTGCGGGAGGACGGTCGGCGGCGCCGCGGCGCTCAGGGGCGCAGGGCGGCCTCGGTCTGTGCGGGGTCGCCGTCGTGGTCGCCGGCGTCGATGCCGAGCACGCGTGCGAGCAGCGGGTACACGTCGACGTTGTCGATTGGCGGGATCACCACCCCGCGGCGGAACGCCGGCCCATGGGCGATGAACGGTGCGCGCATTTCCGGGAGCAGGTTGTCGTAGCCGTGCTCGCCGAGCAGGCGGTGGCCCTTGCGCTGCATCGCATCGCGGGTGGTGATCTGCCAGCCGGGTTCGCCGATGCAGATGTAGGCCGGAACCCGGCGGTGGTGGCCATAGTCGAACCGTGCCGGTATCTGTTCCCGCGGCAGGCACTGCATGTGCGCATGGCGTCCCAGCAGCTGGCGGGCGGCGGCTTCGCCGCCGGGCAGGGCGTTGAACGCGGCATAGGCGCCGGTCCAGGTGAAGTCCAGCCGGCCCACGTCCACCAGGTCGTCGAGGAAGACCTCCTTCTCGGGCCCGGTGGCGATCATTCCGTGGTCGGAGACCACCACCAGGTTCACCTGTCGCGCCAGGCCGAGGGCATCGATGCCGCGCATCAGCTGGTCCAGGGCCTGGTCCACCTCGACCAGCGCCTGGTCCAGCTCCGGGGAGTCGGGCCCATGGGCATGGCCCATGCTGTCGACCCGGTCGAAGTACAGGGTGGTGAAGTGCGGGCGCTCGGCGGCCGGCAGGGCCAGCCACTCCAGCACCTGGGCGACGCGCTCGGCGGAACTGACCTTGATGTCGAACGGCCGCCAGAATTCCGGGCGCGCACCGTGCACCGGCGCTTCCGAGCCGACCCAGAACATCGCCGCGGCGCGGCCGCCCTGCATGCGCACGCGGGTCCACAGCGGGGTGCCGTCGTTCCACCAGCGCGCATCGCCCACCGTGGCCGGGTCGAACATGCTGAAGCGCACCCCGGGCAGGGTCGGGTCGGTCATGAAGTTGGCGATCACCCCGTGCCGGTCCGGGCGCAGCCCGGTGACCAGGGTGTAGTGGTTGGGGAAGGTGATCGACGGATAGGACGGCCGCATGTAGGCGGCGCGCACGCCGTCCCGGGCCAGGGCGTCCAGGGTCGGGGTGAGGCCGCGTTCCAGGTAGTCGTTGCGGAACCCGTCGATGGACACCAGCAGCAGCGGCTGCTCGGCCTTGGCCGGCAGCCCCGTGTCGGTGGCGGTGGCGTTGTCGGCAGGGGCCCGGGCGGGGACGCCGGCACAGCCGGCCGCCGCCAGGAGCGTGCCCAGCAGCAGGGCGGAAAGTCGGAGCATGGGAACAGGGAGGGACGTGGCCAAGCGCTGATTGTCGGCTACCGCGGCGTGGCTGTCAGCCGTTCCGTGGCCTGCGGTGCGGGCGGTTTAAACCTTTTCGGCGCGGGGCGCATCCAATGGGTATGCTCGATGCCACCGTGACCGCCACCGCCCCTTCGCCGCCGGCCGCCGATGACGCCACGCTGGCGCGCGCTGCCGCCGGCGGCGACCGCCATGCCTACGAGTGCATCTATCGCCGCCACTCGCCGCGCCTGTATGCGCTGCTGTGGCGGCTGTGCGGGGGCAGCGCCGCGCGCGCCGAGGATGCGCTGCAGGACACCTTCATCCTGGCCTGGCGCCGGCTGCCGCAGTTCCGCTTCGAGAGCGCGCTGGGCACCTGGCTGCACCGGCTGGCGGTGAACACGGCGCTGATGGAGCTGCGCGCCAGTGCCCCGTTCGAGGCGCTGGATGCCGGCGCGGAGGCGATGGAAGCGCTGGAGCGGATGCCCGCGGCCACGCGCTGCCGGGCCACCGGGATGGACCTCGAACGGGCCCTGGAGACCCTGCCGCCCCGCGCCCGTGCGGTGCTGGTGCTGCATGACATCGAAGGCTGGAAACACCAGGAGATCGCCGAGGAGCTGCGGATGGCCGTCGGCAGCTCCAAGGCCCAGTTGCACCGTGCGCGGGCGCTGATGCGCGCGCGCCTGGGAGAAACCGCATGAACCACGACGACATCCACGATCCTCTGGCCGCGCGCCTGCGCGCGCTGCCACGCGAGCGCCAGCCACCGGCCGCGGCCTGGCAGCACATCGCCACGGCGATGGCGCAGGCGCAGTGCGAACGGCCGCCGGTACCGCCACCCGCGCGGCGGCGCCGTCGCCCGTTCGCACTCGCCGCCGCCGCGGCCGTGGGCGCGCTGCTGCTGGGGGCCGGGTGGTGGACGCACGAACAGGCACCGCCGGCACCGGCACCGCCACTGGCGCAGGCGCCGTCGCTGCAGCAGCAGGCCGACGTCCTCGCCCATGCCTACCACGGCGCGCTGGCGGCGATTCCGCCGGAGCGGGTCGCGGACGAGTACGTCCCGGCGCTGCACGAGCTGGACGCCAGCGCCGGCAGCATCCGTTCGGCGATCGCGCAGAGCCCGGAGGCCGCCTTCCTGCTCGATCAACTGCGGCGCACCTATGCGCTGCGCCTGGAACTCACCCGGCAGGGACTTGCCGTCACCGAATCATCTACTTGAAGGAGCGCGCATCATGAGGGTTTCCCTACGGTCGCTGTTGGCGGCAGCCGTCCTGCTGGCACCGCTGGCGCCGGCGCTGGCCCAGAGCACGGTCGACGAGCGCCGCGCGCTGTCCGGCGGCGGGCGGGTCGAGATCAGCAACGTCGCCGGTTCGGTGGCGGTGCGTGGCTGGGACCGCGACGAGGTGCGCCTCACCGGCAGCCTGGGCGAAGGCCAACGGCTGGACGTGCAGAGCAGCGCCAACCGCGTGCAGTTCAAGGTGGTGTATCCCCGCAACGGCCGCAGCAGCGGCGGCGCGACGCTGGAACTGCGGGTGCCGCGGGGCAGCGAGCTGCAGGCCGATACGGTGAGCGCGGCGCTGGACATCGCCGCGGTCGATCTGCGCCGCCTCCAGGCCAGCACCGTGAGCGGCGGCATCGAGGCCGCCGGCACCGCCACCGACGGCACCCTGGCCACGGTGAGCGGTGCGATCCGCTCGCAGCTGCGCACCCCGCGGCTGAGCCTGCGCACGGTCAGCGGTGCGATCACCGCCGACGGTGGCAGTGGCGGCGAAGTCGAGGCCAATTCGGTGTCCGGTGCGATCACTCTGGCGCTGGGCGGGGTACAGCGGCTCAATGCCGAGAGCGTGTCCGGCAGTCTTGGCGTGCGCAGCCAGGGGCTGCGGCCGGGTGGCCGCATCAGCCTGCAGACGGTGAGCGCGCCGATCACGCTCGGCCTGCCGGCCGACACCTCGGCGCAGCTGAAGGCCAGCAGCTTCAGCGGCAGCATCCGGTCCGACGTGGGCCAGGTGGAGCGCCCCCGCTACGGCCCGGGCAGCAGCCTGGATGCGCGCATCGGAAGCGGCGATGGCGACATCAGCATCAGCTCGCACTCGGGCAGCGTGCGGGTGGACCTCGGTCGCCGTTGAGGGCGGCCTGCGTTGCCGGCGCCCCGGCGCGCGCCGGGGCGCGGGGACGGGGCGGCTACAATGGCCGGTCTGTCCCACCCTGAATACGGAGTCGCCATGCCCATCACTTCCTGCCCGCAGTGCCCCTCGGAGAACGTCTACCCCGATGGCGCGCTGTGGATCTGCGCCGACTGCGCGCACGAATGGACGCCGGGCGAGGCCAGCGAATCCACGTTGGTGGTCCGCGACAGCAACGGCAACGTGCTGGTCGGCGGCGACACCGTCACCGTCATCAAGGACCTGAAGGTCAAGGGCTCGTCGATCCCGCTCAAGCAGGGCACGGTGATCCGCAACATCCGCCTGGTCGAGGACGACGCCGAACACATCGAAGGCAATTCGGACAAGATCAAGGGCCTGGTGCTGAAGACCTGCTTCCTGCGCAAGGCCTGATTGCCGCCGGCCCAGGCGCCGCCGCACGGCCATCCCGTGCGGCCTGTCCGCCCGGGCAGGAACGCCCCGCGGACGCCGGCGGTGGCCGGCCGCTCTCCGCCGCCGCCGGTGCCGGCCGCCGCCCTTCCGGGCCGGGAGGCGGCCATCCACAGAAGGTGTGGACGGCCGCTTGGCAAAGATGTGGATAACTCCGTGCACCGCTTGTGCCACGGCGGTTGCGCGGCACTGGTCATGTTTTCGCCAGGGGGCGGCGGCGGGACGGCCCCGCACCGGCCGGTGTCTGCTAGTATCCGCGCCCCAGGCGGGCCGGACCCGCGATACGCCGGTACGCGAGCGCCCGCCGGCGCTTCCTTCGAGCATGACCAAGTTCACCCCTTCCGCCGAGGCGCAGCTGTCGCTGGGCTTCGGTGGCGACATCCCCACCGAGCGGTTGTTCTTCGCGGTGATGCCGGATCCGGCCACGGCCTGGCGCATCGCCGAGCTGGCCGAGGGGCTGCGCGGCGACCACGGCCTGGGCGGGCGTCCGCTGGCGCAGGAGCGCCTGCACGTCACCCTGCATCACCTGGGCGATTACGCCGGCCTGCCACCGAGCCTGCTGGCCAAGGCACGGCAGGCGGCGGCGCGGGTGCGGCAGCCGGCGTTCGAGGTGTGCTTCGACGAGGTGGGCAGCTTCGCCGGCAACCGCCAGCACCCGTTCGTGCTGCGCAGCGCACACGGTGCGGACCTGCTGCAGGGCCTGCACCAGGCGCTGGCGCGCGGGCTGCAGGGCCTCGGCCTGCGCCCGGAGCCTGCCTTCACCCCGCACCTGACCCTGCTCTACGACAGCCGGCGCCTGCCGCCGCAGCCGGTGCAGCCGATGCGCTGGCTGGTGCGCGAGTTCGTGCTGATCCGCAGTTACCTCGGGCAGACCCGCTACCAGCTGGAAGGGCGTTTCCCGCTGGGCTGAGTGCCGCGTTTGCATGCCCGCTGCGGCCTGCGAAGATGGCCGCATGGACCTGATTCCCCTGACCCTGCCGCCGGGCCAGCTGGCCGAGATCGAAGCCGCGCACCGGCAGCCGCCGCGCGCCTACCACAACTTCGGCCACGTGCAGGCGCTGCTGCGCCATCACCGCGAGGTCGCCGCCGGTCCCGGCTGGCGGCAGCCGCGCGAAGTGGCGCTGGCGATGCTGTACCACGACGCGGTGTACGAGGCCGGGCGCGGCGACAACGAGCTGCGCTCGGCGCGGATGGCGCGCACCGCGATCGCGCACTGGCTGCCCGGTGCCGGCGTGGACGTGGACCGGGTGGCGGCGCTGATCGAACTGACCGCACGCCATGGCCGCCTGCGTGGCGATGAACTGGATGCCGATGCGGCCCTGTTCCTGGACAGCGACATGGCCATCCTCGGCGCGCCGGACGCGGTGTTCGATGCCTATGACCGCGGCATCGCCGAGGAATACCGCGGCACGCTTCCGGGGTTCCTGTTCCGGCGCAACCGGCGCCGTTTCCTCAAGGGCGTGCTGGCGCAGCCGCGCATCTTCTTCAGTGATTTCTTCCATGTGCGTTACGACGCGCAGGCGCGCGCGAATCTGCGCCGGATCACCGCCTGAGAGCGGTGCCTGCGGCGGCGGTGCCGGCCGTGTGCGGGGGGCGGTGGCGGGGGCCGTGGCCGGCATGGCCTAGAATCCACGGTCCCCCTGTTTTGCTGGCGGCCGTGCCGCCGACGTGATGACTCCGAGCCAGATTCCCGATCCGGACCCGCGGCCGGTGCCGCCGGAGGAGCCGGGCCCCAACGAATGCTGCGGCAGTGGCTGCCCGCTGTGCGTGCTGGACCTGTACGCCGATGAGCTGGTGCGCTACCGGCAGGCGCTGGCGGCCTGGAAGCAGCGGCACCCGGACGCCGCGGACTGAGGCCGCGCCGGTGTACGCGGTGATAATGCGGGTCCTGCCGGACGCCTGGAGCCGCCCGTGGCCGATGCCCCTCCCGTGACTGCCTGGACGTCCGTGCGCCTGGCCGCGCTGACGGCGCTGGCCGCGGTCGTGCTGTTCGCCGCGACCGCGCTCTGGCTGCAGGTCGCGCGCACCGACCTGGACTGGGTCCATGCCACGCTCAGCCTCTACCTGCACGGCCCGCACGGGGGGTGGCTGCGGGCGGTGTACTGCCTGCTGGCCGCGGCGATCGTGCTGTTGGCCGTGGCACTGCACGTGCAGGCGCAGGGGCCGGCGCGGCGCGGCCTGCCGCTGGCGCTGTTCTGCACCGGAGCGCTGGGGCTGGCCGCGGTGGCGATCGGCGACAGCTGGCTGCCCGGGCGCGCGCCGGTGCTGGCCATCGCGGTGCATGCGCTGGCGGCGCAGACGGCGTTCCTGTGCGCCACCGTGGCGATGCTGGTGCAGGCCTGGTGCTTTTCCCGCGATGGGCGCTGGCACGGCTTCCACCGGTTCGCCTGGGCAGGGGCCTGGCTGGCCTTTGCCGGGCTGTGGGTGCACGTGCTCTGGCGTGCCACGCCGCGGGGACTCGGGCAGAAGGCGGTGATCGCGCTGGTGCTGGCCTGGCTGGCGGCGGTGGCCTGGCGGCTGCTGCGGATGCCGCCGCGGCGGCACTGAAGCGCGACGCGCACGGACACGCGCCGTTGCCGCGCCGCGGGGGCACAATGGCGGTCCCAACCTTCCAGGGAATCCCCATGATCGAACGTTTCGATACCGGTCCGCGCATGTCGGAAATGACCATCTACCACGGCGTGGCCTACCTGTCCGGGCAGGTCCCGGAGGACACCGATGCGGACATCGTCGGCCAGACCGAGCAGGTGCTGCAGGCGATCGACGAACTGCTGCGGCTGGCGCCCACCGACAAGACCCAGATCCTGCGCGCGGAGATCTTCCTGGCCGACATCGCCGACTTCGCCGGCATGAACGAAGCCTGGGACCGGTGGATGCCGGAGGGGGTCGCGCCGGCGCGCGCTACCGTGCAGGCGGCCCTGGCCAACCCGGACTGGAAGATCGAGATCGTGATCACCGCCGCGGTGCCCTGAGCCGTGTTCCGGCGGCGCCGTGGCGGGCGCCGCTAGCGGGCGTGCAGCTCGATGCAGTCCACCGGACAGGGCGGCAGGCACAGTTCGCAGCCGGTGCACAGGTCGGCCAGCACGGTATGCATGTAGCGGGCGCCGCCGACGATGGCGTCCACCGGGCAGGCCTGGATGCACTTGGTGCAGCCGATGCAGTCGGCTTCGACGATCAAGGCGACCTGCGCCGGTTTGTGCGCGCCGCGGCGGCGGTCGAAGGGCTGCGCCGCCACGCCCAGGATATGCGCCAGCGCGCGCGCGCCGGCGTCGCCACCGGGGGGGCAGTGGTCGATGCCGGCCTCGCCCCGCGCCATCGCCTCCGCGTACGGGCGGCAGCCGTCGTAACCGCACTGCCGGCACTGGGTCTGCGGCAGGACCCGATCCAGGCGTTCGATCCGTTGCTGCAACGAGGGGTCCGGTGATTCCTGCATGCGGGGCGTGTGGCGGTGCGTGACGGAGGGCGCGGCGCGCCGGCGGGGGCCACGGGCGCCCATGGTAGTCCCGCGGCGATGGCGCCGACAGTGCTGGCTGCGGCAGGCGCGGCCGTGGCGGGCCCGGCCTCAGGGCATGTCTGCGCCGACGCTGGCGCGCACCGGAATGCCGGCAGGGTCGAATCCCTCCAGGCAGAACACGTTGACGCCCAGGTGGTCCGGGGCGACGCGCTGGCGGTGGAACGGGTAGATGCCGCAGGTCCGGCAGAAATAGTGGACCGCGGTGTAGGTGTGGAATTGGTAGCGGGTGAGGGCCTCGGGGGCGCTCAGCAGCTGGAAGTCGCGCTCGTGGACCTTGACCATCAAGGCGTTCCGGCGACGGCAGATCGAACAGTCGCAGGTGGTCAGCTCCGGGAAATCGCTGACGATCTGGAAGCGGACGGCGCCGCAGTGGCAACTGCCGTCGAAGCGGGTACGGGGGCGCGGAGACATGATGGCGGGCCGGAAGTCGAGGGGAAGCGGCCTGCGGGCGCAGGCCGCTCCGCCAGACTGCGCCGCGGGCGCCGGCCTGGCAAGACGGTAACCGGGGAAGGCGGCAGGGCCGTCGGGAGCGTGGGCGGCCGGCGAATGAAATGGCCGCCGGCGGATGCCGGCGGCCAGGGAGAGAAGCTGCCTGCGGCGGTCAGACGGCCGCTTCGATCTGCGGCATCGACAGGCGCGCCTTGGTCAGCGCCATGCCCAGGTTGGCGGTGCGGCGGCATACGAAGACCACGATGTAGTTCGGGTAGCGCTTGCCGCGCATGAAGATGTGGATCAGGTTCTCGCTGTTGACGATGATTTCCTGGAAGTAGCGCGCGCCATCGCTTTCGGGCAGCCCGCGGGAGCGCCGGAACAGCTGCTCGATCATGCGCACGTTGGCGCCATCGTAGAGGTCGGCGGTCGCCGCGGCGAGCAGGTCGAGCACTTCGCGCGGGTGCGAATCCACCGTGCGCATGGCCAGCAGCATGCCGGAGGATATGTCGACATAGCCGGCAGCAAGACACTCCGGCACTGCCGCGATGGAGCTCTGGATGGTTGCGTCGAGGGACATGGTTTTCTCTCCGGTGGTGCGGGGGGATGAAGCCACGGGGCTGCTGCCCCGCGGCATGGGGGATCTAGCAATCCGGCGCGCGGATCAGGAGGTTGGTTTCCAGTTCGTGCAGCAGGTCTTCCTGCACGCGCGACTGGACGAAGCCGGGTTCGATCGCGCGCAGCCGGCGCAGCGCCTCGTCGGCGGTCAGTCCCTCGCGGACCAGCCAGGCGCCCAGCACGGTGCCGGTGCGTCCCAGCCCGGCCAGGCAGTGCACCGCGACCACTTCGCCCTGGCGCATGAGCCGGTCGATCCTGGCCAGCAGCATCTTCATCCACATCAGCGGCGGCGCGTTGCGGTCCTCCACGCCCATGTGCAGGGTGCGCAGGCCATGGGCGGGGATGGCGGTGTCGGTCATCGGCTTCTCGGTGAGGTTCACCAGCACGGTGACGCCGACGGTGCGCAGCAGGCTGAGGTCGTGGGCCATCGGCAGCACCGCGCCGGGCATGGGGCAGCCGGCGAGCTTGCCCGGGATCAGCCAGTGGAAGCCGTTGGGCCCGCGGCTTGCCGGTAGCACCCCTGGGGGCAGGGGCGCGACGCCGGCGGCATCGACGGGGGCCGCATCGGCCGCGGCATCGACCCCGGCCGGGCCGGCCTCGCCGGCCGCACTCGCCGGTGCGGGGGCGCGGGGAATCCGCGGCGCCGGCGCGGCCATCGCGTCGAGCGTTTCCAGGTCCAGCTCTTCGGGCAGTGCGTCGAGGGCCGGCAGGTGGCAGCTTCCGGTCCGCAGGAACTGCGCCAGCACCGGATGCGCCTCGGGATTGTCGAAGAAGGCGCGGTTGCCGGCATCCACCTGGATGCGGCCGCCGGCCAGCAGCACCACGCGGTCGGCGATGGCGCGGGCCTGCGCCTGGTGGTGCAGGACCAGCACGCAGCAGCGCTCGGCGGCCAGCTGCCGCACCAGCTGCAGGAGGCGCTCGGCCTGGGCGTCGTCCAGGTCGCTGGTGGGTTCGTCGATCAGCAGCGTGCGGCTGCCCGACAGCGCCGCGCGGACGATCAGCGCGCGCCGCATCTGGTCGCGCGGCAGGTCGAACAGGCGGCTGTCCAGTGCCAGCAGCAGGTCCTGCTGGCCGGCGTCCTGCAGGGCCTGGCGCACGCGCGCCTGCAGCTCGGCCGGGGTCAGCGGTTCGCGGCCGCGCAGCGCGTCGGCCAGGCTGCCCTGCAGGGTCGTCGCCAGGTCGCGCGGGTGCTGCTGCACCAGTGCGGGCAGCTGCGTGGCCTGGCCCGCGGGCTGGCCGTCGAACAGCAGCGTGCCCTGGTACTCGGCATGGGCGCTGGTCTGCCCGGCCATGGCCTTGAGAAGGGTGGACTTGCCGGTGCCGGCGGGGCCCATCAGCACCACGATGCCGGGTGCGCCCAGGTGCAGGTCGATGCCGGCCAGCAGGGTGCGCTGGCCGAGCCGGATGCCCCAGTCGATGAAGTCGATGCCTGCTCCTTGCGTCGCCTCATCGAGGGTGGACGGGTGCTGCTCTACGGTCATTGCCGATCCTGGAACAAGGAGTCTTCCATGCTGCCGCCAGCAGCTTTTCGTAACGGTGCGGTGGTTGCCATCGAGCGTGAACCGCACGAACGATGGGCAGTGTCGTAGCTGCACTCACACTTGTCCATGCACGCGATGGAGTGCGCAGCCGTTGTGTGATGGAGGTTCCGCAATGGAACGTTGCCACTTGCGCTCATGCGTTTTGCGCCAGTTCGCGGCCACGCTGCGCGGCGGCCGCGACGGCCGTGCCGACCAGGGCCTGGAAGCCGCCCGCGGCCAGGGTTTCCAGCGCCGCCTGGGTGGTGCCGTTGGGCGAGGTGACCGCTTCGCGCAGGGCGCCGGCGCTCTGCCCGCTTTCGGCGAGCATGCGTGCTGCGCCGAGGACCGTCTGCACCACCATCTGCCGCGCGGCCTCCGCGTCCAGGCCCTGCGTCCGTGCGGCCGCCTCCATGGCTTCGGCCAGGGCGAAAACATAGGCCGGGCCGCTGCCGGATACCGCGGTGACCGCGTCCATCAGCGTTTCGTCGTCGATCCAGCGGGTCTGCCCGGCGGTGGCGAGGATCGCCTGCGCGGCCTGGCGCCGGCCGTGGTCGACGTCGGCGCCGGCATACAGGCCGGTCATGCCGGCGCCGAGCAGCGCCGGGGTGTTGGGCATGGCGCGGACCAGGGCGGCCTGCGGCAGCCAGCCGCGCAGGTGGGCGGTGGTCACGCCGGCGGCGATCGAGACCGCCAGGGTGCCGGGCCCGAGCCGCGGCGCGAGGTCGGCGCATACCGCGGCCATCACCTGCGGCTTGACCGCCAGCAACAGCGCGTCGGCGCCCAGCGCCGCCTCGGCGACCGTCGCCGCCACGCGCACGCCGTAGGTCGAACGCAGTGCCTCGCGCGGTGCGGCCTGGGGTTCGACGACCTCGATGGCGGCCGGGTCCATGCCGCCCTCGACCAGTCCGGCGATCAGGCTGCGTGCCATGTTGCCGCCACCGATGAAGGCGATGCCGGAAGGAAAGGCGGGCGTGTCGTGGGCGCGGCTCATGGAAACCTCGTTGGTGGTCGGCAAGGGGAGGGGAATGCGGCGGCGCCGCAGCCCGGCGCGCAGTGTATCCAACCGGACAAGGCCGGCGCACCGGCGCCCGGCGGGCCGTCCGGCGGCATCCGCGGCGGCCGGCGAGGGCGCGGGGGCACCGCACGGGCGCGCCGATCCCGGCGATCACGGGGCTATACTGCGCGGCAGGGGAATCCTTTCCAGCCATCCGCAACCTCGGGGAAAAGCAGCGCATGGATATCGCTGAACTTCTGGCGTTTTCAGTCAAGAACAAAGCATCGGACCTGCACCTGTCCGCCGGCCTGCCGCCGATGATCCGCGTCGACGGCGACGTCCGCCGCATCAACATCCCGGCACTGGACCACAAGCAGGTCCACGCGCTGGTCTACGACATCATGTCGGACAAGCAGCGCCGGGACTACGAAGAGTTCCTCGAGGTCGACTTCTCGTTCGAGATTCCCTCGCTGGCGCGCTTCCGCGTCAACGCCTTCAACCAGAACCGGGGAGCCGGCGCGGTGTTCCGCACCATTCCCTCCGAGGTGCTGACGCTGGAGGACCTGGGCTGCCCGCCGGTGTTCCGGCAGCTGATCGAGCAGCCGCAGGGGCTGATCCTGGTCACCGGGCCCACCGGCTCGGGCAAGTCCACGACCCTGGCGGCGATGGTCGACCACATCAACAAGAACGAGTACGGGCACATCCTCACCGTCGAGGACCCGATCGAGTTCGTGCACACCTCGCAGAAGTGCTTGATCAACCAGCGCGAGGTGCACCGCGACACCCACGGCTTCAACGAGGCGCTGCGCTCGGCGCTGCGCGAGGACCCGGACTACATCCTGGTCGGCGAACTCCGCGACCTGGAGACCATCCGTCTGGCGCTGACCGCGGCCGAGACCGGCCACCTGGTGTTCGGCACCCTGCACACCAGTTCGGCGGCCAAGACCATCGACCGCATCATCGACGTGTTCCCGGCCGGCGAGAAGCCGATGGTGCGCTCGATGCTGTCCGAGTCGCTGCGGGCGGTGATCTCCCAGGCGCTGCTGAAGAAGGTCGGTGGCGGCCGCATCGCGTCGCACGAGATCATGGTGGCGACCCCGGCGATCCGCAACCTGATCCGCGAGGACAAGGTGGCGCAGATGTACTCGGCGATCCAGACCGGCCAGCAGGTCGGCATGCAGACGCTGGACCAGAACCTGCAGGACCTGGTGAAGCGCAGCCTGATCACCCGCAACCAGGCCCGCGAGTACGCCAAGGACAAGCGGCTGTTCGAGTGAGCCGCCGCCGCGCACCGCGGGCGAGTGCGTCCGCGGCGCGCCAGGGCGGTGCCGTTCCCGCCGCCGTTCCGCAGATCCACGGTTCCACAGGAGCCCGTTCATGAGCACCATCGACTTCACTTCGTTCCTCAAGCTGATGGCGCACCAGAAGGCGTCGGACCTGTTCATCACCGCCGGCATGCCGCCGTCGATGAAGGTGCACGGCAAGATCAGCCCGATCACGCAGACGCCGCTGACGCCGCAGCAGAGCCGCGACATGGTGCTCAACGTGATGACGCCGTCGCAGCGCGAAGAGTTCGAGAAGACCCACGAGTGCAACTTCGCCATCGGCCTGTCCGGTGTCGGGCGCTTCCGCGTGAGCTGCTTCTACCAGCGCAACCAGGTCGGCATGGTGCTGCGCCGGATCGAGACCCGGATCCCGACGGTGGAGGAGCTGAGCCTGCCGCCGGTGATCAAGACGCTGGCCATGACCAAGCGCGGCATCATCCTGTTCGTCGGCGCCACCGGCACCGGCAAGTCGACCTCGCTGGCGGCGATGATCGGCTACCGCAACCAGAACTCCACCGGGCACATCATCACCATCGAGGACCCGATCGAGTTCGTGCACCGGCACGAAGGCTGCATCGTCACCCAGCGCGAGGTGGGCATCGACACCGAGAGCTGGGAGGCCGCGCTGAAGAACACCCTGCGCCAGGCCCCGGACGTGATCATGATCGGCGAGATCCGCACCCGCGAGGGCATGGACCATGCCATCGCCTTCGCCGAGACCGGCCACCTGGTGCTGGCCACGCTGCACGCCAACAACGCCAACCAGGCGATGGACCGCATCATCAACTTCTTCCCGGAGGACCGTCGCAGCCAGCTGCTGATGGACCTGTCGCTGAACCTCAAGGGCGTGGTCGCGCAGCAGCTGGTGCCGACGCCCGACGGCCGGGCGCGGCGGGTGGCGATGGAGATCCTGCTGGGCACGCCGCTGGTGCAGGACTACATCCGCGACGGCGAGGTGCACAAGCTCAAGGAAGTGATGAAGGAGTCGGTGCAGCTGGGCATGAAGACCTTCGACCAGAGCCTGTTCGAGCTGTACCAGGCCGGCGAGATCGGCTACGACGACGCGCTGCGCCATGCCGATTCGCAGAACGAGGTGCGCCTGCGCATCAAGCTCTCGCAGGGCGGCGACGCCAAGACCCTGTCGCAGGGGCTGGACGGGGTGGAGATCTCGGAGATCCGCTGAGCCGGTCCGGCGGCGCGCGTCAGGCGCGCATCCACGGCGGCCGGAGGGCGGCGATCTCGCGCTGCACCGGGCAGTCGGCGCGGTGCGCGCCGGGCAGGTAGCCCAGGCTCATCAGGAACTCGCCGGTGATCTCGCCGCCGGTGAAGCGGAAGGTCTTCTTGAACAGCCGCACCCAGTCCGCGTGGGGCCGCGGGTGGTGGGCATCGAGCCAGGCGGCGAAACCGCCGTGGGAGCTACGCAGACCGCGGATCACCCCGGCGTTGTGGATGGCCGCCAGCACCTTGAGCCGGTTGCGGATGATGCCGGCGTCGCCCAGCAGGCGGGCGATGTCCCGGTCGCCGTAGGCGGCCACCGCCTCCACGTCGAAGCCGTCGTAGGCGCGGCGGAACCCCTCGCGCTTGCGCAGGATGGTCTCCCAGCTCAGGCCGGCCTGGTTGATTTCCAGCACCAGGCGCTCGAACAGCTCGTGTTCGGCACGCTGCGGGAAACCGTACTCGCAGGCGTGGTAACGGGCGTGGACGGGGTGGGCGGGAGCGGTGTCGCAGTAGCGGGACATGGGCGGGTGCCGGCGGGGGCCTGGACGGGATTATCGCGCCGCGCCCGCGGCGGGCGCCAACCGCTAGAATACGGGCATGTCCGAACTGTCGCTCCCCCTCGCCAACCACCTGCTGGTCGCGCTGCCGTCGCTGGCCGATTCCAGCTTCGCGCGCAGCGTCGCCCTGATCTGCCAGCACGACGACAACGGGGCGATGGGCGTGGTGGTCAACCAACTGTCCGAGTTCACGCTGGGCGACGTGTTCGCGCAGATGGACATCGCCACCGGCGACGAGCGCCTGCGCGCGGTGCCGGTGCTCCAAGGCGGCCCGGTGCACACCGAGCGCGGGTTCGTGATCCACGACGACGCTCGCGGCTGGGATTCCAGCCTGGCGGTGGGCGAGGGCCTGTTCCTGACCACGTCGCGCGACATCCTCGAGGCGATGGCCCGCGGCGAAGGCCCGGACAACGTGCTGGTCACGCTCGGCTGCGCCGGCTGGGGTGCCGGGCAGCTGGAGCAGGAGCTGGCCGAGGACAGCTGGCTGACGGTGCCGGCCGACGTCGCGCTGCTGTTCGAGGCGCCGCTGGAGCAGCGCTGGCAGCAGGCCGCCTCGCGCATCGGCGTGGACCTGTTCCACCTGGCCGGGTACAGCGGCCATGCCTGATCCGGCCGCGCGCACGCCCGACGGGCTCACGGTCGACAGCACCGTGCTGGGGTTCGATGTCGGTTCGCGCCGCATCGGCGTCGCCATCGGCAGCTTGCACGGGGGCGGAGCCCGCGCGCTGGCGGTGGTCGATGTGCGCGCCGACGGCCCGGACTGGGCCGCTCTGGACCGGCTGCAGCGCGAGTGGCTGCCGGGCGGCCTGATCGTCGGCGACCCGCTCACCCTCGATGGCGAGGACCAGCCGATCCGCCGGCGCGCGCATGCCTTCGCCCGGCAGCTGGCGCAGCGCTACCGCCTGCCGGTGCGGCTGGTGGACGAACGTTCCAGCTCGGTGGAGGCGGCGCGCCGTTTCGCTACCGAGCGCGCCGAAGGGCGCAAGCGCCGCCGCGACGCGGCCACGCTGGACGCGGTGGCCGCGGCGGTCATCGTCGAGCGCTGGCTGTCCGCGCCGGACCAGGCCATTCCCGTTTCCTGACCTCCCAAGACCGACCATGACCGCTTCCCAACTCGATGCCGACGGCCGGCTGCGCCACCTGCTGACCCTGGACGGCCTGCCGCGCGCGCACCTGCTGCAGCTGCTGGACCGTGCGGGCCAGATCCGCGACGCCGCCGTCGGTCGCGTCGGCAACAAGCGCGGGGTGCTGGCCGGCACCGCGGTATGCACGCTGTTCTTCGAGCCCTCCACCCGCACCCGCAGTTCGTTCCAGCTGGCCGCGCAGCGGCTGGGCGCGGACGTGCTCAACTTCGACGCCTCCACCTCCTCCACGCGCAAGGGCGAGACCGCCTGCGACACGCTGAAGAACCTGGAGGCGATGGGGGTGCGCGGTTTCGTCGTGCGCCATCCCGACGACGATGCGGTGGCGGCGCTGGCGGCGGCCGCCGGCGAAGGCACGGCGCTGGTCAATGCCGGCGACGGCCGCAGCGCGCACCCCACCCAGGGCCTGCTGGACATGCTGACCCTGCGCCAGGCCAAGGGGCCGGACTTCTCGCGGTTGAAGGTGGTGATCGTCGGCGACGTGAAGCATTCGCGGGTGGCGCGCACCGACCTGCACGCGCTGCGTACCCTGGGCGTGGGGGAGATCCGCGTCTGTGGCCCGCGTCCGCTGCTGCCCGACGACGACACCCTGGCCGGCTGCGTGGTCGGCGAGGATTTCGATGCGCTGCTCGAGGGCGCCGATGCGCTGATGATGCTGCGCCTGCAGCGCGAGCGGATGGAGGAAGGGCTGGTGCCGTCGCTGGAGCAGTACCACGCGCAGTACGGGCTGACCGCCACGCGGCTGCGGCGCGCCGCAGCCGACGCGGCGGTGTTGCACCCGGGGCCGATCAACCGCGGCGTGGAGGTGACCGACGAGGTCGCCGACGGCCCGCAGTCGTGGGTGCTGCGCCAGGTCGCCAACGGCGTGGCGGTGCGCATGGCGGTGCTGGAGACGCTGCTGGGCTGAACGCCCGCGCGGTGGGCGCGGGCGATGCGCTCAGGGGCGCGGGACGCTGTCCAGGATCGCCAGCTGCTCGATGGCCTCCGGGTGCCCGGCCGCCGCCGCGGCGCGGATCCCGGCCAGGTCCGGGTGCAGCACCACCAGCATCGGGAACTCGCAGCGCGGGCAGCTGTATTCGCTCTGCTCGTCGTGCAGCTCCATGTCCATCTGCCGTGAGCTGCCCTGCCATCCGCAGGCGGCGCAGGTGTGGCACTGCGCGCGCCATCCGGGCTGGTAGTAGTCGGTGAGGGTGGTGGTCATGGCATCGGTGCGGGCAGGGATGGGAGAGGCGGGCGGCAACGGGAACGTCAGCGCAGCAGCACCAGGCTCGCCAGCCCCAGGAAGGTGAAGAAGCCCATCGAGTCGGTGATCGCGGTCAGGAAGATGCCGCTGGCCAGCGCCGGGTCGAAGCCCAGCCGCTTGAGGGTCATCGGGATCAGCACGCCCGCCGAGGCGGCCAGCAGCAGGTTGCAGGTCAGGGCGGCGAAGATCACCACCGACAGGCCGGGGTTCTGGAACCAGGCCAGCACGATCAGGCCCAGCACCGCGCCCATCAGCACGCCGTTGAGCAGCGCCACCCGCAGCTCCTTCCACAGCAGCGTCTTGATGTTGGAGGCACCGACCTGGCCCAGTGCCAGGCCGCGGACCATCAGCGCCAGCACCTGGGTGCCGGCATTGCCGCCCAGCCCGGCGACCATCGGCATCAGCACCGCCAGCGCCACCAGCTTGTCGATCGTGCCCTCGAACTGGCCGACCACGTTGGCGGCCACGAAGGCGGTGCACAGGTTGACGAACAGCCATACCAGGCGCCGCCGCATCGCGCGCCATACCGGGCTGAACAGGTCCTCGTCCTCGTCCAGGCCGGCCGCGCCCAGCGCCTGGTGCTCGGCCTGTTCGCGGATGATGTCCACCACGTCGTCGATGGTGATGCGGCCGATCAGGATGTTGTTGTCGTCGACCACCGGCGCCGAGACCCAGTCGTGGTCGGAGAACTGGCGGGCGACTTCGTCGGCGCTCTCGTCCACGTCGATGGCCGGCTGCTCGTCGTCGACCAGGCGGTTGATCGGGGTGCTGTCCTCGTGGGTGACCAGCGACGCCAGCGAGACCCGGCCCAGGTACTGGTGGCGGCGGCTGACCACGTACAGGTAGTCGGTGTGGTCGGGCAGCTCGCCGCGCAGCCGCAGGTAGCGCAGCACCACGTCGATGTTGACGTCCGCGCGCACGGTGACCACGTCCGGGTTCATCAGCCGCCCGGCGGTGTCCTCGGGATAGGACAGGACCTGCTCGAGCCGCTCGCGGTTCTCGCGGTCCATCGATTTGAGGACCTCGTCGATGACCGTGTCGGGCAGGTCCTCGACCAGGTCGGCGAGGTCGTCGATGTCCAGGTCTTCGACCGCGGCGACGATCTCGTCCGGGTCCATGTCGGCCAGCAGGCTCTCGCGCACGTCCTCGCCGACGTGGACCAGCACCTCGCCGTCGTCCTCGGGATCGACCAGCCCCCAGACCACCTCGCGCTTGCCCGGCGGCAGCGATTCGAGCAGGTTGCCGATCTCCGCCGGCGCCAGGGTGTTGACCAGCCGCCGCACCGGCCCCAGGCGGCCGCTGTCCAGCGCGTCGGAGAGCATGCGCAGCTGGCGTGCGGTCTTGTCGTGGCGTACGGCCTCGGCCATCGGGACTCCGGAAAAGGGAAGGCCGCGACGAAGGATGCGGCAGGCGGGGTGTGGGGCGCGTCATTATCACGCGCGGATGTTGCAGTGCCCAGCCTTGCGGCGAGGTTCGTGGGGAATGACGCGCGGGGACGTGCGGCGGTGCGGGGGGTCAGGGCGCGGACGGCGCGGTCTCGGCGATCCAGCGCTCGATGCCGCGGCGGTCGCGCGCCTGCAGCAGCTTGTCCGCGCGCGCGCGCAGGCCGGCGTGGTCGCAGTCGCGGATGGTGCGGCGGACCTCCAGCAGCGTGCCCGGGTGCAGGCTGAACGCGTTGAGCCCCAGGGCGAGCAGCAGCGGTGCCATGCGCGGATCGCCGGCGATCTCGCCGCAGACCGACAGCGGCGTGCCGTGCCGGTGGGCGGTGTCGATGACCTGCGCCAGCAGCTGCAGCACTGCCGGGTGCAGGGGCGAATACAGTTCGCCGACCGCTTCGTTGTTGCGGTCCGCGGCCAGCAGGTACTGCACCAGGTCGTTGGTGCCCACCGACAGGAAGTCCACCTGGTCGATGAACCCGGGCAGCGCGATGGCCGCGGCCGGCACCTCGATCATCGCCCCCAGCGCGACCTGTTCGGCCAGCGCGTGGCCTTCCGCACGCAGCGCGGCGGTCAGCCGTGCCACGCGGCGCTTGAACGCGAGGATCTCCTCGCGCGCGCTGACCATCGGCAGCAGGATCCGCACCGGGCCGTAGCCGGACGCGCGCAGCAGCGCGCGCAGCTGGGTGTCGGCGACCCGCGGATGGGCCCGCAGCAGGCGGATCCCGCGCAGGCCCAGCGCCGGGTTCTCCTCGTGCCCGGCCACCAGGCCGTTGCGGTCGGCCTTGTCGGCGCCCAGGTCGAGGATGCGGATGGTCACCGGGTACCCGCTCATGCCCAGCACCGCGTCGCGGTAGTGGCGGAACTGCTCGTCCTCGTCCGGCAGGCCGTTGCGCTGCAGGAACAGGAACTCGGTGCGGTACAGCCCCAGGCCGTGCGCGCCCAGCGCATGCGCCTGGGCGACGTCCTCGGGCGATTCGGCGTTGGCCAGCAGGGTGATGTCCACGCCGTCGCGGGTGCGGGTCGGCTTGGAGCGCAGGTGGCCCAGCTCGCGCTGCTCGCGGGCCAGTTCGCGCTGGCGCTGGCGGTACTGGCGCAGGTCGTCGGCGCCCGGCTCCACGGTCACTTCGCCGCTGCTGCCGTCCAGGATCAGCACCGCGCCGTCATGGATCCGGCGCAGCGCGCCGCTGGCGCCGACCACCAGCGGCAGGTGCAGGCTGCGGGCGAGGATGGCGCTGTGCGAGAGCGGGCTGCCGGCACTGGTGACGATGCCGACCACGCCCTGCGACTGCAGCTGGGCCAGTTCGGAGGGCGCGATGTTCTCGCAGACCAGGATCTCGCCGGCCAGGCCCTTCACATTGGCCGGGCGCTCGTGCAGGAACGCGTTGATGCGGCTGATGACATGGTCGAGGTCGTCCAGGCGGCTGCGCAGGTAGTCGTCCTCCATGCCCTCGAACACCTTGGCCAAGGTGTCGCGCTGCACGCGCAGCGCGTACGCCGCGCTGTAGCGCTGGCTGCGGATGCGCTCGTCCAGCGCCAGCAGCAGTTCGGGGTCGTCCAGCAGCATCGCGTGCAGGTCGAGGAACTCGCCGGCCTCGGCCGGGAGCGCCCCCTGCAGGCGCTGGCGCAGTTCGCGCATCTCGGTGCGCGCCGATTCGATGGCCTGGTGCAGGCGCTGCAGCTCGGCATCCACGGCGCCTGCCGCGATGCGCTTTTCCGCCACATCCTGGGTGAGCGGCATGCGCACGCGGGCGCGGCCCAGCGCGGTGCCGCGCGATGCGCCATGGCCGTCGAGCCGCAGCGGGCTCATGCCGCGCCTGCCGGAGCGGAGCGGGCACGGCGTGGGGCCGCGCACGCCGCCATCAGCTGTCCTCGTCGAAGCGGCGCTCGAACAGCTCCACCACCGCGGCCATCGCCGCGGCCTCGTCCTCGCCCTGCACCCGCACGGTGACCGGGGTGCCCTGGCCGGCGGCCAGCAGCATCACGCCCATGATGCTCTTGGCGTTGACCTCGCGGCCCTTGGCGACCAGCGTCGCGTTGACCTGGAAGCCGGACAGCAGCTGCACCAGCTTGGCGGTGGCACGGGCATGCAGGCCCAGGCGGTTGGATACGGTGAGTTCGCGTTCAAGCATCGTCGATGATGGCTCCATTGCGGGCACCCGCCGCGGCGGTCGCCGGCAGCTGCTCCAGTCCTTGTTCGGGGTAGTTCATCACCCGCAGCAGCATCGGCAGGCTCAGCGCCGATACCCGCCGTACCGGCGTGCCCAGGTGCGCCAGGCGTGCGGCCAGGTTGCTCGGGCTGGCGCCGTACAGGTCGGTCAGCACCAGCACGCCGCCGTCTCCCTCGACCCGCCGCAGCGCGGCCGAGGCCTGCGGCAGCAGCGCCTCCAGGTCGGCATCGAACGGAACGTCGAAGGCTTCGGCCTTCAGCGGCAACTGCCGCAGCAGGTGCGTGGCAACCTCCAGCAGGGAAGTGCCGACGCCGGGATGGGTCACGAGGAGGATGCCGCAGGTCATTGCCGAACGTTAACAGGTCGGGCGAGGTCCCGGATAGCGCCCGTGGCGCATCTTCTGCATGCCATTCAGTCCTGTTCCCGGTGGAACGTGGCCACGTCCTCCCAGCCCTGTGCGCGGGCATGCCGGGCGAGGCGTTCGGCCAGGTAGACCGAGCGGTGCTTGCCGCCGGTACAGCCGAAGGCGACGGTCACGTAGCTGCGGGTCTCGCTGCCCAGCTTGGGCAGCCAGGTGTCCAGCAGTTCCTCGATCTGCGCGGCGTAGCGGATGACATCGGGCTGCGCGTCCAGGTGTTCGCGGACCTCGCGGTCGCGGCCGGTGAGCGAGCGCAGCTCGGGGTCCCAGTGCGGGTTGGGCAGCACCCGCGCGTCGAACACGAAATCGGCTTCGGCCGGCACCCCGCGCTTGTAGGCGAAGGATTCGAACAGCAGCGACAGGCTGCCGCCATGGCCGAGCGCGTACTCGGTGATGAGCTTGCGCCGCAGCTGGTGCACGTTGAGCCGGCTGGTCTCGATGATGGCGTCGGCTTCGCGCCGCAGTGGCGCGGTGAGCTCGCGCTCGCGCACGATGGCGCCCGGCAGGGACAGCCCCAGGTGGCTGAGCGGGTGGCGCCGGCGGGTGTCGGCGTAGCGCGCCAGCAGGGTGTCGTCGTCGGCCTCGAAGAACAGCAGGGTGGCGTCGATGCCGTGGTCCTTGGCGCTCTGGCGCCACTGGCCGAGCTGGCTGAGGTCGCTGCGGCCGCGCACGTCGATGCCCAGCGCCACGCGCCGGGTGCGCGCGGCATTGGGTTCGCCGAACACGCTGCGCACGAACTCGGGCAGCAGGCTCACCGGGATGTTGTCGGAGCAGTAGTAGTCCAGGTCCTCGAAGGTCTTCAGCGCGACCGACTTGCCCGAGCCGGACAGGCCGCTGACGATGACCAGGACCGGCGGGGACGGGGTGTTCATGGCGTGCGCTGCTCCAGCAGGTTGCTGTGGCGGGCGATGAACATCGCCGCCGGGTCGATGCCCTTGGTGCGCAGGATGTGCAGGCGCGTGGCGGCTTCGGTGAGCACCGCCAGGTTGCGCCCGGGCATCACCGGCAGGGTGATCAGCGGCACGTCCAGGTCGAGCACGTGGCGCTTCCCGGAATCGCCGGTGAGGCGCTCGTAGCCGTAGCTGCCGGGTTCGGTCATGGGCTTGGTCAGGTGGACGATGAGCCGAAGGTACTTGTTCTTCTTTACAGCGGTGTCACCGAACATCTGGCGGACGTTGAGCACGCCCAGGCCGCGGACCTCCAGCAGGTCCTGCAGCAGTTCCGGGCAGGTGCCGTCGAGCACGTCCGGGGCGATCTGGGTGAACTCGGGAGCGTCGTCGGCCACCAGCCGGTGGCCGCGGCTGAGCAGTTCCAGCGCCAGCTCGCTCTTGCCCGAGCCGGCCTCGCCGGTGATCAGCACGCCGATGGAGTAGATCTCCATGAATACGCCGTGCAGGATGATGCGCGGCGCCAGGGTGCGTGCCAGGTGGTAGGACAGGTGGTTGAGCAGCTCGTGGCCGCGCCGCGGCGAGGTCCACAGCGGGGTCTGCGACTCCTCGGCGGCGTCGCGCAGGTCTTCCGGGCAGCCGTGGTTCTTGGTGATGACCAGCGCCAGCGGCCGGGCCTGCATGATGCGCTCGATCACCTCCCAGCGCCGGCGCGATTCCAGCGAATCCAGCCAGGACAGCTCCTCGCTGCCGAGGATCTGCACCTTGTTGGGGTAGATGGTGTTGAGGTAGCCGGCCAGCGACGGGCGCCGGGCCACGGTGGCGCCGGCCTCCAGCTCGCGGGCGCCGCCGGCCTGGCCGGCGACCCAGCGCAGCTCCAGCTTCTCGTGCTGCTGGTCGAACAGCTCCTGCGCGGTGATGCGGGTATTCATGACGGGCGGGTCTGCAAGGGGCGGTCCAGCACCTGCCGCAGCGCGCTGCCGTCGTTGGCCGCGCGCAGCGCGTCGCGGACGCCGGCGTCGGAGAAGATCTCGGCCAGTTCCGACAGCAGCATCAGGTGCTGGTGGGTGTAGTGCGCCGGTACGGCCATGGCGAAGATCAGGTCCACGCCCTCGGCGCCGCCGAAATCGACCGGCTGCAGCAGGCGCAGGAAGGCTCCACGCGGGCGTTTGAGGGTCGGCGAGCGCCCGTGCGGGATGGCGATGCCATGGCCGATGGCGGTGCTGCCGACGCGTTCCCGGTCGCACAGGCTGCGGAAGATGGTCTCGGCGCCGGCCTCGCGGCAGGCGAGCAGCCCGGCGGCGATGCGCAGGGCGCTGTCACGGTCGGCGGCCGCGAGTACCCGGGTACTCACGGCCGCCATCAGATCGTTCAAGGGCATGACGGCTACGGACGACGGCTGGCGTCAGCCATTGTCGCGCAGGGCATGGGAGGCGTGGGGAAGGTGCTTCTCCTTGTGCTTGATCACCAGCCGATCGAGCTTGTCGGCCAGCAGGTCGATCGCCGCATACATGGTCTGGCCGCCGGCTTCGGCATGCAGGGACTGGCCGGGGAGGTTGGCGCTGGCATCGACGTGATGCTCGTTCTTCTGCAACGACAGGGTCACCCTGACCTCGCAGTGCTGGTCGAAATGCTTGCCCAGCCGCTGCAGCTTGGTTTCCACGTAGTCCTTCAGGGCGGGGGTGACTTCCACGTCTTTGCCAAACGTTTCGATACGCATCGGATGCCTCCTGTGGTTCGGGGGTGCCATGAACCCTGGTGCCTGCCGCGCACGTTGTCAGGCAAGCCGGACGCGTTCGTGGGAGGCGCAGATGTTCATGGCTTCACGATACTTCGCCACGGTACGGCGCGCTACCGGTACGCCGCTGCTCTTGAGCATTTCGGCCAGCTTGGCGTCAGAAAGCGGTTTGCGCGGGTTCTCGGCGTCGATCAGGCGCCGGATCATCGACTGGATCGCGGTGCTGGAGGCTTCGCCGCCACCCTCGGTGCCGATGCCCGAGGCGAAGAACGCGCGCAGCGGCAGGGTGCCGCGCGGGGTGCGCACGTGCTTGCCGGCGATGGCGCGGGAAATGGTGGATTCGTGCAGTTCCAGCTCGGCGGCGATCTCGCGCAGGGTCAGCGGGCGCAGGGCCTGGGGGCCGAACTCCAGGAAGCCGGACTGGTGGTGGAGCAGGCGCTCGACCACCCGCAGCAGGGTCTCGCCCCGGGCCTCCAGCGCCTTGAGCAGCCAGCGCGCCTCCTGCAGTTGCCCGCGCAGGTAGCTGGCGTCCTGGTCGCCGCACTGGCGGATCAGCCCCTCGTAGCCGCGGTGGATCACCACCGGTGGGCCGGCATGGCCGGCCAGCGCGGCTTTCCAGACGCCACGCTGGCGCCAGACGGTGCAGTCCGGGACCACGTAGTCGCTGGACGCGATGCCGCCCAGCCGCCGGCCCGGCTTCGGGTCCAGCGAGCGCAGCAGGCGCACCGCGTCGGCGACGGCGTCGGCCGGCTGCCGCAGCTCCTCGGCGAGGCCGGCGATGCCGGCGCGCGGCAGGCGCGGCAGCGCATCGCTGGCGATCCGCCGCGCCAGCGCCAGCGCCGGGGTCGCCGGCGGCAGCGCATCCAGCTGCAGCGACAGGCATTCGCCGAGACTGGTGGCGCCGACCCCGGCGGGGTCGAAGCGCTGGATCCGGCGCAGGACGACGCGGACCTCGTCCTCGCCGACCAGGAGGTCGGGACGCAGCGTGGCGGCGATGGCCGCCAGCGGTTCACGCAGGTAGCCGTCCTCGTCCAGGGCGTCGATCAAGGCCGCGCCGATGGCGCGGTCGCGGTCGCTGAGTGGGGCCAGGTGCAGCTGCCACGACAGGTGCCCGGCGAGCGTGTCGGTCTCGGCGAGCCGTTGCGTGGCGTCGTCCTCGTCGTCGCCATCGAACGACCCGCCACGGCCGCCGCTCCATTGCGCGTCGGCGTCCGACCCGTCATCGCGGTCATCGCCGTCGTCGGCATCGTGGTCCTCCGCCGCGGCCTCCGGGGCCCCGTCATCGTCGGGCACCGCGTCCTCGGCCCATTCCAGCAGCGGGTTGCTCTCCACCGCCAGCGCCAGCTCCTGCTCCAGTTCCGGCTGCGCCATCTGCAGCAGACGGATGGCCTGGCGCAGCTGGGGCGTCATCACCAGATGCTGTCCAAGCGAGGTCTGCAGCTGTGCTTTCATCCCGGTTCCATGCAGGGCGACAGGCGGTCGGCGGCCCGCCGCAACGTATCCGCGGCCGGCCACGACGCCACCGGGGCGCACGGCCGGACCGGCCCTGTGCAGCGTAGGTCGAATGCCGCGCCATTGCGAGCGCGGCGCGGGCCGGTGCTCAGAGGGTGAAGCTGTCCCCGAGGTAGACGCGGCGCACGTCGGTGTTGGAGAGCAGCTCGCCCGGCGCGCCCTGCGCCAGCACGGCGCCTTCGTTGAGGATGTAGGCGCGGTCGCAGATGCCCAGCGTCTCGCGGACGTTGTGGTCGGTGATCAGTACGCCGATGCCGCGCTGCTTGAGGTGGGTGACGATGCGCTGGATCTCGCCCACCGAGATCGGGTCGACGCCGGCGAACGGTTCGTCGAGCAGGATCAGGCGCGGCCGCGCGGCCAGGGCGCGGGCGATCTCGCAGCGGCGGCGCTCGCCGCCGGACAGGCTGGCGCCGGCCTGGTCGGCGACATGGGTGATCTGCAGTTCGGCCAGCAGCGATTCCAGCTCGCGGTCGCGGCCGGCGCCGTCCAGGTCCTCGCGCAGCTCCAGCACCAGGCGGATGTTGTCGGCCACGCTGAGCTTGCGGAACACCGACGGTTCCTGCGGCAGGTAGCCGACCCCGAGCTTGGCGCGTGCGTACATCGGCTCGGCGGTGATGTCGCGGCCGTCGAGCACGATGCGGCCGGCATCGCTCTCGACCAGGCCGACGATCATGTAGAAGCAGGTGGTCTTGCCGGCGCCGTTGGGGCCGAGCAGGCCGACCACCTCGCCGGCGTCCAGGGTCAGGCCGAACTCGCGGACCACCTCGCGGTTCTTGTAGCGCTTGCGCAGGCCTTCGGCGACGAGCATCAGCGGTTCTCCCCGGCCGCGGCCGGCGCCTTGGCCTTGGGCTGGATCACGGTGCGCACGCGGGTGCCGTCGCCGCCGCTCTGGAGGTCGCCGGTACGGGTGTTGTAGACCATGCGTTGGCCGCTGTTGGAACCGCGCTCGGAATCGACCTTGTAGTTGCCGGTGAGCACGATCACTTCGCTGTTGACGTTGTAGTCCAGGTTGTCGGCGCGGGCGTTCATCCAGCTGCCGTCGTCCATCTGCTGCTTGAGCGTGGCCTGCTTGCCGCTGAACACCACCCGCTCGGTCTCGCCGTTCTTCTGGAAGACGTCGGCGGTGTCGGCGTGGACCTCCAGCGTGCCCTGGGTGATCACCACGTTGCCGCTGAAGCGGTAGCGGCCGTTGCCGCCGGTGAGGTTGCCTTCGCTGTGGTCGGCATCGACGTTCATCGGCTGGTTGCGGTCCGACTCCCGGGCCATGCCCGGCGCGGGCAGCAGCGCCGCGGCGAGCAGGACGGGCAGCGCGAACTTAGCGGGCCTGGCGGGCGGCATTGGGTTCATAGCGGGTCTTGACCTCGGAAAGGAGGGAATACTGGCGGGTATCCAGGTTGACGCGGAAGCCGGTGCCGGTCTGGCGCAGCCCCGGGCGGGTCATGGTGACCCGCGCGCTGGTGCGCGCCTGGTTGCGGTCCGGATAGATGTTCAGCTTCGAGGTGCGGAAGGTGGTCGGCGGGGTGGTGCCGTCGCGGGGGCTGTCGCCGGCGACGTGGCCGCGCAGCCGCAGCTCCTCGCCCTTGGCGCTGACCCAGCCGGTGTCGGCACGCAGCTGCCAGTGCTGGCCATCGGCATCGGGCAGCAGGAACAGCGGGCGGACGATGCTGGACGTCTGGTCGGCCTTGTTGCGCTCCATCGAGGGCGCGCGCAGGGTGATCCGTTCCTTGCCGTCCTTGTCCAGGCTGATGATCTCGAAATCGCCGAGGATGAAGTCCGCGCGCTGCGCCGCCGCCGGCGCCGGGCCCTTGGCGCCGCGCTGTTTCCAGGCCGACCAGCCGCTGGCCAGCGCGGCCAGCAGCAGTGCGCCGCCGATGAGCAGGCGGGTGTTCATGGCGCGTACTCCGCCAGCACCGCGTCGAGCCGGCCCTGGGCGGCGAGCAGCACGTCGCAGAGCTCGCGCGCGGCGCCGCGGCCACCGGCGGCCCGGGTCCGCCAGTGCACCCGCTCGGCGATCAGCGGGTGGGCGTTGGCCGGCGCCACCGCCAGCCCGACCGCGCGCAGCGGCGCCAGGTCCGGGAGGTCGTCGCCGAGGAACGCGACCTGCTCCAGGCCGATCTCCAGGCGCGCGCACAGGGCACGCACGCTGGCCAGCTTGTCGCCCACCGCGATCTGGGTGTCGATCCCCAGGTCGGCCCCCCGGCGCTGGGCCGACAGGCTGTTGCGGGCGGTGATCAGCACCGGGTGGATGCCGTGTTTCTGCAGCAGTTTCAGGCCGAGCCCGTCCTGCACGAAGAAGGCCTTGCTCTCGTTGCCGGCGTGGTCGTAATAGAGGCGGCCGTCGGTGAGGGTGCCGTCGACGTCGAAGCACGCCAGGCGGATGCCGCGGGCAACGGCATGCAGTTCGGCGGGGAAGTGGGCGAGGGCAGACCAGGACATGGAGCAGGCGATCCAGTGCGGCGGGAGGGCCGTGCGGCCCGGGAACGGGAGGGGCGGGGCTAGGCTGTCCACGGGCCGTCGCGGGCGGGGGCCGGGGCCCCGCGGTGGCGCGGCGCATGCGCAGCGTAGGCGGAATGCGCGGGCAATGCGAGGGCGGCCGCGCGGCCGCGCGGCGGGGCCGTGGACATGCCGTTAAACCACCTTCGCCCGCAACAGGTCATGAATATTCAGGGCGCCGACGGCGCGGCCCTCGCCGTCGACCACGATCAGGCCGTTGATCTGGTGCTGTTCGAGCAGCCGTGCCGCTTCCACCGCCAGCTGGTCGGCGCCGATGGTGCGCGGCGAGCGGGTCATCACCTGGGCGATGCCGGCGGTGCGCACGTCCAGGTCGGTGTCCAGCGCGCGGCGCAGGTCACCGTCGGTGAACAGCCCCACCAGCCGGCCATCGGCCGCGACCACGGCGGTCATGCCCAGGCGCTTGCGGCTCATCTCCACCAGCGCCTCGCTGAGGCTGGCGTCCTCGCGCACGCTGGGCAGGTCGGCGCCGCTGTGCATCACGTCGGTGATGTGCAGCAGCAGGCGGCGGCCAAGGCTGCCGGCCGGGTGCGAGCGGGCGAAGTCGTCGGCGGTGAAGCCGCGGGCGTCGAGCAGGGCCACCGCCAGCGCGTCGCCCATCGCCAGCGAGGCGGTGGTGCTGGAGGTCGGCGCCAGCGCCAGCGGGCAGGCCTCATGGTCCACGCTGACGTCCAGGTGGATGTCGGCGGCCCGGGCCAGGCCGGACTGCGGCCGGCCGGTCATGGCGATCAGCGCGTTGCCCTGGCGCTTGAGCACCGGCAGCAGCATCAGCACCTCGTCCGATTCGCCCGAGTAGGACAGCGCCAGCACCACGTCGTCCTCGGTGATCATGCCCAGGTCGCCATGGCCGGCCTCGCCCGGGTGCACGTAGAACGCGGGGGTGCCGGTCGAGGCCAGGGTGGCGGCGATCTTGCGCGCGACATGGCCGGACTTGCCCATGCCGGTGGCGACCACGCGGCCGCGCGAAGCCAGCACCAGGCGGCAGGCGGCGGCGAACTCGGCGCCGATGCGCCCGCCCACGCGGTCCAGTTCGGCCTGTTCGATGGCGAAGACGCGCCGGCCGCTGGCGACCAGGTCGGTATCGCGGGGGGTATCCGGGGAAAGCGGGGAGACAGCCATGCCGGGTGCCGTTCGGAGAGTAGAATGGGGCATCATTTTATTAGGAAAGCGCTTTGGACGCCGAGACCATCCAGAACCTGATCGAGACCGGGCTGCCGGGCGCGCGCGCCGTGGTGCGCGGCGACGATGGCGTACATTTCGAGGCCGAGGTGGTCTGCGCGGCGTTCGAGGGCAAGCCGCTGCTGGCCCGGCAGCGCATGGTGTACGCGACCCTGGGGGACCGGATCAAGACCGGCGTCATCCATGCCCTGGCGCTGCCCCGGACCCTCACTCCGGGCGAAGCCGGCTGAGCCGGCGTCCCTTCTCCCACAACCGGCCTCATCCTCATGGCGAAAATCGTGGTCACCGGCGGCAGTGCGCTGAACGGTGAAGTCAACATCTCCGGCGCCAAGAACGCCGTCCTGCCCATCCTCTGCGCCACCCTGCTGGCCGATGCGCCGGTGGAGATCACCAACGTGCCGCACCTGCACGACGTGATCACCACCGTGAAGCTGCTCGGCGAGCTCGGTGCCACCGTCACCATCGACCAGGGCACGCTCTCGCGCGGCAGCGCGATCGTCGTCGATCCGCGCGGCGTCGACCAGCACGTGGCACCGTACGAGCTGGTCAAGACCATGCGCGCCTCGATCCTGGTGCTCGGCCCGCTGCTGGCCAAGTACGGCGCGGCGGAAGTGTCGCTGCCGGGCGGCTGCGCGATCGGTTCGCGGCCGGTGGACCAGCATATCAAGGGCCTGCAGGCGCTGGGCGCGGAGATCACCGTCGAGAACGGCTTCATCAAGGCGCGCGCCGAGCGCCTGAAGGGCGGCCGCTTCAGTTTCGACATGGTCAGCGTCACCGGCACCGAGAACGTCCTCATGGCCGCGGTGCTGGCCGAAGGCACCACGGTGCTGGAAAACGCGGCGATGGAGCCGGAGGTCACCGACCTGGCGCATTGCCTGATCGCGCTGGGCGCGAAGATCGAGGGGCTGGGCACCGCGCGGCTGGTCATCGAGGGCGTCGAACGCCTGGGTGGCGGCCGTCATGCCGTGCTGCCGGACCGCATCGAGACCGGCACCTTCCTGGTCGCCGCGGCGATGACCGGCGGCCGCGTGGTGGCGCGCAACGCGCGTCCGGACACGCTCGACGCGGTGCTGGCCAAGCTGGTCGAGGCCGGCGCCACCGTCACCACCGACGAGGACAGCATCACCTTGGACATGCAGGGCCGGCGGCCGCGGGCAGTGAACCTGACCACCGCCCCGTACCCGGCCTTCCCGACCGACATGCAGGCCCAGTTCATGGCGCTGAACTGCGTGGCCGAGGGCGTGGGCGTGGTCAACGAGACGATCTTCGAGAACCGCTTCATGCACGTCAACGAACTGCTGCGGCTGGGCGCGGACATCCAGATCGAAGGGCCGACCGCGATCTGCCGCGGGGTCGAGCGGCTGAGCGGAGCGCCGGTGATGGCCACCGACCTGCGCGCATCGGCCAGCCTGATCCTGGCCGGGCTGGTGGCCGAGGGCGACACCCTCATCGACCGCATCTACCACCTGGACCGCGGCTACGAGAACATCGAAGAAAAGCTCGGTGCGCTCGGCGCGCGCATCCGGCGGGTGCCATGATCCTGCGCGGCAGGTTCACGCCGCGCCGGCGCGCGCTGCTGGTTCTGGTGCTGCTGGCGCTGGGCTGGCTGGGCTGGGCCTGGTATGCCGGGATCGCCATCACCCGCGGCGTGGAGAAAGAGCAGATGGACTGGAACGGCGACGGCCAGGTCAGCCGCGAAGAGTTCCTCCAGGCCTTCTACGCGGTGAAAGTGGTGGACGCGCAGGACGGCCGGCGGCACTGCCGCAGCTTCATCTGGCGGCGCAGCGGCGAGGAATTCCGCCGCGACTGCAGGACCGTGTTCAAGACCGGCGACGCCAGCCAGGGCGACGCGACGTCCCGCTGACGACTTCCCGGGCGAAGCCGTCGCACGGACGCCGCGCCCCGCTGGAGCGCTACCGGAAAAGCCCCGCCGGGCAGGGCCCGGCGCTACGGCCCCGGCCGCCCTGTAGAGCGGGGCCGCGCCCCGCTGGGGCACTCCCGGAAAGCCCCCGCCGGGCAGGGCCCGGCGCTACGGCCCCCGGCCGCCCTGTAGAGCGGGGCCGCGCCCCGCTGGGGCACTCCCGGAAAGCCCCGCCGGGCAGGGCCCGGCGCTACGCCCTCGGCCGCCCTGTAGAGCGGGGCCGCGCCCCGCGGGGGCACTCCCGGAAAGCCCCCGCCGGGCAGGGCCCGGCGCTACCGCCCCGGCCGCCCTGTAGAGCGGGGCCGCGCCCCGCTGGGGCACTCCCGGAAAGCCCCGCCGGGCAGGGGCCGGCGCTACCGGCGGACGCTGTCTGTGGCGAACGGGGACGCCGGAAACGAAGAACGCCCCTTGCGGGGCGTTCCATGCGGCGATCCGGATTTCCCGCGGCTCTTACTTGCGGTTCATCCGCGCATTGCGCTGGCCGGTGGCCACCGATTTCTCGCCGGCGAACGGGTTGAGCTTGCGCACCATCCACGGGTACTTCGGCCAGTGCCCCTGCAGCCAGGCGTGGTCGGGCTGGTTCAGTTCCAGGACGCGGCGGGCGTCGTCGGCCAGGGTCTTGTTGCCCAGGTGGGTGTAGGACTCGCCGAGCAGGGCCACGGCATCGTTCTGGAAAGCGCTCTGCGGATAGGTCTCCAGCAGGTAGGTGGCACGGCCGGCGGCCGAGATCCAGGCGCCGCGGCGGGCGTAGTACAGGGCGTTGTCCATCTCGTGCTGGGCGAACACGTCGCGCAGCTCGATCATGCGCTGGCGCGCGTCGGCCGCGTAGCGGCTGTTGGGGTAGCGCTCGGTGACGATGTTGAAGTCGGCATAGGCCTGGCGCGGGGTCGACAGGTCGCGGCGGCTGGAGTCCAGCGACCACACCCGGCGCAGGAACACGGTGTCGCTGTTGCCGTTGGCCAGCCCGCGCAGGTAGTACAGGTAGGCGATGTTGCGATGGGTCGGGTAGGTGCGGATGAAGCGGTCGATGCTGGACACCGCGTCGTCGTTCCTGCCGGCCTTGTACTGGGCGTAGGCGCTTTCGATCATCGCCTGCTCGGTGTACGGGCCGTACGGGTACTGGGCGATCAGCCGCCTGAAGCTGGTTTCGGCGCCGGACCAGTTGCCGCCCTCCATCAGCGCATGGCTCTTCTCGTAGAGCTTCTCGGCCGGCATGCCTTCGTCCGCGTTCTTGCTCTTGGTGCCGCGGTGGCACCCGGTGGCGGCGAAGACCAGGACCAGCAGCAGGGCGGCGGTGCGGGCGGTGGCGGACAGCAGCGGGGAGCGTCGGATCATGGGTCAGGGCGGGACGCGGCAGGAATACCAGGGGGCGATGATAGCCTAGTGGCCTGTCCTGCGACTGACTCCGGTTGCCGGGACCTCCCGAATCCCGCCCATACCCCTGCCATGTCCGACACTGCTTCCCCTTCTCCCCGCCAGGCGCGGGTGCCCGATGCCGCCGCCGGCCGCCGTTTCGACGCGGTGCTGGCCGAGCTGTTCCCCGAATTCTCCCGTTCCCGCCTGAGCGAGTGGATCAAGTCCGGCGCGGTCCTGCTCGACGGTGCCGCCGCGCGGCCGCGCGATCCGGTGCGCGGCGGCGAGCTGGCCACCCTGAATGCGACCCTGGACGTCCAGACCGACGCCCTGCCCGAGGACATCCCGCTGTCGGTGCTGTACGAGGACGAACACGTGTTCGTGATCGACAAGCCGGCCGGGCTGGTGGTCCATCCCGGTGCCGGCAACCCCGGCGGCACCCTGGTCAACGCGCTGCTGTTCCGCGACCCGGCGCTGGCCGCGGTGCCGCGCGCCGGCGTGGTCCACCGGCTGGACAAGGACACCAGCGGGGTGATGGTCGTGGCCCGCACCCTGCAGGCGCAGACCGCGCTGGTGGAGCAGCTGTCCGCCCGCGAGGTCCACCGCCAGTACCTGGCGGTGGTGAGCGGTGCGCTGGTGTCCGGCGGCACGGTCGATGCACCGATCGACCGCCACCCGCGCGACCGCCTGCGCATGGGGGTCCGCGAGGACGGCCGCGACGCCGTCACCCACTACCGCCTGCGCGAGCGCTTCCGCGCCCATACCGCGCTGGAATGCCGGCTGGAAACCGGCCGTACCCACCAGATCCGCGTGCACATGGCGCACCTGAAGCACGCCATCGTCGGCGACCCGCTGTACGGCGGCGCGCTGAAGCTGCCCAAGGGCGCCACCGACGAACTGGTCGCGCAGCTGCGCGGCTTCAAGCGCCAGGCGCTGCACGCCGAGACCCTGGAATTCGTGCATCCGGTCACCGGCGAGGCGATCCGCAACAGCGCGCCGGTGCCGGCCGACCTGCTGGCGCTGATGCACGCGCTGCGCGGGGACAGCCAGGCGTTCGCCGAACGCGAGCGGCGCTGACCGGTGGCCGGCGCCGGGCTTCCGCTGCTGCCGGCCGCCTGGCCGGCGCCGCCGGGCGTGCAGGCCTTCACCACGCTGCGGCGCGGCGCCGGCGGGTCGGCGCCGCCCTTCGACAGCTTCAACCTGGGCAACCGCAGTTCGCCGGAAGGCGACGACCCGGCACAGGTGCAGCGCAACCGCGACGAACTGTGCTGGCTGGCAGGGCTGCCTTCCGCGCCACACTGGCTGCGGCAGGTGCACGGCACCGGGGTGCTGCGTTTCGATGCGCCTGCCGGCGCATGCGCCGCGGCGGCGGAGCCGGCCGCCGATGCGGCGGTGACCGCGGTGCCCGGCGTGGTGCTGGCGATCCTGACCGCCGACTGCCTGCCGGTGGTGTTCGCCGCGTGCGACGGCAGCGAGGTGGCGGCCGCCCATGCCGGGTGGCGCGGGCTTGCCGGGGGCATGCTGGAAGCGACCCTGGCGGCCATGCGTACGCCGGCCGGCGCTGCCATGGCCTGGCTCGGTCCCGCGGCCGGGCCGGCGCACTACGAGATCGGCGCCGATGTGCGTGACGCCTTCCTCGCGCACTCGGCGGCGGCCGACGCGGCATTCGCCGCCACCCGGCCGGGGCACTGGCGGGTGGACCTGTACGCGCTGGCACGGCAACGCTTGCAGGCCGCCGGCATGGACCCGGCGCGCATCCATGGCGGGGACCAGTGCACCATCGCGGATCCGTCGCGCTGGTTCTCGCACCGCCGCGACCGCCGCAGCGGGCGCATGGCGACCCTGGTGTGGATGACCGGGTGACCCGGCCGCTGTTCGAACACGTGCTGGGTCCGGCGTTCGCACGGCTCCCGCCGTTGCTGCGGGCGGTGCACACGGTGGCGTCGTGCCAGACCTGGCAGGGCCGCGGCCGGGTGCGCCGTGGCCGCCATTGGCTGGTGGCGCCCTGTGCCTGGCTGGCACGGTTGCCGCCGAGCGCGGACGATCTGCCGGTGGCCGTCACGTTCAGGGCGGGGGCCGACGGCGAGCGCTGGGACCGCCGCTTCGGCACGGCCCGCATGGCCTCGCGCCTGTGGCAGCGGGAGGGCCGCCTGCTCGAACGGCTCGGCGCGGTGCGCCTGGGCTTCGTGCTGACGGTCGAGGACGGCGAGATCCACTGGCGGGCCGAGCGGGTGTGGGTGCTGGGCATCGTGCCGTTGCCGGCGGCCTGGTCCGCGGCGGTCCAGTGCCGCGAGCGCGAGCACGCCGGCCGCTACGAATTCCGGGTGGAGGTGGCCCTGCCGCTGATCGGGCCGCTGATCCGCTATGAAGGCTGGCTGCTGCCCGTCGACCCGGCGGGCTGACGGCACCGCGGCCGGTGGAAGCCGCCGACAGACTGCGATGCGTGGTGCGGCGCTTCCGGCGGGACGGGAGTGCGGGTTCCCGGTGATCGGGCGCAGCCTTGGTGCCCGCGGCAGCGCCTGCGGGCCGGCCGGCGGCGATCATGCTTGGCGTGGCATGCGATTTTCCACGCGGGCCGCCGTGCGGTCTGCGGCCGATGCCCGCGCAGAGGCGCTGCCGGCGGGGCCGGAGCCGGCGCTCAGCCGCCTTCCAGCGCCTGCAGGTAGTCGCGGCGCCAGCGGTTGATGTCGTGCTCGCGCAGGTGCTGCATCATCGCCTGCCAGCGTTCGATGCGCTCCGCGCGCGGCATGCCGGCGGCGGTGGCGATGGCGTCGGCGACGCCGTCCAGGTCGTGGGGGTTGACCAGCAGTGCCTGGCGCAGCTCATCGGCGGCGCCGGCCAGCAGCGACAGCACCAGCACCCCGGGGTCCTCCGGGTCCTGCGAGGCCACGTATTCCTTGGCCACCAGGTTCATGCCGTCGCGCAGCGGCGTGACCAGCCCCACCGCGGCTTCGCGGTAGAACCCGGTGAGGGTGCGGTGCGCATAGTTCTGGTTGACGTAGCGCAGCGGGGTCCAGTCGGCTTCGGCATGCAGGCCGTTGATGTGCCCGGCGATCCGCTCCAGGTCGCCGCGCAGGGTGCGGTACTCGGCGACGCTGCCGCGCGAGACCGGTGCGATCTGCAGGAAGGTCATGCGTCCCTTTTCCCGCGGATGACGGGTCAGGTAGCGCTCGAAGCCGTGGAAGCGCTCGGGCAGGCCCTTGGAGTAGTCCAGGCGGTCCACGCCGATCGCCAGCCGTCGCTGCTGCAGGCTCTGCCGCAGCGCGCGCACCGCGGTGTTGCCGACCGCCGCCTGTGCCTGGCGCGCGATGTGCGCGGTGTCGATGCCGATGGGGAACGCCGAGGTGCGGATGCGGCGTCCGTCGGGCGAGGTGATGGTGTCGTCGTCGATGACCCGGCCGCCGCCGAACAGGCGTACCCAGGACTGGAAGCGGCCGACATCGCGCCGGGTCTGGAAACCCAGCAGGTCGAAGGCGTAGAGGGTCGAGAACAGCGAGAGGTGCTCGGGCAGCGCCTGCACCAGTTCGGCCGAGGGCATCGGCACGTGCAGGAAGAAGCCGATGCGGCAGCCGATGTCGCGTTCGCGCAGCAGCGCCGCCAGCGGGATCAGGTGGTAGTCGTGGATCCAGACGGTGTCGTCCTCGCGCAGCAGCGGCGCCAGCCGCTCGGCGAACAGCCGGTTGACCCGCCAGTAGCCTTCGCGCTTGCTGCGGTCGTAGTCCACCAGGTCCAGGCGGAAATGCAGCAGCGGCCACAGCGCGCGGTTGGAGAAGCCGTTGTAGTAGCTGTCGAGATCGGCCTTGGAGAGGTCCAGGGTGGCGTAGCGGATGCTGCCGTCGCTCTGTTCGCGCAGCTCGCCGCTCGTGGCGGCGTTGCGTCCGCTCCAGCCGAACCACAGGCCGCCGCGTTCCTTCAGGGCCGCCAGCAGGCCCACGGCCAGGCCGCCGGCGCGGCTTTCGCCCGGCAGCGCGACCCGGTTGGAGACCACCACGAGCCGGCTCATGAGGCCTCCTGCCAACTGCGCGAGAGCCGCATCGCGGCGGTGATCAGGCCGACGTGGGAATAGGTCTGCGGGAAATTGCCCCAGGCCTCGCCGTCGCTGAAGGCCAGGTCCTCGGACAGCAGGCCGAGGGGGTTGCGGCGTTTCAGCAGTTTCTCGAACAGGGCGCGCGCCTCGTCCTCGCGGCCGATCGCGGCCAGCGCGTCGATGTACCAGAAGGTGCAGATGGTGAAGCTGGTCTCGGGAGTGCCGAAGTCGTCCGGTGCAACGTAGCGGAACAGCGCGTCGCCGCGGCGCAGGTCGCGGCCGATCGCCTCCACCGTGGCGATGTAGCGCGGGTCGCGGGCGTCGATGAAGCCGATGTCCGCCAGCAGCAGCAACGAGGCGTCCAGGTGCTCGCCCTCGAAGGTGTCGGTGAAGTGCCCCAGGGAGGTGTTCCAGCCGCGCGCCATCACCTGCCGGTGGACGTGGTCGGCCCGTTCGCGCCACAGCGCGGCACGCGCGTCCAGCGCCAGCCGCTCGGCGATCTTGGTCAGGCGGTCGCAGGCGGCCCAGCACATGGCCGAGGTATAGGTATGCACCGCGGTGCGGCCGCGGAACTCCCACAGCCCGGCATCGGGTACGTCATGCAGGGCGTAGGCGTGCTCGCCCAGCGGCTCCAGCCGCGCGAACGCATGCCGGTCGCCGGGATTGTTGAGGCGCTGGTCGAAGAACAGCTGGGTGGAGGCCAACACCACCGACCCGTAGACATCGTGCTGGCGCTGGGTCCAGGCCAGGTTGCCGCGGCGCACCGGGCCCATGCCGCGGTAGCCGGCCAGCGACGGTACCTCGTGCTCGTCGAGCTGCTGTTCCATGCCGATGCCGTACAGCGGCTGCAGGCTGCCATCGCTGGTGGCCAGGTTGAAGATGTAGCGCAGGAAGTCCTCCATCGACCGGGTCGCGCCGAGCCGGTTGAGCGCGCGCACCACGAAGGCGGCATCGCGCAGCCAGCAGTAGCGGTAGTCCCAGTTGCGCGCGCTGTGCGGGGCTTCGGGGATGGAGGTGGTCATCGCCGCGATGATCGCGCCGCTGTCCTCGTACTGGCACAGCTTGAGGGTGATGGCGCTGCGGATCACCGCGTCCTGCCATTCCAGCGGGATGGACAGGTAGCGGGTCCATTCGCGCCAGTAGTCCTCGGTGCGCTGTTGCGCCTGCTGCGCATAGGTGGCCAGCGGCTGGTCGAGGGTCTCGTCCACGCCCAGTACCAGGTCCATCGGGTGCGCGAGCACGAACGGCAGACGCTCGCGGATGAAGCGCACCGGAACATCGGTGGTCAGGCGCAGGGTGAAGCCCGGCAGCAGCCAGCGCAGGTGGTTGCTGCCCCAGGTGGTCTCCGGGGTGCGCGCGCCCCAGTCGGCGAGCGGCCGCGCCAGCACCCGGATCCGTGGATTGCCGGCCAGCGGACGGATCCGGCGGATCAGGCTCGGCGGGCGGTAGAAGCGTCCGTTGCGGCGCCAGCGCGGTGCGAAATCGAGCACCTCCACCGCACCGCCGTGCTGGTCGCGCAGCACCGTGCGCAGGATCGCGGTATTGGTGAGGTAGTGCTGCTCGCTGTCGGCGTAGTCTTCCAGTTCGATGGCGAAGTCGCCGCCCTCCTGGGTCCGCGGCGACAGCAGCGCGCAGAACGCGGGGTCGCCGTCGAAGGCGGGCAGGCAACTCCAGACCACCCGCGCCTGGCGGTCGATGAGAGCGCCGAAACTGCCGTTGCCGACCACGCCCAGATCGAGATTGGGTTGACGCATCGCTTCCTCCTCAGCAGTCGGGAGGCGCTCGCCTCCCGGTGTCCAGTGGCGGCGCGCGCCGGCCGGCGCGCACCAGCTCAGGCGGTGCCGGCCTGCAGCCAGTCGTACACCGCGTCCACGCCGGGCAGCGCGTAGTGCGCCCGGCTGGGATGGCGCTCGCCGACCAGGATGCCGTAGCCGCCCAGCTGCGCGGCCGCGGCAAACCCGTCCTCGTCGGTGAGGTCGTCGCCGACGAAGACCGGCGGGCGGCCGGAGAACGGCGCCGCGGCCATCAGCGCGGCGACGGCGGTGCCCTTGTCGTGCCCGGCCGAGACCAGTTCGACGACATGGTTGCCCGGCTGCAGGCGCACGCCCGGCAAGTGCGGCAACTGGGCGTGGGCGAAGGCCACGACCGCCGCTTCGGCGGCCGGGGCGTTGCGCCAGTGCAGGGCCAGCGCCTGGCCCTTGGGCTCCACGCGCACGCCGGGGTGGGCATACGCGAAGGCCATCGCGCGCAGGTGCAGGTCGTGCAGCCAGGACGCCGCGGTGGACGCCTGCGGTTCCGCACCGGGGCGGGGCCGGAGCTGGGTGCCGTGCAGGCCGGCGGCGGGCAGCCGCAGCGGCGCGAACAGCCGGTCGAGCTGGTCCAGGGGGCGGCCGCTGACGAGCGCGAGGGCGCCGTCCAGGCGTGCGGCGACCCGGGCCACCAGCGCGCCGGCGGCAGCCGGCAGGCGGACATCTTCGGGTTGCGCGGAGAAGCCGACCAGGGTGCCGTCCACGTCGAGGAACAGGGCACAGCCGGAATCCAGGGCCGGTGGCGGGCGGAGAAACGCATCTGCCATGCGCACCACTGTGCCATGGCGGTCGTGAGCGAAGGGTTACGTGGGGCTAGGGGGCCGCCTCGTGCGGCGCGGCGAACACGACCCTGCCGGCGGCGTCGAGCATCTCCAGGCGCGGCTCGCCGCGGCTGTCCACGCGCAGGCGGATGCGCTCGCGTCCCTGCGGGTCGGCGAGCAGGATCTCGGCATTCTCGTCCTCGTTGTGGATGGCGATGCGCCGCTGCACGACCCGGCTGGCCTGCAGGACGTCCAGGCCGGCGGGCGGGTGCGAGTTGATCTGCAGGCCGGTCATGGCGCTGCGGTTGTCGGCGCCGACCCGGGTCACCAGCCCGAGGGCGTCGTAGTTGGGGTAGTCGAAGGCCAGCGCGGCGATGCGCCCGGCAGGCGTGTCGGTGAGGGCCAGGCCGCCCATCTCGTCGCCCTTGGCGTCGTAGAACACCAGGCCGGCCGGCTGCACCGCACGCGGGTAGTCCTTGCCGTCCAGGCGCGGCAGGGGAAAGCGGCTTGCGTTGGAGATCACCAGCCGCACGCTGCCATCGGGTTCGACGATGTTGATCCGCTCCACGTCCAGCGTTGCCATGGCCGGCGCCCGCGCGCCCATCAGCAGCACCGTCAGCAGGCCGCCGCCCAGCAGCGCGCAGGCGGCACCGAGCCAGCGCACCCGGCGGTCGAGGCGGGCAAGGCGCTGCCGCAGTTCGGGATCGGTGGCGATGGCGTCCATGGTCCGCGGTTCCGTTGCGAAGGGAGCGCCAGCTTGGCATGCCCCTGGAGCGGACACACGCCGCGTCGCGGCGCGTGTCCGGCAGGGGCCCCGGCGTCAGAAGCTGTAGCGGACGCGGCCGTACCAGTACGCGCCGTTGCTGCCGATCGGCGAGAGCACGTCGTAGGGAAGGTTGCCGAAGTAGTGGATGTCCTCGTTGGAGCGGTCCGGGTAGTTGTCGGTCAGGTTCTGGCCGCCGACGGCCACGCTCCAGCGCGGGGTGATGCGGTACTCCACCTCGGCATCCAGCTGCCATTCGGCCTGGTAGGTCTGGCGCGGGATGTAGCCGCCGCCGAAGTCGAACACGCGCACGGCGCTGCCATGGCGGTTCACGCGGCTGTTCAGCGACCAGCGGTCGTTGCTCCAGCCGGCCGCGAAGCTGGCGCGGCTGCGCGGGGTGGCGTCGGTGAGCGTGTTGCTCTCCTCGATGCCGAACAGCACGTAGTCCGGATCCAGCGCCTGCAGCTGCGCCGGCGTCGCCAGCACGTTCTTCAGCGTGGTCTTGGTGTACGCGTAGGTGCCGGTCAGCAGCAGCTGGCCGTTGCCCAGCGCCTGCCGCCAGTTGCCCACCAGCTCGGCGCCGCGGGTGCGGGTATCGGCGGCGTTGACGAAGAAGCTGGCGCTCTGCAGGCCGGTCACGCCGTACTGGGCGGCCACGTAGTCGGTCAGCGCATCGCCGGTGATGCTCTCCGACAGCGCGATGCGGTCGTCGATGTCGATCTGGAAGAAGTCCAGTGACAGGTCGAAGTGCTCGCCGATGCGGCTGGTGAAGCCCAGCGAGGTGTTCAGCGACTTCTCCGGCTTCAGGTCGCGGGCACCGAGGCCGCGGGCGATCGGGTTGTTGACCGACAGCAGCCGGCCCTGCACCAGCTGGCCGCCGGCGTTGTAGCCGGTGGAGGTGGATTCGTAGCCGATCTGCGCCAGCGACGGCGCGCGGAAGTTGTTGGACAGCGCGCCGCGCAGGGCGAACGCCGGCGCGAATTCGTAGCGCAGGCCGAGCTTGCCGGTCAGTTCGCCGCCGAAATCGTCGTTGTGCTCGTAGCGTGCGGCCAGGTCGGTGGAGAGCTTGTCGCCGAACTGGCTGGACAGGCTGGCATAGGCGCTGGCGACCTCGCGCGACAGCGAGGCGGCATCCTGCGGGGTCAGGCCACCGCCGGCCTGCGAGCCGGTCGGGCGGTCGGTATAGGGGCCGGCGGCATAGCTGGACGGGTGCCCCGGGCGGGTCCGGTAGCGCTCATGGCGCGCTTCCACGCCCAGGCCGAGCACGTGGCTGATCGCCTCGGACTGGTCGAACACCCGGCTCAGGTCGAGGTTGGCCACGGTCTGCGCATAGTGGTAGTCGGCGGTCTTGAAGCGGGTGGGGCTGTCGGGGCCGAGCGACGCGTTGAGCGAATTGCGCAGGCGGTAGGTGAAGTCGTTGCGGCCATGGTCCAGGCTGCCGTCGTAGCTCCACTCGCCCCATTGGCCGCGCAGGCCGGCGACCGCCTGCGAATCGCGGTTCTCGCCCTCGGAGATCGGGCGGTAGCCGTCCGGGTAGACCTCCTTCCAGTTGGCCTCGCCGTCGGGATAGCGGAAGTAGTTGGCGCCTTCGGTGTCACGCTGGTTGAAGGTGCCGAAGGCATAGAACGTGGCGGTCTGGCCGACCGGGATCTCGGTGTTCAGCCACAGGTTGAGGTCCTTGCTCTTGCCATCGCCCAGCACGTAGTTGCGCTTGCCCTGCAGGGCCAGGTTGCCGGGGGTCTGGTCCCACGGCGGGATCTGGTCGAAACCGGCGCGGTTGGTCGCCTTGCGTTCCTTGTACTCCAGGCCGACGCGCAGGAAACCGCCGTCCTCGCCCAGGACGGTGCCGACCTTGGCGCTGATGTTGCCGGTCTGGCCGTCGGTGAGGGTGCGGCCGATCGGCTTGAGGTCGGTGTGGTGGGCGCCGTAGCTGGCCTCGATCTCGCCACCGTCGCCGCCGTTGTCGAGGATCACGTTGATCACCCCGGCCACGGCATCGGAGCCGTACAGCGCACCGGCGCCGTCGCGCAGGACCTCGATGCGCTTGATCGCGCTGACCGGGATCGCGTTGAAGTCCACCGGGGTGGTGCCCTTGCCGATCTTGCTGTCGGTGTTGACCAGCGCGGTGTGGTGGCGGCGCTTGCCGTTGACCAGCACCAGCACCTGGTCCGGCGACAGGCCGCGCAGCTGCGCGGCGCGCACGTGGTCGGCACCGCCGGAATTGGACTGGCGCGGGAAGTTGAACGAAGGCAGCAGCGCCTGCAGCGCGCTGCCCAGCTCGCCGTTGATCACGCCGGCCTTGCGGAGGTCCTCGGCGCTCAGCACGTCCACCGGCGAGGTGGACTCCAGCACGGTGCGGTCGGCGGCACGGGTGCCGGTGACGATGACCGTGTCCAGGTGGGTGACGTCCTGGGCGGCAGCCAGGGCGGGAGACAGGGCGAGGGCGATGGCGAGGCCAAGCGGCGACGCGGACAGGCGGGGGGACATGCGGACTCCGACGACAGCGAGGGTGGGGAAGGGGAGGTTTTGCTTACATCCATCCGGATGAAGCGATATATTATCTTCGCGTGATGACCGGGGTGGCGCAAGCCCCCTTGCACTGCATGAGCTGATGCCGTGGCCGCATCAGCGCCCGCCGGGCGCCGTGGCCGCGGCATGCCGGTCGCCGCCCCGCCTTTCCCCCTCCCCAGGAGCCGTAACGATGAAACACCTCGCCCTTGCCCTCGCCGTGCTGCTGGCCAGCAGCGGCTGCGCCACGCTCGCCTCGCCGCCGCCGGCCGGTGCCACGACCACCGCCGACCTGCAGGGCGACGCGGCACGCCCGGCCAGTGCCCAGGGCTGGGTGCGCAGCGAGCTCTACTTCGGTGTCGGCGAGGAGCGCGGCGAAGGCGAGCGTCCGCAGGCCGACCCGATCAGCGACGCCCAGTGGCGCGACTTCCTGGACACGGAAGTGACCGCGCGCTTCCCGGACGGCCTGACGGTCTTCGACGCCTACGGGCAGTGGCTGTTCCGCGGCGATGCCGCTCCCAACCGCCTGCGCACCAAGGTGCTGGTGGTGCTGCACGAGGACACCCCGCAGCGCCGTGCCGACATCGAGGCCATCCGCCTGGCATGGAAGCGGCAGACCCGGCACCAGTCGGTGCTGTGGTCGCGGCAGGCGGTGGACATCTCGTTCTGAGCCACCGCGGCGCGCCGGCCCGGCGGATGCCGGCCGGCGCGGCGACGGCGGCGTCACCCGCCGGGGGCTAGCCTCGGGTCTCTCCCCGACGAGGCGGTCCCCATGAGCACACGCGTTGCCGAAATCGTCGTCGATACCCTGGAGCAGGCGGGCGTCCGCCGGTGCTACGGAATCGTCGGCGACACCCTCAACCATGTCACCGACGCCCTGCACCGCAGCGGGATCGAATGGGTGCACGTGCGCCACGAGGAAGTGGCGGCCTTCGCCGCCGGCGCCGATTCGCTGGTCAGCGGCCAGCTCACCGCCTGCGCCGGTTCGTGCGGCCCCGGCGGCCTGCACTTCATCAACGGCATCTTCGAGAGCAACCGCAACCGCGCGCCGATGGTGCTGATCGCCAGCCAGGTGGTCACCAGCGAACTGGGCATGGAATTCCCCCAGGAGGTGGATTTCAAGGCGGTCTATGGAGGCTGCACGGTGTTCTGCGAGCAGGTGCACAGCCCCGAACAGGCGCGTCGCGTGGTAGCGCTGGCCTGCCAGGCGGCGATCAGCCGCCGCGGCGTGGCGGTGGTGGTGCTGCCGGCCGACATCAGCGAGGCCGAGGTCAAGCACGATCCGCCGTTCTCGGTGCACTACGCCCAGCCGCTGCTGCGCCCGTCCGATGCCGAGCTGCAGCGCATCGCCGAGCTGCTGGGGCAGGGCAAGCGCATCGGCATCTACGCCGGCGCCGGTTGCCAGGGCGCACACGCGCAGTTGCTCGAGCTTGCCCAGCGACTGCAGGCGCCGGTGGCGCACACCTCGCGCGCCAAGGACTTCGTCGAGCCCGACAACCCCTACAACATGGGCATGACCGGCATCTTCGGCATCGAGTCCGGCTTCCACACGCTGATGGCATGCGACACGCTGCTGCTGCTCGGTGCCGACTTCGCCTGGGGCCAGTTCTATCCGGACAAGGCCACGATCATCCAGATCGACCGCGACGGCAGCCACCTGGGCCGCCGCCATCCGGTGGACCTGGGCGTGGTCGGCGACATCGCGCCGACGCTGGAGGCGCTGCTGCCGCTGCTGGCGCCGCGCGAGGACGGCGCGTTCCTGGAAGAGTGCAGCGAGCGTCGCGACAAGGCGCTGCGCAAGCGCGAACAGGAAGAGCAGCCGGGCGAGGGCGGGTTGATCCATCCGCAGCACCTGACCGCGCTGCTGTCCAGGCACGCGGCCGACGATGCGCTGTTCACCGCCGACGGCGGCTCGCCGATGGTATGGGTGCTGCGCCACATCCGCGTCAACGGCCGCCGCCGCACGCTGACCAGCCTGCTGCACGGCACGATGGCCAACGCGATGCCACAGGCACTGGGCCTGCAGAAGGCGTTCCCCGGCCGCCAGGTGATCTCGCTGTCCGGCGATGGCGGCCTGGCGATGCTGCTGGGCGACCTGCTCACCGCGGTGCAGGAGCAGCTGCCGATCAAGGTGGTGGTGTTCAACAACGGCTCGCTGAACTTCGTCGAGCTGGAACAGAAGGTGGAAGGCCTGCTGGACAACTACACCGACCTGAAGAATCCGGATTTCGGCCGCCTGGCCGAGGTCATCGGCTTCCATGGCCGCACCGTCACCCGCAGCGAGGACCTGGAGGAGGCGGTGCTGGACCTGCTGGCCCAGCGCGGCCCGGCGCTGCTGGACGTGCACACCAGCCGCGCCGAGCTGGTGATGCCGCCGCAGATCGAGGCAAAGCAGGTGGCGGGTACCGCGCTGTACGCCGCCAAGGCGGTGCTGAACGGCCGCTTCGACGACGTCAAGCACCTGCTGGTGGACAATTTCCTGAAGAAGTAGCGGCAGCGGGCCCGGCCTGCGTGCGGCGGGCCCGGAAGGGCGGGGGCGGTGGACGCTGATGCCGGCGCGGCATTGGCGCCGCCGCGCCGCTGGCCCTACCATCGGCGGCCCCCACTGGCTCGGCTTTCCCATGTCCGCTCATGCTTCCGTCGCTCCGCCGCGCTGGTTCGTCGCCGGCGACCTCAACGGCTTCTTCGGCCTGGTGGTCGACAACCTGTCCATCCTCGGCTTCATCGCCATGGCGCTGGTGGGCATCTTCCAGTTCCCGGCCGAGGTGGTGTTTGGGCGCATGTTCCCCGGTACCGCGTTCGGCGTGCTGGTGGGCAACCTGCTGTACACGCTGATGGCGCGCCGGCTGGCCGCACGTACTGGCCGCGCCGACGTCACCGCGATGCCGCTGGGGCTGGACGCACCCACCAGCATCGGCATGGCGCTGCTGGTGCTGGGCCCGGCCTTCGCCGGCTTCAAGCAGCAGGGGCTGGACCCGCAGGCCGCGGCGATCGCCACCTGGCAGCTGGGCATGGCCGCGCTGGTGATCATGGGACTGCTCAAGCTGGTGCTGTCGTTCTTCGGCGAAGCGGTGACCCGGGCGCTGCCGCGCGCGGCGCTGCTCGGTTCCATCGCCGGCATCGCGCTGGTGCTGATGGGGCTGCTGCCGCTGCTGGAGACGCTGCGCTCGCCGGTGGCCGGGTTCGTCACGCTCGGGCTGCTGCTGTACGTGCTGATCGCCAAGGGCCGGCTGCCGGTGCGGGCGCCGGGCGTGCTGGTCGCCTTCCTGGTCGGTACCGCGCTGTACTACGGGCTGGGCATGGCGGGGCTGGGTGCCCCCGGCTTCGCGCTGCCGCAGTGGACGCCGCCGCAGGTGGTGCTGCCGTTGCCGACGCTGGGTTTCATCCAGGGCCTGCCGGCGGCGATGGACTATCTGCCGCTGCTGCTGCCGTTCGGGTTGCTGATGGTGGTTGGCGGCATCAACGTCTCGGAGAGCGCGCGGGTGGCCGGTGACGATTTCCGCACCCGCGACATCCTGCTGGTCGAGGCGCTGGCCACGCTGGTCGCCGGCCTCTGCGGCGGCGTCGCCCAGACCACGCCCTATATCGGCCAGCCGGCCTACAAGCACATGGGCGCACGCAGCGGCTATACCCTGCTCACCGGACTGTTCATCGGCATCGGCGGCATGCTCGGGGTGATCGCCGGCCTGGTGCAGTGGCTGCCGCTGGCGGTGCTGGCGCCGATCATCGTCTACGTGGCGATCGACATCACCACCCAGGCGTTCGAGGCCACGCCGAAGCGGCACGCCGCGGCGATGGTGCTGGGCTTCCTGCCGTCGGTGGCCTACCTGCTGGCGATCAAGGCACCGGGCTGGCTGTCCCCGGAGCGGCTGGTGGAATTGACCACCGTGCTGGACGGCCACGGGTTGCCGGAGCTGGCGGTGATCTTCGCGCTGGGCAACGGCTTCATCATCACCGCGATGCTGTGGATCGCGATGGTGGTGGCGATGATCGATCAGCAGCTGCGGCGGGCGTCGGCACTGCTGCTGATCGCCGCGCTGCTGACCCTGTTCGGTCTGATCCACTCGGTCGATCCGCGCGGCGGGGTCTACCTGCCCTGGCAGCTGGAGGGGCTGGCCCGGACCCTCAGCTGGCAGTTCGCCGGCGCCTATGCCGCGCTGGCGGCGGTGTTGGCGCTGCTGTCGTTGCAGCGCCCGCGGCCGGCGGCCTGACCCGACGTCGGGAACCGACGACGGTCGGCCGGGTCTGAGAACGGTGATCGCAATCCTGAGGTGAGCTCGATGCAGAACGGAAAAACGGTATGGCCATGGGCCGTGGCAGGCGTCGTGGTGCTGGGCGGCGCGGCGTGGTGGCTGTTCCGCGATGACCTGAAGACGGTGGCGCCGCCGCCGGCGGTCGTGCACGAACAGGCGCCCGCGGCGGCCGTGCCGGCCACGGTGCCGGCGCCGGACCCGGCCGCGGCGGCCGCGCCGGAGCATCCGCTGCCGTTGGCGGCGGCCGCCGACGGCGGGCTGCCGCCGCTGGGCGACAGCGACGCGCGGGTACGGGACGACCTGTCGGCGCTGTTCCCGGCCTCTGTGCTGGGCCTGCTGCTGCCGGACCACCTGATCCAGCGGCTGGTGACCCACGTGGACAACCTCACCGAAGCCCGGGTGCCCTCGACGGCGCTGGCGCTGCAGGCGGTGCCCGGGACGCTGCAGGTGGAAGAGGACGGGGCCGGCGGCACCGCCCTTGCCGCCGGCAATGCCGCCCGCTACGCCCCGTACGTGGCGGCGTTCACCGCCGCGGATGCCGACGCGCTCGCGGCGGCCTACATGCGCCTGTATCCGCTGGTCCAGGAGGCATGGCGGGAGCTGGGGCATCCCGACGGCCATTTCAACGACCGCCTGGTGATCGTGATCGACCACCTGCTGCGGACCCCCGAGTTGGCGCAGCCGCCGGCGCTGGAGCGGGACGCGCGCGGCCGCTACCGGTTCGTCGACCCGGAGCTGCAGGGGCGTTCGATCGGACAGAAGGCGCTGTTGCGGCTGGATGCGGAACAGGCGCGGGTGGTGAAGCGGCAGCTGCGGGCGATCCGCCAGGCGGTGACCCGCGGCGGCCCGGGCTGATTGCGCAGGATCAATGCCCGCCGCGGCGGCCCGGCGATACTGGCCGGGTACCGCGGCTGCGGCTGAACACCTGCCCGGAACGGGCTTGAATCACACCGCCGCAACCGCATCTGGACCAGTATCGCCGGCAGTGCCGGCCCCTGATTCGGGATGATCGCCATGCGGATGGACAAGCTCACCTCCAACTTCCAGAAGGCCCTGGCCGACGCGCAGTCGCTGGCCGTGGGCCGCGACCACAACCTCATCGAACCGGCGCACCTGCTGGCGGCGCTGCTCGACCAGCCCGGCGGCAGCAGCCGGCCGCTGCTGGCCCAGGCCGGGGTCAACGTGCCGCTGCTGCGCGAGCGCCTGGGCGAAGCCCTGGACGCGCTGCCCAAGGTGTCCGGCCAGGCCGGCAGCCTGTCGCTGGGCAACGACCTGGGGCGCCTGCTCAACGCCACCGACAAGCTGGCCCAGCAGCACAACGACCAGTTCATCGCCAGCGAATGGTTCCTGCTGGCCGCCGTCGACGACGGCGGCGCCGCCGGCATGGCGCTGCGCGCGGCCGGCGCCGACCGGAAGAAACTCGAGGCGGCCATCGACAGGCTGCGCGGCGGCGAAACCGTGCAGAGCGAGAACGCCGAGGAACAGCGCCAGGCGCTGGAGAAGTACACCATCGACCTGACCGCGCGTGCCGAGAGCGGCAAGCTCGATCCGGTGATCGGGCGCGACGAGGAGATCCGCCGCACCATCCAGGTGCTGCAGCGCCGCACCAAGAACAACCCGGTGCTGATCGGCGAGCCCGGCGTGGGCAAGACCGCGATCGTCGAAGGCCTGGCCCAGCGCATCGTCAACGATGAGGTGCCCGAGGGCCTGCGCGGCAAGCGCGTGCTGTCGCTGGACATGGGCGCGCTGATCGCCGGCGCCAAGTTCCGCGGCGAGTTCGAGGAGCGCCTGAAGGGCGTGCTCAACGACCTGGCCAAGAACGAGGGCCAGATCATCCTGTTCATCGACGAGCTGCACACCATGGTCGGCGCCGGCAAGGCCGATGGCGCCATGGACGCCGGCAACATGCTCAAGCCGGCGCTGGCGCGCGGCGAGCTGCACTGCATCGGCGCGACCACGCTGGACGAGTACCGCCAGTACATCGAGAAGGATGCCGCGCTGGAGCGCCGTTTCCAGAAGGTGTTCGTCGGCGAGCCGAGCGTGGAGGACACCATCGCCATCCTGCGCGGGCTGAAGGAAAAGTATGCCGTGCACCACAGCGTGGAGATCACCGATCCGGCCATCGTCGCCGCGGCCACGTTGTCCAACCGCTACATCGCCGACCGCCAGCTGCCGGACAAGGCCATCGACCTGATGGACGAGGCCGCCAGCCGCATCCGCATGGAGATCGACTCCAAGCCGGAAGAGCTCGACCGCCTCGAACGCCGCCTTATCCAGCTGAAGATCCAGCGCGAGATGTTGAAGAAGGAAAAGGACGACGCCTCGCAGAAGCGTCTGGCCGACCTGGAGCTGGATATCGAGAAGCTCGAGCGCGAGTTCTCCGACCTCAACGAAATCTGGAAGGCGGAAAAAGCCGCCGTGCAGGGGTCGGCGCAGATCCAGCAGCAGATCGAGCAGAACCGCATCGAACTGGATGCCGCCCAGCGCCGTGGCGATCTCAGCCGCGTGGCCGAACTGCAGTATGGCGTGATTCCCGAGCTGGAGCGCCGCCTGCAGATGGCCGACCAGCAGGAAGGGCAGGCCGGGTTCCGGCTGCTGCGCAACAAGGTGACCGACGAGGAGATCGCCGAGGTCGTCTCGCGCTGGACCGGCATCCCGGTGAACCGGATGCTCGAGGGCGAGCGCGACAAGCTGCTGCGCATGGAGGAGATGCTGCATGCCCGCGTGGTCGGCCAGGACGAGGCGATCCGCGTGGTCTCCGACGCGGTGCGCCGCTCGCGTGCCGGCCTGTCCGACCCGAACCGGCCCAGCGGCTCGTTCCTGTTCCTGGGCCCCACCGGCGTGGGCAAGACCGAGCTGACCAAGGCGCTGGCCGACTTCCTGTTCGACAGCCCCGACGCCATGGTGCGCATCGACATGAGCGAGTTCATGGAGAAGCACAGTGTCTCGCGCCTGATCGGCGCGCCCCCGGGCTACGTCGGCTACGAGGAAGGCGGTTACCTCACCGAGGCGGTGCGCCGCCGCCCGTACAGCGTGATCCTGCTGGACGAGGTGGAGAAGGCGCACCCGGACGTGTTCAATATCCTGCTGCAGGTGCTGGACGACGGCCGCCTGACCGACGGCCAGGGGCGCACCGTGGACTTCCGCAACACCGTCATCGTGATGACCTCCAACCTGGGCTCGCACCAGATCCAGGAGCTGAGCGCGGACGATTCGCCGGAGGCCTACACGCAGATGAAGGCCGCGGTGATGGGGGTGGTGCAGGCGCACTTCCGCCCGGAGTTCATCAACCGCCTGGACGACATCGTCGTGTTCCACCCGCTGGACAAGCAGCAGATCCGGCAGATCGCGCGGATCCAGATGCGCGGGCTGGAAAAGCGGCTGGGCGAGCGCGGGCTGAAGCTGGACGTGGCCGATTCGGCATTCGACCTGCTGGGCAATGTCGGCTTCGACCCGGTATACGGCGCCCGCCCGCTCAAGCGGGCGATCCAGCAGCAGCTGGAAAACCCGCTGGCGCAGAAGATCCTCGCCGGCGCGTTCGCCGGCGGCGACACCATCCACGTCGAGGCCGGCGGCGGGCAGCTGCAGTTCGCCAAGGCCTGAGCCCGGCGCCGGGCAGGCCGCCCATGGTCCGGGGGCCGGGGCGGCCTGCAGCGCCTTGCGCATGAGCTGATGCCATCCGCTCACCAGTAACGGCTGCAACGGTGGTTCGAATGCGGCGGGATGTGGGCTATCGTTGGCGGCCCCCTCCGAGCGAACCTCCGATGACCAATCCGCAGTGGAAGCCTGAAACCATCGCCGTTCACGGCGGTTATTCGCCGGACCCGACCACCCGCGCGGTGGCGGTGCCGATCTACCAGACCGTGGCCTACGCGTTCGACGATACCCAGCACGGTGCGGACCTGTTCGACCTGAAGGTGCAGGGCAACATCTACACCCGCATCATGAACCCGACTACGGACGTGCTGGAGCAGCGCATCGCGGCGCTGGAGGGCGGCATCGGCGCGCTGGCGCTGGCCTCCGGCCAGGCGGCGATCACCTATGCGATCCAGACCATCGCCGAGGCCGGCGACAACATCCTGGCGTCCAGCGCCCTGTACGGCGGCACCTACAACCTGTTCGCGCATACCCTGCCGCAGTTCGGCATCCAGACCCGCTTCGCCGACTACCGCGACCCGCAGGCCTTCGCGGCGCTGATCGACGACCGTACCAAGGCGGTGTTCGTCGAGTCCATCGGCAATCCGCGCGGCAACATCACCGACATCGAGGCCATCGTGGCGATCGCCCATGCCCACGGCGTGCCGGTGATCGTGGACAACACCGTGGCCACCCCGTACCTGCAGCGCCCGTTCGACTTCGGCGCCGACATCGTGGTGCATTCGCTGACCAAGTACCTCGGCGGCCATGGCACCAGCCTGGGCGGCGCCATCGTCGACTCCGGGCGCTTCCCGTGGGCCGAGCACAAGCAGCGCTTCCCGCGGCTCAACACGCCCGACGTCAGCTACCACGGCGTGGTCTACACCGAGGCGCTGGGGCCGGCGGCCTACATCGGCCGCGCCCGGGTGGTGCCGCTGCGCAACACCGGGGCGGCGATCTCGCCGTTCAACGCGTTCCAGATCCTGCAAGGCATCGAGACCCTGGCACTGCGCATGGACCGGATCAACAGCAACACGCTGGCGGTGGCCAAGTACCTGCAGGGCCATGCCAAGGTGGCCTGGGTCAACTACGCGGCGCTGGCCGACCACCCCGAGCATGCGCTGGTGCAGAAGTACCTGCGCGGCCAGGGGTCGGGCGTGCTGACCTTCGGCCTGCCCGGCGGCCGCGAAGCCGGCGCGCGATTCCTGGATGCGCTGCAGCTGTTCACCCGCCTGGTGAACCTGGGCGACGCCAAGTCGCTGGCCACGCACCCGGCCTCGACCACCCATCGCCAGCTCGACGAGGCCGAGCTGGAGAAGGCCGGCGTGACGCTGGACACGGTGCGGCTGTCGGTGGGCATCGAGCACATCGACGACCTGCTGGCCGACCTCGAGCAGGCGCTGGCCAAGGCCTGAGGCCGCCCCCGGGACACCGCGGGCGGCAGGCGCTCCCCTTCCATGGAAGGGGAGGCTGCGGCGCGGTCCGGCGTCACCAGGCGACGGTGAAGCGGCGGCGCGGGTGCCGGGGCTGTTCCAGTTCATCGACCAGGGCCACCGCCAGATCCGCCGCGCTGATGGTGCCCGGACCGTCGGCGGCCATCAGTGGCGCATCGCCGCCGGTGCGGTAGCAGCCGGTCCGGGTGTCCGGGCCACCGGCATGGAACCCGACCGGCGGGCTGAGGAAGGTCCAGTCCAGCGTGGGCTCCGTCTTCAGCGCCTCCAGCGCATCGCGTGCGGCACGGGCGCCGTCACGGTAGGCCGGCGGAAAGTCCGGCGCGTCGACCAGCTGGGTGCCGTCGGCAGCCCGCAGGCTGCCGGCGCCGCCGACCATCAGGTAGCGCTTCACCCCGGCGGCCTTGGTGCCGGCGACGATGGCGTGCGCGCCTTTCAGGAAGTCGCGGTAGAGGTCCGGGTTGTCCCAGCCGGCGTTGTAGGCGCTGACCACCGCGTCGCTGCCGGCCACGGCGTCCCGTACCTGCGTGGCGTCCTGCGCGTCGGCACGCACGACGCGCAGGTGGTCGCGTGCGGCGAGCCTGCCCGGGTCGCGGACCAGCGCGGTGACCTCGTGGCCACGGGCCAGCAGTTCGTCGAGCAGGGCGCGGCCGACGAAGCCGGTGGCGCCGATCAGGGCAATGTTCATGGTGGTTCCTCGCAGGGATGGGAGGCCGACAGTCTCCCCCCGCCCCGGTGACGGCGGCAGTCCCTGCGCGCCACAATCACCTTGAAGCCAGGCTTCACGATGCCGGCAACAGGAGGGGACGATGGACGACGTCAGGCGCATGGCGCTGTTCGCGCAGGTGGTCCAGCACGGCTCGATGAGCGCGGCGGCGCGCGCGCTGGGCATGAGCACCTCGGCGGTCAGCCAGCAGGTGCGGGCGCTGGAGCGGGCCGCCGGCGTGGCCCTGCTGCACCGTTCCACCCGGCGCCTGTCGCTGACCGATGTCGGCGGGCGCTACTACGCGGCCTGTGCGCGCCTGCTGGACGCCGCGGGCGAAGCCGAGGCCGAACTGTCGGCCGCGCGCCATGCGCCCAGCGGCGAGCTGCGCCTGTCCGCACCGCTGGGCATGGCCGACCACATCGGCCCGGCGCTGGGACCATGGCTGCGCGACAACCCGCAACTGCGCCTGTCCCTGCACTTCGAGGACGGTTGGACCGACCTGGTGCAGGCGCGCATCGACCTGGCAGTGCGGTTCGGGCGGTTGCCCGACAGCGACTGGATGGCGCAGCGCCTGGGCACCCTGCAGCGCTGGCCCTGCGCCTCGCCGGAGTGGCTGCGGGTCCATGGCGAACCGGCCGATCCCCTCCAGGTGCCGGGCAACGAGTGGCTGGGCCTGGCGCAGGTGCCGGGGCTGGCCTGGCGGCACCGGGTATCGGGACAGGAACGGCAGGTGCCGGCGCATCCTCGCCTGGTCAGCCACAACCAGCCGGCGGTGCGCCAGTTGTGCGTGTCGGGCCTGGGCGTGGCGGTGCTGACCTGCCTGGACGTGATGCCGCTGCTGGCCGACGGCCGGCTGGTGCGGCTGCTGCCGGAATGGGATGTCCCGCCGCTGCCGGCATGGGCGGTGACACCGCACCGGCAGACCCAGCCGGCCAAGGTCCGCCAGGCGATCGACCTGCTGGGGGACTACCTCGGGCGGATTCCCGGTGTTTCCGGTCCTGCGGCCCGAGTATCCGTGGCCGGTCCACCTCCCTCCGCCGACTGACGGTTGCCGGCAGGTTCCCGGCGTGTCCGGATTGCCGCCGCTTTTCCGATCTACCCGATGACGCCGCATTCCGCGGCGCATCGAGTCCTTCAGGGAGAGCATCCACGTGAACCGAACCAACGCCCACCCCCTTGTTTCCCCGCGCCCGGCGCTTCTCATGGTTGGAATCCTGGCCGCGCTCGCGGCCGGCTCCGCGCAGGCCACCCCGTGTTTCGACAGGTATGGCAACTGGGTCGATATCGCCGACGGAGGCGGCTCTACGTCGCATGGCGATGCGGTGTACAACTGCGGTTCGTACAGCGCGGCCTATGGCTCGCTGGTCACCACCAACGGCTACAGTTCCGCCGCCTTCGGCGTGGGTTCTGTCACCGTGGGCGACCGCGCCACCGCACTGGGGGTCACCAACTTCGCGGGAAACCACCGTGCGGTGGCGATGGGGACCGGCAACAACGCGCTGGTATTTCCCGGCACCTGGGAGTACCTCGGATGGTACGGGGCCGACAAGGTGCAATGGACGCTGGGAACGGTCGGCGAACGCTCGGTGGCGATGGGCTACTGGAACTGGACGCCCGCCGACGACGCGGTAGCCGTCGGCAACAGCAACCGCGCGTTCAATGCCGGCACCGTGGCGGTGGGCGTGAAGAACGCCGCCAACGTGTATTCCAGTTCCGCCATCGGTGTTGAAAACACCACTTATGGCGCGGAAGCCAATGCAATGGGCTTCAAGAACGAGGCGCGCGGCGACCGCTCGGTGGCGGTGGGCACGCTGAACAAGAGCACCGCCCGCTGGGCCTCGGCGATGGGCCACTACAACAGCGCCAGCGGCACGTTCGCCAGCGCGCTGGGCAACGGCAACACCGCCAGCGCCCAGCGGGCCAGCGCGGTGGGCAGCGACAACCAGGCCACGGACGAAGGCGCCAACGCCGTTGGCAGTTTCAACAAGGCGCTGGCGGGCAACGCCACGGCGATGGGGGTGAACAACCTGGCCGACCAGGCCGGCGCCAACGCGCTGGGCCACAACAACAAGGCGCAGGCGCAGTTCGCCAGCGCCGTGGGGGGCGGCAACACCGCCGGCGGCGAGAGTGCCAGCGCCCTGGGCAGCGCCAACGAGGCCACGGCCACGGGGGCCAGCGCGCTGGGCTACAACAACAAGGCCACGGCGCTGTATGCGACGGCGGTGGGCAATGGCAACACCGCCAGCGGCGTGCGTTCCATCGCGCTGGGCGCACGCAGCCAGGCTGCCGGGGAAAACAGTACCGCGCTGGGTTTCGAGGCGCGGGCCACCGCGGACAGTTCCACCGCCATCGGCTACCGGTCCGTGGCCACCCAGGCCTACACGGTCTCGGTGGGCTCGGCGGCGGGCCGCAGCCGCATCGTCAACATGGCCGCTGCGCTGGGCGACAACGATGCGGTGAACCTGTCGCAGCTGTACGGCGTCGCCACTGCCTTCGGCGGTGGCGCGAGCTATGCCGGCGGCGTGTTCGCCGCGCCCACCTTCGTCATCCAGGGCAACGGCTACGGCAACGTGCGTTCGGCCTTCGACGCGGTGGATGGCAGCCTGACGGCGATCTTGGACCAGCTTGGCGGCGCCGCCGGAGGCGGCATCGTCGGTCCGCGTGGCTACAGCGCCTATGACATCGCCGTGCACCAGGGGTTTGCCGGCAACGAGCAGCAATGGCTGGATTCACTGGTGGGCGGGCAAGGCCCGGCGGGCCCCGCCGGCCCGCAGGGGCCCGCCGGGGCGGGCGGAGGCGGTGCGGCCATCCCCGACGCGCTGGCCTACGACGATGCCAGCCACGACACGCTGAGCCTGGATGGCGCCAATGGCACCCGCATCCGCCACGTGGCCGACGGCGTGGACGCGACCGATGCCGTCAACAAGGGCCAGGTGGAGGCCGGCGACGCCGCTGCGCTGGCTTCGGCCCGCAGCCATGCCGATGCCGGCGATGCCGCCACCCTGGTGTCTGCCCGGACCTACACCGACCACGCCGTGGCCGGGTTGAACGACAACTTCAACCAGCTGCGCAGCGACGTTGACCGCCGCTTCCATGCCATGGACCGCCGCATCGACCGCATGGCGGCAATGGGCGGTGCCTATGCCGGCATGGCGATGAACACCGCCGGGCTGGCCGGGCAGAACCGCGTCGGCGTCGGCGTCGGCTTCCAGGGCGGCGAGAAGGCGATGGCCATCGGCTACCAGCGTGTCATCGGCGCGCGCGCCAGCGTCTCGCTGGGTGGCGCCTTCGGCGGCGGCGACAAGAGCGTGATGGGCGGTGCCGGCTTCAGTTGGTGAGCACGATCGAGCCCCTCTCCCGCGGGAGAGGGGCAGGGGAAAGGAGGAAGCCTGCCAGGCTGGCTGCGCACGGTTCCCGCCGATCCCCGGTCGGGCATTGCGCGCCACCGGCATGCGGCACTTCCCCGTGCCGCACCTTCCCGGGGGGCATCGCCCTGCGACCCGGCAGTCCCGCCGGGTTGGCCCGCGCCGCGCGCGACGGGCCGGGTTCCCCGGTATCGGCGCTGCACGCTTGTCCGCTGCCGTCCCCGCATTGCACTATCGGCACGACAGGTACCGCAGCGATGGTGCAATGAACCAGGTGTCCGTAACCGAAGAAGGCCCGGTGCCGCTGGACCAGCGTTTCGGCGAGCTGTACCGGGAACTGCAACGCATTGCCCACCGCGAGCTGGGCGACAGGCGCCGGACCTCGCTGCACACCACGGTGCTGGTGCATGAGGCGTATCTGCGCATGGAGGCCAGCGCAGTGCGCGACATGGGCCGGCTGCCGTTCCTGGCGCTGGCCGGGCGGGTGATGCGTTGCGTGCTGGTGGACCATGTGCGCGCGGCGATGGCCGCCAAGCGGGGGGGCGAGCAGGTGCGGGTGACGCTGGAAACCGAGCCGGGAGTGGCCGAGGGCCATCTTCCGCAGCTCGACGTACTGGCCATCGAGCGTGGCATGCAGGCCCTGGCCGGACTGGAGCCCCGGTTGGTGACGGTGGTGGAGTGCCACTTCCATGCGGGCATGGGCTTTGCCGAGATCGGTGAGTACCTGGGGATCTCCGAGCGCACCGCGCAGCGTGACTGGCGTCGCGCACGTGCATTCCTGCTGGACGCCTTGAGTGATTGAAGCCACGGCCCGGCATGATGGGCCGGCCCGTGGCATGTCGCCTCCGGCCACCGTTTCACGATCCCTGCATGCCGGCGATGGTGCCGGCGTCGCTCTTGGGAGGCGCCATGGACGCGCATCGTTTCCGCGGCTGCATGCGTCTGCTGGCGCTGTCGCTGGCCACCGTCGTGATGCCGTACGCGCCGGCCTTTGCCGGCCCGTACGCCGCGCCGCAGGCCAGCCGCGGCCCGCAAACGGGGGCCCGGTTGCAGCTTTCCCCGCGCATGGTGCTCCCCGCCCATGGCGGAACGCCCGGCACGCTCATTCAGTGCGTGCGGTGGCCGTGTCCGGGCGACCCGCTGGACAGCCCCACCGGGCATGTCGTGCGCGCACTGTACCGGCAGTTCCCGCGGTTCCATGCTGATCCGGAACCCGCGCGTGCGCTGCTTTCCGATGGCCTGTTGGCCCTGCTGCGAAAAGACGCCGCCTGCGCCGCCGGGAACGGCAGGTGTGCCATCGAAGCCGACCCTTGGACGGCCGCCCGGGACGGCGACCCTGCCGGACCGCTGCATTACCGCCGACTGGGGGTGGAAAAGGATGCCGAGGGCCATGACGTGGCTGCCCGCGTGGAGCTCTGCTACCGGTCCACCCTTGGCGAATCCCCGGAACCGCATTGCGTGGTGCTCAGCCTCACCCGCGGGCCGCGTACTGCATGGCAGCTGGATGACCTGGTGTCCCCCGACGGGCAATCGCTGCGCGGGGCATTGCAGGCGTACCACTATCCACGGTGATGCGCGTGGATGCCGTTCGGGTGTCTCGGCGTTTGGGCGCATGCCGTGGCGATGGCCGGGGCATGCGATGCAGGGCTTTCCGTGTGCCGCCGGGCTTGTACAGTGCCGGCCAGGGCACGTGACCGGGGAATGAAATGACCGCGCAGACCGACCAGCAACGGTGGCAACGGGTGTCGCAGTTGTTCGAGCGGCTGGCCGACCTGCCGCCGGCCGCGCGCGAAGCCCTCCTCGACCGCGAGTGCGGTGACGACGCGCACCTGCGCGCGCAGGTGCAGCGCATGCTGCTGCTGGACGACACGCCGCACGTGATGGACCAGGGCATAGGCGTGGTGATGCGGCAAGGGCGGGGCGAGGAGGATGACGCCGGCTGGATGGTGCAGGCCGCCTGCGAACGGCTCGGGCACTGGCAGTTGCAGGGCGTGCTGGGCACCGGCGCCACCGGCGCGGTGTTCGCCGCCCGGCGCATGGACGACACCGGGCAGTGCGCGGCGGTCAAGCGCTTGCGCCAGCGTTGGGACGGCAGTGCGCAGGCACTGCGGTTCCTGCAGGAACGCCGCATCCTCGCCGCCCTTTCGCACCCGAACATTCCACGCCTGCTCGACCACGGGCTGGATGCCGACTCCCGGCCGTGGTTCGCGCTGCAACTGGTGCAGGGCCAGCCGATCACCGACTGGGCCGATGCGCGCCGACTCGGGCTGCCGGCGCGCATCGCTCTGTTCCTGCAGGTGGCCGCCGCCGTACAGCACGCGCATGCGCATTTCGTCGTGCATCGCGACCTCAAGCCCGGCAACGTGCTGGTCGATGGCGAAGGCCACCCGATGGTGCTGGATTTCGGCGTCGCCAAGCGCCTGGACCTGGCCGAAAGCCAGACCCGAACCGGCGTGCCGGCCGGTTTCACCCCGGAATACGCCGCGCCAGAACAGATAACCGGCGGCGCCGTCACCGCCGCCACCGACGTGTACGCGCTGGGGGTGATGCTCTACCAGCTGCTTGCCGGGCGGTTGCCGTACGCACTGGACGTGCTCAACCTGCGGCGCATGGCCGAGGCCATCACCGAGCAGCCGCCGTTGCGGGTGGAACAGGCCATCACCGCCGACGGCGATGCCGCGCGCGATGCGCGCCTGGGCGCACGCGACATCGAGCTGAAGCATTTCCGCCGCTATGTGCGCGGCGATCTGGCACGCATCCTGCAGACCGCGCTGGCCAAGGAACCGGAGCGCCGCTACGCCAGCGTGGAGGCGTTCGCCCAGGACCTGCACCGCTTCCTGCAGGGGCGCACGGTGTCGGTGAGCGGTGACGATTGGCGTTACCGCGCGGGCAAGTTCGTCGGCCGCAACCGCTGGGGCGTGGCGATGGCGTGCGTGGCGCTGCTGGCCTTGCTGGCGGGCGGCCTGACAGCGCTGGTACAGATGCGGCAGGCGCAGCGCGAGGCCGAGCGGGCCACCGCCGAAGCCGCGCGTGCCAACCACGAAGCGCAACGCGCCAAGCTGGAAGCCGAGGGCCTGGCGGCCGCCAACGAATTCACCCGTCGTGTATTCACCGAATCGGCTCCGGCGGCGGCTGGTGCATCGCTGAGCCTGGCCCAGGCGCTGGACCGTGCCGTCGAGCACATGGACGATGAGGGCGTGCAGAGTCCGCGCGCGCAGGTGCATTTCCTTCTTGCCGCCAGCGGCAGCTACGAATCCTTCGGCCAGGAGGAGAAGGCCGCCGCCGTGCTGCAAAGAGGTCTTGCGATTCAACGGGAACGGTTGCCGGACAACAAGGACGAGCGTGCGCGCCTGCTGCTGCGGCTGGCTTATCTGAGGATGAACTACGCGCCGGAAGAATCGCTGGCCTGGGCCGAGGAAGGCTTTGCCCTGCAGAAGGCCAACGACCTGGCCAGCCATACCGCCCTCAGCGAGGCTTACGCCATGCTGTCAGGCGTGCAGTATGGAGTGGAGAAGTACGAGGACGCGCTGGCGACCACCCGCGAGGGCCGCGCCTTCCTGCTCGCCAGCGGCATGGAGCCGGCCAGCGACGACGTACTGGCATCCTGGTCGAACGAAGCGGTGATGCTGACCGAACTGGAACGCTACGACGAGGCGGTGACGATCCATCGCCGCATCATCGAGCTCAATGCCGGAAAACACGGTGCCGATGCAACCCAGACCCTGTCCGAACGCCTGTTCCTGGGCTACACCTTCAACATCAGCAGGCGTTTCGAGGAAGGCATCGCGGAACTGGAACCGGCCCGCACGGGGTTGGAGCGCCAGCTCGGCCCCGACCATCCGCTGGTGCAACTGGCCAACATGCAGGCCGGCCGAGCATGGCTGGGCCGCACGCAGCCGGAACAGGCTGCCGAGCTGCTGGGCAAGGCCCATGCGTATGGCCGCGGCCATGAATTTGAAGGCCGTCAGGCCGTGGTGGCGGCAATGTACGCCACCGCCCTGGCCCGTGCCGGTGACTGCATCCGGGCCAGGGCCGTCATCGCCGAGGCCGCCCGGCGCCAACTGACCCTGCCAGGCAGCTGGGCCACGCCGTTGCGGAACACGGCGTGCGAACGCGCTCCGTAGGCCAGTACGGCCATTTCAGGGAACCGCCCGTGCAATGGCCGCAGCGATGCGCCGGGTAGTGCGAGCGCCGCGTGGGGGCAGGTGCGAGCTTGGTCGCTACGAGCGCTCCGCGGCGCTGCCGTGATTCAGCCGCTGCCGGCGAAGGCCGGGCACTGCTCGGCATGCGCCTTGCCGGCGATCACCCAGCCAGCCGCCGTCCGCGATACGGCGGGGTGGCCATCACCATCTCCGCCAGCGAATGCGCCAGTTCGCGCTCGGCCAGCACCGTACCGTCGGCGCCGTGGTCGAGCAGGTGCTTGACCTCGGCGTCGCTGTGCGCGCGCGCCAGCAGGGTCAGGCTCGGGTTGATGGCGCGCAGCTTGGCCAGGGCCTCGCCGGCTTCCAGCGGCTGGGGGATGGCGAGGATCGCGATCTTGGCACGCTCGGGGTGGGCTTCGGCCAGTACCGCGTCGGCGGCGGCACTGCCGCGGATGGCGGCGATGCCCTCGCGGTGGGCGCGCTCGACATGGTCGCGGTTGTCGTCGATCGCCAGGACCGGCACGCCGCGGTCGTGCAGTACCTGGGCAAGGGTGCCGCCGACCCGGCCGTAGCCGATGACGATGGCGTGGTCGTGCAGGTCCAGCGAGGGACCCGGGGGAATGTCCGGCGGCTCCTGCACCGGCACCGGCGCGGGGTGGCGTGCCTGCCAGCGGTCGAGCATGCGGAACACCAGCGGGTTGAGCATGATCGACACCAGCGCGCCGGCCAGCACCAGCGACTGCCCGGTCTCGGGCAGGATCTTCAGCGCCACGCCGAGCCCGGCGATGATGAAGGCGAACTCGCCGATCTGCGCCAGCGACGCGGAGATGGTCAGTGCGGTGCTCTTGGAATGGCCGAAGGCGCGGACGATGAAGAAGGCCGCCGCGGACTTTCCGAACATGATGATGGCCACCGTCGCCAGCACCTGCCAGGGGTGTTCGACCACGATCATCGGATCGAACAGCATGCCCACCGAGACGAAGAACAGCACCGCGAAGGCGTCGCGCAGCGGCAGCGAGTCGTGCGCGGCCTTGTGGCTGAGCTCGGACTCGTTGAGCATCATCCCGGCGAAGAAGGCGCCGAGCGCGAAGGACACCCCGAACAACGCCGCCGCACCGAACGCGACACCCAGCGCGATGGCCAGCACCGCCAGCGTGAACAGTTCGCGCGAACCGGTGCCGGCGATGCGCTCCAGCACCCAGGGGATCACCCGCCGCCCGACCAGCAGCATCACCGCCACGAACAGGCCCAGCTGGACGAAGGTCCAGCCGATCGAGGCGAGCACCCCGCCGAGGCCGGGCTGCTCGCCCTGCGCGCCGGGGCCGAACACCCCGGCGATCACCGGCATCATCACCAGCGCCAGCACGCAGGCCAGGTCCTCGACGATCAGCCAGCCGACCGCGATCTTGCCGCGGGTGCTTTCCAGCAGGCGGCGCTCCTCCATCGCCCGCAGCAGCACCACGGTCGAGGCGGTGGCCAGCGAGAAACCGAAGATCACCCCGTGCAGCGCGGGCCAGCCCATCAGCGAGGCCACGCCCCAGCCGAGCACCGTGGCCACCGCGATCTGGCCGATCGCGCCGGGTATGGCGATGGCCTTCACCGCCATCAGGTCGCGCAGCGAGAAGTGCAGGCCGACCCCGAACATCAGCAGCATCACCCCGATCTCGGCCAGCTGGTGGGCCAGCTCCTGGTCGGCGACGAAGCCCGGGGTGAACGGCCCGACGACGACGCCGGCCACCAGATAGCCCACCAGGGGCGACAACCGCAGCCGGTTGGCCAGGGCGCCGAAGACGAAGGCCAGGCCCAGGCCGATGGCGATCATGTTGATCAGGGCGGTGTCATGGTGCATCGCGACTCGCGTCAGGGGAGAGGGGGGACAGGGCGATTCTACGGGGGCCGCCGGGGGAGACAAGAAAGGAATGCACGGAAATCAGGACACGGATGCGCCCGGCGGGGGGAGCGGGACGCCGCTCGCGGTCAGCGGGTACGGGCGCGGCGGCTCCGGCGCCGGAAACGGCGATGCCCCGGTTTCCCGGGGCATCGCGGTGGCATCCGGGCCGGCCCGGTTTACCAGGTGTAGCCGATGCGGCCGTACACGTAGGCGCCGTTGAAGCCGCCCGGCGCATAGTTGCTGTACGGCATCTGGCCCCAGGCGTTGACCCCGGTGAAGCTGGGATCGACGCGGTCCGGGTAGGAGTCCAGCACGTTGTCCGCTCCCAGGGTCAGCGTCCACTGCGCACTGGGCTTGAAGCTGGCCGAGACGTCCAGCACCCACTGCGGGTCGTAGCGCTGGTCCAGCGTCGGGCTGACGTTGCGCACGGTGAAGGTGCCGTAGCGGGTGGCATTCAGGCCCAGGGTCCAGCGGTCCGAACTCCAGGTGCCGCCGAGGATCGCCTTGTCACGCGGGAACGCGTCCTCCAGGCGGCCGATCTCGTCGCGCGCCACCAGCGGGGTGGTCAGGCCGAGGCCGGTCAGCACCGCCGGCGAGGGCGCCAGCTTCCTCACTTCGGTCTTGTTGTAGCTGTAGCTGGCGGTCAGGTCCAACGCGCTGGTGGCCAGCGGGATGTTGTAGCTGCCGACCACGTCCACGCCGCGGGTACGGGTGTCCACCGAGTTGTTGAAGTAGCGGAAGGCGGTGACGTTGTTGATGCCCAGCGAGGTCAGCAGGGCGTTGACCGCCGGATTGGTGTTGAGGGTCGAGGAGAGCAGGATGCGGTCGTCGATGTCGATCTGGAACGCATCGACGGTGATGTACAGGCGCTCGCTCGGCTGCAGCACCAGGCCGAGGCTGTAGGACGTGGAGGTCTCGGCCTGCAGCGGGGTGGACCCCAGGGCCTGCGCGACGGTGCTGCTGGCCGGGAAGGTGCCGGAATCGACGAACACGCCGTTGTTGTAGTTGCTGGTGACCACCTGGTAGCTCTGCTGGGCCAGCGACGGCGCACGGAAGCCGTTGGAGACGGTGGCGCGCAGCGCGACCGTGTCGGTGAAGGCGTAGCGCGCCGAGAGCTTGCCGGAGGTCTTGTCGCCGAAGTCGGAGTAGTCCTCATAGCGCGCGGCGGCGCCGGCGGACAGCTTGTCGGTGAAGTCCGCTTCCAGCCCCGCATAGACGGCATAGTTGTGGCGGTCGGCATGCACGGCGTTGTTCGGGGTGAAGCCGCCGAAGCCCTGCGCGCCGCTGCCCAGGTACGCGTCCGGCGCGCCCGGCGACTGGTTCCACTTCTCTTCGCGGTACTCGCCGCCGAAGGAGAACGTGACCGGGTAGGCCAGGCCCCAGTCCAGCGCCTGCGAGAAGTCGGCATTGACGATGTTGTGGGTGTACTCCAGCGCGCCGTCGTAGAAACGGGTGGGGCTGGTGGCGCCCAGCGCGTAGTTCATGGTGTTGCCGGTGTGGAAGTCGACCTTGCTGTAGCCGTAGTTGTAGCTGACGTCCCAGGCGAAGCCGCCCTCGGTGCCGCCCTTGACACCGGCCACCAGCGAGCGGTCCCGCAGGTACTGGTTGATCTCCGGGACGAAGCCGTCCGGGTAGAGCAGCGAGGTCGCCGGATTGTGGTTCTTGCCGCGGTAGAACGCGAAGGAGGTGATGTCGCGGTTGCTGGCGATGGCGGTGGCGTAGCCGCGCACGCTGTCGCTGAAGTCGAAGCCGCCGTTGGCCGACACCGCGCGGGTGTCCGCTTCCGGGTCGCCGACGACGAACGCCTTTTCGCCCAGGCCGGGGTAGTTGCCGCTGTGCGGGGTCGGATTGCCCGGCTGGTTGTAGGCGTTGAACGGGCCGGCGCGGTTGGTGCGGTCCTGGTGGGACAGCTGCCCGGCCAGGTGCAGGCTGCCGCGGCCGTCGGCGAAGCCCACGCCGGTGTCGCCGGAGAGCTGGTACTGCTTGCCGTCGCCGGCCGAGTACTGGCCGACGTCCAGCGCCAGGCTGCCGCCGCTGCCCGCGCCCTTGAGCACGATATTGACCACGCCGGCGATGGCATCCGAGCCGTACTGGGCCGAAGCGCCGTCGCGCAGCACTTCCACGCGCTCGATCGCGGCCACCGGCAGGGTGTTCAGGTCCACCGCCGAGGAGCCGCGGCCCATGCTGCCGTTGACGTTCAGCTGTCCGGACAGGTGGCGGCGCTTGCCGTTGACCAGGATCAGCACCTGGTCCGGCGACAGCCCGCGCAGCTGCGCCGGGCGCACGCCGCTGGTGCCGTCGGTCAGCGCCGGGCGCGGGAAGTTGAGCGAGGGCAGGGCGCGCGACAGCGCGGTGGCCAGCTCGGTGGAGCCGGTGGCCTGCAGGGCCTCGGGGGTGATGATGTCGATCGGGGACTGCGATTCGGCGACGGTGCGGTCGGCCACGCGGGTACCGGTGACGATCACGGTATCCAGCGTCTGGGCGCCGGACTGGGCAAAGGCGGGCGCAAGGGGGAGGCCAAGCGCGATGGCGACGGCAACGGCGAGCGTACTGGACTTGCGGTTCATCGGGTTGCAGCTCCGGAATGAATGGACGGCACCGGCGGGATCGGTCGCCTGCGGCGACGGGGGAACGGTGCGCCCTGATGAATTAATGGAATTTTTACTTCGCGTCAAATGCCGATGGTGACCCGCATGTGGTTGCCTGTGAAAGCAATTGCGGGCCCGCGGCTGCGAATGCGGGTGGGGGACAGGGGGTTCCGCCCACGGCCGAGGCCGAAAGCGTGGGTCAAGTATTCGTTAACGCTAGAATTGCGTCGCAGGAATGTTGCTCACGTGCACATTCCATATGGTTATAACGGAACCCCTCATGATTTCCCTTCGTAATTTCGCCCTGCGCCGCGGCGAACGCCTGTTGTTGTCGAATGTCGACCTGACCCTGCATGCCGGCTACCGCGTCGGCGTGGTCGGCCGCAACGGGGCCGGCAAGTCCAGCCTGTTCGCCGCCGTGCGCGGCGACCTGGAAGCGGACAAGGGGGACGTATCGCTGCCGGGCAGGCTGCGCATCGCCGACGTGGCCCAGGAAACCCCGGCGCTGCCCGACCGGGCCATCGACTTCGTGCTCGGCGGCGACGATGTCGTCGCCGCGGTGCTGGCCGAGGAGGCCGCGGCGACCGCGCGCGAGGACTGGGAGGCGGTCGCCGACGCCCACCAGAAGATGGCCGAACTGGGGGCCTACGATGCCGAGGCGCGCGCCGGCCGGCTGCTGCATGGCCTCGGGTTCCCGGCGGAAACGCATGCGCGCCCGGTGGCCGCGTTCTCCGGCGGGTGGCGTGCGCGCCTGAACCTGGCGCGCGCGCTGATGATGCCCAGCGACCTGCTGCTGCTCGACGAACCCACCAACCACCTCGACCTGGACGCGGTGTACTGGCTGGAGCAATGGCTGCTGAAGTACCCCGGGACGCTGCTGCTGATCTCCCACGACCGCGAGTTCCTCGACAACGTCGCCACCCATACCCTGCACCTGCACGGCGGCACCGCACGGCTCTATGTCGGCGGCTATACCGATTTCGAGCGCCAGCGCGCCGAGCACCTGCGCCAGCAACAGATCGCGCACGACAAGGAACAGGCCGAGCGCGCCCACCTGCAGAGCTTCATCGACCGCTTCAAGGCCAAGGCCTCCAAGGCCGCGCAGGCGCAGAGCCGGATGAAACGGCTGGCCAAGCTGGCCGGGACCGAGGCGGTCCGCGCCGAGCGCGAATTCCGCATCGAGTTCGCCGAACCGGCCAAGCTGCCGTTCTCGCTGATCCGCCTGAACCAGGTCGCCGCCGGCTATGGCGCCGACGCGGTGATCCTCGAGGGCGTGGATTTCGGCCTGGAAGCGGGCCAGCGGGTGGGCCTGCTGGGCCCGAACGGGGCCGGCAAGACCACCCTGGTGAAAACGCTGGTGGGCGACCTGCCGGCGCTGGCGGGCGAGCGCAACGCGCACCCGGACATGAAGATCGGCTATTTCGCCCAGCACACGGTGGAGTCGCTGCGCGAGGGCGCCACGCCGATGGACCACCTGCGCGACATCGCGCCGGACGGCGTGAACCAGGCGTTCCGCGACTTCCTCGGCAAGTGGAACTTCCCGGGCGACCGCGCCTTCGAGCCGGTGGACGGGTTCTCCGGTGGCGAGCGCGCGCGGCTGGCGCTGGCGCTGATCGCCTGGCAGCAGCCCAACGTGCTGCTGCTCGACGAGCCGACCAACCACCTCGACCTGGAAATGCGCGAGGCGCTGGCCGAGGCGCTGAGCCTGTTCGAGGGCGCCATCGTCATGGTGTCGCACGACCGCCACCTGATCGGCCTGGTCTGCGACACGTTCTGGCGCGTGGCCGACGGTGTGGTCGAGCCGTTCGCCGGCGACCTGGACGAATACGCGGCCTGGCTGCGCACCCGGGCCACGGCCCAGGGCGCGCGTGCGCGCGCCGAGCGGGAGGCGCCGGCCGCCGCCGCCGTGCCGGCGGAGCGTCCGGCCGCGGGCCGCAAGCCGGTCAATCCGCACAAGCTCGATGCGGCCGAGAAGCAGGTCGAACAGCTGACCGCGGCGCTGGCCGGGGTCGATCGCCAGCTGGCCGATCCGGGCAACTACGCCGACGCGGCCCGGATGACCGCGCTGGGCAGCGAGCGTGCTGCCCTGGCCCGGCAACTGGAGCAGGCCGAGGCGGCGTGGATGGCGCTGCTGGAGGCGTGAGCCCGGCGCCCTGGGCGTCGCGGGCGGCCCGGCTCAGGGGGCCAGGCCGCCGGCGGCGAGGGTGGCGCGGATGGCCTCCAGGTTGTCCGGCGTGACATGGATCAGGCCCCTGCCGGGAACGTCGATCTCGGCGATCAGGAACATCGCCAGCGCGGTGACCGCGGGGACCACCAGCAGCAGCGCGCTGCCGGTCCTGGCGCCGCGGATGTTGTAGCCGATCAGGACGTTGGAGCACACGCCGAAGGCGATCAGCATCGCCCATGCCGCACCGGGGATCTGGTGGCGCCAGCTGGCCATGGTCTTCTGCTGGGCGGTGTACAGGTCGTTGCAGGCGTTGAGCACGGTCACGATCACCGGGTCGGGGCGCTCCTGCGCGATCCGCCCGACATAGGCCCACATCCGTGTCTGCATCTGGATGGACTGCATGCGCGCCTGTTCGCGCCGGGTTTCGTCGGGCGCGTCGAAGAAGCCGATGCGCTGTTCCAGGTAGTCGCCGAGCAGGCGTTCGGCGTGGGCCTGGCGCTCGGCGCCCAGCAGGGTGGTGCGCTGGAAGGCGTTGCCGATGGCGATGGCCTCGTTCTCCTCGGCGGCCATGCGCGTGTTGTAGCCGCCGATGGCGAAGGACAGCAGGAAGCCGATCAGCAGCCCGAACAGCGACAGGGTCGCGCCGAGCACGACCTTGAGCTCATCGTCGGCGGTGGCTTCATGGCGGACGCGGCGGCCCCAGGCCAGCTTGCCGGCGAAGGCGGACAGGCCCAGCAGGGCCAGCATCGACGGCAGCAGGGCCCAGGAGTGGGCATCGACGAATTCCAGCAGCAGGGACATCGTTCGCGTTCGCAGGGAAGGTGGCGACCTTATTAGCAGGTATTCGCGCCGCATTCACGGGGGCGCCACCGGCCAGGCAGCGGCGGACTCGATGTGGCGGTGATGGCCGACGCGGGCGTCGGCGGCGGCCATGTGCGGTTCCCGGGCCATGTGGCTTGTGCCGGGCCGGGGGCAGCGGCTAGGGTCGGGGCATGACAGCTCGATTCCTGCTCGGCGGCCTGTTGCCGCTGCTGGCCGCCGCGGTGCCGTCCGCCGCGACGGCCGCGACCGACTCCGGGGCCGTCGCGGCGACGCCCCCGGCCCAGTTCATGGCTGCCCTGGCGCGCTACTGCGGGCAGGCCTTCGCCGGCCGCATAGTGGTGGACCGCCCGGCCAGTACGGCGCCGGATCCGTTCCAGGGCAAGGTGCTGGTGATGCATGTGCGCGGGTGCGAGGCACCGGAGCAGACACTGCGGGTGCCCTTCCATGTCGGCGACGACCGCTCCCGGACCTGGGTGATCTCGCGTGTCGGCCCGGGCCTGCGTCTGAAACACGATCACCGCCAGGCCGACGGCCCGCCGGAGCCGGTCACCCTCTACGGGGGCGACACCCGCGGGGCCGGCACGGCGCGGCGGCAGGTCTTCCCGGCCGATGCCGAATCGGTGGCGCTGTTCGAGCGCGAGGGCATGGCGGCGTCGACGCACAATGCCTGGGCGATGGAAATCGAGCCGGGCAGGCGTTTCGTATACGAGCTGGCGCGCCCGGACGGTCGCCTGTTCCGGGTCGAGTTCGATCTGGCGCATCCGCTCCCGGCACCGCCGCCACCGTGGGGGGACGAGGCGGTCGGCGCCACGCAGAAGGGCGCCTGACCGGCGCCCCCGGGAGTGTTGCGGGAGGGACCTCAGCGGGCGCCGAAGCGTGCCCTGCAGCCGTCGTTCACCCAGACGCTGTTGCCGTTGTAGCCCCAGTTGCGGCCCTCGATGCACTGGGTCCTGGACAGCTGCTGGATCAGCACCGGGCGGCCCCGGCGGCGCTCCCACGGGCAGGAGCGCATGCGGTTGTTCTCGCTGTGGCATTCGATGCTGTAGCCGGCGTTGCCGCCGCCCCAGGAGCCGCCGCCGCCCCAGACGCTGCCGCGGCCCTCGGCGAACTCCGCACGGCAGCCATTGGTGACCCAGACCGCGCCGTTGCTGCTGCCCCAGCTGGTGCCTTCCACGCACTGGGCCTTGGACAGCTGCCGGACCAGGGTGGCCCTGCGCCAGCCGGTGTTGCAGACGCGCTGGCGGTTGTCGTTGCTCTCGCAGCGCAGGGTGTCCTGGTAGCCGGTGTTGCCGCCACCGCCGCCCCAGAGGCCGCCGCGGCCTTCGGCGAACTCCGCGCGGCAGCCGTTGGTGACCCAGACCGCGCCGTTGCTGCTGCCCCAGTTGTCGCCCTCGATGCAGCGGGTCTTGGACAGCTGCCGGACCAGGGCGGCCCTGCGCCAGCCGGTGTTGCAGACGCGCTGGCGGTTGTCGTTGCTTTCGCAGCGGATGTTGCCGTCGCCGACGATATTCCCGTTGCCGTTGCCGTGGTTGCCGCCGCCACGGCCGGGGCCGAAGTCGGCGCGGCAGCCGTTGCTGACCCAGACCGAGCGGTTGCCGCTGCCCCAGTTCTGGCCCTGCACGCAGCGGGTGCTGGACAGCTGGCGCACGATGATGGCGTCGGCCCAGTCGGTGGTGCAGGACTGCGGGCGGTTGTTGACGCTCTCGCAGCGCACCGCGGCCACGGTGCCCGGGGCCTGTGCGGCGGCCTCGGTGGCGAGGAGGGCGGCAGGCAGCAGCGCGGCGAGCGTGGCCAGCAGGCGTAGGCGGTTCATGGCGGGCGTCCCCTGTTCAGGTCTGGATGACCGAACTATAGGGAAGACCGCGCTTAAGCGCGCGTGACTGCACGGCGGATTTGCCCCGTCCGCCGGGCGGCCGCAAAATAGCCGGCTTTCCGGCCCCCTCCGGCGCCGGTGCCCCTGCGGAGCTTTCCATGCGTACCCACTTCTGCGGCCTGGTCGATGAGACCCTGATCGGCCAAACCGTGACCCTTGCCGGCTGGACCGACGTGGCGCGCAATCTCGGCGGCGTCTGTTTCATCGACCTGCGCGACCATGAGGGCATCGTGCAGGTGACGGTGGAGCCGGAGAACGCGGCGGTGTTCGCCGTGGCCGCGTCGCTGGGCTACGAGGACGTGCTGCAGGTGGAAGGGGTGGTGCGCGCGCGGCATGCGGTCAACGACAAGATCCGCACCGGCCGGGTGGAGGTGATCGCCACCGCCATCACCGTGTTGAACAAGGCGGCGCCGCTGCCGTTCCATGCCCATGAGAACCCGGGCGAGGACACCCGCCTGAAGTACCGCTACCTGGACCTGCGCCGTCCCGAGATGCAGCGCATGCAGCGCACCCGCACCCGCCTGGTGCAGGCGCTGCGCCGCCACCTGGACAGCGCCGGCTTCCAGGACATCGAGACCCCGATCCTGACCAAGGCCACCCCGGAGGGGGCGCGCGACTTCCTGGTGCCGGCGCGCATGCACCCGGGCGAGTTCTACGCCCTGCCGCAGAGCCCGCAGCTGTTCAAACAGATCCTGATGGTGGCCGGCTTCGACCGCTACTACCAGATCGCGCGCTGCTTCCGCGACGAGGCCCTGCGCGCCGACCGCCAGCTGGAGTTCACCCAGCTGGACATGGAGTTCGCCTTCGTGCGCGAGCGCGACGTGCAGGACTTCGTCGAGGACATGGTCCGCTCGGTCTTCAGGGAGGTGGTCGAGGTCGAACTCGATGCGCAGTTCCCGCGCATGACCTGGGCCGAGGCGATGCGCCGCTACGGGTCGGACAAGCCGGACCTGCGCATCGACCTGGAGCTGGTGGACGTGGCCGCGCTGGTGAAGGACAGCGGGTTCGCGGTGTTCACCGGCCCGGCCAACGACGCCGGCGGCCGCGTGGCCGCGCTGCGCATCCCGGGCGGCGCGTCGCTGAGCCGCAAGCAGATCGACGAGTACGCCGCGCATGCCGCCAAGTACGGCGCCAAGGGCCTGGCCTACATCAAGATCGCCGACAGCGGCGAGGTCGGCTCGCCGATCCAGAAGTTCTTCAGCGAGGACGCCTTCGCCGCCCTGGTCGCCCATGTCGGCGCCGGCAGGGGCGACATCGTGTTCTTCGGCGCCGGCGGCTACAACCAGGTGTCCGACTTCATGGGCGCGCTGCGGCTGAAGGCCGGCAAGGACTTCGGCCGGGTCGCCGAAGGCTGGCGTCCGCTGTGGGTCACCGACTTCCCGATGTTCGAATGGGACGAGGAGGAGCAGCGGTACGTCGCCCTGCACCATCCCTTCACCGCGCCGGCGGTGGACGACATCGCCGAGCTGCGCGCCAATGCCCGCACCGCGGTCTCGCGCGGCTACGACATGGTGCTCAACGGCAACGAGATCGGCGGCGGCTCGATCCGCATCCACCGTCCGGAGATGCAGAGCGCGGTGTTCGAGCTGCTCGGCATCGGTGCCGAGGAGGCCCGTGCGAAGTTCGGCTTCCTGCTCGACGCGCTGAACTACGGCGCCCCGCCGCATGGCGGCATCGCCTTCGGCATCGACCGCATCGCCGCGCTGATGGCCGGCACCGAGTCGATCCGCGACGTGATCGCCTTCCCCAAGACCACCGGTGCGCAGTGCCTGATGACCGGCGCGCCGTCGCCCATCGCCGAGGCCCAGCTGGCCGACGTGCACGTGCAGGTGCGCGCCAAGCACCCGGCGTGAACGCCGGGGCGGGGGACGACGGCGGTCGGGTCGTCCCGCCGCGCTCCACCGCCGTCCGGTCCACACCCCCTGCCGCCGGTTGCCGACGCCATGCCGATCCGCCGTGCCACCCCCGCCGATGCCGCGACGCTGTGCGCACTGGCTGAACGCACCTTCGTGGAGACGTTTGGCCACCTGTACCCGCCACGGGACCTGGCCGACTACCTTGCCGGCGCCTATGCGCCGGACCTGCAGCGCAGGCAGCTGGAGGTAGGTGATCATGCCGCGTGGCTGCTGGAGGTGGCGGGCGAAGCGGTCGGCTTCGCGTTCGCCGGCCCCTGCGGCCTGCCGCATGCGGACGCGCGTGCGGACCACGGCGAACTGAAGCGGCTGTATGTCCTTGGCGCCCACCAAGGAGCGGGCTGGGGCGCCCGGCTGTTCGCCGAGGCCGAACGCTGGCTGCTGCGCGGGGGACCGCGCACGCTGTGGATCGGGGTATGGTCGGAGAACGCCGGCGCGCAGCGGTTCTACCGGCGGCAGGGTTTCGAGAAGGTCGGGGAATACGGTTTCGCGGTCGGGCGTACCCGCGACCGCGAATTCATCCTGCGCCGCGGGCCGGTTGTGTCCCGGGACGACAGCGCATGACGGTGCCGGGCCGCTTCACCCCGCGTTGCGGCGGGCTGGGCTTCAATCCGGGACAGGGTGGATGACGCCGTTCCGGCACAGGGTGGAGGCATGACGCAACGGGTACTGCTGCTGCACGGCATCTGGAACGCGCGGGCCTGGGTCGGGCCGCTGGCGTGGCGCCTGCGCGCGCGCGGGTTCGACGTCGCGGCCTTCGGCTATCCCAGTGTCTTCGGCGGCCCGGAGGTCGCGGTGCCGGCCCTGGTCGAACGCCTGCGCGGGCAGCCGCCGATAGCGCTGGTGGGGCACAGCCTGGGCGGGCTGGTCGCGCTGGAAGCGTTGCGCCAGGCGCCGGAGCTGGCGGTGCCGCGGGTGGTCTGCCTGGGCTCGCCGCTGTGCGGCAGCGAGACCGCCCGGGCGCTGGCCGGGCATGGCTGGGCGGCGGCCCTGGGGCGCAGCGGTGGGTTGCTGCGGCATGGGCTGCCGGCATGGCACGGGCGTGCCGAGGTGGGCCTGGTGGCGGGGTGCGTGCCGCACGGGCTGGGCGCGCTGATGGGCGCGCTGCACGGCGACTCCGACGGCACCGTGGCGCTGGCCGAGACGCGGCTGCCGGGGCTGGCCGACCATTGCGTGGTGCCGTCCAGCCACAGCGGGCTGGTGCTGTCGCCCGAGGTCGCCGCGCTGACCGCGGCCTTCCTGCGCGACGGGCGCTTCCCGCGGACCCCGGACCGGCGGGTCGCCTGACCGGTGCATTGACGGGGATCGGTTAGAATCCGCCCCTGTTTCTCTCAAGATGTACGGGTAGAGCTCCATGGGTAGAGGTCCTTCCATCGAAGCCCGCAAGAACGCGTCCGACGCGAAGCGCGGCAAGATTTTCACCAAGATCATCCGCGAGATCGGCGTGGCCGCGCGCGGTGGTGGAGGCGACCCCGGCAACAACCCGCGCCTGCGCGTGGCCGTGGACAAGGGCCTGGCCGCGAACATGAGCAAGGACGTGATCGAGCGCGCCATCAAGAAGGCGACCGGCGAGCTGGAGGGCGTGGAGTACGAGGAGGTCCGCTACGAGGGCTATGCGCCCGGCGGCGTGGCGGTGATCGTCGACTGCCTGACCGACAACCGCGTGCGCACCGTGGCCGACGTGCGCCATGCCTTCTCCCGCTGCGGCGGCAACATGGGCACCGAGGGCTCGGTGGCCTTCATGTTCAAGCGCCTGGGCGTGCTGGCCTATGCGCCCGGCGCCGACGAGGAGCGGATCACCGAGGCCGCCATCGAGGGCGGCGCCGACGACATCGTCGTCTATCCCGAGGACGGTGCGATCGACGTGGTCACCGCGCCGGAGGGCTTCCAGGCGGTCAAGGACGCGATGGAGGCGGCCGGGATGGCGCCGGACCACGCCGAGATCACCTTCCGTGCCGACAACGACATCGCCGTCGCCGGCGAGGTCGCCCTGCAGGTGAAGAAGCTGCTGGACATGCTCGAGGACCTGGACGACGTCCAGGCCGTGTACTCCAACGTCGACCAGGCCAGCCTGGAGCAGGCCTGACGGCATGTCCGCGTCGCGTCGCGCGAGACCGCGGCCGGCGATGATGGGCGCCGTTTCCCTTCGGCTGGCAAGGCAATGATCCGCATCCTCGGCATCGACCCGGGCTCGCAGCGCACCGGCATCGGCATCATCGACATCGATGCCGCCGGGCGCAGCCGCCATGTCCACCACCAGCCGCTGGTGCTGCTCGGCGCGCAGGACTTCGCGCAGCGGCTGAAGCGGCTGGTGCACGGCGTGCATGCGCTGATCGACGAGTACCGGCCGCAGGAAGTGGCGATCGAGAAGGTGTTCATGGCCAAGAACCCGGACTCGGCGCTCAAGCTCGGCCAGGCGCGCGGCGCGGCGCTGTGCGCGGTGGTGCTGCGCGACCTGCCGGTCAGCGAGTACGCGGCCACCGAGATCAAGCTGGCGGTGGTCGGGCGCGGCGGTGCCGAGAAACAGCAGGTGCAGCACATGGTCGGCCTGATGCTCGGCCTGCAGGGCAGGCTGCAGGCCGATGCCGCCGACGCGCTGGCGGTGGCCATCACCCACGCCCATGTGCGCGCCACGGCCAACCGCCTGGGCGTGGATGCACGCACGGCCTGGAGCCGCAAGTGACCCCGGGGCGGGGCATGCCGCTGCCGTCCCTTTCCCGTGCGCTTCGCGCCCCGGTTCCGCGCGGCGTGCATGGCGGCCGGACAGATGCGCGCCCGAGGCGCATGGCCCTCCCTCTCCCGTTCCCGGGGGAGAAGAACACAGCAGGAGTTTTTCCATGATCGGTCGTCTGCGCGGCATCCTCGCCCACAAGGCTCCCCCCTGGCTGGTGATCGACGTGGGGGGCGTGGGCTATGAGCTGGAAGCGCCGATGAGCACGTTCTACGACCTGCCCGACATCGGCCGCGAGGTGGTGCTGTTCACCCACTACGCGCAGAAGGAGGACAGCGTGTCGCTGTACGGCTTCCTGCGCGAGGGCGAACGGCGCCTGTTCCGCGACGTGCAGAAGGTCAGCGGCATCGGCGCGCGGATCGCGCTGGCGGTGCTGTCCGGCGCCAGCGTGGAGGAGTTCGCGCGCTCGATCCAGGCCGGCGACATCACCGCCCTGACCCGGATCCCGGGCATCGGCAAGAAGACCGCCGAGCGCATGATCGTGGAGCTGCGCGACAAGGCGGCGGATTTCTCCGGCGGCGGTGCGCCGCTGGCCGGGGGCACCGCCACCGACCCGCTGTCCGAGGCGACGGTGGCGTTGCAGCAACTGGGGTATAAACCCGCCGAAGCAGCCAAGATGGCGCGCGAGGCGTTGAACGAGGGCGACGACGTCGCCGCCGTGATCCGCAGGGCGCTGCAGTCGGCGCTGCGTTGATGCCATCCCCTCCCGGCCCGGCCGGGACCGAGCGAGACCTTCATGTCACACGCCGCCTCCAAGCCTGAAACCGCCGGCCATTCCCAGGGCCCGGGTGCTGCCGCCGGCCTGGCGCTGATCGTCGGCGCCATCGGTGTCGTGTTCGGCGACATCGGCACCAGCCCGCTGTACACGCTCAAGGAAGCGTTCTCACCGCACTATGGCCTGGACAGCGACCACGACACGGTGCTGGGGGTGCTGTCGCTGGCGTTCTGGTCGTTGAACATGGTGGTCACCCTCAAGTACGTGACCATCATCATGCGCGCCGACAACAACGGCGAGGGCGGCATCATGGCGCTGATGGCCCTGGCCCAGCGCACCCTGCGCCACGGTTCGCGGTCGGCCTACGTGGTCGGCATCCTGGGCATCTTCGGCGCCTCGCTGTTCTTCGGCGACGGTGTGATCACCCCGGCGATCACGGTGATGGGCGCGGTCGAGGGCCTGGAGGTGGCCGCGCCGGGGCTGGGCCGGTTCGTGGTGCCGATCACCCTGGCGGTGCTGGCGCTGCTGTTCGCCGCGCAGCGCTTCGGCACCGAGAAGGTGGGCAGGGTGTTCGGCCCGGTGATGATGGTCTGGTTCCTGGCCCTGGCGGCGATCGGGATCTGGAACGTGATCGCCGCCCCCGAGGTACTCAAGGCCTTCAACCCCTGGTGGGCGGCCCGCTTCTTCATGGAGCATGGCTGGCAGGGCATCTTCATCTTCGGCGCGGTGGTGCTGGCGGTCACCGGCGGCGAGGCGCTGTATGCGGACATGGGCCATTTCGGCGCGCCGCCGATCCGCCATGCCTGGTATTTCTTCGTGCTGCCGTGCCTGGTGCTGAACTACCTGGGGCAGGGCGCGCTGGTGCTGCAGCGGCCGGACGCGGTGGCCAACCCGTTCTTCGAGGCGGTGCCGGGCTGGGCGCTGTACCCGATGATCGTGCTGGCGACGATGGCGGCGGTGATCGCCAGCCAGTCGGTGATCACCGGCGCGTTCTCGGTCTCCCGCCAGGCGATGCAGCTGGGCTACATCCCGCGCATGCGCATCCTGCACACCTCGCACGACACCATCGGCCAGATCTACATTCCCGGCATCAACTGGGGACTGGCGCTGATGGTGTTCGGGCTGGTGCTGGCGTTCCGCAGTTCCAGCAACCTGGCGGTGGCCTACGGCATCTCGGTCTCCGGCACGATGCTGATCGACACCCTGTTGCTGGCGCTGGTGGCGCGCACCCTGTGGCCGCGCGCGCGCCACGGCATCCTGGCGCTGTGCGTGGCGTTCTTCGTGATCGACCTGGGCTTCGTCATCGCCAACGGCGCCAAGCTGCTGCAGGGCGCTTGGTTCCCGGTGGCGCTGGGCATCGTGCTGTTCACGATGATGCGCACCTGGCGCCGCGGCCGCGAACTGCTGCGCGACGAGATCCGCAAGGACGGCATCCGCATCGACACCTTCCTGCCCGGGCTGATGCTGGCGCCACCGGTACGGGTGCCGGGGACCGCGGTGTTCCTGACCGCCGACCCGGCGGTGGTGCCGCATGCGCTGATGCACAACCTCAAGCACAACAAGGTGCTGCACGAGCGCAACGTGTTCCTGCACGTGGAGACCCTGCCGGTGCCCTATGCGGCGGCGGACCGGCGGCTGAAGATCGAGCCGGTGGGCGACGAGTTCTACCGCGTCCATGTCCGCTTCGGCTTCATGGAGACGCCGGACGTGCCGCTGGCACTGATGCGCTCCTGCGACCATGGCGGCATCTACTTCGACCTGATGGACACGACCTTCTTCGCCAGCCGCGAGACCATCGTCGCCCGTGCCAACCGCGGCATGCCGATCTGGCGCGACAAGCTGTTCGCGCTCATGCACCGCAACGCCGCCTCGGCCACCGGCTTCTTCCGGATCCCCGGCAACCGCCTGGTCGAGCTGGGCGCGCAGGTGGAGATCTAGCCGCGGCCGGGCGCGCGACAGGGGCGCCCGGACGCGAGCGCGGCGCCGCGCTTGTGCCTACAATCGCAGGCATGGACATGCCCCCATTCCCGCCGCTTTCCTCCCGCTCCCCGCTGCCCGGCCGCCGGCGCCGATGAGCAGCGAACGGATCATCGCCGCGGCGGCTACGCGCGAGGACGACAGCGCCGACGCCAGCATCCGCCCGCGCCGGCTGGCGGACTATCTCGGCCAGGCGCCGGTGCGCGAGCAACTGGACATCTACATCCAGGCGGCCAAGTCGCGCAGCGAGGCGCTGGACCACGTGCTGATCTTCGGCCCGCCCGGGCTGGGCAAGACCACGCTGAGCCACGTCATCGCCAACGAGCTGGGCGTCGGCCTGCGGGTGACCTCCGGTCCGGTGATCGAGAAGGCCGGCGACCTGGCCGCGCTGCTGACCAACCTGCAGCCCTACGACGTGCTGTTCGTGGACGAGATCCACCGCCTCTCGCCGGCGATCGAGGAAGTGCTGTACCCGGCGATGGAGGATTTCCAGATCGACATCATGATCGGCGAGGGCCCGGCCGCGCGCTCGATCAAGCTCGACCTGCCGCCGTTCACCCTGATCGGCGCCACCACCCGCGCCGGCCTGCTGACCGCCCCGCTGCGCGACCGCTTCGGCATCGTGCAGCGGCTCGAGTTCTATTCGGCCGAGGAGCTGACCCGCATCGTGCGGCGGTCGGCGGCAATCCTCGGCATCGACTGCAGCGCCGAGGGCGCCGGCGAGATCGCGCGCCGTTCGCGCGGCACTCCGCGGATCGCCAACCGGCTGCTGCGGCGCGTGCGCGACTATGCCCAGGTCAAGGCCGGCGGCCCTGTCGACCAGGCCGTGGCGCAGGCGGCGATGCAGATGCTCAAGGTCGACCCGGAAGGGTTCGACGAGCTGGACCGGCGCCTGCTGCGGACCCTGCTGGAGTACTTCGACGGCGGACCGGTCGGCATCGAATCGCTGGCCGCGGCGCTCTCGGAGGAGCGCGGCACGCTGGAGGACGTGGTCGAGCCGTTCCTGATCCAGCAGGGCTTCCTGGTGCGCACCGCGCGCGGGCGCATGGCCACCCACAAGGCCTACCGGCACATGGGCCTGAAACCGAAGGCGGCGCCGGCCGACCTGTTCGTGGAGCCTTCCGACCATGGTTGAGGCACGGTTCAGTTGGCCGACACGGGTTTACTGGGAAGATACCGACGCGGGTGGCGTGGTCTACCACGCCCGCTACGTGGCGTTCATGGAGCGCGCGCGCAGCGAGTGGATGCGGACCCTGGGCTATGGTCAGGAAAGCATGCGCAACGGCGACGGGCAGGTGTTCGTGGTCCGTGCCATGGCGCTGGACTTCCTCAAGCCGGCACGGCTGGACGATGTGCTGCAGTCCACGGTGGAGCTGCTGCACTGCCGCCGCGCCAGCCTGGTGATGCGCCAGGCGGTGCTGCGCGGAGAGCAGCCGCTGGTCACCGCGCAGGTGCGGCTGGCCGCGGTCGGCGCCCGCGACTTCCGTCCGCAGGCCATGGACACCACGCTGTACGCCACGCTCAAACAATTCGAAACCCAACACGCGCAAGATTGAGGAACATCGGATGATCGCTTTGCTTCTGGCCCTGCAGGCCACCGTGACCGAGGCGCTGCCGGCGGATGTCAGTGCCGCGGCGGCGCAGACCGTGGTCGACGCCAGCCGCGGTGGCATCAACTACCTGGACCTGATGCTCAAGGCCAGCATCCCGGTCAAGCTGATCGTGCTGCTGCTGCTCGCCGGTTCGTTCATCAGCTGGGTGATCGTGTTCCGCAAGGCGCGGGTGCTGAAGGCGGCCGACCGTGCCGCTGACGATTTCGAGGCCCGCTTCTGGTCCGGTGCCGACCTCGGCAAGCTGTACGCCTCGGCCGCCGACCGCAACCGGGCGGTCGATGGCCTGGAAGCGATCTTCGAGTCCGGCTTCCGCGAATACAGCCGCCTGAGCGGGCGCCGCGGGCTGGACAGCCGCAGCCAGCTGGAAGGCACCCAGCGGGCCATGCGCACCACCTATGCGCGCGAGGTCGACGGGCTGGAGCGCAACCTGGAACTGCTCGCCAACATCGGCTCCAACGCGCCCTATGTCGGCCTGGTCGGCACCGTGTTCGGCATCATGGTGACCATGCACGACATGATCAGCAGCGGCGAGCAGGCGGGCATCGCCTCGGTCGCGCCGGGCATTTCCGAAGCGCTGTTCGCCACCGCCATCGGCCTGTTCGTGGCGATCCCGGCCACCTGGGCCTACAACCGCTTCACCACCCGCGTGGAACGGCTGTCAGTACGTTACGAGACCTTCGCCGAGGAATTCAGCTCGATCCTCCAGCGCCAGTCCGGCAGCGACGAATGATGCAGCCCTCCCGTCAGCGCCCCGCCGTGCGCGCTCCGATGCGTGTCCCGACCAGGAAGCTCCCGCGATGATGTCCGGAATTTCCCGCCGCAAGAAGCGCAAGCTCAAGTCCGAGATCAACGTCGTGCCGTACATCGACGTGATGCTGGTGCTGCTGATCATCTTCATGGTCACCGCGCCGCTGTTGACGCTCAGCTTCGAAGTCGAACTGCCCACCTCCCACGCCAAGGCGCTGGAGAGCAAACAGGACCCGGTGGTGGTGTCGGTGCTGTCCGACGGCCAGCTGAGCCTGAAGCTGCCCGACGCCAAGGCGCCGGAGCGGATGGCGGCGGAGACGCTGCAGGCGCAGCTGGCGGCGATGGCCTCGCAGGACAAGAGCCTGCGCGTGATCGTCGCCGCCGACCGGTCGGTGACCTATGAGAAGGTGGTCGCGGCGATGGATGTGATCAAGGCGGCCAGGATCGAGAAGGTGGGTCTGGCGACCGATGCACGCTGACGCATTGCCACCTCCGCGCACGCCCGGCGAGGGCTGGGGCCTGCCCGTGGCCCTGGCGCTGCTGGTGCACGTGCTGGTCGCGCTGGTGTTCATCCTGGCCTGGCTGTGGTCGCCGGTGCGCAGCACCGAGGCCGCGGCCGGCGACCCGGCGGTGGAGGCCAGCCTGGAACTGTCCGCGGCCGAGGCGCTGGCGGCGCGCCGTGCGCTGCAGGCCTCTGAACGACTGCCGCCGCTGCCGGAACCGGTCGCCGAGCCGATGCCCGCACCGGTGCCCGAGGACACCGTGCCGCCGCCGCAGCCGCTGGCCGAGCGCCGGCCGCAGGATGCCACCACACCGCAGCAGCACAATGCCCAGGAGCGCATCGCCCAACCGGACACGGTCGACCAGGAACGGGTCAGCGCGCTGGCCATCGCCGCGGAGAAGGCGCGCGAGGAGCAGGAGGCCAAACGCCGCCAGGAGCAGATCGACCTGACCGAGCGCAAGCGGGTGGAGGACGCCGAGCAGAAGCAGCGGCTGGCGCGGCAGCAGGAGGAGGCCGACCGCCAGAAACGGCTGGCCGACGAGCAGCGCACCGCCAATGAAACCGCCGAGCGCGAGCGCCAGCAGAAGATCGCCGAGATCCGCCGCAAGCGCGAGCAGGCCGAACGCGAGCTCAAGCTTGCCGAGCAGCGCCAGCGGCAGGTCGCCGATGCCCAGGCGCGCGCGCAGGCGGCCGCAGCCAGCAACAACAGTGCGCCGCAGTCGGCCCCCGGGCAGGGCGGCGCCAGTACCGACCTGACCGCGCGCTACGCCGCCGCGATCCAGCAGGCGGTCCTCAACCAATGGGTGCGCCCGGACACGATCCCGCGCGGCCAGCGCTGCCGCCTCACCATCCGCCAGCTGCCCGGCGGCGAGGTGGTGGAGGTGCAGTTCGCCGCCGGCTGCCCCTATGACGATGCCGGCCGCCGCTCGGTCGAGGCGGCGGTGCTCAGGGCGCAGCCGCTGCCGTTCCGCGGATTCGAATCGGTATTCCAGCGTACCCTGAATTTCACCTTCGAGGCGCAGGACCGATGAGGCCATGGCAGCGTCCCGCGGCCTGCCGCGGGAAGACCATCGCCGGCGTCCCACACACGCTCCCGCAGACCCGATCCGCAATTTCACGCGGCGTTCGTTCATGATTGCGAAAATGTTCATCCGCCTGCTGCTATCCCTTATTCCCTGTTCATCCGTATCGTTGAGCACCCCATGAAGAAACCGCTCCGCTGGCTGGCCGCCCTGACCGTACTGCTGTTGCCCCTCGTGGCGATGGCGCAACAGCGGGGGCTGGAGATCGACATCATCGGCGGCAACGCCTCGGCGCTGCCGGTCACCGTGGTCCCCATGCCCTACCAGGGCACGGCGGGCGCACCGCAGACCGACGTGGCCGCCGTGGTCCGCTCGGACCTGGACCGTTCCGGCCAGTTCCGTACATTGCCCGAGGCGCAGATCGTGGAGCGCCCGACGCGCGGCGCCGAGGTGCAGTACCCGACCTGGCGGGCGCTCAAGCAGGACTACCTGGTCGTCGGTCGTGTGCTCGACGCCGGCGCCGGCGCCTACCGCGTGGAGTACGAGCTGTTCGACGTGGCCAAGGGCGAGCGCATGCTCGGTCTGGCGATGACCGCCCGCGCCAATGCCATGCGCGATGTCGCCCACCAGATGGCCGATGCCCTCTACGAGAAGATCACCGGCGTGCGCGGTGCCTTCTGGACCCGCATCGCCTATGTGACCGCCAACGGCCGCGGCGACGCCATGCGCTATGCACTGATGGTCGCCGACTCGGACGGCTTCAACCCGCAGACCATCGTGCGCTCGGCCGAACCGCTGCTGTCGCCCTCGTGGAGCCCGGACGGCAACCAGCTGGCCTATGTCAGCTTCGAGCGCGGCAATTCGGCGATCTACATCCAGAGCATCGCCACCGGCGCGCGCGAGCTGGTGGCCAGCTTCCGCGGCATCAACAGCGCCCCGGCATTCTCCCCGGACGGCCGCCGGCTGGCGCTGACGCTCTCGCGCAGCGGCAACCCGGAGGTCTACGTGATGGACCTGGCCAGCAAGCAGCTGACCCAGCTGACCAACCACTTCGCGATCGACACCGAGCCGACCTGGAGCGCGGACGGCAACACGATCTACTTCACCTCCGACCGCGGCGGCCGCCCGCAGATCTACCAGGTGCCGGCCGCCGGCGGCAGCGCCACGCGGGTGACCTTCCAGGGCAACTACAATGCCAAGGCCTCGGTCTCGTGGGACGGCAAGAAGATCGCCGTCGCACAGGGCAGCGGGAACACCTACAAGATCGCGCTGATGGACAGCAGCCTGGGGTCGCCGCGCTGGAGTACGCTGTCGCCGGGATCCCTCGACGAATCGCCCAGCTTCGCGCCCAACGCGAGCATGGTTCTGTATGCCGCCCGCGAGGGTGGTCGTGGTGTGCTGTATGCAGTATCGGCCGACGCCCGGGTTCGCCAGCGTCTGGTCTTGGCAGACGGTGATGTGCGCGAACCCGCGTGGGGTCCGTACCGTACTGCGCGTTGATAGAATGTTAATATCCGATCCGTATCAAACCCCGTCATTGGCTCAGGAGCCTCTAGGTATCGCCATGAACAAGTCCACTCGCGTTTTGCTTGTTTCGCTTCTCTCGGCCGCCGCCCTGGCCGGTTGCTCGAAGAAGGTCAAGGAACAGCCGGCTCCGCAGCCGGCCGATCCGGCCCCGACCGTCCAGCCGACCGGTCCGTCGACCTCCGGCCTGTACGGCCCGGGCGACCTGGATACCGATGCCTGCCTGCGCCAGCGGGTGGTCTACTTCGACTTCGACAAGGAAGAAGTGAAGTCCGAGTTCCAGGCCATCATGGGCTGCCACGCCAAGTACCTGCGTGACCGTCCGTCCTCGCGTATCACCCTGCAGGGCCACACCGACGAGCGCGGCAGCCGCGCCTACAACCAGGCCCTGGGCGAGCGTCGCGGCAATGCCGTGAACTCGTCGCTGCAGGCCAACGGCGGTTCGGCGTCGCAGCTGACCGTGGTGTCCTACGGCGAAGAGCGCCCGGTGTGCACCGAGTCGAACGAGTCCTGCTGGTCGCAGAACCGTCGCGTCGAAATCGTCTACACCGCGCAGTAATCGATGCGTACCGGCATCAAGGCGATGATGCTCGTGGTTGCGGCAGCCCTCGTGGCTGCCGCACCCGCTCATGCGCAGCGGCAGAGTCTGGCCGACCGGGTGGGGGCACTGGAGCAGCAGCTCCAGAACAACCAGGCCAACACCGACATGCTCAACCAGCTGCAACAGCTGCGCAGCGAGATGCAGACGCTGCAGGGCACGATCGAACAGCTCCAGCACGAGAACGAACAGCTCAAGCAGCGCAACCGCGACCAGTACCTGGACCTGGATGGGCGCTTGAACCGTCTGGAAGGCGGCACCGACGCGGATGGAACGGCCGCGCTGCCGCCGCCGCCCGCGGCCAAGCCCGCGGCGGCCGAGAAGTCCCCGAACGTGCGCGGCGACGCCGGCGCGATCGCGGCGGCCGGCGACGAGCGCGCCGCCTACAACGTCGCGTTCGACGCCCTGAAGGCGGGCCGATACGACGACTCGGCGCGTCTTTTCCAGGCCTTCCTGGAACAGCACCCCGAGGGCGTCTACGCCCCCAACGCCCTGTACTGGCTGGGCGAAAGCTACTATGCCACCCGCAACTTCCAGCTGGCCCAGGCGCAGTTCAGCGACCTGGTGGCGCGCTACCCGACCCACGACAAGGCCGCCGGCGGCCTGCTGAAGCTGGGCCTGTCGCAGTTCGGGCTCGGCGATGCGGCGCAGGCCGAACGTACCCTGGCCGACGTCGCCACCCGCTTCCCGGGCAGCGATGCCGCGCGGACCGCGCAGGACCGCCTGCAGTCGATCCGGCTGGGCCAGCAGATCCGCTGACCGCCACGGTGGCGCCCCTGGCGGCCGGGCTTTGCCCGGCCGCATCCGTTCATGGGGCCGCCACGCACCGGCGGCTCCGTCCTTCCGGAGTTTCCGACCTTCCCGCCATGACCGCCGTTCCTACGATCAGCGCCGCCACGCCCAGCGACATCGTGCAGTCACCGTTGCCGCGGCTGAAGATCACCGAGGTCTTCCTGTCGCTGCAGGGCGAGGCCGATGCCGCCGGCTGGCCGACGGTGTTCGTGCGGCTGACTGGCTGCCCGCTGCGCTGCACCTACTGCGATACCGAATATGCCTTCCATGGCGGGCAATGGCGCGAGATCGACGCCCTCGTCGCCGAAGTGCTCGGTTACGGCGTGCGGCATGTCTGCGTGACCGGCGGCGAGCCGCTGGCACAGAAGCGCTGCCTGGCGCTGCTGCATGCGCTGTGCGACGCCGGCCTCGAGGTCTCGCTGGAGACCTCCGGGGCACTGGACGTCGGCGCGGTCGATCCACGGGTGGCGCGCGTGGTCGACCTCAAGACCCCCGGCTCGGGCGAACAGGCCCGCAACCGCATGGAGAACCTGGCGCTGCTGAACGCTCGCGACCAGCTCAAGTTCGTGCTCTGCGACCGGCACGACTACGAGTGGGCCCGCGCACTGGTGGCTGCTCAGAGCCTGCACGAGCGCTGCATGGTGCTGTTCTCGCCATGCAAGGACCGCCTGGCGGCGCGCGACCTGGCCGACTGGATCGTGGCCGACCGCCTGCCGGTGCGCTTCCAGATGCAGCTGCACAAGCTGCTCTGGAACGACGAGCCGGGACGCTAGCAGCCGCTTCCCTCGGCGCGGGCGCCTCGCCGCCGCCAGCCAGCCTGTACACTCCGTCCGCGGCGTTGCGTCGGCCCGTCCGGCTGCACCGCCCTGCGGAACCCGACCCCACCGGGTCCGTTCCCGGCGCGGGACAGCGTGCTGGCACTCCCCCCAACCGGAAGATCGTGATGAAGAAGGCAGTAGTGCTTCTGTCCGGCGGCATGGATTCGGCCGCCGTCGTCGCCCTGGCACAGGAACAGGGTTTCAGCGTGCATGCGCTCAGCGTGCGCTATGGCCAGCGGCACACCTCCGAACTGGCGGCCGCGGAGCGCGTGGCGCAGGCCCTGGGCGTGGCCGCACACAAGGTGGTCGACGTGGACCTGCGCAGCATCGGCGGGTCGGCGCTGACCGACGACATCGAGGTTCCCGATGCCGGCGGCCCGGGCATCCCCAGCACCTACGTGCCGGCCCGCAACACCATCATGCTCTCGCTCGCGCTGGGCTGGGCCGAGGTGCTGGGTGCCCACGACCTGTTCTGCGGCGTCAATACCGTCGATTACTCCGGCTATCCGGACTGCCGTCCCGCATTCATCGCGGCCTTCCAGACCCTGGCCAACCTGGCCACCAAGGCCGGTGTCGAAGGGGCCGGGTTGCGCGTGCATGCGCCGCTGCAGCACCTGAGCAAGGCGCAGATCGCCCGTGAGGGCGTACGCCTGGGCGTGGACTTCTCGCTGACCGTCTCCTGCTACCGCGCCGACGGGCAGGGGCGGGCCTGCGGCCGGTGCGACGCCTGCCGGCTGCGCGCGGACGGCTTCGCCGCGGCCGGCCTGGCCGATCCGACCTGCTACGCCTGAATTCTGTTTTCCGTTTTCTTGCGCTAGAATGCGCACCCCGGCGTCAAGCCGGGTCTTTGTTTGGGCCGTTAGCTCAGTCGGTAGAGCAGAAGACTTTTAATCTTTTGGTCGATGGTTCGAGTCCATCACGGCCCACCAAGGATCGCGAAGGCCCCGCATCGTCCGGGGCCTTTCCGTGTCTGCCGCCAGGCGCGGGGCTGAACCGCGGGCGGTTGGCAGCGGCCGGATCCGGTCCTACCATGGACGCGGTCCAGTTTCCGGCAGTACGGGGCACGCGTGAGCACCCAGATCACCCAACTCCTGCACCGCTGGCAAGGCGGCGACGCGCAGGCGCGGGAGCAGTTGTTCGAAGCGTTGTATGCCGATCTGGTGACGGTGGCCCGGTACCGGCTGTTCAACGATACCAGCGGTACGCTGCAGCCCGCGGCGCTGGTCAACGAGTCGCTGTTGCGGCTGCTGGGTGCGGACGTGGACTACAAGGACCGCGCGCACTTCATCGCGGTGGCCGCATTGAAGATGCGCTCGGTGCTGATCGACCACCTGCGCGCGCGTTCGGCGGACAAGCGCGGCGGGCACATGGCGCAGCTGACCCTGTCCCATGCCAGCGAGGTCGCCGACGACGATGGCGATGCCTACGACGTGATGGCCCTGCACCAGGCCCTGAACCAGCTGGCCGAACTGGAGCCGCGTGCGGCGAGCATGATCGAACTGACCTACTTCGGCGGCATGAGCCGCGATGAGATCGCGATGGTGATGGGCGTCTCCACGCCCACGGTGGACCGCGACCTGCGCTTCGCCAGGGCCTGGCTGAACCGCCAGTTGGCCTGATGACGGACGCGGCGTACTGGCGCAGGGTCCGGACCCTGTTCGACGCTGTCTGCGAGCTGCCGGAAGCGCAGTGGGGGCAGGCGCTGCGGGAGCGCTGCGATGCGCCGGATCTGGTCGAGGAGGTGCTGCAGCTGCTGCAGGCACAGACCGGCCGCCTCGGCCGGGTCGACCGCATGCTGGCCAGCGCGCTCGTTCCGGAACTGGGCGTGGGCCAGCGGCTGGGGCCCTGGCGGCTGACCGCACGCATCGCCAGTGGCGGCATGGGCACGGTGTTCCGCGCCGAGCGCGATGACGGCCTCTACCAGCGCACGGTGGCGATCAAGCTGCTGCACGGCCTGCCCGGTACCGACGAGGTGGAACGGCTGCAGGCCGAGCGGCAGGTGCTGGCCGACCTGCACCTGCCCGGCGTCGCCCGGCTCTACGATGGCGGGACGACGCCCGACGGCTATCCCTACCTGGTGATGGAGTATGTCGACGGGCTGCCGCTGGACCGCTATTGCATCCGCCATGCCCCCGATCTCCGCCAGCGCCTGCGCCTGTTCCTGGAGATCTGCGCGATCGTCCGTTCGGCGCACGAGCGCCTGGTGCTGCACTGCGATCTCAAGCCGGGCAACGTGCTGGTCCGCGCCGACGGCCGGCCGGTGCTGCTGGATTTCGGCCTGGCGCGGTTGCTCAACGATGCGCGCGAGCGCCGGCAGGCGGACTACTGCACGCCGGCCTACGCCAGTCCCGAGCTGATCGCTGGCCGTCCGGTGGGGGTGGCCAGCGACATCTACAGCCTGGGCGTACTGCTGGTGGAACTGCTGTGCGCCCGTCCCCATGCGCGGACACCGCAGGATCTGCAGCGCGCCGTGGTGCGCCCCTCCGCGCACGCCCCGGCCGACCTGCGCTGGCGCCGGGCGCTGCGCGGCGACCTGGATGCGATCGCCGGCAAGGCGTGCGCGCTGCAGGTCGGCGACCGCTACCGCTCGGTCGAGGCACTGATGGCCGATGTGCACCGTTACCTGGATTGCCGGCCGGTGAAGGCGCGCGCGGGGGGGCGGGGGTACCGGTGGGCGCGGGGCGCGCGGCGCAACTGGCGCGGGTTGCTGGCCGGCGCGAGCGCCTTCTCGCTGGCGGCGCTGTTCGTCGCCGGTCTGGTCCAGGCGCGGCGGCAGGCGGAGGAAGAGGCGGCGGTGGCCCGCCAGGTCGGTGATTTCATGGTGGGCGTGTTCGAGACTGCCGACCCCTTCCTGCGCACCGAGCGCGGGGAAGAGCAGCTGTCGTCGCGGCAGTTGCTCGACCGGGCCGCGCAACGGATCGCGCAGGACCTGGCCGACGCCCCGGCGCAGCGGGCCAGGATGCGGGCGGTGCTGGGCACCGCCTACCGCAATTCCGGCGTGTCGCGACAGGCGGAGCTGCTGCTGCAGCAGGCCCATGACGGTTTCATGGACCCGCGCGTGGGCCGTCCCGCGGATGCCGCGGCGGTGCTGGCAGAGTTGTCGCAGCAGAAGACCCAGGACGGCAACGGGGTGCTCGGGCAGGCCCTGGCCGAACGTGGCCTGGCGCTGCTGCCGCGGGACCGCGCGGTCGCCACCCGGGCCCGGCTCCAGGACGCGCGCGGCCTGGCCCTGCTCAACCAGCAGCAGTACCACCGCGCCGAGGCCGCCTTCGACGCGGCCATGGCGCTGTATGCGCAGTTGCCGGCGGACACCGTGACCACGCAGAAGCTCACGCTGTCCTACAACAAGGGCCTGATGTACCTGCGCTGGGGGCGGCTGGCGGCCGCCGAGCGCGAGCTGCGGCATGTGCTCGCCGGTGTCGGCGGGCGGCGTACCAGCATGGCGCTGGCCGCGGAGATGCGTCTGGCGCACGTGCTGCGCGAACAGGGCCGGTTCGCGCAGGCGCTGCCGCTGCTGCAGGCGGGCATGCGCCATGCACGTGAGCTGTACGGCCCGGAGAACAGTTTCCTGCGGATGCAGCACGACGGTCTTGCCGACCTGTACCGCGACCTGGGCGACTATGCCGCCGCCGAGCAGGAGTTCCTGCAGCGCCAACGGCTGAGCGCGCGCATCGACGGCGTGGATTCGGTCGAGTACTCGATGGGCTTGTTCAACTACGGCGAGCTCCAGCAGCTGCGGGGCCAGGTCGTGCCGGCCGAAAGTCTTCTCCGGCGTGCCTGGGAGATCCGTCGCGACCGGCTGGGCGAACGCTCGCCGACCACTTTGCGGGCCGAATCGGGCCTGGGGGCGCTGCTGCGGCACCAGGGCCGGCTGGACGAGGCCGGCCGCCTGCTGCTGCATGCCGACGAAGGGTTGCATGAGATGTTGCCGCTGGACGCGCCCGGACGCATCGAGGCACGCGTGAACCGCATCGCCTGGCATGTGCAGAAGGGTGATACCGGAGAGGCGGAACGCCTGTTGGCGACGCTGGGCGCGAGCATCCCCGGGCCGCTGCAGCTGCCGTTGCTGCGCACCCGGGCCGATCTGGCGGAACGCCAGGGCCAGGGGGCTGCGGCGCTGGCCCTGCGCAGGACGGCGCTGACATACGCGCATTCGCAGTACGGCGATGCCCGGGTGGAGACGGCCGTCTGCCGCATGGAGCTGGGCGAGACCCTGCTCCGGCTGGGCCACAGGCCGCAGGCGCTGGGCATGCTGCAGCAGGCCGCCCCGGTACTGGAGCGGCTGCAGGTGGAGGGCGCGCCGCAGCGCCGGCGCCTGGCCGGCCTGTTGGCGCTGGCGCAGGCGCGCTGAGCGCGGCTCAGCCCTGGGCGCGCACCAGGTCCACCAGCTGCTGCCCGTAGCGGGCGAGCTTGCTGCCGCCGATGCCGCCGACCCGCGACAACGCCTGCACGTCGGCCGGGCGCTGTTCGGCGATGTTGCGCAGGGTGCTGTCATGGAAGATGACGAAGGCGGGCACATTCTGCTCCCGCGCCAGGTCGGCGCGGAGGCCGCGCAGGGCGTTGAACAGCGCCAGGTCTTCCGGCTGCACCGCCACGCCGCTGCGCGGGCTGCCGGTGCGGTCGCGGCGGCCGCTGGCGGCAGGGTTCTCGCGGCGCATCATCAGTTGCCGCCGGCCCTTGAGCACGTCGCGGCTGGCGTCGGTCAGGCGCAGGCCGCCATGGGCGTCCGGGTCGACCTCCAGCAGGCTGGCCGCCACCAGCTGGCGGAACACGCTGCGCCAGCTGCGCGCATCCAGGTCGCTGCCGATGCCGTAGGTGCTGAGCGTGTCGTGGCCGAGCTGGCGCATGCGCTCGGTGTCGCTGCCGCGCAGGATGTCGATCAGGTGGCCGACGCCGAAGCGCTGGCCGCTGCGGTACACGCAGCTCAGCGCCTTCTGCGCGGGCACGGTGGCGTCCCAGGCCGCGGGTGGCGTCAGGCAGTTGTCGCAGTTGCCGCAGGGCCTGGGATAGGTCTCGCCGAAGCCGGCCAGCAGCACCTGGCGGCGGCACTGCATCGATTCGCAGTAGCCCAGCAGGTGGTCGAGCTTGGCGCGCTCCAGCTGCTTGCGTTCCTCGCCGGCATCGCCCTGTTCGATCATCTGCTTGAGCAGCACCACATCGCCCAGCCCGTAGCACAGCCAGGCGTCGGCCGGCTCGCCGTCGCGCCCGGCGCGGCCGGTTTCCTGGTAGTAGCCCTCCATCGACTTGGGCAGGTCGGTGTGCACGACGAAGCGCACGTCCGGCTTGTCGATGCCCATGCCGAAGGCGATGGTGGCGCACATCACGATGCCGTCCTCGCGCAGGAAGCGGCGCTGGTTGCCGGCGCGCACCTCGGCCGGCAGGCCGGCGTGGTAGGGCAGGGCATCGAGACCTTCGCCGCGCAGCATCTCGGCGGTTTCCTCGACCTTGCGCCGCGACAGGCAGTAGACGATGCCGGCCTCGCCACGACGGCCGCGCAGGAAATCCAGCAACTGGCGCCGGGCGTTGTCCTTCTGCACCACGCTGTAGCGGATGTTGGGGCGGTCGAAGGAGCTGATGAAATGCTCGGCCTGCGCCAGGTCCAGGCGTTCGGCGATCTCGCGCTGGGTGGGCGGATCGGCGGTGGCGGTCAGGGCGATGCGCGGCACCTGAGGCCAGCGCTCGTGCAGGACCGTGAGCTGGCGGTACTCGGGGCGGAAGTCGTGCCCCCACTGCGAGACGCAGTGGGCCTCGTCGATGGCGAACAGGGCCACCCGGCTGCGCTCGAGCAGCGACAGGAAACGGCCGGTCAGCAGCCGCTCGGGCGCGACGTACAGCAGGTCCAGGCTGCCTTCCAGCAGCGCCCGCTCGACCCGGCCGGCGTTCTCCGCATCCAGCGTCGAATTGAGGAATTCGGCGCGTACGCCGAGCTGGCGCAGCGCTTCGACCTGGTCCTGCATCAGCGCGATCAGGGGCGATATGACGATGCCGCAGCCTTCGCGCAGCAGCGCGGGCACCTGGTAGCAGAGCGATTTGCCGCCTCCGGTGGGCATCAGCACCAGCGCATCGTTGCCGGCGGTGACGTGCTCGACGATGGCCTGCTGGTTGCCGCGGAAGGCGTCATGGCCGAAGACGCGCTTCAGCACTTCATGGGCGGGGGAAGACATGCCGCATAGGATACCGCGCGGTCTCGCCGGGTCCCCGCGGAGAAACGGCGGGGCGATAGGGAAATCCCGCGGTGCAATGACCGACGGCCCCGCTCTATGGGAGAGGTGGGGCGCGGTGGCGTCGGGATGCCGCGCCGTGCCCGGCGGTGCCCGTGCGGCGATGCGCCAGCGGGGCATGGCCCCGCTCTACCGGGATGACGGGTTGCGGCGGTGTTGTAGCGCCGGGCCATGCCCGGCGGGATCTGTGCGGCGATGCGCCAGGGGGGCATCGCCCCGCTCTACCGGGATGACGGGTTGCGGCGCTGTTGTAGCGCCGGGCCATGCCCGGCGGGATCTGTGCGGCGCTGTGCCAGCGGGGCATGGCCCCGCTCTACCGGGTGAGGGGACGCGGTGATGCTGTAGCGCCGGGCCGCGCCCGGCGGGATCTGTGCGGCGCTGCGCCAGCGGGGCATGGCCCCGCTCTACCGGGATGACGGGTCGCGGTGGTGCTGTGGCGCCGGGCCCATGCCCGGCGGGGCGTGTGCGGCGATGCGCCAGCGGGGCATGGCCCCGCTCTACATGGCCCCGCTCTACAGGGTGAGGGGACGCGGTGATGCTGTGGCGCCGGGCCATGCTCGGCGGGGCGTGTGCGGCGCTGTGCCAGCGGGGCATGGCCCCGCTCTACCGGGGTGACGGGTTGCGGTGATGCTGTAGCGCCCGGGCCATGCCCGGCAGGGCCTGTGCGGTGATGTCCCGGCGGGACATGGCCCCCGCTTTACGCACAGCAGGGGCGGGGCATGACGGGCGAGGGGCGCCGGGGTTCCGCGTACGGGAACCCCGGACGACCGGAGGGCGAGGGCCGGGGATTACTGCAGCAGCGAGCGCAGCATCCAGGCGTACTTCTCGTGGGTCTGCAGGCGCTGGGTCAGCAGGTCCTCGCTGGGGGCGTCGCCGGCCTTCTCGGCCTGCTCCAGCACCTTGCGGCCGGTGCGGCAGAAGGCTTCGTTGCCCTGCACCAGCTGGCGGACCATCTCGCGCCAGTCCGGGCTGTCGGTCAGGCCGGGCTCCTCGGTGATCGAGGTCAGGGCCACGAACTCCCGGTACGAGCCGGGCGCGTTGAAGCCCAGGGCGCGGATCCGCTCGGCGATCTCGTCCAGCGCCGTCCACTGCTCGGTGTACTGTTCCTCGAACATGGTGTGCAGCGAGTTGAACATCGACCCGGTGACGTTCCAGTGGAAGTTGTGGGTCTTCAGGTACAGGGTGTAGGCGTCGGCCAGCACGTGCGACAGGCCATCGGCGACCTTCTTGCGATCCGCGTCCTTGATCCCGATATCGATCCCCGGCGCCGAGGGCGCGGCGGACGCCAGCTTCTTCTTGGCGGTTGCGGGTTTGCTGCTCTTGGCCTTGGCCATGCTGGGTTCTCCTTGGCGGGTTGAATGGCTTCACAATGGTGCCCTTGGCACCTTATCCGTATTTCGGGTTTTCGCGTTGAACGATCGATGAGCGTCAATGAACAGGACATCGCCGCGCGCCTGCGCGCGGCCCGCACGGCCATCGACGGCGCGATGAGCCGCGACCGTGGCCGGTTGCTGGGCGCGCTGTCGCGCTGGCAGGGAAAGCCGGCCGATGCCGCCGCCGAGGCGGCCTTCGCGCAACTGCTGGAGCGGTCGTGCGCCCAGCGGCGGCGGCGCGCCGGACAGCCCTTGGCCGTGATCATGGACGAGGCGCTGCCGATCGCGCGTGAAGCCGAGCGCATCACGGCGCTGATCCGCGCCCACCAGGTGGTGGTGATCGCCGGCGAGACCGGCTCGGGCAAGACCACGCAGCTGCCCAAGCTGTGCCTGGCCGCCGGGCGTGGCGAGGCCGGCATGATCGGCTGCACCCAGCCGCGGCGGATCGCCGCGCGCGCGGTCGCCGCGCGCGTCGCCGAGGAGCTGGGCACCGAGCTGGGCGCGGTGGTCGGCTACCAGGTGCGCTTCACCGACAAGGTCGGCGAGGACAGCCGCATCAAGTTCATGACCGACGGCATCCTGCTGGCCGAGATCGCCTCGGACCGCTGGCTGTCGCGCTACGACACGCTGATCATCGACGAGGCCCACGAACGCAGCCTCAACATCGACTTTTTGCTCGGCTACCTCAAGCAGCTGCTGCGCAGGCGTCCGGACCTGAAGCTGGTGGTGACCTCGGCGACCATCGACACCGAGCGCTTCTCGCGCCATTTCGACGACGCGCCGGTGGTCAGCGTCGAAGGCCGCACCTACCCGGTGGAGGTACGCTACCGGCCGCTCGACGACCTGCGCCCGGCCACCGAGGCCAAGGGGCGCGGACGTGGCGACGACACCGGGACGGACCCGATGTCGGTCAACGACGGCATCGTCGCCGCGGTCGACGAGATCAGCCGTACCGACCCGCGCGGCGACGTGCTGGTGTTCCTGCCCGGCGAACGCGAGATCCGCGATGCGCACCAGGCGCTGGAACGCCGCAAGTACCGCGAGACCGAGGTGCTGCCGCTGTACGCGCGGCTGTCGGCCAAGGACCAGGACCGGGTGTTCAACCCGGGGCCGAAGCGGCGCCTGGTGCTGACCACCAACGTCGCCGAGACCTCGCTGACGGTGCCGCGGATCCGCTACGTCGTCGATCCCGGCCTGGCCCGGGTCAAGCGCTACAGTCCGCGTCAGAAACTGGACCGGCTGCACATCGAGCCGGTGTCCCAGGCCAGCGCCAACCAGCGCAAGGGGCGCTGCGGGCGCATCGCCGAGGGGGTGTGCTACCGCCTGTACGCCGAGGCCGACTTCCAGGCGCGCCCGGCATTCACCGACCCGGAGATCCGCCGTTCCTCGCTGGCCGGGGTGATCCTGCGCATGCTGCAGCTGGGCCTGGGACGGATCGAGGACTTCCCGTTCCTGGAGCCGCCGGACGAACGCGCCGTGGCCGACGGCTGGCAGCAGCTGACCGAGCTGGGCGCGGTGGACGCCGAGCGGGCGCTCACCGCCATCGGCCGGCAGATGGCGCGGCTGCCGGTGGACGTGAAGCTGGCACGGATGCTGGTGGCGGCGCAGAAGGGCGGTTGCCTGCACGAACTGCTGGTCATCGCATCCTTCCTCGGTATCCAGGACCCGCGCGAGCGGCCGCCGGAAGCGCGCGAGGCGGCGGACAACGCGCACGCGGTCTTCGCCGATCCGCGCTCGGAATTCCTTGGCATCCTGCGCCTGTGGGAGGGGTACAAGACCGCGCATGCAGACCTGACGCAATCGAAGCTGCGCGACTGGTGCGGCCGCCACTTCCTGGGTTTCCTGCGCATGCGCGAATGGCGCGAGCTGCACCGCCAGCTGCGCCTGCTGTGCGAGGAGCTGGGCTGGGACAGCTCCAGCGACGGGGCCTTCGGCAAGGCGCTGCTGGCCAGCCCGGCCACGGTGGCGGCCGGCGGCGATGGCGAGGCGAAGCGCAAGGCCACGCGCGGCGAGTTGCACAAGGCGGCGCGGCTGGCGCGCGAAGGAACGGCAGCCACGGCCGATGCGCCCGGCCCGGCCACGGCCGGGCCGCAGGGCAAGGCGCGGCCCGGGGCGGTGCCGCCCGGCTCACCCGCCATCCCCGAGAAGGTCCGTGCCGCCGCCTACCAGGCGCTGCACCGTGCGCTGCTTGCCGGCCTGCCGACCCAGGTCGGGCACCGCACCGACAAGGGCGACTTCCAGGCACCGCGCCAGCGCCGTTTCCAGCTGTTCCCGGGCTCGGCGCTGGCCAAGCGTCCACCGCCGTGGGTGCTGAGCGCGACCCTGCTCGACACCCAGCGGGTGTGGGGCCTGACCAATGCCGCCATCGAGCCGGACTGGGCGATCGCCGAGCTGCCGCACCTGCTGGCACGCAAGCACTTCGACCCGCACTGGTCGCGTGCGCAGGGCCAGGTGCTGGCGGCCGAGCAGATCAGCCTGTTCGGGCTGGTGCTGGCGCCGCGCAAGCCCGTGCACTACGGCCGCATCGCGCCGGGGGAGGCGCACGACCTCTTCGTGCGGCAGGCACTGGTCACCGGCGAGATCAATACCCGCGCCGGCTTCGTCGCCGACAACCTCAAGATGCTGGAGCAGGCGCGCGAGGAAGAGGCCAAGCTGCGCCGCGCCGGCATCGTCGCCGACGAAGACTGGCAGGCCCGCTGGTACCTGGACCGCATCCCCGCGGAGATCCACTCGGCCAGCGGCCTGGATGCCTGGTGGAAGGCGCTGCCGGCCGAGCAGCACCGGGCGCTGCGCTGGTCGCTGGTCGACCTGCTGCCCGGCGAAGGCAGCGAGCAGGAACGCTATCCGAAATACCTCGCGCTCGGTGAGGCGCGGTTGGCGCTGCACTACCGCTTCGAGCCCGGTGCCGAGGACGACGGTGTCACCCTCGACGTGCCGCTGCACCTGCTCAACGCGCTGGACCCGGCGCGGCTGTCGTGGCTGGCCCCGGGCTTCGTCGCCGACAAGGCCGCGGCACTGATCCGCAGCCTGCCCAAGGCGATGCGCCGCAACTACGTGCCGGCCCCGGATTTCGCGCGCGCGTTCGCCGAAGCCTGGCCGCAGCCGTCGGCCGATGACCTGCGCGGGGAACTGGCACGGTTCCTGTCCAGGACCACCGGGGCGACGGTCGCGGCCACCGATTTCGACGAGGCGGCGCTGGAGCCGCACCTGCGGATGAACCTGCGCCTGGTGGAGGTCGCCGCACGGGGGCGCCGTGCCGGCGGCGGACGTGCGCAGGAACGGACGGCGCAGTCCGCTGCGCCGCAGGTGCTGGCAATGTCGCGCGACCTCGAGGCGCTGCGCCGCCGGTTCGGCGACCGTGCCGGAGAGGCGTTCGCCGCGCGTGCCGGCCAGGCGCTGGCCGCCGAGGGCCTGCTTAGCTTCCCGGAGACGGCCATTCCCGTGCAGGTGCCGGGCGAGGCCGGGGTGCCGGCGTATCCGGCACTGGTGGATGATGGCGAAACGGTGGCGCTGCGGATCTTCGCCGACCAGGGCGAGGCGGGGCAGGCCCATCCGCAGGGCGTGCGCCGGCTGCTGGAGATCGCGCTGGCGGACAAGGTCAAGCAGGCCCGCCGGCAGCTGCCGGTGTCTCCCAGGATCGGCCTGCTGTACGCGGCGATCCATGCATTCGACGGGGGCCCGGACGGCAGGGATGCGTCCCGCCATGACCGGTTGCGCGCCGACCTGGTCGACGCGGCGATGAACGCGGTGCTGGCCGACGGACTGGAGGGGATACGCTCGTCGGAAGCGTTCGAGCAGCGCCGTGCCGATGCCGGCAAGCAGCTGTTCGGCGAGGCGATGGAGCGGCTGCGGCTGGCCGAGACCATCCTCGGCCTGGTCGGCGAGCTCAAGCCGCTGCTGGAGGCGCCGCTGATGGGCTGGGCACGCGGCAACCTGGACGACATGGAGCGGCAGCTGGCCGCGCTGGTCCCCGCGGGCTTCCTGCGGGAGACGCCCGCCGATGCATTGGCGCAGTTCCCGCGCTACCTCAAGGCGATGGTCCTGCGCACCGAGCGGGCCAAGCGCGACCCGCCGCGCGACCAGGCACGGATGCTGGAGCTGGAGCCCTTCATCCAGGCGCTGGAGGAGGCGCGCGCGCAGGGCCATGCCGCGCGTCCGGCATGGTCCGCGCTGCGCTGGGACCTGGAGGAACTGCGGGTATCGCTGTTCGCGCAGGAGCTCGGCGTCCGCTCGGGGATCTCGGCGAAGAAGCTGGCGCAGCGGGCAGCGGCCCTGCGCCAGCAGTGACGCCGCGCGGCACGGAGGCCTCGCCGGCGCGTCACTCCGCCGCGGGCGGAGGCCGCACCGGCGCTTCCGGGGTCCGGTGCTCCTCCGTCTGCGCCTGCACCTTCACCTCGAGCTGCTGGACGATCACCCGCCCGTCGGGCCGCTCTACGCGTAGCCGCACTGCCGTCGTGCCGGCGGGAACCGGCCAGTCGACGCGGCCGTCGGCGGATACCGGCAGCGCTTCGCCATTGGCGGTGACGGACGACCCGGGCGGAACCTGTCCGGTCAGCGGTGCACCAGGGGGCAGCTGGCGCGGCAGGCGCACCATCGCCGTCACCGGCGCGCTGGGGCGCCCGATCTCCAGCGCCGGCGAGCTCCGCGCCGGGGTCCCGCGTGCGCCGCCGCAGCCGCTCAGCAGCGCCGCGGCGAACAGCAGTGGAAGCCGGGGAAGTGGGCTGGCAGGCATGGGGACGCTCGATGGCATGGCGGGGGCAGGGGAGCGGGAAGGGCGGAGGGCCGCCGCCGTCGTCGCCCCCCGCTCCATCCCAGTGGGGAAACCGCTCAGAACTGCACGGACAGGCGCGCGTTCATGCCGGTGTCGTTGCCGTCGCTCGCCAGCATGCCGGTGTAGCCCAGTTCCAGCAGCGTCCGCGCCGACAGCCGCGCGGCCACGCCCAGTTCGGCCAGGGTGGCGTTCCGGGTCAACGGCGTGCCCTCCACGGTGAAACCGCCGCCGCCGTTCCAGTCGGCCGAGGTGCGCGGGGTGAGGTCGCCGCCGGCATGCCGGTAAGCCAGGCTGGCGCGCAGGCTGAGCCAGCTCTGTGGTTGCCCGGTGGCGGACAGGTTGGCGTTGAAGCGCAGGCCCGCGGTGGACAGGTGGGTGGTGCTGCTGTCGCCGCGGACCGCCAGCGCCGACAGGCCACCGGTTTCACGGGCATCATCGGTCCTGATCCGTACCTGCGCGAACTGGGCGAAGGGTTCCAGCTCGTTGCGTCCGAAGGCGAAGCGGTAGCCGGCTTCGACGAAGGCCTGCTTCAGGTCGGCGTCGTACTTGGCGTCGGCGCGTTCGGACAGGCCCGTGAACACCACCTCGCGGTGGGTCTCTAGGGTCTGGCGTGACTGCGCGTAACCGGCGCGCAGGCCGAAGCCGCCCCATTGCCGGCCGGCATGGGCGCCGACATGGCGGCTGTCCACTTCGGCCTTCGAGCTGCGTCCGGCGACCCGCAGGGTGGAGCGCCCGGTGCCGCCGAGCAGGCCGAAGCGCCAGCCGCTGTCCGTCTGCAGGTCCGCACCGACCAGGGTGGTGTTCCCGCTCAGGCGCGCCTGCGTGGCATTGCCATCGCCTTCCAGGCGGCTGTTGCTCTGCTCCACCTCGACCCATGCCCCGAGGCCGGGGTCGGCCGCGTTCTGTGCACTGAACGCATCCTGCCCATGGCGGGCGCGGGCAAGGGCGCTGTCGCGCACGGCACGCGAGTCCTGCGCCAGCAGGGATTTCGCGCTGGCATGGATCTCGCCGCTCAACTGGTCGAACGCGGTGGCGGCCTGCGGTGCCGACAGCAGCACCAGGCGCTGCAGGAGTCCGCTGGAGTCGGCCATGCTGTCGAGTGCGGTGGCCACGGGCTTCTGGTTGCGGGTGGTCGCCGCCGACGCCAGGGCCTGGCCGCGTTCGATCGCCAGCTGCAGCCGGTTGGCGGAGAACAGCGCGGACGGCTTCAGGAAGGGGGACAGGCCCGATGCGTCGACGGCCTCGAATGCGCCGCTCAGGCCGCCGGCGGCGGTGAGCAGCGTGTACTGCTGGCCCAGCAGGAAGGTGCCGTCACCGGACGGCAGCAGCATGAGGGTACCGCCCTCGATGAGCGCGGTTCCGCTCACGTCCAGGGTGTCGGAGGCGGCCGGCGGCGAGAGCTCGGCGACGTAGGTCGAACCGGCCTTCTGCACATAGTCGCCCTTGATGGACAGGGTGCCGATGGAGTTGCCCGGGGCGAGCGTGCCCTGGACCTCCAGGTCGCCCAGGGTGCCGCTGCCGCCCAGCGTGCCCCCGGCCCCCACCACGGTGCGGCCGTCGCGGACGCTGCCGTTGACCACCGCCATGCCCTGGTTCACCCGCAGGTCGCTGCCGTTGAGGCTGCCGGTGGCGGTCAGGTAGAGCGCCGCCGCCGTGCCGTCCACGCTGACATCGCCGGCCAGGGTGTTGTCGCCGGTCAGCTCCAGGATGCCCTGCCTGACGCTGGCGCCGGCGAAGCGGTTGTCCCCGCTCAGGCGCAGCCAGCCGATCCCGTCCTTGCCCAGCCTGCCGGGGCCGTCGATGTCGTTGCGCCAGTCATCCCACGCCGCGCCTTCCCATACCCGGGTACCGCCGGCGCGCTGGTTCATCACCACGTCGGTATCCACCCGCAGCATGCCCGGGCCATCGATGGCCTTCTCCAGGTTGATCAGGCCCCAGCCATAGACCTCGTCCACGCCGGGGGCGCCAAGGTCGGTGGCGGTGGTCAGCAGCACATCGCGGATCTGCGGGTTGTCCAGGTACGGGAAGCGCTCCATCAGCAGCGCCAGCGCGCCGCTGACGTGCGGCGCGGCCATCGAGGTGCCGGTCATGTCGCCATAGCCGTATTCGGGCGATTCGGCGGTGATCTCCAGGCCGGCGACTCCGCCGTTGCCGTCACCGAGCACCTCGCCTTCGATATCGCCGACCACGACCGTGGAGGTGATGTCCGTGCCGGGCGCGGACACGCACCAGTCCATCGTCTGGCCACAGCGGCTGGAGCTGCCGTCGATCGCGCCGGCGAGGTCGATGTTGACCACGCTCAACCAGTATTTCTCCAGGTCCGGGACATAGCGCGGCAGCGTCGCGTAGATGCCGGCGATCTCGCCGTAGTTGTTGCCGGCGGCGAACACCTGCAGCATGCCGTCGCGCAGCGACGGCTGCACGTAGGTATCGAAATACGCCACGTTGTAGGCGTACAGCATGTCCATGTCGGCCACCGAGGTCGGCTCTTCGCTCAGGCCCCAGCTGTGGTTGATGGCGCGTACGCCGGCGGCCGCCATCTGTGCGTACATGCTCTCCACCGTGCCGCTGTCCGGGCCGATCGCATGCGACTCCCCGCCCAGGCCCAGCTGGCTGTACAGGTCGGAATAGCTGTTGGAGAACAGCCGCGCGGAGGTCAGGTCGGCGGCGAAGGCCACGCCATGGGTTCCCTGGCCATCGCGGTTGGCCGCCATCGTGCCGGCGACATGCGTGCCGTGTGTCTGGAAGGAAAAGCCCGCCAGGGATTCGAAATATTCCGGTACCCAGTCATACAGATATCCGCCGTCCACCAGGGCGTCGACGAGGGCACGGTCGGCGTCGGTGTAGTGGAAGTAGTCCACCGCCACGGTATCGCCGTCGGACAGGAAGCAGGCATCCGGCCCGGCCAGCAGGCTCGTGTTCGTGCAGGGGGTGCCGTCGGCAAGCACATCGGCGATACGGATGCCGTCGACGTTCCTGCCCGCGAACTCCCCGTGCGCGAGATCGACACCGCTGTCGAAGACGCCCAGGCGGATGCCCTTGCCGGTCAGTCCGCGGGCGTAGGCGTATTGGGCCTTGATGGCGGCCAGCCCCCAGTCGGCCTTGAATTCGTCGCTCATCCAGCTGCCGGGATCACCGGGCGCGCCGGTTTCGGCCTGGGCCTGCGCCATCGCCGGGCTGATGCCCAGGACCAGGGCCAGGACCAGCGCCCTGCGCAACCGGCTGCTGCGCGGCGGTTGCCTGCGGGAGGTGCCCCGAAGGGCCCGGGAGGTACGGTTTGCGCTCTTCATGAACTGCCAGCTCCGTTACAGGCAGCGTTGTCGCGGCGATCCTTGGGTGCTGCCGGAGACCCAATGCCGTAGGACGTGCACAGGCACCCCCTGCGTGCCTGTTGGGAATATGCGCGTGAAAATTGTTACGGGTCAAACCATTTTCCGTTCATCGTGGACCGATTCCCGTGCCGGGACGCACGGCTCCGGGCCGGGGACCCGTGTGGTCGCAGCCACCGTCGGGCACGTGGACGGAGCGCCATGAGGTGTGCTCATGACGTCATGGCGGATGGGGATCAGCGGAGGCGCGTCCGCGGCGCCAATGCCCGGCGCCGGGCCATACGGAAGACCGGGCCGGTAGGCCTGCGTCCTGGCCTGTCAGGGGGCCGGCGCGCGGTGCTGTTCGACACAGTGCCGGCGCGCGGCGCTGATCTGCTGGTGGGCGCGGGCGTGCTCGCGGGCGATCGATTCGCGCAGGTTGGCCATGCGTCCACGCAGCGCGCTGGAATGCGTGGGGTCGCTGGCCTGGCCGAGCTGTTCACCGAGCATCGCCATCTGCTGCTGGTAGGACGCGACGCGGTCGTTGGACGGGCCGTAGACCGCGGCGGTGGCGGTGGCGATGCAGGCGCGTTCGGCGCTGCGGTCCACCTCGACGAGGGCGGGCGGGAGATCGCCCTCGGTGGGTGGGTCGCCGGGCAGCGGCGCGTCGTCGCTGTCCGCGGGAAGCTCGGATTCCGGCTCCCCGGGCCCCGGGGGCGCGGTCACGGTGACGGGGGCCGACGTGGGCAGGCGCTCTTCGCGCAGCTTCATCGGCTGCGAGCCGGCATCGCAGGGATGCGCCGAATACGCGGTCTCGCCGGAGGCTCCCTTGCACCTGTAGACCTCCTGCGCGGACGCGCCGGCGGACAGCAGGAGCAGGGAGGCAAGCAGTGCGGACAACGCGGTGACGGGCATGTCGGACCCTCGGTCGGTGGCGGGGCGGGTACCCGCGGCGGACGGCTGCCGGCGCTCGCGGCCGGGGCGGTGGCGGGGCTCAGCGGATGCGGCGGACCTTGGCGCGGGTATTGAGGCCATCGACCTGCAGGTACCAGACGTTGAGCAGGCCGGGAGCGACCCTCACCGTCGGCGCCTGCCGGCGCACGCCGGCGATGCTGGCATCGTCGGTCTGCTCCCAGACCTGGCCATTGTCCAGGGTGTAGTGGCGGCCCTTGCCGAAACCGCGGAACTCTCCCTCCAGGCGCGCCTCGATCGGCTCCTTGGAACCGAAGTCGAAGAAGCCGCGGTTCTTCACGATCACCTCCTGGCGGCCCTCTTCGCGGGCCTGGTCCAGCGCGTCGCGGGTGGCGTGGTGCACCGTGCCCTGCAGCCAGGCATCGAGCGCCGCGAGCTCGTCGGCGGACAGCTTGTCCAGCCCGGCGGCACGGAATTCGTCGGCGGACATCTGCTGCCGCAGGCCGCCCTCGACGGTACGTTGTGCCTGGGCGGCGAAGGCCGGCGCGAGCACGAGCACGAAGAGCAGGGCCAGGGAGGACAGGCGTGACGGACTCATGGGCGATTGTTCCCGTGGACGGTTGGGCGCTAGTGTAGGGGCAACCGCCCGCGATTGACCGCTGTGAACCGTTCTTCCCTTTCCGGCCTGGACGCCCTGCTGCAACGTCCTTCCTGCGATGGCCTGTCCGACACGCTGCGGCAGGCGCTGCTGCAGGCCTGGCAACAGCCCGACACCGATACCCGGCCGCGGCTGCCGTGGCCGGCCCTGGCCGACACGCTGGATTCGCTGGCGCTGCTGTCCGCCGACGAGGCGGTGACGGCGGCGGCGCTGTTGTTCGACCTGCCTGGGCTGCGCGCGCGCCTCGCCGACCTGCCGCTGGACGGCGCGGCCGCGGCGGTGCAGGGCCTGCTGGACGGGCAGGATGCGGCGGACCAGGTATGGGCGCTGCATGCCGGGCGCGAGGCCGGGCGCAACAGCGAGGGGCTGCGCCGGCTGCTGCTGGCGATCGTCCACGACCTGCGGGTGGTGCCGGTGCTGCTGGCGCGGCAGCTGGCCTGCATGCGTGCGGCCGATCGGCTGGCCGAGGACGAGCGGCGCGCGCTGGCGCAGCTGACCCGCGACATCCATGCACCGCTGGCCAACCGGCTGGGCATCTGGCAACTGAAATGGGAGCTGGAGGACCTGGCGTTCCGGTTCCTCGATCCGCAGACCTATCGCCACATCGCACGCGAGGTCGACGAGACCCGGCTCGCCCGCGAGCGCTACGTCGAGGCGGTCAAGCACACCCTGTCGGCCGCCCTGGCCGAACACGGCATCGGCGGCGAGGTCAGCGGCCGCCCCAAGCACATCTACAGCATCTGGCGGAAGATGCAGAAGAAGCAGCTGGCGTTCGACCAGCTCTACGACCTGCGCGCGGTGCGGGTGATGGTGGACGACGTCGCGGCCTGCTATGCCACCCTCGGCGTGGTGCACGCGCTGTGGACCCCGGTGCCCAGCGAGTTCGACGACTACATCGCCCGCCCCAAGGCCAACGACTACCGCTCCCTGCATACCGCGGTGATCGGCCCGGAGGGACGGACGGTGGAAGTGCAGATCCGCACCCACGAGATGCATGCCCAGGCCGAGCTGGGCGTGGCCGCGCACTGGAAATACAAGGAAGGCGGCAAGGGGGCGGAGAAGGCGTTCGACCGCAAGATCACCTGGATGCGGCAGCTGCTGGAGCAGTCGCAGGATGCGGCCCACCCGGAGGACCTGGCCGGCGCGCTGGACGCGGAGCTGATCGAGGACCGGGTCTACGCCCTCAGCCCCAAGGGCGAGGTGATGGACCTGCCGGCCGGCGCCACGCCGCTGGACTTCGCCTACCACGTGCACACCATGGTCGGGCACCGTTGCCGCGGCGCCAAGGTCAACGGCCGCATCGTGCCATTGACCTACCGGCTGCGCAGCGGCGACCGGGTGGAGATCATGACCGCGCGCGACGCCGATCCGCGGCGCGACTGGCTGCTGCCGGCCCACGGCTTCCTGGCCAGCAACCGTTCCCGCGAGAAGGTCCGCAGCTGGTTCCACAAGCTCGACCGCGCGCGCAACGTGCAGGCCGGGCGGGAACTGCTGGAGCGCGAGCTCAAGCGGCTGGGGTTGCAGCAGGCCGACCTGATGGTGGCGGCGAAGCGTTTCCACGCCGACAGCGTGGACGATCTGTACATCCAGGTCGCGCTGGGCGACACCGGCCCCAGCCAGGTCAGCCGCACGCTGCTGGAGGCGGAAAAGGAGAAGGCCGCGCCAGCGCCGGCCACGCCGCCGTTGCCGCGGCCGACAGCGCGGCGCGAGCGTACCGGGCGCTCCGATTTCACCGTGCAGGGCGTGGGCAACCTGCTGGTGCAGCTGGCGCGCTGCTGCCAGCCGGTGGCCGGCGAGCCGATCGCCGGCTACCTCACCCGCACCCGCGGCGTCACCGTGCACCGGGCAGACTGCCCGGCGCTGGCGCGGCTGGCGGCGGCGCACACCGAGCGGGTGCTGCCGGTGGAGTGGGGGCGGACCGGCTCCGGTTACGAGGTCGACGTGATGGTCCGGGCGATGGACCGGCGCTGGCTGCTGAAGGACATCACCAACCTGATCGCCCAGGAAGACGCCTACGTGCTGGACATCAACAGCGACCCGCTGCGCGACAGCGGGCGCATGCAGCTGCGGTTGCGGCTGCGGGTGAACGACTACGGCCAGCTGTCGACCCTGCTCGGCAAGCTCGACGCGCTGCCGGGCGTGGACGAAGCGCGGCGCATGGGGTGAGGCGCGGCCTGCGCCGCGGCGGACTGCTAGTCTGGCGCCATGCATGATGCTCCCCCCCACGCGTCGCGGTGGCTGGCCCGGGCCGGCGCACGCCTGCGCCTGTACGCGCGCTGGTGGGTGGCGCGGGGATGGGACAGCCCGCGCGCCTGGCGCACGATCGCGGTGGCGGTGGGTGGACTGGTACTGGTGCTGACCCTGGTGCGGCGGCCGCTGGCCGATCTGCTGTGGCCGGATACGCGGATCCAGCAACTGCTCGACGCGGGCGACCGGGCGCTGCGCAGCGGGCACCTGAGCGCGGCCGACGGCAGCGGCGCGCGCGAACTGTTCGAGGCGGCGGCGGCGCTGGATCCGGACCGTGGCGATGTGCAGCGCGCGCTGGCGCAGACCGGGCAGCGGGCGTTGGCGCAGGCGCGCCAGCGGCTGGCGGCCGGCGACGTCGCCGGTGCGCGGGCGGCGCTGGAGGTGGGCCGGCAGCTGCAGGTGCCGCAGGCGCAGCTGGAGGCCATCGCCCTGCACCTGCAGCAGCGCGCCCAGGAACGCGACGAGGTCGACAGCCTGCTGCAGCGGGCGGAGGCGGCGCAGGCGCAGGGCCGGCCGGACGATGACGGGCCGGACAGCGCGCTGGCGCTGTACCAGCGGGTGCTGGCGGTGCAGCCCGACCGCATGCGCGCCCTGCAGGGACGCGACGATGTCCTGTCCGACCTGCTTGCCGAGGCGGTGCGCGCCGCCCAGCGCAGCGACACCGGCACCGCCGTGGCGCTGCTGCAGCGGGCCCAGCAGCATGATCCCGGGCATTCGGACCTGCCGGCGACGCGCGCCGCGTTGAATGCCGCGGCCGACCGCCGCCGCCGCGGGGCCGAGCGCGACCTGGCGCGCGGGCGTCTGCAGCGGGCCGAGGAGGGGTTCCGCGAGGTGCTGGCAGTGGCCGACGATCCACGGGCACAACAGGGAATGCAGCAGCTCGCGCATGCCTGGGCCGACGAAACGCTGCGCCTGGCCGGGGATTTCCGGTTCGGGCCGGCCACGCAGGCGCTGCAGCGGGCGCGCGGCCTGGCGCCGGACAGTGCCGAGGTCGCCGCTGCCGCCCAGGCGCTGCACCGGGCGCAACAGGCGCGGCAGGCGATGCACGCGCCGCTGCCGCCGGCCGAGCGCGTGCGCCGGCTGCGCGAACTGCTGGCGCAGATGGAGGCGGCCGCGGCCCAGGGGCACTGGCTGCTGCCGCCGGGCGCCAGCGCCTACGACCGCTTCAAGGCCGCACAGGCGCTGGCGCCGGAGGATCTGCGGGTGGTGCAGGCCGGCGCCCGCATCCGTCCGGTGGCGCGCGACTGCATGGAGCACAACCTGCAGGGCAACCGCCTGCAGGCGGCGCGCACCTGCCTGGATGCCTGGCAGGCGCTGGCCCCGGGCGATACGGGGCTGGTGGTGGCCCGCCGTCGCCTGGCCCAGCGCTGGCTGGCGGTGGGCAGCGAACGGCTGGGGGCCGGCGACATCGGCTTTGCCGCGCATGCCCTGGCGCAGGCGCGCGAGCTGGATGCCGGCGCACCGGAGCTGCCGGCCTTCGCCGAACGCCTGGGCAACGCGCAGCGCTAGCCGGCCGCGCGGCCGCCGGTACCGGTGCCCGCGGCGGTGTCGAGGAATACCCGCTCCACCACCGCGCGGGCGGCCGCCATCGAAAAGTGGGTGGCGATGTTGTGCAGGCCGTTGCCGGACAGCCGCCGCCACAGGGCCGCATCGTCGTGCAGCCGCACCACGGCCTCGGCGAACGCCTCGGCGCCGTCGGCCACCAGCACGTCCTCGCCATCGCGCAGGTGCATGCCCTCGGCGGCGCAGGACGTGGCGACCACCGGCTGGCCGTGGGCCATGCTCAGGTTGATCTTGCCCTTGACCCCGGCGCCGAAGCGCAGCGGCGCCACCGCGATCCGGCCGCCGGCCATCCACGGGACCAGGTCGGGCACGTAGCCGTGCAGGTGCACGCCGGGCCGGGTCGCGGCCAGGGCCCGCAGGCTGTCGGGGACGTCGGCGCCGATGCAGTGCAGTTCGATCGCCGGCAGGCGTGCGCGGATCCGCGGGAACACCTCGCCGATGAACCATTGCATGGCGTCCAGGTTCGGCGGATGCCGGTAGCCGCCGACGAACACCAGGTCGCGCCGCTGCGCCCAGTCCTGGCCCTGGCCGGCGACCTCATGCAGGTTGGACAGCAGTTCCACCCGTACCTGCGGCGCATCGCTGGCCAGCTGCAGCTGTTCGGCGGCGCTGACCAGCAAGGTGACGTCGCTGGCGGCCATCACCGCCAGTTCGCTGGCGCGGGTGCGCTCGGCGGCGCGCAGCAGTCCCGGGTCGCCGCTCACCTCGGCACCGCGGCGCTCGCGCAGGTAGTGCAGGTCGACCGTGTCGAACACCGTGCGCGCCTGGGGCGCGAAGCGCCGCAGCAGCGGCAGGCACTGGCTGGCGACATGGTGGCGGACCAGCATGACCACCTGGAAACGGCGTCCGTGGACGCGCAGCCAGCGGCCGACGCCCTTGAGGTGCGGTGCGTACCAGACCTCCACGCCCAGCGCCTGCAGCGCGCCGGTGGCGGCGCCGCCGTGCTCGCCGCCGGTGGGCAGGAACACCACATGCGCGCCGCCGGCCAGCAGCATGCGGACCAGGTTGAACTGGCGCAGCGACGCCGAATCGCGGTCCGGCCGCGGCACGGCTTCGTCGATGATCAGGATCTGCCGCCGGCCACGGTGCAGGGTGGCCGGGCCGGGGACGCTGCCGACCGGTAGCTGCCGGGTCAGCGCATCGCGCCATTTCCCGGCGAACACCTGCTGGTTGCGGACCTGCCAGGCCTTGACGCCGCTGCCGGTGTCGGTGCCGTTGCTGGTGCCTTCGTCGTGCACCACGCGGCTGGCCGGCTGCACCAGTACGCGGTGGCCGGCGGCGCGCACCTGGAAGGCCAGGTCCACGTCCTCGTAGTAGGCCGGGGCGTAGCGGACATCCAGGCCGCCCAGCGCTTCCAGCAGCATCCGGGGCACGGCCAGCGCCGCCCCGGAGCAGTAGTCGGTGTCGCGCAGGCTGGCGTGGCGCGGATCGTCGGCGTCCTCGAAGCGCCCGTAGCTCCAGCAGCTGCCGTCGGTGAACACCACTCCCCCCGACTCCTGCAGGCGGCCGTCCGGGTACAGCAGCTGGGCACCGACCAGGCCGGCGTCGGGAACCTGCTCGAAGGTCGCCAGCAGCGCGTCCAGCCAGCCCGGCTGCGGCACGGTGTCGTTGTTCAGCAGGACCACGTAGCGGCCGCGCGCCAGCCGCAGGCCGTCGTTGCAGGCGGCGATGAAGCCGCCGTTGCGTGCCCGGCGGTGGTAGCGCAGGCCCTGGATCCGCGGCATCCAGTCGGCGGTCTCGTCGCTGCCGCCATCGTCGATCACCAGGATCTCGCAGGCCGCGGCCGGCGGGTGCTCGGCCAGGGCGCGCAGGCAGGCCAGGGTGTGCCGGACATGGTTGTAGACCGGGATGACGATGCTGGCGACCGGCTGCGTGCTGGCGGGTACCGCGAACGCCGCGAACGGACCATCGGCGGGGAAGACCAGCGGCGTGCGCGGTGGCGGCGGCACCGGCCGCAGGTGCACGCCGGCGCGCTGCGCGGTGGCGCGCCAGCCGCGGGTGCGCAGGCTGGACAGGCCGCGGCGGACCAGGCCGACGATGCGGGTCAGGTGATAGCGCGCATCGGCCAGGGACATCGACATTCGTGTGCAACTCCAGCGTGGAAACGGGCGCCCGGGCGGCCCGGGCAGCGCCGCGCGCTCCACCGGGGCAGGGCCCGCCGGGCAGGGCCGCGTCCGGATCGTAAACACCTTCTGAGCAGGCCGGGGCGCGTTGGACCTGCCAGAGCGCGAGCCTGCGTTAGACTCGCCTGAACCTCCATTCTCGCATTCCCGTGCCGCGACGCTACGATTCCGACCAACTGGACGACGACACCGGGGCGCCCGGCCTGCGCTGGCGCGGCCGCCTGATCACCTGGGGACTGGCGGCGCTGGCCTTGGCGCTGGGCTTCCTGATTCCCTACACCGTCTATCTGAACACGCAGGTCACCGAGCGCTTCGGGCAACTGCGGTGGCAGATCCCGACCCGGGTCTATGCGCGGCCGCTGGTACTGGCGCCGGGCCTGGCGATGGATGCCACCACCTTGAAGACCGAGCTGGCGGCATCGGCCTACCGCGACGACGGTGCGGGCAGCGGTCCGGGTACCTACCGGCAGCAGGAGGGCCGTTTCACCATCTCCAGCCGCGGCTATGTCGACGTCGACGGCAGGGTCGCGCCGCGCCAGGTGGAGGTGGTGGTGTCCGGCGGGCAGGTCGCCTCGCTGCGCGACGGCGCCGAACGCAAGCCCCTGAAGGCCGCGCGCCTGGACCCGGCGCGCATCGCCACCCTGTACGGGCAGAAGCAGGAAGAGCGGCGGCTGGTGCGCATCGCCGAGACGCCGGAACTGCTGGTCACCGGCCTGCAGGCGGTGGAGGACAAGGATTTCAGCAGCCACCACGGCATCGACCTGAGCGGCATCGCGCGCGCGCTGTGGGTGACGCTGCGGTCCGGCGGCAAGGTCCGCCAGGGCGCGAGCACGCTGACCCAGCAGCTGGCGCGCAGCGGCCTGCTGGGCATCGGCAAGGAACAGACCGTCACCCGCAAGTTCAACGAGGTCCTGTACGCGCTGATCATCGAAGCGCGCTATGACAAGCCGGTGATCCTGGAGGCCTACCTCAACCAGGTCTACCTCGGGCAGCGCGGCAGCCAGGCGATCCACGGCGTGGCTTCCGGCGCGGAGTTCTGGTTCGGGCGCGATCTGCACTCACTGACCACCGAGCAGGTCGCCCTGCTGATCGGCCTGGTCAAGGGCCCCTCGTACTACGACCCGCGGCGCAACCCCGAGCGGGCGCAGGACCGGCGCGATTTCGTACTGGGCAAGCTGCACGAGAACGGGCTCATCGACCAGGCCGAATACCAGCGTGCGCTCAAGGCGCCGCTGGGAGTGCCGACGGTGCCGGGGCTGGTCGCCGCCAACCGGTTCCCGGCCTACATCGACCTGGTGCGCCGCCAGCTCGGCCACGACTATCCGGAAAGCGCACTGCAGGGCGCCGGATTGAATGTGTTCACCGGCATGTCGCCTTCCGCCCAGGCCTATGCCGAGGGCGCGGTGGCGCACACCGTCAAGTCGCTGGAGAACGCGCGGCGGCCGGCATTGCAGGCCGGGCTGGTGCTGACCGACGTGCACAACGGCGAAGTGCTGGCGGTGGTCGGCAACCGCGATGTCGCCGAGCCGGGCTTCAACCGTGCCATCGACGCGCAGCGCCAGGTCGGCTCGCTGCTCAAACCCTTCGTCTACCTGCTGGCGCTGGCGCAGCCGGACCGCTGGTCGTTGGCCACCTGGGTGGAGGACACGCCGGTCACGGTGCCGCTCAGCCGCGGGCGCGGCTGGACCCCGGGCAACGCCGACAACCGCAGCCATGGCACGGTGCGGCTGATCGACGCGCTGTCGCGCTCCTACAACCAGGCCACGGTGCGGGTGGGCATGGAGGTCGGGCCCGAACGCGTGACCCAGCTGATGCAGGTGCTGGCCGGGCTCAAGGCCGAGGCCAACCCCGCGGTGATCCTGGGGGCGACCGACCAGAGCCCCTACGGCATGGCCCAGCTGTACCAGTTCCTGGCCTCCGGCGGCCAGATCCAGCCGTTGCACGCGGTGCGCGGCGTGGTCGATGCCCACGGCACGCTGCTCAAGCGCTACGACAAGACCCCGGCGCCGGCGCAGGAGGGCGACTCCATCGCCGCCAACCTGATCAGCGTGGCGCTGCAGCAGGTGGTGGCCAGTGGCACCGCGGCGCGGCTCAATGCCGATGGCCTGGGCCGGCTGCAGCCGGCCGGCAAGACCGGCACCTCCAACGATGGCCGCGACAGCTGGTATGCCGGCTATACCGGCGACCACCTGGCGGTGGTGTGGATGGGCAACGATCAGAACGCGCAGACCGGGTTGTTCGGCGCCACCGGTGCGATGCGGGTCTGGTCGGGGATCTTCCGCAACCTGCCGAGCAAGCCGCTGCGGGTCGGAGGCCGCGGGATGGACTGGCAATACGTGTCGGCCGAAGGCTACAGCAGCACCGACGAGGGCTGTCCCGGTGCCCGGCGGCTGCCGTTCGTGGCCGGTTTCGCACCGCCCTACGCCTCCTGTGCGCCACCGCCGGCGCCGGAAGAAGAACGCGGTGGCGGCTGGCGGCGATGGTTCGGCCTGGACCGCAAGGACGCCGCGACCGAGGCACCCGCCGATGCACCGGCGCGTTAGCGCCGGGCCTGCCGCGGCGGCCTCCGGCGGCCCTTACAAGCGCGGCGTATTCGTATACGCTGCTGCGCCATCGCCCGCCATCGTGCGTCGCAACGCTCCGGTATCGTCATGAACAGCCTGCTTCCGCTCCGTTCCCTCCTCGCCGCCGTGGCCGCCGCCGTGCTGGCCGCCGCCTGCACCAGCACGCCGCCACCGCCGCCGCAGATCGATGCGACCTCCCCGGCGCAGCGCATGGCCGCGGTGCTGGCCGCCGCGGGCGTGGACGACAAGGAGCTGTCGGTGCAGCCGCTGCGTGATCCGCAGGTGGACGACCTGCGCGAGACCGCCGCCGCGCACCGCGAGGCCGGCGACCTGGCCGCGGCCGGCGAGGCGCTGAACCAGGCGCTGCTGCAGGTCGAGGACGACCCGGGCATCCTCCAGGAGCGGGCCGAGATCGCCCTGCTGCAGGGCGACTGGGCGCGGGCGGAGACGCTGGCGCGCAAGGCGGTCGCGCTGGGGTCGCGTACCGGGCCGCTGTGCCGCCGCCACTGGGCGACCATCGAGCAGGCGCATCTGGCGCGCGCCGAGCAGGAAAACGCCGCCTCGGCGCATGCGCAGATCGAACGCTGCACCGTGCCGGGCATCATCCGCTACTGATCCCGGCGCCGTCCGGGCGCTGGACAGGCCACGCTGATGTCGCTCGCCACCGCCAGCCGTGACGCCCTCAGCGAGGGCGGGGCGCTCGCCCGGCAACTGGATGCCTTCGTGCCGCGCACGGCGCAGCTGCGCCTGGCCGAAGCCATCGCCGATGCCTTCCAGCAGCGCGACGTGCTGCTGGCCGAAGCCGGCACCGGCACCGGCAAGACCTTCGCCTACCTGGTGCCGGCGCTGCTGTCGGGGCTGAAGACCATCGTCAGCACCGGCACCCGCGCCCTGCAGGACCAGCTCTACCATCGCGACCTGCCGCGGGTGCGGGCCGCACTCGGCGTCGGCCACCGCAGCGCGCTGCTCAAGGGCCGCGCCAACTACCTGTGCCGCTACCGGCTGGACCAGGCGCGCGGCGAACCGCGCCTGGCCTCGCCCGAACAAGCGGCACAGTTCCAGCGCATCGTCGCCTGGGCCGGCCGCACCCGGCACGGCGACATCGCCGAGCTGGACGGGCTGGCCGACGACTCGCCGCTGCTGCCGCTGGTCACCTCCACCGTCGACAACTGCCTGGGCAGCGACTGTCCGTTTTGGAGCGACTGCTGCGTGGTGCAGGCCCGGCAGCGGGCGCAGGACGCCGACCTGGTCGTGGTCAACCACCACCTGCTGCTCGCCGACCTGGCGCTCAAGCAGGAGGGCTTCGGCGAGATCCTGCCCGGCGCGCAGGCGTTCGTGATCGACGAGGCCCACCAGTTGCCGGAGCTGGCGGCGAACTTCTTCGGCGAAGGGTTGGGCATGCGGCCGTGGCAGGAGCTGGCCCGGGACTGCCTGGCCGAGTGCCGCGGCGTGGCCGGCGCGCAGCCGGTGCTGCTGCAGCCGGTGGCGACCCTGGAACTCGCGCTGCGGCAGCTGCGCGCGGCGATGGAAGCGCTGCCGCCGCGGGGGACCCAGTGGCGCGCGCTGGCGGTGCCGGCGGTGGCCGACGGCTTCGACGCGCTGGCCGCGGCACTGGCGCAGTTGCGCGATGCGCTGGCGCTCGTACGCAGTGCATCGCCGGGGCTGGAGGCCTGCCACGCGCGCGCTGTCGAGGGGGCCGGGCGGCTGGCGCGCTGGCTGGGCGAGGACGTGCCGCTGCCGGATTTCGATGCCGAGCCGGAGACGGCCGCCGTCGCGGACGGCAACGACGTGCTCTGGTACGAACTCACGCCGCGCGGGTTCCGCTGCCAGCGCACCCCGCTGGACGTCTCCGGACCGTTGCGCGACCACCGCCAGCGCTCGCAGGCGGCCTGGGTATTCACCTCGGCCACGCTGACCGTCGACGGCGGCTTCGACCATCTGGCCGCGCGCCTGGGCCTGGACGACCCGCACACACTGGTCCAGCCCAGCCCGTTCGACTGGCCGGTGCAGGCGCTGTGCTACCTGCCGCCGCGGCTGCCGGACCCGGGCGCGCGCGGCTTCGGTGCGGCGTTGATCGCGGCCCTGAGGCCGGTCCTGGAGGCCTCGCAGGGCCGTGCGTTCCTGCTGTTCGCCTCGCACCGCGCGCTGCGCGAGGCCGCTGATGCGCTGCGCGGCGGGCCGTGGCCGCTGTTCGTGCAGGGCGAGGCGCCCCGGGCCAGCCTGCTGCAGCGCTTCCGTGCGTCGGGCAATGGCGTGCTGCTGGGATCGGCCAGCTTCCGCGAGGGTGTGGACGTGGCCGGCGACGCGCTGAGCGTGGTGGTGATCGACAAGCTGCCGTTCGCGGCGCCGGACGAACCGGTCTACGAGGCGCGGCTGGATGCGATCCGCCGCGAGGGCGGCAACCCGTTCCGCGACGAGCAGCTGCCGCAGGCGGTGATCGCGCTCAAGCAGGGCGTGGGCCGGCTGATCCGCAGCGAGACCGACCGCGGCGTGCTGGTGCTGTGCGATCCGCGCCTGCTGACCCGCGGCTACGGGCGCGTGTTCCTCGATTCGCTGCCGCCGTTCCGGCGTACCCGCGAGCTGGCCGATGTGCAGGCCTTCTTTGCGCGACAATGGGCGTCGCCCACGGAACCGCCGCCGGCCCCCTTTCCCGATCCCGATGTGACCCCATGAAGCTGCTCGCCCTGGAAACCGCCACCGAAGCCTGTTCCGTCGCCCTGCAGGTGGACGGGCAGGTACGGGAGCGTTTCGAGATCGCACCGCGGCGCCATGCCGAGCTGCTGCTGCCATGGGCCGAGCAGCTGCTGGCCGAGGCCGGCATCGTCCGTGGGCAGCTGGATGCCATCGCCCTGGGCCGTGGGCCCGGCGCCTTCACCGGCGTGCGCCTGGCCATCGCCATCGCCCAGGGCATCGCGCTGGCGCTGGACCGGCCGCTGCTGCCGGTCTCCACCCTGCAGGTGCTGGCGATGCAGGCGTCCGGGGAGGCGACCCACGCGCTGGCCAGCATCGACGCGCGCATGGGCGAGGTCTATGCCGCGCGCTGCGTGCGCGACACCGAGGGCGTGATGCAGGTGCAGGGCGCCGAAGTGGTGATCGCGCCGGACGCGCTGCAGCTGCCCGACGATGGCAGTCGCTGGGCCGGCATCGGTACCGGTTTCAGCGCGGCCGAGGGCCTGCTCGCCACGCGCCTGCAGGCCCGGCTGTCGTCGGTCGATGCGCAGGCGCTGCCGCGCGCCTCGGACGTGCTGAAGATCGCCGTGCCGGCCTTCGCCCGCGGCGGGGGCATCGCCCCGGAACGGGTGCAGCCGGCCTACCTGCGCGACAACGTCGCGCTCACCCTGGTCGAGCAGCAGGCGCTGCGCGCCTCGCGCTGACCCGTCCGCCCGTGCCGGGCTTGCCCGGCACGGGCGTTGGCAGGATGGCCCGATGCGGGGAATGCCCCGCAGCTACCGGGGCCGTTTGTCGCTGTAATCCAGCATGGAACCGAGTTGTTCGAGCATCGTTGCGTCGTAGCGGATGCCCTGCGGCGTATCCGGTCGCGGTGCCGGCGCGTCGGCATCGCGCAGTTCGGCGTGCAGTCTGCTGTCGGGTGTGTAGATCGGTGCGGCCACCAAAAAGCCCTGTGCGGGGAACGTGCCGAACAGCGCACGGTGCAGCTGGGTTGCATCCAGCAGGGTAAGTGCCGGGCCGGGGTGCATGCCGTCGGCGTCGTACCAGGCAGATGAGGTGGCTTTACCGGACAACCGGCGCAGGCTTTCGGAAATCTCGATGTAGCCGATGCCGGCCTGCGTGGCGGCCGCGCGTTCTTCCTCGACAATGGCCGCCGAGGCGCGGGGAAGGGACGGGTAGCTGCCAAGCAGCAGCACCCGCGCGCCTGCTTCGCGACCGGCCCGGGCCAATGTCCGTACCGCCTGCCGGGACTGGCGGCAGGCCTCTTCGTCGGGCAGGCACACCAGGTCGCCACCGCGCTCCTGCAGCACAAGTACCGCCGGCCTGTAACGGACCAGCGCCCGTCGCACGGAGCCATCGGCCATGCGCTGGGCAAGCGTGGCGCCGCCCTGCACGATCATCGCGCTGTGGACGTCGTGCCCGTTGGCTCGGGCCATCGCGGCGAAGGTGGCCGGCAGATTGCCCACGTAGGTCAGGCTGTTGCCGACGAACAGGATGCGCTGTGCCGACGCCGGCTCCATCGCAAACGCAGGCATGCACCCGAGGAGCAGGAGCGACAGCGGCATCCATCGACGCATGGGGTGATCCGCCTGGAGTGTGTTGCGATGACCGGCCTACCAGTCGAGGGTTCCGCGGATCACCGTCTGCACCTGCCCGCCGGACCACACGTCGCCGTGTTCGTCGATGCGCAGCTCCAGCAGCGCGTCGTGGCCGACTTCGCGGCCCTGGCTGGCGGTGTAGCGCTTGCCGCTGCCGGGCAGGGCGTCGCGCTCGTCCAGCCACGCGGCGAGCACCGCGTTGGCGGCGCCGGAGGCGGCGTCCTCGAAGCGGCGGCCGTTGCCGACGAAGGCACGCACCGCCAGGTCGTGGGACGGACCGCCGCCGCGGGCGTAGGCGAACACGCCCATCGCGCCAGTGGCTTCGGCCAGCGTGGCGATGGCGTCCCAGTCGGGCGCGAGGGCGCGCAGCGTGGCCTCGTCGGCCAGTTCCACCAGCCACCAGCGGCGGCCGCCGTCCATCCGCACCGGTGGCAGCGCGCCCAGCGCCCAGCCGGCGATGGCCGGGCGCAGGCGCGGGTCATTCGCGTCCACGACCTCCGCCACCGATGCGCGCGGGGTGCGGATGGCGATGCGGCGCACGCCGTCGGTCTCGTCGACGCGCAGCGGCAGCTGGCCGGCGATGCCGTCCTGCACCAGCAGGCCGTCGGCCGGTGTGGCCAGCCCGCATTCCAGCACCGCATGCGCGCTGCCGACGCTGGGATGGCCGGCGAACGGCACCTCCTTCTGCGGCGCGAACATGCGGATGCGGTAACTGCTGCCCGGCGCGGTGGGCGCGAACACGAAGGTGGTTTCCGGGAGGCGGGTCCAGCGGGCGATGGCCTGCATGGCGGCATCGTCCAGGCCGTCGGCGTCGAGCACCACGGCCAGCGGGTTGCCGGTGCCGGGGCGCGGGGCGAACACATCCAGTTGCAGGAAGCGGCGAGGGGTCATGGGGGATTCCGTAAGTCGGGTCGGGAAGGCCGGGGGAGGACGCCCGGCGGCGGACAGGAAAACGGGGTGGCAGGCGGGCGCACGGCGTTCCCGGGACCGCTTCTGCCGGTGGGCGCCGGGAGCCGCTTCACCAGTCGATGCGTCCCTCGATGACCGGCTGCACTTCGCCGCCGATCCAGAGGTGGCCGTCGGCGTCCACCTGTACGTGGACCTCGCCGTTGCGGCCGCGCTCGCGGCCCTGGCTGGCGCGGTACTGCTGGCCGGGCGCCAGCCGGTCCTGTGCCAGCAGGTGGGCGGCGACCAGCGCATTGGCGCTGCCGGTCACCGGGTCCTCGTCGATGCCCGCGCCCGGTGCGAATGCACGCACCGCGTACTGGTAGCCGACATCCGGGCGCGCGGCGGGTGCGAACACGGCGAGCTTGCCGCTGCCGGGCAGGGCGGCGATGGCGGCCAGTTCGGGGGTGTAGCGGCGCAGTGCGGTTTCATCGCCCGCTTCCAGCAGCCACCAGTCCGGGCCGTTGTTCCACAGCGCCGGCCGCGCGGACGGGTGGGCCAGCCCGGCCAGGCCGGGCGGCAGTTCCGGCGCGGCGATGTCGCGGCGCACCGCCCGGGGGCTGCGCACATGGACCAGGCGGAAGCGGCTGCCACCCTGCACGCGCACCGGCAACTGTCCGGCGGCGCATTGCTGGACCAGTTGGCCTGCATCGTTCGGCGCGGCCAGGCCCAGTTCCACCGCGGCCCAGGCCGCGCCGACGCTGGGATGGCCGGCGAAGGGCAGCTCCATCTTCGGGGTGAAGATGCGGATGCGGTAGTCCGCGCCCGCTTCGGGCGGCAGGAAGAACACCGTCTCGGACAGGTTCAGCCAGGCGGCGATGGCCTGCATGGCGGCCGGGTCCAGGCCGTCGGCATCGAGCACCGCGGCCAACGGGTTGCCGGTGCCGGCGCGCGGGGCGAACACATCCAGCTGCAGGAAACGGCGTGCGGACATCGGGGGCCTCGGGGAAACGGATGGCGCGCAGCTTAGCCGGTCGCGCCGGGGCGTGCCCGCCGCGGGAGGGCGCGCCCTCCCGGCGCGCACCGCGGCGGGGGCGGGCGGTTACCAGTCCACGCGGCCGTCGATCACGCACTGCACCTGGCCGCCGATCCACACCGTGCCGTCGGCATCCACCTGCACCTGCACACGCCCGTCGCGGCCGACCTCGCGGCCCTGGCTGGCCACGTAGCCGCCTTCGCCGCCGGGCAGGGCGCCGTGGTGCCGCAGCCAGGCGCCGATCAGGGCGTTGGCGCTGCCGGTGACCGGGTCCTCCGGGACGCTCACCGCATCGCCCGGACAGAAGGCGCGCACCACCCGGTCATGGCCGTCGCCGTGTTCGTCGGCGAACACCGTCACGCCGGTCGCGCCGGTGGCGTTGCTCCAGTCGCGCACGGCGGCCATGTCCGGCCGCAGCTGGCGCACGGCGGCGGCGTCGCGCAGCGGCAGCAGCCACCAGCGCGGGCCGTTGTCCCACAGCTCCGGCACCTGGCCGTCGGCGGCCAGTACCTGCAGCGCCGGGGGGACCGTGCCCGGGGCGGTGGCCAGCCGCCGGGCCGGAGGACTGGCCAGCTGGATGCCGGGGGCCTCCGCGGGCCCCCGCACCCGTACCGGCAGCCGCCCGGCGGCGCATTGCTGGACAAGCGCGCCGCCGCGGGGCGTGGCGAGGCCGCAGGTCACCGCCGCCCAGGCGGCGCCGACACTGGGGTGGCCGGCGAACGGCAACTCGCTGACGGGGGTGAAGATGCGGATGTGGTAGTCGGCACCGGGGACGTCCGGACGCAGGAAGAACACGGTCTCGGAGAGGTCCAGCCAGGCGGCCAGCGCCTGCATCCGGTCGCTGGAGAGTCCATCGGCGTCCAGTACGACGCCCAGCGGGTTGCCGGTGCCCGGCTGGGGAGCGAAGACGTCCAGCTGCAGGAAACGGTGTGCGGCCATGACGGGAGGCGGGGGTGGGGGCGGGACGGCCAGCATAGGCAGCATGGGCGCGCGTCGCGAGTGCCGGCCGGCAGGTGCAGGACGCGGCCGACGGCAATGCAATGCAATTGCCCGCCAGTGGCGCCGCCGCAGGGTGGGGCATGGCGATAGAATCGACGGTTCCGCCCGCCTGCCGGGTCTTTCTCCCTACGTGAATCCTTCCGCCAATGGCCTCTTCCCGCCCCGTCGATCGCTGGATCGTCCTCAAGTTCGGTGGCACTTCGGTGTCGCGCCGCCATCGTTGGAACACGATCGGGGACCTGGCGGGAAAACGCGCGGAGGAGATCGGGGGACGGGCGCTGGTGGTGGTCTCGGCGTTGTCCGGGGTCACCAACGAGTTGACCGCCATCGCCGAGGGCGCGGCCGACAGCGCCGCCCGCGTGGACGCGCTGGTCACCCGCCACGGCGCCTTCCTGGAGGAACTGGAGCTGGGCCAGGAGGTGCTGGCCGAGCGCCTGGCGGCGCTGCGCGGGCTGCTGCAGGACCCGCGCGCGGCGGGCCGCCCCCTGGACTGGCAGGCCGAGGTGCTGGCGCAGGGCGAGCTGCTGTCCTCCACCCTCGGTGCCGCCTACCTGCGCAGCCGCGGCCTGGATGTCGGCTGGATGGATGCGCGGCACTGGTTGCAGGCGTTGCCGCCCTCGCCGAACCAGAGCGCGTGGTCGCAGCGGTTGTCGGTGAACTGCCAAGGGCAGGGCGGGGAGGATTTCGGGTCGCGTTTCGACGCCCAGCCGACCCGGCTGCTGGTCACCCAGGGGTTCATCGCCCGCCATGGCGACGGCGGCACCGCGATCCTCGGCCGCGGCGGGTCGGACACCTCGGCGGCGTACTTCGGCGCCCTGCTTGGTGCCCGTGGCGTGGAGATCTGGACCGACGTGCCGGGCATGTTCAGCGCCAATCCGAAGGACGTGCCCGACGCCCGCCTGCTGACGCGGCTGGACTACTACGAGGCGCAGGAGATCGCCACCACCGGCGCCAAGGTGCTGCATCCGCGCGCGATCAAGCCGTGCCGCGACGCCGGCGTGCCGATGGCCATCCGCGATACCGGGCGCCCGGACATGCCCGGCACCCGTATCGACGGCAGCGCCGAGCCGGTGCCGGGGGTCAAGGCGATCAGCCGCCGCAACGGCATCGTGCTGGTGTCGATGGAAGGCATCGGCATGTGGCAGCAGGTCGGCTTCCTGGCCGACGTGTTCGCGCTGTTCAAGCAGCACGGGCTGTCGGTGGACCTGATCGGCTCGGCCGAGACCAACGTCACCGTGTCGCTGGACCCGTCCGAGAACCTGGTAAGCACCGACGTGCTGGCGGCGCTGTCGGCGGACCTGGCGCAGGTCTGCAAGGTCAAGGTGATCGTGCCGTGCGCGGCCATCACCCTGGTCGGGCGCGGCATGCGCTCGCTGCTGTACAAGCTTTCCGACGTGTGGGCCACGTTCGGCCGCGAGCGCGTGCACATGATCTCGCAGTCGTCCAACGACCTGAACCTCACCTTCGTGATCGACGAGGCCGACGCCGACGGGCTGCTGCCGATCCTGCACGGCGAGCTGATCGACAGCGGCGCCATGCCGGTCTACGACGCGCAGGTGTTCGGCCCGCGCTGGCGCGAGATCATCGGCAGCGTACGCCCGCGGGCGACGCCCTGGTGGCGGGCACCGGCCGCGCGCAGCCGCCTGCTGGCGCTGGCCGCGCAGGGCACCCCGGCCTACGCCTACGACCTGGCGACGGTGCGCGAACGCGCGCGCCAGCTCAAGGCGGTGGCGGCCATCGACCGGTATTTCTACGCGATCAAGGCCAATCCGCATCCGCACATCCTGCGCGCCCTGGCCGAGGAGGGCTTCGGCCTGGAGTGCGTGTCGCAGGGCGAGCTGGAGCGGGTGTTCGCGGCGGTGCCGGGGATCGACCCGGCGCAGGTGCTGTTCACGCCCAGTTTCGCGCCCATCGACGAATACCGCGCGGCGCTGGCGCGGGGCGTCAACCTGACCGTGGACAATGTCGAGCTGCTGCAGCACTGGCCGGAAGTGTTCCGTGGCCGGGCGCTGTGGCTGCGCATCGACCTCGGCCATGGCGACGGCCACCACCGCAAGGTCAATACCGGCGGCAAGGAGGCCAAGTTCGGCCTGTCGGCACAGCGCGTGGAGGAGTTCCTGGAACAGGCGCGGGCCCTGGACATCCGCATCGGCGGCATCCATGCGCACCTGGGCAGCGGCGTGGAGAACAGCGGCCACTGGCAGCAGATGGTCGATGAGCTGGCCGGGTTCGCGCGCCGTATCGGCAGCGTGGAGGTGCTGGACATCGGCGGCGGGCTGCCGGTGCCGTACAGCGACGACGACGAGCCGTTCGACCTGGACGCCTGGGGCCGCGGCCTGGCCGCGGTCAAGGCGGTGCACCCGGCGTTCCAGCTGGCGATCGAGCCGGGCCGCTTCCTGGTCGCCGAGTGCGGAGTGCTGCTGGCGCATGCCACCCAGGTGGTGGAAAAGGACGGCGCGCGCCGGGTCGGCCTGGATGCCGGCATGAACGCCCTGCTGCGTCCGGCGCTGTACGACGCCTGGCACGACATCGCCAACCTGTCGCGGCTGGACCAGGCCTGCGACGCGGACGTCGGCGTGGTCGGCCCGATCTGCGAATCCAGCGATGTGTTCGCGCAGCGGGTGAAGCTGCCGCGCGCCACCGCGCCGGGGGACGTGATGCTGGTCGCCGATGCCGGCGCCTATGGATTCAGCATGGCCAGCACCTACAACCTGCGCGCGTTGCCGCGCGAAGAGGTCCTGCCGTGACCGCGGCCGCGGCGCCGGCCGGACGCGGCCTGCCGGCGTGGCCGCAGCGCGGCGCCGGAGGCTGGTATTTTTCCCGCCGCCGCCCGTGCGCGCGGCGTATCCCCACCCGGGTGGAGACCTGAACCCCATGTTTGATCGAGATTCCGTTGCCGTCTTCCGTTTCGTCCGCTGCGATTTCGCCGCGGACACCGGTGTGGCGCGGCTGGTGTACGCCTTCGACGACGGGCCGGAGATGACCGAGACCGTCACCGTGCCGGGCGCACCGTTCCCGATGGAAGACGCGCGCGCCGACGCCGTGCAGCGGGCGCTGCGGCTGCTGCACCTGGTCGCCGGCGTGAGCTACTACAAGGCGGCGGTGCCGCCGCGGGTGGCCATCGACAGTTACGCCGTCGATGCCGAGACCGCGGCGCTGGTCGAATCCATCTACCTGCATGGCCTGGGCGAGTTCGCCTACCGCAACGGGCTGGATCTGCGCGGCCGGTTCAGTCTGCCGGTGGCCGCGCCGCTGGCGCCCGCACAGGCAGTGGGGCTGCGCCGGCACGCGCTGGTCGCCATCGGCGGCGGCAAGGATTCGCTGGTCAGCATCGAGGCGCTGCGCAAGGCCGCGGTGGCCGAGACCATCACCTGGATCGGCGGCTCGCAGCTGATCCGCGCCTGCGCCGAGCGCACCGGGCTGCCGATGCTCAACATCGGCCGCACGCTGGCGCCGGAGCTGTTCGAGCTGAACCGGCAGGGGGCCTGGAACGGCCACATCCCGGTGACCGCGGTGAACTCGGCGATCATGGTGCTGGCGGCGCTGGTGCGGGGTGTGGACCAGGTGGTGTTCTCCAACGAGCGCTCGGCCAGCTACGGCAGCCAGATTGCCGGCACCGGTGAGGTCAACCACCAGTGGTCCAAGGGCTGGGCGTTCGAGAAGGCGTTCGGCGAGCATGTGCAGCGGCATGTCGCCGCCGACCTGCACTACTACTCGCTGCTGCGGCCGTTGTCGGAGCTGGCGGTCGCCCGCCAGTTCGCCAGGAACGACTACTACGACGCGCACTTCTCCAGCTGCAACCGCAATTTCCACATCCTCGGCGAGCGCCCGGTGAACCGCTGGTGCGGGGTCTGCCCGAAGTGCCACTTCGTGTTCCTGGCGTTGGCGCCGTTCATGCCCAAGACCCGGCTGGTGCGCATCTTCGGCCGCAACCTGCTCGACGATGCCGAGCAGGCCGGTGGTTTCGACGCGCTGCTGGAATTCCAGGACCACAAGCCGTTCGAGTGCGTGGGCGAGGGCCGGGAATCGCGCGCGGCGATGGCCGCACTGGCCACGCGCCCGGAGTGGCGCGAGGATGCGCTGGTCAAGCGGTTCGCGAACCTGATCCAGCCGACCCTGGCCGCGGACGAGCTGCGGCTCGAGCCGTTGCTGGGGATCGACGGCGAACACCGCATCCCGGCCACCCTGTGGGAGCGCCTGCGTGCGGATTTCGCAGCTTGAGGGCAAGCGCGTCGCGCTGTGGGGCTGGGGCCGCGAAGGCCGTGCCGCCTTCCACGCGCTGCGTGCGCGGCTGCCCGGCCTGCCGCTGACGCTGTTCTGCCCGGAGGCCGAAGCCGCGGGCGCGCGCGCCGAGGGTCAGGGTGCGCTGCAGGTGGAGACCGGGGTGAGCGGCGAGGCGCTGGCGCGCTTCGAGGTGGTGGTCAAGTCGCCGGGCATCAGCCCGTACCGGCCCGAGGCGCAGCAGGCGCTGGCGCACGGCACGCAGCTGATCGGCGGCAGCGCGCTGTGGTTCGGCGAGCACGCGCGTGCCGACGGCACCTTGCCCGGTACGGTGTGCGTGACCGGCACCAAGGGCAAGAGCACCACCACCGCGCTGCTGGCGCACCTGCTGCGCGCCGGCGGGCACCGCACCGGCCTGGCCGGCAACATCGGCCTGCCCCTGCTGGAAGTCCTGGATCCGCCGCAGGCGCCGGACTACTGGGCGGTGGAGCTGTCCAGCTACCAGACCGCCGAGGTCGCGCGCAGCGGCGCGCGGCCGGAGGTGGCGATCGTGCTGAACCTCTTTCCCGAACACCTGGACTGGCACGGCAGCGAGCAGCGCTACATCGACGACAAGCTGTCGCTGGTGACCGACGGCCATCCGCGCGTGGCGGTGCTCAATGCCGCCGATGCCCGTCTGCGGGCGCTGCGGCTGCCGCACAGCCGGGTCGTGTGGTTCAACCAGCCCGACGGCTGGCACATGGTCGGCGAGGTGGTGCACCGCGGCGACCGGCCGGTGTTCGATACCGCGGACACGCCGCTGCCGGGCCGCCACAACCGCGGCAACCTGTGCGCGGTGCTGGCGGCACTGGAGGCGCTGGGACTGGACGCGGTGGCGCTGGCACCGGCGGCCCGCCACTTCCGGCCACTGCCCAACCGCCTGCAACGGTTGGGCGAACGCGATGGCCTGTGCTGGGTCAACGATTCCATCAGCACCACCCCGCATGCCACCCTGGCGGCGCTGGAGTGCTTTGCCGGGCAGCGCATCGCGCTGCTGGTCGGCGGCCACGACCGCGGGCTCGACTGGCACGGCTTCGCCGCGCGGATGGAAGGGCACGCCCCGCTGGAGATCGTCACCCTGGGCGGCAACGGCCCGCGCATCCATGCCCTGCTGCAACCGCTGGCCGAGGCGCGCGGCTTCGGCCTGCATGCCGCGCGCGACCTGCCGCAGGCGGTGGCGCTGGCGCGTGCCGCGCTGGGCGGGGAGGGGGGCGTGGTGCTGCTGTCGCCGGGAGCGCCAAGTTTCGGCGCCTACACGGACTATGTGGCGCGTGGCCGCCATTTCGCCGGATTGGCGGGCTTCGACCCGGACAGCATCAGTACGATTCCGGGCCTGGGCATCCACTGAGGCCGCGGGCGGCCGCGGCCCTCAGCGCGGCGGCGCCTGCCGCCGCGCGGCCTGGACCGCGCCTTCGATCGCCGCACGTGCCTGCGGGCTGTTGCGCCAGCAGGTGCTGCCGAGCATCGCCGCGGCCTGGGCGAGGATGTCGCCGGGCTCGGCCCCGGCCAGCTGCTGCAGCGAGCCGAACCCCAGCTGCTCCAGGCGCGCCACCACGGTGGCGCCGACGCCCTTGACCGCCAGCAGCACGGCGCGTTCCTGGGCGCTGAAGTGCTCGCCGGCCATGGGTCAGTGGCTGCGCTGGACCGCGTAACGGGCCAGACCGCGCAGGGCGGCGACCGCCTCGCTCTCGGGCAGCCCGTCCAGTGCCCGGCCGGCCGCATCGGCATAGGCCACGGCGCGCTGGCGGCTGTATTCCAGGCCGCCGGTGGCGTGGATCGCGGCCAGCACTTCCGGCATCGCGCCGGCATCACCGTCCTGCACGATCCCGCGCAGGCGCTGGCGGGTAGCATCGTCCGCGTGCGCCATGGCATGGATCAGCGGCAGCGTGGCCTTGCCCTCGGCGAGGTCGTCGCCCAGGTTCTTGCCCAGTTCCTCGGCGTTGGCCGAGTAGTCCAGCACGTCGTCGGCGATCTGGAAGGCGTAGCCCAGCGCCATGCCGTAGTCGTACAGCTGCTGCTGCACGGCTTCGCCGGCGCCGCTGGCGAGCGCGCCCAGGCGGGTGCCGGCGGCGAACAGCACCGCGGTCTTGCGCTCGATCACGCGCAGGTAGGCGGCTTCGTCGGTGTCCGGGTTGTGGACATGCAGCAGCTGCAGCACCTCGCCCTCGGCGATGTGGTTGGTGGTGTCGGCGAGGATCCGCATCACCGGCATGCGGTCCAGTTCGACCATCAGCTGGAAGCTGCGCGAGTACAGGAAGTCGCCGACCAGCACGCTCGGTGCATTGCCCCACAGCGCATTGGCGGTGCTGCGGCCACGGCGCAGGTCGGATTCGTCCACCACGTCGTCGTGCAGCAGGGTCGAGGTATGGATGAACTCGATGATCGCCGCCAGCTGGTGGTGCTCGGGGCCGGCGCCCCCGGCCGCGTGGCCGGCGAGCATCACCAGCATCGGCCGCAGCCGCTTGCCGCCGGCGGAGATGATGTGGTCGGCGATCTGGTTGATCAGCACCACGTCCGAGGACAGGCGGCGGCGGATCAGGGCATCGACCGCGGCCATGTCCGCAGCGGCGAGGGTCTGGATGGCGGGCAGGCCCAGCGCGGGGCGGAGGTCTTCGGCGATGCTCATGCGATGCAGTCGTGGGGCGTGGGGGAAGTATAGGCGGTGGCGCCGGCAGGCGGGCGTGAGCACGGGGCGGCTAGAATCGTCGCCCCCCGCCGTCGTTGCCACCGCCATGAATGTTTCCTCCCCGCAGACCCCGGTCGAGACGCTGCTGCAGGCCGCCATGGACGGCCGCGTGCCGATCAGGGCGTTCATGGAGGCGTTCGTGGGGTCGCAGGTGGTGCTGCTCACCGGCCGGCTGGTCACGCCCGACGGCAGCGGCTTCGACCCGCTGCTGTTCGACAAGCAGGGCGTGCTGCACGTGGCGGTGTTCACCCACGAGGCGCGGGTGGGGAACCACGCGCAGCAGGCGCCGCACACCGTGCGCTGGACGATGCGCGAGGTGCTGCACCGGGTGCCCGGCGGCTACGGGGTGGTGGTCAATCCCGGCGCCACGCTGGGATTGGAGCTCTCCCCGGCGGGGGTGGGCGAACTGCTGAAGGACTTCGGCTGAGCGCTGCCGGCGCCGGTGGCCACGCAGGCCGCGCCCGGTCCGGTGCACTCCCCCGGGAAACCGCGCGGCCGGCGGTCGGTGAACCGCCCGCGCCAGCGCGCCGGCCGGGTGTGGCGGGCACGATGCTAGTATCCTGTGTCCGGTCCCCCGGGCGCGTGCGCCGGGGACCACGTGCGCCGGCCGCGAGCGGCCCCGGCGCGACTTCCGGCATCCAACGCAAAGAGCGAATCCCATGGCCCGCGGCATCAACAAAGTCATCCTGGTCGGCAACCTCGGCAACGACCCGGACGTGAAGTACACCCAGAGCGGCATGGCGGTGACGCGCATCAGCCTGGCCACCACCAGCGTGCGCAAGGACCGCGACGGCAACAACCAGGAACGCACGGAATGGCATCGCGTGGTGTTCTTCGGCAAGCTCGGCGAGATCGCCGGCGAGTACCTGCGCAAGGGGTCGCAGGTGTATGTCGAGGGCGAAATCCGCTACGACAAGTACACCGGGCAGGACGGCGTGGAGAAGTACAGCACCGACATCGTCGCCAACGAGATGCAGATGCTCGGCGGCCGCGGCGAGGGCGGTGGCGGCGGTGGCTACGGCGGCGAGCGTCCGCAGCGCCAGGCGGCCCCGCGCCAGCAGGGCGGCGGCCAGGGCGGGCAGGGCGGTTACGGCAATGCGGACCAGGGCGGCGGCTATGGCGGCCAGCGTCCTCAGCGGCCGGCACCGGCACAGCAGCCGGCGGCGCCGCCGATGGACGACTTCGCCGACGACGACATTCCGTTCTAATTTTTAATAATGCAGTGATGCAAATAAACCCCGGTAAGTCATTGTACTTACCGGGGTTTTTATGTTTACGCGGAGATTTTTTCTTCTTGCTAGTCTGAGGCCAATCTTCTAGCAGTAGAGGATGTAAACGATGGAGCCGGCATTTCGTGTTCGGATCGTCGTGTTCGCCTCTGGCGAACGCTTTCCGGTACTGCTGGATGAGCATGGATGCCCGCTCTTTCGCCCCACCGTGTTTGCGCTGACTCAGGTTCGCGGTAGAAATCTCTCAACTAACACGATCAGCAACGTGCTACGTGCGATCGTGGTTCTTGAACATTTCTTGGCTGCACGTCGGATCGACATCGACAGTCGTCTGGAGTATGGGGAACTTCTTTCGGTTGCTGAGGTTGAGGGGCTCATACGTAGTAGCCGGCAACCGTTGGCGCAGCTCGGCTCCAGGACGACTGTCTCTTGCACTCAAAGCAAGAAGCCGGTCCTAGCAAAGGAGGCCGTGCGTACCAAGCCACATGGACAACGCCTAAAAGAAGTGGCCCCTCAAGTGGCGTCGACGCGCCTGTTGTATATCCGTAGCTATCTTGCTTGGTTGGCGGATGATCGTCGAAGTCGAAATGGCGTCTCAAACGCATTCCTTGCCCGCTTTCAGAACGCTACGGAGATCACGTTCAGAGCATTGGATAGTCGGATGCGTTACTTGCCGGCCGCCGGCCTCGGAGTTGAGCGGGAGGGGCTATCCGACAGGCAGGTGCAAGAACTGCTGCGTGTGACCGATCCTTCGAGCACCGACAACCCGTGGCGCGATGAGCACGCTCGCTATCGCAATGCGCTTCTGGTGCGTTGGCTGTTGAATCTTGGATTGAGAATTGGAGAAGCGCTTGGGGTGCGCAACTCAGATATCGACAGCCGATTGGGCGAAGTCACAATCCATCGTCGCGCAGATGACCCAGGGGATCCTAGACGAAATCAACCTCAAACCAAAACTCGAGCAAGGGTTCTTCAACTGCAGAAAGATCTCCTTGCTCAAACTAACGCGTACATTCTTGATCATAGATCGGGTTTGCCGAATTCAAAGATGCATGGCTTTCTGTTCGCGGCCAGTCGCAGTGGGAAGCCGCTTACTGTTGCTGCTGCAGAGAAGGTTTTTGAGGTGCTGCGCATCGCGTGTCCAGACTTGCCAAAGGAGCTTTCACCGCATCTTCTACGACATACATGGAATGACATGTTCTCTAGACAGATGGATGCGGCTAGGGTGGCGTCGGCCGAGGAGCAGAAATACCGAAGCTACCTGATGGGATGGTCGCCAACGTCTGATCATGCTGCGGTATATACGAGGCGTCACATTCGTAGAAGGGCGAGAGAAGCTTCGCTCGCAATGCAGGAAAAGGTTCTTGCTGAGGTCAGTAAGGATGAATGAGGTGGGTCGTATCAGGTTTGAGGACCCTCTGTCTCTGCCAGCTTGGGTGGAGACACCGAGTGGGGTGGGATTCAATCCCCAGCTCGATCACTGGATGTATCGAGACGTCTCCGAGGTGATCAGCCTTCGATTCTCGAATCTCTGTCTTTCAAGAGAATTGGAAGCCTCGGCCAAAGCAGTACTTGTGTGGTACGCGGAAAGGATGGCATCCGGCCACCTAAAGTTGATGTTCCAACAGCTACTTAGATTCGCATTGCACGTTGGAAAGAGTAGAGGTGGTCCGGTTGCTGAGTTCAGCGACACTGATCTTATTAATTATAGAGTTTCATTGGATGTACGGAATCTCTGGCATTTCGGTCAGTTGTCAACTCTGTTGCGGCGCTGGCATGAGTTTGGCTACGCGGGAGTTTCAGGGCAGGCATATGTCCTTCTTAAGCAAATTAGAAATCCTGGCGTTAAGAAGGGGCGTGCGGTACTGACTCATGATCCTCACGAAGGCCCGTTCACAGACATCGAGTTGGAGGCGCTGCAAAGGGCTCTGGATCGAGCCTATCAGAGGGGCGATGTCTCTAGGGAAGGTTACGTATTGACATATCTTTTCATGCTGCTAGGGCAGCGCCCGGTCCAGCATGCTGCGTTGAAGGTGAAGGATGTCACTGTTGTAGAGCAGAAGAGCGGTGTGCCGATCTACTTGCTGCGGATGCCACGAGCTAAGCAGCAAGGGCAGCTCGTAAGAAGCGCGTTTAGGGATCGCTTGGTTATACCGCAGATCGGCAAATTGCTTGTAGAGCATGCTGCCTGTGTTAGAAGAATGTTTGAAGGTGTTCTTGAAGATCCCTCTGAGGCGCCGCTTTTTCCGGCAACCTCAAGGCCGCATGTCGAGCCTGCCGGCTTTCAGTTTCATCGCACTCGGAACGGTATAACTGCTCTTTTGCAGTCGACGTTGGAGCCGCTTCAAGCCAAGTCCGAACGAACGGGAGAATATCTCCGAATTAGCTCCATACGTTTCCGCCGAACATTTGCAACCAGGGCAGCGATGGAAGGTCATGGCGAGCTGGTCATCGCGGAACTTCTGGATCATAGCGACACACAGAATGTTGGTGTGTATATCGAGGCGCGGCCAGAGATCGTCGAGAGAATCGATAAGGCTATCGCATTTCGGCTGGCCCCAATGGCACAAGCCTTCTCAGGTGTTCTCATTGAGAATGAGTCGCATGCTACTCGCCATGCCGATCCGACAAGTCGGATATGTGATCCACGTTTTGATCCATCCATGAGGCCTATAGGTAGCTGCGGAAGCTACGGATTCTGCGGCTTCCTGGCTCCCATCGCCTGCTACACCTGTGTGAACTTTGAGCCTTGGGTCGATGGGCCCCATCAGGCCGTGCTGGAGCATTTGGTGGATGAGCGCGACCGTCTGAGCAAAGATGCTGATGCTCGAATTGCGGCAGTGAACGACAGAACTATTCTGGCGGTAGCGGAAGTTGTTCGCCGATGTGAAGCATGGCAGAAGGAGCGAGATCGTGGCGGCTGATATCGTCGTTTTCGTTCCCCGTATTGAGGCTGATGTCAGGGCAAACGTTCGTCAGTTTATTGATCTGGCTCGCGATCAGCTTGTGGTCTTTGGTCCGGATCTTTCGTTCGAAAGCGACACTTGGGACGTGACTGACGCGGTCTTGACCAAGGCTAAAGGAAAGAAGCGGGAACGGATCAATTTCTCAACACTGGCTGCAGTGAATGATCCTGTTCCGTCAGTGATGCCCGAACCGTTCCGAAGCTTTGCAAAGGCCTACATCCGCTATCTCTCTGGGATTCGCCCCGTTAAAGCCATCCATACAAGGGTCGCCGCACTCCGTGCGTTGGCAGCGGCTCTTGCAGAGCAGGAGGGGGATTGTGATCCCGTGCGTGCGGATCAGGCGGTCTTCAATCGAGCTGCACAACTTGTGGTGGGGCACTTCAGTGCCGGAGCGGCCTATCGCGTAGGGCAACAGCTAGAGGTGCTTTCCGAGTTCATGAGAGGTAATGCCCTGATAATCAATCGGACAAGTTGGCGTAGTCCAATACGACGTCCACTGGATACTGTGCGTGTGGGGCCGGAGGCTGATAGACGTAGGAGAGAGAAGTTGCCATCAGAAGCTGCTCTTGACGCTCTGCCAAGAATATTCCTGATGGCCAAAGAGCCCGCGGACGTGATCACCACGTCAGCTGCTGCAATCATGTTGGCGGCTCCCGATCGGATCAGTGAAGTCTTGACGTTGCCATCAGATTGCGAGGTTGTAGAAGCGCGTCCCGGGAAGGACGATGCATACGGCCTGCGTTGGTGGCCGGCTAAGGGAGCAAAGCCTGGAGTGAAGTGGATGGTGCCAGCAATGGCGCCGGTCGTGCAGGACGCTTTGCGTCGAATCCGAAAAGTCACAGCGGAAGCGCGAGTGGTCGCCGAATGGTATGAACGCAATCCTGGCCGGATTTATCTGGCGTCGGACGTGGAGCACCTGCGCAACAACGAATGGCTAACCCTTGAGGAGGTTGCGCGGATCATTGGTCTGATTGACCGGGTAGGCGCAAATGCATGGTGCAAAGCGCAGGGGATTGGCATGGTTAGATTGAAGGGGCAGGGTAATGCGCTCTATGTCAGATTCCAGGAGGTTGAAGGGGCTATTATCTCTCTGCTTCCGCGAGGCTTTCCAACTCTCGATGAGAAGACGGGTGTTACCTATGCGAAAGCCTTGTTCGTTGTTCGCAGAAATGAGCTGGGAGCCCAGCGTGGTACGTATCGCTGCATGATTGAGCTCGTAAGTGTCGGGCAGATCAACACGGGGCTTGGAAGCCGGAGTGCGCATGGGTTGGATTCGATCTTCTCGCGCTTCGGGTTCACTGAGCCCAACGGTAGTCATATCGTTCTGAAGTCGCATGCCTTTCGACATTACTTAAATACGTTGGCTCAGGTAGGTGGGTTAAGCCAACTGGACATCGCGAAATGGTCTGGTCGACTGGATGTGCGCCAGAACGAAGCATACGACCATGTGTCGCCAAGGCAGATTCTTGAGGGCATCCGATCTGCGGTGGGTACTGGTCAGATGCTTGGCTCTTTGTCCGAGTTGCCAAAGCGTGCGCTGATCAAGCGAGATGCCTTTGCACAACTGGTTGTCCCGACGGCACATGTGACGGAACTCGGGTACTGCATCCATGACTACACATCTTCTCCATGCCAATTGCATGCGGACTGCATTAACTGTCAGGAGTTGATCTGTGTAAAGGGCGACGAAAGGAAAATGTCAAGGTTGCGTGCGCAGCTTGGCGAAGCCATGCGGCTAAAAGAGAAGGCGGAGGCCGCGACAGGCGCGGGCTATGCAGGTAGTGATCGATGGATGGAGCATCACCGCGTCGCGGTCGAAAGACTCGCCCAACTGTTGGCCATCATGGAAGATCCGGAGGTGCCCGACGGTACGCCGATCCAGATGGCAGTGGCTGATGTGCCATCCCGTGTGCGCGGGAGCGAAAAGCAAGCCGGTGCTGCTATTCAAGATCGTCGTAGTCTCCAAGGGGCAGGCGAATGAGCTTGTCTGCGACGAAGAGGGGCGCGCGGCGAGGCAAGAACCTCACTGACGGCGCAATCGAGCAGATTGTCAGGATTCTTGATGCGTGGAGTGACGTCACGCTGACTTGGGAGGCATTGATCGACTCCGTTGCTCTCCGTTTGCAGTGCCGCTACACAAGGCAGGCCCTTCATAAGCATGAGCGTATTCGCGCAGCATTTGTGCAGCGCAAGTCTTTGTTGAGTTCTGCTCAGCCACGCAGCCGACGAGGGCTGGGCGGTCCGGGGGTGGTGGAAAGGATGGTGCGGCTTGAGGCGGAGAATCAACGACTGGAAGCTGAGAATCAACGGCTGCTAGAGCAGTTTGTAACCTGGGCTTACAACGCTCATGCGCGTGGCCTCACAAAGGAGTTATTGGATCAGCCGCTGCCGCGAGTGAATCGAGGGCAGACGCTGTCGTCCAGGCCTATAAAGAAGATGTAGAAGAAGCTCAGTTGGCGGCGGGGCCAGAAAGACGCAGTTGCGGGGTCGAAAAGACGCACTTGCGGGGCCGGAAAGACGCATTTGGTAGGAATAAGGTCCCGGCACGAAGGGGCTAATGTCGCCGATCATTACTGTGCTGGTAGACTGCGTGAATCCGTTGGTCTTGCGCGGCTATGGCCGGAGGAAATTCTCGATGATCGGTACATTGGGCGTGCTTGCTTTGGCGCTTATCCTTTGCGGGGTGGGGTTGTGGATGGATTACGCCAACCGGAAGTCGATGGAGCCTAGGGACGAAAAGCGCAAGGCTAAGAGAAGGGGCAAAGATGAGAGATAACCTACTTGCGTGACCGAAAGCTGGCTAGGGCTACTCTTGATGGAGCTTGGGTTGCGTTGCACATTAAGCGGCTGAAGATTATTTTTATGCGTGCAGCGGGCCTGGTCGCCAATTCGGCGTGTTTAGTTGCCAGCAAGGCGTTTTTACGCTGTTATCCATTGCGGTGGTTGCCTGCCTCCGCGGATCAGATAGTCCGATTCATCGGTTCTACTTGGCGTCTGCCGCATGTGCGCAGCAAGAAGATGGCTTCATGTGGCCGTCGTGGCCGGATTCCGGTTAACGACCTAGCTGTCTCGGCGCAGTCTGAGGTTGCGTCTTAATTTACTGCCAGCGTGGCCGATAGATATCGGTAACGACAGTTCGGAGCGGTAGCCATGGATGCAAGTAATTCCTCCGGTAAGTGCAGGGCAGCGGGTGCGTTGTCTGAAAGCACTGATCTGGGAAGAAAAGAAGATGAATTTTTTGTCGCGCTTAAAGAGACGATTGAGCTGATGAAGTGCTTGGCCTTGGGGCTAGCCATGATCGGCGGAGGCTACGTGGTCCTCAGTAGCGGACTTGCCGCATCTGTACGCGGCATTGGGGCGATGGTGTGCGTGGTTTCGGGGTTATGGACTTGTACCGCTGCGGTCCTGATTTTTTCTCGGTACAGATTCGCCATGAATGGGCAAATCACGACTAGAGAGCGGATGCGGCGAGTATTGCTATTCGTTTCGCTCCTGGGGGGTGTGCTGGTGGCTTGTGTAATAGTGGTTGAGATGGGAAAGAAGAATGAGCGAGTTGAGACGGCTTCGAGTGTTGGATATGTCATGCGGTAGATTTGCTTGTGCTTGAACAAGCCGAAGAAGCCTTCGCATGCGGCGTTGTCGCCGCATTGGCCCGCCGCGCTCATTGAGCACACCAGGTCACTGGCTGCCAGGTAACGCTGGTAATCACTACTTCGGAATTGGCTGCTGCGATCCGGGTGTAGGATCGCCGAGTGGCTGCCTTGGCGTTTCCTCGCCGCCCCAACAGGAATACAAAATTGACTCCCTGGCTATGGCGATTTGCTATTATTTCCTAGAATGGACAGGTAGGGGCGGGCTTGCGGCCATAGTCAGGGGAAATAGAGTAAGACATGACGCATCGGAAGATGCGCTATGTAGCCTGGGTCTATCGTCGTTCCTGATCTTCAAGAACTAGCACAAGGACTAGGCATGGCCGAGGTGCCCACCGATAAGTTTTCAGCCGGCGAGCAAGGTCTGGGATATATCTACCAGGCACGTCTCGCGCTGCTACAACTGCTTCAGTTGCCGGAAGACACTGCAATCTTCCTGGAAAAGGACGACGACCTCGACTTTGTCGATGGCGACGGTGGTAAGTCCTTGGCTTCGCTCAAACACAAGGCGATTGGCGATAGGTTGACTGACCTGTCGACGGATTTTTGGAAGTCCGTCAACATCTGGTTGGCGCGGTACAAGCGGGATGGCCGCGTCGCATCGAACCTGCGGTTCTTTCTGTTCACCACCGGTACGGTATCGACCGGCTCGTTCCTTGCCCGTCTTCTCCCCGAACAGCCCGCAGCCTCCGGTGATACGACAACGCTGACCGAATTGGCCAATACCGCACTTGCCGGATCGACATCAAAACTCATCGCGCCGATCGTCACAGCCTTCAACGAACTGAGTGAACCCGAAAAACAAGATTTTCTCGAACGCATCCTGATCCTCGATGGCAGCCCACGCATCGGTGACATCCCGGCGCTCATAAGGGACAAGCACATGCGAAGCATCCGACGCGAGCATCGTGAGTTCGTCTTCGAGCGGCTGGAGGGTTGGTGGACCGACGCAGTGATCAAGCAGTTGACTGGCGCTAAGTCGGAAGGGATCTTCGGCTACGAAGTCTCGGACAAGCTCTCGAACTTCGCCGAGGAATATAAGGCGGACAACCTGCCTATCACGTTCCGAGGAAAGGTGCCCGCTGACGAGATCGACACTGATGCCGACCCGCGCCTGTTCGTGGCGCAACTTCGCGAGATCGGCATTTCCTCCAATCGGATCAGGAGCGCGATTCTGGATTACTACCGCGCGTTCGAGCAACGATCGGCCTGGGCGCGCGAGAACCTGCTTGTGTTGGGAGAAGTCGAAGAGTACGAAGATCGCCTCACCGATGAGTGGGGGCGCTACAAGGATGTCGCTTTCGAGAAGCTGAAGGACGACAGCGCGGAAGAAGCACTGCGCGAAGCCGGCGCAACCCTCTACAACTGGGCGGAATTTGAGACAGGGAAGATCGAATCCCTACGCATTCGCGCACGGGTGACGGAACCCTATGTCCTTCGCGGCAGCTTCCACATCCTGGCGGATGCCATGCCAGAACCCAAGGTCTACTGGCATCCCAGATTCCTGGACCGCCTTGGCGAGGTGCTGGGGGTGGCCTCGTGAAGCGATGGGATCAGCGCCCCTTTGAAATTCGGAACTTATTCAACCCTGCATTCTGCGGCTTGGTCCTGTTCCGCGCCCTGCACGGCTACGAAGAAGAAGACGCTCGCGGCATGCCATTTTCGCTGTCGCTGCTTGTGCTGCCCCTGTGCCTGCATAAAGACTCACGCGAGGTGATCGCTAGCAGTCCACGCAGTTACCTGCTCAAGACCGCGGAGAAGAACCAGCAAATCATGGTGGGCTTCACCGACCGGGTTACGCAGATGCTGCCGTATGCCTTCGAGGGGTTCGGTCTGCTGATGGAAAGGGGCTGCATCGCCGTCGCGGACGACGGTCGCATCCAGACCGTACCCAAGAAGGTCCGCAAAAGCGTCGATGGAACCGCCGAAACCGTTGCGTGCCAGAAAGTGGCACGCATCATCGGAAAGGAATTTGCACGCATCGCCGACCGAGCGACCGTTTACACGACTTTCGGGATTCGTCCATGAAGATCAGATCCATCCACATCTACAGCCATGACGGCCAGCGCCGTGACCTCCAGTTCAAGGTGGACGGACTCAACGTCATCACGGGTCGATCCTCCACCGGAAAGTCTGCGCTCTCCGAGATCATCGAATATTGCATGGGACGTTCCTCGTTCAACGTCCCCGAAGGCATCATTCGCGACAAGGTGGCCTGGTTCGCCGTGATCTATCAGTTCGAGCAAGAACAGGTGCTGGTCGCCAAGCCGACCCCGCCCGGCGGAGGCGCCAGCTGCAGCACGGCAATGCTGCGAAGGGGGGCTCAATTGCAGGCGCCCGAGTTCAAGGATCTGGCGGTCAACACCGACGACGTCAGCATCGTCGAACTGCTGTCGCGCCTGCTCGGCATTCCCGAGAACCGCACGGAAGTCGCGCTTGAACACAGCCGCGACAGCTACGATGCGAACGTCAAGCACACGTTCTACTACTTGTTCCAGAAGCAGGGACTGGTTGCCAATAAAGACCAACTTTTCTATCGGCAGAACGAGCAGTTCCAACCGCAGGCGATCCGCGACACGCTGCCAATCCTGCTCGGCGTCTCCTCGCACGATCGCTACGAGCTGGAATCCAAGCTGCGCATAGCGCAGCGCGATCTGCGGATCAGCAACAAGAAGCTAGAGCAGGCGCGCGACGCCGTCGACACGTCGCATGAACAAGCTATCGGCCTCTACTCGGAAGCAAAGACGGTCGGAGTCATCAGCAATACCGACGAGAACCTGAATGCCGACGGGATCGTCGACGCATTGAGGTTGGCGCTGTCGTGGAAGCCCGAAACGGTGCCAGACGACGACGGCAGCCGAGTTTCGCTTCTGGAAGATGAACTGGCCCGGTTGCGTCAGGATCGCCGTGATACCCAGACCAGGATCGACGCGGCACGACAGTTCGCTAAGCGGTCGGGCGGCTACGAAAACGAAGCTGCCGAACAGATTGACCGGCTGGCCTCGATCAAGGCGCTCCCGAAAGATCCCGACAGCGGCGAATGGCAATGGCCGTTTAGCGAGCAAAACTTGGCCTTGAAGTCCCCGGTCGCCGTCGTCCTGCTCAAGGAGCTGGAATCGCTCGACAAAGAGTTGCGTATCGCCACCGGCCAGCGCCCCAAGCTCGAAGCCTACCTCGCCGAATTGACCAGCAAGGTGGACGGGATCGCGAGCGATATCAGGCAGAAGGAAGCTGAGTTGTCTGCGGCGATCTCGGCCAACGAAATCATCGCCCAGATGGGCACCCGCAACAACGCAGCCGCACGTGTGGTCGGCCGTATCAGCCTGTTTCTGGAAACGCTCCTCCCGAATGAGGATCTTGTCAAACTTGAAGCAGAGAATCGCCGTCTCAGCAACAAAGTCAAGCAGCTTGAGGAGCAGGTCGGCGCCGACGAGAGCAATGAGCGCCTGACCTCGATCCTCAGCAACATCTCTGCACAGGTGTCGCGATACATCCAGAAGTTTCACGCCGAGTTCGGCCCTTACCCTGCACGGCTCAACCTGCCGCAGTTGACGATCATCTTCGATCGACCCGAGCGTCCTGTGCCGATGGGTAGGACCGGTGGCGGCGAGAACCATCTGGCCTACCACCTGTCAGCACTGCTTGCTCTGCATCTCTTTGCGGCGCAGAACAACCGTCCGATTCCGCGCTTCCTGTTGATCGACCAACCAACCCAGGTCTACTTCCCCTCCGAGCAGGTCTACAGGGACGCCGACGGCTCGGTGCAGAAGACGGAAAATGACGCCGATCTCGATGCAGTGCGTCGGCTGTTCGAGTTGCTGCTGAAGTTCACGCAGGAAGATGTCCCAGGTTTCCAGTTGATCGTCACTGAGCATGCGAACCTGCGTGATCAGTGGTTCCAGGACGCGCTGGTCGAGGAACCGTGGACCAAGCCGCCCGCGCTGGTTCCGGAGGAATGGCCGTCAGAAGCGGCCAATTGATCGATCGAGCCGACATGCCGCCGCCGGTATGGGGAGCTGGCGGGGGGAGTGTTGCTTCGGTCTCCACTCCGTTCGTTGGGTGGATCCAGCAGAAAGCGCTCCTTCATTAAGGTCCGCTCATGGCCGCAGGGGCGTCATGCGACCCAAGGAACCAAGGCTGTCTAGAAGTAACTGGGCGACTTGGTGCGCACTAAACGGTTGAAGAGTGTCTACAAAAGCCCAGGCGATTCACTGTTCCCGAGGAAGCTGGCCAAACGTCGCCTCGATCTGTTCATTGATCAGGCGCTTCTGCTCCTTCGGATCAGTAAGGCTGGCCATGAGCTCGCGGCGCACGCTCAGTGGATCAAGGAGCGTGGTACGCAGCCCTTCCACGATCGACGGGAACATCTCTACGAGGGCTTCCCGCATAGATTTGGTACGGAAGGCGAGGGCGGAGATGAGAGTAGCGGCGTCCATGGGGGTAACGACATCCCCCCTATTGATGGCCTGCACGGTCTCGGCCAGTGCGTCCTCGCCATGGGTAATGGCGTCGTCCAGGCTGGTGTCCTCCGGGCCGCCGTAGAAGTCCAGCTCCTTGCCCAGCCCGCTGGTGTTGGGCGTGAAACGCCCCCGGGTCCGGTGGTGAGCGTGGACATAGAATTCCTTACCTCGCTGTCGGTAGGCAAATGGCCGTTGGATGAGCTGGGGCAGGTAGTGGTGTTTGCGGCCGGACATTGGGCGATCCACGGAGGTCTAAGCCAGTCTGCGGAACGGGTGAATCACCAGGTGAGACTGGGCTTTGTGCTGGGCGGGAGCAGTTTGGTGGAGGGAGGCGTGAGCAGATTTTTGTATAAACGGGATTCGCGTTACGCCTGAGGGAGTTGCCGCTCAAACTGGATCGTAAATGGGCGTGTGTGGATTTTTGTATAGACGGGATGTTGACTCGTCTGAGTTTGAAGGCTGCCATCATTCGGGAATATCTCCGCTCTTGGCCGCAGGACGTTACGCGACCCATAGCGGCCATTGGTGCCGCCGCCGAGCCTGGCGCTGGGTCCGGTTATACGCTGGCTTGTTAGCCGGCCCCCGCTGCCCTAAGATCGAGCTGTGTCAAGGGCAAAGCCCACCATGCGGCGCTTTGTGAATAAGCCGTATAACCGGACCCACGGGTCCGTCTATTAGATAGTTAGACATCTGGAGACAATCTTGGCAGCCCCAGACTTCTCAAAAGAAACGATCGAAACCTTGGCCTTCCGATCCGGCCTGATCTGCAACAATCCTAGCTGCCTGACAATCACAGTCGGTCCTTCAGATGGGAACGGACCTCTAAAGTTAAAAATTGGTGAGGCAGCCCATATTTCTGCAAAGAAGAAGGGACAAGCCCGATACGACGATCTTATGTCGAATGAGGCCAGAGCAAAGGTCGAAAACGGGATTTGGTTATGTGCAAGTTGCCACACCCTTATTGACAAAAACAACGGGGCCGACTTCCCGGAAGCCACGCTAGTTGGGTGGAAGAAATCCCACGAAGAGTTAATAAGATCCCTTCTCCACTCGCACCGCAGCCCTGTTCCGTTACTTAGAAGGTTCACTGAAGAGGGGCAAGTTGCCCAAGATGTTGTTGATCTCCTTGAAAGCCACGGTGCTCTTTTCGTTGATCACCATCTTGAAGTGTCTCAGCATGTTTCGCTTTCCATTGAGCGCCTCCGCCAAGACTTATCAGAACTTCGCAAGAAAATCCGATACGACTCCAAGCTCAAAGCGCTGATCAAGGACCTTGTCGATGAGTGCCGTGAGTACATGAATCGCACCAGCCGGTACTCAAGCACGCAGCGTCATGAACTTGATGCCCTTCGGAATCGAGTCGGACACAAGGTGCTTTCATTGAGGGAAGACTACGGCTGCAATGTTCGCGGCCAGCTCAATACAATCTTGCCTCATTAATCAGATGTCTAACAATTCATTCAAGCCGACACCGCTTCGCGGCGCGGATTAATTCAGGCGTTAGGCGCCACAACCAAACATCATGCGATGATCAGGAGCATCTGGAAAGATCCCGTTTGGAGCGCGGTCATTGCCGCAGGAGTAATTGCCATTGCTGGCTTTGTCGGCAATTACTTTTTCGGTTACTGGCCCAAAGTCACCAGCTTGGCAGCTTCCACCTGGGGCTTTTTGACGGCATCCAGCTATGTTTCACATTGGGTATTGGGCCTGCTCTTCCTCGGCGTTGCCCCAACGATTCTTCTTCTCCTCGCTGGAGCTTGGACACTTGTCCGCAGAGAATCCGGCACATCTGCGTCCTGGGAAAACTACACCGCAGACCAGTTTTTCGGTCTCCGCTGGCGCTGGCGATATGTTGACGGCCACATAAGCAACCTCAATAGCTTTTGCCCCAACTGCGACTTCCAAGTGTTCCCATACCAGGCGAGTAGCTACAACTTCATTGACAGAATTGGCTTTTCTTGCGATAGCTGCAAAAGCTCGTTAGGCGAGCATGATGAATCGCATGCCCAACTTAAAAGCAAGGTGGAGCGCTTCATCCAGCAAAAGGTTCGAAATGGCACTTGGGATTCAAGCAGTAGCGCCTAACAATTCGTCCAAGCCGACGCCGCTTCGCGGCGCGGCTTAACTCAGGCGTTTCGTAGGCCCGATGTTCTTCTCGGGAGGTGATGAGGCACTATTCTTCCACGGACTAGAACAGGTCCCGGGTTTCGCTTCGGTAGTCGGACGCAATAGTGAGCTGACCGTTTCAGGTGTGAGCAGCTAAGTTTGGTTGGATCCGCGCCCACCTGTGCGCAGCTTTGAGCCCGCCGGGGTGCGGTTGAACGTGTCTCCTACTGTTTTCACCGCCGATGCAACCCAAGCCTTATTCTGGACGAACCACGCTTCGTCCATGACCGCACTGTATTCAATCACAACGCCCGTCTTGGACGGCTTGGAGAACTTGACTATGCGAAAATCTGCCTCCTTCGGCCCTTTGAAAACTCGGCCGTGTGCAAGCGCGTCGCGAAGTTTAATCAGATCCTTGTCCAGCGGGCTGCGAGGAAACGACTTATTGAATTCATCGATGAGCTTGTTCAAAGAATGGAAGTTGCTGAAGTCGCTCAGCGGAATGGGCGTTCCAACGGGAGCATTCCTGAAGTCGTCGCCGTAGGTATTACGCGCAGGCGACCCCTCGCGTTGCGCCAATGCAAGTCGGATCAACATTTCAAGGGTCTTGAGGTTGCCCACCAATCCACCCAAGTGAGTAGCATGCCGCTCGTGGTTCACTGGATCTTAATGCCTCAGTTCTGTTGTCATACTCTTAAGATGACAGCCACCGGGGAAGGCCGCTGCCACGAAGGAAGCGGCGCTAAGGTAGCCATCGATGCCCCCGTTTCCGATTCGCTGGTCACGTCAACATCAAAGCCACGCGTCCGAACCAGCCGCGGACCTCTCCACCGGGGTCTCGTGCATCCAGCATCTCAGGAGTCATGCACGGGAACGCTTGCTGGGCCAGCTTGGCCTTGGCCTTGTTGTCTCCTAACGGTGCCCCATGCCCGACATGTGCCGAGTAGGCCTCCCCGAAGAGCTTCGGCGTGGCCTTGTTGTCCACCGGGTGATCGTGGACATCGATGTTGATCCCGAAGGCCTGGAAAATAGCGTCAGGATGTAGATAGCTCTCGATCTCATGCTTGATGGTCTGGACGGCCCAAGAGCCGTCTTGGCGAGCATTGACCTGGCCCACGGAATCTGCGTATTTGGCGACGTCGTTATCGTAGATGTGCACTTCGGGCTTCATGAGCGCGCGTAGGTAATGATGATTGACCCAGTGCTCAAGGTTGCCCCCGCCCAACACCACGAAGGCGATGCGATCATCGGACGCAAAGTTGGGCACGCGAGGGTCTGCTTGGTGGAGTGCTCTGGAAAGAGCCTTCAATGCCAATACGTCCGTCGGCCCTTCGACACACACGAGCACCTGGACACGGCTGTCAGGGGTGACGCCCAGCGCCTCTGCAACCCGACCGAACACATCGACTCCCGACTCGATCTGCGGCTTTCTGGTATCGGCATGGCGAGAAACGTAACGAATGCTCTCTTGGGGCAGCGCCGAAGCGAAACCGGGACTGTGTGTGGTCAACACGACCTGGCAGCCCAGGTCCTCGGATAGCATTCTGAAAGAGTCGATAAGAATACGCTGGTTATTTGGGTGCTGCGCGGTTTCGGGCTCCTCAATCGCATAGATGATGCTGCGCTTAGTGCTCGTCTTGAGCCGGCGTTCGGCCTCGGCTTTGAAAAAGCTAACCAGCACGAGCCGCCTCACACCGCTACCTCGCTTGTTCAATGGAATTCCGTCGTCCGTGTTCAACCCAAGCGAAAACAGCCCCTGCCACTTGGCGGGGGTCGGCGGACTGAACTCGGGCGTCAACTCGCTCGCCAAGCTCGGGTCAATGGTGGCCAGAGCTCTGTGCGTGTTCTTTGCTATCTCCTCTGCCTTCTCCCGCACCTTGGCCTGGATTCGAGCGATGTCGTCTTGGACCTCTGCAATCGCGGCGGCTACGGCCGCCTTCATGGGGCTCTGGACCTCGCTGTCGGAGTCGCGGCTGCTCCTATCGCTTTGGAAAAGCGCAAACATCGGAAGGTGGGGCTCGATCTGGTCCCAGATGCGCTTGACGTCCTCCTTGGGCTTACCCACCGCGATCGCCACCTCTTGAAGTTTTAGGTCACCAGCGGCCGTCCAGAGCGCGCGACGCATGCCGGGGTTTCCCTTCAGTGCAACCGCCAGGCCAAGGTCTTTCACCTTCTTTTGAAGGTCCTTCTCCTTTAGCTCCAGCAGGTTGTCGCAATCGGCAGCGGTGGGGTGGAACGCAAGGACCAATACCTCTGCGGTTGGCTTCTTACTGGAGCAGTCGTAGGACTTGCGAACTTTCAGCCGCCCGTCTTGGGTCAAAAGGTATTCATCGGCCAACGTCGTCTCTGCACCCGCGTCCAACGTCAGCGTCGGCGGCAGATCCGAAAACTCGCACGTGATTGAAACGGTCTTGTCCACGTTGTGGACATGAGCGTCCCCTTGTTCCATGGACACGACATCCGCGTTGAAGAAGATCTCCATCGCTTCCAGGATGGCGGATTTGCCGATGTCATTCCGGCCCACAAAGGTCGTCAAGTCGTCCAATTCGACCCGGACTTCCTCCCCATAGCAGCGGAAGTTGGTGATGCTGATTGCTTCCAAGCGCATGTCGTCGCTCCCCCTGAGCGTCTTCCAAACAGCCAAGTCGGCCGCCACTGGATGATGCCTTGGGGCCGCAGGGGCGACAACTGGGGCAGCAGCGATCTTTGGGCTTAGGGGCCGGGTGCCTCGCTCACCGGCCGCATTTGGTGGGCTTTTCGATACCATCCATCTGATATCCCAAGGAGTGAATCCATGGCATTTAACTGGACCCAGCTTCCCCTCGCCAACACTCCTTGGCGAATTCAGGTCGTGGCTGACATTCTTCCTATCCTGATCCGCCGGGCCAAGGAAGGGAGGCCCATCTCCTACGGCGAACTGGCCGAGCAGTTGGAGGCGGAGTTTGATCACGAGCCCAAGGCCCGCAAAACGGTCTACGGCCCAGCGGTTGGGGCGGTTGGCTTGGCCGTCGAGCAACTGGGCCGACTCCCCGAATGGCGAGGGGAGCGGATTCCGCCGATCAACACCATTGTGGTCAGCAAGAGCACCGGCTACCCGAGCACGGGTGCGGACGAGATCGCCCACTACTTCTTCGAGGACAATGGGGTGGGCATGGCGGCCGACCGTAAGGCCTACCTCGATGCCGCCATGAACGCGGTCTACCACTACGGCAAGTGGGATCAGGTCGCCGCAGCGCTTGGGGTTGCTCGGCTTGAGCCGGAATCAGGTGCCTTGCAGGCCGACCAAGGCGAGGTGTTGCCTCTGCCCAAGGTCCCGCAGGGTGGGGCGCCTGAGAGCGCCGAGCACCAAGCCCTGAAACGATGGGTGCGGGATCATCCCGAAGAGCTGGAAGACTTCGGAGAGTTTGAGCCCGGCAAGAACGAGGCAGTGCTGAGCAGCGGCGATCGCCTAGACGTGTTGTTCGCCAACGGCCGTCAACGTTTGGCGGTAGAGGTTAAGACCAGCAAGTGCTCGGAGGATGAGCTGATGCGTGGGGTCTATCAGTGCGTGAAATACCGAGCCATCCTCCGGGCAGAACAGTTGGCGATGCGCCAGGTGCCCAACGGTGAGGCTGTCCTGGTCTGTCCGTGCGCTCCCGGCAAGAAAACAAAAGCGCTCATCAAGCGCTTGAACGTCAACTATCACCGCGTCCCAATAGAGGCGGAGAACTGAGGACGAGGGGCGTCCACCCTTCATTTTCCAAATCGCGCTGAGAGCTAGAGCTCAACACAGCAACAGGAATGGCGATGGATCAACTTCCTTCCAGCATGTTCAGTGTCTTCGCGCTCGCCTTGCCGCGAGGACTGGGATTCGGTGAGAATCCCCCGAAGAACGCTTGGCAAAGTTTGGATGGGATCACCGTCTGTGCCCTGACGGCGAACACCACCTCCGGCAGATTCGGCGTGCTGGTGATGCGACGTCGAGAAGATGACGTGTGGGTCGTTCTGCGGCGAGATGACGATGTCTTCTCAGAGGACGACGCCATGGCGAGCATCAAGGAGGCATGCGTGGATGGACTCCCGAAAGTCGCATTGCCACCCGGCGCCAAGCGACGCCCCCCGTTGTCGCCTTCTAACGCCAAGAAAGACCCCAGCAACATCTTCAAAGAGCTGGGGCAGCACTTCAGGGAGCGTGGGGCATGGATGCTTAACCAGCTGTATTTGGCCATGCCTAACCCTGACGACAACTGGGCCAGTGATTGCCGGACGGACAACTTCCACACCCGGCTCTGGGAAGCGATTCTGTTCGCGAGCCTGAGAGAACAAGGGCTGCTGGTGACGCAGGACCGTCCGTCTCCGGATTTCCATGTAACCAACCGCAAGGGCGGAGAAGCCTGGATAGAAGCCGTCACGGCCAACCCGTCCATCCCCTACGACCACGCCAATGCGGTGGAGGCACCGCCGCCTCTAGACCGACGCGAGCGCATGCTGGGCACCGCCGCAGTTCGGTTTGCCAAGACCATCAAAAGCAAGATGGACAATGGCTACGCACGGATGCCGCACGTCGCAGGCAAGCCGTTTGTTCTGGCCATCGCCGACTTCCAGGCGCCCGGTTCAATGGTCTGGAGTCGAACCGCGCTGATCGGCTACCTCTACGGTTTTTTTGCGCAAGAGGTGGAGGTGAACGGCCAGCGTGTGGCCGTATCGGAGGCCGCCGATGAGTTGCTGGGTGCCGAGGAGATTCCGGCGGGACTCTTCAATGTCCCGGAAGGAGAGGATTTGTCCGCGGTAATCTTCAGCCAAGCCGCAACGCTGTCGAAGCTGAGCCGTGTTGCAGTCTCGTTTGGCGGATCGACGGGCGATTATCGATACGTTCGCATCGGGGAGTTCGCAGATTTCACGGCTGGCGCATTGCGGGGAAAGCCCTTCAGCATGGATGCCAACACCGACGAATACCGGGCGTTGTGGACACCTTACGATTACGAGCCTTGGACGGCTGAAATGGAGGTGTTCCACAACCCCAATGCCAAGCACCCGGTCAACCCAGCGATCTTTCCAGAGGCTGCGCATTGGCTGCTCGTGAACGGCGAGATGGATTGTCAGCGCTTCTTTAAGGAGATCATCCTCAAATCCAGAACGCTGGTCCTAGGCGCACACCAAACCGTGCCCTCCGTGGATGACTTGAAGTTCCGAGAAACGTTCGATCACTGAGTGTGTGCGGATTTTTGTGTAGACGGAGTTCTGAATCACCTTGGTTTGAAGCCGGCCATCATTCGGGAGCATGTCTGCTCCCGGCCGATGGGGGCATTGGAGGCCGATTCTGGCGAAAGAGTGGAGTGGCTGCCGGCACCCACGCTCCGATGGAACTGCATGGGTGTAAACAACGTGGCCTAGCAGCGATCAGATGTTTACATCTCAAGTCGTTGTATCGGCCAAGGGCTCTGAATTCCAAGGTTCAAGATGAGATGTTTACAATCTCGCTAGATACAACCGTTCTGACGCCCCTGCTCTGACGCCCCTGCGGCGTCTGGAGAGGTACAGGAACCCCGGCAAGCCGCGCGCCTGCCGGGGTTCCTTGTTTTCCAGGGGATGCGCGCCGGTGTGGGCCCGGGCTCAGAGTGCACGCGGCCGCTGTAGCGGGTCACCGGGTGCAGGTGCGTGAGGGTGGCCTGGCATCAATGGGCGGGTTTCCGCACCTCGCCGGGCGCACGGGCACCGTCGAGGAACAGGTCGGTGATTGCCCGGAATTCGTCGCGCAGGGAAGGTTCCGGGCCGTCGAGCCAGCGCAGCATGGCGCCGAAGTAGAGGTGGTGGAAGGCGGTCGCGAGCCGCTCCACGCAGAGCGCGGGGTCCAGTTCGCCGGTGTCCTGTCCCCGCGCGATCAACAGGCGCCAGGCGTCCATGGGGCCGCCGCTGCCGGGCCCGGCGGCGGCGCCGGCGTTCATCATGCGGTGCTGCAGGTATGCCCTCAGCCGTGCGGGGTGCCGTTCGCACCAGGCGGCCGAGGCGTCCAGGAGGGTGTCGATCCGGGCACGGAAGCCGCGGCGGGCGGCGATCCGTGGCTGCAGGTCCGCGAGGTCGCGCGCCAGCTGCGCTTCCAGCCAGTCGGCCAGGACCGCGTCCTTGGTGGGGAAGTGGTTGTAGAGCGTCCGCTTCGCGACGTCGGCATGGGCCGCGATCTGCTCCATGGTCACCGCGTCGTACCCGTGCAGGTCGAACAGCGCCGCTGCGGTGGCGATCAGGGTGTCGCGTGTCTGCTGGCGCTTGCGGGCACGGCGGCCCGGGGGCGGGGGGACTTCCATCGCGTTCTGGTCCTCATGATGGATGGTGTACGTGTTGCATGAGTATACGTCGTGCACTAATGTGCGTGCAGCAGGTCGAGGCCGAGGTGCGCGGACCATGAAGTTCGTTGTCGTGACGTATGGAACCGAGGGCGATACGCGTCCGCTTGCGGCGCTGTGCCATGCCTTGATCGCCGCCGGCCATGAGGCCCTGCTGCTGGCGGACGGGGGCACGCTGGCATCGGCACGGGCGCTCGGGATCCCGCATGCGGCGCTTTCCGGCGACATCCGCGCGGCACTGATGCCCGGCCAGGCGCTTTCGGCGGCGGTCCGCGAGAAGGGCGGCTTCAACCATACGGCGCGGGCGCTGGCGAAGATCGCCAATGCGCAGGCGTCCGCGTGGATGGAGCAGGTGCTGGAGGCTACCGCGGCCTGCGATGCGCTCATCGTCTCCGGCCTGGCCGCGTTCGTGGGCCTGTCGGTGGCCGAGCGGCGCGGCATCCGCGCCATCGGCACCGGGCTGATCCCGATCACCCCGACGTCGGCGTTCCCGTCGCCCTTCCTGCCCCCGCGGGCGGTGCCGCGCGTGTTGAACCGGACAAGCCAGCGGATCGTCAACGCCCTGCTCTGGACGGCTTTCCGCCGGGCGGTCAACCAGGCGCGCGTCCGCGTGTGCGGGCTGCCGCCGCGCTGGCGCGTCTGGACCGAGCACCCGATGCTGTACGGCGTCTCCCCGAGCCTCCTGCCGACGCCTGCGGACTGGCCCGCGAATGCGCGGATCTGCGGCCAGTGGAACGTGCCGGAATCCGGTTGGAGCCCGCCGCCGGATCTGGTCGACTTCCTTGCCGCGGGCGAGGCGCCGCTCTACATCGGGTTCGGCAGCATGGCGGGCTTTTCCCGGAATGCGTTCCTCGAGCGGATGGTCGAGGCGGTCGGGTCGCGGCGCGCGCTGTTCTTTCCGGGATGGAGTGGAATGGAGGGCGCGGGGCTCCCCGGCAACTTCCACACGATCGCGGAGGTCCCGCACGGCTGGCTGTTCCCGCGGGTCTCGACGGTGGTCCACCACGGTGGCTCCGGCACCACGCACTCGGCGGCCCGGGCGGGGGTGCCGTCGGTGGTGCTCCCGTTCGCCGGCGACCAGTTCTTCTGGGCCGACCGGCTGCAGCGGCTCGGGGTCGCGGCCGCCGCCGGGCCGGGCCGGGACGTGAGCGGTGCCCGGCTCGCCGCCGCACTGGCCCGGGCCGGGCAGCCGGACATGCGGGCCCGGGCGCGGGCGCTGGGCGGACGGCTCGCGCAGGAGGACGGGACGGCTGTCGCGGTGGCCGCCATCGCTGCCCTGATGGGCGGACGCGGCTGAGCGGCGCGGCCCTCGGCTCCTCGATGGCCGGGTGCCTGCGTGGATGCCGGCGGGGGCTTTGCCGGCGGTGCGCTCCCTGTGCCATGGAGGGTGGGCACAGGGGGCACCGCCGCCGTTCTCCCGTCGCCGGCGCGAGGCGCAGGTGGTCTGCAGCCCGCCGCGGGTGCACGGGCGCGGTGAGGCACTGCGGCGCGCTTCTCCGCGCCGGCGCGGAGCGGTCGCGGGCCGGGCGGCTCCTCCGGGCCGAAAATGGGGATTTCTCCCGATGCGCGGCGCGCCTGCAGGCGTCAGCATCCTGCCGGGAGGCCTGCGTTCGGAGGCCGAGGCGGCGATGCGGACCGGCAGGCGGATGCCTGCGGTACCGTGTCCGCTCTGTTCACCGTGTCTGGCTGGAGATCGTCGAATGAGGAAGCGTTGGCCCATCCTGTTGTCTGCCCTGGTCGCCGTTGGTGCGGCCGCGTCCACCCACGCCGCGGAGCAGCGTCCGCGCGCGCGTGCGGCCGGCGTCGTGATCGGCACGCTGCCGACCGGGCCGCACAATGCGATCACCGACGTGGCCGGGGTCGGCGTGGGGCATGCCACGCTGTCCGAAGGCACCCGGCTGCATACCGGGGTCACGGCGATCCTGCCGCACGCGGGCAACCTGTACCGGCAACGGGTGCCGGCGGCGATCGTGGTCGGCAACGGCTACGGCAAGCTGGCCGGCATCACCCAGGTGCAGGAACTCGGTGAGCTGGAGACGCCGATCCTGCTGACCGGGACGTTGAGCACCTGGAAGGTGGCCGACGCGGCCGTGGACTGGCTGCTGCGGCAGCCGGGCATGGAGCAGGTGCGCTCGCTCAACCCGGTGGTCGGCGAGACCAACGACGGTTACCTCAGCGACATCCGCGCACGTCCGCTGACCCCGGCCCTGGTGGAGCGGGCGCTGACCACGCCGTCCTATGGCGAGGTCGAGGAAGGGGCGGTCGGCGCCGGCGCCGGGACCGTGGCCTTCGGCTGGAAGGGCGGCATCGGCACCAGTTCGCGGCACCTGGCCGCGGACGAGGGCGGCTATACGGTGGGGGTGCTGGTGCAGAGCAATTTCGGCGGCGAACTGACCATCGCCGGGGTGCCGGTGTGGAAGGTGCTGCCGGACCCGGCCGAGCATGCGCGCAGCCAGGCGGTGCCGCCGCCGAGCACCGGTGACGGCAGCATCATGATGGTGGTGGCGACCGACGCGCCGCTGGATGCGCTGCAGCTGCAGCGGCTGGCGCGCCGCGCCCTGGTGGGGCTGGCGCGCACCGGGTCGGTGATGTCCAACGGCTCGGGCGACTATGTCATCGCGTTCTCCACCGCCAAGGACACCCTGCGCGATCCGGACGCGGCGGTGCAGCCGGCGCGCAGTGTCGCCGGCGAAGCCATGTCGCCGTTGTTCCAGGCGGCGGCCGAAGCCACCGAAGAGGCGATCGTCAATTCGCTGTTCCGCGCCGGTACGGTGCGTGGACACCGCGGGACCGCGGCGGCGCTGCCGCTGGAGCCGGTCCTGCAGGCGGTACGGGCCGCCCGGGTGCAGGAACCGCCGGCACGCTGAGCCGGCCCGACGCCGGAATGCCGTGCGGGTGCTGATCTAGCTCCCCGCGCGGCATTGCGGTGGACTGCCGCGGGTGCGGGCAGGGACCGTGACGCCGGCGCGTCCTCCTTCCCGGGGCGGCGGCCTGCCGCCAGCGGCCGCCGCCGCGAACCTCGGCCAGGGAGGGCGCGTGGCCGGGCTTGGCGGTGCCGCTCGCCGTGTGGCCGCCCGCCGCGCGGCGGCGGTGCGCAGGGCGTCCCCGCTCAGGTCAGCAGGCGTGCCAGCTGGGTACGGTTGGCCACGTTCAATTTGCGGAAGATCGAGCTGATCTGCGATTCGATGGTCTTGCGCGAGCGGCACAGGCGCTCGGCGATCGCATCGTTGCTCAGCCCCGAGGCCACCAGTCCGGCCACCTTCCGTTCGCTCGGCGACAGGCACTGCAGGGCCGGCAGGGCGCGTGCCGAGGTGACGTCGATCAGGTGCTGCTGCTCGCCTTCCGGGGCCAGGATCAGCAGGTGCTGCGCGTGGCGGAAGGAGTTGCCCGGTGCCGAGCTGATCTCCACGCGCAGGCCCTCGCCGGCGCGCTGCGGATGGGCGATGGCGAAGCTGGCGCGCTGCCCCGGTGCGGCGGCCTCGTCGGCGCTTTCCATCCAGTGCCGCAGCGGCACCTCGATGGCGCGCGGCAGGCGCGCCTGGCGTTCGGCATCCGCACTCCAGCGGCGGCACAGCCGCTTGGCTTCGCGCGACATGTACGACGGCACCAGGTCCTGGTCCACGAGCACCGCGGCCAGCGGCAGTTCGTAGAGCAGGTCCTCGACGGCCTTGTGCCGCATGCGGTCGGATTCGAGCATGCGCACCCGCTGCAGGCTGGCATCGAGCAGCGGGTGCAGCTCGGCCAGGAACCCCAGCTCGGCGTCGGACAGGTCGGTGTGCGCGGTGAGGATGCGGATGCTCAGCACCGCTTCCAGGCGCGTGTCCTGCCAGAACGCCAGGTGGATGAATTCACGCCAGCCGGGGCTGGGGTTCTGCGCCTTCAGGCGCTGCGGCGCGTGGGCGTCCTGCAGCGCGATCTGCGAGAACGTGTAGGAGCGGATCTGCGGGTTGGCGTCCAGGTAGGGGGCCGCCACCTCGAGGCTGGTGACCAGCCGGGCAGGGTCGTCGCCGGCCTCGGCCAGGTGGTGGCGTCCCTGCAGCGGCTGGTAGCCGTCGATGTCGAACAGCAGGCTGCAGGAATGGCAGGGCAGCGCCTTGTTGATCAGCGCCGTGCAGGCCTGCCACAGCGTGCCCATGTCCAGGGCCTTCACCACGGCGGCACGCTCGGCGGCCAGCGGGTCCGCGACTGTGGCGGCACTGGTGGCATCAAGCATCAACATGGCGTCTCCCGGAAACTGCGGACATCACCGCGGCACGGGTGCGGGCGGGGGTCGTCCGCGCTGGCCGGGCTGCGTGCATGGCTATGTAGCAGCGTCGCCGCACGCTGGCAAGTGGCGACGCTGTTCCACGCCGGCGGGTGCCGTACGGGGCCGGAATATCCGGGTTTTTCCCGATTCATCCGCAGGGGCGATGTGATCGAATGACAACCGATCAATTCTCAGTGCTCTGGCAAAGGTAGGCCGCCATGCAATACATGAATCAATCGCGTCGGGCCGGATGGGAGGCAAGCGCATGACCGCGTCGTTGGACAGGCTCGTGCTCAACATGCCCTACCTGCTGTTCCTCGGCGAGGAGACCAATCCGATCAAGGCCAAGACCGCCTACGGGTTGTACGACTGGAGCGTGGAGAACTGCATCGGGCAGACGCGCCTGCCGGGCGGCACGATCGACCTGGGGCTGGCGGAGATGGCGCCGGCCGAGGCCGCCGCCGCGGGCGCGCGTTCGCTGGTGATCGGGGTCACGCCGGTCGGCGGCCGCATTCCCGAACACTGGAGCCGGGTGCTGATCGCCGCCGTCGAGGCCGGGCTGGACATCGTCAGCGGGCTGCATACGCCGCTGGAGTCGGTGCCGGGCCTGGCGCAGGCGGCGGCGCGGTCGGGCGCACGGCTGGTGGACGTGCGGCGGCCGCCGGACAACCTGCCGCGTGCGACCGGCAAGCGCCGCAGCGGCAAGCGCGTGGCGATGGTCGGTACCGACTGTGCGCTGGGCAAGAAGTACGCGGCGCTGGCCCTGGCACGGGCGATGCGCGGGCAGGGCATCGATGCTGATTTCCGTGCCACCGGGCAGACCGGGATCATGATCGCCGGGGCCGGCATCGCGGTGGATGCGGTGATCGCCGATTTCATCGCCGGCGCGGCCGAATGCATCTCGCCGGACGCCGATCCGGACCACTGGGACCTGGTGGAAGGGCAGGGGTCGATGTTCCATCCGGCCTATGCCGGGGTCACCCTCGGGTTGCTGCACGGTTCGCAGGCCGACGGCCTGGTCCTGTGCCACGACCCGTTGCGCACGCACGTGGTGAGCTGGCCGGACTATCCGCTGCCGAGCCTTCCGGTCGCCCGCGACCTGTACCTGCAGATGGCGCGGATCACCAACCCGGCGGCACGCCTGGTCGGCGTGAGCCTGAACACCTCGGCGATGGACGAAGCGTCCGCGCAGGAGGCGCTCGAGCGCGTCGAACGCGAGCTGGGCGTGCCGGCCTTCGATCCCCTGCGCAGCCCCCTGGACCGGGTGGTTGCCTCGATCATGGGCTGATCGGGCATGGCACGCAGGTTGCATGCCCGGACGCATGCCTGGACGTTGAAGGAGCCCTTCGCCATCGCCCGCGGCGTACGCAGCGAGGCGCAGGTGGTGATCGTCGAGCTGCACGAGGACGGTGTGGTCGGCCGCGGCGAAGCCGGCGGCGTGGCCTACCGCGGCGAGACGCCGGAAAGCATGCTGGCGCAGATCGAACAGGTGCGCGCCGAGCTGGAACGCGGCTGCGACCGGCAGCAACTGCTGCAGTTGTTGCCGGCCGGTGGCGCGCGGCATGCGCTGGACGCGGCGCTGTGGGACCTGGAGGCGCGCCGCAGCGGTGTGCCGGCCTGGACCCTGGCCGGTGTCGGCCAGTGGCGGCCGGTGGACAGCGCGGTGACCATCGGCATCCGTGACATCGAGGCCTACGAGGCGGCGGCGCGCGCGCATGCCGACTATCCCTGGCTGAAGGTCAAGGTCGGCCGCGGTTCGCCGGTGGCGGCGGTGGCGGCGGTGCGCCGCGGTGCGCCGCGGGCGCGGCTGATCGTCGATGCCAACCAGGCGTGGAGTGTGGACGAGCTGCTGGCCTATGCGCCGGCGCTGGAGCCCTATGCGGTGGACCTGCTGGAGCAGCCGGTGCCGGTGGACCAGAGCGAAGGCCTGGGCGCCTATGCAGGGGCCATCCCGGTCTGCGCCGACGAGGCGCTGTCCACCCTGGAGGACCTGCCCGGGCTGGTCGGGCGCTACCAGTTCGTCAACATCAAGCTGGACAAGACCGGCGGCCTGACCGCGGGCCTGGAACTGGCGGCGGCCGCGCGCGCGGCGGGCTTCCGGCTGATGGTCGGCTGCATGCTGGGCGGGTCGGTATCGGTGGCCCCGGGCATGGTGCTGGCGCAGCTGTGCGAGGTCTGCGACCTGGACGGCCCCTGGCTGCAGGCCGAGGACTGGCCGGACGGCATCGTCTACACGCGTGGACGGATGGCGATGCCGGACCCCCCGCTCTGGGGGTGAATGGCGGGATCGGGCGGGGCCTACAAGGCCGGTTGCGGATGGTCCGCAACCGGCCTTTTCCATGCCCGGCTCAGTCCTGGGTGAGGGACCAGTCCACCGCCGGGTAGCGGCCTTCGCCCATGAACGTGGCCAGCACCTGCTTGTAGGTGGCCGGGCCGTTCTCGCTGTTGGTCAGCAGCACCAGGCTCTCGCCGCTGGCGGGGTCGAGCATGAACAGCGCCTTGAAGCCGGGGTTGTCGCCCCAGTGCCAGACCATCTGCCGGCCATCGACGTCCTGCAGGCCGACGCCCAGGCCCCAGGCGATGAACGGGTCGGCGGCATTGGGCGCGGCCGGGTCGGCGGCGTCGCTGGACGGCGTGAACATCGCCGCGCGCGTCGCCGGCTGCAGGCCTTCGCCCCGGTACAGCGCCTTGTGCACGAAGTTGCCGTAGTCGTGGGCGGTGGTCACCAGCGTCCAGGCGGTATTGCCCCAGCCGAACACCCGGTCCGGCTCGGGCGTGCCGTCCCCGGCGTGGCCGGAGGCATGGCGCCCGGCCACCTCGGGATCGGTGACGAAGCTGCTGTCGGGCATGTCCATGCGCGAGAACACCTCTTCGGCGGCCAGCGTGTTCCAGTCGCGGCCGGTGAGGTGCTCGATGGTCCGCTGCAGCAGGTAGAAGCCCTCGCCGGAATAGGCGAAGCGGGTGCCGGGCGTGAAGCGCGGCCGCAGCGGGGTCTGGTCGATCGCCGGGTTGGACGGGGAGATCTCCCAGTTGGGCAGGCCGCTGGTGTGGTTGAGCGCCATGCGCGCGGTGATGGTGCGGGCCTGGGGATTGTCGCGGGTGCGCTCGGAGGGCCAGTAGGACCACAGCGGCGTGTCCAGGTCGAGCAGCCCCTGGTCGACCAGGCGCAGGGCGATGTAGGCACCGACCACCTTGGACAGCGAGGCGGCCTGGAACAGGGTGGTGTCATCGACCCTGCGTTCGGCGCCGGCCTTGGCCACACCGTGGCAATAGAGTGCCTGGCGGCCATGGCCGGCATAGGCCAGCTGCGCGCCCGGCACCGCCTGCGCGCGCATGGCCGCGGAGAACGCCTCCAGCCGTGCCGCGGCGTCGCCGGACGGAACGGTGGACGCTGTGCTGCAGCCGTAGCGGGTGCTGGCGTCGGCAGCGGGTGGCTGGGCATGGGCACCGCCCAGAGGGAACAGTGCCAGCGCCAGAACGGCCATGCGTGATGCGTGGGTCTTCATCTTTTCCCCGGTGTCTTCGGAAAGGGTGCCGCACCGCGTCGCGGGTGGGCGGGTATGGGCCGGTCCGGCCCCCGCGCGGCGTGGCGGCGCGGGCGTCCGGGGCCACCGAACGATACCGCATCCCTGCACGCTTGGAAGCGGTTTTTCCCGGTATTTCCAGTCGGTTTCCGATGTCACGGATCGTCGCCCGGATGCGCCGCACCCGCCGCTCAAGAATCGGGGTTTCTCCCGATGCAGGACACGCGCCGCTGCCCCTAGGATCGAGGGCAGGTTCCGGAAGAGTGCGGCGGGTGCAACCGCCGCCGTCCAGCCGGAGCCGCCCCAGGTCCGCGCATCGCGGCGCGCGCCACGCATGCCGCCGCCGATCGCCGCAGCCATGCCGGGGAACAGGGACAGGGTCGTCCCTCAGCTACAGGCCACCATCACCGCAACGCCATTCAGCCGATCCATATCGAGCCACTGGGGAGACGTACCATGATGTCCTTTCGCCACCATCCATCGCAGCGCTGCCGCCTGAGGGCGGCGATCCTCATGACCCTGGCGTTGCCGGTCGCCGCCCTGGCCGCCGGCGCCGCGCATGCGCAGGACGCGGCGCAGGACGGCACTGCCGGCAGCGAGCCGGCCCGGACCCTGGACAAGATCGAGGTCACCGGTTCGCGCATCAAGCGGTCCGAGGTCGAAGGACCGTCGCCGGTGGTGATGATCACCGGCGAGGACATCAAGAAGCAGGGCTACAGCACCGTGGCCGAGGCCCTGCAGACGCTGACCCAGTTCAACGGCGACGTCGTCGGCGGCGAGTTCAACGCCAGCTCCACGCAGCCGGACGCCTCGTTCCTCAACCTGCGCGGCATGGGCGTCGGCTACCAGCTGATCCTGCTCAACGGCAAGCGCATGACCGAATACGCGGCCAGCTCCGGCGCGGCCTCCACCGGCGTCAGCATCGGCAGCATCCCGGCCGTGGTGGTGGAGCGCATCGAGGTGCTCAATGGCGGCGCCTCGGCGATCTACGGCTCCGACGCCGTCGCCGGCGTGGTCAACATCGTCACCCGCGACAACTGGGAAGGGAACCACCTGCGGATCCGCGGCGGCACCACCACCAATGGCGGCGGCGATACCGGGCAGTTCCAGTTCAGCGGCGGCAAGACCTGGGACCGCGGCAACATCACCTACGCCTTCGAGCAGCTGAACCGCAACCCGATCTTCTCCTGGCAGCGCGGCAACATCATCCGAACCGGCATGAACGCGCCGGGCAATGCCGGCAGCGACCGTCCGACCTTCGGCCTGGACAGCGCGCTGATGGACGGCAGCTACAACGGCAACTACTGGCTGGACAGCAGCGGCCGCTTGATCCACACCGACAACGTCGACGCGGCCACCGCCGCCGCGGCGCTGGCGCACACCTGCCGCACCATGGGCAGCAACTACTTCCCGATGTACGGCTCGTCCAGCGATGCGCTGCCCAGTTCGTGCGGCAACGCCAACTACTACGACGGCGACACGCTGGCCAACAAGTACAACAAGACCTCGGCCTACGTGTCGGGCAGCTTCCGCTTCAGCGACACCGTGGAAGCCTACGGCCAGCTGCTGGTGCAGCGCTCCAAGAGCGAGGCCGCGCACCGCACCAGCATGTACCTGTACAACTCCGGCGACGCCTACGACGTCACCCTCGGCAAGTTCGAATACTGGCGCGCACTGGACCCCAACGAGATCGGCGGTGCGCCGATGCGCATCTGGGAGGAGAACACGCTCAGCGCCAACCTCGGCGTGCGCGGCATGATCGGCGACCGCTTCGACTGGGACGCCAGCCTGAGCCTGTCGCGCGACGAGATGAAGAGCAGCTGGAAGCAGCTGATCACCGACCGCGTACACCGCTACCTGTTCGGCGAGAAGGTCGGCGACGTCAATGGCGCGCCGCTGTACCAGGTCGATCCGTCGGTGCTGTTCAACCCGGTCAGCCCCGAGCAGTACGCTTCGATGGTCGACACCGTCCGCAACCGCAACCTGTCGCAGACCGCGCAGGCGCAGTTCGTGCTCAGCGGCCGGCTGTTCAGCCTGCCGGCCGGCGACGTCGAGATGGCCTCGGTGTTCGAAGCCTCGCACTCCAAGTACGAGCTGCGCCCGGACCGCCGCAGCCTGAGCACCTACCAGGGCCCGGACCGGACCTTCAACGACACCGGCGTGGCCGGCGGCGGCCCGCGTGACCGCTACGGCGCCGGCATCGAGTTCCGCATCCCGCTGCTGCAGCGCCTGGTGGCCAACGTCGCCGGCCGCTGGGACAAGTACGACGACATTTCCGATGTCGGCGACGCGACCACCTGGCAGGCCAGCCTGGAATGGCGTCCGTTCGACAACCTGCTGCTGCGCGCCAGCCGCCAGACCAGCTTCATGGCGCCGAACATCATGTGGCTGTACGGCGAGCCGGTGACCAACTACGACGACTACATCACCAACTACTACCTGTGCCGCGTGGACGGCATCGACCTGGGCACCACCGCCGGCATGACCAAGTGCGCCAGCGAGCACCACGAGGCCGCCTGGTACGTGGAGGGCGGCAACAACAGCCGCCTGCACGAGGAGACCGCCACCTCCAACGGCCTGGGCATCGTCTGGGACGTGACCGACAAGCTGTCGCTCAGTGCCGACTACTGGGAGATCAAGCTCAAGGGCAAGAGCCAGTACCTGGACACCGCCACGCTGATGAGCGAGAACGCCAACTGCCTGCTGGGCCGGCGTGTGGACGGCACCGCGGTCGACCCGAACTCCGGCGCCTGCGCGATCTACCTCGACTACGTCAAGCGTGATGCCGCCGGCGGTGTCACCGAGTACTTCCTGGACGCCATCAACCAGGCCGGCGTGCGCACCAAGGGTGTGGACGCCAGCCTGCGCTATGCCTGGAGCATCGGCACGCTCGGCGACTTCACCCTGAACGCCGGCTACAGCCGCACCCTGGGCTACGACGTGCAGATCGCCGCCGGCGACCCGTGGCAGGACTACATGGGCTGCTCGTATTCGTCCACCCACAGCTGCGGCAACCAGCCGCTGGCATTCCGTTCGCGCACCAACTGGACCCTTGGCTGGAACCGCGACGACTGGGCCGCCAGCGTGTACGGCTACCGCAACGGCGGCCGCGTGAACTACCAGGCCAGCGCCTTCCTGCCGTCGTACGTGCAGTGGAACGCCAGCGTGTCCAAGCAGATCACCGAGCGTGTGCGCCTGGGCCTGGACGTGACCAACCTGTTCGACTCGTACGGCCCGAAGGACCGCAGCATGACCTGGTATCCGTTCTACCAGAACCTCTACGGCATCCAGGGACGCGCGTTCTACATCAACCTGGACATCGATTTCTGACCGGTCCGAAACGGTCGACGGTACGCTGCCGTGGGGTGTCCCGCGGCAGCGGCCGGAACGGTGCACGGCACGCCCCCTACGTGCCCCGCGGTCCAGCGCGGACGGCGCGGATTCCAGTCGCGGTTCGTCCGGCATCGGCATGCCGGCGTCCCGGGCACCTGGGGGTATTGCGGCGCCCCTCCGGGCGCCACCTCCGGGAAGCGGGAGGCGCGCAGGGGCCGCCGGTGCCGTTTCCGGTTGCCGGAGCAGGGGGCGATGCTGCAGGACCGCTGGACTTGCCATTAAGCGGACGTTAGCGTTGCAGCGCTTTCTCCAGCAGGGATTTCCCATGAACAACGCTGCGCCTCGGCAGCTTACTCTCCGTGCGGTGCTGCTCGCCGTCGTGCTGGCGGTGATCCTGGCCGCCGCCAATGCCTACCTGGGGCTGTTCGCCGGGTTGACCATCGCCACCGCCATCCCCGCCGCCGTCGTCTCGATGGGCGTGCTGCGGCTGCTCGGCGGCGGCACCATCCTGGAGAACAACATCGTCCAGACCGGGGCCTCGGCCGGTTCGTCGATCGCCGCCGGGGTGATCTTCACCATCCCGGCGCTGGTGATCATGGGCTACTGGCCGGACTTCAAGTACTGGTGGGTGCTGGGCATCGCCGGTCTCGGCGGCCTGCTCGGCGTGCTGTTCTCGGTGCCGCTGCGGCGTTCGATGATCGTCGAGGACCCGCTGCCGTTCCCGGAGGGCAAGGCCGCGGCCGAGGTGCTCAAGGCCGGCGAGAACCCGGGCCCGGGCATGAAGATCCTCGCCGTGTCGGCGATGATCGGCGGCCTGGTCAAGCTGGCCGCGGCCTCGGGCCTGCGCCTGCTGCCCGATGCCTGGGCACAGTCGGCCTATGTCGGCGGCTCGCGGATCACCGCCTTCATCGGCACCAACCTGTCGCCGGCGCTGCTGGGCGTGGGCTACATCGTCGGCCTCAACGTCGGCATCGTGGTGGTCTCTGGCTCGATCCTCTCCTGGCACATCGCCATTCCGCTGTACCAGGCGTTCTTCGTCGACGGCAACGCGGCGCTGGCCGGCGCCATCGCCGATGCCGGTGCGGCCGATGCCGCCTTCACCATTTGGGGGGCGCAGATCCGCTACCTGGGCGTGGGCGCCATGCTGATCGGCGGCGTCTGGACGCTGTTCTCGCTGCGCAAGTCGCTGGTCAAGGGCATCAAGAGCGGTTTCGCCGCGGCCCGCAAGAGCACCGGCAGCGCGCAGCTGGCCGAGACCGAGCGCGACCTGCCGATGAAGTGGATGCTGATCGCGCTGGTCGCCTTCACCCTGCCGTTGCTGGGCCTGTACCAGGCGATCGTCGGGCAGTGGCACGTGAGCGTGCCGATGACGCTCATCATGATCGTGGCCGGCTTCCTGTTCGTGTCGGTATCGGCCTACCTGGCCGGCCTGATCGGTTCGTCCAACAACCCGGTGTCGGGCATCACCATCTCCACCATCCTGTTCGCCTCGGCGGTGCTGGTGCTGCTGATGGGCCGCGATTCGGCGCTGGGCCCGGTGGCGGCGATCATGATCGGCGCGGTGGTGTGCTGCGCGGCGGCCGTGGGCGGCGACAACCTGCAGGACCTCAAGGCCGGGTACCTGGTCGGCGCCACGCCGTGGAAGCAGCAGCTGATGCTGGGCATCGGCGCGTTCTCGTGCGCGCTGATCATGGCCCCGGTGCTGAACCTGCTGGCGCACGCCTACGGCATCGGCGCGCCCACCGCGGAACACCCCAATGCACTGGCGGCGCCGCAGGCCAACCTGATGGCCTCGGTGGCGCGCGGCCTGTTCGGCGGCGAGCTGCCGTGGGCGATGATCGGCCTGGGGGCCGGCGTCGGCGCGCTCATCATCGCCATCGACGAATGGCTGAAGAAGACCGGCAAGCGTTTTCGGGTGCCGGTGCTGGCCGCGGCCATCGGCATCTACCTGCCGCTGGAGCTGATGGTGCCGATCTTCCTGGGCGGCCTGCTGGCGCACCTGGTCGAGCGCTTCCACAAGCTGCGGGCCGACGATGACGACGGCCGCGACCGGGTGCACCGCCCGGGCGTGCTGTTCGCCGCCGGACTGATCACCGGCGAGGCGCTGATGGGCATCGCCATCGCCATCCCGATCGTGGCCAGCGGCCGCGGCGACGTGCTGGCGATCCCGCTGGGCGGCTTCGCCGGGACCTGGGCCGGGCTGTCGGCCTGGGTGGGCCTGGCGGTGCTGTTCCTGGTCGGCTGGCTGCTGTACCGGGTCGGCAGGAAGGGCGAGCAGGCCGCGCCGGCCGGGCGCTGAGTCCACCCGTTCCACGGTTTTCCGGCAGGGCCCCGCGCAGGCGGGGCCTTGCCGTTGCCGGCGGTTGGCGGCGGCATGACTTCAAGCCTTTGCATGACCGCGGCCGCCACGCCTACCATCCACGGTTTGCCACACCCCGGGAGGATCCCATGAAGCGCCGTCACGCTCTGTTGCCGCTGTGCCTGCTCGCCGTGCTGCCGTCGCTGGCCAGCGCCCGCGGTTTCGATGTCCGCGACATGGTCGCGCTGGACCGCGTGTCCGCACCGCTGCTCAGCGCCGGTGGCGCCCAGGTGGTGTTCGCCAAGCGCGTGGTCGATGCCGACCTCAAGGCTGCCAGCAGCCTGTGGATCCGCGACCTGCGCACCCGCGACATGGCACCGCCGCGGCCGCTCACCCCGGCCGGCTGGAACGTCCACTCCGCCGCGCTCTCGGCCGATGGCGGCAGCGTGTACTTCCTCAGCGGCAGGAGCGGCAGCCAGCAGCTCTACGTGATGCCGCTGGCCGGCGGCACGCCGCGGCAGCTGACCGACTTCGCGCTGGACGTGGACAGCTACCGCATCTCGCCGCAGGGCGACCGGGTGCTGTTCAGCACCGGGGTGTTCCAGGACTGCGGTTCGGACCTGGCCTGCACCGCCACACGGCTGGCGGAGCGCGGGAAGGCGAAGAACAGCGGCGTCGTGTTCGACAGCATGTTCGTGCGCCATTGGGACGCCTGGGCCGACGGCCGCCGCAACACCCTGTTCGTGGCGCCGCTGCCGGCGGCCGGAGCGGCGGCGGTGAAGGGCGCTTCGGCGATCAGCGCCACGCTGGCCGGCGATGCGCCGTCCAAGCCCTTCGGCGGCAACGAGGACTTCGTGTGGTCGCCGGACGGCACTTCGGTGGTGGCCAGCATCCGCGTGCAGGGCCGCCAGGAGCCGTGGTCGACCAACTTCGACCTGTACAGGCTCGATGCCGACGGCAAGCAGGCGCCGGTCAACCTGACCGCCGGCAATCCCGCCTGGGATGCCGGCCCGGTGTTCAGCGCCGACGGCAAGACCCTGTACTACCGGGCGATGAAGCGCCCGGGCTTCGAGGCCGACCGCTTCGCCCTGATGGCACTGGACCTGGCCAGCGGCCAGGCGCGCGAGATCGCCCCGCAGTGGGACCGCTCGGCCGACGGCATCGTGCTCTCCGCCGACGGCGCCACGCTCTACACCACCGCCCAGGACATGGGCGAGCACCCGCTGTTCGCGGTCGATATCGCCGCCGGCACGGTGGACAAGCTGGTGGGCGAGGGCAGCATCTCGGCCTTCGACATCGCCGGTGACACCCTGGCCTTCACCCGCAACTCGCTGGTGAGCGGCGACCAGCTCTTCACCGCCACCACCGCCGCCGGTACGCCGTTGCGCGCGATCACCCAGAGTGCCGGCGACATGCTGCCGGAGGTGGACTTCGGCGATTTCGAGCAGTTCTCCTTCAAGGGGTGGAACAACGAGACCGTGCATGGCTACGTGGTCAAGCCGCACGACTACCGCGAGGGCGAGAAGTACCCGGTGGCGTTCCTGATCCACGGCGGTCCGCAGGGCAGCTTCGGCAACGGCTGGAGCTACCGCTGGAACCCGCAGACCTATGCCGGCCAGGGCTATGCGGTGGTGATGATCGATTTCCACGGCTCCACCGGCTACGGCCAGGCCTTCACCGACGCGATCAGCCAGCACTGGGGCGACCGCCCGCTGGAGGACCTGCAGAAGGGCTGGGCCGCGGCCCAGCAGAAGTACGGCTTCCTCGACGGCGACAAGGCCTGCGCGCTGGGCGCCAGCTACGGCGGCTTCATGGTCAACTGGATCGCCGGCAACTGGAACGAGCCGTGGAAGTGCCTGGTCAACCACGACGGCGTGTTCGACCAGCGCGCCATGGGCTACGCCACCGAAGAGCTGTGGTTCATGGAGTGGGAGCAGGGCGGAACGCCCTACGATGTCCCGCAGAACTACGAGAAGTTCAATCCGGTCAACCACGTCGCCGACTGGCGCAAGCCGATGCTGGTGGTGCAGGGCCAGCAGGACTTCCGCATCCCGGTGGAGCAGGGCCTGGCCACCTTCACCGCGCTGCAGCGCAAGGGCATCGAGTCGAAGCTGCTGTACTTCCCGGACGAGAACCATTGGGTCCTCAAGCCGCACAACAGCCTGCAGTGGCACGACACCGTCAATGCCTGGCTGAAGCAGTACATCGGCCGCTGAACCGGCGGCCGCCGGGCGCGCTCCATGCGGGGCGCGCCCGTGCCGGTTGTCCGGCAAGCGCATTCCACACCAGATCGAGGGAGGGGCGATGACGCCCGCGAGCACTGCACCGCTGATCACCAACGACATCGTCGGCCTGGGCCTGATCGCCGCCACTTTGGGTACGATCTTCTACCTGTCCAGCCGCCAGGACGGTTTCTGGAAGAAGTTCTTCAGTTGGGTGCCGGCACTGCTGCTGTGCTATTTCATCCCGGCGATCTACAACACCGCCGGGGTCATCGACGGCCATGCCACCAAGCTCTACGACCCGGTGGCGCGCGACGTGCTGCTGCCGGCGGCCCTGGTGCTGCTGACGGTCTCCATCGACCTCAAGGGCATCATCCGGCTGGGGCCCAAGCTGCTGATCATGTTCGTCACCGGCACCGTGGGCATTATGCTCGGCGCGCTGGTGTCCTTCCAGGCGATGCGGCTGATCCACCCGCCCACCGTCGCCGGCGACACCTGGGCGGGGATGGCCGCGCTGGCGGGCAGCTGGATCGGCGGCGGCGCCAACATGGCGGCGATGCGCGAGACCTTCAACGTCGATGCCACCACCTTCGGCCAGTTCGCGGTGGTGGACGTGGTCTGCGCCAGCATCCTGCTGATGCCGTCGCTGATCTGGCTGGCCGGCCGTGCCGCGGGGATCGACGCGCGCAACGGGGCCGATACCTCGGCGATCGACGACATGAAGCGGCGGATCGCCGACTACCAGGCCAAGAGCGCGCGCATCCCGACCCTGACCGACCTGATGGTCATCGTCGGCGTCGGGCTGGGCGTGGTCGGGGCGGCGCATGCGCTGGCCACGCCGTTGGCGGCCTGGTGCGGGGCGAACCTCGGCTTCGCCAAGCAGGCCTCGCTGGACAACGCGTTCGTCTGGGTGGTGATGCTGTCCACCATCGCCGGGCTGGCGCTGAGCTTCACCCGGGTGCGCGAGCTGGAAGCGGCCGGAGCCTCCAAGGTCGGCACCCTGTTCCTGTATTTCCTGATCGCCTGCATCGGCATGCAGATGGACCTGTTGTCGTTGCTGGAGCGCCCCTGGCTGTTCCTGCTGGGGGTGATCTGGATGGGTACCCACGTGCTGCTGCTGTACGTGGTGGCACGGCTGCTCAAGGCACCGATGTTCTTCCTGGCCATCGGCTCGCAGGGCAATGTCGGCGCGGCGGCCTCGGCGCCGGTGGTGGCCGCGGCGTTCCACCCGAGCCTGGCGCCGGTGGGCGTGCTGCTGGGTACCGTGGGCTACGCCACCGGTACCGTGCTGGCCTACATCACCGGGCTGATGCTCAAGTGGATGGCCGGAGCCTGACGGCCCACGCCCGGCAATGGCAGGCAGAGGGCGCCGGCAAGGCGCCCTCCGCGCATCACCGGCCGGGAACATCCGGGCGCGATGCCAGGGGCGTCCCAGTCCCATCGCCGCCTGCATCCAGGGAAAGCGGGGCCTCGCCCCGCTGCGGCATTCACGGGCAGTCCCCCGCCGGGCGCTACCCGGCGCTACAGCGCCGCCACGACCCGGGCCCCGGTAGAGCGGGGCCTCGCCCCGCACGGGCAGTCCCCCGCCGGGCGCTGCCCGGCGCTACAGCGCCGCCATGACCCGGGCCCCGGTAGAGCGGGGCCTCGCCCCGCTGCGGCATTCACGGGCAGTCCCCCGCCGGGTGCTGCCTGGCGCTACAGCGCCGCCACGACCCGGGCCCCGGTAGAGCGGGACCTCGCCCCGCTATGGCATTCACGGGCAGTCCCCCGCCGGGCGCTGCCCGGCGCTACAGCGCCGCCATGACCCGGGCCCCGGTAGAGCGGGGCCTCGCCCCGCTGCGGCACTCGCGGGCAGCCCCCGCCGGGCGTTGCCGGGGCGACAGCGACACCCTGACCGGAGCCTTGCCGCGACAGGGTGGCCGGCATCGCCTGCGGGAAAGGCGGAAGGCCACCTTCCGGCGGCCTTCCCGTTCCCGCACCGTATGGGCGCTCAACAGCAGCGGAAGCCCTTGCCGCCGCCGAATCGGGCTTCCTGCCGTTCGCGGAAGAAGGTCTTGTAGTCCATGACCTCGCGCCCGGGGTGCTTCTCGCGCATGTGCCGCACGTAGTTGTCGTAGTCGGGCACGCCGCAGCACAGGCGCGCGGTCTGCACCAGGCGCCGCCAGGTGCGGCGGAAGGCCTGGTGCTGGCCGGCCGGGACCAGTGCGGTGCCCATCACAGGTCCATCTCGTGCGGCTTGAGCGCCACGTACGGGGTTTCATGGTCGGTACGCACGCTGGAGCGGCGCGCGGCGGCGATGGTCCTGAGCGAATACACCAGCACCGCGAACACCACGAACAGGAACAGCGCGGTGAGTCCGGCGTTGATGTAGTTGTTGAGCATCACCTGCTGCATCTGCCCGAGGTCCTTGGACGGCGGCAGCAGGTTGCCGGCGGCGATGGCGTCGCGGTACTTGTGCGCCTGGGCGATGAAGCCCACCGCCGGCTCGCTGGAGAAGATCTTGATGAAACCCGCGGCGGTCGTGCAGATCAGCAGCCAGACCGCGGGGATGATAGGCACCCACGCGTACTGCGCCTTCTTGGCCTTGAACAGCACCACGGTGCACAGCAGCAGGGCGACACCGGCCAGCATCTGGTTGGCGATGCCGAACAGCGGCCACAGCATGTTGATGCCGCCCAGCGGGTCGGTGACGCCCTGGTACAGGAAATAGCCCCACAGCGCCACGCAGCCGCCGGTGGCGATGAAGCTGGCCACCCACGAATCGGTGCGCCGCAGCGCCGGCACGAAGTTGCCGAGCAGGTCCTGCAGCATGAAGCGCCCGGAGCGGGTGCCGGCATCCACCGCGGTGAGGATGAACAGCGCTTCGAACAGGATGGCGAAGTGGTACCAGAAGGCCATCATGCCGTCGCCCGGCAGCACCGCGTGCAGGATCTGCGCGATGCCCACCGCCAGCGTCGGTGCACCGCCGGCGCGGGAGAGGATGGAGTGCTCGCCGATCTCCGCGGCGGTCGCGGTGAGCTGCTCCGGGGAGATGGTGAAGCCCCAGCTGCTGACCACCTGCGCGGCGTTGGCGACGTCGGTGCCGATCACCGCCGCGGGGCTGTTCATCGCGAAATAGATGCCCGGCTCGATGATCGAGGCGGCGACCATCGCCATGATCGCCACGAACGATTCCATCAGCATGCCGCCATAGCCGATGTAGGCGGCATGGCGTTCGTTGGCCAGCAGCTTGGGCGTGGTGCCGGAGGAGATCAGCGCATGGAAGCCGGACACCGCGCCGCAGGCGATGGTGATGAACAGGAACGGGAACATGCCGCCCTTCCACACCGGACCGGTGCCGTCGGCGAACTGGGTCAGCGCCGGCATCTTCAGTTCCGGCATTACGATCAGGATGCCGATCGCCAGGCCGACGATGGTGCCGATCTTGAGGAAGGTGGACAGGTAGTCGCGCGGCGCCAGCAGCAGCCATACCGGCAGCACCGCGGCGACGAAGCCGTAGCCGATCAGCATCCAGGTGATCTGCACGCCGGTGAAGGTGAACATCGGCCCCAGCACCGGGTCGGCGGCGACCCGGCCGCCGTACCAGATCGCGGCCAACAACAGGACCAGGCCGACGAGGGAGATCTCGCCGATCCGGCCGGGCCGCACGTAGCGCATGTACAGCCCCATCAGCAGCGCGATGGGCATCGTCGCGATGACGGTGAACATGCCCCAGGGGCTGCCTTCGAGCGCCTTGACCACGATCATCGCCAGCACCGCCAAGATGATGATCATGATCATGAACACGCCGAACAGGGCGATGGTGCCGGGTACCGGTCCCATCTCCTCGCGCACCAGGTCGCCGAGCGAGCGGCCGTTGCGGCGGCTGGAGATGAACAGGATCATCAGGTCCTGCACCGCACCGGCCAGCACCACGCCGGCGATCAGCCACAGGGTGCCGGGCAGGTAGCCCATCTGCGCCGCGAGCACCGGGCCGACCAGCGGGCCGGCGCCGGCGATCGCCGCGAAATGGTGGCCGAACAGCACGTGCTTGTTGGTCGGCACGTAGTCCAGGCCATCGTTGTGGACCACCGCCGGCGTGGCGCGCGTGGGGTCCACCCCCAGCACCTTGTTGGCGATGAACAGCCCGTAGTAGCGGAACGCGACCAGGTACAGTGAGACCGCCGCGGCCACGATCCACAGTGCGTTGATGTGCTCGCCGCGGCGCAGCGCCACGACACCCAGGCAGAACGCGCCGATCAGCGACAGCGCTGCCCATCCGGCCTTGGAGAAACCTTTCATCGAGCCACCTCGCGGGAAGACCGTTGCAAGAGTCCTCCCGTGGCGGCCGGGGGTCAACGCTCCGGAGGGGCTGGAAGGATGCGACTTTGGTCTTAGCCGGGTGCCGCCGCCGGGGCATCGGCGCGGTGCGGACAGCGCTCCTGGAGCGGTCGGTCGCGGCGAGGGCGGTGGCCCACGGCGCCCATCGCCGGTGCCGCCACGGAGGCCGGGCCGTGGCGGATTCGCCCGTTGCGCGCGCCACGCGGCATGCCCGCGTCCGACGGTGCCGGCGTGCGTGCGCCCAAGGGCAGCCGTGTCCGGGTTCGATCCGTTGCGGGCGCCCGATGAATCCGTCGACGGCCGCGACGTGCGACACCATCGCCGGCGTCCCCGGGGCCCCGCGCCACGGCGTCGAGACGGTCACTTTCCTGTTCGCGGGGCACCTGCGCCACCCCGGTAACGCGGGGCCGCCCACGCCCGGCAGCGTGCCGCCGGCGGGCGCCGCGCCGGTCCGCGGCGTGGCCTGCCGGCTAGCGCGCGTGTCCGGCCAGGCCGCTGTCGGCCGAGCCCAGTTCGCCGGTGACCTGCTGCAGCGCGGCCAGTTCACCGGCGTCGCCGGCGTCTATCCAGATCTGCGCATAGTGGTTGCGGGCCAGCTTGACGGTGGTGATGCGCCGGAAATCCAGGCCGGGCACGTCGCGGCCGCCCATGTCCGGCGTATACCAGTACAGGCTCTCGCCCCCGAAACTGCCGCGCTCGGCGCGCAGCGTGCGGTTGAAGTTGAGCCCCGGATCGCGCGGCGTCAGCATCACGTTCAGGACGATGCGGCCATCGCCGGCCGCGGCCTTGCAGACGATGAAGTCGCTCTGCGCCTGTTCCTGCCACTGCAGGCCACTGGCCGCAGGCAGCGATGGACAGCCGGCCTGCTGCGCAGACACCTCGGCGCTGCCGGCGAGCAGCAGCAGACAGCCAACCGTACGTACGTTTTTCAGCATGCCTTCCCCCGGATCGTCGGCCCTGCGGGCCTGACGGCAGTGTTGTAGGTCTGCAACGGTTTCCCCGTGGGCGCTCCACCCCTGCCCGATGCGGGCGTCCATGCAACGCGCCCGATGCGTTTTTACGGTAGTACAAAAAGACCGGCGGCCGCAAACCGGCGGCCGCCGTTCCGCCAGCCGGCAGGATCAACGCGGCTCGTTGCCGAGCCACCTGTAGAGCAGGCCGCCGACCAGTGCGCCCAGGAACGGCGCCAGCCAGAACAGCCACAGCTGGCCCAGCGCCCCCGACCCGGCGAACACGGCCACGGCGGTCGAGCGGGCCGGATTCACCGAGGTGTTGGTGACCGGGATGCTGATCAGGTGGATCAGGGTCAGCGCCAGGCCGATCGCGATCGGCGCAAAGCCGGCCGGTGCCCGGCCGTGGGTGGCGCCCATGATCACCACCAGGAACATCGCGGTCATCACCACTTCGCACAGGAAGGCGGCGGCCATGCTGTAGCCGCCCGGGGACAGCGCACCGTAGCCGTTGCTGGCGAAGGCGCCGGCCTGGCTGCCGTCGATCGCGAAGTCCGGCTGGCCCTGGGCGATCTGCAGCAGAAGGAAGCCGGCGAGGAGGCCGCCCAGCACCTGGGCGATGATGTACGGCACCAGGTCCTTGCCGGCGAAGCGGCCACCGGCCCACAGGCCGAGGCTGACCGCCGGGTTGAAGTGGGCGCCGGACACGTGCCCGAAGGCATAGGCGCCGGTCAGCACGGTCAGGCCGAAGGCCAGTGCCACGCCGTGGAACCCGATGCCCAGCGGATTGCCGTCACCGCCGAACTTGGCGGCCAGTACGGCGCTGCCGCAGCCGCCGAGCACCAGCCAGAACGTGCCGAGGAATTCGGCCGCCAAACGTTTGTCCCTGCGCATCCTGCATTCTCCCCAATGGCCCGGAATGGACGCAGGCAACATACCCACAAACTGTGATGTCGGTGTGTTCGAAGCGTTAAGAGGCGTCAGCGCTCCGGCAGTGGAATGAACTCCTGGTCGTCGCCGGGAATCGTGCCGAAGCGGCCCTCGCGCCAATCCTCCTTGGCCTGCTCGATGCGCTCCTTCGAGCTGGAGACGAAGTTCCACCACAGGTGCCGGCGGCCATCGAGCGGCTCGCCGCCCATCAGCATCGCCTTGACCGGGGTCTTCGCGCGCAGCCGCCCTCGCGCGCCCGGCTCCGGGACCACCAGGTGCTGGACCGGGATGTCCACGCCGTCGAGCTGGGCGTCGCCTTCCAGCAGGTAGAGCGCGCGTTCGGCATGCGTGGTGTCCAGGTCGATCTCCGCGCCGGGCTCCAGGTCGATGGCGACATTGAGCGTGTCGGCGAACACCCGCACCGGGGATTCCTCACCATAGGCGCGGCCGGCGATCACCCGCAGCCAGGCGCCGTCGCGGCGCTGCTGCGGCAGCTGCGCCGCGCTGAAGTGATGGAATGCCGGCGCGGTTTCCTCGTGGTCCTTCGGCAACGCCACCCAGGTCTGCATGCCGTGCAGCGGGTGGTCGTGTTCGCGCTCGCGCGGCGGTGTGCGCTCGGAATGGGCGATGCCGCGGCCGGCGGTCATCCAATTGACGTCGCCGGGGCGGATGACCTGGTCCGAGCCGAGCGTGTCGCGGTGGCCGATGGCCCCGGACCAGAGGAAGGTGACCGTCGCCAGGCCGATGTGCGGGTGCGGGCGCACGTCGATGCCGCGGCCCGGCGCGAACACCGCCGGGCCCATGTGGTCGACGAACACGAACGGACCGACGCTGCGCGCCTCCAGCGTCGGCACGGCACGGCGCACCTGGAAACCGCCGAGGTCATGGACGCGGGGGCTGATGATCGTGGTCATGACGGGGCTCCATTGCGGGGACGGGCAGCATGGCATGCACCGCGGGCCGGTGCCGGCGCTCCGGCGGCAACGGACTGTTGCCGCGATGGATCAGGCCTGGCCATCGCGGCGCGAGGCGATGCGGTCGGCCAGCCGGGTAGGTTCGGGCAGCCGGTAGCGGGTGAGGCAGGCCAGCACCAGCGGCAGGCAGGCGGCCACCGACACATGGTGGCCCGGCGAGATGAACAGCGGATTGCAGCGCGGCTTGCTGCGCAGCACCCAGCCGACCTGGCGGCCCTTGTGGAACAGCGGTGTGTGGTCGCCGCGTTCCGGACCGGGGTCGGCGTACTCGCCGACCAGCCGGCGCTTGCCCACGCCGATGCTCGGCAGGCCGGTCAGCACGCCCAGGTGCGCGGCGATGCCGAGCCCGCGCGGGTGGGCGATGCCATGGCCATCGACCAGCACCAGCTGCGGCGGCTCCTGCAGCTGACGCAGCGCCTGCAGCACCGCAGGCAGCTCGCGGAAACTGAGCAGGCCGGGGATGTAGGGCAGGACGGTGGGCAGGCGCGCCAGCGTCGATTCGCGGAGCTGCAGGCCGGGGCCATCCACATGCACCGCGACCGCGCGGGTGATGCGGCCGGCGTCCTCGAAACCGCTGTCCACCCCGGCGACGCGCGCCGGCAGGCGGGGCACGCGGTCCTCCAGGTCCACGCGCGCCGCCAGTACATGCTGCAGGCGGCGCAGCCCGGCCAGGCTGGTGTCCTCCGGGAAAAGGCTGTGGATGGGCTCCATGGACGCAGACTGCCATGCTTCCCGTCGCTGCGCGGTGGACGGAGGGGGGCTGCTGCGATGCGGCTACAATCGGGCGCTTCCATCCACACAACCGGAGACCCCGCAGTGACCCGCAAACTCGTGCTGTTGCGCCATGGCCAGAGCCAGTGGAACCTCGACAACCGTTTCACCGGCTGGGTGGATGTGGCGCTGACCGAGCAGGGTCGCCGCGAAGCCGCCACTGCCGGCCGGTTGATGAAGGATGCCGGGCTGAAGTTCGATGCCGCGCACACCTCGGTGCTCAAGCGCGCCATCCACACCTTGCAGGGCGCGCTGGCCGAGCTGGACCAGGACTGGCTGCCGGTCGCCAAGTCCTGGCGCCTCAACGAGCGCCACTACGGGGGCCTGCAGGGCCTGGACAAGGCCGAGACCGCCGCCCGGCACGGCGAGGAACAGGTCAAGGTGTGGCGCCGTTCCTACGACATCCCGCCGCCGCCGATGGACCTGGAGGACCCGGGCCATCCGGTCCACGACCGCCGCTACGCGGGGCTGGACCGCAACGCGCTGCCGGCCACCGAATCGCTGGCCACCACCCTGGATCGCGTGCTGCCGTACTGGCACGACGCCATCGCCCCGCAGCTGAAGGAGGGCAGGACCGTGCTGGTCACCGCCCACGGCAACTCGCTGCGCGCGCTGTACAAGTACCTCAACAACGTCTCGCGCGAGGACATCCTCGAGCTCAACATCCCCACCGGCATCCCGCTGCTGTTCGAGCTGGACGACGATCTGGGCGTGCAGTCGTTCCGCTACCTGGGCGACCCGGAAGCGGCCAAGAAGGCGGCCGAGGCGGTCGCCAACCAGGGCAAGGCGAAGTAACGCCGGCCTGCTCGAAGCATCGAAACACCCGGCCTCGGCCGGGTGTTTGCGTTCCGGGCTTCCACGTCCGCCGGCCATCCAGCGCTCCCGCGGCATGGCCGGTTGATCGCCGCCGGTCCGCGCTCCGCCGGCTGGCCTGCAGGGTGGCGGCTCAACGGAAGAACTGGCTCGGGGTCAGCCCGAAGCGGCGCTTGAACATGGTGCTGAACGCGCTGGGGCTCTCATAGCCCAGCGCCAGTGCGACATCGATGACCTTCTCGCCGACCGCCAGCCGTTCCAGCGCGCGCAGCAGCCGCGCCTGCTGCCGCCATTGGCCGAAGGTCATGCCCAGCTCGCGCGCGCACAGCCGCTGGATCGTCTTCACGTCCACCCGCAGGCGGTCGGCCCAGTCCCGCAGGGTCGAGGGATCGTCCGGGTGCCGTTCCAGCTGGCGTCCGATCAGGCGCAGGCGCGGGTCGGCCGGCTCGGGCAGGTGCAGCGGCAGCGCCGGCAGGGCCTGGATCTCGTCCAGGATCAGGCGCATCAGGCGGCCGTCGCGCGAGTCCTCGCGGTACGGCTGGACGACACCGGCGGCGGCCCGGATCAGCGCCGCCAGCAGTGGCGTGACCGACACCGCCGAGGCGCCGGCGGGCGGCTGCGGCATCGCGGTGGGCGCCAGGTACAGGCTGCGCATCTGCACCTGGCCGATGCAGTGCACCTGGTGGTCGATGCCGGCGGGAATCCAGATCGCCCGGGTGCTCGGGACCACCCAGCGGCCCATGCCGGCGCGCACCACCAGTACCCCGGATTCGGCATAGACCAGCTGGTGGCGGTCGGGATGGTGGTGCAGCGGGATCAGGGTGCCCGGGGCATAGGCGCGGGCGGTGCTGTACACCGCGGTGTCGACGGGCGCGGGCAGCGGCAGGCGCTGCCCGCGGCGCCCGCCAATGTCCTTTTCAAGAGGCTGCATGACCATATCGCGCAGGAAGGGCGTCGGGGGCGACCTTATCATGCTGGCCGCTCCCCCCCGTTTCCGGTACCGCCATGTCCTCCGCCGCCCCCTCCGTCACCGTTTCCCCGCCTGCCGGGCGCCGCCCGCTGGCCGTGGGCGTGCTGGCCGCGATCAGCAGCTCGCACCTGGTCAACGACATGATGCAGTCGCTGATCCTGGCGCTGTATCCGATCTTCAAGGGCCAGTTCAACCTGAGCTTCGCCCAGATCGGCCTGATCACGCTGACCTACCAGCTCACCGCGTCGTTGTTCCAGCCGTTGATCGGCCTGCGTACCGACCGGCGGCCGGCACCGTATTCCCTGCCGATCGGCATGACCTCCACCCTGTGCGGCCTGCTGCTGCTGGCCTATGCGCCCAATTTCGGCACGGTGCTGGCCGCGGCGATGCTGGTCGGCATCGGCTCGGCCATCTTCCACCCGGAATCCTCGCGCATCGCCCGGCTTGCCTCGGGCGGCCGCCATGGGCTGTCGCAGTCGGTGTTCCAGCTGGGCGGCAACGCCGGCACCGCCATCGGCCCGCTGCTGGCCGCGGCGGTGATCGCGCCCAATGGCCAGCGCAGCGTGGCCTGGTTCGGCGGTGCCGCATTGATCGGCATCTGCCTGTTGACCTATGTCGGGCGCTGGTACCAGCAGCACCTGCGCGCCAGCGCGGCGCGTCCGGCGCCGGTGGCGGCGGCGAACGAGGCGCGCTTGCCGCCGCGCACCGTGGCCTGGGTGATCGTGGTGCTGCTGGTGCTGATCTTCAGCAAGTACTTCTACATCGCCGGCCTGAGCAGCTACTACACCTTCTACCTGATGCAGAAGTTCCAGGTGTCGGTGCAGAGCGCGCAGCTGCACCTGTTCGGCTTCCTCGCGGCCTCGGCGGCCGGCACCCTGATCGGCGGCCCGGTGGGCGACCGCATCGGCCGCAAGCCGGTGATCTGGGCCTCGATCCTGGGCGTGGCGCCGTTCGCGCTGATCCTGCCCTACGCCAACCTGGAATGGACCACGCTGTTGACCCTGATCATCGGCTTCGTGCTGTCCTCGGCGTTCTCGGCGATCCTGGTGTATGCGCAGGAACTGATGCCGCACCGCATCGGCACCGTGTCCGGGCTGTTCTTCGGCTTCGCCTTCGGCATGGGCGGCCTGGGCGCGGCGGTGCTGGGCGTGCTGGCCGACCACACCAGCATCCTCTGGGTCTACAAGGTGATCTCGTTCCTGCCGTTGCTGGGCATGGTGGCGGCGTTCCTGCCGCGGTCGCCGGCCTCGCCGGGGAACTGAGCCACGCCCGGCCGGGACACGGGCCCGCGCGCGCGGTCCGGGTCCAGCTGCTGGCACGCATGACCTTCGGCCTAGCCGGAGGCGGGGGCCATCGCCTACGCTCGGGGATTGGCCGCGCGCAGCCGCGGTGTTCCCTGTGTTGTCCCGGAGATTCCGCATGACCCTTTCCCGATTCGTTCCGCTGTCCCTGACCGTCGCCATCGCCGCCTCGCTGGCGGCGTGCGGCAAGACCGAGGCCCCGGCCGCCGACGCGGCCCGGCCGGGGTTCGACCCGGCGCAGATCAAGACGCCGTCGGTGGCGTTCAACGCCGGCGACCTCGACCTGTCGGCATCGGCCTGCACGGACCTGGACGCGTTCGTCAACGGCAACTGGCTCAAGGCCAACCCGGTGCCGGGCGACCAGACCACCTGGGGCAGCTTCGAGATCCTGCGCGAACGGTCGCTGGAAGTGCAGCGCGCGCTGGTCGAGCAGGCCGCGGCGGCCAGCGCCAAGGCCGGCACCGTGGAAGCGCAGATCGGCGACCTCTGGAAGAGCGGTTCGGACGAGGCCGCCATCGAGGCGGCGGGCATCGCGCCGCTGCAGCCGGAGCTGGACCGGATCGCCGCGCTGGACGACGGCGCGGCCATCGCCGGCTACCTGCGCGAAGCCTATGCGCAGGGCCGGGGGTTCCTGTTCTCGCTGTACGCCAGCCCGGACTTCAAGGATTCGGCCAACGTCATCGCCTATGTCGGCCAGGGCGGCCTGGGCCTGCCGGAGAAGGGCTACTACTTTGATGATTCGCAGGCGGGGATCCGCGAGGCCTATGTCGGCTACATCGAGAAGCTGCTGGCGCTGTCCGGGATCGAGGCCGCGCAGGCCAAGGAGCAGGCCAGGGCGGTGATGGACTTCGAGACCCGCCTGGCCAAGGCCTCGCTGTCGCGCATCGAGCTGCGCGACCCGGCCAAGCGCTACAACCCGCTCAGCGCCGCCGACGCCGACAGGCAGACCCCGCACTTCAGCTGGACCGCGCTGTTCGACGCGCTGGAGGTGCCGGCCAAGGACAAGTTCTCGCTGGCGCAGCCGGGCTTCTTCGCCGAACTGGACACGATGCTCGCCGAGGTGCCGGCCACGACCTGGCAGGCCTACCTGCGCTTCCACACCGTGGACGGCGCGGCCCCGTACCTGAGCACGGCCTTCGAGCAGGCCAACTTCGACTTCTTCAGCAAGACCCTGCGCGGCCAGCAGGAGATGCAGCCCCGCTGGAAGCGGGTGCTGGAATCGGTGAACGGCGCGATGGGCGAGGCCCTGGGCCAGCTGTACGTGGACGCGGTGTTCCCGGCCGACTCGAAGGTGGCGATGGAACACCTGGTGGAGAACCTGTCGGTGGCGCTGAAGGCGCGGCTGGAGGCGCTGCCGTGGATGGGCGAGGACACCAAGAAGAAGGCGCTGGAGAAGTGGGCCAGCTTCACCCCGAAGATCGGCTACCCGGACAGGTGGCGCGACTGGTCGGGCCTGGCCACCCGGAGCGACAGCTACCTGGGCAACATGCAGGCCGCGCGCGCGTTCAACTACCGCTACATGCTCGACAAGATCGGCAAGCCGGTGGACAAGACCGAATGGGGCATGACCCCGCAGACGGTCAACGCCTACTACAACGCGGCCAAGAACGAGATCGTGTTCCCGGCGGCGATCCTGCAGCCGCCGTTCTTCGACGCCAAGGCCGACCCGGCGCTGAACTACGGCGGCATCGGCGCGGTGATCGGCCACGAGATGATGCACGGCTATGACGACTCGGGCAGCCAGTTCGCCGCCAACGGCAACTTCGACAACTGGTGGACCGACGCCGACCGCAAGGCCTTCGACGCCCGCACCGACAAGCTGGTGGCGCAGTTCGACGGCTATGAATCGCTGCCGGGCGTCCATGTCAAGGGCCGGCTGACCCTGGGCGAGAACATCGGCGACCTCGGCGGCCTGACCGTGGCCTACGACGCGCTGCAGGTGGCGCTGGAGGAAGACCCGTCCCGCAACGTCGACATCGACGGCTACAGCCAGGACCAGCGCTTCTTCATGAACTGGGCCACGGTATGGCGCCGCAACTTCACCGAGGGCGAGCTGCGCGTGCGCCTGAACACCGATCCGCACGCGCCGGCCAACTTCCGCGCCAACGGTGCGCCGTCGAACATGCCGTCCTTCGCCGCGGCGTTCCAGTGCAAGGCCGGCGACGCGATGGTGCGCGGCGACGACCAGCGGGTGGTCATCTGGTAAGCCGCGCCGGCGTCTGAGCCGTACCAGGAAGGGCCCGGCAACGCCGGGCCCTTCCGTCTGCGGGTGGTGCCCTGCGGGCGGCGGCCACGCCGCGCGCACGGACGTGGTATTGATCGGGGCGCCGCGACGTGCGGCAGGTCATCGATCACGAGGAGATTGCATGGTGCCGGGCGCCGACGAGCCGCACGCGTTGCTGCAGCTGGGAATCACCGCGGTCACCTTCGCGGCGCACCTGGCGGTCGCCGCCCGCGCGTTGACCCGCCCCAACCGCACGCCGGCCTCGCGGGCCGCGTGGGTGGCGGTGATCATGCTCGCGCCGTTGCTGGGCATGGTGGCCTACCTGTTGCTGGGCGAGACGTCCATCGGCCGCGCGCGCTTCCGGCGCGTGGAACAGGCCCTGCGGCGGATGAGCGCCGCGGCCGCGGCGGCACCGGCGACGGCACTGGCCGGCGTGCCCGAGCGCGCCCTGCCGGTGCTGGGACTGGCCGGGACGGTCAACGGCCTGCCGGCGCTGGGCGGCAACCGGATAGTGCTGCTCGGCGACGAGGACAGCCGGGCCGACGCGCCGGAGCGCGATTGCCGGGCCGCGCTGGACACCCTGGTGGCCGACATCGAGCAGGCCCGCGAGAGCGTGCACATCGCCTTCTACATCTGGCTGGACGATACCGCGGGCGGCCGCGTGGCCGATGCGGTGGCGGCGGCGGCACGGCGTGGCGTGGCGTGCCGGGTGATGGTCGATGCGCTGGGGTCGCGCGGATTCGTCGGTGGCCGGCGCTGGAAGCAGCTGGCGGCGGCGGGCGTGAAGCAGCTGAGGACGCTGGACGACATCAACCGCCTGCAGCACATCGCGTTCAGCCGCATGGACCTGCGCGACCACCGCAAGATCGTGGTGATCGACAACCGCATCGCCTACTGCGGCAGCCAGAACTGCGCCGATCCGGAGTTCCGCGTCAAAGCCGCGCATGCGCCGTGGATCGACCTGCTGCTGCGCTGCGAAGGGCCGGTGGTGGCGCAGTTCCAGTTCCTGTTCCTCAGCGGCTGGATCCCCAGCAGCGGCGAGGGCGGGCTGGAGGACTACCCGTTCGCGGCGGCACCGGCCGCGGCCGCCGGCGGCTGTGTCGCCCTGGCATTCCAGACCGGCCCGATCGCCCGGCACAACGCCATGGCCGACACCTTCGTGGCCTGCATCTACGCGGCCCGGCGCGAACTGGTGATCACCACCCCGTACTTCGTGCCGGACGAATCGATCCTGCGCGCGATCTGCGCGGCGCCGCGGCGCGGGGTGACGACCCGGCTGGTCCTGCCACGCCGCAACGACTCCTGGCTGGTCGGGCAGGCCAGCCGCAGCACCTACGCCGACCTCCTGCAGTGCGGCGTGGAGGTGTACGAATACCCGTTGGGCCTGCTGCACGCCAAGTCGATGACCGTCGATGGCGAGCTCAGCCTGGTGGGCTCGGCCAACATCGACCGCCGCAGCCTGGAGCTGAACTTCGAGAACAGCCTGCTGATCGCGGACCGCACGGTGACCGCGGCGATCCGCCGGCGGCAGGAAAAGTACCTGTCGGTGTCCACGCAGGTGACGCGCACCCAGGTCGCGGCCTGGTCCCTCGTCACCCGGTTGGTGCAGAACGCGGTGGCGATGATGTCGCCGGTGCTCTGAGGCCGGCGCCGCCGGGCGTCAGCCGGCGATCTCGGCGTGCTCGCGCAGCAGGCCCTGGAATTCACCGAACAGGCGGCGGTCGATCAGCCGGTCCTGCTCCCGGGACAGGATCGCGAGCGCGTCTTCCGAGCGCATCGGGCCGCGGTAGGGGCGCACCGAGGTCATCGCGTCGTAGCCGTCGGCGATGGTGAGGATGCGTGCCTCCAGCGGGATTTCCTCGCGCTGCAGGCCGTGCGGATAACCGCTGCCGTCCCAGGCCTCGTGGTGGTGCAGGATCAGTTTGGCGACCGCGGCCGCGTCGCTGCGCCCGGTGGCGGTGAACAGCCGCGCGCCGCGTTCGGGATGGGAGCGCATGGTTTCCATGCGCGCCTCGTCCAGGCGCCCGGGATGCAGCAGCACGTCGTCGCGGATGCCGATCTTGCCGACGTCGTGGAAGCGCGCGGCCAGCACCAGGTGCCCCAGGCGGGTATCGGACAGGCCGCAGTGGCGGCCCAGCGCCTCGGCGAGCTGCGACACGCGGTCGCAATGCTGGTCGGTGTAGCGGTCGCGCTCGTCCAGCGCGGCGGCAAGCACGGCGATGCCGCAGGTGGCGTGGTCCGGCGACAGGGGCAGGCCCGGGGATTCAGGGATCGGAAGCATTGGGCCCATGCCGTGGGGGAGACGGCCGGAACATGGCAAAGGAGGCGCTATTCTCCCTGTCGCCCGGGCTCCAGGCAATGGCGCCCGGGCGGCGGCTCAGGCCGCCGGGTGCAGGGTGGTCAGCAGCGCGCGCGCGGCATTGAAGCGGTCCGCGCCCTCGGGCAGCGGGTGCTTGACCCGCAGCTTGTCGGGGCCGTCCATCTGGTAGAGCCGGGGCTGCTTCTGGATCAGCTGAATCACCGCCATGGGGTCGATCCGCGGCTGCGCTTCGAACACGATGCGGCCGCCGTTCTCGCCCAGGTCCAGCTTGCGGATGCCCAGCGCCCCGGCCTGCAGCTTGAGTTCGGCGATGGCGAACAGGTGCTTGACCGCATCGGGCAGCAGGCCGAAGCGGTCGATCATCTCCACCTGCAGCTCGCGCAGGATGCCGCTGTCGCGCGCCGAACTGATGCGCTTGTACAGGGTCAGGCGGGTATGCACGTCGGGCAGGTAGTCGTCGGGGATCAGCGCCGGCACGTGCAGTTCGACCTCGGCGCCGCGCGCTTCCTCGCCCGCGTCCAGGTCGGGCAGCTTGCCGGACTTGATCGAGCGCACCGCGCGTTCCAGCAGCTCGGTGTACAGGCTGAAGCCGACCTCGGCCATCTGCCCGCTCTGGTCCTCGCCCAGCAGCTCGCCGGCGCCGCGGATCTCCAGGTCGTGGGTGGCCAGGGTGAAGCCGGCGCCGAGCTCGTCCATCGAGGCGATGGCCTCCAGGCGCTTGCGCGCGTCGGCGGTCATTGCGCGCTTGTCCGGCACCAGCAGGTAGGCATAGGCGCGGTGGTGCGAGCGCCCGACCCGGCCGCGCAGCTGGTGCAGCTGCGCCAGGCCGAAGCGGTCGGCACGGTTGATGATGATGGTGTTGGCGTTGGGGATGTCGATGCCCGATTCGATGATGGTGCTGGCCAGCAGCACGTTGAAGCGCTGCTTCTGGAAATCCAGCATCACCTTCTCCAGCTCGCGCTCGGGCATCTGCCCGTGGGCCATGCCGATGCGTGCCTCGGGCACCAGCTCGGACAGCTCGCGCTGCATGCGGCCCATGCTTTCCACGTCGTTGTGCAGGAAGTACAGCTGGCCGCCGCGGGCCAGCTCGCGCTGGAAGGCCTCGCGCAGCTGCGCGTTGTCCCAGGCGGTGATGAAGGTCTGCACCGCCAGCCGGTTCGGCGGCGGCGTGGCGATGATCGACAGGTCGCGCAGCCCGGCCATGGCCATGTTGAGCGTGCGCGGAATCGGCGTGGCGGTGAGCGTGAGCAGGTGCACGTTGGCGCGCAGCGCCTTGAGGGCCTCCTTCTGGCGCACGCCGAAGCGCTGTTCCTCGTCGACGATCACCAGGCCGAGGTCCTTGAACTTCACGTCCGGCTGCAGCAGCCGATGGGTGCCGACGATCACGTCGATCCCGCCGGCGGCCACGCGGTCCAGCTCGGCCTTGATCTCCTTGCTGCTCTTGAAGCGCGACAGTACCTCGACCTTGAGCGGATAGTCGGCGAAGCGGTCGCGGAAGCTGCGGTAGTGCTGCTCGGCCAGCAGCGTGGTCGGCACCAGCACCGCCACCTGCTTGCCGCCGCTGGCGGCGGCGAAGGCGGCGCGCACGGCGACTTCGGTCTTGCCGAAGCCGACGTCGCCGCAGACCACGCGGTCCATCGGCTGGCTGGACTGCAGGTCGCGCAGGGTGGCCTCGATCGCGGCCAGCTGGTCCGGGGTCTCCTCGAACGGGAAGCCGGCGGCGAACGGTTCGTACAGGGCACGGTCGATGTCCAGCGCGAGGCCGGCACGGGCCTGGCGGCGGGCCTGGATCTCCAGCAGTTCGGCAGCGACGTCGCGGACCTTCTCGGCGGCCTTGCGCTTGGCCTTGCTCCACTGCTCGCCGCCCAGCGAGTGCAGCGGCGCGGTGTCCGGCGAGGCGCCGGAATAGCGGTTGATCAGGTGCAGCTGCGCGACCGGCACATACAGCCGGTCGCCCTTGGCGTACTCGATCTCGAGGAACTCGCCGGGCATGCCGCCGACATCCATCGCCACCAGGCCGCGGTAGCGGCCGACGCCGTGGTCCTCGTGGACGATGGGCGCGCCCTCGGTCAGCTCGCCGAGATCGCGGATGATCGCCTCGGGCTCGCGCCCGGCGCGGCGCGCGCGGCGCGGATGCCCGGCGCGTTCGGGGAACAGCTGGCGCTCGGTGAGGACCGCCAGCGGCGGCTCGGCCAGGGCGAAGCCGTCGTCCAGCGGCGCCACGGTGATCGCGAAGCGCGGTGCGTCGTCGGCCAGGAACGCCGGCAACCCGGGCACCACCGGCGGGCGCAGGCCGGCGGCCTGCAGCACTTCCAGCAGCGCCTCGCGACGGCCCGGTGAATCGGCGGCGACCAGCACGCGCCCGGGATAGTGCTCGAGGAAGGAGGTCAGCGCCTGCGCGGCCGGCGCGTCCCGGGTGGCCACCGGCAACGGCGGCAGCGGCTGGTCGCCCAGCGCCTGCGCCTCGGCGATGCGCGGATGGTCGGCCGGCCACACGTCCACCCGCGGCTGCTTGTTGAACTGCTCGCGCAGGCTGTCCGGGGACTGGTAGATCTCCTCGGGCGGCAGCAGGGGCCGCTCGATGTCGTGGCGGCGCTGTTCGTAGCGGCTGCCGGCCTGGGCCCAGAAGGCCTCGGCGGCCTCGGACACGCCGCTGGCCACCACCGTCAGGAAGCCTTCAGGCAGGTAGTCGAACAGGGTGGCGGTCCGCTCGAAGAACAGCGGCATGAAGTACTCGATGCCGGCCGGCAGCACGCCCGACTTCAGGTCCTGGTACAGCGGGCTGCGGCGGGTATCCACGTCGAAGCGTTCGCGCAGCGTGGCCAGCACCTTGGCAAGGCTGGCCTCATCCATCGGTACCTCGCGGCCGGGCAGCATCCGCACCGCGGCGACCTTGTCCAGCGAGCGCTGCGACTCGGGGTCGAATTCGCGGATCGAATCGATGTCGGTATCCAGCAGCTCGATCCGCAGCGGTGCGCCGGCGCCCATCGGGTACACGTCCAGCAAACCGCCGCGCACGGCGAAGTCGCCCGGGTCCATCACCTGCGGCACGTTGCGGTAGCCGGCGCTTTCCAGCCGGCGCTTCTCCGCGTCCAGGTCCAGCCGCTGGCCGACCGCCAGGTCGAAGCTGCCGCCGACGATGAAACTCAGCGGCGCCAGCCGCTGCAGCAGCGTCTGCACCGGCACCACCACGATGCCGGCGTCCAGGGTGGGCAGCCGGTGCAGGGCCGCCAGCCGCTGCGAAAGGATGTCCGGGTGCGGGCTGAACTGGTCGTAGGGCAGGGTTTCCCAGTCGGGAAACGGCACCACCGGCAAGGCGCCTGCGGCGTCGCCCAGCAGGGTCTGCAGGTCGGCGACGGCCTGGTGCGCGCTGTGGTTGTCGCGGGCGACCAGCAGCAGCGGGCGGCCATGGGCCTGCGCGGCGCGGGCCACGTGCCAGGCCAGCGCGCTGCTGGAAACCGGGGCGCGCCACCAGGCGCGGAGCTGGCCCGCGCGGGGCAGCGGCGGAGTGGGAAAGTGGGGTGCGGACATGGACCGGCGATTTTATCAGACCCCGGCGCGCGGTCCGGAGCGGACGCGCGCCGGCGCCGGGATCAGCCGGCCAGGTCCAGTTCCATGCGCACCAGGCCGGGGGCGCCGGTGGGGTGCGGCACCTGCTTGAAACCGAGCGATGCGGCCAGTTGCAGCATCGGCTCGTTGTCCTGGGCGATATCGCCGTACAGCCGGTCCAGGAACTTGCCGCGGGCCCATTTCACCAGCTTGCGCATCAGCTGCCGCCCCAGCCCCTGGCCGGCGAGGAAGCGGCTGACCAGGATGGCGTACTCGGCGTCGCGGGTGCCGGGGATGACCGTGGCCCGCGCCACGGCGCCGACCAGCGCTTCGCCGGGAGGCAGCGGCTCGGCCGCGACCAGTGCGATCTCGGTCTTCGGGTTGGGGTGGGTCAGGCGCTGGGCGGTCTCGTCGGACAGCACGTCCACCGCCTGAAGGAAGCGGTCGCGGACTTCCTCCGGACCGAACAGTGCGAAGGCTCCCTGCAGCGGAGCCCCGTCTTCGGGGCGGATCGGGCGGATGAGCAGCTCGCGGCCGCTGGGCGCCTTGAAGTTTTCATGCCACGGGGGCATGCGGTTGCGGGTAGCCATGACTGCGGTTCCTCCAAAGTCCGCCGATTCTTGCATCTGCGGCGGTATTTTCTGTGAACACGGTTCAACCATGGACCGCCCCCGGGGGGCGTTGGTTCAGCCCCCGCTCTTGAGCCATTCCAGGCGGGTCGAGGCACCGTCCGCGCCCAGTTCGCGCTGCAGCGCGGGCAGCGCCGGGGCCAGCGCCTGGTCGAACTGCCAGGGGGGGTTGAGCAGCAGCATGCCGCTGCCGTTGAGGCGCAGCGGCGAGTCGTCCGGACGGACCAGCAGTTCGGCCACCAGCGCCGATTTGGCCGGCAGGGCGGCGGCCTTGCGGAAGAACGGCAGCAGGCTGCGGCGCTGCTTGATCGGGTACCACACCGCACACTGCGCCTGCGGCATGCGCGCCAGGACCTCGCGCAGGGCGGCGATGATCCGCGGGTATTCCGCGTCCTGCGCCTCGTAGGGGGGGTCGACCAGCACCAGCGCGCGGCCGATCCGGGTGCTGCCGGCACGCGGTGGCAGCAGGGCGCGGAGGCTTTCGTAGCCATCGGCGGCCAGCACCTGCACCCGGCGGTCGCGGGCGAACAGGACATCCAGGGCCGCCGCCTCCTCCGGCTGCAGCTCGCAGGCGGCCATCCGGTCCTGCTCGCGCAGGGCCTGGGCGGCCAGCAGCGGCGAGCCGGGGTAGGCGAGCAGCGCGCCGACCGGGTTGTCGGCCTGCACCGCGCGCAGGTAGCGCTCCACCACGGCGGGCAGGGAAGCGGCGCCCATCAGCCGTCCGATGCCGTCGTCCGCCTCGGCGGTCCTGCGGCCCGGACTGCCGTTCGGCAATCGAGGAGCCTCGGCCGACAGCAGGTAGCGGCCGCGTCCGGCATGGGTGTCGAGTACGAAGAACGGCGTGTCCTTGCGCTTGAGCGCGTCGATCAGCGCCAGCAGGACGATGTGCTTGAGCACGTCGGCATGGTTGCCGGCATGGAAGGCGTGGCGGTAGTTCATCGCCGCAGTGTACGGGCGCCGCCCGGGGCAGGCCATGGCGGCCTCGTCCGGGCGGCACGGGCGTCGAGACAGTCCGGGTGCCGGGACGCTGGCGGGGCGCCGCACGGGACGGTGGCCGGACGGGATTTCCCGGTGCGGCGGGCCGCCGCCACGACGGGCCTGCCGCCGCGCGACCATGACCATTGGCCGGCTCCGGCAGGGACGCTGCTGGCTACACTCGGGCCTTTGCCGTGATCGGCCGCGGGCCGGGGGAAGTGATGATCAAACGATGCATGCTGGCAGTGGGCATGGGGCTGGCGTTCGTGGGCAGCGCGGGCGCGGCCGAGAAGGTGGACCTGGAGATGGTGGGCAAGATCCGCCAGGAAGCGTTCCACCGCTCGCAGGTGATGGACACCTTCTCGCACCTGACCGAAAGCATCGGCCCGCGGCTGACCAACTCCCCGGCCATGGCCCGCGCCAATGCCTGGACGCGGCAGAAGTTCGGCGAGTGGGGACTGGTCGACGTGCACGATGAGGCGTTCGAGGACTTCGGCCGTGGCTGGGAGTTCGATTCGGCCAGCGTGGAGATGCTGGCCCCGCGCATGGCGCCGCTGTACGCCCTGCCCAAGGCCTGGACCCCGGGCACCGCGGGCACGGTCGAGGGCGAGGTGGTCAAGGTCGAGATCAAGAAGCTGGCCGACCTGGAGAAGTACAAGGGCACGCTGCGCGGCAAGATCCTGCTGCTGGGCGATGCGCGCGAGTACAAGCGCGGCACCGAGCCGGATTCGCACCGGCACGACGCGACCTCGCTGGAAGGGCTGCAGACGTTCGCCATCCCCGGCGGCAGCGACACCGACCGCGCCAAGCGGGTCAAGGAGTTCGCCGAACGCCAGGAGCTGGCGCGCGCCACCAATGCGTTCTTCGCCGAGGAAGGGGCGCTGGCCGCCCTCAGCATCAGCGGCTGGGACAACGGCATCATCCGCGTCGGCGGCGGCGGTTCGCGCAAGGCCGGCGAGCCGGTGGGCATTCCCGAACTGGCGATGATCGCCGAGCACTACAACCAGCTGGCGCGCGCGCTGGAGCGCGAGCAGCCGGTACGGGTGCGGGTCAATGTCGCCGCGCGCTTCACCGACGACAGCGACCAGCCCGGGCACAACACCGTGGCCGAGATCCGCGGCAGCGGCAAGGCCGACGAGATCGTGATGCTCGGCGCGCACATGGACTCCTGGCACACCGGTACCGGCGCGGCCGACAACGCCGCCGGCGTGGCGGTGATGATGGAGGCCATGCGCATCCTCAAGGCGGTGGGCGCCAAGCCCCGGCGCACCATCCGCGTGGCGCTGTGGAGCGGCGAGGAGCAGGGCCTGATCGGTTCGCAGGCGTATGTCGCACGGCATTTCGCGAACTACCCGGAGCCGACCGACCCGGCGCAGAAGGCACTGCCGGCCTCGCTGCGCGAACCGACCGGGCCGCTGCGCCGGCTGCGCGACTACGAGAAGTTCTCCGTGTACTTCAACATGGACAACGGCTCGGGCCGCTTCCGCGGCATCTATGCCCAGGAGAACATCGCCGCGATGCCGATCTTCGAGGAGTGGCTGAAGCCGTTCCACGATGTCGGCGCCACCACCGTGGTCAGCCGCAACACCGGCAGCACCGACCACATCAGCTTCGACCGCGTCGGCCTGCCCGGCTTCCAGTTCATCCAGGACCGTCTGGACTATTTCAGCAATGTCCACCACAGCAACCTGGACACCTGGGACCACGCCGAGCCGGAAGACCTGAAGCAGGCGGCGGCGATCGTGGCCGCGTTCGTCTACAACGCCGCCATGCGCGACGAGAAGATGCCGCGCAAGCCGCTGCTGGAAGACTGAGCGCGCTGCAATCCGGAAAGGACCCGGGGCCGCTCTGCGGCCCCGGGTCTTTCTGTACCGGGGCAGGCGCCGTCGAGCCGGGCAACCGGCAGGCGCGGCGCCGGGGACTGATGACGTTGGGGCCGCCAGCGCGGTGAGGGCCTGGCCGGCGCGCTTCCCGCGTTTCGGAAGCCGCTCTCAGCTGGACGCCGCGCGCACCGCGTCCGGCAGCGGCGCGCTCCGGCCGGTCTGCGTGTCCATCCACACCACCACCACGTTGCCGTCCGAGTACAGGCGCGCGGGGTCCTTCTGGTCGACGATGCGGTGGCCGATGGTGACGCTGCTGTTGCCGAGGCGCTCGACGAACAGTTCCACCACGATGTCGTTGGGCCACACGATCGGCAGGCGGTAGTTGATGTGGGTGTTGGCCACCACCGGGGCGATGCGGTCGTTCATCGATACCCCGTCCACGCCCAGCATCCAGCGCACGCGGGCTTCCTCGAGGAAGGACACGTACTTGGCGTTGTTGACGTGGCCCATCGCGTCCATGTCGCGCCAGCGTACGCTGATCGGAACGCGGGCCAGTTGCTTGGGTTCGCTGCTCATGGGGATACCTTCTGCTTGCGGGGCGTGGCGGTCTTCTTGGCCGCCGTCTTGTTTGCCGTCGTCTTGCCGGCGGTCTTCGACTTGCGTGGGGGCCGCGCGTCCGGCTTGTTGGCCACCGCGGCCGGTTGTTCCGGGCGGGCCTGGGTGGACGGCAGCATGCGTGCCAGGAACTGGCCGGTGTACGACTGCGGGCAGGCGGCCACGTCCTCGGGGGTGCCGGCGACCAGCAGCGTGCCGCCGCGGTGGCCGCCTTCCGGGCCGAGGTCGACGATCCAGTCGGCGGTCTTGATGACGTCCAGGTTGTGCTCGATCACCACCACCGTGTTGCCCTCGTCGCGCAGCTTGTGCAGCACGCCGAGCAGGGCCTCGATGTCGTGGAAGTGCAGGCCGGTGGTCGGTTCGTCGAGGATGTAGAGCGTGCGCCCGGTATCGCGCCGCGACAGTTCCTTGGACAGCTTGACGCGCTGGGCCTCGCCGCCGGACAGGGTGGTGGCGCTCTGGCCGAGCTTGATGTAGCTCAGGCCCACGTCGACCAGCGTCTCCAGCTTGCGGGCGATGGCCGGGACCGGCTGGAACAGCATCAGCGCGTCCTCCACGGTCATTTCCAGCACGTCGTTGATGGTGTGGCCCTTGTAGAGGATCTCCAGCGTCTCGCGGTTGTAGCGCTTGCCGTGGCAGACGTCGCAGGGCACGTAGACGTCGGGCAGGAAGTGCATCTCCACCTTGATCAGGCCGTCGCCCTGGCAGGCCTCGCAGCGGCCGCCGCGCACGTTGAAACTGAAGCGGCCCGGCGAGTAGCCGCGCGCGCGCGCCTCGGGCACCTGCGCGAACAGCTCGCGCAGCGGCGTGAACAGGCCGGTGTAGGTGGCGGGGTTGGAGCGCGGGGTGCGGCCGATCGGCGACTGGTCGATGTCCACCACCTTGTCGAACAGGTCCAGGCCGTCGACCTCCCGGTACGGTGCGATCGGGTGCGAGGCGCCGTTGATCTCGTTGGCGGCCAGCGAGAACAGGGTGTCGTTGATCAGCGTGGACTTGCCGGAGCCGGACACGCCGGTGACGCAGGTGAGCAGGCCCGAGGGAATCGCGAGGTCCACGTTCTTGAGGTTGTTGCCGCTGGCGCCGCGCAGGTGCAGGGTCATCTTCGGGTTGGGCTTGTGCCGGCGCGCCGGGATCTCGATCGCACGCTTGCCCGACAGGTACTGGCCGGTCAGCGAACGCGGCGCGTCCAGGATGTCCTGCAGGCTGCCCTGGCCGACGATCTCGCCGCCGTGCACGCCCGCGCCCGGACCGATGTCCAGCACGTAGTCGGCCAGGCGGATGGCGTCCTCGTCGTGCTCGACCACGATCACCGTGTTGCCGAGGTCGCGCAGGCGGGTCAGGGTGCCGAGCAGGCGCTCGTTGTCGCGCTGGTGCAGGCCGATGGACGGCTCGTCGAGCACGTACATCACCCCGACCAGGCCGGCGCCGATCTGCGAAGCCAGGCGGATGCGCTGCGCCTCGCCGCCGGACAGCGTGTCGGCCTTGCGCTCGAGCGTGAGGTAGTCCAGGCCGACATCGACCAGGAAGCCGAGCCGCTCGCTGATCTCCTTGACGATCTTGGCGGCGATCTCGCCGCGCCAGCCCGGCAGGCTCAGTTCGCCGAAGAAGCGCTTGGCCTCGTCGATCGGCAGCACCGCCAGCTCCGGCAGGGGCCGGTCGGCGACGAACACGTTGCGGGCGGCCTTGTTCAGGCGCGCGCCGCCGCACTCGGGGCAGGGCCGCTCGCTGATGAACTTGGCCAGTTCCTCGCGCACCGCCGGCGATTCGGTCTCGCGGTAGCGGCGCTCGAGGTTGGGAATGATGCCCTCGAAGCGGTGCTTGCGCTGGCTGCGGCCGCCGTTCTCGGTGAAGTAGGTGAAGGTGATCTGCTCCTCGCCGCTGCCGTACAGCACCGCCTGGCGGACCGCCTCGGGCAGCGACTGCCAGGGCGCGTCCACGTCGAACGCGTAGTGCTTGGCCAGCGAGGCGATCAGCTGGAAGTAATAGGCGTTGCGGCGGTCCCAGCCGCGCACCGCGCCCGCGGCCAGCGACAGCTCCGGGTGCACGACCACGCGGGCGGGGTCGAAGAACTCGGCCATGCCCAGGCCGTCGCAGCCCGGGCAGGCGCCGACCGGCGAGTTGAACGAGAACAGCCGCGGTTCCAGCTCCGGCAGCGCGTAGTCGCAGACCGGGCAGCTGTACTTGGAGGAGAACAGCTGCGGCACCGCCTGGGCATCGTCCAGCGACTGCACGGTGGCCATGCCGTCGCCCAGCTTGAGCGCGGTCTCGAAGCTCTCCGCCAGGCGCTGCTTCAGGTCCTCGCGCGGCCGGAAGCGGTCGATCACCGCTTCGATGGTGTGCTTCTGGCGCAGCGCCAGCGTGGGGACCGCGTCGATCTCGTGCAGTTCGCCGTCCACGCGCACCCGCACGAAGCCCTGCGCGCGCAGCTGGTCGAACACCTGCGCATGCTCGCCCTTGCGCTCGCGCACCACCGGCGCCAGCAGCATCCAGCGCTGCTCGCCGTCGAGTGCCAGCACCTGGTCGACCATCTGGCTGACGGTCTGCGCCTCCAGCGGGTAGCCGTGGTCCGGGCAGCGCGGGCTGCCGACGCGGGCGTACAGCAGGCGCAGGTAGTCGTAGATCTCGGTGATGGTGCCCACGGTCGAGCGCGGGTTGTGCGAGGTGGACTTCTGCTCGATCGAGATCGCCGGCGACAGGCCCTCGATATGGTCCAGGTCGGGCTTCTCCATCACGCTCAGGAACTGCCGCGCGTAGGCCGACAGCGATTCCACATAGCGGCGCTGGCCCTCGGCGTAGATGGTGTCGAAGGCCAGCGAGGACTTGCCCGAGCCGGACAGCCCGGTGATCACGATCAGCTTGTCGCGCGGCAGGTCGAGGTCGATGTTCTTGAGGTTGTGCGTCCGCGCACCGCGGATGCGGATGAAATCCATCGCCATGGGAAATCCGTTCTTGGCCGCGGCCGGGGGTGCCGGCATGCGGGGGTGTGGAGGGCCGGGAACATGTTCAGGCCGCGTCGGGCATGGCCGTCAGGGCCCGCGCGGGGCGGGAGCCGCACCGGAAGCGTGCGTTGCGGACGCGGCGGGAGAAGCTCCGGGGCGGGCGCGACAGGGACATGGGCATGTTCTTGGCCGGCGGCAGTCGATCAGCCTAACGGCCTTGTGATTTGGGGGCAATCGCGGCCATTGCCAGCGATCCGCGGGGCGTTCGGGGGCTGCGCAGGCCTTTGTTCAGGCAGGGTTTTCCCGGCCGGGGGCGGCTTGACCCGAAACTCCCTGTCCCGTTAAAATCCCGCTCCTGTCCGCCCTCGATGGCGGCACAGCGACCACAATAACTACAGAGGAAGTCTGGTCATGTATGCAGTTCTGGTAACCGGCGGTAAGCAGTACCGCGTCGCGCAGGGGGAAACCCTCCGCGTTGAGAAGCTCGAAGCCGAAGCCGGCAGCGAGATCACGTTCGACACCGTCCTGATGCTCGGCGATGCCGACGGCATCAAGATCGGCGATGCCCTGAAGGGCGCTTCGGTGACCGCCAAGGTCGTGGCCCACGGCCGCGCCGACAAGGTGCGGATCATCAAGTTCCGCCGGCGCAAGCACCACATGAAGCGCCAGGGTCACCGCCAGTACTACACCGAAATCGAAATCACCGGCATCGCCGGCTAATCCCAAGGAGAATCCGTCATGGCACATAAAAAGGGCGTAGGCTCCTCGCGTAACGGCCGCGATTCCAACCCGAAGTACCTGGGCGTCAAGATCTTCGGCGGCCAGGCCATCGAAGCCGGCAACATCATCGTGCGTCAGCGCGGCACCCAGTTCCATCCGGGCGCCGGCGTCGGCCTGGGTCGCGACCACACGCTGTTCGCGCTGGTCGACGGCAAGGTCGAGTTCTCGGTGAAGGGCGCCAAGAAGCGTCGCACCGTGAGCGTCGTCGCGGACGTCTGATCGCCGCACGTGCAGGCACCCCAGCTCCGGCGCGGGTGCCGCCGACGAAAGCCCCGCTTCGGCGGGGCTTGTCGTTTCCAGGTGGTCCACGGTTTTGCGAACGGGCAGGGGGCAGGGATGGTGATCCGTTGTTGGGCTGCGGCCCTGCTGTCCGGCCTGCTGGCCTGCGCCGGATGCGCGGCCGATATTCCCAGCGACCGCGCCACCCTGACGGTCGCCGGGCCCTTGGCATCATTGCAGGCCGAGACCCTGACGCTTCCGCCGGGTTCGCCGCAGCTGCCTGCCCTGCTGGCCGATCCGGCGGGCTGGCAGCCGGAGCCTGCCGTCGAAGGCGTCGAGCGCAGCCATTCCCGCGGCGATTTCGATGCCGATGGCTGGCTGCGCACCACGGTCTTCAGCTGGGATCGCAGTGGCGGCTGGGAAGTGCACATGGCATACGGCGAGGGCAGGCGCCCACCGCCGGCCACGGTGCGGATATGGATGCAGGCGCCGCAAGGCAGCGGGCAGCCGGACTGGCCGATGGGCGAGGGCACGGTCCGCTATGCTGGCGCCACGCGCACCCTGAGCTATAAAGGCCGACGTCTCGGCGTCGAAGGCCGCGAAGACTTTGAAAGAAGCTTGGCCCTTGGCCCGTCCAACTGGGTCGAGCTGGAAGAGTCCACCAGCATCGCGCCGGACGGTGCCAAGGTCCGCAGGCGCCGCCAGGTCATGGCGCGCGACGCCCAGGGGCGTCCGGTGGACGATGTGGAACTGCTGGAAGGTGCGGAATACCGCGTCTCCAACCATTACTTCCTGCCCGACGGGCGGGACAATCCCCGCCGCATCGTGCGCCTGTACCGCGCCGCCGGCGCGGCGCAGGAAGCGCCGGTGCTGCGGGCCGAAGTGATTCTGAGAACCTTGCGATACCAAGATGAAACTCGTTGATGAAGCCGAAATCTCTGTAATCGCCGGCGACGGCGGCAATGGCTGCGTCGGCTTCCGCCGCGAGAAGTTCATTCCGCTCGGTGGCCCCGACGGCGGCGATGGCGGCGATGGCGGCAGCGTCTGGCTGCGCGCCGACGAAAACCTGAACACCCTGGTGGACTTCCGCCACGAGCGCATCTTCAAGGCGCGCCGTGGCGAGAACGGCATGGGCCGGCAGATGTACGGCAAGGCCGGCGACGACCTGGTCGTCACCGTTCCGGTCGGCACCGTGGTGATGAACGTGGACACCGACGAGGTGATCGGCGACCTGACCCGCCACGGCGAACGCCTGCTGGTGGCGAAGGGTGGCAAGGGCGGCCTGGGCAACATGCACTTCAAGAGCTCGACCAACCGTGCGCCGCGGCAGGCGCTGCCGGGCGAAGAGGGCGAGCAGCGGCTGTTGAAGCTGGAGCTGAAACTGTTGGCCGACGTCGGCCTGCTGGGCTTCCCGAACGCCGGCAAGAGCACCCTGGTCCGTGCGGTCTCGGCGGCGACGCCGAAGGTCGCCGACTACCCGTTCACCACGCTGTACCCGAACCTGGGCGTGGTGAAGGTGGAGAACTACCGCAGCTTCGTCATCGCCGACATCCCCGGCCTGATCGAAGGGGCCGCCGATGGCGCCGGCCTGGGCGCGCAGTTCCTGCGCCACCTGCAGCGTACCCGCCTGCTGCTGCACCTGGTGGACCTTTCGCCCGCGTTCGAGGGCGGCGGCGAGGCGGTGACCGATGCGCCGTCGCCGGTCGAACAGGTGCGGGCACTGGAGCATGAGCTCGGCAAGCACGACCCGGCTCTGCTGCAGAAGCCGCGCTGGCTGGTGCTGAACAAGGCCGACCTGATGTTCGAGGAAGAGGCCGGGGCGGCGGCCGAGCAGGTGGTCGCGGCGCTGGGCTGGACCCAGCCGTGGTACCTGGTGTCGGCGCTGGGCCGCGAGGGCACCTGGCCGATCATGAAGGACATCATGGCCTTCTTCGACCAGCAGAAACTGCGGGAAGCTGAAGAGCGCGACGCGCAGGGCGGCTGAGTTTCCCGCCCCCGCAGACGGAAGCGCCGCTTTCCCGATGGGAAGCGGCGTTTTTTTGTACGCGGCCATGCCGGGCGGCCGGGCAGGGGGGTTCCCGGCGGCGCAGGGGCGGGTGAGGGCTGGCCGGCGCCGTCCTGCGGAAAGCGCCGCGGGCAACGGGCGGGCAACAAAAAGCCCGGCGTGGGCCGGGCTTTTCCTGCCGGGAACCTGGCGGTTCCTGGGGCTGCCGGATCAGGCGGCCTTGAGCGCCTTGATGCGGGCGGTCAGGCGGCTCTTGTGGCGGGCGGCCTTGTTCTTGTGGATCAGGCCACGGGCGCTGAAACGGTCGAGGATCGGCTGGGCGACAGCGAAGGCCGCCTCGGCGCCGCTGGCGTCATTGGCGTCCAGGGCCTTGATCACCTTCTTGACGGCGGTGCGCAGCATCGAGCGCTGAGCCGTGTTGCGTGCATTGCGCACAACGGTCTGCTTGGCGCGCTTCTGGGCGGACTTGATATTGGCCACGGTGGTGGTTTCCTGAAAATCGGTATGGTGGGAACAGCAAGCACGGAAGTATGATGGGCGGAAGAATGAACGTCAAGTCGGGTTGTCAAGGGGAAATGCGTTGAGCGGCCGGTTGCTGAAATCCACGGCGGTGTTCAGCGCCATGACCTTCCTGTCGCGCATCAGTGGCCTGGTGCGCGACCAGGTGTACGCCCAGGTGTTCGGTGCGAGTGCGGCGATGGATGCGTTCGTGGTCGCATTCAGGATTCCCAACTTCCTGCGCCGGCTGTCCGCCGAGGGTTCGTTCTCGATGGCCTTCGTCCCGGTGCTGGCCGAGTACAAGGCGAAAGGCGACGCGGCGGCGGTCAAGGCGCTGGTCGACCGGGTCGCCGGGGCGCTGATCGCGGCGCTGCTGGTGGTGACGGGGCTGGCGCTGGTGCTCGCGCCCTGGGTGATGCGGGTGTTCGCGCCGGGCTTCGCGCCGGGCAGCGAACAGGCCGAACTGGCCACCCTGATGCTGCAGATCACCTTTCCCTATGCGCTGTTCATCTCGTTGGCGGCGTTGGCCGGCGGCATCCTGAACAGCTACCAGCGCTTCGCCATTCCGGCGCTGTCGCCGATCCTGCTCAACCTGTCGATGATCGCCGCGGCATTGTGCCTGGCGCCGCGGATGCGCGGCTGGGGCTATGAGCCGGTACTGGCGCTGGCCTGGGGCGTATTCGCCGCGGGCATCCTGCAGCTGGCGTTCCAGCTGCCGTCGCTGGCGCGGCTGGGACTGCTGCCGCGGCCGCGGCTGGACCTCGCCCACGCCGGGGTGCGCAAGATCCTGCGGTTGATGGTGCCGACCCTGTTCGGCTCCTCGGTGGCGCAGGTGAACCTGCTGTTCAACACCCTGGCCGCGTCGCTGCTGATGGGCGGCAGCGTGACCTGGCTGTACTACAGCGACCGGCTGCTGGAGTTCCCGCTGGGCATGTTCGGGGTGGCGATCGGCACCGTCATCCTGCCGCACCTGTCCGGCCGGCATGCCGCCGAGGATGCGCAGGGCTACTCGCGGAGCCTGGACTGGGGGTTCCGGCTGTGCCTGCTGATCGGGGTCCCGGCCTGCCTGGGGCTGATCCTGTGCGCGCAGCCGCTGCTGGCCACGCTGTTCCAGTACGGCCGCTTCTCCGAGCTGGACACCCGCATGAGCAGCCTCAGCCTGGTCGCCCAGGCCACCGCGGTGCCGGCGTTCCTGCTGGTGAAGGTGCTGGCCCCGGCCTTCTATTCGCGGCAGGACACGCGCACCCCGGTCAAGGCCGCGCTGGCCTCGATCGCGATCAACATCGCCTGCGCGGCCGCGCTGTTCGCGGCGCTGCTGTGGCTCACGCCGACCGGTCGCGCGGCGCTGGCGGCGGCCGACGGGCGCTGGCTGGCGGCCCTGAAGGACGTGGAGGGCGCGCATGCGCTGCTGGCGCTGGCGATCGCGGTGGCCGGCTGGGCCAATGCCCTGCAGCTGTGGGGGTACCTGCGCCGGGCGCGGGTGTACCGCCTGCAGCCGGGGTGGGGACGGTTCCTGCGCCAGCTGCTGGTGGCCAGCCTGGCCATGGCCGCGGCCGTGCTGGCGCTGCGGCTGCAGTGGGCCGACTGGACCCCCTGGAGCTGGCTGGAACGTGGCTGGCGCCTGGGCGTGCTGGTGGGCGCCGGCGCCGGCGCCTATGCCGCCGGCCTGCTGCTGATGGGCTACCGCCCGCGCGAGCTGCGCGGCCAGTAGGGCGGTTGCGGCGCGGGCGCCGCTATACTGGCCCGCTACATACGACAGAACCGGCGCCTGGGCGCCGGATCGACCCGGGTTGAATGAGCAGGCTGTTTAGAGACGTCGAAGGCGGGGTGCTGTTCCCGCAGGGAAGCGTGGTCTGCATCGGTGCTTTCGATGGCCTGCACAGGGGCCACCGGACGCTGGTGCGGCACGCGGTCGCGCGCGCGCGCGCCGTGGGCGTGCCCGCGGTGGCGCTGGCGTTCGAGCCGCTGCCGCGCGAGTTCTTCGCCCGGGGGGCCCCGCCGCCGCGGCTGATGCTGGCGCGCGACAAGGTGGCCTCGCTGCGCGGGCTCGGCATCGACAGTGTCGGCCTGCTGCGCTTCGACGCGAAGATGGCCGCCATCACCGCCGCCGATTTCGTGCGCGACATGCTGGTGCGGCGCCTGGGCGTGCGCGAAGTGTGGATCGGCCCGGGGTTCCATTTCGGCAACCGCCGCGGGGGCGACCTGGCGTTGCTGCAGGCGATGGGGGCGGAGCTGGGCTTCGGCGCCGGCGAGATCGCGCCGGTGCACCTGGACGGCGAGCGTATTTCCAGCACCCGTATCCGCGAGCTGCTGGTGGCCGGCGAGTTCGCCCATGCGGGCGAGCTGCTGGGGCGGCCGTACGCGATCGGCGGGCGGGTCGTGCGCGGGCGCCAGCTGGGGCGGACCCTGGGGTTCCCGACGGCCAACCTGCGCTTTCCCAAAACCCCGGCGCTGTCGGGCATCTACGCGACCCGGGTGCACGGGGTCGCCGAGCAGCCCTGGCCCTCGGTGTCGAGTTTCGGCACGCGCCCGACCGTGCAGGGCGTGGAGCCGCTGCTGGAGGCGCACCTGTTCGATTTCCAGGGCGACCTGTACGGCCGTCATATCGAGGTCGAGTTCGTCGCCAAGCTGCGCGACGAGGAAAAATTCGACAGCCTGGACGCCCTGACCGAGCAGATGCAGCGCGATGCGCAGCAGGCGCGCCGGATCCTCGGCGACGGCGCGAACCCTTGCGGCAGCCCGCACCTCTCCCGTACAGGGAACGGTGCTGGAACGCCGCCGCAACAGCCCGCACAGCCCTGTGCGGACTCTTCAACTACAGCCGCGCAACGGTAAATGCCCGTGACCCAAGACTACAAAGCCACCCTCCACCTGCCGGCGACGGATTTCCCGATGCGCGGCGACCTGCCCAAGCGCGAGCCGGGCATCCTGGCGCGTTGGGAAGAGCAGGGCATCTATGCGCAGCTGCGCGAGAACGCCAAGGGCCGGCCGCTGTTCGTGCTGCACGACGGGCCGCCCTATGCCAATGGCCAGATCCACCTGGGCCATGCGGTCAACAAGATCCTCAAGGACATCATCGTCAAGTCGCGCTACCTGGACGGTTTCGACGCGCCGTACGTGCCCGGCTGGGACTGCCATGGCCTGCCGATCGAGATCGCGGTGGAGAAGAAGTGGGGCAAGGTCGGTACCAAGCTCGATGCCGGTCAGTTCCGCCAGAAGTGCCGCGAATACGCCGAGGAGCAGATCGAGATCCAGCGCCGCGACTTCAAGCGCCTGGGCGTGGTCGGCGACTGGGACAACCCGTACAAGACGCTGAGCTTCGACTTCGAGGCCAACGAGATCCGCGCGCTGTCGCGGATCGTCGCCAACGGCCACCTGGTGCGCGGCGCCAAGCCGGTGCACTGGTGCTTCGACTGCGGCTCGGCCCTGGCCGAGGCCGAGATCGAGTACCAGGACAAGACCTCGCCGGCGATCGACGTGGCCTATGCCGCGCGTGATTCCCGGGCGCTGGCGGCGAGCTTTGGCGTGGACCTGCCGGCCGGCGTGGAAGTGGCGGTGCCGATCTGGACCACCACGCCGTGGACGCTGCCGGCCTCGCTGGCGGTGTCGCTCGGCGCGGACATCGATTACGCCCTGGTCGAGGGCCCGGCCCACAACGGCCAGCCGCGCTGGCTGGTGCTGGCCGCGACGCTGGCCGAGCGCGCGCTGTCGCGCTACGGCATCGGCGAGGTGGTGGTGCACGGCCACGCCAAGGGGGCGGCGCTGGAGAACCAGCGGCTGGCGCACCCGTTCTATCCCGAGCGCGACCTGCCGCTGCTCAACGGCGGGCATGTGTCCGACGCCGACGGCACCGGCGCGGTGCATACCGCGCCCGGCCATGGCCAGGAGGACTTCGCGGTCAGCCAGCAGTACGGCGTGATGGACGCCTACAACGCGGGCCAGATCAACCCGGTCGACGGCCGTGGCGTCTACCTGCCCTCCACGCCGCCGGCCGGCGAGGCGGTGTTGGCCGGCGTGCACCTGTGGAAGGCGCAGCCGCTGATCGTCGAGGTGTTGCGCGGCAGCGGTGCGCTGCTGGCGTTCGCCGAGATCCAGCACAGCTACCCGCACTGCTGGCGGCACAAGACGCCGGTGGTGTTCCGTGCCACCCCGCAATGGTTCATCTCGATGGACAAGGCCAACCTGCGCAGCGATGCGCTGGCCGCCATCGACACCGTGGGCTGGTTCCCGGCCTGGGGCAAGGCGCGCATCGCCAGCATGGTGGAAGGGCGTCCGGACTGGACGATCTCGCGCCAGCGCACCTGGGGCGTGCCGATCGCGCTGTTCATGCACCGCGAGACCGGTGAGCCGCACCCGCGCAGCGTCGAGCTGATGCTGCAGGTGGCCGACCGCGTGGAGGCCGACGGCATCGATGCCTGGTATGCGCTGGATGCCGGCGAACTGCTGGGCGAGGACGCCGCGCAGTACGAGAAGGTCACCGACATCCTCGATGTCTGGTTCGACTCCGGCGTCACCCACGAGGGCGTGCTGCGCGCGCGCGGCTTCGGCAAGCCGGCCGACCTGTACCTGGAAGGCTCGGACCAGCACCGCGGCTGGTTCCAGTCCTCGCTGCTGACCGGGGTGGCGATAGACCGTGCGGCGCCGTACAAGCAGTGCCTGACCCATGGCTTCACCGTGGACGAGCACGGCCGCAAGATGTCCAAGTCGCTGGGCAACGGCATCGAGCCGCAGGAGATCATGCGCACCCTGGGCGCGGACATCCTGCGCCTGTGGATCGCCTCGGCCGACTACAGCAACGAGATGTCGCTGTCGCAGGAGATCCTCAAGCGCAATGCCGACGCCTACCGCCGCCTGCGCAACACCGCGCGCTTCCTGCTCGGCAACCTGGACGGCTTCGATCCGGTCCAGCACCTGCGTCCGCTGGAGGACATGGTGGCCCTGGACCGCTGGATCGTGCACCGCGCGCATGAGCTGCAGGAGAAGATCAAGGCCGCCTATGCCGAATACGACATGGCCGAGATCGTGCAGCTGCTGCTGAACTTCTGCAGCGTCGACCTGGGGTCGCTGTACCTGGACGTGACCAAGGACCGCCTGTACACGATGCCGGCCGACTCGCGCGGGCGGCGTTCGGCGCAGAGTGCCATGTACCGCATCGTCGAGGCCTTCGTGCGCTGGATCGCCCCGATCCTGACCTTCACCGCCGACGAGCTGTGGGGCTACCTGCCGGGCGCGCGCGCCGACAACGTGCTGTTCACCACCTGGTACGACGGGCTGGCGCCGCTGCCGGATGACGCGCAGCTGTCGGCCGCCGATTTCGACCAGCTGCTGGCGCTGCGCGAGCAGGTCGCCAAGGTGCTGGAGCCGATGCGGACCAACGGCGCCATCGGCGCCGCGCTGGAAGCGGAGATCACGGTCGCGGCCAGTGCCGAGCAGGCGGCCAGCTGGCAGCCGCTGGCCGACGAGCTGCGTTTCTTCTTCATCAGTGGCGATGTCAGCGTGCGACCGGCGACCACCGACGAGGTGTTCGTCAGCGCGCAGCCGACCGACAAGGCCAAGTGCGTGCGCTGCTGGCACCACCGCGCCGACGTGGGCAGCCACCCGGCCCATCCGCAGCTGTGCGGCCGCTGCGCCGGCAACGTCGACGGCCCGGGCGAAGACCGCCGCTGGTTCTGAGCAACCGGCGCCGCTTGCCTGCGCGTGCACGCGGGCGGCGCCATCATCGGGCCTCCCGCGGCCCGCACACCGGAAGTCCCGTCCATGCAAACCCCCGCCATCAAACCCAATGCCCTGGTCTGGCTGCTGCTCTCGGCCGCGATCATCGGGCTGGACCAGTGGAGCAAGGCCTGGGTGCTGTCGAGCCTGCCCGAGTTCACGCAGGTGCCGGTGATCGACGGCGTCTGGAACTGGTATCGCACCTACAACACCGGCGCCGCGTTCAGCTTCCTCAGCGACGCCGGCGGCTGGCAGCGCTGGTTCTTCACCGTGCTGGCGCTGGGCATCAGCGGCTTGATGGGCCATTGGCTGTCGCGCACCGCGCGCGGCAACTGGCGCGCCGCGCTGCCCTACGCGCTGGTGATCGGCGGCGCCCTGGGCAATGTCATCGACCGCCAGCTGCACGGCCACGTGATCGATTTCATCCAATGGTACGTCGGCGACCATTATTGGCCGGCATTCAACCTGGCCGACTCGGCGATCGTCGCCGGCGCCGTCGGCATCGCCCTGGGCGGCCTGTTCGACGGCAAGGGCAAGCGGCGGCCGGATGCCGTGGACGGGCCTTGAGTCCGGCCCGGTTCATCCACCATTCCCTGTTCCCCACGAGGGTCCTCTAGAATCCCCGCATGGACGTACTGCTCGCCAATCCCCGTGGTTTCTGCGCTGGTGTCGACCGCGCCATCGAGATCGTCAAGCGCGCGATCGAGACGCTCGGCGCCCCGATCTACGTACGCCACGAGGTGGTGCACAACCGCTTCGTGGTCGACGACCTGAAGCAGCGCGGCGCGATCTTCGTCGAAGAACTGGACGAGGTGCCCGACGGCAACACGGTCATCTTCAGCGCCCACGGCGTCTCGCAGGCCGTGCGCGACGAGGCCGGGCGGCGCGGGCTCAAGGTGTTCGACGCGACCTGTCCGCTGGTGACCAAGGTGCATTTCGAGGTGGCGCGCCATTGCCGCGCCGGCCGCGACGTGGTGCTGATCGGCCACGAAGGCCACCCCGAGGTCGAAGGCACCATGGGGCAGTGGCGCAGCGAGGCCGGCGCCGGTGCGATCTACCTGGTCGAGGACGAGCAGGACGTCGCGGCGCTGGCGGTCGGGCAGCCGGACAACCTGGCCTACACCACCCAGACCACGCTCTCGGTGGACGACACCCTGAGCGTGATCGCCGCGCTGCGGCGCAAGTTCCCGGCGATCCAGGGGCCGAAGAACGACGACATCTGCTACGCCACCCAGAACCGCCAGGATGCGGTGCGCGAGCTCGCCCAGCGCTGCGACCTGGTGCTGGTGGTCGGTTCGCCGAACAGTTCCAACTCCAACCGCCTGGCCGAACTCGCGCGGCGCGAGGGCGTGGAGTCCTATCTGATCGATGGTGCGCACGAGATCGACCCGGGCTGGATCGCCGGCAAGCGGCACATCGGCCTGACCGCCGGCGCGTCCGCGCCGCAGGTGCTGGTGGACGGCGTCCTTGACCGCCTGCGCGAACTGGGTGCCGGCCGTGTCGGTGAACTGGACGGCGAGCCGGAGTCGATGGTGTTCGCGCTGCCCAAGGAGCTGCGCCTGCGTCTGGTCGATTGACCCCTGTCGCGGCCGGCCCTACAATCCGCCGCTCCGCCGGAATAGCTCAGTTGGTAGAGCGGCGCATTCGTAATGCGTAGGTCGTAGGTTCGATTCCTATTTCCGGCACCAGCATCAGAAGAAAGGCCGGACGTCCGCGTCCGGCCTTTTCTTTTTCCGCCACGCCGCCGTCCGTTTCGGGCGGCCTGCGGGAGTGGCTGGAAACAGCGGGCGTGGCCGGGCAGATTCCGCGCTGGACAAGAAGGCAAGGGCCGCCGCACAGGGAGGCGGGCCGGTGCGACGTTCCGTCGGCGGTCTGCAACGCGCCACCGTCGCTGCACAGGGCTCGCCACGGGCGGCCGCCGCGATGGCACCTGCCGTCGTGTGCGAGGGCCCGGTCGATGGTGCCGGACAGCGCTCGTTCGGCCGCGGTCGAGCGCGGCCGTGGCCGTTGCGGCGCGCCGGAACAGGCGGTGCGCGCGGGCGTCCCGCGCCGATGGCAGGGGTGCCGGCGATCTCCACGTCACCGCCGCCGGGTGAGCGCGCACGCTGGCCGGCCGGCCGCGGCAGGGCGCTTCACGCACCTGAAGGGGCGCGCAGGCGGAGCGGGTGCGACAACATGTCGCACGAGGAAAGCCCCAAACGCTGTGTGGAATCCTTGTCAATGCCTTTCTAAAGCGTTGGACGGCGCCTAGAATTACGGTGCTGAATCCAGCATTCCCGTAGGCGTGCACCCCGGTGGGCAATCCCCGGTGGCCGTTCACGCAGCGCAACAGCGTGCGGGAAGCCGGAGCAGGCGCCCCCTCGCAATTGGATCGACTCGATGATTCCGTTGAAATCGCTTGGACGCTGGCTGCGTCCGGGATTGCTGTTTGTATTCGCCGCGCTGCTGGCTGGTTGCGACGCGGCCATCTTCAACCCCAAGGGCCAGATCGGCCATGACGAGAAGACGCTGCTGATCACCGCCACGGTGCTGATGCTGCTGGTCGTCGTGCCGGTGATCATCATGACCCTGGTGTTCGCCTGGCGGTACCGCGCCTCCAACACCAAGGCCCGCTACGAGCCGAAGTGGGCGCACTCCACCGCGATCGAAGTGGTGGTGTGGTCGATCCCCTGCATGATCGTGCTGGTGCTGGCGGTGCTGACCTGGCGCTCCTCGCATGCGCTGGATCCCTACCGGCCGCTGGAGTCGGAGCACAAGGGCGTGACCATCGAGGCGATCTCGCTCGACTGGAAGTGGCTGTTCGTCTACCCGGAAGAGAACGTGGCCGTGGTCAACGAGCTGGTGTTCCCGGTCGATGCGCCGCTGAACTTCAAGCTGACCTCGGACACGGTGATGAATGCGTTCTTCATCCCGAGCCTGGGCAGCATGATCTATTCGATGGCGGGCATGGAGACCAAGCTGCACCTGATCGCCAACGAGGCGGGCGTGTTCGAGGGCATGTCCTCGCACTACAGCGGCGCGGGCTTCAACAAGATGCACTTCAGCGCGCACGCGGTCTCCGACGAGGAGTACCAGCAGTGGCTGGGCAAGGTGCGGGCTGAGGCCCGGGTGATGGACAAGGCCGCGTTCGCCGAGCTGGGCGCGCAGAAGAACCACGACTGGTTCCCGGTCACCTACTACGGCAATGCCGAAGCCGGCCTGTTCGACTGGCTGGTCGCGCGCCACATGGGCGACAACCACCACTTCGGCATGAAGCATGGCCCGCGCATGGCGCACGGCGAGGACGGCCACGCCGGCCACGACGCCGCCGGCGGCCATGAAGGGCACGACGCCCCCGCACACGCTGCCGACGACACGGATGCCGCGCCGCACGCCGAACACAACGCAGACGAGCCCGCCGCCGCCCATGCCGGCCACGGCGCCTCGGGAGAATGACAATGTTGGGAAAACTGTCGCTTGACGCGATTCCACACGACCCGATCATCACGACCACGCTGATCGTCGCGGGTCTGGGTGGCCTGGCGGTGCTGGGCCTGATCACCAAGGCCCGGCTCTGGGGATACCTGTGGAAGGAATGGTTCACCTCGGTGGACCACAAGAAGATCGGCGCGATGTACCTCATCGTCGCCTTCGTGATGCTGCTGCGCGGCTTCGCCGACGCGATCATGATGCGCATGCAGCAGGCGGTCGCTGCCGGCGGCGCGGAGGGCTACCTGCCACCGCACCACTACGACCAGATCTTCACCGCCCACGGCGTGATCATGATCTTCTTCGTGGCCATGCCGTTGATCACCGGCCTGATGAACCTGGTGGTTCCGCTGCAGATCGGTGCCCGCGACGTGGCCTTCCCGTTCCTGAACTCGCTCAGCTTCTGGCTGTTCGTGTCGGGCGCGGGCCTGGTCATGATCTCGCTGGGCCTGGGCGAGTTCGCGCAGACCGGCTGGCTGGCGTTCCCGCCGCTGTCCGGGCTCGAGTACAGTCCCGGCGTCGGCGTGGACTACTACATATGGGGACTGCAGGTCTCCGGCCTGGGCACCACGCTGAGCGGCATCAACTTCCTGGTGACGATCATGAAGCTGCGGACCCCGGGCATGCCGCTGATGAAGATGCCGGTGTTCACCTGGACCGCGCTGGTCACCAACGTGCTGATCATCGCCGCCTTCCCGGTGCTGACCGTCACCCTGGTGCTGCTGACCCTGGACCGCTACCTGGGCATGCACTTCTTCACCAACGACGCCGGCGGCAACGCCATGCTGTACATCAACCTGATCTGGATCTGGGGCCACCCGGAGGTCTACATCCTGGTGATGCCGGCATTCGGCGTGTTCTCCGAAGTCATCGCCACGTTCTCGCGCAAGACCCTGTTCGGCTACAAGGGCATGGTCTACGCCACCGCGGCGATCGGCGTGCTGTCGTTCCTGGTGTGGCTGCACCACTTCTTCACCATGGGCTCGGGTGCCAACGTCAATGCCTTCTTCGGCATCACGACGATGATCATCTCGATCCCCACCGGCGTGAAGATCTTCAACTGGCTGTTCACGATGTTCCGTGGCCGCGTGCACTTCACCTCGCCGGTGCTGTGGACGATCGGCTTCATGATCACCTTCACCATCGGCGGCATGACCGGCGTGATGCTGGCGATCCCGGCCATCGACTTCGTGCTGCACAACTCGCTGTTCCTGATCGCCCACTTCCACAACACCATCATCGGTGCCGTGGTGTTCGGCATGATGGCCGGCATCACCTACTGGTTCCCGAAGATGTTCGGCTTCAAGCTGGACGAGACTTGGGGCAAGCGCGCGTTCTGGTGCTGGTTCATCGGCTTCTATGTCGCCTTCATGCCGCTGTACGTGCTGGGCTTCATGGGCGTGACCCGTCGCCTGCAGAGCTATCCGAACGCCGACTACCAGCCGTACTTCGTGGTCGCGATGATCGGTGCGTTCATCATCGGCGCCGGCATCCTGTGCCAGCTCATCCAGCTCGTGGTCTCGATCCGCGACCGCAAGAAGAACGCGGACCTGACCGGCGACCCGTGGGACGCCCGTACCCTGGAGTGGGAGACCGCTTCGCCGGTGCAGTTCTACAACTTCGCCGTCTCGCCCAAGGGCGAGGAGCTGGACGACTTCTGGGAGCGCAAGCAGCGCGGTGAAGCCTGGGCGCGGCCGGCCAAGTACAGCGACATCCACATGCCGCGCAACACCGGCACCGGCGTGGTGATCGGCGCCTTCAGCCTGATCGGCGGCTTCGCGATGATCTGGCACATCTGGTGGCTGGCCATCGTCGGCCTGGTCGGCATGATCGGCACCTTCATCTACCGCACCTTCGACAAGGACGTGGACTACTGGGTGCCGGCCGCCGAAGTGGAGCGCATCGAAAACGAACACCACCGCCACCTGGAAGCACAGGGGCTGGTGAAGAGCGAGGTGAAGGCATGAGTACGACCGCCCCCACGATGAACCCCGGTCACGCCGCGCCCGCGGCGGACCACGACCACGAGCACCACCACGACGCCGGCGAAGGCACCGTCTTCGGTTTCTGGGTGTACCTGATGAGCGATCTGCTCATCTTCGCCTCGCTGTTCGCCACCTATGTGGTGCTGGCCGGCGGCACCAACGGCGGTCCCGGCGCCAAGGAGCTGTTCGACCTGAAGTTCGTCGCCGGCGAAACCGCGCTGCTGCTGGTGTCGTCGCTGACCTTCGGGCTGGGCATGATCGCCCTGCACCAGAAGAAGGTCGGGCAGATGTTCGCCTGGCTGGGCATCACCTGGCTGCTGGGCCTGGGCTTCATGATCATGGAGATCTGGGAGTTCAACCACCTGGTGCACCAGGGCTACGGCCCTGACCACAGCGCCTTCCTGTCGGCGTTCTTCGCCCTGGTCGGCACCCACGGCCTGCACGTCAGTGCCGGCATGCTGTGGCTGCTGGTGATGTTCATCCAGCTCAAGCAGAACGGACTGACCCAGACCAACAAGACCCGCATGGCGTGCCTGAGCCTGTTCTGGCACTTCCTGGACCTGGTCTGGATCGGCGTGTTCTCTGTCGTCTACCTGACTGGAGCCCTGTGATGTCCGCACACGACAACCAAGCGCACAGTGCCGGCGGCGAGAGCCACGGCAGCGTCAAGTCCTACCTCACCGGCTTCGTGCTGGCCGCGTTGCTGACCATCATCCCGTTCTGGGCGGTGATGAGCGGCGCGCTGCCGTCGGCCTTCGCCACCGGGATGGTGATCCTGGTCACCGGCGTGCTGCAGCTGCTGGTCCACCTGGTGTTCTTCCTGCACCTGGACCGTTCCTCGGCGGCGCGCTGGAACGTCAACGCCGGCCTGTTCACCCTGGTGGTGATCGGCATCATCGTGGCCGGCACGCTGTGGGTCATGTGGAACATGAACTACCACATGATGTGATCCGCGGCATCGCCGTGCGCGTTGGAAAGGCCGCCTCCGGGCGGCCTTTTCCATTGCCGCGGACGTGGACCGGCGGCGGCCGGTTGCAGGTCCTGCGACCGGCCGCGGGTATCCTGTGCGGCGATCCACCAGGGAAATGCCGATGGCGAAGAATCGCACCGCCTACGTCTGCAGCGAATGCGGCGCCGAATACAGCAAGTGGCAGGGCCAGTGCAGCGAATGCGGGGTCTGGAACGTGCTGGGGCAGGTCGTGCTGGAGAGCGCGGCCGCGGCCAAGGCGCCGGCGGCCCGCCGCAGCGGCTGGGCCGGCAAGGCCGAAGCGCCGACGATCACCGCGCTCAAGGACGTGCGGCAGAGCGAACACGCGCGGGTGTCCACCGGCATCGGCGAGTTCGACCGGGTGCTGGGCGGCGGTCTGGTCGAGGGCGCGGTGGTGCTGGTCGGCGGCGACCCGGGCATCGGCAAGTCCACCCTGCTGCTGCAGGCGGTGGCGAAGATGGCCGGCACCCTGCCGGTGCTCTATGTCACCGGCGAGGAGTCGCTGGCGCAGGTCGCCGGCCGCGCGGTGCGCCTGGAGCTGCCGCTGGAGGGCGTCAATGCGCTGGCCGAGACCGGCATCGAGCTGATCCTGCGGCAGGCCGTGGCCGCGCGCCCGAAGCTGATCGTCGCCGACTCGGTACAGACGCTGTGGACCGAGAGCCTGACCGCGGCGCCGGGGTCGGTCAGCCAGGTGCGCGAGAGCGCGGCACGGCTGGTGCGCTTCGCCAAGGAGACCGGCACCGCGGTGTTCCTGGTCGGCCATGTCACCAAAGAGGGCGGCATCGCCGGCCCGCGGGTGCTCGAGCACATGGTCGATGCGGTGCTGTATTTCGAGGGCGAGAGCGGCAGCCGCTTCCGCGTGCTGCGCGCGTTCAAGAACCGCTTTGGCGCGGTCAACGAGCTGGGGGTGTTCGCGATGGGCGAAAAGGGCCTGAGGGAAGTGCCCAACCCGTCGGCGATCTTCCTGTCTGGGGGCAGCACCCGCCAGCCCGGCAGCTGTGTCATGGTCACCCGCGAAGGCACCCGGCCGCTGCTGGTGGAAGTGCAGGCGCTGGTGGACGCCTCGCCGCTGTCCAACCCGCGCCGGGTGGCGGTGGGCCTGGAGCAGAACCGGCTGGCGATGCTGCTGGCGGTCCTGCACCGGCACGGGGGGGTGATGGTCGGCGACCAGGACGTGTTCATCAACGTGGTGGGCGGCATCCGCGTGCAGGAGACCGCGGTGGACCTGCCGGTGCTGCTGGCGGTGCTGTCCTCGCTGCAGGACCGGCCGCTGGCGGAGAAGACCCTGGCCTTCGGCGAGGTCGGCCTGTCCGGCGAGATCCGTCCGGTGCCGAACGGCGAGGAGCGGCTGCGCGAGGCCGCGACCCACGGCTTCAAGCGGGCCATCGTGCCGCGGGCCAATGCGCCCAAGAGCGGCAGCATCAAGGGCCTGGAGGTGATCGCGGTCGAGCGCCTGGCCGACGCGATCGAGGCCGCCTGAGCCCGCCACGCGGACCGGGCAGCCTGGCGGCGTCCGCGCGCCCGCATGCGCCAGCGCCGCCGCCGGCGGGCGCCCGGAGCGGATCTCAACGGGCGCGGAGCACGACCTTGGTGCTGATCGCGGTTTCGTTGGGGATGGTGCGGGTGTCGCTCCAGTCGCCGCCGCCGACGCCGAAGTCCAGCCGCATCACCGTGGCCTTGCCGGTCAGGACCGGCTGCGCGCCGGGGGTCCAGGTGAAGGTCAGGGTGACCGGCTTGCTGACGCCGCGCAGTTCCAGGGTGCCGTCGGCGGCGTACTGGTTGTCGCCGACCGCACGGAAGCCGGTGGCGGTGTAGCGGGCCTGCGCGAAGCGGGCGACGTTGAAGAAATCCGCCCCCTGCAGGGTCGAGTCGCGGTCGCCGTTGCCGCTGCGGGCGCCGGCCAGCGGGATGGTGACGTCCAGCGAACCGGCGGCCGGATCGGCCGGGTCGAAGCTCACGCGGGTCTGGAAGCCGGGAAACGTGCCGGTGAAGATCTCGCCGTCGTACTTGGTGGCGAACACCAGGATCGAGCCGGGCGCCTGTTCGTAGTCCGCGGCCAGGGCCGGGGCGGTGGCGATCAGGCCGGCCAGGGCGGCCGCGACCGCGGCCGGGGTGGTGAGTTTGATGGTCATGCGGACTCCTTCTGTGGAGGGGCGAGCCAGCCGCGCGGCAGCATGCGTGCGAGGGTGGCGTCGCGCTGGTGGAGGTGGTGGTAGAACGCGGCGGCGGCGTGGGCCAGCACGGCGAGGATCAGCAGCCAGAAGCCCCATTCGTGCACGCCGTGGGCGAGCTGCGCGAGCAGGTCGTCGGGGGCGCTGAGCTTGGGCATCTCCAGCAGTCCGAACAGCCTGAACGGACGCAGGCCGCTGGCCGAGTCGTACAGCCAGCCGGACAGGGGCAGGGCGAACATCAGCAGGTACAGCAGCACATGGGTGGCGGTGGCGATGCGCCGCTGCCAGCCGGGAGTGCCCGGCAGCGGCCGCGGGGCGCCGGCATACAGCCGCCACACCACGCGCAGCGCGACCAGTATCAGCACGCTGATGCCCAGCGACTTGTGCGTGGTGTAGACCCAGAAGTACTTCGGGGTCCTGGGCAGCTCGCCCATGGTCAGCCCGACGATGCCCAGCAGCAGGATCAGCAGGGCGATCAGCCAGTGCAGGCCGGTGCTGACGCCGCCCCAGCGGTCGGGAGGATTCTTCAGGCTCATGGGCGTGGTTCCGGTTCTGGAGAGGGGGCCAGGGCTGCCTCGACGGCGGCGGCCGCGGCCGCCTCGACATCCTCGGTGCCGGCATCGGTACCGGCGGGCAGCCCGCCGGTGGCTGCCGGCGGAAGGGCGCGCGCATCGCGTACCGCTTCGGCCTCGATGCGCAGTTCCACGCGGTCGCCGATGACCGACGACCAGGCGTCGATGCCGAAGTCGGAACGGTTCAGGGTGGCGCTGGCGGAGAAGCCGGCGGTGTGCCGGAACGGCGGCAGGGGGTGGCGCTTGAGCGCGTTCAGGCGGGTGTCGAGCACCACCTCGCGGCTGACGCCGCGCAGGGTCAGCAGGCCATGGACGCGGGCGTGGTCGGGCGCGATGGGTTCCACGCGGGTGGACACGAAGCGGGCCTGCGGGTGGCGGCGGCCATCGAGCAGGTTGCGGGCCAGGGCCGCGCGGTTCCAGCCGGCCTCGCCCAGTTCCAGCCGGTCGAGCGGGACAAGGACGTCCAGGCGGGCGCTGCGCCAGTCGTCCGGGTCGAACTCCAGCAGTCCCTCGCTGCCGGCGATGGTGCCCAGCGCCTGCGAAAACCCGGCATGGTCGATCGCGAACAGTACCCGGGTGTGCACCGGGTCCAGGCGGTAGCGCTCGCTGGCCGGCGCGGTCAGCGGGATCAGGCAGGCGAGCAGCAGGGCGGCGGGACGGCGGAAAGGCAAGCGGCGGCTCCTGGACGGACAAGGGGATTCTAGGCGCATGCCGGGGGCGGGTTGTCACCGGCGGCTGCAATGGATCGTTGTGATGCCGCTCCCAATTCGATCCGCCGCATGCCGGGGTTTGCCGTAATTGCGACGCGCGGAGGGTGGAAAGACCGCACCGGTTCGGCCGTACGGCGGTGCGGATGCTATTTTGCCGGGAGTACGGGTGTGGGCGAGTGAAGCGGTGGAAGAGGGGGGACGAGGAAGTGCAGCGGCCGGCGTGGGAACGCGTGCCGGCGGTCGTGGCTCCACCGGCGCCGCGCACCGGCTCGGGCGGGCGGCGCTGCTGCTGCTCCTGGCGCTCTGCGGTTCGGCGGTCCAGGCCGAGGTGCCGGTCGCCCCGCAGCCGCGGCGGCTGGGCGTGGCCGATGGCCTGCCGTCGGCCAACATCAATGCGTTCGCCGAAGACCGGACCGGCTACCTGTGGCTGGCCAGCCGCGATGGCCTGGCACGCTTCGACGGACGCAGCCACCGCATCTGGCGCGCCGAGGACGGCATCCGCGACAACCTGCTGTGGAGCCTGCACGTCGATGCCCGCAACCAGCTGTGGTTCGGCACCCAGAGTGCGGGCCTGGGGGTGTTGTCGGCCGACCGCCGCAGCATCCGCTTCTTCAACCGCAAGAGCCACCCGGAAATCGGCAGCAACACGGTATGGAGCATCGCCTCCACCCCTGACGGCAGCGTCTGGTTCGGCACCCCGACCGCCGGGCTGCACCGCCTGGCCAGCGATGGCAGCATCCAGCGGTTCATGCCCGAGCCGGGCCGCGCGGACAGCCTTCCGTCGGCCGCGGTCGCCTTCCTGGCGGTGACCGCCGACGGCGTGCTGTGGGTCGGCACCAAGGGCGGGCTGGCGCGCTGGACCGGCCACGGTTTCCAGCGCGAAGGCGAGGACGTGCTGCCGAGCACGCGGATCAACGGCCTCAAGGTCGACCGCCAGCAGCGGCTGTGGATCGGCACCACCGACGGCGTGGTGGTGCGCCGGCGCGACGGCCGTTTCGTGTCCGCAGGCTGGCCCGGGCTGGCCGCCGGCGATGCCCTGGGTCTGCTGGCCTATGCCGGCGGCGGCGACTACTGGCTGGATACGCGCGACGGTCTGGGCTACAGCCGCCGTGGCGGAGCGGTGCGCAACGTGCCGCTCTACAGCGCCCAGGAGCGCGGGCTGGTGAAGCCGAACTGGAATGCCGCCCACGAAGACCGCGATGGCGGGCTGTGGTTCGCCAGCACTAACGCCGGGCTCTGGCACCTGCCACCGAGCTGGCGCCAGTTCTCGGTGTTGACGCGGCACCTGGACGACCCGGCATCGCTGCGCAACCCGTATGCGCTGGCCCTGGCGGCCTCCTCCTCGGGCGGCCTCTGGGTGGTGGGCACGCGTGGTGCGCTGGACCGCCTGGACCCGGCGACCGGCGCGGTGGAGCACCACCTGCAGCCGATCGCCGACATCGCCTGGCCGCAGTCGGTGGCCGAGGATGCCCGCGGCCGGGTATGGATCGGCAGCCTGGACACCCTGGTGCGCTACGACCCGCGCGACCGCAGCGTGCGCCGCTGGCACCGCGACGATGCCGAGGATGCGGCGCTGGCCGGCGACGGCGACATCGTGCGCTTCTGCGACGGTGGCCGGGTATGGGTGTATTCGGAAGACGCCGGACTGCAGCAGCGCGATGGCGAGGGCCGGGTGCTGCGGCAGATCGCGCCCGGGCAGGCCGGCCTGCCCAGCGTGGGCATCGAGGACATGCAGTGTGGGCCGCAGGACCGGCTGTGGATCTCCGGCGCCGCCGGCCTTGCCGGCTGGGATCCGGGCGCCGCCCGCCTGCGGCCGGTGCCGGGCGGGCCGGAGGACCCGGTCTATGCCTTCAGCGTGGACGCCGGGGGTGCGGTCTGGACCGCCGGCCAGGGGCATGTCGAGCGCTACCGCTGGAAGGGCGGGCGGCTGGTGAGCGAGGTCCGCATCGGCGGCGACCACGGCTTCCCGGTACTGGCGCCGGGCGGGCTGGTGGTGGACGACCACGGCCTGCTCTGGGCCAGCGCCGCGCGCGGATTGATACGGGTGGACCCGGCCAGCCATTCGGTGCGCCTGTACGGCGTGCACGACGGCCTGCCGGACCAGGAGTTCCGGCGCCGCAGCCTGGTGCGGGCACGCGACGGGCAGGTGGCCGGCGGTACCCCGGAAGGCGTGGTGCTGTTCGACCCGGCGCAGGTCCGGCCGCCGCCGCGCAAGCCGCCGCTGGTGATCGAGCGGATGAGCGTGCGGCGCGGCGACGACGCGATCGAGCTCAGCCCCGGCACCGCCCTGCAGCTGCGCGACAGCGACCGCGACCTGCAGGTGGTCGCGCGGCTGCTGGCCTTCGCCGACCCCACCAACAACGCCTACCGCTTCCGCCTGGCCGGCTACGACCTGGACTGGGTGGATGCCGGTGCCAGCGGCGAGCGGGTGTTCGCGCGGCTGGCACCGGGCAGCTATACGCTGCAGGTGCAGGGTAGCGTGCCCGGCGGAGGCTGGATCGCGGCGCCGCCGTTGCAGATCGAGGTGGCGCCGGCCTGGTGGCGCGGCGGCTGGGCCAAGGCCGGCTACGGGGTCGCCGCGGTGCTGGCGCTGGGCGGGCTGGTGCTGGCCTACCGTGCGCGCCTGCGCCGACGCAGCGAGTGGCAGCTGACCGAACAGCGGCGGGCGCTGGCCGAGCAGTCGTCGATGGCCAAGACCCGCTTCCTGGCCACCTTCGGCCATGAGGTGCGCACGCCGATGACCGGCGTGCTGGGCATGACCGAGCTGCTGCTGGATACCCCGCTGGACAGCGCGCAGCGGCGCTACGCCAATTCGATCCAGCAGGCCGGCACCCACCTGCTGCAGCTGGTCAACGATTCGCTGGACCTGGCCCGCATCGAGGCCGGCCGGCTGGAACTGGACAGCCAGGCCTTCGAGCTGGCCCCGCTGCTGGAGGAGACCGCCGCGTTGATCGCGCCGGTGGTCAACAAGCGCGGGCTGATGTTCGTGCACGAGCGGCGGTTGCCGATGCCGGTGCTGGTCACCGGCGATGCCATGCGCCTGCGGCAGATCCTGATGAACCTGCTGGGCAACGCGGTGAAATTCACCGAGCACGGCCAGGTCGGCATGGGCGTGGAGCTGCTGCCGGAGGGGCGCGGCATCCGCCTGCAGGTCAGCGACACCGGCCCGGGCATCCGTCCGGAGCAGCAGGCGCGCCTGTTCCGGCGCTTCGAGCAGGCCGAGGGCGTGCACACCACCTCGCGCTACGGCGGCAGCGGCCTGGGCCTGGCGATCTGCCAGGAGCTGGCGGTCGCCATGGGCGGACGCATCCGGGTGGCCAGCCGGCTGGGGGCCGGTGCGCGCTTCATCGTCGAGCTGCCGCTGCCGTGGCGGGCACTGGACGATGGCCGGCGGCGGGCACCGCCGGCCGCCGGGAGCGGCCCGGACGGCAGCCTGCGGATCCTGCTGGTGGAGGACGACCTGACCGTCGCCGACGTGATCGCCGGCCTGCTGCGCGCCCGCGGGCACCAGGTGGTGCACGCGCTGCACGGGCTGGCCGCGCTGGCCGAGGTCACCGCCTGGACGTTCGACGTGGGCCTGCTGGACCTGGACCTGCCGGGGCTGGACGGCATGGCGCTGGCGACGCAGCTGCGCGGGCAGGGCCACCGCTTCGCGCTGGTGGCGGTCACCGCACGCACGGATCCCGCCGCGGAACTGCAGGCGCGCGCGGCCGGTTTCGACGGTTTCCTGCGCAAGCCGGTGACCGGCGACATGCTGGTGGCGGCGATCGGCGCGGCCTGGCGGCCGGCGCCGCGCTGATCACTCGGCGACTTCCTCCACCGCCCGCGGGTGCGGGCGGTTCTCGGGCAGCTGCCAGAACACCAGGGTCGAGCTGAGGGTGATCGCGCCGACGCAGACGAATGTCGCGTGCAGCGCGGCGGTGGCACCGTCGCCGTGGGCGCCGAGGTGGTTGCCGAAAGCCGACAGCAGGCTGCCGGCGGTGGCCGCGCCGAAGCCGGTGGCCAGCATCATCACCATCGACAGCAGGCTGTTGCCGCTGCTGGCCTGGTCCATGTCCAGGTCGCGCAGGGTGACGGTGTTCATCACCGTGAACTGCATCGAGTTGACCGCGCCGAACAGCGCCAGCTGTAGCAGCCGCAGCGGCAGCGGCTGGTGTGCGGTGACGAACACGAAGCTGGCCATGGCCAGGCCGACGCAGACGGTGTTGACCATCAGCGTGCGCCGGTAGCCGAAGCGTTCCACCAGCAGCACCGCCAGGCGCTTGGCGGCCATGCCGGCCAGCGCCACCGGGATCATCATCATGCCGGCGGCCATCGGGCTCATGCCCAGGCCGACCTGCAGCAGCAGCGGGATCAACAGCGGCATCGCCCCGCTGCCGATGCGCGAGAACAGGTTGCCGAGGATGCCGATGCGGTAGCTGCCGACCTGGAACAGGCTCAGCGGGAACAGCGCGTCGGCACGGCCGGCGGCATGCAGCCAGTAACCCGCCAGCGCGGCGACCCCGATCACCGCCAGCAGCAGCGCCAGCGCATGCGCCGAGTCGAAGCCGGAGGCGCCGTCCAGCGCCAGCGAGAGCGCGATCATGCCGAAGGCCAGCATCAGGTAGCCGGCCAGGTCGAAACGCTGCCGGCGCAGGCCATAGTGGTCGGGCATGATGCGCATCGCCGCGCCCAGCCCGATCAACCCGATCGGCAGGTTGATCAGGAAGATCCAGTGCCAGGACGCGGCCTCCACCAGCCAGCCGCCCAGGGTCGGCCCGAGCAGCGGGCCGATCAGCGCCGGGATCGCGATGAAGCTCATCGCCGACAGGAACTGCGCGCGCGGCACCGAGCGCATCACCGCCAGCCGCCCGACCGGCAGCAGCATGGCGCCGCCGATGCCCTGCAGCACGCGCGCGGCCACCAGCCAGCGCAGCGTGGGCGACAGTGCGCAGGCCAGCGAGCCGAGCGTGAACAGCACGATCGCGGCGAGGAAGGTGCGGCGGGTGCCGAAGCGGTCGGCGATCCAGCCCGAGGCGGGGATGAAGCTGGCCACCGCCAGGGCGTAGCTGAACACCACCGACTGCATCTGCAGCGGGCTTTCGCCCAGGCTGCGGGCCATTGCCGGCAGCGCGGTGTTGACGATGGTCGAATCCAGCATCTGCATGAAGATCGCCAGCGACACCAGCCACAGCAGGGGCTTGTGCGGGCTGCCGGCGGGCAGCGGACTGGAAACCGGAGCGGACATCGGGACGCGGACTCGCAGAGGAAAGGGGCATTGTCCGCCCCGGGGTGTGCAGGCGCCGCGCAGGACCGTGGGCGGGCGGGCCGGCGATGCCGGCCCGGCGCGGCGGTGGTCCCGCGCCGGACCGGGCGCGGGATGCCGGGATCAGCGGCGGCTGAGGCGGTGCACGGCGTCCACCAGCACGGCAACGTGGTCGGGATTCATGTCCGGCGACATGCCGTGGCCGAGGTTGAACACGTGGCCCTCGCGCGAGCCGCCATTGCCGGCGGCATAGCTGTCCAGCACCTTGCCCACCTCGGTGGTGATCGCCTCGGGGGTGCCGTAGAGCGTGGTCGGGTCCAGGTTGCCCTGCAGCGCCACCCGGCCGCCGCCGGCGCGCACGGCCTCTTCCAGCGCGATGGTCCAGTCCACGCCCACGCCCTCGGTGCCGGTGGCGGCCAGCTCGGCCACATAGGGGCCGTTGCCCCTGCCGAACAGGATCAGCGGCGTGCGCTGCGCGCCCTCGCCACGCTCCAGTTCACGGGCGATGCGCGACAGGTAGGGCAGCGAGAACTCGCGGTACATCGCCGGCGACAGCACCCCGCCCCAGGTGTCGAACACCTGCAGGGCCTGGGCGCCGGCCGCGCGCTGCGCCGCCAGGTAGGCGACCACCGCGTCGGTCACCACCTCCAGCAGCCGGTGCAGTGCCTGCGGCGCGTTCAGCGCCATCGCCTTGATGCGCGCATAGTCCTTGCTGCCGCCGCCCTCGACCATGTAGCAGGCCAGCGTCCACGGGCTGCCGGAAAAACCGATCAGCGGCACCTTGCCGTCCAGTTCGCGGCGGATCAGCCGCACCGCGTCCATGACATAGCCCAGCTCGGTCTCCATGTCCGGAACCGCCAGCTGCGCGACCGCGGCGGCGTCGCGGATCGGGCGCTGGAACTTGGGGCCCTCGCCATCGACGAAATACAGCCCCAGGCCCATCGCATCGGGCACGGTGAGGATGTCGGAGAACAGGATGGCGGCATCCAGGTCGAACCGGGCCAGCGGCTGCAGGGTCACCTCGCAGGCGACCTCCGGATTCTTGGCCATTCCCAGGAAGCTCCCGGCGCGGGCGCGGGTGGCGCGGTACTCCGGCAGGTAGCGGCCGGCCTGGCGCATCAGCCAGACGGGCGTGCAGTCCACCGGCTCGCGGCGCAGGGCACGCAGGAAACGGTCGTTGCGGAGGGGGCTGGTCACGGAAGACTCCTTGGAACGTGGCCGGAGGGCCGGGGCGGCACGGAAAGCGGGGGGCGCGCGGTCGGCCGGCCCGGGCCGGCATGGCGCGCGGACCGGACGCAGCGGTGGCGCAGGACGGTTCTCAGGGCTGCGGTTCGCCGCTGGCGAACACCACCTGGAAGCCGCGCTTGAGCTGGACGTCGCGGGCCTTCTCGAAGGCGAGCCGGGCTTCGTCCGGCTGCAGGAACAGCTCGCGGCGCAGCTGCGCGCGGCCGCCGGTCTGGCCGGTCTCGCGCAGCAGCTCCCAGCCGCCGAGCAGGTCCGGCACCAGGGAAAGCTGCACATACCGGGGAGATTCGTTGCCGCTGGGCGGCTGCTGCAGATAGACGCGCATGCGGTGATTGTAGCCGGGCCCGGCTACCGGCGCGGCAGGTGCATGGGGCCGGCGCCAGCGGGGCGTGGCCCCGCTCTACACGGGATGCGAGGGTGGAGCGTCCGCCGCGGGACCTGTAGCGCCGGGCCTTGCCCGGCGGGGCGTTCCCGGCCGGGGGTGGCAGGCGCATGGGGCTGCCGCCAGCGGGGCGCGGCCCCGCTCTACACGGGGTGTGCGAGGGCGGAGCGTCCACCGCGGGATCTGTAGCGCCGGGCCTTGCCCGGCGGGGCGTTCCCGGCCGGGGGCGGCAGGTGCATGGGGCCGGCGCCAGCGGGGCGCGGCCCCGCTCTACACGGGGTGTGCGAGGGCGGAGCGTCCACCGCGGGACCTGTAGCGCCGGGCCTTGCCCGGCGGGGCGTTCCCGGCCGGGGGCGGCAGGTGCATGGGGCCGGCGCCAGCGGGGCGCGGCCCCGCTCTACACGGGGTGTGCGAGGGCGGGGCGTCCGCCGCGGGAGCTGTAGCGCCGGGCCTTGCCCGGCGGGGCGTTCCCGGCCGGGGGTGGCAGGTGCATGGGGCAAGCGCCTGCGGGGCGTGGCCTTGCTCTACATGGGAGGCGGTGGCCGCGCGGGCGCTTCAGCCGCCGCGCAGGACCGCCAGCACGGCGGATTCGTCGACGTCGGGGACCACTTCGGCCTTGCCGATGCCGCGCCACAGCACCAGGCGCAGGCGGCCGGCGAGGTTCTTCTTGTCCAGGCGCATGTGCGCGAGCAGTGCGTCGGCTTCCAGTCCGGCCGGGATCGTCACCGGCAGGCCATAGGCCAGCAGCAGGTCGCGCAGGGCGTCGGTGTCGGCGGTGTCGGCCATGCCCAGCAGCGCCGACAGGCGCGCGGCCAGGACCATGCCCACGGCCACCGCTTCGCCGTGGTTGAGGTTGGCGTTGTCCGGTGCGCCATAGCCCTGTGCGGTCTCGATGGCATGGCCGAAGGTGTGGCCGAGGTTGAGCAGGGCGCGCTCGCCTTTCTCCAGCGGGTCGCGCTCGACGATGGCGGCCTTGTGCTCGCAGCTGCGGGCGATGGCCTGCGCCAATGCCGCGTCGTCGCCGGCCAGCAGCGCGTCGCGCTGCGCCTGCAGCCACTGGAAGAACGCGGGATCGCCGATGCCGCCGTACTTGATCACCTCGGCCAGGCCGGCCCGCAGTTCGCGTGGCGGCAGGGTGCGCAGCACGCCGGTGTCGGCGATCACCGCGCGCGGCGGGTGGAAGGCGCCGACCAGGTTCTTGCCCTGGGGAAGGTCCACCGCGGTCTTGCCGCCGACCGAGGAGTCGACCATCGCCAGCAGGGTGGTGGGCAGCTGCACGCAGTCGACGCCGCGCATCCAGCAGGCGGCGGCGAAGCCGGCCAGGTCGCCGACCACGCCGCCACCCAGTGCCAGCACGGTGGCGTCGCGGGTGGCGCCCAGGCCGGCCAGGGCCTGGAGGGTGGCGCCGAAGTGCTGCAGGGTCTTGGAGGCTTCGCCGGCGGGAATCACGTGGTCGGCGATCACCAGGTCCGGGCGGGCGGCCTGCAGTGCGCGCCGCACGCGCTCCAGGTACAGGGGGGCGACGCGGTCGTCGCTGACCAGCAGTGCATGGCGCCCGCGCAGGGGGTCGGCCAGGCGCGGACCCTCGTCGAGCAGGCCGGGGCCGATGGCGATCGGGTAGGGGCGGTCGCCGCCGACGGCGACGGTACGGGGAGCAGGAGTCATGCGGGGCATTCCGGATTCCGCCACTGCGCGGCCAGGCGCACGACCAGCTGCGCGGTGGCCTCGGTGGGCGGGTAGGGGTCGGTATCGACGATCAGGTCGGCGACTTCGCCGTAGAGGGGGTCGCGCAGCGCGGCCATCGCGTGCAGTGCCTGTTCGCGGTCGTCGCGCTGCAGCAGCGGGCGGCTCTTGTCGCGCTGCAGCCGTTGCAGCTGGGCGGCCACGCCCACGCGCAGCCAGACCACGAACCCGCGCTCGCGGATCCGGCGGCGGTTGTCGGCATCCAGGACGGCGCCGCCGCCGGTGGCGACCAGCTGTCCGCCGCGCTCCAGCAGGCGCGCCAGGACCCGCTTTTCATGGGCGCGGAAGCCGGCCTCGCCCATGCTCTGGAACAAGGAGGGGATCGAGGCGCCGACATCCTCGACGAGCGCCTGGTCGGCGTCGACGAATGCCAGTCCGAAGCGTTCGGCCACACGGCGGCCGATGCAGGTTTTGCCGGCCCCCATGGGACCGACCAGGATGACGTTGGGGGCGGGATTCATTGCGGGCCGATGCTAGCACCTCGTGTCGGTGCGTTAACACGGTAGCAGTCAAGCTGGCCTCCACCGCGAGTGGTTCGTGGTGCAACCAATGGAGGCGGAGATGGCAGTGGCGAAGATCATCGAAGTCAGCGCGTCGTCCGGCGCCAGCGTCGAAGAGGCGGTGCGCAACGGCTTGAACAAGGTGGCCGAGACGGTCAAGGGCATCCAGGGCGCCTGGATCAACGAGACCAAGGTCGTCACCGACGGCGACGGCAACATCACCGAATGGCGGGTCAACCTGCGGGTGACCTTCCTGGTCCAGTAGAGCGGGGCAACGCCCCGCTCCGGTTTTCCCGGCAGGACGCCGGCGGGGCGTTGCCCCGCTCTACAGCACCTGCCGCTGGGCATCCAGCACGAGGGTGCGGTCGGCGATGCCGGGCAGGCAGCGCAGCGCCTGCCGGCTGACCCGCTCGTAATACTGCACGAAGCGTTCGACCTGGGCGCGGCTCATGCCGCTGCGGCCGGGCGCCGCCTGCTGCAGCGCCTGTTCCTGCTGCCAGCGCCAGTGCGGCACCACCTCGAAGCCGGGGGGCTGCAGGAACCAGAGCCGGTCGCATTGCCGCCACAGCGCGGGATAGTCCCCGGCCAGCGCCTGGTTGCACCAGCGCCGCCAGGTGCCTTCCGGGTCGGCATCGCGTTCCAGCGCGTTCAAGGGAGCGTGCAGCGCGGCCTCGGTTTCGGCCGGGGTGCCGAGGAACCAGCCCTCGAACACCAGCAGGTCCAGCCCGTCGACCCTCTCCCAGTGCGGTTCGGGCACGCGCTCGTCGGCGAGCTTGTCGAAGCGCGGCAGCGCGAACGGCCGCCCGCTGCGGGCCGCGTCCAGTGTCGCCAGCGCCAACGGCAGGTCGTGGGTGCCGGGCGGGCCGCGCGTGGCGAGCAGCGGGTGGACGCGGTCGGCCAGGCGCTGGCGCCGGGCGCGGGTGAGGTAGACATCGTCGATCGACAGCGCTGCCGCGCGCAGGCCGCGCGCCTGCGCGTGCTCCACCACCTGTGCGGCGAACGTGGACTTGCCACTGCCCTGCAGGCCGCTGATCGCCAGTACCGGCGTGCAGCGGCCGCACGCCAGCGCGTCCTCCAGCGCCTGCGCGACCAGGCCTTGCGGGAAGCGGCGTGAGGAGAAACGGTGCGGAGCGGACGACATGGCGCCACAATAGCCCAAACCCCCGCTGTCCGAAGTGGAACCATGACCGACCTGTACGCAGAAGCGCTGTCGACCTTCACCGAGCTGTTGGAGGAGGCCAAGGCCAGCAATGAAATCGAACCCACGGCGATGACCGTGGCCACCGCCGACGTCGATGGCCGGCCCTCGGCGCGCACCGTGCTGCTCAAGGCCGTGGACGAGCGCGGCTTCGTGTTCTACACCCACCTGGACAGCCGCAAGGGCCGCGAGCTGCATGCCAACCGCCAAGCGGCGTTGCTGTTCCTGTGGCGCGGGCTGCGCGAGGCCGGCATCCAGGTACGGGTGGACGGCGCTGCGCAGCTGGTGTCCGCCGCCGAGGCCGACGCCTACTTCGCGTCGCGTCCACGCATGAGCCAGGTCGGCGCCTGGGCTTCGGTGCAGTCGCAGACATTGGGGTCGCGCGAGGAGTTCGAGGAGCGCCTGCGCAACTTCGAAACCCGCTTCGAGGGCCGCGAGGTGCCGCGCCCGGACGGCTGGTGCGGCATCCGCGTGGTGCCGCAGCGCATCGAGTTCTGGTACGGCGCGAACTTCCGCCTGCATGAGCGCTGGTGCTATGAAGCCGATGCCGCCGACACCTGGAGCAAGCGGCTGCTGTATCCGTGAATCACGCCGCGGCCCGGGGCGGGCGGTCGGCGCATGCCGCTTGTGGCGTCAGCGAGACCGTGCCGGTGGTGTACTGCGGCACGGTCCCGGAGGCGCCGTGACCCTGCATCCCGTCTACCGCATCACCGTGTTCGTGCCACCGGCGCAGCTGGAGGCGCTCAAGCGCGGCATCCTCGCGGTGGACGATCTGGCGGCCGGCGGCTATGCGCACGGCATGTGGGAGTCGGCCCCGGGGCGGGAGCAATTTTGCGTGCTGCCGGGCACCGCCAGCGCCGTCGGCGGGGCCGGAGAGCGGGTGAGCGCGCCCACGGTGCGGCTGGAGTTCTGCATCCCGCGCGACGTCCCGGGCGACCGCGAGCGGCTGCAGCGATTGCTGGACGATGGCATCGCCGCGCACCACCCGTGGAACAGCCCGGCGGTGTTCGTCGATGCGGTGGCGTTCGCCGCGCCGTGAGCGGACCGCGCCGCATCGTCTGACCGACCGGACCCGGTACGCGCTGGGCGAGCAGGACCGCATCGTCGGCATCAGCGTGTTCCCCGGGCCGTCGTGCGCGGCTGGCCAAGGCACGGATCCTGGCCGATGGCGATCCGATGGTCGCCCGCACCCCGGACATCATCCGCGGCGCGTGATGCGGCAAGGCGTGCCACCCAGGGCGCGTGGCCGCACGCCCGGGCTGGGCGGCGATCAAGGCCATGCGCGATGGCGCGCTGCACACGATCACGTCGCCGCTGATCCTGCAGCCGGGGCCGGCGGCGCTGAGTGGCGGCGATGCAGGGCGGCGTGGTGATCATCCAGCGCCGGACGCAGCGGTACTGCGCGGTCTGATCCCCTCCGGCACGTGCCGGAGGGTGCTGGAAACCGCGTCCGGGGCGCCAGCCGGCCAGGGGGTGCCGGGTCCGCGGAGGGTCCCGCGCCCCAGGGAACGAGCGGCCCAGCGGCGCGGCCCCCTGGTGCGCAAGCGGCGATGGCGCCCGCTGCTAGCGCTCGCTTCCCGGCGCCAGCCCGGCATAGCGGGCGCGCGGCCGTATCAGGGTTCCCAGCGCCTGCTGCTCCAGGGCATGCGCGAGCCAGCCGGTCAGGCGCGCCGTGGCGAACATCACCAGTGCAGGGCTGGCGGGCAGGTCGTGCACGTGGCAGATGGCGGCGAGCAGGCCGTCGATGTTCGGGTGCTGGCCACTGTGCTCGGCGGTGGCGGCCAGTACCGCCTCGACGTCGCGCATGCGCGGCGCATCGCCGCAGCGTTCGCGCAGCTGGCGCAGCAGCTCGGCGCCACGCGGATCGCCATCGGGGTAGAGCAGGTGGTTGAAGCCGGGCAGTTCGTCGCCGCGCCGCCAGCGCTCGGCGATGAAGGCGGCCGCCGCGCCGCTGGCGCGGGCGTCCTGCAGCAGCGCGTGCGCACGTGCCGTGGCGCCGCCGTGGCGGGGGCCGGACAGGGCCGCCAGCCCCGCGCTGACGGTGGCGTGCAGGTGCGCGCCGGTGGAGGCGACCACGCGCGCCGCGAACGCGGAGACATTCAGTTCGTGGTCGGCGCACAGCACCAGCGCCGAACGCACCAGTCCGGCGAACCCGGTGTCGCCCGGACGCCAGGCGTCGGCAAGCAGCCGGTGCACCGGGCGGGCGTCGGGCCGGGTGCCGACCAGCAGCGCGGCGTTCTGGCGCAGCAGCAGTGCCGCCACCTCGCGCCGCACCGGTGCGGCGGCGTTGAGCGATTGCCGCTGTTCCAGGGCCAGCAGCGGGATGCAGGCCATGGCCCGCTCCAGCGGTGGCAGCGTGGCATCCCGCGCCAGGGCCGCGACCGGTTCCGGCCACGCGGCCGGTGGCGGTGCCGCGAACGGATCCTGGTCCTCGCACTCCCACAGCAGCCGTGCGATGTCCTCCAGGGTGGCCCCGGCCCGGGCCGCCGCCACTGCGGAGCGGCCGCGGTAATACGGCGCATCGGGGCGGATCAGCGAGATCCGGGTCTCCAGTACCGGCAACCCCCGGTCCAGGCTCTGCGCCGCGCCGCGGGCGGCGCCGCGGCCGGCGCGCTTGCGCTGCGCCAGTCGCGCCACTTCGGCGCGCAGGTAGACGCGGCTGCGTGCGTCCGGGCCCGGGCGCGAGCTGAGCAGGCCGCGGCTGACGTAGGCATACAGGGTGGCCGGGCTGATGCCGAGCAGGGCGCAGGCCTCGCGGGCGCGGATCAACTCGGGGTCGGAGGGGGTGGACATGGCGTATTCAACAGGTTGATTGTTTTGATCAAGATTGATCAATGATGTGGAGAGTGCCAGATTGTGGGCCATCGCGGAACGCTGCTTCCGCCCCAGACGCCAGGAGTTCCCCGCCATGTCCGTTCCTTCCGCCGGTGCCGCGTTCCGGGCCGCGCTGGCCGCCGAGAAGCCGCTGCAGGTGATCGGCGCGATCAACGCCCACCACGCGCTGCTGGCCAAGCGCGCCGGCTACAAGGCCGTCTACCTGTCCGGCGGCGGCGTCGCGGCCGGCTCGCTGGGCCTGCCGGACCTGGGCATCAACACCCTGGAAGACGTGTTGATCGACGTGCGCCGCATCACCGACGTGTGCGACCTGCCGCTGCTGGTGGACATCGACACCGGCTTCGGGCCGAGCGCGTTCAACATCGCGCGCACGGTGAAGTCGCTGATCAAGGCCGGTGCGGGCGCCTGCCACATCGAGGACCAGGTCGGCGCCAAGCGCTGCGGCCACCGTCCGGGCAAGGAGATCGTCACGCAGGGCGAAATGGTCGACCGGGTGAAGGCCGCGGCGGATGCCAGGACCGATCCGGACTTCTTCCTGATCGCCCGTACCGACGCGATCCAGATGGAAGGCGTGGATGCGGCCATCGCGCGCGCCCTTGCCTGCGTGGAGGCCGGTGCCGACGGCATCTTCGCCGAGGCGGCGTACGATCTGGAGACCTACCGGCGCTTCGCCGACGCGGTGAAGGTGCCGCTGCTGGCCAACATCACCGAATTCGGCGCCACGCCCTTGTTCAGCCGCGACGAACTGGCCTCGGCCGGGGTCGCCATCCAGCTGTTCCCGCTGTCGGCGTTCCGGGCGGCCAACAAGGCGGCCGAGGCCGTGTACGAGGCGATCCGCCGCGACGGCCACCAGCGCGCGGTGGTGGACGCCATGCAGACCCGCGAGGAGCTGTACGACCGTATCGACTACCACCGGTTCGAGCGCAGCCTGGACAGTACGTTCGCTGCGAAGACGTGATTCCCGCCGTTTCCTCCCTCGTGGAGGCGGGGCGGCAGGGAAGCCGTCCCGCAGGGCGGGAACCCGCGGAGGGCACCGCCAGGGACGGCCCCGGAAAACGCTGTGCACCCGTGCGCGCAGCATCCGGCACCGGCCGGACGCATGCCGCCGCCCCCTGCCACCGGCAGCGGGGCCTCCCGTTCCGACCCTGATCGAGGTTCCATCATGTCCGAATCCACCGCCGCCCCGGCCTTCAAGCCCAAGAAGTCCGTCGCCCTGTCCGGCACCGCCGCCGGCAACACCGCGCTGTGCACCGTCGGCCGCAGCGGCAACGACCTGCACTACCGCGGCTACGACATCCTCGACCTGGCCACCACCAGCGAATTCGAGGAAATCGCCCACCTGCTGGTGCACGGCAAGCTGCCGAACACCGCCGAGCTGCGCGCCTACAAGGCCAAGCTGAAGGCGCTGCGCGGCATCCCGGCCGCGGTCAAGGCCGCGCTGGAGGAGCTGCCGCCGTCGGCGCACCCGATGGACGTGATGCGCACCGGCGTTTCGGTGCTGGGCTGCGTGTCGCCGGAGAAGGACGACCACAACCACCCGGGCGCGCGCGACATCGCCGACAAGCTGATGGCCTGCCTGGGCTCGATGCTGCTGTACTGGTACCACTGGAGCCACAACGGCCGGGTCATCGACGTGGAGACCGACGACGACTCCATCGGCGGCCACTTCCTGCACCTGCTGCACGGCGAGCCGCCGCGCGCGTCGTGGGTCAAGGCGATGCACACCTCGCTGATCCTGTACGCCGAGCACGAGTTCAACGCCTCCACCTTCGCCTGCCGCGTCATCGCCGGCACCGGCAGCGACATGTACAGCGCCATCGCCGGCGGCATCGGCGCGCTGCGCGGACCCAAGCACGGCGGCGCCAACGAAGTCGCCTTCGAAGTTCAGAAACGCTACGAGACGCCGGACGAGGCCGAGGCCGACATCAAGGCGCGCGTGGAGCGCAAGGAAGTGGTCATCGGCTTCGGCCACCCGGTCTATACCGTGTCCGATCCGCGCAACAAGGTGATCAAGGACGTGGCGCGCGCGCTGTCGGCCGAGCAGCAGAACATGAAGATGTACGACATCGCCGAGCGCCTGGAGTCGGTGATGTGGGACATCAAGAAGATGTTCCCGAACCTGGACTGGTTCAGCGCCGTCAGCTACCACATGATGGGCGTGCCGACCGCCATGTTCACCCCGCTGTTCGTGATCGCGCGCACCGCCGGCTGGAGCGCGCACATCGTCGAGCAGCGCATCGACGGCAAGATCATCCGCCCGAGCGCCAACTACACCGGTCCGGAAGACCAGGCGTTCGTACCGCTCGACCAGCGCGCCTGAGGCGCCGTCGAGCCCCGCCTCCCATGGGAGCGGGTGAGGGCAGGGCGACGTCCGCAGTCCCTGGATTGCACGGGGTGTCGCCCGATCCCCCATCCGCCCCGTGGGCACCCGCAGTCGGCACATTCCTGTGCCCCGCCCCTCGAGCGGCTTCACCGTGCCGCCCGGCCATCCCGCCGGGTGTCCCCCGGAGGAAGAGGCGGAAGGGGGCCGCTGCGCACCGTTTCCCGTCCCCCCGCTTTCCGAGCCAGCCATGAACAGCCAGCACCGCAAGACCCTCCCCGGCACCGCACTGGACTACTTCGATGCCCGTGAAGCCGTCGATGCCATCGCCTCCGGCGCCTGGGCCACGCTGCCCTACGTCTCGCGCGTGCTGGCCGAGAACCTGGTGCGCCGCTGCGACCCGGCCATGTTGACCGATTCGCTCACGCAGCTGATCGAACGCAGGCACGACCTCGACTTCCCATGGTTCCCGGCGCGCGTGGTCTGCCACGACATCCTCGGCCAGACCGCCCTGGTGGACCTGGCGGGCCTGCGCGACGCGATCGCCGAGAAGGGCGGCGACCCGGCCAAGGTCAACCCGGTGGTGCCGGTGCAGCTGATCGTCGACCACTCGCTGGCGGTGGAGTGCGGCGGTTTCGACCCGCAGGCGTTCGCCAAGAACCGCGCCATCGAGGACCGCCGCAATGAGGACCGCTTCCACTTCATCGACTGGACCAAGCGCGCCTTCCGCAACGTGGACGTGATCCCGCCGGGCAACGGCATCATGCACCAGATCAACCTGGAGAAGATGTCGCCGGTGGTGTACGTGCAGGACGGCGTGGCGTTCCCGGATACCTGTGTCGGCACCGACAGCCATACGCCGCATGTGGACGCGCTGGGGGTGATCGCCATCGGTGTCGGCGGCCTGGAGGCGGAGAACGTGATGCTCGGCCGCGCGTCGTGGATGCGGCTGCCGGACATCGTCGGCGTCAAGCTGGGCGGGCGGCCGCAGCCGGGCATCACCGCCACCGACGTGGTGCTGGCCCTGACCGAGTTCCTGCGCGCCGAGCGGGTGGTCGGCGCCTGGCTGGAGTTCTTCGGCGAGGGTGCCGCGGCGCTGACCATCGGCGACCGCGCCACCATTTCCAACATGTGCCCGGAATACGGTGCGACCGCGGCGATGTTCTACATCGACCCGCAGACCCTGGACTACCTGCGCCTGACCGGTCGCGAGGAAGCACAGGTGGCGCTGGTGGAGACCTACGCGAAGACCACCGGCCTGTGGGCCGACGCGCTGGCCACCGCGCAGTACGAGCGCGTGCTCGAGTTCGACCTGTCCACGGTCGTGCGCAACATGGCCGGGCCGAGCAACCCGCACCGGCGCCTGCCGGTGTCCGAGCTGGCCGAACGCGGCATCGCCGACGAAGCCAAGCTGGAAAGCGGCAAGGGCGAGGAAACCCAGGGCCTGATGCCCGATGGTGCGGTGATCATCGCCGCCATCACCAGCTGCACCAACACCTCCAACCCGCGCAACGTGATCGCCGCCGGCCTGCTGGCGCGCAACGCCAACGCCCGCGGCCTGGTGCGCAAACCGTGGGTGAAGTCGTCGCTGGCGCCCGGTTCCAAGGCGGTGCAGCTGTACCTGGAGGACGCCGGCCTGCTGCCGGAGCTGGAGGCACTGGGCTTCGGCATCGTCGCCTTCGCCTGCACCACCTGCAACGGCATGAGCGGCGCGCTCGACCCGGCCATCCAGCAGGAGATCATCGACCGCGACCTGTACGCCACCGCGGTGCTGTCGGGCAACCGCAACTTCGACGGCCGCATCCACCCGTACGCCAAGCAGGCGTTCCTGGCCTCGCCGCCGCTGGTCATCGCCTATGCCATCGCCGGTACCGTGCGCTTCGACATCGAGAAGGACGTGCTGGGCATCGATGCCGATGGCAATGCCGTCCGCCTGAAGGACATCTGGCCGAGCGACGCCGAGATCGACGCGGTGGTGAAGGCCTCGGTCAAGCCGGAGCAGTTCCGGCGCGTCTACAACCCGATGTTCAACGTACGCGTCGAGCACGGCGCGCCGGTCAGTCCGCTGTACGACTGGCGTCCGCAGAGCACCTACATCCGCCGTCCGCCGTACTGGGAGGGCGCGCTGGCCGGCGAGCGCACGCTGCGCGGCATGCGTCCGCTGGCGGTGCTGCCGGACAACATCACCACCGACCACCTGTCGCCGTCCAATGCGATCCTGCCGTCGAGCGCGGCCGGGGAGTACCTGGCGACGATGGGCCTGCCGGAAGAGGACTTCAATTCCTACGCCACCCACCGTGGCGACCACCTCACCGCGCAGCGCGCCACCTTCGCCAATCCCAAGCTGTTCAACGAGATGGTGCGCAACGCCGACGGCAGCGTGAAGCAGGGCTCGCTGGCGCGCGTGGAGCCGGACGGCAAGGTCATGCGCATGTGGGAGGCGATCGAGACCTACATGGCGCGCAAGCAGCCGCTGATCATCATCGCCGGCGCCGACTACGGCCAGGGCAGCTCGCGCGACTGGGCGGCCAAGGGCGTGCGCCTGGCGGGCGTGGAAGCCATCGCCGCCGAGGGCTTCGAGCGCATCCACCGCACCAACCTGATCGGCATGGGCGTGCTGCCGCTGGAGTTCAAGCCGGGCACCGACCGCACCACGCTGGGCATCGACGGCACCGAGATCTACGACGTGGTCGGCCAGCGCACCCCGCGTGCCGACCTGACCCTGGTGATCCACCGCCGCGACGGCGGCACCGTCGAGGTCCGGGTGACCTGCCGCCTGGATTCGGACGAGGAAGTGGCCATCTACGAGGCCGGCGGCGTGCTGCAGCGCTTCGCGCAGGACTTCCTGGAAGGCAGCGCCGCCTGATGCATACCGCCCCTCCCCGCAGGAGCGACCCCGGTCGCGACGGGGCCTTCCCGGAAAGTCCCCCGTTCGCGGTTGACGCCGCGTCTGCGGGGGCAAGGAGACGAACATGACGCACGCCCCGCAGATCCGCATCCCCGCCACCTACATGCGTGGCGGCACCAGCAAGGGCGTGTTCTTCCGCCTCGACGACCTGCCGGAAGCGGCGCGGGTCCCCGGCCCGGCGCGCGACGCGCTGCTGATGCGCGTGATCGGTTCGCCCGACCCGTACGGCAAGCACACCGACGGCATGGGCGGGGCGACCTCCAGCACCAGCAAGTGCGTGATCATCGCCCCGGCCTCGGTGCCGGACCACGATGTCGACTACCTGTACGGCCAGGTCTCCATCGACAGCGCCTTCGTCGACTGGTCGGGCAACTGCGGCAACCTCAGCACCGCGGTGGGGCCGTTCGCCGTCGCCAACGGCTTCGTCCCGGCCGCGCGCATCCCGCGCGAAGGCACGGTGGCGGTACGGGTGTGGCAGGCCAACATCGGCAAGACCATCGTCGTGCATGTCCCGGTCAGCGACGGGCAGGTGCAGGAAACCGGCGACTTCGAACTGGACGGGGTGACCTTCCCGGCGGCCGAGATCGTGCTGGAGTTCATCGATCCCTCCGACGACGAAGGCGAGGGCGGTGAGGGGCTCCAGCCCGGCATGTTCCCCACCGGCAACCTGGTCGACGACCTGGAGGTGCCCGGCATCGGCACGCTCACGGCCACGCTGATCACCGCCGGCATTCCCACGGTGTTCGTCGATGCGGCCGCCCTCGGCTTTGATGGCACCGAGCTGCAGCCGGCGGTCAACGACGACAAGGCGGCGCTGGCCCGGCTGGAAGCCATCCGCGTGGCCGGTGCGCTGCGCATGGGGCTGATCAAGGCACCGGAGGACGCGGCCACGCGCCAGCACACGCCCAAGGTCGCCTTCGTGGCACCGGCGAAGGACTACGCGGCTTCCAGCGGCAAGCGCATCGCCGCGGCCGAGATCGACCTCAACGTGCGCGCGCTGTCGATGGGCAAGCTGCACCACGCGATGATGGGCACCGCCTCGGTCGCCATCGCCGCGGCCGCGGCCGTGCCCGGCACCCTGGTGAACCTTGCCGCCGGCGGTGGGGCGCGCGACGCGGTGCGTTTCGGCCATCCCTCCGGCACGCTGCGGGTGGGCGCGGCGGTGGCCCTGGCCGATGGCCGGTGGACCGTGACCCGGGCGGTGATGTCGCGTTCGGCACGGGTGCTGATGGAGGGCGCCGTGCGGGTGCCCGGGGCCGTCCAGCCGCGCTGAGCGGACGCGGCGCGGCAGGGAGCCCGGCGCGCATGCGGGAAGGTCACGGGCGGCCGTTATACTCGCCGCGTCCGCAGGAGAAGGCCATGAACGACCGGAAGTGGAAGCACGTGCGCTGGGCCACGGCCGCGCTGTTGGCGCTGGCGCTGGTGGCCGGCTGCAAGCGCAACGAGACCGGGCAGCTGCCCGGCGCCAGCGGCGAGGCGATCCATTCCGAGCGCGAGACGGTCGACGGCTTCGCACTGGTACGGGTGTGGCCGGACCAGAAGGGCGGCGACGGCCTGGCGCTGGCGGTGGAGTTCTCACAGCCGCTGGTCGGCACCCAGGACTTCGACACGCTGCTGCGCTTCGAGGAGAAGGTCGGCACCGAGGACAGCAGCTGGTCGCTGTCCGATGACGGCAGGACCCTGCGCTACCCCTACGTCGAGGCGGCCAAGGACTACACCCTGATCGTCTCGGCCGACCTGCTGGCCGCCGACGGCAGCCGCCTCGGCAAGGAAGTACGGCAAAAGGTGTTCACCGGCGAACTGTCGCCGGCCGCCGGCTTCGCCTCGCAGGGCAGCGTGCTGCCGGCACGCGAGAGCCGCGGGTTGCCGGTGGTGTCGGTGAACGTGCCGGAGGTGGACGTCGAGTTCCTGCGCGTGGGCGAGAAGAATCTGCCCACCTTCTTCAGCCAGTACCAGCGCGGCGGCCGCCGCGGCAGCTGGGAACTGGACAGCGACTACGGCGAGCACACGCCGATCGCGCAGCTGGCCGACCCGGTCTACGTCAACCGCTTCGTGCTCGGTGGCAAGCCCAACGAACGCATGCTGACCTACCTGCCGATCCAGGACATCCGCGAGCTGCAGCAGCCCGGCCTGTACTTCGCGGTGATGAAGCGCGCCGGCAGTTTCGAAGGCGAGTACGACACCGCGTTCTTCACCGTCAGCGACATCGGCCTGCACACCCGCGCCTACAAGGAGCAGCTGTTCGTGCACACCGCCTCGCTGGCCTCCGGCGCGCCGGCGAAGAAGATCGAGCTGCGGGTGCTGGACGGCAAGGGCGAGACGGTGCTCCGTGGGCAGACCGACGCCAACGGCAACGCGCTGCTCAACTACACGCTCGACGCCGCCCACGTGCTGGTGGCCTCCAGCGGCGGCGACACCACCCTGCTGCCGTTCAACCAGCCGGCGCTGGACCTGAGCGAGTTCGCCGTGGCCGGGCGCCAGAGCGCCGGGTTCGACGTGTTCGCCTGGTCCGGCCGCGACCTGTACCGCCCCGGCGAGACCGTACGCGTGTCGGCGCTTCTGCGCGACAACGACGGCCGCCCGGTCGCCGGTTCCGGCAAGGCGCTGCAGCCGGTGTTCCTGCGCCTGAAGCAGCCCGACGGCAAGGTCTTCCGCGAGACCCGCCTGCAGCCCGATGCGCAGGGCTATTTCAGCTTCGAGCAGGCGATCCCGGTCGAGGCGCCGACCGGCCGCTGGCAGGTGGAGTTCCGCACCGACCCGGCCAGCAAGGAGGCGGTGCAGGGCATGGCCCTGCGCATCGAGGAATTCCTGCCCGAGCGCATGAAGCTGGACCTGGACAGCGCGCAGAAGACGCTCAGGCCCGGCGAGCCGCTGAAACTGCAGGCCGACGCCGCCTACCTGTACGGCGCGCCGGCCGATGGCAACCGCTTCACCGCCAGGCTGGCGGTGGCGGTGGAGCAGCACCCGGTGGAGTCGATGCCGGGCTGGTTCTTCGGCGACCCGACCGTGACCCTGCCGCGCGCTGCCGACGACGTGATCGACACCACCCTGCCCGGGGACGGCCGGCTGCGCGAGGACATCGCGCTGCCGGAGGAGGTCGGCAAGGGCACGACGGTGGCGGCGGTGGTTTCCGGCAGCGTCTACGAGACCGGTGGCCGCACCGTCACCCGCACGCTCAAGCGGGTGCTGTGGCCGGCCCCGGCACTGGTCGCGGTGCGCCCGCTGTTCAACGACGCCGACGGTGCCGACGCCAATGCCAACGCCCGCTTCGAGCTGCTGCGCGTGGATGCCGACGGCACGCCGCAGCCGGCGAAGGGGCTGAAGGTCACCCTGGTGCGTGAACTGCGCGACTACCACTGGACCTTCACCGACAACCGCTGGGACTACGACTTCACCCGCCGCTTCGAGAACAAGGACACCCGTACCGTCGACGCCGGCGCGACCTCGGCGACGTTCGATTTCCCGGTGGAGTGGGGCGAGTACCGGGTGGACGTGTTCGACCCGGCCAGCGGCCTGACCATGCGCTACCCGTTCCGCGCCGGCTGGAGCTGGAACGACGACAACCGCGGCCTGGACGCGCGCCCGGACAAGGTCAAGCTCGCGCTCGACAAGACCGGCTACAAGGCCGGCGACACGCTGAAGGTGACGCTGACCCCGCCGCATGCCGGCCGCGGCGTGCTGATGGTCGAAAGCGACCGCATGCTCTACGTGCAGGACATCGAGGCCAAGCCGGGCAGCACTTTCGAGATCCCGGTCACCCGGGACTGGGAACGGCACGACGTCTACGTCACCGCGCTGGTGTTCCGTGGCGGCAGCGCGCCCAGCAGGATCACCCCGGCGCGCGCCGTGGGCGTGGCGCACGTGCCGATGGACCGCCGCGACCGCCGCGTCGCGGTGGGCCTGGTGGCGCCGCAGCAGATGCGCCCCGAGCAGCCGCTGGCGGTCACCGTCAGCGCGCCGGAACTGGCGGGCAAGCCGGCGCATGTCACCGTCTCGGCGGTGGACGTGGGCATCCTCAACATCACCCGCTTCCCGGTGCCCGACGCCACCGCGCACTTCTTCGCGCAGCGGCGGCTGGGCGTGGACGCCTACGACATCTACGGGCGGGTGATCGAGAGCTTCGAGGGCGGCAGCGGCAAGCTCAAGTTCGGCGGCGACATGGCCCTGCAGGCACTGCCGCAGGCGCGGCGCCCGACCGCACGGGTGCAGACCGTGGACCTGTTCTCCGGCCCGGTCGCGCTCGACGCCAGGGGCAACGCCCGCATCGTCCTGCAGGTGCCGGACTTCAACGGCACGCTGCGGGTGTCGGCGCTGGTGTATTCGGACCAGCGCTATGGCAACCGCGACGTGGAAACGGTGGTGCGCGCACCGATCCTGGCCGAGGCCAGCATGCCGCGGGTGATGGCGCCGGGCGACCGCAGCACGGTGACCCTGGACGTGCAGAACTTCACCGGTAGGCCGGGCGACTTCACCGTGCGCGTGGACGGCGAGGGCCCGCTGGCCATCGCCGAAGGCACGCGCACGCTGCAGCTGGCCGCCGACGCCAAGCGGACGCTGAGCTTCCCGCTCAGTGCGCAGGAAGGCTACAGCGTGGCCAAGGTGCGGGTGCGGGTGGACGGCAACGGCTTCAAGGTCGACCGCCGCCACGACCTGCCGGTACGCGCGGCCTGGCCGCAGGTGCTGCGCTCGCAGACCCGCACCCTGGACCCGCTGGCGCCGGTCACCCTGGACAGCGGCTTCGCCGGCGGGCTGATGCCCGGCTCGGTCAACGCGCGCATGCTGGTCAGCCCGTTGCCGCCGATCCCGTTCGCCTCGGCCCTGCAGGGGGCCTTGAACTACCCCTACGGCTGCAGCGAACAGACCGCCAGCAAGGGCTATGCCGCATTGCTGCTGGACCAGGCGACCTCGGCCATGCTCGGTGCCGATGGCCTGGACGCCAAGGCGCGCCGCGAGCGCATGGAGGGCGCGTTCGGACGGCTGGCCTCGATGCAGGTGGCCAACGGCAACTTCTCGATGTGGGGCAACGACGACTACGTCAATCCGGCGCTGACCCCGTACATCGCCGAGTTCCTGCTCGATGCCAAGGACGCCGGTTTCGCGGTGCCGGACGCGGTGCTGCAGAAGGCCCTGAACCGGATCAGCGAGGACCTGCTCAGTGGCGGCAACCCGTTCTACGGGCAGGAGCGGCGCGAGGCGCTGACCTTCGCCAACCAGGCCTATTCGGGCTACGTGCTGGCGCGCGTCAACCGTGCGCCGCTGGGCACGCTGCGCGCGCTGTACGACAACGAGCGCGGCAAGGCCGTCACCGCGCTGTCGCTGGTGCACCTGGGCGTGGCGCTGTCGCTGCAGGGCGACGGCAAGCGCGGCCAGGCCGCCATCGCCGCTGGCTTCGACAAGGGGGCGAGCGACCGGCCGGGCTATTTCGGCGACTACGGCAGCCCGCTGCGCGACGGGGCGCTGATGATCGCGCTGCTGCACGAGCATGGCCTGGCCAAGCCCGAATACGACGCGCGTGCGGTCGGGCTGGGCCGCGAACTGGATGCGCGCCGCGGCAGCGGCTGGCTGTGGCTGAGCACGCAGGAGCAGGTGGCGCTGGCGCGGCTGGGCAAGGGGCTGATGGCCGACCAGAAGAAGCGGGTGTCCGGCGAACTGGCGGTGGGCGAGGCGCGCGAAGCCATCGATGCGCGCAAGCTGTTCGCGCGGGTGTTCGACGCCGCGCAGCTGGCGCAGGGTGTGCGCTTCTCGCCGCAGGGCGAGGCGCCGATGTTCGCCAGCCTGGAGGTGGCCGGCATCCCGCGCCAGGCACCGGCGCCGGACACCCGGGTGATCGGCATCGAGCGTGACTGGTTCACCCCCGACGGCAAGCCCTGGCAGCCCGGCCCGCTGAAGGAAGGCGAGGCGCTGATCGTGCGGCTGAGCGTCACCGCCAACAGCGCGATGCCCGATGCCCTGCTGACCGACCTGTTGCCGGCGGGGCTGGAGGTGGAGAACTTCAACCTCGGCGACGCCAAGCAGTGGGCCGACGTGGTGGTGGACGGCATCCAGATCAGCGACCGTTCCGGAGCGGCCGACGCCAGGCACGAGGAGTACCGCGACGACCGCTACGTGGCCGCGCTCAACCTCGCGCGCGGGCGTACCGCACGGGTGTTCTACCTGGTGCGCGCGGTGACTCCGGGGACCTATACGGTGCCGCCGCCGCTGGCCGAGGACATGTACCGCCCCGAGCTGCGCGGCGTCGGGCGTTCCAGCCCGTCCACGATCACCGTCGTGCAGCCGTGACGGCCACCGCGGGCGCCCGCCGGAGCAGGCGCCCGCGGTGCAATGGATGAAGGGTCGATGGCGAGCGGCACACCACGGACACCGGCGGCACAGCGCTCCACTCTCTCCGGGGGCGCGGCGGGGGCGAGGGCCGGACGTACGGGCGGTCCCGATAAGGAACCGCCATTCCGGCGTTGCCCCCGCCTGTTCCGGTGTCTCCTGCCCTACCTGCGCTGGGGCACGGTGGCTGCGCTGTCGCTGCTGCTGCTCCTGGACCTGGCCTTCCCGCCGCCGCTGCCGACCTCGCGCGACACCAGCACACTGGTGGCCGCACGCGACGGCACGCCGCTGCGCGCCTTCGCCGATGCCGAGGGCGTGTGGCGCTATCCGGCCAGCGTGGACACGGTGTCGCCGCTTTACCTGCAGGCGCTGCTGACCTACGAGGACCGCTGGTTCTGGCGCCATCCGGGCATCAACCCCTGGGGATTGCTGCGCGCGGCGGGGCAGATGCTGAGCGAACGCCGCATCGTCTCCGGTGGCTCCACCCTGACCATGCAGGTGGCGCGGATCCTCGATCCGCACACGCGCACACCCTGGGGCAAGGCCAAGCAGCTGCTGCGCGCGCTGCAGCTTGAGGTGCACCTGGACAAGCGGCGGATCCTCGCCCTGTACCTGGAACGCGCGCCCTACGGTGGCACCATCGAAGGCGTGGAGGCCGCCAGCTGGGCCTATCTGGGCAAGTCCGCCGCGCACCTGTCGCAGGCCGAGGCGGCACTGCTGGCGGTGCTGCCGCAGTCGCCGAGCCGGTTGCGCCCGGACCGCCATCCCGAAGCGGCGCAGCGTGCCCGCGACAAGGTGCTGGCGCGCATGGCCGAGCTCGGCGTGTGGTCGGCCGAGGAGGTGGCCGACGCGCGCATCGAGCCGGTGGTGGCGCGCTCGTTGCAGCCGCCGCTGCACGCCGCCTTGCTGGCGCAGCGCCTGCGCAGCGCCCAGCCGCGCGCGGCGCATATCCGGACCACCCTCGACAGCGGCCTGCAGCGCACCCTGGAGGAGCGCGTGGCCGCGTATTTCTCGCAGTTGCCCGAGCGCACCTCGGCCGCGCTGCTGGTGATGGACAACGCCACGCTGGAAGCGCGTGCCTACGTCGGCTCGGTGGCGTTCGGCGACAAGGCGCGGCTGGGCCACGTGGACATGGTGCAGGCCTGGCGCTCGCCCGGCTCCACGCTCAAACCGTTCCTGTACGGCATGGCGCTGGACGACGGGTTGATCCATTCGGAAAGCCTTCTGGTGGATGCCCCGCAGAGCTTCGGCGGCTACCGCCCCGGCAACTTCGACGCCGCCTTCAACGGCCCGGTGGGCGCGGCCACCGCACTGCGGCTGTCGCTCAACGTGCCGGCGGTGGACCTGCTCGACCGTGTCGGCCCGTCGCGCTTCGCCGCGCGGCTGGGCAATGCCGGCATCAAGCTGCGCTTCCCGCACGGGGTGCAGCCCAACCTGGCGCTGATCCTGGGCGGCACCGGCGCGCGCCTGGAAGGCCTGGTCGGCGCCTTCGCCGCGCTCAACCGCGAGGGCATCGCCGGGCGCGTGCGCTATACCCCGGATGATCCGCGCATCGAGCGCCGGCTGGTGTCGCCGGGCGCGGCGTGGATCGTGCGCGACATCCTGCAGTCCAATCCGCGCCCCGGCTATGGCGTGGGCACCTTCGACACCGGCAGCCGGCCGGCGGTGGCCTGGAAGACCGGTACCAGCTACGGCTACCGCGACGCCTGGGCGATCGGCGGCACCCGCCGCTACACGGTCGGGGTGTGGGTGGGTCGCCCGGACGGCACGCCGTTGCCGGGGCAGTACGGCGCGGTGACCGCGCTGCCGCTGATGTTCGAGGTGATCGACAGCCTGCCGCGCTTGCCCGGCGACGGTGCGGTGCCGGCGATGCCGGCCAGCGTGAGCGAGGTGGAGGTGTGCTGGCCGCTGGGCATCGCCGCGGCGGAGACTCCGGCGGCGCTGTGCCAGCGGCCGCTTAAGGCGCTGGCGCTGGAACAGGCCGTGCCGCCGACGTTCGCCGAGCGCGAAGCGCGGCTATGGCAGCCGGGGCGGCTGCGCTTCGAGGTCGACGCGCGCAGCGGGCTGCGGCTGTCCGCCGGCTGCGAGGTCCCGGGCCCGCGCGCGGTGCGCGAGCTGGCACGCTGGCCGGCCCTGGCGACGCCCTGGCTGTCGCAGGCGCAGCGGCGCGCGCAGCGCCTGCCGCCGTTGGCGCCGGGCTGCGCCGACGATGGCCGTGGCCAGGACGGCACGCTGTACATCCGCGGGCTGGACGACCGCGCGACGCTGGCGCGGCCGCCGGGCGCGACGCACGGGCCGCGGCTGCAATTGCAGGCGATCGGCAGCGAATCGACGGTCACCTGGCTGCTGGACGGGCGCTGGATCGCACAGACCGAGGGCGCGCGGGCCTTCGTGCGTGATTTCGACGAACCAGGGGAGCACCGCCTCACCGCGCTGGCCGCGGACGGCGCCTGGACGCGCATCCGCTTCCGCGTGGCGCACTGACGCAGGTGCGGGGCGCGCCTCGCGCGCCCGCCATGACCGGTGCCGGGACGACTGCACCGGTTATCGGGCTGCACCGGTATGGGACGATTCGTGCCGGGCCTGCCCGGCACCTGCGGGGGCTGTCTGCGCCGATCCAGCCATCGAGCATGCGCTTTTACGGGCGGGAACCAAGACGCGCTGCCACTTCCACGTGGCGCACTCTGACGGGGGTACTTGCCCAGGTACGGAGCGCGCCCTGACCGGTGCCGGGAGGCCAGGTGCCGGACCGGCCCGGCACCTGCGGCGTGCTACTCGCCGATCCAGCCTTCGAGCATGTCGGCGAAGTCGTCGGCGTGGTCCTCTTCCTGGGCGAGGATGTGCTCGAGGATGCGCTTGGTGGTGGTGTCCTTGTCGCCGACGAAGTTGATCATCTCGCGGTAGCTGTCGATGGCGATGCGCTCGGCGATCAGGTTCTCGCGCACCATGTCGCGCAGGTTGCCGCCTTCCTTGTACTCGGCATGGGAGCGGGCGGTGAGGGTGTCCGGATCGAAGTCCGGCTCGCCGCCCAGCTGCACGATGCGCTCGGCGAGCATGCCGGCGTGCGCCTGTTCCTGCTGGGCATGCTCCAGGAACTCGGCCTTGACCGCGTCGGCGAGCATGCCGCTGGCCATGTAGTAGTGGCGGTAGTAGCGCAGCACGCAGACCCACTCGGTGGCCAGGGCATCGTTGAGCAGCTTGATCACCGCCTTGCGGTCGGCGCTGTAGGTCGGCGTGACGGCACCGTCCTCGATGCGCTTGCGGGCATTGGCGCGCAGCGTCTTGCGGTCGGTCATGCCGGCCGGCGTGGCGGTGCGGGCGGAGGTGCGGGCGGATGGCTTGCTCATGGCGGGCTGCTCCTTGGGTGGCAGGGGGGGAACTATCCGGGCAGGTGGTCGAGGATGTACTCGGCCGAGGACACCTCGAACGTCCCGGGATCTTCGACATGCACGCCGCGTACGGTGCCGTTGTCCACGTACAGCGCGAAGCGGCGCGAACGCATGCCCATGCCCGAACCGCTGGCGTCCATTTCCAGGCCCAGCGCACGGGTGAAGTCGCCGTTGCCGTCGGACAGCATCTGCAGTCCGTCCGGCACCGACTGGGTGGCGGCCCAGGCCTGCATCACGAACGGGTCGTTCACCGCCATGCAGTAGACCTCGATGCCGCGGCTGCGGAACCTGGGGAAGTTCTCGATGTAGCCGGGCAGGTGGCGCGCGGAGCAGGTGGGGGTGAAGGCACCGGGCACCGCGAACAGCACCACCTTGCGGCCGTCGAACAGGGCGCGGGTGTCGACGGTTTCCATTCCCTCGCGGATGCGCTTGAGGGTCACTTCGGGGATGCGGTCGCCGACGCGGATCGTCATGGGGCTCTCCTAGGCTGAATTGCAGTTTAGTGAGGGGGGTCTAAGGGGCGCGTCAACGGCTTGAAAAGGCCGTCTTCACGCAGCACTTCCCCTGCATGGGAGCGGCGGCGCCATCCCGGCCCGCCGGCCCGCATCCGTTGCAGGAGGAGATGATGAGCATCGTACGTTACCGCCAGTGGCCGACCCAGCCCGACATCCGCCATCTGCTGGCGCCCTTGCTGGAAACGCCGCGCGAGGCCGTCGCGGGTGGACGCTGGCAGCCGGCCGTGGACATCCACGAGCAGCAGGACGGGTTCGTGCTGCACGCCGACCTGCCGGGCGTGGACCCGGCCTCGATCGAGCTGCAGATGGACAAGAACGTGCTGTCGATCCGCGGCGAGCGCAGTGCGCCGCTGGCCGCCGACGGCGAGCGTTTCTCGCGCATCGAACGCGGCCAGGGGGCCTTCGAGCGGCGCTTCGCGCTGCCCGACAGCGCCGACGCCGAGGGCATCGCCGCGCGCAGCCGCGACGGCGTGCTGGAAGTGCGCATCCCCAAGCGTGTCGAGGCGGCACCGCGGCGCATCCCGATCGAGGCCGGCACCGGCGGCGGCTGATCCGCGCCGCATCGCGGTCCTCCGGCATCGCCGCGGCTAGAATGGCGCCGCGGCGATGCCGTGCCTGTTTCCGCCTGCCGGTGCCGAGCCGGCGGGCCTGTTTCTCCGATAGGGTGCCTGGATGGAATTCAAGGATTACTACGCGACACTGGGCGTGGAGCCCACGGCCGGCGATGCCGAGATCAAGACCGCCTACCGCCGGCTGGCGCGCAAGTACCATCCGGACGTGAGCAAGGAGGCCGGTGCCGAGGACCAGTTCAAGGCCGTCAATGAAGCCTACGAGGCCCTGCGCGATCCGGCCAAGCGCCAGGCCTACGACCAGCTGCGGGCGCAGGGCTACCGGCCGGGCGAGGAGTTCCATGCGCCACCGAACTTCGGCGGCGGCCAGGGCTTCGATTTCGAGGAGGTGTTCGGCGGTGCCGGTGCCGGCGGCGGTTTCAGCGATTTCTTCGAGAGCCTGTTCGCGCGCCAGCGCGGCGGCCGCGCGCAGGGAGGCTTCGAGGGCTTCGGCGGCGGCCCGCAACCGTCACGCGACACCCGCGCCAAGCTGTCGGTGCCGCTGGAGGCGGCCCATGGCGGCGACACGCTGCGCTTGAACCTCGATGGCCGCCAGCTCGACGTGCGCGTGCCCAAGGGCATCCGCCCGGGGCAGGTGATCCGCCTGGCGGGGCAGGGCAGTGGCGGCGGCAACCTGATGCTGGAAGTGGAGTACGCCGAACATCCCCAGTTCGAGGTCGACGGCCGCAACATCCTCTATACGCTGCAGGTGACGCCCTGGCAGGCGGCCTTGGGCACCCGCATCAGCGTACCGACCCTGGGCGGTGCGGTGGAGCTGAAGATTCCGCCCGACTCGGACAGCGGCCGCAAGCTGCGCCTGCGCGGCCGCGGCCTGCCGGGGACGCCCGAGGGCGACCAGATCGTCGAACTGGAGGTGGTGGCGCCCCTGGCCGGCGACGAAGCGCAGCGCGAGGCCTACCGCGAGCTGGCCAGGGCCTTCGGCGAGAAGGTGTAGGAACCGCGGGGCGCGGCCCTGCTCTACGAACGGGCGGATCGCGACGGTTTTGTAGCGCCGGGCCCTGCCCGGCGGGGTTGGCCGGGGAAGCTTCAGCGGGGCGTGGCCCCGCTCTACAAACGCGCGGATCGCGGCGGTTTCGTAGCTCCGGGCCCTGCCCGGCGGATTGGCCGGGGAAGCTTCAGCGGGGCGTGGCCCCGCTCTACGAACGGGCGGATCGCGACGGTTCTGTAGCGCCGGGCCCTGCCCGGCGAGGGTTGGCCGGGGAAGCTTCAGCGGGGCGTGGCCCCGCTCTACAAACGGGCGGATCGCGACGGTTCTGTAGCGCGGGGCCCTGCCCGGCGGGGGCCGGCCGGAAGAGCTTCAGCGGGCGATGCCCGCTGCATATGGTCAAGCGTCGGGAATCGCGCCGCCGCCGAATACCCGTGCGATCACCTCGGACAGTTCATCCTCGGAGAATGGCTTGGTGATGTAGGCCTTGGCGCCCTGGCGCATGCCCCACAGGCGGTCGGTGTCCTGGTCCTTGGTGGTCACCAGCACCACCGGGATGTGCGCGGTGCGGGCTTCGCGGCGCAGGGTGCGGGTGGCCTGGAAGCCGTTGAGGTTGGGCATCACCACGTCCATCAGCACCAGGTCGGGAAGGACCGTCTTGGCCACCTCCACGCCGGCGGCGCCATCGTTGGCGGTAAAGGTCTCATGCCCCAGTTTTTCGACGATGCGCTGGATGCCCAGCAGCTGCGATGGCGAATCGTCAACGATCAGAATACGCGCCACGTCCTCTCACCCCCTGATGGTGTAGCCGCCGTAGTGTCTGCCTGTGGGCAGCGCGAAGCAACCTGGGGGGTGTGGGGGAACGCATTCAGTCAGTCGATCCGGACCACGGTGCGGCCGAGCGCGGCGCCGGCCAGCATCCGCTCGAATACCGCCGGCAGGCCATCCAGGCCGACCTCGGCGGTGCACACGGTGTCCAGGTGGCGCGGTTTCCAGTCGTCGCCCAGGTGCTGCCAGACCCGTTCGCGGAGATCGCGCGCGGTGCCGGCCGAGGCCACGCCCAGCAGCGACACGCCGCGCAGGATGAAGGGCATCACCGTCATGTCCAGCTCCGCGCCCGCCGCCAGGCCGGCCGCGGCGACGTTGCCGTAGGGGGCGGTCTGCGCCAGCAGGCTGGCCAGCAGGGGGCCGCCGACGCTATCCAGGCCGCCGCCGAAGCGCGCCGACGCCAGCGGCCGGCCCGGGGCCAGGGCATCGCGGCCCAGTACCTGGCGGGCGCCGAGGCGGGCCAGGTAGTCGCCGGCCTCGGGCTTGCCGCTGATGGCGTGCACCTCGAAGCCCGCACGGCTGAAGATGTCCACCGCCAATGAGCCGACCCCGCCGGTGGCGCCGGTGACGGCCAGCGGGCCATGGTCCGGGGTCTGCCGGTTGTCCTTCATGCGCAGCAGGGCCAGCGCCGCGGTGAACCCGGCGGTGCCCAGCACCATGGCCTCGCGCAGGGACAGCCCGGCGGGGAGCGGGATCACCGCCGCGGAGGCCAGCCGCACGTACTGGCTGTAGCCGCCGTCGCGGGTCTCGCTCAGGCCGCAGCCGGTGGCCAGCACCGCGTCGCCCTCGCGGACGGCGGGGTCGCTGGAGGCAACCACCTCGCCGGCCACGTCGATGCCGCCCACCAGCGGGAAACGGCGCAGGATCCTGCCCCGGCCGGTGCCGGCCAGCGCATCCTTGTAGTTGACCGAGGACCAGCGGGCGCGGACGACCACCTCGCCGGGGGCCAGCCGGTCCAGGGTCAGCGGTTCCAGGCCGCTGCGGTAGCCGGCGTCGTCGTTGTGGATGCGGAAGGCGCGGAACGGGGCGGGGGCGGACATGCGGCGGCCTGCGGCGGAACGGAAGGCAACCAAGATAGCGGTTGCGAAACGTCAGGTCTGCCCCATCTAGTAGAATCGAAAATTCGACAGACCACGGCCAGGACTGCGGGCGCATCCCGCATACAGGCCCTGACAGATGGAGCATGCATGGCCTGGAACACACCTGGCGGCAACGGCACGAACGGCCCCGCCGACAACCGGCGCGGCCCGCGCCAGCCACGAGGCGGCAACGGCGGCGGGTGGGGCGGCCTGCCCGGCCCGTTGCGCGACCTGTTCGACGGCGGCGTCTGGCGCTGGATACTGCTGGCCGTGGCGCTGCTGGTGCTGCTGTCCAGCTTCCAGCTGATCGGCGAGCAGCAGCGCGGCGTGGTGCTGCGCTTCGGCCAGTTCTCGCGCATCCTGCAGCCGGGCCCGAACTTCAAGCTGCCGTGGCCGATCGAATCGGTGGTCAAGGTCAACGCCACCCAGATCAAGACCTTCAGCAGCAACGTGCCGGTGCTCACCCGCGACGAGAACATCGTCAACGTGGCGCTGAACGTGCAGTACCGGGTGGACGACCCGCGCCTGTACCAGTTCGGCACCATCGACGCCGACCAGGTGCTGGAACAGTCGGCGCAGAGCGCGGTGCGCGAGCAGGTCGGCCGCGCCGACCTCAATACCGTGCTGAACAACCGCGGGCCGCTGGCGGTGGCCGCCGAGCAGCGCCTGCAGGCCTCGCTGGAGGCCTACCGCACCGGCCTGGTGGTCACCGGCCTGACCCTGCCCGACGCGCGTCCGCCGGAAGAAGTGAAGCCGGCCTTCGACGAGGTCAACGGCGCCCAGCAGGTCAAGGAGCGGCTGATCAACGAGGCCCAGGCCTATGCCGCCAAGGTGGTGCCGGAAGCCCGCGGCCAGTCCGCGCGTTCGCGCACCACCGCCGAGGGCTACAAGCAGGCCATCGTCGCCCGCGCCGAGGGTGACGCGCGCCGCTTCAGCCTGCTGCAGGCCGAGTACAAGAACGCGCCGGAGGTCACCCGCAAGCGCCTGTGGCTGGAAACCGTGCAGGAAGTGCTGGCCGAGAACCGCAAGGTCATCGGTGGCGACGGCCGCCAGCTGATCTACGTACCGATGCCGGCCGATGCCGGCAAGGCCGCCGGCAACCCGCCGCTGATGACCCCGGACATGGCCCTGCCGGACCTGCCGTCGGCCACCGGAAGCACTCGCAACGCGGACCGTACGGTCTCGCGCTCGGCACGTCGTGAGGAGGGCGGTCGATGAAGAATTCCCTTGTGATCGGCCTGCTGGTGGCCATCCTGCTGGGCCTGCTGGGTTCGGTCTACGTGGTGCGCGAGGACCAGACCGCGATGGTGCTCAACCTGGGCAAGGTGGTGCGTTCGGACATCCAGCCCGGCCTGCACTTCAAGCTGCCGCTGGTGGAGACGGCGCGGGTGTTCGACCGCCGCTTCCAGGTGCTGGACACCGCGCCGGCGCGCTACTTCACCGCCGAGCAGAAGGACGTCAGCGTCGACTTCTTCGCCATCGGCTACATCTCCGACGTGCGCGCCTACTACCGCGCCACCGGCGGCGACGGCAAGGTGGCCAATGCCCGCCTGGCACCGATCATCACCGACTCGCTGCGCAACCAGATCAACTCGCGCACGCTGCAGCAGCTGGTGTCCGGCGACCGCGGCGAGTTGATCGCCGGGCAGCTCAAGGGCATCAACGAGGCGGTGCAGACCCTGGGCATGCAGATCATCGACCTGCGCATCAAGCAGATCGACCTGCCCACCGACAGCCAGGTGATCACCGACGTCTACGAGCGCATGCGTGCCCAGCGCAAGCAGGAAGCGGCCAAGCTGCGCGCCGAGGGCGAGGAGCAGTCGCTGACCATCCGCGCCCAGGCCGACCGCGAGAGCACCGTGCTGGTGGCCGAGGCCGAGCGCGACGCCCAGCAGCTGCGCGGCGAGGGCGACGCCCAGGCCGCGGCGATCTACGGCAAGGCCGGTTCGGCCGATCCGGCGTTCTACGCCTTCTACCGCAGCCTGGAGGCCTACCGCGCCTCGATGACCGACGGCAACGGCGTGATCGTGCTGGACAAGAACGACCCGTTCCTGCAGTACCTCAAGAGCGACCGCTGACCGCCGGCCCCCGCCTTGAAGCCCCCGCCACGGGCTTCAAGGCAGAGGGCCTTGCGGACGGTCTCCACGCCACCCGCAAGGGATCCGGGAGGCCTGCACGATGGGCAGCGGCCCGTCCCCGCATGCCTCCACAGGCAGGGCCCTCCCGATGAGGGCCTGATCCAGGCGACGGCATGTCGCCCGTCACGCACCCGGCAGCGCCTCCACTGCGGCCCGTCCCGCCCCTCCGCCCAAGGGCGCCTTTCCCCCGCAGGGGAGGGCGGCCACGAACCCGCTCCCGGCCCCCATGCACGACCTTTTCTCCGCCCTCTGCCTCGTCGCCATCCTCGAAGGCCTGTTCCTGTTTGCCACACCGCTGGCATGGAAGCGCATGGCCGCGCGCCTGCTGGAGCTGCCGCTGGGGGCATTGCGGCGCTGGGGCGGGACGCTGCTGGCGGTGGGCCTGGGCCTGCTGTGGTGGCTGCGGCACTGAACCGCGGCTGGGCGCGCCGGCCAATCTGAACCGCCAAGGCTGGTGGCCGCTGCCCAAAACCCGGATAATCCGCAAAAGCCGGCCGGGTCGCCCCGTCCGGCTTTTTCCGTGTCTGGTTCCGGCACCGGCCCGGCGTTCCCCGATGGAACGCCAGCGGGGCCGCCCCGGCCCCCGGCACGGCCCCGTCCGCGGCCCCGATGGCCGCAGTCAAACAGGAGTTACCCGTCATGGGTCAATCAGTTGTTGTTCTGGGCGCCCAGTGGGGCGATGAAGGCAAGGGCAAGATCGTCGATCTGCTGACCGAGGAAATTGGAGCCGTCGTGCGTTTCCAGGGTGGCCACAACGCCGGCCACACCCTGGTCATCAATGGCAAGAAGACCGTCCTGCACCTGATTCCGTCCGGCATCCTGCGCGACGACGCGCTGTGCCTGATCGGCAATGGCGTGGTGATTTCCCCGGCCGCGCTGCGCAAGGAGATCGAAGAGCTGGAGACGGCCGGCGTGGAAGTGCGCTCGCGCCTGAAGATCTCCCCGGCCGCACCGCTGATCATGCCGTACCACATCGCCCTGGACCAGGCGCGCGAAAAGGCCGCCGGCGGCAAGGCCATCGGCACCACCGGCCGCGGCATCGGCCCGGCCTATGAAGACAAGGTGGCGCGCCGCGGCATCCGCATCGCCGACCTGCACTACCCGGAACAGCTGGCCGAAAAACTGCGCGCCGCGCTGGACTACCACAACTTCGTGCTGACGAAGTACCTGGGCGTGGAGCCGGTGGACTTCGACACCGTCTATGCCGAGGCGCTGGCCTTCGGCGAGTACGTGGAGCCGATGAAGTCCGATGTGGCCGGCATCTGCCACGACCTGCGCAAGCAGGGCAAGCGCGTGCTGTTCGAAGGCGCGCAGGGCGCGCTGCTGGACATCGACCACGGCACCTACCCGTACGTCACCAGCTCCAACACCACCGTGGGCGGCGCGCTGGCCGGCACCGGCGTGGGCGCGGACTCGATCGACTACGTGCTGGGCATCGCCAAGGCCTACGCCACCCGTGTCGGCGGCGGCCCGTTCCCGACCGAACTGGACGACGAGATCGGCCAGGGCATCCGCGACCGCGGCGCCGAATACGGTGCCTCCACCGGCCGCCCGCGCCGCTGCGGCTGGATGGACATCGTCGCGCTCAAGCGCGCCGTGGCCATCAACGGCATCTCCGGCCTGTGCATCACCAAGCTCGACGTGCTCGACGGCATGGAAAAGCTCAAGGTGTGCATTGCCTACGAATACCGCGGCAAGCGTACCGAGTACGCCCCGCTGGACGCGCAGGGCTGGGAAGAGATCACCCCGGTGTACCTGGAGTTCCCGGGCTGGAGCGAGAACACCCATGGCATCACCAACTGGGACGACCTGCCGCCGGCCGCACGCGCCTACCTGCGTTCGCTGGAAGAACTGGCCGGCTGCCCGATCAGCATCGTCTCCACCGGCCCGGACCGGGATCACACGATGGTGTTGCAGGATCCGTGGGGTTGATGCATTAGTCCCAGACTCGCAAAGACGGCTGTTAGTTTCTAATGTTGCAACAAGAAGCCCCGCATCTGCGGGGCTTCTTGTTGCTGTTGCCTAAAGCAAAATTTTGTTTGGTCACTGCAAGCAATCTCGATAGGTGGCTATACCTCATGCACCGGTGTTCCTGCAGTTTGGTCAAAAGCATGATCTTGTGTTCGATGCCTAGAGCCTTTTACAAAAAAGACTCTTCAAGTTGCGGTCTTGCGAGTTGCAAGTAGGCTTGCTTGGGGGCATTTGGAATGCAGGCTCAGTAACCTACTCGATCTATGGAGAAGCGAAAACCTTAAAGTCAATATCTAGTTCGTCGGCAGTGCTCAGCCAATTCTCAATCAATTGAAATGCTTGGATGCTTGCGGATGGGCAAGTGTGCGGATTCCCTATGCTCTCCGTGAAATGGCGTGCAGAGAATGAATTTCCCATGACTACCCATATCTCCTTTTTGCACCTTATGGATTTTCGCCGCTCGCAGATAAGGTTCCACGCGCGATCCGAAAGAGAGTCGTCAGCTGGGGCGTGGTTATTAATCACCCCTTCCGTCAGCCTGAAACGGGTGCTCAGTGGAAATGTCGCGCGATCTGAAGGCCACGCAGTTCGCCACGAAGTGAAATTTCCGGGTTTGATGTCTGCGTCATCAGAGGCAAGAAAGTGAATATTCTTGATTGCCTGACTACCGACCTCGGCAATTGCACCGGCAGACGATTGCGGTGCCGATGCGTCGCCACACTTGATGTGAACGAAGCAGAGCTTATCTGGAGAAGATAGTATAAAGTCTCCGGGTTCGACTCCCATGTCAGTGCAAATTACAAGGTCACAACCGGGAATATATTTGGCGAAAGGGCCTAAGTCGCCAAGGGGAGTGGTTGGATCTCCATATCCTTTCAGTTTGTCAATTAAGTAAAATATGGAGTTCGTGTCAAAATTATCACTGGTAGTTCGGTGATATTGGTTATTTAAAATTTCGCCCTTTTCTCTCAGATGTTCTCCTAGTAATTCATTTAAAGCGAATATGGAGTTGCTCGCAAAGCTGTCCTCGGCAGCTATTCCCTGCTCATAAGGCAGTGCTAGCTTGTAGAACGTTCCATTCAAGTAGGTTACACCGTTCTCAAAAAGAACCTTCAATCGATCGCCTGTACTTAAATAAGTGGCTATCCACTCATGGTGATCTTTGCCGATGGAACTTCCAGTAAGCTCAATCTCAAAGCGTGATGATTCATCGGAGTAAGAAAGGGCCAATTCAATCTGTTCGCCATGTGCATCAAAGCTGATCCCATTGATGTAGTCGACATAGCTGAAATCAGGAAATATTGTGCCCAATCCTACCGGAGTGGCTTGATCTAGATCAGTGAAGTCCAGGAGTACTGAAAGAATCGCAGAGCTTGGCTTGTTAGCGATTGGTTGGGCATAGGATTTAATAAGTCGTCCAGCACTACCGCCGCTTTCGATGGTTTCGCCAATCTCATCAATCCATTGTGAAAGATCTTGAAGCGTGAAGTTGGACTCCTTCTGGTCTGCGACTCTTCCAGACCTGGCGCCTATGTAGAAGCTGCTTTCTTTTTTTCCATCCAGGCCAAGATTATCGACCTTGACCATTGTTAAAGCATAGCGAGAGTTGCTTTGATTCGCTTGGCTATCACCAAGATCTCGTCCCTTTAAGGCCACCGACTCGGGGCGGCGTACAGCTTGCCCGATTGCTCGGGCGTGCGTTTCTTTTATTTGGTTGATCTTCGTCTTGGCTGCCAATGCAGTGAGTTTGTCGATATGAATGGAATTGCAAAGGCGAAAGTGTTCCTGGTTATAATAACGGCCGTTGCCACTATCGAATATGGCAATGCCCGATTGAATTTCCTTTATCGCAATTACATTTAGCTTTGGCTCGAAGAATATTTTTTGTGAAAAGAAGTTTGAGCTGCCAAATTCTATGTATATCAATATATTTAAATCAAGGGCCTTATAATTCTTAACGAGTGCTCCTGATCCATGCAGGTTCCAGTAAAGTCTATCTATGAATAGAGGTAGCGAAAAATCTTCCGCTTTCTGGATGAAGCATACGGAGGCGTAAGGGATTTTTATGTCGTTCTCGGGCGATAAGTCATTTATGTCCAGGCGCTCCTTAAATCTTTTGTCGAAATAGCTATACTTGGGGAGGTTCTTGAGAAATGATTCGATCAAGTAGCTAGTGCTGAGTGATTTGATGAATTCGGCAGCACCGCTGGCAGCTAGGTAGTCGTCAAACCTACGGTAGCCTTCCCACATTCCCTCATTTGCTCCCTGGCTTATATCTAGAACAAAAGGCTGCGAATTTTCATATTTCCGAACTATTCGACCGACGGCTTGAACGAGTTCGCGACCACTACCCAGCTCATAGGTGAGTAGGAGAAGCTTGGCCTCCGGAATATCTACTCCTTCATCCAGCTTGTGCTGATGAATAATTATTCGAAGCCCGTCTACCTTGAGTGCGGGCCCCACTCGTGCGAATTCATTATTGCCATGCTCCGTTCCCAGTCTGTCATGCACACTCGCTGTTACGAATAGCGGTGAAAGTAGTGCGTGATATCTCCGTATTTCATCGAGGCTTCTGCACTTAACGATGCACTTCAAATTGCTGTCGGCCGTCAATCGTTGTTCAATTCTTTCGAGAAGTTCGGTCTCGTTGGCAATCTGCTCGTAAATTGGGGCAGAGACTACGTCGTCATCGACCGCTTCTTTGAATGTGTATACGTAAAAGTGATCGGTGCTTACATTTAGCTCAAATAAATCATTTCGGTATGGGGTTGCTGTTATAACTACCTTGCGGGCATCGGATTGGCGAATTATTTCCCGCCAGACGGGGGAGGGCTCGGCATGTCCCTCATCCACAAGTATTAGATCAAAGGTTTTTTGAACGTCGGCAAGATGCTCTTCTTCGAGGGTCGATAGTTTTTGAAAACTGGTGATGTAAATTCCGTCGCCCTGATTGAAATTGGAATCTCGATAAGTCTTCTTAAGCTCAAATTCTTTATCTTTTATCGTGGATCGGAAGAATTTTCTAGATACTTCTCGAAGCAATTGGTCTTTAACGGCTTTGCGATGGCATATAATTAGAACTTTGGAATATTTGGATAAATGGGCGATGAGCGAGATAACGCCTGTCTTTCCGGCTCCTGTCGGCAGATTGATCAGTAGCGCTCTGTCTGTTTTTTCTTCCGCATAACTAACGAAGCTGCGTACTGCATCTAATTGGCAGGATCTTAATTTTTCTTTCGCAGATTCCAAGTACTCCAGGATTTCCATGGCGATCTTCCTTGTGCCCCTTTAAGGGGCTTTGAGACTATTCGATTATTTGGTGCTAATGCTGGAGCTTAGTGGGTTATTCTTAATCTCAGGCCTGTGGATAATTGGTGGGTAATGCGTGCTCAGTTCTTTGGGTCGGAAGTATGTATTTGCTAGAATTTTTTAATCGAAAGCGGTTATTTGTATATCGACGCTTTCAATGCTTGGTTACTGATATAGGCATAGCATCCCTTCATCCTCCGGCTCATCAGCGTCTTGTAGGTATTCCGGATGATCCGGTCCACCCAGTCGTGAATTTCTGGGTTGCTCTTGGCCTGCGACTTGTAACCACGAATCGAACGGTCCTGCTTTGAGCGCTTGCTTGGATCGGTAACGAGCCGGCCGTCGCGCCAGGCAAGGTCGGGGCCGATGATCACGCCCACATAGTCCATCTCCAGGCCTTGGCTGGTGTGGATGCAGCCGACCTGCTCGACGGAATTGTCGGCGATGGCCCATAGGCTGCCGTCGCTGCCCAGGTTCCATTGGGCGCGGTAGTCGTGCTCGGGGATTTCGATATCCCAAGCGTTGGGGTCTTTCTTGCTTTTCCAGTCCCAGCAGTAGCCGGCGACCATGCGCGACTTGTTGTTGGCGCGGTTCTTTTCGCGGATCAGTCGGTGCAGGTCGCGCGGGGAGTCGACGATGCCGAACTCGAAGGCGCCGCGGTCGAAGTCGGTATTGGCGGTCTGGCGGATGCCGAGCAGGTTGTCCAGCCACGCGATGTAGCCGTCCGAGCCGGCGCAGCGGAACTGGGACGACAGTTCAAGCAGGCTGACGTCGGCGTCGAAGTGGGCCGCCCAGCGGCGCAGTTCTTCGGTATGGCCGATGTCGGACAGGGTGACTATCTGGTCGTCATCGACGAAGAACACGGTGCAACGGGCGCTGCGGATCAGTTCCATGACCTGGTTGTCACCGAGGTTGCCGTACAGGCCGCTCTTCTCGTTGAGACGATGGGCCTCGTCCACCACCAGTACGTCGAAGACGTTGGGTTCGGTGGTGTGGAAGCCGCCGGAGCCGGAGAACAGGCTGGCGATTTCGTACTTGCGGAGATGCCCGGCCAGCTTCTGCGCGTAGACGGCGCGCGGCGCGGCGTTCTTGGAGACATATTTAGTGGTCAGGCCGCGCCTGGTCAGTTCGACCAGCAGGTTGACCGCCACGACCGATTTGCCGGTGCCCGGGCCGCCCTTGACGATGACGACCTGCTTGCGGGTGTCGCTGGCCTGGGCCGCGCGTGCGAGACAGTTTTCGTAGACCAGCTTCTGGTCGTCGATCAGCACGAATTCCTCGTTACCCTTGAGCATGCCGGCGACGCTGTCGGCCAGCATCTTGGAAGGGCGCACGCGGCCGTTTTCGATGCGGTATAGCAGTTCGGCGTTGTCGCCGCGCTTGACGTGCTGTTTGATGAAGTTGCGCAGCTTCTGCCTTTCGTTTGGCCCGCGCAGGAATACCGGCGCCTTGTCCAGATGGGCGGCATAACGCGGGTCATCGATGGCGCCGTTGCGCACGTGGTTGTGCAGGTAGGCGCAGGGCTTGAGCTGGATGCCGCCTTCATGCACGGCCTCGTTGAAGCCTTCCAGCAGGGCGGCGTAGGACCAGGCCTGGTAGCTGGGGTGGATGCCTTCGCTTTCCGTCGGGCCGCCGCGCTGGGCGATGATGATGCCGTCCTTGTCGGTGACCCTGGACTCGGACCATTGCTTGAGCTCGACGATGATCGCGCGCGGGTCGCTGTCGGCGGTATGGCCGCTCAGGATGAAATCGATGCGCTTGTTGCTGTAGGGGATGCCGAACTCGATGCCCACGCCCATGTCATCAGGCAGGTCGTCATCGGCAAGCACGTCCACCATCTGCATCAGTGAATGGCGCCACGCGCGGAATTCCGGGGTGGGGGCATACCGCTTGGTCTTCTGGAGGAAGGCCTGCGCGACGATTTCCTCGATGGCGTTTTCTTCCGAATCCCTGAGGAATCCGGACCGTGTGGACTGATAGACAATCACGCTGGATCTTTCCCTGATGTTTCCCCGCTTCCGTGAAGCTCGGTGTACTTGTCGCTGCGGCCTTTTGCAAGTTCGACCGGGTATTTCTTCGCGTTGAGCGCGAGTTTGCCGCGCGCGGCGTCGGCCGGGTCTATCTGCAGGACGTCGCACAGGCGCAGCAGGTACAGCAGGACATCGGCGATTTCCGTGCCGACTTGAGCCTTGCGCTCGTCCGTCAGATTGCGGCTCTGGGTTTCGGTGAGCCACTGGAAGTGTTCCATCAGCTCGCTGGCTTCGATGCTCAGGGCCATGGCGAGGTTCTTGGGGCTGTGGAACTGCTCCCAGTCGCGCTCCTGCGCGAACTGGCGCATGGCGGACTGGAGTTCATGGAGTGCGTCGGACATGGCATCGAGTTGCTGTCAGAAATTTCCGATTATGGTAATCCCCGATTGACGCCAATGGGCTTCGGTAGCATCCTCCTCCCACGGAGCCTAGAAACTCCTCAAACAGCGGTACCCACCTCCGACAAACCGGTGGGTTTTTTGTGCCTGCCTCGCGGGCACAACCGACGCGATGCCTGCGTCGGGAGGGCGGTGAATACAACACCCTTTGGGGAAATAAGCCCGCCGTCTGTTTGCGGTTTCTAGCCTCCCGACTTCCCGTCCGCCGTTTGCGGCGGGCGGCCACTTCATGGAAGGAGGCGGCGACGATGGCGAAGCACACGTTGGACGATGACCGGCCGGGCTATCACCTGCCCAAGGACAGCCAGCAGCGGCTGGTGCGGCTGAGCGACCACATCAGGTTCCTGCTGCGGTTGATTCAGCCGCTGGCCGATGCGGCGGGGGAGCCGGTGCGCGAGGTGCGCATGGCCGAAGTGGCGTTCTGCCTGGAATTGTTGGGCGACCAGGTGGACCTGGTGTTGGACGAGGTGTCGTGGCCGGCGCAGCAGGCGGGCGCTTCCGTCCGCGATGCTACGCACGAAGCGTTGGACTACACCTTCGGTGTCACGCTGGCGCAGATCGACACGCTGGACGGTCTGCTATGCACGCTCGCCGCGCAGGGCGATGTGCTGGCGTCCGGCGATGCGGCCGGGTTGGCGGGCGGTACGTTGCCGTCGATGGGGCGCGCGGTGTTCGAGGCGGCAGCCGCCGTGCGCGGGGTGCTGGACGCGGTGGAAACGCAGCGGCTGGTGGTCGATGGGGTTCGGCGTGTCCGGGCGGGCGAGACGCGGGCGGCATACGACCGGGTGGCGGTGTACGCGCGGGATGGGCGGGAGGCGGCGGTGCTGCGTCTGTGCGGAGAGCCGCTGCGGGCGCCGGAGGTGCCGGGCGATGGTGGCCGTGTGCATTGAGGCGATGGCGGCGGCTGGGCCGCGGGCCACGGCGGCAGGAAGAGGCCGGCGGCCTGGCGTACGGGGCTCGAGGGCGGTGCCGCCCTGGGGAGCGCGGGTGCGCTCCCGGGCGTGCCGGCTACCGGGGCGGGGGCGTTCGGCAGGGCGTCGTCGGCGGATCAGTGGGCCGGGTGGCGCTGGGCCAGCTGCTGCTCCAGGGTGTCCAGCAGTGCGGCCACGCTGATGTCGAATGCGCCCGCGTTGCCGGCGTCGAAGGCGCGGCGCCATTCGTCATAGCCCTTGCGGTAGTCGCTGGCGGCGGGGTGTGGGCCTTCGTACACCATGCCGCTGCGGGCGAAGGTCTGTTCGGTGACCGGGGCGTGTGCCAGGCGGGTCATCACGCCGCCGGGCAGGCCGCGGTGGCGCAGCTGCAGGCCGTCCAGGGTGATGTGGAAGATGCGCCCGCCCAACGGGTGCTGGTCGATGCGGTTGATCAGGACGGTGGGCCGTTCGCCGGGTTGGCGGCCTTCGCAGTGCCAGCGCTGGCCGGCGGCGTAGGCGGGCGGGATGTCGGACGGGGGCATGCGCGGCGGCTCCAGTGGGGAACCACCGATGATGGCGGCTGGATGCCGGCCGCGGCTTGCGCAATCTGGCGATGTGCGGGTGTCAGTGCTTGCCGTCGTGCGGGGGCTTGCGGCCGCTGCCGGACTGTTTGCCGCCGCCGTCCTGCTTGTTGACCGTGGCCCAAGCGATGCGCTCGGCGTCCTTGCGGCTGGCGCCGCGGGCGATCTCGCTCTGTTCGATGTGTTCGGCCTGGCGTTTCTGCTTGTCGGTATAGCTGGATTTGTCGCCCTGGCTCATGTCGGTGCTCCGCAGAGTGGGGGATAACAGGTATAGGGGATCCCGGGGCTGACGGCCGTGAAACGGCCGTTGGCAACGCGTTAGGGGCCGGTGTGGACGCGGCGGAAAAGGGCGCGGGGAAGGGGCAGGGGCAGGGGGTTGGCTAGAATGCGGGCACTGCCTGCTGCCGGACCTCAGCTTGATGCGTATCGACCCCGCCGAGATCGAAGCCCTGTTCGACGCCATTCCCAGCGTGCTGTTCTTCGCCAAGGACACCGAGGGCCGCTACACCCACGTCAACATGACGATGATGCAGCGGCTGGGGGTGAAGACGCGCGGGGAGGTGATCGGGCGGCGCGCGGACGAGCTGTACCCGGCCGGCATGAGCGGGGCCTACGTCGCCCAGGATGAGCGGGTGCTGGCCGGCGAGGTGGTGGAGAACGTGATGGAGCTGCAGCTGTTCGCCAACCGCCAGCCGGGCTGGTGCCTGACCTGCAAGCGGCCGATCGTGGAGGAGGGCCGGGTGGTGGGGCTGATCGGGATCTCGCGCGACCTGGGCCAGCGCGGTGGGCTGGAGTCGCAGTACGAGCCGCTGCGGCTGGCGCTGGACTACCTCAACACCCACTACGCCGAGAACGTGCGCATGCAGACCCTGCTGGACATCACCGGGTTTTCGCTGTCCAAGCTGGAGCGCAGTTTCCGCAAGGTGTTCCAGATGACGCCGCAGCAGGTGCTGACACGGCTGCGCATCCAGATCGCCATGCACCTGCTGCACGGCGAGGACAGCGTGGCCAGCATCGGCCAGGCCTGCGGTTTCACCGACCAGAGCGCATTCACGCGCAAGTTCAAGGCCGAGGTGGGCATGGCGCCGCGGCAGTACCGGGCAAGCATCGCCAGCGGCCGGCAGCACGAGGCCGGGGCGTCCGCGCCGGGGAACGCCCTCCGGCCCTGAGGCGGTCCCCTCGCCGGGAGCGTGGCCGGCGAGGGCGGGCATGACTTCCGGCGCTGTCGGTGCCGGCCGGTGGCGCGCAGGATGCGGCGTACGGTATTCCATACACGGAAGAAGGGAGAGCACGCATGCGACGTACCCTGGCTACAGCGATCACCCTGGCCCTGGCCAGCGTCCTTCCTGCCCATGCGCAGGCGTCGCCTCCGACGGGCATGGCGCCGTTGGCGGAATCGGTGACCACACAGTTGCCGCGCAGCGTGCGGCCCAGCCACTACCGCATCGAGGTCACGCCGCATCCGGCGAAGATGGCGTTCGACGGCCATGTCAGCATCGAACTGGAGGTGCTGGAGGCGACGGCGCAGGTCGTGCTGCAGGCGGCGGACCTGCGCTTTGCCAACAGCACCCTTGCGGCGGCCGGCGGCAAGCCGGTGCCGGCCAGGGTGAGCGTGGATGCCGGGAACCAGACCGCGAGCTTCCACGTCGATGCGCCCTTGGTGCCGGGGCGCTACACCCTGGCCACCGACTACAGTGGCGTGATCAACACCCAGGCCAACGGCCTGTTCGCGCTGGACTACCCCACCGGGGCCGGCAGCCGGCGGGCGCTGTTCACCCAGTTCGAGAACTCCGATGCGCGGCGCTTCGTGCCCTCGTGGGACGAGCCGGCCTACAAGGCCACCTTCGATCTGGCGATCACCGTGCCGGAGGCCGAGATGGCGGTCGGCAACATGCCGGTGGCCAGCAGCACGGCGCTGGGCAACGGGCTGAAGCGGGTGGTGTTCCAGACCACGCCGAAGATGTCCACCTACCTGTTGTTCGTGGCCGCCGGCGACTTCGAGCGGGCGGCACTGACGGACGCCAACGGCACCGAGATCGGCGTGATCACCCAGAAGGGCAAGGTCGAGCAGGCGCGCTACGCGCTGGAAGGCAGCCGCGATGTACTGCGCGAATACAACGACTATTTCGGCATGCCCTATCCACTGCCCAAGCTGGACAACGTGGCGGCGCCGGGCAGCAGCCAGTTCTTCAGCGCGATGGAGAACTGGGGAGCGATCTTCACCTTCGAACACACGCTGATGGTGGATCCGGCGGTGTCCGGGGTCTCCGACAAGCAGCGGGTGTTCTCGGTAGCCGCGCACGAGATCGCGCACCAGTGGTTCGGCAACCTGGTGACGATGGCGTGGTGGGACGACCTGTGGCTCAACGAGGGCTTCGCCAGCTGGATGGAGGACCGCACCACCCGCAAGCTGCACCCGGAATGGGACGTCAACGATGGCGGCGCGGCGATGACCAGCCGCGGGGCGATGGCACGCGATGCCTACGCCACCACCCACCCGATCGTGCAGCACGTGGCGACCGTGGAGCAGGCCAGCCAGGCGTTCGACGGCATCACCTACGGCAAGGGCGCGGCGGTGATCGCGATGTTCGAGGACTATGTAGGCGCCGATGCCTGGCGGGAGGGCGTGCGCAGCTACCTGCGTGCGCACGCGTACGACAACGCGGTCACCGACGACCTGTGGCGCGAGATGGACAGGACCGCGCCGGGCAAGCGGTTCGTGGAGGTGGCGCACGATTTCACCGTGCAGCCGGGCGTGCCGCTGATCCGCGCCGACAGCCAGTGCGTGGATGGCAGGACGCAGGTGACGCTGGCGCAGGGCGAGTACAGCATCGACCGCAAGGACAAGGCGCCGCTGCGCTGGCGGGTGCCGGTGACCGTGCGCGGTGCCGACGGCACCGTCGTGCGCACCCTGGTCGATGGCAGCGGTGCGCTGGAGCTGCCGGGCTGCGCCGGGCCGGTGCTGGTCAATGCCGGGCAGAAGGGCTACTACCGCACGCTGTACGCGCCGGCGCAGTTCAAGGCACTGGGCCAGGGCTTCGCGCGCCTGCCGGTGGTGGACCAACTGGGCGTGATGATGGACGCCAGCGCGCTGGCGGCGGTGGGCCTGCAGCCGGAATCGGATGTGCTCGACCTGGTGGCGCAGGTGCTGGCCGATGCGGCGCCGGACCTGTGGCAGATGGTGGCCGGCACCCTGGGCGGCCTGGATGCGCTGTTCAACGGGGATCCGTCGCGGCAGGCGGCGTTCCGTGCCTATGCGCGTGCGCGGCTGTCACCGGTACTGCAGTCGCTGGGGTGGGACGGGCGCGAGGACGATTCGGCGCAGACCCGGCAGCTGCGCAGCGGCTTGATCGGCGTGCTCAGCACGATGGGCGACGCGCAGGTGGTCGCCGAGGCCCGCCGCCGCTTCGATGCCTTCCTGGCCGACCCGGAATCGCTGTCGCCCGACCTGCGCCGCACGGTGCTGGGCGTGGTCGCGCGCACTGCCGACACGGCCACCTGGGACAGGCTGCACGCGCTGGCGAAGACGGAAACCTCGTCGATGGTGCGCGACCAGTACTACGGCCTGTTGGCGCTGGCCAAGGACACGGAACTGGCCCGGCGCGCACTGGACATGGCGTTGACCGACGAGCCGGGCGCGACCAGCAGCGCCGGCATGATCGCTTCGGTGGCGCGGGAGCATGCGGACATGGCGTTCGACTTCGCCGTGGCCCACCGCGGGCAGGTCGACAGGCTGGTCGACAGTACCTCGCGCGCCCGTTACTACCCGGGGCTGGCGAGGAACTCGGACAGCCCGCAGATGGTGGACAGGGTCCGTGCGTTCGCCGAGCAGCACATCGCCGCGACCTCGCGCCGCGATGCCGAAACCGTCATCGGCGGCATCCAGACCCGGCTGAAGCTGCGTGCCGAGCGCAAGCCGCAGATCGATGCCTGGCTGCAGAAGAACGGCTACTGAGGCCGTTGGCGGGCTGGGGCGCGGCGGTGGTACCGCGCCTCAGCCGGCGTAGCCCGCGCGCGGTTCCTGCACGCGGCCACCGGCCTCGATGCGGACGCGCGGGCGCAGCCAGGCGGCGAATTCGGCTTCGCTGGTGGAGCCTTCGGAAGCGCAGCAGGGCAATGTATTTCTCTTCGTCGCTCGCGATCAGCTGCCCGTCGTTGAGGGCGATGAGCACGCGGTAGCAGACATGCGCGGTGCGCTTGTTGCCGTCGACGAACGGGGGGGGTGGGCCAGGTCGAATGCCAAGCTGGCGGCAAGGTCGGCCAGGTCCGGTGGCGGGTCACCATAGGCATGCAGCTGCTGCGGGCGCGCGGGCGCGGAGTCGAGCAGGGTGTCGTCGCGCACGCCGCTGCCGCCACCATGTTCGGCAAGCTGGCGGTCATGGATGGCCAGTGCGAGGGGCTTGCTGATCCAACGGATCATGGCCGCTTCACTGTGCCAGCTTGTGCAGGACCTGCCGGTCCTCGCGCATGATCGCCTCGGCCACTTCCATCTGCGCGGCCAGTTCCGGGTCGAAGGCGGTCAGGCGGATGCCGTCGGGGGTTTCCAGTGCGTAGAGCTCGTCGCCTTTTTCCAGGCGCAGGCGCGCAAGCAGTTCCTTGGGCAGGATGATGCCGGACGAACTGCCGATGCTGGTGATCTTGAGCTTCATGGCGGGACCCCGCGATTTTTATAACGGAAGTTGCCACCCGGTGGGGGTGCGGGCAAGCGGGCGGCGGGGCCGCGGGCGCCCAGTGCCTGTTCCCCCTGGCAGTACGGATGCGGGCAAACAAACGGCCCGCTTGCGCGGGCCGTTTGCTTGCCGTCTGCCGTGGCCCGATCAGGCCTCGACGTCTTCCTTGTAGGCATCCACCGGGATGCAGGCGCACATGATGTTCTTGTCGCCGTATACGTTGTCCACGCGTGCCACCGGCGGCCAGTACTTGGACTGCTTCAGCGACGGCAGCGGGAACGCCGCCAGCTCGCGCGGGTAGGCGCGCGTCCATTCGCTGGCCGAGACCTGTGCGGCGGTGTGCGGGGCGTGCTTGAGCGGGTTGTCCTCGCGCTCCAGGCGGCCGTCCTCGATGGCCTGGATTTCCTCGCGGATCTGCACCATGGCATCGATGAAGCGGTCCAGCTCGGCCTGCGATTCGCTCTCGGTGGGCTCGACCATCAGCGTGCCGGCGACCGGGAAGCTCAGGGTCGGGGCGTGGAAGCCGAAGTCGATCAGGCGCTTGGCCACGTCCTCGGCGCCGATGCCGGAGGTCTTCTCCAGCGGCCGCAGGTCCAGGATGCACTCGTGCGCCACCAGGCCGTTGCGGCCGGTGTACAGGGTCTTGTAGTGCGGGGCCAGGCGGGTGGCGATGTAGTTGGCGTTGAGCAGCGCGACCTGGGTGGCCCGACGCAGGCCGGCCGCGCCCATCATGGCGATGTACATCCAGCTGATCGGCAGGATCGAGGCGCTGCCGAAGGTCGCGGCCGAGACCATCGGGCCTTCGCCGACGCCCTGCGTGCGCACGCCGTCCTCGACCAGCGCGCCCGGCAGGAACGGCGCCAGGTGCGACTTGACCGCGCACGGGCCCACGCCCGGGCCGCCGCCGCCGTGCGGGATGCAGAAGGTCTTGTGCAGGTTCAGGTGCGACACGTCCGAGCCCCACTTGCCGGGCTTGGCCACGCCGACCAGGGCGTTCATGTTGGCGCCGTCGGTGTACACCTGCCCGCCGTGCTTGTGGATGATCTGGCAGATCTCCACCACCTCCTCCTCGAACACGCCGTGCGTGGAGGGGTAGGTCATCATGATCGCGGCCAGGCGGTCGCTGTACTTCTCGGCGTTGAGGCGGATGTCCTCGACATCGACGTTGCCGTTGGCGTCGGTCTTGGTGACCACCACGGTCATGCCGCACATCTGCGCCGAGGCCGGGTTGGTGCCGTGCGCCGAATCGGGGATCAGGCAGATGTCGCGATGGCTCTGCCCGCGCGAAGCGTGGTAGCCGCGGATCGCCAGCAGGCCGGCGTACTCGCCCTGCGCGCCGGAGTTGGGCTGCAGGCTGACCGCGTCGTAGCCGGTGCATTCCACCAGCATCGCCTCCAGGCCGTCGATCAGTTCCTTGTAGCCCTGGGCCTGGTCGGCCGGGGCCAGCGGGTGGATGTTGGCGAACTCCGGCCAGGTCACCGGGATCATCTCGGCGGTGGCGTTGAGCTTCATGGTGCACGAGCCCAGCGGGATCATCGTGCGGTCCATCGCCAGGTCCTTGTCGGACAAGGTGCGCAGGTAGCGCAGCAGTTCGTGTTCGCTGTGGTGGGTGTTGAACACCGGGTGGGTGAGGAACGCGGACTGGCGCAGCAGCCCGGCCGGCAGCGCATCGGCGGTGCTGGCGTCCAGCGCGTCGATGTCGACGCGGGCGCCGAACACCGCGCCCAGCGCCACGATGTCCTCGCGGGTGGTGGTCTCGTCCAGGCTGATGCCCAGGGCGCGGCTGTCGATCAGGCGCAGGTTGATGCCGGCGGCCACGGCCTTGGCCTGCAGCGCGGGGGCATCGACATTGCGCAGGTGCAGGGTGTCGAAGAAGTGCTCGCCCACGTCCACGCCGGCGCCGCGCAGCGCCGCGGCCAGGATCGCGGCCAGGCGGTGGGTGCGGCGGGCGATGCGGGTCAGGCCCTCGGGGCCGTGGTACACCGCGTAGGTGGAGGCCATCACCGCCAGCAGCACCTGCGCGGTGCAGATGTTGGAGGTGGCCTTCTCGCGGCGGATGTGCTGCTCGCGGGTCTGCAGGGTCAGGCGGTAGGCGGGGTTGCCTTCGGTGTCGATGGAGACGCCGATCAGACGGCCGGGCATCGAGCGCTTGTAGGCGTCGCGGCAGGCCATGAACGCGGCGTGCGGGCCGCCGAAGCCGAACGGCACGCCGAAGCGCTGGGTATTGCCGACCACGATGTCCGCGCCCCATTCGCCCGGGGCGGTGATCAGGGTCAGCGCCAGCAGGTCGGTGGCCACCGCCACCAGGCCCTTGCGCGCATGCACGGCCTCGACCAGCGCCTTGTGGTCGCCGATGTGGCCGAAGCTGTCCGGGTACTGCAGCAGCACGCCGAAGGTGTCGGCCTCCAGGGCCTCGGCCGGGGTGCCCACCTGCAGGGTGATGCCCATCGGCTCGGCGCGCGTGCGCAGCAGCGCCAGGGTCTGCGGGTGCACCGCGTCGTGCACGAAGAACACGTCGGACTTGGCGCGGGACGAGCGCCTGGCCAGGGTCATCGCCTCTGCGGCGGCGGTGGCTTCGTCCAGCAGCGAGGCGTTGGCGATCTCCATGCCGGTCAGGTCGGCGACCATCTGCTGGAAGTTGATCAGCGCTTCCATGCGGCCCTGGGAAATCTCCGCCTGGTACGGGGTATAGGCGGTGTACCAGGCCGGGTTCTCCAGGATGTTGCGCAGGATCACGTTGGGCGTATGGGTGCCGTAATAGCCCTGGCCGATGAAGCTGCGCAGCACGGTGTTCTTGTCGGCGATCGTGCGGATCTTCGCCAGTGCCTGCACCTCGGTCAGCGACCCGGGCAGGGCCAGCGGGGCGGGCGACTTGATCGTGGCCGGGACGATGGCGTCGGTCAGCGCGTCGAGCGAGTCGTGGCCGACCACGCGCAGCATCTGCGCGATTTCGGCGTCGTTGGGGCCGATGTGGCGGTCGACGAAGGCGGAGGCGTGTTCGAGTTCGCGCAGTGAGGGCGTGTTCTGGGGCATGGCGGACGTCCGGAGGATGGCGTGCGGGGCTGGGCGGCGACACCTCCGGTTCCACCGGCGTCGGGCCGCGCAGGCGGTCCGACGGCCGGCAAGCCGGCGGCTCGCCTCGTGCCCCTCTGTCCTTTTGCCTGAGAGTTTGGAGGGCGACGCGGTGGTCGCAGGCCTCGTGCCCCTTCGGCGCCGGATCGAACCGGTCTCTCCAGAGTTGTGGTGCAGGTGGTATCGGGCCTGAGCGATTGCGGGCGTTTGCGCCTTCGGCAGCGGCGAACCGCTTCTCCCACCGTGTAGCGGGGCGATTATAGCCATTGCGCCGCGTGCCTTGGGGCCCGCGTCCGGAGTGGCCGGTGCGCGCGATGGTCGGGGGCCGGGGAGCCTTCCGGCGGCCCTCGCCGCTGCCGCGCCCGCTGCCGGCGTTCAGCAAGATGCCTACCGGCGCCGGCCCGGGCGCCTTATCATGGGCGTGCTTCCCGTCTCTTTCCGAGGCGCCGCCCGTACCGGGCCGGCGCCCGTCGTGCGTCCCCGCGCCGGGGCGCCGCCTGGATATTCCATGACCCCCGTTCCCGCCTCCAACCGCCGCCTGGCCCTGCTGCTCGCCGGACTGTCCATGTTCGGCCCGTTCTCCATCGACACCATCTTCCCGGCCTTCCCGCTGCTGGCACGGGAGCTGGCGGTGGACGAGGTGGCGGTGCAGCAGACCATCAGCGTCTACCTGCTGTTCTATGGCTTGATGAGCCTGGCGCACGGCCCGTTGTCCGATGCCTGGGGGCGCAAGCGGGTGATCCTGGGCGGGCTGCTGCTGTTCACCGCGGCCTCGGTGGGCTGCGCGTTGTCCACCCACCTGGGGTCGCTGTTGGCGTTCCGGGCGCTGCAGGGGGTGTCCGCCGGTGTCGGCATGATCGTCGGCCGCGCGGTGATCCGCGACCTGTACCACGGTGCCGACGCGCAGCGGCTGATGAGCCAGGTGTCGATGATCTTCGGCATCGCCCCGGCGATCGCGCCGATCATCGGGGGCTGGATCCTGCTGGGGGGCGGTGGCTGGCCGCTGATCTTCTGGTTCCTGGTGCTGTTCTCGCTGGCGCTGTTCACCGCCACCGCGCGCTGGCTGCCGGAAACCCACCCGCCGGCGGCGCGCACGCCGTTGTCGCTGCGCTCGCTGCTGCGTGATTACGTGCAGATCGGCTTCAATCCGCGTTTCCTGCGGCTGTCGCTGGCCGGCAGCGTCAACTTCGGCGGGGTGTTCCTCTACATCGCTTCGGCGCCGGTGTTCGTGATGCAGCATCTGCGCCTGGGCGAGGGCGGGTTCGCCTGGCTGTTCATCCCGACCATCGGCGGCATGACCACCGGCGCGTTCCTGTCCGGGCGCATGGCCGGGCGCACGCCGCCGGTGCGGCAGATCGGGATCGGCTTCACCTGCTGCGCGCTGTCGGTCCTCCTGAACGTCGGCTACGCGGCCTCGGTCGCGCAGCTGGAGCTGCCCTGGGCGGTACTGCCGATCTTCCTGGGGGGCATGGGGACCGCGCTGGTGTTCCCGGTGCTGGCACTGGCGGTGCTGGACATGTACCCGCAGCAGCGCGGCCTGGCGTCGTCGCTGCAGGCTTTCGCGCAGCTGATGGTGAGCACACTGGTGGCCGGCGTGGTCTCGCCGCTGCTCAGCGGCCGGCCGTTGCATCTGGCGCTGGGCATGGCAGGCTTCATGGCGCTGGGCTTCGCGCTCTGGTTCTGGCAGCACTGCCGCGAGCGCGCCGGCGCCGGCCCGCATCTGCGCGTCTGATGCCGGCCATCCTGCGCGCACCCCTGCGCGTCATTCCCCACGGTGGCCGCTGTGGCCGCCCTCCGAACAGGCTGCATGCATGTCGATCCACTCCAAGAGCCGCCGCGAGGCCAACAAGAAGCGCGCCGAGCGTGAGCGCAACCAGGCCGACGCCGCACCGCACGCGGTGGTGGAGCCGCATGCCGAGCTGCGCGACCAGCAGCGCACGTTGCTGGCCGGCATCGTCCGCCGTGACGGGCAATGGGTGCTGGGCATGGATGGCCGGATCGCCGGCGAGACCACCAGTGCCGCACGGGTGCTGGCGTTGATCATGCGTGCGGCCGAGCTGCACGAGCGCAACGGTACGCCGGTGCGGCTGATGTATTCGGATGCGTTGAAGGCGGCGGCGCATGCCGAGGCGGCGGCCGAAGGCAGCGACTTCGAGACCTGGACACGCGCGTTCGCCGCGGAGCTCGGCGCGGGCCGCGCCTGACGGGCACCCCGTCGCTCCCGCGTGCCGTCGCCCGAGGGCGTCGAAACGGGAAGCGCGGCAGGGTGCTCAGCGTGTGGCGATGCGGCAGGGCCGGCCGCGGTACCCGCGCTCGTGCGCCAGCGCCAGCATCGGCTTGTCCTCGCGGCTGTCGCCGTAGGCGTGGATGCGGTCGAACGCCTCCAGGTCGAACAGCCGCCGGATGTGCGCCACCTTGCGCGGGCCGCAGTCGCCGTCGGCGTAGCGGCCGGTCAGCGATCGTCCTGCACTTCCAGCCGGTTGCAGATTACCGGCAGGCCCAGCCCGTCGCACCCTGCTTGCAGGTACAGGTCGATGGAGGCCGAGACCACCGCCACGGTATGCCCCTGCGCCTTGTGCCACCGGATCTGCTCCAGCATCTCCGGGCGGATCATGCCGGGCAGGTGGTCGCGGGCATAGTCGGCGGCCATCCGCGCGATCTCGCCGGCGTGGCGGCCGGCGAACACCTGCGCAGTGACGCGGCGGCGGATGCGCTCGGCCGAGATCAGCTTCAGGCGATAGGCCAGCAGCCACGGCCCGACCCGCCACCACGCCTGCGCACGCTGCTCGGGCGCGGCCACGCGCCGCAGGAAGCGGCGGTAGGTATCGCAGACGGTGATGGTGGGATCAAAATCGAACAGGGCCAGCTGCATGGTCCGCTCCGGCCGGGAGGGGCGCGCCTGTTGGGCGCGCCCGCTGCCATCAACGTACCGGCATGCCCGGCTGGGCGCCGGCATCGGCATCCAGCAGCGCCAGCGCGCCGCCGTCGAAGCCGGCCGACAGGATCATGCCTTCGCTCAGGCCGAAGCGCATCTTGCGCGGGGCCAGGTTGGCGATGAAGACCACGCTGCGGCCGACCAGTTTTTCCGGCTCGCTGTAGCTGCCGCGGATGCCGGAGAAGATCTGCCGCTGGCCCAGGTCGCCAGCGTCGAGCAGGAAGCGCAGCAGCTTGTCCGAGCCTTCGACGAAGCCGCACTCGAGCACCTTGCCGATGCGCAGGTCGAGCTTGGCGAAATCATCGATGCCGATGTGCGCGCTGGCGGCGCCTTCGCCCTTGGCGTCGGGCTTCGTGGCGGCCGGGGCCGGCTTTCCGGCCTTGGCCGGCGCGCTGTCGGGAGCGGAGGCGGCGCCGAGGGTGTCCTTGGAGGCGTCGGTCATGGCGTCGATCATCTTGGGGTCGATACGGGTGAACAGCGCCACGTAGGCGGCGATGGTGTGGGCGGTCAACGGCCTGGCGATATCGCCCCAGCCGGTCATCGGTGCATTGAGGAAGCCCTCGGCCTGCTGCGCGGTGGCCGGCAGCACCGGCTTGAGCGCGGCCACCAGTACCCGGAACAGGTTCAGGCCCTGCGTGCAGACGGCCTGCAGTTCGGCGTCGGCGCCTTCACGCTTGGCGATGACCCAGGGCTTGGTGTCGTCGATGTACTTGTTGGCTTCGTCGGCCAGCGCCATGGTCTGGCGGATGGCGGCGGCCGGGTCGTTGCGCTCATAGGCCTCGCGCACCGGCGCCAGTGCGGCGACGAAGCGGTCGTACTGGGCCGGGTCGGGCAGCGCGTCGGCCAGCTTGCCGTCGAAGCGCTTGGCGATGAAACCGGCACAGCGGCTGGCCAGGTTGACGAATTTGCCGACCAGGTCGGCGTTCACGCGGGCGGCGAAGTCGGCCAGGTTCAGGTCCAGGTCGTCGACGCCGCCGGAGGACTTGGCGGCGAAGTAGTAGCGCAGGGCTTCCGGCGGCAGGCCGACATCCAGGTAGGTGCGGGCCATGACGAAGGTGCCGCGCGACTTGCTCATCTTGGCGCCGTCGACGGTCAGGTAGCCATTGACGTGCAGGCGCGTGGGCACCTTCAGCCCGGTGCCGCGCAGCACCGATGGCCAGAACAGGCCGTGGAAGTTGACGATGTCCTTGCCGATGAAATGGTGCAGCTCGGTGGCGCTGTCGGCGGCCAGCACGGCGTCGAAGTCGTCGCCGGTCTTCGCGCACAGGGTCCTGAAGCTGGACAGGTAGCCGATCGGCGCATCCAGCCACACGTAGAAGTACTTGCCTGGGGCGCCGGGGATCTCGAAGCCGAAATAGGGCGCATCGCGGGAAATGTCCCAGGCGCGCAGGCCGCCGTCGGCATCCAGCCATTCGGCCAGCTTGGCCTTCACGCCGGGCACGGCGACGTCGCCGGCCAGCCACTCGCGCAGGAAGTCCTGGAAACGGCCGACCTCGAAGAAGTAGTGCTCCGAATCGCGGATCTCGGGCGTGGCGCCGGACACCACTGACCTGGGTTCGATCAGGTCGGTGGGGCCGTAGGTGGCGCCGCAGACCTCGCAGTTGTCGCCGTACTGGTCCGGCGACGTGCACTTCGGACAGGTGCCCTTGATGTAGCGGTCCGGCAGGAACATGCCCTTGGCCGGGTCGTAGAACTGCGCCACCGAGCGGCGGCTGATGTGGCCGGCGGCGTCGAGCCGGGTGTACAGCGCCTCGGTCAGCTCGCGGTTGGCGGCCGAATTGGTCGAGTCGTAGTGGTCGAAATCCACGCCGAAGGCCGCGAAGTCGCGTTCATGCCCGGCCTGGATGTTGGCGATGAAGACTTCCGGGCTCACGCCGGCCTTTTCCGCGGCCAGCATGATCGGCGTGCCATGGGTGTCGTCGGCGCAGACGTACCAGACCTTCTCGCCCATCAGCCGGCGTGCGCGCACCCAGATGTCGGCCTGGACATAGCCGACCAGGTGGCCCAGGTGCAGCGGACCATTGGCATAGGGAAGGGCGTTGGTGACGAGCGTGCTACGGGTCATGGCCATCGGCGATAACGGGGGGACCGCCGATTATGGCATGCCGTCCGGCGGGCACCGGGAAAGCGGGGCCGGGGCGGCCTCCGCGGTGCCGGCGGTGGCCGGTGATGCCGTCCCGGCCGTTGCGGCCGGGACGGGCAGGTGCGGCCGTGGAACGGCAGCGGTACGCGCCGGGGTTACAGGCGCTCCCACACCTGCGACTTGCAGATGAAGGCGATGCAGCCGGACACCTGGAGTTTCGCGCCGCCCTCGATCAGCTCCATCTTGGACTTGTACACCTTGCCTTCGTCGGGCTTGAGGATGGTGCCGCCGTTCCACTTGTTGGCGCCGTCGGCACGCATGCCGCGGATGATCTCCATGCCGGTGATCGGCTGGTCCTTGCGGTCGTCGCTGCACTTGTCGCAGGTCGGGTCGGGGCGGCTGGGATTGATCAGTTCGACGATGCGCCCGTGCAGGGTGCCGTTGCCGGAGCGGCTGATCTCGACGATGGACTTGGCGCGCTGGGTGTCCGGGTCGATCTGGCGCCAGCGGCCTTCGGCGCTGGCAGTGTCGGCCTGCGCCGCGGAAACGCCGGCCAGGGCCAACGGCAGGGCCAGCAGCAGGGTCGTGAAGGTCTTGCGCATGTCTCGTCTCCCAAGGATGGGTGTCAGGGTCCGGACGTCCGGGTACGGTCGAATGTATACCCATTCGCCGTGGTACGGAAAGCGTCCCGGAACCGTGCCCGGGAGCGACGGTGGTCCGCGGCCGATGGCCGGCGGGGGAGGTCCGCCGGGGCAGGCTGCAGCGGTGCGCGTGCGGCGGGACGGGACAAGCCGATGGTGGAGCGGCTGCCGGGCGCGCTCAGGCGGTGGCGGGCGTCAGGCGCTTTCGTACAGCTCCAGCGGCAACCCGTCGGGATCGGCGAAGAAGCTGAAGCGGCGGCCGGTGGCGGCGTCCACGCGGACCGGTTCGCAGGCCACGCCCTCGGCCTGGAGATGGGCCAGGACGGCATCCAGCGCGGTGACGCGGAATGCCAGGTGGCGCAGGCCGCAGGCCTCCGGACGGCTGGGCCGGGGCGGCGGGGCGGGAAAGGAGAACAGTTCCAGCTGGCTGCCGTCGGGCAGCCGCAGGTCCAGCTTCCAGGAGCCGCGCTCGGCGCGGAACTGCTCACCGATCACCTCCAGCCCGAGGATCCGCGTGTAGAAGTCGCGCGAGCGGGCGTAGTCCGAGGCGATCAGCGCGACATGGTGGAGGCCCTGGAGCAGGGTCACGGTCCGGCGTCGCGCCAGCGCCGGGCGATCTCCAGCGCCAGCGGATAGGGTTCGGGGTCGTTGCGGTTGCTGAGCACGATCACGGTCAGCTTCTGCTGCGGGTAGCGCAGCAGCACGTTGCGGAAGCCGATGCTCTCGCCGCTGTGCCACAGCGCATCGCCGTTGATGCGCCAGCCGAAGCCGTAGTGCGGCACGTCCGGCTCGGGCGTGGCGGTGGCCGGGCTGAAGGCCTGGCGCAGCGAGTCGGCGCTGAGCAGGCGCTCGTCGTACAGCGCGGCATCCCACTTGGCCAGGTCGTCGATGGACGAATAGATGCCGCCGTCGCCGAGTACGGCGCTGGTGGGGCTCTGGTCGGTGCGCTGCCAGCGGCCGTTGATCTCGCTGTAGCCATAGGCGCGCGCGGGCACGTCGTCCACACCGTCCTGGTGGGCGACGGTGGCATCCATGCCCAGCGGCAGGAAGATGCGCTGGCGCAGGAAACGGGCGAAGTCGCTGCCCGAGGCCTTGCCGACGATCAGCGCCAGCAGTGCATAGCCGCCATTGCTGTAGCGGTAGTCGCTGCCGGGCGGGAAGTAGCTGCGGTCCTGCTTCTCCAGCAGGTGCAGCACGTCGAGATCGTGGACCTGGCGGGTATCGGCCGGGTCCATCAGGTCCTCGTAGTCGATCAGGCCGCTGGTGTGGGCCAGCAGCTGGCGGATGGTCATGCCGTCGGCCACCGCGGGCAGGCTGGGCAGCCAGGTCTTCAGCGGGTCGTCGATGGACAGCCTGCCGTCCTCGGCCAGCAGCAAGATGGCGGCGGCGGTGAACTGCTTGCTCACCGAGGCCAGGCGGAAATTGCTGGCCGGGGTCACCGCGCTGCCGTCCTCGAGTACCGCCTGCCCGTAGCCGCGGCGGAACACCGGCTGGCCGTCCTTGAGTACCAGGACCGCGGCGCCCGGTACCGGGCCGTCGTAGCGCTGCATCAGGTCGTCGATGCCGGGCGCAGCGCCGGCGGTGCCCGCGAAGGCGATCGCGCAGAGAGGGGCGAGTCGGGACATCCAGCGGAACATGCAGGCTCCTTCGTGGGGTCTGGAAGACGGGCGCACCGCGGGCGCGCGGGCCGGGCGGCCCCCGGCAGGCGCAGCGTAGGGGGATTGTGCGGGCTTTGCGAGCCCCGCCGGTACCCGGACGGACGCCTCAGGGGGTGCCGGCGGCGATCCAGCGATCGATCTTGGCTTCCAGGATGTCCAGCGGCATCGAGCCGTCCTTCAGCACTTCGCGATGGAACGCGCGCAGATCGAAACGCGGGCCCAGCGCTTCCTGGGCTTTCTGTCGCAGGCGCAGGATCGTGGCCTCGCCGACGCGGTAGGCCAGGGTCTGGCCGGGCAGCGCCATGAAGCGCTCGACGTCGGCCGCGGCATCGTCGGAAGCGATGTCGGCGTTCTCGACCATGTAGTCGATCGCCTGCTGCCGGGTCCAGCCGGCGGCATGCAGGCCGGTGTCGGCGACCACGCGCACGGTGCGCAGCAGGGTGATCTGCAGATAGCCCAGGTGGTCGTAGGGGTCGCGGTACAGCCCCATGTCCTGGCCCAGCGATTCGGCGTACAGGCCCCAGCCTTCGACGAAGGCGACGTCGCCGCCGAGCCGGCGGAAGCGCGGCAGGGTGGACAGCTCCTGCTGCAGCCCCAGCTGCAGGTGGTGCCCGGGGAGGCCTTCATGCAGGTACTGCAGCGGGACCGCCCAGCGCTTGCGCGTGGCCAGGTCGCGGCTGTTGACCAGCAGCAGGCCGGGCTGCGAACCGTCGTTGGCGGCCGCCGGCTGGTAGCTGGCGGCGCTGGCGGTGAGCGCGTGTTCGGCCGGCACCGGCTGGATCTCCAGGGGAGCGGTCGGGCGCACGTCGAACAGGGCGGGCAGTGCGGCATCGACCTGCTGGGCGACCTCGCGGTAGCGGGCCAGCAGCGCCGCCTCGTCCTTGAAGGTGAACTGGCGGTCGTTGCGCATGGACGCGTAGGTCTTGCGCAGCGTGCCGCGGATCTTCGCGTCCTTCATCGTCGCGGCGATCCGCTCCTGCAGGTCCTTGACCTCCTGCGCGCCGAGCGCGTGGATCTGCGCCGGCGCCAGCGCGGGGCTGGTCTGGCTGGCCACGGAGTGCGCATACCAGGCCTGGCCGTCGGGCAGGGCGCCAAGGCCGTCGCTGGCGCGCGCCGCCGGCAGGTACTGGGTGGCGATGAAACCGCGCAGTGCCCGGTAGGACGGCAGCAGGCGGTATTCGATCATGCGCTTGTACTCGGCGCTCAGGCGTTCCCGGTCCTCGGCGGGGATGTCCTCGGGCATGTTGCGGATCGGCGCCCAGAAGATGCTTTCCTCGGCGCTGGGCTTGATCACCGCATCCAGCTGCGGCAGCACCTTCTCCATCAGCGCGCGCGGCTGCACCACGCCGGCGGCCATGCCCTCGCGCATGTTGTCGATGGCCTGGGTGAACAGCGTCGGCACGCCCAGCGAGCGGCGCGACCAGTTCTCGTAGTCCTTGATCGTGCGGAACGGCTGCGCGCCGGTGCCCGAGCCGAGCACGGCGATCAGGCTGGCGAGGTTGTTGTGCGGGTTGATGGGAAGCATCCATGACGGATGTTCGGCGGCGGCCAGCGAGACATGGGCGTCGCGCACGAAGATCTCGTAGCTGAGCAGGTCCTGGCCCTGCAGCCCTTCCGACCCGATCGCCTCGACCTTGCCGAGCCATTCGACCATGAAGTCGCGGGCCTGCTGGCGCGAGGCGGGCGACAGGAAGTTGGGCAGCTGGTCGTTGAAGCGGGGGTCGCCCTGGAAGGTGGCCTGCAGCGGGTTCAAGCGCATTGCCGCATCCCAGTATTCGTCGTAGAGCCGGTTCAGGCGTGCGGCCTTGTCCTCGGTCACCGCGCGCGGGGCCGGGGCCGGGCGTGCGGCGGTGCGTGCCGGTGCGCGCGCCTTGGGCTTGCTGCTGCTCGCCGGGCGCTGGTTCGCCCTGGTCGCGGCGTCGGCGGGCGGGGCCGGGGCGGCGGCCAGCAGGGTGGCGACGGCAAGGGCGAGCAGGCGAAGCGGGCTGGAGGACATCAGGAGTTCCGGAAACACACAGGTGCGGGAGCTTGCCTCAGCATGGAGACGGAGTGAAGCGCGCCGTGCCGATGCGCGGTCCGGCTCATCGGTCGCCGGCGCGGGTGAACGGCACCGTTTCCGGCGCCACCGCACCGCCGGAGATGATGAAGCTCATGGCCTGGTCCACGCTCCAGTCGGTGGGTGTCAGCAGCTCCACCGGCACGATCTCCAGGTAGCCGGAGGTCGGGTTGGGCGTGGTCGGCACGTACACCGCGGCCAGTTCGCGGCCGGTGCCGTGCTCGCGGATGACGCGCGTCACCAGGCCCACCGACTTCATGTCACGGTGGGGGAAGTCGATCAGCACCACGCGCTGGGTGCTGCCGGGCTGGGTCTGCAGGATGTCCAGCAGCTTCCGGGCGCTGTCGTAGATGATGCTGGCCAGCGGGATGCGCTTGATCACCGCGCCGAACCAGCGCAGCAGGCGCTGGCCGATCACCCGCCGGCTGAGCATGCCGACCAGCAGGATCACCAGGACGGTGGCGAGCAGGGCGAAGATGTCCTGCATCCATTCCACCCGCACCCAGCCCAGGTAATGGGGGAAGGACGCGGCGATGCGCTCGGACAACGGCACCACCAGCGGGCTGCTGATGCCGGACAGCAGCACGAACACGAACTTGACCACCACCCAGGTCAGCCAGATCGGCAGCAGGGTCAGCAATCCGGTCAGGAACAGGCGCTGCAGGGAGGGGCGGGGGGGCGAGGGGGATGCATCGGCGGACATCCGGGGATTGTAGCGTCGCCGTCCTGGGCGCGGCGGTGCGCACGCGGGCCGGTGTACCGGCGTTTATGCGATGCTTCGTGACGGTCGGTGCCGGGATGCCGGCGATGGAGCGGGTGCGATGGAATGGACGACGGGCAGGGCCGTGCGCCGGGGCGGCGCCGCCCTTGCAGCGGTGGTGCTGGTGGCACTGGTGGTGGCGGGCGTGTCCTGGTGCTGGCCGCCGTCGCCGGCCCAGGAACAGGCCCGGGCGATCCTGGAGGCACGGCCGCAATGGCCGGGCAGCAATGCCTATGCGGACCTGGCCTTGCTGGGAGTCCCGGGGCTGACGCCCGGGCAGCGGCAAGCGCGCGCGGAGGCGCATGCCCGCCAGTTCGAACGGTGGTACGCGGACGTGTACGTTCCCGCCTTCCTCCAGGACCGGGTGCCGACGGCTCCGCCGGCGCTGGTGGAAGCGGACGCGCGCGCCGCGTTCCCGGACAGCGGCCTGTGCGGATTCGGGGCCGCGGCCGGCTGCGTGGCGGCGGTGCGCCGCGATCCGCAGGCCACGGCGGCGGCGCTGGCGCCGCATGCGGTCCTGCTGGAACAGATGGATGCGCTGGCGGCGCATGGCCACTTCCATTCGCCGTTGACACAGACCGAGGCCACGCCCTGGCCGCAGTGGCAATGGCTGCAGGTGCCGTTGAGCGCGCATGCGCTGGCCCATGTCCAGGGGGACAGCGCCCGCGCGCTGGCCGGCCTGTGCCGCGATGCCGGCATCGGGCGGATGCTGATGACGCAGGGCGACGGGCTGGTGGGGGTGATGGCCGGAGGGCGCCTGCTCCAGGCCAACGCCGGGCTGTTCGCCGAGGTGCTGGCCGAGCTGCCGGTGGATGCGCCGTTGCCGCCCGGCTGCACGACGGCCTTCGCATTGCTGTCGGCGGACGAGGTGGGCCTCTGCCAGGGCATGCGCGGGGAGTTCGCGATGCAGCGTCGGCTGGCCACCTTGACGCACCGGAAGATCGTGCAGGGGCGGTGGTACGGGAGGTTCTTCTACAGTGCGCGCAAGACCCTCGCCGGGCAGGCCGAGCGGCTCGGGCAGGTGTGCCTGCCGGAGGTGCGCACCGCCCTCGCCGAGGACCGCAGGGTGCCGGACATGCCGTTGCCGGCACCGTCATGGTGGCAACCGCAGTGCCTGACCAACGCCCTCGGCTGCACCCTCAACGGCATCGCCGCGCCGGCCTACCTCGGCTTCGCGCGCCGGCAGCAGGACGTCGGTGCGCAGGTGCGCCTGCTGCAGGCCCTGCTGTGGCTGCGCGGGCAGGCGGCGCAGGACGCTTCCGTGCCGGTGGCGCAGTGGCTGGAGCGGTTGCCGGCCGAGCTGCGCGGCCGGCAGCGGCCACTGGTGGTCAGCGCCGACGGCGGAGCGCTGGAGGTGGCGGCCCATGGCACGCCGGCGGTGGTGCTGCAGATGCCGCTGCCACAGGCGATGCGCGGCCGGTAGCGGTGCGCGGGCGGCTCAACGTGCGTGCGGCTTGAGCCGCACGTAGACCTGCTTGCGCACGCGTGCGACCCGCTCCCCCCGGGCATCGAGGATGTCGTTGGTGAACCAGCGCAGGTGCTTCTCGCCTCCGGCGGTGGCCGCGCGGATGTCGTCGAGCAGCGGGGCGTCGAGCTGGAACTCGGTGGCCACCACGCCCTTGCCGGGCGTGATGAACTCGATTTCCCCGGCCTTGTCCCAGACGAAATAGTCGCGCCCGAGGTTGCGCAGCAGGCACAGCATCCAGAACGGATCGGTCATCGCGAACAGGCTGCCACCGAAATGAGTGCGCACGTAGTTGACGTTCCACGGGCGCTGGCGCAGCTCCACGCGCACATGACGGTAATCCTCCCGCAGGTGGGTGACATGGATGCCGGTGAACAGGAACGGCGGCCACAGGTTGATGCCGTGGCGGAACGTACGGGCTTTCATGGGCGCGCGGCGGGTCGGGACGGGGGACCCGGAGTCTAGCATTCGCCGACGTATGGTTCTTTGCGGTCAGGCGTCGGCGGCGACCCGGTAGCCATCGCGGCCGGCGGCCTTGGCCTGCAGCAGCGCGGCGTCGGCGGCGCGGAACAGGTCGGCCGGGGTGCCCGTGCTCTCCGGGGTCAATGTGGCCAGGCCGACGGTGATGCTGATCCGCGCCTGCTGGCCCTTGCCGACCGCCACGCCGGACTGGCGGACGCGGACGACCAGGGCTTCGATCAGCTGGCGTGCGCCCTCGCTGCTGGCGCCCGGCAGGACCAGCGCGAATTCATCGCCGCCGAAGCGTGCCGCCAGGTCGCGTGGACGCCGGGCCAGCTCGGCCACCATGCATGCGGCGTGTTGCAGCACGATGTCGCCGACATGGTGGCCGAAGGTGTCGTTGTAGTGCTTGAAATTGTCCAGGTCGATCAGCGCCAGGCTCAGCGGCCGGCCACTGCGCCGGGCCGCGTAGTACTCCAGCCGGAATGCCTCCTCGAAGCGCATGCGGTTGGCCAGCCCGGTGAGCGGGTCGCGGTTGGCCTGGCGGCGCCAGTAGCGCATCTGCCGCAGGCCGCAGACCAGCACCACGACGAGGATGCCGGCCAGCGCGGCGACCGGCGCGAACCACAGGTCGAAACCGCGCAGCAGTACCAGGCTCGCGAGCAGCGGCAGCGGCAGCGCGACGGCCGCCGACACCCAGGGGGGCGATACGGACAGGGTCATGCCCAGCGCGCACAGGGCGACCAGCAGGGCCACCGCGGTGGACTGCAACAGCCGCGGCAGCGGCAGGATGGCGTGCCCGCCCAGCAGCATGGAGGCGACGTTGGCCTGGTATTCGCTGCCGCTCATCCAGCTGTCGCGCGAGGTCGGGGTCAGCAGCCGCGGAGCGATGCCGCTGGCGGTCATGCCGACGATCGCCAACCGGCCCCGCAGCAGCGCGGGCGGCACCCGCCCTTCGATCACGTCGATGTAGGACACCTGGGGGAAGCTGCCGGGGCGGCCGGCATAGCGCAGCCGCACATAGTTGTCGCGCTGCCATTGGTAGGGCGAGGCATGCCCGGCGGCGCCATCGCCCAGGCCGGGCACGGCGCCGCGCTCGCCGCTCAGGGCCAGGCCCAGGGCCGGCCAATAGGGCGTGCCCATGCCGGCCTTGAGGTACAGCCCGCGGGCGACGCCATCGGCATCGACCTCGATGTCGGTATGCGCCAGTGCCGCGGCGGCATCGGCGAGCAGCGGGATCGGCAGCAGTTCCTCGGGCACTTCGTCGTTGCCGGTGGACGCGGCCAGCACCGGCAGCACCACGTTGCCGCTGCGCGTGATCGCCGCCGCCAGCAGCTGGTCCTGGGTGGCGTCCTTGCGGTCCGGCTCGGGCAGCATCAGGTCCAGGGCGACCCGGTCGACGCCGGCCTCGCGCAGGCGCTCGAGCAGCTGCGCATGGGTGCTGCGCGGCCAGGGCCATTGGCCCAGCTGCTGCAGGCTGCGCTCGTCGATGGCGACGATGATCAGCCGCGGGTCCAGCGGATAGTCCCAGTTGCCGACCAGACGGTCGTAGACCGCTTCGTCCGCCTGCCAGAACATGCGCGCCTGGCTGCCCAGCCCGGCCAGCAGGCCGATGCCGAGGGCCAGCAGCAGCCGTTGCCCCCAGGACAGGCGCAGCGCATTCATAGCGCCAGCAGCAGCAGGGTGGCGGCTCCGGCCGCGCGGCAGGGTTTGCAGGGGAGACGGACGCTCTGCGCCGGCGAGAACGGGCCGGCGTAGCCATCATCGTCGATGTACTGCACGCGCACGTGCAGGTCGCCGCCCCGCCAGGGGGCCTTCATCGCGACCTCCGGTGCCGTGGTCTCGCGGTCGAGCAGCGGCGTGCGGAAATCGCCGCGGCGGTCCACCTGGACGCGGTAGCGCTGGCCATCGTCGCCAGGCTGCCAGCGCAGGGTCAGCAGGCCCTTGCCGGGCCGCTCCGGCTGCAGGCCCGGGTCGATGGGCGCGTCGCTGACCTGCAGCGCCAGTGGCGCGCCGAAGCGCCCGGGCTGGGCCTGCGGGTCGAGCGAGGCCACGCGCCAGTAGTAGGCGCCCGGGGGCAGCGGCTCAGGTGGACGCAGGCGCGTGGCACGGGTCCGGCGCTCGACCAGCGGGGTCCGGAAGGTGGGGTCGCCGGCGATCTGCAGGACGCTGCCGCCGGCACCGGCCACCTGGGCCCATTCGAAGCGGGGCTGGGCCTGGTTCACGCTCTGCCCGTGCGCGGGGGACAGGGTGAGCGGCGGCGGTGGACCGTCGGGCACGGTGAAGTCGCGCGCGCTGTCGTGTCCTTCCACGCCGTCCTCGTCGATCGCCCGGACCAGCAGCCGCAGCTGCCCGGGCGGGAGGTCGTCGACCTGGAGCCGGAGGCTGTCGACCTCGTGGGCGGACAGCAGGACCTCGGGGCTGTCGGCGCGGACCACCTCCACGCGGTAGCGCCGGGCACCGGGCACCGGCTGCCAGGCGGCCAGCAAGGGCAGGGGCTGCAGCCGCAGGACCGCTTCGTCGATCGCCGGTGCCGGCAGCAGCGGCCGGAGCGGGGCGGGTGCTTGGTCGGGCGAGTGGCTGATGCTGGCCAGCCCGGGTGCGACCATCTGCTGCCCATGGCGGTTGCCGACCTGAACCCGGCCCTCGATCACCTCGGTACTGGCCGGCTGGCCGTCGTCGCCGGCGCTGGCCCGGAACACGGTGCCGCGCACGCTGCTGGTGGTGCTGGGAACGGTGATGGTATAGCGGGAGGCCGGGCCCCGCGCCGGCGTCACCCGGTTGCTGCTGCGCCCGCGCTGCAGCCGCAGGCGGGTGTCGACCATGCCGGTGGCGCCATAGCTGCTGAGCTGGTCCAGGTGCAGTTCCGCGTTTTCCCGCAGCAGCAGCTGCGAGTCGTCGGCGAACACCAGGGTGACGCTGGCGTCGGCGCCGGTGAGGATGCGGCTGCCGATGGGAAGGAGCATGTGCGCCTGGGCCGCCGCCGAGGTGTCGCCGGCACCGCTCACCTGGACCTGGCCGCGTACCGCCAGCACGCGTGCCGGGGCCGGTTCCACCCGCAGCCAGGCGATGGGAAAGCGCAGGGTCCTGCCCGGGGTGAGGTGGTAGGGGTTGTTGACGGCGTTGTGCGCCTGCAGCCGTTCCCAGGGCACGGTGGGCTTGAGGTAGCGCGTGGACAGGTCCCACAGGGTGTCGCCGGGACGGACGTGGTACGCCCAGTCCTGGGCGACGGCGCTGGCCGCCGGCCAGGGGAGCAGCAGGGCGAGCACCAGCAGCAGGGTCGGCAAACGCGGGAATGGCAGGGTCACAGGCTTCTCGGTCCTTCGGGCATGGGACCCCGATGCCCGGCCACATGGCCGACATCCCCCCCCGGATGGCACGACAGACGGCTGCCGCGCACGCGTCTTTATGACGGGCGGCACATTATCAGGCCGTGCACGCGCCGCCAACCTGAACGATTTGTGAATTTTTAGAACAGCAGCGAGGACATCCGGCGGCGGTAGCGGCCCACGAGATCCTCGTCCTCCACCACCCGGAAGGCCTCGATGAGGGCCTTGCGCGGCAGTCCTTCGGCATAGCCGCGGTCGAGCCTGAGCATTTCCAGGAACTGTTCCAGGGCGGCTTCTTCCCGGCCGTCGAGCAGGTGCCGGGCCCCCAGCAGATGACGCGCCTGCAGGTCGCCGGCGTCGGCGTGCACGCGTGCCTCGAGCGCCTCCAGCGCGGGGGCCTCGTGGACGGCGGCATGGAAGGCCTGCCAGGCATGGGCGCGCAGCGCGCGGTCGTCGGTCGCCAGGTTCGCCGGCAGACCGTCCAGCAGGGTGCCGGCTTCCTCGACGGCCCCGGTCCTGAGCAGGGCCAGCGCCAGGTCCAGCCGCAGTTCGTCCTTGTCGGGGTCGGCGGCGATGGCCTCGCGCAGTTCGGCGATCCGGGCCTGGATGTCCACGGGGGCGGCCTCGGTGTCGGCCTCCACTTCCACCGGTGCTTCGGCCGGGGTGATGCCGTGCTGGCTCAGGAATTCGCGCAGCTGGCCTTCCGGCATCGCGCCGGGGAAGCCGTCGACGATCTGCCCGTCCTTGACCAGGAACACCGTCGGCACCGAGCGGATCTGGAAGGCCGCGGCCACCTGCTGTTCCTTGTCGACATCGACCTTGGCCAGCTCGAAGGCGCCGTGGTATTCACCGGCCAGCTTTTCCAGCAGCGGCATGAGGGTCTTGCAGGGGCCGCACCAGGTTGCCCAGAAGTCCACCAGCACCGGGGTCTGCAGCGATTTCTGCAGGACCTCGGCCTCGAAGGTCTCGGTGGTGGCATCGAATACGTGGGGCAGGTCGCTCATGGCTGTTCTTTTCCGGGGCGGGCCTGCCTTTATGGCGGCGCTGCCGGCGATTCTCAACCAGGGGGAGCGTCGCCGTGGCGCTGGCGTGCGGCGCGGCGGCCGGGCCGTGCCGGCCGCCGGGGACTCAGTCGAGCGTGGCGGCGTGCTCGGGCAGCGGCACCGCGGGGGCCTCGTCGGGCGCGGGCGGCGGCGTGCTGGGCGGCAGCGACAGCGCGGGGTTCACCTGCATCGCCTGCAGGGCCTTGATCTGCTGGTCCAGCGCTTCCAGCTGGGTGTTGGTCGCGCGCAGGTCCGAGCTGAGGGCCACCGCCTGCTGCTTGCGTTCCTGCAGGGCGTGGCTCACCTGCAGCGACTGCTGGCGCTGCTGTTCCACTTCCTGCTGCAGGCCGCGCAGGCGGCGCTCGTTGAGCACCACCAGCTTCTCGCTGTAGGCCTTGCCTGCCTGCAGGCGGATGGTGTCCAGGTAGACCTGGGCCAGTTCCCGGGTCTGCTCAGCGAAGGTCTGGTACAGGCTTTCCGCGCTTTCCGAAGCGTCGGTGCGGATCACGCGCCAGAATTCCTTTTCCTGGAACAGCGCGACGTAGTAGTTCATCGATTCGGCATGGAACAGCAGGCTGGCGCCGTAGTTGCCGTTGTAGGTGGTGCGCAGTTCCGTCAGCTCGCGGTTGCCCATCAGCCGCTGCAGCTCGCTGACCGTATTGCCGATGCCGGCGTCCTCGCTGTTGGCCGGGGCCGCCGGCACTTCCGCTTCGCCGCGTTGCCAGCGCCCGGCGCTGGCATCGGGGACGGCACCCATGCCGGCCAGGGCAAGCACGGCACAGCACAACCAGGCAGGCAACGTGTCCATGGTTCTCATAGTTCTCGTAATTCCCCAGAATCGCGATGACCGCCGCAGCCGACGGGCGCACGGAATGCCCGCGAGCATACCATGCGCATTGCGCCGCAAAGCACCGCGGGGCAGTGCTGCCCGGGAAGCTGCGGCCTTCATTCCACCAGCTGGCCGCGGCCGCACTGGATCGAGTGCATGTGCACGTCGGTACGCCCCAGCTGCAGGCCCAGCACCTCGGACAGGGTGACCGACAGCAAGCGGCCGACGCTGTCCAGCAGCGGCCGCAATACCCCGTGGACCACCGGCTTGAGCAGCAGGCACAGCACGCTGGAGCAGGTGCCGCTGCCGGTGACCGGGTTGTAGCCGCCGCTGCCGTTGACGCCGCCGGGCTTGGTCTGCAGGTACTTGGCCAGCGAGTTGCGGACGCAGTTGTTGTAGTTCAGCAGGCCGGAGATCAGCCCCTCGCAGGCGGTGATGCCCAGCACGTCCAGCAGGCCGCCGACCAGGCTGCTGTCGCTGATGCCGGTTTCGCGGCGGAAGCCTTCCCAGACGCTGCCGTCCACCTTGACCGGGACGCAGACCAGGAGCAGGTTCTTGCAGCCCGGGATCTGCGTGTTCCAGTCGCCCAGGGCGGGCAGATCCAGTTCGCCGGCGGCATTGGCATGCCCGTTCTGCAGCGCGTTGATCACATTCGCCGGGTTGTAGAAGCCATTGACCTTGGTGGCCTCCAGGTACTGGGTGGCCAGGTTGCGGGCCGCCTCGCTGCTGTTGCCCTGGGGCGCGAACAGGGCGCCGAGGGTGCCCAGGAGCTCATCGACCAGCCGCGCGACCAGGGTGCCTATCTGCAGGTCGTTGGGCATGACCGTGCCGGTCTCGCCTTCGCGCAGGGTCAGGCGGTCGCGCTGCGACAGTGCATCCAGCGCGATCTTGCTTGTCAGCATGTTGCCGCCGAGCAGGGTGACCAGCTGTTCCTCGGCCAGGCCGGTGCCGCACAGGTCGCGGGTGGAATCCCAGGGCGTGCTGGCCTTGCCGATGCAGATGTTGGCGATGGCGCTGGTGACGTCCACGGTGGCGGTGACCGGGCGCGCGCTGCAGTCGATGGCGTCCAGACGGCCGAAGCCGTCGATCACGTCGATGTACGTCGGCAGCCGGATGCGGGTGCCCAGCCAGTCCAGCACCGCACCGACGGCGGGGATGCGCTTGGAGTCGATGTCCAGGAACAGGCGCACCTGGCTGTTGTAGGCGGTGGTGCCGACCGGACCGATGGCGATCGAGGCAGGTTCGACGACACTGGCCATGACGTCGATGCCGACCACGCTCAGTCCGTTCACCTCCACCGCATGCTTGGCATTGGCGATGGAGATGCTGGTGCCCAGCAGGTCCAGGGCGTTGACGTCCAGGTCCAGGGCGCTGCTGGCGGCCTGGCTGCCGCCGACGATGCTCGCGAACAGCCCGCCGCTGGTGGCGGTGGAGCCGAGCTGCACCATGACGTCGCGCAGGCCTACCCGCGCCAGCTCCTGCTCCAGCAGGCCCACGCCGACATCGAGCAGCCCCTGTGCCCGGGCGGCGTCGGCGGCCAGTTCCAGCAGCTTGCCGACGCTGAGCTGCTGGGTGGAGAGCAGGTGGTTCAACTCGCCGGCGGTGATGTCCGCGGCGACGGTGACGCCCAGTGCCTCGAGCAGCCCGCGCGGGGTGATCTTGACGTCCGCCAGCGCCTTGTAGCTGGCGATCTGGGTGCTGTTGACGTCGATGCCGACCAGCCGCAGCAGGCCCGGCAGGGGGGCGTCGCCATTGATGTTGAGCAGCCGCGAACCGACGCTGAAGGCCGCCTGCGGCGGGGTGCGCCGGGCCACCGCGGTGGCGTTGACCATCGGCAGGGCGCCGGCCTGGCCGAAGAAGGGAACCGCCTGCCGGGAGACGGTTACCCGTACCGCGTTCAACGGGCGCGCCGCATCGGCGGGCACGAAGCGGGCAGCGCCGGGCAGTTCCGCCCCCCAGTAGCCGCAGGTGATCGCCAGGGCGCCTTCGAACGCATTGTCGGCGACCGCGTTGCGGCGCGCCGCGAGATTGTCGCCATGGTCGGCGGTGCAGGTTTCCAGCCGCTGGGCGCCGGCCAGGGCCGCCAGGTCGGCGACCTTCTGCGCGTCGCGCTTGGCCCAGTAGAGGTAGCCGATCTCGACCAGCCCCAGGATCACCACCAGCCCGGCAAGCAGCAGCATCATCATCACCGCGCCGCCGCCGTGCTGGTTGCGGTGCAGGCGCCAGGACGAAAGAGGAAGGAGTCGCGGTGTGTTCATGGCGGACCTCAGCGGGTGGAGGAACCGGTCGACGAGGGCAGCGCGGCGTCGAAATACTCCGGGATGGGATGATCGAAACTGTCCAGGTAGCGCTGGTAGCTGCGGCTGGCGGTCTCGCCGAGCATCGGCAGCGGCGGCCCGGCGTGGGTGCCCTCGGCCTGCATCTGGAACAGTGCGCGGGTGGCCTGCCCGAATCCGGGGGCGGCAGGGCGGTGTGCCGCGGCGGTGGCCGGCGCGGGACCCGTGCCGGTGGCGGTGGCGGCCGGCGGCGCCGGGACGGCCGGCGCCACGGGCATGTCGGTGCGGGCGGTGAGCGGCGGGTGCTGGGCCCAGGCGGACGCGATGCAGGCCATCGGCAGGCACAGCGCGAGGATGCGTCTTTTCATGGCAACACCTCATCGGAACGTTGGGGGGCTGGAGCGAAGCGCTCGAGCATGGAGCCGGGCGGCGGGGGAGTGGCAGGGTCGCTGGCGGCGGCGGCCGCCGCCGCCGGGGCAGCGGGTGACGGAGAGGCCGCGGCGGTCGGCGGACGGCGCAGGGTGCTGTTCAGGCGCAGGACCTCATTGCGCACCGCCTGCGACAGGCCCGCCCGCTGCATCATGGCTTCGGCCGCCGCGGGCTGGCCGCTCAGCAGCGCCCACAGGGCGAGGTTGGCCACGGCCCGGGAGTCCCCGGGGGCCAGTTCGGCCGCCTTCGCCAGGGGGGCACGGGCATCGGCGACATGGCCGGACTGCAGCAGCGCGAATCCCAGGTCGCCCAGGTACTGCGGCTCCAGCGGATCGAGCCGGGCGGCATTGGCCAGTGCCAGCTGTGCCTCGTCGGGATCGCCGGCGGCCGCCGCGATCAGGCCGAGCCCGTGCCAGGCCGGTGCCGCCTGCGGTCCGCGTACCAGGCTGCGGTAGATCGGCGCGGCGGCCGCGCCGCTGCCGGTCTCACGCAGGGCATCGGCCTCCAGCAGGCGCAGCTCCGGGGTCTCGCCGAAGCGCTTGCGGAAGGCATCGATGTGCGCGAGCGACGCATAGTAGGCGCCCTGTTCCTGCATCTTGCGGATCAGTGCGAGGTGCAGGGTGCGGTCGTCCTGCGGCGAGGGTGCCGAGGCCGGTTCGGGCGGAGGCAGGCGGTAGCCGTTGCCGCCATGGCTGCAGGCGGCCAGAAGGGCCGGCAGTGCAAGCAGCAGCACCGGCAACAGGGGCGGTACACGCCGGGCGGGCATGCGCGGGGCGGTGGGAGTGCCGGGACGGGTCATGGCGCCCCCATCCCGGCCACCGCGCCGGCCAGTGCCAGGATGGCCGGGCCGGCCAGCACCAGCATCAGCGCCGGCAGCAGGGTGAGCATCATCACCACGGTCATCTTCACCGACAGCTTCCCGACCTTCTCCTTCATCTTCATCCGCCGCTGTTCGCGCAGCCGCATGCCGAACTGCTTCAGTGGCTCCTGCACCGCGCCGCCGTGCTGGTGGACCTGCAGCATCATCTGCATCAGGCTGCGCAGGTCTTCGTTGCCGAAATCCTCCGACAGCCGGCGCAGCGACTGCGGACGGCTGCGGCCCCGGGTGTAGGCGAGGTTGGCCTGCTGGATCTCGTGGCCAAGGACGGGAATGGCCACCTGCAGTTTCTCGCCGATCATCTGCAGACTCTGGTCGACGCTGAAGCCGATGCCCTGCAGCAGACGCAGCAGGTCGATCAGCAGCGGCAGCTCGTCGTCGACCTGGCGCCGCAGGCGGCCGGCCCAGGCCCGCAGGGCGAACTTCGGCAGCAGGATGCCGAACGCCAGCCCGCCGCCGACCATCGCCAGGGCGCGCAGGCCATGGGGCTGGAGCAGCAGCAGGCCGAGCACCGGTACCAGCACCGCCAGCAGCAGCCGCAGTGCCAGGAACACCGCGGCGCCGGCCTGGTGGTTCCACCCGACCTGCTCCAGCAGCAGGCGGTCTTCCGGTGCCAGCAGGGCCTTCTGCAGGCGGCTGCCCTCAAAGTGCCCGCCGAGGGAGACGAGTTCGGCCAGCAGCGCCTGCCAGCGGGTGCGCGGCGCGGCGGGCTCGCCGGACTTGCCCTGGCTGTCCAGGGCGCTCTGCAGCGTCGCCTTGACCTGCTGCGCGCGGCGGTCCTGGTGGAGCAGGCCGGCCGCGATGAGCAGCAGCGCGAGGGCGACGCAGGCAATGGACAGGGCGATCAGCAGGCTCATAGCGATTTCGCCAGCCGGTACAGCGTGAACGCGCCGATGGCTTCCAGAAGCAGCGCCACGAGCAGGATCTTCTTGCCCAGGGCAGCCTGGAACATCGGTTGGAAGAACTCGGGGTTGAGCAGGCTCATGAACAGCGCCGACAGCACCGGCAGCAGCCCCAGCACCCAGGCCGACATGCGGGTTTCCGAGGTGGTGGCCTGCAGCTCGCGCTGGACTTCCTCCATGTCGCGCATGAAGTCGCTCATGCGCTGCAGGATCTGGTCGCTGCGGCCGCCGATGCGGATGCTGGTGCCGAGGATCACCGACAGCATTTCCAGCGGCTGCAGGCGGTAGGCCTGGGCCGCCTGCAGCAGCGCGCGGTCCAGGTCCATGCCGGCGCGGGTGTAGGACAGGGTGCTGTCGAGGATCGGCCGCAGTGGCGGGGTGACGTTCTGCACCGCGCCCTGGAAGGCCATGGACAGGCTGTTGCCGATGCCGGTCATGCGCACCATGTTCTCGAGGAAGTCCGGCATCTGCGCGACCAGGCGCTGGCGGACCTTCTCGATGCGGCGCTGCAGCCACAGCCCCATGCCGAGCAGGTAGAGCAGCAGCGTGAGCAGCCCGAACCAGGCCGAGCCGAGGCGCATGCCGGCGCCGACGCCCAGCACCAGGCCGGGGAGCAGCAGCAGGACCAGGGTGTGCACGCGGTCGTCGAGCCCGGCGCGGCGCAGCAGCTCGGCCCAGCGCTGGCGGCGCGGCGCCGGCCCCGCGGCGGCCCGGCCCGCGGGGCCGGCAGACGCGGGCGGGAGCCGGGTTTCGGCATGCTGCGCGGCCGAGCGCTGCTGATGGCGCGCGGCGACACCCCACCACAGGTGCAGGGCGCCGGCCACCAGCAGCAGGGCGATGCTGGCCATCAGCAGGGCGGCGGTCATGGCAGTTCACCCAGCGCGGCCTGGCGCAGCTCCAGCCGATAGGGTTCGAGCTTGTGGCAGTGGGGGTGGAAGCCGAGGCCGATCCAGCGGTCGCGTTCCCGGCCGTCGTCGTCGACCCAGCTCTCGTGCTTGAACAGCTCCTGGCTGCTGATGATGTTGTCGCTGATCCCGGTGATCTCGGTGACCGACAGGATCACCCGGCGGCCGTTGCCCAGCCGCGAGATCTGCACGATGAAGTCGATGGCGCTGGCGATCTGCCGGCGCAGGCTCTCCTCGCTGCCCTGGAAGCCGGCGAAACCGGCCAGCATCTCCAGCCGGTAGAGGCAGTCGCGCGGCGAGTTGGCGTGGATGGTGGCCATCGAGCCGTCGTGGCCGGTGTTCATCGCCTGCAGCATCTCCAGCACCTCGGCACCGCGCACCTCGCCGACCACGATCCGGTCCGGGCGCATGCGCAGGCTGTTGCGCACCAGTTCGCGGATGCTGACCGCACCGCTGCCGTCGAAACCGCCAAGCCGGCTTTCCAGGCGCACCACATGCGGGTGGTTCAGGGAAAGCTCGGCGGTGTCCTCGATGGTGATGACCCGCTCGTTGTGGGGAATGAAGGCCGCCAGCGCATTGAGCAGCGAGGTCTTGCCGGAGCTGGTGCCTCCGGAGATGAGGATGTTGCAGCGCCCGCGCACCATCGCGTTGAGCAGGGCATAGATGGCCTTGTCGAAGGCACCGCGGCCAAGCAGCTCGTCGGGGGTGAACGGGTCCTTGCGGAACTTGCGGATCGACACCATCGGCCCGTCGACCGCGAGCGGGGAGATGATCGCGTTCAACCGCCCGCCATTGGGCAGCCGTGCGTCGACCATGGGGTTGGAGTCGTCCAGGCGGCGACCCAGCGGCGCGATGATGCGGCGCAGGATGCGCAGCAGGTGGCGGTCGTCGCTGAAGCGCTGCGGCGCCCGCTGCAGGATGCCGCCGCTGGAGACGTGCACGTCCTTGTAGCCGTTGATCAGGATGTCCTCGATCTCCGGGTCGTACAGCAGGTCGTCCAGCGGCCCGAAACCGATCAGCTCCTTCTGCAGGGCGGTGGCGACGGCCTCCATTTCCTGGGCATTGACCGGGATCTTCCATTCCTTGACGAAGGCCGCGGTCTGCGCCTGGACGAACTTGGCGGTGGTCGCCGGCGACCAGGAATCGATGTCCACCCGCTCGTCCTCGATATGGTTGAGCAGGTACTCGTGGGCGGCCGACAGCACGCTCTGGAACTGTTCGGTCTGTTCGAACGGCACGCCGGGGGCGCGTTCGGTCTCGGCGACGGAGGGGGGGGTGTGCTGCATGAGGGGAGTGACCTTGTCTTCCATGCTCATCGACCCAGGAGGGAGGCGAGGCGGGCCAGGGGATGCCTGGACGGGGATTCGCGGCCGCCGGCCAGGTGCCGTACCAGCGGCTGCAGCGCGCGGACATAGGGATCGCGGGGGGCGCTTTCGCTCAGCAAGCGGCCGCGGCCGGTGCTGGAGCGCAGCATGCGGCTGCGCTCGGGCAGCGTGGCCAGCAGCGGCAGCGCGAAGCGTTCGGCGATCTGCCGGTCGCCGAGGCCGCCTTCGGGATCGTAGCGGTTGACCACCAGCCGCAGCCGTTCGTCGCGCAGGCCGCGCTGCTCCAGCTCGCGGATGCACTGGTCCAGCGAGACCAGCGCCCCGATGCCCTGGTCGACGACCAGCCAGATCTCGTGGGCCTGCTCCAGCAGTGCATCGGGAAGGTGCGGGGTCGAGACTCCGCCGGTATCGGCCAGGACGAGCGGGAAGATGGCGCGCAGCTGCTTCAGCAGCGCCGCGGGCTCGTGCGCGGCGGGCACGCCGGCGCCGGCCAGTCCCAGCAGGGCCAGGCCGCTGGCATGGTGGCCCAGCGCGGTGGACGCGAACGTGGCATCGATGCGCTCGACATTGCGCAGCGCCTCTTCGTAGCTGAAATGGGTGTCGATGCCCAGGTAGAGCGCGCCGTCGCCCCCCGGCGAACCGAGGTCCAGCAGCAGCGTCGGATGGAGGGCGCGGGGGGCGGCCCCGGCGTCGCGGGCGGCCAGCTGCGCGGCCAGGTGGACGGCCAGCAGGGTGGTGCCGATGCCGGGACGCACGCCATGCAGGAGTACCAGGCGACCGCTGGCGGCCTCCGGAGCCGCCGCCGGCGGCGTGGCGAGCGGTGCGGCGGGCGCGGCCTGCGCGCTCACGCGGGTGATGACTTCTAGGAACTGCGCGGCATCGTCGTCGATGTCGACGAAGTCGCGCACGCCCGCGCGCACCGCGCCCAGCAGGTGCTGGGCCTGTTCCGGGCCGTCCGTGCCGACGCCGACCATCGGCAGCGGGCAGCCGGTGGCGGCGAGCTGCCGCGCCAGGCCGGTGGAGTAGCTGGCGTTGCCGCCGCAGTAGTCGAGCAGCACCAGGCTGGCGCCGGTGGCGATCCCGGCCAGCTGCGGCGCGCCCACCTCGCGGCTGTCCACCCAGTTCAGGCGGGCATGCCCGGACAGCGTCGCGCCCAGCCGGGCCATGTGCCGGTTGTCGGGCGCGTAAAGCACCAGGTGCAGGTTGGGCGTCTGGTTCGGGTGCATGAGCGGCAGGGGCAGGACCGGTGTCATGGTGTCTGTGTCAGCGGGAGAATCCGGGCAGCTGGTCGCTGGAGGCGGGGTGCAGCAGCCACGCCCCCCAGACCGGGAGGTTGGGTTCGGCCTCGCGCTGGCCGGGCAGCGGGATCGCGGTGCCGCGCGCCAGCGGCTGCACCAGGCGCGGGGTGACCACGATCACCAGCTCCTTGTCCTCGCGCTTGTAGTCGAGATTGCGGAAGAACGAGCCGATGATCGGGATGTCGCCCAGCAGCGGGATCTTGTTGACCATCGAGGTCAGCTGGCTGCTGACCAGGCCGCCGATGACGAAGCTCTCGCCGTCGCCGAGCTCGACGGTGGTGTCGGCCCGCCGCGTGGTGATGGCCGGGATCTGCACGCCTTCCAGGGTGATGCCGCGGGTGTAGTCCAGATCGCTGGCTTCCGGCGCGACCTTCAGCGCGATGCGGTCCGGGGCCAGCACGGTGGGCGTGACGGTGAGGCCGATGCCGAAAGGCTTGAACTTGACCGTGGTGGTGCCCAGGCCCTGGGGCTCGAGGATCGGCAGCTCGCCGCCGGCCAGGAAGCTGGCGCTCTGCCCGGACAGGGCCACCAGGGTGGGTTCGGCCAGCACCCGCGCCATGCCGTTGCTCTGCAGCAGGTTGAGGCTGGCGTCCCACCGGTGGGTGGCCGAGCTGGCGATCAGCTTGAACGCCGAGGACAGTGCGCTGCCGCCGTCGCTGGCGCTGCTCGGGGAGCTCATGCCGTAGCTGAACCCGCCATTGGCGTTCTTGAAGTTCAGGCCGATCTGGCGCAGCACGCTGCGGTTGAACTCCACCACCTTGACCTCGACCTGGACCACGCCGGTGCCGGCGATGGTCGAGGCGTCGCTGACCCGTTCCTCGTCGCCGGCCGCGACCGTGGCGGCCTTGCGCGCCGCTTCGTGCGCCAGCAGCGACGATGCCTGGCCATGCAGCAGGGCCTGGCCGTCCTGGACCGCGACGGCCGGCGAGGCGGCATCGAGCAGGCCGCGCTGCACGGCGCTGCGCACCTCCACCTGGACACGGGTCGGGGTCTCCTGGCGCCGCTGCCACAGCAGCAGGGTGGTGTTGCCGGCATGTTTCCCGACCAGCAGCACCTGGCCCCTGTCGCGCAGCGTGGTGATGTCGGCGATGGCCGGATCGGCGATCGCGATGCGTTCCACGTCGGCGGGCAGCCGCCACGGGCGTTGCTCGTGCAGTTCCAACCGCACGGTGTCGGTGGCCGGTGCCTGGGCCAGCGCGGGGAACGCCGGCAGGGCCAGCGCGGCGGCGATCAGCAGCAGGCGGGCCAGCGGGCGCGCAGGGCGGGGACGTGTCGATGCCATGGTCACACTCCGGTTCATGGCGAGGAAAGCGGGGCGGTCTGGGTGCCGCGCACGATCTCGATACCGCCGTTGCGGGGGGCCGGCCGGGACACCGGCCGGGAAGGGGGCGCGGGACGGTGTGGCCGTGCGGCGGTTCCGGTGCCGGCCAGTCCGCCCAGGTCGATGCCGGCGAAGGCCTGGTTCTCCGGCCGGCCAGCCTGCTCCGAGGCGATGCCGTCCAGACCGCCGCGAACCGCCAGCACCGGCGCCGGCGCGGCGAAGATGCCGTCGTCCGCCACCGCGGTGTCGGCCGGGTTGCGCAGGGCGAGGAACAGCTTGCCGCTCTGGGCGCCCAGCAGCAGCCGCCCGATCATGTCCACCTGCACCGCCAGCACCGCGGTCCGTGCCGGCTGGGTGCCCGGGCTGCCGGCGCTGCCGCCGGAGCTGCTGCGGGCCATGATCGATTCGGCCCGGCTGCCGGGCTCGGCGGCGGGCGTCTCCGCGGGCAAGGGGGCATCGGTGTGCGGTCCGGCAAGCATGTCGCGGTCGCCATAGCCGAGTACGCGCTGGCGGGACAGCAGCAGGCGTGCCTGGGTGGTGTCCTGGCGGACGCTGCCGGCGTCGCCGATGCCCGGCAGGCTCATGAACACGTCGACGTAGTCGCCGGGACTCACGCGGTTGCCGGCGCTGGCCAGTTCGTCCACCGGCACGGCGATCGCACGTTCGCCGGGGTTGAGGGCCAGGGCGATGCCGCGCGATACCGCGCTGCGGCGGATCGGCTGGCCCGCGGCGACATCCTCGAGCAGGACGCCGCCGACGACCGCACTGACATGGCTGAAGCTGTCCGAGTGCAGCTCGTCGCTGCCGGCCAGGGTGAGCCCGTCGGCCGACAGGGGCGTGCCGGCGGTCAGAGCACGGCTGGCGACGACCTGCTCATGGCGCTGCGCAGCCGTTGTCGGCACCGGCGGTGCCGCGGCCTGGGGCGGGTTCATCGAGCGCCGGCCATAGCCGAAGGCGAGGATCGCCAGCAGGACGGCGAGCGCCAGCAGCAGTGCGGCAGTGATGCGGATGGCCTTGGGCATCTGGAATTCCCCCTGGGTACGTCGTGGTTCAAAGGCCGTCGTCGAGCTGGACGACGGCGCTGCTGCGCAGGCCTTCGCCCAGCACCCAGCCGAACAGGTTGCCGGTGCCGGGCAGGAACGGATGCTGGTCGTAGTCGTAGAAGACGCTGACCTGGATGCAGCGTGCGGTGCCGCCGCCGTTGCACGCATAGGCGTCGGAAACGGCGATCGGAGGCGTGGTGGCATCACCGCAGTTGGCGGCGTCGCCGGAGAAATTGAGCAGCCACTGCATCGAGCGCGCGGCGGCCTGGCAGGCGTTGCTGCGGCGCTCGCCCAGGTCGCCATGACGCAGCGCGGCGCGCGCGCCCTCGCCGGCGGCCAGCGCCAGCGACTGCTGCGCGGCGAAGATCATGACCCCGGAAAAGGTGAGCAGCAGCAGCGGGAGGACGCCGAACATCAGCAGGAAGGCGTATTCGATGCTGATCACGCCGCGCTGTCCGTGCGGCGGGGACGATCCTGGTGTGCGTCGGCTAGCCATGGGTTCCCTCCGGAAACGTGACCATCAACGTGGCGATGCCCAGGTAGGCGGCATAGGGAATTCCCGAGCGGCCCTGGCGCGACGCCATCATTCGGTTGAACCAGCCGCAGCCGCACATCCGTTCGCGGGCGCGGTCGACTGCGGGCAGGCACGCCAGCAGGTGGCTGGCGTGCCGGCTCCTGGCGAACAGCACCGCAAGCGCATAAGCCCCGGCCAGCAGGCTGGCGATGATCCAGAGCGGAACCAGTGCGCGTGCGCCCAGCAACAGGCCCAGCACCGCGAACAGCTTCACATCGCCGGCGCCCATCCAGCCGAGCACGTAGAACGGCAGCAGCGCCGCCAGGCCCAGCAGCAGCCCGGTGGCGGCCATGCCGGGCGGCGTGGAGATCGCCGGCAGCAACAGGCTGGCCGCCACACCGCCCAGCACCGCTGCCAGCAACCCGCGGTTGGATACGCGGCGCGCATACAGATCGGTATAGACCGTGTAGGCGCCGAGGACCGCCGCGAGGGCTGCCGACAGGGGGGCCATGACCGTCGCCTGTCAGGGGAATGCGTTGCTCACCACTTCGCCGAGCTTGGTGAACAGGTTGGTGAAGAAGGTTCCCAGGGCGGGGCCTGCGGTAACGACCAGCACCCCTGCGATCACCGCCGCCAACAGGCCGTACTCCAGTGCGGTGACACCGTCTTCTTCAGCGAGAAACCTGCGGATCTGTGCGTTCATGATGTTCTCCATGAGAAACAGAGGCCGGCGCAAGGCCGGACGTGCCGGGAAAACCGGTGTCGCCACCTCCCGGGTGGAGGCATGGACCTGCGGTTGGCGTCGGCAGGGAAGGCACATGAACCTTGACGGAAGCCGTGGCCGGCCACCCCGTGACAATTCCGTTCCAGCCCCATGACGCGGCGTGCACGTCCATGTCCATGTCCATCATTCCCATCCGGTGCATGAATGAATACACGTATTCGGCAAAAAACCACGGGTATTCGTATGTGTGACGCGCTTCTCTGTTTGCGTCCATGACGTGTCCATGTCCTGCAGGAGTGTTGTATGAATGGGACATGGACGCGCCGGCAGGGCGGAACTGCGCGCCGGATGCAGGGGGCCAGGTGTTTCGTGGTTCGTAGTGCAGTGGATGCAGCGAGCCATCGGCCGGTATCTGGAATTCGGGCTTAGGACGGGACTCACCCGGACGGTAATGGACGTTCATATTGATGCGATTGGCGAGCAACCACTGAGGTCGTTCGATCTGTCCACGCTGGGGGGCATCCTCCGTGTGTGCCACGTTGAACTGGTGCTGCTGGACGGCCAGCCGCCGATGGCGGCGGTGACATCGTTTGTCCACGACCAGGCGTTGCTGTGCACGTTCGAACTCGGGGCCCGCACCCGTGGCCGCTTCATGCTGCCGGTGGACTGGTGTCTGCTGGGGTGGATGGAGTCAGTGGACCCGGCCACCAGCTGGTGCCATGGCGTGCCGTTGGCGCCGGGCGGAATCGTTTCGGTGATGCCCGAGGGCATCACCGAGTTCGCACTGGGCGCCCACAGCCGGGTGACGTTCGTGTTGGTGCCCCTGCGCCGTTTCCAGCAGCGCGTGGCCAGCCGGCAGCTGGGAGGCATGGACACCGGCGAATTCGAGGTGCCGCTGGTCAGCGGCGGCGACCTGGCGGCGCTGCAGGCCCACTACCAGGGCCTGCAACGCCGCATCCACAGCGGCGAGGTCGGTGCGGACGAAATCGACCGGCTGCTGGACGTGCATGCCGGCGAGCTGTTCGGCAACGGCACGGCCGAGCGCCGGGTGAGCAACCGCAACCGGCGTGCGCGCTACCTGATTCTGCGGCGCGCCGAGGACATGATGCGGGCCAACATCCGGCGCCACATCTACATGCAGGAACTGTGCGATGCGGCGGGCGTCAGCGAGCGCGCACTGCGCTACGCGTTCGAGGAGCTGGTCGGCATCTCGCCGGTGCGCTACCTGTCGATGCTGCGGCTGTGCGAAGCCTGCCGGACGCTGTCCACCGCCGATGCCGGGCGCAAGTCGGTCAAGTCGGTCGCCTTGAGCTGCGGGCTGTGGGACCTGTCGCGGTTCGCCGACAACTACCGGCGGGTGTTCGGCGAGCTGCCGAGCGAAACGCTGATGCGCGGTACCTTCGCCGAGCCATGAAGAACGCATGTGAGCCGGATCACATCTTTTCGGCATTTGCCGATTCCGTGCATGGCCGTGCCGGCTTTGTGCACGTCCTTGCCGGATTGCCATAGCGATTTGCCGGATTCAGGCAAAAACCCGCTGGCCAGCCTGCTGTAGTGCATCCCAGACGCCGATGTCCCCCATGGGGGTGGGATGGGCGCACTGCATGGGGGCTTCATCATGAATCGCATCTACAGACTGGTATGGAACCACGCCCTGAATGCTTTCGTCGTGGCATCGGAACTGAGCAGCGGCCACGGCAAGCGTGCCGCCCGTCGCCTGCGGCCGCTGCAGGCGGGCAGTGCACTCGGCCTCGGCGGCATGCTGGCACTCGGCCTGGCCGGACCGGCCCAGGCCGGCGATGTGCGCCTGGACGACCTGCAGGCGCTGGTAGCCAAGTACGCCACCCAGGATGCGCCGGTGACCGCGCCAGGGGCCGCGGCAGTGGTGCCGGCGGTCGTGCACGTGCCGGCGCCGGTGCAGGCATCGTTGCCGGTCCCGGCGGCGGCCACCGTCCGGGTTCCGGCCGCCGCGCGTTCCACCGCCGCGGTACGCGCGCGGGTCGCGGTGCCGAAGCCGCTTTCGCAGGTGGCCACCACGCTGTCCAGCACCGTCGCCAGGGTTCCGGCCACGGTGGGGCGTCTTCCGAAGGTGGTGGAGACCGGTGTGCACGGCAGCGTGGCGACCGTCGCCACGGCGGCGCAGGGCCTCGGGAGCGTGCTGCGGCCCGGGAAGAACGATGACGGCCGCAACCCGCTGCGGCATACCGTGGTGTCGACGGTCGGGGCGGTGGAGGAGCTGACCGGCGACGTGACCAGGACCAGCGGCGTCGGCGACCTGCTCGACGGGGTCGTGGGCGGTGTCGCACCGGTGCTGGAGGAGGTCGGCGATACGACCGGTTCGCTGCTCGGCAAGGCGACCGGTTCGTCCTCGCTCGGCGACGGCGTTTCGCAGACCGTGGCCACGGTGAGCGGCGGCCTGAAGGAGACGACCGGCAAGCTGGGCAAGGGCAACGTGGGCGGTGCGGTGCAGTCGTTGCTGGGTACCGTCGGCGGCACGCTGTCCTCGGTCACCGGCGCGGTCACCGGCACCCTGGGCGGCCTCACCGGCTCGGCCTCGGGGCTGGACGGACTGCAGCAGGTGCTCGATGGCGTGACCGGTGGCCTCACCGGCGGCCTGTCCAACGTGGTCGGGCAGTTGACCGGACAACCGCCGGCGCCGGCGGCCGGTGGCGGCCCGGTGAACACCGGACCTACCGGCCTGGTGGTCGGCAACGGCGGGCTGGTCGGTACCGTCGACCAGTTGCTGGGGCCGACGCTGGAGAACGTGTTCGGCGGCGACGGTTACCTGCGCAATGGCAGCCTCACCCTGAGCAGCGCCAACCTGGCCCAGGCCTATTCGGTGACCTCGGTGGCGGGCATCCCGCTGGTGAACCTGAGTCCGGTGGGCGACCTGCTCGACGGCCTGGGTGGGCTGACCACCGGCGGCAACTCGCACCTCACCCTGATCGGTGGCGTCACCTCGGACAGTTATGTCTACAACATCAACAACGGCAAGCCCAACGGCCTGTTGGGGCTGCTGCTTCCGGACAGTGCGCCGGCCTGGGCGAGCACCTGCGCGGATCCGCTGGGGCTGGGGGTGCTGACGATCGACTGCTGGGGCGTCCCCGCCGCGCAGGACTATCAGGTGCTGATCGGCGACGGCGCCTATGCGAACGGTTCGAAGGAGGTGGTGATCGGCACCAACGCCGAGCACCGCTTGGCGCAGCAGGATGCGGACACGGTCTTCACGGGTTCGGGCAATGGCCGGACGGGCGTGCCGACGGCCGACTACGATGCGCGCCAGGGCCATTCGGTGGTCATCGGCGACAGTGCCGCGGGGTCGGCCAATGCGCAGACTCTGGTCGGTGCCGGGGCGACCTCGGACAAGGCCAACAGCGTGGCGCTGGGGCACAAGTCCAACGCCGACCGCGGCGGCCTGGACAACTATGCGGCCTTCGGCCTGAGCGCGCCGCAGAACTCGATCGGCGAAGTCGCGGTGGGATCTGTCGGGCGCGAGCGGCAGATCACCCATGTCGCGGCGGGCCGCGAGGCGACCGATGCGGTCAACGTGGCCCAGCTGAAGGGGGCGCTGGCGCAGATCGACGGCGTCGAACTGTTCGCGGTGACCTACGACGAAGATGCCCAGGGCGATGCCGACCATGGCAGCGTGACACTGGGCGCGGGCAACGCCCCCGACGGCACGGTGGTGGGCAACCTGGGCGCCGGCGCCGTGGCGGCGGGCAGCCGCCAGGCGGTCAACGGCGGCCAGCTGTTCGGCCTGGGCGACTCGCTCGCGGACCTCATCGGCGGCGGCGCGGTGGTGAACGCGGACGGCACGGTCTCCGCGCCGTCCTATGGCGTGAACTACGTCGATGGCAACGGGCTGGTGAGCCTGCAGCAGTACAGCGGCATCGGCGATGCCTTCGATTCGATCAGCGATTCGCTGTCCAACCTCAGTGGGCTGGTGGACGGCAGCGGGCAGCCGGGCGGATCGCCGGGCAGCGGCACCGATGCCTTGGCGGTGCACTACACCGCCGACGCCAACGGCAAGCCGACCAACGAGGTCGTGCTGCGTGGCGCCGGCGACGGCAATGCGGTCGCCCTGCGCAACGTCGCCGCCGGCAGTGTCGACGCCGGCAGCAGCGATGCGGTCAACGGCGCGCAACTGGCCGGCACCCACGACGCGGTGGCCGCGGCGATGGGCGGCGGCATGGGCTACGACAGCGCGGCCGGGCAGTGGACCGGACCGAGCTTCAACATCACCACGATCGATGCCGGCGGCGGCACCCAGCAGCAGACCCTGGGCAACGTCGGCGATGCCCTGGAGGCGTTGGACGGCTCCATCGTCAACGTCAACCAGCGTATCGACAACATCCAGTCCGGCGGCGCCGGGAACGCCTATTTCTCGGTCAACTCGAGCAAGGCGCCGGCCTCGGCCAGCGGCCAGGACAGCATGGCCGCCGGTCCGCAGGCCACCGCGTCGGGCAAGCAGTCGGTGGCGCTGGGCGATGGCGCCAAGGCGTCGGCCGACGGCAGTGTCGCACTGGGCGCCGGGGCGGTGGCCGACCGCGCCAATGCGGTCTCGGTCGGCAGCAGCGGGAGCGAGCGGCAGATCGTCCATGTGGCCGATGCGACCGGCGCGACCGACGCGGTGAACCTGCGCCAGCTGCAGGCATCGCAGCAGGGCACGGTCCGTTATGACCAGAACACCGATGGCAGTACCAACTACAGCAGCGTAACCCTTGGCAAGGCGAACGCCCCGGTGGTGATGCACAACGTCGCGGCCGGCGTGGCCGGCACCGACGCGGTGAACGTGGCGCAGCTGAACAAGGGACTGGGGGAGGTCGTGGATTGGTCGAAGAACTACACCGATCAGCGTTTCAACGATGTCGGCCGGCAGATGAGCCGGATCGACAACCGGGCGTCGGCGGGCATCGCCTCGGCGATGGCCATGGCCGGACTGCCGCAGCCCACCGGCGCCGGCCGGCGGATGGCGTCGTTCGCGGCCAGCACCTTCCATGGCGAGTCGAGCATGGCGGTGGGCATTTCCGGGGTCAGCGAGGGCGGCCGCTGGATCTACAAACTCAGCGGCTCGACCAATACGCGCGGCGACGGCGGCGTGACCGCCGGTGCCGGCTTCCAGTGGTGAGCTGGCCAGGGGCGGCGGACCTTCCGCCGCCTGCGGCCTGGAACGGACGAACGAAACGGGGGCTGGAATGAACATCAAATGGGTGATGGTGGCGGTGGCGGCGTTGCTCGCCGGCTGTGGCGGCGCGCAGGTGCGGGGCGACTTCCCCGATCCTGCCCGCGCGCACCCGGCAGGCGGCACCTACGTGAACCTGGACGACCTGCGCCAGTACGCGCCGGGCATGAACAAGCAGCAGCTGTACGCCCTGCTGGGAACGCCGCACTTCAGTGAGGGCATGTGGGGCGTGCGCGAGTGGAACTACCTGTTCAACTTCCGCAGGTCGGTGGGCGCCGAGCCGATCCAGTGCCAGTTCCAGGTCCATTTCGACGCCAAGGGCGTGGCGATCGGGCAGGCCTGGTCGCCCGCCACCTGCGCCACCCTGCTGCAGCCGGCCGCGGTGGCGGCCGCGCCGCCGGCGCCGGCGGCAACGCCGGAGCCGCTGCGGATCGCGGCCGATGCGCTGTTCGCGTTCGACCGCGCGGAGTTGTCCGACAGTGGCCGCGCGCGGCTGGACGACGTGGTCGCGCGGCTGGGGGCACGGGCCGGGCAGGTCGACCTCACGGTGGTCGGCTACAGCGACCGCATCGGCGCCGATGGCTACAACCTGGCGCTGTCCCGCCGGCGCGCCGAAGCGGTGCGCGGCTACCTGGTGGCGCGTGGCGTTCCCGCCGCCTCGGTGCAGGCCGAGGGCCGCGGCAACAGCCAGCCACTGGTCGAATGCGGCGCCGCGCCGCGTGCGGAACTGGTGCGCTGCCTGGCGCCGAACCGGCGCGTGGAGATCAGCGGCATCGGCAACTGACACGGACGGTTCCAGCGGCGGGGGTGCAGCGAAGCCGCGCAGTCTTCACAATCGCCGCTGGTGTGGCGCCGGGTGCGCCGGGTGAAGCGGATGGGGAGCGGAATGATGTGGAAGCAGATGGTGCGCCTGGCCGGGCCGGCGGCGGTGCTGTCATGGCTGGTGGCGCTGGCGACCTTCGGCGCCCGGCTGCCCGATTACGACCAGATGCGCCACCCGGTGTCGCTGCTCGGCGCCGCCGGGGTTCCCGGTGCGGATGCCTTCAACCTTTTCGGCTTCCTGCTGCCGGGCGCGCTGGCGGTGCTGGCGTGCGTCGGACTGCTGCTGCGCATGCCGGCCGGGACGCCGCGGGCATTGCGGGTGGCCGCCCAGATGCTGCTGCTGTCCGGGCTGGCCTTCGCCGCGATGGGAGTGTTCCCGCTGGATGCCGGCGATATCGGCAACCGTGCCAGCCAGGTGCATGCCAGCCTCTGGCTGTTCTGGCTGGTGGCGTTCTGCACCGGCGCCGGTGCGTTGTGGCTGGGCGCGCGCGGGCAGCGTGGATGGCGGCCGCTGGCGAGGCTGGGGCTGGCCTGTGCGCTGTGGATGCTGTGCAGCGCCTTCCTGTTCAACCATGTCATGCCGGCGGCGATGGCGCAGCGGCTGGCCTTCCTGGCCTGGGCGCTGTGGCTGGCACTGGCGGCGCGGCTGCTCCCGGACTGAGCCGGATGCCGGCCGCGAGAGCTGCGCGCGGCCGCGGGGCGTCCGCTCAGGGCTGCTTGTGGATCACCCCGTCCTTCATCACGAAGCGCACGTCCATCACCGCGCCGATGTCCTCCAGCGGGTCGCCGGCCAGGGCGATCACGTCGGCGCGCTTGCCGGGCTCCAGGACGCCCTGGTCGTCCACGCCCAGCACCTCGGCGGCGTGCACGGTGGCGGCCTGCAGCGCATAGGCCGCGGGGATGCCGGCTTCGACCATGTAGATGAACTCGCGCGCATTGTCGCCGTGCGGGCCGACGCCCTGGTCGGTGCCGAACGCGATCCGCACGCCGTTGCGGTAGGCCTTGGCCGCGGTTTCGCTGATCAGGGCGCCGATGCGCGCGGCCTTGGGGCGTACCACCTCCGGGAAGTACCCGTCGATGGCGGCCTTGTCGGCGACGAAGCGTCCCGCGTAGAAGGTGGGGATGTACCAGGTGCCGCGCTGCTTCATCAGCCGCATCACCTCGTCGTCCATGTAGGTGCCGTGCTCGATGCTGGTGACGCCGCCCAGCACCGCGCGCTTCATGCCTTCGGTGCCGTGGGCGTGGGCGGCCACGCGGAAGCCGTAGTCGTGCGCGGTCTCGACGATGGCCTTGACCTCGTCCACGGTGAACTGCGGCGCGTCGCCGGAACGGGCATAGCTGAGCACGCCGCCGGTCGCGGTGATCTTGATGACGTCGCTGCCTTCCTTGTAGCGCTGGCGCACCGCCTGGCGTGCATCGTCGACGGAATTCACCACGCCCTGGGTGGGGCCGGGCGGGCCGATCAGGTGCGAGAGCTGGTCGTTCCAGCCGTTGGTGGGATCGGCATGGCCGCCGGTGGTGGCGATGCTCCGGCCGGCGGCGAAGATCCGCGGCCCTTTCACCAGCCCCTGGGCGACCGCGTCGCGCAGGTGCGGGCTGACCGTGCCGCCCAGGTCGCGGACACTGGTGAAGCCGGCCATCAACGTCTTCTCGGCGTATCCGACCGCGCGGAAGGCGTAGTCCACCGGATCCAGGCGGAAGCCCTCGGAATAGCTCTGCGCACTGGACTGGCTGCCCAGGTGCACGTGCAGGTCGGTCCAGCCGGGCAGGCAGACCTTGTCGCGCAGGTCGACGGCCTGCCAGCCGAGCACGTCGGCATTGCCGCCGCTGACCACCTGCTGGATGCGGCCATCGACCACCAGCAGCGTGTGCGGGCCGCGCATCTGCCCGCTGCGGGCATCGAACAGCCGCCCGCAGTGGACGGCGACGGGATCGGCCCAGGCGGGCGCGCAGGCCAGCAGCAGGGCCGCGGCAAGACAGGAACGGTGGAAGGACATGGAGGTTTTCCCGACAAGACTGAACAGGCAGCATAGCCGCGGCGCGCGGGGACGCCGTGGCCCTCGCCGGCGACGTGCCCGGGCAGGCGGGAGCTGCTGCGCAAGTGGTTGATATTGAAGGGAGGTGCTTTTTTACGGGGGTGGGGGCAGTGCCTGGATTGGAGCGCTCTGGTGCACTGCGGTACGCTGTTCCGCTTTGCCGCCGCCCAACGTTTTCACATGTCCAGCGCCGAAACACCCCTCTACGATCCACAGCAGGTCGAAACCGCGGCCCAGAAGTACTGGGAGACCACCCGCGCCTTCGAGGTGAACGAGGCTTCGGAAAAGCCGAAGTACTACTGCCTGTCGATGCTGCCGTACCCGTCCGGCGCGCTGCACATGGGGCACGTGCGCAACTACACCATCGGCGACGTCATCAGCCGCTACAAGCGCATGACCGGCCACAACGTGCTGCAGCCGATGGGCTGGGACGCGTTCGGCCTGCCGGCGGAGAACGCCGCGATCAAGAACCGGACCGCGCCGGCCAAGTGGACCTACGCCAACATCGACCACATGCGTGGCCAGTTCAAGGCGATGGGCTATGCGATCGACTGGTCGCGCGAGTTCGCGACCTGCACGCCGGACTACTATGTCCACGAGCAGCGCATGTTCACCCGGCTGATGCGCAAGGGCCTGGCCTACCGCCGCAATTCGGTGGTGAACTGGGACCCGGTGGACAACACCGTGCTGGCCAACGAGCAGGTCATCGACGGCCGCGGCTGGCGGTCGGGCGCCCTGGTGGAGAAGCGCGAGATCCCGCAGTGGTTCCTGCGCATCACCGACTACGCCCAGGAGCTGCTGGACGGCCTGGACGACCTGCCGGGCTGGCCGGATTCGGTCAAGACCATGCAGCGCAACTGGATCGGCCGCTCCGAAGGCCTGGAAATCCAGTTCGACGTGCGCGACCTGGATGGCGCGCCGCTGGACCCGCTGCGCGTGTTCACCACCCGCCCCGACACGGTGATGGGCGTGAGCTTCGTCTCCATCGCGGGCGAACACCCGCTGGCCATGCATGCGGCCCGGAACAACCCGCAGCTGGCCGCCCTGCTGGCCGAGCTGAAGCAGGGCGGCGTCTCCGAGGCGGAACTGGAAACCCAGGAAAAGCGCGGCATGGACACCGGCCTGAGGGCCATCCATCCGGTCAGCGGCGAGCAGGTGCCGATCTGGGTCGCCAACTTCGTGCTGATGGGCTATGGCACCGGCGCGGTGATGGCGGTGCCGGGGCACGATCAGCGCGACTTCGAGTTCGCCAGCAAGTACGGCCTGCCGAAGAAGCAGGTCATCGCGCTCAAGCACCCGAAGAACGACGACGAGCGCGGCTACGATCCGGACCGCTGGCAGGACTGGTACGGCGACAAGACCCGTGAGACCGAACTGGTCAACTCGGCCGAGTTCGACGGACTGGACTTCCAGGGCGCCTTCGAGGCGCTGGCCGAGCGCTTCGAGCGCAAGGCGCAGGGCCAGCGCCGGGTCAACTACCGGCTGCGCGACTGGGGCGTCAGCCGCCAGCGCTACTGGGGCTGTCCGATCCCGGTGATCTACTGCGGCAAGTGTGGCGCGGTGCCGGTGCCGGAAGAGCAGTTGCCGGTCCTGCTGCCGGAGGATGTGACGCTCACCGGTACCGGCTCGCCGATCAAGGCCGACCCGGAGTGGCGCAAGTGCACGTGCCCGGAATGCGGTGCCGACGCCGAGCGCGAGACCGACACCTTCGACACCTTCATGGAGTCCAGCTGGTACTACGCCCGCTACACCTCGCCCGGCGCGCGCGAAGCGGTGGACAAGCGCGGCAACTATTGGCTGCCGGTGGACCAGTACATCGGCGGCATCGAGCACGCGATCCTGCACCTGATGTACTTCCGCTTCTTCCACAAGCTGCTGCGCGACGCGCGCATGGTGGACAGCAACGAACCGGCGCAGAACCTGCTGTGCCAGGGCATGGTGATCGCCGAGACCTTCTACCGCCAGAACAGTGACGGCTCCAAGGACTGGTTCAACCCGGCCGACGTGGACGTGGTGCGCGACGAGCGCGGCCGCATCAGTGGCGCCACCCTGCGCGAGGATGGGCGGCCGGTGGTGATCGGCGGCACCGAGAAGATGTCCAAGTCCAAGAACAACGGCGTCGATCCGCAGACGATGGTGGCCAAGTACGGCGCCGACACCGTGCGCCTGTTCTCGATGTTCGCGGCGCCGCCGGAGCAGTCGCTGGAGTGGAACGAGGCCGGCGTCGACGGCATGGCGCGCTTCCTGCGCCGGTTGTGGGCGATGGTGCAGAAGCATGCGGCCGAAGGCCCCGCGCCGGCGCTGGAGCCCGGCGCGCTGTCTGCGGCGCAGAAGGCCATGCGCCGCAAGACCCATGAGACCATCGGCAAGGTCGGCGACGACTACGGCCGCCGGCATGCGTTCAACACCGCCATCGCCGCGGTGATGGAACTGCTGAACGTGCTCGGCAAGTTCGAGGGGAGTGACGGACAGGCCCGCGCGGTGCGCCAGGAGGCGCTGCAGGCCGCGGTGCTGCTGCTCAACCCGATCACGCCGCATGCCTGCCACGGGATGTGGCAGGTGCTGGGGCATCCGGAGACGCTGCTGGAAGACCAGCCGTTCCCGCAGGTCGACCCGGCCGCCCTGGTGAAGGATGCGGTGACGCTTGCGGTGCAGGTCAACGGCAAGCTGCGCGGCACCGTGGAGGTGGCGGCCGACGCGCCGCGCGAACTGATCGAGAGCGTGGCGCGCGAGGAGTCCAACACCGCCAAGTTCCTCGAAGGGCTGACGGTCCGCAAGATCATCATCGTCCCCGGCAAGATCGTGAACATCGTGGCGGGGTGATCCGCCTGCGGCGCGTCCGGTGGGCCATCCTCCGGGCGCGCGGCGGTGGGGCCGTCATCCGCTGCGGCCCGCGCTCCATCGTGCCGCCCGCGCAGGGAGCCCGACGTCGCGGGCGCGGGCATGCCTGCCGATGCTTTCCAGGACGACGGGAGGCCGCGCTGATCCGGCGCCGCACCGCCTGCGGATGCAGGCGGGCCGTTCCTGGGCCGCGGATCGGCGCGGCGGTTTCATTCCCGCTCACGCCCGATGGGCGATGATGCGGGCCGTTTTCTGTTGCCGCTCCCGGCCGGCTCCGCCAGACTGTGCCCATGACCCGACACCTGATCGCTCTCCTCCTCGCCATGGGCCTTGCCGGCTGCGGCTTCCACCTGCGCAATACCCTGACGCTGCCGGACGACGTCCCCAGCGTGAAGGTCGAGTCCACGGTGCGCTACAGCGAGCTGGTCAAGCTGCTGGAGCGTGGCCTGCGTTCTTCCGGCGCTTCGGTCGTGGGCGAAGGCCAGCCGAGGGACAGCGCCGCGGGCCTGAAGATCCGTTCCGAGCGCTGGGGTGATCTGCCGATCGCCATCGACGCCCAGGGCCGCACGCAGGAATACAGCATGCGCTACGCGGTGATCTTCGCCTTCCACCGGCCGGACGGCAGCGTGCTGGTGCCGGAGCAGGTGATCGAACTCTCGCGCGACTACGTGTCGCAGCCCAGGGACGCCACCGGCACCACCACCGAGCGCGAGATCCTGGCCGCCGAGCTGCGTCGGGAAATGTCCGCCTCGATCCTGCGACGCATCGACAGCGTGGTCCGGGCGCAGCTGGACAAGGAGCGCGCGCCGCTGCCGGCGGTGCCGCAGGGGGATTGAGGCATGCCGGTGAAGCCCGCCGCGACGGACGGACGCTGAGCGATGGAACTGCGTCCCGAGCAGCTTGCCGGCCAGGGCGCGGCGCAGCCGTTGGCACCGGTCTACCTGATTGCCGGGCCCGAGCTGCTGCGGGTCCTGGAGGCCGCCGACGCGGTGCGTGCGCAGGCGCGCGCGGAGGGCGTGAGCGAACGCGAAGTGTTCGACGCCGACGGCCGCGACTTCGACTGGGGCAGGCTGGCCGCGAGTTTCCATGCGCCCAGCCTGTTCAGCGCGCGGCGCCTGATCGAGCTGCGCCTGCCCAGCGGCAAGCCGGGCAAGGAAGGCGCGGCCGTGATCAGCGATTTCTGTGCGGCGCCTCCGCCGGACGTGGTGTTGTTGATCACCGCCGGCGAGTGGAGCCGCGCCCACCAGGGCAAATGGGCCGAGGCGGTGTCGCGCGCCGGGGTGCTGTCGGTGGCGTGGGCGATCAAGCCGCATGAACTGGGCGAGTGGATCGGGCGCCGGCTGCGCGCGCGCGGGCTGAAGGCCGAACCGGCCGCCGTGCAACGGCTCGGCGAACGCGTGGAAGGCAATTTGCTGGCCGCCGCGCAGGAAATCGACAAGCTCGCCCTGCTTGCCGATGGCCAGCCGCTGGACGTGGCCAGGATGGAGGCGCTGGTCGCCGACGCCGCCCGCTACGACGTGTTCCGGCTGCTCGAAGCGGCCTTCTCCGGGCAGGCGCAGGCGGTGATCCGCATGCTGGCCGGCCTGCGCGGCGAAGGCGAGGCGGTGGCCGCGCTGACGCCGATGCTGATCCGCGAACTGCTGTCGACCGCGGCGCTGGCACAGGTGCAGGCCCGCGGCGGCAACCTGGCCGGCGAGATGAAGGCGCGCGGCATCTGGGAGGCGCGGCAGGCGCCGTTCCGGCGCGCGCTGCAGCGGCATCCCGCGGCACGCCGCTGGGAGCGCTTCGTGGCCGAGGCCGGGCAGGTCGACCGCATGGCCAAGGGCCGTGCCGAAGGCGACCCCTGGCTGGCGCTGGAGCGCCTGCTGCTGGCCGTGGCCGATGCGCAGGCGGTACGGCTGCTGGCCCGCGGGACGCGTTGAGCGTGGCGGCCGCGGCGGCAGGACCGCTGCCCGGGACGCCCGGGTTGAGGCTGATCTACGGCGGCACCTTCGATCCGGTGCACGACGGCCACCTGGCCATCGCCCGCTGCGCGCGCGATGCACTGCAGGTGCCGGTATGGCTGATGCCGGCGGCGGACCCGCCGCACCGCCCGCCGCCCGGCGCCGACGCAGCGCAGCGCACCCGCATGCTGGAGCTGGCCCTGGAGGGCGAGCCGGGGCTGGCGATCGACCGTCGCGAGCTGCGCCGCGCCGCCGTCCACCCCGGCGTGCCGTCGTGGACGGTGGAGACCCTGCGCGAGCTGCGCGGCGAGTGCGGCGGGGAGGCGCCGCTGGCCTTGCTGATGGGCGCCGACAGCCTGCGCGGGCTGACCGGTTGGCATGCCTGGGAGCAGGTGCTGGCGCTGGCCCACATCGTGGTCGCCGAGCGGCCGGGCAGTGGGCTGGACACGGCGATGCCGGCGGTGCTGGCGGACGCACTGCGCACCGCCTGGAGCGACAGCTCCGCGGCGCTGCTGGCGCAGCCGGCCGGGCGCGTGTGGCGCCTGCGGCAGCCGCTGCACGAGGGCTCGGCGACGGCCGTGCGCCAGTCGATCGCATCCGGCGGTCCCTGGCGCGGGCTGCTGCCGGCCGCGGTGGCCGACTACATCCAGGCCCACGGCCTGTATGGTGCCGGCCGTGAAGCGTGAATGCCGGCGGGCGCCGGGTTCTCTATAATCCATCCCTCATTCATCGAGTTGCAGCGTTTTGACCAGCGAAGCCCAAGTCATCAAGACCCAGTTGCCCAACCCCCCGCCGTCGGTTCCCGCGCTGCTGGCCTCCGTCCATGCCGCCCTGGAGGAGCTCAAGGCCCGGGATGCCGTGGAGATCGACGTCCGCGGCAAGTCCAGCGTCGCCGACTACCTGGTCATCGCCTCCGGTACCTCGACGCGCCACGTCAAGTCCATCGGCGATGAAGTGGTGCGGTTCGCCAAGAACCTGGGGGTGATGCCGCTGGGCGTGGAAGGCGAGCGCGAAGCCGAATGGGTGCTGGTGGACCTGGGCGATGTGATCGTCCACGTCATGCTGCCGCGGGTGCGCGAGTTCTATGCGCTCGAGCGGCTGTGGACGGTCGGCGACCAGCCGCCCGCCGCCACCGACGACGAGGCGCAGGAGGCCGGCTGATCCGGCCCCGGGAATCGCCGCGACGGCGCCGCAGGGCGCCGTCTTCGTTTCGACGCCGTGCCGGGAGCCGTGCATGAAAGCCAGGTTGATCGCCACCGGAGAACGCGCCCCGTCCTGGGTGGCGCAGGGATTCGCCGAGTACCAGAAGCGCCTGTCGCACTGGCTTCCGCTGGAGCTGGTGGAGATCGAGCCGGGCCTGCGCGGCAAGGGGCGTGACCCGAAGCGGGCCATCGAGGACGAGGGCAGGCGCGTGCTGGCGGCCCTGCCCAAGCATCCCCATGTGGTGGCCCTGGACGTGCCCGGCCGGCCGCTCAGTTCCGAACAGCTGGCGCAGCGCCTGGAGCACTGGCGCGCGCAGGGCCGCGACCTGGCGTTCCTGATCGGCGGCCCGGAAGGGCATTCCCCCGAGGTGTCGGCCAGTGCGGACGAGACATGGTCGATCGGGCCATTGACCCTGCCGCACATGCTGGTGCGGCTGGTGGTGGCCGAACAGCTGTACCGTGCGGCGGCGATGCTGGCCAACCACCCCTACCATCGCGCATGACAAGCGTATAGAATGCGCGTCCCCGCCCGAATAGCTCAGCCGGTTAGAGCACTTGACTGTTAATCAGGGGGTCGTTGGTTCGAGTCCAACTTCGGGCGCCAGAATACAGCAGTCGATGACAGGGCCCCGCGGCAACGCGGGGCCCTGTCTTTTTGCGCCTCCCGGACCTGCGTCGCGGAAGGGCGCGGGCGGCATCAGTCGAGCGTGAAGTCGATCGGCACCAGGCCGAGTGCCTGGACCGGCTGGCCATTCTCGGTGGCCGGTTGGAATTTCCAGCGGCGCAGTACCTGGAGGCGCGCGGCGGTATCCAGGCTGCGGTGGCCGCTGCTGCGCTCGATGCTCACCTCCAGGGGGGAACCGTCCACGCCCACCCGTACCCGCAGCACCACCGTGCCCTGCGCATGGGCGTGCAGGGCGTCGCGGGGATAGGCCGGCGCCGGTGCCTGCAGGTAGCGCAGGTGCGCACCGGCCCGCGGCGCGGGCGGCGCGATCGGGTCGCCGGGCGCGTAGGTGTCGGTGGACGCGGCGGAGTCGGCAGGCTGTGGAATGACCGCTTCGGTGGCGAAGACCGGCAACGGGGTGGTATCCACAGGCAGCGGCAGGGCATGGGGCTGCGGCGGTGGGGGCTGCCGGGTCACCGGAAGCGGGGCCGGCGGTGGCGGCACCGGGGCAACCGGCAGGGGTTCAGGCACCTGCCAGCGTGGCACCGGGCTGTGTGCCTCGCTGCGCAGGGGTACCTGCGACAGCGGCACCAGCAGCAGTGCCGCCGCGAGGGCGTGCAGCGCGAGCGCGGTGCTGTAGGCGAGGATGCGCGAGGAATCGAAGCGGATCGGGGAACTACCGGACTGCGTGCGGACCATGGGCCACCTCCATGCGGGGATGTGTGCAGGAGAACAACGCTCGGCGACGCGGGACGGGGTGATGCGCTCGACCCGCGTGGGAACAGTGCGCCTGCAAACCGGGCTTCCCGCAAGCGGTGGTCCGCAGGCCGGTCAGGTGGCGGACAGGAAGGGCGGGGCATGCACCGCGAATGGCCGCCCGCGACCAGGGTTGATGGCCCGGCGGTTGCAGGCGCCGGGCGATGCGCGGGTGGGAAAGGTGCCCCGGGCAGCACCGTGGCGTGCCGGCCGGGGGAAGCGGCGCCCGTGGGGACGGGCGCCGCCTGCGGCGGTGCCGGTACTCAGCGGCCCAGTTCGAAGACCACGTCCAGGTCCACCGAGAGCGCGGTTTCGCCCGGCGATACCGCGGTATCCATTTCAGCCTTGACCATCGGGGCCATCGCCATCCTCGGCATCGGGCGGAAGCCGCCGCCACCGCCCTCGGAGATGCTGACGATGCGGCGTACGCGCAGGCCCAGCGACTTGGCGTAGGTCTCGGCGCGGGCCTGGGCGTTCTTCAGCGCTGCCAGCCGGGCTTCGTCGTAGACCGGTTCGGGCTGGTCGATCTCGAAGTTGGGGCCGTGGATCTGGTTGGCGCCCTGGGCGGCCAGGCTGTCGAGCACCGTGCCGAGCTTGGTGATGTCGCGCACCTTCAGGCTGACCGTGTTGGTCGCCTGGTAGCCGGTGATCTTCGGGGCTTCGTTGTCGGCGTAGCGGTACTGCGGGTTGAGGTTGATGCCGCTGGTCTGGATGTCGCGCTCGGCGATGCCGGCGGCCTTGATCGCGGCCATCACCTTGTCCATCTGCACGGCGTTCGCGCGCATGGCCGAGTTGCCGTCGACGGCCTGGGTGACGACCCCGGCCGAGAGCGTGGCCACGTCCGGTACGCGGCGTGCTTCGGCCTGTGCGGAGATATTGAGCAGGGTGGCGTCGCTGGCCACGGTGGCGGGTGCGTTCTGGGCGTGGGCGGTCATCGGGATCGTCGAGGCGATGGACAGGGCGAGCAGCAGCGGGGCGAGAGCGGAATGACGCATGGGGATCCTCCTTGGATGGATGCGAGGGTGGTGCGGAGGCGATGAACGCGTGGTGAGAGGGAGCGGGGTCGCGCCCAGGCGCCTGCGGTCGCCGGCCGTTCAGGCAGCGGTGCCGGCGGGTCGTCGCGCGGCGCCGGTCCGTGACCGGCACAGTATGCGGGCCGGCGCATGGGGGCGACAGCCACGGGCGCGGGTTATGCTTCGCCGATGCTCTATCTCGCTTCCCGTTCTCCGCGCCGCAACGAACTGCTTGCGCGCCTCTCATTGCCTTTCCGTGCGCTGGACCTGGAGGTTCCGGAAATCCGGGCCGCCGGCGAGACGCCCGACGCCTATGTGCGCCGGGTCGCGCTGGACAAGGCGCGTGCCGGCCTGGCGCGGGTCGCCGGGGAGCCGCAGGCCGTGGTGCTCGGGGCCGATACCGAGGTGGTGCTGGGCGACCGGGTCTACGGCAAGCCGTCCGACGCCGCCGACGCGGCGGCCATGCTGCGCTCGCTGGCCGGGCGCAGCCACCGCGTGCTCACCGCGGTGGCGCTGGCGGCGGCCGGGCGCGAGGCGCAGGTGATGGTGGAGTCGGCCGTGACGTTCGCGGCCCTGTCCGAGGACGAGATCGCCGGCTACGTGGCCGGTGGCGAACCGATGGGCAAGGCCGGTGGCTATGCGATCCAGGGCGCCGCCGAGCGCTGGATCAGCCACCTGGCGGGCAGCTACTCGGGCGTGATGGGGCTGCCGCTGCAGCAGACCGCGGCGTTGCTGCGGGAGTTCGGCCTGACCGGAAAGGATTGAATCGATGTCCGAAGAAATACTGGTGAACGTGACCCCGCGCGAGACCCGCGTGGCGGTGATCGAGAACGGCATGCTGCAGGAGCTGCACATCGAGCGCGGCTGGCGCCGCGGCGTGGTCGGCAACATCTACAAGGGCAAGGTGCAGCGGGTGATGCCGGGCATGCAGGCCGCCTTCGTCGAGGTCGGGCTGGAACGCGCCGCGTTCCTGCATGCCAACGACGTGGTGCGGCCGGCGCCGGTGGCCGCCGACACCGAGGAGACCGCACCCAGCCTGCCGCTGCCGGCGGCGGTGCCGATCGTCGAGCTGCTCAGCGACGGCCAGGACGTCGTGGTGCAGGTGGTCAAGGACCCGATCGGCAGCAAGGGCGCGCGGCTGACCACCCAGATCAGCATCCCGTCGCGCTACCTGGTGCTGCTGCCGCAGTCGAAGATGGTGGGCGTGTCCGCGCGCATCGAGGACGAGACCGAGCGGGCCCGGCTCAAGGCGCTGGTGACGGAGATCTCCGCCCAGCACGGCGGCTATGGCTACATCGTGCGCACCAATGCCGAGGGCCAGCCGGCCGAGGCGCTGGCCGAGGACATCTCCTACCTGTCGCGGGTGTGGAACGTGGTCGAGCGCCGCGGCGGCGAGGCGCCGCCGCGCAGCATCATCTACGAGGACCTGAGCCTGCCGCTGCGCTCGGTGCGCGACCTGATCCGCAAGGACGTGGAAAAGGTGAAGGTGGATTCGAAGGAGACCTTCGCCCAGCTGCAGGCGTTCGTGGCCAAGTACATGCCGGTGCTGGGCGAGAAGCTGGAGCTGTATACCGGCGACCGTCCGATCTTCGACCTGTACGGGGTCGAGGACGAGATCGGCCGCGCGCTGGTCAAGCAGGTGCCGCTCAAGTCCGGTGGCTACCTGGTGATCGACCAGACCGAGGCGATGACCACCATCGACGTCAACACCGGCTCCTTCCTGGGCCAGCGCAACCTGGAAGAAACCGTGTTCCGCACCAACCTGGAGGCGGCGCAGGCGGTGGCCCGGCAGCTGCGGCTGCGCAACCTCGGCGGCATCATCATCATCGACTTCATCGACATGGTCGATGCGGAGCACCGCCGCCAGGTGCTGCGCACGCTGGAGAAGTCGCTGGCCCGCGACCATGCCAAGACCACGGTCTACGACTTCTCGCCGCTGGGGCTGGTGGAAATGACCCGCAAGCGCACGGTGGAGAGCCTGGAGCGGCAGCTGTCCGAGCCGTGTCCGGAGTGCAGCGGGCGCGGCAGCATCAAGACCACAGAGACCGTGACCTACGAGATCTTCCGCGAGATCACCCGCGCCGTGCGCCAGTTCGATGCCGCCCGGCTGCTGGTGATCGCCTCGACCAAGGTGGTGGCGCGCATCACCGAGGAAGAATCGGCGGCGGTGGCCGAGCTGGAGGAGTTCCTGGGCAAGAGCATCCGTTTCCAGGCCGACGACCAGTACCTGCAGGAACAGTTCGACGTCGTGCTGCTGTAGCGCCGCCGGCAGGGCCGTTGCGGTGCGATTCCGGCAGCGGCAGGCATCCTTGGCCTCCCTGCCGCGCCCCCGTGCCCCCAACTGTCCGGTTTCCCGATGCCCGTGCTGTCGCGCTACCGCTTGCGTCACCTGCGCCGCCTCGCGTTCTACGCGCTGGCGGCGGTGCTCGTGGCCGTGGCCGTGCTGGTGGGCAGCATCAGCCAGCTGCTGCCGTTGGCGGAGCGGCATCCCGGGAAGGTGGCGGCCTGGCTGAGCGAGCGTGCCGGCCAGCCGGTGGCGTTCGACCGGCTGGAGACCCGCTGGACCCGGCGCGGCCCGCTGCTGCGCCTGGAGGGGCTGCGCATCGGCCAGGGCGAAGGGGTGCGCATCGGCCAGGCCGAGGTGCTGCTGTCGCTGTACGCCGGTTTGCTGCCGGGAGCGCCGATGAGCGAACTGCGCCTGCGCGGGCTGGCGCTGACCCTGCAGCGGGCCGACGATGGCCGCTGGTCGGTGCGGGGGCTGCCCAGCACCGGCAGCGCCGGCGATCCGCTGGATGCGCTGCGGCGGCTGGGCGAGCTGCAGGTGATCGGCGGCCGCCTGCGGGTGGACGCGCCTTCGCTGGGGCTGGATGCGGAGCTGCCGCGGATCGACCTGCGCTTGCGGGTGGATGGCGGCCGCCTGCGCGCCGGGGTCCGCGGCTGGATCGATACCGGGGCGGCGCCGGTGACCGCGGTACTGGACTTCCAGCGGCGCCAGGGCGACGGCGTGGCCTGGATCGCGGCGGCGCCGGCGGACCTGTCGGCCTGGGCCACGCTGCTGCGCTTCGATGGCGTGACGCTGCACGAGGGCAGCGGCACGCTCAATGGCTGGGTGACGCTGCGCGACCATCGGGTCGCCGCGGTCGTTGCCGATGCCGAGTTGACCCAGGTCGCGCTGCAGGGAGCCCCGTTCGCGGCTGCCGGACGGCCGCCGGACACGCGCTTCGACAGCCTGCGGCTGCGCGCGCGCTGGCGCCAGGAAGGCGGCGACTGGCGGCTGGACGCCCCGCTGCTGCGGGTGGCATCGGGCCCTGACGCGCAGGTGCTCGACGGCCTGCACCTGCGGGGGGGCAGCCGCTTTGCCCTGCGTGGCCGGCGGATCGACGCGACGCCGCTGCTGCGGGTCGCCGCGCTCAGCGGGGCGGTCCCCGTGGCGCTGCGGCAGTGGCTGTATGCGGCGGCGCCGACGCTGCGGTTCACCGACGTGGACATCGCCGGCGAGACCGGCGGGGCGATGCGCGGCGCCGGCGAGCTGGAGGAGGCGGCGTTCGCCGCGGTCGGCGACAGCCCGGGACTGAGCGGCCTGAGCGGGCGGTTCGAAGGCGACGGCGAGGCGCTGGCCCTGCAGCTGCGCCCGCGGGACGGCCTGCGCTTCGACTGGCCGACCGGTTTCGGGGTGGTCCATGCGCTGCGGTTGGACGGCCAGGCGGTGGTGTGGCGCGAGGGCGCGGGCTGGCATGTCGCGACCCCGGCGATGCGCGTCCAGGGCCCGGACTATGCCGCCATCGTCCGTGGCGGGATGTGGTTCCAGGGCGATGGCACGCGTCCGTGGATCAGCCTGGCCGCGGAGCTGGACGATGTGCCGATGACCGCGGCCAAGGGATTCTGGGTGCGCTCGCACATGAGCCAGGCCGCGGTGGGCTGGCTGGATGCGGCGCTGGTCGACGGCCATGTGCGCGGCGGGGTCGGGCTGGCCGTGGGCGATCTGGACGACTGGCCGTTCGACGGCCATGACGGCCGTTTCGAGGCGCGCGGGCGCATCGACGGCGGCACGGTCCACTTCTCCGACGACTGGCCGGACATGCTCGGCGTCGAGGCCGACATCGCCTTCATCGCCAACGGTTTCCAGATGCAGGGCAAGGGCGAGCTGGGCGGGGTCGGTGTCGACAGCTTCCGTGCCGGCATCGCCGACTACGGGGCATCGCAGCTGAAGGTCGAGGCGCGCACGGTGGAGGACAGCAGCCGCCTGCTGGCGCTGCTGCGGCGCAGCCCCCTGCAGGCCGAGCATGGCGATACGCTCGACGCGCTCAGCGCCAGCGGGCCGGCGGCGGTGGACTTCGGCCTGGCGCTGCCGCTGCACGAGGGAGGCGAGGGACGCGTCCAGGGAGCGGTGGAACTGCGTGGCGCGCGGTTGGCCGACCGCCGCTGGGACCTGCGTTTCGACAATGTGCGGGGCAGGGCCGACTACGGCAGCGACGGTTTCCATGCACCGGCACTGCAGGTCGACTACAAGACCCACGAGGGCGTCCTGTCGTTGGCCGCCGGCGCCCCGGTGGCCGATCCGCGGCACGCCTTCGAGGCGGCGCTGACGGCTTCGCTGGACGCGGACGATCTGCTGCAGCGGGCGCCCGAACTGCAGTGGCTGCAGCCCTATGTGCACGGCACCTCGCGCTGGAGCATCGGCGTGGCCCTGCCGGTGGTGCCGGAAGGCGGCCGCAGCGAGCCGCCGACCACCCTGAGCCTGCACTCGGACCTGCGCGGGACGCGCCTGCAGTTGCCGGCGCCGCTGGACAAGCCGGCGGCCGAGGCGCTGCCGACCCGGGTGACGGCCAGCCTGCCGCTGGGCAGCGGCGGCACCGAGGTGGCCTTCGGCCGGCGCCTGGCGCTGTCCGCACGCGCGATCGGCGCCGGTACCGGCGTGCAGGTGACCCTGGGCAGCGACAGGGTGAGCCGCGAGCCGAGCGCCACCGGGCTGGTGGTGGACGGGCACACGGGCACCCTGGATGCGCTGGAGTGGATCGGCCTGGCGCGCGGCCAGGGCGGCACGGACGAGGCGCCCGGCGAGGGCCTCGCACTGAGGCAGGTGAACGTGCTGGCCCGGGAACTGCTGCTGGCCGGCGGGCGGTTCGAACAGACGCGGCTGCGGCTGCGCCCGGACAACGGGGCGGTCGCGGTGCAGCTGGACGGCCCCGCGTTGGCGGGCGCGCTGCGGGTACCCGATGCCACCGGCGCCACGGTCAGCGGCACCCTGGCGCGGGTGCACTGGCAGATGGCCCCGGCGGTGCCCGGCGAGGCCGGCGACCGCCCGGCCGATCCGCTGGACCCGGCCCGGATTCCGCCGCTGTCGCTGGACATCGGCGAACTGGTGTTCGGCAAGGCCGCCCTGGGCCGGACCACGCTGCGTACCCGTCCGCTGGCCGATGGGCTGGAGGTCACCCAGCTGCAGCTCCGCTCGCCCAAGCAGGCCATCGACGTGAGCGGCCAGTGGCGCGGCAGCGGCGCCCAGGCCCGGACCCGGGTCGACGCCGAGGTGCGCAGCGACAACCTGGGGGGCCTGCTGGACAACCTGGGATATGGCGGCCAGCTGCGCGGTGGGCAGGGGCAGCTGCATTTCAGCGCCGGCTGGGCCGGGGCGCCGTCGGCGTTCGATCTGGCCGGCCTGGAAGGCAGCCTGGTGATGGACGCGCGCAACGGCCAGATCCTCGAGGTCGAGCCGGGGGCCGGGCGGGTGCTCGGGCTGCTCAGCGTCGCCCAGCTGCCGCGGCGGATGATGCTGGATTTCCGCGACTTCTTCTCCAAGGGACTGGCGTTCAACCATGCCCAGGGCCGGGTCGAATTCGGTGACGGCGTGGCCCGCACCTCCGGCATCGGCCTGCAGGGGCCGGCGGCGGACATCGCCATCCGCGGCCAGGCCGACCTGCGCGCGCACCGGTTCGACCAGACCATCGAGGTCAACCCGCGCTCGGGCAACCTGCTCACCGTGGTCGGCGCGGTGGCCGGCGGCCCGATGGGCGCGGCGGTGGGCGCGGCGGCCAACGCGGTGCTGGGCAAGCCGCTGGGCGAGATCGGTGCCCGCACCTACCGCGTCACCGGCCCCTGGTCGGATCCGCGCGTGGATGTGATCGACCGCGATGCCGCGCCACGCGTACCGGCTCCGCTCCCGGCCCCGGCCCCGGCCACCGCGGACGAGGCCGGCACCCCCTGATCCCTTACCCTGGCCGGCTTGCCAAGCGCCGCGCCGCCCCCATCTGGAATGCCATGACCGACAACGCCCTGATGCTCGCCGAATCCCGCCTGCTGCTGCCGGCCGGGCTGGACGCCAACCGACTCGATCGCACCTTCGGCGCCCTGCTCGCGCCGGGCATCGACTTCGGTGACCTGTACTTCCAGCATTCACGGCGTGAGAGCTGGAGTGTCGAGGACGGCATCGTCAAGGACGGCGCCCACTCCATCGAGCAGGGCGTGGGCGTGCGCGCGATCGCCGGGGAGAAGACCGGCTTCGCGTATTCCGACGACATCCAGCCGGCCGCGCTGCTGGCCGCGGCACAGTCGGCGCGCGCGATCTCGCGCGACGGCGGTACCTGCGATGCCGGTGCCCTGCTGCGCGCCGGCGGGCGCGGGGTGGCCCCGCGCCCGCTGTACCCGGCGCTGGATCCGGTGGACAGCCTCGGCAACGAAGCCAAGGTGGAGGTGCTCAAGCGGCTGGACCGTTTCCTGCGTGCCGCCGATCCGCGCGTGCAGCAGGTGATGGTGAGCCTGTCCGGCGGCGTCGACACGGTGCTGATCGCGCGCAGCGACGGCGTGCTGGGCGCCGACGTGCGCCCGCTGGTGCGGCTGAACGTGCAGGTGATCGTCGAGCAGGACGGCCGCCGCGAATCCGGCTACGCCGGCGGCGGCGGCCGCTACGGCTACGCCGAGCTGTTCGCCGACGGCCGGCCCGAGGCCTTCGCCCGCGAGGCGCTGCGGCAGGCGCTGGTGAACCTGGAAGCGGTTCCGGCGCCGGCCGGGGTGATGCCGGTGGTGCTGGGGCCGGGCTGGCCCGGGGTGCTGCTGCACGAGGCGGTCGGCCACGGCCTGGAGGGCGACTTCAACCGCAAGGGCACCAGCGTCTACGCCAACCGCATCGGCGAGCGGGTCGCCGCGCCGGGCGTCACCATCGTCGACGACGGCACGCTGGACGGGCGCCGCGGTTCGCTGACCATCGACGACGAGGGCCATCCCACCCAGTGCACCCCGTTGATCGAGGACGGCATCCTGGTCGGCTACATGCAGGACAGCCTCAATGCGCGGTTGATGGGCATGGCCCCGACCGGCAACGGCCGCCGCGAATCGTTCGCGCACATGACCATGCCGCGGATGACCAACACCTACATGCGCGCCGGCGGCCACGACCCGGAGGAGATGATCCGCTCGGTGGCCAAGGGCCTGTATGCGGTCAACTTCGGCGGGGGCCAGGTGGACATCACCAGTGGCAAGTACGTGTTCTCGGCCACCGAGGCCTACCTCATCGAGGATGGAAGGATCACGGCGCCGGTGAAGGGCGCGACCCTGATCGGCAACGGCCCGGACACCATGCAGAAAGTGCGCATGGTCGGCAACGACCTGGCGCTGGACGAAGGGGTCGGCGTGTGTGGCAAGGACGGCCAGAGCGTCCCGGTCGGCGTCGGCCAGCCGTCGCTGCTGATCGACGGGCTGACCGTCGGCGGCACGCAGGCGTAGCGGTCCCGCTCGTTCCGGGGAGCCGGGCGCGGCGCTCCGCGGCCCGCTGCCGGGCGGTTCCCGTGCGGGAAAACGGCCAGTGGGGCCGCCATGCGGTTGCGCGGCCATCGGTGCCGGCCGAAAGCCGGATCGGCACCGGCGCAGTGGACGATCGAAGTGCGGGAAGGGGCGGGCGGAGACGCCCGCGAGCGCTCGGCCGTGCGCGGCGCCGGTCGATTCAGCCGGCGTCGGTGGCCAGTGCCCGCAGTTCGTGGGCCAGCCGCTGGCGCAGGGCGGGGCCCTGCAGCCGCGGCAGGTGCGCCAGGGGCAGGTCCTGGCCGACCCGGCGCGCGACTTCCAGGCCGATGAGGTAGCCGCCGCGCGCAGGCCAGGGCTCGGCGGAGGCTCCGGCGCTGAAGAACCGCGCGGCATCGGCGTCCTGCGTGGAATCCAGCACGGCGAGGATCGCCGAGGCCAGGCCGCGGCGCGTGGCGGCATCGGCGGCGGCCAGGCGGGCGTCGTCCAGCAGCACGTGCAGCAGGGCCGCGTCGGGGTTGAGCCGTTCGCTGACGTGGCTGGCGACGCCTTCGCTCCACAGGGTCGCGTACAGCGGAGGGGCCGGGTCCAGCATCGCTTCCGGCGCGACCTGGGCCTGGTAGAGGTGGAACGATTCGTGGTCGAGGAACACCGCCAGGTCCGGCGAGGGGCCGTGGTAGCGCACCAGCCCATCGGCACCGATGAACAGCGGCAGGCGGTCGCCGTCGGGTTCCAGGTGGCCATCGAAGGCGAACAGCGATGGCAGCAGGTAGAGGGGGGCGCGCGTGCGCTGGAAGTCGGGGAAGGCGTCGCTGAAGCGTCTGGCGTGGCCGGCATGGACGGCGGCAAAGCCGGCGGCGATCCGCTGCACGTCGGCGGCCATCGCGTCGAACGCGGGCAGCCAGCGGGCGATGCGCTCCGTGCGCGGGTCCAGGCCGGCCGTCGCATAGACGGCACGGTGCGGCGTGAAGAAGGCCTCCTGCAGCGCCTGCGCGCGGTCGCCGGCGGCGCGGGTGCGGGCATAGGCCGCCCAGAAGTCGGGCATCAGGTCGATACAGCCGGCGGCTGTCGCCTCACCGCCCGGGCGGCTGCGGGCGGCGGCTGCGGGCAGCCGGAGGGCGGCGGCGGTGGCCAGGCCGGCCAGCAGGAAGGAACGTCGGGTGGGCATGGCATCTCCGGGCAGCGGGAGGGAAGCGGCGGCAGTGCCGGGTACCAGCCATGGTCCGGTGCCGACAGCCACGCAGCGCCAAGGGTGCGCCACCCTGCAGGCCGGCGCCCACGCGATGCTCAGCCGCGCGCGTCGTCGTCGTGGTCGTCGCGGTCCAGCTCCGTGTCCTCGTCCGCGTCGCCGGGGGCGACCTGGGCGGGCAACATCAGCGTGCGCAGCGCCTGGTAGATCTCGCGGAAAGCGCGCGGCGGCTTGTTCTTGGCCTTCTCGGCGAGCGCGTTGCGCACCAGGGTGCGCAGCTGCTGGCGATCGCCGTGCGGGTAGTCGTCCAGCAGCGCGGCCAGCGCGGCATCGCCTTCGGCCAGCAGGCGGTCGCGCCAGTGCTCGATGCGGTGCATCAGCGCCACGTTGCGCTTGGAGGTTTCGCTGTTGGCCTCCATCGCGTCACGGATCGCGTCCAGCGTGGCGTCGTCCTCGCGGCGCATCTGCTTGGCCAGGAACGCCAGCTGGCGCTTGCGCGCGCCATGGGAGGTGATGCGCTTGCTGTACTCGATGTGCTCGAGCAGGTCCGCGGGGATCGGCAGGCGCGCCAGCTGCGCGGCCGTCTGTTCCACCAGTTTTTCGCCCAGGGCGAGCACTTCCAGCGCGTCGCGCCGGTTCTGGCTGCGGCTCTCGCTGAAATATTCGCCGGTTTCCTCGTCGCGTCCGCGCATTGCCTCGTTACTCGATTAAAGTTGATCCGTTGAATCCCTCTCCCGGCGGGCGAGGGGCGGGCGTCGGCCCGGCGCGGATGCGCCGGGTGCGGTCCGGCCCGCTTCCTCGTCCGGCGCGGTGCGCGGCCAGCATGCGGCGCCTCCCGGTGCCGCGCCCGCCGCGCGGGGGCTCCCGCAGGGAGGCAACCACCGGACACCAGCAAAGGATAAAGCATTGAACAGCAGCTCCACCGCCCTTTTCGCCGCCGATGACAGCGCGCAGCGGCTCGAACACCTGGCCGGCATCTCCCAGCGCCTGCTGGACAAGGCCCGCGCGCTGGGTGCCAGCCAGGCCGAAGTGAGCTGCAGCGAGGACCGCGGACTGGACGTGAACGTGCGCCTGGGCGAGGTCGAGACCGTCGAGTCCACGCATGACCGCGGCCTTGCCGTCACCGTGTATTTCGGCCGACGCAAGGGCAGCGCCAGCACCGCCGACCTGCAGGAGGGCAGCCTGGAGGCGACCGTCGCCCAGGCCTGCGCGATCGCCCGCCACACCGAGGATGATCCCGCCGCGGGGCTGGCCGATGCGGCGCTGATGGCACGCGACTTCCCGGACCTGGATACCTGGCACCCATGGGCACTGGACGCGCAGCAGGCGCTGGACCTGGCGCTGGCCTGCGAGGACGCCGGGCGCGGGGCCGATGCCCGCATCGGCAATTCCGACGGCGCCTCGGTGGCGACCGCACAGAGCCTGTCGGTCTATGCCAATTCGCACGGCTTCGTCGGCCGCGAACGCAGCAGCCACCATTCCATCAGCTGCGCACTGATCGCCGGACAGGGCGATGGCATGCAGCGCGATGGCTGGTACAGCAGTGCGATCGCCCGGAGCGGCCTGGAGGACCCGAGCGCAGTCGGGCGGCGCGCGGCCGAGCGCACGGTGGCCCGGCTGCAGCCGCGCTCACTGCCCACCGCGCAGGTGCCGGTGCTGTTCGCCACGGAGGTCGCCCGCTCGCTGATCGGCCACCTGCTCTCGGCGATTTCCGGCGGGGCCCTGTACCGGCGCGCGAGCTTTCTGCTGGACAGCGTGGGGGCGCCGCTGTTCCCGGCCTGGTTCGGCATCGAGGAGCGGCCTTTGCTGCGCCATGGGCTGCGTTCGTCCGCGTTCGATGGCGAGGGCGTGGCGACCCGCGATTCCGCGCTGGTGCGTGCCGGCGTGCTGCAGCGCTATGTCCTGGGAAGCTATTCGGCGCGCCGGCTGGGGCTGGAAACCACCGGCAACGCCGGCGGCGTGCACAACCTGGAGGTCGCCGCGAACGCCGGCAGTCTGGCGTCCATGCTGGCGGGCATGGGCCGTGGCCTGCTGGTGACCGAACTGATGGGGCAGGGGGTCAACGGCGTGACCGGCGACTACTCCCGCGGGGCCGCGGGCTTCTGGATCGAGGGCGGCCAGATCGCCTATCCGGTGGACGGCATCACCATCGCAGGCAATCTGAAACAGATGTTCGCCACCATGGAGGCCGTGGGCAATGAGACCGACCCGCGCTCGCATGTCTCGACAGGACCGATCCTTGTCGGGAGAATGACCGTGGCGGGCAACGATTGATGTATTCTCCGGCCGCCAGCAAGGGGCGGTCCGGGGACACGAGATGACGGCCACCCCACTCATTCCATAAAAAGAAGGTAGAGAAGAACACCATGAGCGACTACGAGAACAGCACCCCGCCGGCCGCCGGCAACGCCGGAACCGACGACAACACCCTGGCGATGCTGGTGCATCTGTCGGGCATCATCCTGGGCTTCATCGTGCCGCTGATCCTGTGGCTGGTGAACAAGGACAACCCGCAGAAGTCCTTCCTCACCGACCAGTCCAAGGAAGCGCTGAACTTCCAGCTCACGCTGCTGGGTGTCTACATCATCGGCACCATCCTTTCGATCATCCTGATCGGCGCGCTGATCAACCTCATCGCCTGGATCGCCTGCATCGTGCTCAGCATCGTCGCCGGTCTGGCGGCCAACAAGGGCCAGGCCTACCGCTACCCGTTCGCGATCCGCCTGATCAAGTAATCCGGCGTAGGCGCGACGAGAAAGGCCCGGGAATCCCGGGCCTTTTTTGTGGCTCATCGCCGCCTGTCGGGGATCGGCCTGTGCAGGAATCGGTTCCAGAGCGGAGCCGCGCCGGCAGGGCGTTGTCGGGCAGGCCCCCGCGGCGCTACAGCCCAGACCGTCCTGTAGAGCGGGGCCACGCCCCGCTGGGGGGGGGCGCCGGGGATCAGCATGCATAGGAATCGGCTTCCGTAGAGCGGAGCTGCATCCGATCGAGTAAGCCCCCGCCGGGCGGTGCCCGGCGCTATAGACCTCGCCCTCCTGTAAGGCGGGGCCGTGCCCCGCTGGGGCGTCTCCGTCGGGATCAGCCTGCGCAGGAATCTGTTCCGGAGCAGGGCATCGTCCCGCTGGAGCCTGATCGGCGCAGGCTCGCGGTGCTGCGGCGCACCGCGCTCCCTCGCTTCCGCTGTGCGGGTCGCCGAGGTGGGCCTTTTGCGTCGCGTCGCCGGGAACCCGCAGGCGCGCCACGGCGCGTCCCTGCGGGAGCGGGGCGTCAATGCGAACGGCGGATCGCCAGGTCGGCCAGCGCCGACAGGGCTTCGGCACGCGGGCCGAAGGGTGCCAGTGCGTGGTGCATGTCGATGGCCAGCGCTTCCAGCCGCGCCTTGGCTCCTTCCAGGCCGAGCAGCGCCGGGAAGGTGGACTTGTCCTGGGCCGCGTCCTTGCCGGCGGTCTTGCCGAGCTGTTCCGAGCTGGCCTCGATGTCGAGGATGTCGTCGCGGACCTGGAAGGCCAGGCCGAGCGCGCCGGCGAATCCGTCCAGGCGCGCCAGGTCGTCCGCCCCGGCACCGCCGCACAGTGCGCCCATGCGTATCGCGGCGTGGATCAGTGCGCCGGTCTTGAGCGCATGCATGCGCTCAAGGTCGGGCAGCGCCTGGCGGCGCCCGGTGGCGTCGATGTCCAGCGCCTGGCCACCGCACATGCCGGCGGCGCCGGCGGCTCCGGCGAGCACGCGCAGGCACTCCACCGCCAGCGCCGGCGGCATCGGTGCCTGTGCCAGCAGCGCGAAGGCAAGGGCCTGCAGGGCATCGCCGGCGAGGATGGCGGTGGCCTCGTCGAAGGCGACATGAGTGGTGGGGCGCCCACGGCGCAGGGCGTCGTCGTCCATCGCCGGCAGGTCGTCGTGCACCAGCGAGTAGGCGTGGATCAGCTCCACCGCGCTGGCCGGGGCATCCAGCCGCGCCGGGTCGGCACCGAACAGCGCGCCGCTGGCGTGGACCAGCAGCGGGCGCATGCGCTTGCCGTTGCCGAGCACCGCGTAGCGCATGGCCTGGTGCAGGCCCTGCGGTGCGGTGTCCGGATCGGGAAGGATGCCGTGCAGGTGCTGGTCGATGCGCGCGGTCCAGCGGCCGAACAGGGGGTCAGTGGTCATCGCCGGCCGGTTCGAACGGTTCGGACTGCGCCGGCTGCGCCGGATCGGTGAGCAGGCGCACGCGCAGTTCGGCCTGTTCCAGCGCCTGCTGGCACTGGCGGTAGAGGCCGACACCGCGTTCGTAGGCGGCCAGCGACTGTTCCAGGCCGAGCTCGCCGGTTTCCATTTTCTCCACCAGCTGCTCCAGCTCTTCCAGCGACTGCTCGAAGTGGGCGACCGGCGAGGTTTCGTTGGGGGACTTCTTGGGCATGGGGGAAGTGTGAGCGGCGGGCGGGAAAGGGTCAATTCGCGTCGGGCCGGCCCGGGCGGCTATTGCCCGGCGGGTGCCAGCACAGCTGCGCGCCATGCGCATGCAGCCAGTCGTGCAACGGCGAAGAAACGATGCGGTCGCCGGCGGCAAGCACCTGGTCCCCTTCGCACAGCAGCGGCAGGTGCGGACGCAGCCAGGGAGGGGTGGCGGAGGCCTGCAGCCGGTGCTTGAGCAGGTGGGAGTGGCTGCGGCCGGGGAGCTGGATGCGCTCTCCTCCGCGGCGCTGCCGGACGCATACCGGGCGCTGGAAGCCGGCGGCACCGTGCAGTTCCAGCCGCCCGCCGTCGGGCAGCACCAGGGGCGTGCGGCCTTCCCAGCGGGCCTGCCAGCCGGGCGGCCAGGGGCGCAGTCCGTCGACGGCATGCAACCGGTCGCGCCAGCGGATGATGCGCGCGGTCTGCCAGCGGAACTCGGGCAGCCGGTCGGGTGCCGCGGCAAGCAGTTCGTCGCGGATCCGCTCCACGCCGTTGCCGGGCAGGGGCGGCAGGCCGCAGCGGTGCGACCACAGGCGCAGTACGCGGGCACCGGCGCCGGCGGGCAGTGCCGCCAGTGCCGGGATGCTCAGGGTGCCGTCGTCGTCGAGGCAGGCGCGCAGCCGTTGCTCGTCCTGCGGCAGCAGCAGGGCCGCGGCCTCCGCGGCGAGCGTGGCGCTGCGCGCGAACCGGGCGCCGGCCTCGGGCCAGCGCTCCGCCAGCAGCGGCATCAGGGTGTTGCGCAGGAAGTTGCGGTCGAACGCGTCGTCGCCGTTGCTGGGGTCTTCGATCCAGTGCAGGCGGTGCTGCCGGGCATGGGCTTCCAGCGCGGCACGCGGTACCTGCAGCAGTGGCCGCCACAGCTGGCCGGGGCCGAAACGGCGGCGACCGCGCATCGCCGCCAGTCCCTCCACGCCGGCGCCGCGCAGGGCGTGCAGCAGGAAGGTCTCGGCCTGGTCGTCGCGATGGTGCGCCAGGGCCAGCCATTCGCCGGGCCGCAGCAGGTCGGCGAACGCCGCATGGCGGGCACGGCGTGCGGCGGCCTCGGGGCCATCGGCGGCCTCGGCCTGCACCTGGACCCGCACGACCTGCAGGGGCAGCCGCCAGGCGTCGCAGGTGCGTTGGCAGTGCGCGGCCCATTCGTCTGCGCCGGTCTGCAGGCCATGGTGCACGTGCACCGCGCGCAGGCCCGTGGCGTGGCGCAGCGGGTCCGTCGCCAGCAGGTGCAACAGCACGGTGGAGTCCAGGCCGCCACTGAAGCCGACCAGCACCGGGGCTCCGGCAGCGGCATCCAGCAGGGAGGAGGCGAGCGGCGTCATGGGGGAATTGTGCAGGAGCGCGCCCAGCGGTGCCTCTACCGCGGCGGTGGCGACCGTTGTCCGCGGCGGTCGATGCGGTAGCCGTGGCCGCCGAGCATTGGTACATGGCCGTCGGCGTCGGGCGTGCCGCGCCGGCAGCCGTCGCAGACCCGCGCGTGGCCGTCCTCGAACGGCCAGCCCCAGTCGAAACGGGCGGCAAACGCGGGATTCAGGGCGGTGTCGTAGTACCCCAGCCGGCCGTCGACGAGTGCGCGGACCAGGCCTTCGCTGAACGCGTCCGCGCCGTTGTCGAAGGCGACGACCGGCAGGTGGCGGCCATCGCGGCGGACGTAGTAGAACTGGCCGGCGGCCAGGACCGTGCCCAGCCCCGCCGCGTCCACGGGCAGGCGGGCCAGGGCGGCGAGAGACAGCTCCAGGGTGCCGGGCGCTGTCTGCCGGCAGCCCTCCAGTACCGGCAGGTCGGCCTGTTCGGGGAGCCGGCAGCGGGTGTCGGCCGCGAGGGCGGCCGGCACGATGGACAGCAGCGACAATGCGGCCGCGACGGACCGCAGCGTCGTCACGGGGCCTTGCGCTCGAACTTCGCCGGCTGCGGCAGTTCCACCGGCACGCCCTGGGCGTCGCAGGTGTCCAGCTGGCACAGGCGTTCGCGCAGGCGCGGGGTGGCCTGCACGATCAGGTGGTAGATGGTGTTCTGCTCCAGCGTGCCGCGCACCGCGGCGCTGCCCGGGCCATGCGCCCAGATGCCCACGTCCTCGCCACCGTGCGATTCGGACTTGGCCGGGACCAGGGCTTCCTGCATGTAGTCCGGGTGCTCGGTGTCGACATGGGTCAGGTCGGGGCGTCCGGCCGAAGGCTCGTAGCTGCTCGGCTGGTGGGGATAGGTCTTGGGGCCGTCCGGCTGGCGGTTGCTGGCGCCGGTGTAGCCTGGGCCGTTGGCGTAGCTGAGCGTGGTGTACGGCAGGCCGGTGGCGTCGCGGGCCAGGTCCAGGCCGCCGGCGCCGTCCTCGCCGCCGCGGTCCTTGACCTTGCCCAGGATCGGGTTGCCGCGCGCGGGATAGCCGACGAAGTTGAGGGTGTGCGAGTGGTCGGCGGTGACGATGATCAGCGTGTCCTCGGCCGAGGTCGCCTCCACCGCGGCGCGTACCGCATCGGACAGCGCGATGGTGTCGCCGAGCGCGCGGGCGGCGTTGCCGCTGTGGTTGGCATGGTCGATGCGCGCGCCTTCCACCATCAGCACGTAGCCCTGCGGATGGCCGGCCAGGGTGGCGATGGCGGTGCGGGTCAGGTCGGCCAGCGAGGGCTCGCCGGCGGGGTCCTTCGGGCGGTCCAGTTCGTACTGCATGTGGTCCGGCTCGAACAGCCCCAGCAGCGCCGGCGCGCCGGCCGCGGCCTTGAGCTGTTCGGTGTTCCACACGTAGGCGCCCTGCGGGTGCGCCTGGCGCCACTCGGCGACCAGGTTGCGGCCGTCCAGGCGCAGGCCGACCTTGTCCGGGTACTCCGGATCCCGTTCGTCGATGGTGGTGAACTGGGCGCGGCCACCCCCTAGTGCGACCAGCGGGCCCCGGCCATAGCGCGAGGTCGACAGCAGCTGCTGGGCGATGTCCGTGCAGCCCTCGGTGCGGGCCGCCTGCGGGAGGTCGGTGTCGTTTTCCCAGTTGCGGTCCGGCGAATGCGCATAGGTCGCGGCCGGGGTGGCGTGGGTCAGGCGCGCGGTGGAGACCACGCCGGTGGCCATGTCGGCACTGTCGGCCAGCTGCAGCCAGGTCAGCGCGTGCTTGTCCAGGCTGTCGGCGCAGTCGTTGCGGCTGCCGGCACTGACGCCGATGGCGCCCATGTGGGTCTTCACGCCCGTGGTGATGGCGGTCATGGTGCCGGCCGAGTCCGGCGTCTGCGAGTCGGTGTTGTAGGTCTTGCTGAAGGCGGTGGCGGGGAAGCGCTCCCAGGACAGCAGGTTCTCCTCGCCGGGATGGCCGCGGCGCTGGCCTTCGAGGATGCGCGCGGCGGCCACCGTGGTCAGGCTCATGCCGTCGCCGAGGAACAGGATCACGTTCTTGGCACGGCCGGCCATCGCGCCGTTGGCCGCTGCCTGCGCCGCGCCGTTGCGGTACCACCACTGCGGGGTCTCGCCCTCGGGATGGGCGACGGGGGCCACCTGCACGGAAACGGCCTGCGGCGCCCTGGGCGCCGGGGCGCCGGCGCAGGCGCCGAGCAGCAGGGTGGAGAGGGCGGCGAACAACGGGGAAGCGTGGCGCATGCGGTCGACCATCAATCCGGGACAGGCGGCCATTATGACAATCTGGAAAAGGCATGCGGATGACACGCAGTTTTTCCCTGTGCGCATCGTTCCCGCGGCAGGCTTGCGCTATCGTGCCGCCCCCTGCAGTTGTTCCCGGATTTCCCCATGACACTGGTTTCGGCCTGGTTGCGCATCCCGTTCTGGCAGCGTGTGGCGGGCGGCTTCGTCCTTGGCGCACTGGCCGGCTGGGCGCTCGGCCCGGCGGCCGAGGCATGGTTCGGCCTGCTGGGCGAGCTCTATGTCACGCTGATCAAGATGATCGCGGTGCCGCTGGTGCTGTTCGCGGTGATCAACGCCATCGGCGCGCTGCACGGGCAGAAGTCGGTGGCCGCCCTGGGCGGGCGCACCTTCCTGTGGTTCGTCGTCACCGCCGTGCTGGCGGTGTGCGTCGGCCTGGGCGTGGGCACGCTGATGCAGCCGGGTACCGGCGGCCTGAGCCTGGCGATGGACAGCGCCTATACGCCGCGGGAGGTGCCGTCGGTGGCCCGGGTGCTGATGGATGTGGTGCCGGCCAACGTGTTCCACGCCCTGGCCGGCATCGGCACCCAGGTCAACGCCGCCGGCGAGACCGTGCTGGCCGCCGGCCGCGGTTCGATCCTGCCGGTGATCTTCTTCGCCGGCCTGGTCGGCTTCGCGATGGTCAAGCTGGGCGACACGGTGGCCGACGCGCGCCGGCTGGTGGGCCAGATGAGCGAGATCATGATCCAGATCACGCGCTTCGTACTGGAAATGACCCCGCTGGGCACCTTCGGCCTGATCGCGGGCCTGGTCGGCAGCTACGGCTTCGAGAAGCTGCTGCCGCTGGGCAGCTTCGTGCTGGCGCTGTACGTGGCCTGCGCGCTGCACGTGGTGGTGGTCTACAGCAGCCTGCTGCTGGTGCACGGGCTCAACCCGCTGCGCTTCTTCCGCGGCGCCGCGCCCGGGATGCAGGTGGCGTTCGTGAGCTCCTCCAGCTTCGCGGCCATGCCGGTGGCGATGCGTTCGATCACCGACAACCTCGGGGTCAACAAGGACTACGCGGCCTTCGCCGTGCCGCTGGGCGCCAGCATCAAGATGGACGGCTGCGGCGCGATCTACCCGGCGCTGTGCGCGGTGTTCATCGCCCAGTACACCGGGGTGCCGTTGACCCCGGAGCAGTATGTGGTGGTGTTGATCGCCTCGGTGCTCGGCAGCTTCGGCACCGCGGGCGTGCCGGGCACGGCGGTGGTGATGGCCACGGTGGTGCTCAGCGCGGCCAACCTGCCGCTGGAGACCATCGGCTACCTGTACGCCATCGACCGGGTGCTGGACATGATGCGCACCCTGACCAACGTCACCGGGCAGATGGTGGTGCCGGTGATCGTGGCCAAGGAGACCGGGCTGCTGGACCGTACGGTCTACGACGGCCGCGGCGCCGGCAGCACGGCCGGATAGCGCGCCCCGGGGCCGGGGTCGCGGAAAACGGCGGACAAGCGCCGGCGTGGAGCGCATGATGGCGACGGCGGCCGCCCGGCCCGCCCATCAACGAAAGGAGGCGCTCCATGATGCTGCAACGAATGCTCCTGCTGGCCGGCTGCGCGCTGGCCGGCACCGCGGCGGCGGCCGACGCCGACCAGTGGCGGGTGCCGGTGGCGGTCGAGAAACTCGACAACGGCCTGACCGTGGTGGTGTCCGAGGACCACAGCGCGCCGGTGGTCGGGATCAGCGTGGTCTACCACGTCGGCATGCGCCTGGAACCGCGCAACCGCACCGGCTTCGCGCACCTGTTCGAACACCTGATGTTCCAGGGCACGCCGGAGGCGCGCAAGGGCGTGTTCGACAGCGTGATCACCGGTGGTGGCGGCCGCAACAACGGGTCCACCCGCGCCGACTTCACCAACTACATCGAAACCGCGCCGGTGTCGGCGCTGGAACCGATGCTGTGGCTGGAAGCGGACCGGATGCGCACCCTGGACTTCAACCCGCAGACGCTGAAGAACCAGCAGGACGTGGTCAAGGAGGAGATCCGCAACAACGTCCAGAACCAGCCCTATGGCGGCTTCATGTGGATCGACATCGGCCAGCACGCGTTCTCCAAGTGGGAGAACAATCATGACGGCTACGGCAGCTTCGACGACCTCGAGAACGCCAGCCTCGACGACGTGCGCGGGTTCCACCGCGACTTCTATGGTCCCAACAATGCCGTGCTGTCCATCGCCGGCGACGTCACCCCGGAACAGGGCTTCGCGCTGGCCAGGCGCTACTTCGGCGACATCCCGGCACGGCCGACGCCGCCGCGCCCGGACTACAGGGAAGGGCTGAACACCGGCGAGATCCGCCTGCAGCAGTCCGATGCGCTGGCCCAGGTGCCGGGGCTGGCGGTGGGCTGGAAGATGCCCGACCGCGGCAGCCGCGACCAGGCGTCGATGGCGGTGCTGGGCGCGCTGCTGGCCGAAGGCGACGCATCGCGGCTGTACCAGGGGCTGGTCAAGGGCCGCCGGCTGGCACTGAACGTCGAGTCGCTCTATGGCCTGACCAGCGCCTGGGAGTACGACGGCCCGACCCTGTTCGTGGTGTTCGCGATGTACAAGCCCGAGCACGATGCCGACGCGCTGCTGGCCGGGATCGACGCGGAGATCGCCCGGGTCGCCGACGAAGGCGTGGATGCGGCGACCCTGGCGCGGGTCAAGACCCAGCTGCTGGCGCAGTGGTACGACGGCCTGGAAATGTTCCTGGAGCGTGCCGACACGCTGGCCAAGCTGCAGACCCTGTGGGGCGATGCCGGCGTGGTCAACCGGATCCCGGGATGGATCGAGGCCGTCGGCGCCGCCGATGTGCAGCGGGCCGCGCGCACCTACCTGACCACCGCCAACCGTACCGTCATCGACCGCAGGCCTGCGGCGATGCCGGCCCCCGCTGAGCAGAAGTGAGGACACCGCCATGATCAAGCCACTGCCGTGCCTGCTTGCCCTGGGCCTGGCCCTTTCGCTGGCCTCCGCGGGCGCCAATGCCGCCACGCCTGGGCTGCCCGCCGGCCTGCCGGGCTATGCCGCCGACAAACCGCTGCCGGTGCCGGACATCTCGCGCAGGACCCTGGACAACGGCCTGGAGGTCTGGGTCGTGCCACGCGACGGCCTGCCGCGCGTGGACTACGTGCTGGCCATGCGCGACGCCGGGCTGGCCGCCGATGCCGCCGCCACGCCCGGTTTCGCCACCGTGCTGGCGCAGCTGCTGACCGCGGGCACCCAGGCGCACGACGCGCGCCAGATCGCCGAGCTGGCCCAGGGCATGGGCGGCAGCGTCGGTGCCGATGCCCGTGTCGATGGTCTGCTGGTCAGCGGCCAGGCACTGGCCTCGCAGGCCTCGCCGATGCTGGCCCTGCTGGCTGAGGTCGTGCGCAGCCCGTCCTTCGCCGACGACGAAGTGGCGCTGGCCCGCGCCAATGCTGCCGAGGAACTGAAGGCGGCCGAAGCACAGCCGGGTTTCCGCGCCTCGCGCGCGCTGTTGCAGGCGGTCTATGGCGACCATCCCTATGCGCGCACGCAGCTCGCCCAGGCCACCTTGCCGGCACTGACCCCGGCGGCCCTGAAACAGGAGCATGCGCGCCGCTTCCGTCCGGAGCACGGGCTGCTGGTGATCACCGGCAGGATCGATGCCGCCCGCGCATTCGCCGAGGCCGAGCGCGCCTTCGGCGACTGGAAGGGGCAGGGCGGGGCCGTGGCCGACACTGCCCCGGCGCCGCGCCAGGCGGCAGCGCAGCGGGTGGTGCTGCCGCGGCCGGGCAGCGTGCAGTCCACGTTCCGGATCGGTCGCCCGGCGATCGCCGCCACCGATCCGGACCATGTGCCGCTGCAGCTGGCCAGCACCGTGCTGGGCAGCGGCATCAGCAGCCGCCTCAACCAGAACCTGCGCGAGGAGAAGGGCTACACCTATGGCGCCGGCGCACGGCTGGCGGCGCTGCGCGCCGGGGGCAACCTGGTGGCATCGGCGGACGTGCGCAACGAGGTCACCGGCGCCTCCTTGAAGGAGTTCTTCAGGGAATTCGAGCGCCTGGGCAAGGAGCCGATGCCGGCCGCGGAACTGGAGTCGACCAAGCGCTATGTCGCCGGCGGCTACCTGATCAGCAACCAGTTGCAGGGCGCGGTCGCCGGGACCCTGGCCGCCAACTGGCTGGCCGGGCTGCCCGCCGAGTTCCTCGGACAGTACGTGGGCAGGATCCGCGCGGTGGATGCCGCCCGGCTGCAGGCGGTGGCGGCCCGCTACTACGCGCCGGACGCGCAGTCGGTGATCGTGGTCGGCGACCAGGCGGCGGTGGTGCCGCAGCTGCAGCCGTTCGGTGCGTTCCGCGTCGAGGGGCCCTGAGCGGCGCGACCGGCGGGCCGGAACGCGCTTCCGGTCCGCTGGACGTGGCCGCCCCGCATGCCTGCATGGAAAAAGCCGCGCAGTGCGCGGCTTTCCGGTTCCAGGCCCGCGGCGGTGGTGGCCCGCTCAGAGGTCCAGGCGGCGCGCCTGCATGAACTTGTCGCCCCAGTAGCCGCTGAGCAGGGTGTCGGTGCGCACGTCCTTGCCGGTGCTGGGCGCGTGCAGGAAACGGCCATCGCCGACATAGATGCCGACATGGTCGACGCGGCCGCGGCGGCCGAAGAACACCAGGTCGCCGGCGACCAGCGCGGAGCGGTCGCGGATCAACTGGTTGCTGGCCTGGCTGGCCATCTCGCGCGAGACGCGCGGCAGTTCGATGCCCAGCGCGGTGCGGAACACATAGCCGACCAGGCCGCTGCAGTCGAAGCCGGCGTCGGGCGAGGTGCCGCCCCAGCGGTAGGGCGTGCCCAGCAGGGTCATGGCGCGGCGCAGGATCGACTGCACCTTGCCGTCGCTGTCATTGGCCAGCGCGGTGTCGGTTGCGCTGGCGACGCTCCGGGAGGCGTCGTAGGCCGACAGCAGGCGGCTGAGATCGCCGGCGAACATCGCCGAGCGGTCCATGAGGGGAATGGTGTCGTTGCCGGCCAGGTGCGGGAGCAGGGCCGCCAGGGTGGCGGTCGCGGCGGCGTCGGTCTTGCTGCGCTGGGGCTCGGGGGCCTTCGCGGCCGGCGGCGTGGCCGTGTCTTCCGGGGCGTCCTGGGCCAGTGCCGGGAGGGCGGCGAAGCCCATCAGTGCGGCGCACAACAGCCGGCGGCATGCGGCGGAACGGTGGGCGGTCTGACCCGGGTTCGACGGATTTTCGTTCGTCACGCGGCAGTCACGGAAAAATTCGATGGGCGATCATGCCTTGGAAACCGGGGGGATTGGTACATATTTCATTAAATTTTCATTAATCGCACGGCAATTCGTCCCATTCATCGCAGAACGCGCTTGGCCCCGGTGTAGTGGTCGCGCCAGTACGGGCCGTCCAGGCGGTCCAGGCGGACGGTGCCGCCGGTGCTCGGGGCATGCACGAAACGGCCCTCGCCGACATAGATGCCGACGTGCCAGACATTGCCCTTGTCGCCGAAGAACACCAGGTCGCCGTTGGCCAGCTGGCGCGGTTCGATGCGTGGCCCCTGGATGGCGGCGAGCTCGCGCGAGGTGCGGGGCAGGTTCAGCGCCAGCATGTCGCGGTAGACATAGCTGACCAGGCCGCTGCAGTCGAAGCCGGACTCGGGCGTGTTGCCGCCGTAGCGGTAGGGCGTGCCGACCAGGCCGAGGGCGCGCATCAGGACCGACGAGGCGGCGGCGGGATCGCCGGGCGCGACCTGTGGCCAGGACGCCGTGGCCGGCGGCGGCGGCGCGCGCTTGGCCGGGGCGTGGCCGCACGCGGACAGACCGGCGGCGACGGCGAGCAGGAGGGGCAGCCGCCAGGTGCGGTGCCGGGAAACTGGCGTGTTGTGCATGGAGTCCGGATAATGCGCGACCTCAAGACGGCTGTCATGATGGCGATCCAGCCGTCGGCCGGCAAGGCCGTCTTCTCCCCTGCCAGCGGGCAGCCACCTCAAGAGTTGCGCATGAAGATCGAAAAAGACCGTGTCGTCCGTTTCCATTACACCGTTTCGGAAGTCGGCCAGGAGCCGATCGAAAGCTCCAGGGACCGTGAGCCGATGGCGATCCTGATCGGCCACGGCAACATCATCCCGGGGCTGGAAACGGCGATGATGGACAAGGAAGCCGGCGAGAGCTTCGGCGTGGACGTGGCGTCGGCCGATGCCTATGGCGAGCGCCGCGAGGGCCTGACCCAGCGGGTGCCGAAGAAGCATTTCGGCAACGGCCGCCTGGTGCCGGGCCAGCAGGTGATCCTGCAGACCAACTTCGGTCCGCGCGCGGTGACCGTGCAGAAGGTCGGGATGACCGTCGTCGACGTCGACCTGAACCACCCGATGGCCGGCAAGGACCTGCATTTCGACGTGGAGATCGTCGAGGTCCGCGAGGCCAGCGAGGAAGAAGTGCAGCACGGCCACGTGCACGGCGAGGGCGGCCACGCGCACTGACCCGCCAGCGCGGACGCCTGCCAGCAACGGCCCGCCCAGTGCGGGCCGTTGCCGTTCCAGGCGTGCAGTCCGGCTCCACGGGGCGCCGCCGCAGGACGGCGCGGTTCCTCCATAATCGGCCCCGGCCGCCTCCGGAGTCCGCACCGTGTCCACCCCCGTATTCCAGCCGGTCGCGCCGGACGAACGCATCGCCACGCTCGACGTGCTGCGGGGACTGGCGCTGCTGGGCATCCTGCTGATGAACATCGAAGGGTTCGTGGGTCCGCTGGACCTGGCCGGCAGCGGCATCGATCCGCAGTGGCAGGGCCTGGACCGCTGGGCCGACGGTCTGGTCTACGTCTTCGTGCAGGGCAAGTTCTTCACCCTGTTCTCGCTGCTGTTCGGCGCCGGTTTCGCGGTGATGGCGCAACGCGCCGAGCGCAGCGGGCGCGATTTCACCCGCATCTACCTGCGCCGCAGTCTGGGCCTGCTGGGCATCGGCCTGCTGCACGCGCTGCTGGTCTGGTCCGGCGACATCCTGTTCGCCTATGCCTTGCTCTCGTTCCTGCTGCTGGCCTTCCGTGAAGCACCGCGGGAATGGTTGCCGGCGATGGGCGTGCTGGCCTACCTGGCGGCGCTGGGATTGATGCTGCTGCTCGGGGCGATGATGACGCTGCTGCCGGCCGACGCCGCGGGCACGCAGGCGGACACGGCACTGGCGGCGATCGAGGCGCAGCGGCAGGCCTATGGCCATGGCAGTTACGGCGAGGCCGTGCGGCAGCGCCTGCACGATTTCGGAAACGCGTTCGGCGCGTTGCTGGTGGTGGGGCCCGAGGTGCTGGGCATGTTCCTGATCGGCAGCTGGTTCGCGCGCAGCGGCGCCCTCGCGCAGCCGGAAGCCCACCAGCGCCTGTTCGCATGGCTGCGCTGGGGGGCGATGCCCGCGGGCCTGGCGCTGATGCTGGCCAGTGCCTGCTACCAGCCCTGGTTGGCGCCGGGGCGGTTCGACCTGCGCTCGGCGGCCGCCTATGCCGCGACCTCGCTCGCGGCACTGGCGATGTGCCTGGGCTACCTGGCCTTGGGGGTGCGCTGGAGTGCCAGGCTGCAGTGGGTGGCGCCGGCCGGGCGCATGGCCCTGAGCAACTACCTCGGGCAGTCGCTGGTCTGCACGCTGGTGTTCTACGGCTACGGCCTGGGCCTGTTCGAGCAGTTGGGCCGGGCCGGGCAGCTGCTGTTCGCGGGGCTGCTGTTCGCCGTGCAGGTGGTGCTCAGCCGGGCCTGGCTGCGGCATTTCCAGTTCGGGCCGATGGAGTGGCTGTGGCGGGGCCTCACCTACTGGCGCTGGCCACCGCTGCGGCGCGGCCCGCCTGCAGGGGCGTGAGCCGGGGCGCTGCAAGGCGCATACACGGCGGCTTGGCACCCGGGCATGGCATGCTCGATGCCTGCCACGAAACATATGGGAGTGCCCCCCGATGCTCGAGTCCGTCACCGCGCGCCTGTTCCCGACCGCTTGCCGCGGGTCCCTGATGGAGGCGCCGCGATGAGCACGCAGACGGCCGATGTGATCGTGCTGGGCGGTGGTTCCGGCGGCTTGGCGGCATCGTTCCGGGCGGCCGCGCACGGAGCCCGGGTGGTGATGCTGGAGCCGTCGGCGCTGGGCGGTACCTGCGTCAATGTCGGATGCGTGCCGAAGAAGGCGATGTGGCTCGCGGCCGACCTGGCCGAGCGCATCGCGCTGGCGCCGGCGCTGGGGTTCGCGGCGGCCGCGCCGGTGCCGGACTGGGCACCCCTGCTGCAGCGGCGGCGGCAGTACATCGACGGTATCCATGCCAGCTACCGCAAGCGGCTGCAGGAGAACGGGATCGTCCATCTCGCCCAGCGCGGGCGCCTGCTCGATGCGCGGACGGTGGAGTGCGAGGACGGGACACGCGTACAGGCTCCGCAGATCGTCCTGGCGACCGGTTCGCATGCACTCAGGCCGGCGATTCCCGGCGCCGGGCTCGGCGGCGTTTCGGACGACTTCTTCGCGCTGGAGGCAGCGCCGGCGCAGGTGGCCATCGTCGGGGGCGGCTATATCGCGGTCGAACTGGCCGGGGTACTGCGCGCGCTGGGCAGCGCGGTGACGCTGCTGGTGCGTGGACAGCGCCTGCTGGGCGGGTTCGATGGCGAACTGGCCGAACAGCTGGCCGAGGCCATGCGCCGGCAGGGAATCGTGCTGCAGTTTGGCAGCCGGCTGCAGGCGCTGGAGGCGCAGGCGCGCGGCATCGGCCTGCGGCTGCAGGGTGAAGAGGACACGGCGGCGACCGTCGCCGATACCGTGCTGTTCGCCACCGGCCGGGCGCCGAACAGCGACGGCCTCGGGCTGGAGGCCGTAGGCGTGGAACGGGACGACAAGGGCGCGGTGAAGGTCGATGCGTATCAGAACACCTCGGTGGCGGGGATCGCCGCGGTGGGTGACATCACCGCACAGGCGATGCTGACGCCGGTGGCGATCGCGGCGGCCCGGCGGTTGATGGATCGCCTGTACGGTGGCCAGCCCGACGCGAAGCTGGATTACGACGCTGTTCCCAGCGTGGTGTTCTCGCACCCGCCGCTGGGCAGCGTCGGCCTGAGCGAGGAGCAGGCCCGGGCGCGTTTCGATACGGTCACCACCTATCACAGTCGCTTCCGGCCGATGCTGCAGGCGCTTGCGGGGGGCGAAGGCCGCAGCCTGTTCAAGATGGTCTGCGCCGGTGCGGACGAGCGGGTGGTCGGGCTGCACCTGCTGGGCGAAGCCGCCGACGAGATCCTCCAGGGGTTCGCGGTGGCGGTGAAGGCCGGCGTGACCCGGCGGCAGATGGAAGATACCGTCGCGATTCACCCGACCTCGGCCGAGGAAGTGGTGCTGATGCGCTGAGCCGGCGGCCGCCGCGGCCATGCTCGTGCCGCAACGCGCCGGGTATGCTGGCTCCCGTATCCAGCGGGCATTGGCGGAATGGTGGTTCGACGAAATGCAGCGGCTTCCCGTGCCGGCGCCCCTGCCGGGCAGCCGGCAGAGGCGCGTGTACGCGATCGCGGGACGCCGCCGCAGGGGAGCCCCGATGCGCATGCGCGGATCCTTGCGGTGATCCATGGCATCCCGGCGGGACAGGTCATGGGATACGGCGCGGTGGCCGCCAAGGCCGGCTTGCCGGGCCGGGCACGGCTGGTCGCCCGGATGCTGGCCGGCAATGCCGATCCCGCACTGCCCTGGCACCGCGTGCTGCGCGCGGATGGTCGTGTCGCGCTGCCGGAGGGGTCGGCCGGCTGGCACGAACAGTGCCGGCGGCTGCGCGCCGAAGGCGTGGAGGTGGACCGGGGGCGGGTGCGGCGTCCCGCACCGGCCGCCGACCTGGATGCGGAGATCTGGGGACCCGTCGACGGCCCGGGAGGCCCGCGCGGCGGCCGCCCGCGGCGCTGACCGGGCAAGCCCGGCGGTGGCGCGCACGGCCTGCCGGGAACCGGCAGGCGACTGCCGGCCAGCGGTGGCGTGGGCGGGGTGGGGGCTGCGGCTTATCATGGCGGCAGTCTCCAAGGATGCCGCCATGTTTTCCCGACTGCCCACCGTCACCAAGGCGTTGCTGATCGCCAATATCGTCCTGTTCGTCCTGCAGCAGCCGTTCCTGCTGGGGATGGCGACCTTCGACCCGTTCATGCTCTGGCCGATCAGCCCTGGCGGCTTCGATCCCTTCTCGCCCGGGCAGAACTTCCAGCCGTGGCAGTTGCTGACCTACGGCTTCCTGCATGGCAGCTTCGGCCATCTGTTCTTCAACATGCTGGCGCTGTTCATGTTCGGTGCACCCCTGGAACTGACCTGGGGCGAAAAGCGTTTCGCCACCTATTACCTGGTCTGCGTGGTCGGTGCCGGCCTGTGCCAGCTGCTGGCGGCGGCCCTGGTGGACGGCGGCGCGCCGGTGCTGGGAGCCTCCGGCGGCGTGTTCGGCCTGTTGCTGGCCTACGGGATGCTGTTCCCCAACCAGCGGGTGATGCTGCTGTTCCCGCCGATCCCGATGAAGGCCCGCACGTTCGTGATCGTGTTCGGCGCCATCGAGCTGATGCTCGGGTTCACCGGCTGGCAGCCGGGAGTGGCCCATTTCGCACACCTGGGCGGCATGTTGTTCGGCTGGCTGCTGATCCGTTACTGGCGCGGGCAACCGCCGTTCAACAAGCCCGGGGGCGGGCGGCCGAACCACCTGCGCCGGGTGAAGTGACGCACGCCATCGCGCAGGGCATCGCCCGATGGAAGGCATATCCCGGCGCCACGGAAAGCGGGACCGCCGCGATGCTGTGGCGCCGTGCCGTAGCCGGCCGGGATTCGCGGTGGAGCCCAGCGGGGCGTGGCCCCGCTCTACAGGCGGGTGGCGTGCCGTGAGTTCGTGGCGCCGGGCCAGGGCCGGGCGTTTGCGATGAAGCCCAGCGGGGCATGGCCCCGCTCTACAGGTGGGGGAGGCCGTGAGCCTGTGGTGGCGTGCCGCGCCCGGCGGGGCGTTTGCGATGAAGTTGCAGCCGTGCGTGGTTCCGGTCTACAGGCGGGTGACGGCCGTGGGTCTGTAGCGCCGGGCCGTGCCCGGCGGGATCTTGCCGAGGGAGCGGCAGGGCGTTGTCCCAGGGGCGGGGAGGTGCCCGCAGGCGGGGCAATGAAAAAGGCCGCGGTTTCCCGCGGCCTTTTCTGTGCCGGTCGGCGGCTCAGCGCCAGAGCTTGATCTGCTCGGCCTCGTCACGCTGCATCGGCTGGCCCGGCTTGCACTGGAAGGCGGTGCCGAAGGCCGGCAGGTTGGCCAGCGGGCCGTTGGTGCGCCACTGGCCCGGCGCGCGCGGTTCGGCGGTCAGCCGCTGCAGGGCTTCGTTGGGCGCCAGCTGCTGCGCCCACAGGCCGGCCCAGGCCTGGAAGAAAGCCTGGCGGTCGCTCTGTCCGGCGTCGGGCTGGGCCGCGGTGAACGCCTCCCAGGCGATCTCCACGCCGGAGAGGTCGGCCATGTTCTCGTCGCGGGTCAGTTCGCCATTGACCTTCGCGTCCTTCACGCCCGGGAAGGCATAGCCGGCGTACTGCGCGGCGACCTGGTTGCCGATCAGCGTCCAGGCGCTCTTGTCGGCGGGCGTCCACCAGCTGCGCAGCTCGCCCTTGGCATCGACCAGGGCGCCCTTGGCGTCGATGGCCCGGCTGATCTCGTGGGCGACCAGCGCCCCGAAGGCGCCGAACCTGGCGGCGGTGCCGGCGGCCTCGCCGAAGATCGGTGCCTGGAGCGTGGCGGCGGTGACGATCAGGCGGTTCTGCGCCAGGTCGTAGGCCAGCGCCGGCTGCTGCGGCAGCACGTCCCAGCGGCGGTCGGCGTTGCCCTTGCCGATGCGCTTCATTTCCTGGGCATGGCGCCAGGTCGAGGCGATCAGCATGTTGCCGCCGAAACTGCCACGGCCCATGGGCTGCACCGTGTAGTCCAGGTCGCGCAGCGGCTTGCCGATCTCGATCTTGAGGGCGGCCAGCTTGGCTTCGGCCTCGGCCTTGGCGTCCTCGCTCATCCAGGTGCTGCGCTTGACCGCGGCGATCTGCGCCTCGCGGACCTGGTCGACCATCAGCGCCGCCTGGCGCAGGGTGTCGCGCTGGACATGGCGGGCCACGTACTCGTGGCCCAGCATCGGGCCGGCCGCGACATTGATGGCGTCGAGCACCTGCTCCCAGCGGGCCGGGGCGATGACCTCGCCGCGCAGCACGCGGCCGCGGAACTCGAATTCGGCGTCGCGGTAGGCCTGCGAGAGATAGGGGGCCATGGCGTCGCCGACCCGCCAGCGCAGGTAGGCCTTCCACTGCTCGGCCGGCAGGCGGCCGATCATGCCGTTGAGCTGCTGGAACAGTGCCGGATCGGACAGCGAGACGAGGTCGTCGTTGACGCCCTGCGCCTTCAGGAAGGCATCCAGCTGCAGGTTGCGGTAGCGGCCGGTGATCTCGCGGGTGGCCACCGGGGCGTAGTTGTTGAACGGATTGTTGATGCCGGCCAGCGGCTGCGCGGTGCGCGCCAGTTCGGTTTCCAGCTGGATGACCAGGGCCGATTCGGCATCGAGCCGCGCGGCCGGGGTGCCGGTCAGCGCCAGGATCTGCTTCACGTACGCGCGGTAGCGCGCCATCAGCGCGACGGTATCGGCGTCGGTGCGGGTATAGAACGCAGGATCGGGCAGGCCCATGCCGCCCTGCATGAAGTAGCCGATGTGGCGGTCCAGTGCCTTCAGGTCCACGTCGGGGGCGAAATTGAACGCCACCGGGATGCCGACCTGGTGAAGGGCGGCGATCGAAGCCGGGATGTCCTTGGCCTTGCGGATGGCGTTGATGCGCGCCAGCAGCGGTGCGATCGGCTTGGAGCCGTCGGCCTCGACCGCGGCTTCGTCCAGGCCGCTGGCCCAGAAGTCGCCCAGCAGCTTCTGCACATTGCCCTGCGGTGCGCCCATCGCCTGTTCGAGCAGCTGGCGCTGCTGCTGGCGGGCGGTATCGGCCAGCGTGCCCAGGACGGTCACCGCGCCGGTCTGCGGTACCGGGGTGGCCTTGAGCCAGTCGGCATTGGCCAGCTCATGGAAATCGGTGCAGGCCGGGCTGACCGCGGGTGCCCGCGAGGGTGCCTTCTTGCGCGCGGCATCGGCGCCGGGAGAGGACAGCATGGCGACCAGGCCAAGGGCCAGTGCCAGGGAAAGCGGGCGAGCGTTGGGCATGTGCAACGAATCCATGGAGGATTGAAAGTGGCCGGAGTTTATCAAGCCGCCAGCAGGGAAAGTGCGTCGCCGCGGTTTGCCCGGACGGGAAGCCTGGGATGCCGCGCCCGGGTGCCGTTCCGGCGGCGCCGGGCCGCGATGCGGGGCACATCGCGACCGCGACCGGGCCCCGGAAAAACGAAAGCCCGGAATGCTCCGGGCTTTCGTTGCGGCCAGTACTGCCGGCTTACCAGATCACCACCTGGTCATCGCCGGTGCGCGCCATCGGCGCGCCGGGCTTGCACTGGAACGCCGCACTGAAGGCCGGCAGGTTGGACGGCGCACCGATGGCACGGAACTGCGCCGGGGCGTGCGGGTCGGTCGCCAGGCGCACCCGGGCGTTCTCCGGGGTGTACTTGGTGCGCCACACCGTGGCCCAGTTGAAGAAGAAGCGCTGATCGCGGGTGAAGCCGTCGATCTTCGGGTCCTCCTTGCCGTCGCTGGCCTTCTGCAGGGCATCGTAGGCGGTGGCCAGGCCGCCGAGGTCGGCGATGTTCTCGCCCAGGGTCAGGTGGCCATCCACGTTCTGGCCGTCCACCTTGTAGGCGTTGAACTGCCTGACCAGCTTGCCGGTCAGGGCCTCGAAGCCCTTGCTGTCGGCGGGGGTCCACCAGTTCTCGAAATTGCCGGTCGGGCCGAAACGGCTGCCCTGGTCGTCGTAGCCATGGGTCATCTCATGGCCGATCACCGCGCCGATGCCGCCGTAGTTGAGGGCATCGTCGGCATCGGGGTCGAAGAACGGCGGCTGCAGGATGGCGGCCGGGAACACGATCTCGTTCTGCAGCGGGTTGTAGTAGGCATTGACGGTCTGCGGGGTCATGCCCCATTCGGTCTTGTCCACCGGCTGGCCGATCTTGGCCAGCTCCCACTTGTAGTTGAACGCGGTGGCCGCGCGGATGTTGCCCAGGTAGTCGTCGTGGGTGGTCTGCAGGCCGCTCCAGTCACGCCACTTGTCCGGGTAGCCGATCTTCGGGGTGAAGGTCTCCCACTTGGCGACCGCCTTGGCCTTGGTCTCGTCGCTCATCCAGGCCAGGTTCTCGATGCGCGCTTTCAGTGCGGCGGCGAGGTTCTTGACCAGTTCCTCCATCTTGGCCTTGGCCTCCGGCGAGAAGGCGACCTTGACGTACAGCTGCCCGAAGGCTTCGCCGGCATCGTTCTCGATGGTGCCCAGCACCTGCTTCCAGCGCGGCTTGTTCTCCTTCTGGCCGTTGAGCTCGCGGCCGTAGAACGCGTAGTTCTCCTGCACGAAATCCTTGCTCAGGTACGGCGAGGCACCGTCGACGGTGTGGAAGCGCAGGTAGGCGCGCCACACGCCCGGATCGGTATCGGCCAGCATCGTGCTGACTTCCTTGTGGAAGTCCGGCATGGCCAGCGAGAACGTTTCCGGCGCGGCGATGCCCTGGGCCTTGAAGAACTCGCTCCAGCTGAAGTTCGGGGTCAGCGCATCGGCATCGGCCACGGTGACCGGGTTGTAGTAGAGCGATACGTCGCGCGACAGCTCGACGCTGGACTTGGAGGCCTTGGCCAGGCGGGTCTCGAAGGCGACCACGTCCGCTGCCTGCTTGGCGGCGTCGTCTGCGGCGACACCGGACAGTTCGAGCACCTTGGCCACGTGCGCCTTGTAGGCGTCGAGCTTGTCGGCCTTGCTGGCGTCGGTGTAGTAGGTGGTGTCCGGCAGCCCAAGTCCGCCCTGGCTGGCGTAGGCCAGGTTCATGGCCGAGTTCTTGAAGTCCGCCTCCGGGCCGAAACCGAACAGCACGTTCTCGCCCTTGGCGGCGGTGGTGCGCAGGTACCCGGCGATCGCGGCGGTGTCCTGGAGGCCATCGATGGCCTCCAGGTCGGCCTTCAGCGGGGTGATGCCCAGTGCCTCGATCCGGGCTTCGTCCATGCCGGACGCCCAGAAGTCGCCGACGATCTTTTCCACGCCGGTGGCGTTCTTCAGCGCGGCGGCCTGCTCGGCCAGCTGGTGCTGCACGGCCACCGAGCGCTCGTCGAGGATGGTGAAGGCGCCCCAGCTGGTGCGGTCGGATGGAATCTCGTTGGCGTTCAGCCAGGTGTCGTTGACGTAGCCACCGAAGTCGGTGCAGGCGTCCTTCCCGGCATCCAGGTCGGCGGCGGTGAACGCGTTGTAGGCCGGCAGCTTGGATTCGTCCAGCTTCAGCTCGCTGGCGGCGGTGGCGGGGGCTCCGGCGTCGGCCGCCGGGGCAGGGGTCTTGTCGCAGCCGACCAGCACGGCCGAGACGGCCAGGGTCAGCAGGAGAATCTGGGGTTTGCGAACGATCACGTAAGGCCTCCTGGCCGGGTGCTATGCAAGGGATCCCCCGGTCACGGGGGTGTGGGCAAAAGATACGCCTGTAACCGTGAGCGCAGGGGTGTCGAAGGTCATGACGGTCCCTGCCATGCCGCCGGCAACAGCGGGGTGGGCCGGCCGGAAAAACGACAGCCCCCAGCAAGGGCCGGGGGCTGTCGAGGACGTCCGCACCTGCCTGAACAGGACGGTTGATGGGCGGATGCCGCTCTGTCAGAACCGGTAGGTCATCGGGGCCAATCAATAAACATGAGCATGCGGTGGGCGTCGAGGCCGCACATGTCGATGCTCCGTGTACCGATGCCGTCTTCGGTCAGGTTATTGTCGAATGCCGTGTCGATGCCGGAGTTTAGGCGCAACGATGCTGGGGATATGCAGGAGCTCGATGACCGACGATCTGTCCGACCGACATTGGGTTCTCGCATTGGGTTCTCGTTCTTCCAGTGGTCCCGGATAAGCGGCAGAATGAAGGCCTGCTTTCTGAAGGACCACTGCGCTTTCCATGTCTGTCATTGCTCGAGCTCCCCAGCCCGGCCTTTCCCCCCATCCCCGGATCCGCAACGTCATCGCGGTCGCATCGGGCAAGGGCGGGGTGGGCAAGTCCACCACGACGGTCAACCTGGCCATGGCGCTGTGCCGGGCGGGCGTGCGGGTGGGGGTGCTGGATGCGGACATCTATGGCCCCAGCATCCCGGCGATGCTGGGGCTGAGCGGGCGGCCGGAGAGCCCGGACAACAAGTCGATCGAGCCGATGCGGGCGTTCGGGGTGGAGGCGATGTCGATCGGCTTCCTGGTCGACCAGGACTCGCCGATGATCTGGCGCGGCCCGATGGCCACCTCGGCCCTGACCCAGCTGTTCAACGATACCCGCTGGGACGACCTGGACATCCTGCTGATCGACCTGCCGCCGGGGACCGGCGACATCCAGCTCACGCTTGCGCAGAAGATCCCGGTCGCCGGGGCGGTGGTGGTCACCACGCCCCAGGACATCGCCACGCTGGATGCGCGCAAGGCATTGAAAATGTTCGAGAAGGTCGAGGTTCCGGTGCTCGGCGTCGTCGAGAACATGGCGGTGCACACCTGCAGCGCCTGCGGCCATGTCGAGCACCTGTTCGGCGACGGCGGGGGACGGCGCATGGCCGAGCACTACGGGGTGCCGCTGCTGGGGTCGCTGCCGCTGGAGATCGGGATCCGCGAGCAGGGCGATGCCGGCACGCCGATCGTGGCCGCGGCACCGGAATCGGCCGCGGCCAGGGCCTACGTGGCCGCGGCGGAGCAGATGCTGGAGGCGCTCGGCAAGCGTCCCCGTGCCAGGATTCCGATCGTGTCCTCGCTGACCTGAGGCGGCCCGCCGGGCCTGCGGCCGGTCGCAGGCACGCCCGGCGGTGAGGGCGGGGCCGGCCGGCGCCGGGTGCGACCGGCTAGAATTCCGCCTTCCACACGATCTGTCAGGACCCCGAATGAGCATCAAGAGCGACCGCTGGATCCGCCGCATGTCCGAGCAGCACGGCATGATCGAGCCGTACGAGGCCGGGCAGGTCCGGTTCGCCGACAGCGGCGGGGCAGACGGCCGGCGCATCGTCAGCTACGGCACGTCCAGCTACGGCTATGACGTGCGCTGCTCGCGCGAGTTCAAGGTGTTCACCAACATCAACTCGACCATCGTCGATCCCAAGCACTTCGACCCGAAGAGCTTCGTCGACATCGAGGCCGACGAGTGCATCATCCCGCCGAACTCGTTCGCGCTGGCACGCACGGTGGAGTACTTCCGCATCCCGCGCGACACGCTGGTGGTGTGCCTGGGCAAGAGCACCTACGCGCGCTGCGGCATCATCGTCAACGTGACGCCGCTGGAGCCGGAGTGGGAGGGCCACGTGACCCTGGAGTTCTCCAACACCACGCCGCTGCCGGCACGCATCTACGCCAACGAGGGCGTGGCGCAGATGCTGTTCTTCCAGGCCGACAAGGACGATGTCTGCGAGACTTCGTACCGCGACCGCGGCGGCAAGTACCAGGGCCAGACCGGGGTGACCCTGCCGCGCACCTGAGCGGCGGCCGCGCCCGCATCAACGGCGAAGGGCGCGGAATTCCGCGCCCTTCGTGTTTCCGGCGGCCGGGGCTGCTTGCTACTTGCCGCGTCCGAACAGCATGCCGATGCCCACGGCCACGAGGATGGCCGGCCACCAGGTGGCCAGCATCGAACCGATGTTGCCGTTGATCCAGCCCAGGTTCTTGGCCAGGAAGAACAGGCCGACGGCGATCAGGATCAGGGCGGCGATCAGGTTGGAGCGCATCGACTTGCGTTTCCTTGCGTGGAGTGGCCGCTATCGTAGCCGCTGGCGCCAGATTTCGACACGCTCGGCCAGCACCGCCGGATCGAAGCGCTGGGCCTGGCCGCTGCCCCATACCGGTCCCGGCCAGGCGGCATCGCCCGGATACCGGCCGACCAGGTGGATGTGCAGTTGCGGCACGATGTTGCCCAGCGCGCCGATGTTGAGTTTGGCGACCTGCGGCTTCTGCTTCAGGTGGCGCGAAACCTGGTTGATCTCCGCCAGCAGCAGGCGCTGCTGGCCGCCATCCAGGTCGATCCATTCGCTGGCACCGGGTACGCGGGGGACCAGCACGACCCACGGAAAGCGGTCGTCGTTCATCAGGCGGATCTGGGATAGAGGGCCGTCGGCGATCAGGACACTGTCGGCGGCAAGGCGGGAGTCGAGCTCGAAATCGGACGTCACAGCTTCGGTCATCGCAGGGTCTCGCTGAAGAAGGCCAAGGTGCGTTCGCGCGCCAGTGCGGCGCTTGGAGCGTGGTAGTGCGTGCCGACCTCGCGGTTGAAGGCGTGGTCGGCCGGGTACACGTATACCTGCATCGACGGTTGCTTTTCACGATGCGCTGCAACGGCGGCCGCCGGGATCGAGGCGTCCTGCGCACCGAAATGGAAGATCGCCGGGGCCTTGAACGGGGTGTCCAGGAACGGCACGTTGCGCGCGCCGTAGTAGCTGGCCGAGGGCAGGCCCAGCCGCTGCGCGGCGAGCAGGGCGATGGTGCCGCCCCAGCAATAGCCCACGGTGCCGACCTTGCCGTGGCCGGCCAGGGCGCGGGCGGCGGCGGCCACGATGTCCAGCGCACGGTCCACGCCCAGTTCGTCCACCACTGCCTTGCCGCGGGCGGTGCCGGCGGCGTCGTAGTCCAGTTCCAGCCCGGGCTCCAGCGGGTCGAAGAGCGAGGGCGCCAGCACCGCATAGCCATCGCTGGCGTACCGGTCGGCGACGCCGCGGATGTGGGCGTTGGCCCCGAAGATTTCCTGTACCACCACCAGGCCGGCGTGTACGCGGCCATCGGGCAGGGCCTGCCAGGCGCGTACCGGGCCGTGGACGGTGTCGAGGGTGATCCAGTGGCTCATGGGGACTCCAGGGTGGGGCGCAGGGGGCCACCCCATGTTAAGGCCGCCATCGGGTAGCGCCGGCACCCGGCCGGTATAATCGCCGCGCTTCCGGCCCCAGGTCATTCCGATCCCCGGCCCCCAGAACCGCAGACCCCATGTCCCAGCTGAACCCCAAAGTCGGCTTTGTCAGCCTTGGCTGCCCGAAGGCCCTCGTCGATTCGGAGCGCATCCTTACCCAGCTGCGGGTGGAGGGCTACGACATCGTGCCGTCCTACGAGGCGGCCGACGTGGTGGTGGTCAACACCTGCGGTTTCATCGACTCGGCCGTGGCCGAATCGCTGGACGCCATCGGCGAGGCGATGAACGAGAACGGCAAGGTCATCGTCACCGGTTGCCTGGGCAAGAAGTCGGAGATGATCCGCGAGCAGTATCCGGACGTGCTGTCGGTGTCGGGCCCGCAGGACTACACCAGCGTGATGGACGCGGTGCACGCGGCGCTGCCGCCCCGGCACGATCCGTTCGTGGACCTGGTGCCCGACTACGGCGTCAAGCTGACGCCGCGGCACTATGCCTACCTGAAGATCTCCGAGGGCTGCAACCACCGTTGCAGTTTCTGCATCATCCCGTCGATGCGCGGCGACCTGGTGTCGCGCCCGGTCGAAGAGGTGCTGCGCGAGGCCGAGCGCCTGGTCAAGGGGGGAGTGCGCGAACTGCTGGTGGTGTCGCAGGACACCTCGGCCTACGGCGTGGACCGGCGGTACGCGCCGGGTACCTGGCGCGGCAGGGAGTACGCCACGCGCATGAAGGCGCTGTGCGAGGGCCTGTCCGAGCTGGAGGCGTGGACGCGCCTGCACTACGTCTATCCGTACCCGCACGTGGACGACGTGGTGCCGCTGATGGCCGAAGGGAAGATCCTGCCGTACCTGGACATCCCGTTCCAGCACGCCAGCCCGCGCATCCTCAAGCTGATGAAGCGCCCGGGCGCGGTCGACAAGACCCTAGAGCGGGTGCTGCGCTGGCGCGGGATCAGCCCGGACATCACCGTGCGTTCGACCTTCATCGTCGGCTTCCCGGGCGAGACCGAGGCCGAGTTCGAGCAGCTGCTGGAGTTCCTCGACGCCGCGCAGCTGGACCGGGTCGGCGCGTTCGCGTACTCGGCGGTCGAGGGCGCCACCGCCAACGCCTTGCCCGACCCGGTGCCCGAAGAGGTGAAGCAGGAGCGGCTGGCGCGCTTCATGGAGAAGCAGGCCGCCATTTCCGCCGCCCGGCTCGAAGCGAAGATCGGCAGCGTGCAGCAATGCCTGGTGGATGCCCTCGAGGACGGCATCGCGGTGGCGCGCTCCAAGGCCGATGCGCCGGAAATCGACGGTCTGGTGCATGTCCAGAACGCGGCCGACGCCGGGTTGCGCGTGGGCGATTTCGTCGATGTGGCGATCACCGACAGTGACGAGCACGACCTGTTCGGCGATGCCCTCGCCGCACCGGCCAGCCGGTCGTTCGATCTCAAGGTGCTGTGACCGGCCAGCCGGGCGACAGCGGCGGGCACGGTGCGCCGGACGATGCCGGCGTCGACGCCGGGTCCGATCGGCGCCGTTTCATCGCGCCGCCGCGCGGGCAGGTCGATCCGGCGTGTTTCCGGCACCCGCTATTCGCGGCGTACGCCGAGCAGCGGGCGCTGTTGACGTCGGCAGCATGGCCCGGCATCGATGCGCTCAACGCGGCGTTGCCGCTGCCGGGACGGCGCTTCGCCGTGCAGGATCGGGCGCTGCTCGCCGATGGCCTGCATTACGAAGCGCGCATCGCCAGGCATGGCCGGATCGCGACGCGCGTTGAGAACTGGCACGACCTGTTCAATGCGCTGGTCTGGGCGCGTCATCCAGCGGTCAAGTCGGCGCTCAACGCGCGCCAGTGCCAGCACATCGCCACGATGGGGCCGCAGCGGCGCAACCGCGCGCAGCAGGCCCTGACCCAGTTCGACGAGTGCGGGGTGATCGTGCGCATCGCCGACCCGGCGCTGTTGCCGTTATGGGACGGCCACCGGTGGCCCGAGCTGTTCGCGGCACAGGCGGCGCGCTGGCAGGACGGCGGCATCGCCGTCGCCGCGGTGATCGGGCATGCGCTGATGGAGCAGGCGCTGGTGCCCGGCCGCCTGCTGGTCGGGCGCTGTGTGGTGGTGCGGGGCGGGGACGACGCGGCCTGCGTGGCGCGCGTCGCCGACGCGATAGCGGGCGGCGGGGTTCTCGAGGATCCACTGGAACTGCGGCCGCTGCCATTGGCCGGGATTCCGGGGTGGCATCCGCGGCAGGACGCGGCGTTCTACGGGCAGGCCGGCTATTTCCGCCCGCTGCGCGCGGGCCGCCGGTATCCGTCGCCATTGCGCTGATGCGCCGGGCATCCGCAGGGCGGTCCTCCCGCGGCGCTCAGGCGGGGCCGTAGTCGATGGCGACCAGCGCGAAACCGGTGTTGCCGCCAGGCAGTTCCACGGTGAACTCGTCGTCGATGCGCTTCTTCAGCAGGGCGCGCGCCAGTGGCGAATCGATGCTGATCCAGCCGGCGGTCGCGTCGGTCTCGTCCGGGCCGACGATGCGGTAGACGTGGGTCCGGCCGGACTGCAGGTTCTCCAGCTCCACCGTCGCGCCGAAGAACACCGCGTCCGGATCGCTTGGGCGGGTGTCCACCACGCGCAGCACCTCCAGGCGCTTGCTCAGGTAGCGCACCCGGCGGTCGATCTCGCCGAGCTGCTTCTTGCGGTAGGTGTACTCGGCGTTCTCCGAACGGTCGCCCTCCGCCGCGGCGGCGGCCAGTGCACTGACCACCTCGGGGCGGCGCTGGCGCCACAGGTCGTCCAGTTCGGCCTTCAGGCGCGCATGGCCCTGGGCGGTGATCAGGGCGGTGCTCTTTTCCGCGGGGGGACGCCAGCGCGACATGGTTCAGCGCTTGCCGCCGAAGAGGCCGCCGAGGATGCCGCGCACGATCTGGTTGCCGATCTGCCCGCCGTACTTCTTGCCGGTCTTGCCCATCATCGATTCGCCGATGGAACTGCCGACGCTGCGCCCGATCGAACCGCCGACATTGCGCGTGGTCTGCTTGGCCACCGATTCGACCATGCCCTGCCGGCGCCCGCTGCCGAACAGGAACTCGCCGATCTTCTGGCCGACGCCGCCCTGTCCGGGGCCCTGCGCCGCGGGCGCCTGCGCCTGCTCGGCGGCCTGCTGGGCGCGTGCGGCGAGGATCTCGGCGGCCGATTCGCGGTTGATGGCGGTGTCGTAGCGGCTGCCGACCGGGCTGCCGGCGCGCACCTGCATGCGTTCGGATTCGCTGATGGCCCCCATGCGGCAACGCGGCGGCGCCACCAGCGTCTTCTGCACGGGCGCGGGGATGCCCTTGTCCAGCAGCGTGGAGACCAGCGCCTCCCCGGTGCCCAGCTGCGACAGCGTGGCGACCACGTCCAGCTTCGGGTTGGGGACGAAGGTTTCCGCGGCGGTCTTCACCGCCTTCTGGTCGCGCGGGGTGAAGGCGCGCAGCGCATGCTGCACCCGGTTGCCGAGCTGGCCGAGGATATTGGCCGGCACGTCGTCGGGGAACTGCGAGCAGAAGTACACACCCACGCCCTTGGAGCGGATCAGCCGTACCACCTGCTCGATGCGCTGTACCAGCGCGGCCGGGGCGTCGTTGAACAGCAGGTGGGCCTCGTCGAAGATGAACACCAGCTTCGGTTTTTCCAGGTCGCCCACTTCCGGCAGCTTCTCGAACAGCTCCGACAGCAGCCACAGCAGGAAGGTCGAGTACAGCCGCGGCTTGAGGATCAGCTGGGCGGCGGCGAGGATGCCGATCACGCCGCGGCCGTCGTGGTTGACGCGCATGATGTCGGCCAGCTCCAGCGCCGGCTCGCCGAAGAAGTTCTCGCCGCCGTCCTGCGACAACCGCAGCAGCGCCCGCTGGATGGCGGCGATGCTCGGCGCGCTGACCAGGCCGTATTCGGTGGAGACGTTCTTGCGCTCGGCAGCCACCAGGGTGAGCAGGGCGCGCAGGTCGTCCAGGTCGAGCAGCAGCAGGCCGCGGTCGTCGGCGAGCTTGAACACGATGTCGAGCACCCCGGACTGGGTGGCGTTGAGTTCGAGGATGCGCGCCAGCAGGGTCGGGCCCATCTCGCTGACGGTGGTGCGCACCGGGTGGCCGAGCTGGCCGTACAGGTCCCAGAAGACGGTGGGGCTGGCCTGTGCGGTGTAGCCGTCGACGCCGATCTCGGCGGCGCGCGCGGCCAGTTTCCCGTCGATCTCGCCGGGTACCGCCAGGCCGGCGACGTCGCCCTTCACGTCGGCCATGAACACCGGCACGCCCCGCCGCGAGAAGCCCTCGGCCAGGGTCATCAGCGTCACCGTCTTGCCGGTGCCGGTGGCGCCGGCCACCAGGCCGTGGCGGTTGCCGAAACGGGGAAGCAGCGACACGGCGATGTCGTCGGTCACGCCTTTGCCGATCAGGATGGGTTCCATGGGAAGCTCTCGGTGGGCATGGAGGGGATTCTAACGGCCGACTGTATCGTCTCTGTGCGCCGGTTGCCGCTGGACGACCGCCGCGGCTACTCTGCCTGCCTTTCCGTCCCTGCCGTCGCCGATGCCCGTCTCCATTACGATCTTCCGCCGCTGCTCCCTGCTGCTCGCCGTGCTGCTGCTCGCGGCGGCGCCCACCGCCCACGCGCAGCGCGTATCGGCCCGCGACAAGGCCCGGGTCGAGGCGATCGAACAGCGCATGGCCGCGGCGGAAAAGCGCTATGCCGACGCCCTGCTGCTGGTGGCCAACGCCGATCCCAAGGGAACCACGGAAGGCGATGCGGCGCTGGAGGACATGGAGGATGTGATCGACGCCTGCATCGGCCAGAAGGGCTGCCAGGTCGGCACCCTGCTGGCCACCTACAAGCGCCTGCTGAAGCACCAGAGCGACGAACGCGCCGATGGGGCGGACGAGCTGGCCGGGGACCGCCTGGAGGCCGATCCGGACCATGCCGGCCCATTGCGCGCGGACGTGCCCGAGGCCGCGCGTGCGGCGGCCCTGCTCAACGACCACCGGCACGCCTTCGACGAGATGGTCGAGTACAACCCGGCGATCCAGGCGGGCATCCGCCGCTGGCTCACCGACATGCGCCCGGCGCTGCTGACCAGCTACGAGAACTACATGAACCTGCGGCCGGTGATGTGGCCGGAGTGGGAGAAGCGCGGCCTGCCCGAGGCCCTGCTGTTCGGCATCATGGCCAAGGAGTCCAACGGCCGCGTGCATGCGTCCTCGCGCGCGGGCGCGGCCGGGCTGATGCAGTTCATGCCGGCCACCGGCCGCCGTTTCGGGCTGGGCCCGGACGGCACCGGGTTCGATACCCGCTTCGATGCGCGCAGCGCCGCCGAGGCCAGTGCGTCCTACATGATCGAGCGCATGGGCCAGCTCAACCGCAACATCGAGCTGGCCCTGGCCGCCTACAACGGCGGCGAGGGCCGCGCGCAGCGGGTGTACAACCAGAGCGGCGGCCAGGGGTTCTGGACCGAGTCGGTCTACAGCCAGTTCCCCGGCGAGACCAAGGACTACGTGCCGATGGTGATCGCCGCGGCCTGGATCTTCCTGCACCCGCAGCAGTACGGCGTGGAGTTCCCGAAGGTCAACGCGCAGCCGGCGACGATCCGCCTGGCCAAGTCCACCACGATCTACGAGCTGACCATCTGCCTGGGCAGCACCGGCACCCGTGACGGCTACATGCGGGTGCTGCGCAACCTCAATCCGCGCTACGAGGCCGATGGCTGGATTCCGGCCGGCACCCCGATCAACGCCACCACCCGCATCGCCACGCTGTACAACCGGCAATGCGTCAGCGGGCCGCGCGCCGACCTGGCGCGCGCGGTGATCACCGCGGACCTGAACGCGGCCATCAAGCGGCCGCAGGCGGCGGCCTACAACGGCAATGTCGCGGTCGGCGACGTGCAGTCGATGGCCGCCGCGGCGGCGGCGCCACGGCCGGCCACCCGCAGCTATACCGTCGCGAAGGGCGACACCCTGGGCCGCATCGCCAGCCGCTTCCAGTGCCAGGTACCGACGCTGGCGCGGGCCAACGGCCTGCGGGCGCCGGCCTATGCGATCCGGCCGGGGCAGTCGCTGAAGCTGGAGGGCTGCGGCCGCTGAGGCCGATGGCGCGCCGTGCCAGGAAACGCGGTGCGGGCAGCGGCGGCGCCTGAACGTGGCGCTGCGCCGCCGTGCCGCCGGTTTCGCGGGCGCATGCTTATGCGTTACAACAGGGGTCCGTTACCGCAGGCGTCCCCCCATGCCCAGTAGTCCCGACGATCAGGAATTGGAGCGGCTGGCCGGCCGTGTCGGCGAACGCCTGCGGCAGGCCCATGACCGCGTGGTCACGGCCGAAAGCTGCACCGGAGGCTGGATCGCCAAGGCGATGACCGGCGTTGCCGGGTCCTCCGACTGGTTCGACAGCGGCATGGTGGCCTACAGCTACGAGGCCAAGCAGCGGCTGCTCGGCGTGCGCCCGCAGACCCTGGAAAGCGAGGGGGCGGTCAGCCGTGAGGCGGTGATCGAGATGGTGTCCGGCGCGCTGGTGAATTCCGGCGCCAGCGTGGCGGTGGCGGTCACCGGCATCGCCGGGCCCGGCGGCGGCAGCGCCGACAAGCCGGTCGGTACCGTGTGGATCGGCTGGAAGCGGCGCGGTGGCTATACCCGTGCCGAGCTGTTCCAGTTCCAGGGCGACCGCGACGCCGTGCGCCGGCAGACCGTGGCCCGTGCGCTGGAAGGGCTGGAGGCGCTGGAGTGAGGCCATGGCGACGCGCGACCGGCGGAGGCAGGGGCTGATGTGGGAGGCGCTGGCCACTGTCCGCGACCTTGGGCGGCTGCAGGAGATCGCCGCGGTCCTGATCCGCTACGGCTTCGGCGACATCGTGCGCCGGGTCGGCCTGGCCGACGTGCTGCAACGGGCCGGGCGGCTGCTGCACTGGAACGATGCCGGGCAGATGCTGCAGATGTCCGCGCCGGTGCGGGTGCGGCGCGCGATGGAGGAGCTCGGGCCGACCTTCGTCAAGCTGGGGCAGGTGCTGGCGACCCGTGTGGACCTGTTCGCTCCGGAGTGGATCGCCGAGTTCAGCGAGCTGCAGAACGCGGTGCCGGCCTTGCCGTACGAACAGATCCGCGACCAGCTGGAGGCCGACCTGGGCCAGACGCCGGAAACGGCGTTCGCACGGCTGGATGAGCGGCCGTTGGCGGCGGCGTCGCTGGCGCAGGCGCATCGGGCCTGGCTGCACGACGGCACCCCGGTGATATTGAAGGTCCGCCGGCCGGGCATCCGCGATGTGGTGGAGGCCGACCTGAGGCTGCTGGCGCGGCTGGCCGAGATCATCGAGGCGCGGCTGCCGGACCTGCGCCGCTACCGGCCTTCGGAGGTGGTGCAGCAGTTCACCCAGTCGCTGCGCCGGGAACTGGACTTCGCCGCCGAGTGCCGCAATGCCGAGCGCATCGCCGCCAACTTCGCCGGCCATCCGGATGTGCTTATCCCGCGGGTGCACTGGCAGTGGACCTGCGAGAGCCTGAACGTCCAGGATTTCGTGGATGGCATTCCTGGCCGCGACCTGGCCGCGGTGGATGCAGCCGGGCTGGACCGGGTGGCGCTGGCGCACACCGGTGCCGGGATCGTGTTGAAGATGGCACTGGACGACGGCTGCTTCCACGCCGATCCGCACCCGGGCAACATCTTCTACCTGCGCGACGGCCGCATCGGCATCATCGACTTCGGGATGGTCGGGCACCTGTCCGAACAGCGCCGCTTCCAGGTGGCGCGGCTGCTGCACGGGCTGGTGGCGCAGGAACCGGAGGCGGTGGCCGACGTCCTGCTGGAGTGGGCCGGCGGGGTGGAGATCGACGAGGCCCGGCTGCAGCAGGACCTGGGCAATTTCGTCGACCAGTACCGCGGAGTCCCGCTCAAGGACCTGCGCGTGGGCCTGATGCTGGGCGACGTGACCGCGCTGCTGCGGCAGTACGGCCTGACCTTGCCGGCCGACCTGGCGTTGATGATCAAGGCCTTCCTGACCCTGGAAGGCATGGGCCGGCAACTCGACCCGGACTTCGACATGGCCGGTGCCGCGCGCCCGTACCTGGAGCGGATCATGCGCCGGCGCTACGCCCCGCGCGCGGTGCTGCGGCGCAGCCGGCGCAGCCTGCTGGGGGCGCTGGACCTGGCGGGCGACCTGCCGCGCGACCTGCGCCGGCTGCTGCTGGCCGCCCGGCGCGGGCGCATGCGGTTGATGGTCGACACGCCGGCGCTGAAGGGGTTCGGCGACCAGGTCAACCGCGCCGCGAACCGCCTCACCATGGGGATCGTGACGGCCGCGCTGATCATCGGTTCCTCGATCGTGATGAACAGCATCGGCAGCGGTGCGCATCGCGGCCTGCTGGTGCTGGGGGTCGCCGGGTTCCTGGGCGCGGGACTGTGCGGGGTCTGGATCCTGTTCTCCATCTGGCGCAGCAACCGCCAGCGGTGAGGGCCCGCCGGGGACGGGCGATGCGTCCGGACCGGCAACAGCGAATGGAGGGCCGACTGCCGGCGGCGATGCACGGGGTCGGTGTTGCCGGCTCCGGCGCGGGTGGAGAACCTGGGCCGTGGCGGCCGCGGGAGTGGACCGCCGGTGGAGATCGCTTGCACTCGCCCATGTTAGTAGCAATACTACTAACCATGGACCTGACCGATACCCAGCAAGCCATCCTCGAGCTGATCGCCGAGCGCATCGAGAGCGAGGGCGTGCCGCCTTCACAGACCGAGATCGCCCGGGCCTTCGGCTTCAAGGGCGTGCGCTCGGCGCAGTACCACCTGGATGCGCTCGAGGCGGCCGGCGCCATCGAGCGGGTGCCCGGGCGCGCCCGCGGCATCCGCCTGCTGCGTCCTGCCGGCGACGCCGTGGACATCGGGGCGGTGCCGCACGACGCGCAGGTGCTGCGCCTGCCGGTGCTGGGGCGCGTGGCCGCCGGGCTGCCCATCGGCGCGGACATCGGTTCGGACGATTACGTGGTGCTGGACAAGGTGTTCTTCTCCCCGGCGCCGGACTACCTGCTGAAGGTGCAGGGCGATTCGATGATCGACGAGGGCATCTTCGATGGCGACCTCATCGGCGTGCACCGTACCCGTGACGCGCGGTCCGGGCAGATCGTGGTCGCGCGCATCGATGACGAGATCACGGTCAAGCTGCTCAAGCTCGGCAAGGAGCGCATCCGGCTGCTGCCGAGGAATCCGGACTACGCCCCCATCGAGGTGCTCCCGGACCAGGACTTCGCCATCGAAGGGCTGTACTGCGGCCTGCTGAGGCCGAACCGGTGAGGCCGGTTTTCCCCAGCCTCCCCATATGGTTTTTCCTACCGGAACAGGCTGACTGCGCTGCTGCCGGTATCCTTGCCACCCCAGATAATCTGGCCGTCCCGCGGGCAGTCTCAGCCTGTGCGATACGGCACCGTTAAAGTGGACCCATGACGAAATCTACGACACCAACGACGAGGAAGCCCCCGATGGACGACAACAAGAAGCGTGCCCTGGCCGCCGCTCTGGGCCAGATCGAGAAGCAGTTCGGCAAGGGCTCGGTGATGCGCATGGGCGACCGTGTGGTCGAGCCGGTGGAGGCCATCCCGACCGGCTCGCTGATGCTGGACATCGCGCTCGGCATCGGTGGCCTGCCGAAGGGCCGGGTGGTCGAGATCTACGGTCCCGAGTCCTCGGGCAAGACCACGCTGACCCTGCAGGCGATCGCCGAATGCCAGAAGCAGGGCGGTACCGCGGCGTTCATCGATGCCGAGCACGCGCTGGATCCCATCTATGCCGCCAAGCTGGGGGTGAATGTCGACGACCTGCTGCTGTCGCAGCCGGACACCGGCGAGCAGGCGCTGGAGATCGCCGACATGCTGGTGCGTTCGGGGTCGGTCGACATCCTGGTGATCGACTCGGTGGCGGCGCTGACGCCGAAGGCCGAGATCGAGGGCGAGATGGGCGACCAGCTGCCGGGCCTGCAGGCCCGCCTGATGAGCCAGGCGCTGCGCAAGCTCACCGGCAACATCAAGCGCTCCAACACTCTGGTGGTCTTCATCAACCAGCTGCGGATGAAGATCGGCGTGATGATGCCGGGCCAGAGCCCGGAAACCACCACCGGTGGCAACGCGCTGAAGTTCTACGCCTCGGTGCGCCTGGACATCCGCCGCATCGGTGCGATCAAGAAGGGCGACGAGATCATCGGCAACCAGACCCGGATCAAGGTCGTCAAGAACAAGCTGGCGCCGCCGTTCAAGCAGGTGGTCACCGAGATCCTGTACGGCGAGGGCATCAGCCGCGAAGGCGAGCTCATCGACATGGGCGTGGATGCCAAGCTGGTGGACAAGGCGGGTGCCTGGTACAGCTATGGCGACGAGCGCATCGGCCAGGGCAAGGACAACGCCCGCGGCTACCTGCGTGACAACCCGCAGGTGGCGGCAAGGATCGAAGCCGAGCTGCGCGAGAAGTTCCAGCCTGCCGATGCGCCCCGCGAAGAGGGCGACGAAGCGGAAGCGGAGTGATTTCCCCGCGGGGGCGGACGGCGCATCGTCAGTGACGTCGCTCCGCTCCTGCGGTTTTCCCGCCATGACCGCCGCTCCTCCAGCCGGAAGCATGCAGTGCGTGCCACTTCGATCCGGAGGGGAGGCCGGCGGGGCGATGGGTCCGCTCCACGGGCGCCGCTTTTGGGTGGCGTCGTAGCGGATGACAGAGGCCCGGGGCGGCCTGCATGTGTCCGGTGGGTGCCGGACCGTGAGCACGGGGCCCGGGCCGCGGAGTGAAGGTGCCGATCGACATGGACACCGGTAGTGATGAACGTCCGGCGGCGCGTGGCCGCAAGCGCACGCGTGAGCAGACCCCCTTGCAGCGCGCGCTCGGGTTCCTGGTGCGGCGGGAGCATTCGCGCAGGGAGCTGATGCGCAAGCTCCAGGCGCGGGGGGTGGAAAAGGACGAGGCCGTGGCCGCGCTCGACCGGCTGGCCGAGGAGGGCTGGCAGGATGATGGCCGGTTCGCCGCCTCGCTGGTACGGACCCGGTCGGCGGCCGGGTATGGCCCCCTGCACCTGCGGGCCGAACTGGGCATGCACGGGCTGGATGAGGACGCGATCACGACGGCGATGGCCACGTTCGAGGGCGATTGGACGGAGCTTGCCCGGCAGGTGGTATGCCGCCGCTACGGGCCGGAGGGGCCGCAGGAGCTGGCGCAGCGCCGCAAGGCCGCGGACATGCTGATCCGGCGCGGCTTCGAGGCCGGCTGCATCCGCGATGCCACCCGCTACGATCCAGAGGACTGAATGCGCCGGGCCTGATACCCTTTCAGGGTTTCGGTCGTTCCGTTCCCGCGTCCTGGATGGGGAGCCCGCCGCCGCCCGCCCGCCTAGCCCCAGCCCACATGAATACGTCAGCCAAGCTCACCACCTCCCAGATCCGCGCCGATTTCCTCGAATTCTTCAAGGGCAAGGGCCATACCATCGTGCCGTCCGCGCCGCTGGTACCGGGCAACGACCCGACCCTGCTGTTCACCAACTCCGGCATGGTGCAGTTCAAGGACGTGTTCCTGGGCGCGGAGAAGCGCAGCTACGTGCGCGCCGTCGACGTGCAGCGCTGCCTGCGGGCCGGGGGCAAGCACAACGACCTGGATGCCGTCGGCTATACCGCCCGGCACCACACCTTCTTCGAGATGCTGGGCAACTGGTCTTTCGGCGATTACTTCAAGAAGGACGCCATCGCCTGGGCCTGGGAACTGCTGACCGGGGTCTGGAAGTTGCCGGCCGAGCGCCTGCTGGTCACCGTCTACCACAACGACGATGAGGCCTATGCGCTGTGGCGCGACATGGTCGGGGTGCCGGAAGAGCGCATCGTGCGCATCGGCGACAACAAGGGCGCGCCCTACGCCTCGGACAATTTCTGGCAGATGGCAGATACCGGTCCGTGCGGGCCCTGCACCGAGATCTTTTACGACCACGGCGCGCACATCGCCGGCGGCCCTCCGGGCTCGCCGGACGAGGACGGCGACCGCTTCATCGAGATCTGGAACCTGGTGTTCATGCAGTTCGACCGCCAGCCCGACGGTACCCTGGTGCCGCTGCCGGCGCCCTGCGTGGACACCGGCATGGGCCTGGAGCGTCTGGCCGCGATCCTGCAGCACGTGCATACCAACTACGAGATCGACCTGTTCCAGACCCTGATCGCCAAGGCGGCGGAGCTGACCGCCACCGCGGACCTGGAGAACAAGTCGCTGCGTGTGATCGCCGACCATATCCGCGCGTGCGCCTTCCTGATCGTCGACGGCGTACTGCCCTCCAACGAGGGGCGCGGCTACGTGCTGCGGCGGATCATCCGCCGGGCGCTGCGCCACGGCTGGATGCTGGGCGTTCGCCAACCGTTCTTCCACTCGCTGGTGCCGACCCTGGTCGCGCTGATGGGCGAGGCCTATCCGGAGCTGTCCGCGGCCGCCGCGACCGTGCAGAAGGCGTTGCTGGCCGAGGAAGAGCGGTTCGCGGAAACGCTGGATGCCGGCATGAAGATCTTCGACGAGGTCGCGGCCAAGGTCGGCGACGGCGTCATTCCCGGCGGCGATGCCTTCCGCCTGTACGACACCTATGGCTTTCCGGTGGACCTGACCGCCGATATCGCCCGCGAGCGTGGCCTGTCGGTGGACATGGCCGGTTTCGATGCGGCCATGGAGCACCAGCGTGAAACCGCGCGTGCCGCCGGCAAGTTCGGCGGGGGCGTGCAGTTGCCGGCCGAGCTGGTCGCCACGCTGTCGCCGACCGCCTTCCTGGGCTACGACCAGCTGCAGGCCGATGCCCTGGGTGTGGTCGCGCTGCTGAAGGATGGGCGGCCGGTGGAGGCGGTGCAGGCGGGTGACGAGGTGATCCTGTTCACCGACAGGACGCCGTTCTATGCCGAGTCGGGCGGACAGGTCGGCGATACCGGCAGGGTGTCCGGGGCCGGGCTGGAGATCGAGGTCTCGGACACGCAGAAGTTCGCGGGCCAGTTCCACGGCCACGTCGGTACCGTGAAGCAGGGCACCGTCAAGCTGGGCGACAGCGTGTCGGGCACGGTCGACGCGGTGCGCCGCGGCGCCACCATCCTCAACCATTCGGCCACCCACCTGCTGCATGCCGCGCTTCGCGAGGTGCTGGGCACCCATGTCCAGCAGAAGGGCTCGCTGGTGGCGCCGGATCGGCTGCGCTTCGACTTCTCGCATTTCCAGCCGATCAGCGGCGAGGAACTGGCGCTGATCGAACGCAAGGTCAACGCCCAGGTGCGGGCCAACAATGCCGCCGAAGTGCACCACATGGGCATGCAGGAGGCGCTGGAATTCGGGGCGATGGCGCTGTTCGGCGAGAAGTACGGCGAACACGTGCGCGTGCTGAAGATGGGCGACTACTCCACCGAGCTGTGCGGCGGCACCCATGTGTCGCGTACCGGTGACATCGGCCTGTTCAAGATCACCGCTGAAAGCGGCGTTTCCTCGGGCGTGCGCCGCATCGAGGCGCTGACCGGGCAGGGCGCGCTGGACTACGTCGATGCCGAGGAAGCGCGCCTGTCCCAGGCCGCGCGCCTGCTGGGCGGGACCTCCGCCGATGTGGTCGACAAGATCCGCCAGCTCGGCGACCGGCAGAAGAAGCTGGAGCGCGAGCTGGAGGGGCTCAAGGCCCGGCTCGCGTCAGGCGCGACCGCCGACCTCGCCGGCTCCGCGCTCGACATCGGGGGTGCGAAAGTGCTCGCGGCACGGCTGGAGGGCTTCGACGGCAAGGCGCTGCGCGAGGCCATGGACCGCTTGAAGCAGCAGCTGGTGGATGCGGTGATCCTGCTTGCCGGGACCGCGGACGGCAAAGCCGCGCTGGTCGCCGGTGTGAGCGGCAGCGCGCTGGGCCGGGTCAAGGCCGGTGAGCTGCTGTCCCACGTCGCCGGCCAGATCGGCGGCAAGGGCGGCGGGCGCCCGGACATGGCGCAGGGCGGGGGCGAGGACGGCCCGTGCCTGGTCGCCGCGCTGGAGGGCGTGCCCGAGTGGGTACGGTCTCACCTGAAATGAATTCAGGGCGGCACTTCGCCTTGAAGGCCCCGACCCGCTGACGTTATCATCGATAGTCTTTTCCCTTAGTCGTGGGGCGCAGCGGATTTCAAGCGCGCCATTGCCGGTGGGAAGCCTGCCGGTTCCATGGAGATTCGCACAATGTTGATCTTGACCCGCCGTGTCGGCGAAACCCTGATGATTGGTGATTCGGTCAGCGTGACCGTGCTCGGCGTCAAGGGCAACCAGGTACGCATCGGCATCACCGCGCCCAAGGATGTGGCGGTGCACCGCGAAGAGATTTTCCAACGCATCCAGCGCGGCGACGAGCCGGCTGCGCCGGCAGATGAAGGAACCCCGGAATAAGGGTTTACCTTTTACCCCGTTAAACGGTATTCTTCGCGCCCTGGCTGGAAAACAGGCGCCAGGAAAAACAGATTGGAGTGATGCCCGAGAGGCCGAAGGGGCTCCCCTGCTAAGGGAGTATAGGGTCAAAAGCTCTATCGAGGGTTCGAATCCCTCTCACTCCGCCAAGTGCACGAAAACCCCTGGTTTCCAGGGGTTTTTCGTTTCCGGGAGACGGGCCGGCGGTCGCGTCGCAATGCTTCGGCAGGCGGTCCGTGGCGTCCGCCCGCGCACCTGCTTGCCGCACCGTTGTGGGTTCCCCTGGCAGGGCATGGGCCCGGCAAGCCAGCATGCCGATGCTGATGGTAGGCGTGCGGTGAATCAGCCGTGCGTGGGGCTCCATGCATACCTTCCGCATCTCCGCATGACATCAGGCGCGTGGGCTCTCAGGCCACGGAAGACCTCCACCGTGCCATGCCCACGGCAGTGCCTGTGGCGATGGGGCGCCGTTCAAGCCTGGACGCCGTGCGCGGCGTCGCAGTCCATGCCATCGGCGTCCCGCTGGAACGCGTAGTGTCGGAAGCCGGCCTTCCCTGAAGGCGTGCGTCGTCGTGATGCCGGCCCTGCACGGTGGCCTGGCAGGGGACGAGGGACGCCGGGGGTGCAAGCGCGGCCTCGGCGGCGCGGCAGTGCGGGGAACAGGCGGCACGGCTGGCCCGTCCAGCAGGTGCGCCCTGTCCGAGCCCATTGGAGCGGGGGTGTCATCGGGTGCGGGCTTTTCCGCAGCCGCGTGTGCCGTCGTGATGCCCGCAGCCGTATCGGCAGCCGGGCGGAGGCACGGGAGTACAAGGGGACGCTGCTGGTGCATGCGGCGGGGGACGGCGGAGCAGGCTGCTCCGCCCACCTGTGGGCCGTGGCATGCCCACGACAGTGCGGCGGGCAGGAAGGACTGGTCAGGATGGGGTGCGCGGCACGCGGAATGCAGCGGGCCCCGTGTGCTTGGGACACACGGGGCCCGTCGAACCTGCTGCAGGGGGCTGCCGCGGGCAGGGGGCGATGCCCGCCTGCCGCGGTCGCCGGTCCTCAGAAGCGTGCGGTGCCGCCCAGGAAGAAGGTGCGCGCGCCGCCATCGAAATTGTTGCCTTCCTCCAGCGTGGAGACGTCGCCCAGGTTGAGCACGCCGGCGCGCAGGCTCAGGTGTTCATTGACGTCGTAGCGGGTGACCAGGTCCCAGGTGGTGTAGGCCTTGGCGAAAGTGGAGGTCGCGGTGGAGACCAGTTGCTTGCCGATGTGCTGGGCGCTGAGGTTCAGCGACCAGTCGTCGGACACGCGCCAGTCCAGCGAAGTGTTGGCGGTGAGCTTCGGCACGACCAGGAGGTTGGCACCGGTGGTGCGGTTCTTGGATTCCAGCATGCGGGTGGCGTTGGTGGTCCAGCTCAGCTGCTCGTGCAGCGGCACGGTGATGCTGGCCTCGACGCCACGGGTGCGCGCTTCCTGGATGTTCTGCGCCACCGTCCACCAGAAGCCGTTGACGAAACTGGAGTTGTAGCCGGCGATGTCGCGCAGCGGCACCTGCTCGATCTTGTCCTCGAAGTCGGTCAGGAAGTAGGTCGCCGACAGCGACCAGTCATTCTGGTCGAAGCCCACGCCGATCTCGTAGTTGGTGCTGGTCTCGGGCTCGAGGTTGGGGTTGCCGGCCATGTAGCAGCCGGTGGTGCCGTCGGCATTCACCTCGCGGCTGCTCCACCCCTCCACGGTCAGGCTGGAGCAGCCGTTGCCGCGCGACTGCGTCGCCGCGCCGGCGGTGCCCTGCTTGAGGTTGGGGGCACGGAAGCCCTTGGACACGCCGCCACGCACCGTCCACGCATCGGAGGGATGCCAGACACCGTAGATGCGCGGGCTGAGGTTGTCGTCGTAGTTCTCGGTGTTGTCCCAGCGCAGGCCCAGCGTGAGGGTGAAACGGTCATGCAGGGCGATGTGGTCTTCGGCGAACAGCGCCCAGGAATCGGCTTCGTTCTTCGGGCTGATGCGGTTGCTGCCGGTCCAGGTCACCGGGACGGTGCCGATGGTGTCGCGGTTCTCCAGCTCCTCGCGCTTCCACTGGCCGCCGACGTTGAGCCGGTGCTCGAAGCCCCAGTGGAAGCCGGTGTTGAAGGCGGTGTCGAACACGGTCTCGCGGGAGTGGTTGCCGACGTCGCTGTCCTTGTCCTCGTAGTCGTTGTAGACGAGGGTGGTCTTGGAGGTCGACGCATCGCCATAGCGGCCATCATGGCTGACGACGTAGCCGGTCTGCACCAGCTTGGACAGCCCCCAGGCGCTGACCGCACCGGTGCCGCTGTTGCGCTGGATGCCGCGCGAGGCCTCCACGCCCAAGGTGTGGTTCTCGCCGAGCTGCCAATTGAACAGGGCGTTCACATTCTCGGCCTTGCTGCCCGGGGTCTGCTTGGCGAGCCGGTCCGATTCGCGATCGGTGACGTTGGCGCCGATGCGTACGCCCAGGTTCTCGGTCAGCGGACCGCTGAACAATGCGCCCATCTGCATGGTGTCGCCACGGCTGGAGGCGTCGGGCTTGCTGTAGTTGTAGGTGACCGAGCCGCCCCAGTGCGGAGCGATCTTGCGGGTGATGATGTTGATCACGCCGCCCATCGCGTCGGAGCCGTACAGCGAAGACATGGGGCCGCGGACCACTTCGATGCGCTCGATCATGTCCGGGGACAGCCAGTTGAGGTCCTGCGGGCCCAGGTCGTCGCGGTAGTTCACGCCGGAGGAATTGCCCTGGCGGCGGCCATCGATGAGGATCAGGGTGTACTGCTCGGGCAGGCCGCGCAGGCGGATCTTGGACTGTGCGCCGGACAGGGCATAGCCGCCGGTCACGCCCGGCACCTTGCTGAGCAGCTGGCCGATGCTGGTGACCGGCTTGCGCTCGATCTCCTCACGGGAGATGACGCTGATGCTGGCCGGTGCGTCCTTGATCCACTGCTGGGCGCCGGTGGCGGTCACCACCACGGTATCCATCTGCCGGGCGTCGGGCGCATCGCCTGAGGCATCGGCCGAGGCATCGGCCTGCGCCTGCATCGAGAACAGGGCCAGGCCGATGGCGGCGGTCAAGGTGGGAACGGAACGGAAAGAGGGACGGAACAGGTTGGACATCGAGCAGTACTCCGGAGGAAAAAAGTGAGTCCGCTGGCGATGGCTGGGACTTCCGTGTGGGATTTCATTAAACGCAGGTAATAATATCGCGAATCATTCGTATTTGTGTCGATTGTGTGGCAGTTGTGACATCCGGGGGTGCGTGGCCGGTGAAGAAGCGGCAAACAGCGCTTGAAGGCCGGTGGCCCTCGGGAAGAGCGGGAGGCGGGCAACCGCGGGTCCAGCGGGAGCGGCAAAGGCCGCGGGTTCCGGACAAGCCGTCGGATCGGCACGTCCCAAGGTGTGTATGCACAGCGGAATGCGCAGCCGCCGCGCTGTGCGCTGTGACCGGCTGAGGCGGCGAGGGCGGCATGCTGTCGGGGCTGGGAAGGTCTCCGTAGATCGACAGGCCCTATCGGCGGAGCCGCGGGTGAGAGCGGCGGCCGGGGTATCGCGTCGTCGCCGGTCGCGGTGATGGGGAGGCGACAGGCGAGGCGTGGCAGGCGGCCCCCCAGGCGCGTGTGTCGACCCTATGAGGGGCGGCGTGGGGCCTTTGCCAAGCTCCCCCGTGACCATTCAGGTGATTCCCTGTAGCATGCTGGCTCGCAAGCGGGGTTCCGGTCGGCTTGATCGCCGGAACTCTTGCAGCTCGACGTCCTACCGGGGGTGCACTGGTTTCGACGGGGGTTGTGAAGTCGCTTGGCGCATGCCGAGGGGGTAGCTTTCCTCGTAAATCCAGCTGCAAAACTCATAGTTGCCAACGACGACAACTACGCTCTGGCCGCTTAAGGCCTAAGCCCCGAAACAGCTTGTGTCCGTGCTCGCTGCGTAGGGTCATCATCACGGAATCGCATGGGGTGGCTGCCCGCCAGCTCCAAGCTAGATAAAGCGGGCTGGTTCCGGGATGCGCTTTGCACGCCGTGCTGTCCCGGGGCGAGATTCAACGGCGAGCTAAGCATGTAGTGCCGGGGATGGAGTGCCTTCGGACGGCGGTTCAATTCCGCCCACCTCCACCATAAAGCGGGCCGTATCGGCCCGGATCAGGCCGGGAACCCCGTTGTACCAAGGGTTCCCGGCCTTTTTTGTGTTCCGCCTGGTCCAGGGCCGTCCGTTTCAATCCGTGCGACGGGGAGGGTACAAGGTGGGGTCTCTGGGGTGCGCCCCGAATCGATACCCCCAGCCATGCCTCTGTCCGATGCCGCGATCCGCCGGGGGACGCGCGCCGAAAGGCCTCCGAAGCTGTCCGGTGATGGGGGCCGGTAAACCCGGGCGGCTCCAAGCTGAGGCGCTGGCCCCGATCCGTCCTCGGGGCGGGGGACATGTTGGGGTCCGGTAGCGCAGAGCACGAATGGATATGCCTGTTGCTCCTGTGCCGGGACACGGTCAGCGGTCGAGGCCCACTAGCGGCCGGTCGCCTGCAACGGGTGGTCAAGGCCAGCAGTTGGAGAACGCCGGCCGCATCGGCTCGGCGCAGGCAGCCATCGCAGGTGCCCGTGGTCCGTTCAGCGGCGTAAAGGCAGTGCGGCATGCGGCGGGCTTGCTCCTTGAACGGGGCAGGAGCACGCCGCCTGCGGGTCCCCTGGCAGGGCAGGCGCGCCCGGAAATCGCTAGTATCCGCGCATGCTCCGCTCAACGGCCTTGGAACGAATGATGGCGCGGCTGGCCTTCGTGGCCATGCTGCTCATCGCGTTCGCGCCGGCGGCCAGTCAAGTCTTGATCAAGCGGCATGACGTGCCCCAGGTGGCCCTGCAGGCCGTGGAGATGTGCACCGCGGCCGGCTTGCAGACCCAGCTGGTGAGCAGCTTGTCCGGCGACATGCACGGACACGACGCTGCTTCCATGCCACAGCATCATGACGATGATGCCCTGTGCGAATACTGCAGCGTGGTCATGCCGCTGCCGCTGCTGCTGCTGCTGTTGTGCGGCTTGCTGGCGCTGTCGCCGGTAGCGCCGGCCTTCCGGCCCCGCCTGGCCGTTCCACGGTTGTTCCGCAACCAGCGCAGTCTCGGCGCACAAGCTCCGCCCCGCCTGGCCTGAACCACAAGCCCTCTCGAATTCAGCGTGGCCGTCCGGCCGCGCCCTTGTGCTTTGGAGCCAATCATGTTGATTTCCCTGCGCGCGATGCGCCATGCATCGCGCCTGTCCGTGGCCGTTTCCGCCGCGTTGGTCCTTCCTTTCCCTGCATTCGCCGAGACCGCCCCGAGCAAGGGGGGCGGGGCGGCGTTCACCGACCTGGACAAGGTCCAGGTGCATGGCCACCGGGATGCCGTCGAGGCCGAGCGCGCCCAGACGCCCGGCAACGTCAACGTGGTCGATGGCGAGACCTTCTACGCACGCTCGGTCAACAACATGGCCGACTCCTTGCGCTACGTGCCGGGTGTCTGGGCCGAAAGCGGCACCGGCGGCGACGGCATCTTCCTCTCCAGCCGCGGTTCCAACCTGGATGCGACCGACTACGACAACAACGGCGTCAAGGTGTTCCAGGACGGGTTGCCGGTGACCACGGCCGACGGCAACAACCACAACCGCTTCCCCGACCCGATGGCGGCGCGGCGTGTCGTCGTGGCCCATGGCGCGAACGCACTGACCTATGGCGCAAGCACCCTCGGCGGCGCAATCGATTTCATCAGCCGGACCGCCCGCGACAGCGCCCCGCTGGAGGTGTTCGTCAATGCCGGCAGCTTCGGCCTGGTCAGCGGCCGACTGACGGCGGGTGCTGTGGCGGGCGACCTCGATGGCCAGTTGACGGTGGAGAGCAAGGCGCGCGACGGCTACCGCGAACACGGCCGCGAGAGCCGGACGGGGGTCTACGCCAACGGCGGCTGGCGGGTGTCGGACGCACTCGATCTGCGGGTCTTCGCCACGCATGTGGACAACGACCAGCAACTGGCCGGCGCATTGACCCGCGCCCAGTTCGACGCCGACCCGCGGCAGGCCGACCCGTCCGCGGTCACCGGCAACTACCAGTTGAATGTCGTGACCAGCCGGCTCGCGGCCAAGGGAACGTGGAACATCGATGCCGATCGCCGCCTCGAGTTCGGCCTGTCCTACGAGGACCAGGATCTCTACCACCCGATCGTGGACAAGATCATGGTGGACATCGATGGCCCCGGGCCGATGGAGCCGGTGGAGGTGTTCAGCCTGCTCATGAACACCGGCCAGAAGACCTGGGCGGGCATGGCCCGCTACCACCTGCGCGCGGGCGACCACGACGTGCTGGCCGGGGTGAACCTGGCCGATACCCGGGAGCGGGGCGGCCACTATCGGAACGATGGCGGTCGCCGCAACGGCCTGCGCGCACTCGTGGACAACCGTTCCCGGAGTATGGAGCTGTTCCTGGTGGACCGCTGGATGTTCGCCACGGACTGGACGCTGGTCTACGGCGCCCAGGGGGTCGTCACTCGCCGCGACGTGCGCAACACCGACGTGGCCAGCGGCGCGTTGAGCCATCCCAAGGCCGACTATTCCTCGTTCAATCCCCGCATCGGCGTGATCCATGCCCTGGGCCGGGGCAACGAGGCCTACGCCAGCCTCAGCCGCCTGTACGAGGCGCCCACCACCTTGGAGATGCAGGACGACGTGCGTGGCGGCGACGCCACGCTCGACGCCATGCATGGCGGCGTGGTCGAGGTGGGGCTGCGCGGCAGCCGGCCCGAATCGACCGCGCACCCGGCCTGGCATTGGGACGTGGCGGCGTATTACGCCCGGATCCGCGATGAAATCCTGTCCATCGACGATCCGCTGGCTCCGGGCACCAGCCTGTCGACCAATATCGACCGCACCACCCATGCCGGCCTCGAGGCCCTGGTCGGCGCCAGCATCCCGTTCGCCGGCGGTGTGCACCGCATCGAGCCGCAGGTCAGCGCCACCTGGAACGCGTTCACCTTCGATGGCGACGCGGTCTATGGCGACAACGACCTGCCGGCCGCGCCGCGCTACGTCGTGCGCGGCGAGGTGCTGTACCGCAATGACGACGGCTTCTTCGCCGGCCCGACCTTCGACCTGGTGGGCGCGCGCTACGCCGACTTCAGCAATACCTACCGGGTGCGTTCCTACAGTCTGCTCGGGCTGCGGGCGGGTATCGAGCGCCCGCGCTGGGAGCTGTTCGGCGAACTGCGCAACCTGACCGACAGGACGTACGTGGGCACCCTGGGCGTGCGTGACGTCGCCACCGAAGGCGACGCGATCCTGCAGGCCGGTGCGCCGCGTTCGGTCTACGCCGGCTTGCGCCTGAAGTTCTGATCCTCCCGACCCGGAACCGGAGAACACTATGAAACTGCATCACTACATAGCCGGCGTGCTCGCGATCCTGCTGGGCGCATGCTCTGCGCCTGCCGGCGACGCCGACCAGCAGGCCATCCTGGCGCGGATGCATGCGACGTGGGATCGCCCCGAAGCGCCGCTGGATGCCGGCCCGGTCGTCGTCGAAGGCGACCATGCCGTGGTCGACTGGACCCAGGGCCCGATGGGCGGACGTGCCCTGTTGAAGCGCCGGCACGGCGAGTGGATCACCGTGCTGTGCGCCGGCGACGGCATCCGCGATGCCGAGGGCCTGGCGGCGACGGGCATGCCCGCCGCCGTCGCCGGACGTTTGGCAGCGCGCCTTGCGCACGCCGAGACGCAGGTCGCGGCCGAACGCCTGGCACGGATGTCGGCCTTCACCGGCGTGGTGCGGATGGACGCGGGAGACGCCGATGGCCGGCACCATTGAAACGGCACGCCGCCACGATCTGCGCCGCCGGGCATGGCGCTGGCACTTCCTCGCCGCCCTGCTGGTGATCCCGTTCGTGCTGTGGCAATCGGTCACCGGCACGCTCTATCTGTGGTCGGAGGCCTGGGTGGATCAGCGCCACCCGGACCTGCGGTTCGTCGCCCCCGACCCCCACCGGGTATCGCTCGATGTCCAGGTGCAGGCCGCCCGCGACTACATGGGCGACGCCCGCGTCGACAACGTGCAGGTACCGGCCGATTCCCGGCGCAGTACCCAGGTCATGTTCACCGACGCGCGTGGCCTGCCCGTCGCCGTGTTCGTCGATCCGCGGCATGGCGGACTGCTGGGGCGCCTGCAGGGCGCGGCCTGGCCGGTGGGGTGGAGCCGCGGCCTGCACGGGGGCTGGCCCTTGGGCGATGCCGGCAGCTGGCTGTTGGAGATCGGCGCCTGCTGGACGATCGTGATGGTGTTCACCGGGCTGTACCTGTGGTGGCCGCGCGATGGCCGCGGCTGGCGCGCCTTGTGGCCCCGCCTGCGCAGCGGCGGCTGGGTCTTCTGGCGCGACCTGCATGCCTGCGTGGCGGTGTGGTTCGCGTTGCTGATCGTGCTGTTCCTGTTCACCGCGTTGCCGTGGACCAGCTTCTGGGGCGGTCGGGTATTGGGGCCGGTACAGCAGCGGCTCGGACAGCAGGCGCCGGCGGCCGCCGGCTTCGCGCCGGTGTTCGCCGGCAGTGGCGCCGAAGGGGTGGCCAGCCTGCAGCAGATGCTCGACACCGCCCGCGCCCGCGGCTTGAACGGTGATCTTTCGCTGTTGATGATCGAGGGGCCGCCGGGGTCGGCGGTGTCGCTGCGCAGCATCGAACCCCGTGCCTCGGATGATCGCTTCCTGCTGTTCGACCGTGCCGATGCCGCGCTGCTGGACGAAACCGATGGCGCGCGCTTCCCGCTGATGGCCAGGGCGGTCGCCACCGGGGTGAAGATCCACCAGGGTGATTACTTCGGCCGGTCCGGGCCATGGGTCAACACCGGGTTTGCAGCGGCATTGACCTGGCTGTGCGTCACCGGCGTGTTCGCCTGGTGGCGACGCAAGCCTGCGCAGGCCTTGGGGATGCCGCCGAAACCGCGGGCACCGTGGCCGTGGTGGCTGCGCCTGACCGCGCTGGTCCTGTTCCTCGCCCTGCCATTGCTCGCGCTGTCGGCCGCCTTGGTGTGGTTGGCCGACACGACGTGGACGAAGGCCTTCCCACCTCGAGCGGCGCCCTGAGCCGGGGAGCATCCCGTGTCCGGCAGTCCTTCTGGAGACAGGTGCACTGGAAGCCATGCGGTTGAGCCTTTCCCTGCTGCTGCCGGTCACCTGTGCCCGGCATGACCCCCAGGGCGGGGGGGATCTGCTTATGTCCATGCCCTGGCCTGGTATCGGCCGGGCAGGCCGGCCTCCATCGGGCGAGGCCGCCCCGCGGGCCTGGGGCACTGCCGGACGGCGGGGCGTGTGGTTGCGCATCCACGGCCTGCCGGCGGCTGCCGCTGACGGGGCGACGGCCGGATTGGCGGGAAAGGGAGGGCGCAGGCGGCCGGGACCCGGGCAGGGGCGCCGGCGACGGCCGCCGGCATGTGCGTGGGGGCGGATGGTCGACGGCGGCCCGCCAGTGTTGCTACCTTTTTACGACATGGGGTCGTCGACCATGCCTGCCTTCCCGGATGAAATGGATACCCGATGCATTCCTGCCGGTCATACCGCCTCAAGGAGCTGGCCGCCGCGGTCGGCCTGGAGTTCCGGCGCCGCCGCATGCCTTCCGGCGCCGCCTGCATGGCGATGCTGGTGGCCATCGGCTGTGGCCTGTTCGCGGTGCAGGACGGCATGCGGGCACTGGCCATCCTGACCCTGGCGGTGCTCTGCCACGTGGTGGCGGGCGGGTCCGCACTGGTCCCGGTCAGGCGTGCGGGCCTGCTGTTGATGCTGCTGCTGTCGGTGTCGGTGCTGCTGGACGCGGCACCGGGGGCGGCGGGCGAGGACCTGGCGGTGTGGACGGCGCTGTTGATCGGCACGCTGCAGATGCTGGGCTATGCGAGGCGGGTGATGCAGCTGTCCTGCCAGCTCCAGGCCGTGGTCGATTCGGTGGAGGATGCCGAACTCATGGCGCTGCTGCCGCCGGACGTCGTGCCCGATGCCCAGCGCTGGATCGCCGGCGACCAGCGTGTTGCCGGCCGCCTTGCCCTGCTGGTGCCGCTGGCGGCTCTGCACCTGGCCCTGGGCCGGTGCGGGGCCGGCCGTGGACGGGTGTCGATCGCCGGCTGACGGTTCAGGCGTTGCGGTTGTGGGCGCGCAGGGCGCGCTGTTTCTCGCGGGCCCAGTCGCGGTCCTTGGCGGCATCGCGCTTGTCGTGCGCCTGCTTGCCCTTGGCCAGGGCGATCTCCAGCTTGATCCGGTTCTTGCTCCAGTACATCGCGGTCGGCACCAGAGTGTAGCCGTCGCGCTCGACCCGCCCGATCAGCTTGTCGATCTCGCGACGGTGCAGCAGCAGCTTGCGCTGGCGGCGGTCCTCGGCGACGGTGTGGGTCGAAGCCTGGATCAGCGGGGTGATCTGCGCACCGATCAGGAAGATCTCGCCGTCCTTCACGTAGGCGTAGGCATCGGTCATGTTGCCGCGCCCGGCACGGATGGCCTTGATCTCCCAGCCCTGCAGCACCAGCCCGGCCTCGTAGCGCTCTTCCAGGTGGAAGTCGTGGCGCGCGCGCTTGTTGAGCGCGATGGTTTTGTTGGCCTGCGCGCTCTTTGCTTTATCCTTAGCGGGTTTCTTGCTCATCGCCGTATTGTCTCCGATTCGGAGGCGTTCCGAACATCCATTCGTATTCCCTATGCCTACCATCCGCCGCAGCGCGCTGGTCGAACGACCGGCCCAGCACATGTTCGACCTGGTCAACGATGTCGCGGCCTATCCGCGGCGTTTCCGCTGGTGCGAGGCGGCGCAGATCCTGGAGGAGGGGCCGGAGCGGCTGGTGGCGCGCCTGGACCTGGGCCTGGGGTCGTTCCGCACCTGGTTCATGACCGAGAATGCGCTGCAGCGCCCGGACCGCATCGACATGCAGTTGAAGGACGGTCCCTTCAAGCGCCTGCACGGGCGCTGGCAGTTCCAGCCGCTGTCCGACGGTGCCTGCAAGGTCAGCCTGGAGCTCGAGTTCGAGCCGACCTCGCGGTTGCTGGGGCCGGCGCTGGCGCTGGGTTTCCAGGGGCTGGCCGACCGCATGGTCAATGATTTCGTGCGCGTGGCCGAGCAGGGCGGCTGAGCCCCGTGCGCGTGGAGGTGGTACTGGCCTGGCCGGAGCGCTGCCTGCGCCGCGAGCTGGTGGTGGCCGAAGGATGCACCGTGGCCGAGGCCGTCGCGGAGGCGGCGCTGGAGACCGGCGGGGGCGTGCTGGCGCTGGCCGTGCATGGCCAGCTGGTCCGGCCGCAGCAGCGCCTCCGGGAAGGCGACCGCATCGAACTGCTCAGGCCGCTGCTGGCCGATCCGAAGGAGAACCGCCGCCGGCGCGCGCGCGCCGGCGATTGACGGAAGGTCCGGTTCAGCGCCCGCCGCGCTTGTTCTTGTCCTTGGCCAGGTTGCGGCCGAACTGGCGCACGCTCTTCTTGGCCAGTTCCGCGTCCTGGTTGGGGAAGTACTCGCCTTCCCAGCGGGTGACCCGGTCGTTCTCGAAGAACACGGTGAAGTTCTTCACCTCGGTCTTGCCCAGGCGGTTGACCCGCTGGCTGGAGGTGTAGTCCCAGCGCTGGGCGTGGAACGGGTCGGGGATCGAGGGGGTGCCCAGCAGCGCGTTGACCTGCTGCTTGCTCTGCCCGGCCTGCAACTGCGCCACGGACTCTTCGTGCAGCAGGTTGCCCTGGTAGATGGGCTGCTTGTAGATGATTCCGCAGCCGGCGGTGGACAGGGCGACGGCGGCGATCAGCAGGAGGTTGCGCATTGGGACTGGCGATTGAGGAAATCACGGCGATGATACACACTCACCGGCACCCAGCGCGATCTGACCGGAGGGAACTGGCGTTAAACCGCCAATGAACACGATGGCCATGGAATCCAATGAGCTGCGCAAAGCCGGCTTGAAGGTCACGCATCCGCGGATGCGCATCCTGGCGCTGCTCGAACACAGCACGCCGCACCACCACATGACTGCCGAGGACATCTACCGGCAGCTGCTCGATTGCGGCGACGAGATCGGGCTGGCCACGGTCTACCGGGTCCTGACCCAGTTCGAGGCCGCCGGGCTGGTGCTCAAGCACAATTTCGAGGGCGGCCAGGCGGTGTACGAGCTGGACCGCGGGGGGCACCACGACCACATGGTGGACGTGGACACGGGTAAGATCATCGAATTCGAGAGCCGCGAGATCGAGGAGCTGCAGAAGAAGATCGCGACCGAGCACGGCTACGATCTGGAAGAGCACTCGCTGGTGCTCTACGTCCGCAAGAAACGGCGCTGACTGCATCGCGCGGGCGCGCCATCCGGCCTGCGGGCCTCCCGCCATGGGTCCGGGGGGGGGGCGCCGCGCCGGGGCGGAGCGCGATCCGGGCGCGGTCAGCGTTCGGTCAGCAGCCGCCGTGCGGCCGCACGCGCCTCGCGGCTGACCTCGGCGCCGCCGAGCATCCGCGCGAGCTCCTCTTCGCGGGCCCGGGCGTCGAGCCGCTCCACGGCACTCTGGGTTATGCCCTCCACCGGCGCCTTGCTCACGCGGTAGTGCGCGTGGCCCTTGGCGGCCACCTGGGGCAGGTGGGTGACGCACAGCACCTGGCGGTGCTCGCCCAGTGCGCGCAGCTTGCGCCCGACGATGTCGGCGACCGCGCCACCGATGCCCGAGTCGACCTCGTCGAAGACCATGGTCGGTACCGCGTCCAGGCCCAGCGCGGCGACCTCGATGGCCAGCGAGATGCGCGACAGTTCGCCGCCGGACGCGACCTTGCGCAGGGCCCGTGGCGGCTGCCCGGCATTGGCGGCGACCAGGAACTCGGCCCGCTCGGCGCCGTTGGGGTCCGGTCGCGGCTGCGCCTGGGGCTCCAGCTCGATCAGGAACTGGCCGCCGCCCATCCCCAGCTCCTCGATCAGCGCCGTGGTGGTCTGCGACAGCCTGCCGGCCGCGCTGTGGCGGCTGGCGCTCAGGGCGGCCGCCTGGGCGACCCAGTGTGCGGCCGCGGCCTCGATCTCGCCGGCCAGCCGCGACAGCCGTGCGTCGGTGCCCCGCAGCTGTTCGAGTTCCTCCTCCAGGCGCTGGCGGGTCTCGTCCAGCGCTTCCATCGGCACGCGGTGCTTGCGGGCCAGGTCGTGCAGGCGGCCGAGGCGCTGCTCGGCCGCCTCGAAGGCGGCCGGGTCGCTGTCCAGGTCGTCCTGCACCCGGTCCAGTTGCGCCAGCGCCTCATGCAGCTGGATGCCGGCGCTGTCCAGCATGCCGTCGATCTCGCCCAGCCGGCTGTCGTGCTCGCTGACCCGGGACAGCTGGTGGCGGACCTGCTGGAGCAGGCCGAGCAGGGAGGCGTCATGGTCGCCGTTGAGGGCATGGCCGGCATGCCGGCAGGCTTCGATCAGCGCCGTGGAGTGCGCCTGGCGCCGGTGGCTGGCGGTCAGCGCGGCGAGCGAGGCCGGTTCCAGGTCCTCGCGCTGCAGCTCGCCGAGCTGGTGCTCGAGGTAGCCGATGCGGTCCGAGACGTCGCCCTGGCGCGACAGGGTCTCGCGCTCCTCGTTCAGCCGCTGCCAGCGGCCCGCGGCGTCGCGCACGGCATCGCGTTCGGCGCCGTTGCGCGCGAATGCATCGAGCAGCTGCAGCTGGCTGGGGCGCGACAGCAGCGCCTGCTGTTCGTGCTGGCCGTGGATCTCCACCAGCGTCGCCGCCAGCTCGGCCAGCTGCGATACCGGCGCCGGGCGGCCATTGATGAAGGCGCGCGAGCCACCGTCGGCGCGGATGACCCGGCGCAGCTGGCACTGGTCGCCATCGTCCAGTTCGTTGTCGCGCAGCCAGCGGCGGGCCGGGGCCTGTTCGTCAAGGTCGAATTCGGCCGAAAGCTCGGCGCGGCTGGCGCCATGGCGGACCACGCCGCTGTCGGCCCGCTGCCCGGACAGGAAGCCCAGGGCATCGACCATCAGCGACTTGCCGGCGCCGGTTTCGCCGGAAACCACGGTCATGCCCGGCCCGAACTCCAGCTCGGTGGCGCGGACGACGGCGAAATCCTTGATCGAAAGGTGTCTGAGCATGGCAGGTAGGGAAAGGGGCCGGGCAAAGCTAGCATGCGAGCGGCGCAGGTCAATGCGGCGCGCGGGCGCGCAGGGCAGCTTACCGGGCCTGCGTCGCACGGGGTGAGCCGGAACCTTGAAACCGGAAGGGGCGCCCACATACGGGATGCAGGCCGGCGGCAGAACGACCGCCCGAGAACCCGGAAATGAACCAAGACCATCCCGAATTCGAGACCGATACCCCCGCCGGCGACACGGCCGAGTCGCCGGACCTCCAGCTCCAGGCGCTGCGTGCCGAGCTCGAGCAGCTCAAGGGCGAGTCGCTGCGCGAGCGCGCCGACCTGGAAAACCAGCGCAAGCGCGTCGCACGCGACATCGAGCAGGCGCGCAAGTTCGCCAATGAAAAACTGCTTGGCGACCTGCTGCCGGTGTTCGACAGCCTGGACGCCGGCCTGGCGGCCGCCGGCGCGGAACCCAATCCGCTGCGCGAAGGGCTGGAGCTGACCTACCGGCAACTGCTGAAGGTCGCCGCCGACAACGGGCTGGCACTGCTGGATCCGGTGGGCGAGGCCTTCGATCCGGAGCGCCACCAGGCCATCAGCCAGGTCGACGCCCCTGCCGGGGTGGCGCCGGGCGCGGTGGTCACCGTGTTCCAGAAGGGCTACCTGCTCAACGAGCGCCTGCTGCGGCCGGCGCTGGTGGTGGTGGCCCGGGTCGACTGACGCCCGGCAAACAGCGTTCCGGGGATGGCTTGAATGTCGTCCGGTCGTCCCCCACATCCCGATCATCCCCGGCGGCTGCCGGCATACGAATCCTCAGGAGTCCCCCATGGGCAAGATCATTGGTATCGACCTCGGCACCACCAACTCGTGCGTGGCGATCATGGACGGCGGCAAGGCCCGCGTCATCGAGAACTCGGAAGGCGACCGCACCACGCCCTCCATCGTCGCCTACACCAAGGACGGCGAAGTGCTGATGGGTGCGCCGGCCAAGCGCCAGGCGGTCACCAACCCGAAGAACACCTTCTATGCGGTGAAGCGCCTGATCGGCCGCAAGTTCACCGATGCCGAAGTGCAGAAGGACATCGCCCACGTGCCGTACGCCATCCTGGCGCACGACAACGGCGATGCCTGGGTGGCCACCAGCGACGGCAAGAAGATGGCCTCGCAGGAGATCTCGGCCAAGGTGCTGGAGAAGATGAAGAAGACCGCCGAGGACTTCCTGGGCGAGAAGGTCAGTGAAGCGGTCATCACCGTGCCGGCCTACTTCAACGACAGCCAGCGCCAGGCGACCAAGGACGCCGGCCGCATCGCCGGCCTGGACGTCAAGCGCATCATCAACGAGCCGACCGCCGCCGCGCTGGCCTACGGGCTGGACAAGGGCGACGGCCGCGACCGCAAGATCGTGGTCTACGACCTGGGCGGCGGCACCTTCGACGTGTCGATCATCGAGATCGCCAACGTCGACGGCGAGAAGCAGTTCGAGGTGCTGGCCACCAACGGCGACACCTTCCTGGGCGGCGAGGACTTCGACAACCGGGTCATCGAGTACCTGGTGGACGAGTTCAACAAGGACCAGGGCATCGACCTGCGCAAGGACCCGCTGGCCCTGCAGCGCCTGAAGGATGCCGCCGAGCGCGCCAAGATCGAGCTGTCCAGCGCCCAGCAGACCGAAGTGAACCTGCCGTACGTCACCGCCGACGCTTCCGGCCCGAAGCACCTGAACATCAAGCTGACCCGCGCCAAGCTGGAAGCCCTGGTCGAGGACCTGGTGAAGAAGTCGATCGAACCCTGCCGCGTCGCGCTGAACGATGCCGGCCTGCGCTCGAGCGACATCAGCGAGGTGATCCTGGTCGGTGGCCAGACCCGCATGCCGAAGGTGCAGCAGGCGGTGGCCGAGTTCTTCGGCAAGGAGCCGCGCAAGGACGTCAATCCCGACGAGGCCGTGGCGCTGGGCGCCGCGATCCAGGGCGGCGTGCTGGCCGGCGACGTCAAGGACGTGCTGCTGCTGGACGTGACTCCGCTGTCGCTGGGCATCGAGACCCTGGGCGGCGTGTTCACCAAGATCATCGAGAAGAACACCACCATCCCGACCAAGGCCTCGCAGGTGTTCTCCACCGCCGAGGACAACCAGTCGGCGGTGACCGTGCACGTGCTGCAGGGCGAGCGCGAGCAGGCCCGCTACAACAAATCGCTGGCCAAGTTCGACCTGACCGGCATCGAGCCGGCGCCGCGCGGCCTGCCGCAGGTGGAGGTGTCCTTCGACATCGACGCCAACGGCATCCTGCACGTGTCGGCCAAGGACAAGAAGACCAACAAGGAACAGAAGGTCGAGATCAAGGCCGGTTCGGGCCTGTCCGAGGACGAGATCAACCGCATGGTCGCCGATGCCGAGGCGCACCGCGAGGACGACAAGAAGTTCCAGGAACTGGTGCAGGCGCGCAACCAGGCCGACGGCCTGATCCATGCCACCCGCAGCGCCATCACCGAGCACGGCAGCAAGGTCGGTGGCGAGGTGATCGGCAAGGTCGAAGCGGCCCTGGCCGAGCTGGAGTCGGCGATGAAGGGTGACGACAAGGCGCAGATCGAGGCCCGTTCCAAGGCGCTGGAGGAGGCCGGGCAATCGCTGTACGCCGCGGCCGCGGCCGGCGAGCAGGGGGGCGCGGCACCGGAGGGTGGCCCCGCGGGTGCGGCCGACGACGTGGTGGACGCCGAGTTCACCGAGGTCAAGGACGACGACAAGAAGGCCTGACGTCCAACGCCCCTCTCCCGCGCGGGAGAGGACAGGGGTGAGGTATCCGGGGGCGACGCGGCCCCGGATCCTCGATCGGCAGATCCCCCCACCCGTCGCTCCCTCGCAGGGGGAGGGAGAGCAGAAGCATGAGCAAGCGCGATTACTACGAAGTACTGGGTGTCTCCCGGGACGCCAGCGATGACGAGTTGAAGAAGGCCTATCGCCGTTGCGCGATGAAGCACCATCCGGACCGCAATCCGGGCGATGCCGCCGCCGAGGCGGCCTTCAAGGAATGCAAGGAGGCCTACGAGGTCCTGTCCGACGGCGGCAAGCGGCGCATGTACGACGCCCACGGCCATGCCGCGTTCGAGCACGGCATGGGCGGCATGGGCGGTGGCCCGGGCGGCGCCGACATGGGCGACATCTTCGGCGACATCTTCGGCAACATCTTCGGTGGCGGCGGTGCCCGCCAGGCACGTCGCGGCGCCGATATCGGCTATGTGATGGAGCTGGACCTGGAAGAAGCGGTGGCCGGCGTCGAACGCCGCATCGAGATCCCCTCGCTGGCCGAGTGCGGCGACTGCCAGGGCAGCGGTGCGGCGGATGGCAAGGTCGAGACCTGCACGGTCTGCGGCGGCCGCGGCCAGGTACGCATGCAGCGGGGCATCTTCGCCATGCAGCAGGCCTGCCACAACTGCGGCGGGCGCGGACAGATCGTCGCCCATCCGTGCCGCACCTGCCACGGCAACGGCCGTGTCGAGGAGGACAAGGTGCTGTCGGTGAACGTGCCGGCCGGCGTCGATACCGGCGACCGCATCCGCCTGCAGGGCGAAGGCGAGGCCGGCCCGCCGGGCACGCCGCCGGGCGACCTGTACGTGGAGGTGCGCGTACGCGAGCATGCGATCTTCACCCGTGACGGCGATGACCTGCACTGCGAGGTGCCGGTGCGCATCTCGCAGGCGGCGCTCGGCGACGCGATCCGGGTGGCGACCCTGAACGGCGAGGCCGAGATCCGCATCCCGGCCGAGACCCAGACCGGCAAGCTGTTCCGCCTGCGCGGCAAGGGCGTGCGCTCGGTGCGCAGCCGTGGCGAGGGCGACCTCTACTGCCGCATCGTGGTGGAGACGCCGGTCAACCTGACCAGCGAGCAGCGGCGGCTGCTGGAGCAGTTCGAAACGACCTTCGTCGGCGAGGAGGCACGCAAGCATTCGCCGAAGTCGGCGACCTTCATCGATGGGGTCAAGGGCTTCTGGGAGCGCATGAAGTCCTGACGCCGGCAGCAGCGCGCGGGCCATGCGCCCGCGTCCCCGGTTCCGATGCGGAAGCCGCAGCCTGCTGCGGCTTTCCGCGTCATGCGCGCAAGCGTTGCTTGCGCACGTAAGCGTTGCATGCAGGTGGCGGGCCCGCGGACGTAGAATGCGGCGATGAACAATGTCGACCACAGCCACCTCGTGCATGGTCGCCGACAACGCCCGGACGGGCCGTCGCCGGTGGACGTGATTTCCGTTCAATCGCAACTGGTCTACGGCCACGCCGGCAACAGCGCCGCGGTGCCGCCGCTGCGCGCGCTGGGCCTGCGGGTGGCGGAAGTGCCGACCACCCTGCTGAGCAATGCGCCGTTCTACCCGACCCTGCAGGGGCGGGTGCTGCCGGCGGACTGGTTCGCCGGCCTGTTGCAGGGGGCCAGCGAGCGCGGGCTGCCGCAGCGCGCCCGTGCGCTCATCTCCGGATATTTCGGCAGCGCCGCCAACGGCGCCGCGTTCGCCGACTGGCTCGATGGCGTCGCCGCGTCCTGCCCGGATCTGCGCTACTGCCTGGACCCGGTAATCGGCGACACCCATACCGGTCCCTATGTCGAACCGGGCCTGGAGCGGATCTTCGCCGAGCGCCTGCTGCCGCACGCATGGCTGGTGACCCCCAATGCGTTCGAGCTCGGGCGCCTGGCCGGCATGCCGGCGCTGGAGCAGGACGATGCCATCGCGGCCTCGCGCCGGCTGCTGGAGCAGGGCCCGGAATGGGTGATCGCCCATTCCGTGTCCGGGGTGCCCGGCGAACTGGTCACCCTGGCGATCGGGCGCGAGCAGACCTGGCGCTGGACGTCGCCGCACCTGCCGGTGGACGTGGCCGGCACCGGCGACGTACTGATGTCGCTGCTGGTGGCCTTCCTGCTCAAGGGGCACGCGTTCGAGGATGCGGTCGGCCGCGCGATCGCCGGTGTGCATGCGGCGCTGGAAGCGACCCTGGTACAGGGCGTGGAGGAATTCGACGTGCTGGCCGCGGCACCGGCGGCGCTGGGAACCCCCTACCGCTTCCTGCCCGAGCGCCTGGCGTGAGCGCAGTGGCGTGCCGGGAAACGATGCCGGTGATCGGCATCGTGGGCAGCGGCGGTGCCTATGGGCGCTGGCTGCGGACGTTCTTCGCGTCGCGCATGGGCCTGGAGGTCATCGGCCACGATCCGGTCGACCCGGCCTCGCAGACCCCGGAGCAGCTGCTCGCGCAGGCCGACGTGCTGTTGTTCTCGGCGCCGATCCGGCATACGCCGGCGCTGATCGACGACTATGTGCGGCGGTCGGCGGGCCGCGAGCAGGGCCGGCTGTGGCTGGACGTGACATCGATCAAGAGCGCGCCGGTGGCCGCGATGCTGCGCTCCGGCGCGAGCGTGGCCGGCCTGCACCCGATGACCGCGCCGCCGAAGACCCCCACCCTGAAGGGCCGGGTGATGGTCGTCTGCGAAGCGCGCGTCGAAGCGCACTGGCGCGCCTGGCTGGAGCGGCTGTACGCCGCGCTGGAGGCCGACTGCGTGCCGGCCTCGCCGGAGCACCATGACCGGGTGATGGCACTGGTGCAGGCGATGGTGCACGCCACCCATCTCGCGCAGGCCGGGGTGCTGCAGGGCTATGCGCCGCTGCTGGGCGAACTGCGCGAGCTGATGGCCTACCGTTCCATCGCGTTCGAGCTGGATGCGACGGTGATCTCGCGCATCCTGTCGCTGAATCCGGCGATCTATGAAGACATCCAGTTCGGCAACCCGCACGCCGGGGAGGTGCTCGACCGCCTGCTGGAGCAGCTGCAGCGGTTGCGGGCGCTGCTCGCCGATGGCAGCGACGCGGCCCGTTCGGCGTTCCGCGGGGAGTTCCTCGAGGGCAACCGTGACGCGATGGGCGAACAGGCGCTGCGCGACGGCAACTACAACTTCGAACGCCTGGGCTACCTGCTGTCGGACCTGGCCGATGCCCGCGCGATGAGCGTGCACCTGCCGGAGGACCGTGCCGGCTCGCTGCGCGAACTGCTGCATGTCTTCGAGCGCCACGGCATCAGCCTGGCATCGATCCATTCGTCGCGCACGCCGGCGGGCGACGTCCACTTCCGCATGGGCTTTGCCCGGCATTACGCCGCGGACGTGCTGGACGCCGCCGCCCAGGAGATCGACCGCAGCGGCATCGGCCGGGTACTGGAGCGGTGAGCGCGCGCCGCTGCCCGAGGCGCGCGGGGGCGGGCGGCGGAAACACCACCCAGTCATCCACAGCGGGTGTGGATGACCTGCGCACAAGCCTGTGGATGAATGGCCAGGTCCCTTGTGGGACAAGGCTGTCAAGAGGGCTGGCCATTTCTTCGCCAGCACCGGCCGGCGGCCATGCCGCGGCCACGGCAACCCTCAGGTCCGCAGCGTCAGCTCACCATCGAGCGTACTGAAGCCGCCGGCGTCGCGCTGCAGGCGGCGGCCGTCGTCCAGTTCGTAACGGGGGGCAGCCGGCTCGCCGTCCTGCAGGCTGTCCGGCTCGGGAATGAACGCGATGATGACGCGGCTTTCGCCGTGCTGGTCGGTGGCGGGAAACGGGCGGAACGACATGGCAAGCTCCTGCGCGGTATCCAACAGGGTGGGGCAGGGCCAGCCTGCGACGGAGGGCGTTAGCGCAGGGTCACGGTGGCGTTGCGGAAAGGTAGGCCGGAGGCGCGGAGCCCTGCGTCGCCGCTGCCGACGCCTTCACTCGATGAACTGCAGCCGTGCCAGTTCCGCGTACAGGCCACCTTCGCGCAGCAACTGCGCGTGCGTGCCCTGGGCGACGATGCGGCCGTGGTCCATCACCACGATGCGGTCGGCCTTGAGCACGGTCGCCAGCCGGTGCGCGATCACCAGCGTGGTACGGCCGGCCATCAGCCGCTCCAACGCCTGCTGCACCGCGCGTTCGCTCTGCGCGTCCAGCGCGCTGGTGGCTTCGTCCAGCAGCAGCACCGGCGCATCCTTGAGCAGGGCGCGGGCGATGGCGATGCGCTGCTGCTGGCCACCGGACAGGCGCGCGCCACGCTCGCCCAGTTCGCTGGCATAGCCGTCGGGCAGGGCGCGGATGAAGTCGTCGGCCTCGGCGGCGCGCGCGGCGGCATGCAGCGCCTCGTCGCTGGCCTGCAAGCGGCCATAGCGGATGTTGTCGGCCGCGCTGGACGCGAACAGCGCCGGTTGCTGCGGCACCAGCGCGATCTGTTCGCGCAGCGCGCCGGGCTCGGCCTGGCGCAGGTCGATGCCATCGATGCTGACGGTGCCGGTGTCCGGATCGTGGAAGCGCAGCAGCAGGGACAGCACCGTGCTCTTGCCGGCGCCGGAGGGCCCCACCAGGGCGACGGTTTCGCCCGGCCGGACATGCAGCGTGAAGCGGTCCAGCGCCGGCTGGCCCGGCCGCTGCGGATAGTGGAAGACCACCTCGTCGAAGCGGATGTCGCCCTGCAGCGGCAGCGGCAGCGCTTGCGGCACGCGCGGCGCTTCCACGGTGGCCTGTTCCTGCAGCAGCTCGGCGATGCGGCCCATGCCGCCGGCGGCGCGCTGCAGTTCGTTCCAGACCTCGGCGAGTGCGCCGACCGAGCCGCCGCCGATCAGCGCATAGAACACGAACTGGCCCAGTTCGCCCTTGCTGATGCGGCCGGCGATCACATCGTGCGCACCGGACCAGAGCACCAGCACCACCGCGCCGAAGACCAGGGTGATGACGATGGCGGTGACCAGCGACTGGGTGCGGATGCGGCCACGCGCGGTTGCCACCGCGACCTGCACCGCCGCGGCGAAACGGCCGGTCTCGTAGGGTTCGCGTGCATGCGCCTGCACGGTGCGCACCGCGCCGAGGGTCTCGCTGGCGAGGTTGTTGGCGTCGGCGACGCGGTCCTGGCTGGCGCGCGAGGCCTTCTCGAGCCGCCGTGCACCAAGGACGATGGGCAGTACCGCCAGCGGGATGCCGATCAGGGTGAAGGCGGCCAGGCGCGGGCTGGTGACGAACAGCATCGCCAGACTGCCGACCACGGTGACGCTGCTGCGCAGCGCCACCGACATGCTGCTGCCGACCACGCTGCGCAGCAGTTCGCTGTCCGCGGACAGCCGCGAGACCAGCTCGCCGCTGCGGTTGCGGTCGTGGAACTGCGCGTCGAGCCCGATCAGGTGCGCGTAGAGCTGGCGGCGCAGGTCCGCGACGACCTTTTCGCCAAGCAGCGAGACGAAGAAGAAACGCGCCGCGCTGGCGGCGGCGAGCACCACCACCACTGCGAACACCAGCAGGAACACCTGGTCGATGTCGCCGCCGCTGCTGAAACCGTCGTCGATCATGCGCCGGAACGCGACCGGGAAACTCAGGGTGGCCGCCGAGGCCACCGCCAGGGCCGCCAGCCAGGCGGCGAACAGCCCCCTGTGCCGGCGCACGAACGGCCACAGTGCGCGCAGCGTGCCCAGCCGCGCCTTGGCGGAAGGAAGGGGGGCGGGAGCGGGATCGGTCATGGGCATGGCATCGGAGGAAAGGGCGGCCGGCACACAGCGGCGCGCGGGGCGGTCCCACGGGCGCGGAGGACGGCTGGCGACATGGGCCGCCACGTCCGCACAGGGTACCGGGGCTGCGGCGCATTGTAGCGGCGGCGCCGGGGCCTCAGTGTTCGTCCCCGCACCAGCGCACGCGGCCGCGGGTGGCATCGCGCAGCTGCGTCTTGAGCGCCTGCACGCGGTCCAGGGGCAGCTCGAGGGTCAGCCGCGCGCCGTGCTCGTCGAACGCCTCGTCGCGTTTTTCGGCGGCATGCGCCGCCAGGTGCGTGTAGATGGTGCCGAGCTCGTCGAACGGGCAGGCCAGGTGCACCGTGCGCATCGCCACCAGCGGCAGCCGCGGCGCCAGCCGCAGGCACTCGGCGGCGGTACCGCCATAGGCGCGGACCAGGCCGCCGGCGCCGAGCTTGATGCCGCCGTACCAGCGGGTGACGACCACCACCACGCGGTCGTAGCCCTGGCCGTCGATCGCCGCCAGGATCGGCCGGCCGGCGGTGCCGGCGGGTTCGCCGTCGTCGCTGGAGCGGTAGTCGTCGCCATGACGGTAGGCCCAGCAGTTGTGGGTGGCATCGGCGACCGAGACCTCGCCGATGAAGGCCAGCGCCGCGGCCGCGCCATCGATCGGCGCGGCCTGGGCCAGGAAGCGGCTGTGCTTGATTTCCAGCGCATGGCTGGCGGTCGCGGCGAGGGTATCGGACATCACCGCCATTCTAGGCGCTGGCAGCGCTGGGGGCATGTCCGGGGCGCCTCCCGGCGGGCCGGCCGGGACACCGCGCCGCGGCTCATTCCTCGAGCAGTGGCCGCAGGTCGCGCGGAATGCGTGCGTGCGGATGGGCCTGCACGAACCGGCGCAGGCTGGCGCGGGCGGATGCGCTGTCGCCGGCATCGCGCTGCGCGCGGATGTGCTGCAACCATTGCCGCCGCTGGAGCGGGGGGGCGGCAACGGCCTCCGCCGCCGGGGAGGCGCCGTCGACGTCGACGGCGAGCGCGGCCGGGTGTTCGTCGGCGCGGGCAGGCGGTGCGGGCGCGGCCAGCGGGGCATGGGCGCTGCGCGTCGCGTACTTGGCCGCGGCGTCGGCTGCCGGTGTGCCCGGTGCGGCGATCGCCCGGGCCGCGGCCCGCTCGGCGGAGGCGGGCGGTGCCGGTGGCGGGGGGGCGGCCGGCGGGGCCGGAGCGCGCGGGGAGACGGCTGCGGGCGCGGCCGGTTTGGCGGCGGCAGGTACCGGTGCAGGGCGGCGGGCCGCCGGCGGAGGCGTGGCCGGGGCGGCAACGGTGTCGCGGGGGGGCTCGGCGCTGGTGGGCGCAGCCGCGGGCATGGCCGCCGGTGCGGGCGCCGGAAGGTCCGGGGCCGGTGCGGGGGCCGGGGGCAGGGTCGGCCGCAGCTGCCAGGACAGGCCGACCGCCAGCACCAGCGAGGCTGCCACGGCCACCGGGGTGAGCCAGACGGGCCGGCGGCGGTCCGGCCGCGTGCTGAAGGCCGCCGGCGGGGGCGACGGCCGGGGCACGGGGGTCGGGGCGCCTGTCGTGCGCGCCTGTGCGGCGATTGCCGCATCGGTGCGCGCCGTCGGCGCGACCGTCGTGTCGGGCCGTCCCAGCAGGCGGGCCAGTGCGCGCTCTTCGGGGGTCAGGGCATCGGACCGGTTCATTCGCTCAACCTCGCGCGCAGCTTGTCCATCGCATAGCGCAGCCGCGATTTGACGGTTTCCCGGCCGACGCCGGTGATCTGCCCGATTTCCTCCAGGCTCAGTTCCTGCTCCAGCCGCAGGATCAGGACTTCCTGCTGTTCCATCGGCAGTTCGGCCATCGCCTCGCGCAGCCGTACCCGCTCGGCCTGTTCGGTGGCGAGCAGCTCCGGGGTGCAGGTATCGGCCAGCCGCGCGGTGCGCTCCTCGGCGTCGGCCGGGGCCGGTGGGCGGTGGCGGGCGGCACGCCAATGGTCGTTGAGGCGGTTGTGGGCGATGCGGAACAGCCAGGTGGCGAAGGCCGCTTCGGGGGTCCAGCCGGCGCGGGCATGGATCAGCCGCTGCCAGACGTCCTGGAACAGTTCCTCGGCCAGCGGGCGGTCGCGCAGCTGGCCCAGCAGGTAGTGAAACAGGCGGGCGCGATGGCGCGCATACAGGGCATCGAAGGCCGCGCCGTCGCCGCCGGCGTAGGCCAGCATCAATGCCTCGTCGGTAGGGGCTTGAACGGCGGTGTCCACGTACCGCAGCCTACGCGGTGCGGGCATGGCTTGACCAGACGGGGGACGCGGGGACCGTTCAGCCGGGCCCGGGCGCATATGCCCCGGCGCGTGCGTCGGCGGCTGCCGGCGGCGCTATGCTGCGGAGCGTGACGCGGCCCGGCCGCGGGTGTCGGGACCCTTGAGAGCGAGGCCATGGCGGACAGCCAACAGCAAGCGTTTGCCGGATGCGGGGCCGCCGGAGCAGAGGCCCTGCTGGCGCGCATGGGTGCGGCGCTGGGCGGCCTGCTGCCGTCCGGCGGAGCGGTCGCACTGGCCTGGGACGATGCGCTGCTCGGCCGGGGCGAGTGGGCCGCCGCGGGCGCGGACGACCCGCTGCGCACGGCCGTGCGCGGCCTGCTCGATGGAGCTTCGTTGCCGCCGGCGCTGGGCCACCTGCCGCATGCGTACTGGTGCGAGGAGGGCACCGGCATCGCGCTGCTGGCCGCGCCTCCGATGCCGGTGCCCGATCCGCAGCGGCAGGCCTGGCTGGCCGCCGCGCGGATGCTGGCCGGCACCACGCTGGCACGGCTGCGGCAGGACGGCCGGCTCGCCGGACTCGAGCAGGCCGGGCGATTGCAGGCGGCCTTGCTGGAGATCGCCGGGCTGGCCGCCGGCGACCTGGACGTGCGCCGGCTGCTGCGGCGGTTCCACGGCATCCTGCATGCGCTGATGGGGGTCGATGCCTGCCGGGTGGTGGACTACGACGCGGAAGGGGATCGCCTGCGGGTGCTCTACAGCGGTCCGGACGGTGCTGGCGAGCCGGCCGATCCGGAGCGCTGGATGGCCTGCGACGAAGCCGGCGACCCGGCACTGCTTGCGGTGCTGCACGGTGCCGGGGAGCCGGGCGGCGGCTGGACCGGCGTGCCGCTGCGCCGCGCCGGCGCGGTGTGCGGCGTGGTCATGGTGCGGCGCGACGACGGCGTCAGCCTGGCACCGGTGCGCGACGGACTGGCGGCGGCGGCGGAGCAGCTGCACGGTGCGATGGACCGCTGCCGTGCGCACCAGCAGCTCCGCCAGCATGTGCAGCGGCGCACCCGCGAACTGGAGCGCGTCAACGGCAGCCTGCAGGAGGAGATCCAGGAGCGCCGGCGCGCGGAGATGCTGCATGCGGCGCTGTTCCGGATTTCCGAGCTGGCGATGAGCTGTGGCAGCCAGGAGCAGTTCCATGCCGAGCTGCACGGGGTGATCGGCGGGCTGCTGGATGCACGGAACTTCTATATCGCACTGGTCAACGAGCAGCGCGACGGACTGGACTTCGTGTACTCGGTCGATGAGTTCAACCGGGTCTGGGCCTCGCGGCCCTTCAGCGACGGGCTGACCGAGTACACCATCCGCACGGGCCAGCCGCTGCTGGTCACCCGCGACCAGATCAACCGGCTGGTCGCCGAGGGCAAGGTGCGGCAGTTCGGTGCGGAATCGCAGTGCTGGCTGGGCGTGCCGTTGTTCGACGACCATGAAGTGGTGGGGGCGATCGCGGTGCAGAGCTACGACCCCGACGCCCGTTTCACCCAGTACGACCAGCGCCTTCTGGCGTTCGTCGCGCGCAGCATCGGCAACAGCCTCAACCGCCAGCGCGACCGCAACCGGCTGCTGCAGGCGCATGCGGAGCTGGAGCGCCGGGTGGCCGAGCGCACGCGCGAACTGGGCCAGGTCAACCAGAAGCTGCTGGCACAGATCGGCGAACGCATGCGCGTCGAGCAGCGCATGACCTACCTGGCGACCCACGATGTGCTCACCGGCCTGCCCAACCGGATGCACCTGCTGGAAAAGCTGGAGCGGGCGATCGAGCAGGCGCTGCTGGGCAGCGGGCCGGAGTTCGCGCTGCTGTTCCTGGATCTGGACCGCTTCAAGTGGATCAACGACAGCATCGGCCATGCCGCCGGTGACCAGATGCTGGTGGAGGTGGCGCAGCGCCTGGTCGGCATGCTGCGCAGCGAGGACGTGGTGGCGCGGCTGGGCGGCGACGAGTTCGCCCTGCTGGTGCGCTGCGAGGGTGCCGGCGTGGAAGCGGCGATGGAGGTCGGGCGGCGCCTGCTGCGCGCCCTGGAGCAGTCGATGTGGGTACAGGGGCGCGAGCTGTTTCCGTCCGGCAGCATCGGCATCGCGCTGTGGAGCCCGCACTATGCGTCCGGTGCCGAACTGCTGCGCGACGCCGATGCCGCTATGTACCGGGCCAAGGGCATGGGCCAGGACCGCTGCGTGGTGTTCGACGCGGCCATGCGCGAGCAGTCGCTGCGCAGCCTGGAGCTGGAAGCGGACCTGCGCCGGGCCATCAACAACAACGACTTCGTGCCGTTCTACCAGCCGATCGTCTCGTTGGTCGATGGCCGGGTGATCGGCCACGAGGCCCTGCTGCGCTGGCAGCACGAAGGTCGCGGGCTGCTGCTGCCGGGCGAGTTCATCGGCCTGGGCGAGGAAAGCGGACTGATAGAGCAGGTGGATTGGCTGATGTACGAGCAGGTGGTCCGCGACCTCGCCGACAGCACCGCGGGCTACCTCTCGGTCAATGTATCGCCACGGCATTTCCGCTCGCCGGAATTCGCGGCGCGGCTGTTCGGGCTGCTCGACGCGGCCGGGGCGCCCGCGGAGCGCCTGCGCGTGGAGATCACCGAGGAAGCGCTGCTGGATGCCGCACCGAGGACACTGCGGGCGCTGCACCACCTGCGCGAGCGTGGCGTGCTGGTGCAGCTGGATGACTTCGGCACCGGCTATTCGGCGCTGTCCTACCTGCACCGTTTCCCGATCAGCGCGCTGAAGATCGACCGGAGTTTCGTTGCCGGCCTGCACGCGCATGCTGGCAAGAGCACGCAGGCGCTGGTGGAGGGGGTGGTGTCGCTTGCGCGCACCCTGGGCATCCAGACCATCGGCGAGGGCATCGAGGAACAGCGGCAGTGGCACACCCTGCTGGAAATGGGCTGCGACTACGGCCAGGGGTATCTGCTGGGCTATCCCGTGCCCCGGCAGACGATGCTGCAGCAGGCCCCGGGCGGCTCCAAGGCGCGCTGAGCGCGGAAGGCGCGCCGTGTACGGGGGGCGCCCCGCCGGCAACAGGGCGCCGCGGGGCCTGCCGCGTCGCCACGCGCCAGTGTCTTACCGCAATGCGGCGCGCAGTTTTTCGTCGAACCGCGCCCCGTTGGCAACAGGGCGCCGCGGGGTCTGCCGCGTCGCCACGCGCCAGTGTCTTACCGCAATGCGGCGCGTAGTTTTTCGTCGAACCACTTCTCCGCCTGTGCCGGCGTATAGGCCCGCATCCAGGCCAGCATCTGCTGCGGGTCATCGCCGTACCAGAGGTCCTGGCGCTGCTCCGGGTGCAGGAAGCGCTCTTCCACCATGTGGTCGATCATGCCGATCAGGCGCGCGTAGAAACCGTCGACATCGAGGAACGCACAGGGCTTCCTGCCGATGCCCAGCTGCCGCCAGGTCAGCATCTCGAAGATCTCCTCGGCGGTGCCGAAGCCGCCGGGCAGGGCGACGAAGGCATCGGACAGCTCGAACATGCGCGACTTGCGTTCGTGCATGGTGGCGACCACTTCCAGGCTGGTGACGCCCTGGTGCGCCACCTCCAGGTCCACCAGGTGCTGCGGGATCACGCCGGTGACCGCGCCGCCAGCGGCCAGCACGCCATCGGCCACCGCGCCCATCAGCCCGGTGCGGCCGCCGCCGTACACCAGCCGCAGGCCTTCGTCGGCGATGCGCCGGCCAAGCTCGACGGCGCGCTCGACGTAGACCGGCCGGGCGCCGGGGTTGGAGCCGCAGTAGACACAGAGGGACTTCATGCTCGTTCCTGGAGGAAAGGAGGCCGTCCGCGACGGGAGCGCGGCAGGCGGGAGAAGCCGGGAAAGCAAGAAGGCCCCGCCGGGGCGGAGCCTTCTCGTTCCAGGCCGGTACGGCTCAGTTGGCCTTGTGGATGGCGCGCTTGCCGACCGCCATCGCCGCGTCGTGGATCACTTCGGACAGCGAGGGGTGGGCATGGCAGATGCGGGCCAGGTCGTCGGCCGAGCCGCTGAACTCCATGGTCAGCACGCCTTCGTGGACCAGCTCGGAGACGTTGGCGCCCACCAGGTGCATGCCCAGCACGCGGTCGGTCTCGGCATGCGCCAGCACCTTGACGAAGCCGGCCGGTTCGACCATCGCGACGGCGCGGCCGTTGGCGGCGAACGGGAAGCTGCCGGCCTTGTAGGGGATGCCCTCGGCCTTGAGCTGGGCTTCGGTCTTGCCGACCCAGGCCAGTTCCGGCTCGGTGTAGATCACCCACGGGATGGTGTCGAAGTTGACGTGGCCCGGCAGGCCGGCGATCAGTTCGGCCACCGCGATGCCTTCCTCGAAGCCCTTGTGGGCGAGCATCGGCCCGCGCACGCAGTCGCCGACCGCCCACACGCCGTCGACGCCGGTGTGGCAGTGCTCGTCGACCACGATCTGGCCGCGCTCGTTGACCTGCACGCCGGCGCCGTCGGCCAGCAGGCCGTTGGTGGCGGCACGGCGGCCCACGGCCACCAGCAGCTTGTCCACGGTCAGGGTCTTCTCGCCTTCGGCATCGTTGTAGGTGACGACGACTTCCTTCTTCTTGCCCTTGCCGGTGATCTCGGTCTTGGAGACCTTGGCGTTGAGCTTGATGTCCAGGCCCTGCTTCTTGAACTCGCGCGCGGCGAGCTTGGCCACTTCGGCATCGGCGGCGGCCAGGAAGTCCGGCATCGCTTCGAGGATGGTGACCTCGGCGCCCAGGCGCTTCCACACGCTGCCCAGCTCCAGGCCGATCACGCCGGCGCCGATCACCGCCAGGCGCTTGGGCGTCTCGGCGAAGTCCAGGGCGCCGACGTTGTCGACGATGGTCTCGCCGTCGAACTTGGCGAACGGCAGCTCGATCGAATCCGAGCCGGCGGCGATGATGACATTGGTGCCCTTGAGCTCGACCTCGGTGCCGTCATGCTGCTTGACCTTGACGACATTGCCGGCCTGCAGCTGGCCGAAGCCGTAGTAGGCGGTGACCTTGTTGGCCTTGAACAGCTGGGCGATGCCGCCGGTGAACTGCTTCACGATGGCGTCCTTGCGGCCGACCATCTTCTCGACGTCGATCTTGGCGTCCTTGTAGCTGATGCCGTGCTGGTCGAAGACGTGGCTCATGTTCCAGTACTGGCGCGAGGAGTCCAGCAGCGCCTTGGACGGGATGCAGCCCACGCGCAGGCAGGTGCCGCCGAGGGCGGGCTTGCCGTCCTTGCCCAGCGCCGCGTCGATGCAGGCGGTCTTCAGGCCCAGCTGGGCGGCGCGGATGGCGGCGTGGTAGCCGGCCGGACCGGCACCGATGACGACGACGTCGAATTGTTCAGCCATTTGAGGTTCCTTGATGCCTTTTCTCCTCCCGCCGGGAGAAGGTGGCGCGAAGCGCCGGGGTGAGGATGTACGGCGGTCCTGCGGTCCCGGGTACGCGATCCGTTACGGAGTCGGAACGTGCCGCCGTCGCCAGGGCAGGGGAACAGCCGGTGGTGGGCCTTGCGGATCCTTGCCGGTTCGCGGGACGGAGAGGGAACCGGCGCGGGAATGCGGGGGTGCTCCCCCTCCGGAGAGGGGGAGCCGTTGCCTTACAGGCCGAACAGCATGCGGCCGGGATTTTCCAGCTGGTTCTTGATGTCCACCAGGAACTGCACGGCTTCCTTGCCGTCGATGATGCGGTGGTCGTAGGACAGCGCGATGTACATCATCGGCGCGACCACGACCTGGCCGTTCTCGGCGATCGGACGCTCCTTGATGGTGTGCATGCCCAGGATCGCGCTCTGCGGCGGATTGACGATCGGGGTGGACAGCAGCGAGCCGAAGGTGCCGCCGTTGGTCACGGTGAAGGTGCCGCCCTGCAGGTCCTCCAGCGCCAGCTTGCCGTCGCGCGCCTTCTTGGCGTAGTCGGCGATGCCCTGCTCGATGTCGGCGAAGGACATGCGCTCGACGTTGCGCAGCACCGGGGTCACGAGGCCCTTTTCGGTGGACACGGCGATGGAGACGTCGGAGTAGCCGTGGTAGATGATGTCGTCGCCGTCGACCGAGGCGTTGATCACCGGGAAGCGCTGCAGCGCGTTGGCGGCGGCCTTGACGAAGAAGCTCATGAAGCCGAGCTTGATGCCGTGCGCCTTCTGGAACTCTTCCTGCAGTTCCTTGCGCGCGGCCGCGACCTTGGCCAGGTTGACCTCGTTGAACGAGGTCAGCATGGCGATGGACTCCTTGGAGTGCATCAGGCGTTCGGCGATGCGCTTGCGGATGCGGGTCATCGGCACGCGCTCTTCCGGACGTGCGCCGCCGGCCTTGCCGGCGCCGCCGTTGCGGGCGAAGTTGACGATGTCTTCCTTGGTCACCGCACCGCGACGGCCGGTGCCGTCGACGTCGGCCGGGTTCACGCCTTCGGTGATCGCCGCGAAGCGGGCACCCGGCGGCAGTGCGTCGGCCGGCGACTTGGCGGCCGGAGCCGGCGCCGCGGCAGCGGCGGGAGCCGCCGGAGCGGCGTCGGCCTTCTTCTCTTCGGCGGCCGGGGCGGCGGCGACAGCGCCTTCCTCGATGATCGCCACGACCTGGCTGCTGGTCACGGTGGCGCCTTCGGCGAACTTGATCTCCTTGATCACGCCATCGACCGGGGACGGCACTTCCAGCACGACCTTGTCGGTTTCCAGATCGAGCAGGTTTTCATCGCGCTTGACCGCGTCGCCAACCTTCTTGTGCCAGGTGGCGATGGTGCCGTCGGCGACGGATTCGGGCAGTACCGGGGCTTTGACTTCGGTGGCCATGCAGGGCTTTTCCTGGTTCGTGTTCTTCAGTGAAGGGGGGAGGCTTATTCAGCGAACTGGTCGGTGAAGGAGTTGACCAGCGCGTCGGCGAGCAGCTGCTGCAGTTCGCGCAGGTGGTCGGCCATGTGGCCGACCGCCGGCGACGGCGAGCGCGGGCGCCCGGCGTAGTGCAGGTTCTGGCCGTCGGCCAGGCAGGCCTGCAGGTGGTGGCGGATCTGGTACCACGCGCCCTGGTTCATCGGCTCTTCCTGGCACCACACCACGTCGGCGGCCTTGCCGTACTTCTTCAGCTCGGCGGACAGCAGCGGGCGCGGGAACGGGTACAGCTGCTCGACGCGGATCAGGGCAGCATCGTCCTGGCCGCGCTTGCTCCGCTCTTCCAGCAGGTCGTAGTAGACCTTGCCCGAGCACAGCACCACGCGCTTGACCTTCTTGGGGTCCGCGCCGGCGTCGCCGATCAGCTGCTGGAACTCGCCGTCGGCCAGTTCGTCCAGGGTCGACACCGCCAGCTTGTGGCGCAGCAGCGACTTGGGCGACATGACCACCAGCGGCTTGCGGGTGTCCATGCGCATCTGGCGGCGCAGCATGTGGAAGGCCTGGGCCGGGGTCGACGGCACGCACACCAGCATGTTCTCCAGCGCGCACAGCTGCAGGAAGCGCTCAAGGCGTGCGGAGCTGTGCTCCGGGCCCTGGCCTTCGTAGCCGTGCGGCAGCAGCAGGGTCAGGCCGGAGATGCGGCCCCACTTGGCCTCGCCGGAGGCGATGAACTGGTCGATCACCACCTGGGCGCCGTTGGCGAAGTCGCCGAACTGGCCTTCCCAGATGCACAGGGTGTTGGGATCGGTGGTGGAGAAGCCGTACTCGTAGGCCATCACCGCCTCTTCGCTGAGCAGCGAGTCGATGATGGTGGCCTGCTCGGGCGACTCGACCAGCTGGCGCAGCGGCAGGTAGTAGTTGTCGGTCTTCTGGTCGTGCAGGATCGCGTGGCGGTGGGTGAAGGTGCCGCGGCCCACGTCCTGGCCGACCAGGCGCAGGCCGTTGCCCTCGTCCAGCAGGGTGGCGTAGGCCAGGTTCTCGGCGAAGCCCCAGTCGCCCGGCTGTTCGCCGGCGGCCATCTTGCGGCGGTCCTCGTAGACCTTGGCCACGCGCGAGTGCAGCTCGACGCCGTCGGGGATGGTGTTGATCAGGGTGGCCAGCCGTGCCAGCGCGCCCTTTTCGACCTTGGTGCTGACCGGGTCGGACAGCTTGCCCGCCAGCAGCTTCGGCCAGTTCACGTACAGCTTGCTGGTCGGCGGGGTCTTCTCGACCTGGGCCAGCTCGGTGGTGACTTCGCCGGAATCCAGCTTTTCGCGGTAGGCATCGACCAGCGTCTTGCCGGTGCCGGCCGGAACCACGCCGGCGGCCTCGAGCTTCTCGGCGTACAGCTCGCGGGTGGTCTTGTGCTTGCGGATCACCTGGTACATCAGCGGCTGGGTGATCGCCGGCTCGTCGGCCTCGTTGTGGCCCCAGCGGCGGTAGCAGACCAGGTCGATGACCACGTCCTTGTTGAAGCGCTGGCGGAAGTCGTGGGCCAGGCGCGCGGCGAACACCACCGCTTCCGGGTCGTCGCCGTTCACGTGCAGGACCGGTGCGCCGACCATCTTGGCGATGTCGGTGCAGTACAGGGTCGAGCGCGAGTCATCCGGGTTGGAGGTGGTGAAGCCGACCTGGTTGTTGATGACGATGTGCACGGTGCCGCCGACGGTGAAACCGCGGGCCTGCGACATCTGGAACAGCTCCATGACCACGCCCTGGCCGGCGAACGCGGCGTCGCCGTGGATCAGGATCGGCATGACCTGCTTGCGGTCGGTGTCGTTGCGGCGTTCCTGGCGCGAGCGCACCGAACCGGCCACCACGGGATCGACGATCTCCAGGTGCGAGGGGTTGAAGGCCAGTGCCAGGTGCACCGGGCCGCCCTCGCTGGCGACGTCGGCGGAGAAGCCCATGTGGTACTTCACGTCGCCGGCCACGGCACGGTCGTCGTGCTCGAACTTGCCCTCGAACTCGTCGAACAGCTTGCGCGGGTTCTTGCCCAGGGTGTTGACCAGGACGTTCAGGCGGCCGCGGTGGGCCATGCCGATCACCACGTCCTTGACGCCGCCCTTGCCGGCGTCGCGGATGATGGTGTCCATCATCGGGATCAGCGAGTCGCCGCCTTCCAGCGAGAAGCGCTTCTGGCCGACGTACTTGGTGTGCAGGTAGCGCTCCAGACCCTCGGCCGCGGTGAGGCGCTCCAGGGTGCGGCGCTGGGTGTCGGCGTCCAGGTTGTAGTTGCCGCCGGCATTCTCCAGGCGCTGGTACAGCCACTGGCGCTGCTCGACCTCGGCGATGTACATGAACTCGGCGCCGATCGAACCGGTGTAGGTCGCCTTCAGGCGCGCGAGCAGGTCGCGCAGCTTCATCCGCGGCTGGCCGCCGATGCCGCCGGTGCTGAACTCGTCGTTGAGGTCGGCGTCGCCGAGGTGGTGGAACGGCAGGCCCAGGTCCGGCGGATTGACCGGCGGGGTCAGCCCCAGTGGGTCGAGGTTGGCGCCGAGGTGGCCGCGCGAGCGGTAGGCGGTGATCAGCCGGCCGACGTTGCGCTCACGCTCGTCGCCACCGCCGGCAGCGGTCGCGGTCGCCGCGTTGCGCGCGGCCTCGGTGATGTGGGCGATGACGGCCGAATGCGGGACATCACCTGCTTCGCGGCCCTTGAAGCCGTCGAAGTAGGATTTCCATTTGGAGTCCACACTGTCCGGGGAGACGAGGTACTGCTCGTACAGATCCTCGATATAGGAGGCGTTGCCGCCGGCGAGTTGCGATGACTGCGCAAACTGCTTCAGGAGATTGTCCACGATGGAGGGTCGGATTCGCTTGTGGGGGTATGGCTTCTGGAACCGGCGGGGCCTTGTTGCAGGACGCCGCACGGGCGTGTTGAAACCATTGAATTATACCCCCGCCGGGACAGGAAGGGGCACGCACTCTGTCCGCCGGGTTAATGTCGGGCCACCTCGTGTCCGGCCTGCGACAGTCCTCAGAGGCCGAGCGTCCGCAGCCCTTCGCACTCGAGTGCATTGTCCCAGCCGCGCTGGAACAGCGCGTCCTGCCGCCGGGCGCGCGCGGCCGCCTGCAGCCACAGTTCCCCCTGGAGGGCATCGCCGGCCGGCACGCAGCAGCCGTCGTCGTTGTCGTTGGCGACGCTGGCGACGGACGGCGGCGGCTCGGCGCCTTCGAGCGGCTGACGGACCTGGAACACGCTGGGCAGGCGCTGCACCAGGGCCAGCAGTGCCGCCGGCAGCGCGGCCAGGTCGCCATCGTGCAGCAGCAACCGCACCTGCTTGGGGTGGCGGCGTCCGGCGAACGCGCGCAGCGCCGCCAGCACGGAGGGCTGCGCGAATCCGGCGAGGTCGCTGCCACGGCCGCCGATCAGGACCAGGCGGCGGGCACGGTAGAGCACCGCGGCGATGGCGGCGGCCGCCGCCTCCTGGCCATGGACGGGCAGGGCATCGCCACAGCGCCGGCGCATGCTCTGGTGGGCGATGCCGGCCTCGTCGAACGGCTCGCCCTCGGGCAGGAAGCCATGGCGGACATAGAAGTCACGGGCATGGACCTGGGCATGCAGGGTGATGTCCGTCCAGCCGAGCTGGTCGGCCCGGGCGAGCAGGGCCAGCAGCAGGGCCTCGCCGACCCCCCGGCCGCGCCAGTCCGGCAGGACCGCCATCCGGCCGATGCGGCGCTGCGGGGTCAGCCGGCCGGCGCCGATGGCGCGCCCGAGGGCGTCCAGCGCCAGGACATGGTGGCTGAGCGGGTCCAGCGCATCGACCTCCAGTTCCGGCGGCACCTGCTGTTCGGCCACGAACACCGCATGCCGCACGCCGTGCAGCAGCGCCTGCCGCTCGCCGTAATCGGCCTGCTCGACACGGAAGGCGGTGGTCATGCCGCCGGGGTGTCCTCGTCGTCGCAGATGACAAGGACCTCGACGCCATCGCGATGGGTCCGGACGGTGTCGATGGTGGCGCTGGCGGGTTCGCCCGCGCGGGCACGGGCGTACTCGATGACCTCGATCTCGACTTCCGGGGCATCCTCGTCGGAGGCGTCCTCGTCCTGGCCGTCGTCCTCGGCCTCCTGTTCGGCCTGGATGGCGGCCAGGGTCTGCACGTCCAGCAGCTGGTAGTGGCCGCCGGCCAGCAGCTCCAGCACGGCGTTGCGGCCCTTGCCGGAAAGGCGGCGGAACAGGGTGCGGTCGATGTGCTCGGCGGCGGCCAGCGCCTGGGCATCCTTGAGCGACAGCGCCAAGGCCTGGCCGCTGCAGTAGAGCATCGCGCCGCGGGCGGCGCGGCGCCAGGCCAGCCGCGTCCAGGGATGGCGCTCGAGCAGCCCGCCCTCGTCCAGGGCGGCGGCCACCGCGTCCGGATCGGGGACGGCCCGGGAGGGCAGGATGTCGCCGGCGGCGCGGTAGGTGGTGATGAAGCGGCCGAACCAGTCGCCGAGGCGGTCGGGGTCGTTCATGCGCAGTGCGTTGAGCGCGGCGACCACCCGCGTCATGGCGGCGGCATCGATCTCGTTGGGGTCCTCCGGCAGCGCCAGGTCGGGATCCTGGAAACGGATGCCCTCATCGGCGTCGGCGACCAGGTCGTCGAGCCAGTCGCTGATCAGCTCGGCCGAGGACGGCGCGCGCATCCCGAAGGAGAAGGTCAGGCAGGGCGTGACCGCGACCCCGTCGTGGGGAACGTTCGGCGGCAGGTAGAGCATGTCGCCGGGCTCCAGCACCCAGTCGTGGCTGGGCGTGAACTTCTTCAGCAGCTTCAGCTCCACGTCCGGACGGAAGTCCAGCGGCGGCCGCTTGCCGCGGGTCGATTCGCTGGCGTCGATCTTCCAGCGGCGCTGGCCGTGGGCCTGCAGCAGGAACACGTCGTACTGGTCGACATGGGCGCCGACGCCGCCGCCGGTGGCGGCGAAGCTGACCATCACGTCGTCCATGCGCCAGCGCGGCAGGAACCCGAAGTGGGCGACCAGGGCGCGGACGTCCGGGTCCCACTTGTCCACGTCCTGGACCAGCAGGGTCCAGTCGTGGTCGGGCATGCCGGGGAACGCTTCTTCCTGGAACGGGCCGGTGCGCAAGGTCCAGCGGTCGCTGCCGCGGTCGTGGCTGACGATGCGCGCCAGCGCGCCTTCCTCGCAGGCCAGCCCGGCCAGGTCCTCGGGCATCAGCGGGGTCTGGAAGCCGGCGAAGGCGCCGCGGATGAGCAGCGGGCGCTTCTGCCAGTAGTCGCGCAGGAAGCGCTGCGGAGACATGCCCAGCATCAGGCCCGGGCGGGCCTGGACTTCGATGGGGTGGCGGGTGTTCTTGGCGGCGGCCATGGGAAATCCTTCGGTAGATCCGGGGGCGCGACGGACGGGCCGCGCATCCCGGCCATTGTCCCCTTGTTGCGGAAAAACCGCACGGCCGCCCGAGGGGGCGATGTCACGGCCGGCTTGGGGCGCCCCTCGTGCTGTCGGCCGCCTGGCCGGCCGCCACGGGGGGATGCTGCCGCGCTGGCCGGGTAGCGCCGGCGGTGTAGTGCCGGCCGCGGGTCATCGTCCGGCGCCGCCGGTTTCGGCCCGGAGCCGCTGGTCGAGCGCGCGCCGCGCCAGGGCGGAATGGCGGCTGCAGGCGCCGGCCTCGGCCAAGGGGGCCTGTCCGGCAAGGCGCGCCGGCAGGTCGACCGCCAGCGGGTGCGGCGAGAGCAGGACGTCGCAGGGCAGTGCCGCGGTCCGGTCGAGGCTGCGGCGGAACGCCGCGAGGTACCCGGGATGGTCGGAAAACCGGTAGTCGGCATCCGTGGCGGCGCTGAGGCTGTCGACATAGGCCATCCGCAGGCAGGTGCGGGCTTCGCAGGCGGTCCAGGTCCAACTGGTACCGCCGGGGGCATGCCCGGGTGCGGCATGCGCGGTGACCGCGGTTTCGCCGACCCGGACGACCTGGCCATCGGCCAATGGCCGGACATCGGCGATCGCCGGGAACCGCTCCAGCACGCCGGACTGCGGGTCGCCGGGGGCGCTCGTGCCGCGGCGCAGTGCGTCCATCGCCGGTGCGCGCGCCAGCAGCGGTGCGCCACTGGCACGCTGCAGGTAGGCCAGTCCGCCGGCGTGGTCGGCGTGTTCATGCGAGTTCAGCAGGACGCGGATGTCGCCGAGGCGGAACCCCAGGGCCTGGATGTTCGCGGCGATCGCCGCCCCGGCGGCCGGGGTGCCGCCGTCGATCAGGATGTGGCCCTGCGGCGAGGTCACCAGCAGCGCGGTGATGCCGCAGGTGCCCACATACCAGGTGGTGCCGAAGAGCCGCCGGGGCGGCGCGGGAGTATCCCAGCCCTCCATGATCCCGGCGGTCGCGGGGTACGCCGGCGGAGTGCCGGTGGGGCCGGCCGCCGCCGGAGGGCCGGCGGCGCGCGGCCCGTGGCAGCCGGGCAGGAAGGACAGCGCGAGCAGCAGGGCCGCAGCGGCGGTCGCGCGGCGCATCGCTCAGATCGCGCTGGCCAGCCGTTCGGCCAGGCCGGTGTAGCCGCCGGGGGTGAGCTCGCGCAGCTGCTGCTTGGCCTCGGCGGGCAGCGCCAGGGTTTCGATGAACGCCCGCATCGAATCGGCGGTGATGCCGTGGCCGCGGGTGAGCGCCTTGAGCTGCTCGTAGGGGTTGGGCAGGCCGTGGCGGCGCATCACCGTCTGCACGGCTTCGGCGAGCACTTCCCAGGCCGCGTCCAGGTCGGCGTCCAGCCGCTGCGGGTTCACTTCCAGCTTGCCCAGGCCCTTGGCCAGCGAGTCCAGCGCCACCTGGGTGTGGCCGAAGGCGGTGCCCAGGGCGCGCAGCACGGTGGAGTCGGTCAGGTCGCGCTGCCAGCGGCTGATCGGCAGCTTGGCGCTGAAGTGCTCGAACAGCGCGTTGGCGATGCCGAGGTTGCCTTCGGCGTTCTCGAAGTCGATCGGGTTGACCTTGTGCGGCATGGTCGAGGAGCCGACTTCGCCTTCCTTGAGCTTCTGCTTGAAATAGCCTAGCGAGACATAGCCCCAGATGTCGCGCGCGAGGTCCAGCAGGATGGTGTTGGCGCGACGGGTGGCATCGCCGATCTCGGCGATGTTGTCGTGCGGCTCGATCTGGGTGGTGTAGGGGTTGAACACCAGCCCCAGCGAAGTGACGAAGCGCTCGGCGAAGGCCGGCCAGTCCACGTCCGGATAGGCGGCGATGTGGGCGTTGTAGTTGCCCACCGCACCGTTGATCTTGCCGGTCAGCTCGACGGCTTCGATCTGGCGGACCTGCCGCTCCAGGCGGGCGACGACGTTGGCGACTTCCTTGCCCAGCGTGGTCGGTGAAGCGGTCTGGCCGTGGGTGCGCGACAGCATCGGCTGGGCGGCCTGCTCGTGGGCCAGGCTGCGCAGGCGGGCGGCGATGCCGGCCAGGGTGGGCAGCAGCACGCTGCGGCGGGCGTCGTCCAGCATCACGCCGTAGGAAAGGTTGTTGATGTCCTCGCTGGTGCAGGCGAAGTGCACGAACTCCAGCGCCGGGGCGAGCTCGGCGTCGTCCTTGAGCTGTTCCTTGATGAAGTACTCCACCGCCTTGACGTCATGGTTGGTGGTGCGCTCGATGTCCTTGACGCGGGCGGCGTCGGCCACCGAGAAACCGTCGGCCAGGGCGCGCAGGCGGGCCTTGCCGGCGGCGCTGAAGTCGGCCAGCTCGGCGATGCCCGGCTCGGCGGCCAGTGCCAGCAGCCATTCGATCTCGACCTTCACCCGGGCGCGGACCAGGCCGTATTCGGAGAAGATCGGGCGCAGGGCGTCGACCTTGCCGGCGTAGCGGCCATCGAGCGGGGACAGGGCGAGCAGGCGGGCTTCTGGACGGGAGGAATCGGTCATGGGGCAAGCGTCCGGGCGTTGACAGGGGCGCGTATTCTACGCCGCCGCGCCGTCCGGGTCCGGGGCCGCTTCCACCACCACGTTCCGGATGCGGTGGCCGGCCATCCGGCGGACGCAGAAACGGTAGCCGCCGATGTCCAGCACCTCGCCCTCCTCGGGCAGCCGCTGCAGCCGGTGCAGGATCAGCCCGCCCACCGAGTTGACGTGCGCGGGTGCGTCCAGGTCGTGGCCGAGCAGGCGTTCCAGCCGGAACAGCGAGGTCGAGCCGGCAACCCGGATATTGCCGTCGGCGCCGCGCGTGGGCGTGTCGCCGGCGACATGCGGGTGTTCGTCCTCGATTTCCCCGACCATCGCCTCCAGCAGGTCCTCCAGGGTGAAGTAGCCGAGGATGCGGCCGTGTTCGTCCACGCACAGCGCCAGGTGGGTGGCGCCGCCGCGGAAGCGTTCCAGCACCTGCGGCACCGGGGTTTCCACCGCGATCAGCGTGGCCGGACGCAGCAGCGACGGCAGGTCGGGAGCGGGAATGCCGCGCGCCAGTTCGACCAGCAGGTCCTTCATGTGCAGTACGCCGCGGACCTGCTCGCCGTCGGCGGAGAACCACGGATAGCGGCTGTAGCGGCTCGCGGCGAAGCCGGCCAGCACCTGCGGCAGGTCCTGGCCGTCGCTGAAGCGTTGCAGGTGGTCGGCGGAGCGCATCAGGTCGCCGGCGACCAGTTCCGGCAGTTCCAGTGCATGGCTCATCAAGGCCAGCCCGTGGTCGCGGCCGGCCGCCGGCTGCTGGCCGTCGAGGATCCGCTTGAGCTCCTCGCGCGAGTAGCGGTGCGAGGCCGCCTCGCCCGCGTCCCAGCCCAGCGCGCGCAGCAGCAGGTTGGCACTGCTGTTGAGCAGCCAGATCGCCGGGAACATGGCCCAGTAGAACAGGTACAGCGGTGCGGCGGTCCACAGCGACATCCGCTCCGGGCGGCGGATCGCCATCGATTTGGGCGCCAGCTCGCCCAGCACGATGTGCAGGAAGGAGATCACGCTGAAGGCCAGGGCCACGCTGGTGAGTTGCGCGGCCTCCGCGCCCAGCCCCAGCCGGTCGAACAGCGGCCGCAGCAGGTGCGCGAACGCCGGTTCGCCCACCCAGCCCAGGCCGAGCGAGGCCAGGGTGATGCCGAGCTGGCAGGCCGACAGGTAGGCGTCCAGGTGGCCGTGCACGTTCAGCAGCAGCCGCCCGCGCCACCCGTGCTGTTCGGCCAGGCCCAGGGCCTGGGTATGGCGCAGCTTGACCAGCGCGAACTCGGCGGCGACGAAGAAGCCGTTGAGCAGGACCAGCAGCAGGGCCAGGGCCAGCAGGGTGAGCGTGCCGGTCATGGCCGCGGCCTCCCGGACGTGCTGGGAGCAGGCGCGGCGCAGCGTGCCGGGGAGCGACCGGGCGTTGCCCGGGCGCGACTGCCTTCGGGGTCGTCGCCCATGCGGGAGCGGACTGGAGAGCCAACGGAACCGGCAGTCTACCCGAGGGGGGCGGTGTACGCGGCGTGACGCCAACGGCGGTATGGTGTGGCCCGCATCGCCAGCCGACCGCCAGCTGCGACCCTCCCTTAACCAGACACGACGTGGAGTTGAACGATGAGCAAGAGCGTGAGGATCGAACACGACAGCATGGGCGAACTGCAGGTGCCGGAGGACGCGCTGTGGGGAGCGCAGACCCAGCGCGCGGTGGAGAACTTTCCGGTATCCGGGCAGCGCATGCCGCGCGCCTTCATCCGCGCACTGGGCCTGGTGAAGGCCGGTGCCGCGGAGGTCAATGCCGAACTCGGGCTGCTGCCCAAGGGCGTGGCGCGGGCGATCCGCGCGGCGGCGCTGGAAGTGGCGGCCGGCGACCATGACGCGCACTTCCCGATCGACGTCTACCAGACCGGTTCGGGCACGTCGTCGAACATGAACGCCAACGAGGTCATCGCCAGCCTGGCCAACGGCAGCGGCAAGGCCGGCAAGACCCGCGTGCATCCCAACGACCACGTCAACCTGGGGCAGAGCTCCAACGACGTGATCCCCACCGCGATCCGCGTTTCGGCGCAGCTGCAGACCGTGCAGACCCTGCTGCCGGCGCTCAAGCACCTGCGCAAGACCATCGACAAGCGTGCACGCTCCCTGGGCAAGGTGGTCAAGACCGGCCGGACCCACCTGATGGATGCCATGCCGTTGACCTTCGCCCAGGAGTTCGGCGCATGGTCGGCGCAGCTGGAATCGGCCCAGGGACGGATCGAGGACGCGCTGAAGCGGCTGCGGCGCCTGCCGCTGGGCGGCACCGCGATCGGTACCGGCATCAACGCCGACCCGCGCTTCGGTGGCAAGGCGGCGCGGGCCCTGTCGGCGCTGTCCGGAGTGAAGTTCGAAAGCGCGGCGAACAAGTTCGAAGGCCTGGCCGCGCAGGACGACGCGGTGGAGCTGTCGGGCCAGCTCAATGCGCTGGCGGTGGCGCTGATCAAGATCGCCAACGACCTGCGCTGGATGAATGCCGGCCCGCTGGCCGGCCTGGGCGAAGTGGAGCTGCCGGCGCTGCAGCCGGGCAGCTCGATCATGCCGGGCAAGGTCAACCCGGTGATTCCCGAGGCGACGGTGATGGCCGCAGCGCAGGTCATCGGCCACCACACCGCGATCACCGTGGCCGGGCAGACCGGCAACTTCCAGTTGAATGTCGCCCTGCCGTTGATCGCGGCCAACCTGCTCGACGGCATCCAGCTGCTGTCCAGCGTGATGAACCTGTTGGCGGACAAGGTGTTCGCCGGGTTGGTGGTGAAGCAGGAACGGGTACGCGAGGCCTTGGCGCGCAACCCGATCCTGGTGACCGCGCTCAACCCGATCATCGGCTATGAGAAGGCCGCGGCGATTGCCAAACGCGCCTATGCCGAACAGCGGCCGGTACTGGACGTGGCCTGCGAGGACAGCGGGCTGTCCGAAGCGGAACTGAAGCGCCTGCTGGATCCGGCGGCGCTGACCCGCGGCGGCATCCACGACAGCTGATCGTCGCCGGAGCCCGCCGGGTCGTCCGCCAGGGAGGCCCGCCGGGCAGGGCCCGACGCTACGGAGATCGTGGCCGGGCCTGCGGGGTGGCTGGGTATCGCCGGCCACGCGTGGCGCGGCCGGGGTGAGGGTCCTGCCAGGGGCTCCGACAGGCAAGGCCCGGCGTTACGGAGGTCCGCGGCCTGGCGAGGGTGTCGCCGGGTATGGCAGGCGCGCGCTGGAGGCTGGCCTTGCCGGGGCGTACCCCGGCCGGCGGCCGCGGCGTCAGCGGCGCGCGCGCGGGTTGGCCAGGGCCTCGCTGTATTCCTTGAATTCGGGAATGCGTTCGGCCAGGTCGGGCGGGAACGGCCGGGTGCCGGCGGGCACCTGCAGCGGCACCGTGCGCCCGCTGGCATCGGGTACCGCGGTGGTGTCGGTGAGCGTGTTCTGGCGCAGGATCTGCAGCTTGACGAAGCTGGTCTGCAGCAGTCCGCGCTGCTCCGCGTCGAGCGGGATCTCGATGTCGTCCACGCGCAGCCGGCCGTCGGGCAGGATGTCCAGGTTGGGGTACGGTGCGCGCCGGATCGAGACCATGCCGCTGTCGACCTCCATCTTCGGCCGGCTGCGTTCGGCACGGTGCGCGGCATAGTGCTCGCGGTCACCGCAGCCGGAGGCGAGGGTGGCACAGGCCAGCAGGACGGGCAGCAGCAGGTTCTTCATGGCGGGATGACGGGGGACGGCGGGGGAAGGCCGATTCTACCGCCCCCCGCCGGCCGGGACGGTCACGGCAGGGACAGGTGGCCTTTGCGGCACTCGTCGATGTCGTCCTGGTCCAGGGTCGCGTAGGGCGCGAACTCGGGGATCGCGGCGGCCAGGCGTTGCTGGGTGGCCAGCATCGCCGGCAGGCGGTCGCAGATTCCGGCGGCGCTTTCCTGCAGCCGCTTGGCGTCGGCCTCGACCCGCTCTTCGATCCGGTCGGTGTCGCCGGAGAACAGCCCCTTGAGCGCTTCGCCGGCGGCACGGGCGCCAAGGTTGGCGCCCTGCACGCCGATCTCGATGCCGGCTTCGGCCACTTCGACCAACTGGCCGCGGTACTGCGTCAACAGGGTGCGCTGGCGGTCGTCCAGGGTGATCGCGCGGCCATCGATGTACAGCTGGCCGTTCGGTGCGATCTCGACCTTGGTGCCGCCCTTGCTGGAAACGCTGATGTTGCCTTCGGCGATCTTCTGGCGGGCCTTGTCGGTGGCTTCGCGGACTTTCTGTCCGAGCCGGGTCTCGCCGGCACCAGCGTCGTTCTGGGGGCGGTCGCCGCAGGCGGCCAGGGGCAGGCAGAGCAGGGCGGTCAGAAGGGGGGCGCGCAGGTTCATCGGGGGAGTCCTCGGTGGGGGGCGGCGGGGCGCGACGCGATGCCGTGACGGACGTCGTCGTCGCAGCGTCGCAGGTCGTCCTGGTCCAGGTCGGCATAGGGCTGGAAGGCGGGGAGGCGTGCGGCAAGCGCCTGCTGCGCCGCACGCACGGCCGGAAGCTGGCGGCACAGCCGGGCCACCATCGGCCGGATCTCCTGCTCGACCTTCTTTTCGATGCGCTGCTCCAGGCGCCCGGTGACGCCGCCCATGACCAGTCCGAACAGCGAGATGTCGGTGGCGTCCAGGGCCACCATCGCCGCCTGCTCGCCGGCATCGATGCCGGCCCTGGCCAGTGCCAGCACCTGCTGGCGGTAGTCCAGCAGCAACCGCCGCTGGCCGGGCGTGATCGCCACGACGCTGCCGTCGACGACCAGGTCGCCATCGCGGGAGATGTGCGCCGGTGGCGGCGTGTCGGCCGGCGTGGCGCGGCTGCGCCGGCCGACGGCCAGGGCGCCGCCCAGGGCCAGGTCTTCGCGGTCGAGTCCGGCACGGGCCGCGGCCATCTCGGCCCGCACCTCGGCGCGGCTGTCGGCGATCCCGCGGCTGATCGCGGTGCCGGCGTCATCGCCGGGTGGCGCCGCCAGTGCGGTCGCCGGCAGGCACAGCAGGAGCGCGGCGAGCGCGTGCGTGGTCCGGTTCATGTCCATCGCAGGGTCCTGGAGAAGCGGCGGGTCAGTGCCGGGGCACGGCGACCGCGCCGCGGATGCCGGTGTGGCGGATGTCGCCGCTGCCGACCTGCCGCACGGTGAGGCTGTCGGCATCGCGGACGGTGAGGTCGCCCGAGCCCAGGCGGCCAAGGGTGACCGCGCCGCGCACGTCGCGGACATCGACGTCGCCGGAGCCGATGCTGTCCACGCTCACCGGCCCCTGTACGCCCTGCAGCTCCAGGTCGCCCGAGCCGACCGTGCCGACCCGGGCCGGGCCGCGCACGCTGCCGGCCTTGACGTCGCCCGAGCCGAGCGACAGCAGGTGCAGCGGGCCGATGTCCTGCAGGTCCAGGTCGCCGGAGCTGACGGCGGCGGTGACCAGGCCGCGGATGGCCTGCGCGCTGACGTCGCCGGAGCCGACATCGGCGCTCATGGCCGCGGCCCCGGACAGGCGCGCATCGCCCGAGCCGACCTTCAGCTGCACCAGGAGGGTGTCCGGCAGCGTGCCGCTCAGGTCCAGGTAGGCGTAGTCGTCGCGGCCCAGGGAGAGGTTGAGGCCGGGAGTCCTGCGTTCGAGCGTGACCACCAGCTTGTCCGCGACCTTCCGCTGGCTGAGCGAAAGCTGCGGCAACAGTTCCTCGCGGGCGGCACAGGCGCGGCCGGACAGGGCGCCGGGCGCACCGGGCGCGGCCTGCAGTTTCAGGTCGTGGCTGTTGACCTCGAAGACCACGGCCTTGGCGCCACCGAGATCCAGGTCCAGCGTCACCGGCCGGCTGGCCAGGCAGCGCTCTTCGGCCAGGGCCGTGGCCGGCAGAAATGCCGCGGCCAGTATCAGTACCAGGGGGTTGATGCTCATCGGATTCCTCGCAGGGGTGGGCAGGGCGTTACGGGACGGCTCAGGCATCCTCGCGCCGGCGCCGCAGCCAGATCGCCGCGGCGATGAAGGCCACACCGACCAGGGCGCCGATCCAGATGTCCGGGCCGGTGACGACGTTCACCAGGTTCCGGTGCTGCAGCAGCGACTGGACAAGCTCGCCGGGGTTGCTGAAGCCCGCGGTGTCGCCCTGCGCGCCATTCAGGCCGTGCACGACCCAGGTGCCGGGGAACACACTGAGCAGCCCGCGGTAGCCGACCACGTACCAGACCCAGCCCAGGGGCAGCTTGACGCCCGGCATCGCGCCCAGGATCGAGACCATCACGCAGCCCAGCAGTGGCACCAGCACCGCCCACAGGAAGGGCTTGCTGCGTGCCCAGGCGGAACACAGCATCAGCCAGCCCACGGTCGGCAGCGACCACAGCAGGGTGACCGGAACGGCGCTGAGGACCTGGCCGACGATGCGCAGGGGGCGGGAGTGGGTGGCCATCGTCCAGGGGCTGGGGACGCCGGCGGCGACCGAGCCGAGGATGGCCACCAGCCACAGGCACAGGCCCACCGCGATACCCACGACGATCGCCACCAGCGGTGCCAGCAGCAGCGCCCAGACGACCTTGGACAGCACTGTCTGGAGGTCCGAGACCGGCAGCGACTTCCAGAACAGGATGCTGCGGTCCCGGCGGTCGTCGTAGAGGCTGCCCAGGGCATAGAAGAACACCACGAACGCCAGCACCACCGAGGCCAGGAGGATGCCGGTGAGCAGCAGGCCGTCGCCGGCCGCGCCCATGGCATGGGCATAGTCGCCGGGGGTGTCGATCCGGGTGATCGCGCCGGCGGCCTGTGCCTTGCGCGCGACCATCGCGCCGATGCCCGCGCCCATGGCCGAGAACAGGATGGCGATGCCGCCGGTGATGACCTGCGCCCAGAAGAAACCGCCCCGGTTCTCCCAGTATTCGCGCCTGAGCAGCCACTTGAACCTGCCCAGCGGGGTGATGTGGTGGACGGTGTTCATGCGTAGGTCCCCTTCATGATGGCGACGAACAGGTCGGCGAGGCCCGGGGTGCGGGTTTCGCCGAGGGCATCGAGCTGCGCGCGGTCGGCGCCGTCGTACAGCAGCACGGTCTTGCCGAACGGCAGGGCGCGCTCGTCGATCGGCCGCAGTTCGCGCGCGGCCTGCACGGTGCCGGCCGAGGCCATCAGCTCGGTATAGCGGTCGGCCATGCTTTCCATGTCAGCGGCGAGCACGATCTTCCCGTCGCGGATGAACAGCACGTCGGTGAGGATGTGCTCGATCTCCTCGACCTGGTGGGTGGTGACGATGATGGTCTTGTGCTCGTCGAAGTAGTCCTCCAGCAGGCGCTGGTAGAACTCCTTGCGGTACAGGATGTCCAGCCCGAGGGTCGGCTCGTCCAGCACCAGCACGCGGGCGTCGATGGCCATCACCAGGGCCAGGTGCAGCTGCACCACCATGCCCTTGGACAGCTCGCGTACGCGCTGCCTGGGCTTCAGCTTGGTGTTGGCCAGGAAGTGCTCGCAGCGCGCGCGGTCGAAACGCGGGTGGACGCCGGCGACGAAGTCGATGGCTTCCTTGACCCGGATCCAGCGCGGCAGCACCGCCACGTCGGCGATGAAGCAGACATCGTTCATCAACGCATCGCGCTGGCGGCGCGGGTCCATGCCCAGCACGCGCAGTTCGCCCTCGACGGCGGTCAGGCCGAGCATCGCCTTCAGCGCGGTGGTCTTGCCGGCGCCGTTGGGGCCGATCAGGCCGACGATGCGGCCCGGGGCGATGTTGAAGCTGGCGCCGTCCAGCGCCGGTTGTTGCCGGTAGGTCTTGCGCAGGCCATGGGCGGAAACGACGGTATCGGTAGCGGCGTTCATGGTGTGGTCCCCGGGGGCAGCAGGTCGTCCAGGCTCAGGCCCAGCCGCTGGATGCGCTCCAGCACGGCGGGCCACTCATCGTTGAGAAAGCGTTCGCGCTCGCTGCCGCGCAGTTTCCGCGCGGCCTCCTCGGTCATGAACATGCCCAGGCCGCGCCGCTTCTCGACCAGGTTCTCGTCGGCCAGTTCCTGGTAGGCGCGGGACACCGTGATCGGGTTCAGCTGGTACTCGGCGGCGACCTGGCGCACCGAGGGCAGCGCGTCGCCGGGCTTGATGATGCCGTCCAGCATCATCGCGATCACCCGCTCCTTGAGCTGCCGGTAGATGGGAGCGCCGTCGCTCCACTGGATATCGCTCATGGTCAGCTCCGTGGGGTCAGCGACTGGGCGAACGAGAAGTAGGGCAGGGACAGGCTGGTGCGCATCCGGCGCTCCGGGCGCCAGCCGGCGCTCGGGGCGCCGGCACCGTTGTCGACGCCGCCGGGCGGCTCCTGGAACGCGCCATGGCCGCAGGGGAACGGCAGCGTGTAGCCGATCGGCAGCAGGCTGCCGGCGGCGATCAGGACCTTGAACGCATGCCGTTGACGCCTTGGGTTCATGGGGGCCTCCCTGTATAGGGTGTCTGGTGTTGTATTTGACTATAACACCTTGGCGGGGGCGTGCAACCCCTTGGAAACCAACCAATGGCATAGTCGTGTCCGACTTCCCGGGAGCGCCCGGACAGGAGAGGCCTGTGTTGATTCGCAACTGCTTGATCGGACTCGCATTGGCGGTCGCCGCCGGCGGCGCTGCCGCGGACGGCGACGGCGCGCTGCTGGACCGCGAATACCGCCCGCTCGCCGGGAAAGAGCTGGTGAACCTGAACCGCGAGTATGGCGGCAAGGTGCTGCTGGTGGTGAACACCGCTTCCAAGTGCGGCTACACCCCGCAGTACGAGGGCCTGGAAGCGCTCCACCAGGCGCTGGGCGAGCGTGGGTTCGCGGTGCTCGGCTTCCCTTCCAACGACTTCAAGGGCCAGGAACCGGGCAGCGAGGAGGAAATCCAGGAGTTCTGCACGCTGACCTATGGCGTACGTTTCCCGATGTTCCAGAAGGTCCACGTGACCGGCCCGGAGGCCACGCCGCTGTACCGGGACCTGGCGCGCCTGAGCGGGGTCGCTCCGGCCTGGAACTTCCACAAGTACCTGGTGTCGCGCGACGGCCGGGTGGTGGCCCAGTTCCCCAGCAAGGTGCGGCCGGAGGATCCGGAGCTGCGCGAGGCGCTGGAGCGCGAGCTCGCACGTCCGGTGCCGCCGGCCGGTTGAGCCTGGCCGGCGTGTCTCGACATCATCGGCGTGCGTGCGACAATGGCGCCCTTCGCGCCGATGGCGGCGTTTGTTCACTCCAGGAATGCAGCGAATGAAGATGGGAAAGCGTGGCGCCGTGGCGTCGCTTCTGATTCTGGCGATGGCGGTCCCTGCGGCCGTTGTCGCGCAACAACCGGCCGCACTGGCGGCCGCCAAGGAGAAGTCGGTTTTGACCTCGGAACGTGAAAAGATCGGTTACGCCATTGGCGTGGATGTCGCCAGTTCGTTCGAGCCCGTCGCGGCGGACATCGACGTGCCCTCCCTGCGCCGCGCGGTGGAGAACGCGTTCGCCGGCGGCCAGCCGCTGCTGTCGCAGGAAGAAGCGCAGCAGACCGACCAGGCGCTGCGCACCGCGATGATGGCCCGCTCCGGCCAGCAGGTGCCGGGCATGGCACCGGGCAGCGCACCGCCGACGGTGGACCGCGAGAAGGTCGGCCTGATGCTGGGCAGCTACGCGGTGGGCCCGTCGCTGGCGCCGATCCGCGACGATATCGACCTGGACGCGGTGTTCCAGGCCATCGCCACGGTGTTCGCCAAGGGCACCCCGCTGATGGACCACCAGCAGGCGCAGTCCACGCTGCAGGCCTTCAGCACCGCCAAGCAGGCTGCCGCCGCGGGCAAGAACCGCGAGGAAGGCAATGCCTTCCTGGCCCAGAACAAGGGCCAGCCGGGCGTGGTGACCACCGCCTCGGGGCTGCAGTACCAGGTGCTGCGCGCCGGCAGCGGCGAGCGGCCGGTGGCGAGCAGCCGCGTGCGCGTGAACTACGAAGGCAAGCTGCTGGACGGCACCGTGTTCGACAGCAGCTACGAGCGCGGCCAGCCGGCCGATTTCGGCCTGGACCAGGTGATCAAGGGCTGGACCGAAGGCGTGTCGCTGATGCCGGTCGGTTCCAAGTACCGTTTCTGGGTGCCGTCCGAGCTGGCCTACGGCGCCAACGGCACCGGTGGCGGTCCGATCGGTCCGGACGCCACCCTGACCTTCGACGTCGAGCTGCTCGGCATCCTGCAGTAAGACACGCGGAGCGACTGCACCATGCGCGTTGCGATTTTCGGAACCGGCTACGTGGGCCTCGTCACCGGCACCTGTCTGGCCGAGGTGGGACATGACGTGGTCTGCGTCGACATCGACCAGGCCAAGGTCGATGGACTCAACCGGGGCGTCGTCCCGATCTTCGAGCCGGGCCTGGCGCCGATGGTGAAGGCCAACCATGCCGCCTCGCGGCTGGCGTTCACCACCGATCCGGCCGCCGCGATCGCGCACGGCCAGGTCGTGTTCATCGCCGTCGGCACGCCACCGGACGAGGACGGCAGCGCCGACCTGCAGTACGTGCTGGCGGTGGCCCGCACCATCGGCCGGCACCTGCAGGCGCCGGCGGTGGTGGTCAACAAGTCGACGGTGCCGGTGGGCACCGCCGACAAGGTGCGCGCGGCGATCGCCGAGGAACTTGCGGCGCGCGGTGCGGACATCGCCTTCGACGTGGTCTCCAACCCGGAGTTCCTCAAGGAAGGCGACGCGGTGGCCGACTGCATGCGCCCGGACCGCATCGTCGTCGGCGCCGCCGACCCCGCGTCGGTGGCGCTGATGCGGCGGTTGTACGCGCCGTTCAACCGCAACCGTGACCGGGTGGTGGAGATGGACGTGCGGTCGGCGGAGCTGACCAAGTACGCCGCCAATGCGATGCTGGCGACCAAGATCAGCTTCATGAACGAGATCGCCAACATCGCCGAGCGCGTCGGTGCCGATGTCGAGCAGGTCCGCCAGGGCATGGGCTCGGACCCGCGCATCGGCTGGCACTTCATCTACCCCGGTGCCGGCTATGGCGGCTCCTGTTTCCCCAAGGACGTGCAGGCGCTGGCGCGCACGGCCGTGCAGCACGGGCATGCACCACGGCTGCTGGATGCGGTGGAAGCGGTCAACGCCTCGCAGAAGGGGCACCTGTTCGAGCTGGTCCAGCGCCATTACGGCGCGGGCGGCACGGCGGACGTTCGCGGCAGGACGTTCGCGGTCTGGGGCCTGGCCTTCAAGCCCAATACCGACGACATGCGCGAGGCCTCCAGCCGCCGGCTGCTGGCGCAGCTGTGGGACGCCGGCGCGCGGGTCCGCGCCTACGACCCGGAAGCGATGCAGGAGGCGCGGCGGATTTTCGGCGACCGCGAGGACCTGGTGTTCTGCGAATCGGAGTTCGAGGCCCTGGAAGGCGCCGACGCGCTGATCGTGGTCACCGAGTGGAAGCAGTTCCGCAGCCCGGATTTCGCGCGCATCCGCGGAGCGTTGACCGACGCGGTGGTGTTCGACGGCCGCAACCTCTACGAACCCCGGGAAATCGAGGCGGCCGGGTTGGCGTATTACGGCATCGGCAGGGGCCGTTCCCTGCATGTCTGACCTGCTGTCCAACGCACGCGAACAGGCCTTGGAAGACCGCCTGATCGAACTGGAGATGCGGGTCTCCTTCCAGGAGCAGGCCCTGGCCGAGCTCAGCGAGGCGCTGGCCGATGCGCGCATGCAGGGCAGTCGCAACGCCGATGTGCTGCGGGTGCTGCTCGAGGACCTGGGCAAGGTCCGCAATGCGCTGGACGCCTCCGACCCGGCGACCGAACCACCGCCGCCGCACTACTGATACCGACGTACCGCAGACATGAGCGACACACTCCGCGACCAGCTCCTCGGGCTGGGCTTCAAGCCCGCGCCCAAGCCGGAGCGAAAATCCGATGGCCGCCGCGACGGCCGCCCGCAGGGCAAGCCGGGACAGGGCCGTCCGCCGGCCGGCAAGACGCCTGCCGGTGCCGGCAGGCCGGCGTCCGGCAACCGCCCGGTGCACGCTGCGCAGAAGGCGCGCAAGCCGCGCTCGCAGGAAGACATCGACCTGGCCAAGGCCTATGCGATCCGCGCGCAGAGGGAGAAGGACGAGCGCATCGAGGCCGAGCGCCGCAAGCAGGAAGAAGCACGCCTGCGCCGCGAAGCCAAGGCGCGCCTGGATACCCTGCTCGAGGGCCGGGTGCTCAACGATCCGGAAGCGGACATCGCCCGCCACTTTCCCTATGGCGGCAAGATCAAGCGCATCTATGTCACCGCCGAGCAGCTGAAGGCGCTCAATGCCGGGCAGCTGGGCGTGCTGCAGCAGAACGGGCGCTACCTGCTGGTCACCGCCGAGCTGCTGGCCGAGGCGGAGACGGTGTTCGCGCCGGCGGTGGCCCTGAAGATCGATCCGGCGGCGCCGGCCGCGGAGGATCCCTACGCCGATCCCCAGTACCAGGTGCCCGACGACCTGGTCTGGTGACGGGGCGGTAGCGGCGCGCTGGAAGCCGCCGCTGCCCGTTTTCCATGCGCGGGAGACAAGGAAGGGCATTGCAGGGACGACGGATGCGCGAAGGCTATTACCCGCATATCGACGGCATGCGGGCCATCGCCGTCCTCGCGGTGATGGCCTACCACCTCCGGCCGGCCTGGCTGCCGGGCGGGTTCACCGGCGTGGACGTGTTCTTCGTCCTGTCCGGGTTCGTGGTCAGTGCATCGGTGGCGCGCTCCCCCGATTTCAAGGGGCCGAGGGGCGCCTTGTGGTTCTATGCGCGCCGGGCGCGGCGCATCCTGCCGGCCCTGTTCGTATGCCTGTTGGCCACGGCGGTGGCCAGTGCGTTGTTCATTCCGGAGTCCTGGCTGAGCGAAACCAGTGGCAAGACCGGGCGCATGGCGTTCCTCGGGTTGAGCAACTGGGTACTTGCAGGTACGGGGAACAGCTACTTTTCGCCGCGCAGCGAATTCAACCCCTACACCCATACCTGGTCGCTGGGCGTCGAGGAGCAGTTCTACCTGCTGTTCCCGCTGCTGTTCCTCGCCGGATCCAGAGGACGCAAGGGGCGCGGGTTGTCGCTGCTGCTGTTCGCGCTGGCGACCGTGGCCTCGTTGGCCCATGCGGTCTTCCTGGCCCATCAGGGCGGGCACGAGACCGAGGCGTTCTACCGGACCACGACCCGGTTCTGGCAGTTGGGCGCGGGGGTGCTGCTGTTCCAGGTGCTGCACATGCGCGCACCGACGGCCGCCGCCGCGCCGCGGCCCGGTGCCCGGTACCTGCGCCCGCTGTTGCTGCTGGCCAGCCTGCTGGCGCTGGGCTATGGGCTGTGGGCCGCACGGCCCGGGCATTCTCCCTGGGGAGCGGGGGTCTGGCCCGTGGCGGGAACCCTGGGGCTGCTGGCCGCGCTGCACCGCTCCGCCAGGGGCTGGGTGGGGGCCAGTCTGTCGTCCGTGCCGATGGTCGCGATCGGCCGGATGTCCTATTCCCTCTACCTCTGGCATTGGCCGGTATTCGTGCTGTTCCGCTGGACACTCGGCCTGGACAGCGCCGGCACCGGCGCGGCGGCGGTGCTCTGCACGGTGCTGCTTTCCTGGCTCTCATGGCGCTGGGTGGAACAGCCGCTGCGCTTCGGTGCGTGCTGGCGCGCGCGCGACGCGCGCTGGGTGGCGTGCGGACTTGCGATCATGCTGCTCGGCATGGGCGTCCAGAAACAGGTCTCGAAGAACAGCCGGCACCTCTCCTTGAGCGTGGTCACCCGCCATCCTCTGGACTGGTATCCCTATGCCGAAGGCGTGGCGAAGGCGCATCCGGAATGCAGGCTGGTGGTTTCGCGGTTGCCCGGGGGCGTGCAGCAGTTCGAGCGCGGGGCCTGTCCGTCCGGAACAGGCGGTGGTCGGCGGCTGTTCGTGGTGGGCGACTCGCATGCACTGGCCTATGCGGAGATGTTCGGCCGGCTGGCGCTCCAGGACGGGGTCCAGGTGCGGCTCGATGGCAGGGGCGGCTGCACGCCGATCGGGCTGCAGGCGTGGCAACTGGCGGACCGGGACTGCACGGCCCATGTCCGCGCGCTGTTCAAGGAACTGGGCCGGCATGTACGCCCGGGAGACACCGTATTCCTGCCGGGACTGAGAGTGCCGCGGCTGGTCGAGCAGTACCGCCAGTTCGATCCGGCGGAGGTCCGGGCCGCGCAGCAGGGAGCCGTCGCGCAGGCCCGGCGCGGCAAGGTGGTTGCCGGCGCCATCGCCTACCTGCGGCCCCTGGCCAGGCGCGGCGTCCACATCGTGCTGGAAGCGCCCAAGCCGGTGCTGCCGGCGCCGCCCTTCCGTTGCTCGGATGTCTTCAACCGGGGCAATCCCATCTGCTCGCGCGGCATGACGCTGCCGCGGGCGGAGATGGACGCGTTGCGCGAGCCGGCCCTGTCCGCACTGCAGGAGATTGCCGCGGCGCTGCCGGGTGCCAGCCTGTGGGATCCGTTGCCGGTGCTCTGCCCCGGATCGACCTGCCTGCCCGACGACGACGGGAAGCCGCTCTATTTCGATGGCGACCACCTCAGCGGGTACGGCAACCGTGTCCTGCTGCCGTCCTTCCGTGACCACCTGATGGCGCGGGAAGAGTAGCGGCCGCCGCGGCTCAGGGGGCGGTGCCGGCCGGAGGCCGCGCGGGGCGCTGGAGCTGCCGCGACGGGGGCAGCCAGTACCCTGCGATCAACGCGCCGGTCAGGGCGAAGCCGCCGGCGACCAGGAAGGCGACCTTGCCGTCGCCGAAGCGCCACAGCTGGCCGGCGATGAGGGCGCCGAGCACCCCGCCGAGTCCGGAGGAGAACCCGTAGAACAGGCCCTGGCCATGGCCGTTGAGGTTGCCGGGGAAGTAGCGTGCCAGGAGCTGCATCGCCGAGGCGAAGAACGCGGCGAAGCCCAGGCAGTGGGTGGCCTGCGCCACCAGCATCACCGGAAGGTTCTCCGGCCACAGCGCGGTGGTCCACCAGCGCAGCGCCGCACTGCCCATGGCGATGATCAGCAGCCAGCTGGCGTCCCAGCGCCGGAAGAAACCGGCGATCAGGAAGAACACCGCCACCTCGAACACCACGCCCACGGTCCACATCAGGCCGAGCAGCGAGGTGCTGTAGCCACGCTGGTCCATGTACAGCGAGAAGAACGTGTAGTACGGCCCGAACGAGAGCTGTTCGAGGAAGGCGGCGATGAAGAACGCCAGCACCGGTGGCCGCCGCACGATCGTCCAGAAGCCCTCCGCATGCGCGGCACGGGTGCCGACGTGGCGGGCATAGCGGTTGAGGAAGGACGCCGCGGTCATCAGCAGGAACAGCGGCAGCATCAGCCAGGGCAGCCGGCCCGCGCCCTGGCGCTCGATCACCCAGCCGAACAGCGTCACCACGACGATGAAGCCCAGCGATCCCCACACCCGGATCATGCCGTAGCGGTGGCTGTCGTCGCCCAGGTGGGTCAGGGTGATCGACTCGAACTGCGGCATCACCGCGTTGTAGAAGAAGCAGAACACGATCATCGTCGCGTACAGCATGCCGTGCGGTTGCGGCAGCAGGAACGCGCTGAAGCTGGCCACGGTCAGCAGGCAGCCCAGGCGCAGCCAGCGGATCGGCTGTGGCGACAGGGCGGCCAGGGAGGTCCAGGTGCTGGGCGCGACCACGCGGGTGGCGTACCACAGGCTCATCATCACGCTGATCGCGGCCACGCCCATGCCACGCGACTGCAGGTACAGGCTCCAGTACGGCGTGAACGCGCCCAGCGCGGCGTAGTAGAAGAAATAGAAGCTGGACAACCGGGCCGCAGGGACCGGTGGCGGGGGGAGGGCGGGAGCGGTCATGACGGTGCGCGGCGCGCGCGGAAGCGGGCGCCCATTGTGCCCGCTGCACGCCCTCAAGAACGGTCCGCCCCGCGGGCATCCGCCGGGCAGGGCCCGGCGCTACAGGCCCACGCTGCTCTGTAGAGCGGGGCCATGCCCCGCTGGGGCTACACCGGGAACGCCCGCCGGGCAAAGCCCGGTGCCGCGGGAGGGCGTCTGCCGGAGCGCTCAGGGCGCCGCGTCGGCGTTCCAGGCCGCGACCTTGGCCCGGACCTCCGCGAGCAGGGCGTCCAGTGCGGCACGGTCGTAGACCTTGCCGCGCATCACCACGGTGTCGATCGTGCGCGTCGCGCCGATGTCCTGCAGCGGGTTGCGCTCCAGCAGTACCAGGTCGGCGGCCTTGCCGGCTTCGACCGCGCCATAGCGTTCGAGTCTGCCGAACCAGGCGGGGCCGGTGCGGGTGGCCGCGACCAGCGCCTGGGCCGGGGTCAGCCCTTCGCGCACGTAGAGGGACAGCTCGTTGTGCAGGCCGATGCCCGGGTAGTTGTAGGCGTTGAGGAAGCCGGCATCGGTGCCGGCCATGATGGGGACCCCGGCTTCCTGCAGCAGCGGCAGTACCGCGGCGATCTGCGCATAGCGTTCATGGCGCGCCTGGACCTGCTCCGGCGTGGCCTTGGCCGCGCGTTCCACACGCCATTCATAGGTCTTGCGCAGGCCGGGGCCGATGTAGGCCAGGTACGCATCGTCGTCGTGCGGTTCGCTGTCGAGGAAGCTGAGGATGCGGCTGCCGTCGAGGGTGGGGGTGACGGACACGCCGCGTTCGGCGAAGCGGTGGTAGGCGCGCATCGCGGTGTCCCGGTCGAAGCCCTGGTGCAGGCGGCGCCCGGCCTCGGCCCGGTCGATGCGGCCGGCGGCGAAGTCGGCGGCGATCTCGGCCTCGTCCGGGATGCCGGCCTGGAAGGCGTAGTCCAGGTGCTCGATGGAACGGATGCCGGCGTCGACGGCCTGGCCGACGGTCAGCGCCATCGGGATGTGCCCGGAAGTACGCAGGCCGCGCCTGCTGGCCTCGGCCACCGCGTACAGGAACAGCTCCGGCTTGAGCGTGCTGTCGGTGATCTTGACGAAATCGACCCGGTCGCGCTGTTCGCGGTCCAGCGCGGCGTCGACGCCGGCCTCGTCGCCGACTTCGAGGGTGCCTTTCCACACCGGCGCGATGCCCTCGATCTTGGCACCGGAGGTGAACAGCTGCGGCCCGAGCAGTTGGCCGTCGGCGATCTGCCCGCGCCAGGACAGGACCTGCTCGGGGAGGTCGCCGGAGGCGTCGCGGACGGTGGTGATGCCGTGCGCCACGTACAGCGGCAGCAGCGCCTTGTTTTCCTCCACCAGCGCCGGGCCGCCGCCGAAATGCACGTGCATGTCCCACAGGCCGGGAATCAGGTAGCGGTTCCCGGCGTCGATGGCGGTGCCGGCACGCCATTGGCGGGCCAGCAGCGTGTCGTCACCGACCGCGACGATGTCGTCGCCACGGATCGCCACCGCCTGGCCCGGCAGCAGGCGGCCATGCGCGACATCGACGACGGTGGCATGGCGGATCAGCAGGTCGGCCTCGGCACGCACGGCCAGCGCCGACGGTGCCAGTGCCAGCAGGCCGGAAAGAACCAGGGGAAGCGGGGTTTTCATGGGGGGGTACCAATGGCGTGCGGCAGTCCGCACATAGTGAAGAGGGGCCGGTCAGCGGGCGCCGGCGGCGAGAAGCATCTGCGCGATGGCGGGCTGGTGGCGGCCGCGGGCATGCTGCAGGGGGGTGACGCCTTCGCCATCGGCCAGGTCCACGTCGGCGCCGGCGTCGATCAGCAAGCGCACGATCGCCTGGTGGCGGGGCCCGCCGTCGCCGAGAAGGATGGCTTCCAGCAGGGCGGTCCATCCCAGGCGGTTGACATGGTCCACGTCGACGCCTGCATCGATCAGCATGCGCACGGTCGCGACATGGCCGCGTTCGGCCGCGGGGATCAGGGCGGTGCCCCCGAAGCGGTTGGTGCTGCGCAGGTCCGCGCCATGGGCCAGGACGCTGCGCAGGAGGGCATGCTGGCCGCTGGCGCCGGCATACAGGTAGGGGCTGTCGTCGATCGCGTCCTTGGCGTTCACGTCGGCCCCGGCCTCCATCAGCACCCGCGCCGCCGCGGTGTGGCCCTGCTGGACCGCGACCAGCAACGGGGTGCGGCCGCGTGCGTCGCGGACCTCGGGCAGGGCGCCGTCGGCGAGCAGGGTGCGCAGCGCCGCCACATCGTTGGATCCGGCCGCCTGGAGCAGCCGCCGGGCCGCGTCGGGTGCCCCGGCGGCGGCACCCGCGACCGGTACGGCAGCGGCGGCCAGCAGCGGCACGATGAGCCAGGGGGGAGCGGGCATTCGGCGGTCTCCGTAGGAAAGGGGCGGGGGCGTGCCCGCGCGCTTGTGCGTGGTGGCCGTCGATGCTACAAGCCCTGCTCGCCATCAAGAAATGAAATGTGATGATGGGTGCCAGTCATAAATCGAATAGGCAGTTGTTCGATCCCGACCTGCTGCGGGCGCTGGTGACGGTGGCCGACTGCGGGGGGTTCACCGCGGCGGCCGCGCGCCTGCACTCCACCCAGTCGACGATCAGCCAGAAGGTACGGCGGCTGGAGGCGCAGGCCGGGCACCGCCTGCTCGACCGGGGCGTGCGCGATGTGCGTCCCACCGACATCGGCGAGACCGTGCTGGGGTATGCGCGGCGCCTGCTGGCATTGAACGAGCAGTTGGGCGAGGCGCTGTCCGGCGCGGGCGTGGCCACCACCGTGCGGCTCGGCGTGCCGGAGGATTTCGCCGCCGGGCGCACCACCCACCTGCTGGCCCGCTTCAACCGGCTGCACCCGCGGGTGAAGCTGGAGGTGAGCAGCGGCCTGAGCCGCGCGCTGGCCGAGGGCTACGACCGCGGCGAACTGGACCTGGTGCTGGTCAAGCAGCGCCGTGGCAGCCGCGAGGCGCTGGCCTGCTGGCCCGAGCCGGTGTGCTGGATCGACAGTGCCGCCAGCCCGGCCTTCGCACTCGATCCGGTGCCGCTGGTGGCGTTCCCGCCGCGCGGGCTGTACCGCGAGGACATGATCGATGCGATCGAGGCCCTGGGCCGGCGCTGGCGCATCAGCTTCACCAGCTCCAGCCTCGGCGGCATCCAGGCGGCGGTGGCCGACGGACTGGGCATCAGCCTGCTGCCGGCGCGCACGGTGACCCCGGCACACGTAGTGCTGGGTGCGGAGAGCGGGTTGCCGGAGGTGGACCGCATCGAACTGGCGATCCTGCTGCGGCCATCGGCCGACCCAGACGTGCGGGTGCTGGCCGACATGCTGGTGGACATGCTGGACCAGTCGCGGGCGTAGGGCGCAGCCTGCCGCATGCCGGGAGCGCCGATCAGGAACGGTCGCGGCCGGGCTGCAGGCGGGCCGGGGCGTGCGCCCGGCGAGGCGCGGTGCCTCCTCACCGTGCGGGGCCTACCCCAACACGATGCTTGCCCGGCACAGCGCATGCGCAGCGGGCGTCCCTCGACGATGGCCGGGCGCACCGGAACGTTCAGGCGTCCTGCACGAACCGGCCGCGACGGACGAGGCGGCGGTGGCAGGGCACGCCGGCGACCGCGGCCGCCGCATTGGGAGCATCCAGGACCAGGAAGCTGGCCTCGTTGCCCACGGCCAGGCCGTAGCCCTGCAGGCCGAGGACGCGCGCGGGAGCGTGGGTGGCCATCTCCAGCGCCACCTGCAGCTCCTCGTCGGCGTGGAAGCCGGAGCGGTAGCCGAGCAGCATCGCCCGCTGCAGCATGTCGCCGTTGCCGTATGGCCACCACGCGTCGCGGATGTTGTCGTTGCCCATGAACACCTCCACGCCGGCCGCGCGCAGGCGGCGCACCGGCGGGAACGGACGGTCGCCCGGGGCGTTGGTCATGATCGCCACGCCGGCGTCGGCCAGCACGGCGGCGATGCGGTCCACCCGCGCATCGTCCACTTCACCCAGCGAATAGGCATGGCTGACCGCCACGCGCCCCTTCATGCCGAGCGCGCGGGTACGCTCGGCGATGCGCCGCAGCTGCTCGATGCCGCCCAGGCCGGGTTCGTGCAGGTGGATGTCGACCTTGACGCCCTGGCGCTCGGCGATACCGAACACCACGTCGAGCTGGCCCTGGCTGTCGCCATCGAGCGTGTCGGGGTCGATGCCGCCGACCACCTGCGCGCCTTCGCGCACCGCCGCCTCCAGCAGCCGTGCAGTGCCCGGGCAGGACATCACCCCGGCCTGCGGGAAGGCGACCAGTTCGATCGCGACGATGCCGCGCCAGCGCTCGCGCACCGCGCCGAGCGCATGCAGGTGCTCCAGGCCGGTGGTGGCATCGACATCGACATGGCTGCGCATCGCCACGGTGCCGAACGCGGCGGCCTGCGCGACCAGCGCGTCGGCGCGTTCGTCGATGGAAGGCGAGGCGGCCAGCTCCTGTTTCTCGATGGTCAGGCGCTCGCGCAGGGTCTGCGCCGGACGGTGCGGGTGCCAGCGGTCGCCGACGAAACTCTTGTCCAGGTGGATATGGCCGTCGACGAAACCGGGCAGCACCAGTTGCCCGCCCAGGTCGACCCGCGTCGCGCCTTCGGTACGCGGCAGGTCCTGGCCGATGGCGGTGAAGCGCCCGCCGGCGACGGCCAGTTCCAAGGGTTGGCCGTCGGCACCGACGGCGTTGATGAAGAGTTGCTCGTCCATGGCGGTTTCGTGGGGAGGGACGGGCTGCCACGATAGGCCGGGCGCCCGTCCACCGGAAATGAAGTATCGCGATGGGGCCCATTCGTGCCGGCACTGGCCGATGGTTGGCGCGGGCCTGGACAGGGAGAGCTTCAGGGGCGGTGGGCGATCAGCGAGATCACCTCGAAATGCGGCGGGCGCTTTTCGCGGGTCACGGTTTCCAGGCTGGAGACCACCAGACCGGCCTTCTCCACGAACCGGCGCAGCTCCTTGCCGGTGAAGCCCAGGTTGACGTGGCCGTACGCTTCGACCGCCGCCTTGTGCTCGTGGCCGGCCAGGCTGCACAGCATCAGCCGTCCGCCGGGACGCAGCACGCGGGCGCCCTCGGCGACGGCCTTGGCCGGGTGGCTGGCGTAGGTGAGGGCGTGCATCAGCACCACCAGGTCGAAACTGCCGTCGTCGAACGGCAGCCGGTGCATGTCGCCTTCGCGGACCTCGACGTTGGGCAGCCTGCGCAGGCGCTCGCTGGCCGCGGCCACCACACGCGCGCTGGTGTCGATGCAGACATACCGCTGTGCATGCGGGGCCAGCAGTTCGGCGAGCACGCCGTCGCCGGAGGCGATGTCGAGCACGTCGCCGGTCTCCAGCAGCGGCAGCGCGCTGCGTGCCAGCGCCTCCCAGGTACGGCCGGGCGAGTAGTGGCGCTCCATGTCGCCGGCCACGCTGTCGGCCCAGTTCTGGTCGGCGGCGCGCATCGCCAGCACCGCCGGCACGCGCTCGGCGTCCTGGCGCAGCAGCGGGTCGTCGCTGCCGGTACTCAGCGCGTGCCACAATGCGCGCTGCGCCGGGTCCAGGGCGGTTTCATCGAACCGGTAGTAGGCGGACACGCCGGCGCGGCGGTCGCGCACCAGCGCGGCCTCCTTCAGGCGCGCCAGGTGGGTGGATACCCGGGGCTGGGCGAGGGTGGTGATGGCCGAGAGTTCGGCCACGGTCAGTTCCTCCTGTTCCAGCAGCGTCAGCAGGCGCACGCGGGTCGCGTCGGCGAATACTTTGAGGCGGGCCGACCAGTCTTCCAGATCCATACACATCTACCTATCGCGATATAGAGATATTTTTGTCCCGGCGGTGGCGGGCGGTCAAGGCGCGTCCGGGCGGGTGTGACCAGGTGGTTACAATCGCAACTTCTCAACGCCCTGGGAGGGGTGCAGTGGATCTGAGTTTTTCCGACGAACAATCGATGCTCCAGCAGGTTGCCCGGCGCATCGCCCAGGAACGGATCGGCCCCAGTGCCGCGCATCATGACGAGACCGGCGAGTACCCGCTGGAGAACATCCGCCTGCTGGGCGAGAACGGCCTGATGGGCATCGAGGTGCCGGCCGAATACGGCGGCGCCGGCATGGATCCGGTGTCCAGCGTGCTGGCGATCATCGAGGTCGCCGCCGCCGACGCCGCGCACGCCACCATCATGTCGGTCAACAACTCGCTGTTCTGCAACGCGGTGCTCAGCCATGGCAGCGAAGCGCAGAAGCAGCTGTACGTGCGCGCCATCGCCGAGGGCCGGGAGATCGGCGCGTTCGCGCTGACCGAATCGCAGTCCGGCTCGGATGCCACCGCCATGCGTTGCCGCGCGGTCAGGCAGGAGGACGGTTCCTACGTGATCAACGGCCAGAAGAGCTGGATCACGTCCGGGCCGGTGGCGCGCTACATCGTGCTGTTCGCGGTGACCGACCCGGCGCTGGGCGCACGCGGGATCAGCGCCTTCATGGTCGATACCGGGCGCCCGGGCTTCGGCCGCGGCAAGACCGAGCCCAAGCTGGGCGTCCGCGCATCGGCCACCTGCGAGATCGAATTCCGCGACTACGTGGCGCAGGCCGACGAGTTGATCGGCCACGAGGGGCAGGGCTTCAAGATCGCGATGAACCTGCTCGACTCCGGCCGCATCGGCATCGCCGCCCAGGCGGTGGGCATCGCCCGCGCGGCCTACGAGGCGTCGCTGGCCTATGTCCGCGAGCGCAAGTCCTTCGGCGCGCCGATCGGCAGTTTCCAGATGATCCAGGCCAAGATCGCCGACATGAAGTGCCGGCTGGACGCGGCGCAGCTGCTGACCCTGCGCGCGGCCTGGACCAAGGCCCAGGGCCGGCGCTTCTCCACGGAGGCGGCGGTGGCCAAGTTGAGCGCCTCGGAAGCGGCGATGTGGATCGCCCACCAGGCGGTGCAGATCCATGGCGGCATGGGCTACTCCAAGGAAATGCCGCTGGAGCGCTATTTCCGCGATGCCAAGATCACCGAGATCTACGAGGGCACCAGCGAGATCCAGCGCATGGTGATCGCCCGCAACGAGAGCGGCGTGCGCTGATTTCCGCGGCTCCGGACCGGGGCGGCCGCTGCGGGAACCGGGGACAGGGGCTGCCGAAAGGCGGCCCCTGTGCCGTCTGGCGTCCGGAAGACGGGCTGCTCCCGCGGGTAGGCCGTCTGCAGTGCGTGACTCCCCTGAGGGCAGGGCGTGGCCGTTGCGGGCCTTTCCCGCCACCGGCTGCTGCCGGTGGCGCGGGCAGTGGCGGCCCGCGGCCGCGGTGCCCCCGGCCGGCGGACGAGGAGCGGTGCCATCCGGGGGTTTGACCGGTGCCGGCCCTTGGATTAATGTAATAGCACGCTATTACATTGATACATATGAAACCGCGCCCCGGCACCGACCCCGACAAGACGACCGACGCCCCGCTGGCGGTGCTGGCGCGGGCCTTCGCCGCCCTGCAGCACCCCGACGACGTACAGGCGTTCCTGCGTGACCTGTGCACGCCGGCCGAGCTCGAGGCGATGGCCGACCGCTGGCGGGTGGTGCCCCTGCTGCGGCAGGGCGTGCCATACCGCGAAATCCATGACCTGACCGGGGTGAGCGTGACCACCATCGGCCGGGTCGCACGCACGCTGGAGCATGGCGACGGTGGCTATGCCACCGCCCTTGAACAGCTGGCCGCGCGCGACATCGAATCCAACTGAGACCCGACCATGAGCGCTTCCTCCTCCGCGCCGGCCCGTGACCGGCTGCGCATCGCCATCCAGAAAAGCGGACGCCTGGCCGACCCCGCCCGCAGCCTGCTGGCCGCCTGCGGGCTGAGCTGGCGGCAAAGCCGCGACAAGCTGTTCTGCTTCGGCGAATCGCTCCCCGTCGACCTGCTGCTGGTGCGTGACGACGATATTCCGGGGTTGATCGCCGACGGGGTCTGCGACCTGGGCGTGGTCGGCCTCAACGAGCTGGACGAACAGGCCAAGGCGCGCCGCCGCGCCGGCCTGGCCGATGCCTACCAGCCGCTGCGCGGCCTGGGCTTCGGCCAGTGCCGGCTGATGCTCGCGGTCCCGGACGAGTGGGATTGGCAGGGCCCCGCGCAGTTGGCGGGCAAGCGCATCGCCACCAGCTACCCGGCGATCCTGGCCGCCTGGCTGCAGGAGCAGGGCGTGGAGGCGCAGGTGGTGGAGCTGTCCGGCTCGGTGGAGATCGCCCCGAAGCTGGGCACCGCCGACCTGATCTGCGACCTGGTCTCCAGCGGCGCCACGCTGGCGGCCAACCAGCTCAAGCCGGTGCAGACCCTGCTGGACAGCGAGGCGGTACTGGCCGGGCCGGTGCACGCACTGGACGATGCGCGCGCCGGATTGATGGCGATGCTGCTGCGCCGCCTGGACGGCCTGAGCAAGGTGCAGGACCGCAAGCTGTTGATGTTCTCGGCGGCCGAGGAGCGGGTGGACGCGCTGGCCCGGCTGCTGCCCGACGCCGAGCCGCTGCTGCGGCTGCCGGCCGAAGGCGGCGCGGTCCGCCTGCAGACCATGTGCAACGGAGCGCTCAGCTGGCAGCGGCTGGAGGAACTGGAACGTGCCGGCGCCCAGGAGCTGATGGTGCTGGCGGTGGAGAAGTCGCTGGCATGAACATCCTGGACTGGAACACGCTCGATGCCGACGCGCGCACGCGCGCGCTGGCGCGACCGGTGCAGGCGGTCGCCGCGCAGACCCGCGCTTCCGTGGCGGCGCTGATCGAGCAGGTGCGCCGCGATGGCGATGCCGCCCTGCGCGAGATCACCGGACGCCTGGACGGCGTGGTGCTGGAGCACTTCGAGGTGGGCGAGGCCGAGTTCGCCGCCGCCGAGCGTGCCGTGCCCGCCGAACTGCGCATCGCCCTGCAGCAGGCGGTCACGCGCATCGACGCCTTCCACCGTGCCGGCATGCTGCAGCCGTACACCCTGGAGACCGCCCCCGGCGTCACCTGCGGCAAGATCGTGCGCGGCATCGGCCGGGTCGGGCTGTACGTCCCGGCAGGCAGTGCGCCGCTGCCGTCGACCGCGCTGATGCTGGGCGTCCCGGCGCGGCTTGCCGGCTGTCGCGAAGTGGTGCTGTGCACGCCGCCGCGCCGTGACGGCAGCGCCGATCCGGCGGTGCTGGTGGCCGCGCGCCTGACCGGGGTGCACCGGGTGTTCAAGCTGGGCGGGGCGCAGGCGATCGCCGCCATGGCCCATGGCACCGGCAGCGTTCCGTCCTGCGACAAGCTGTTCGGGCCGGGCAACAGCTATGTCACCGAAGCCAAGCAGCAGGTGGCGCAGGCCGGCGCGGCGGCGATCGACATGCCCGCCGGGCCCTCGGAGGTGCTGGTGATCGCCGATGCCGGTGCCACGCCGGCCTTTGTCGCCGCCGACCTGCTGTCCCAGGCCGAACACGGGCCGGATTCGCAGGTGCTGCTGCTCAGCGACGATGCCGCGCTGATCGCCGCGGTGCAGGCCGAGGTGGAGGCGCAGCTGGCGCGGTTGCCGCGGCAGGCCATCGCGCGGCAGGCGCTGGAGGCGTCGCTGCTGCTCAAGGTGGCGTCGATCGAGCAGGCCTTCGCCATCTCCAACCGCTATGCGCCGGAGCACCTGATCCTGGCACTGCGCGAGCCGCAGCGCTGGCTGGAGCAGGTCGAGGCGGCCGGCTCGGTATTCCTTGGCGACCATACCCCGGAGGCCCTGGGGGACTACTGCTCGGGCACCAACCACGTGCTGCCGACCGCCGGTGCCGCGCGCGCCTACAGCGGCGTCAGTGTCGCCAGTTTCCAGAGCCAGATCAGCGTGCAGTCGGCCAGTGCCGAGGGCATCGCCGGGATCGGGCCGTGCGCCATCGTGCTGGCCCGGGCCGAAGGCCTGGACGCGCATGCCAATGCGGTCGCCCTGCGGCTGGAGGCTGCTCCATGAGCGGGGTGCTGCAGTTGCTGCGCGAGGACCTGCGGGACTTCGCCGGCTATTCGTCGGCGCGCAGCACGGCGCTGGCCGGTGAGGTCTGGCTCAACGCCAACGAATCGGCCTGGGCCAATCCGGCCGATGCCGACGCGGCTTGCCGCCGCTATCCCGACCCCCAGCCGCAGGCGCTGCGCGCGCGGCTGGCGGCGCTGTACGGCTGTACGCCGGAACAGGTGCTGCTCGGCCGCGGCAGCGACGAGGCCATCGACCTGCTGGTGCGGGCCCTGTGCGTGCCCGGCCGCGACGGCGTGCTGTACACCCCGCCGGTGTTCGGCATGTATGCGGTCAGTGCGCGGCTGCAGAACGCGCCGGCGCTGGAAGTGCCCTTGCGCGACACCGAGGCCGGGCTGGTGCCGGACATCGACGCCATCATCGCCACCGCGCTGCAGCACAGGGCCCGCCTGGTGTTCCTGTGTTCGCCCTCCAATCCCGGCGGCTTGAGCCTTCCACTGGCCCAGGTCGCCCAGGTCGCTTCGGCGCTGCGCGGGCAGGCGCTGGTGGTGGTGGACGAGGCCTATGCCGAGTTCGCCGACGTGCCCTCGGCGGTGGGCCTGCTGGCGCAGCACGAGAACCTGGCCGTGCTGCGCACGCTGTCCAAGGCGCATGCGCTGGCGGCCGCCCGCATCGGCTGCGTGATCGCCGATGCCGGCCTGATCGCGGCGCTGCGCCGTTGCCAGGCGCCGTACCCGATCCCGGCCCCGTGCTCGGCGCTGGCCCTGGAGGGACTGGGCGAGGCCGCGCTGGCCCGGACACGCGAACGCATCGCATGGGTGCGCCACGAGCGCGCCCGCCTGCACGCGGCGCTGGCGGCGCTGCCCGGCGTGCGCCGGGTGTATGCCTCCGACGCCAACTTCCTGCTGGTGCGCTTCGCCGATGCCGAGGCCGCCTTCGGCCGGCTGCTGGCGGCCGGCGTGGTGGTGCGCGACCAGCGCGCCGCGGTGCTGCTGCACGATGCGCTGCGCATCACCCTGGGAACCCCTGAACAGAATGCGCGCGTCCTGGACGCGCTCGCCACGCTGGAGCCTGCTGCATGACCCCCATCCTGTTCGTCGACCGCGACGGTACCCTCATCGAGGAACCGGCCGACTTCCAGATCGACGCCTACGAGAAGATCCGCTTCGTCCGCAACGTGATCCCGGCGATGCTCAAGCTGCGCGATGCCGGCTACCAGTTCGTCATCGTCTCCAACCAGGACGGGCTGGGCAGCCCGGGCTACCCGCAGGCGAGTTTCGACGGCCCCAACGACCTGATGCTGCAGATCTTCGCCAGCCAGGGCATCGTGTTCCGCGAGGTGCTGGTCGATCCCAGCTGGCCGGCCGACAACAGCCCCAACCGCAAGCCCGGCATCGGCATGATGCTGTCCTACCTGCAGGACCGCTCCATCGACTGGGCGCGCTCGGCGATGGTCGGCGACCGGCCTACCGACATCCAGTTCGCCGACAACATGAAGATCCGCGGATTCCAGCTGCACAGCGAGCAGTTCGGCGGCGAATGGGACTGGGACGGCATCGCCCACGAGCTGGCCGACGCTCCCCGCCGCGCCACCGTGCAGCGCGACACCAAGGAGACCCAGATCCGCGTGTCGGTGGACCTGGACCGGGTGGCCACGGCCCGGATCGATACCGGGCTGCCGTTCTTCGACCACATGCTCGACCAGATCGGCCGCCACGGCGGCTTCGCACTGGAGATCCACGCCCGCGGCGACCTGCACATCGACGAACACCACACCATCGAGGACACCGGCCTGGCACTGGGCCAGGCGCTGCGCGAGGCGCTGGGCGACAAGCGCGGCATCGGCCGCTACGGCTTCACCCTGCCGATGGACGAGACCCTGGCCAGTGCCGCGCTGGACTTCAGCGGCCGCCCGTACTTCGTTTTCGAGGGCGGTTTCGCGCGCGAGCGGGTCGGCGACATGCCGACCGAGCTGGTGCCGCACTTCTTCCGCTCGCTGTGCGACGCCGGCGGCCTGAACCTCAACCTGAAGGTCGAGGGCGACAACGACCACCACAAGATCGAGGCCTGCTTCAAGGCGCTGGCGCGGACCCTGCGCCAGGCGATCGCCCGCCAGGGCAGCGAACTGCCCTCCACCAAGGGCGCGCTGTGAGCAGCGTCGGCCTGGTCGATGCCGGCGGCGCCAACCTGGGCTCGGTGCGCTATGCGCTGGAACGCCGCGGCGCGCAGGTGCGCATGGTGCGCGCGCCCGCGGACCTGGAGGGCGTGGCGCGGGTGATCCTGCCGGGGGTCGGCGCCGCCGCCGAAGGCATGCGACGGCTGCACGCGCAGGCGCTGGTGGAGCCGCTGCGTGCGCTGCAGGTGCCGCTGATGGGCATCTGCCTGGGCATGCAGCTGCTGTTCGAACGTTCCGAAGAGGGCGGCGTGGAGTGCCTCGGGCTGCTGCCGGGGGTGGTGCGGCGGCTGACCCCGGCGCTGGGCGTACGGGTGCCGCACATGGGCTGGAACCGCCTCCTGGCCCTGCGTCCCTCGCCGCTGCTGGAGGGGATCCCGGCCGGCGCCAGCGCCTACTTCGTCCACAGCTATGCCGCGCCGGTCACCTCCGACACCGTGGCCGCCTGCCACCACGGCGGCCTGTTCGCCGCGATGGTACAGCGCGGCCCGCTCTGCGGGGCGCAGTTCCATCCGGAACGCTCGGCCACCGCGGGCGACCGCCTCCTGCGCAACTTCCTCGAGATCGAACACCCATGAGCTTCATCGTCTATCCCGCCCTGGACATCCGCGACGGCCAGGTCGTCCGCCTGCTGCAGGGCGACTATGCCCAGCAGACCGTCTATGGCGACGACCCGCTGCCGCGGGCCCGGGCCTTCGCCGAGGCCGGCGCGGACTGGATGCACCTGGTCGACCTGGACGCGGCCAAGGCCGGCGGCTATACGCTGGCGCCGCTGCTGGCGCGGATCGCCTCGGACACGCCGCTGAAGGTGCAGACCGGCGGCGGCGTGCGCAGCCGCGACGACGTCGCGCGGTTGCTCGATGCCGGCGCCGGCCGGGTGGTGGTCGGTTCGCTGGCGGTGCGCGCGCCGGAACAGGTGCTGGCGTGGCTGGAAGAGTTCGGCGCCGACCGGCTGACCATCGCGCTGGATACCCGCCAGGGCGAGGACGGGGTCTGGCGGTTGCCGGTGCACGGCTGGACCGAGACCGCCGACGCCACCCTGGACGAACTGGCGGCCCGCTATGCGCGGGCGGGCATGAAGCACCTGCTGTGCACCGACATCGCTCGCGACGGCATGCTCTCCGGACCCAACATCGACTTGTACGCGCACCTGGTGGCGACCTTGCCGGGCGTGGCCGTGCAGGCGTCCGGCGGAGTGCGCGGAGTGGCCGACGTGGCGGCCGCCAAGGCCGCCGGCTGCGCCGGCGCGGTGCTGGGCAAGGCGCTGCTGGAAGGCCGGCTGCGGCTGGAGGAGGCGCTGGCATGCTGAGCCGGAGGATCATCCCCTGCCTGGACGTGCGCGAGGGCCGCGTGGTGAAGGGCGTGCGTTTCCGCGACCACGTCGACATGGGCGACATCTGCGAGCTGGCGCTGCGCTACCGCGACCAGGGGGCCGACGAGCTGGTGTTCTACGACATCTCCGCCAGCCCCGAAGGACGCTCGGTGGACCGTGCCTGGATCGAACGCGTGGCGCGGCTGATCGACATTCCGTTCTGCGTGGCCGGCGGCATCGGCGACGTGGAGACCGCGCGCGGCATCCTCAACGCCGGCGCCGACAAGATCTCCATCAACACGCCCGCGCTGGAACGCCCGGCGCTGATCGGTGAGCTGGCCGACGCGTTCGGCCAGCAGTGTGTGGTGGTGGGCATCGACTCCATCCGCGAGCCGGACGGGCAGTGGCGGGTGCGCTCCTACACCGGTGACCCGTCGCGTACCCGTGCCGAAGCCCGGCTCACCCTGGACTGGGTGCGCGAGGCGCAGCAGCGCGGTGCCGGCGAGATCGTGCTCAACTGCATGGACAGCGACGGCGTGCGCAAGGGGTACGACATCGCCCAGCTGCAGCAGGCGCGGGCGCTGTGCAGCGTGCCGTTGATCGCCTCCGGCGGCGCCGGCGAGCCGCGGCACTTCGCCGACGTGTTCGATCACGCCGACGTCGACGGGGCATTGGCGGCCAGCGTGTTCCATTCCGGCGCCATCGCCATTCCGGAACTCAAGCGCTTCCTGCGCGAACGACAGATCGAGGTACGCGATGTCCATTGAACCCCTCTGCGATCCGGCGACGCTGGACTGGGACAAGGTCGGCGGGTTGATGCCGGTCGTGGTGCAGGACGCCGCCAGCCTGCGGGTGCTGATGCTCGGCTACATGGACCGGGCCGCGCTGGACGCCACCCTGGCGCAGGGACGGGTCACCTTCTTCAGCCGCAGCAAGCAGCGGCTGTGGACCAAGGGCGAGACGTCCGGCCATCACCTGGAGCTGGTCGCGGTCCGCCGCGACTGCGATGCCGACACCCTGCTGGTGACCGCCCGGCCGCACGGGCCGACCTGCCATACCGGCAGCGCCAGCTGCTTCGGCGACGCGCCGGCGCAGTTCCTCGGCAGCCTGGACGCGCTGGTGAAGCGGCGCGAGCACGAACGCCCGCTCAACAGCTACACCACGGCACTGTTCGAGAAGGGCATCCGCCACATCGCGCAGAAGGTGGGCGAGGAGGGCGTCGAGGTGGCACTGGCCGGCGCGGTGCAGGGCGATGCCGAGCTGCTCGGCGAGGCCGCCGACCTGCTGTTCCACCTGCTGGTCCTGCTGCGCGCCCGCGGGCTGTCGCTGGACGATGCGGTGGCGGTGCTCGCGCAGCGCCACGCGAATGCCGCGGAGAACGCCGCGGACTGAGCGGGACGGCGGCTGCCATGCGGCTGTCGCGGGCCGGCGCGATAATGCCGGCCTGTCCGTTCACCCGACGAGGCTTCCATGCGCTTTTTCCTTTCCGCCGGCCTGCTGCTGGCCGGCCTGCCGTTCGCGGCCGCGGCCTCCTGCGTGGAGGGCACGGTGTTCGAGGACCGCAACGGCAACGGCCGCCAGGATCCCGGCGAAGGCCCGCTGGCCGGCATCCAGGTATCCGATGGCGAGCACATCGTCCTCACCGGCCGCGACGGCCGCTACCGGCTGCCGGCGTCGGCGCAGTCCACGGTCTTCGTCATCAAGCCGGCGCGGTACCGTGCGCCGCCGCGTGCCGACGGCCTGCCGGACATCTGGCGCCCGCGCGCGGGCGAGGCCGGACAGGCGCACTGCCGGCCGTTCGCGCTGGCGCCGCAGCCCGACGCACCGGCCGATTTCCAGGTGCTGGTGATGGCCGACAGCCAGACCGCCAGCGCCGTCGACGTGGACTACTTCGAGCGCGACCTGGTCGCACCGCTGCGCGGCCGGCACACGGCGCGGCTGGGCATGACCCTGGGCGACATCACCAGCGACGATCCCGGGCTGTACCCGCAGCTGGTGCAGGTGGTGACCTCGCTCGGCGTGCCCTGGCTGCACGTGCCGGGCAACCACGACATGGACCTGGGCGCGACCAGCGATGCCGATTCGCTGGACAGCTACCACCGCCAGCTCGGCCCGGACACCTATGCCTGGGAAGAACCGTCGATGGTGTTCATCGGCCTGGACGATGTGGTCGCCCGCCCGGGGCGCAGGCCAGCCTATGTCGGTGGCCTGCGCGAGGACCAGTTCCACTTCCTGGAGGCCTACCTGGACACGCTCGCCGACGACCGGCTGGTGGTGCTGGGGCTGCACATTCCCCTGTTCGATCCGGGGTTCCGTGCCGAGGACCGCGCGCGCCTGTTCGCGCTGCTGGAGCGGGTCCGGCATCCGCTGGTCCTGAGCGGGCATACCCACAACCAGAGCCAAGTGTTCTGGGAGGCGGCGCAGGGCTGGAAGGGCCCGCGGCCGCTGCACGAGTACAACGTCGGCGCGGCCTGTGGTGCGTTCTGGTCCGGGGTCAAGGACGCGCAGGGGATTCCCGACGCCACCATGTCCGACGGCACGCCCAACGGCCACGGCCTGCTCAATGTCGGGCCGCAGGGGCGTTACAGCGTCGAGTACCGCGTCGCCCGCGCCTCCGAGGACCTGCAGATGGCGCTGCACGCGCCACGGGTGCTGCGCCGCGGCGCCTACCCGGCCTGGGGCGTGTACGCCAACGTGTTCATGGGCTACGAGGGCCTGCCGGTGGAATTCCGCGTGGACGCGGGCGACTGGCGGCCGATGACGCGGGTGGCACAGCCCGATCCGCGGCTGCTGGCGGAGAACATGGCCGACGACCAGGCCGACAGCCTGCGCGGCTACGACCGTTCGCCGGAGGCGCGGCCTTCCACCCACCTGTGGCGTGCACCGCTGCCGACGGGCCTGGCGGTGGGCGAGCACACCGTCGAGGTGCGGACCACCCTCAACGGCCGCGTATACCAGGCCAGCACCCGCTACCGCCTGGCGGATGCCCGGCCCTGAGCCCGACGCCGGGTCCGGCTAGGGCGGCGCGTCCGGCGGGGAGGCGAACGGGTAGGGAACGGGCGCGCCGGGGGGAACCCCGGCGCGCCAGCGTGCCAGTACCGGGAGGATCGCCCGGCCGGCGAAGAACTGCGGGTGCGACGGCTGCTCGCCCTCCTGCCTTTCCCGCTGCCGCACGCTGGCGCGGGCCATGGCGAAGGCGGCGGCGAAGTCGTTGGTGGCATTCAGCGCCTCGACCAGGAAGGCGCGGCCGAACCAGGTGGCGCTGTCGGTGTTGCCGCAGCCGAAGGACGGACGGTCCCTGCGCGCGGCGGTGATGACCATGCGGTCGGGGGCCTTCAACACCGGCACGAATCCCCCCGAATAGCAGGCCGACACCACGATCACCGCGTTGCCGATCCCGGCGTCGTCCAGCAACTGCGCGAGGTCCTCCGGCGCGAGGTAGTCCTCCTCGTCCGGACCGGTATGCAGGTAGACGCTGCTGTCCTCCAGGCCATGGCTGCTCAGGTACAGGAACAGCACGTCCTCGCGCGGGTCCAGGGTGCGCCCCAGGGCATCCAGCGCGTAACCGAGGCTGTCATAGGTGGCCAGCGGCAGCGCTCCCTCTGCGTCGAGCGTGTCCGGCTGGTTGGCCAGGGCCAGCATGCGCCCGTCCGCCCCCCAGCGCTGTGCCGACAGCTGCCGCAGGTAGGCGACCTCGTTGCGGAACACGTCCTCGTCGGCATCGCCGGCCACGCCCAACACATAGACATCGGTCACCCCCGGGCGCTGCGGCGGCAGCCGGTCCAGTGCCGCGTCGAGCAGGGCCAGCTGCGCGCCTTCCAGCGTCGGCGTGGTCGGTTCCCACGGCGGGAGGTCCGGGGTCCGGGCCAGTGCCGGCCAGATGCCGCAGACCAGCGCGCCGGCGAGCGCGATGGCTCGTGCGTGGCGGGCGAGACGGGTGGCCGTGCGGGTGACGGGCATCATCGATGCAGGGAAGAAGCGGACATGACGATCCTATCGCGGTCCATGCCGTGCATCGCCGGCATGGCCTGCCATGACCGGAAACGGAGCCGCGGGACGGCCCGGCGGCCTCATTTCCGCCGCTGCCGGAAGTAGACCGGCAGGCCCGCCACCACCAGGCCGGCGCCCCACAGCAACGCTTCGGCACCGATGCCGCCCAGCGCATACAGGCTGAAGGCCAGCGCGCCGGCGGCGGCCAGCCGCGAAGCACCGCCGCTGCCGCGCCACAGCCAGGCGGCCGCTCCGGCAAGGTAGGGCAGCAGGGTGGCGGCGGTGGACAGCAGCACCGAGAAGGTGAACAGGTCCACCAGCGAACGGTGGTAGTTGCTGATCACCAGGACCGATGCCAGCACGCCGCTGACAAGGATGCCGAAGGCCGGCGCGCCGCGCCGGTTCTCGCGCGCGAAGGCGCGCGGCAGTACCCCGTCGCGGGCCGCGGCCAGCGGCAGCTGTGCGGCCAGCAGGGTCCAGCCGTTGAGCGCGCCCACGCAGGACACCGCCATCACCAGCGCCAGCAGCACCCCGGCGGCCGGGCCCCACAGCGCGGCCGCGGCATCGGCCATGGGGGCGCTGGAGCGCGCCAGGGTCTCGGCCGGCAGCAGGCCGAGCACGACCGTGCAGGCCAGCACGGTGGCGATGCCGGCGATGGCGGTGCCGGCGACCGTGGCCCGGGCCACGGTCCGCGGTGCATCCTGCACCGACTCGGCCGGCACCGTGGCCGCCTCGAGCCCGATCATGGCCCACAGCGTCAGTGCCACGGTGGCGGCGGCGACACCGCCCAAGGGTTGCCCGCTGGGATTGAACGGCCGGTAGTGCCCGGCATCCACGAACCACAGCGCGACCAGGCCGAACAGCAGCAATGGCACCACCTTGAGCACCGTGGTCAGCAACTGCATGCGGCCGGCCTCGCGCAGGCCGGCCAGGTTCACCGCGGCGCACAGCCACAGCGCGGCCAGGCTGCAGCCGGCCGCGCGCAGCGGCGTGGCGGTCAGTGCCGGGAAAATGGCGCCGACGCTGCCGGCGAACGCCACCGCGATCGCGGCGATGGCGCACCACATGGAGATCCAGTAGCTCCACGCCACCATGAAGCCCGGCAGCTCGCCAAACGCGTTGCGCGCGAAGACATAGGGGCCGCCGGTCTGCGGCCAGCGCCGCGCCAGCCGCGCGAACGTGAGCGCCAGCAGCAGTGCACCGCACAGGGTCACCCCCCAACCGATCAGGCTGGCCGCGCCATAGGGGGCAAGTGTGGCCGGCAACAGGAAGGTGCCGGAGCCGATCATGCTGCCCACCACCAGGGCGGTGGCGGACCAGAACCCCAGGGGGCGGCGGGACGTCGTCATTCGGAGTGGAGCTGGAAGGCGCGCTCGCGGGCACCGGGAGGTGCCGCCGGGCGGGCGGGGAAAGGGGACGGCGGGCCTGCCGGGGGCGGGCGCCGGGTGGGCGCGGATTATGCCGGTTTGCCGGCCAGGCCGCGATGCCGGCACGGCAATGACCTTTGGCCCTTTCGCCGGCCCCAGCGCTGCGCGGACGCTGGCGGCCTCATTGCATGCGATGGATCCCCGATGACGCTCCGCCCCCTGGCCCTGTCCGTTTCCCTTTCCCTGGCCGCCGCGCTGGCCGCCTGCTCGCCGTCGTCGCCGCCGGCAGACGGCGCGCATGCCGGGCAGGCGCCGCAGGCCGACAAGGCCGCGCAGCTTGACCGGCTCTATGCCGACTACTGGGAGGGCGTGCTCAAGCTAAATCCGCTGCAGGCCACCTTCCAGGGCGACAACCGCTACAACGACCAGTTGCCCGACGTCGGCTCGGCCAAGTTCCGCGCGCAGCGCCGGGCCTTCACCCGCGAGTGGCTCGACAAGGTGGAAGCGCTCGGCGACGCCGGCCTGAGCGGCCAGGGCCTGCTCAGCTACCGCATCTTCGTCGAGGAGCAGAAACAGGCGCTGGAGGGCGAGAAGTTCCCCGACTGGATGCTGCCGGTCAACCAGATGGGCTCGACCGTGAGCTATGCGGTGATGCTGGGCTCGGGCCAGGTGGCGCAGCCGTTCAAGACCGTGGCCGACTACGACAACTGGCTGGCGCGCGCCTCGCGCATTCCGGTGCTGCTGGATACCGAGATCGGCAACATGCGCGAGGGCATCAAGGCCGGCGTGGTGCAGCCGCGCGTGCTGATGGAGAAGGTGGTCCCGCAGTTCGACGAGATCCTGGCGGCCAAGCAGACCGAAGACAGCCCGTTCTGGGGGCCGATCAAGGCGATGCCCGAGGACTTCCCGCAGGCCGACAGGCAGCGCCTGACCGCGGCCTACCGCACGCTGATCGTCGACCAGCTGCTGCCGGCGATCCGCAAGCAGCGTGACTTCATCGCCAACGAATACCTGCCGGCGACCCGCGACACCGTCGGCCTGGATGCGCTGCCCGACGGCAAGGCCTGGTATGCCTTCAATGCCAGGGAGAGCACCACCACCGCGCAGACCCCCGAGCAGATCCACGCGATCGGCCTGGAGGAAGTGGCGCGCATCCAGGGCGAGATGCGCACGGTGATGGAGCAGGTCGGCTTCAAGGGCTCGCTGCAGGCGTTCTTCACCTTCATGCAGGACGACAAGCAGTTCGAGTTCCCCTCCGAGCCGGCGCTGCTGGAGCACTACCGCGGGCTGGAAGCGACGATCGAGGCCAACGTGCCGAAGTTGTTCTCGCTGACCCCGAAGGCCGGATTCGAGATCCGCCCGATCGAGGCGTTCCGCGCGCAGGCGGCGGCCGGCGGCGAATACATGTCGCCCAGCGAGGACGGCAGCCGGCCGGGCATCTTCTACGTCAACACCTACGACCTGCCGACCCGCAAGACCTGGGACGCCGAGGACCTGTTCCTGCACGAGGCGATCCCGGGCCACCACTTCCAGATCGCGCTGCAGCAGGAACTGCAGGGCGTACCGGCGTTCCGCCGTTTCGGTGGGCAGACCGCCTTCATCGAGGGCTGGGGCCTGTACGCGGAGAGCCTGGGCAAGGAGCTGGGCGTCTATACCGACCCCTACAGCTACTTCGGCCGGCTGCAGGGCGAGCTGTGGCGCGCGGTGCGGCTGGTGGTGGACACCGGCCTGCACGCCAAGGGCTGGACCCGCCAGCAGGTGCTGGACTACATGTTCGCCAATTCCTCGGTCAGCGAACCGGACGCCATCGCCGAGGCCGAGCGCTACATCGCCTGGCCCGGCCAGGCACTGGCGTACAAGACCGGCGAACTGAAGATCCAGGAACTGCGCCGGCGTGCCGAGCAGAAACTGGGCGACCGGTTCGACATCCGCGAGTTCCACGCCGAAGTGTTGAAGGACGGCTCGGTGCCGCTGGACGTGCTGGACGGGAAGATCGACGGCTGGATCACCGGCAAGGCCCCGTAACGCCGAGCATTGCCCCTCCCGGGCCGGCCGGGCAGACCCCGCCGGGCATGGCCCGGCGCTACAAGGAGGCAACGCTCCTTCTGTAGAGCGGGGCCACGCCCCGCTGGCGCGTCACCGGTCAGGCCCGCCGGGCACGGCCTGGCGGCAGGGAGACAACGCCGCCTCTGTGCGGGGCCATGCCCCGCTGGCGCATATCGGCATTCTCGGCCAGGCGTTGCCCGGCGCTACACGGGCGGCATGCGAGAGTAGCGGCCCTCTGTTCGTTCTCTTCCGGCGGGGCGCTCGCCGCTGCCGTGGTGCATGTCGATGATCGTACTGGTACTGCTGATTCCCCTGCTGCTCGCGTTCTGGCTGTGGTGGCCGGCGACCGCTTCCGCGCGCGGCCAGCGCCGCTGGCATGCCGGCATCACCCTGGCCTCGGGCCTGGTGCTGCCGTTGTTGGGGGGGGGTGTGGCGGCTGGATGTCTTCGGCGATGTGGCCGGCGCCTGGGTGCAGCTGCTGTTCGGCTGGCTGCTGGCGGTGTTCGTGCTGATGCTGCCGATGGTGCTGCTGCGCGACGCACTGTGGCTGCCGTTGCGCCTGCTGGGGAGCGGGGCGCGTTGGCGCGCGTTCCTGCATGGCATGGGGCTGGCGCGGGCCATTGCCATGGCGAGCGTGCTGCTGGCCACGGTGGGCGTGGCCAACGGCCTGAAGCCGCCGCAGGTGCGGGAGCGCGAATTGGCGCTGCAGACCCTGCCGCCGGAACTGGACGGCCTGCGCGTGGCGGTGCTGGCCGATATCCATGCCAGCCCGGTCAAGGGGGCATGGCGCACGCAGCGCATCGTCGATGACGTGCTTGCGGCGAAGCCCGACCTGATCGTGCTGCCGGGCGACATGGTGGATGGGCCGGTGGCGGGCAACGCCGTCAATGTCGCCGCCCTGGCCGCACTGCAGGCGCCGCACGGCGTGTGGCTCGCGCCGGGCAACCACGAGTACTACAGCGACTACGCGGCGTGGATGGCGCACTTCCGGCAGATGGGGCTCGGTGTGCTGGAGAACCAGACGGCGACGCTGGACATCAAGGGCCGCACGCTGGCGGTGTCCGGGGTCGGCGACCCGGCGTTCCATCGCGGCGGCCTGGCCCGGGGCGGCATCGCGCCGGACATCCCGGCGGTGGCGCGGCAGGCACGGGGCAGCGATTTCCACCTGCTGCTGGCGCATCAGCCGAAGCTGGCCGGGGAGGCGGCGGCCAGCGGCGCGGTCACGCTGCAGGTGTCCGGGCATACCCATGGCGGGCACATCCTCGGCATGGACCGCTGGCTGGTGGCGCCGTTCAACGACGGCTATGTGCGCGGCGACTACCGGGTCGGCGCGATGACCCTGTATGTCAGCCCGGGGGCCGGGCAATGGGACGGGTTCAGCGCCCGCCTGGGCGTTCCGGCGAGCATCGATGTCCTGGTGCTCCGTCGCGACGACCGCGCGCGGCCGTCCGCGCAGCCACCCTCGCGGCGCCAGCGACGCTGAGCGGCCGCCCGCCGGGACCACCGTCTCGGCCTGCACATCGATGCCGGAGCCCGGTCCACGGCACCGGCGCGCGGCCTTCAGAGCACGATCTGGGTGAAATCCTCCACGCGGGCATGATCGTGCGTGGCTTCGCCGGTGCGCGGAACGGGGTAGTCGTCGCGGCGGTCGAGCAGCACGGTGCGCAGGCCGGCCTCGCGCGCGGCATCCAGTTCCTCGACCACGTCGGACAGGAACAGGATGCCCTCCGCGGCGGTGCCGATGGCCGTGGCGATGCGCGCGTAGCTGGCGGCCTCGCGCTTGCCGCCGATCTCGGTATCGAAGTTTCCGGCGAACAGTCCGTTCAGGTCGCCGGCGTCGCTGAAACCGAAGAACAGCTTCTGCGCAGCTACTGAGCCGGAGGAATACACGTACAGCGGGATGCCCGCGGCATGCCAGGCCTGCAGCACGCCGGCCACCTCCGGGTACAGGTGCGCGGTGTAGTCGCCGTTGCGGTAGCCGGCATCCCAGAGCATGCCCTGCAGCGCCTTGAGCGCGGTGTGCTTGCGGTCCTGGTCGATCCAGCCCTGCAGCGTCTCGACGATGACCTCGTCCTGGCAGGCGCCCGCCGCGATCTCGGTGGCCACCGCATCCAGCCAGCGGCGTACCTCCGGTGCCTGGCCCTGCGTACGCACGAAGGCGGGCAGCGCCGCGCGGGCGTAGGGGAACAGCACCTGCTTGACGAAGGAGATGCTGGAAGTGGTGCCCTCGATATCGGTGAGGATGGCGCGGATGGTCATGGCGGTACCTTGGTCATTGCGTTCCGCCGTCAGGCGGGCGGGGGCCGGCTGCGGCTGCAGGGCCGCCGGCCGGCGGCGGCCCGGCTCCGGGCCGCGGCTCAGCGTGCGTCCGGGTCGTAGCGGGGAAACTTCTGCGCGATGTCGGTGCCGGTGAAATGGCCGACCCAGCCGTCCGGCTCGGTGAAGAAGCGGATCGCGACGAAGCTCGGTTCGGCGCCCATGTCGAACCAGTGGGTGGTGCCGTCGGGCACCGCGATCAGGTCGTCCTTCACGCACTCCACCTCATAGACCCTGCCGTCCACGTGCAGCGTGAACAGGCCGGACCCGGCGACGAAGAAGCGCACTTCGTCTTCCTTGTGGTAGTGCTCGTCGAGGAACTTGGTGCGGATCTCGGCGCGGTTCGGGTTGTCCGGGGCGATCGAGGCCACGTCCACGCTCTTGAAGCCGTGGGCGGCGACCAGGCGGTCGATGTCCTCGCGGTAGGCGGCGAAGACTTCTTCCTGGCTGGCACCGGGGGCGACCGGGTGGCGGGCCTGCCAGCGTTCGAAGGTGACGCCGATCTTCTCCAGCTCGGCGGCGATGACCCCGCCGTCGCGGCTGTCCAGCAGCGGCGTGGCGGGATCGGTGTCGTTGAAGATGCGCAGTCGGCTCATGGCGTCGGCTTGAACGTGTCGTTGGGGAAGGGGGGCGGCGGCCGTCGTCCGGCGGCGCCGGAGGGGTCAGGCGCGCAGGCGCCGAAGCTCCAGTTCGCAGTGCAGCAGGAACTCGAAGGCTTCCAGGTGGCGGCGGGCTTCGGCCATGTCGCGGCCCCAGGCATACAGGCCATGGCCGTCGATCAGGTAGCCCCACATCGGCGCCTTGTCCAGCGCGGCCTCGACCTGGGCGGACAGCACGCCCATGTCCTGGGTGTTGGGGAACACCTCCAGGTCCACGGCGGTGTCGTGGGTGGTGTTGCCGTGCAGGGCTTTGAGCAGCTCGTAGCCTTCCAGGCGGATGCGGCCGTCGCCGGCGTACAGGCGCGAGGCGATGGTCTGCACCGGCGAATGCGTGTGCAGGACGCAGCCGATCTCGGGAAAGCGGGCGTAGATCTGGGTGTGCAGCCGGGTCTCGGCGGAGGGGCGCAGCGGCCGTCCGACGGCCTGGCCGTGGAAGTCCACGACCATGATGTCGTCCTCGACCAGCCGCCCCTTGTCCTTGCCGGACACGGTGATCGCCGCCAGGTCGCGGCCGAGGCGGTGCGAGAAGTTGCTGCTGGTGGCCGGGGTCCAGCCGGCCTGGGCCAGTTCGCGGACGTTCTCGATCAGCAGCCGGGCCAGTTCGCTCAGCTGCTGGGCATCGTAGGGGGCAGTGGGGGCGTTCATGCCCCCATTCTACGTTCTCAGCCCTGCTTGTTGGACGACCGCAGCTTGCTGTGGCGGTGGCCGTAGCAGAAGTAGATGATGAAGCCGGTCACCGTCCACAGGCCCATCAGCATCCAGTTGTGCAGGGTCATCGCGGTGAGCAGGGCGGCGCAGCTGAGCACGCCGAGGCTGCACAGCAGCCAGGCCGCCGGCATGCGGAACGGCCGCGGCAGCTCCGGGTGGGTGCGGCGCAGCACCAGCACGCCGGCACAGACCGCGGCGAAGGCGATCAGCGTGCCCATCGAGGTCAGCTCGCCGAGGATGTCCAGCGGGAACAGCGCCGCCAGCAGGGCGATGCCGATGCCGGTGATCACGGTGTTGATGTGCGGCGTGCGGTACTTGGGATGAATGCGCGTGAACACCGGCGGCAGCAGGCCGTCGCGGCCCATGATCATGAAGATGCGCGGCTGGCCGATGATCATCACCAGCACCACCGAGGACAGGCCGATCAGCGCGCCGATCTCGACGATCACCCGCAGCCAGCCCAGCTGCGGGTGCGCGGCCACGGCGGTCACCACCGGCTCGGCGGTGCCCAGCAGCTGGTAGGGAATCAGGCCGGTCATCACCGCCGCCATGGCGATGTACAGCACGGTGCACACCACCAGCGAAAGCAGCATGCCGATGGGCATGTCGCGCTGCGGCTTGTGCGACTCCTGCGCGGCCACCGAGACCGCCTCGAAGCCGATGTAGGCGAAGAACACCATCGCCGCACCGCGCAGCACGCCCTCGAAGCCGTACTTGCCGGGGCCTTCGTTGGCGGGGATGAAGGGGGTCCAGTTGGCCGGGTCCACGTACTTCCAGCCGGCGAAGATCACCAGCAGGATCAGCCCGGTCTTGAGGATGACCATGGCCATGTTCATCGCCGAGGACTTGCGGATGCCCACGTAGCACAGCCAGGTCAGCAGCAGGACCAGGCCGGCCGCCGGCAGGTTGGCGATGGCGCCGGTCGGGCGCAGCTTCTCGTCCAGCGGCGCGTTGACCAGCGCGGCCGGCAGGTGGATGTCGAAATGGCTGAGCAGGCTCAGGAAGTAGCCGGTCCAGCTCACCGCCACCGCCGAGGCCGAGACGCCGTACTCCAGCACCAGCATCCAGCCGATGAACCAGGCCGACAGCTCGCCGAAGGTGGCATAGGTATAGGTGTAGGCGCTGCCGGAGACCGGCACCATCGCCGCGAACTCGGCGTAGGCCATGGCGCAGAACGCGCAGCACACCGCGGCCAGGACGAAGGACAGGATGATCGCCGGGCCGGCGTGGTGCGCCGCGGCCTGGCCGGTGATGACGAAGATGCCGCCGCCGATGACCGCGCCGATGCCCAGCGCGGTCAGGCCCCAGGGCCCCAGGGTGCGGCGCAGGCTCAGGCCGTCGGCCTCTTCATGGGCGGCATGCGGATGTTTGGTGGCCCACAGTTGCTTGAACATGTTGCGTTTTCGCTCGTCGGACGTGCAGGGGGGAACGGCCGGCGCGGGCGCCGGCCGGAGGGAATCAGACGTTCTGGTTCAGGTGGCTGTGGCGGATGCCGTAGCCCAGGTAGATCAGCAGGCCGAGCACGGTCCAGCCGACGAACAGGTGCCAGTGCACCACGAAGGCCTGCAGGAACAGCGCCAGGCAGGCCAGCGCGCCCAGCGGGCAGAGCAGCCACGGCAGCGGGACCTTGAACGGGCGCGGCATCTGCGGCCGGGTATGGCGCAGCACCAGCACGCCGATGCAGACGGTGGCGAAGGCCAGCAGGGTGCCCATCGACACCAGCTCGCCCAGCACGTTGAGCGGGATCAGCCCGGCCAGCGCCGCGGCGAGCACGCCGACCATCACGGTGCTGACGTAGGGCGTGCGGAAACGCGGGTGGACCTTGCCGAACACCTTCGGCAGCAGCCCGTCGCGGGAGATGGTGTAGGCGATGCGCGACTGGCCCATCATCATCACCAGGATCACCGAGGACAGGCCGGCGATGGCGCCGATCTCGACCGCGGTCTTCAGCCAGGACAGGCTGGCATACGGTTCCAGGGCGGTGGCGACCGGCTTGTCGGTACCCAGCAGGTTGTAGGGCATCAGCCCGGTCAGCACCGCGCACACCACGATGTACACGAGGGTGCAGATCGCCAGCGAGCCGAGCAGGCCGATCGGCATGTTCTTCTGCGGGTCCTTGGTTTCGCCGGCGGCGGTGGAGACCGCGTCGAAGCCGATGTAGGCGAAGAACACGATGGTGGCGGCGCGGAACACCCCGCTCCAGCCGAACTGGCCGAAGGTGCCGGTGTTCTCCGGGATGAACGGTTGCCAGTTGCCCGGGTCGATGTAGTGGATGCCGAAGCCGACGAACAGGCAGATCACGGTGATCTTGATCGCGACGATCACCGCGTTGACGAAGGTGGACTGGGTCACGCCGATGTAGAGCAGGCCGCTGATGGCCGCCACGATCAGTACCGCGGGCAGGTTGAACAACTTGCCGGAGGCGACGAACTCGCTGCCGGTCCAGGCCAGCGGCGCGGCACTCAGCGCATCCGGGAACGGGACGTTCAGGGTCGTGGTGAGGAAGCTGATCAGGTAGGCCGACCAGCCCACCGCCACCGATGCCGAGGCGAACAGGTACTCCAGCACCAGGCACCAGCCGATGAACCAGGCCATGCCCTCGCCGAGGGTGGCGTAGGAATACGAATAGGCGCTGCCGGAGACCGGCATCATCGCCGCGAACTCGGCGTAGCACAGCCCGGCCAGCGCACAGGCGAGGCCGGCGAACACGAACGACAGCATCACCGCCGGGCCGGCATGATTGGCCGCGGCCTGGCCGGTGAGCACGAAGATGCCGGCGCCGATCACCGCGCCGATGCCGAGCAGGATGAGGTGCCTGGCTGTGAGGGTGCGCTTGAGCGTGGCTTCGCCCTGCAGGCGGCCTTCCACCGGTTCGCCGGCGTCCACGTGGGCGGCCGGAGCGACCGGTTTGACCCTCAACAGTGTTTTGAGCATGCGTTTTTTTCCAGGCCGGGGGGATGTTGCACGCATCCGCGGGGGCGCGGACGGACGATGCTGGCTGAACTGCTGGCAACGGCCTACCTTGCCAAACGTGGCGGAAACCGACAAGCGCATGTGCAGCATGGGAAGGCGATAATGGACACCGGATCGAATGTGGCGGAGGTGCCGGCAGTCATGGGGCGAGAGCATCGGGACCTGCGCACCGCGCTGGAGGACTACGCGCGGCGCATGCCGGCGCACGCACCGCTGGCCGACGAGTTCCTGGCGCTGCTGGACGCGCCGGGCGAGGATCCGTTCTCGCGCGCGCGGCTGGACGGCCACTTCACCGCCAGCGCCTGGCTGGTGAGTGCGGACGGCGCCCGGGTGCTGCTGACCCACCACCGCAAGCTCGGCCGCTGGCTGCAGCTGGGCGGCCATGCCGATGGCGACCGCGACCTGCCGCGGGTGGCGCTGCGCGAGGCGGAGGAGGAGTCGGGCCTGGCCGGACTGCGGCTGCAGGCGGGCGGCATCTTCGACCTGGACCGGCATTGGATCCCGGCGCGCGGGACGGTGCCGGGGCATTGGCATTACGACGTCCGCTACGTGGTGGCCGCTGGCACGGAGGAGGGCTTCGTGGTGAGCGAAGAATCGCTCGACCTGGCCTGGCGCGCGGTCGACACCATCGCCGCCGATCCGCAGGCGGACGCCTCGTTGCAGCGCATGGCGCGGCGCTGGCTGGCCGGGGCAGGCTGATACCGGCGGCGGCCGCGGCCGCCTGTTGCGGCGGTGCCCCGCTGCCCGGGCCGCTCACGGGCGCCGGCCACGGCGCCGCTACCGGACGCGCTGTAGCCGGCCGGGACGCTGCCCGGCGACGGCTGCCGCCGTCGGCCGGGTGGTGCCGCGGGGTTCAGTACAGGATGCGGGTGCGCAGGGTGCCGTCGATCGCGGCCAGTTCGCCGCGGATCGCATTGGCCTGTTCCTCGGTGGCGCCGATGTCGATCACCACGTAGCCCAGCTTCGGGTTGGTGCGCAGGAACTGGCCGTCGATGTTGAGGTTGTGCCGCGAGAACACCTCGTTGAGCCGCGACAGCACGCCGGGCACGTTGCGGTGGATGTGCAGCAGGCGCAGGCTGTGCTCGTGCTCGGGCAGGGTCACCTCGGGGAAGTTGACCGCCGACAGGGTGCTGCCGTTGTCGCTGTAGCGCACCAGCTTGGCCGCCACTTCGACGCCGATGTTGTCCTGTGCTTCCAGGGTGCTGCCGCCGACGTGCGGGGTCAGGATCACGTTGTCGTGTGCGGTCAGCGGCGATTCGAAGCGGTCGCCGTTGCCCTTGGGTTCGACCGGGAACACGTCCACCGCCGCGCCGCCGACATGGCCCGAGCGCAGCGCCGCATCGAGTGCGGCGATGTCCACCACGGTGCCGCGCGCGGCATTGATCAGGTGCGCGCCGGGCTTCATCGCCGCCAGCTGCGCGGCGCCGATCATCCATTGCGTGGCCGCGGTCTCGGGCACGTGCAGGGTGACGATGTCGGCGCGGGCGAGCAGGTCGTCCAGGCCGGCCGCCGGCTGCGCGTTGCCCAGCGACAGCTTGGTCTCGATGTCGTGGAAGATCACCTGCATGCCCAGCGCTTCGGCGAGCACCCCGACCTGGGTGCCGATGTGGCCGTAGCCGATGATGCCCAGGGTCTTGCCGCGCACTTCATGACTGCCCTCGGCCGACTTGGACCAGCCGCCGCGGTGGCACTCGGCATTCTTCTGCGGCACGCCGCGGGTGAGCATGATCGCCTCGGCGATCACCAGCTCGGCCACCGAGCGGGTGTTGGAATAGGGCGCGTTGAACACCGGGATGCCGGCCAGCTCGGCCGCCTCCAGGTCCACCTGGTTGGTGCCGATGCAGAAGCAGCCCACCGCCATCAGCCGCTTGGCGTGCGCGAGCACGTCCGCGTCCAGGTGGGTGCGCGAGCGGATGCCGACGATGTGGGCTTCGGCGATGCGCGCCTTCAGCTCGTCCTCGGGCAGCGACTTGGTGTGGTATTCGATCTGCGAATAGCCTGCCGCCTTGAACGTCTCCACGGCGGTCGGACTGACCCCCTCCAGCAACAAAACGCGGATGTCCTGCTTCGGGAACGAGGTCTTCTTGGGCGACATGGGAGGAGCGCTGGCCTGCGGTGGATGGCCGTTCACTATGCCAGAACCAGGGGGCGTTTTGGTGCGCTGCGCCATGGGGAAACGCCTTGCCGGGCAACGGTTTCAATTGAATGCATCGCGCCATTGCACGCGATTGCCGGCGCGACTGGACGTGCCGTCGCCGGGCTGGCAGGCTTCCCGGTTTTCACACGCCGAAAGTTACGCCATGACCGATCCGCGCCTGGACTCTCTCCTGCATGCCTGCCCGGGGCTGCGCCTGAAGACCGACCCGGCCGACCTGGAGCATTACGGGCGCGACTGGACCCGGCGCTGGACCCCGGCGCCGCTGGCCATCGCGCTGCCGGGCAGCGTCGAGGAGGTGCAGGCGGTGGTGCGCTGGGCCAACGCGCACAAGGTCGCGGTGGTGCCGTCCGGCGGCCGTACCGGCCTGTCCGGCGGCGCGGTGGCGGCCGACGGCGAACTGGTGCTGAGCCTGGAACGGCTGAACAAGGCGCTGGATTTCAATGCGGTGGACCGCACCCTGACGGTGCAGGCGGGCATGCCGCTGGAGGTCCTGCAGAACCTGGCCCGCGAGCAGGGCCTGCTGTACCCGGTGGATTTCGCCGCGCGCGGCTCCTGCTCGATCGGCGGCAACATCGCCACCAATGCCGGCGGCATCCGGGTGATCCGCTACGGCAACACCCGCGAGTGGATCGCCGGGCTGAAGGTCGTGGCCGGCAACGGCGAGTTGCTGGCATTCAACAAGGGCCTGATCAAGAACTCCAGCGGCTACGACTTCCGCCAGTTGCTGGTCGGCTCGGAGGGCACCCTGGGCATCGTGGTCGAGGCCACGGTGAAGCTGGCCGATCCGCCGCCGGCGACCAATGTCATGCTGCTGGCGCTGCCGTCGTTCGAGGTGCTGATGCAGGTGTTCTCGGCGTTCCGCGAGCGCATGCAGCTGGAGGCCTTCGAGTTCTTCACCGACCGCGCGGTGCAGCACGTCACCGCGCACGGGGCACCGTACCCGTTCACGGAGATCCACCCGTACTACGTGGTCACCGAGTACGCCTCGGCCGATGAGGCCGGCGAAGCGGCGGCGATGGCCGCCTTCGAGCACTGCATGGAGCAGGGCTGGGTGCTGGACGGCGTCATCAGTGCCAGCGACACCCAGGCCCAGCAGTTGTGGCGCCTGCGCGAGGGCATCACCGAGTCGGTCGCGCGCTACAAGCCGTACAAGAACGACGTGTCGGTGCGGATCTCGGCGATGCCGGCGTTCCTGGCCGAGTCGCAGGCGCTGATCAACGGCGCCTACCCGCAGTTCGACGTGGTCTGGTTCGGGCATATCGGCGACGGCAACCTGCACATCAACGTGCTCAAGCCCGACGACACCGGCGATGCCGAGTTCCTCTCCCAGTGCGAGCATGTGACCACGCTGCTGGCCGAGGTGCTGCACCGTTTCGACGGCAGCATTTCCGCCGAGCACGGCATCGGCCTGGTCAAGAAGCCCTACCTGGAGAGCACCCGCGATGCGGCCGAGATCGCGCTGATGCGGGGCGTCAAGCGCGCTTTCGATCCGCACGGACTGATGAACCCGGGCAAGCTGTTCGATCCCTGAGCGGGCCCGTCCCGGTATGCTGGCGGCCCGTCCCTGATGCGTGCCCGCCGATGATCCGCCCGTTCCTGCTGCTCGCCCTGGCGTTCCTCCCGCTCCCGGCCCTGTGCTCGAGTTTCGCCGGAAGCTCGGCGGGCACCTCGGCGGGCGCATCGTCGAACGCCAGCAGCAGTTCGTCCGGCGACGACAAGGTGGTGCTGGAGGCGCGCGAGGATGCCGCCACCTTCATCGCCAGCGCCGGCGCGATCCGCGGTGCCTGGCTGGAAGCGGCCCTGCGGCACCTGCGCGAACGCGATGCCGCCGCGCGCGATGCCAGCGACATGGCGCTGGCACGGAAGATCCTGGTCTTGTGACCACCGCCGGCCGGCGCCGGCGTGGCGGGCTGGCGCTGCTGTGCGCGCTGGTCGCCGCACCCGCGCAGGCCGCACTGCGGATCGAGGTCGCCACCGAAGGCCTGTCCACGGGGGAGCGGCAGGCCAGCGCCGCGCTGGTCGCGCAGGTGCTGGCGCGGCTGCCGGCGCCTCTGCGCGATGGCGATGGCGATGGGCGGGTCCTGCAACTGCGCTGGCGCGACGACCTGCCGGCGCAGGTCGTCGGCCGCGCGCGCGGCACCGGCCTCGGCCTGGACCGCAGGCTGCTGGCGGCGCTGGACGGGACGCGCGGCAAGCCCGACCCATCCGCATGGCGGCCGGCGCAGGCGGCCTTGATCCATGAGCTGGCCCACGCGCTGGACCGCTCCGCGGCGGGCGGCTGGTCGCGGCAGCCGCGGTTCCTGGACCTGGCCGGCTGGCAGGCGCGGCCGTTGCTGCCCGGCCGTGGCCGCAACCGGTTCCTGCTGCGCAGTCCGGATGCCTACGAGCTGCGCAGCCCGGCCGAGTTCTTCGCCGTCAACCTGGAGCACTACCTGCTCGACGCCGACAACGCCTGCCGGCGCCCGGCGCTGCACCGCTGGTTCGCCGCGACGCTGGGGCCGCTCCCGGCACCGGCGCCGGCGCCGGCATGCAGCCCGGCGCTGCCGTTCGTCGACGCCGGCGAGCACGAGGGAGGCGCGGCGCTGCTGGAGCTGGACCCGGCGCGCGTCTACGCGGTGGACTACCTGCTGGCCGAGGGCAATGCGCAGCCGATGAGCCGCTGGGGCCACGGCATGTTGCGGCTGGTGGTGTGCGCGCCGGGGCGCGCACCGGGCCCGGACTGCCGGATGGACCTGCAGCACCACCGGGTGCTGTCCTTCCGCGCCTTCGTCGACGACGTGCAGCTGTCCAGCTGGCGCGGGCTGACCGGGGACTACCCGTCGCGCCTGTTCGTACTGCCCCTGGAGCGGGTGGTGGAGGACTACACCCGGGTGGAGTTGCGCAGCCTGGCCTCCACGCCCTTGCAGCTGCAGCGCGGGGAGATCGCGGCACTGCTGGAACAGGCCGCGCGGGTGCACTGGACCTACGACGGGCGCTACTACTTCATCAACAACAACTGCGCGGTGGAGACCTGGAAACTGCTGCACGCGGCGGTGCCACGGCTGGACGCCCGGCAGCGGCCGTCGATCACGCCGCTCGGCCTGCTGCGCCGGCTGGCGCGCGATGGCGCGACAGGAGCGCATCCGGGCGACCGTGCCACCGCGATCCGCGAGGGCTACTACTTCGAGTCCGCCGCGCCGCACTACCGGCAGCTGTTCGGCGACCTGCGCACGGCGCTGGGCCTGCCGCAGACCACGGTGGCGCAGTGGTGGGCGCTGCCGGCCGCTGCGCGCCGGCGCTGGATGGACGTGGACGACGAGCGCGTCCTGGCGGCGTTGCTGGTGCTTGAACAGGCGGCGGCACGGCGCGAGGAGCGCCAGGTGCGCGAATGGCTGAAGCGCGGCCTGGTGTCGCCGCGGGGCGATGCCGGCGGACGCGCGCGCGTCCGTGCCCTGCTGGAGCAGACCGGGATGCTGCTGGCGCCGGGCATGCTGGCCGGCGAGGGCTACGGCCTGCCTTCGGAGGCCGAGCGGGCGCGGCTGCGCGACGAGGTGGCCGCGCGCGCGCAGGCTGCCGGCGATGACGGACAGGCACTGCGCGGGGAGTTGCTGAACAGGCTGCCGCAGGCACGGCGCCTGGAGCTTCAGGACGTGGAAGTGAACATCGCGCGCCTGCGCCGGCAACTGCGATTGCGGTACGGTAGCGGCGCGGACGCGGCGGGCACGGAGGTGCCGGCGCGGCCGTGACCGCCAGCGGAGACCGGGTTTGAACTACATGACGTACTGCCAACCGCACCGCGACGACGACAGCGCACTGCTGGAAGGACTGAGGCGGCTGCGCTCCTGCGCGATCCTGGAGATGGATGGCGAGGGGATGATCCACGGCAGCATCGCCGGGGTGGACGCGCTCTACGGCTACAGCGGAGAGGAGCTGCGCGGACGCAGCTTTTCCTGCCTGTTCAGCCGCGCCGACCAGGAGCGGAACATGCCGGGGATGCTGTTGGCGCGGGTGCGCGAGCAGGGGGTCGAGCAGTCCGCCTGTCCGCTGGTGCGCAAGGACGGCACCCGTTTCCGCGCGGCGCTGACCCTGGAGCGGGTGATGCCGGAGGCCGGCGGTGAACGCGTGCTGATGGTGGTGCGCGATGCCACCGAGACCTTCCAGAACCAGAAGCGCATGCGCCAGGCGCAGGAAAGCGCGATGCGCGCGCAGCGGATGGATGCGTTCGGCAAGCTGTCCTTCGATCTCGCGCACGACTTCAACAACCTGCTGTCGGTGATCGTCAACAGCCTGGACATGCTGGCCGCCCGCCGCGCCGGCGACGAGGGCACGCGGCGCATCCTGGAGCTGGCGCACAGCGCGGTCGAACGCGGCGCGCGGCTGAACCGGCAGATGCTGCTGTTCGGCCGCGGCCATGCGCTGGTGCCGCAGCGGAGCCAGATCAACACCCTGCTGGAGGCCTCGCTGGGGCTGTACCGGCAGGTCTGCGGCGATGCCGTGGAGGTGGTGCTCGATCTCGGGGCGGAGCTGCCCGAGGTGGAGCTGGACGCGGGGCAGCTGGAGGCGGCGCTGCTGAACCTGCTGGGCAACAGCCGCGATGCGATGCGCGGGGCCGGCACCGTGGTGCTGCGGACCCGTGCCGAAACCCGCACGCCGGCGCCGGGCGGTGCGGATGCGCGCTTCGTCCGGGTCACGGTCGGCGACAGTGGCCCGGGGATCGGGCAGGACATCCGCGACACCGTGTTCGAGCCGTTCTTCACCACCAAGCCCGAGGGCGAGGGCAGCGGCCTCGGGTTGAGCCAGGTGTACGGGTTCGCGGCGCAGTCCGGCGGCATGGCCGAGATCGGCACGTCCGCGCTGGGCGGTGCGGACGTATCGATGTACTTCCCGGCGGCGCGTACCGCCGCCGGTTGAGTGCCATGCTGGCCGCGCTCAGTCGGCGCGGCCGCCGAATTCGCCGGTGGTGGTGTTGACCAGGATGCGCTCGCCGTTGGCGATGTACTCCGGGACCATGATCTCCAGGCCGGTGGAGAGCTTGGCCGGCTTCGGGCGCTTGGTGGCGGTGCCGCCCTTCAGCTCCGGCGGGGTCTCGATCACTTCCAGGGCCACGTGCTGCGGCAGCTGCAGGCCGACCGGCTGTTCGTCGATCACCTGCACGTAGATGCCGCCCAGGCCTTCGGTGATGTAGCCGGCGTCGTCGCCGACCACGTCCGCGTCCAGGGTGTAGGGGGTGTAGTCCTCGTCGTCCAGGAACACGAAGGCGTCGCCGTCCATGTACGAGTAGCTGGCCTGGCGGCGCAGCAGCTCCACCTCGGACAGGCTGTCGTCGGCGTCGAAGCTGGCGTCGAGCTTGTTGCCGCCGGGCACGCTGTACATGATGAAACGGAAGCGGACGTTGCCGCCGCGGCCCTGCGGGGAGCTGCGCTCGATGTCGCGGACCTGATAGACGCCGTTGTTGTACTCGACGACGTTGCCTTTCTTGATATCGCTGGCTTTCATGCGTGGAAAGTCGGTTGGGGTAAGGGGGGATGCGAAACGGGCGCCCGGCGGGCGCCCGCGGGGCGGATCACTTGGGCGCCAGGCGCACGGCGCCGTCCAGGCGGATGGTCTCGCCGTTGAGGTAGGGGTTGCCGATGATGTGGCCGACCAGGGCGGCGAAGTCGTCCGGCTGGCCCAGGCGCGAAGGGAACGGGATCGAGGCGGCCAGCGATTCCTGTACGTTGGCCGGCATGCCGTCCACCATCGGCGTCCAGAACACGCCGGGGGCGATGGTCATCACGCGGATGCCGAAGCGCGACAGCTCGCGCGCCATCGGCAGGGTCATGCCGACCACGCCGCCCTTGGAGGCGGAGTAGGCGGCCTGGCCGATCTGGCCTTCGTAGGCGGCGACCGAGGCGGTGTTGATGATCACCCCGCGCTCGCCGTCGCTGCCGGCCTCGTTGTGCTGCATCAGGTCGGCGGCGGCCTTGGCGACGTTGAAGCTGCCGACCAGGTTGACCATCACCGTGGCCTGGAAGTTGGCCAGCGGCATCGGCGCCTCGCGGCCGAGCACGCGGCCGGCGCCGAGGATGCCGGCGCAGTTCATCACCACGTTCAGCCCGCCCAAGAACTCGCGCGCGGCGGCCAGGTTGGCGGCCACGCCGGCCTCGTCGGTGACGTTGGTGGTGAAGTAGCGGGCGTTGTCCGTGCCCAGCCCGGCGACCGCGGCGGCGCCTTTCTCCTCGTTGAGGTCGAACAGGGCGACCTTGCCGCCGTTGGCGACCAGGTGCCCGGCCACGGCCAGGCCGAGGCCGGAGACACCGCCGGTAACGACGGCGCGGACAGAGGACAGCTGCATCGGGACCCTACCTGCAAGGAGTTGGCCGCTGATTCTAGCCGATGCGGTCGCCCGCACAGGCGGGGGCGGCCGCACCGGCCGAGGTCGGGGGCGGTGGTGCCGGGAGCGGCGGAAGCCCGTGCGCCGGCGCGGCCGCCGGTTTCTCGCGCCACAGGAATTCCAGCCGGCAGTCGTCCGCCGCGCGCCGGCAGCGGGCCAGGGCCTTGTCGATGGCGGTGCGTTCGTCGCCTTCGCCCAGCGCATGGCCGAAAGCGCCGCTGCCACTGGCGATGGCCGAGTAGCCGGTGCCGGCCGAGGTGCTGGCCACGGTGCTGCAGTGGGCGGAACGGCGCGCGCAATGGGCCACGGCGGTCTGCAGGGCAAGGCTGGTGGAGGGATGGTCGTAGGCGAACCCGTAGGCGCCGTCGGCGGAGAAGGCCACCGCCGAGGCGGCGAGGGCCCCGCCGGCCGGGAGCAGGGCGGCGGCGAGAAGGACGGTGCGGATCATGGGGCGGCCGCTGTCCGGATCTCAGTCATGGGCCATCGCCTTGCCGACCCTGCTGCCGGTATCGCGGCCCAGTACGCCGGCCAGCCAGCGCCCGGTGTCGGCCAGGGCCGGCAGGTCGATGCCGGTGTCCAGGCCCATGCCATGCAGCAGGTAGACCACGTCCTCGCTGGCGACGTTGCCGCTGGCGCCCCGCGCGTACGGGCAGCCGCCGGTGCCGGCCACGGCCGAATCGACCACGCGCACGCCGTCCTCCAGGCAGGCGGCGATGTTGGCCAGCGCCTGTCCATAGGTGTCGTGGAAATGCACCGCCAGCGCGGCCATCGGCACCTCCGCGGCCACCGCGCGCAGCATCGCGCGCGCCTTCCGTGGCGTGCCCACGCCGATGGTGTCGCCCAGCGAGATCTCGTGGCAGCCCATGCCGTGCAGTGCGCGGGCCACGCGTACCACGTCGGCCAGCGGCACCTCGCCCTGGTAGGGGCAGCCGAGCACGGTGGACACGTAGCCGCGCACGGGGATGCCATCGGCTTCCGCCCGGGCCAGGACCGGCGCGAAGCGCTGCAGCGATTCGTCGATGCCGGCATTGGTGTTGGTGCGGTTGAACTGCTCGGAGGCGGCGGTGAACACCGCCACTTCCCGGGCGCCGGCCGCCAGCGCGCGTTCGTAGCCCTGTTCGTTGGGCACCAGCACCGGGTAGGCGATGCCGGGGCGGCGCTGGATGCCGGCCATGACCTCGGCGGCGTCGGCCAGCTGCGGCACCCACTTCGGGCTGACGAAGCTGGTGGCCTCGATGGTGCGCAGGCCGGTGGCCGACAGCCGGTCGACCAACGCGATCTTGTCGGCGGTGGCGACCTGCCGCTTCTCGTTCTGCAGGCCGTCGCGCGGGCCGACCTCGACGATGCGGACGACGTCGCTCATCGCGCTTCCCCGCTGGTCCAGCGCGGCGGGCGCTTGTCGAGGAAGGCGGACAGGCCCTCGCGGCCCTCGTCCGAGGCGCGCAGCGCGGCGATCAGCCCTGCATTGGCGCGGTCGAGCGCGTCGCGGTCGCCGGCGCCGGCATGGACCTCGCGCACCAGCGCCTTGGCCGAGGCCGCGGCGACCGGGCCGGCCTTGCCGAGCAGGTCCAGCTGCGCCTGCACCGCGGCGTCGAGCGCGTCGGCGGCGACCACCTGGTGCACCAGGCCGATGCGCAGCGCGGTGGCGGCGTCGAAATGCTCGCCGGTGGCGAACCAGCGCCGCGCCTGGCGCGGGCCGATGGCGGCGACGACATAGGGCGAGATCACCGCCGGCAGCAGGCCCAAGCGGCTCTCGGTCAGGCCGAAACGCGCGCCCTCGGCGGCGATGGCGATGTCGCAGCAGGCCACCAGGCCGACGCCGCCGCCGAAGCTGGCACCGTGCACACGGGCAAGGGTGGGCTTGGGCAGCTCGTCCAGGGTGCGCATCAGCCGGGCCAGGGCCAGCGCATCCTGGCGGTTCTCCTCCTGCGAGGCGCCGGCCATGGCACGCATCCACTGCAGGTCGGCGCCGGCCGAGAAGGACGGCCCGGCGCCGGCCAGGACCACGGCACGCACGTCCGGATCGGTGGCGAGGGCCTCCAGCGCCCGCGTCAGCGTGTCGATCAGGGCCGCGTCGAAGGCGTTGTGCAGCCCGGGGCGGTTCAGCTGGAGCGTCGCCACGGCGCCACGGCGGTTCACGAGCAGGGCAGCGTTCATCGGAGTTCCATGCAGGCGGGTGCGGCAGATCATAACGGCAGCCGCCGGCGTGTCCCGGCACGGAATGCCGATGCTAGAATTGATAACCATTCTTATCGATAACCCGAAGGCGCCCGTCCCGTGACATTGTCAGAGTTGCCCTTGCACGCATCCGCCCAGGTCGAGGGGGTGCAGGACCTGCATGCCAACGACGCGATCGCCCGCCGCCTGCGCGAGCTGGGCTTCGTCAGTGGCGAGGACGTGTGCGTCGTGGCGCAGGGGCCGCTGGGAGGCGAGCCGCTGCTGGTGCAGGTCGGTTTCACCCGGTTCGCGCTGCGCCGCAGCGAAGCCGCGCGCGTGCGCATCGCACGGGCGGTGGCGGCATGAGCGCGCCCGGCGACGTCTCGCGGCTGGCCCTGGTGGGCAACCCGAACTGCGGCAAGACCGCGCTGTTCAACCAGCTCACCGGCAGCCGCCAGAAGGTGGCGAACTACACCGGGGTCACGGTGGAGCGCAAGGAAGGGCGCATGCGCGGCCCGTCCGGCCGCGAGTATGCGGTGCTGGACCTGCCCGGCGCCTACAGCCTGCAGCCGGCCAGCCTGGACGAGGCGATCACCCGCGACCTGTGCCGGGGGTTCTACCCGGGCGAGGCCGCGCCGGACGCGCTGGTGTGCGTGGTCGATGCGACCAACCTGCGGCTGCACCTGCGCTTCGCGCTGGAAGTGCGCGAGCTGGGCAAGCCGATGATCATCGCCCTGAACATGGTCGACGCCGCGCGCCGGCGCGGCATCGAGATCGATGTGCCGGCGCTGGAGCAGGCGCTGGGCGTGCCGGTGGTGGAAACGGTGGCGGTCAGGCGCAACGGCGCCAGGGCACTGGTCGAGCGCATCGATGCGCTGGTGCCGCAGCTGGCGTCGCTGCCGCTGCCCGAGCCGGTGGTGGAAGCCGACCACCATGCCCATGTCCGCCAGATCCTGGACGCGGCGGTGCGGATGCCGACGCGCACCGCGCGGGTGGACGATGTGCTGGACCGCTGGCTGCTGCACCCGCTGTTCGGCCTGCTGACCCTGGCGGTGGTGATGTTCCTGATCTTCCAGGCCGTCTACGCCTGGGCCACGCCGCTGATGGACGGCATCGAGGCGGGCTTTGCCTGGCTGGCCGAGAACGCGTCCGCGCTGCTGCCGGAGGGGCCGTTGAGCAGCCTGCTGGTGGACGGCGTCATCGTCGGCATCGGCAGCGTGGTGGTGTTCCTGCCGCAGATCCTGATCCTGTTCTTCTTCATCCTGGCGCTGGAGGAATCCGGCTACCTGCCGCGCGCGGCGTTCCTGCTGGACCGGATGATGGCCGCGGCGGGGCTGTCGGGGCGTTCGTTCATCCCGCTGCTGTCCAGCTTCGCCTGCGCGGTGCCGGGGATCATGTCCACCCGCAGCATCCAGGACCCGCGCGACCGCCTGGCGACCATCCTGGTCGCGCCGTTGATGACCTGCTCGGCGCGGCTGCCGGTGTATGCGCTGCTGATCGGGGCATTCATTCCGGCCAGGACCGTGTGGGGGATCTTCAACCAGCAGGGGCTGGTGCTGTTCGCGCTGTATGCCGCGGGCATCCTCAGCGCGCTGGTCATGTCCTGGACGATGAAGCGCTTCCGCCGCGACAAGAGCGAGCACCCGCTGCTGCTGGAGCTGCCGTCCTACCGCCTGCCGCACCCGCGCGACCTGGCCGTGGGCCTGTATGAGCGCGGCATGATCTTCCTCAAGCGGGTCGGCGGCATCATCCTGGCCCTGACCATCCTGCTGTGGTTCCTGCTGTCGTTCCCGGGGGCCCCGGCCGACGCCGCCCTGCCGGCCATCGACTACAGCTTCGCCGGGCGCATGGGCCACGCGATGGCGGTGTTCTTCGCGCCGCTGGGCTTCAACTGGCAGATCTGCATCGCGCTGATCCCGGGCATGGGCGCCCGGGAAGTGGCGGTCTCGTCGCTGGCGACGATCTACGCGCTGTCCGCGGCCGACGACGACGCCGCCATCCAGGCGCTGACGCCGGTGATCAGCGATGGCTGGACCCTGGCCACGGGGCTGTCGCTGATGGTGTGGTTCATCTATGCGCCGATGTGCATCTCCACGCTGGCCACGATCAAGCGCGAGACCAACTCCTGGAAGCAGATGGCGTTCGCGACGGTGTACCTGTTCGTGGCCGCCTACCTGGCCGCGCTGGTGACCTACCAGGTGGCCGTGGCGCTGGGGGGCGGCTGATGCAGCGCGGCCTGCTGCTGCAGTACCTGCTCATCGCCCTGGCGGTGCTGGCCAGTGCCTGGGTGGTGCTGAAGAAGCAGTTCCCGGGCACGGTGCGCCGGGTGCGCGGGGCGCTGGCGCTGTGGCTGCTGCGCCCGCAGCACCCGCCGCGGCTGCAGGCCTGGGGGCGCCGCCTGGCCCCGCCGGCGGCCACCGGGGGCGCCTGCGGCGGCTGCGACAGCTGCGGGCCGCCGCCGCCCCGCCAGCACTGAGTTGTCGGAACACGACGCCGGGCCTGTCCCGGCGTCGTGCTGTACGGGGGTCAGTCGCGCACCAGGCCGCCGTCCACCACCAGGTTCTGGCCGGTGACCGAGCGCGCCCAGGGCGAAGCGAAGAACAGTGCCGCGTCGGCGAACTCGGCCGGCGTGGTCACCTGCCGCAGCGGCGTGTTGGCGGCGATGTAGTCGAACACCGCCTCGGGCGTGGCGGCGCTGGCGTCGGTGGTGCGCAGCAGGCCGCCGGAGAGCATGTTGACGGTGATCCCGTCCGGGCCGAGGTCGCCGGCCAGGGTCCGGGTCAGCGACAGCAGGGCCGCCTTGGCCGCGGTGTAGTCGTGGTAGGGCACCACCGGGTTCTGGAACAGGTTGGTCCCGATGTTGATGATCCGGCCGAAGCCTTGGGTGCGCATGCCGGGCAGGGCGGCCTGCACGGTGTTCAGGGCGCCCTGCACGCTGCCCTCGAACTGGCGGCTGAAGTCCTGCCAGTCGATGCTGTCGGCCTTGGCGCGGGCGTCGCCGTTGAAGGAGAAGTCCATCAGCGCGTTGTTGACCACGGTGGCCACCGGCGCGCCGAAATGCCGCTGCGCCTGCTCCAGCATCGCCGCGACGGCGCCGCGGTCGCGCACGTCGGCCTGCAGCGCCAGCGCCCCCTGGCCGAGCTCGCCGGCCAGGGCCTCGGCGGCGTCGCGGCTGCGGTGGTAGTTGACGAGGACGCGCGCGCCCTCGCGGGCGAACGCACGGGCCAGGGCGGCGCCAAGGCCGCGGCCGGCGCCGGTGACGAGGACGAGCTGTTCGGAAATCTTCATGGAGGCAGGGCCGTGGGTCAGTGCGGAGGGGCCCGGCAGGGTAGCAGCCGGCCTGCGCTGGAAGGGCCCGGCGCAGGCGCGGCGCGGGCGGGACGGCCGGGCGCTTGTAACGCGGGTCGCCGGCGCGGTAGCGTGCAGCCATGAATACCGCCCCCGTTCGAGTAGTGATCCATGGTGCGTCCGGCCGCATGGGCCAGGCCCTGCTGCGGCTGGCGGCGGACGATCCGGCGCTGCAGGTGGTCGCCGCGGTGGTGCGCCGGGCGCCGGCGCAGCGGGTGATCGACGGCGTGCCGCACTTCGCCGCCAGCGAGCTGTCCGGGGTGCCGGCGTTCGATGCCGCGATCGACTTCAGCCTGCCCGACGGCTTCGACCCGGTGCTGGCGCTGTGCCTGGCACGGGGCGCGGCCCTGGTTTCCGGCACCACCGGCCTGGATGCCGCGCAGCAGGCGGCGCTGGCGGCTGCGGCGCAGCGGATCCCGCTGACCTGGGCGACCAACTTCAGCCTCGGCGTGGCGGTGCTGGCCGAGCTGGTCGAGCGCGCCGCGGCCAGCCTGCCGGGCTGGGACTGCGACATCGTCGAGTCGCACCACGTGCACAAGCAGGATGCGCCGTCCGGGACCGCGCTGACCCTGGGCGAGGCGGCCCGCCAGGGCGGTGCCGAGGCCCGCTACGCCAGCCTCCGCGCCGGCGACATCGTCGGCGAGCACCTGGTCCAGTTCAGCGGCCTGGGCGAGCGCCTGGAGCTGGTCCACCGCGCCGGCAACCGCGACATCTTCGCCCGCGGCGCGCTGCACGTGGCCCGGCAGCTGCCGGGCCGGCCGCCGGGGCACTACCGGGTGCGCGACCTGGTGGGGACACCCGGCCGCTGAGCCCGCACCGGCCGCCGTCGCCGCCGGCGCACGTGGCGCTGGCGTCGGCGGCATCCATGCCGGTACAATTCCCGCTCGCCGAATCACGTCAGCCGGACCGGTTTAACACCGCCGTCCGCGCTTTTTTGCAACCGGTTTTTGCGGTAGGCGCAGGCGTGGCTTCGGAGCCCCCTCGGTAGCCAAAGTGAGATTCCTGTGACCCAAGCCGCAATCCTCGTGCTCGAAGACGGCACCGTATTCGAGGGCGAATCCGTAGGCGCGCCCGGCCTGTCCGTGGGTGAGGTGGTGTTCAACACCGCCATGACCGGTTACCAGGAAATGCTGACCGATCCGTCCTACGCACGGCAGATGCTCACCCTGACGTATCCGCACATCGGCAACACCGGCACCAACGCGCAGGACGACGAAGCCTCGCAGGTGTGGGCCGCGGGCCTGATCGTGCGCGACGTGCCGCGCCGTCCCAGCAGCTGGCGCAACCAGCACGCGCTGCCGGACTGGCTGCAGCAGCGCGGGGTGGTGGCCATCGCCGGCATCGACACCCGCAAGCTGACCCGCATCCTGCGCGAGCGCGGCGCCCAGAGCGGCGCGCTGATGGCCGGCGACATCGATGTCGAGAAGGCCCTGGAAGCGGCGCGGAAGTTCCCCGGGTTGAAGGGCATGGACCTGGCCAAGGTGGTCAGCACCGACAAGGCCTATGCCTGGGACGAAGGCCAGCTGGACCTGGACAAGGGGCAGTTCGCCCGGGCCGAGCCGCGCTTCAAGGTGGTGGCCTACGACTTCGGGGTGAAGGTCAACATCCTGCGCATGCTGGCCGAGCGCGGCTGCGCGCTGACCGTGGTGCCGGCGCAGACCCCGGCGGCCGAGGTGCTGGCGATGCAACCCGATGGCGTGTTCCTGTCCAACGGCCCCGGCGACCCGGAGCCGTGCGACTACGCCATCGCGGCGATCAGGGAATTCGTGGCGAAGAAGGTGCCGACCTTCGGCATCTGCCTGGGCCACCAGCTGCTCGGCCTGGCCGCGGGCGCGCGCACGATGAAGATGGGCCACGGCCACCACGGCGCCAACCATCCGGTGCAGGAGCTGGACGGCGGGCGGGTGATGATCACCTCGCAGAACCACGGGTTCGCGATCGACGATGCCGGGCTGCCGGACAACCTGCGGGTCACCCACCGCTCGCTGTTCGACCAGACCATCCAGGGCATCGCGCTGGCCGATGCGCCGGCCTTTTCCTTCCAGGGCCATCCGGAGGCTTCTTCCGGCCCGCACGACGTGGCGTCGCTGTTCGACCGCTTCATCGCGTCGATGGCCGAGGCCAAGGCCTGATGCGCCGCGGGCGCCGCGCCCGACCGACTGCCTGATCGACAGCGTGCGATCACTCCCCACTTGTCACGCTGTACAGACTTAGAGAAGAACATGCCCAAGCGCTCCGACCTCAAGACCATCCTCATCATCGGCGCCGGCCCGATCGTCATCGGCCAGGCCTGCGAGTTCGACTATTCCGGCGCGCAGGCCTGCAAGGCGCTGCGCGACGAGGGCTACCGCGTGGTGCTGGTCAACTCGAACCCGGCCACGATCATGACCGACCCGGAGATGGCCGATGCGGTCTACATCGAGCCGATCAACTGGCAGACGGTCGAGAAGATCATCGCCAAGGAGCGCCCGGACGCGCTGCTGCCGACCATGGGCGGGCAGACCGCGCTGAACTGCGCGCTGGACCTGGCCGACAACGGCGTGTTGGAGAAGTACGGCGTCGAACTGATCGGCGCCAAGCGCGACGCGATCCGCATGGCCGAGGACCGCGAGCTGTTCCGCGTGGCGATGCAGGAGATCGGCCTGGAATGCCCGAAGGCCGCCGTCGCCCATACCCTGGACGAGGCGCTGGAGATCCAGGCCCAGGTCGGCTACCCGACCATCATCCGGCCGTCCTTCACCTTGGGCGGCAGCGGCGGCGGCATCGCCTACAACCGCGAAGAGCTGGTGGAGATCGTCAACCGCGGCCTGGAGCTGTCGCCGACCAGCGAAGTGCTGGTCGAGGAGTCGGTGCTGGGCTGGAAGGAGTTCGAGATGGAGGTGGTCCGCGATACCGCGGACAACTGCATCATCGTCTGCTCGATCGAGAACCTCGACCCGATGGGCGTGCATACCGGCGACTCGATCACCGTGGCCCCGGCGCAGACCCTGACCGACAAGGAATACCAGCGCCTGCGCGATGCCTCCATCGCCGTGCTGCGCAAGATCGGCGTGGATACCGGCGGCTCCAACGTGCAGTTCGGCATCAACCCGGACACCGGCCGGGTGGTGGTCATCGAGATGAACCCGCGGGTGTCGCGCTCGTCGGCGCTGGCGTCCAAGGCCACCGGCTTCCCGATCGCCAAGATCGCCGCCAAGCTGGCGGTCGGCTACACCCTGGACGAGTTGAAGAACGAGATCACCGGCGGCCTGACCCCGGCCTCGTTCGAGCCGAGCATCGACTACGTCGTCACCAAGATCCCGCGTTTCGCCTTCGAGAAGTTCCCGCAGGCCGACGCGCGCCTGACCACCCAGATGAAGTCGGTGGGCGAGGTGATGGCCATGGGCCGCACCTTCAAGGAGTCGCTGCAGAAGGCCCTGCGCGGCCTGGAGACCGGCAAGGTCGGCCTCGACCCCACCGGCCTGGACCTGGCCGACGAGGACGATCTGGCCACCCTCAGGCGCGAACTGCAGGCGCCGGGGGCGGAGCGCCTGTTCTACGTCGGCGACGCCTTCCGCGCCGGCATGGGCGTGGAGGAGGTCTACGGCCTGTCGTACATCGACCCGTGGTTCCTGGACCAGATCGAGGAGATCGTCGCCGACGAGCAGCAGCTGCAGGCCGCCGGCCTGGATGCGCTGGACGGCGAGCGCCTGCGCGCGCTCAAGCGTGCGGGCTTCTCCGATGCCCGCCTGGCATCGCTGACCGGCACCAACGAAGGCGCCGTGCGCGCCCTGCGCCGCGCGCACAAGGTGCGTCCGGTGTACAAGCGCGTGGATTCCTGCGCGGCCGAGTTCGCCACCGGCACCGCCTACCTGTACTCGACCTACGAGGACGAGTGCGAGGCGGCGCCGAGCAACCGCGACAAGATCATGATCCTGGGCGGCGGGCCGAACCGCATCGGCCAGGGCATCGAGTTCGACTACTGCTGCGTGCATGCCGCGCTCGCCCTGCGCGAGGACGGCTATGAAACCATCATGGTCAACTGCAACCCGGAAACCGTCTCCACCGACTACGACACCTCCGACCGCCTGTACTTCGAGCCGCTGACGCTGGAGGACGTGCTGGAGATCGTCGAGCTGGAGCAGCCCAAGGGCGTGATCGTGCAGTATGGCGGGCAGACCCCGCTCAAGCTGGCCCGTGCGCTGGAGGCCAACGGCGTGCCGGTGATCGGCACCTCGCCCGACTCCATCGACCTGGCCGAGGACCGCGAGCGCTTCCAGCAGCTGGTCGACGCGCTGGGCCTGAAGCAGCCGCCGAACCGCATCGCCCGCAACGACCAGGAAGCCCTGCTGCTGGCGCGCGAGATCGGCTACCCGCTGGTGGTGCGCCCGAGCTACGTGCTCGGCGGCCGCGCCATGGAGATCGTCTACGGCGAGGCCGACCTGGCCCGCTACGTGCGCGACGCGGTGAAGGTCTCCAACGATTCGCCGGTACTGCTGGACCGCTTCCTCGACGCCGCCGTCGAGGCCGACGTCGACATCATCTGCGACAAGGACGGCAAGGTCCTGATCGGCGGGGTGATGGAGCATATCGAGGAGGCCGGCGTGCACTCGGGCGATTCCTCGTGTTCGCTGCCGCCGTACTCACTGTCGCCGGCGACCCAGGACGAACTGCGCCGCCAGGTGGGCGAGCTGGCCAAGGCCCTGAACGTGGTCGGGTTGATGAACACCCAGTTCGCGATCCAGACCGACGCCGACGGCAACGACGTGATCTACCTGCTGGAAGTCAACCCGCGCGCCTCGCGCACGGTGCCGTTCGTGTCCAAGGCCACCGGCGTGGCGCTGGCCAAGATCGCCGCGCGCTGCATGGCCGGCATGACCCTGGCCGAGCAGGGCGCGACCGGCGAGGTCGTGCCGGACTACTACTCGGTGAAGGAAGCCATCTTCCCGTTCGCCAAGTTCCAGGGCGTGGACCCGATCCTGGGGCCGGAAATGCGCTCCACCGGCGAGGTGATGGGCGTGGGCCGCAGCTTCGGCGCCGCGTTCGCGCGCGCCCAGGAGGCCGCCGGCATCAAGGCGCCGCCCCCGGGCAAGGCCTTCATCTCGGTGCGCGATGCCGACAAGCCGCGCGTGCTGTCGGCGGTCCAGGGCCTGGTCGAGCGCGGCTACTCGCTGGTGGCCACGCGCGGCACCGCCGCCTGGCTGCAGCAGCAGGGACTGGCCTGCGAGGTGGTCAACAAGGTGGTCGAAGGCCGTCCGCACATCGTCGACAGCATCAAGAACGGCGAGATCGTCTACATCGTCAACACGACCGAAGGCCGTGCGGCGATCAACGACTCGTTCTCGATCCGCCGCGAAGCCCTGCAGCAGCGCCTGACCTATTCGACCACGGTGGCCGGCGCCAAGGCGCTGGTGCACTCGCTGGAGTTCCGCGGCACCGGCCCGGTCTGGGCACTGCAGGAACTGCATGAGGAGTTGAACGCATGAGAGCCCCCATCACCCTGAAGGGCGCGCAGCGCCTGCGCGAAGAACTGGACCAGCTGAAGACCGAGAAGCGTCCGAAGGTGATCGCCGCGATCGCCGAGGCGCGCGAGCACGGCGACCTCAAGGAGAACGCCGAGTACCACGCCGCGCGCGAGGAGCAGGGGTTCATCGAAGGCCGCATCAAGCAGCTGGAAGGCGAGCTGTCGCATGCCGAGATCATCGACATCGCCAAGCTCAACGTCGGCAGCCGGGTGGTGTTCGGCGCCACCGTGGTGCTGGCCGACGTGGAGACCGACGAGGAGAAGCGCTACCAGATCGTCGGCGACCTGGAAGCGGACATCAAGCTGGGCCTGATCGCCATCTCCTCGCCGGTGGCGCGGGCGCTGATCGGCAAGAACGAAGGCGACGCGGTCGCCATCGACGCGCCCGCCGGCCAGCGCGAGTACGAGATCGTCAGCGTCGAATACCTGGATTGACGATGGCCAGGGCCACGCTGCTGCTGCCGGCGCGCGACCGCTTTCCGGCCGGCGCGCTGCCGGCACGGGTGGCGGCGGCCCTGGGCCGCGCCGAGCGCAGGACCGGCGCGGCCGGGGAGGCGGCGCAGCTGCGCCGCCACTTCGACCTGCCGACGGATGCGCTGGCGGTGGCCGCACTGACCCGCCAGGTCGATGCCGGCGATGCCGGCGACGGCCTGTGGCTGCGTGCCGACCCGGCCAACGTGGTGCCGGACATGCACGGCGCACGGTTGATGGCCTCGGCCGAGGCCCTGCAGCTGGAGCCGGCCGACAGCGCGGCGCTGCTGCCCGCGCTGCAGCCGCTGTTCGCCGGCTTCGGGTTCCAGCTGGACGCGCCGGTCGCGGCGCGCTGGTACCTGCGCCTGCCCGGCGATACTCCGTTGCCGGCCTTCGCCGCGCCCGAAGCGGCGCTGGGCGACGACCTGTTCTCGCACCTGCCCGAGGGCGACCACGGCCGCCGCTGGCGGGCGCTGCTGACCGAGGCGCAGGTGGTGCTGCACCAGCACCCCTGGAACCAGCAACGCGCGGCGCAGGGCCTGCGCGCGGTCAACTCGCTGTGGTTCTGGGGTGCGGGGCGGCTGCCCGGCACGGTACGGACCGCGCATGCGCAGGTCCGCAGCCGCGACGCGCTGCTGCAGGGGTTGGCGATGATGGCCGGGGTGCGGGTCGAGGGCGACCAGGCCGTGGATGCACTGGTGGACCTGCGCCAGCTGCGCTCGCTGGAGCAGCTCACCGGCGAGGCCATCGCGCCGCTGCTCGATGCGCTGGCGCGGGGCGAGCTGCACGAGCTGGTGCTGGATTTCGAGGATGGCAGCGACTACCGCCTGCGGCGTGGCCAGCGCTGGCGTTTCTGGAAGAAGCCGGTGGCGGCGTTGCGTGATGACTGAGGCCCTGAGCATCGTCCGCCGGGCGACCGTCGAGGGCGGGCAGTGGGATCCGGACACCCTGCCGCTGCTGCGCCGCCTCTATGCCGCGCGTGGCGTGCATTCGACGCAGCAGGCGCAGCCGAAGCTGGCCCAGCTGCACGCACCGGAGCTGCTGGGCGGCATGCCGGCGGCGGTGGCCCTGCTGGCCGCGGCGATCGATGCCGGCAAGCGCATCCTGGTCGTGGGCGATTTCGACTGCGACGGCGCCACCGCCTGCGCGGTGGGCGTGCGCGGCCTGCGCCTGCTCGGTGCCCGCGACGTCCGCCATGCGGTGCCCAACCGCATGCTGCACGGCTACGGGCTGTCGCCGTCGCTGGTGGCCGAGCTGGCGCCGCTGCAGCCGGACCTGCTGGTGACCGTGGACCACGGCATCGCCTGCCATGCCGGCGTCGAGGCGGCCAAGGCACTGGGCTGGCAGGTGCTGGTCACCGACCACCATCTGCCCGGTGAACGCCTGCCGCCCGCCGATGCCATCGTCGATCCGAACCTGGAGGGCGATGCCTTCCCGAGCAAGGCGCTGGCCGGCGTGGGGGTAATCTTCTACGTGCTGATGGCCCTGCGGCGGCACCTGCGCGAGGTTGGTGCCTTCGCCGACGGCAAGGGGCCGGACCTGGGGACGTTGCTGGACCTGGTGGCGGTGGGCACGGTGGCCGACCTGGTGGCGCTGGACGACAACAACCGGGCGCTGGTGGCGGCCGGGCTGCGCCGGCTGCGCGCCGGCAAGGGCTGTACCGGGCTGCAGGCGCTGATCGCCGCCAGCGGCCGCGACCCGCGCCGGCTGAGCGCCAGCGATATCGGTTTTGCGCTGGGGCCGCGGCTGAACGCGGCCGGGCGGCTGGAGGACATGGCGCTGGGCATCGAGCTGCTGCTCACCGAGGATGCCGCGCAGGCACGCGAGATCGCCGCGCTGCTGGAAGAGATCAATGCCGAGCGCCGCGCGGTGCAGCAGTCGATGACCGACGACGCCGAGCAGGCGGTGGCGCGGGTGCTCCTGGAAGGCAGCGGCGAGCGTCCGGTCGCGGCCTGCCTGTTCGATGCGCAGTGGCATCCGGGCGTGGTCGGGCTGGTGGCCTCGAAGATGAAGGACCGCCTGCACCGTCCGGTGATCGCCTTCGCCCCGTCCGAGCCGGGCGCGCAGGTGCTGCGCGGTTCGGCGCGCTCGATTCCCGGCTTCCACATCCGCGATGCGCTGGCGGCCGTCGATGCGCGGCATCCGGGCCTGATCGAACGCTTTGGCGGCCATGCCATGGCCGCGGGCCTGAGCCTTCCGCTGGAGCGGCTGGATGCGTTCCGCGGCGTGTTCGAGCAGCAGGTGCTGGCCTCACTGGACCCGGCGCTGCTGCAGCAACAGCTGCTCAGCGACGGCGAGCTGTCCGCCGCCGAATTCGACTTCCCGCATGCCGAGGCGCTGCGGCTGGCCGGGCCCTGGGGACAGGGCTTTCCCGAGCCCCTGTTCGACGGCCACTTCGAGGTGTTGAAGTGGCGGGTGCTGAAGGAGCGCCACCTGAAGCTGGAGCTGCGCCTGCCGGGCCTGGCCGCGCCGCTGAACGCCATCCATTTCGGCGGCTGGACCGGCAACGCGCCGGGCGAGCGGGTGCACCTGGCCTATCGCTTGGTCAGCGACGACTACCGGGGCGGCGGCGCGATCCAGCTGATCGTGGAGCATTGCCGGCCGGCCTAGTCGGCTGCGCTGTCCGCCGTGGCCGGTGATCGTGCCGCCTTGCCGGTACCCGATGGCGGCGCTCGGCGCGGTGCGTCGACGGTGCCGCCTGGCGGGGATGCGGATGCCGGCGCATGCCGCGTGAGGCCGAACAACGGCCGCAGCCAGCCGATGCGGCGGATCACCGCATGGGCCGCCAGGCACAGGGCGAACGTCGCCGCCACCAGCAGCAGGGCTTCGGCCGGGGCGGGGATGTGCAGCGGCTTCAGGGCATGGGCCAGTACCACGATCACCGTCTGGTGGAGGATGTAGAGCGGAAACACGGCCAGGCTCAGGTAGCGCAGCAGCGGGCTGTCGGCGTCGCGCCAGCGGTAGGCGAAGCCGAGCAGGGCGGCGATCGCGCACCACTGGTCCAGCGCCCAGGCGCCGCGCAGCCACAGGCGCAGGGTCTCCGGCACCGGGTGCGCATCGTCATGGCCGGAGAAGTACCAGGCATGGATCAGCAGTGCGTAGCTGGCGGCGGCCAGCAGCAGCGCCGGCCAGCGCAGGCGCTGCAGGGAGCGCCAGAAGCCCTCGTTGAAGGCGGCCAGGAAGCCGATCAGGAAGACGCTCGCGTACTGGGCATGGTTGTACCAGTCGTCGAGCAGTGCATGGCTCTGCTCGAACCGCGCGACCAGCAGCAGCCGGGCCAGCGTCAGCAGCAGGAACGGTACCAGCAGCGCTCCCCAGCCCTGCAGGGCGCGGCCGCTCCAGGCGCGCAGCCGGGCCAGTGCCGGCGCCGGCAGGCCGTGCCACAGCAGCCAGGCCATCAGCGTGTAGCACCACAGGTAGGGCAGGAACCACAGGTGGTTCCAGGTCGGCAGGGCCAGGCAGTCGCCCGCGGCGTCGCAGAATCCGTGGTAGCCGCGCAGGTACTTGGCATAGAAGTCGAGGCCGCCGCCGGCGTAGCCGCCCGGCAGCTGTTCGACCACCTGCAGGTAGGCCTGTGGCGGCACGATCACCAGCATGCCGAACAGCAGCGGCAACAGCAGCTGGCGCGACCGGCGGCGGAGGACGCCGGCGCCGGTTCCCTCCAGCATGTAGGCGGTGGCGACGCCGGAAATAAGGAACAGCAGCGACATCCGCCAGGGGCTGGCCAGCAGCATGAACGGCTCGGGCGCCAGGCTCGCCACCGGGCTTTTCACGTGCCAGTCCCAGGTCACGTAGTACATGCCCACGTGGTAGAGCACCAGCAGTGCGAAGGCGAACAGGCGGACCCGGTCCAGGTCGTGGCGGCGTTGCATGGCGATTCCGTCCGGTTGTGTTGGAAGGCGGAAAGCCTTGCCGTGCGGGCGGTTGCGGGCCAGAGCGAAGGGACGGGCGGGGCGCCGGCAGGGACGAAGCGCGGGCAGGACGGGACGGCCACGGCCCCGCCGGCCCGCTAGAATGCGCCGGATGCGCGATGTCGAACCGATGCCCTACGACCGTTACCTGCCGTGGAAGCGCTGGGTGGAGAACGGCTTCTGGCTGGCGATGATCGGCGGCAACTGCATTGCCAACAGCCTCGTCACGCTGATGGACCTGCGCCGCCGCGGCTCGGCCATCCCGGCGTGGGAGCCGGTGCTGTGGGAGGCGAGCAGTGCACTGATGTGGCTGTTGCTGATCCTGCCGGGCCTGGCCTGGTTCACCGCCCGGTATCCGTTCCAGTGGGGGCGCGGGGGCCGGCAGCTGCTGCGCTATCTGGGCGCCAGCGTGGCGGTATGCCTGGTGCACGTGGCGGGGATGGTCGCGCTGCGTGCCCTGGTCTACGCCCGGCTGGGCATGGACTACGACTTCGGCCCGTGGCCGCGGGAGCTGTTCTACGAATACCTGAAGGACGTGCGCAGCTTCGCCTACATCGTGCTGACGATGGAGGCCTACCGGGCGCTGCTGCGGCGCTGGCAGGGCGAGGCCAGCCTGCTGTCCGAGCCGGACGAGGGCCCGGCGCTGGAGCCGGTGGAGCGCCCCGAGCGCTTCCTGGTGCGCAAGCTCGGCCGCGAGTTCCTGGTCGCCGCGGCCGACATCGAGTGGCTCCAGGCGTCCGGCAACTACGTGAACCTGCGGGTACGGGGCCACGACTATCCGCTGCGCAGCACCCTGGCGGCGATCGAGGCGAAGCTGGACCCGGAGCGCTTCGTACGCATCCACCGCAGCTACCTGGTCAACCTGCTGCAGGTGGCCTCGATCGAGCCGCTGGACAGCGGCGATGCCCGCGTCCACCTGCGCGATGCCACCGTGCTGCCGTGCAGTCGCCGTTACCGCGCGGCGCTGCGCGCGCGGGGCGGCGTCGAACCGGGCTGAGCCCGGCTCGGGGTCACTGCAGGTCGCGCAGGTCCAGCCGGCGCAGCCGCGGCGCCTTCCAGGCGATGGTGGCGGCCACGCCGAGCACCGCGCAGCCGCCGACCACCACCGCCGGCACCAGGCCCAGCAGGCGGGCCGCGCTGCCGGCATAGAACGCGCCGAGCTCGTTGGAGGAGCTGATGAAGATGCCATTGATGGACGCCACCCGGCCGCGCATCGCGTCCGGCGTCGCCAGCTGCAGGATGGTCGAGCGCACCACCACCGAGACGCCGTCGCAGGCGCCGTAGAAGACCAGGATGGCGCCCGACAGCCAGAAGTTCCGCGACAGGCCGAAGGCGATCACGCACAGCCCGAAGCCGGCCACCGCGCACAGCAGCACGCGTCCGGCATTGCGCTGCAGCGGGCGCCGTGCCAGCCACAGGCCGACCGCGATCGAGCCCAGCGCCGGCGCCGCGCGCAGGATGCCCAGTCCCTCGGGACCGTGCTGCAGGATGTCGTGGATGAATGCCGGCAGCATCGCCACCACGCCGCCGAGCAGCACCGAGAACATGTCCAGCGCCATGGCGCCGAGCATGATCTGGTTGGACAGTACGAAGCGCGCCCCTTCGGCGATGCTGGCGAAGATCGGCGCCCGCACCTGCGGCGGGGCCGGCTCGCTGACCCGCAGGGTGGCCAGCGCCAGCAGCGCCAGGATCGCCATGACCGCGGCCACGGTGTAGGACAGGCCCTTGCCGCCCCAGGCGACCAGGGCGCCGCCCAGCGCCGGGCCGACCACCATGCCGGTCTGGAACACCACGCTGCCGACGCCGGCGCCGCGCGCGAATTGTTCGCGTGCCAGCACCCGGGCGAACAGCGCGTTGTAGACCGGCGACAGGAACGCGCGGACCATGCCGGTCAGGGCGATGGCCAGGTAGATGGGCCATACGCCCCTGGCCGGCAGTCCGCCGGTCGCCACCAGGGCCAGCACCACCGCGGTGGCGATCAGCCCCAGGCTGGCGGTCATGCCCAGCCGGCGCCGTGGCAGGTGGTCGACCAGGTAGCCGGCGAACGGCGCCGTGCAGAAGAACGGCAGCACCTCGGCCAGGCCGATCAGCCCGAGCGAGAAGGGATTGCGAGTGATCTCGTAGATGTGCCAGCCGACCGTCACCGCGACGATCTGGTAGGAGAGCATCGACGCCACCCGGTACAGCAGCAGCTGCACGAAGCCGGGCTGGCGCAGCAGCGTGCCGGTGCCGGGATGGTCGGAGGGCGCGTTCACCGGGCCGCGCTCACGGGCAGTGGGCGTGGGCGGTCTCGCGGATGAACGCCAGCAGCGCCGCCAGGCCGTTGCTGCGGGTCGGCGACAGGTGCCGGGACAGGCCGATGGCGGCCACGTAGTCCGGTTCGGTGGCCAGGATCTCGCGGGCCGGCCGCCCGGAATACACGCGCAGGGCCAGGTAGATCAGCCCGGACACGATGGCCGAGTCGCTGGCGGCGCGGAAGTCCAGGCGCTCGGCATCGCCTTCGGCGACGATCCACACCATCGACTGGCAGCCGAGCAGGCGGTGGGTGTCGGTCTTCCACGCGTCCGGGAAGTCCGGCAGCTTGCGCCCCAGGTCGATCAGGTACTGGTAGCGCTCGGACCAGTCGCCGAAGAAGGAGAATTCGTCGGCGATCGCGGCCTGGGCGTCGGCGGGTGTCGGTTCGAGCGGGAAGGGGGTATCGGTCATGTCGGGTTCCGTGGGGGGGCGCATCCGGGTTCCCGGGAACGGGAACGGCATCGGGCGCCGGCAGGGCCGGCGCCACGGGGCTCAGGGGCTCAGCTGTGCCTGCGCACCCAGCGTACGCCTTGCGGGGTGTCTTCCAGGACGATGTTCTCGGCGGCCAGCTGGTCGCGGATGGCATCGGCGCGGGCGAAGTCGCGGGCCTGCTTGGCGGCGATGCGTTCGTCCACCAGGGCCTGGATGCGGGCGTCGTCGCCGGCATCGGCGCCGCGCCCGAACCAGGCCTGCGGCGCCTGCTGCAGCAGCCCCAGGGCCCGACCGGCACCGAGCAGCTCGCCTTTCAGGCGGGCCTTGTCCCGCGGGTCGAGTGCCTTGCGGGCCTCGCCGGCGATGCGCGCCAGTTCGGCCAGCGCCAGCGGCGTGTTGAGGTCGTCCTCCAGCGCCGCTTCCACCGCGGCCGGGATGTCGGCCGCGGCGGTGGCATCGCCCAGGTCGCGCAGGGTGGCGTAGAGCCGGTCCAGGGTGCGCACCGACTGTTCGATCAGGGCGTCGGACCAGTCCAGCGGCTGCCGGTAATGGGCGGACATCAGCGCGTAGCGCAGTGCTTCCGGCGGGTGTTGGCGCACCAGGTCGTGCACGCGCTCGATGTTGCCCAGCGACTTGCTCATCTTGGCGCCGCCGAAGTTGAGCATGCCGTTGTGCAGCCAGACGCGGGCGAAGGTACGCCCGCCGTGGGCGCATTCGCTCTGCGCGATCTCGTTTTCGTGGTGCGGGAACTGCAGGTCCACGCCGCCGGCATGGATGTCGATGGTGTCGCCCAGGTGGGCGGCGGCCATCGCCGAGCATTCGATGTGCCAGCCCGGACGGCCGCGGCCCCAGGGCGACTCCCAACCGGGCAGGTCGTTGCTGGAGGGCTTCCAGAGCACGAAGTCGCCGGCGTCGCGCTTGTACGGCGCGACGTCGACGCGGGCGCCGGCCAGCAGTTCCTCCGGATCGCGCCGCGACAGGTGGCCGTAGCGTTCGAAGGTGGCGACCGCAAACAGCACGTGGCCCTCGGCGGCATAGGCATGGCCGCCCTCGATCAGGCGCTCGATCATGGCGATGATCTGCGGGATATGCGCGGTGGCCTCCGGCTCGATGTCCGGCGGCTGCACGCCCAGCGCGGCCATATCGTCGCGGTAGGCGGCCGCGAAGCGGTCGGTGATGGCCGAGATCGGCACACCCTGCTCCTTGGCTGCCGCGTTGATCTTGTCGTCAACGTCGGTGATGTTGCGCGCGTAACGCAGGTTGCCATGGCGCCTGCGCAGCAGGTCGGCAAGCACGCCGAACACCACCGGCCCGCGGGCGTTGCCGATATGGACATAGTTGTAGACGGTCGGCCCGCAGACATACAGGGTCGGGGCGAAGGGATCGAGCGGGACGAACGGCTCCAGCCGCCGCGTCAGCGTGTTGTACAGGTGCAGGGCCATGAAGGTGTCGTGACAGGGGACGGGCGAGGACCGGCAATTCTAGCGGCCCCCGGCGGCGCGGGCACACCCGGGCTGGGCAGCGGGCCGATGGACGGGTAAGGTTCAGCCCTTCGCCCTTCGCGCTGTCTACACTGTATCGGTGCTTATCCGTCGCCCCTCTCCGCTTCCGTGTCGATGACGCCAGCTCCCGCTGCCCTGGCCATGGCGTGCCTGCTGGCGGCCAGCGCGATGCCGGCCGGCGCCCAGGAGGGCGACGAGCTGCGCAACCGCGTGGCGATCGTCGAGAACGTGCGCTACGACTATGCCCAGGTGCTCAATGTCGAGCCGGTGTTCCAGACGCTGCGCGCGACGCGCACCGAGGAACACTGCGAGCCGGTCTCCACGCTCACCCTGGCGCCGGTGGAGGTCAAGGTCGAACAGGAGAAGGGCGGCTTCCGCCGTTTCTGGGACTCGGTCAAGGGCCTGTTCGACCGCGCCGACGGCGACGACATGGGCGGCATGGCGCTGCGTCCGTCCGGTGCCGGCGGCAATACCGCGCTGTTGACCCCGGAGTGCCGCATCGTTGAGGTCGGCCGTGAATTCCGGCGTCCCATCGCCTACGACGTGGATTACGTCTACAAGGGCGTCAAGTTCCGCTCGCGGCTGCCCGAGGACCCCGGCAACCGGCTGAAGCTGCGGGTGTCGATCACCCCGGAGCTGGGCCGTGAGCCCGAGCCGGCGGGCCAGTGAGCATGCTGCGTTGCGCCACTTGCGTGCCGCCGGGACGCATGCGACCATGCGCGCCGATGAACGCGAACGACTTCCAGCACGAAACCAGCGCCGCCCGGATGGCGACCGGCATGACGTCGCGTGCCCGTCGACCGGAACCCCACATAGTTGCTGGGTAAACCGGAGCGTCGTGCTGTCTGTTCGGAAAACCCAGCCAAGGCTGGGTTTTTTCGTTTCCGTTCCCTGGAAAGTTTCAACCGCAATGAGTCGCGCATGTGCGCATCCCGCCGCCCTCCACGGTGGTTCCCTGCAGCAAAGGATGGACCGATGTCTGTGAAGCACTTCTTGAACACCCAGGACTGGAGCCGTGCCGAGCTCGACGCGCTGCTGGCCCAGGCCGCGCAGTTCAAGCGCAACAAGCTGGGCGACGACCTCAAGGGCAGGTCGATCGCGCTGGTGTTCTTCAACCCGTCCATGCGGACCCGCACCAGCTTCGAGCTCGGCGCGTTCCAGCTCGGCGGCCATGCCATCGTGCTGCAGCCGGGCAAGGACGCGTGGCCGATCGAGTTCGACCTGGGCACGGTGATGGACGGTGACACCGAGGAGCACATCGCCGAGGTGGCGAAGGTGCTGGGCCGCTACGTGGACCTGATCGGCGTGCGCGCCTTCCCGAAGTTCGTGGACTGGCAGCACGACCGCCAGGACACCGTGCTCAAGGCGTTCGCGAAGTACTCGCCGGTGCCGGTCATCAACATGGAGACCATCACCCATCCCTGCCAGGAGCTGGCGCATGCGCTGGCGCTGCAGGAGCATTTCGGTACCCGCGACCTGCGCGGCAAGAAGTACGTGCTGACCTGGACCTACCATCCCAAGCCGCTGAACACCGCGGTGGCCAACTCGGCGTTGACCATCGCCACCCGGCTGGGCATGGACGTGACCCTGCTGTGCCCGAACGAGCAGTACCTCCTCGATGAGCGCTACATGGGCTGGGCCGAGCAGAACGTGGCCGAGAGCGGCGGTTCGCTGGCCGTCAGCCACGACATCGAGAGCGCCTACCGCGGTGCCGACGTGGTCTACGCCAAGAGCTGGGGAGCGCTACCGTATTTCGGCAACTGGGCACCGGAAAAGCCGATCCGCGACCAGTACCGGCACTTCATCGTCGACGAAGCCAAGATGGCGCTCACCAACAATGGCGTGTTCTCGCACTGCCTGCCGCTGCGCCGTAACGTCAAGGCCACCGACGGGGTGATGGATTCGCCGCAGTGCATCGCCATCGACGAGGCCGAGAACCGCCTGCACGTGCAGAAGGCGATCATGGCCGCCCTGGTCCGCTGACCCTCCCGCCGTTCCTCCTCCCTTTCCCATCCGCAGCGCCGCGGCGCCGTCCGCGCCGCCCAACGAGAGCCCCCACATGAGCAGCCCCAACGAATCCCGCGACATCGTCCTGGCCTTTTCCGGCGGCCTGGACACCAGTTTCTGCGTGCCCTACCTGCAGGAGCGCGGCTGGACCGTGCACACCGTGTTCGCCGATACCGGCGGCGTGGATGCCGACGAGCGCGCCTTCATCGAGAAGCGCGCCGCCGAGCTCGGCGTGGCCAGCCACCTGACCGTCGATGGCGGTCCGGCGATCTGGGACGGTTTCGTGAAGCCGTTCGTCTGGGCGGGCGAGGGTTACCAGGGGCAGTACCCGCTGCTGGTGTCCGACCGCTACCTGATCGTCGATGCCGCGCTCAAGCGCGCCGCCGAGCTCGGCACCAACGCTGTCGCCCATGGCTGCACCGGCATGGGCAACGACCAGGTCCGCTTCGACCTGGCGGTCAAGGCGCAGGGCGACTACCGGATCCTGGCGCCGATCCGCGAGATCCAGAAGGAGCACACCCAGACCCGCGCCTATGAGCAGGCCTACCTGGAAGAGCGCGGGTTCGGCGTGCGCGCCAAGCAGAAGGCCTACACCATCAACGAGAACCTGCTGGGCGTGACCATGTCCGGCGGCGAGATCGACCGCTGGGAAACCCCGGGCGAGGGCGCGCGCGGCTGGTGCGCGCCGCGCAGCGCCTGGCCGATCGAGCCGCTGACCGTGACCCTCAAGTTCGCCGGCGGCGAAGCCGTGGAGCTGGACGGCAAGGCGCTGCCGGGCGAGCAGATCCTGGCCCGGCTCAACAAGCTGTTCGCGTCCTACGGGGTCGGCCGCGGGGTGTACACCGGCGACACCGTGATCGGCCTCAAGGGCCGCATCGTGTTCGAGGCGCCGGGGCTGACCGCGCTGCTGGCCGCGCACCGCGCGCTCGAGGACGCGGTGCTGACCAAGCAGCAGAACCGCTTCAAGCCCGACGTGGCGCGCAAGTGGGTGGAGCTGGTCTATGAAGGCTTCTACCACGACCCGCTGAAGACCGACCTTGAGGCGTTCCTGCGTTCCTCGCAGGCACAGGTGGACGGCGAGGTGGTGCTGGAAACCCGCGGCGGCCGCGTCGATGCCGTGGCGGTGCGTTCGGCGCACATCCTCAACGCCAAGGGCGCGACCTACGCGCAGTCGGCCGACTGGGGCGTGGAGGAGGCCGAAGGCTTCATCAAGCTGTTCGGCATGAGCTCCACGCTGTACGCACAGGTCAACCGCTGAACCGGCCGGCGCCGCGCTCCGCAGGGAGCGCCGCGCCGCCTCCCGGTCCCTGCCGCGGACCGGCCGCATCCGGGCGCATGCCCCGGTGCGGCGGCCGCGACGCCACCGCCCACCGTTACGACGACCCCCGCTGCCGCACACCATGACCGATCTGCTCGAACCCACCCTGGCGCACCTGGAAAAGCTGGTGTCCTTCGACACCCGCAATCCGCCGCGCGCGATCACCCCCGGCGGCATCTTCGACTACCTGCGCGCCCATCTGCCGGGCTTCAGCATCGAGGTGACCGACCACGGCGCCGGCGCGGTCAGCCTGTACGCGGTGCGCGGCACGCCGAAGTACCTGTTCAACGTGCACCTGGACACGGTGCCGGATTCGCCGCACTGGAGCGCCGACCCGCACGCGATGCGGCGCCTGGACGACCGCGTGGTCGGGCTCGGCGTCTGCGACATCAAGGGCGCGGCGGCGGCGCTGGTGGCGGCCGCCAATGCCTGCGATGGCGATGCCGCGTTCCTGTTCTCCTCCGACGAGGAGGCCAACGATCCCCGCTGCATCGCCGCGTTCCTGGCGCGCGGGCTTCCCTACGAGGCCGTGCTGGTTGCCGAGCCGACCCTGGGTGAAGCGGTGCTGGCGCACCGTGGCATCAGCTCGGTGCTGATGCGCTTCCAGGGCCGTGCCGGGCATGCCTCCGGGCCGCAGGATGCGGCGGCCAGCGCCCTTCACCAGGCGATGCGCTGGGGCGGGCGGGCGCTGGACCATGTCGCCTCGCTGGCGCATGCGCGGTTCGGGGGCCTGACCGGCCTGCGCTTCAACATCGGCCGCGTCGACGGCGGCATCAAGGCCAACATGATCGCGCCGGAGGCCGAGCTGCGCTTCGGTTTCCGCCCGCTGCCGTCGATGGACATCGACCAGCTGCTGGCGACCTTCGCCGGATTCGCCGACCCGGCGGCGGCGCACTTCGAGGAGACCTTCCGTGGCCCGAGCCTGCCTGCCGGCGACATCGCCCGCGCCGAGGAGCGGCGCCTGGCCGCGCGCGACGTCGCCGACGAACTGGGCCTGCCGATCGGCAACGCGGTCGACTTCTGGACCGAGGCCTCGCTGTTCTCGGCCGCCGGCTACACCACGATGGTCTACGGCCCCGGCGACATCGCCCAGGCCCATACCGCCGACGAGTTCGTGACGCTGGAGCAGCTGCGGCGCTACGCGACCTCGGTGCACGGCATCCTGCAGCGCGGCGCCTGAGCCGCAGTCGCCCCGGCGGTCCCGCCGGGTTCTCTCCCCGCGACCCGAGGGTCGCCACGTAGACGCAAGCAATGTCCCCAGCCATGCAACCCCACCGCCAGACCCGCCAGACCATCGTGCGCCTGCTTTCGAGCATGGCCAGCGCGAAGGAGATCAGCCAGTACCTCAAGCGTTTCTCGCAGCTGGACGCCAAGCGCTTCGCCGTGGTCAAGGTCGGCGGTGCGGTGCTGCGCGACGACCTGGACGCGCTGACCTCCTCGCTGTCGTTCCTGCAGGAGGTCGGGCTGACCCCGATCGTGCTGCACGGCGCCGGCCCGCAGCTGGACGCGCAGCTGTCCGCGGCCGGCATCGAGAAGCAGGTGGTCGATGGCCTGCGCGTGACCACGCCCGAATCGCTGGCGATCGTGCGCCGGGTGTTCCAGCAGTCCAACCTGCAGCTGGTCGAGGCGCTGCAGCAGAACGGCGCGCGCGCGACTTCGATCACCGGCGGGGTATTCGAGGCCGCCTACCTGGACCAGGCCACCTACGGGCTGGTCGGCGAGGTGAAGCGGGTCAACCTGGCGCCGATCGAGGCCAGCCTCCGCGCCGGTTCGATCCCGGTCATCACCTCGCTGGGCGAGACGCCCAGCGGGCAGATCCTCAACATCAACGCCGACTTCGCCGCCAACGAGCTGGTGCAGGAGCTGCAGCCGTACAAGATCATCTTCCTCACCGGTACCGGCGGCCTGCTCGATGCCGAGGGTCGGGTGATCGACTCCATCAACCTGTCCACCGAATACGCGCACCTGATCGAGCAGCCGTGGCTGCACGGCGGCATGAAGGTCAAGATCGAGCAGATCAAGGACCTGCTGGACAAGCTGCCGGGCGAATCCTCGGTGTCGATCACGCGTCCGGCCGACCTGGCCAAGGAACTGTTCACCCACAAGGGGTCGGGCACCCTGGTCCGGCGCGGCGAGAAGGTGCTCAGGGCCACCTCGTGGGAGCAGCTGGATACCCGGCGGCTGCAGGCGCTGATCGAATCCAGCTTCGGCCGCACCCTGGTGCCGGACTACTTCCGGAAGACCCGCCTGCTGCGCGCCTACGTCAGCGAGAACTACCGCACCGCGGTGATCCTCACCGAGGAGGCCGAGGGCGTGTACCTGGACAAGTTCGCGGTGCTGGACGATGCCCAGGGCGAAGGCCTGGGGCGCGCGGTATGGAACGTCATGCGCGAGGAGACGCCGCAGCTGTTCTGGCGCTCGCGCAACGGCAATCCGGTCAACCATTTCTACTATGCCGAGTCCGATGGCTGCCACAAGCTGGACCACTGGAAGGTGTTCTGGTACGGCGCCACCGGTTTCGACGACATCCGCGCCTACGTCGCCCATTGCGGCCAGCGCGCGGCAAGCCTGGAGGGCTGAGCGCATGAACGGATCGCCGCCCGACGCGGCCTGGACCCGGGTGCCGGCGCTGCGTGGCCGCCATGTCGCGCTGGAGCCCCTGGAGAGCGGCCACGCCGCGGCGCTGCGGCAGGCGCTGGGCGAGGGCGAGCTGTCGCGGCTGTGGTACGCCAACGTCCCCGCGCCGGACGCGGTCGAGGGCTATGTCGCCGCCGCCCTGGATGCCCGCGCGCAGGGAACCGCGTTGCCGTTCGTGGTCCGCGACGTGGCCGGGGAGGTGGTCGGCAGCACCCGTTTCTATGCACTGGACGCCGGCGTTCCGCGCCTGAACATCGGCTACACCTGGTACCACCGCCGCGTGCAGCGCACGGGCCTGAATACCGAGGCCAAGTGGCTGTTGCTGCGCCATGCCTTCGAGGCGATGGGCTGTAGTGCCGTCGGCTTCGAGACCAGCTGGTTCAACCATGCCTCGCGCGCCGCCATCGCCCGGCTCGGAGCGAAGCAGGACGGCGTGCTGCGCAACCACAAGCGGCACGCCGACGGCACGCTCCGCGACACCGTGGTGTTCTCCCTCCTCGACAACGAATGGCCGGCGGTACGCAGCCATCTGCAGTCCCTACTGGATTCGCATTCATGACCGACAGGAAATTCTCGCTGGGCATCGTCGGTGCCCGCGGCCACACCGGCGCCGAGCTGATCCGGCTGATCGCCGCGCACCCGCGGATCGAACTGCTCTTCGTATCCTCGCGGGAACTGGACGGCCAGCGCGTGGCCGAGCACAACCGCGCCTACGAGGGCGAGCTGCGCTACGAGAGCCTCGATCCGCAGGCGGTGGCCGCCAAGGGGGCCGACGCGGTGATCCTGGCGCTGCCCAACGGCAAGGCGGGGGCCTTCGTCGCCGCGCTGGATGCGGCCAGGCCCGACACGGTGATCGTGGACCTCTCGGCCGATTACCGTTTCGACACCGGCTGGTATTACGGCCTGCCCGAGCTGACCCGCGGCGACTATGCCGGGCAGACGCGCATCAGCAACCCGGGCTGCTATGCCACCGGCATGCAGCTGGCGATCACGCCGCTGCTGTCGCAGCTGGCCGGGCCGCCGGCCTGTTTCGGCGTGTCCGGCTATTCCGGCGCGGGCACCACCCCGTCGGACAAGAACAACACCGAGCTGCTGCGCGACAACCTGATGCCGTACGCGCTGACCAACCACGTGCACGAGCGCGAGGTGTCCACGCGGCTCGGCGTGCCGGTGGAGTTCATGCCGCACGTGGCGCCGCATTTCCGCGGCATCACCCTGACCGTGAACCTGTGGCTGCAGCAGCCGCTCACGCGTGAGGAGCTGATGACGCTGTACCGGCAGCGCTATGCCGGCGAGCCGCTGGTGGAGGTGGTGGACGAGGCGCCGTGGGTCAGCCGCATCGCCGGCCGCCATGGCGTCCAGATCGGCGGCTTCACCCCCGCGCCGGGCAACAAGCGGGTGGTGGTGGTGGCGACCATCGACAACCTGCTCAAGGGCGCGGCGACGCAGGCGCTGCAGAACCTCAACCTCGCGCTCGGGCTGCCCGAGCTGACCGCCGTACCGCTGGAGGAGAACGACAATGGCTGATCTGTTGTGGCAGAAACCGGGGGTCGCGGTGGACGCGAAGATCCAGGCGTTCCTCGCCGGCGACGACGTGATCCTGGACCGCGAGTTCTTCCTGCACGACCTCCAGGCCAGCATCGCGCACGCCGAGGGCCTGCAGCACATCGGCATCCTGTCGGCCGACGAACTGGCCGCGCTCAAGCGCGAACTGGCGCTGCTGGCCGAGGACTTCCGCAGCGGCGCCTTCGTGCTCGACGAGCGCTACGAGGATTGCCACTCGGCCATCGAGGCGCGCCTGACCGAACGCCTCGGCGATGCCGGGCGCAAGATCCATACCGGGCGCAGCCGCAACGACCAGATCCTGGTGGCCACGCGGCTGTGGCTGAAGGAGAAGCTGGCACGCGTGGCGGAGATCAGCCGCGAGGTGGCGAAGGTGGCGCTGGACCGCGCCGCCGCCGAGCACCAGCAGCCGCTGCCGGGCTATACCCACATCCAGCGCGCGGTGGTGTCCTCGGCCGGCATGTGGTGGGCGGGGTGGGGCGAGGCCTTCATCGACAACGCCGCGCGTGCACTCGATACCCGTCGGCTGCTTGACTGCAACCCGCTCGGCACCGCCGCCGGCTACGGCGTCAACCTGCCGCTGGACCGCGACCACACCACGCGGGCGCTGGGCTTCGCGCGCATGCAGGTCAGCCCGATCTACGCCCAGTTGTCGCGCGGCAAGTTCGAGCTGGCCGCGCTGGAAGCGCTGGGCGGCGCGACCCTGGACCTGCGCCGCATCGCCTGGGACCTGTCGCTGTTCACCACCGGCGAGTTCGCGTTCGTCGCACTGCCCGCGCAGTACACCACCGGCAGCTCGATCATGCCGAACAAGCGCAACCCGGACGTGATCGAACTGATGCGCGCGACCCATGCCAGCGTGGCCGCCGCACGCACCGAGATCGAGCAGCTGCTGTCGCTGCCGTCCGGCTACCACCGCGACCTGCAGGCCTCCAAGGGCGCGATCTTCCACGGCTTCGGCCGCGGCCTGGCGGCGCTGGAGCTGCTGCCGGCGCTGCTGTCGAACCTCGACTGGCGCCAGGACCGCATCCATGCCGCGATCGACTCGGGCATGTACGCCACCGACGTGGCGGTGGAAGCGGCGGTGTCCGGCGTGCCGTTCCGTGACGCCTACAAGGCCGCCGCGGCGGCGGCGGACACCGCGGGGCAGGGACGCACGCCGGAAGGCAGCCTGGCCGCGCGCGTGTCGCCGGGTGCGGCGGCCGACCTGCGGCTGGACGAACTGCAGGCGCGCTGGGCGGCATTGTGACGCCTTCGCCGGCAAGTCCCCGCCGGGCGAAGCCCGGCGCTGCAGCGGCGCGGCGATCCGTGGTTCTGTAGAGCGGGGCAAGGCCCCGCCGGGGCTTCACCGGCAAGGCCCCGCCGGGCGTTGCCCGGCGCTACAGGGACGCGGTGATCCGTGGTTCTGTAGAGCGGGGCAAGGCCCCGTTGGGGCACCGCCGGCAAGTCCCCGCCGGGCGTTGCCCGGCGCTACAGGGACGCGGTGATCCGTGGTTCTGTAGAGCGGGGCAAGGCCCCGCTGGGGCTTCACCGCCAAGGCCCCGCCGGGCATTGCCCGGCGCTGCAGCGGCGCGGCGATCCCTAGCCCTGCAGAGCCGGGCAGGGCCCGGCGGGGCCTTGGCGCGATGCGCGCCACGACGGACAGTTGGAAACGAAAGCATCCCCCACATCCGCCTCGCGGCAGTGCACCATCAACAACGGCATTCGGTGCCATGGAGAACAACGTGAAGCTGTACCTGGTGATGGCGATGCGCAAGCCGGCGTTCGACGCGAGCGTGATCGCGCCGCACAAGGCGTTCCTCGATGCGCTGCGCGCGCAGGGACGGCTGCACCTGACCGGCGGCTTCAGCGACGGCAGCGGCGGCGCCTACGTGCTGCGCGATGTCGATGATCTGGAGCAGGCGCGCGCCATCGTCGCCGCCGATCCGCTGGCCCTGCAGGACTGCTCGGAACTGAGCGTCCACGAATGGAACACCCGCTGAGCCCATGAACGACGCCGCGCCTTCGCCTTTCGCCGAACAGATCCTGCCGCCCTGGCGACGTGCCGTGCTGAAGGTCGGCAGCAGCCTGCTGGCCGCCGATGGCGGCGGCCTGACCCCGCGCTTCGCGCTGGGCCTGGCGCAGTTCGTCTCGGCCAACCTGCTGGCCGGGCGGGAGGTGGTGATCGTGTCCTCCGGCGCGGTCGCGGCCGGCCGCGCCATCGTGCCGCGGGCGGCCGAGGCCGGCGCCGCGATCGCCGCGCGGCAGGCGCTGGCCGCGCTCGGCCAGGCCCAGCTTGCGACGCTGTGGCAGCGCTTCTTCGAGCGTCCGGTCGCGCAGGTGCTGCTGACCCACGACGATCTCCGCAACCGCCGCCGCTACCTCAATGCACGGGCCACGCTGAAGGAGCTGCTGGCGCTGGGCGCCTTGCCGGTAGTCAACGAGAACGACACCGTGTCGGTGGACGAGCTCAAGCTGGGCGACAACGACAACCTCGCGGCCATTGTCGCCGCGCTGGTCGACGCCGACGCGCTGTTCATCGCCACCGACATCGACGGCCTGTATACCGCCGATCCGCGCCGCGACCCGCGGGCGCGGCCGGTGGAGGACGTGCGGGAACTGAGCGAGGCGGTGATGGCCATGGCCGGCGGCAGCGGCAGCGCGGTCGGCACCGGCGGCATGCACACCAAGCTGCAGGCGGCCGCCAAGGCCGGCGCCGCGGGCATCGACACCTACCTGTTCAACGGCCGCAGCGGCGAGGTGGTGCGCGCCCTGGCCCAGGGGCGGCTGTACGGTACCCGCGTCCATGCCGGCCGCTCGCGGATCGCCGCGCGCAAGTACTGGCTGCGGCATGCCCCGGTCGAGCCGGGCGCGATCGTGGTCGATGCCGGCGCGGCGCGTGCGCTGCGCGAGAACGGCGCGTCGCTGCTGCCGGGCGGGGTGACCGCGGCCGAAGGCGATTTCCGCCGCGGCGACATGGTCGAGGTGCGGATGCATGGCGGGGATGGCATGCAGTGCATCGCGCGCGGCATCAGCCAGTATTCGGCGGTCGATGTGCGGCGCATCGCCGGCTGCCATTCGCGGGTGATCGAGGCGACCCTCGGCTACAACTATGGCGGCAGCGTGGTGCACCGCGACGACCTTGTCCTGCTGCCCTAGCGGCAGGGAGACTCCAACGCGCAGCAGGCTGCGCTTCCGACAGAGCAGGGCAGGGCCCTGCATGCGAGCAGAGACCATGAGCGACATCAAGACCCTTGCCCTGCAGTGCCGCGACGCCTCGCAGGCATTGGCGCGGCTTTCCGCGGCCGAGCGCCGTGACCTGCTGCGGTCGATGGCCGACGCCCTGGAGGCGGACGCCGAGGGCATCCTCGCCGCGAACGCGCGCGACCTGCGGGCCGCCGCCGACAAGGGCGTGGGCACGGCGATGCTTGACCGTCTGGCACTGGATCCCGGGCGCCTGGCGGGCGTCGCCGCGGCACTGCGCGACGTCGCCGCGCTGCCCGATCCGGTCGGCGAGGTCACCCGCGACTATGTCCGCCCCAACGGCATCCGGGTGCAGAAGGTCCGCGTGCCACTGGGAGTGATCGCGATGATCTACGAGGCGCGGCCGAACGTCACCGCGGACGCCGCGGCGCTGTGCATCAAGGCTGGCAACGGGGTGATCCTGCGCGGCGGTTCGGAAGCCCTGCAGTCCAACACCGCGATCGCCGCCGCGCTCAAGCGCGCCCTGCGCGCGGCCGGAATCGGCGACGCCGCATTGACCCTGGTCGAGGACCTGCGCCGCGAGACCATGCTGGAGCTGCTGCAGCTCAATGACATCGTCGACCTGGCGATCCCGCGCGGTGGCGAGGGCCTGATCCGGTTCGTCGCCGAGCATGCGCGGGTGCCGGTGATCAAGCACTACAAGGGCGTCTGCCACCTGTACGTGGACGACAGCGCCGAGCTGCAGCGGGCAGTGGACCTGGTGGTCGACGGCAAGGTCTCGCGGCCGGCGGCCTGCAACGCCCTGGAGACCCTGCTGGTGCATGCGGACATCGCGCCGCGGTTCCTGCCGCTGGCCGCGGCGGCGCTGCGCGCGCGTGGCGTGGCGCTGCGCGGCGACGAGGCCACCCGGGCACTGGTGGAGGGCGTGGACGTGGCCGAGGAGGCCGACTACGCGGCCGAATACCTGGACCTGGTCCTGGCGGTGCGGGTGGTGGATTCGCTGGAAACGGCCATCGCCCATGTCCAGCGCCACACGTCGGACCACACCGAAGTGATCGCCACCGGCGACCCCGCGCATGCCGAGGCTTTCGTGCAGGCGCTGCGTTCGGCGGTGGTGATGGTCAATGCGTCTTCGCGTTTTTCCGACGGCGGCGAGCTGGGGCTGGGCGCGGAGATCGGCATCTCCACCACCCGCCTGCATTCCTATGGCCCGATGGGCCTGGAGGCGCTCACGGTGGAGCGCTTCGTGGTCCGCGGCGAAGGCCAGGTCCGCGGCTGAAGCCGCCGCGGCCGGGGTTCCCGGCCACGCGTGCTCAGCGCCAGTGGTCTTCCAGCTGCTGCGGCTTGCACGCGAACCAGGCCGCGGTCAGCAGGACCAGGGTGCACGTCATCAGGAAACCGAACGAGGCGCCCCAGCCGCCGCTGTGCGCATGCAGCGCGCCGAACAGCAGCGGGCCGAGGCTGGCCAGGCTGTAGCCGACGCCCTGCATGAAGCCGGACAGCGCCGCCGAACCGGCCGGGGTGCGCGTGCGCAGGTTGATCAGGGTCAGGCCCAGCGGGAAGGTCGACGGGCCCAGGCCGGCGATCACCGCCCACAGCCAAGGGGCCTGCATCGGCGCCCACAGCAGGCCGGCGAAGGCCGCCGCATTGAGGACGAACGCCAGCAGCGCGATCGGGAACGGGTTGCGCATGCGTACCGCCAGCGCCGGCACCAGCAGCGAGGGCAGCAGGCCGACCGCGGAGTACAGGGCGACCATGATGCCGCCGGTGGTCTCGCTGGCGCCGGCTTCGACCATCACCTTGGGCAGCCAGGTGAACATCGAATAGGTGCACAGCGAGGTCATGCCGAACATCAGTGCCATGCCCCAGCCGAGCGGGGTCATCCACACCCGCCCCGGCGCCTGCGCCGCGGCCGGCGCATCGGGGCTGGAGGCGCGCGGCGCGCGGGCGGCCAGCAGCACCCACGGCAGCAGCGCCGCCAGCGACAGCAAGGACCACATGCCCAGCGAGATGCGCCAGTCGTAGCGGTCGGCCATGGGCACCGCGAGCAGCGCCGGGATCATGGTGCCGGCCTGCAGCACGGTGATGTAGAGCGTGCTCAGGGTGCCGACACGGTCGGCGAAATAGCGCTTGACCAGCGGCGGTACCACCACGTTGCCGATGCCCATGCCGGCCAGTGCGACCGCCGAGCCGAACAGCAGCATGCCGACACCGCCGGCACTGGCGCGCAGCAGCAGGCCGACCGTGGCCAGCAGCATGGTCAGGGCGGCGGCGCGTTCCAGCCCGATGCGGCGGATCAGCCGGGGCGTGGCCAGGCCGAACAGCGCGAAGGCGGCGGTGGGCATCATCCCGAGCACGCCGGTCATGCCGCTGCCGAAATCGAAGACGTGGCCGAGCCGGTCCAGCAGCGGCGTCAGCGAGGTGACCGCGCTGCGCAGGTTGGCCGAGACCAGGAGGATGGCGGCGAACGCCAGCACGCGCCCCTTGAGCAGGGGGAGCGGTGCGGCGTGTGGTGAGGGGCTGGACATGGCGTGGGTTCCGGCGCGGGCGCTACGCTGGAACCGCGCGGTCCGCCAAAGACAAAAGCCGGCACAAGGCCGGCTGTTGTCGAAACTGGTCGGGGAGACAGGATTCGAACCTGCGACCTCTACGTCCCGAACGTAGCGCTCTACCAGACTGAGCTACACCCCGAAGGAGCCGCCTATTGTAGCGGCCGCATGTGAAGGGCGCAATAGCCGGGACGCTGGAAACGTGCCGGCGCGGAGGGCTTCCGCGCTGCGCCGGCGGCGGCCTGCGGAAGCCGGCGCCTGGGAACGGAAAAACCCGGCAGACGGTGTCTGCCGGGTTTCGCGTGTTCCGACCTTGGTCGGGGAGACAGGATTCGAACCTGCGACCTCTACGTCCCGAACGTAGCGCTCTACCAGACTGAGCTACACCCCGCGAAGGAGGCGGGAAAGATACCCTCCGGCCCTTGCTCTTGCAATAGCCGGAGGGTGGTCACGTCAGTCGGCCTTGCGCTGTTCGCGCGCTTCGAACCACATGCCGTTGAGGATGGCGGCGGTGGAGGCGAGTCCGACGCCGAGGATCCAGGCGAAATACCACATGGCGATACTCCTTGAACGATCGTGAAGGGGGTCAGTAGGCGTTGGGGTTCTCGCCCATCTCCGCCAGCGTGGTCTTGCCCTTGAGCACGCGGTATACCCAGATGGTGTAGGCGATGACGATGGGCAGCAGCAGCACCGTGGCCAGCAGCATGATCCACAGCGTCAGGTGGCTGGACGAAGCGTCCCAGGCAACCAGGCTGGAGCCGGGCTGGCTCGAGGACGGCAGCAGGAACGGGAAGATCGCGAAGCCGACGGTGAAGATGATGCCGGCGATCGAGGCCCCGGTCGCGATGAAGGCCAGGCCGCCGCGCTTCCGGCGCAGCAGCACGGCCGCGACCAACGCGCCGAGCAGGCCCACCACCGGTGCCAGGATCGTGGCCGGCATGGTGCTGTAGTTGTGCATCCAGCCACCGGCAGCGGTGGTTTCCACGGTCTTCAGCAGCGGGTTGCTGGCGCCGTCGCTGACGACCTGCGAGGTGATCGCGTAGCCGGGCAGGCCCAGGGCGACCCACAGGCCGCCGACGGCGAACAGCACGAAGCTGAGCACGGCGGCGATGCTGCCCATGCGCGCGGCGCGCTCGGCGACCGGTCCGTCGGTCTTCAGCACCAGCATGGAGGCACCGTGGGCGACCAGCATCGCCACGCTGAGCAGGCCGGCCAGCAGGGCGAACGGGGTCAGCAGGCCGAAGAAGCCGCCGGTGTAGAACACGCGCTGGCTGTCGTCGAAGTGGAACGGCACGCCCAGCAGCACGTTGCCCACCGCCACGCCCATGATCAGCGCCGGCACGAAGCCGCCGATGAACAGCGCCCAGTCCCAGCTGTCGCGCCAGCGCTGGCTGGGCATCTTGCCGCGGTACTTGAAGCCCACCGGGCGCAGGATCAGGGCGAACAGGATGACGAACATGGCCAGGTAGAAGCCGGAGAAGCTCACCGCGTACAGCGGCGGCCAGGCGGCGAAGATCGCGCCGCCGCCCAGCACCAGCCACACCTGGTTGCCTTCCCACACCGGGCCGACGGTGTTGATCACCAGCCGGCGTTCTTCATCGGTCCTGGCCACGAACGGCAGCAGTGCGCCGACGCCGAGGTCGAATCCATCCATCACCGCGAAGCCGATCAGCAGCACGCCCAGCAGCAGCCACCAGATCACGCGCAGCGTCGTGTAGTCCAGAAGTACGAAATCCATGAGGGTTCTCCTGCCTTAGGCCTGGCCGGGGGCCGGGGCGGCGTGGGGGTGAGCGGACGGCTGCAGCGAGGGCAGGATGTCGTCCGGTCCCTTGCGGATGGCCTTCAGCATCAGCTTGATCTCGATGATCATCAGCACCGTGTACAGCGCGGTGAAGCCGGACAGGGTCAGCACGATCTCGTGCAGCGCCAGCCCGGAGGCCGCGTAGAAGGTCGGCAGGACGCCGTCCACCGCCCACGGCTGGCGGCCGTACTCGGCGATGAACCAGCCACACTCGATCGCGATCCACGGCGCCGGCAGCGTCCACAGCGCGACCTTCAGGAAGCCGCGCTTGTCCTGGAAGTTGTGCCGGCACGAGTAGTAGAAGGCGACCGCGAAGAAGGCGATCAGGTAGAAGCCCAGGCCGGCCATGATGCGGAAGGTCCAGAACAGCGGGGCCACCGTGGGTACTGTGTCCACCGCCGCCTGCGCGATCTCCTCGGGCGTGGCGTTGAGGATGTCGTCGCGGTAGCGCTTGAGCAGCAGGCCGTGGCCCAGGTCCTGCCAGTGGCGGTCGAACATCTCGCGCGCCTCGGTGTCGCCCTTGTCCTGGCGGATGCGTTCCAGCGCGCCATAGGCGAGCTGGCCGCCACGCACGCGGTGCTCGGCGCGCTCGACCAGTTCCAGGATGCCCGGGATGGGCTGGTCCAGCGAACGGGTGGCGATCAGGCCCATCAGGTACGGGATCTTGACCGCGTAGTCGTTCTGGTGGGTCTTCTGGTTGGGGATGCCGAAGGCGGTGAAGTCGGCCGGCGCACGCTCGGTCTCCCACATCGCCTCGATCGCCGCCAGCTTCATCTTCTGGTGCTCGTTGGCGGCATAGCCGCTTTCGTCGCCGAGCACGACCACCGACAGCGAGGACAGCAGGCCGAAGGCCGCGGCCACCGCGAACGAGCGCCGGGCCACGTCATGGTGGCGGTTGCGCAGCAGGAAGAACGCGCTGATGGACATCACGAACACCGCGCCGGTCACGTAGCCGGCCGAGACCGTGTGCACGAACTTGGCCTGCGCCACCGGGTTGAACAGCACGGCCATGAAGTCCACGACTTCCATGCGCATGGTTTCCGGGTTGAACACCGCGCCGACCGGGTTCTGCATCCAGCCGTTGGCGATCAGGATCCATAGCGCCGACAGGTTGGTGCCCAGCGCCATCAGCCAGGTCACGGTCAGGTGCTGCACCCGCGACAGGCGGTTCCAGCCGAAGAAGAACAGGCCGATGAAGGTCGCTTCCAGGAAGAACGCCATCAGGCCCTCGATGGCCAGCGGCGCACCGAAGATGTCGCCGACGTAGTGGCTGTAGTAGGACCAGTTCATGCCGAACTGGAACTCCATGACGATGCCGGTGCCCACGCCCATGGCGAAGTTGATGCCGAACAGCACGCCCCAGAACAGCGTCATGCGGCGCCAGACGTCCTTGCCGGTCATCACATAGACGCTCTCCATGATGGCGATCATGAAGGACAGCCCCAGCGTGAGCGGGACGAAAAGGAAGTGGTACATCGCGGTCGCCGCGAACTGCAGCCGCGACAGCTCTACGACTGTCGAATCAATCATGGCCTGCCTACCTCGTAGGGTCCGTAAATCAGATGGAAAGGGGGGATCATGTTGAAACGGATGGTGGCTCCTCCGGGGGCTCCTGGCATTGATCCGGATCAATGCGACAAAGGGTCGCAGCGATGAGGGTGGCAGGCAGGGGCATCCCGGCATGCCTACAATCGCATAGTTCCATCTCAGCAGGTCCGCAGCGTTGACCGATATCCCACAACCGGCACCCGACCCGCGCCGGCAGCGCCGCCGGCAGCAGCAATGGCTGGCGGAACTGGCCGGTGGTGCCCGCAACGCGCAGCGGACGGCGGCAGTGGCGGTATGCCTGTCCGGTGCGTTGCTGGTCGTGCAGGCCGGCGCGATCGCCTGGCTGATCCATGCGGTGCTGGTGGCGCGCCGGGGGCTGCCGGAACTGGCGCCGGTCTTCCTCCTGCTGGCGCTGGTGCTGGTGGCCCGCAGCGGCCTGGGTGCCCTGGCGCAGAAGGCCGCCGGCGAGGTGGCCGATGCCGCCCGGCTGGCGCTGCGCGAGCAGGTCTACCGCCGGCTGCTGGACAAGGGACCGCTGTGGCTGCGCCGGCAGCGGACCGGGGAACTGGGCGAGCTGGTGCTGGCCCATGGCGATGCGATCGAGGGGTACTACGCCGGTTTCCAGCCGGTGCGCATCGAAGTGGCCGTGGTGCCCGTGCTGATCGTGCTGGCGGTGGCCTGGGTCGACTGGGTGGTGGCGCTGCTGCTGCTGTTCACCGCGCCGCTGGCGCCGGTGTTCATGATGCTGGTGGGGTGGGGCGCGGAGGCCGCCGGGCGCGAGCAGCTGCAGGAGCTGGCGCGCATGGGCGGGCATTTCGCCGACCGCATCAAGGGCCTGGGCCTGCTGCGCCTATACGGCCGCGGGGAGACCGAGCTGGCGGGCATCGCCGCCGCCGCCGAGGGCGTGCGCGTACGCAGCATGAAGGTGCTGCGGATCGCGTTCCTGTCGTCCACCGTGCTGGAATTCTTCGCCTCGGTGAGCGTGGCGATGGTGGCCCTGTACCTCGGCCTGAGCTACCTGGGGCTGATGTCGCTGCATGCGTCGGTGCCGACGCTGGCCACGGGCATGTTCTGCCTGTTGCTGGCGCCGGAGTTCTACGCGCCGATGCGGCGGTTGGCGGCCCACTACCACGACCGTGCCAATGCGCTGGCGGCCGCGGCCGAGGTGGAGCGCCTGCTGCAGGACGCGGACGCCGCGCCATCGCCGCCGGAAGAGGCGCCGGCCGCGGCGGTGGCCGCGCCGGAGCCGCCACGGAGCGCGCCGCTGGCGCGGGTGGAGGCGCTGGTACTGCGGCCGCAGGGCGCCGGCCATGACGTACTGAGCGGCTTCTCGCTGACCGTCGCCGCCGGCGAGCGGGTCGCATTGGCCGGCCCCAGCGGCAGTGGCAAGAGCACCCTGCTGGAGGCGCTGGCCGGCTGGTTGCCGCCGCGCGGCGGGCGCATCGTGCTGCGCGACGGAGTGCGGGTGGGGTATGCCGGCCAGCGCCCGTACCTGTTCCATGGTTCGATCGCCGACAACCTGCGGTTGGCCGACCCCGGTGCCAGCACGGCACGCTTGCAGGCCGTGGCCGAGGCCGCGCAGGTGATGCGTTTCGCCGCACCGCTGCCGCGCGGCCTGGATACCGTGATCGGCGAGCGCGGGTTCGGGCTTTCCGGCGGCGAGGCACGCCGCATCGGCCTGGCCCGGCTGCTGCTGCGCGATCCGGACCTGCTGCTGCTGGACGAGCCGACCGCGTTCCTCGACCCCCAGACCGAAGCCGACCTGCTGCATGCACTGGCCGGCTTCGCCGGGGGCCGCGCGATCGTGATGGCCACCCACAGCCCGGCGGCGCTGCGCTGGGCCGACCGGGTGGCGACGCTGCCCGGCGCGCCCGCGGCCCCGGCGACGGAGGGGCGGGCATGAGCACTGCCGATACGCTGCGCGCCGTCGTCCGCCGCCACCGTTGGCGGTTGCTGCTGGCGGTGCTGCTGTTGCTCACCACGATGCTGGCCGGGGTCGGCCTGCTGGGGCTGTCCGGCGGCTTCCTGACCGCGGCGGCGCTGGCCGGCGCGTTCGGTGCCGGCGGTACCTTCAATTTCTTCTCGCCGTCGGCCGGCATCCGTGCGTTGACCATGGCGCGGATCGTGTCGCGCTACTTCGAGAAGCTGGTCGGCCACGATGTCACCCTGCGCATCGCCCGCGACCTGCGGGTGTGGTTCTTCCGCCGCGCCCTGCCATTGGCGCCGGCGCGCCTGGGCAGCCACCGCACCGGCGAGCTGCTGGCACGGCTGATGTCGGACATCGGCGAGGTCGACGGGTTGATGGTGCGGGCGCTGGGGCCGCTGCTGGCGCTGGCCGGCCTCGCGCTGGCGGCGATCGCCGCCGCGGCGGCGATCTATTGGCCGGCCGCGCTGCTGTTGCTGCTGCTGGCCCTGCTGGTGGGCATCGGCGTGCCGGTGCTGGCGGTACGCCGGCGTGCGGGCGACGAGGCGCGCCGTGCGGGGTGCCGCACTGAACTGCGGACCCTGGCCTATGAAGGCCTGGAGGGAGCCGCGGACCTGCGGGCACTGGAGGCCGGCGACCGCTGGCGCGCCGGGGTGGATGCCGCCGCACGCCGGCTGGCCGGGGAAGATGCGCGGCGCCGCGGCCGGCTGATCGCCGGCAACACGCTGCATGCGCTGTGCGCGGGACTGGGCCTGCTGGCGATGCTGTGGCTGGCGCTGTCGGCGTTCCAGGACGGCGTGCTGAGTGCGCCGATGGCCGCGGCGCTGGTCTTCCTGACGGTGGCGCTGCTGGAGGTGGCGGCAGGTTGCGGCCCGGCCTGGCAGGCACTGCAGTCGGCGCGCGTCTCGGCCGCGCGCCTGCAGGCCATCGTGCAGCCGCCGCCGGCGGTGGACGACCCGCCACGGCCGCAAGCGGTGCCGGCGGTGCCCGCGGCGGTGGTGTTCGAGCAGGTGGTGTTCGGCTGGCCGGGCGAAACGCGGCGCCTGCTGGATGGCGTCGACCTGTGCCTGCAGCCGGGCGAGCGCATCGCCATCCGCGGCGACAGCGGGTGCGGCAAGACCACGCTCTCGGCGCTGCTGCTGCGCCTGTGGGATCCGCAGCACGGAGCGGTGCGCTATGGCGGGGTGGACCTGCGCGGAATGGCCCAGGCGGCCTGGCACCGGCAGCTGGCCTGGTTGCCGCAGGGCGCGCCGGTGTTCGCCGGCAGCATCGCCGACAACCTCCGCCTCGGCGATCCGCAGGCCGACGAGACCCGCCTGTGGGCGGTGCTCGGGCAGGTCCGCCTGGACGGCTGGGCGCGGCAGCAGGGCGGATTGCAGGCATGGGTCGGCGAGAACGGCGCCACCATGTCCGCAGGGCAGGCGCGTCGCCTGGCGCTGGCCCGGGCCCTGCTGCGCGATGCGCCGCTGATGGTGCTCGACGAGCCGACCGAAGGCCTGGACGTGGACACCGCCGATGCCATGCTGGCCGACCTGGCCGCCGCACTGGGCCCGCGCAGCCTGCTGATGATCACCCATGGGCAGTTGCCGGCCGGGGTGGTCCACCGCCAATACCGGCTGCAGCAGGGACGGCTGGTGCTGGAAACCGACGCGCCGCGGCCGGGGTGAGCGTGCCGCGGAGGTTGTTATGATGCGCGCCCGATCACCCTGGAGCCGCGCATGAGCCTGCTGTCCATCCTGCACCGCTGCCTGCCGGTCGTGCTGTGCCTGGCCGCGGCCGGCAGCGCCGTCGCGGCGCCGGCGAGCCGCGCCGAGGCCACCCGGATCGTGGCGGACATGCGCCGCATCGTCAGCGACGACGGCGTCGAACGGCTGGAGAAGGTCCGCATCGGCGGCATCGAGCAATGGGTCTCGATCCGCGGCAACGACCGCCGCAACCCGGTGCTGCTGATGCTGCATGGCGGGCCGGGCTGGGTGGCGATGCCCAGCAGCTGGTACTTCCAGCGTGGCTGGGAGGAGTACTTCACCGTCGTGCAGTGGGACCAGCGCGGCGCCGGCAAGACCTACGTCGAGAACGGCCCGGAGGCGCTGGCGCCGACCATGACGCGCGAGCGCATGGTGGAGGACGCCGAAGAGATGGTCGCCTGGCTGCGCCGGGAATTCGGCCAGGAGCGGATCTTCGTCCTCGGCCATTCCTGGGGCAGCTACCTCGGCCTGGAGCTGGCCCGGCGCCGGCCGCAGTGGCTGCATGCCTACATCGGCATCGGCCAGATCACCAATGCCCCGGAAAGCGAGCGCCGGGGCTGGGCATGGACCCTGGAACAGGCGCGCCGCGATGGCAATGCCGCCGCGGTGGCCCAGCTCGAAGCCCTGGCTCCCTATGCCGAGGGCAGCCGCCGGGTGCCGCTGGCCGACCTGATGAAGCAGCGCCGCTGGCTCAACCACTATGGCGGCATGGTCCACAACCGGCGGGGCGGCGACGCCGAGGCGGCCGCGGTCCAGCTGTCGCCGGAGTACAGCGATGCGGATGTGGCCGGGATATGGGCCGGCAACGACTTCTCGACCCAGCACCTGCTGTCCGAGGTCCTGACCCTGGACATGGGACGCGTGCGGCGCCTGGACTGCCCGCTGCTGCTGTTCCTCGGGCGCCACGACTACAACGTCTCTTCGAGCCTGGCCGCGGAGTGGTTCGAGCAGCTGCAGGCGCCTTCCAAACGCCTGGTCTGGTTCGAGGATTCCGCGCACGAGGTCATGAACGAAGAGCCGGGCAAGACCCTGCTGTCGCTGGTGCGCTATGCGCGCCCGCTGGCCGGGGACGCGGACGACCTGCCAGCGAAATGATCTCGCCGCCGGGATCGTCGACGGCACGGGGCGCTGCGCCCGGTCCGCCGGTGGAGGGCGGTCGCTGCTGTACGCCGGGGCCTAGGCGGGCCGCGGGCGGGCGCTCCGTTCCAACGGCCGCCACCGGGGCACCGTGACGGAACCAGGGGGGCGGGGACTCGCCCCCGCGGGCATGGCCGGGCGTCGCCGCGTACCTGTCCGCTCCGTGCCGGGCCGTAGCCCGCGCGCGGTGTTCGTGCCTCGGGCCGGGCCCGGGGCGGGGCCGCTCAGGCTGGCGGCAGGCGCTCGAGGAAGCCACCGATCGCCGGGCCGTAGCGGTCGTAGTCCACCAGGAAGGCGTCGTGGCCCTGCGGCGAGTCCATGCCGATGAAGCGCGTGTCGGCGCCGCCCGCGGCCAGGCCGTCGGCGATCTGCTGCTGCTGCTCGACCGGAAACAGGATGTCGGTGTTGGCACCGATGGCCAGGGCACGCTGCACGCGGATCCGGGCCAGGCCGGCCATCACGTCGCCGTTGCCGTACTCGGCGAGGTCGAACCAGTCCATGGCGCGGCCCAGGTACAGGTAGCAGTTCGGGTCGAAGCGGCGCACGAAGCGGCGGGCATGGCCCTCCAGGTAGCTCTCGACCTGGAACTCCAGGCTGAAGGGGTCTTCGTCGGCGTGTTCGGAATCCAGGCGCACGCGACCGAAGCGGCCATCCCATTCCAGTGCCGAGCGGTAGGTGATGACGCCCAGCTTGCGCGCCATGCGCATGCCCGACTCGGGGTAGTGCGCTTCATCGTAGTCGCCGCCGTTCCAGGCCGGGTCCAGGCGGATGGCTTCGCGCTGCAGCGAACGGATGGCGATGGAGAACGGCAGTGCCTGGGCGCTGCCGGAAACGTTGATGTGGGTCCGGGCGATGCCGGGGTGCTGCAGCAGCAACGCCAGTGCGGTCATGCCGCCCATCGAGTTGCCGATCAGGCAGGCCAGCTGCCCGATGCCCAGCGCACGCACCACCTCGGCGGCGGCGTTGGCGATGTCCTCCACCGACAGCTCGGGGAACGACAGCCGGTAGGGCTGCCCGGTGGCCGGATCGATGGAGGCCGGGCCGGTGGAGCCCTTGCAGCTGCCCAGTGAATTGACGCAGACCACGAACCAGCGGTCGGTGTCGATCGGCTTGCCGGGGCCGAGCATGGGCTCCCACCAGCCGGTGGCGGGATTGCCGGCATGGCCGGCGGCATGGGCATCGGGCGACAGGCCGGTGACGATCAGGATGGCATTGCCGGCGTCGGCGGCCAGGGTGCCCCAGGTTTCATAGGCGACGCGGGCGCCATGCAGGTGGCCGCCGCGCTTCATCGGGAACGGTGAGGCAAGTGCGTGGAAACGGCTGCCTTCAGGGATGAACTCGGTCATCGGCCGATTCTACCGGCCACGCGCCGGCACGTGGACCCCGCTTCATGCCGCGGCGTTATCACGGCATGCGGCGGGGTTAGCGTGCCGGCGGGCCATCCGGTGGCGCTGGCGCGGCCGTGTACTGCATTGAGCTCAGCGGGCCGGGTCGCCGCGCCGGGACAGCCAGCCATGGATCAGGCCGGCCTGGAAGAACGGCACCGGCGGCTGGAAGCCGCCGGCGGCGATGATCGAGGCGATCTGCTCCGGCGGAAGCATCGCGACGTCCCGGGCGTAGGCGTCGCGCATGCGCTGCAGTGCATCGGCCGGGACGTCCGCGGCCGCCATCAGGGCCATCCAGGCGCGCAGGAGTGCTTCGTAGCCGGGCGATGCCACGTCCGATGCCAGGTCGGAGCTGGCGAGGATTCCGCCCGGTACGAGCCGGCGCGCGATCCCGCGGAAGAATCCGGAACGGGCCACCGGCTCGAGGATGAACTGGGAGACGAGGAAGCAGGTGGCGGCGTCGAACCGGTCGTCGCCGGCGAGCGTGTCGAGGTAGCCTTCATGGAAATGGCAGCGCGCCGCAATGCCCTCGTCCTCGGCCGCCTGCCGGCAGACGGCGAGCATCGCGCCGGACGGTTCCACCGCGGTGAACCGCCAGCCGGGATGGTTCCGGGCAAGGTGGCGCAGTTCCGCGCCGGTGCCCAGGCCGACGCAGAGGATGTGCGCGTTTTCCGGAAGCGTGGCGAAAGCCGCATCCAGCAGCAGGTGCAGGCAGTCGCGGATCGGGCGGGTCCTGGCCCACTGCGCGTCGTAGCCGGCCGCCTGGCGGTCGAACAGCGACGTGAGTTCATCCGGATTCATGGCATCCGCCCCGGTCGTGGCGTCATGGCTGGCCGAGGGTGATGTGCAGCGGCTTGCCGGCGGGAAGGGCGACGGTCACCGGGACCGATTCGACATCGCCGGCCTGGCGCATCGCGGTGCCGCTGGCGGACAGGCGCGCGACCACCTCCACCTGGTCCAGTGCGGAGAGCTTCTGCGTCGGCATCGGGCTGTCGCCATCGCCGAGGGTGACGGTGAGGGGCGCGGGCGTGGCCGGGTGCCGCTGCACCGCGACCGGCATCGGCGGGCCGCCGGGAATGCGGGCGAGGACGAACAACGTGTCCTTGCCGGCGACGACCCGGGCCTGCAGCGCCGGTGCCAGGGTCACCTGCACGGTGAGGGTGCGGGCGGCATCCGCCGTTGGCGGCGGCGTCGCGCCGGCCATGGGCGGCAGGCCGGCATCGGCGCGGGCGGCGGCGATCTGTTCGCGCAGCGCCGTGGCGGCGCCGGCCTCCAGGCGCGGCAGCAGGGCCTCCCAGGTGCGTGCGGCGTCGGCGGGTTGGCCGCGCTGGCGCTGCACGATGCCGATCAGCCAGGCCGCGCGCTCGCTGTCCGGGGCCAGCGTACGGGCGTGCTGCAGCCATTGCAGGGCGGTGTCGTCGAAGTGCATCTGCGGATGCGCGCGGGCACGCGCCTGGGCGGCCTCGAGCAGCAGCTCGGGCTCGTCCGGCTCCAGCTGCACGGCGCGCTCGAAGGCGGCGGCAGCCTCGGCGGTGCGGCCGAGCTCCAGCTGCGAGCGCGCCAGCAGCACCCAGCCGTCGGTGCGCCCGGGGCGTTCGTCCAGCGCGGCCTGCAGCTGCTCGACGGCCTGTTCCAGGGTCTGTGGAGCCCCGGCGGCGGCCGGCTGCAGCGCCATCGGCGTGCCCAGCCACAGGTACAGGCCCAGGGTGGCCGCCACCATCGTCGCCACCAGGGAGCCCCACAGCGAGCGCTTGCCGGCGCGCAGCAGCGGCCACAGGGCGGTGCCGGTGGCGACCGCGGCCAGCAGCCCGGCCAGCGACAGGAACAGCGCGTTCACCATTCGCGTTCGTCCTGGCTGGCGTCCTCGGCCGCCGGCGCGGGCAGGGCGAGTCCACGCCGGCGCACATGCGCGACCAGCACCACCGCGCCGGCCAGCAGCAGGACTCCCGGCCCCAGCCACAGCAGCAGGTTGCTGCCGCCCATGCGCGGGCGGTAGAGCACGAACTCGCCGTAGCGTTCCACCAGGAACTGCTTGATCTGCGCATCGCTGCGGCCGTCGCGCATGAGGTTCAGGACCTCGCGGCGCAGGTCGTGGGCGATCTGCGCGTTGGAGTCGGCCAGCGACTGGTTCTGGCACTGCACGCAGCGCAGTTCGGCGGCCAGCGCGTGGAAGCGCGCTTCCTCGGCGCGGTCGCGGTACTGCAGCGGGGCCGGGTCGCCCATGGGCTGCGCCCGCGCCAGCAGCGGCAGGCACAGCGCCAGCAGCAGGGCGGCCGCCCGGCTCATCGGCGCGCGGTCCCCGCGGCCGCGGCCTCGACCTTTTCCAGCGCCGGCAGCAGCTGCTGGTCCAGCACTTCCTGGGTGAGGGCGCCGCTGTACTTCCAGCGCACGACGCCGCTGCCGTCCACCAGGAAGGTCTCCGGCGCGGCGGCGATGCCCCAGTCCAGCGCGGTGCGCCCGTCCTCGTCGGCGACCACGACCATGTACGGGTTGCCCAGCTGCTCCAGCCAGCGCAGGGCGTCCTCGCGCGGGTCCTTCCAGTTGTAGCCGATCACGCGCACCCGCTTGGTCTCGGCGAAGCGGGTGAGGATGGGGTGCTCGTCGCGGCAGCTCGGGCACCAGCTGCCCCAGACATTGAGCAGGTAGGGCGCGCCGCGCAGGTCCCGGCCACTGACCGTGACGCTGGGATCGTGCAGCACCGGCAGCGAGAAGTCCGGTGCGGGCTTGCCGATCAGCGCCGAGGGCAGCGTGTCGCGGTCGGGCTGGCCGGAACGGCCGACGCCGTAGAGCATCAGGCCGATCAGGCCGACGAAGAACAGGGCGCCGAGGAGGATCGCGACCGGTGGCAGACGGTGCGGCGGCGTGGCGGGGGGCGGGGTATCGGACATCAGGATTTCTCGGGGAACCGGCGGAAGCGGCGGTCGACGGCGGTGACGAAGCCGCCCAGGGCCATGAGCAGGGCGCCGAGCCAGATCCAGCGCACGAAGGGCTTGATCTGCACGCGGACCGCCCAGGCACCATCGCCCAGCGACTCGCCAAGCGCAACATACACGTCGCCGCCCAGCGCCGGGTGGATGCCGGCCTCGGTCATCGGCATCCCGCCGCTGGCGTACATGCGTTTTTCCGGATGCAGCAGGGCGATCTCGCGGCCGCCGTGGAAGACCCGCACGTGGCCGCGGTCGGAGTGGTAGTTGGGGCCGTCGGTGGCGTCCACTCCCTCGAAGGTGAGCCGGTAGCCGGAGGCCTCCACCGAGCCGCCCGGCGCCAGCGCCACCTCGTGCTGGACGCTGAGCGCCTCCACCAGCAGCGCGCCGACCAGGAACACGGCGATGCCCGCGTGCGCCAGCAGCATGCCCCAGGTCTCGGCATTGGGCCGGCCGCCTGCGCGCAGCCGCTGCCACAGCACGTACAGCGTGCCGGCCGCGACCCAGGCCGCCGCCGTGATGCCGGCCACGGTCTTGAAGCGGCCCTGCGGGGCCAGCAGCCCGCCGAGGATGCCCAGCACCACGGCCAGCACCGCCCAGGGCGCCAGCAGGGCCAGCGGCCGCAGGCCCTGGCCGCGCTGCCAGCGGGTCAGCGGGCCGAAGGGCAGCAGCACCACCAGCGGCGCCATCAGCACCAGGAACAGGGTGCCGAAGTAGGGCGGACCGACCGAGACCTTGCCCAGGTCCAGGGCGTCGGCGAGCAGCGGATAGAGCGTTCCCAGCAGGACCATCGCGCAGGCGCAGCTGAGCAGCAGGTTGTTGGCCAGCAGCAGGCCCTCGCGCGAATTGAGCGCATAGGCGCGGCGGGGGTCGGGCGGGCCGGCCAGCCCCGGCGCGCGCAGCGCGTACAGCAGCAGCGAACCGCCGACCATCAGCGCCAGGAAGACCAGGATGAACATGCCGCGCGCGGGATCGGCGGCGAACGAGTGCACGCTGGTCAGCACGCCGGAACGCACCAGGAAGGTGCCCAGCAGCGACAGTGCGAACGCGGTGATCGCCAGCAGCAGGGTCCAGCCGATGAACACGCCGCGCTTCTCGGTGGCCGCCTGCGAATGCAGCAGCGCGGCGCCGGCCAGCCAGGGCATGAAGCTGGCGTTCTCCACCGGGTCCCAGAACCACCAGCCGCCCCAGCCCAGCTCGTAATAGGCCCACCAGCTGCCCAGGGCGATGCCGAGGGTGAGGAAGGCCCAGGCGACATTCGTCCAGGGGCGGGTCCAGCGCAGCCAGCGCACGTCGATGCGCCCTTCGAGCAGCGCGGCGATGGCGAAGGCGAACGGTACCGCGAAGCCGACGTAGCCCAGGTACAGCATCGGCGGGTGGATGATCAGCCCGGGATCCTGCAGCAGCGGATTGAGGTCGTGGCCTTCGGCCGGGGCGGGCAGGAGGCGCGCGAACGGGTTGGAGGTGAACAGCAGGAAGGCGAGGAAGCCGACGCTGATCAGGCCCATCACCGCCAGCACCCGGGCCACCACCACCGGCGGCAGCCGCCGCGAGCATTCGGCCACCGCCGCCGTCCACAGCGCCAGCACCAGCGCCCACAGCAGCAGCGAGCCTTCATGCGCGCCCCAGACCGCGGAATAGCGGTAGATCATGGGCAGCAGCGTGTTGGAGTTCTCGGCCACGTAGCGCAGCGAGAAGTCCTGGCGCACGAAGGCCAGGGTGAGCACCACGAACGCGCCCAGCACCATGGTCAGCTGCAGCAGTGCGGCCGGGCGGGCGGTGGCCACCAGCGCGGGCACGCCGCGCTGCGCGCCGACCAGCGGCAGCACGCTCTGCAGCAGGGCCGCCAGCAGTGCGAGGATCAGCAGGACCTGTCCGATCTCGGCGAGCACTCAGCGCCGCTCCGCCGTCGCCGCCGTCGCCGCCGGGACCTGGTGCTTGTCGTGGGCCAGGCCCATCTTGTCGGCCAGCTCCTTGGGCATGTAGGTCTCGTCGTGCTTGGCCAGGACCTCCTCGGCGACGAACACGCCGTCGACCATGCGCCCGGTGGCGACCACCGCCTGCCCCTCGCGGAACAGGTCGGGCAGGATCTTGTCGTAGCTGACCGGCAGGCGGGCATCGCCGTCGCTGACCTCGAAGCGCGCCTGCAGGGCGCCGGGGGCGCGCTGGAACGAGCCCTGCGCGACCATGCCGCCGAGGCGGAAGCGGGCATCGTCGGCGACCTTGCCGGCCTTCACCTCGAGCGGCGTGTACAGGTAGGCGATATTGCGCTGCAGCGCCGCGGCCACCAGCACCGCGGCCGCGGTCGCCGCGGCCACCGCGAGCAGCACGAACAGCAGGCGCCGTCGCTGGGTGGGGCTCATCGGCTCAGCTCCTCGCCGTCGGCCGGCGCCTGCGTGCGCTGGGCGCGGGCCAGGCGGTTGCGGGCCTCGCGCTGGTGCCGGCGCAGCTGTACGCGCGGCGCGAGGAAATCCCAGGCCAGCACCAGCACGAACACCGCGTAGGCCAGGGCGACATAGCCGGCGTAGCTCATGGCCGTGCCTCCAGGCGCTCGCGTACCCAGGCCTTGCCGGCATCGCGGCGCAGGTTATCGGCGCGGGCACGGGCCAGCAGCGACCCGGCGAACCAGAACTTGGTGGCCAGCACCATCAGCCACAGCGGCAGGATCATGCTCGGGTCCATGCTGGACTCCCCGAACATGCGGATGGTCTGGCCCTGGTGCAGGGAGTTCCACCACACCACCGAATAGCGGATGACCGGCAGCAGCACCACGCCGACGATGGACAGCAGCGCGGCGGCGCGGGCGGCGGCGCGGCGGTCGTCGATGGCGCCGTACAGGCCCATCACGCCCAGGTACAGGAACAGCAGGATCAGCTCGGTGGTCAGGCGCGGGTCCCAGTCCCACCAGGTGCCCCACATCGGCTTGCCCCAGATGCTGCCGGTGAGCAGGGTGATCAGGGTGAATGCGGCGCCGATCGGCGCGCAGGCCATGGCCAGGATCTCGCACAGCTTGATGCGCCAGACCAGGGCGATGGCGCCGTACAGCGCCATCAGGCCGAACACGAACAGGCTCATCCAGGCCGAGGGCACGTGGATGTAGAGGATGCGGAAACTGTCGCCCTGCTGGTAGTCCGCCGGCACCACCGCCAGCGCCTGCCACAGGCCCAGGGCGAACAGCGGCAGCGAGGCGGCATAGCACCAGGGCGACCAGCGGGCGGCGAATGCGTCGAAATAGGCAGGGGAGCCCAGCCGATGGAACCAACCTGGAAAACCTTTGAACATCCGCTCGCTCGTCGATAGAAACGATGGTGGGTCATTCCCTGGCCGCGGAGCGCTGGCCGTGGCCCCGCGGCCAGGAAAGATTAGCCCAAGACGCTGTGCTTGGCACAGCGGACGCGCCGGGGGCGGATCACTTCAGGGTGAGGCTGCCCTTCATCAGCGCGGAGTGGCCCGGGAAGCTGCAGAAGAACGAAAGCGGGGCCCCGGCGGCGGTGAGGCGGGCCACCGGGACGCTGAGCGTGGTGCTCTCGCCGCCGCCCACCACCTTGCTGTGGGCGATGACACGGGCATCGCCGGCCTTGATGTAGTCGGCGGCCAGCCCGGCGCGGATGCCGTCGGCATCGATGCCGGCCATGTCGGCGGTCTTGGCCACCACCACGTTGTGTCCCATCAGGTTGGCGGCCATCCTGCCGGTGTGCTTGAGGTTGATGGTGAAGTTGCCGCAGCTCTTCGGCACGTCGATGTTGGCCAGGTTGTAGCGCATGGCGTCGTTGCCCTCCAGGTCCACCGAACAGGTGTCCGCGGCATGCGCGGAGGACACGCCGGCAAGGGCGAACAGGGCCAGGAAGATACGGTGGTTCATGGTGCAACTCCTCGAACACGTGGATGGGGGCGCCGGTACGGGGCGCGTGGAGCGGGTATTACTCGTTCAGCGATGACAGCCAGGTGGACAGGGCCTCGATGCTGTCGGCATCCAGCCGCTGGCCGACGCCTTCCATGATGCGGCTGTTGCTGGACGCGTCGATCGCCTGGCCGTGGAACTGCTGCAGGCGGGTACGCAGGTAGTCCGGCTGCTGGCCGCGCAGGGCGGGGTAGGCGGCATAGGGCAGGCGGCCGCTGCGGTCGCGATATCCGGCCAGCGGGTTGCCGCGCGCGTCGTCGCCGTGGCAGCCCTGGCAGGGCGGGATCCCTCTGGAGGGGTCGCCGTCCAGGTAGAGGGCGCGGCCGCGTCCGGCCAGCGCCGCATCGGTCCCGGCCGTCGCGGTCTCCGTCTCCGGTGCCGGCGGGGGGACCGGCAGGCTGGCGTAGTAGCTGGCCAGGTCGCGGATGTCCTGTTCCTGCAGCGTGGCCGCCAGCGCGGTCATCGGCGATTCGGGCAGGCGTCCGCTGCGGTAGGCCTGCAGGCTCCAGTAGAGGTAGGCGGCCGGTTGCCCGGCCAGGTTCGGGAACAGTGGCGCCGGCGCGATGCCGTTCTCCCCGTGGCAGGCGCCGCAGACCTCGGCCTTGGCTTTCCCGGCCTGCGCATCGCCGGGCACGGCCTGCGCGCGGCGCAGGTCGTAGCGGACGGGCGGGGTGGCGGTGGCGACCTCACCGGGTGGATCGGCCGCGGGGCCGGCGTCGGCGGCGGGCGTCCCGGCCAGCAGCAGCGGAGCCAGCAGCAGCATCGTCTTCATAGCGCGACCTCGACCATCATGCCGACCAGGTTGGCGTTGTAGCGCGACGGTCCACTGTCGGTGTAGACGCGGTGGTCGTAGACCAGGGTGTCGGCAAAGCCGAAGTAATGCCAGTCGGAAAGATCGCCGCGCTCCCAGGTGTCGAACAGGCGCAGCCGCGTGCGCGTGCCCAGTGGCAGGGTCAGGCCTGCGGTGAACGAGTTTATCCGATAGACCATCAGTGGATAGCGGCCGCTGGCCAGGGCCGCGTCGGCCGGCGTGGTCAAGGCATCGGGCGAGCTCATGCGGTAGCCGGTGCGGCCCCGGGAGTAGGTCCAGTTCCAGGCCAGGTCCAGGGTCGCCCGGCCCATGCGCTGGTTGAGGCTGAGTCCGGCATAGTGGTTGCGCTGCTCGTCGTCCATCCACCAGCGGTTGGCCAGGGGATATACCGTGCCGCCCAGCGCGGGGTCGCTGCCGGCGGCGTCGTTGACGTTGGCGAACACCAGCTTGGAGCGGTCGTGGCCATACCAGGCGCCGGCGGTGGTGTCCGGGCGCGGCTGCCACTCCCACTGCACGCTGCTGGCGTAGCTGTCCAGCCGCTGCCTGCCGATCTGCGCGTCGTAGTGGTTGCGGTCGCCGCGGAACGAGGCGTACAGGGTCATGTCGCGGGGCAGGACGAAGGTCGCCATCAGGTCCAGCTTGTGCTGGGTGCGCGAGGCGATGTCGTACTTGCGCAGCGCCGAGACGGTGTGCGGCGCGAGGCCGCCGGCCGGGGTGACGAAGTCCGGCAGTGCGCTGGAGAACGTGAACGCGTAGGGGTCGTAGTAGTAGCGGCTGCCGCTGCGGTCCAGCCAGGTGTAGTTGGCGCGCAGGTTGAGCCAGCCGGTGCTGCGGTTGTTCCAGGTCAGCTTCAGCGTGTTGTCGCGGGTGGTGGCGACTTCGCGGTGGGCACGTTCGATCCAGGTGAAGCTGTAGGTGGCGCCCAGGGTGTTGCGGGTGGACGGGCGCCAGTCCAGGCCGGTGGCGACCTCGCGGGTTTCCTTGTCCAGCGGCAGGTTGCGGATGCGGGTGAGCACCGAGCTGTTGGCGCCGCGGTCCCACAGCCCCATCTCGCCGGGCACCACCGCGCCCTGCGCGCCGTTCTCGGCGATGTAGCCCCACTGGTCGGTCAGCGGGTTGTGGGACCAGTAGGTGCCGGCATAGTCCTCGCGCAGGTAGCGTGCGGTGCTGCGCCAGGTCACGCCGTCCATCGGCTGCAGCACCAGGCGGGCATCGACCTTCTGGTTGTTGATCGCCAGGTCGGCGCGGTCGCGCGACAGGGCGGCGGTGGTGTTCCAGTGGCCGCAGTCGGCCATGAACGGGGGCGCCAGGTCCTGCCCGAACGCCCCCTGGCAGTCCATCGGCGGCAGCAGGCGATCGTTCTGGCGCATGGTGGTCAGCGCCGCGGCCAGGGTGAGGTCGCCCTTCCAGCCCGGCAGCCTGCGGCTGAAGGTGGCGCCGACCCGGTGGTAGTCGTTGTCCGGCTCGTAGGCGAACGAGCCCTGGTACAGCGGCGGCGAATGGGCGCCGGCCACGGAGCTCACCGCGAACGGGACGTCATAGCGGTAGCTGCGGTTGGCGTGGCGGAAGAACGAGCCGGTGTAGCTGACGTCGCTGCGCCACAGGTTGCCGGCGAAACGCGCGCCGCCGGTGAAGTTGAGCGTGCTGTCGTCGATCGGCCGCGGGATCTCGTAGATGCCGCCATTGTCGGCGAACGGGTAGTTGAAGAAGAACGGGCCGCCGAACGGCCGCGCGCCCTTGCGCTGCTCATGGCTGAGGCTGGCGTAGGTGGTCCAGCGCGGGTTGAGCAGGTAGTTGATGCTCACGCCTTGCTTGTCGCGCACCACCGACAGCGTGGTCAGCGGTTGCGCGGCGGAGAGGGCGGCGACCTGCGCCGGGGTGCTGGCGGCGGCGGACAGGCCCGGCTTGAGGGTCAGGTGGCGGCTGCCGACGCCGTCCCAGATGGCGCGTGCGTTGCCGCTGAGCACGTTCGGCGTGCTGCGTGCGAATGCCTGCACCTTGTAGCGTCCGGCCTGGCCGAACACGGCGCGGTAGTACTGGTTGTCGCGGTCCAGCCGGCTCAGGCGCACGTCGGCATAGCGGCCGTCGGCGGCGTGGCGCAGGCTGAAGTCGGCCTGCAGGACCGCGCCGTTGCCGGGGGCGCGGAAGCGTCGCCAGGCACTGTTGGCGGTGTCGCCGCCGACATGCAGGTAGCCCAGCCCGACGTCGCCGGACCACGTCCAGCCGCGGCTGCCGAGCGCTGCCAAGGCCGGCCGTTCGGGGCTGCAGCCATACAGGAAGCCGGTGGGCGTGCGCTTGGGCTCGGCGGTCAGCCAGCTGCCGCCGTCCGGGTCGCAGCCGCGCCAGCCGATGCGCCCGGACGGGTCCAGCCAGTTGCCGAACTGCAGGTCGGTGCCGGCACCGCTGTCCTGGGCGTGGGCGGCGGCGGCCAGCAGCGCGAGCGACAGCACCGAACAGCGGCAGGCGTGCGGGCGTTTCCATGTGGGCATGGCGTCCTCCCGTTACTTGTGCAGGCGTGGGCCGGAGGGGTGGTTGGAACCGTGGACCTGGGCATGGCAGGTGACGCAGCCCCGTCCCATCAGGCGCTCGTCGGGCGCGCCGCCGGTGCCGAGCGACAGCTCGGTCATCAGGTCGTTGGGATGGCGGGTGTGGGAGTGGCACTGTTGGCAGAGCATCGGGATCGGCGCGACCAGCAGCGCGTGCTGGTTGGAGCCGTGCACCTGGTGGCAGTTCAGGCAGCTTTCGCGCACGGGGGCGTGCTCGAACAGGAACGGGCCGCGCTTCTCCGCATGGCACTGGTAGCAGGTCTCGTTGACCGTATCGGTCTTGAGCAGGGTGGCGTTGAGCGTGCCGTGCGGGTTGTGGCAGTCCACGCAGCTGATCTGGCCTTCCGGCAGCGGCATGTGCGAGCGGCGGTTGAACTGCTGGCGGATGTCCTTGTGGCAGGTGGCACAGGTTTCGCTGACCGACTGCTTGGTGGTCAACCCCTCGGCCGAGAAGGCCTGCATCGGGTTGTGGCAGTCGCTGCACGACAGGTCGTTGCGCTGGTGGATCGAGCCGAGCCAGGCATCGCGCGGTCCGCCGGAGTGGCAGCCCAGGCAGCCCTCGGTCTGGGCCGCGACCGGCGTGCCGCCGTCATGGGTGAAGGCGATGATCGATCCCTTCGCGGTCGGGTTGGCGGCATGCGCCGATCCCGGCCCGTGGCAGGCCTCGCAGGTCGCGGTGGCGGGGTTGGCGGCCAGTGCCACCTGCATGCCCAGCGCATGCACGGTATGCGCGAAGTTGTCGCTTTCCTGGGTGTGGCAGGCGCTGCAGACCTGTTCGCTGACGGCCTTGGCCTCGGGGTGTGCGGGGTTGCGCGCGGGCAGTGCGTCGGCGAACCCCGGCGGCGCGTCGAAGCCGTGCCCGGACAGGGAGGAGGCGAAACGGGTCTCGGGGAGCTTGACCGCCTGCGCCGATGCGTCGGCGGGGGTCGGCGCCAGCCAGGCGGCATAGACCAGCACGGCGGCGGCGAGCAGCATCACGGATGCGAGATAGAACCGCACGTTCTTCTCCTCAGCTGCGGTCCCTGCCGGTGGGTGGGCGACAGCAGCGTAATGGTGATTACGGTGCGATTCTGCGACAGCCTCCGTTCATGTCAAGTTGCGACGCAGCAGGTCGCGGTTCAGCGGCCGGGGAGCGCGCCCTTGAGGAACAGCTGCACGGCCGAACGGGCCCGTGCCTGGGCCTGCGGCAGGTGCTCGCCGCCGACCCGGCCGCTGATCGAGCGGATGACCAGGCCGCCGAACACCAGCATGTAGAACTGGTCGGCGGCGGCATCGGGATCGTCGATGGCCAGGCGCCCGGCCCGGGTCTCGCGGGCGAAGTAGTCGCTGAGCAGGATTTCCACCGGGCGGATGCCGTGGGCGTGGAACCAGTCGCGCAGCGCCGGCTGGCTCATGCCTTCGGCGGTGAAGATGCGATGGCTGACGATGCGCGCCGGGGTGAGGATCTCCTCGACCATCCGGCAGGCCGCGTCTTCCAGTGCCTGGGCCGGGGGCAGGGGCGACTGCAGCAGCTCCTCCAGCCCCTGGCCGAAGTCGCGGATGCTGCGCTCCATGAGGGCGTGCACCAACCCTTCCTTGTCGCCGAACGCCCGGTACAGGGTGGACAGCGAGCCACCGGCGCGCTTGACGATGTCCGACAGGCGTGCGCCCTGGTAGCCCTTCTCGTTGAAGACTTCGATGGCCACGTCCAGGAACCGCTCCACCCGCCGTTCGCCGCGCCGCTGCAGTTCCACCGCGGGGCGCGGTGGCAACGTCGGGGGGCCGGGAGGAGCGGGCGGTTGCCGGTTGCGCATGCGGGGGCAGGAGCGGGAAGGGACGGCAAGGATAGCGCCGCGTGCGCTCAGGCGTTGGCGATGCGGATCGCCGCGGCCGCGGTCAGCGGCGCCAGCACCAGGCCGGCCAGCAGCCCGGCGCCGAGCAGCAGCAGGCCGCCGAGCGGGTCCAGGCCCTGCGCCGCCGCGGCGACGGCGCCGGCGCCGAACACCAGCACCGGCACGTACAACGGCAGGACCAGCAGGGCCAGCAGGATGCCGGCACGGCGCATGCCCACGGTCAGCGCCGCGACCACCGCGCCCAGCAGGCTGAGCAGCGGCGTGCCCAGGGCCAGCGAAGCGACCAGCACCGGCAGCTGCGCATGCGGCAGCTGCATCAGCTCGGCCAGCAGCGGACTGAGCAGCACCAGCGGGAATGCCGTGGTCAGCCAGTGCGAAAACACCCTGACCGCGACCAGCCAGGCCAGCGGCACCGGCGACAGCAGCCACTGTTCCAGCGAGCCATCCTCGGCGTCGCCGCGGAACAGGCCGTCCAGCGACAGCAGCCCGGCCAGCAGCACCGCCAGCCACAGCACCGCACCGGCCACGCGCGCCAGCAGCTGGGGGTTGCCGCCCAGCGCCAGCGCGAACAGCGCCACCACCAGCAGTGCGAACAAGGCCGGCTGTGCGGCATCGCTGCGACGCCGCCACAGCAGCTTCAGGTCGCGCACCAGCAGTGCCCGGGCCGCGTCCCACAGGCTCGGTTGCGCGCCCGGCAGCCTCATGCCACGGCCTCGGCGGCGGGAGCCAGGGTGAAGGTGCGGTGGCGCACCGGAGGCGCGGCATACGCGCCATGGGTGGTGATCAGCGCGCCGCCACCGCTGCGCAGGTGCGCGGAGACCATGCGGTCGACCAGGGTGATGCCTTCCAGGTCGAGGTTGGCGTAGGGCTCGTCGAGCAGCCAGACCGGCGCCGGCGACAGCCACATCCGGGCCAGCGAAAGGCGTTTCTTCTGCCCGGCCGAGAGCTGCCGCACCAGGCTGTCCTCATGGCCGGCCAGGCCGACGACCGCCAGTGCATTGCCCGGCATCTGGCGTGGGCGCCGGCCCTGCAGGCCGCACAGCAGGCGCAGGTTCTCCAGCGTTCCGAGATCCTGCTTGAGTGCGGGCAGATGGCCCAGGTAGGCGATGCTGCGGGCGCGGCGGGCGGCGGTGGCCGGATGTCCGTCCAGCGCGATGCGGCCGTCGTCGGCACGCAGCAGGCCGGCGAGCACGCGCAGCAGGGTGGTCTTGCCGGCGCCGTTGCCGCCCTGGACCAGGAGCGCCTCGCCGGCCTCCACGTGCAGGTCGAGCGGTCCGAACACCGGGTCGTCGTCGCGGGTGAAGCGCAGTCCGCGCGCATCGAGCAGCGGCACGGTGTTCAGCGGGTCGGTCATCGGATCGGGCGCTTCCGTCCTGGTGGGGCGCGCGGGCCGGGCCAGCGCATCGGGGCGCGCCATTATAGGCACGCGGCCGGCGCCGTCGGCGCGCTTTGCGTACACTCGCGCTTCCCTTCCGCGATGCCGATGTGCCGATGCAACCGCAGACCAAGCTGCCCAAGGTGGGCACCACCATTTTCACCGTGATGTCGCAGCTGGCCGCCGAGCACGGCGCGGTCAACCTGGGGCAGGGGTTTCCGGATTTTTCCGCGCCGCAGCGGTTGATCGATGAGACCGCCCGGGCCATGCGCGAGGGGCTGAACCAGTACGCGCCGATGACCGGCGTGGCGCCGCTGCGCCAGGCGATCGCGCAGAAGGCGCTGGACTGCTATGGCGCGAAGGTCGATCCGGACAGCGAGATCACCGTCACCTCCGGCGGCACCGAGGCGATCTTCAACGCCATCCATGCGGTGGTGCGGGCGGGCGACGAGGTGATCGTGCTGGACCCGGCCTACGACTGCTACGAGCCGGCCATCGACCTGGCCGGCGCGCGTGCCGTGCACGTTGCGCTGGATCCGCAGACCTTCGCGGTGGACTGGGACAAGGTGCGCGCGGCGATCACCCCCAGGACCCGCATGCTGATGGTCAACACCCCGCACAACCCGTCCGGGGCGATGCTGTCGGCGCAGGACATGCAGGCGCTGATCGCGGTGCTGCGCGGCACCGGCATCTACCTGCTCTCCGACGAGGTCTACGAGCACATCGTCTATGACGGCGCCCGCCACGAATCGGCGCTGCGCTACCCGGAACTGCGCGAGCGCGCCTTCGTCGTTTCCAGCTTCGGCAAGACCTACCACTGCACCGGCTGGAAGATCGGCTACGCGATCGCCCCGCCGGCGCTGAGCGCCGAGTTCCGCAAGGTGCACCAGTACAACACCTTCACCACCTACAGCCCCGCGCAGTACGGCTTTGCCGCGATGATCCGCGACGAGCCCGAGCACCACCTGGAGCTGGGAGCGTTCTACCAGGCCAAGCGCGACCGCTTCCGCGAGCAGCTGCTGGCCACGCGCCTGGAGCCGTTGCCGGTGCCGGGCGGCTACTTCCAGCTGGTCGACTACTCGGCCGTCAGTGACCTGCCGGACCACGAGTTCGTGAAGTGGCTGACCATCGAGAAGGGCGTCACCGCGATCCCGCTGTCGCCGTTCTACGAAACCCCGCCGGCCGGGCAGCGCCTGGTGCGGCTGTGCTTCGCCAAGAACGACGCGACCCTGGACGCGGCGATCGAGCGCCTTAAGGCGCTCTGACGGAGGGGGGATGGACGCGGGCGGGCTCTGCTTCGGCGCGCTGTTCTCCGCCTTCGCGGTCGCGGTGGTGGCCAAGGGTTGGCTGTTCCTGGCGGTCGTGCAGGAGGGGTTGCGCAGGCGTGGCGTGATGGTGGACGAGGGTCTGCTGGCGCTGCGCGGCACGTTCGGCCGCTACACCCGTACCTACCTGGCGCTGCTGGACGCCGGTGAACGGCGGCGTCCCGGCAACCGCTGGGTGGCGCGCCTGCAGTGGCTGGTACCGCTGCTGGGCGCGGGCGCGGCGCTCAGTGCGCTTCTGGCTTCTTCGTTTACAGGACAATGACGACCATGCAGGACCTTCGCATCTCCCTGATCCAGGGTGACACCCGCTGGCACGATCCGGCCGGCAACCGCGACTACTACGCCGCGCTGCTGGCGCCGCTGGCTGGGCAGACCGACCTGGTGATCCTGCCGGAGACATTCACCAGCGGCTTCTCCAACGAGGCGATCGACCAGGCCGAGGACATGCAGGGGCCGACCGTCGCCTGGATGCTCGAGCAGGCGCGCAGGCTGGATGCGGCGGTCACCGGTAGCGTCCAGCTGCGGGTCGCGGGCCGGGTCTACAACCGCCTGTTGTGGGCCACGCCCGACGGCGGCCTGCAGCACTACGACAAGCGCCACCTGTTCCGCTATGGCGGCGAACACGAGCGCTATGCCGCCGGCAGCGCGCGCCTGTGCGTGGAATGGCGAGGCTGGCGGATCAATCCGCAGGTCTGCTACGACCTGCGCTTCCCGGTGTTCTGCCGCAACCGCCACGACGTCGAGCGGCCGGGACAGCCGGACTTCGACCTGCAGATCTTCGTCGCCAACTGGCCCTCCTCGCGCGCCCATGCGTGGCGGACGCTGGCGCGGGCACGGGCGATCGAGAACCTCTGCTACGTGGCGGTGGTCAACCGCATCGGGGTCGACGGCAATGGCCTGCACTATGCGGGCGACAGCGCGGTCCACGACTTCCTGGGCCAGCCGCAGGTGGAGATCCGCGAACGCGAGCAGGTGGTCACCACGGTGATTTCGGGCGCGGCGCTGGCGGCCCACCGCGAGCGCTTCCCGGCCATGCTCGATGCCGATGGGTTCGTGCTGGACGAGCCCGGCGCTCCGTGCTGAACGGCGCCCGGTCCGTGGCGTCCGGCGGCGGTGGCCGGTGCCCGGCGGGCTGCTAGGCTCGCAGCGTTCCAACCCGACAGGAGAGGGTGCGATGAAGAGGACGATGATGGTTGTGCTGGGGCTCGCGGCCCTCGGCTTGGCGCCGGGCGCGCGCGCGGCCGGCAACATCGACTGCGAGCTGCGCTACACCCTCTCGGGCTGGTCGGCGTTCTACAAGACCGCCAGCGGCAGCGGTACCGTCAGCTGCGACAACGGGGCCCGGTTCCCGGTCAGCATCCGGGCCAAGGGGGGCGGGCTCACGGTCGGCCGCACCACCATCAACGACGGCCATGGACGCTTCACCGGCGCCTATTCACTGGACGACCTGGTGGGCACCTATGCCGCGGCGGAAGTGCACGCGAGTGCGTCCAGGGCCTCCGGTGCCCAGGTCATGACCAAGGGCGATGTCTCCCTGGCCCTGGCCGGCACCGGCCAGGGCTGGAGCCTGGGTGTGGGGTTCGGCAAGTTCGTGATCACCCGGCGCTGAGCCGGCCGCCGCCGCGCCCCGACAGCCCCAGCGCGAGCAGCGCGCACGCCAGCAGCGCCGGGGCCAGCGCCTGGCCGGCGCCGACCAGCGCCATGGCCGCGCCGATGAGCAGGTAGTACAGCAGTCCGAACAGGGCGCCGGCGGTGCCCAGGCAGTCCCGGTAGTCGCGCAGCGCCTGGCCGAGGAGGTTGGGAATCGCCAGGCCGAAGCCGGCGACCACCGGCAGCATCGCCAGGACCACCGCCGGCCGCCGACCCAGCAGCAGGGCCAGGCCGGCACCGGCCAGCAGCAGCCAGGCGGCGCGGCGGATTCGGGCGCCGGCGTCGAGGCCGCGCGCCAAAAACCCCGCATTGGCCCAGGCGCCCACGCCGGTGCCGATGGCCAGCAGCGCACCACTGGCCGCGAACAGCGCGGCAGGCAACCGCAGCTGCTGGAACAGGAACGGGCCGAGTGCGTAGTAGCCGTACATCGCCACGTTGAAGGCGGTGACCAGCAGCGCCTGCGACCAGATCCAGCGGTCCGCGAGCAGCCGCCGCAGCAGCGGCCAGGACGCCGCCGCGGGACCGCCGCGGGCGCCGGGGGCCGCCGGCAACCAGCACCGGCAGCCCAGGGCCAGCAGCGCCGCCAGCAGCAACAGGGCGCCCTGCACGCCGGCATAGCCCGCCGCGGCGACCAGCAGGCTGCCGCTGGCCAGGCCGAGCGCCGGACTGAACGCCAGGGCCATGCCGATCCAGGAAAACACCCGCGCCAGCGCCGGCCCCTGGTAGTGGTCGCGCAGCAGGGTCTGGGTCACCACCGAGCCGGCGGCGGCACCGGTGGCGGCCAGCGCCTGCGCCGCCAGCACCACCGTGAACGAGCGCGCCCCCAGGCCGAGCGCGGCGGCGAGGCAGAACAGCAGCAGCCCGCCGAGCAGCGCCGGCCGCCGGCCGATCCGGTCGGCCGCCCGGCCCCAGAGCAGCACCCCCGCGGCGAAGCCGGCGAGGTAGACGCTCATCGCCTGGCTGGCCGCGGCCGCGGGGATCGCGAAGCGCAGCGAAAGGTCGGCGAGGGCGGGGCTGTACAGGGTCTGCGCCAGCTGCGGGAACATCAGCAGGGCGATGCAGAGGGCGAGGGCACGGCGGGACACGGGAGCGCTCCGGCGGAAAGGGGGGCGCATTGTCCTGCCGCTCCGCCTGTCGCACCATGCATGTCCAGTCACTGGATAGAGGAAATCGGACATGGCCTGGCTGGCCCCGGAGGCGGGTTTCGATGCCGATGCGTGGGCGGCGCCGGTGATCGGCATCGCCTCGACCCTGGCCGATCACGACTCGGGCTGGCATGGCCACCGCCGCGGACAGCTTTTGTACGCCCGCCAGGGGTGCACCCGCCTGACCTTCGGCGACCGCCTCTGCCTGCTGCCGCCTTCGCGGGCGGCGTGGATCCCCGGCGGACTGGTGCACCGCGCGCAGATGCGCCAGGCGGTCGATTACCGCTCCCTGTACTTCACCCCGGACGTATGCCGGCAGCTGCCGGCACGCCCGGTGGTCATCGCTGTCAGCCCGTTGCTGGAGGCGCTGCTGGAGCCGATCGCGCAGGCGCCGTTCACGCAGGACTGGTCGCAGCCGCGGGCGCACCATCAACTGGCGCTGTGCGTGCTGGAGATCGCTGCCGCCCCGGTACAGCCGATGGACCTGCCGCTGCCGCGGGATCCGCGCATCGCCGGACAGTTGCCGCCGGCGGAGTGCCTGCCGCCGGCGCTGGACGAACTGTCACGCCGATGCGGCCTGAGCACGCGCACGATCGCCCGCGCCATGCAGCGTGACGTCGGCATGGGCTACCAGGCGTGGCGGCAGCAGTGGCGGTTGATGCGCGCGATGGAGCTGCTGTTGCTGGGACACGCGGTGGGGCATGTCGCGCAGGAACTGGGGTTCTCGGCGGAAAGTCCGTTCATCGCTTTCTTCAGGGGGATGACCGGCACGACGCCGGCCGCGTTCCGGCGCCGCCCACCGGGGTGACCGCGGAGGCTGGAAACGACGACGCCCCGGGCTGGCCGGGGCGTCGTGCAGGCGGGTGCGGGCAGTCTTCAGCCGTTGCGCGGGCCACGGTTGCCACCGCCGCCGGGGCGGTTGCCCCCCGGGCGGTTGCCGGGCCGGCCGCCCGGACCGCCCGGACCCCGCTTGCCGCCACCGGGGCGGTTGCCGCCGGGACGGGCTCCGTAGGGGCTGGCGCCCGGAGTCGCGTGGTCGGAGGGGAAGCTCGGCGCATTGCCCGGGTGTCCATACGGGTGCTTGCGCTGTCCCTGGGCACCGGCACCGCCGGCACGGGCCGGACCGGCGGGCTTGCCCTTGCCGCCGGCCGGGCGGCCGGGACCGCGCGGGCCGGGGCCGGCGTTGCGGTGGCCGCTGGGGCCGGTGCTCACGCCCTCGGGGACATACCAGGTGCGGAACGCGGCCGGGTTGCCTTCCGGCAGGCTGCGGTCGCCCTTCGGCTTGCGCTGCTTGAACGGCTTCTGCGACTGCTTGGCCGCGGCTTCGCCGCTGACCGTCAGGCCGCCCTTGAAGCCGCCCTTGCCGCCGCGGCCGCGGCCGCGGTCCTCGCGCAGGGTGTCGAAACGGCGCAGTTCGCGGCCTTCGTCGGCGGTGTTGTGGCCATTGACGTAGGCGTTGCCGCGGCCGCCTTCATGGCCGAGGCGCACGGTGGTCTTGGCCGCCTTGCGCTGGCCGATCACCGGCTGCAGGGTGAGCGCCGAGGGCGCGCCCGCTTCCAGCTTCAGTTCGGCGCGCAGCGCCTCGACCTGGCCGTCCGGCAGCTCCACCGAATGCCCGCGCAGCAGTTCGCGCGGCAGCTCGATGCGGCCGTAGCGGCTGCGCTTGAGGCGGCTGACCTGGCAGCCCTGGGATTCCCACAGGCGGCGCACCTCGCGGTTGCGGCCTTCCTTGACCACCACGCGGAACCAGTCGTGCGAATCGGTGCCGCCGATGCGTTCGATCTCGTCGAACTTGGCCGGGCCGTCCTCCAGCGCGACGCCGCGGGCGAGGCGGTCGACGATGGCGTCGGGGACCCGCTCCTGGCCTTCCGGGGCGCGCACGCGCACCACGTACTCGCGTTCGACCTCGAAGGACGGGTGCATCATGGCGTTGGCCAATTCGCCGTCGGTGGTCAGCAGCAGCAGGCCGGTGGTGTTGATGTCCAGGCGGCCGATGGCGATCCAGCGCGCGCCCTTGAGCGCGGGCAGCGACTCGAACACGGTCGGGCGGCCTTCGGGATCCTCGCGGGTGGTCACTTCACCTTCGGGCTTGTTGTAGACCAGCACGCGCGAGGGGTCGGTCAGGGCGCTGGCCACGAAGCTGCGGCCGTCCAGGTCGATCCTGTCGCCGCTCCTGACCGACATGCCGGTCTGCGCGGTCTCGCCGTTGACCTTGACCAGGCCGTCGGCGATGCGCTGTTCCAGCGCGCGGCGCGAACCGAGTCCGGCCTGGGCCAGGACCTTGTGCAGGCGTTCTTCCAGCCGTTGCTGGTCGACAGGCGCCTCGCGCTTGAGCGAGAGCTTGTTCAACGACGGCTTGCGGGGGGTGTCACTCATTGTGTTTGGCTCCGGCCGGCGTCTTCCGCATCGGCCTCTTGTTCGGGATCGGCTTCGTCAACAGCCGCGGTCGTTGTCGCGACGGCGTTGTTGCCGGTGTCTTCCACTTCCGCCGCGCGCTCTCCCGGCGCGGCGTCGGGTTGGCCCATGAGGGCGGTATCGGGTGCGGCCGCCCGGTCGTCCGGGGAGGTCGCGGTGCCGGCGGCATCGGGGTCGGGCGTGGCCGCGGTGGCGGTCAGCGCGGCGGCGGGCTGGCCGTCCCCGCCCAGCGGCAGCTGCGGTTCCAGCTCGCCGATGTCGCGCAGTTCGGACAAGGGCGGCAGTTCGTCCAGCCGCTTGAGGCCGAAGTAGTCCAGGAACGTGCGCGTGGTACCGAACAGCGCCGGCCTGCCGGGTACGTCGCGGTGTCCCACCACGCGGATCCATTCGCGTTCTTCCAGCGCCTGGATGATGTTGCTGCTGACCGAAACGCCGCGCACCTGTTCGATCTCGCCCCGGGTGATCGGCTGGCGGTAGGCGATCAGCGCCAGGGTCTCCAGGGTGGCGCGGGTATAGCGGGTCTTGCGTTCGGTCCACAGCCGCGACACCCAGGCGTGGACCTCGCCGGTGATCTGGTAGCGGAAGCCGGAGGCGACCTCGACCAGTTCCACGCCCCGGTCCCGGCAGGCATCGCGCAGCAGCTCCAGCGCCCGCTCGACGCTGCCGGGCGGCGCCGGCTGTTCCTCGGGGAACAGTTCCTGCAGCTGCGCCAGGGTCAGCGGCTGGCTGGCGGCCAGCAGCGCGCCTTCGACGATGCGGTTGATCAGCGGTTGATCCATGGGTTCTGGGTACGGCTCAGGCGGAATCGGGGGTGTCGGCGTCGTCGAATTCGCTCGAGAACTGCAACGGCGCATTGGTGTTGCCGGCGGCCAGCGACTTGACGTAGATCGGCGCCAGCGACGGACGTTCGCCCTGGGGCTGGTCATGGGCGGGCTCCTGGACGATGTCCAGCAGCTGCTCCTTGGCCAGCTCCAGCAGCGCCAGGAAGGTCACCAGCACGCCGAGCTTGCCTTCCTCGGCGGTGAACAGCGCCTCGAAGCGGTGGAAGCGGCCGTCCTCGAGCTGTTCCAGCACGTCGCCCATGCGCTGGCGCACGCTGAGGGCTTCGCGCTTGATGGCATGTCCGCTGAACAGCTCGGCGCGCTTGAGCACGTCGTGCAGGGCCAGCAGCATCTCCTTCAGGTCCACCGGCGGCGGCAGCTTCACCGCGACCCGGTCGGGGACGTACGCATGCGCCGGGGTGGTGTCGCGGTCCTGGCGGGGCAGGGCGTCGATGTCCTCGGCGGCCTGCTTGAACCTTTCGTACTCCTGCAGCCGGCGGACCAGCTCGGCGCGCGGGTCGGCTTCCTCGCCCTCCTCGCTGGGCGGCCGCGGCAGCAGCATCCGCGACTTGATCTCGGCCAGCATCGCGGCCATCACCAGGTACTCCGCCGCCAGCTCGAAGCGCAGCTCCTGCATGACGTTGATGTACTCGACGTACTGGCGGGTGATCTCGGCGACCGGGATGTCCAGGATGTCCAGGTTCTGCCGGCGGATCAGGTACAGCAGCAGGTCCAGCGGACCCTCGAAGGCATCGAGGATGACTTCCAGGGCATCCGGCGGGATGTACAGATCCTGGGGGATCTGCAGCACCGGTTGGCCATGCACCACCGCCAGCGGCATCTCCTGCTGCTGCGGAACGGTCGGCGGCGCTGGCGGGTGCGCGGCGAGCGCGGGGTCTGAAGTCATCAGGGCGACATCGGGTGTTGCAAGCCTAACAAGGGTTCCGGAGTGCGCCCGCGGCAGGACGCGCCGCTGGGCCTTCCCGGGGCCAGCCATGCGTGCCTGTACGGCGTGCATACACATCAACAACGCGACGGGCCGCGCTGTCATGCGGCAACGTCGTTCACGAAGAGGTCGTCTACACAGTCCGGAAGAGCATCGCGGATCGGTCGGACGGCGGTGGCCTGGCCTGCCGCCGCACCGCGCCGTTAGGGGCCGGCTGCGTGCAATGACGCCAAGGGTAATCGCCCGGGGGCCGTGGTGTCCAGCGTTGCCGGTGGCGATCGTCCCCGGAGCGCCGTCCAGGTCCTACACTGGGCGGACGATATCCGGCATGCACAGAGGAGAGACGGAACGGTGTGGTACGTGATCGAAGGCTACGATGGCGCGGGCGTGCTGGCGGCCCGCCAGGCCGCGCGCGCGGCACACCTGGAACGGCTGCAGGCCCTGCTTGAGCAGGGGCGGCTGCTGCTGGCCGGGCCCTGCCCGGCGATCGACGCCGAGGATCCGGGGGCCGCGGGCTTCAGCGGCAGCGTCGTGATCGCCAACTTCCCGGACCTGGAGGCGGCGCGGGCGTGGGCCGACGCCGACCCCTATGTGGCCGCCGGGGTCTATGCGCGGGTGGACGTGCGGCCGTTCCGCAAGGTGCTGCCATGAGCCGGGTGGAGCGCATCCGCGCGGCGCTGCAGGCGGCGCTGGCTCCGCAGCGGTTGGACGTCGAGGACGACGGCCATCGCCATGCTGGCCACCCGGGCGCCCGCGACGGGCGCGGGCACTTCAATGTGCTGATCGTCAGCGAGGCGTTCGTCGGCAAGGGCCAGCTGGCCCGGCACCGGGCGGTGTATGCGGCGATGGGCGGCATGATGGAGAGCGACATCCACGCACTGTCGATCGACGCGCGCACGCCCGCCGAGGACAGCGCGGGCTGAGCCGCGGCGGCCTGCGGCCGGCGGTCCTGTCCGCCGCCGACCGGTTTACAGGCCGGCGCGGAAACGCGTACCTTCGCGGCGTTGCGGTCGGTGAAGGCATACGCGTGGCCAACGCGGCAATTCCCCTCCAGTACATGACACCGCGCCGGTTCCGTGCCGGGCGCCCGCGCTCCTGCGGCCCCGCGTTCGCAAAGCGCGAGGGCAGGGCGCCGGGCGGTGTCCCGGCGCGGCGCGGACGGGGGGCCATGACCACCTGCCGTTCACCCGCCATTGCCCACGATCCGGGATGGCCTGGCCGTGCCCGGTGCATGCCTGCCCGCGCCGACGCCGCGGGACGGCGGCCACCGCCACCGCCGCGGAGGTCCGCAGGCCCTTGAGCCGACGCAGCCGGCGCGGCGCGCTGCCCGCCCGTGGCCACCGCGCCCGGCAACGAACCGAATGGCAGCCGCGCTGCCGCACCCGGAGAGCCGTCCCATGAACCCATCCGTCATCCGCATGTCGCCACCGGCCCGCAGGCTGCTCAGCTGCGCGCTGGCCAGTTGCCTGGCAGTGGCCGGCGTCCCGGTCCTGGCCCAGAGCACCGGCGCGACCATCCGCGGCCAGGTCACGGCCGATTCGGCGCCGGCCGCACAGGCCCGGATCACCGCGACCAACCTGGCCACCGGCCTGGTCCGCAGCGTGCAGAGCAGCGACAGCGGCACCTACGCGCTGGCCGGGCTGCCACCGGGCACCTACCGGGTGGACGTGGTCGCGGCCGGCCAGCGCAGCAGCCGCGACATCACCGTGCAGGTCGGCCAGGCGGCCACCGTCGACCTGGGGGTCGACGGCGTGGGCGGGAGCGCCACGGCCGCCGACACCACCCTGGACACGGTGCAGGTGACCGCGCAGGCGCCGATCGAGACCAAGACCTCCGAGATCGCCACCTACATCACGCCGCGGCAGATCCAGGCGCTGCCGCAGGGAACCCGCAACTTCCTGGCCTTCGCCGACACCGTGCCGGGCATGGTGTTCGAGCAGAACCCGGCCAACGGGTCCACCAAGCTGCGCGGTGGCGTGCAGAGCGCCAACAACGTCAACGTCTACATCGACGGCGTGGGCCAGAAGAACTATGTCACCCAGGGAGGCATCACCGGCCAGGACGCCAGCCGCGGCAACCCGTTCCCGCAGCTGGCCATCGGCGAGTACAAGGTCATCACCTCCAACTACAAGGCCGAATACGACCAGATCAGCTCGGCCGCGGTGACCGCGGTCACCCGCTCCGGCGGCAACGACTTCTCCGGCTCGTTCTTCTGGGACTACACCAACCAGGACTGGCGCACGGCGCGCGAGAGCGAGAAGAACGGGGTCGGCAAGACCCGTTCCGGCGAGAAGCAGTACGGTGCCGCGTTCGGCGGCCCCATCGTCAAGGACAAGGCGCACTTCTTCGTCACCTACGAGGCCAAGGAGTACAACGCGCCGCAGGACCTGAAACCCGGCGAAGGCCGCGACGGCGAGGACCTGCCGGCGCCCTGGCGCGACCAGCTCGGCGCCACCGCCACGCCGTTCAAGGAAGACCTGTACTTCGGCAAGCTGGACTGGTCGCTGGACGAGGCCAACCTGCTGGAGCTGACCTACAAGCGCCGCGAGGAAAGCGAGATCGGCAACGTCGGCGGGCAGAGCGCGCGCAGCTACGGCACCGACACCGGGGTGACCGAGGACCGCTACGACCTGCGCTGGCAGTACTCGAGCAGCAACTGGCTCAACGACGCGCACCTGACCTACGAGAAGGCCTTCTGGACCAAGGCGCCGGTCAACTACGGCAACGGCCGGGTACTGACCGACGGCAGCGGCGACGAAGGCAAGCAGATCTACCGCATCGGCGCCGGCGAGGGCGGCCTGCAGGACAAGGGCCAGAAAGGCTGGTCGTTCCAGAACGACACCACCTTCTTCGGCTGGGAAGGGCACACCCTCAAGTTCGGGGTGAAATACAAGCAGGTCGACCTGGACACCATCGAGCAGCAGCCCTACAACCCGCAGTTCTACTACGACATCCACCAGGGCGGCACGGTGCCGTACTTCGTGCGCTTCGGCAGCGCCGCGGCCGGCACCGATGGCGGTGCGGTCACCTCCAGGAACCGGCAGCTGGGCCTCTACCTCCAGGACGACTGGGAGGTGAACGAGCGCCTGACCCTCAACCTCGGCCTGCGCTGGGACTACGAGAAGACCCCGTCCTACCTCGATTACCGTACTGCGCCGGACGTGCTCGCGGCATTGGCCAGCGTGGACACGGATGCCGGTGCCGCGCCGGGCCAGACCTACGCGCAGACGCTGGCGCGCGGCGGCATCGACATCGAGCGCTACATCAGCACCGGCCACAACCGCAAGCCGTTCAAGGATGCGATCCAGCCCCGGCTGGGCTTCTCCTACGACCTGAGCGGCGACGAGCGCCTGGTGCTGTTCGGCGGCGCCGGACGTTCCTACGACCGCAACCTGTTCGACTACCTGCAGCTGGAGCGCAGCAAGGCCTCGTTCCCGACCCGCCGCTTCCACATCAACGCCCCGGGCCATGCTTGTGCGGTCGGTGGCGACTGCCTGGACTGGGATCCGCGCCTGCTCGACCGCGCGTACCTGATGTCGCTGATCGATTCGGGCGAGGCCGGACGCGAAGTGTGGATGTTCGACAACCGGCTGAAGACGCCGTATTCGGACCAGTTCAGCCTCGGCCTGCGCAACAGCTTCGCCATGGGCGGGGTGGACTGGAACGGTTCGGCCACGGTCCAGCACACCCGCTACAAGGACGGCCTGCTGATCGCGCGCGGCAACCGCTACGGCGACGGCGGCGCCTACGCGCCCAACGGCAGTCCGTGGAGCGCGCCGGGGCTGCCCGGGCTGGGTGCGCTGATCGTGGCCAGCAACGGGTTCGAATCCCGGAACACCGCGCTGCTGCTGAGCCTGGACAAGCCCTATACGGCGTCCAGCCGCTGGAACCTCAACCTGGCCTACACGCTGACCGACGCCAAGCAGAACATCCACGAGAAGGACCCGGTCTACGGCTGGTACTTCCAGCAGGGCACCTGGTACGGCGGCGCCTGGGCACCGCGGCACCGGCTGGTGGCCAGCGGCTTCACCGACCTGCCATGGGGCATGAGCGTCGCCGGCAAGCTGACCCTGGCCAGCACGATCAAGCGCTGGGACATCGACGGCACCGCGGCCTACGGCGGGTACGAGCGGCCGCACGCCTGGAAGCCGGACGGCACCCTGGGCTTCAAGCAGTTCGACCTGTCGCTGACCAAGACCTGGGACACCGGCAGCGACCTGAAACTGAAGATGCGCGCGGACGTGCTCAACGTGTTCGACTGGACCAACTGGGGCGGGTATGGCATCAACTGGGCCGACGGTGCGATCAACAGTTGGGACCAGTATGCGACGCGGACGTTCAAGCTTTCCTTCGGACTGGACTGGTAAGACGCTGGCCGCGGGTGCCCACGGCGGCGCCCGCGCGCCGGCGGGCGCCGCCGCCCTGCAAGAGAACGTGCCTTGAAGCTCCCTCGCACCCTCAGACCCCTGCTGTACGCTGCCACCGCCGGCCTCGGGCTGGCGCTGCTGGCGGCCTGCGGCAAGGCACCCGAGCCCGAGCCGCGGGTGCCGCCCCAGGTGATCCTGATCGAGGCGGACCTGCCGCCGCGGCCGATGAAGCCCGAGTTGCCGCCGTTGTTCGACGACATCGAGCGGCGCACCTTCCAGTTCTTCTGGGACACGACCAACGAGCAGAACGGGCTGACCCCGGACCGCTACCCGTCGCGGCCGTTCGCCAGCATCGCCTCGGTCGGGTTCGCCCTGACCGCCTATCCGATCGGCATCGAGAAGGGCTGGGTCAGCCGCACCCAGGCGGTGGACCGGACCCTGGTGACGCTGCGTTTCCTGCGCGACGTGCCGAGCGGGCCGCAGCGCACCGGCAAGGCCGGCTACAAGGGGTTCTTCTACCACTTCCTGGACATGCGTGATGGCCGCCGCTACGACAGCTGGGTGGAGCTGTCCAGCGTGGATACCGCGCTGATGCTGATGGGGGTGCTGTTCGCGCAGTCCTACTACGACGGTGAGGACCCGCGCGAGAAGGAGATCCGCAGGATCGCCGACACCCTGTACCGGCGCGTGGACTGGACCTGGCTGCAGCGCAACGCGCCGCTGGTGTCGATGGGCTGGTTCCCGGAGAGCGGCTTCATCCAGCATGACTGGATGGGCTACAACGAGGCGATGATGCTCTACGTGCTGGCGCTGGGGTCGCCGACCCATCCCGTGCAGCCGGACGCATGGACGGTGTGGACGCGCACCTACGACAACGACTGGGGCGTGTTCCAGGGCCAGGAATACCTGTCGTTCGGGCCGTTGTTCGGGCACCAGTACAGCCATGTCTGGATCGATTTCCGCGACCTCCAGGACGCCTACATGCGCGAGCGCGGCATCGACTACTTCCTCAACAGCCGCCGCGCGACCCTGGCGCAGCGCGAGTACGCCATCGCCAATCCCATGCAGTGGAAGGGCTACGGCGCGAACGTGTGGGGGCTGACCGCCGGCGACGGCCCGCAGAACACCACCCAGGAGTACAAGGGCGAGCAGCGCCAGTTCCGCCACTACTCCGCGCGCGGCGCCGGGCTGCGGGAGAATTTCGACGACGGCACCATCGTGCCCTCGGCGGCGATCTCCTCGCTGCCGTTCGCGCCGGAAGTGGTGATCCCGGCGACCCAGGAGATGCACAAGCGCTACGGCGACTACCTGTACTCCAGCTACGGCTTCCTGGATTCGTTCAACCCGAGTTTCGAGTACGACATCCCGCTCAAGACCGGGCGCCTGATCCCCGGGCGCGGCTGGGTGGCCAGCGACTACATCGCCATCGACCAGGGCCCGATCCTGGCCGGCATCGCCAACTACCGCGATGAGTTCGTCTGGACCGTGATGAAGAAGAACCCCTACATCCGCAAGGGCCTGGAGCGGGCCGGCTTCAGCGGCGGCTGGCTGCTGCCCGAGGGCGAGGAGTGGCAGCCGCTGCGCAAGGACGAAAAGGCGGCCGCCGCACGCGCGGTGGGCATCGCCGAGTCGCGCGCGGCCGCGGCCCAGGAGCAGAAGGCGCCGGACAAGCCCGGCGCGCGGCCGCGGTAGGGACGGGACATGCCGGCGCGCCTGCCGCTGCTGTTCGCCGTGCTGGTGCTGCTGGCCGGCTGCCTGCGCCCGCAGCCGGGCGTCACCCTGACCTTCTGGGCGATGGGGCGCGAGGCCGAGGTGGTCGGCGAGCTGGTGCGCGAGTTCGAGGCCGAGCACCCGGGCATCCGCGTCCAGGTGCAGAACATCCCCTGGACGGCCGCGCACGAGAAGCTGCTGACCGCCTATGCGGCCGACGCCCTGCCGGACCTCTGCCAGCTCGGCAACACCTGGGTGCCCGAATTCGCCACCCTGGGAGCGCTGACGCCGCTGCAGCCCTACGTGGACGGGTCACGCACGGTCGTGCCGGAGGATTACTTCCCGGGCATCTGGGACACCAACGTGGTCCAGGGGCAGCTGGTCGGCATCCCCTGGTACGTGGACACCCGGCTGCTGTTCTACCGCAAGGACCTGCTGCGCCAGGCCGGCTTCGCGCATCCTCCGCGCGACTGGGCCGAGTGGGAGCGGATGAACGCGGCACTGAAGCGCACGCTGGGCCCGGACCGCTACCCGGTGCTGATGCCGCTCAACGAGTTCGAACCGCAGCTGTCGCTGGCCCTGCAGCAGGACGACCCGCTGCTGCGCGACGGTGATACCCGCGGCAATTTCCAGAGCCCGGGGTTCCGCCGCGCCCTGGGCTTCTACGCCAACCTGTTCGCGCAGGGCTGGGCGCCGAAGATGTCCGAAACCCAGATCTCCAACGTCTGGGACGAGTTCTTCCGCGGCTTCACCGTGTTCTACCTGTCCGGGCCCTGGAACATCCGCGAGTTCCGCCAGCGCCAACCGGCCTCGCTGGAGGGCGAGTGGGGCACCGCGCCGCTGCCGGGGCCGCACGGGCCGGGCGCCGGCATCGCCGGCGGCACCAGCCTGGTGGTCTTCCAGTCCTCGCGGCACAAGCAGGCGGCCTGGGCGCTGATCGAATTCCTGTCGCGGCCGGCGGTGCAGCAGCGCTTCCATGCGCTGATCGGCGACCTGCCGCCGCGGCGCAGCGTGTGGGCCCGCGCGGCGCTCGCCGAGGACCCCCTGGCCGCGGCGTTCGGCGATCAGCTGGAGCGGGTCAGGCCGACGCCCAAGGTGCTGGAGTGGGAGCGCATCGCCCAGGAGATGCGCCTCGTCAGCGAGCAGGTGGTGCGTGGCGGGCTGGACCAGGACACCGCGGTGAAGCGCCTGGACGCGCGCGTGGACGGGATCCTCGCCAAACGGCGCGCGCTCGCCGCGCCCTCGCCGGAAGGCGCGCCCGCAGCGGAGGCCTCGCGATGAGGCGGCGCGCGCTCGCCGGCTGGGTGTTCGCCGCGCCGGCCCTGGCGGTCATCGGGGTGTTCTTCGTGCTGCCGGTGCTGGCCGCGCTGGCGCTGAGCCTCACCGACTTCGACCTGTATGCGCTGGCCGATCCGCGCAACCTGCGCTTCATCGGCCTGCACAACTACCTGGAGCTGCTGCGCACGCCGATGTTCTGGAAGGCGCTGGGCAACACCGGGTATTTCGTGGTGCTGGGCGTGCCGCTGTCCATCGCGCTGTCGCTGGGCGCGGCGCTGCTGCTCAACGCGCCGGCGGCGCGCTTCAGGGCGCTGTTCCGCACCGCGCTGTTCGCGCCGGTGGTGACCACCCTGGTGGCGGTGGCGGTGATCTGGCGCTACCTGTTCCATACCCGCTACGGGCTGGTGAACTGGGGGCTGGGGCGGATCGGCGTCGATCCGGTGGACTGGCTGGGCGATCCGCACTGGGCGATGCCGACCCTGATCCTGTTCGCGGTCTGGAAGAACTTCGGCTACAACATGGTGATCTTCCTGGCCGGGCTGCAGGCGATCCCGCGCGACCTGTACGAGGCCGCGCGCATCGACGGCGCCTCGCGCTGGCAGCAGTTCCTGCACATCACCCTGCCGATGCTCGGGCCGGTGCTGCTGGTGGTGGGGGTGATCACCGTGTCCGGCTACTTCCAGCTGTTCGCCGAGCCCTACGTGATGACCCGCGGCGACCCCCTGCAGAGCACGGTGAGCGTGCTGTATTTCATGTTCGAGGAAGGCTTCAAGTGGTGGAACCTGGGCCGCGCCTCGGCCGTGGCGTTCCTGCTGTTCCTGATCATCCTCGGCGCGACCACGTTGATGCTGCGGGTCGGCCGCCGGCGGGGGCTGCTGTGATGGCGCGCGTCCGCCGGCGCCCGGCCACGGAGCGGCGCGAGATCGGCCAGTCACGGGCCTGGGGATGGTGGATCAACGGTGCGCTGCTGGTGCTGGCGTTCGCCAGCCTGGCGCCGCTGGCCTGGATGGTGTCGGTCTCGTTCATGCCGGGCGGGCAGGCCTCGCAGTTCCCGCCGCCCTTGCTGCCCACCGGCTTCACCACCGGCAACTACCACGCGCTGTTCGCGCGCACCGGCATGGCCGGCAACTTCGCCAACAGCCTGGGAATCGCCCTGGCCATCACCGTGGGCTCGCTGCTGTTCAACACCCTGGCCGGGCATGCCTTCGCCAAGCTGCGCTTCGCCGGGCGCGAGCGGGTGTTCCAGGCGCTGCTGGCGGCGCTGGTGGTCCCGGCGCAGGTGGCGATGCTGCCGCTGTTCCTGTTGATGAAGCAGCTGGGGCTGGTCAACACCTGGGGCGGGGTGGTGGTGCCGGGCCTGGCCAGCGTGTTCGGCATCTTCCTGGTGCGCCAGTACGCGCGCTCGATCCCCGACGAACTGCTGGAGGCGGCGCGCATCGACGGCGCCAGCGAGGCACGCATCTTCTTCCAGATCGTGCTGCCCATGCTCAAGCCGGTGCTGGTGACCCTGGCGATCTTCACCTTCATGGGGGCCTGGAACGACTTCATGTGGCCGTTGATCGTGCTGGCCGACCAGGAGCGCTACACCCTGCCGGTGGCGTTGGCGTCGCTGTCGCGCGAGCACATCATGGACGTGGAATTGATGATGGCCGGCGCGGTGGTCACCGTGGTGCCGGTGCTGCTGCTGTTCCTGCTGCTGCAGCGCTACTACATCCAGGGGCTGCTGCTGGGCAGCGTGAAGGAGTGAACCGTGCAACCCGGCGCGCGGTGCGTGGCCGGAACAGGCCCCGGCGCCCCCGGCTGGGCGGCGGCGATCCGCAGCGGGCTCCGGTTCTGCGAAAATCCCCCCCTGGCCGCCGTCCCCCGTTCCGAGACCGTCCGCGATGAGAAGCCTCCTTGTCCTGTTGCTGATGTCCACCGCCCTCCTGGCCGGCCCCGGCCGGGCGGCGGAAGAGCCGGCGCGGGTGCTGGCCACGTTCGACGACCTCGGCGCCTGGCAGCTGGTGACCTCGCCGCAGGTGAGCGGCTCGCTGCGGCGGGTGAACGCCAACGGCAGCCGTGCCCTGTGCCTGGACTACGATTTCCACGACGTCTCCGGCCATGTGGGCATCCGCCGGCCGCTGGACGTGACCTGGCCGGACAACTACCGGGTGTCCTTCCGGCTGCGCGGCGACTCGCCGGCCAACGACCTGCAGTTCAAGCTGATCGACGCCAGCGGCGACAACGTGTGGTGGGTCAACCGCAGCGCGTACGTGTTCCCGAAGGCCTGGACCCGGGTGGACTACCGCAGGCGCCACGTCGAGAAGGCCTGGGGTCCGGACCCGGACAAGGTCCTGCGCCGCAGCGCGGCGGTGGAGTTCACCGTCTACAGCAAGGTCGGCGGCAAGGGCACGGTGTGTTTCGACCAGCTCACCCTGCAGCCGCTGCCGAAGGAGGACGATTCGGCGCTGACCGCCACGGTCATCGCCGACACCGCCACGGCGCTGCAGCAGCGCATCGCCGACGGCAAGCCGAACACCGTGTGGATCAGCGGCGGGGTCAAGCAGCAGACGGTCAGCCTGGACCTGGGCAAGGTCCGCGAATTCGGTGGCGCGGTGATCCAGTGGGTGCCGGGCCTGGAGGCCTCGCGCTACCGGGTGCAGGCCTCCAGCGATGGCCGCGACTGGCACAGCCTGCGCGAGGTCACCGCCGGGGGCGGAGGGCGCGACTGGCTGGCCTTGCCGGAAACCGAGGCCCGCTACCTGCGCTTCGACCTGATCGATGGCCCCAGCTGGCGCTACGGCATCCGCGACATCAGCCTCAAGCCGCTGGCGTTCGCCGAGACCCCGAACGCGTTCGTGCGCTCGGTGGGCGCCGACCTGCCACGCGGTGCGTTGCCGCGCGGCTTTTCCGGCGAGCAGCCGTACTGGACGCTGATGGGCCTGGACGGCGGCCGTGAGCAGGCGCTGATGGGCGAGGACGGCAGCCTGGAGGCGACCCGCGCCGGCTTCAGCATCGAGCCGTTCGTGGTGCTGGACGGCAAGGTGCTGGGCTGGGCCGACGTGGCCGCGAGCCAGCAACTGCTGGAGGGCTACCTGCCGGTGCCCTCGGTCGAATGGACGCACCCGGCATTCGGCCTGCAGGTGACCGGTTTCGTGCAGGGCCGCCCGGACCAGGCGCAGCTGGTGGCGCGCTACCGCCTGCACAACCCGGACAAGGTGGCCCACGACTACCGGCTGGCGCTGGCGGTGCGGCCGTTCCAGGTCAACTCGCCGGGGCAGTTCCTCAACACCGTCGGCGGGGTGAGCCGGATCGAGCGGCTGGCGGTGCAGGGCGGGCAGGTGACGATCGACGGGCAGCCGCGGGTGTTCGCTTCGGCGGTGCCCGATGCCGGCTTCGCCAGCGCGTTCGACAGCAAGCTCGCCGTCACCCACCTGGCCGACAAGACCCTGCCGGGCACGCACGAGGTCCGCGATCCGACTGGGCTCGCCTCGGGCGCGCTGCTCTACACCTGGACGCTGGCGCCGGGGCAGAGCCGCGAGGTGGCGCTGGTGCTCCCGCAGACCGGCCGCTGGACGATGCCGGCCGACTTCGACGCCGAGGCGGCGCAGCAGCAGGTCGCCGCCTCGTGGCGCGGCAAGCTGGACCAGGTACGGCTGCGGCTTCCCGAGGCCGGCCAGCCGTTGGCGGACACGCTGCGCACCGCGCTGGCGCACATGCTGATGTCGCGCGACGGCCCGCGCCTGCAGCCGGGCACGCGGTCCTACGCGCGCAGCTGGATCCGCGACGGCGCGATGATCTCCGAGGGGCTGCTGCGGCTCGGGCGCGGGGATGCGGTACGGCAGTATCTGGACTGGTACGCGCCGTACCAGTTCGACAGCGGCATGGTGCCGTGCTGCGTGGATGCGCGCGGCAGCGATCCGGTGCCCGAGAACGACAGCCACGGCGAGTTGATCCATGCGATCGCCGAGTACTGGCGGCATACCGGCGACCTGGATTTCCTGCAGCGCATGTGGCCGCACGTGCTGGCGGCCTGGGGCTACATGGAGGACCTGCGGTTGAGCGAGCGCAGCGACGCCAACCGTGCGCGCCACCCCGGGTTCTACGGCATGATGCCGGCCTCGATCAGCCACGAAGGATATTCGGCCAAGCCGGTGCATTCGTACTGGGACGGGTTCTGGGCACTGCGCGGCTACAAGGACGCCGCCGACCTGGCCACGGCCCTCGGCCTGGAGACCGAAGCCGAGGCGATGGCCGAATCGCGCGACCAGTTCCGCCAGGACCTGTACGCCTCGCTGCGCGCGGCCATGGACGCGCACCGCATCGACTACCTGCCGGGCTCGGTGGAGCTGGGCGATTTCGATCCGACCTCGACCACCATCGCGCTGGCGCCGGGCGGCGAGCAGGGCCGCCTGCCGCAACCGGCGCTGGACAGCACGTTCGAGCGCTACTGGCAGCAGTTCGTCGAACGCCGCGACGGCAAGCGGCAGTGGAAGGACTACACCCCGTACGAGTGGCGCAACGTCGGCGCGTTCGTGCGCCTGGGCTGGCGCGAACGCGCCTGGGAGGCGAGTGCGTTCTTCCTTGGCGACCGCGCGCCGCGGGCCTGGAACCAGTGGGCCGAGGTGGTGTCCTCGACGCCGCGCACGCCGTTCTTCCTCGGCGACCTGCCGCATGCCTGGGTGGCCTCGGACTTCGTGCGCGCGGCGCTGGACATGTTCGCCTACGAGCGCGAGGCCGACGCCGCCCTGGTGCTGGCCGCCGGCGTGCCGGTGGCATGGTTGCCGGGCAAGGGCATCGCCCTGGAGGGGCTGCGCACCCCGCACGGCCGGCTGCGCTATGCCTTGGCGCGCAGCGACCGGCAGCTGACCCTGGAGATCGCCGAGGGCCTGGTCGTGCCCGAGGGCGGACTGGTGCTGCCCTGGCCCTATCCCGGGACACCGGGCGACGCCCGGGTCAACGGCGAGCCGGTGGCATGGTCGGGCGGCGAGCTGCGGATCATGACCGTGCCCGCCAGGGTGGAGATCGAGGTTCCGGCCGCGGTGCGGCGGGGCGAGCGCGCAAAGCGCTGAGCCGGGTCGGCGGAAATGACCGGCGGCGGGTAGCCGGTGGGCTGCGGCCACCCGCCGTACGGCGCCGCAGGCCGGAGAGGCCGTGGGGACGGAAACGACCGGACGATGAGGGCCTGGACCGGTTGCCGGGGCGACGGACAGGCACCGCCGTGCGCCGGCATGCCCGATGCCTCACGGGCAGCGCGCCGGTGGCGGCCCTGCACGGCCTCCGGCAGGCAGCCCCGGAGCGAGCCGGCAGCCGGGTCGGGATGCGTGGTGCGGGAGGGGGCGGGCGCCCCGTGGTGGGCGCTGCCGATGGTAGGGCCCGCTGCCGCCAGGCCTCGGCGGCCGAGCGGATGGCCACGGCCCGCGGGCGGTCCCCGTGTCGGGTCTTGAGCGCAGTGGCCGCCCGGCGCCATGGGCGGGTGCGGCCGGCCGCGATCGGATCAGGCGGCGCGCACCGTGCGCACGATGGCGGCGGCGGCGGCGGCGGAGTCGCGTACCCGGTCCCACTGCCCGGCGCGGATCCAGGCGTCGGCCACCATCCATGAGCCGCCGATGCAGACCACGTTCTTCTGGCCGAGGTAGTCGGCGGCGGTCGCTTCGGTGATGCCGCCGGTGGGGCACAGCTTGAGTTCGGGGATCGGGCCGGCCACGCCCTTGATCATCGCCAGCCCCCCCACGGCGGTGGCCGGGAACAGCTTGCAGATCCGGAAGCCGCGGGCGAGCAGGGCCAGCAGCTCGGTCGGCGACGCGGCGCCGGGCACCACCGGCAGCGGGGCGGCGACCAGGGCGTCGGCCATGTGCGCGGGCGTGCCCGGGGTGACCAGGAAGTCGGCACCGGCATCGATCGCCCGCTGCATCTGCTCCACGCTCAGCACGGTGCCGGCGCCGACCACCACGTCGGGCAGTTCGCGCTTGAGCAGGGCCAGGGCCTCCATCGCCACCGGCGTGCGCAGGGTCAGTTCGATGGCCGGCAGGCCGCCCTCCAGCAGCGCCGCGCTCACCGCGCGGGCCTGGTCGAGGGTGTGGACGGTGACGACGGGCAGGATGCCGGCGGCGGTGAGCAGCTGTTCGGCGCGGTCCTGGTGCTGGGCGAGGGTCATGTCGGGGTTCCGGAAAAGGGCAGGGCCGGCGTCGGGCCGGCGGGTCAGGCGTCCTTGGCTTCGTGCGGCGCGGCGGCGGCCGCGGCATCGTGGCCAAGTTCGTATTCGGCGTCGTATTCCCATACACCGCCGTCGGCACGGGCCGGGCCGCAGGCGATCGAGACCGCGCCCTGGTCGGCGGGGCCGACGATCCGCCGGTTCATCGCGAACAGGTTGCGGCCCAGGTCGTTGCCGGCCGGGGCGGTATTCGCGGCGACCCCGCGCGCCGCCCATTCGCGGGCGTCCACCAGCGCCTCCAGGGTGCCGGTCTCGCCGTCCAGGCGGAGGATGTCGCCCTCGCGGATGCGCGCGATCGGCCCCCCGCGCGCGGCTTCCGGGGTGACGTGGATGGCGGCGGGAATCTTGCCGGAGGCGCCGGACAGGCGGCCGTCGGTGACCAGGGCCACGCGTCGCCCCTGGTTCTGCAACAGGCCCAGCAGCGGTGCCAGCGAATGCAGCTCCGGCATGCCGTTGGCGCGGGGGCCCTGGTAGCGGACCACGGCGATGAAGTCGTGCGGCAGGGCACCGGCGGCATGCAGCTTGTTGAGCACCTGCGGTGCATCGACCACCACCGCCGGCGCTTCGATGCTGCGGTACTGCGGCTTCACCGCCGACAGCTTGATCAGCGCGCTGCCGATGTTGCCCTTGAGCAGGCGCAGCCCTCCCTGGGATTCGAACGGCTCGCTTGCCGGGCGCACCACGCTGGTGTCGGCGCTCAGCGTGGCCGCCGGCGCATAGTGCAGGGCACCGTCGATCAGCCGCGGTTCCTGGGCGAAGGCGCGCATGCCGCCCTCGGCGATGGTCGCCAGGTCGTCGTGCATCAGGCCGGCGTCCATCAGCTCGCGGAAGACGAACCCGGGGCCGCCCGCGGCCGCGAAGCGGTTCACGTCGGCTTCGCCGTTGGGGTAGACCCGGGTGAGCAGCGGCACGGTCTGGGAGATCTGGTCCATGTCGTCCCAGGTCAGCACGATGCCGGCGGCGCGCGCCACCGCGATCCAGTGGATGGTGTGGTTGGTGGAACCGCCGGTGGCCATCAGCGCGACGATGGCGTTGACGATGGCGCGTTCGTCGATCAGCCGGCCGAGCGGGCGGAAATCGTCGCCGAGCGCGCAGATGTCCAGCGCCCGCGCGGTGGCGGCGCGGGTCAGCACGTCGCGCAGCGGCAGCTCCGGGTTGACGAACGAAGCGCCCGGCAGCTGTACGCCCATGGCCTCCAGCAACACCTGGTTGGAGTTGGCGGTGCCGTAGAAGGTGCAGGTGCCCGGCGCATGGTAGGAATCGGCCTCGGCCTGCAGCAGTTCCTCGCGGCTGGCCTCACCGGCGGCATAGCGCTCGCGGACCTCGGCCTTCTTCTTGTTGGGAATGCCGGGGGTCATCGGCCCGGCCGGCACGAACACCGCCGGCAGGTGGCCGAAGGCCAGCGCGCCGATCAGCAGCCCCGGCACGATCTTGTCGCACACCCCGAGATACAGGGTGGCGTCGAACATGTCGTGGCTCAGGCCGATGGCGGTGGCCTGGGCGATGATGTCGCGCGAGAACAGCGACAGTTCCATGCCGCCGCGCCCCTGGGTGACGCCGTCGCACATCGCCGGCACGCCGCCGGCCACCTGGGCGGTGGCGCCCAGCTCGCGGGCGGCGTCGCGGATCAGCTGCGGGTAGTGCTCGAACGGCTGGTGCGCGGAGAGCATGTCGTTGTAGGCGGTGACGATGCCCAGGTTGGGGGTCACGTCGCCGCGCAGGCGGCCCTTGTCGGTGGGACCGCAGGCGGCGAAGGCGTGGGCGAGGTTGCCGCAGCTCAGGCGCGAGCGGAACGGGCCCTCGCGCAGCGCGGCCTCGATGCCGGCCAGGTAGGCCGCGCGCGACGGTGCGCTGCGCTGGACGATGCGTTCGGTGATGGCGTGGATTTTCGGGTGCAGGCTCATTGGCTACCGGCTATGAGGGGACGGACGGGGCCGTCGGTGTCGGGAGTGCCGCGCCGGTGGACCGGCGGCGGGAACGGGGCGGGTGCGGTTGTCGGCGCAGTGCGGCTCACGCGCACCAGTGCACGCGCAGTGCGCTCCCCGGGGCATCGATGGCGGCCAGCACCGGATAGCGGTGGACGTCGCCGGAAGCCAGTGCGGCCTCGAGCACGTCGAGCTTCTGCTGGCCGCGCAGCAGCAGCAGGCGCGTGCCGATGGGGGCCAGCCCCTGTGGCGTCAGGGTGATGCGCAGGTGCCAGTCGCGGGCGACCGGGCAGCCGCTGGCATCCAGCGCGGCATAGGGGCGGTCGCACTGCAGGGCGCGTTCGAGATCGCGCGAGCCGGGGAACAGCGAGGCGGTGTGGCCGTCGTTGCCCATGCCCAGCACCACCAGGCACGGCGGCTGCGAGTGTTCGGCCTGGAGGTTGGCGTCGTGCACGCACTCGGCCAGCGGCTTGCCCACCCGTACCAGCGGATCGAAGTGCGCGCCTTCGGCCTGGTTGAGGAAGCTGTGGCGCACCAGCCAGGCATTGCTGTCGCGGTCCTGTGGCGACAGCCAGCGCTCGTCGGCCAGGCCCACTTCCACGCGGACCCACTCCAGCGCCTGCTCGGCGAGCATCTCGTAGACCGGCGCCGGCGTGGTGCCGCCGGACAGCAGCATGCGCGCGCGGCCGCGCTGGGCGATCTCATGCTCGAGCGCGGCGGCCATCTCGCGCGCCGCGGACTCGGTCCATGCCTCCTCGTCGGAATGGCGGATCAGCGTCAGGCGGTCGGAAACGGCGGCGTTCATGCGGTTGCTCCTGTAGGCCGCGGTGCCGGGTGCAGCGCATGGGCGGCGGCACCCAGCAGGCCGGGGCAGGGGTGGACGATGGCCAGCGAGGGCACCGTGGACAGGGCCGCGCTGAAGCGGCCCTTGTTCTCGAAACAGCGGCGGAAGGCGGAGCGCTGCAGCGGCCCGAGCAGCCGCGGCACCAGGCCGCCGGTCAGGAATACGCCGTCCCAGGCGCCCTGGACCAGCACGGCGTCCCCGGCGACGGCGCCGAAGACTTCCATGAATACCGCGAGCGCACGGACGGCGAGGGCCTCGCCGGCGGCGGCGCGTTCGCTCACCTGTGCCGGTTGCAGGGGTCCCGGGTCGTGCCCGGCGAGCGTGCCCAGCGCCCGGTAGACGTTGACCAGGCCGGGGCCGCAGACCAGCCGTTCGTTGGAGACCCGGCCGAACTGCGCGGCGAGGACGTCAAGCAGCCGGACCTGTTCGGAGGTGGTCGGCGCGAAGCTGGCATGGCCGCCTTCGGTGGCCAGCGGGTGGTAGCGGCCGTCGCGCACCACCAGGCCGGCCACGCCGAGTCCGGTGCCAGGGCCGATCACGCAGTAGTTGCGGGGGACGGCGGCCGGTGCCGGCTGCCAGCCGGCGGGACCGACCGCGACCACGTCGTCGCCGCGCAGCAGCGCGATGGACATCGCCTGGGCGACGAAGTCGTTGATCAGCTCCAGCCGCTCCAGGCCGAGCTGCGCGGCAGTGTGCGAATGCTCGATCACCCAGGGATGGTTGGTGATGTGCGCCCGCCCATCCGCCACGCGCCCGGCCACGGCGAACACCGCATGGCTGGCGCGGGCGCGACGCTCGGCCAGGTAGTGGGCGGCGGCCTCGGCCAGCGAGGCGAAGCGCGCGACCGGGTACTCGCCGATGCTGTCCAGGTCCAGGTCCAGGGCCGCCGGTGCGGCGGCGCGGGCCAGGGCGAAACGCGCGGTGGTGCCGCCGATGTCGGCGACCAGCACCGGTTCGGCGGCTCCGCTCACGGTCCGCTTTCCGGGTGCGGTTCGGCGACGATCGCCGCGGGCAGGAACGCATGCGCCTGCGGCGGCCCCCAGCTGCCGGCCGGGTAGGGTTCCATCGGCAGGTCGGCGACTTTCCAGGCATCGCTGACGCTGTCGATCCAGGCCCAGGCCGCGCGCACCTCGTCGTCGCGGACGAACAGCGCATGGTTGCCGTTGAAGGCATCCAGGAACAGGCGCTCGTAGGCGATGCGGCGGTGCAGGCCGGTCGGCACCGACAGCTCCAGTTCCAGCGGCTGCAGTTCCAGCGCGCCCCATTCCGGACCGGCCAGCGAGCTCATCAGCCCCAGCTGGATGTTCTCCTGCGGCTGCAACTGGAAGGTCAGCCGATTGGGCTGGGCGTGGTGCCGGTCCGGGCGTTCGAACAGCCAGTGCGTGACCGGCTTGAGGTTGACCTCGATACGGGTGGTGCGCTCGGGCAGGCGCTTGCCGGTGACCAGGTGGAACGGCACGCCGGCCCAGCGCCAGTTGTCGATGTGCGCGGTGACGCCGACGAAGGTCTCGGCCTCGCTGCCCTCCGGGGGCTGGTAGGCCTGCGCCGGCTGGCCGTCGATGCTGCCGGCGGTGTAGCGGCCGCGCACGCTGTCCTGGGCCGCGTGGCGGGCATCGAGCGGCCTCAGTGCGCGCAGCACCTTGACCTTCTCGTCGCGGATGCGGTCGGCCTCCAGCGACGCCGGCGGCTCCATCGCCACCAGGCACAGCAGCTGCAGGATATGGCTCTGCACCATGTCGCGCATGGCACCGGCGCGCGAGTAGTAGGAGTCGCGGCCGTCCACGCCGCCGCTCTCGGCCACCATGATGTGCACCGACTCGATATGGTCGCGGTTCCACACCGCTTCCAGCAGGGTGTTGCCGAAGCGCAGCGCCATGAGGTTCTGCACGGCGGCCTTGCCCAGGTAGTGGTCGATGCGGAAGACCCGGTCTTCGTCGATCAGCCCGCCGATCGACTGCAGGATCTCCTCCGCGCTGCGGCTGTCCGAGCCGATCGGCTTCTCCAGCATCAGCCGGTGCGGTGCCGCCAGCGCGCCGCCCAGGGCCAGCCCCTGGCAGGTGGAGATGTACAGCCCGGGAGGAATGGAGAGGTAGCTCACGCAGCGGCGGTCGTTGAACTCGCGCACCGCGTCGGCGATCGAGTCCGGCGCGCGCAGGTCCACCGAGCGGTAGTCGATGCGCCGCAGCAGGTTGTTGACGTCGTCCTGGCTGGCCTGGGGCAGGGCCTGCTCCAGGCGCGGGCGCAGGAGGTCGTGGAACTTCCCGGTGTCGTGCGGCGACAGCGCCATTGCACGTACGCGGAAATCCTCGGGCAGCAGGCCGTCGCCGAGCAGCCGCAGCAGGGACGGGAACAGGTAGCGTTGTGCCAGATCGCCTGTGGCACCGAACAGGAGGAGAGTGTCGTGCATGACCCGAGTGTGGTTTGCCGATGACATCGTTGTCAATCACCCTTTTTCTATATTCTGCCTGCCGTTCCGGCAGCGGTCCCGCGGCGTGCCTGCGGGCGGGGACAGCGCCGCCGGAGGCGGGCCTGGCGGCAGGGGGCGGTGTGCGCCCGCGCTCATGGCCGGCGCAGTACCGATGGTGCCATGGGAAAACCGTCGCGTGGCAGAATGTTTCCGCCCGATGGGCGGATCCGCGACCCCGGTCCGTGCGGCGGCAGGGTCCAGGTGAGTGGGAGAAGGCGATGGCGGACGTTCGGTTCGAGGCGGTGCGCAAGGTCTACGACAACGGCCAGGTGGCCGTGCACGGGGCCAGTTTCGACATCGCCGATGGCGAACTGATGGTGCTGGTGGGGCCGTCGGGCTGTGGCAAGTCCACGCTGCTGCGCATGGTCGCGGGCCTGGAGGCGATCAGCGCGGGCACCCTGTCCATCGGAGGGCGCGTGGTCAACGACGTGGCGCCCAAGGACCGCGACATCGCGATGGTGTTCCAGAACTACGCGCTGTACCCGCACATGACCGTGGCCGAGAACCTGGCCTTCGGCCTGAAGCTGCGCGGCCACGGCCGGGACGAGGTGCAGCGGCGGGTGCGGACGGCGGCCGACATGCTGGGCCTGGCCGGCGTGCTGGACACGCTGCCGCGGGCGATGTCCGGCGGGCAGCGGCAGCGGGTGGCGCTGGGCCGGGCGCTGGTGCGCGAGCCGGCGGTGTTCCTGCTCGACGAGCCGCTGTCCAACCTGGATGCCAAGCTGCGCCATTCGGTGCGGACCGAGATCGCACAGCTGCACCGAACCCTGGGGACGACCATGATCTACGTCACCCACGACCAGGTCGAAGCGATGACGCTCGGCCAGCGCATCGTGGTGCTGAACGAGGGCCGGGTGCAGCAGATCGATACGCCGATGGCGCTCTACCGGCGCCCGGCCAACCGCTTCGTCGCCGGCTTCCTCGGCAGCCCGGCCATGAACATGCTCGAAGGGCGCCTGGAGCGGCGCGACGATGGCCAGGCCGTGCTGGACATGGGCGCGGAGCGGCTGCCGCTGGGCCGTCCGCGGCTGCCGGAAGGCAGCGCTGGACGCGCCGTGGTGGTGGGGGTCCGTCCGGAGCACCTGCAGCCCGGCACCGGCGAGGCGGCGTTCGCCGCGACGCTGGAAAGCGTCGAGCCGGTCGGCAACGAAGTCTTCGTGAACCTGCGTCTGGGCAGCCGGCCCCTGGTGATGCGGTTGCCGCCGCGGGACCTGCCGGCGCCCGGGGCCACACTGCCGGTGGCGGTGGACGGCGCCGCGCTGCACTTCTTCGACAGCGCCAGCGGCCAGCGCCTGGAGCCGGCGCCGGCCTGAATCAGCGGGCCAGGCCGTCGAGCAGGGGTTCGAGGCCGGCGGGTGCGCCGGCCACTTCCAGCCCGGTTCCGTCCCGATCCAGCGGCAGCACCGCCAGTGCCAGGTCGCCGGCGCAGCTGACCAGGGTGCCGAGGCTGCTGCCGGACGCGGTGACGGCCTCGCCGGGCGAGCCGGGGGCCGCGGTCCGCAGCAGGACCAGCGAGCGCTTGGCCTTGCCCAGGAAGTGCGTGCGGGCGACGATTTCCTGGCCCGGATAGCAGCCCTTCTTCACACTGTAGGCGGACAGGCGGTCCAGTCCCAGCTGCTGCGGCGTCCAGTGCTCGCGCTGGGAGTCCTCCAGGCGCGGCAGTCCATAGCGCAGGTCCGACTGGCGCCAAGCCAGCTCCGCGGCGTCCTCGTGCGGAACGGTCCCGGCGACGGCCAGGCGCAGCGTGCGCGGCAACGCCGGCGTGCCGGCATCCAGTTCGAGCGTTCCGTCCTCCAACCGTGCCAGGGCCGCACCGCGGGCCCGGTCCGGGGCGGCGAACGCGGCCTGGACCTCCAGGTCCGCGGCCGGGGCGATGACCACCTTGCGGCGGAACACGAAGCGCCGCAGCTGTTCAGCCATGGCCTCCACGCCGCCGTCATGGCAGACCAGCAGCAGAGTCTGGGGATCCACGCGCAGCAACTGGAAGACCGAGAGCACCCGGCCCTTGGCGGTCAGCCAGGCGCTCCATTGCCAGTGGCCATCGGCCAGGGACGGCACATCGTTGGCGAACTGGGCCTGGGCGAAGGCCACCGCGTCCGGCCCGGAAAGGGTCAGCACTTGGGGCCGCTGGAGGGCGCGCAAGCCCTTGAAAAGAGGGGTGAGGTTGTCAGACACGTGAACGGGGACTAAAATTTGTGCGTTGCGAGACCGAACATGATAGGCCAAACAACCCCCACTCCCCAGGAAGGAACCGAAGCGGTGCCGGTACCGGAAAAGCAGCCGCTTGCCGATACCGGAACAGTGCCGCAGGAAATCGGCGGACGCGGCGGACTCGATCCGGTGCGTTACGGCGATTGGGAGAAAAACGGTCGCTGCATCGATTTCTGAGCAGCGTCAGCCAACGCGGCAGCCGCCGCCCAGCCGAGATAACGAGTCAGCGAATGGCGAACAGACCCCGCCCCCTTTCTCCACACCTTCAGGTGTATCGCTGGCAGATTCAGATGGCCACCTCGATCCTGCATCGGGCCAGTGGCATCGTTCTGTCCGTTGGAGCCTTGATCATCGCCGGCGGTTTGCTCGCCCTGATGATGGGCCCCGAGTCCTGGAACTGCTTCACCGACCACGCCGGCGCCTGGTACGGCAAGGTGATCCTGTTCGGCTGGACCTGGTGCTTCGCCTACCACCTGTGCAACGGCATCCGCCACATCGTGCAGGACTTCGCCGTCGGCTACAGCAAGGCCGCCTTCATCCGCAGCAGCTGGATGTCGGTGATCGGTTCGCTGGTCATCACCGCGCTGGTCTGGATCTACGTCTGCGTCGGAGGCGCCGCATGAGCAACTTCCGCACTCCCCTGAAGAACGTCCGCGGCCTCGGCAGCGCCAAGTCCGGCACCGTGCACTTCATCCACCAGCGCCTGACCGCCACCGCGCTGGTCGCGCTGACGCTCTGGTTCCTGTGCTTCGTGGTCAGCCTGCTCGGCGCCGACTACGTCACCGCCGTCGGTGCCGTGGCCAAGCCCTGGAACGCGATCGCCCTGGTCGGCTTCCTGGTCGCCATGTTCTGGCATGCGCAGCTCGGCCTGCAGGTCGTGCTGGAGGACTACATCCACAACTCGCTGCTGGCGCTGGCGCTGCAGACCACGGTCAAGTTCGTCGCCGTGCTCGGCGCGCTGGTCAGCATCTTCGCGGTCGCCCGCATCGCGCTTGGGAACTGATACATGTCTGCTTACAACATCATTGAACACAAGGTCGACATGGTGGTCGTCGGCGCCGGTGGCGCGGGCCTGCGCGCGACCTTCGGCCTGGCCCAGAAGGGCCTGCAGACCGTCTGCATCACCAAGGTGTTCCCGACCCGCTCGCACACCGTGGCCGCACAGGGCGGCATCGCCGCCGCGCTGGCCAACATGGGCGAGGACGACTGGCGCTACCACTTCTACGACACCATCAAGGGCGGCGACTGGCTGGGCGACCAGGACGCCATCGAATACATGTGCCGCGAGGCCATCCCGGCGGTGATCGAACTGGAGCACTACGGTGTTCCGTTCAGCCGCACCGAGGACGGCAAGATCTACCAGCGCCCGTTCGGCGGCATGACCACCAAGTACGGTGAAGGCCCGTCCGCGCAGCGTACCTGCGCCGCCGCCGACCGTACCGGCCATGCCATGCTGCACACGCTGTACCAGCAGTCGCTGGCGCACGACGCGCGGTTCATGATCGAGTACTTCGCGCTGGACCTGATCTTCGACGAGGAGGGCGTCTGCCGCGGCGTGCTGGCGCTGGACATGGCCGAGGGCACCCTGCACCTGTTCCGCGCCCACGGCGTGGTGCTGGCCACCGGCGGCTACGGCCGCGCCTACTTCAGCGCCACCTCGGCGCACACCTGCACCGGCGACGGCGGCGGCCTCGTGGCCCGTGCCGGCCTGCCGCTGCAGGACATGGAGTTCGTGCAGTTCCACCCGACCGGCATCTACGGCGCCGGCTGCCTGATCACCGAGGGTGTCCGCGGCGAAGGCGGCATCCTGCGCAACAGCAGCGGCGAGCGCTTCATGGAGCGCTACGCACCGCACTACAAGGACCTGGCCTCGCGCGACGTGGTGTCGCGCTCGATGACCATCGAGATCCGCGAAGGCCGCGGCGTCGGCGAGCACAAGGACCACATCCTGCTCGACCTGACCCACCTGGGCCCGGGCGTGATCGACGACAAGCTGCCGGGCATTGCCGAGAGCGCCCGCATCTTCGCCGGCGTCGACGTGCACAAGCAGCCGATCCCGGTGATCCCGACCGTGCACTACAACATGGGCGGCGTACCGACCAACTACCACGGCGAAGTGGTGCGCAAGGTCGGCGACGACCCCGATGCGGTGGTGCCGGGGCTGTACGCCATCGGCGAGGCCGGTTGCGTGTCGGTGCACGGCGGCAACCGCCTGGGCTCCAACTCGCTGCTCGACCTGGTGGTGTTCGGTCGCGCCGTGGCCAACCGCTGTGCCGAGACGATCAAGCCGGGTGCGCCGCACAAGGCGCTGCCGTCGGACGCCTGCGACAAGGCGCTGGGCCTGCTGGACAAGCTGCGCCACGCCGATGGCGATACGCCGACCGCCGTCATCCGCGACCGCATGCAGCGCACCATGCAGGCCGACGCCGCGGTGTTCCGCACCAGCCAGACGCTGGCCGAGGGCTGCAAGAAGATGGCCGATGTGTTCGATTCTTTCCAGGACGTGAAGGTCTCCGACCGTTCGCTGGTCTGGAACTCGGACCTGATCGAAACCTACGAACTGAACAACCTGCTGCTCAACGCCGTGGCCACCATCAACTCGGCCGAGCAGCGCAAGGAAAGCCGGGGCGCCCACGCCCACGAGGACTATCCGGACCGCGACGACGAGAACTGGATGAAGCACACGCTGGTCACCGTCGACGAGAAGGGCAAGTGCAGCTTCGACTACCGTCCGGTGCACATGTACACGCTCACCGACGACGTCGCCGTCGTGCCGCCCAAGCCGCGCGTCTACTGATCCGGGGAACCTACGAACATGGCTGAATTTGCACTTCCTAAGAACTCCCGGATCACCCAGGGCAAGCACTTCCCCGTCCAGGGCGGCGGCAAGAACGTGCGCACGTTCAAGATCTACCGCTGGAGTCCGGACGACGACCAGAACCCGCGGACCGACACCTACGAGGTCGACCTCGACGCGTGCGGCCCGATGGTCCTGGACGCGCTGATCAAGATCAAGAACGAGGTCGACCCGACGCTGACCTTCCGCCGCTCCTGCCGCGAGGGCATCTGCGGTTCGTGCGCGATGAACATCGACGGCACCAACACCCTGGCCTGTACCCGCGCGATCAGCGATTGCGCCAAGGCCGAGGTGCCGATCTACCCGTTGCCGCACATGGAGGTGGTCAAGGACCTGGTGCCGGACCTGACCCACTTCTACGCGCAGTACGCGTCGATCAAGCCGTGGATCCGCACCCAGACCCCGGCGCCGTCGGACCGCGAACGCCTGCAGTCGCCGGAAGACCGCAAGAAGCTCGACGGCCTCTACGAGTGCATCCTGTGCGCCTGCTGCTCGACCTCGTGCCCGAGCTACTGGTGGAACGGCGAGCGCTACTTGGGCCCGGCGATCCTGTTGCAGGCCTATCGCTGGATCATCGATTCGCGCGACGAGGACACCGGTGCGCGCCTGGACGACCTGGAAGATCCGTTCAAGCTGTACCGTTGCCACACCATCATGAACTGCGCCCGGACCTGCCCGAAGGGGCTGAACCCGGCGCTGGCGATCGCCGAGATCAAGAAGCTGATGATGGCGCGCCGCGCCTGAGGCGCGGGTTTCCCGCGATGCCCCGGCATCGCGGTCAGGGCGGCACCGGTCCTTCGGGTCGGTGCCGTCTCCGTTTCCGCCGCGCATCGGCCGCGGCACCGGCAGGTGAGCGATGACTCCTGAAGACGAGATCGAGCTGAAGAAGCTGCGCTGGCGCTGCCGGCGCGGCATGCGCGAACTGGACCAGCTGTTCGGTCGTTACCTTGACCAGCGCTGGCGGCAGGCGCCGACGGCGGAGCGCGCGGTTTTCCTGCAGCTGATTGAAACCGAAGACGACAAGCTGTGGCGCTGGTCCATGGGCTACGAGACCTGTCCGGATGCACCGCAGGCCGCACTGCTGGAGTACATCCGCACCCTTCCGCTGTGAGTGGCGTCCTTCGCGCTGGCTGGCCGCCGCCTTGCTGCTGCTGGGTGCGTTCGCCGCGCTGGCGCTGCTGAACTGCGGGCTGGAGGATCGCCGCGGCGCTTGGGGCGCGGCCACGTTGGCGGCCGCCTGGGGCCTGGTGCAGGCGCGGCGCGAGGGGCGGCGGCGGCCGCGCACGCTGCTGCTGCCGGCGCCACCGGCGCCGGTCGAGGTCGACGGCATGGCGGTGGGGGCGCTGCAGCTGCTGGAACGCGGCCCGCTGGTGGTCCTGCGGTGGCGCCGCGACGGCCGCCGCGGGCAACTGCTGTTCTGGCCGGATACGCTGCCGCGCGCCCGGCGACGTGAACTGCGACTGGCCCTGCGCGCCCGGCATGTTTCCCCATGACGCGCGGGGATGGCACCATGGCGCGACTTCACCGGCACACGCGCATGTTCAGACCCTTACCTGTCGCCATCGGATTGCGTTACCTGCGGGCCAAGCGCCGCAACGGCTTCATCTCCTTCATCTCCATGGCCTCGATCCTGGGCATCGCGCTCGGGGTCACGGTGCTGATCACCACGCTGGCGGTGATGAGCGGCTTCCAAAAGGAGATCCGCGACCGGCTGCTGCAGATGTCGGCGCATGCCACGGTCAGCGCCGAAGGCGCGCCGATGACCGACTGGCAGCATGCCGTGGACGTGGCGATGCGCGACCCGCGGGTGGCAGGCGCCGCGCCCTACATCGAGATCCAGGGCATGCTCGCCGGGCCGCGGGTGCAGGGCGCGATCGTGCAGGGCGTCGATCCGGCGCTGGAGCCGAAGGTGTCGGTGCTCGGCGAGAAGATGCAGCGGGGTACGCTGGACAGCCTGCAACCGGGGGAGTTCAACATCCTGCTCGGCAAGGAGCTGGCGCTGTGGCTGGGCGTGGACGTGGGTGACAGCGTGGTGGCCACGCTGGCCGAGATCCAGGGCACCCCGGTCGGCGCGATGGCGCGCACCAAGCGCTTCAAGGTCAGCGGCATCTTCGAAGCGGGCTCCAACGAGGTCGACCGCGGCGTGGCCTTCGTCAACATGCGCGACCTGGAACGGGTGCTGCGGGTCGACGGCGTGACCGGGGTACGGCTCAAGCTGCACGACATGGACCAGGCCTACGGCGTGGCGCGCGACCTGGCCCTGAACCTGGACGGCGGCTACTACCGGGTCAGCGACTGGACCCAGGACAACGCCAACCTCTACCACTCCCTGCGCATGGAGAAGACGGTGATGGGCATCCTGCTGTCGCTGATCATCCTGATGGGCGCCTTCACCCTGGTGAACTCGCAGGTGATGCTGGTCACCGACAAGCAGGCCGACATCGCCATCCTGCGCACCCTGGGGCTGACGCCCGGCGGGGTGATGCAGGTGTTCATGGTGCAGGGCACCCTGATCGGGATCATCGGCACGCTGCTCGGCTTCGTCAGCGGCGTCACCCTGACCTGGAACCTGGAGCGGATCCTGGACGGCATCGAACGGCTGTTCAACGTCACCCTGCTGCCGCCGGACGTCTACTACATCACCGGGCTGCCCACCGACATGCAGGCCAGCGACGTGACCGCGACCGTGCTGGTGGCGTTGTTGATGAGTTTCCTGGCAACGCTGTACCCGGCCTGGCGCGCGGCGCGCACGCAGCCGGCGGAGGCACTGCGCTATGAGTGAGGACGCACGCATGGACTCGGTGATCCGCGCCGAAGGCCTGGCCAAGACCTATGCCGAAGGGCGCATGCGCACGCCGGTGTTCGATGGCCTTGAACTGGACGTGGCCGCGGGCGAGACGGTCGCCATCGTCGGTGCCTCCGGTGCCGGCAAGAGCACGCTGCTGCACCTGCTGGGCGGGCTGGACGTGCCCACCGCCGGAGAGGTCTACGTGGCCGGCCGGCGCATGTCGGCGCTGTCCGACGGCGAGCGCGGCCGCCTGCGCAACCGGGCGCTGGGCTTCGTCTACCAGTTCCATCACCTGCTGCCGGAGTTCACCGCGCTGGAGAACGTGCTGATGCCGGTGGTGCTCGGCGGCGCCAGCGTGGACGCCGCGGCCGAACGCGCCCGGGCCCTGCTCGAGTCGGTCGGGCTGGGGCACCGGCTGGAACACAAGCCGAGCGAACTGTCCGGTGGCGAGCGCCAGCGTGCGGCGGTGGCGCGGGCGCTGGTGAACCAGCCGGGCTGCGTGCTCGGGGACGAACCCACCGGCAACCTGGACGACAAGACCGCGGCGACGGTGTTCGAGCTGATGCTGGAGTTGAACCGCGCGCACCGGACCAGCCTGGTGCTGGTGACCCACGACCGCAGCCTGGCCCGCAGGCTGGACCGTGTGCTGGAGCTGCGCGAAGCGCGCCTGCACCCGCTGGCGCACGCCGACGTCTGATTCCGGCACCGTGGCTGAACGGCGTCGTCCCCCGGCTTCCCTGGCATGCGCGGCCGGCGGATGATGGCCCCGGGGCGCCGCGGCGCCGAGGTTTTCCCCTGGAAAGGATGGGTGCCATGAAGAAGACACTGTTCGCACTGATGGCCGCCGCGTTGCTGGGAGGCTGCGCCACCGCCGGCAAGCTGAGCAGCGGGGAACGCTTGACCCTGTACCGCGCGCATGCGGGCGAACCGGTCAAGGACTTCCAGTATTTCGGTTCGCTGCATGGCTGGACCGAACTGGGCGACAGCGCCCTGGCGGTCTGGACCCGGCCCAGCGAAGCCTGGCTGCTGAACCTGAGCGGCCCCTGCATGGACCTGTCCTATGCACCGGCGATCAGCGTGACCAACATGATGGGCCGGGTGTCGGCCCGGTTCGACCGGGTGATCGTGCTCGGCGGCGGCCCCGTCGGCCAGGTACCCTGCCGGATCGACAGCATCCAGCCGCTTGACGTGAAGGCGCTGCGGGCATCGGAGAAGGAGCTGCGCGAGGCCAAGATTGCCGAGCGTGCCGCCGACCAGGCCGGCGACGAACCGTAACGGGCGCCGCAGACGTACCCCGGAGCCGCGTACCAGGCCGTGCCCGGCCCGGCACGCCCGGTTGTAGAGCGGAGCCATGCTCCGCTGCACGGTACCGGCAAGGCCCAGCCGGGCACGGCCCGGCTCTACAGGAGGGGCAGGGCGGAGCCGCGCGCCGCTGGGCGGTACCCGGCCGGGCATGGTCCGGCACGACCGCTTGCAGAGCGGAGCCATGCTCCGCTGGGCGGTATCGGGGAGGCCCAGCCGGGCAAGGCCAGCGCGACCGGTTGTAGAGCGGAGCCATGCTCCGCTGGGCGGTACCGGCAAGGCCCGGCCGGGCACGGCCCGGCTCTACAGGGGGCAGCGCGGAGCCGCGTTCGGCTAGACCCCGGGGCCGGGCATGGCCCGGCGCTGGCGGGCCTGCGGCCGGGTTTCAGGCCTCGGGGGCGACGTAGCCGGCCGGCTTCTCGGCATCGCCGGAGAACAGGAACTTGACCAGTTGCTCTTCGAGGAACGCGCGGTGTTGCGGATCGCGCGGTGACAGCCGGTTCTCGTTGATCAGCATGGTCTGGTGCGCCAGCCATGCGGCCCAGGCCTGCTTGCCGACGTTGGCGAAGATGCGCTGGCCGAGGTCGCCGGGGTAGGGCACGAAGTCCAGGCCTTCGGTGTCGCGTTGTTCGTACTGGCAGAAGACGGAGCGGGGCATGGCAGGATCCTGTCCAATCAGGGCGCCGGGAGGCGCTCGAGAAATTTGCGGATGGGCGCGGGGAGGCCAAGGGCCGGCAGTTCGTCGGCAGCCACCCAGCGCAGGTCGCCATTGTCGCCCACCGCCGCCCGCAGGGCGACCTTGCGCAGGTGCAGCGGGCGCAGGTGCAGGCGGTAATGGCTGAAGGTGTGCACGATCACCGCCCGTTCCTCGGCGCGTTCGTAGTCGCCCTCGATGGTGTCGGCGAACCAGGCGCGCAGGCCGGCATCGGTGTCGGCCTGCGGCAGGGTCCACAGCGATGCCCAGATGCCGCGCGGGGGGCGCTTCTGCAGCAGGATGCGGCCGTCGTGGTCCTGCAGCAGCAGGGCACTGGCTTCGCGTTCCGGCAGCGTCCTGCGCGGCTTGGGCGTGGGCAGCTGGTCGACCCGCGCCTGCGCGTGCGCGACGCAGTCCCCGTGTACCGGGCACTGGTCGCAGGCGGGACGGGCGCGGGTGCACAGGGTGGCGCCGAAGTCCATCTGCGCCTGGGTCCAGTCGGCCATGCGCGCGGGCGGTACTCCGGCGACATGCGCGGCCGCCAGCGCCCACATGCGCTTCTCGGCCACCGGCAGGCCGGGGAAGCCGGCGATGCCGTGGAAGCGCGCAAGCACGCGCTTGACGTTGCCGTCGAGGATCGGGAAGGACGCGTTCCAGGCCTGGCTGAGGATCGCGCCGGCGGTGCTGCGGCCGATGCCCGGCAGCGCCAGCAGTGCGTCGAAGTCGCACGGCAGCTCGCCGCCATGCTGCTGGACGCACTGGCGGGCCGCGGCATGCAGGTTGCGCGCGCGGGCGTAGTAACCCAGGCCGGCCCAGTGCGCCATCAGGGTGTCATTGTCGGCCGCCGCCAGGTCGGGCAGGGTCGGGAAGGCCTGCGTGAACCGCTGGAAATAGGGAATGACCGTGGCGACCTGGGTCTGCTGCAGCATGATCTCCGACAGCCACACCCGGTAGGGCGAGCGCGGGTGCTGCCAGGGCAAGTCGTGGCGGCCGTGGCGGTCGAACCAGGCGAGCAGCTGGGTGGGAAAGTCGGACATGGCGCGCGGCGGCTGGCGGTCTCTTCTCACCGGGGGTGAGGGCGCCCCGGTGGGGCGGGGGCGTCACCCCGGGGCCCGGGAGAGCGCTGTGGTGACGTCGGCAGGCCGCTCCTCCGCGGTGCGCCGGAGCAGGGGAGGAGCCGGACGGGCGACGGCGCGCAGCGGGGCGCGCGGCCAGTCGGCGGTGCGTTCGCGGACGGCGGTGGCGCCGCCCATCGGTCAGCCGCCCAGTGCTTCGGGCAGCAGGGCATCGACGAAGGCCTCCGGATCGAACACGCGCAGGTCCTCCGGGCGTTCGCCGATCCCGGCGAAGCGGATCGGAATGCCGAACTCGCGGGCCAGCGCGAACACGACCCCGCCCTTGGCGGTGCCGTCGAGCTTGGTCACCACTAGGCCGGTGACGCCGGCGGTGGCGTGGAACTGGCGCAGCTGGCTCAGCGCGTTCTGTCCAGTGGTGCCGTCGATCACCATCAGCACCTCGTGCGGTGCGGCCGGATCGAGCTTGCCGAGCACGCGGCGGATCTTGCCGAGCTCGTTCATCAGGCCGGCCTGGGTATGCAGGCGCCCGGCGGTGTCGGCGATCAGGACCGAGGTGCCGCGGGCCTTGCCGGCCTGCAGTGCGTCGAAGGCGACCGAGGCGGCATCGGCATTCTGCCCCTGGGCGACCACGGTCACGCCGTTGCGTTCGCCCCAGACCTGCAGCTGCGCCACCGCGGCGGCGCGGAACGTGTCGCCGGCAGCCAGCATCAGGCTGTGGCCCTGTTCCTTGAAGCGCTTGGCCAGCTTGCCGATGGTGGTGGTCTTGCCGACGCCGTTGACGCCGACGGTGAGGATCACGAAGGGCTTGGCGTCGCCATCGATGAGCAGCGGCCGGGCGACCGGCTGCAGCAGCGCGACCAGGTCGGCGCGCAGCGCCGCCAGCAGTGCCCGGGCGTCGGCGAACTCGCGCGCCTTCATGCGCTTGCGCAGGTCCTCGACCAGGGCGGTGGTGGCGGGCACGCCGACGTCGGCGGTGAGCAGCGCGGTCTCGATCTCGTCGAGCAGGTCGTCGTCCAGGCGCGGGTTGCGCGAGAACAGACCGCCGAAACTGCGTGCGAAGGCGCTGTTGCGCAGGCGGTCGCGCCAGCCGGACTTGCCGGCCGCGGCGGCCGGTGCGGCATTGGCGGGAATCAGCACGGCGTCGCTGTCGGCGGCCGCAGGCACGGCGCCGGCGTCCGCCGGTTCGGCGGGGAGTGCCACGGTGCCGGCCGTCGCGTCATCGGCGGCGGTCGCTGCCGCCGCTGCGGCGTCGTCGAGGTCGCCGGACGGCGTCGGGTATTCCGGGGCCTGCACCTCGGGCGGGGGCACGGCCGAGGTCAGTTCTTCGGCGCTGAACTGCGGCGGCTTGGCCGGCGTTGCGGTGTCCGGGGCTTTCTTGCGGCGGAAAAAACTGAGCATGGAGACAGTGAACAGGGGCAGGTGCACATGCTACCACCGGCACCGTCGCCGCCCGCCGTGCAAGGGCGGGCCGGCGCGCGGCGCGCCCGGGGGCGGCCTGCGAGGGAAGGCGGGCCCCGGGGCCCCGGACGCGGTCCACCACGCCCGGGGTCCGGGCGCGGCTCAGGCGGACAGTTCCAGCAGCAGCTTGTTGAGCCGCCGCACGTAGGCCGCCGGGTCCTTCAGGCCGTCGCCGGCCGCCAGTGCGGCCTGGTCGAACAGCACGCGGGCCAGGTCGTTGAAACGGTCCATGTCGGGCTCGGCATCGAGCTTCTCGATCAGCGGGTGGCCGGGGTTGAACTCGAACACCGGCTTGGCCTCGGGCACCTTCTGGCCGCTGGCCTCCAGGATCTGGCGCATCTGCAGGCCCAGGTCCTGCTCGCCGATGGCCAGGATCGCCGGCGAGTCGGTCAGGCGGTGCGAGACCCGCACCTCGTCGACGTCCTCGCCCAGCGCGGTCTTGATGCGCGCGGCCAGTCCTTCCTTGGCCTTGGCGGTCTCTTCCTGCGCCTGCTTCTCTTCCTCCGAGTCCAGCGTGCCCAGGTCCAGGTCGCCACGGGCCACGTCCACGAACGACTTGCCGTCGAACTCGTGCAGGTAGTTCATCAGCCACTCGTCGATGCGGTCGGTCATCAGCAGCACTTCGATGCCCTTCTTGCGGAACACCTCCAGGTGCGGGCTGTCCTTGACCTGCAGGTGGCTCTCGCCGGTGAGGTAGTAGATCTTGTCCTGGCCCTCGACCATGCGGCCGACATAGTCGGCCAGCGCCACGTCCTGCTCGCCGCCGCCGCCGTGGGTGGAGGCGAAGCGCAGCAGGCCGGCGATCTTCTCGCGGTTGTTGAAGTCTTCGGCCGGGCCTTCCTTGAGCACCTGGCCGAACGCCTGCCAGAAGCGCTGGTAGTCCTCCGGCGTGTCCCTGGCCAGCTTTTCCAGCATGTCCAGCGACCGCTTGGTCAGCGCCGACTTCATCGAGTCGATCACCGGGCCGGACTGCAGGATCTCGCGCGAGACGTTCAGCGGCAGGTCGCTGGAATCGACCACGCCCTTGATGAAGCGCAGGTACAGCGGCAGGAACTGTTCGGCCTGGTCCATGATGAAGACGCGCTGCACATACAGCTTCAGGCCCTTGGCGGCGTCGCGGTGGTACAGGTCGAACGGCGCGCGGCCGGGGGTGTACAGCAGCGAGGTGTAGTCCAGCTTGCCTTCGACCCGGTTGTGGCTCCAGGCCAGCGGGTCGGCGACGTCGTGGGCGATGTGCTTGTAGAACTCGCGGTACTCCTCATCGCCGACCTCCGACTTGGCGCGGGTCCACAGCGCGCTGGCCTTGTTGACCGCCTCCCACTCGGGCGCCCCGGGCTGCTCCTCGCCCTGTTCTTGCTTCTTCAGCTCGATCGGCAGGCCGATGTGGTCGGAATACTTCTTCACCAGGCCGCGCAGGGTCCAGCCGTCGGTGAAGCCTTCCTCGCCTTCCTTGAGGTGCAGCACGATGCGGGTACCTCGCTCGGGCTTGTCGAGGGTTGCGACCTCGAACTCGCCTTCGCCGCGCGAGGACCAGTGCACGCCCTCGCTGGCCGGCAGGCCGGCGCGGCGGCTGTACACGTCGACCTGGTCGGCGACGATGAAGGCCGAATAGAACCCCACGCCGAACTGGCCGATCAGGTTGGCGTCCTTCTTCTGGTCCCCGGACAGGTTCTTCAGGAAGTCGGCGGTGCCGGACTTGGCGATGGTGCCCAGGTGGGCGACGGCTTCGTCGCGGCTCAGGCCGATGCCGTTGTCGTCGATGGTCAGCGTGCGCGCGGCCGGGTCGGCCTCGATGCGGATCCGCAGGGCGCCGTCGCCTTCCAGCAGGTCCGGGCGGGTCAGGGCCTCGAAGCGCAGCTTGTCGGCGGCGTCGGCGGCATTGGAGACCAGCTCGCGCAGGAAGATCTCCTTGTTCGAGTACAGCGAGTGGATCATCAGGTGCAGCAGCTGCTTCACCTCGGTCTGGAAACCGCGGGTTTCCTTGTGGCTGTCGGCGGTCATCGTCTGGTTCGCTCCGTGGTTGCCGGCGCCGCGCAAAGCGGCCGATGGCCCAACGGGTATGGGCCCGGACGCGGATTTCAAGGCCATGGCGGTCCCGGCGGCGGAGGGCGCGGCTTATCATGCGGGGTCCTCGTCCCCGGTTTCCCCCATGTCCCGTCCCCCGCGACCGCCCATGCCGTCGACCCGTCCCACCGCCGGCGGGGACGGGCAGGTGCGCATCATCGGCGGGCGCTGGCGCAACACCCGGCTGCCGGTGCCGCGGCTGGACGGCCTGCGCCCGACCGGCGACCGGGTACGCGAAACCCTGTTCAACTGGCTGATGCCGGTGCTGCCCGGCGCGCGGGTGCTGGACCTGTTCGCCGGCAGCGGCGCGCTGGGGCTGGAGGCGGTATCGCGCGGCGCGTCCACGGCCCAACTGGTCGAGCGCGATCCGGCACGGGCCGCGGCGCTGGGCGAGGTGGTGGCGCGGCTCCAGGCCGGCGCGCAGGTGCAGGTCGCGGCGGACGACGCGCTGCACTGGCTGGAACGCGCGCCGGCGTTCGGCGCCGACATCGTGTTCATCGACCCGCCGTTCGCCGCGGGGCTGTGGACCCAGGCGCTGCAGCGCCTGCCGCGGCACCTGGCCGACGACGCCTGGCTGTACCTGGAGGTGGCGGCCGGCGGATTGCCGTTCGCGCTCCCGGGCTGGAGCCCGCACCGCCAGGGCACCACCCGCGAGGTCGGCTATGCCCTGTACCGGCGTGCCGCTGCTACACTCGGCAACGACCTGAACGCGACTCCGTCCGCATGACTTCCTCCAGCCCCCGCATCGCCGTCTATCCGGGCACGTTCGACCCGATCACCAACGGTCACATCGACCTGGTGCACCGGGCCGCGCCGCTGTTCGAGAAGATCGTGGTGGGCGTGGCGCAGAGCCCCTCCAAGGGGCCGACCCTGCCGCTGGAACTGCGCGTGGAACTGGCGCGCGAGGCATTGGCCCGGCATGCCAACGTCGAGGTCGTCGGCTTCGACACGCTGCTGGCGCACTTCGTGCGCTCGGTGCATGGCGGGGTGCTGCTGCGTGGCCTGCGCGCGGTGTCCGATTTCGAATACGAATTCCAGATGGCGAGCATGAACCGCCACCTGATCCCGGAGGTCGAGACCCTGTTCCTGACCCCGTCCGAACAGCACAGCTTCATTTCCTCCTCGCTGGTGCGCGAAATCGCCCGGCTCGGGGGCGACGTGTCCGGTTTCGTACCGGCCACGGTGCTGGAAGCGCTGCGCAAGGCCCGCCAGTCCCGCGCGGGCGCCTGACCCATCCCAACAGCTGCAACGAACCCATAGAGGGAGACGATCCATGAAGAACACGATGCGCGTGATGCTGGCCGCTTCGATGGTGCTGGGCTTCACCGCCTGCAACAAGCAGGAGGCCGCTCCGGTCGCCGAAGCGCAGCAGGCGCTGGTCGCCCCGGCCAAGGACGACGACGCCGGCTGGCGCAAGTACCTGCAGGCGGTGGCCGTGCAGAACATGGGCAACATCAGCAACAACCCGTTCCTGTACTACCTGCCGCCGGAGTCGGACGAAGAGTTCGACGCCAAGTACGAGCGCCAGGCCGAAGCCGCCACCGGCGCCATCGGCCGCGGCGTGTCGCCGGGCAACATGCTGGCCTTCGGCTCGTCGGCCTCGGGCCGGATGGCCGACCTGATCGAGGGCGCCTTCAAGAACGTGGAGGCCGACTCGATGAAGGGCGTGCGCGTGGTCTACATCGGCGATGCCGGGGACAACGCGCGCGTGCAGAGCATCGTGCAGCCCACCGGCGCGGACTACGTCTTCGTCGAAGCCAAGTGACCCGTGCCTGGCCGGGGCAGCGCGCAGGACGCGCGCTCCGGCACTGCCGGCCCCGCTGAGGGGCCCGCCCGGGGCCAACGGCGCAGCGCGCCCGCGGCCCCGCACCGGCAGGTGCGGGCATGGAGCCGTCCCATGTCCCTCAAGATCAACGAACTTTGCGTCAACTGCGACGTCTGCGAACCGGCCTGCCCGAACCAGGCGATCGCGATGGGTGAGACGATCTACGTGATCGACCCGGCGCGCTGTACCGAATGCGTCGGCCATTTCGACGAGCCGCAATGCGTGGTGGTGTGCCCGGTCGAATGCATCGACCCGGACCCGGACATCCCCGAGAGCCACGACCAGTTGCTGGCCAAGCTTCACGCGCTGCAGCGCGACCACCCCGAACTGTACGAACCGGAGACCCCCACGGCATGAAACAATTCGCGCGTTCCCTCCTTCTGTATGCGCTGGTGCTGGCACCGGCCGCGTGGGCGGCCGATCCGCCGCAGGCGCTGGCCGCGCACCCCGACGGCGCGGCGATCGCCAGCGGCCATGATCTGGCGACCAAGGCGGGCATGGAGATCCTGGACAAGGGCGGCAACGCGTTCGATGCCGCGGTGGCGGTGTCCTCCACGCTGGCCGTGGTCGAGCCGATCAGCTCCGGCCTGGGCGGCGGCGGGCTGTTCCTGCTGCACGACGCCCGGACCGGCAAGGACGTGATGCTGGACGCGCGCGAGACCTCGCCGGCCTCGGCCACGCCCGAGCGCTTCCTGGACAAGGACGGCGAACTGGACCGCGACCGCTCGGTCAACGGCCCGTGGTCGGCGGGCATCCCGGGGCTGCCGGCGATGCTGGTGCAGGTCGCCGGCGAGCACGGCCGCCTGCCGCTGTCCGAATCGCTGGCACCGGCGATCCGCATCGCCACCGACGGTTTCCCGGTCTATCCGCGCATGGCCCGCGGCTACGCCTCGCGGCGCGAGGTGATGGAGCGCTATCCCGGCACCCGCGAGGTGTACATGCGCAATGGCCGCCCGATCGCCGAAGGCGACATCTTCAAGCAGCCCGAGCTGGCGCACACCCTGCAGCTGCTGGCCGACAAGGGCTTCGACGGCTTCTACCGCGGCGAGACCGCCAAGAAGCTGCTGGCCGGCGTGAAGCGCGAGGGCGGCCGGTGGACCGCCGACGAGCTGGCCGGCTACACCGTCAAGAGCCGCGAGCCGATCGTGTTCGACTACCGGGGCTGGAAGATCACCACCGCGCCGCCGCCGTCCTCCGGCGGCATCGCCCTGGCGGCGATGCTGCAGGTGCTGGAAGGCTGGGACCTGGCCGAGCTGGACGACGCCCACCGCACCCACGTGGTGGTCGAGGCGATGCGCCGCGCCTACCGCGACCGCACCTTCTTCCTCGGCGATCCGGACTTCGTGCAGATCCCGCAGCGGGTGCTGACCAGCCGCGACTACGCCCAGGGCCTGCGTTCGACCATCCATCCGGAGAAGGCCACCCCGAGCGACCTGCTGTCGGGCAACCCGACGCCGCTGGAGGACGACGAGACCACGCACTTCTCGATCATCGACAACGAAGGCAACCGCGTCGGTGGCACGCAGACGGTGAACCTGCTGTACGGCTCGGGCTTCATCCCGGCCGGCACCGGCGTGCTGCTCAACAACGAGATGGATGACTTCGCGCTCAAGCCCGGCACCCCGAACGCCTTCGGCGTGATGGGCTACGAGGCCAACGCGCCCAAGCCGGGCAAGCGCATGCTCAGCTCGATGACCCCGACCTTCATGGAGAAGGACGACCAGGTCGTGGTGATCGGTACCCCGGGGGGCAGCCGCATCATCACCATGGTGCTGCTGGGCATCCTCGGCTACGACGCCGGCCTGGACGCGCAGCAGGTCGCGGCCCTGCCGCGCTACCACCACCAGTGGCTCCCGGACGAGATCTCCGCCGAAAGCGGCGCGTTCACCCCGGAGGTCGCGCGTCAGCTGCAGGCGATGGGCCACAAGGTCGACCTGCCCGGCGACAGTGCCGAGGGCGGGCGCGGTTCCAGCCACGTCTGGGGCAACCTGCAGACGGTGGAATGGAACCGCCGCAGCAACACCCTCAGCGGCGGTACCGACCCGCGCAACCCGGAGGGCAGTGCCGAGGTGCGCAAGGTGGGCAAGGGCGACTGAGCGCGCACCTCCCGCCTTCCACGGCCGCACCTTCCAGACCCCCGCCGGCATGGCGGGGGTCTGTCGTTCCGGGCCCCGACGCGTTCAGCGCCGCAGTGCCCGCAGGACCCCGGCCAGCCCGTGGACCGCACGTTCCAGCTCGTCCGGGGCATGCGCCGCGAACCCCATCAGGAAGCCGGGGGCCTGCGCGGGCCCGGCATGCAGGTCGCCCAGGCCCAGCAGGTCGATGCCGGCGCGCCGGGCCGCGTCCACGGCCCGCGCCTCGGGAAGGTCGGCCACCAGCAGGCAGGGCATCTGCATGCCCCCTGCGGGCACCTGCGGGCGCAGGCAGTCGCCGAGATGGTCGTCGACGAGCCGTGCCAGCAGGTCGCGGCGTTCGCCGTAGAGCGTGCGCATGGCGCGGACATGGGCGCCGAAATGGCCGCCCTCGATGAAGCGCGCCAGCGTCAGCTGCGGGATCGGCGCGCTGTGCCCGTCCAGCAGCGTGCGGGCCATCGTCATCGGCGCCACCAGCGCCGGGGGCAGCACCATGTAGCCGATCCGCAGGCCGGGAAACAGCGACTTGGTGAAGGTGCCGATGTAGATCGTGCGCTCGTGCGGGTCCAGGCCCTGCACGCAGGCGGTGGGCTTGCCGGCGTAATGGAACTCGCTGTCGTAGTCGTCCTCGATGATCCAGGCGTCGTGGCGCCGTGCCCACTCGACGATGGCCAGGCGGCGTTCCAGCGACAGCGTCGCGCCGGTCGGGAACTGGTGCGAGGGGGTCAGGAACACCGCGCGTGCCGCCGGCGTGGCCGCCTGCAACCGGTCCACGCGCAGGCCGTCGGCGTCCACCGCGATGGGCACGCTCTCCAGTCCGGCGGCATCGAAGGCGCGGCGTGCGCCGTGGTAGGCGGGGTCTTCGATGAAGATCCGTTCGCCCGGGTCGAGCAGCACGGTGGCGCACAGCGCCAGCGCCTGTTGTGAACTGGTGAGCACCAGCACGCGCTCGGGCGTGGCGTGGGCGCCGCGTTCCAGGTTGACGTAGTCGGCGATGGCCTGGCGCAGGGCGGCCATGCCCTGTGCCGGGCTGTGCAGCAGGGCGCGGCTGCCATGCTCCTTGAGCACCTGGCGCTGCAGCCGTTCCCAGGTCTGCAGCGGGAAGTTGCGGGTCTCCGGCAGCCCCGGAGCGAAGGCGCGCGGCGCGATGAAGTCGCGCACGCCGCCGGCGTTGAACAGGGCATTGCCACGCCGGCTCAGGGCCGGCGCGTTCCGTGGCGCCGCCCGGCGCGTTCCGCGGCGCGGCTGCACCTGCCCGGACACGAAGCTGCCGCTGCCCACGCGGCGTTCGATGAAGCCTTCCGCATGCAGCTGGCCGTAGGCCATCTCCACGGTGTCGCGGGACACCGCCAGCGAGCGGGCGAGGGCACGCGAGGCCGGCAGCGGCTGGCCGGCCGCGATCGCGCCGTCGAGGATCAGCTGGCGGAGGGCGCGCTGGATGCGGGCGTGCAGCGGCAGCGCGGCGCGCGCAGGGTCGCCGATCCAGGCCTTTACCGATTCGAGTTGGGCATGACGGAACAAATGGAGGGGTCTTCCTGCGTCAAGTGGAGGGGTAAATCAGTCCATTTGCCGGCTATAAAACAGCCTTCCGATCGCCCCCGTCAATCGCCAGGAGCCTGCGTCCGTCCATGTTGTCCCCGCCCCCCGCCGCCGCACTCCGCCTGCGCGACCTGCCGCCGCCGATCGTCGCCGGGCTGGTCTCGGTCCTCGTCAACTACGGCGGGACCTTCATCCTGGTCTTCCAGGCCGCGAAGGTGGCCGGGCTGGGGCCGGAGCTGACCGCGTCGTGGGTGTGGTCGATCTCCGTCGGGGTGGGCATCACCGGGCTGCTGCTGAGCTGGCGGTTCCGCGAGCCGATCATCACCGCCTGGTCCACGCCGGCCGCGGCCTTCCTCGTCACCGCGCTGGCGACCACGCCGTGGCCCGAAGCGGTGGGCGCATTCCTGCTGTCGGCCGCCGGGTTCGCGCTGCTCGGCCTTTCGGGCGGCTTCGAGCGGCTGGTCCGGCGGGTGCCGCCGGGGGTGGCTGCCGGCCTGCTGGCCGGGATCCTGCTGCCGTTCGGGATCCGGGCCTTCGCCGGGCTGGCGCTGGACCCGCTGCTGGCGGCCACGCTGATCCTGAGCTACCTGGTGTTCAAGCGCTACACCGCGCGCTACGCGGTGGTCGGCCTGCTGGCGGTGGGCCTGGGGCTGCTGTTGCTGCAGGGGCGGGTGGACCTGTCCGTGCTGGAGCCGCGCCTGGCCACGCCGGTGTTCACCGCGCCGGCATTCAGCCTGAACGCGATGCTGGGCGTGGCGCTGCCGCTGTTCCTGATCACCCTGACCGGGCAGTACATGCCCGGCATGCTGGTCCTGCGCAATGACGGCTTCCGCACCAGCGCCAATCCGATCGTCGCCACCACCGGGCTCGGCTCGCTGCTGATGGCACCGTTCGGGGCGCACGGCTTCAACCTCGCCGCGATCACCGCGGCGATCTGCACCGGGCGCGAGGCGCACGAGGACCCCGGCAAGCGCTGGATCGCGGGCATCGCCGCCGGCGTGGCCTATCTGCTCGTCGGTGTGTTCGGCGTGACCCTGGCCGCGCTGTTCATGGCCTTGCCGGCGGGCTTCATCGCGACCCTGGCCGGCCTGGCGCTGCTGGGCACCCTCGGCGCCAGCCTGGCCGCGGCGACCGCCGACGCGGCGGGCCGCGAGGTGGCGCTGATCACCTTCCTGGCCGCTGCCGCCAACATCACCCTGCTCGGTATCGGCGGCGCCTTCTGGGGGCTGCTGATCGGGCTGCTGGCGCATGCGCTGCTCAATGGCCGCCTGCCGGGCCGGGTGAAACGGCGGGCCCCCACCGCACGCAAGCCGGCGACCCCGGCGGAGGCACCATGACCACGACCACCCGTACCGCCCACGACCGCCACGGCCGTTATCCGCAGGCCGCCAGCGTGGAGGATTTCCGCCACAACCTGGCCACGGTGCACGCGCGCATCGCCGCCGCCTGCCGGCGTGCCGGCCGCGACCCGGCCGGCGTGCGCCTGCTGCCGGTGAGCAAGACCAAGCCCGAGGCCAGCCTGCGCCTCGCGCACGCCGCCGGTTGCCGGCTGCTCGGCGAGAACAAGGTGCAGGAAGCGCACCACAAGTGGGAAGCGATGCAGGACCTGGACGACCTGCAGTGGTCGGTGATCGGCCACCTGCAGACCAACAAGGCCAAGCTGGTGGCGCGCTTCGCCAGCGAGTTCCAGGCGCTGGACAGCCTGCGCCTGGCCGAGACCCTGGACCGCCGCCTGCAGCTGGAAGGGCGCAGCCTGGACGTGTTCGTGCAGGTCAACACCTCCGAAGAAGACAGCAAGTACGGCCTGGCGCCGGCCGACGTGCCGGCCTTCGTGCGCGAGCTGCCGCGCTTCGGCGCGCTGCGCGTGCGCGGGCTGATGACGCTGGCGCTGTTCTCCGAGGACGCCGAGCGGGTGCGCGCCTGCTTCGTGCGCCTGCGCGGGCTGCGCGACCGGCTACGCCAGGAGGCGCCGGACGGCATCGGCCTGGAGGACCTGTCGATGGGCATGTCCGGCGACTTCGAGATCGCCATCGAGGAGGGCGCCACGGTGGTCCGCGTCGGCCAGGCCATCTTCGGCGCCCGCGACCTTCCCGACAGCCACTACTGGCCCGGCATGGGCGCGCCCTGAGCGCGCCGTGCCGCCCGCCACGCGCCATGCGGCGCCCCGTTTCCCCTCTCGTACCAGGACTGTTCTCCATGCATGACGCCCCACCGCCCCTTGCCGGCTTCGATCCCGAACTGGCCGCTGCGATCCGTGCCGAAGAAGACCGCCAGGAAGACCATGTCGAACTGATCGCCTCCGAGAACTACGCCAGCCGCCAGGTGCGCGCGGTGCAGGAGTCGGTGTTCACCAACAAGTACGCCGAGGGCTATCCCGGCCGCCGCTACTACAGCGGCTGCGACAACGTCGATGTCGCCGAGCGGCTGGCGATCGAACGCGCCCGGCAGCTGTTCGGTTGCGACTACGCCAATGTCCAGCCGCATGCGGGCGCCCAGGCCAACGCCGCGGTGTTCCTGGCCCTGGCCGAGCCCGGCGATACGGTGATGGGCATGAACCTGGCCCAGGGCGGCCATCTCACCCATGGCAACCCGGCCAACTTCTCCGGCCGCCACTATCGCATCGTGCCCTACGGGCTGGATCCGGCGACCGGCCTGATCGACTACGAGGCGATGGAGCGCATCGCGCTGGAGACGCGCCCGAAGCTGCTGATCGGCGGCTTCTCGGCCTATTCGCGGCACAAGGACTGGGCACGCATGCGCGCCATCGCCGACAAGGCCGGCGCGCTGTTCTGGGTGGACATGGCGCACGTGGCCGGGCTGGTCGCCGCCGGCGAGTACCCCGATCCGCTGCCGCATGCGCATGTGGTCACCAGCACCACCCACAAGACCCTGCGCGGCCCGCGCGGCGGCCTGATCCTGGCCAAGGGACAGAGTGCGGAGTTCTGCCGCAGGCTCGATGCCGCGGTGTTCCCCGGTGTCCAGGGCGGTCCGCTGATGCACGTGATCGCGGCCAAGGCGGTGGCCTTCAAGGAGGCCCTGCAGCCGGACTTCCGCAGCTACCAGCGGCAGGTGCTGGCCAATGCCCGGGCGATGGCCACGCTGATCCAGCGGCGCGGCTACCGGATCGTCTCCGGCGGCACCGACAACCACCTCATGCTCATCGACCTGTCCGACCGCGCCTATACCGGCAAGGACGCCGATGCCGCCTTGAGCGATGCCGGCATCACCACCAACAAGAACAGCGTTCCCGGCGATCCGCGTTCGCCGTTCGTGACCTCGGGCGTGCGCCTGGGCACGCCGGCGGTGACTACGCGCGGTTTCGGCGTGGTCGAGTGCGGGCAGTTGGCCGGGTGGGTATGCGACGTGCTCGACGCGCTGGGCGAGGGCCGCCACGCGCCGGTCGCAGCCCGGGTCCGCGAGCAGGTGGTGGCGCTGTGCCGGCGGCATCCGGTCTACCGCTGATCCCGGTCGGCGCCGCGGCCGGAACGCCGCGTGCGTGCGGCCGCCGGCGCCCCCGCATGCCGTGCCGGCTTTCGAATATTTAACGCGGCGGCGGTAGAATTTTTCACATGAAACTTTGGTCGATCCGTGGCAACAGCCAGAAGCTGGACGGGGGCGCGATGTTCGGCAATGCGCCCAAGGCCGTATGGGAACGCTGGGCGCCGGCCGACGAGGCCAACCGCATCGAACTGGCCTGCCGGGCGCTGCTGGCCAGCCCGCTCGGCGGCAAGACGGTGCTGTTCGAGACCGGCATCGGCGCCTTCTTCGAGCCGCGGCTGCGCGAGCGCTACGGCGTGCAGGAACCGCGGCATGTGCTGATCGATTCCCTGCGCGAGGCCGGCTTCGAGCACGAGGACATCGACGTGGTGGTGCTCAGCCACCTGCACTTCGACCATGCCGGCGGCCTGCTGGCGCCGTTCTCGGAGGGCCGGCCGCCGGAGCTGCTGTTCCCGAACGCGACCTTCGTGGTGGGCGCCACGCACTGGGAGCGCGCGCGCCATCCGCACCCGCGCGACCGGGCCAGCTTCATCGCCGAACTGCCGGGCCTGCTGGAGGACAGCGGCCGGCTGGAGGTCGTGTCCGGGGCGTACTCGCAGGTGTTGGGGGAGTCGGTGCGCTTCAGCTTCAGCGACGGGCATACCCCGGGACTGATGCTGGCCGAGATCCTCGGCCCCGAGTGCGACGAGGGCCCGCGGCGGGGCGGCGTGGTGTTCTGCGCCGACCTGATCCCCGGCCGTTCGTGGGTGCACGTGCCGATCACCATGGGCTACGACCGCAACGCGGAACTGCTGATCGACGAGAAGCTCGCCTTCCTGGAGGACAAGCTGGCACGCGACGTGCAGCTGTTCTTCACCCACGACCCGGACTGCGCGATGGCGCGGGTGGTGCGCGACCCCAGGGGCCGCTTCGCCACCGCCGGCGAACTGCCCGAACTCAAGGCCAGCCGTCTGGTCGGTTGAGTCCCTGCCGCGGCTTACGGCATCCGGGTCCCGAAGATGCGGTCGCCGGCATCGCCCAGGCCCGGCAGGATGTAGGCCTTGTCGTCGAGGCGCTCGTCGATGGCCGCGGTGTACAGCTGTACGTCCGGATGCGCGGCCTCGAGCGCGCGCAGGCCCTCCGGCGCGGCCACCAGGAAGATGCCCTTGATGCGCCGTGCGCCGGCGCGCTTGAGCATGTCGATGGTCGCGATCAGGGTGCCGCCGGTGGCCAGCATCGGATCCAGGATCAGGGCATCGCGCTCTTCCAGGCGGCCGGTCAGGCGCTCGAAGTAGGGCACCGGCTGCAGGGTCTGTTCGTCGCGCTGCAGGCCGACCACGCTCACCCGCGCGGCCGGGATCAGCGACAGCACGCCGTTGAGCATGCCCAGGCCGGCGCGCAGGATCGGCACCACGGTGATCTTGGCGCCGGCGATGCGCCGCACCGCCACCGGCCCGGCCCAGCCGGCCACCGTGCTGGATTCGGTCTCCAGGTCGGCGGTGGCCTCGTAGGCGAGCAGGGTGCCCAGCTCGTCGGTCAGCTCGCGGAAGTCCTTGGTGCTGAGCGCGGCCTGCCGCATCAGGCCGATCTTGTGCTGGACGAGGGGATGGCGGACTTCGACGACGGGCATGGCGCGGCTCGGAGAGGGAAACGGCCGATAGTCTAAAGCCATGGCCGCGGCGGGAACGTGCCGGTGCGGCTCCCGCCCGCGGACAACGGCCGCGATGGGAGGCAGGCATGTGCCGGGGGAGCACGTCGGATTGCGCGACGACCGCCGTTGCCGGGCCTGACCGGCCGGCCGCTCGAACGCCCGGCCGAAAGGGGAACGCCCGCGACCGGTCCCGGCCGCGGGCCGTACCGCAGCGTGCCCGCGCCGTCCTGTCCCGGGTCGCGGCAGCGCCCCGGGACCGCAATGCCTCGCGGCGCCGTGGCCCACGGCGGGCAGGGCATGCCTGTCCCTGGGCGTCGGCAAGCGGCATTCCGGCACGCGGGCAGGCACCTCGCCGCGGATGCGGCCGGGAACCGCGGCGCCTATAATCGTGGGGCTCCGCCACGCCGGGGGAAGACCGCGGCGGCATCGGCGGGCTCCAGGCGCACGCGCCATGCGGCGGGCGGCCACCACCAGGGAGACACACCTCATGCAGGCAGGCAGGAACCGGATCGCGGCAGGAGCGGCGCTGTTGCTGGCCGTGCTGGCAGGGAGCGCGCTGGCGCAGCCCCCGCTGGAGGAAGAGCAGGTCCATCCGTCCGAGGTGGTCTTCGAGGAGGGGCGGCCCTACGTCCATGCCGATGGCGGCATGCAGGCGCTGCGCACCCGGCAACAGGACGGCCAGACCGTCTATTACCGCATGGTCCGCTACGACCCGCAGGAGGGCTACGTGACCACCGCGGCCGACGCCGGCTCGCCGGTGGCCGCGCTCGCTCCCCGGCCGTTCTCGGCGCCGCAGACGCCGATGCGCTACCACGGTGCCGGCCACCTCTACCGCCCGGACTTCTACAACAGCCCGTACAACCGCGATGCCCGCCAGCGCTATTCCGGCCCCGGCTACTTCGGCAGCTGCAGCCGCTACGACGGCTGCAAGGAAGTGCAGGTGGTGCCGCTGTGGCCCTACGGGCGCGGTTACTGACGCCGGCACCGTTGCCGGCGCAGGACCGCGGCGCCGCCGGCGTCAGGCGCTGAGCGCTTCGCGCACCGGCAGCACCGGGATCTCCAGTCCGCGCTGGCAGTTGTGCTGCGCGCCCGGCGGGCGCTTGGCGTTGGGGCACTGCAGCAGCATGTAGTTGGCGTCCAGGTTGAGTTTGTCGACCAGGAAGTCGACGAACGCCCGGACCTTGGGCGAGACCATGCCGCCGCCGGCGAACACCGCGCTGAAGTCGTAGTCCGGGCCGGTCCAGCCGGCCAGCACCCGGCGCAGCATGCCCGATTCGATGAAGGGCTTGGCCATCACGTCGCTGCTGAGCATCAGCCCTTCACCGGCGACCAGCATGGCGTTCAGGGCCGACGCATCGTTGGCCACCAGCAGCGGCTCGACCGGGAATTCCTGCATCGCGCCGCCGTCCTGTGCCAGCGGCCAGGCGAAACGGTTGCCCTGGCTCTGCTGCGCGTTGCGCACCGCCAGCGTGCGATGGTGGCGCAGCTCGTCCGGGTGCGCGGGCTCGCCATAGCAGCGTATGTAGCCGGGGCTGGCGAACACCTGGGTACGCAGGCGCCCGAGCTTGCGCGCGATCAGGTTGGAATCGGGCAGCGGGCCGATGCGCAGCGCCATGTCGATCTCGCCGGAGATCAGGTCCAGCGTCTCATCGCCCAGGTGCATGTCCACGCGGATGTCCGGGTACTGCGCCTGGAAGCGTCCCAGCAGCGGTGCGATCCAGGTCGTGCCCACGGAGTAGGGCACGCTGAAACGCAGCCAGCCGCGGGGGCCGGACTGCAACTGGTTGACCGCGCTCTCGGCCTGCTCCAGCTCGCGGGCGATGCGCTTGCAATGCTCGTAGTAGACCGTGCCGGCCTCGGTCAGCCCCAGGCGGCGGGTGGTCCGGTGCAGCAGGCGCGCGCCCAGGCGTGCTTCCAGTTCCTGCACCTTGCGGCTGACCGTGGTCTTGGGCTGGCCGAGCAGCCGCGCCGCGGCGGTGAAACTGCCCTGTTCGACGACTTTCACGAAGATCAGGGTGTCATTGAGATCGTTGGCCATGCGCGGGACTCGTTCGGTGGCGGGATTGTGTCGGCGACGGGACGATTATTCCCTTCAATCCGTACTAATCAAGTATGGATTCGGCGCGTAACGTGACGGCCCTCGTTTCCCGTCCATCGTCGCCATGCCGTTGCCGCCCGCTGCCACCCCCGCGTCCTCCGCCTTCCCGGGCCTGCCTGTGCGCCGGCCCGGCGCGGGCAAGCGCCTGTGCTGGAAGGCTCCGCGCGGACGGGGCCACTCGCTGCCCGCGGCCGATGCGCTGCGGGCGTCCGCCGTGCCGGTGCCTGCCGGGCCGCCCGATTTGTCCCGCCTGCGGGAGAAAAATTTCCACGCACGGGACAGTGCCCGGCGCCGCGCGGGCCGCCGCCGGGGGCGATGGCCGCCACGGTGCGCCGCCCGATGGCCGGGTGCGCCTGCTGACAGCGGCTGTCAGCAGCCCGGGCCGACACTGCTTCGCCCGCCCCGCGGCCGTACCCACGACCCGCTCCGCTTTCCGCTCTCCGATCTCTCCCAAGGATGCATGACATGAACGGTATCTCCGGTCCCCTCCCTGCGCTGCTGCGGCGCCTTTTCCCGGCGGGCGCATCGCTGCTCGCCCTGGCCGTCCTGACCGCCTGCAGCGGCGGCCGGGCACAGGAGGCGGGCGCGCCGCCGGCACCGGATGTCGGCGCGGCGCCGGTGCTGGTGCGGCCGGTCAGCCAATGGGATGAATTCAGCGGCCGCGTCGAGGCGGTGCAGAGCGTGGAGCTGCGGCCCCGCGTGTCCGGCTACATCGAGCGGGTGGACTATATCGAGGGCCAGGAGGTGAAGAAGGGCGACGTCCTGTTCACCATCGATGCCCGCCGCTACCAGGCCGAGTACGACCGCGCCCGGGCCGAGCTGGCGCGCGCCCGCACCCAGGCCGCCCTGGCCCGCAATGAGTCCGGGCGCGCGCTCCGCCTGGCCGAGCAGCAGGCCATCGCCGCCGAGACCGCCGAACAGCGCCGCGCCGCCGCCGAGCAGGCCGAGGCCGCGGTGCTGGCGGCACAGGCGGCGGTGGACGCGGCCCGGCTGGAGCTGGAGTTCACCCGGGTGCGGGCCCCGATCGCCGGCCGCGCCGGCCATGCGATGGTCACCGCCGGCAACCTGGTCACCGCCGGCGACAGCGCCAGCGTGCTGACCCGGCTGGTCTCGCTGGACACCGTGCACGTCTACTTCGATGCCGACGAGGGCACCTTCCTGCGCTATGCGCGGATGGCGCGCAGCGGCGAGCGCCCCAGCGAGCGCGAGCAGGCCCTGCCGGTGAAGGTGGCGCTGAGCGGCGAGGAGGACTTTCCGCACGAAGGCGTGGTCGACTTCCTCGACAACCAGGTGGCCTCCAGTACCGGCACCATCCGCGTGCGCGCCCTGCTGGACAACAGCGACCGCCGGTTCACGCCGGGCCTGTTCGCGCGCGTGCGGCTGCTCGGCAGCGGGGAGTTCCAGGCCCTGCTGATCGACGACCGGGCCGTGCTGACCGACCAGGACCGCAAGTACGTGTACGTGGTCGACAAGGATGGCAACGCGCAGCGCCGGGATGTCGTGCTGGGCCGCAGCGCCGAGGGCCTGCGCATCGTCGAGGCCGGGCTGGCCCCGGGCGAGCGGGTGATCGTCGACGGGGTGCAGAAGGTGTTCATGCCCGGCATGCCGGTACAGGCCAGGGCGGTGGCGATGCAGCCGCCGGCCGCGCCGGCACCGCGCCGCACCGCGACCGCCGCGCTGGCCCGCTGATCCGGCGACCCAGGTTTCCCTTCCGCTGCCGGCGGTCCCGGCGGCCGCTCCCGTCTTCGCCCGTCCGGCGAGGGCCGGGCCGGCTGTTGCCTGCCGGACGCCTTTTCCAGGAATGCCTCCATGGATTTTTCCCGTTTCTTCATCGACCGGCCGATCTTCGCCGCGGTGCTGTCGATCGTGATCTTCGCCGCCGGCCTGATCGCGATCCCGATCCTGCCGATCGGCGAATACCCGGACGTCGTGCCGCCCTCGGTGGTGGTGCGCACGGTGTACCCGGGCGCCAACCCCAAGGTCATCGCCGAGACCGTCGCCACGCCGCTGGAAGAGGCGATCAACGGCGTCGAGGGCATGATGTACCTCAAGTCGGTGGCCGGTTCCGACGGCGTGCTGCAGATGACCGTGACCTTCCGCCCCGGCACCGACCCGGATGCGGCCGCGGTCAAGGTGCAGAACCGCGTGGCGCAGGCGCAGGCGCGCCTGCCCGAGGACGTGCGCCGCCAGGGCGTGACCACCCAGAAGCAGTCGCCGACCTTCCTGATGGTGGTGCACCTGACGTCGCCGCAGGGCAGCTACGACACCCTGTACCTGCGCAACTACGCCCGCCTGCACGTCAAGGACGCGCTGGCGCGCATCCCCGGAGTGGGCGAGGCGCAGGTCTTCGGTGGCGGCGACTACGCCATGCGCGCCTGGCTGGACCCGGACAAGGTCGCTTCGCGCGGCCTGACCGCCGGTGACGTGGTGCGCGCCATGCGCGAGCAGAACGTGCAGGTGTCGGCCGGCCAGCTCGGTGCCGAGCCGCTCCCGGACAGCCGCTTCCTGACCCTGATCAACGCCCGCGGACGCCTGCAGACCGAGCAGGAGTTCGGCGACATCGTGCTCAAGAGCGGCGATGACGGCGAGATCGTGCGCCTGGCCGACGTCGCCCGCCTGGAGCTGGGCGCGGGCGACTACACCCTGCGTTCGCAGCTGGACGGCAAGAACGCGGTCGGCATCGGCATCTTCCAGGCGCCGGGCGCGAACGCGCTGGAGATCCGCGATGCCGTGATCGGCACCCTGGACGGGATGCAGGCCGGGTTCCCGCCGGACGTGAAATACGAGGCGGTGTACGACACCACGATCTTCGTGCGCGACTCGATCAAGGCGGTGGTGTCCACCCTGCTGGAAGCCATCGCGCTGGTGGTGCTGGTGGTGATCCTGTTCCTGCAGACCTGGCGGGCCTCGATCATCCCGCTGATCGCGGTGCCGGTATCGGTGGTGGGCACGTTCGCCGCCCTGTACCTGCTCGGGTTCTCGATCAACACGCTGAGCCTGTTCGGCCTGGTGCTGTCGATCGGCATCGTGGTCGACGATGCGATCGTGGTCGTGGAAAACGTCGAGCGCAACATCGAGGACGGGCTGTCGCCCACCGCCGCGGCCCACCAGGCCATGCGCGAGGTGTCCGGCCCGATCGTGGCGATCGCGCTGGTGCTGTGCGCGGTGTTCGTGCCGATGGCGTTCCTGTCCGGCGTCACCGGCCAGTTCTACAAGCAGTTCGCGGTCACCATCGCCATTTCCACGGTGATCTCGGCGATCAATTCGCTGACCCTGTCGCCGGCCCTGGCCGCACGCCTGCTCAAGGCCCACGGCGCGCCGAAGGACGCCCCGAGCCGCCTGATCGAGCGCCTGTTCGGCTGGGTGTTCCGGCCGTTCAACCGTTTCTTCAAGTCCAGTTCGGAGACGTACGAACGCAGCGTGGCGCGCATCCTCGGCCGGCGCGGCGCGGTGTTCGTGGTGTACGCGGTCCTGCTGGTCGCGACCGGCGTGGTCTTCCGGCTGGTGCCGCCGGGCTTCATCCCGACCCAGGACAAGCTGTACCTGATCGCCGGCGTGAAGCTGCCCGAAGGCGCCTCGATCGCCCGTACCGACGCGCTGCTGCGCAAGGTCGCCGAGATCGCCCGGGAGACCGACGGCGTGGCGCATACGATCTCGTTCCCCGGATTGAACGCCCTGCAGTTCACCAACACCCCCAACACCGGCGTGGCCTTCATCCCGCTCAAGCCGTTCAACGAGCGCCATGGCCGCAGCGCGGCGCAGATCAATGCCGAGATCAACCAGAAGATCGCCGGCCTGCAGGAAGGTTTCGCGTTCGCGATGATGCCGCCGCCGATCCTCGGGCTGGGCAACGGCAACGGCTACCAGCTGTTCATCGAGGACCGCGGCAACCTCGGCTACGGCGCCCTGCAGGAGGCCGTGCAGGCGATGCAGGGCACGGTCGCGCAGACCCCGGGCATGGCCTTCCCGATCAGCAGCTACCAGGCCAACGTGCCGCAGCTGGACGCGGAGGTGGACCGGGTCAAGGCCAAGGCGCAGGGCGTGCAGCTGACCGAGCTGTTCGACACCCTGCAGACCTACCTGGGCTCGGCCTACGTCAACGACTTCAACCAGTTCGGGCGCACCTGGCAGGTGATCGCCCAGGCCGACGGCCCGTTCCGCGACAACGTCGAGGACATCGCCCGGCTGCGCACCCGCAACGACCGCGGCGAGATGGTGCCGATCGGCTCGATGGTGACCCTCAAGGAGAGCTACGGCCCCGACCCGGTGCTGCGCTTCAACGGCTATCCGGCGGCCGACCTGGCCGGCGAGGCCGATCCGCGCGTGCTGTCCTCGGCCGAGGCGATGACCCGGCTGACCGAGATCGCGGACAAGGTGCTGCCGGTGGGCATGGCCACCGAATGGACCGACCTGAGCTACCAGCAGGCCACCCAGGGCAAGGCCGCCCTGGTGGTGTTCCCGGTGGCGATCCTGCTGGCCTTCCTGGTGCTGGCGGCGCTGTATGAAAGCTGGACGCTGCCGCTGGCGGTGATCCTGATCGTGCCGATGACCCTGTTGTCCGCGCTGTTCGGGGTGTGGGTGACCGGTGGCGACAACAACGTGTTCGTGCAGGTCGGCCTGGTGGTGCTGATGGGCCTGGCCTGCAAGAACGCGATCCTGATCGTGGAGTTCGCCCGCGAGCTGGAGATCGGCGGCATGGGCATCGTCGATGCCGCCCTGGAAGCCTGCCGCCTGCGCCTGCGCCCGATCGTGATGACCTCCATCGCCTTCATCGCCGGCACCGTGCCGCTGGTGCTGTCGCACGGCGCCGGCGCCGAAGTGCGCTCGGTCACCGGCATCACGGTGTTCGCCGGCATGCTGGGCGTCACCCTGTTCGGGCTGTTCCTGACCCCGGTGTTCTATGTCGCGCTGCGCACCCTCGTCGCCCGCAACGGCGGCGGCCGGCTGGTACGACACGGCGAGCCGACCCTTCATCCTTGACCTGCGAGGCATGCCGCATGAATTCCCGTACTGACGACAAGCGCGCCCTGGCGGCGCGCGGGCTGGCCGCGGCCGCGGCCAGCCTGCTGCTGGCCGGTTGCATCACCGTGGGGCCGGACTACCAGGCCCCGGCACCGGCACCGGTGGTGCTGCAGGCTGCGGCCGCTCCGGTGTACAGCCCGCAATCGCCGGTGGCCAGCTGGTGGGCGCAGTTCGATGATCCGGTGCTCGAACAACTGGTGCACGCGGCGCTGTCGGACAACCTCGACCTGAAAAGCGCACTGGCGCGCGTGCGGGAGGCGCGGGCGGTGTTCGTCGAGCGCCGCCTGGACCAGGCCCCGCATGTCACCGCGGCCGGCAGCCGGGAACGGCGCACCGGCCCGGAGCCCGTACCGGACGGCACCCGCATCTCCCGCCAGACCTACCAGCTCGGCTTCGACGCCGCCTGGGAGCTGGACCTGTTCGGCCGCCAGCGGCGTGCCGCGGAAGCGGCACACGCCGACCTGGAGGCCGAATGGGCCAGCCTGATCGACGCGCAGGTGCTGGTGGCCGCCGAAGTGGCGCGCAACTACTTCGAACTGCGCGGCGCGCAGAAGCGCCTGGCGGTCGCCGAGCGCACCCTCCACAACCTGCGCGACACCCAGCGCCTGACCGAGACCCGCTGGACGCTGGGTGCCGGCAGCGAGCAGGACGTGCAGAGCAGCCGCGCGCGCCTGAAGGCGATCGAGGCCGACCTCCCGCAGCTGGACATGGCCCAGGTCTCCAGCCGGCACCGCCTGGCGGTGCTGCTCGGACAGCGCCCGGGCACGCTGGACGAACTGCTGCAGCCGCGCCCGCTGGCCGCGTTCGCCAAGGCCTTGCCGATCGGCGATACCCGCGACCTGCTGCGCCGCCGTGCCGACGTGCGCGCGGCCGAGCGGCGCCTGGCCGCGGCCACCGCGCGGGTCGGCGTGGCCACGGCCGAACTGTTCCCGCGGCTGACCTTGACCGGCTTCGTCGGTTTTCTCGGCGGCGACGCCAACGGCCTGGTCAACGGCGGCAACAAGGCCTGGGCGTTGACACCCTCGCTGAGCTGGGCGGCATTCGATTACGGCAGCGTGCGTGCGCGCCTACGCGCCCGCCATGCACAGGCCGACGGCGTGGCGGCCGAGTACGAAAAGACCGTGCTGCTGGCGCTGGAGGACGCCGAGAACGCCCTGGCGCGCTATGCCCGGCAGCAGGCTCGGCTGCTGGCACTGGCCGGACAGGCACAGGCCGCGCAGCGCGCCGAAACGCTCGCGGGTATCCGCTATCGGGAAGGCGCATCGGATTTCCTGGCGCTGCTGGACGCACAGCGCACCCAACTGGCCGCCGACGATGCACTGGCGCTGGGCGAGGCCGAACTCAATGTCGCGGTGGTGGCCGTCTACAAGGCCCTGGGCGGCTGGGGACAGGCGCCGGCGGCCCCCTCGGTCGCGGCAGCCGATGCCCCTGAACCGTAGAGCACCGCGCTGGCGTCATCCCGGCAAGGCCCTGCCGGGCGGGGCCCGGCGCTACACCGTCCCCGCCGCGGCCTGTGCCACGGTAGAGCGGGGCCACGCCCCGCTGGCGCCTGCCCGGGAAGGCCCGCCGGGCAGGGCCCGGCGCTACGCCCCCACCGCGGCCTGCACCACGGTAGAGCGGGGCCACGTCCCGCTGGCACCTGCCCGGCAAGGCCTCGCCGGGCGAGGCCCGGCGCTACGCCCCCCCCCCGCCGCGGCCTGCACCACGGTAGAGCGGGGCCACGCCCCGCTGGCGCCTGCCCGGGAAGGCCCGCCGGGCGGGGCCCGGCGCTACGCCCCTGCTGCGGCCTGCACCACGGTAGAGCGGGGCCACGCCCCGCTGCCACCTGCCCGGGAAGGCCCCGCCGGGCAGGGCCCGGCGCTACGCCCCCGCTGCGGCCGGCACCACGGTAGAGCGGGGCCACGCCCCGCTGGCACCTGTCCGGGAAGGCCCGCCGGGCGGGGCCCGGCGCTACAACCCCCGTCACGGTCTGCACCACCGTAGAGCGGGGCCGTGCCCCGCTGGCACGGGCCCGATACGAGAAGAGGCGGCCATCCGGCCGCCTCTTCGATTCACCGTTCCCGCAGGACGCGCGGGATCAGCTGGCAGCGGCCTGGGTGCGGCGCGGGCCTTCGAGCAGGGCGCGGCCGACCATCTCCACCAGCAAGTCCAGCTCGGCCTCGTCCATGCCGAAGTGCGGGGTGAAGCGCAGCGAGTTCTCGCCGCCATGGATGACGTTGACGCCGTGCATGCGCAGCCATTCCTCGGTGGAGTCGCTGCCGTAGCACTTGAACTGCGGGGCAAGCTCGCAGGAGAACAGCAGGCCGGTTCCCTGGACCTTGGTGATCAGGCCGCCGAGCTTGTCCTTGAGCGCTTCGAGCTTCTGCACCGCCTGCTCGCCGCGCACGCGGATGTTCTCGCGCACGGCCGGCGTCAGCCGGGCGAGGGTGGCGCTGGCCACGTCCAGGGCACGCGGGTTGGTGGTCATGGTGTTGCCGTACACGCCCTTGCGGTAGAGCTGGGCGGCGTGTTCGGTGACCGCCAGGACCGACAGCGGGAACTGCGCGCCGTTCAGGGCCTTGGAGTAGGTCTCCATGTCCGGGGCGTCCAGGGTCTCGTAACCCGGGTAGTCGACGAACGACACGGTGCCGTGGGCACGCAGCGCGGCCTGGATGGAGTCGATCAGCAGCAGACTGCCGTGGGCGCGGGTGAGCTCGCGCGCCAGCTTGTAGAAGCTGGCCGGGACCGCACGGCCGGGGTCGCCTTCGCCCATGACCGGCTCCAGGAACACCGCCTCGATGAACCAGTTGTTGGCCTTGGCGTCGTCGAACACCTTGCGCAGCGCATCCTCGTCGTACGGCGGGATCGCGATGACGCTGTCCTCGCCGCGGTAGCTGGCCAGGTAGCGGTCATAGGCCTTGCGGGTGGAGTCGGAATACAGCGCCGGGCGGTCGGTGCGGCCGTGGAAGCTGCCCTTGATGACCACGCGCTTGACGGTGGCTCCGGCATGCGGTGCGCCCGGGTCGGTCTGCAGGCGGGCGTTGATGTCGGCGATGCGGGCGGCCAGGCCGACCGCTTCCGAGCCGGAGTTCAGGCACATGAAGTGCGAGAACGGGCAGCCGCCGCGGGTGTGGCCGATCTCCTGGCGCAGCGCCCGCACGAAGCGGCGCTGGGACAGGCTCGGGGTCATGATGTTGGCCATCACCTGCGGCTTGCCGGCCGCGGCCAGCACGTCGGCGGGGGTGTGGCCGAAGCCGAGCATGCCGTAGCCGCCGGCGTCGTACAGCACCGCGCCCTTGAGCGAGACCACCCACGGGCCGCTGGCGGCCAGGGCGATGTAGGGAACGACCGCGTCGTCGGCATAGAAGTTGACGAAGCCGGCCTGCATCGCGTCGATCTGGTCCTTCTCGTCCAGGTCCAGCAGGTCGGCGGCCTCGTCCTTGATGCGGGCGTATTCGCCGGCCGCGGCGGCGATGGCCGCGGACAGGTCGGGATGGGCGGCGGCCAGGCGTTCGACGACGGCATCGTCCAGCCCCGTGGTGAGGCGGGTGCCGGCGTGCGCGCGAAGCGCGGCAAGAGGGCCGAGTACAGTCATGCTCATCTCCAGGAAAAAGTAGCGTCCTGACATTATCTGGAGATTATTGGCATATTGCAGCTGCCAATCAGGCGAAATTCAGGGTAATTTCGTCGAATCGACGACACCGGAGCCCGATGTGAAGATTTCCCCGGCCGATGAGCGGCTGCTCTCCGTGCTGCGCGAGGATGCGCGCGCTTCCACCGCGCAGATCGCGCGCCGGCTGGGCCTGTCGCGCACCACCGTGCAGAGCCGCATCGACCGGCTGGAGCAGCAGGGCGTTATCGCCGGCTACACGGTGCGCACCCATGAGGACTACGAGCAGGGGCAGGTGCGCGCGCATGTCTCGATCACCGTGCTGCCGCGCAAGATGCCGGTGGTGGTTAAGGCCCTGCGCGACCTCCCGGAGGTGCGCACCCTGCATTCGGTCAGTGGCGCGCACGACCTGATCGCGATGGTGGTGGTCGGCGGGGTGGGGGAGATGGACGTGGTCACCGACGCCATCGGCACCATCGACGGGGTCGAGCGCACCACCAGCGCGATCATCCTGTCGACCAAGTTCGAGCGCTGAGCAGGCAGGGCGGCCGCTGCGCGGCGTGGCAGCGCCCTGCACGGCACCGGCGGATGACCGCTGCCGGGGTATCCCCGGCCTGTCGGCCGGCCGCCCGCAGCCGGCGCGTGCACGGCCCTACAATGGGCGGCTCGCCCGTTGGATGCAGCGACGTTGAAGAAGTCCGATTTCCACTATGACCTGCCCGAGGAGCTGATCGCCCAGGCGCCCCTGGCCGAGCGCTCGGCCAGCCGGCTGCTGGTGGTGCCGCCGGCGCCGGCGGCCTGCGCGGACCACCATGTCCGCGACCTGCCCGAACTCCTGCAGCCCGGCGACCTGCTGGTGTTCAACGACACCCGGGTGATCCCGGCGCGGCTGTTCGGGCAGAAGGCCACCGGCGGGCGGGTCGAGATCCTGATCGAGCGCCTGCTCGGCGGCCAGCAGGCCCGCGCCCAGGTCGGTGCCAGCAAGTCGCCCCGGCCCGGCAGCCGCATCCGGCTCGACGCCGGCGGCGAGGCCGAGGTGCTCGGCCGCGACGGCGAGTTCTACGTGCTGCGCTTCGACCTCCCCGAGCCGCTGGAGTCGTGGCTGGTCCATGAGGGCCGGCTGCCGTTGCCGCCGTACATCCACCGCGAGCCCGGCCTGGACGACCACGAGCGCTACCAGACGGTGTTCGCCCGCGAGGTCGGGGCGGTCGCGGCTCCGACCGCCGGCCTGCATTTCGACGACCCGCTGCTGGCGCGGCTGCGCGCGCGTGGCGTGCAGTTCGGCCACATCACCCTGCACGTGGGGGCGGGCACCTTCCAGCCGGTGCGGGTGGACGACCTGTCCCGGCACGTGATGCACCGCGAATGGCTCAATGTCGGCGCCGAGCTGGTGCAGCAGGTGCGCCGCACCCGGGCGGCCGGCGGCCGCGTGATCGGGATCGGCACCACCGTGGTGCGCGCCCTGGAAAGCGCCTGGCGCACGAGCGATGCGGTGCCCGGGGGCGAACTGCATCCGTTCGCCGGCGAGACCCAGATCTTCATCACCCCGGGCTACCGCATCCGCAGCGTGGATGCGATGGTCACCAACTTCCACCTGCCGGAAAGCACCCTGCTGATGATGATCTCGGCCTTCGCCGGCAAGGAGCGGGTCTTCCAGGCCTACGCCCACGCCATCGCCGCGCGCTACCGCTTCTTCAGCTACGGCGATGCGATGCTGCTGTTCCCGCAGCCCGGCGCCTGAGCCCGCTTTCCCTGCACCGCCGCCGCCGATCCGCGACAATGGCGGCAGCCCGCTCGAAACACACCCATGTCCAGACTGCAGTTCACGCTCCACACCACCGACGGCAACGCGCGCCGCGGCCAGCTGTCCTTCCCGCGCGGCACCGTGCAGACCCCGGCGTTCATGCCGGTGGGCACCTATGGTTCGGTGAAGGGCGTGCTGCCCGACCAGGTCCGGGCGCTCGGTGCCGAGATCATCCTCGGCAACACCTTCCACCTGTACCTGCGCCCCGGCCTGGACGTGATCGGCGACCACGGCGGGCTGCACGGCTTCTGCCGCTGGAACGGGCCGATCCTGACCGACTCCGGCGGATTCCAGGTGTTCTCGCTGGCCCACCGCCGCAAGATCAGCGAGCAGGGCGTGACCTTCGCCTCGCCCACCGACGGCGCGCGGGTGTTCCTGGGCCCCGAAGAGAGCATGAAGATCCAGCGCGTGCTGGATTCGGACATCGTGATGATCTTCGACGAATGCACGCCGTACCCGGCCACCGAGGACGTGGCGCGCCGGTCGATGGAGCTGAGCCTGCGCTGGGCCCGCCGTTCGCGCGACGCGCACGACGCACTGGGCAACGACGCGGCGCTGTTCGGCATCGTCCAGGGCGGGGTGCATGTCGATCTGCGCAGCCGCTCGGCCGACGGCCTGCAGCAGATCGGCTTCGACGGCTACGCCATCGGCGGGCTGGCGGTGGGCGAGCCCGAGCACGAGCGCAACGCCATGCTGGACCACCTGCACCCGGTCCTGCCGGCCGACCGCCCGCGCTACCTGATGGGCGTGGGGCGCCCGGAGGACCTGGTCGAGGGCGTGGCCCGTGGCGTGGACATGTTCGACTGCGTGATGCCGACCCGCAACGCCCGCAACGGCCACTATTTCACCTCGTTCGGCACGGTGCGCATCCGCAATGCCCGCTACGAGCGCGACATGGACCCGATCGAGCCCGGCTGCGGTTGCCAGGCCTGCAGCGGCGGCTATACCCGCGCCTACCTGCGCCACCTGGACCGCTGCAACGAAATGCTGGCGCCGATGCTGGGCACCCTGCACAACCTGTACTACTACCAGAAGCTGATGGCCGAGATGCGCCAGGCCATCGAGGCGGGGACCTTCCTGGCGTTCCGCGAGGGTTTCTACGAAGCGCGCGGGGCCCGGCCGCCGGCCCTGTAGGGCCGCGAGGCGGGGAGCGTCGGCGCGGGGCACGCGCGGACCGCCCGCCGCGCCGCCGCGGCTTGCAATTGGCCGGGGCCGCCCCTATGGCATACTTCCCCGCTTGAATCCGTTTCGCGGCGCCGGCCCCGGCAGGCGCCGCCCGACAGTTAAGGACACACGATGAACCCGATGGCTATCCTGCTCCCCGTCGCCCAGGCCGCCCCGGCCGCCCCGGGCATGGGCACGTTCCTGCTGCCGATCGCGCTGATCGCGGTCATGTATTTCCTGATGATCCGCCCGCAGATGAAGCGCCAGAAGGAACACAAGGCGATGCTGGAGAAGATCTCCAGGGGCGACGAAGTCCTGACCAACGGCGGCATCGCCGGCGTGGTCACCGACATCGGCGACAACTTCGTCACCGTCGAGGTGGCCGACAATGTCCGCATCCGCGTGCAGAAGGGTGCCATCGGCAACATCCTGCCCCGGGGCACGCTGAAGTCCGCCGCCTGAGACCGCCCCTCCGACATGTCGTGACGCCGCGCCGGCCTCACGCAGGAATCCGCAATGCTTGAATTCCCACGCTGGAAGTACTTCCTGATCCTCGCCATCCTGGTGCTCAGCGCGCTGTATGCGCTGCCCAACATCTACCAGAAGGATCCGTCCGTACAGATCACCGCCAACCGTGGCGCGCAGATCGACGATGCCTTGCGCGACAAGGTCCAGAGCGAGCTTTCCAGCGCCGGCGTGACGGCGACCTCGGTCGCCCGCGAGGGCGAGAGCATGATGGTGCGCCTGGCCAGCCTGCAGGCGCAGACCACGGCCAACGACACGCTGCGCGACAGCCTGGGCGAGGACTACGTCGTCGCCCTGAGCCTGGCCTCGACCGTGCCGGACTGGCTCAACAACCTCGGCGGAAAGCCGCTGGTGCTGGGCCTGGACCTGCAGGGCGGCGTGCACTTCGTGCTGGAGGTGGACCAGAAGGCGGCGCTGGAGAAGCGCGTGGAAGCCTATGCGGAAGACATCCGCAGCAGCCTGCGCGATGCCCGCGTCGGCTACCAGGCGGTCGAACGCCGCGGCGACAACAGCATCGTGGTGAGCCTGTCGGAGTCGGCCGCGGGCGGCGCCCCGGCCGCGCGCGACGTGCTGTTCAAGGCGCAGCCGACGCTGGAGTACGCCCTGTCGGGCAACCGCATCACGGTGACCATCCCGGCCAGCGAGCTGGCCCAGATCGCCAGCGGCGCCATCGAGCAGAACATCACCACGCTGCGCAACCGCGTGAACCAGCTCGGCGTGGCCGACCCGATCATCCAGCGCCAGGGCGACAGCCGCGTGGTGGTGCAGCTGCCCGGCGTGCAGGACACCGCCGAGGCCAAGCGCATGATCGGCGCGACCGCGACCCTGGAATACCGCCTGGTGATCGACGGCGATGCCCAGGACGCGGCGACCAGCGGCCGCATCCCGCCGGAGGCGCGCCTGTACCGCGACCGCGGCGGGCGCCCGGTGCTGCTGAGCAAGCGCACCATCGTCACCGGCGACCAGATGGTCAAGGCCGAGGTCTCCACCGACCAGAACGGCCTGCCCGCGGTCGCGGTCACGCTCAACAGCGTCGGCGGCCAGCGCATGTTCGACGTCACCAGCGTCAACGTGAACAAGCCGATGGCGGTGGTCTACACCGAGCGCATCCCGCAGGTGACGGTGGTCGACGGCAAGGAGCAGCGCAGCTTCCGGGTCAAGGAGGAGGTCATCTCCGTGGCCAACATCAACAGCCCGCTGGGCAAGAACTTCATCACCACCGGCCTGGAGAAGACCGAGGCCGACAACCTCGCCAAGCTGCTGCGCGCCGGTTCGCTGGCCGCGCCGATGGACTTCGTCGAAGAGAAGATCGTCGGCCCCAGCCTCGGTGCGGAGAACGTCGAGCGCGGCGTCACCGCGGTGCTGTACGCGTTCCTGTTCACCCTGGTGTTCTTCACCATCTACTACCGCATGTTCGGCGTGATCACCTCGCTGGCGCTGATGTTCAACCTGTTGATCGTGGTCGCGGTGATGTCGCTGTTCGGCGCGACCATGACCCTGCCGGGCTTCGCCGGCCTGGCGTTGTCGATCGGCCTGTCGGTGGACGCCAACGTGCTGATCAACGAGCGCATCCGCGAGGAGCTGCGGCTGGGCGTTCCGGCCAAGGCGGCGATCACCGCCGGCTACGAAAAGGCCTCGGGCACCATCCTCGACGCCAACCTCACCGGCATCCTGGCCGGCGTGGCGCTCTATGCGTTCGGCACCGGCCCGCTGAAGGGCTTCGCGGTGACCATGATCGTCGGCATCATCGCCTCGATGTTCACGGCCATCACCGTGTCGCGCGCCCTGGCGGTGCTGGTCTACAGCCGCCGCAAGAAACTCAAGACCCTGGCCATCTGACGGGAAGACGAGCGAAATCATGAAACTGTTCCCGTTGCATCTGATTCCGAACGACACCCAGTTCGACTTCATGCGCACCCGCTGGGTGTCGCTGTTCATCGCCGCGGCGCTGCTGCTCGGTTCGATCGGCCTGATCGTCTTCAAGGGCTACAACTACGCCCTGGACTTCACCGGCGGCACCGTGGTGGAGGTCCGCTTCGAGAAGCCGGCCGACGTCGACGCGGTGCGCGAGCACCTGGAGACGGCCGGCTACAGCGGCGCCCAGGTGCAGAACTTCGGCAGCGGCAGCGACCTGCTGATCCGCCTGCAGCCGCAGGAAGTGCCCGAGGGCGTCAGCGCCGGCGAGGCCAACAACCGCACCGCGCAGGCGGTGCTGGCGGCGATATCGGTACCCGGCAATGCCGCCACGGTGATGAGCACCGAGTTCGTCGGCCCGCAGGTGGGCAAGGAACTGGCGATGAACGGCGTGTATGCGGCGCTGTTCGTGATGATCGGCTTCCTGATCTACATCGGCGTGCGCTTCGAGCTCAAGTTCGCCATCAGCGCCACCATCACCACGCTGTTCGACGTGCTGGTCGTGGCCGCCTACTTCTCGCTGAGCGGACGCGAGTTCGACCTGACGGTGCTCGCCGGCCTGCTGTCGGTGATGGGCTTCTCGATCAACGACACCATCGTGGTGTTCGACCGCGTGCGCGAGAACTTCCGCGGCCTGCGGGTGGAGCCGCTGGAAGTGATGAACCGCTCCATCAACCAGACCCTGTCGCGCACCATCATCACCTCGCTGGTGTTCTTCCTGTCGGTGCTGGCGCTGTACATCTACGGCGGCGGTTCGCTGGAAGGGCTGGCCCTGTCGCAGATGATCGGCGCGGTGGTGGCGACGATGTCCTCGATCTTCATCGCCTGCCCGCTGCTGACCATCGGGCCGCTGCGGGTCACCAAGCAGGACCTGCTGCCCAAGGCCAAGGACGTCGAGGAACTGGCGCGCCGGCCCTGAGCCGGGCTTCCCGCGCCCCGGAAAAGCCGCGCACCGCGCGGCTTTTCTTTTGCCCGGCGGCCCGTGCCACGGCCGCTGCCGGGGGCCCCCGCGGCGGCTTCCGGAACCTGCGATCCATCCGCTGGCGTCGGTTGTGTTCACCGCGGCCGCACCTTACGATCCTTCCGGTTCGGCGCCGCGTGCGGAGCATCGCGGCGCCGTTTTTCCGCATCCATTCGAGGTTTCCATGGTCATCAAACCGCGTGTGCGCGGCTTCATCTGCGTCACCACCCATCCGACCGGCTGCGATGCGGCGGTCAAGGAACAGATCGACTACATCCGCTCGCGGCCGCGGCTCGCCCATGGCCCGAAGAAGGTCCTGGTGATCGGCGCTTCCACCGGCTACGGCCTCGCGGCGCGGATCACCGCCGCCTTCGGCAGCGACGCCGCCACCCTGGGCGTGTTCTTCGAGCGGCCGGGCAGCGAGAGCAAGCCGGGCACCGCGGGCTGGTACAACGCGGCGGCGTTCGAGAAGTACGCGCACGAAGCCGGGCTGTACGCGCGCAGCGTCAACGGCGACGCGTTCTCCGACGAGGCCAAGGCCAAGGTCATCGAGATCATCAAGGCCGACCTCGGCCAGGTCGACCAGGTCGTGTACAGCCTGGCGTCGCCGCGCCGCAAGCACCCCAGGACCGGCGAGGTCATCAGTTCCACGCTCAAGCCGATCGGCGCGCCGATCACCCTGCGCGGCCTGGATACCGACAAGGAAGTGCTGACCGAGACCACCCTGCAGCCGGCCACCGCCGAGGAGATCGCCGGCACCGTGCAGGTGATGGGCGGCGAGGACTGGCAGATGTGGATCGATGCGCTGCTGGAGGCCGGGGTGCTGGCGCCGGGCGCGACCACCACCGCGTTCACCTACGTCGGCGAGGAGATCACCCAGGCGATCTACTGGAACGGCTCCATCGGCGCGGCCAAGAAGGACCTCGACACCAAGGTCAAGGCCATCCGCGGCCGGCTCCAGGACATCGGCGGCGACGCCCGCGTGTCGGTGCTCAAGGCCGTGGTGACCCAGGCCAGCTCGGCCATTCCCACCATGCCGCTGTACCTGTCGCTGCTGTTCAAGGTGATGAAGCAGCAGGGGACCCACGAAGGCTGCATCGAGCAGCTCGATACCCTGTACGACATCCTCTACAACGGTGCGCAGGGGGGCGCCAATGCCGCCGACCGCCTGCGTCCGAGCCTGGAGGACGGGCAGGGCCGCGCGGTCGCGCTGATCGACGAGGAAGGCCGCCTGCGCGCGGACTACAAGGAGATGGCGCCGGAAGTGCAGGGCAGGGTGCTGGACCTGTGGCCGCAGGTGACCAACGAGAACCTGTACGAGATCAGCGACCTGGCCGGCTACAAGGCCGACTTCCTGCGCCTGTTCGGCTTCGGCATCGACGGCGTCGACTACGACGCCGACGTGAACCCCGACGTGAGGATCGCCAACCTGGTCGACCTGACCTGACCTGCGCAAGCGCCGGCGGAAGCCGGCCCTTGCAGCCGACCCGGCCCGCTCCCCGTGGAGCGGGCCATGGCCTGCCTGGAGCATTGCCGGGCCGCCTCCCGCCGGGCATTGCCCGGCGCTACCGCTCCCCCCGGACCGCTCCCGGTAGAGCGGGGCCACGCCCCGCTCGGGGCTGTACCGGCATCGCGCCGGGCACGGCCGCCTGCCTGCCCCGGCTCAGCCGAACTCGAAGTTCATCTCCGGGCCGGCCGGGCTGACGAAATCGCCCTGGACGTAATCCACCCCGGCACTGAAGAGCAGGCTCATGGTGGCCGCGTCGGAGACGAACTCGGCGATGGTGAGGATCGCCTCGGACTGCGCCCGCTCGGTGATCTCCTGGGTCTTGGGCAACTGCTCGCGGGCCTGTGCGGGGTCGGCGCTGAAGCTGCTGTCGAGCTTGAGGAAGCTCGGCTGGAAGTGCGCCAGCAGCTGGAAGGAATCCAGCCCGGAGCCGAACTGTTCCAGGCCGACCTTGCAGCCCAGTGCGGAAACGTCGGCCAGGAACTGCTGGGCGTTGCGCAGGTGGGTGAACACCTTGGCCTCGGGGATCTGCAGCCACAGCTGGTCGCCGGCGACGCCCTCGGCCTGCAGGCCCTTGCCGATCACCGCCAGCAGCTGCGGGTCGGAGAACGATTCGGGCGTGATGCGGACCATCAGGTGGGTACGGTGGCCGGCACGGCGGCGCTCGCCCAGCGCCTTGATCGCCTGGCCGACCAGCCAGCGGTTGATCGGCGCCAGCAGGCCCTGGTCCTCGGCGATCGGCAGGAAGGTGGCCGGCCCGACCATCTCGTCGTTGCCGCGCAGCTGCAGCGTGGCGTCGTACAGCTGGATCGGTGCGCCGACCAGGTTGATCACCGGACGGAAGCGCAGCTGGAACCCATCGCTGTCCAGCGCCTCGCGCATCCGCTCGACCCAACGCTGGATGCGCTCTTCCTCGACCCGGTCGGCGGCGCCGGGGTCGAACACCTTGACCGTGTTGCCGCCCAGTTCGGTGGCCGCATGCACGCAGTCGCTGGCGCGCGCCAGGACCTGGCCGACGCTGGCGATCTTCTCGCCGACCTGCACCCCGCCGATGCTGACGGTCACCGTCGCCGAGCGTGCGCCGATGCTGAAGACGTGCGAGGCGAAGGCGTCGCGGACGCGTTCGGCCAGCCGCGCGGTGTGCGGATAATCGCCCTCGGCGAGGATCGCGAAACTGTGTTCGCCGAAGCGCGCCACCGGCAGCGCCGCGCCGAGCGTGGAGGCCAGGTGCTGGCCCAGCGCCGCGACCAGCGCGTCGGCCGAATCCAGGCCGATGTCCGGCAGCAGGCGGGCGTAGTGGTCGGGCTCGACCAGCAGGAAGCCGTAACGGCCTTCGCTGCGGCTGACCTGGGCGACCGCGTTCTCCAGGTGCACCATGAAGGTGGGACGGTTGAGCAGGCCGGTGACCTGGTCGCGCTGGCGCAGCTCCTCGACTTCGCGCGCCATCTCCGGGTCGAACTCCTCGCGGCGGCGAAACACCACCTGAAAGCAGGACTCGCCCTCGTAGGTGGCCGCGGTGAACTCCATGGTCGCCGGGAAGGTGTTGCCGTCCTGGTTGCGGGCATGCACCTCGTACTGCGGCGGCGGCGCCTCGCCCTTGCTCAGGGACTGCAGCAGCTGCTTGAAGTCCTCCACGTGCTGCGGCGCGACCATGTCCAGCAGCGACACGCCCTCCACGTCCTCGAACGCCTCGTAGCCGAACATCTCCAGGTAGGCGTCGTTGGCGCGGATGTGCATGCCTTCGTGGACATAGGCGATGGGGTCGCGCGAGGACGCGATCAGCGCGTCGCAGCGGCGCTCGGTCTCGCGCATCTGCGCTTCGATCCGGCGCAGGCCACGGCGCGCCTGCAGGTCGGTCCACTCGTTGCGCACCACCGCCAGCAGATGCTCGGGACGGTGGCGCAGGGCGATGGCGCGGATGCCGATCGCCCGGGATTCCACCAGCACCGGCTCGTCCACGCGGTCGGCCAGCAGGATCACCGGAATGTCCTTGCCGCTGGCCGCGATCTGCTGGCTGAGCAGTGCCTGCGGGATGACCCGCGAGGGCGAGGACAGGACCAGGTCGATGGCCTGCCTGGCCACGATGTCGGCCAGCTCCTCCGGTCCCTGCGCCCGGAACGGGCGGATGGCGATGCCGCTGTTGCGCAGCGCGCTGACGATCGCCTCGGCACTGTCGACGCTGTCGTCGACGATCAGCAGGCGCAGCGTTGCTTCTTTACCTTTCTGCATTCGTGACTCCCCTCCGACGGGGTTTAATACCTCATGGGGACGGTGCCGTCCATGATCGGACCCCGGCGATGTGACGTGCTCGCCGACCTGCGCCGCGGGCGTCCGCCAACGCGCGGGAGGGACTCAGGCGACGCCGCCGGCGGCATGCCCGGATGCCCAGGCCCACTGGAAGTTGTAGCCGCCCAGCCAACCGGTCACGTCCAGCACCTCGCCGACGAAATACAGCCCCGGCACCCGGCGCGACTCCAGGGTCGACGAGGACACCTGTGCGGTATCCACGCCCCCCAGGGTGACCTCGGCGGTGCGGTAGCCCTCGGTGCCGCTGGCCACCAGCGGGAAGCGCGAGAGCAGGGCGGCCGCCTGCGCCAGTGCCGGCTCGTCGAGCTGGCGCAGCGCCCGGTCCGGCAGCCAGTGTTCGCACAGCCGCTGCGCCAGGCGCTTGGGCAGGACGTCGGCCAGCACCGTGCGCAGCGCCGAGGCGCCGCGCTCGCGCTTCATCCGCTGCAGCCAGTCCGCGGCGTCCCGCCCCGGCAGCAGGTCCAGGCGCAGGTCGTCGCCGGGCTGCCAGTACGAGGAGATCTGCAGGATCGCCGGGCCGCTGATGCCGCGATGGGTGAGCAGCATGAAGTTGCGGAAGTGCTGGCCGTTGCAGTGCGCCTCCACCGGCAGTGCCACGCCGCTGAGGTCGGCGAAGCGTTCCTGGTGTTTGCCGCTCAGGGTCAACGGCACCAGCCCGGCACGGGTGGGCAGCAGCGCATGGCCGAACTGCCGGGCGAGCTCGTAGCCGAAGCCGCTGGCGCCCATGCTGGGAATGGACAGGCCGCCACTGGCGACCACCAGCGAGGCGCTCTGGAACAGGCCCTGCGAGGTGCGCACGCGGAAACCGTCGGTCCCGCGCTCGACACTCTCCACCGTACAGCCGGTGCGGACCTGGGCGCCGGCCTGCTGGCACTCCTCCAGCAGCATGCGCACGATCTGCTTGGAGGACTCGTCGCAGAACAGCTGGCCCAGCTCCTTCTCGTGCCAGGCGATGCGGTGCCGCTCGACCATGTCGATGAAGTCGGCCGGCGTATAGCGCGCCAGCGCCGACTTGCAGAAATGCGGGTTGGCCGAAAGGAAGTTGCCGGCGCTGGTGCCGGTATTGGTGAAGTTGCAGCGGCCGCCGCCGGACATCAGGATCTTCTTGCCGGCCCGGTTGGCATGGTCGACCACCTGTACGGCACGACCACGTTGGCCGGCGGTGAGCGCACACATCAGCCCGGCAGCGCCGGCACCGATCACCAGCACGTCGCAGTGCCGGGGAGCCATGCCCGGGGGAGTCGCCATGCGCCTAGTCCGCCGCGCGCTTGCGCCAGACCGGGACCACGTCCAGTTGCACCTGGTCGTTGAGGATCTGTACTTCGCCATCCTGGATCAGCACGCTCCAGCGCATGGCGCGCTGGATCTGCTGGCCCCAGCGCTCGACGAAACCGGCGTCCAGGTCGAGCACCGACAGGTTGCCGAAGCGGGCCAGGCCCTTGCCCTGCTTCTGCCACCAGAGGTCCGAGGCGTTGCCGCCGTGGTTGACCAGCTGCACCCGGCGGCTGCGGTTGCTGGCCTTGCGCACGCGCGATTCATCCGGGTGGCCCAGGTCGATCCACTGCAGGATGTCGCCGGTGTAGTCGTGCTGCCACAGGTCCGGTTCGTCGTCGGTGCTCAGGCCGCGGCCGAACTCCAGGCGCTCGTCGGCATTCAGCGCGAACGCGAGCAGGCGCACCATCAGGCGCTCGTCGGTCTCGGAGGGGTGCTGGGCCAGGGTCAGGTGGTGGTTCGCGTAGTAACCGCGGTCCATGTCGCTGATCTGCAGTTCGGCCTTGCGGATGGTGGCGGTAAGGGCCATCGGGATCCCCGGACAAAGACCGCCATTCTACTGTGCGGGGCCGGGCACGGGCGGCGCGCTTCAGCGTCGCCGGGCCAGCCACTGGTCCAGGCGCGCGGCGAACGCCTGGCGATCCCGGGCATGCAGGCTGGGCGGGCCGCCGGTCGCCACGCCGGCACCCCGCAGCTCGGCCATGAAGTCGCGCACCGACAGGCGCTCGGCGATGCTGTCGGCGCTGAACGGCTCGCCGCGGGGGGCCAGGGCCGCCGCGCCCTTGTCCAGCACGCGCGCCGCCAGCGGAATGTCCTGGGTGATCACCAGGTCGCCGGCGGCGGCCCGTTCGGCGATCGCGTCATCGGCCGCATCGGGCGTGCCGGCGACCTGGAGCGCCCGGATGAAACGCGAGGGCGGGGTCTGCAGCCAGCGGTTGGCGACCAGGACCAGTTCGGTCGCGGTGCGCTCGGCGGCGCGGTACAGGATGTCGCGGATCACCGCGGGGCAGGCGTCGGCATCGACCCAGATGCGCGGGGCCGGGGGGGCGGAAGAGGCGTCCATGCCGCGCAGTCTATCGTCACGGGCCCGGAAAACGCTCTGCGCCGCGACCGGCGAATCCCGGCAAGTCGATGAATTCACCGGGAATGTTGCCGCCAACGGAGGCCTGCTTCAAAAATACGTACGGTATTTGTCGCTTTTTGGCGGAAAGCCGCGTATCTTTCGCCCCACTGTGCTTGCAAGGGTCACCGTGAATCGTGGCCTGATGCAGCTGATCTGACTGATCCGCGCATCGTTCCGTTTTACCAACGCCTGCAACTCAGTCTCGGCCCCGATCCCGGTGGCTGCGATTTCCTATTCAATAGTTCCAGGAGTTAGTAATGTCTGAACGTCAGACCGGTACGGTGAAGTGGTTCAACGATGCCAAGGGTTTCGGTTTCATCACCCCGGAAAGCGGCCCCGACCTCTTCGTGCACTTCCGCGCCATCCAGGGCACCGGCTTCAAGTCGCTGCAGGAAGGCCAGAAGGTCACCTTCGTGGCCGTCCAGGGCCAGAAGGGCATGCAGGCCGACCAGGTGCAGCCGGTTTAATCCGTCCGCCATCTGTTGTCCAGAACGCCGGAAGCTTCTGCTTCCGGCGTTTTTTTATGCCTGCCCCCGGCCCGTGGCGCGGCAGGGCGCCCGGAGGCGCAGGCCGTTTTCCATCCCAGCCCCTATGCTTGGCCGATGACAGCACTCGTTTTCGACAACCGTTTCCTGCGCGAGCTGCCCGGCGACCCGGAGCAGGGAGCGCGACGGCGCCAGGTGCGTGGCGCAGCCTGGTCGCCGGTGACGCCGACGCCGGTCGCCGCGCCGCGGCTGCTGGCGCACTCGCCGGAGGTGGCGGCGCTGCTGGGCATTTCCGCGCAGCGCCTGCACGCACCGGCATTCGCCGAGGTGTTCGGCGGCAATGCGTTGTACCCGGGCATGCAGCCGTGGGCGGCCAACTATGGCGGGCACCAGTTCGGACACTGGGCCGGGCAGCTGGGCGACGGCCGGGCGATCTCGCTGGGCGAGCTGCTGGCCGATGGCCGGCGCTGGGAGCTGCAGCTCAAGGGCGCCGGCCCGACGCCCTATTCGCGTGGCGCCGACGGCCGGGCGGTGCTGCGGTCGTCGATCCGCGAATTCCTGTGTTCCGAAGCCATGCACCATCTGGGCGTGCCCAGCACCCGCGCCCTGTGCCTGGTCGCGACCGGCGAGCGCGTGGTGCGCGACATGTTCTACGACGGCCGGCCGCAGGCCGAACCGGGCGCGGTGGTGTGCCGGGTGGCGCCGTCGTTCCTGCGTTTCGGCAGCTTCGAACTGCCGGCCGCGCGTGGCGAGCAGGCCCTGCTGCAGCGCCTGGTGGACGTCTGCATCGACCGCGACTTCCCGCACCTGGCGGCGGGCCCATCGCGCCGGGCCGACTGGTTCGCCGAGGTCTGCACGCGCACCGCGACGATGGTCGCGCAGTGGATGCGGGTCGGCTTCGTGCACGGGGTGATGAACACCGACAACATGTCCATCCTGGGCCTGACCCTCGACTACGGCCCGTACGGCTGGGTGGAGGACTACGATCCGGACTGGACGCCCAACACCACCGATGCCCAGGACCGCCGCTACCGCTTCGGCGCCCAGGTGCAGGTCGCGTACTGGAACCTGGTACGGCTGGCCCAGGCGCTGGCTCCGGTATTCGGGGAGGCCGGACCGCTGCAGGCGGGGCTGGACGCCTTCCGGGCGCGGCAGGCCGACGAGGAGCGCGCGCACCTGGTGGCCAAACTCGGCCTGGACGCATGCCGCGAGGGCGACGAGGCGCTCATGGCGCGCTTCCAAGAGCTGCTGCAACGCGGGGAGATGGACATGACCCTGGCTTTCCGCGGCCTGGCCGGCGTCGATCCGCGGCAAGCGGATGCGGGCACGCTGGAGGCGGCCTTCTATTCGCCCGCGCGCCGTGCCGAGGTGATGCCGGACCTGCTGGCATGGCTGGATCAGTACGCGGCGCGCGTGCGCGATGCCGCGCTTCCCGGCGAGGTGCGGCGACGGCAGATGGCGGCCGCCAACCCCAAGTACGTGCTGCGCAACTGGCTGGTGCAGCAGGCCATCGACCGCGCCGAGCAGGGCGACCCGGCCGGCATCGCCGACCTGCTGGAGGTGATGCGCCACCCCTGCGACGAGCAGCCCGGCCGCGAGGCGTTCGCGCAGCGGCGTCCGGACTGGGCGCGTGAGCGCGCCGGCTGTTCGATGCTTTCCTGCAGCTCCTGAGACATTCCGCGCATGCCCGATACGCCCCCCACGCTCCCCGACTGGTCCCGTACGCTCCGCGACGTGGCCGACTTTCCCCGGCCCGGCATCCACTTCAAGGACATCACGCCGCTGCTGGCCGATGCCGCCGCCCTGCGTGCCGCGGTCGCGGCGCTGGCCGCGCCCTGGCGCAACGCCGGGGTGCAGGCGGTGCTGGGCGTGGAGGCCCGCGGCTTCATCCTCGGCGCCGCGCTGGCGCTGGAACTCGGCGCCGGCTTCGTGCCGCTGCGCAAGCCGGGCAAGCTGCCCGGGGCCACCTTGGTGCAGGACTACGCGCTGGAGTACGGCAGCGACCGCATCGAGGTCTGTGCCGGTGCGGTGGCCGCCGGTACGCGGACCCTGCTGGTCGACGACGTGCTGGCGACCGGCGGCACGCTGGCGGCGGCGCTGCTGCTGGCACGGCAGCTCGAGGTGGACGTGCTGGGCGCGGCGGTGCTGGTGGAACTGCAGGCGCTGGGTGGCCGCCGGCGCTGGCCCGACGGCCTGCCGCTGCTGGCGACGCTGGTGTACTGAGCGCATGGAGCCCATGACGCGGACGCCGCGGACGCCAGCGACCTGTGGGCTGGGAGACCGCATCCTCAAGGTCGACCACGCCGGCGAACATGGCGCAGTCAACATCTACAGCGGCCAGCTCTTCATGGCGCGGCTTACCGCCCCCGGGATGGTCGATGAACTCCGGGAGTTCCGTGCGCATGAACAGAGGCATCGCGCGATCTTCGCGGAGGAACTGCGGCGCCGGGGGCGTCCGCGCTGCCGCAGCTACTGGCTGTGCGGCGTTGGCGGGCGCGTCCTCGGCCTCATCACCGGGCTGTTCGGGAGCGGCGCCATTTCAGCAACGACCGTCGCGGTCGAGAGCGTGGTGCTCCGGCACCTGGAGCAGCAGCTCGCACTCCTGGAAGACGACGATCCGGCGGCGGTCGTGGCGATCTCGGCCATCGTCGCCGAGGAGCAGCAGCACCATGACTGCTCGGCCGGCCACCTCCAGGGCGACCGGTTCTGGCCGCGGGGCCTGTCGCCGGTCGTGGCCGCAGCCACGGAAGCGGTCATCTGGCTCGGCATGCGCTCATGAGGCCGGTCATCGACCCGTGCGGCCGCCGCCTGGCGCTCCCGCCGGGGCCGGGTACCGCGCCGCGCGGAGGAGCCCCGCGCCGGCCGCAGCGCTGACAGTCCGGTCCCGGCGCGGGGAGTGCGGCGGGGCGTTCCCCGCGATCGTGCAGGGCGCGCGCCACGCCGCCGGGTGCCGGCGCTACATCTTGCGCACGCGGAAACGCTTTCCCTTGATCCTTCCGGCTTCCAGCCGCGCCAGCGCCTTGCCGGCCTGTTCGCGGGCGATGGCCACGTAGGAGCGGGTGGGGAAGATGTCGATCCTGCCGATGGCCTTGCCCGACAGCCCCGCCTCGCCGGTGAGCGCGCCGAGGATGTCGCCGGCGCGCAGCTTGTCGGTCTTGCCGCCGTCGATGCGCAGCGTGGCCATCGCCGCCTGCGGCAACTGCGCCGGACGCGCGGTGGCCAGCGGCGTCTTCTGCCAGTCCAGGGCGCTGCCCTCGGCCGCTTCCAGCGCCTCGGCGCGGTGGCGTTCGCGGCCGGCGACCAGGCTCAGCGCCAGGCCGCTGCGGCCGGCGCGGGCGGTGCGGCCGACACGGTGGCGGTAGCTGTCCAGGTCGCCGGGCAGCTCGTAGTTGACCACCGCGGCCAGGTCTTCCACGTCCAGGCCGCGTGCGGCCACGTCGCTGGCGACCAGCACGTTGCAGCTGCGGTTGGAGAACTGCAGCAGCACCTCGTCGCGGTCGCGCTGCTCCATGTCGCCATGCAGGGCCAGTGCGGAGAAGCCGAACTGGCGCAGCGAGTTGGCCACCTCGTCCACGTCCTTGCGGGTGTTGCAGAACACCACCGCCGATTCGGGCGTGTACTTGAGCAGCAGGCCGGCCAGCGCTTTCTGCCGGTGCGCGGCGTCGACCTCGAAGAACCGGTGCTGGATGGCCGGGGCTTCCTGCTGGCCGTCGATGGTGACTTCCACCGGGTCGTCGAGCAGGGCGCGGGCCAGCGCACGGATCTCCTCGGGGAAGGTCGCCGAGAACAGCAGGCTCTGGCGCTCCGTGTGGGTGCGCCCGGCGATTTCGCGGATCGGTTCCTCGAAGCCCATGTCGAGCATGCGGTCGGCCTCGTCGAGCACGAAGCAGCGCACCTGCCCGAGGTTGAGCGCACGCTTGCGCGCCAGCTCCTGGACACGGCCGGGGGTGCCGACCACGACCTGCGGATCGTGCGCCGCCAGCGAGGCCAGCTGTGGCGCCAGCGGCACGCCCCCGGTCAGCACCAGCAGCTTGAGGTTGGGGATGCCGGTGGCCAGCCTGCGCAGCTGCCGCCCGACCTGGTCGGCCAGTTCACGGGTGGGGCACAGCACCAGCGCCTGGGTGCGCAGGGTGGCCGGATCGAGCCGGTGGAGCAGCCCCAGGCCGAAGGCGGCGGTCTTGCCGCTGCCGGTGGGGGCCTGGGCGATCACGTCGCGCCCGTCCAGGATCGGCGGCAGGCTCAGCGCCTGTACCGGGGTCATGGCGGTATAGCCCAGCGCGTCGATGCCGGGAGCGAGTGCCGGCGACAGCGGCAGCGAGGAGAAATCGGTCATGCCGTATTTTCGCAGATGCCGGTGCGCCGTGCGCCTCCGGTGGCACGCCGCCTCAGACCAGCGCCTGCACGCCGAGGTTGATCAGCAAGCCGCCGCCGAGCAGCCAGACGAACAGCAGCAGGGCCAGCAGCATCGGCCGTACGCCACCCTGGCGCAGGGCCGAGGCATGCGTGGTCAGCCCGAGGGCGGCCATCGCCATCGCCAGCAGCGCCGTGTCCAGGTCGACCAGCAGCGCGACCAGCGGCGCCGGCAGCCAGCCCAGCGAATTGAAGCCGACCATGGCGATGAACCCGAACGCGAACCAGGGCACGGCGATCGCCGTGCGCCGGCCGCCCTCGGCGCGCCCGCGCGCGAGCAGGGCCGACAGGCCAAGCAGGAACGGCGCCAGCATCATCACCCGGACCATCTTGGTGATCACCGCGGTGTCGGCGGTGCCGGCGCCGATGGCACGGCCGGCGGCCACCACCTGGGCCACTTCGTGCACGGTGGAGCCGGTGAACACGCCGAAGCCGGCGGCATCCAGCGGCATCCAGCCGGCCTCCACGCCCCAGTGGTAGAGCAGCGGATACAGGAACATCGCCAGCGTGCCGAACACCACCACGGTGGCGACGGCCACGGCGACCTGCTCGGCGCGCCCCTTGACCACCGGCTCGGCGGCCATCACCGCGGCGGCGCCGCAGATGGCGCTGCCAGCGCCGATCAGCAGGGCGGTGTCGCGTTCCAGGCCCAGCAGCCGGCGTCCCAGCCACCATGCCAGGGCGAAGGTGGAACACAGCACCAGGGCATCGATCAGCGCACCGGCGAGGCCCACCTGGGCGATGTCCTGCAGGGTCAGCCGGAGTCCATACAGAACGATGCCGGCGCGCAGCAGGGTGGCCTTGGCGAACCCGACGCCGGCCGCCGCACGGGGCGCCAGCGGGGCGTAGACGGTGTTGCCCAGGACGATGCCGATCACGATGGCCAGGGTCAGTGCACTGAGGCCCTGCGCCTGCAGCCAGGGCAGGGCGCCGAGCCAGAGCGAGAGGGCGGCGACGGCCGCGGCGAGCAACAGTCCGGGCAGGCGGGCGGTGCGGGCCGGTGCCGGCCCTTGCGTGGCGGTGTTCATGACGGATGGTTATCAGGGGGTGGCCCATACTGCCCCCGGCCTCATCAGTCGTAAAACAGATAATATCGGTAAAAACAACCTGCAGGATCGATAGGAGTGCACCTCTCACTGCGCCAGCTGCAGATCTTCTCGGCCATCGCCGAAGCCGGAACGACCACCGCCGCCGGCGCTGCGATCGGGCTGTCGCAGTCCGCGGTGAGCGCAGCGCTGAGCGAGCTGGAGAGCGTGCTCGGGTTGCCGCTGTTCGACCGCATCGGGCGGCGGCTGGTGCTCAACGGCCACGGCCGCGCCCTGTTGCCGGAGGCACGCGCCCTGCTGGCGGGCATGGACGACATCGAGCGCCGGTTCCGCATCGCCGGCGAACCCGGCGCGCCGGTCCGCTGGCGGGTCGGCGCCAGCACCACCATCGGCAACTACCTGATGCCGGGGCGGATCGCCGACCTGCGCACCGGCAACGACCATGCCCGCGTCGAGCTGGTCATCGGCAACACCCGCGACGTGGCCCAGGCGGTGCTGGGCCTGGAAGTGGACATCGGCCTGATCGAGGGGCCCTGCCACGCGCCCGGCCTGGAGGTCGCGGCCTGGCGGGAAGATGAACTGCTGATCGTGTTCGGCGACCGCCATCCGCAGGCTGCCGCGCTGCGCGCGGGTGCGGACATGCCGCGGCTCCGCGATGCCTGCTGGCTGCTGCGCGAACCCGGCTCCGGTACCCGCGAGGCGGCCGAACAGGCCTTGCTGCCGCACCTGGGCGGGTTCGCCGATGTGCTGCAGCTGGGCGGCACCGAGGCGATCAAGCAGGGCGCGGTGGCCGGGCTGGGCCTGGCCTGCCTGTCGCGGCACGCGGTGGCCGACCTGCTCGCGCTGGGGCGGCTGCATGCGTTGGCCACGCCGCTGCCGCCGCTGCGCCGCCCGCTCTCGGTGCTGCGGCATCCGGGCAAGCGCGTGCCGGGCAGCCTGCGCCGGCTGCTGGCGCTGGATGCGGACGTCTTCGCCGACAGCTGAAGCGGCCGGCGGCGAGGGCGCATTCGCAACGCCATCGCCCGCTACAATGCGCGCATGCCTTTGATCACCCTGCAGAACGTCGACTACAGCGTCGGCGGCCCGTTGTTGCTGGAAAAAGCCGACCTCTCGATCGACGCGGGCGAACGCATCGCGCTGATCGGCCGCAACGGCGCCGGCAAGTCCACCCTGATGAAACTGATGGCCGGCGAACTGCGCCCGGATGACGGCGAGGTCCGGGTGCCCCCCGGCGTACGCATCGCGCGGCTGGAACAGGAGGTGCCGCACGGTGCCGGCGGCAGCGTGTTCGACGTGGTGGCCGCGGGCCTGGGCGAACTGGGCGACTGGCTCGCCGAGTTCCACCGGCTCAGCAGCGCCGCGGACTTCGACGGCGAGGCGCTGGCGCGCGTGCAGGCCAAGATCGACAGCGGCGACGGCTGGGCGCTGGAGCAGCGCGTGGCCGAGACCCTCACCCGGCTGGCGCTGGACGGCGAGGCCGGGTTCGAACGGCTGTCCGGCGGCATGAAGCGCCGGGTGCTGCTGGCCCGGGCGCTGGTGGCCGGCCCCGACGTGCTGCTGCTGGACGAGCCGACCAACCACCTGGACATCGAGGCCATCGACTGGCTGGAGGGCTTTCTCAAGGGCTGGAGCGGCTGCGTGGTGTTCGTCACCCACGATCGCCGCTTCCTGCGGGCGCTGGCGACCCGCATCGTCGAGATCGACCGCGGCCAGGTGAGCAGTTGGCCGGGCGACTGGGCCAACTACGAGCGCCGGCGCGAAGAACGCCTGAATGCCCAGGCCCAGGAGAACGCCCGCTTCGACAAGCTGCTGGCGCAGGAAGAGGTGTGGATACGCCAGGGCATCAAGGCCCGCCGTACCCGCGACGAGGGCCGCGTGCGCCGGCTCAAGGCCATGCGCGCCGAACGTGGCCAGCGCCGCGAGCTGGGCGGCAACGTCAGGCTGGAAGCGGCGGGCGGTGAGCACTCCGGCAAGAAGGTGGTGGACATCAAGGAGGTCTGCTTCGCCTTCGGCGAGCGGGCGATGGTCCGCGATTTCTCCACCACCATCCTGCGCGGCGACCGCATCGGCCTGATCGGCCCCAACGGCAGTGGCAAGACCACCCTGCTGAAGCTGCTGCTGGGCGAGCTGCAGCCGGACAGCGGCGAAGTGCGCCAGGGCACCAACCTGCAGATCGCCTATTTCGACCAGTACCGCGCCACCCTGCGCGAGGACTGGAGCGCGATCGAGAACGTCGCCGAAGGCGCGGATTTCATCGATCTCAACGGCAAGCGCAAGCACGTCCACGCCTACCTGCAGGATTTCCTGTTCACCCCGGAGCGCGCGCGCGCGCCGATCACCCGCCTGTCCGGCGGCGAGCGCAACCGCCTGCTGCTGGCCAAGCTGTTCGCGCAGCCGTCCAACCTGCTGGTGATGGACGAACCCACCAACGACCTGGACGTGGAGACCCTGGAGCTGCTGGAGGAGCTGCTGGGCGACTACACCGGCACCCTGCTGCTGGTCAGCCACGACCGCGACTTCCTGGACAACGTGGTCACCTCCACCCTGGTGATGGAAGGCCAGGGCAGGGTGGGCGAGTATGTCGGCGGCTACAGCGACTGGCTGCGCCAGCGGCCGCCGATGGCCGTCGCGGTGCCTGTCGGCAAGCCGGCGCCGGCCAAACCCGCGGCCGCCGCGGCACCGGCACCGGCACCGGCCAAGCGCAAGCTCAGCTTCAAGGACACCCGTGAACTGGAACAGCTGCCGGCGACGATCGAGCGCCTGGAGCTGGACGTGGAGGGCCTGACCGCTGCGATGAACGACCCGGCGTTCTACACCCGCTCCAGCGCCGAGGTCAGCGCGCACACCCAGCACCTGGCCCGCGTGCAGGCCGAACTGGATACCGCCTACGCCCGCTGGGAAGAACTGGAAGGCTGACGGAGGAAGGGGCCGGCGCGGGCATGCGACAATCGCCCGCGGCCGCCGGGCAGGCGGCCGCATCGTCCCGGTTGCCCCTGGAGCCTGCGATGGACCTGCCGTTTTCCGTGCTGCGCATCGACCACGTGGTTTTCCGCGTCCGCGACCTGCAGCGCAGCATCGCCTTCTACCGCGACGTGCTCGGCTGCGGCCTGGTCAGGCAGCGGGCGGACCTGGGCCTGGCGCACCTGCGCGCCGGGGCGTCGATGATCGACCTGGTGGACGTGCACGGGCGCCTGGGCGCCCGCGGTGGCGATGCTCCGGGTGCCGCCGCGCGCAATGTCGACCACCTGTGCCTGCGGATCGAACCGTTCGACGAAGCGGCGCTGGTCGCGCACCTGCAGCGGCACGGATGCACCCCGGAAGGGCCGGCGGAGCGCAACTTCGGGGCCGAAGGCGATGGGCCTTCGCTGTACTTCGCCGATCCGGACGGCAATGCGATCGAACTCAAGGGAGCGGCGGACGCCTGAGGCGTACCGGCTCAGCCGTCGCCGGCCTCCACATCGGCGGCCGGCAGTTCGAGGAACGCCCAGAACGGGGTGCCGTCACCGGCCCAGCCGGCCGCGGCGTCGGCGAGGACGTCCAGCAGCATGTCGAATTCCCCGCGACTGGCCCGGCGCAGGTCGCCGGCGCCGCTGAACAGCAGCGCATAGCCGCGGGCGGGCAGCCAGGACAGGTCACCCAGCGCATCGGCCAGGGCGTCCCAGTTGCGCCCCCAGCCCGGAGGAACGTCGAGCTGGGTGCCGAGGCGCAGCAGCAGCGTACGCTTGTCGGTGCACGCCTCCAGGTCCACCCGCAGCACCTTGAGCCCGGCGTCGCGCGCGGCGGCGGCAAGGCCGCCCAGGTCGCCCGAGGCCACGGCGTAGACGCCGGCCCGCGTGAGGTCCTCCAGGCCCATGTCGAAACCGCTGTCGCTCATCGCGCACCTCCGTCGGCGGGCACCCTGAAGCCGCGGAAGGTTTCGTAGTGGTCGTCGCTGTAGTACCAGACCTCGGGCGGATCGCCGCCGGTGACGATGCGGCGGGTGCCGCGGTGCGGCAGGCCGGGCGTGCGCACGGTGTACTCGTGGTAGTAGCCGCGCGGGCGCTGCGGCAGGCGCCGTTCGCGGTTGCCGAACACGCTGCCGTCCTGGCGGTGGGGGAACGGCCCGCCGCGCAGGATCAGCGCGAGGGTGTCGTGCGCTTCCGGCGGCAGGAAGGCGGGCAGCGGGTCGGTGGCGCCCGGACGCGGCGTGTCCTCGACGGTCGCCGCAGGCGCCGCCACCGGAGCGAACTGCGGTGCCGGCGGCTGCTGCAGTATCCGCATGCCCCACAGGCCGGCGACCAGCAGGATCACGGCGGTGAGCAGGAGCAGCGGTTTGCGCATGGGGACGGCCTGTAGGTGCGGAGCCCCGATTATCGCCGCTGTGCGGCGAGTTTCTTGAACGCGGACCGGTGCCCGCGCCGGCCGCGCGGCACCGCCCCCTGCGGTTGTGTACACGGCAGGACGAAGTTTCCTTTACATCGCTCTTGGTAAGTTGCGGCTTCCTGCCTACCATTGCCGGTGCGCCATCCGGCATGCGCCGGATAACGAACCCAGGCATACCTCCAAGGAGATTCCTCATGGCCTACACCCTGCCCAAGCTGCCCTACGCGTACGACGCGCTGGAACCCCATATCGACGCGGCTACGATGGAGATCCACTACTCCAAGCACCACCAGACCTACGTCAACAACGTCAATGCGGCGGTGGAAGGAACCGAGTACGCCGACCTGCCGATCGACGAGCTGGTGCGCAAGACCAAGTCGCTGCCGGAAAACCTCCAGGGCCCGGTGCGCAACAACGGCGGCGGGCACGCCAACCACTCGCTGTTCTGGTCGGTCATGTCGCCGCAGGGCGGTGGCGCCCCGGTCGGCGGCGTGGGCAAGGCCATCGACAGCGACCTGGGCGGCTTCGATGCCTTCAAGGACGCCTTCACCAAGGCCGCGCTGACCCGCTTCGGCTCGGGCTGGGCCTGGCTGAGCGTGACCCCGGACAAGAAGCTGGTCGTGGAAAGCTCCGCCAACCAGGACAGCCCGCTGATGGACGGCAACACCCCGGTCCTGACCCTGGACGTGTGGGAGCATGCGTACTACCTGAAGTACCAGAACCGCCGTCCGGAATACATCGCGGCCTTCTTCAACGTGATCGACTGGAACGAGGTCGAGCGCCGCTACCAGGCCGCGGTGGCCTGAACATCGCCGTCGCAGGCGCCGCCCTCGTGGCGCGCCTGCGGAGCGGTCGACACGGACGCCGGGCGCAGACGCCCGGTGTTCAGTGTTTCAGGGTCCCGGCGGGATCGGCCGGCGGCGGTTCGATCAGGCTCAGCGTGGTCATCACCCCGAAGCGTTCCGGGGCACGGCCGGCCGCGGCCGCGGGCAGCTCCATGGACTGCTGGGCCACGTCGGCGAAGTTGCGCACCTGGTAGAGCACATCCAATCCATGCGCGCGCAGTGCGGCGGCCATCGCCGGCCGTTCGCGGCGCGACGACGGGTTGCGGCGCGCAGGCTGGAAGCCCGGCAGCTGCCGCACCAGTTCCTCAGTGGGCGCGGAGAACTCGCCGACGATCAGCGAAGGCTCGCCGGCGTCGGTCGCGCCGATCCATGCCTGCAGGTCCGCGGCCTGCTGCGCGCGCATGCCGTCGTTGCCGTCGCCGGTGACGATGCGGACGATGTAGATGTTCACCGCCTTGCGGTCCAGGCGCGCACGCTGCATGCCGGCGGCGGTCGCCACGCCGCGGCCGTGCAGCAGGGTGATGCCATCCTCCAGCACGTCCAGCCCGGCCAGGAGCGCATTGCCGCGGCGCAGGGCATGGCTGGGCGGATCGGCGGTGATGAAGTCGCAGCTGTAGCTCAGCCGGCGGGCCAGCCAGCAGGCCGGGTTGGGGCGCTCGGCGGATTGCTGCACGTCCTGCACCGCGATCACGTCCGGGCGCAGGTCCGCCAGCCGCTCCAGGATGCGTTCGCGCTGCTGCCGCCACTGCGCGGCGTCCGGCGGCAGGCGCAGGCTGGCGACCTTGAGCACCGGCACGACAGGGTCGGCCACCACGGCAAACGATACAGCCAGCAGAGCCAGGCACGCCCAGCGCGTCATTGCGGAAACCCGTTCGGACAGGGCGCCATCGTAGCCTGCCGCGGCGTCTACGGGCCGTGGATGCGGCCCCGCGCGGCGGATGGGATGCGCAGCTTGCGTTACGCTTGCCTCCTTTGCACCGCAGGACCGCTCCAGAGATGACCGACACCCGCTTGGCGACAGCGCCCGCCGGCAAGGCCCGAATGCCCCGCCAGATTCCCTTCATCATCGGCAACGAGGCCTGCGAGCGCTTCAGCTTCTACGGGATGCGCAACATCCTGGTGCAGTTCCTGATCACCTCGCTGCTGCTGCAGGAGCTCACCGCCGACGGCCGCGCGGGCGAGGCCAAGGACATCATGCACAGCTTCATGATTGGCGTGTACTTCTTCCCGCTGCTCGGTGGCTGGCTGGCCGACCGCTTCTTCGGCAAGTACCACACGATCCTGTGGTTCAGCCTGATCTACTGCCTGGGCCACCTGTGCCTGGCGGTGTTCGAGGACAGCCGCCAGGGCTTCTTCCTCGGGCTGGGCCTGATCGCACTGGGTGCCGGCGGGATCAAGCCGCTGGTGGCCTCGTTCATGGGCGACCAGTTCGACCAGTCGAACAAGCACCTGGCCAAGGTCGTGTTCGACGCCTTCTACTGGATCATCAACTTCGGCTCGCTGTTCGCCTCGCTGCTGATCCCGCTGGCGCTGAAGAACCTGGGCCCGCAATGGGCGTTCGGCATTCCCGGCATCCTGATGTTCGTGGCCACCTTCGTGTTCTGGCTGGGCCGCCGGCGCTACGTGCTGGTGCCGCTGCCGCCCAAGGACCCGCATTCGTTCGCCAACGTGGTGCGCACCGCGCTGCTGGCGCGGGCGCCCGGGCGCGGCAACGCGGGGCTGGTGGTGGCGCTGGCCGGCACCGGCCTGGCGCTGTGGGCGCTGGCGCTGGCGGTGCTGGACCTGGCCGGGCTGCGCGATGGCGGGCTGGGCGTGGTGATCTACCTGTGCCTGGCGCTGGTGGCGCTGCTGGCCGGCGTCGGCGGCGGCACGATGCTGCAGCTGGACCGCGCGCGCGGCACGCATCCCGACGCCGCGGTGGAAGGCGTGCGCTCGGTACTCAAGGTGCTGGTGATCTTCGCGCTGACCACGCCGTTCTTCTCGCTGTTCGACCAGAAAGCCTCGACCTGGGTGCTGCAGGGCCAGCAGATGACCATGCCCGCCTGGTTCACCGCCTCGCAGATGCAGGCCGTGAATCCGCTGCTGGTGATGATCCTGATCCCCTTCAACAACCTGGTGCTGTACCCGGCGCTGCGCCGCTTCGGCATCGAGCCGACCGCACTGCGGCGGATGACCGCCGGCATCGCCTTCAGCGGCCTGGCCTGGGTGGTGGTGGGCGGCCTGCAGGTGGTGATGGACGGCGGCGACGCGCTGTCCATCGTCTGGCAGATCCTGCCGTATGCGCTGCTGACCTTCGGCGAGGTGCTGGTCTCGGCCACCGGCCTGGAGTTCGCCTACAGCCAGGCGCCGGCATCGATGAAAGGGGTAGTCATGAGCTTCTGGAACCTGACCACCACCATCGGCAACCTCTGGGTACTGCTGTCCAACGCAGCGGTGCGCAACGAGGCGGTGACCGCGCGGATCGCCGGCACCGGCCTGAGCGAGGCGGCGTTCCTGATGTTCTTCTTCGCCGGTTTCGCCTTCCTGGCGGCACTGGCATTCGGCCTGTACGCGCGACGCTACAGGATGGTCGACAACTACCGGACAGCCTGAGCATGCAAGGACCGATAACCCTTTTCCTGATCGCCATCACCGGCCTGGTGTCGTGGCTGGCCTTCAACAACCGCAAGCTGGCCGACCGGCTGGTCCTGTGGCCGCCGGCGGTGGACCGCCACCGCCAGTACGACCGCCTGGTGACCTACGGCTTCATCCATGCCGATCTCCCGCACCTGCTGTTCAACATGGTCACGCTGTTCTTCTTCGGGCGGCTGATCGAACAGATCATGCTGCAGGTGACCGGCAACCGCTGGACCTATCCGCTGTTCTACCTGTCGGCGCTGGTGGTCTCGATCCTGCCCAGCTACCTGAAGAACCAGAAGAACCCCAACTACCTCAGCCTGGGCGCGTCCGGCGCGGTATCGGCGGTGCTGTTCGCCTTCATCCTGATCTCGCCGTGGTCGCTGATCTTCGTGTTCTTCATTCCCGCGCCGGCGATCCTCTACGGAGTCTTCTACGTGGGCTACAGCCTGTGGATGGACAAGCGCGGCGGCGACAACATCAACCACAGCGCGCACCTGGCCGGCGCCGCGTTCGGGGTGATGTTCCTGCTGTTCATGGAGCCGCAGGTGCTGCAGGTGTTCCTGCAGCAGCTGATGAACCCGCGCTTCGGGCGCTGACCCGCGTCCCTCGCCGGGGCACCTTTCACGTCGTGCCTGCACCGCGCGCCGGCACAATGGGCCGCACCAGAGGACAGGGCAGGGATACGGGCAATGGGCAGCGACGAAGACCGCACACCGCCGGCCGTGGTGCACGATGCCGCGTCGGAGCGCTTCACGACCGACGTCGATGGACACCTCGCGGTACTCGACTACACCTGGCGCGACGGGGCGATGGTGATCACCCATACCGGCGTGCCCGCCGCCATCGGGGGACGCGGCATCGCCGCCCGGCTGACCCGCGCGGCGCTGGCGCACGCGCGCACGGCCGGGGCCCGGGTCGTCCCCGAGTGCACCTATGCCGCGGCCTTCATGCAGCGGCATGGTGAATACGCGGACCTGCTGGGATAATCGCCAGGGTGTTTTGCTCCGTGCGGCAACGCGCGATCCATCGACAAGGGAAAGGACATGAACAGGTTCGGACAGGGCGCCTGCGCGCTGGCAGTGGCAGTGGCGATCGCATTGGCAGGCTGTGGCAAGGACGAGGCCCGCGGACCGGCCGGCGCGGACGCCCAAACGCCGGCGGACGCTGCGCCCGGAGAGCAGGCGCCGGCCGCGGCGGCCGACGCCGGGCTGCAGGATGTCATCGACACGACCCCGCGCTACGTGGTCGGCATCAGCTATCCGCCGGCGGCCAACGCGCACCCGGGGCTGGCCCGGGCCCTGGCCGAGTATGCCGAGCATGCCCGTGCCGAGCTGCTCAAGGCGGTCGACGAACTGGGCAACGACAAGCCGACCGCCCCCTATGAACTGTCGCTGGCATTCGACATGGTGGTGGATACCCCGCAGGTGGTAGCGGTCGCCGCCGAAGGCAGCACCTACACCGGCGGTGCCCACGGGCAGCCGCTGGTGGCGCGCTTCGTGTGGCTGCCGGTGCAGCAGCGGATGCTCACCGTGCAGGCACTGGTCGATTCGTCCAAGGGCTGGCAGGCGGTCAGCGAGTACGTCGGCGACAAGCTGCTGGAGCAGGCCATGGTCCGCGCGCAGAGCCAGGAGATGACGCCGGAGGAGCAGCAGGACCAGGTGCGCAACCTGTCGCGGATGATCGCGGAGGGCAGCGCGCCGGAGGCGGCCAACTTCGCCCAGTTCCAGCCGGTGATGGACGCTGCCGGGCGGATCGCCGCGCTGCGCTTCGTGTTCCCGCCCTACCAGGTCGGTCCGTACTCGGACGGAACCCAGACGGTGGACGTACCGGCCGCGGTGGTGCTGCCGTACGTGGCGGACGACTACCGGGAGCTGTTCGCCGGAGCCTGAGCCGGGCACGCCCGGGCTGGCAATGGCCGGCGGTCCGTGCAAACGTGGTCTCCGTCAGCCCGCCGCGCCGCGGCGGGCACGACCGATTTCCAGACCGTGGAGGGCCACCCATGGATGCAGGCGTGCAACGGCGTGTGGAGGGACTGTTGCAGGAGGCGGACGTCGTTCCCGGCGGGGACCGGCCGCAGGACATCGAGATCCTCGACCCGCGCTTCCATGCCCGGGTGCTGGCCCAGGGATCGCTCGGCCTGGGTGAGAGCTACATGGACGGCTGGTGGCGGGCACGCTCGCTGGACGCCTTCCTCACCCGGCTGCTGGCGGCACGCCTGGACGAGCGCGTGCATGGCGGCGGCGAGGTCTGGGACGCGCTCAAGGCGCGGCTGTTCAACCTGCAGGCCGGGCAGGGCAGCTATGAGGTCGGCAAGCGCCATTACGATCTGGGCAACGACCTGTACCGGGCGATGCTGGGCAGCCGCCTGGTCTACAGCTGCGGCTACTGGCGCGAGGCCCGCGACCTCGATGCCGCGCAGGCGGCCAAGCTCGACCTGATCTGCCGCAAGCTGGGCCTGCGCCCGGGCATGCGCGTGCTGGACATCGGCTGCGGCTGGGGCGAGGCGCTGAAGTACGCGGCCGAGCGCTATGGCGTGGAGGGCGTGGGCGTCACCATCTCGCAGGAACAGGCGGACTTCGCGCGCGGGCTGTGCGCCGGCCTGCCGGTGGAGATCCGCCTGCAGGACTACCACGCGCTGGACGAGCGCTTCGACGCGATCCTGTCGGTGGGGATGTTCGAGCACGTCGGCGTCAAGAACTACCGCGCGTTCTTCGAGGTGGCGCGGCGCTGCCTGCACGAGGACGGCCTGTTCGTGCTGCACAGCATCGGCAGCAATGTCAGCCGCGAGCGCACCGACCCGTGGATCGCGCGCTACATCTTCCCCAACTCGATGCTGCCGTCGGCCGCGCAGATCACCGCGGCGATGGAGGGCGCGTTCGTCCTGGAGGACTGGCACAACTTCGGCACCGACTACGACCGCACCCTGCAGGCCTGGCGCGACAACGTCGAGGCCGCCTGGCCGCAGCTGGACCCGCGCTACGACGAACGCTTCCGGCGCATGTGGCGCTTCTACCTGGCCGGTTCCATGGCGACCTTCCGTACCCGCCAGTCGCAGCTGTGGCAGCTGGTGCTGTCGCCGCATGGCGTGCCCGGGGGTTACGTCGCCCCGCGCTAGCGTCGCGACAGGGGCAGGCCGACGGCGGGCCGGAACGGAGGACGGCAACGGAAAAGCCGCCCGGCGGACCGGGCGGCTTCCTTCGGAACGCAGGGACCGGGCTTACCGGCCTTCGGCGCCGGTCAGGCCACGCTTCTCCAGCAGCGGCTCGATCTGCGGATCGTGGCCGGCGAAGTTGCGGAACAGCTCCATCGCATCGGCGCTGCCTCCACGCGACAACAGGGTCTTGCGGAAATGGTCGCCGTTGGCGCGCGACAGCCCACCATGCTCGCGGAACCACTTCTGGGTGTTGGCGTCCAGCACCTCCGACCAGATGTAGGCGTAGTAGCCGGCCGAATAGCCGCCCATGATGTGGCTGAAATACGTGGTGCGGTAGCGCGGCGGTACCGGGGCATAGAAGATGCCGTCGCTGGCCAGCGCGTCCTGTTCGAATTTCACCACGTCCTGCGGTGCCGGCACCTGGTCGACGCCGATCTGGTGCCAGCGCTGGTCCAGCATCGCCGCGCCCAGGTATTCGGTGGTGGCGAAGCCCTGGTTGAACTTGGCCGCGGCCACGACCTTGTCCAGCAGCGCCTGCGGCATGGCCGCACCGGTCTGGTGGTGCTTGGCGTAGTTGGCCAGGATGCTCGGCTCATCGGCCCACATCTCGTTGACCTGCGAGGGGAACTCGACGAAGTCGCGCGGCACCGCGGTACCCGAGAAATAGGGGTAGGTCACATCGGAGAACATGCCGTGCAGGGCATGGCCGAATTCGTGGAAGGTGGTGGTCACCTCGTCCCAGGTCAACAGCGTGGGCTGGCCTGCCGGCGGCCGCGGAATGTTGAGGTGGTTGGCCACCACCGGCTTGTTGCCGGTCAGCGCCGACTGCGACACATAGGCGTTCATCCACGCACCGCCACGCTTGGACTCGCGGGCATACGGGTCGAAGATGAAGATCGCCAGCTGGCTGCCGTCGGCGTCGAACACGTCGTAGACGGTGACGTCCTCGTGGTAGACCGGCAGGTCGGTGCGCTGCTTGAAGCTCAGCCCGAACTCCTTGCCGGCGGCGAAGAACACGCCGTTCTCCAGCACGCTCTTCAGCTCGAAATACGGCTTGAGCTGGGATTCGTCGAAATCGTAGCGGGCCTGGCGCACCTTCTCGGTGTAGAACGCCCAGTCCCACGGCTGCAGCTCGAAGCCGGGCTTGCCGGCGGCCTGCTGCTCGCGGTCGATCATCGCCTGCAGGTCGGCGGCCTCGCGGCGGGCATTGGCGACCGCCGCCGGCGCCAGCTGGCCGAGCATGGCGTTCACCGCTTCGGCGGTCTTGGCGGTCTGGTTGCCCAGCCCATAGGCGGCATAGTTCGGGAAGCCCATCAGTGCGGCCTTCTGTGCCCGGAGGGTCATGATCCGCGACACCAGTGCGGTGTTGTCGTACTCGCCGCCCTTGCTGCCGCGCGCCACCGACGCCTCGTGGATGCGCTGGCGCAGCGCACGGTTGGTGAGGTTGCTCAGCGCCGGCTGGCCGGTGGTGTTGAGCAGGGCGATCACGTACTTGCCTTCCAGTCCGCGGGCCTTGGCGGCTTCGCCGGCGGCGGCGATCTGCCCGGCCGACAGCCCGTCCAGCTCGGCGGCACTGTCGACCACGATATAGGCGGCGTTGACCTCGGCCTGCACGTTCTGGCTGAAACGGGTACCCAGGTTGGCCAGCTCGGCGTTGATCTCCTTGAGCGTGGCCTTGTCGGCGTCGGACAGCTGGGCGCCGGCGCGGACGAAGTTGTCATGGTACTTCTCGACCAGGCGCAGGCCTTCGGCATCCAGGCCCAGGGTGTCGCGCTTCTCATGGAGCGCCTGGATGCGCTCGAACAGCTTCCCGTTGAGGTTGACCGCATCGCTGTGCGCGGCGAACCGGGCCGAGTAGTCGGCCTGCAGCTTCCTGCGCGCATCGTTGGTGTCGGCGCCGATCAGCGAGAAGAACACGGTGGTGGCGCGGTCGAGGATGCCGCCGCTCTTTTCCAGGGCGATCAGCGTGTTGTCGAAGGTCGGCGCGTCCGGATTGTCGGCGATGGCCGCCACTTCGCGGAGCTGCTGCGCCATGCCGGCGTCGAAGGCCGGTGCGAAGTCGCTGTCATGGATACGGTCGAACTGCGGGTAGTGCAGCGGCAGCGTGCTCTCGGCGAAGAAAGGATTGGCCTGCTGGGCAGCCTGCCCGGCGGTGGTGGCCGCGGCCTGACTGCCGGCCGGCAGGGCGGCACCCAGCGCGAGGGCGATGGCGAGAGCGAGACGGGTATTCAATTCGGGAACTCCGGAAAATTCTGAACCGTCAGGGTACCTTGCCGGCGTCGGCGGCAGGTGTGTCGAAGGGCAGGGGTGCGCTGAAAAGCCGTCTGTTGCAAACCGTTGCCGGCCCGATCGCGTACGCTGGGGGCTTTCCGGCGGGGAGCCTGCGGTGGCCGTTGCCCACGATTTCGAGCTGACCGCGCTGGACGGCGGGCCACTGCCGTTGGCGGCCTTCGCCGGCAAGGTCCTGTTGATCGTCAATACCGCCTCGCGCTGCGGCTTCACGCCGCAGTACGCCGAGCTGGAATGGCTGTGGCGCGCGTACCGGGCACAGGGCCTGGTGGTGCTGGGCTGTCCCTGCGACCAGTTCGGCGGCCAGGAGCCCGGCGACGCGGGCGCGATCGCCACGTTCTGCCGCCGCGACTACGGAGTCAGTTTCCCGATGTCGGCCAAGCTGAAGGTCAATGGCCCGGGCGCCGATCCGCTGTGGCGCTGGCTGCAGCGCGAGCAGCGCGGCGCCCTCGGGATCGCCGCGATCAAGTGGAACTTCAGCAAGTTCCTGGTCGGACGCGAGGGCCGGGTACTTTCCCGCCATGCGCCTTCCACGCGCCCGGCGGCGCTGGAAGACCGGCTCCGCGCCGCACTCGCCTGAGGCCGGGCGGCCTTACTTCTCGACGAAGGCGCGTTCGAAGACGTAGTGGCCCGGCGAGCCGATGCGCGGCGAGACCTCGAAACCGCGGGCATCCAGCACGCCGCGCAGGTCGGCCAGCATCTGCGGGCTGCCGCAGATCATGAAGCGGTCGTTGGCCGGGTCGAACGCCGGCAGCCCCAGCGTCCGCGGCATCTCGCCGGTGTCCATCAGGGTGGTCAGGCGGCCCTGGTTGCGGAACGGCTCGCGGGTGACCGCCGGGTAGTACAGCAGCTTGTCGCGGACCAGCTCGCCGAGGATCTCGTCCTCGAACAGCTCCTTCTCGAAGTGCTCGCGGTAGGCCAGGTCCTTCTCGAAGCGCACGCCATGGCAGACGATGACCTTCTCGAAGCGCTCGTAGGTCTCCGGGTCCTTGACGATGCTCAGCCAGGGCGCCAGGCCGGTGCCGGTGCCCAGCAGGTACAGGTGCTTGCCGGGGTGCAGGTCGGAGATCAGCAGGGTGCCGGTGGGCTTTTTCCCGACCAGGATCTGGTCGCCCGGCTTGAGGTGCTGCAGGCGCGAGGTCAGGGGGCCGTCCTGCACCTTGATGCTGAAGAAGTGCAGCTGTTCTTCCCAGTTGGCGCTGGCCAGCGAATAGGCGCGCATCAGCGGGCGACCGCCCTCGTTTTCCAGGCCGATCATCACGAACTGGCCGTTCTCGAAGCGGAAACCGTTGTCGCGGGTGGTGGAGAAGCTGAAGTAGGCGTCCGTCCAGTGACGGACTTCAAGCACCGTTTCGGCGCCAAAAGCGGAAGACATGCTGGGGGGTCGGATTTGGAGAGTCCCGTGCATTCTAGCTGAAATGCCACAAATGGGAATGACTCGCATTTGAGGGCGGGAGCCGGCAACGGGCCCTGCGGTGTCGGTGCCGCCCCGGGCCGGACCGCTGGCCGGGAGCGGCTGCTGTCCCGGCCAGTGCCGGGGCAGTGCGGGAACGGGTCACCGTCGCCGGGACTCAGCGATACCCGGCGGCCTGCAGTTCGAACAGTTCCGCGTAGCGGCCTCCCTCGGCCATCAACTCCGCATGGGTGCCGCTGGCTTCGATCCGCCCGCCCGCCAGCACCAGGATGCGGTCGGCCATGCGCACCGAGGAGAAGCGGTGCGAGATCAGTACCGCGGTACGTTCGTCGGACAGCTCCTTGAAGCGCTGGAACACCTCGAACTCGGCCCGTGCGTCGAGCGCTGCGGTGGGTTCGTCGAGGATCATCACCTGCGCATCGCGCATGTACGCGCGGGCGATGGCGATCTTCTGCCACTGCCCGCCGGAAAGGTCCACACCGCTCTTGAAACGACGTCCGATCAGCTGCCCGTAGCCGTCCGGAAGCCCTTCGATGACCTCGTCGGCCAGCGCCCGGCGGGCCGCGCCGCGGATCCGCTGCTCGTCCTGCAGCGCCTCCACCAGGCCGACCCCGATGTTCTCGCCGGCGGTCAGGTGATAGCGCACGAAATCCTGGAAGATCACCCCCATGTTGGCGCGCAGGTCGTCCAGGTCATAGTCGCGCAGGTCGCGCCCGTCCAGCAGGATGCGGCCTTCGTCCGGGTCGTAGAGCCGCGCCAGCAGCTTGACCAGGGTGGTCTTGCCGGCGCCGTTCTCGCCGACCAGGGCGATGACCTCGCCGGCGCGCAGGTGGAAATCCAGGTGCCGCACCGCCCAGTGCTCGGCATCGGGGTAGCGGAAGCCGACATTCTCGAACACGAAGCCGTCGCGGATCGGACGCGGCACCGGCACCGCGTCCGGCCGCGAGCGGATCTCCGGCTCGATGGCGAAGAACGAGAACAGGTCGTCCAGGTACAGCGCCTGGCCGGCCACCTGCGAAAAGCCGGTCAGCAGGCCTTCCAGCAGCTGCCGCAGGCGCAGGAAACTGCCGGAGAGAAAGGTCAGGTCGCCGATGCTGAAATCGCCGCGGATGGTCCGCCAGGCGATGTAGGCGTAGGCGGTGTAGTAGCCCAGCGTGCCCAGCGCCGCGAGCAGCGTGCCCCAGAACGCGCGCTTGCGCGCCAGGGTGCGGTTGGCCTGGTAGAAGCGCCCGGCCAGCAGGCGGTAGCGGTCGATCAGGAAGCGGTGGAGGTTGAAGATCTTCACCTCCTTGGCGGTCTCGACGCTGGCGCCGACCTGGCGCAGGTAGTCCAGCTGGCGGCGCTCCGGGGTCCAGCTGAAGTTGAGCGAATAGCCCAGCGTGTTGAAGTGCGATTCGCCCAGGAAGGCCGGCACCAGCGCCACCGCCAGCAGGACGATCAGCCAGGGCGCATAGGCCACCAGCCCGGCGGCGAAACTGACCACGGTGATCGCATCCTGCGCCTGCCCGAGCAGCTGGCTCATCAGGTTCATCCGGCCCATGGTCTGGCGGCGGGCGCGGTCGAGCCGGTCCTGCAGCTCGGGGTCCTCGAAGTCTTCCAGGTCCAGTTCCGCGGCATGTTCCATCAGCCGCACGCTGGTGACGTTGGTGAACAGTTCGGAGAGCAGCGAGTCGGCATAGTTGACCAGCCGCCCCAGCAGGTCCGAGCCGATGGCGATGCACAGCTCCAGCAGCAGCAGCTCCAGCAGCGTGTCCAGGTGGCCGCTGGCCAGGGCCTCGCCCAGCGGCGGCATCGCACCGGCGCCGGCCAGGCGTACTGCCTCGTCGATGATCAGCTTGCCCACGTACAGCATCGCCACCGGCATGAGCGCGCGCACCAGGCGCAGGCCGAGGCTGGTCAGGGTCAGGGCGGGGCTGGTCTGCCAGATCTGCCGGAGGAACGGCGGCAGGTTGCGCATGGCATTCATGCGCTCGCGGAAACTGGGGCGCTTGTTCGCCGGGGAGGCGGGGGAAGGGGCGTGGGGCATGGGGGACTCGGGCCGGGGTCGTCCGGGATTATCGCCCGCGGCCCGTTTCGGCGGCGACAACCGGCACCTGTGCGCCACGCACGCCGCCGGGGGGCGGCGACACCGGCCCGGAGCGCGGGGCGGCGGCGCCGATGCGGCCGCCGGCCGCCGGGCTCAACGCCGGGGGCCCTCGGGAGGCGGCGGATCGGAGGACTGCAGCGCCACCGGCAGGTGCCAGCCGTAGTGCATCGCCATCATCCTCAACCCGAAGCACAGGCCGGCACCGGCCAGTGCACAGGGCAGCGGCGGCAGCCCCAGCCAGTTGCCCAGGGCCACCACGCAAGCGCCGGCCAGCGCCGCGACGGCATACAGCTCGGCCTGCAGCACCAGCGGCACCTGCGCCAACAGCACGTCGCGGGCGATGCCGCCGCCGATGCCGGTGAGCATGCCCAGCGCGGCGGCCATCGGCGGTGCGATGCCGAAGGCCAGCGCTTTCTGGGTGCCGGCCACGGCGAACAGGGCCAGGCCCATGGCGTCGAACAGCCGCACCGGGTACTGCAGGCGCTCGATCAGCGGCGCCCAGTAGAAGGTGACGATGCCGGCCATGAGGGTGATGGCGGGGTAGCGCCAGTCGCTGATCGCCGCCACCGGGGTGGCGCCGATCAGCAGGTCGCGGGTGATGCCGCCGGCCAGTGCGGCGGCAAAGGACAGGACCAGCACGCCGAAGATGTCCAGCCGCCGGCGCGCGCCCATCGTCGCCCCGGACAGGGCGAAGACGAAGGTACCGATGAGATCCAGGATCAGCACGAGGGTGTTCATGCACCCTATTGTGGGCCGTGGCCCCGGCAACGGCCATCGGCGCGGGCCGCGCTCGGGCGCCGGCGTGCGATCGAGGCCTCAGGGCAGCGGCGGCAGCAGCCCGGTGCCCAGCCGGTTCCAGGCGTTGATCACCGCGATCGCCATGCTCAGGTCGCTGATGCCCTTTTCATCGAAATGCGCCGCCAGCGCCTGGTAGGCGGCCTCGGAGGGCGCCGCCGCGGGCAGGCGGGTCAGGGCGTCGGCCCAGCCCAGTGCGGCACGCTCGCGCGCATCGAAGAAGCGGCTTTCGTGCCAGGCCGCCAGGGTGTCGAGCTTGCGTGGCTCCACGCCGGCCCCGCGCAGCGCGGTGGCGTGCATGTCCATGCAGTAGGCGCACCCGTTGATCTGCGAGACGCGCAGGAAGACCAGCTCCAGAAGCGCGTGCTCCAGCGATCCCGCGTGCACGGCCTGGCTGGTCGCCTGCAATGCCTTGAAGGCGTCGGCGGCAAGGCGGGTATAGGGAACGCGGGGGAACGGGGTGTGCATCGTCAGGCTCCGGGGAGTGGCCGGAAGGGCCACTTTCACTGCAAGGACGCGCCGGGGCCGGTCGCCGTGACAAAGGCGCCCAGCTTTGCCGGGTTGAGCACGCTGTAGATGCGGGCGATGCGCTCGCCGTCGACCACGATGGTGGTGATCGAGCGCAGCCGGTCGCCTTCGAAACGCAGGATCGCCGGCTCGCCGTTGACGCTGCCCAGCCGCGAGGGATGGACCCCGCCCCGGCGCGCGATGGCCCAGAACAGGCGGCCGATGCGCTCGGCGCCGTGCAAGGGCCGGCGGGCGGCCGTGGCCACGCCGCCGCCGTCGGAGAGCAGCTGCGCGTTGGCGTGCAGCAGGGCCTGGATGGCCGCCCCGTCGCCGTTCTGCGTGGCCTCCATGAAGCGCGCCAGCAGGCGCCGGTGCTGGCCGCTGTCGGCGGCGAAGCGCGGCCGTCCCGCCTGCAGGCGCTGGCGGGCGCGGTGGACCAGCTGCCGGCAGTTGGCCGGGCTGTGGCCGAGCAGCCCGGCGATGGCCGCATAGTCGTGGTCGAACACCTCCCTGAGCAGGAAGGCGGCGCGCTCGTCCGGGCCCAGCTGTTCGAGCAGCGCCAGGAAGGCCAGCGAGAGGTCCTCGGCCAGGGCATGGACCTGCGCCGGGCCGGGCACCGGCGGCAGGTCCGCGGCGATGTGCAGCGGCTCGGGCAGCCAGGGGCCCACGTAGTCCAACCGCTGCCGGGCGGCCGCCCGCAACCGGTCCAGCCCCAGCCGGGTGGTGGCGGTGACCAGCCACGCCTCCGGATCCTGGATCGCATCGGTCTCCGCGGCGGCCCAGCGCAGCCAGGCGTCCTGGACCACGTCCTCGGCATCGGCGCGGCTGCCGAGCAGGCGGTAGGCGAGCGCCAGCAGGCGCGGGCGGTGGTGCTCGAAGGTAGCGGTCATGTCCATGCGTCCAGGACGCGGCAGGGGCTGCCATCGTGACAGCCGGACCGGCACCGTGCCTCAACGCCGGCCGCGCCATCGGCGACCAGGCGACCAGGCGGGCCGGTCGGGGACGGCCGCGGCGGCACGGCGTAAAATGCCCGGTCCACCCCCGCCAGCCTCGAGCAAGCCGTGACATCGATCAAGCAGGAAGACCTCATCCAGTCCATCGCCGACGCGCTGCAGTACATCTCGTACTACCACCCGGTCGACTACATCAAGAACCTTGCCGCCGCCTACGAGCGCGAGGAGTCGCCGGCCGCGAAGGAAGCGATGGCGCAGATCCTGATCAATTCGCGGATGTGCGCCGAAGGCCACCGTCCGATCTGCCAGGACACCGGGATCGTCACCGTGTTCCTGAAGATCGGCACGGACGTGCGCTGGGACGACGCGACCATGGGCGTGGAAGAGATGGCCAACGAAGGCGTGCGCCGCGCCTACCTGCACCCGGACAACACGCTGCGCGCCTCGGTGCTGGCCGACCCGGCCGGCAAGCGCATCAACACCAGGGACAACACCCCGGGCGTGGTCAACGTCAAGGTGGTGCCGGGCAATACCGTCGACGTCATCGTCGCCGCCAAGGGTGGCGGTTCGGAAGCCAAGACCAAGTTCGCCATGCTCAACCCGTCCGACTCCATCGTCGACTGGGTGCTGAAGACCGTGCCGACCATGGGCGCCGGCTGGTGCCCGCCGGGCATGCTCGGCATCGGCATCGGCGGTACCGCCGAGAAGGCGATGCTGCTGGCCAAGGAAGCGCTGATGGAGCCGATCGACATCACCGAGCTGCAGGCCCGTGGCGCCTCCAACCGCATCGAGGAGCTGCGCCTGGAGCTGTACGAGAAGGTCAACGCGCTGGGCATCGGGGCGCAGGGCCTGGGCGGACTGACCACCGTGCTCGACATCAAGATCAACGACTACCCGACCCACGCGGCCAACCTGCCGGTGGCGATGATCCCGAACTGCGCGGCCACCCGCCATGCGCACTTCACCCTGGACGGCAGCGGCCCGGTGATGCTGGATCCGCCGTCGCTGGAAGACTGGCCGAAGCTGACCTACGACGCGTCCAAGGGCACCCGCGTGGACCTGGACACGATCACGCCGGAAGAGGTGGCCGGCTGGAAGCCGGGCCAGACCCTGCTGCTCAACGGCAGGCTGTTGACCGGCCGCGACGCCGCGCACAAGCGCATGGTCGACATGCTCAACAAGGGTGAGGAACTGCCGGTCGACCTGAAGGGCCGCTTCATCTACTACGTCGGCCCGGTCGATCCGGTGCGAGACGAAGTGGTGGGACCGGCCGGCCCGACCACCGCCACCCGCATGGACAAGTTCACCCGCCAGATCCTGGAGCAGACCGGCCTGCTGGGCATGGTCGGCAAGGCCGAGCGTGGCCCGGCGGCGATCGAGGCCATTCGTGACAACAAGTCAGCCTACCTGATGGCCGTCGGGGGCTCGGCCTACCTGGTGTCCAAGGCGATCAAGGCCTCCAGGGTGGTCGGTTTCGCCGACCTGGGCATGGAAGCGATCTACGAGTTCACCGTGCAGGACATGCCGGTGACCGTGGCTGTCGATTCCACCGGTGAGTCGGTGCACACGACCGGTCCGCGCGAATGGCAGGCCCGCATCGGCAAGATTCCGGTGGTGGTCGAGTAGGAGGCCACGGATCCACGGGGCGCCGTGACGGCCCGCGCTATGCTCGGGCCGTCACGGTTTCCGGAGAAGGGCGATGCGCGGATGGCGAGGAATGCAGGTTTCGATGCTGGCGCTGCTGCTCGCCGGCTGTGGCCATGGCGGATGGCGCACCGCTCCGGGAGGCGACCCCGCCGCCTGCGTGACCCATTGCCAGGCCCGGCACCAGAGCTGCATGGCCAGCACCGGCGGCTATGGCGACTGCGGCGAGGGCAGCCGCCAGAACTCGTGCGAGCGGATCACCAACCCGGAGCTGCGGGGCGCCTGCCAGACCTCGCAGGCCTTCTGCCAGAACCGTTCGCGTGGCGCCGTCTGCGGCGAACGCCTGGACAGCTGCATGGCCGGCTGCAACTGAGCCGCTGCCAGCCGGCCCGGTACTCGAGGGACAGCCTGCGCTCCCGCCAAGACCGCGCAGTAAGATGCGGCACCGCCTGCCTTCGGGAACCGCCATATCGATCGTCCTGTACGGGTCGCGCAGCACCGCCTCGCTGGTCGTGCACTGGCTGCTGATCGAGCTGGGCCTGGAGCACGAACTGCGCCAGTTGGACTTCGAACGGCGCGAGCAGGCATCGCCCGGGTACCTGGCGATCAACCCGGCCGGGCGCGTGCCGGCCCTGCTGCTCGACGGCCAGGTACTGACCGAGTCGGCGGCCATCGCCATGCACCTGGCCGACCTGCATCCGCAGGCCGGGTTGGCACCACCCCCCGGCACCCCGGCGCGCGGCGACTACTACCGCTGGATGTGTTTCTGCGTCTATACCCTGATGCCGGCCTACCGCGCGTGGTTCTATCCGCACGAGCCGGCCGGCGAGGCCGGCATCGACGCGGTGAAGGAACGTGCCCGCGTGCAGCTGGAGGCCGCCTGGCAGCAGGTCGCCGACCACCTGCAGGACACGCAGGGGCCGTACATGCTGGGGGCGCAGGTCTCGGCGGTGGATTCCATGCTGACCATGCTGATGCGCTGGTCGCGCGGCATGCCGCGGCCGAGCGATGCCTGGCCCGCGCTGGCCGGACATGCGCGGCGGATGAAGGCCCGGCCCGCATTCGCCGAGGTCTACCGGCGCGAGGGCATCCACGACTGGACCTGAGCCCGGCGCGGGGTCAGTCCACGTGGTCGTCGAAGCGGCGGCCGCGCTGGAACGGCATCGCGTGCTGCCGGAGGATCCCCTTGGGCACGGTTTCCAGCTTCATCACGCCGTATTCCTGCGGCCACCGTGCCTGGTCGCGCGGCAGCTTGAAGGTGCCCATCAGCATGTCCACCAGCGGCAGGTGGATGGCGTAGTTGACGTCGATGTAGTCCTGCTGGCGGGCGTGATGCCAGTGGTGGTAGCGCGGCAGCACCACCAGGTACTCCAGCCAGCCGAAGCGGATGCCCAGGTTGGCGTGCGCCAGCACCGCCTGCAGGCCGACCAGGATCACGTAGGCGTTCACCGCGGGGGGGGAGAACCCCAGGACCAGCAGCGGCAGCAGCACCGCGCTGCGGGTCATCACGATCTCGGCGAAATGGATGCGCGAGCCGGCCAGCCAGTCCAGGTGGCGGCTGGAATGGTGCACGGCGTGGAAACGCCACAGCCAGGGGATGTTGTGGTACGCGCGGTGCAGGAGCGCCTGGGCCATGTCGGCCACGAACACCGCGATCAGGAACTGCGCCCAGACCGGCAGCGACTGGATGGCCGTCTTGAGCGCCGGGAACGCCGCCAGCCCGGCGAGGGTGGAGGTCGAGGCCGTCACCACGATCAGGATGAACTGGACCAGCACGTGGCTCATGAAGAAATACGCCACGTCGGTGCGCCAGCCGGGGCGCAGCGGCGACAGCGGGCGCTTGCCGAGGTAGCGCTCCAGCGGCACGAACACCAGCGCGGAGAAGAACAGCGACAGCACGAACCAGTCCAGCCCCAGCGAATAGGGGGTCTGGCCGATGGTGTCGAACTGCACGTTGGTGCCGCCGAACAGCACCGCCAGCGTCGCGCTGGCGACGCCGATCGTGGCGATGCGCTTGTTGCGGTCGCGCAGGATGGCCAGGGTGCCCAGGACGAAGGCCGCGGCGAGCCCGACCAGCAGCAGGTGGCGGGCGAACTGCTCGTTGTAGACCGCGCGGAACTCGCGGCTGGTCAGCAGCTCCGGAAAGTGGAAGCAGGCCACCGCCATCAGGCTCAGCACTCCCAGCAGGGCCGAGGCATGGGCGAAAAAGGATCGGTGCGGTCGTGCCATGTGGGGGCTTCTGCCGGAGGACGGCAGGATTCTGCCTGCAGACGCGGACCCCGGACAACTCCCGGCCGCCCTGCGGACCGACTCCGGCCGCAGGGCAGGGGCGCTGCGCTACAGCAGCGTGCGGACAGTCTCCGGCGGCCGGCACAGTGCCGTGCCTTTCGCCGTCCGTACGATGGGACGGTTGATCAGCGCCGGGTGGGCCGCCATCGCCTGGACCAGCGCGGCATCATCGTCGAGGTGCCTGTCCAGGCCGAGCTCGGCATAGGCGGCCTCCTTGCGGCGCAGCAGGTCGCGCGCCGGCAGGCCCATCTCGTCCAGCAGCCGGCGCAGGGTGGCCGGATCCGGCGGAGTGGCCAGATAGTCGATGACCTCGACGTCCGCCCCGGCTTCCTGCAGCAGGGCCAGCGCGCCGCGCGAGTTGGAGCAGCGGTTGTTGTGCCAGATCGTCGCTTTCATCGTCTCAGAACCATTCCAGCAGGGAGATGCCGACGCCGACGTAGGTGGCGCGGTGGTTGTAGTCGATCATGCTCTCGCCATAGCCGTCGAACACCTGGATGTGCCCGCGCAGCAGGCGGTTGAGCGGGAACCCGTAGTCGGCCTGCAGCGAGCCGTGTGCGCGGCTGCCGCTGCGCAGCGAATGCCGGGCGGTGAGCGCGAACTCGTGGCCGTCGCGGTTGTAGACCAGGGTGGCATCACCGCGCCCGATGTAGTCCTGGATGTCGCGGTTGTTGTCGTCCCCGGCCTTCTCCGGGATGCGGTACCAGGGGCGCAGCATGATCGCCCAGTTCTCACGGTCCAGGCCGACGTTGAGGATCACCCGGTTCCAGCTGCGCGAGAGTGGATCGCTGCGGCCGTTGGACTGGTGGTTGAGGCTGATCCCGGTCATGCGCCCGTTCCAGCCGAACAGCGAATAGCCGTTGCGGAAGACCAGCATCGCCTCCGGCTCGTAGTTGGTTTCGCGGAACGGCCGTGAGGTCTCGCCGTTGTAGGCCTGCCAGCGCGAACTCTGGGTGTAGCCGACCCAGATGTCGCCGTTGTCCCCGAACAGGTTCTCGGCCACCTTGGTCTTGAAGCTCAGCTGGAACTTCAGCTCGGTGTTGTCCAGCTGCTCCGCCTCGGTCACGGTATTGGCCGGATTGGGCGAATGCGGCATCTGGTTCGTCTTGCTGCTCCAGAATGCCGGGAACAGGTACACCGGCTTGTAGGCCCGCAACTGGAACAGCCCGAGCTTGGAGTCCTTCGCCAGCTCCCAGCGGCCGTCGAGCATCGAACCGCGTCCGGCATTGGCGACCGCCGAGGCCAGCTCGTCGTGGGCGAAAAGCTCGTTGCGCGCGGGCAGCGCCCGGTCCAGCTCGGCGGCGCCGGTCCGGGCCTCCTTCAGGGTCTGCTGCGCGGCGCTGGCTGCCGCATCGGCCGCCCGGGTATCGGCCGGGCTCCGGCCCAGGGTCCGGTCGTAGCAGCTGAGCCGGGCGGCATCCGAATCCAGCGCGAAACAGGCCTGCGGCGAGGAGGGAGCGGCAACGGACTCCTGCGCGAGCACACTCGGGGAACACCCGGACAGCGCGATCAGGAGGAGGTGGCGGGTGGAAGGCTTGGGCATGCGGCGATGATCCGTCCAGACATGGGAAAAGGGCGCGCCGGTGGAGAATGTCCGCCGGCCCCCGAATCGGGGATTGTCGGTCATTGGCCCGTGTAGTGGGAGTCAGTGCCCATCGGGAACCGTGCTACAGGAACCAGGCCAGGGCGAAGACCGCCAGCATCGCCAGTGCCAGGCCGAGCTTGAGCGCGACCCCGAGCACGATGCCCAGCCACGTGCCGAACCCCACCTTGGTGGCATGGCCCAGCCGCCGGCCGTGAAGGAACTCGCCGAGCATGGCCCCGGCGAAGGGGCCGGCGAACAGCCCGATGGGCATGAAGAACAGGCCGACCAGGGTGCCCAGGACTGACCCGGCCAGGGCCAGCCGGCTGGCGCCGAGCCGCTGCGCTCCCAGGGTGGTGGAAAGCACGTCCACGATGAGCGAGATCACCGTCAATACCCCCAGCACCACCAGCGTCACCACGCCCACCCGGTTGAATCCCTCGCCCCAGGCCGCCAGCAGCAGGCCCAGGAACACCAGCGGTACGCCGGGGATCGCCGGCAGCACGACCCCGGCGATTCCGGCCACGACCAGCAGGCCGGCTAGCAGATACAAGATGAACGAATGATCCATGGGCGGCTGGGGAGGGCGGGAAAAGGGGTTGACAAGAGTGCGCGAAAGCGATTGCTTTTTGGTTATGGTCGGGTTAAGTTTCAGCCGCTGAGCTTGGCAAGGTCACCGTGAATCGTGGCCTGATGGGTAGATCGCATGATTTGCTGCATCGTTGCACCTCGCTTCCTCCTTGCAGTCAGCCGTCCTCGCGGGCGTATCCATAAAACGAGAGAGCAACAGGGAGTTAGTCGAGATGACTGAACGTGAATCCGGCACCGTGAAGTGGTTCAACGACGCCAAGGGCTTCGGCTTCATCAGCCGTGAGAACGGCGAGGACGTGTTCGTGCATTTCCGCGCCATCCAGACCCAGGGCTTCAAGAGCCTGAAGGAAGGCCAGAAGGTGACCTTCACCGTGGTGCAGGGCCAGAAGGGCCTGCAGGCCGACGCCGTCCAGCCCGACTGACCGGGCCGGACAGGCAAAGGAAAGGCCCGCTTCGGCGGGCCTTTCCGTTTGCATCGCGCGGTTCGCGGCGGCGCTGCGTCAGCGGATCACCACGCGGCCGTTGACCACGCGCACGTAGGTGTTCTCGCGGATGCCGCCGAGGTCCTTCTGGTTCACCATGATCACCCGGCCATCGTCCATCCGCACCTGGATGTCATAGGAGTCGCCGGTGACGTTCTGCTGGACCTTGTTGCCGGCCAGCGCGCCGGCGGCCGCACCGGCGGCGGCGGACACATTCTGGTTGCCCTTGCTGCCTCCGGTATGGCTGGAGATCTCGTGGCCGGCGACGGCACCGACGATGCCGCCGAGGATCGCCCCCGTCGCCGACGGTGCGCTGCGGCCCGAGGCCACGGTGTTGATGCGGGTCACGATGCCGCAGTCGGCACAGCGGCCATCGTTGTAGCCGCCGCTGTTGTAGCCCCCGTTGTTGTACCCGCCGCCATAACCGCCGCCGTACCCGGGGGACGTGGCACAGCCGGCCAATGCCAGGGTGGCGATGGCGCCCGCGGCGATCAACTGGATCTTCATGGTCGTTCTCCTTGCCAGAGGGTGAGCGGGTATGGCCATACCCGGCACGGGCAATCCTCCCTTTTCACGCGTGAATGGCGGGCCAACCACGCGTGAAAAGGGCATCGTTTCAGCGGAAGTCCTGGTGGCAGGCCTTGCAGTCGTTCCCGATGCGCTCGGTGACGATGGCCAGCGCCGTGCAGTCGGACGGCGGCGTGCCCAGCGCATCGTTCAGGCTGGCGCGGAAGCGGCTGGCGTGCTGCTGGAAGCGGGCGTCGTCACGCAGCCCGGGGAAGGCCAGGTCCAGATCGTTGGACAGGGCCCGCAGGGTCTGCAGCCGCGGCGCGGTGTCGTTGATGGAGCAGCGGCTCTGCTTGCGGCTCTGTTCGAGCAGCTGCGACTGCTTGGCCATGACCTGCATCAGGCTGCCGGGGAAGGGGTCCTGGCGCTTCTTGATCGCGGACGCGAGCATCACGCTGGCGACGACGCCGATCACCAGTCCGAAGATGAGCACGAACAGGTAGCGGTAGGCGTTGGACGGCTTGCGGGTGGTTTCGGTCATGGCCCTGGTTCCGTTGGAGCATCACTGGGGATGGAACGATGGTACGACGCCCGGGCGGTTTGCGGCCACGGGTAAGATGTGAGGATGAAAGAAGCACTGCGGGAACGTTTCGCCGGCATCGACCGGCTGTATGGAGCCGGCACCATCGAGTACCTGGCCGGCCGCCGGGTCGCGGTGGTCGGGATGGGGGGCGTCGGGTCGTGGATCGTCGAAGCGCTGGCGCGCTCGGCAGTCGGCCACCTCACCCTGGTCGACGCCGACGACATCTGCGTCTCCAACACCAACCGCCAGCTGCCGGCACTGGCCGGCCAGTACGGGCGCAACAAGGCCGTCGCCATGGCCGAACGCTGCCGCGCGATCAACCCCGAGGTGCAAGTGGAGGCGGTGGAGGCGTTCCTGACCCCGTCCAACCTGGACGACCTGCTGGACCGCGGCTTCGACCTGGTGATCGATGCCTGCGACAGCTTCCGGGTCAAGGTCGAGGCCATCGCCTGGTGCCGGCGGCGCAAGCAGCCCGTGCTCACCATCGGGGCTGCCGGTGGCCGCACCGATCCCACGCTGGTGCGGGTCCGCGATGTGTCCCGCACCGAGCACGACGCGATGCTGGCGCTGATCCGCAAGAAGCTGCGCGGCGACTTCAACTTCCCGAAGAATCCCCAGCGCTATTTCGGCGTGCCCGCGGTGTACTCGCTGGAGAACGTCCGTTATCCGCAGGCCGACGGCAGTGTCTGCGGCGTGCGCCCGAATCTGGGAGCCGATGCGGCGCTCTCGCTGGACTGCGGCGCCGGCCTCGGCGCGGCCACCCACATCACCGGCGCCTTCGCCTTCGCGGCGGTGGGCAAGGCGCTGGAAATGCTGCTGAAACACCGGACGGCCTGAGCCGCCCCGCGGGCCCTACAGCGCCGGCAGGCCGAACAGGCGCTGCGCGTTGCGGGTGGTCTGCGCGGCGACCTCGTCCAGCGGCTGGCCGCGCAGTCCGGCGATGACCGAGGCGATGACCGGCAACCGCTCCGGCGCATTGCGCTGCCCGCGGATCGCGCTATCCGGCTGGTCGGGGGCATCGGTCTCCAGCAGCAGGTAGTCCAGCGGCATGCGCGCGGCCAGGGTGCGCAGGCGATTGGCCCGCGGATACGTCACCGGCCCGCCGAGGCCGAGCAGGAATCCGCTGTCCCACAGCTGCCGCGCCTGCTCCTGGCTGCCGGAGAAGCTGTGGACCACGCCACTCAGTCCGCCGACACGGCGCAGGGTATGGATGACCTCGTCCAGGGCGCGGCGCGCATGCACGATGACCGGAAGCCCCAGGTCCCGCGCCAACTGCAGCTGGGCGAGGAAATAGCGGCGCTGGACGTCGGCGTCCAGGCCCTCGACGAAGAAGTCCAGGCCGCATTCACCGACCGCGCAGGGACGCTCGCGCTCCAGCCAGTCGCCCAGTGCCTGGAGATGCTCCGGCCGGTGCTCGGCCAGGAACATCGGATGCAGGCCATAGGCCGGACGGCGGAGCAGAGGGCCGGGCAGGGCACAGGCCTGGCGCAGGGCCGGCCAGCTGGCGGCGGTGACCGCCGGCACCACCAGCGCGGCGACACCGGCCGCCGCGGCGCGTTCCAGCACCGCGCCGCGGTCCGGGTCGAACCGGGGGGCATCCAGGTGGCAGTGGCTGTCTACCAGCTGCACGGCGCTCAGGGCTTGCGTGGCGCGGTCGCGGGGACCGCGTCGTCAACGCCGCCGGGACGCCGCCGGCGCTTCCAGTTGGCGAGCAGCAGGGTACCCAGGCCGAACAGGATCTCGTCGACGAACGGCAGCGGATCGGGCACGACCAGGCTGAGCAGGAACAGGCCTGCGGTGATCTTGAAGAGGGTCGGATAGCGCAGCTTGCGCGCCCATTCCATCAAGGGCAGCACGACGGGACTGGACATGGGAAGGCTCCTGCGGGAGAAGGTACAAGGTCGTACGGGCTTGATATTGCGGCAGCCGAAGGGGAATTTAAGGGACGGCGGGTGAACCCGATGCCATCGTTCAGCTTCATCATGGTGCAATTGCTACAGTCAACGGGCGGGCAATCCGCAGGGAGCAGACGATGAAGAGCAGCACGACGACGGTTCTGGTGGCGGCGGGTGCGCTGCTGGTGGGCGGCATCGCCACCGCGGCCTTCATGAGCGGGCGCGACAAGAGCGCCCCCCTGCCATCGCCGCACACGGAACAACCGCTGGCCGAGGCGACGACGCCGCCGGCCGAGGATGCCGCGGTCGACGACAGCGTCGCGCCGCCGGTGGCCGCGCTGGTGTATGCCGATGTCCTGAAGGTCGACCCGGTCACCCGCAACGAACCGGCCTACGCCACCGTGATCGGTACCGATCCGGTCCGCGAGACCTCGACCACCATGGTGCCGCGCGAGGTCTGCGAGGACGTGGTGGTACAGGAGCGCCTGCCGGAGCGCGACGGCAACGTCGGCGGCACCGTCGCCGGCGCGGTCATCGGCGGCCTGCTGGGCAACCAGGTGGGCAAGGGCAGTGGCCGCAAGGCCGCGACCGCGGCCGGCGCCGTCGCCGGTGGCGTGATCGGCAACCAGGTCGACAAGCGGCATGTCGGCGGACGCGTGGTCCAACGTACCGAGCGCCAGTGCCACACCGAACAGACGCCCTCCGAGTCGTCCCGTGTCACCGGCTACAACGTTACCTACCGCAAGGCCGACGGCAGCACCGGCAGCATGCGCATGGACCAGCAGCCCGGCAACCGGATCTCGCTGGGCAACACCCGTCGGACCATCGGCTATGACGTGACCTACCGCCTCAACGGCGAGGAGCAGAAGATCCGCATGGACGACAAGCCCAGCAGCGACCGCCTGCCGGTCATCGACGGCAAGGTGGTGACGCGGACCGCCGCCGCGGAGTCCGCCGGCACCCGGCAGTAACCTCCGGACGGGTCGCGCCATTGCCGCCTGTGGCCGCGGTGCTGCAACCGCCGGCAGCATGATCGACGCCCCCTTTCCGGGGGCGTCGTCGTCTGCGCCCGGGCTGGGGCGAGGCCCGCCCGGCGGCCGGACGGTCCGCCCACCGTTGACAGCTCCGGCTGCCGCCGCCGGAAAACACGAAGCCCCGGCGGACCGGGGCTTCGTCTGTTCAACCCGACGGGCGCGCGGTCAGGCCGCGGCCTTGCTCTTGGCCAACCGCAGCCAGGTATCGACCACGGTATCGGGATTGAGCGAGACCGACTCGATGCCCTCCTGCATCAGCCACTCGGCGAGGTCGGGGTGATCCGACGGCCCCTGGCCGCAGATGCCCACATACTTGCCCTTGGCGCGGGCGGCCTTGATCGCCATCGACAGCAGCTTCTTGACCGCCGGGTTCCGTTCGTCGAACAGGTGCGCGACGATCGAGGAATCGCGGTCCAGGCCCAGCGAGAGCTGGGTGAGGTCGTTGGAGCCGATCGAGAAGCCGTCGAAGATGTCCAGGAACTCCTCGGCCAGCAGCGCGTTGGAAGGCACCTCGCACATCATGATGATCTTCAGGCCGTTCTCGCCCTGCTTGAGGCCGTTCTGCGCCAGTACCTCGACGACCTTGCGGCCTTCCTCGAGGGTGCGCACGAACGGGATCATGACCCACAGGTTCTCCAGGCCCATCTCGTTGCGCACGCGCAGCACCGCCTGGCATTCCAGGGCGAAGGCGCGGGCGAAGCTCGGATCGACATAGCGGCTGGCGCCGCGGAAGCCGATCATCGGGTTCTCTTCGTGCGGCTCGTAGGTGCTGCCGCCGATCAGGTTGGCGTACTCGTTGGACTTGAAGTCCGACAGACGCACGATCACCGGGTTCGGCGCGACCGAGGCGGTGAGAGTGGCGATGCCTTCGGCCAGGCGGTCCACGTAGAAGCTCACCGGATCCTTGTAGCCGGCGATCTTGGCGTCGATCTTGGCCTTGGTCGCCGGATCCTGGCGGTCGTACTCCAGCAGCGCATTCGGATGCACGCCGATGTGGCTGGCGATGATCATCTCCAGGCGCGCCAGGCCGATGCCGGCATTGGGCAGCTGGCCGAAGTCGAACGCGCGCTCCGGGTTGGCGACGTTCATCATGATCTTGAGCGGCGCCGGCGGCATGTTGTCCAGGTCGGTGGTGGTGCGCTCGAAGTGGAGCTTGCCGGCATAGATGAAGCCGGTATCGCCTTCGGCGCAGCTGACGGTGACTTCCTGGCCGTCCTCGATCACCTGGGTGGCGTTGCCCGAGCCGACCACGGCCGGCACGCCCAGCTCGCGCGCGATGATCGCCGCATGGCAGGTGCGGCCGCCGCGGTTGGTCACGATCGCCGCGGCGCGCTTCATCACCGGCTCCCAGTCCGGGTCGGTCATGTCGGCGATCAGCACGTCACCGGGCTGCACCCGGCTCATGTCGTCCAGCGACTTCACCACGCGCGCGACGCCCGAGCCGATCTTGGCGCCGACGGCACGGCCTTCGGCCAGTACCTTGGCGCCCTTGTCGGCCAGCGCGAAGCGCTCGATCTGGGTGGCGTGGCTGCGCGACTTCACCGTCTCCGGACGCGCCTGGACGATGAACAGCTTGCCGCTGACGCCGTCCTTGGCCCACTCGATATCCATCGGGCGGCCATAGTGCTTCTCGATGATCAGCGCCTGCCGGGCGAGCGCATGCACGTCCTCGTCGCTGATGGAGAAGCGGCCGCGCAGGTCGGCCGGGGTGTCCTCGACCCGCACCCGCTCGCCGGGGTCGTCCGAGTACACCATGCGGATCGCCTTGGAACCCAGCGAACGGCGCAGGATCGCCGGCTTGCCGGCCTGCAGCGTCGGCTTGTAGACGTAGAATTCGTCAGGGTTGACCGCGCCCTGGACCACCATTTCGCCCAGCCCGACCGACGAGGTGACGAACACCACGTCGCGGAACCCGGATTCGGTATCCAGGGTGAACAGCACGCCGGACGAGCCCGAACCGGAGCGCACCATCAGCTGCACGCCGGCGGACAGGAACACGTCCTCGTGCTTGAAGCCGTGGTGCACGCGGTAGGCGATGGCACGGTCGTTGTAGAGCGAGGCGAACACTTCCTTGACCTTGTGCACGACGTCGTCGGCACCGGTGACGTTGAGGAAGGTCTCCTGCTGGCCGGCGAACGAGGCGTCGGGCAGGTCTTCGGCGGTGGCCGAAGAACGCACCGCCACGGCCACCTCGCCACCGCCGTTGTCGGCGCACAGCGCGGCATAGGCCTCGCGGATGTCCTTGTCCAGCGCCGGCTGCAACGGAGCATCGGTCACCCAGCCGCGGATTTCGCCGCCGGCGACGGTCAGGGCCTCGACGTCTTCCACGTCCAGCGTGGCCAGCCGGTCGAAGATGCGCTTGGACAGGTCGTTGTGGGCGATGAAATCCTTGAACGCTTCGGCGGTGGTGGCATAGCCCCCCGGCACCGACACCCCGAGCCCGGCAAGGTTGCCGATCATTTCGCCGAGCGAAGAATTCTTGCCACCCACGCGTGCCAGATCGGCCAGGCGCAGCTCATGCAACCACAGGATGTTCTCGTTCAAGCGCGATGCTCCGTTGGGGCCATCGCCCGAGGCGGGCTGGTTTGGCCACGTCCGTAGGAAGAAGCCAATATGATGCAGTGCACACCCAAGCCGCACAAGCTTGTGACATTACTTTGTCTTGTGCTTGTCTTTTCCCGGACAGGCGCCGGCCAGTGCGGCCTGCCTGCTTCCCACTCCTTCCCGAGGACTCCTGCATGACGGCGATCCGGCCGGTTTTCTATGTGTCAGACGGTACCGGCATCACCGCCGAAACCGTGGGCCACAGCCTGTTGACCCAGTTCTCGGGCTTTAGCTTCGTGACCGATCGCCTGTCGTTCGTGGACGATACCGACAAGGCCCATGCGGCGGCGGAAAGCATCCGCGCCGCCGGCGAGCGCTACCGGATACGCCCGATCGTGATCAGTTCCTGCGTGGATTCGGGGCTGGCCAAGGTGCTCGAAGAGAGCGGGGCGCTGGTGCTGGACGTGTTCGAGCCGTTCATCGGCCTGCTGGAAAACGAACTGGGAGCCGCGCGCCACGCCAAGATCGGCCAGGCCCACGGCATGGTCGATTTCGAACGTTACCATCGCCGCATCAACGCGATGAACTTCGCGCTCAGCTACGACGACGGCATCGCGGTGAACTACGACGAGGCCGACGTGGTGCTGGTGGCGGTATCGCGCGCCGGCAAGACCCCGACCTGCATCTACCTGGCCCTGCACTACGGCCTGCGCGCCGCCAACTACCCGCTGACCGAGGAGGACCTGGAGAGCGACCGGTTGCCGCCGCGCCTGCGCCCGTACCGCAACAAGCTGTTCGGCCTGACCATCGATCCGGAACGCCTGCAGCAGATCCGCCAGGAGCGGCGCCCCAATTCCCGCTACGCCAGCGCCGAGGTCTGCCGCCGCGAGGTGGCCGCCGCCGAGCTCATGTTCCGCATGGAGCGCATTCCCACGCTGAGCACCACCCACACCTCGATCGAGGAGATCTCCAGCAAGGTGCTCGGCACCCTGGGCCTGCAACGGGAGATGTTCTGAGCGCCCGGCCGCGCATCCCCGTGCCGGGCCGGGCGTGTACGATCACGGCATGAACCAGGCGCTTTCCCGCGTTGACCGCCTTCCCAAGCTCAGCCGTCTCGGCTGGCTGATGGGGCTGTACGCGGAGAACTACCGGCACCTGACCCGCCTGTTCGCACCTGAGCGCCTCGTCCACGGGCATTACGTATCGTCCATCGGCGACGGACTGGACCTGTGCCTGGACGTGATCGAGTGCCACCGCTACACCGTGGAACTGCGGATGACCTACGGCATCCGCGACCCGCTGACCGGCGAACCGGATCCCTCGGCCTACCTGCGCGTCTACCGCGACGCGCGGCAGGCCGAGAGCACACACTGCTACGTCGGCCGGCGCTGGCAGGACGTGATGGGCATGTACCCCCCGGCCGCCGAACTGGTCAGCCACCGGCTGCGGATGAACACCTTCCTCGGCAAATGGCTGGAGTACCTGGCCGAGCGCGGGCATGGCGTGGCCACCCTGCGGCGGGCGGCGGCCGAGCCCCACGCGCCGGCGGCCGCCTGCCGCATCGGCGCGGATCGTCCATAATCGGCGGCTGATCCACCGCTGGACCCCGTAATGCCGTATACCCCGATCGTGGCCACCCTGGGCTACGTGCTTTCGCCCGATCGTCGCCAGGTGCTGATGATCCACCGCAACACCCGTCCCGGCGACCACCACCTGGGCAAGTACAACGGCCTGGGCGGCAAGGTCGAGCCAAGCGAGGACGTGCTCGCCTGCATGCGCCGCGAAATCGCCGAGGAGGCGGGCATCGACTGCACCGATATGCGCCTGCGGGGCACCCTCAGCTGGCCGGGATTCGGCAAGCACGGCGAGGACTGGTTCGGGTTCGTCTTCATCATCGACCGCTTCGAGGGCCGCCCGCACGGCGGCAACCACGAAGGGACGCTGGAGTGGGTCGATGTCGACAAGCTCGACCGGTTGCCCATGTGGGAAGGCGACCGTCATTTCCTGCCGCTGGTGTTCGACGACGATCCGCGGCCGTTCCATGGCGTGATGCCCTACAAGGACGGCCAGATGCAGTCCTGGGCATTCAGCCGGATGTAGCGCCGTCCCGGACCGCAGGACACATCGGAAATAAAACCCGGATGATATTGACGGAACTATATACCCGGGTAATAATCCGGCTTTCCTTCCCGGTGCCCGACCATGCCCGCCACTCCATTGCCGCTCTACAGCCTTTTCCAGGGGCACCGCCATGTCGCCTGCGGTTCCCCCGAGGTCGTCGCCCTCGCACTGCGGCAGCTGCGCCAGGTATCGCCATCGCCGCCCGCGCTGGTGTTCGACAACACGTCCGGACGCACGCACGACTTCGACACCCGCGGCAGCGAGGCCGAGGTACGGGCGCGGCTCGCCGCGCCACCGCCGCCCGAGCCGGCTCCAGGCCCAGCCGACCCGCCCGCGGCACGGGGCCGCGGACGGCCCCGGTTGGGCGTGGTCGGTCGCGAAGTGACCCTCTTGCCGCGCCACTGGGCCTGGCTGGGCGAGCAGCCGGGGGGCGCATCGGTGGCATTGCGGCGACTGGTGGAGGCGGCCCGCCGCACCCAGCTCGACAAGGACCGCCGCCGCCGCGCGGCCGAGCGCGCCTATCACTTCCTGCAGACCCTCGCCGGTGATCTGCCGGGCTTCGAGGAGGCCCTCCGTGCGCTGTTCGCCGAAGATCACGCGCGCCTGGAGGCGCTGGCCGGCAACTGGCCGGCGGACGTGCGCACCCATGCGCTGCGCCTGGCCACCCCCGACGAGGACGACGCTTCCACCGGCTGACGCCCGGCAGCGGGCACCGCCTCGGTGGCCGGAGGCCAATGCCCGGCGCTCCCTGCCAGCGCCAGGGCAGGTCGACACCGTGCCGACGCAGGCTACGCTCTACTCTGCACCGTCCCCTGCATCGCGAGGCTCCATGAAACGCCATTTCTCCATGCTGCGCGACTTCCAGCTCGCCGACTGGTTCACGCTGGTCAATGCGTTCTGCGGCACCGGCGCGGTCTTCGCCGCGATGCGTTTCCTGCAGGAGGGCGAGCGCGGCTTCCTGCTGTTCGGCATGGCGCTGATCCCGCTGGCGTTCGTGTTCGATGCGCTCGATGGCCGGGTCGCGCGCTGGCGGCAGTCCGCGTCCACCCTCGGGCGCGAACTGGATTCGCTGGCCGACGTGATCTCCTTCGGCGTCGCGCCCGCGGCGCTGGCCTACGCCTGCGGCATGCAGGGCGGGTGGGACTGGCTGGTCCTGAGCTACTTCGTCTGCTGCGGCGTCGGCCGCCTGGCGCGCTACAACGTCACCGCGGAGGCGATCGCCGGCGACGCCGACAAGGTGCCGTATTTCGAGGGCACGCCGATCCCGACCAGCCTGGCGCTGGTGGTCGTGCTCGCGGTGGCCGCGCACGTCGGCGCGATCGGCCCGGCGGTATGGGGCGGGGTTTGGCAACTCGGGCCATGGCAGCTGCATCCGCTGGTGCTGCTGTTCGCGCTGTCCGGCTCGTTGATGATCAGCAAGACCCTGCGCATCCCCAAACCCTGACCGCGGTCCTGCGGCCGCGTTGCTATCATCGCCGTGGTACTGCGGGAGCATGAAGATGGCGATGGCCGAGGACAATGACGGAACCGGGTTCGACGCCAGCCTGAAGCGCAGCTGGGACGCCTGGCTGCATGCGCTGGGCGAAGCCCCCGGCGCCACTGCGGACAACGGGTTCGACTGGCGCGAAGGCCTCACCCGGTGGGCCCAGCTGGTCGCCACCGACGCCCCCGCGCAGGCACAGCAGCTCGGGGCCCACCTGCAGCAGCAGGCGAGCGGTTGGCTCGGGGCGATGCAGCAGCTGGCGGCCAGGTTCGCCGGCCGCGACACCAGCGCCGCCGAGATCGCCGCGGCCTGGCGCGACAGCGTCGAAGGGCAGGGCGATGCGATGCTGCACTGGATGCTCGATGCCGCCCGCGGCGGCCTGGCCGGGCCGTCCTGGTGGGAGCATCCGCTGTTCCAGGGCCTGCGTGAGGGCATGGAGGGCGGCGACTGGCTGAAGGTCCCGGCGTTCGGGCCGGCGCGCGAGCACCAGGCGCGCTGGCAGGCACTGCTGCGCGCCCAGCGCGAGCACCGGCAGCACATGGACGCCTACGCCGGCGTGCTCCGCGGCGTACTGGACGATGCCTTCGTGCGCTTCGAGGCCAAGCTGGCCGAACACGAGGCGCCCGGCCGCCAGTTGACCGGGGCACGGGCCTTGTTCGACCTGTGGATCGACGCCGCCGAAGACGCCTACGCCGCGGTCGCGCTGTCCGACCGCTTCCAGCGGCTCTACGCCGAGCTGGCCAACAGCCAGCTGCGGCTGCAGGCCGCCGCCCGCCAGGAGCTGGAGCGCGCCTGCGAGCAGTTGGGCATGCCGACCCGCACCGAGATGGATGCCGCGCACCGGCGCATCGCCGACCTGGAACGCTGGGTCCGGCGCATGGCCAACGCCTCGGCGGCGCCCCCGGTGGCCACCGCCGGGATGCCGGCCGATGCCCCCACCGCCACGCGCCGGCGCAGGGCCGCCCCGAAAGCAGGCGGGAGTGCGGCGAAGAAGACCGCGACGAAGAAGGCCACGGCCGCCCCGCGGCGCGGAGGCAAGGCATGAAGGGGCCGCTGGGCTTCGGCATGGACGACCTGCTGCAGGAGACCCTGCAGCTGCAGCGCAAGCTGGCCGACGGACTGAAGCTGCTGCCGGCGGTGGAGGACGTCGAATACGGCGTCACCGAGCGCGAGGAGGTCTGGAGCGACGGCCGGGTCAAGCTCTACCGCTTCGTCGGCCCGCAGCCGCCATCGTCACGCCCGCCGCTGCTGATCGTCTATGCCCTGGTCAACCGTCCCTACATGGTGGACCTGCAGGACGGCCGCTCGCTGGTGCAGAAGTTGCTCGCGTCCGGACAGGACGTCTACGTGCTGGACTGGGGCTACCCCGACCGTTCGGAACGCTTCCTGGACCTGGCGGACTACCTGCTGCGCTATGTCGATGGCGCCGTCGACCACCTGCGCGCGGCGCATGGCGGGCCGCCCAGCCTGCTCGGCATCTGCCAGGGCGGCGTGTTCGCGCTGTGCTACGCCGCGCTGCGGCCGCACCAGGTGCGCAACCTGGTCACCATGGTCACGCCGGTGGACTTCCATACGCCGGATAACATGCTCTCGCACTGGGCGCGGCACGTGGACGTGGACCTGTTCGTCGACACCCTGGGCAATGTCCCGGCCGATCTGATGAACGCCAGCTACCTGATGCTCAAGCCTTTCCGGCTGAACGTGCAGAAGTACGTGGGGATGCTGGACATCCTCGACGACAGGCAGGCGCTGGAGGATTTCCTGCGCATGGAGAAGTGGATCTTCGATTCGCCCGACCTGGCCGGCGAGGCCTTCCGCCAGTTCGTCAAGCAGTTCTACCAGGCCAACGGGCTGATGCACGGCAGTGTCTGCATCGGCGGCGAGGCCGTGGACCTCGCCCGGGTACGCATGCCGGTGCTCAACATCTATGCCGAGCAGGACCACTTGGTGCCGCCCGCGGCATCGCGGGCGATGCGCGACCGGCTGGGCACCGGCGACTACACCGAGCTGGGCTTCCGCGGCGGCCATATCGGGCTCTATGTCTCCGGCCGCGCCCAGCGCGAGGTGCCCCCGGCCATCCACGACTGGCTGGACGCACGGACATGAGCGCGGCCCGCGCCTGCCTGCTGGCGGCGTTGCTGGTGGCCGGCAGCGGCCAGGCGGCCACGCCGCCGACGGCCACCGCGCAACGGGAGATCAACGGCCTGATGGAGGCGCTGGCGCACTCCGGTTGCCGCTTCCAGCGCAACGGACACTGGCACGAGGCCGGCGAGGCGCAGCGCCACCTGCAGCGCAAGTACGCCTATCTGCACAAGCGCGGCCTGGTCGACAGCGCGGAGCGGTTCATCGAGCGTGCGGCCTCGCACAGCAGCCGCAGCGGCAGCGCGTACCGGGTCGCGTGCCCGGGCCGTCCCGAGCAGGACGCGGCGCCCTGGTTCCGCCAGCACCTGGCGGAGCTGCGTGGCCGCTGATCGGCCGCGGCAGGGGACGGCGCCGCGGCGCCTGGCCTGGCTGCTGGGCGCGCTCTGGACCCTGCCCAACACCGTGATCGGCCTGGCCGCGGGGCTTGCCGGGCTGCTGGCCGGCGCCCGCGCGCACTGCAGTCGCCGTGACCATGCCCTGGTGTTCCAACACTGGCCGTGGGGACCGGGCGGCGCGATCACCCTGGGCATGGTGATCCTGCACACGGGCCCGACCCTGGACACCGCCTGCGATACCTATGAACACCGGGCCGGCCGCTGCCGGCATCCGCGGATCCGCCTGGGTGACCATGAGCGCGCGCACGTGTTCCAGTACATGGTGCTGGGGCCGTTGTTCCTGCCGGTCTACCTGCTCTGTGGCGGGGTCAGCGTGCGCAACCCGTTCGAGCGGGCGGCCGACCGCTACGCACTGCAGGGCCGTGGGTGGTGGCCCGGCAGGCCTTGACGGAATGCGCGACCAGGCACGCATCGCAGTACGAGCGTGACGGCCAGCGCATTACCGGCGGGCCGTCATGAATCGTCAACCTCCCTTGAACATCGCGATAACGCCCGCGCGCCTAAAGTGGAACCGTTACAGACGCAACAGGAGTACCGGTCACCATGGCAGTGGTTCTTTATATCGGTGGCAGCAAGGACGGTAAGAAGGGTGTGGTTCCGTACGGTTTCAGCAAGACCCGCATGGATACCGACAAAGGCCCCGAGATCTACGTGGAACGCATGATGGACATCAGCGGCAAGGGCCGCATGCGGGTGATGGTGCTGGAGGATCTGCGCGAGGAGATCGCCGTCCAGCAGCTCAGCCGCCACCTGGGCTGAGGCCCGCCCCTCCGCGCTCCGCCACGGCGCGGGGCCGGCGCAGGGGATTCCCGCCGCGCCGCCGGCATGACAGGCGCCTGCATCGGCCAGGCTGGCGCCGGGCCGAAGCAACCCCGGACCCCGCTGTCAACGGCTTCCCCGTGCTGGAGCGCGCTGCCAGAATGCGGCCTCCCGAGTAGCGGCAGCCCCCGGATCCCATGCAAGAAAGCACGCTCGCGCAGCAGATCGCGCAGACCATCGCCGACGAGATCGGTGCACAGCCCACCCAGGCCAAGGCCGCCATCGCCCTGCTGGACGAGGGTGCCAGCGTTCCGTTCATCGCCCGCTACCGCAAGGAAGTGACCGGCGGCCTGGACGATACCCAGCTGCGCAACCTGGAAACCCGCCTGACCTACCTGCGTGAACTGGAGGACCGCCGTGCGGCGGTGCTGGCCAGCATCGCCGAGCAGGGCAAGCTGAGCGACGAGCTGCGCAACGACATCCTGGGCGCGGACACCAAGAGCCGCCTGGAAGACCTGTACCTGCCGTACAAGCCCAAGCGCCGCACCCGTGCCCAGATCGCCCGCGAAGCCGGGCTGGAGCCGTTGGCGGACAGCCTGCTGGCCGATCCCGCCCAGGATCCGCAGGGCTGCGCCGCCGCCTTCGTCGATGCGGACAAGGGCGTGGCCGACGTCAAGGCCGCGCTGGAAGGTGCCCGCGCGATCCTGATGGAGCGCTGGGGCGAGGACGCCGCACTGGTCGGCGAACTGCGCCAGTGGCTGGCCGACGTCGGCGTGATCCGCGCCCGCGTCGCCGAGGGCAAGGAGACCGAAGGTGCCAAGTACCGCGATTATTTCGAGCATGCCGAATCGCTGGCGAAGATACCTTCGCACCGGCTGCTGGCGCTGTTCCGCGCGCGCCGTGAGGAGATCCTGTTCCTGGAGCTGGACCCGGGCGGTGACGCCGAGGCCGGCCACCAGTACGCCGAGGGCCGCGTGGCACGCAACGCCGGCATCGCCGACCAGGGCCGGGCCGCCGACCGCTGGCTGCTCGACGCCTGCCGCCTGACCTGGCGCGCCAAGCTGCACATGCACCTGCTGCTGGACCTGTTCAACCAGGCCCGCGAGAAGGCCGAAGCCGAGGCCATCGCCGTGTTCGGCGACAACCTCAAGGACCTGCTGCTGGCTGCCCCGGCGGGCCCGAAAGCCGTGCTCGGCCTGGATCCTGGCATCCGCACCGGCTGCAAGGTGGCGGTGGTCGACGCCACCGGCAAGCTGCTGGCCACCGAGACGATCTATCCGCACGAGCCCCGGCGCCAGTGGGAACAGTCGCTGCAGACGCTCAAGCGCCTGTGCACCACGCACGGGGTCGAGCTGATCGCGATCGGCAACGGCACCGCCAGCCGCGAGACCGACAAGCTGGCCGGCGAGGTCATCCAGGCCTGCGACACGCCGAAGCTGCAGAAGATCGTGGTCAGCGAGGCCGGCGCTTCGGTGTACTCGGCATCCGAGTTCGCGGCCCGCGAGTTCCCGGGGCTGGACGTCTCGCTGCGCGGCGCGGTGTCCATCGCCCGCCGCCTGCAGGATCCGCTGGCCGAGCTGGTCAAGATCGAGCCCAAGGCGATCGGCGTCGGCCAGTACCAGCATGACGTGGACCAGTTCCGCCTGGCCAAGGCGCTGGATGCGCGCGTGGAGGACTGCGTGAACGCCGTCGGCGTGTTCGTCAACACCGCCTCGGCGGCCCTGCTGTCGCGGGTTTCCGGGCTGAGCGCGAGCGTGGCCGAGAACATCGTCCGCCACCGCGACGAGAACGGCCCGTTCAAGCGCCGCAAGGACCTGCTCAAGGTGCCGCGGCTGGGCGACAAGACCTTCGAGCAGTGCGCCGGCTTCCTGCGCATCGCCGATGGCGACGAACCGCTGGACGCTTCCGCGGTGCACCCCGAGGCCTACCCGGTGGTGGAGCGCATCGTCGCCGCCGCACAACGGTCGATCAGCACGCTGCTCGGCGACGGCCGCTACCTGCGCGGCCTGAAGGCCGAACAGTTCACCGACGCGACCTTCGGCCTGCCGACCGTGCGCGACATCCTCAAGGAGCTGGAAAAGCCCGGACGCGACCCGCGCCCGGAGTTCAAGGCCGCACGCTTCGCCGAAGGTGTGGAGGACATTAAGGACCTGCGCGAAGGCATGGTGCTGGAAGGCGTGGTCAGCAACGTGGCCGCGTTCGGCGCATTCGTCGACATCGGCGTGCACCAGGATGGCCTGATCCACATTTCCGCGCTCTCCGACACCTACGTCAAGGACCCGCGCGACGTGGTCAAGGCGGGCGACATCGTCAAGGTGAAGGTGCTGGAGGTGGATGTCGTACGCAAGCGGATCGCCCTGACCCGACGCCTGGAGGACACCCCGGCGGCGGCGAAGCGCACCGACAAGGCCGGCGGGCAGGGCACTCCGGCCCGCCGCGACAACGGCCGCGGCGCCCCCGCACGGGGCCCGCGGACCGGCAGCGCGCCGCCGGCGGACAATGCCCTGGCGGAGGCCTTCGCCCGCGCCCGGCGCGGCTGACGCCCCGGCGTTCGCGGACCACGGCGGGGGCATGACCGTCGCCGTGCCCGGTGGCCTGCCACAGCACAGTGGCGCAGTGGATGCACCGCGCCGCGCCTGGCGGCCCATGGCCGCGGCAAGCACCTATGCCCGCGCACCCAGGCGCTACCTGGACGGCGACGCCCTGCGCTGCGTGCAGGATGACGGTCCGGCGTAACCGGCCGGCGCCGGAGTCCCGGCCGTCAGGCGCCGGGGACGTCCACCGCCGTTCCCGGCCTGGTACCGGCCCGCGCTCGGCCCCGCATCACTCCGCCGCGGGGGTTCCGCGCTCTTCCAGCATCGCCAGCACACCGACGATCAAGGCGTCCATGCCGGGGGCGAACTCCGCTTCGAGTTCGGCCAGTTCGCGGTCATCGCCAGGCGAGGGCCGGCCGGTGTCCACCGCCATCGCCGAATACAGGGCGTCCGCGCCCGCGAAGCAGTGGAACGCCAGGGTCGCGAGCAGCCAGCGCGCCTGCCCGGTCGACAGCCCGAACACCTCGGCCACATGCCGCTGGTGGGCACCGATCTTGTCGAGCATCGGCGCGGTGGCCGCCGAGCGCCGGAGCAGGTAGGGCGTCAGCCCGGGGTGCGCCTTCACCAGTGCCTGCGAAGCGGCGACGAAGCGCCGCAGGTAGCCCTCGAGCTCCCCGTCCTCCCCGCGCACCGCCAGGGGAGGGGCCCAGCGCTGGAAGATCGCCTCGGCCACCAGGTGCTTGAGCGCCTCCAGGTTCGGCACGTGGCGGTACAGGGCCACCGGGCTGACCCCGAGGGCACCGGCGACCCCGACAAACGTGAGGTTCGGCAGGCCCAGCGCGATGCCGGCCTCGGCGATGCGCTGCGGGGTGATGCGGCGGGGGCGTCCGCGGGCGGGGGGCGGCTGGCCAGCGTGCATGGGTCCTGTTCGTCTGTAGCGGGCGTCCATCTAGCCGCCTTGTTGCCCTCGGGTCAATTAGTTTATAGTCCATCAACTAATTTGATTGTTGATTATCACTCTCATTAACGGCGCTGTTCCTGCCGTTCCGACCCCAGTCCCGCACGCCAGGCCCGATCCCGGTCCTCGCTGGTCCTGGCTGGGGAGCGGGGCGTCGCCAGGACCGCCCGTCTGCCCGATACGACCGCATGAATCCTTCCGGAGCCTCCTCCCCGCCGCCGCCCGATCCGATCGGACGTGTGCTCGGCCCGATCAGGGTCCCCCTGCGCGCTGCCGCGCTGCTGTCGGCGGTGGCCGCGATCCTGGTGCTGGTGCCGCTGGCGGTGCTGGCCCATGTCGCCGCCACGCTGCTTGATCCGTCCCTGCTCGCCGCGCAGGCGGGCAGGGGACTGGGGGCACCGATCACCCTGGCGGTGGCGAGCCTGGTCGCGGGCCTGGCCCTGGCGGTCGTCGCCGAAATGCTGGCGCACCTGGCGGACAACCGGATGACCGGCCAGCTGCGGCAGGCGGTGGCGCAGCGGCTGATGCGGGTGCCGCTGGGCTGGTTCGACCGGAAGAGCTCCGGCGAGGTCAAGCAGATCCTGCAGGACGACATCGCCACCCTGCACGCGCTCAGCGCGCACTTCTATCCGAGTGCCGGGCGGGCCGCCGGCGCCGTCGCCGGCGCGGTGCTGTACCTGGCCGCCATGGACTGGCGGCTGGCGCTCATCGCGCTGCTGCCGTTCCCCGGCTACCTGCTGTTCCTGCGCCGGGCGCTGCGCGCCGGCGGCGCCAGCATGCCGGATTTCGCGGCCAGCCTTGGACGCCTGAACAGCGCCACGATCGCGTTCGTCAACGGCCTGCCGGTCATCAAGACGTTCACCGCCGACGGAGGTGCGCACCGCGGCTACAGCGCGGCGGTCGACGGCTTCGCCGACGCCTTCACCGACTTCACCCGGCCCCTGGTCGCCGCGATGGCCCAAGCGCATGCCCTGATCGCCCCGGTGACCGTGCTCGCGGTGGCCGTCGCCGGCGGCGCCGGCCTGGTGCACTACGGGCAGATGCGGCCGGTCGAGGTCCTGCCGTTCGTCCTCGTGGCCCCCGGCATCTCCGCGCCGCTGCTGCTGCTGCACACGCTCCTGCACGACCTCGAGGCCAGCAGGGCGGCCGCCGGCCGTCTCCTGCAGCTGCTGGAGACACCGTTGCTGGAAGCCCCCCCGGACTACGCCGGGCAGCGCCCCTCGGGGCACGAGATCCGCTTCGAGAACGTCGGCTTCGGCTATGCCGGCGACCACCCGGTGCTGTCCGGCATCGACCTGACCCTGGCACCGGGCACCGTCACCGCCGTCGTCGGCGCGTCCGGCGCCGGCAAGTCGACCCTGGCGCGGCTGCTGCTGCGCTTCCACGATCCGGAGCAGGGCCGCATCACCCTGGGCGGCGTGGACCTGCGCGACATTCCGTCGCCGGAACTGTACCGGAGCATCGGCTTCGTGCTGCAGGAGGTGCGCCTGCTCCGGGCCAGCGTGCGCGACAACATCGCCCTGGGGCGCGCATCGGCGACCCAGGAGCAGATCGAACAGGCCGCCCGCCTGGCCAGCCTGCACGAGCGCATCCTGGCCCTGCCGCGCGGCTACGACTCGGTGCTGGACGAAGACGTGCAGTTGTCCGGCGGCGAACGCCAGCGGCTGAGCATCGCCCGCGCGATGCTGCTGGACCCGCCGGTGCTGGTGCTGGACGAGCCGACCGCCGCGGCCGACGCCGGCAACGAAGTGGCGATCCAGGAAGCGCTGTCGCACTTCGTCCGCGGCCGCACGGTGATGGTCATCGCCCACCGCCTGGAGACCATAGTGCATGCCGACCGGATCGTCGTGCTCGACCGCGGCATCCTCGTCGAGCAGGGCACCCATGCGCAGCTGCTGGCCCGCGGCGGACGCTATGCGCGGCTGTGGGCCAGTGGCGGCCATGCCCGCGCATCCGCCGCCATGGAGGACCGTCCATGCTGAAGCACCTGATGCAGCTGCTCGGCGAAGAGGCCGGCACGTTCCGCCGCTACCTGTGGATGGCGACGCTGTACGGCGTGCTGTGCGGCCTGGCCACGGCGCTGCTGCTGCCGGTCTTCCAGCACCTGCTGGCCGGCGACATGCAGGGCCTGCTGCCCTGGCTGGGGCTGCTGCTGGCGGCGGTGCTGGTGTGCTGGGCCTGGCGCCGCCAGGTCGAGCATGCCGGCATCCGCGTCGGGGTGGCGATCCTGCGCGGCACCCGGCACCGGCTCGGTGCGCATGTCGCGCGCCTGCCGGTGGGCTGGTTCGACGCCGCCAACTCCGCCCGGCTCGGCCATGTCGTGACCCAGGGCATGATGTCGGTGGCACAGCTGCCGGCCCATGTCCTGACCCCGGTGATCGCCGGCATCGTGACGCCGCTGGTGCTGGGCATCGCGCTGTTCGCGATCGAACCGGCGTTGGCCACGGTTGCGCTGCTCGCGGTACCGGCGCTGCTCGCGGTGTTCGCCGCCTGCGGTCGCCTGTCGCGGCGTGCCGACACCGCCTTCCATCGGCATTTCGCCGACGCCAGCCAGCGCATGATCGAGTTCGCGCAGGCGCAGTCGGTGCTGCGCGCCTTCAGCGGCGAGGCCACGAGCCTGCGCTTCCTGCAGGCCTCGTTCGACCGCCAGCAACGCTCCGGGCTGCGGCTGATCGTGCTCTCCTCGCTGTCGGCAGTGCTGGGCAGCTGGGCGGTCCAGGCCGTGTTCGCCGGGCTCGTGCTGCTGGCGGTGTTCCGGATCGGCGGCGGCCTGCACGGGCCGTTCGATCCGGCGCAGTCGATCGGCCTGAGCGTCGCGCTGCTGCTGGTCACCCGGTTCATCGATCCGCTGCAGGAACTGGCCGGCTACAGCGAAGTGCTGCGCAGCGCCCGTGGCCAGCTCGATACGGTGGCCGGGATCTTCGCCCAGGCCCCGCTGCCGCAACCGCTGCAGCCCCGGCGCCCGGCCGACAGCTCGATCCAGCTGCGCGGTGTCGGCTTCGGCTACAGCGCGGACGCCCCGGACACCCTGCAGCAGATCGACCTGGACGTTCCCGCCGGCAGCATGCTCGCACTGGTCGGCGCCTCCGGCTCCGGCAAGACCACCCTGGTGCGCTTGATCGCACGCTTCTTCGATGTCCGCCGGGGCCGGGTCATGATCGGTGGCGTGGACGTGCGCGAGATCGCGGAGACCGAGCTGGCGGCGCAGGTCAGCCAGGTGTTCCAGGACAGCTACCTGTTCGCCGGCAGCATCGCCGACAACATCCGCATGGGCCGGCCCGCGGCCAGCGACGCGCAGCTGGCCGAGGCGGTACGCCTGGCGGGGGTCGAGGACATCGCCGCGCGGCTGCCCGACGGCCTCGCCACGCCGGTGGGCGAGGGCGGCGCACAGCTGTCCGGTGGCGAACGCCAGCGCATCGCCATCGCCCGCGCCCTGATCAAGGACGCGCCCATCCTGCTGGTGGACGAGGCCACCGCCGCGCTCGATGCCGGGAACCAGGCGGTCATCGCCGCCGCGCTGGCGCAGCTGCGCGGCAAGCGGACCCTGGTGGTCATCGCCCACCAGCTGTCCACGGTGGAGAACGCCGACCAGATCGCCGTGCTCGCGGATGGTCGGATCGTCGAGTACGGCCCGCCGGCGCGGCTGCGGGCGGCCGGGGGCGCCTATGCGCGCTTCCTGGAGCAGGCGCGCAACGCCCGCGGATGGCGGATCGACACGGCCGGGCCCGCTCCCAGCGCCGAGCCGTGAGTACGGTGCGCATCGGCCTGTGCGGCCTGTTCGCCGCCCTGTGCCTGGCATCGCTGGCGATCGGTGCGACCCCGCTCCTCGGTGCGGCACCGGCCGACGCCTGGCTCACGCTCACCGCCAGCCGCCTGCCGCGGCTGGCCGCCCTGGTGCTGAGCGGGGTCGGGCTGTCGGTCTGCGGGGTGATCCTGCAGCACATCGTGCGCAACCGCTTCGTCGAACCGGGCACGTCCGGCGGACTGGATGCGGCCAAGCTGGGCATCCTGGTGTCGCTGACCGTGCTGCCGGCGGCCGCCGTGCCGACACGGATGGCCTTCGCCCTGCTGTTCTGCTTCGGCGCGAGTCTGCTCTACGTGGCGATCATCCGCCGGATCCGCTTCCGCAACACCGTACTGGTGCCGGTGGTCGGGCTGATGTACGGCAGCGTGCTCGCCGCGCTCGCCGAGTTCCACGCCTACCGGCACAACATCCTGCAGAGCATGCAGGGCTGGCTGCTGGGCGACTTCTCCAAGGTGGTGCAGGGCCACTACGAGATCATCTACCTGGTGCTGCCCGCGGTCGTGGTGGCGTACCTGTACGCGCACCGCTTCACCGTGCTGGGCATGGGCGAGGACATGGCCGGCAGCCTCGGCCTGGGGTACACGGCCACCGCGGCCCTGGGTCTGGTACTGGTATCGGTGACGGTGGCGGCCATCGTCATCACCGTCGGCGCCATTCCCTTCATCGGCCTGGTGGTCCCCAACCTGGTGGCGTTGTGGCGGGGCGAGAACCTCGCCCGCACGCTGCCGCTGGTGGCCCTGGGCGGCGCCTCGCTGCTGCTGGTCTGCGACATCGCCGGCCGCCTGCTGATGCATCCCTACGAGGTTCCCATCGGCCTGACCGCGGGCGGCATCGGCGGCGTGCTGTTCCTGCTGCTGATCATCCGGGGGATGCGGCGGTGCGCATGAACCGGCTGCTGGCGCTGGCGCTGCTGCTCGCGGTCCTGGCCGCGGTGTTCGTGTTCGCCGGCGCCGGGCTGGATGTCGCCTACGTGATCCCCAAGCGCCTGCAGCGGCTGTCGGCCATCGTCATCGGCGGTCTCTGCGTGGCCCTTTCCTCGATCCTGTTCCAGACCCTGGTCGGCAACCGCATCCTGACCCCCGCCATCATGGGCTACGAAGCGGTGTACCTGCTGTGGCAATCGTTGTTGCTGCTGCTGGCGGGCACCGCCGGCATGGCGGTGCTGGGCACCGGCGGCGGCTTCCTGGTCTCCATCGCACTGATGCTCGGCTACTCCTGGGCGCTGCAGCGCTGGCTGCTGCGCGGCGATGCTGACATCTTCCCGGTGCTGTTGCTGGGCCTGGTGCTGACGCTGGTGCTCGGCACCTTCGCGCAGTTCGTGCAGCTGCGCATCAGCCCCGGCGAATTCGCGGTCTTCCAGGGGCTGAGCCACGCCTCGTTCAACCGCGCGCGTCCGGATACCCTGCTGTACGCCGCGGCCGGCCTGGCGGCCGTGCTCGTGCTGGGCCGGCGCCTGCTGCCGGTACTGGACGTCATGGCGCTGGGCCGCGACAACGCCCGCTCCCTCGGCCTCGACCATGCCCGTGTCCTGCGCGTCGGGTTCGCGCTGATCGCGGTGCTGGTGGCGGTATCGACCAGCCTGATCGGGCCGGCGGGATTCATGGGCATCTTCATCGCCAACACCGCCTACGCGCTGGCCGGCAGCAGCCGCCACCGCTGGACGCTGCCCACCGGCTGCATGGTCGCCATCGGCCTGTTCGTGGCCGCCCAGCTCCTGGTCGAGCACGTGTTCAACTACCGCACGACCGTCAGCATCCTGGTCAACCTGGTCTGCGGCGGCTATTTCCTGGGGCTCATGCTGCGGCGGGGAAGTACGGCATGATCAGCGTGCACGGGCTGCGCAAGCGCTATGGCGCCACACAGGTGCTCGACGACGTCACCGCTCGGTTCCCCGCCGGGAAACTGAGCGCGCTCATCGGCCCCAACGGGGCCGGCAAGTCGACGCTGCTGATGTCCATGGCAGGGCTGTTGTCGGTGGACGGCGGCCGGATCCTGCTCGGTGGCCGCGACATCGCCACGTTCGGCATCGCCGCCTATGCGCGCCGGGTGGCCACGCTGCGCCAGTCGCCCGGCGTCGCACTGCGGCTGCGGGTCGAGGAACTGGTGGGCTTCGGCCGTTTTCCCCACAGCCGTGGAACGCTGACCGCCGCCGACCGGCGCGCGGTCGACGAAGCCCTCGCGTTCCTGGGGCTGGTACCGCTGCGCCACGCCCCCCTCGACGAACTCAGCGGCGGCCAGCGGCAGATGGCGTTCCTGGCCATGACCATCGCCCAGCAGACCGACGTGCTGCTGCTCGACGAACCGCTGAACAACCTGGATCTGAAGCACGGCGTCGAACTGATGCTGGCACTGCGCCGCCTGTGCGACGAATCCGGCCGCACGGTGATCCTGGTCATCCACGACATCAATTTCGCCGCCAGCCACGCCGACCACATCGTCGCGCTGAAGCACGGCCGCGTGCACAGCAGCGGCGGGGTGGCGGAGGTCGTCACCCGGGCCGGCCTTTCCGACCTGTACGGCCTGCAGGTGGAAATCGTGCAGGGCGCCCACGGCCGCCTCTGCGACTACTTCAACGCCAACGGAGTCCCCTCATGAACCTTTCCCCCCCGCGCCTGCGCGGCCTGCTGGCCCTGCTGGCCGCCACGGCACTGGCCGGCTGCGGCAACCCCGGCAGCACGCCGGCGGCCGCCGCGCCGTCCCCGGTGCTGGAGACCCCGGTCACCGTGGCCCATGCACTGGGCATCACCACCATCACCCACCGCCCGCAGCGCGTCGCGGCGCTGGACATGAACGAAGTCGACTTCCTGGACCGCCTCGGGGTGCCGGTCGCCGGCATGGCCAAGGACTACGTGCCGCACTTCCTGGCCCGCTACAAGGACGACGCCGCGGTGCGCGACCTCGGCGCGATCGTGCAGCCCAACCTCGAACGCGTGCATGCACTCCACCCCGACCTGGTGCTGATGACCTCCATCCAGGGCAACCACTACCAGGAGCTGTCCGAACTTGCGCCGACGCTGCACTACGACGTGGATTTCCGCGACAGCCGCGGGCACCACCTGGACATCGTCAAGGACCACCTGCTGACCCTCGGGCGGATCTTCGACCGCCAGGCGCAGGCCGCGGAGATCGCCGCCGAACTAGACGCCAAGATGGAGCAGGTACGCGCGGTCACCGCCGGCCGCCCCGAGCGGGCACTGATCGTGCTGCACAACAACGGCGCCTTCAGCTCGTTCGGGATCGGCTCGCGCTACGGCTTCGTGTTCGACGCCCTGGGCGTCAAGCCGGCCAGCGGCGCGCTGGCCTCCAGCCTGCACGGACAGCCGATCTCCAGCGAATTCATCCAGCAGGCGAACCCGGACATCCTGTACGTGGTCGACCGCACCGCGGTGATGGAGCACGGCCCGCTGATGACCGCTGAGCGCATGGCCAATCCGCTGCTGCGGCAGACCCGCGCGTGGAAGAACGGCCGCGTCGTGTTCGTCGACGCCGACGCCTGGTACATCACCGCCGCCAGCCCGACGTCGCTGGCGCTGCTGGCCGACGACATCATCCGCGGCTACCGCGACTGACCCCGACACCCCCTGCCAGCCAGGTTCCGACCCAGCCAACACCCCACGGCGCGCGCTCCGCGTGGAGCGCCGCCCCCTGCACGACAGATAGAAGGAACCCGGCATGAAAACGCTGCACCTCTCCTCCGCCCCGGTCCCCCGCCGGTCCCGGCCCTCGCGCCCCGGGCCCGCGCCGCTGCTGGCGCTCGGCCTGGCCACCTCGCTGCTCGCCGCGCCCAGCGCCCTGGCCCAGGCCGTGGCCCGCCAGCGCGCCGCGCAGGCGCCGGCCCAGCCGCCCGCGGTATCGACGCTGCAGTCGGTGAAGGTGGAGCAGAAGCGCGGGACCACCACCGCCCCCTACGCCGGCGGCCAGGTCGCGGCGGGCGGGCAGGTCGGGCTGCTCGGCGCCCGCGACTTCATGGAGACGCCCTTCAGCATCATCAGCTACACCGACGACTACATCCAGGACCGCCAGGCCAAGGACATCACCGATGTCATCGCCGCCACCGACCCGACCGTGTTCAGCAACGGCGTCAGCGGTGCCTGGAGCGAGAACTACGCCATCCGCGGTTTCGCCTCGGGCACCACCGACATGACCATCAACGGCCTGGCCGGCATGGCCCCGTTCTACCGGACGTCGCCGGAGATGTTCGACCGCATCGAGGTCCTGAAAGGCCCCTCGGCGCTGCTCAACGGCATGCCGCCAGGCGGTTCCGTCGGCGGTACCGTGAACCTGGTGACCAAGCGTGCCGGCGACGTCCCGCTGACCCGGGTGACGCTCAACCACACCTCCGACGCGCAGTTCGGCGCGCACCTCGACCTCGGCCGGCGGATCGGCCGCGACCAGCAGGTCGGCATCCGCTTCAACGGTGTCTACCGCGACGGGTCCACGGCCGTGGACCACCAGGACAAGAAGCTGCAGATGGGAGCGCTGGCAGTGGACTGGCGCGGTCACCGCGCACGCCTCTCCGCCGACCTCTACCATGCCGACGACCACATCGACGGTCCCGCGCGCGGCGTCAGCCTGGCACCGGGGCTGGCCGTGCCCAAGGCCCCCAAGGCCGGCACCCAGATCAACCCGGACTGGGGCTTCGTGCAGACCCGTGACAAGGGCGCCATGGTCCGCGGCGAACTGGACCTCGGCGAACGGACACTGGCCTATGCCGCGTTCGGCGGCAGCCGCACCGACTACAAGTACAACGGCTCGATCACCGCGCAGATCCTCGACCCGGCGGGGACCTTCAACACCGTCATCGGCCAGCTGGCCTTCGACGTCGAGAAACGTTCCGCCGACATCGGCATGCGCGGCCAGGCCCGCACCGGTACGGTCGGCCACCGCTGGGCGCTGAACCTGACCCACTACGACCACGAACAGAACGACTACGGCCGCCGCAGCGTGCCCGGCGCCGACTGGGTCACCAACCTCTACCACCCGGTCTGGAGCCCGTCGGTTCCGCTGGTCACGCCGCACATCGCGCATACCAAGCTGCGCCTGCAGAGCCTGGGCATCGCCGACACCCTGTCCTTCGCCGAGGACCGGATCCAGCTGACGGTCGGGGTACGCCGGCAGACGGTGGTCAGCGACAGCTACGACGTGGCCAGCGGCGCGCGGACCTCGCGCTACGACGAAAGCGCGACCACGCCGGCCGCGGCGCTGCTGGTCAAGGCCGGCGACCGGCTCTCGTTCTACGGCAACTACATGGAAGGCCTGAGCCAGGGGGCCACCGCGCCGATGACCGCGGTCAACGCCGGCGAAGTGTTCGCTCCCTTCACGACCCGCCAGCGGGAAGCCGGTTTCAAGCTGGACCTGGGCACCTTCACCCACAGTGTCGGCCTGTTCGAGATCACCCGTCCCAGCAGCTACACCGACCCGGTGAGCAACGTCTTCTCCTTCGGCGGCGAGCAGCGCAACCGCGGCGTGGAGTGGGGGTTCGCCGGCGCGCCGGTGGAGAACGTGCGCCTCATGGGCGGCGTGAGCTACGTCGACCCGGTGCTGACCCGCACTGCCGGCGGCGTCAACCAGGGCCGCCTGGCCACCGGCGTGCCCAAGCGGCAGGCCAAGCTCGGCGGCGAATGGGACCTGTCCTGGCTGCCGGGCTTGACCCTGACCGCCGGCGCGACCGCACTGTCACGCCAGTACATCAGCGCGGACAACACGCTGTCGGTGGCCGGGCGCACCCTGTACGACGTCGGCGCGCGCTACGCCACCGACGTCGGCGGGCACCGCCTGACCCTGCGCAGCGGCATCGCCAACCTGACCAACAAGGCCTATTGGGGCATGCCGCTGCTGTCCAGCCTGGCGCTGGGCGCACCGCGCACGTTCCAGCTCTCGGCGACGATGGACTTCTGAGCAGCCTCCCGGGTCCCGGGCATGCCCCGGGCCCGGCGATCGTCGACGCGCCGGGGCCACACCAACCCTGGCCGTCCTGGCCCCGCACCCGGCACGGGGCGGGGCGGGCAACCTGTTCGTTGCCCGCCCGCGCCATCGCGGCCATGGACGGCCCGGGGGACGCCCATGACGGCGCGCAGGCCCTGGCATCCGGCGCATGCCCCGCGAGGTCCCGCACACGTGGCGCCCGGCTGCCCGCGGGGTGTCCTCGCCGGCGCACGGTCCGGCCGGGACGCCACTCCGCAGCGGCTTCCTCCGATCGTCGGCGGCCGCGCGTCTTCTTTCACCCTCACTCCGGCGGGGGAGGCCGACGCGACGCGGGGGCCGGGGCGCCTGCCCGTGGTGCCGCCGGCACGCTGCGTCCGCGGGTAGCCTCGCCGGGAACCGCGGCACATGAAGTAGAGTGGCTGATCGCAGACAGGCCTTTCTGATCATCCATGCTTGAGCGCCACCACCTGGCCATCCTCCGCGAAGTCGAGCGGCAGGGTTCGCTGACCGCGGCCGCCGACGTGCTGTGCCTGACCCAGTCGGCACTCAGCCACGCCATGCGCAAGCTGGAGCAGCAGCTCGGTACCGAGATCTGGCTGCGCCAGGGACGCTCGCTGCAGTTCACCCAGGCCGGCGAGTACCTGCTGGCGGTGGCCAACCGCCTGTTGCCGCAGCTGGAAATGGCCGAGGAACGGATGCGCCAGTTCGCCGCCGGCGAGCGCGGCACCCTGCGCATCGGCATGGAGTGCCATCCCTGCTACCAATGGTTGTTGAAGATCGTCTCGCCCTACCTGGACGCCTGGCCGAGCGTGGACGTGGACGTGAAGCAGAAGTTCCAGTTCGGCGGCATCGGCGCCCTGTTCGGGCACGAGATCGACCTGCTGGTGACGCCGGACCCGCTGTACCGGCCCGGCCTGCACTACGAACCGGTGTTCGACTACGAACAGGTGCTGGTGGTGGGTACCGGCCACCGGCTGGCAGGACAGCGCTCGGTACGCCCGCAGCAGCTGCTCGACGAAGTACTGATCACCTATCCGGTGGCGGTCGACCGCCTGGACGTCTACAGCCAGTTCCTGCAGCCGGCGGGCATCCTGCCGCGCAAGCACAAGACCATCGAGACCACCGACATCATGATGCAGATGGTCGCCAGCCATCGTGGGGTGGCCGCCCTGCCGCGCTGGCTGGCCGAGGAATACGCGGCGAAGATGGCGATCGTGCCGTTGCGGCTGGGGCAGGCCGGCATCGCCAAGCAGATCCACCTGGGCGTACGCGAGGTGGACCTGGCCACCGACTACGTGCAGGCCTTCATCGCGCTTGCGCGCGGCGGCACCGGCGCCCAGGCGCCGTCCTGACGCCTCGCGGCGGCCATGGACGCCATGGCGCGATGCAGCTTGATTTCAATTGTTACCAAATTCTAGACTCGGCCCATCACAGGTGTCCTGCCGTCCTCCCGGTCGCAGGGCGAAACGGGAAGCCGGTCCGACGCCGGCGCTGCCCCCCGCAACGGTAGGCGAGACACGTCCGAGGCAAGACCGCCGCGCGCAGCGCGGGAAGGATCCGGATGGATGCATGCGCATCGCTCGCGAGCCCGGAGACCGGCCTGTGCGGGATGCCCCCGGGCATCCGTCTCGGGCGTTGCGGTGGGCGACTCGGCGAGCTGATGGAGCCGCCGTGCGCGCTTCTCGACTTGTCCTGCCATCCATCCCGCCTTCTTCCGCGGGTAAGCGTTACGGAGACAGGACCAATGATGGAGACCCAGGGTGTCGCGGCCGATGTCGCGACGGTGAAGCTGCTGATCGACGGCGCGTTCGTAGCGTCGCGCAGCACGCAGTGGCGCGAGGTGGTCGACCCGGCGACGCAGCAGGTGCTGGCGCGGGTACCGTTCGCCACCGCCGACGAGGTCGGGGCCGCGGTCGCCGCCGCGCAGCGGGCCTTTGCCGGCTGGCGCAGGACGCCCATCGGCACCCGCGCGCGCATCTTCCTGAAGTACCAACAGCTGATCCGTGACCACATGGACGAGCTGGCCGCGCTGCTCAGCGCCGAGCAGGGCAAGACCCTGCCCGATGCCGAGGGCGATGTGTTCCGCGGGCTGGAGGTGGTCGAGCACGCCGCGGCGATCGGCAACCTGCAGCTGGGCGAGCTGGCCAACAACGTCGCCAACGGCGTGGACACCTACACGCTGCTGCAGCCGCTGGGCGTCTGCGCCGGCATCACCCCGTTCAACTTCCCGGCGATGATCCCGCTGTGGATGTTCCCGATGGCCATCGCCACCGGCAACACCTTCGTGCTCAAGCCGTCCGAGCAGGACCCGATGGTCACCATGCGCCTGGCCGAACTCGCACTGGAGGCCGGCGTGCCTCCGGGCGTGCTCAATGTCGTCCACGGCGGCGAGGAGGTGGTCAACGCGCTCTGCGACCATCCCGACATCAAGGCCATCTCGTTCGTCGGATCGACCCGGGTCGGCACCCACGTCCACCACCGCGCCACGCTGGCCGGCAAGCGCGTGCAGTGCATGATGGGCGCCAAGAACCACGCCGTGGTCCTGCCGGACGCCTGCAAGGCGCCGACCCTGGACGCCCTGGTCGGCGCCGCGTTCGGTGCCGCCGGCCAGCGTTGCATGGCCGCCTCCACCCTGGTGCTGGTGGGCGGCGCGCGGGCGTGGATTCCGGACCTGGTGACGCGCGCGCGGGCACTGAAGGTCGGCGCCGGCCGCGTCGCCGGCACCGATGTCGGCCCGCTCATTTCCCGCGATGCACGGCTGCGCGTGGAAGGGCTGATCGCTGCCGGCGTGGCGCAGGGCGCGACCCTGGAGCTGGACGGCCGCAACCCGCGGGTCGAGGGCTTCGAGGCGGGCAACTTCGTAGGGCCGACGATCTTCTCCGGGGTACGGCCCGGCATGCGCATCTACGACGAGGAGATCTTCGGCCCGGTGCTGGTGATCCTGGAGGCGGACACCCTCGACGAGGCCATCGCCCTGGTCAACGCCAACCCCAACGGCAACGGCACCGCGGTCTTCACCCAGAACGGCGCGGCCGCGCGCCGCTTCCAGGAAGAGATCGATGTCGGCCAGGTCGGGATCAACCTGCCGATCCCGGTGCCGGTGCCGCTGTTCTCCTTCACCGGGTCGCGCGCGTCCAAGCTCGGCGACCTGGGGCCATACGGCAAGCAGGTGGTGCTGTTCTACACCCAGACCAAGACCGTGACCGCCCGCTGGTTCGACGACGACGATGCCGGCCACGGCGTCAACACCACCATCAGCCTGAAATGAACGGAGGGCAGGGCATGGCCAATCTCGTGGACCCCGGCGTGGGCGCCGCCCTGAGCGAGGAGCAGGCCGCCTATCGCGAGGCTGCCCGCGGCTTCGCGCATGCCGAGCTGGCGCCGCATGCCGCGCACTGGGATGCCCACAAGATCTTCCCGCGGCAGGCCATCGCCAAGGCCGGCGAGCTGGGATTCTGCGGCCTGTACGTGGACACCGATGCCGGGGGCAGCGGCCTGTCGCGGCTGGAGGCGGCCATCGTGTTCGAGGAGCTGGCGGTGGTCGATCCTTCCACCGCGGCCTTCATCAGCATCCACAACATGGCCACCTGGATGGTGGCGCGCCACGCTCGCCCCGCGCTGCATGCCCACTGGGCGGCGGCGCTGGCCAGCGGCGCGAAGCTGGCCTCGTACTGCCTGACCGAACCCGGCGCCGGCTCCGACGCAGGCTCGCTCGCCACCCACGCCGTGCGCGACGGCGACGGTTACCGGATCAGCGGCAGCAAGGCCTTCATCTCCGGGGCCGGCGACACCGACCTGCTGGTGGTGATGGCACGCACCGGCGACGCCGGCCCACGCGGCATCAGCGCCTTCGCCGTACCGGCCGACAGCACGGGGATCAGCTATGGACGCAACGAGGAGAAGCTCGGCTGGAACAGCCAGTCCACCCGCGGCATCAGTTTCGACAACGTGCAGGTGCCCGAGTCCCACCTGCTGGGGACCGAAGGCGAGGGCTTCCGCATCGCCATGAAGGGGCTGGACGGCGGCCGCGTCAACATCGCCGCCTGCTCGGTGGGAGCCGGGCAGGGCGCACTCGACGCCGCCCGCCGCTACCTGGGCGAGCGCCGCCAGTTCGGGCGGCCGCTGGCGGAGTTCCAGGCCCTGCAGTTCAAGCTGGCCGACATGGCCACGCAACTGGTCGCCGCCCGACAGATGGTGCACACCGCCGCGCGCAAGCTGGATGCCGGCAGTGCCGATGCCACGCCCTGGTGCGCGATGGCCAAGCGCTTCGCCACCGATACCGGGTTCGCGGTCTGCGACGACGCACTGCAGCTGCACGGCGGCTATGGTTACACCCGCGAGTACCCCATCGAGCGTCTGCTGCGCGACTGCCGCGTGCACCGGATCCTGGAAGGCACCAACGAGATCATGCGCGTCATCGTCGCGCGCCACCTGCTCACCACTGAAGAGGAACTGCGATGAGCGACTACCGTGCACGGGCCTGGCCCGGACTGACGCTGGAGATCGACGGCACCACCGCCCTCGTCACCCTGGACAACCCGCCGGCCAACACCTGGACCGTACGCAGCCTGGCCGCCTTGCGCGACCTGGTGGGCGCGCTCAACGGCGACCGCGGCATCTATGCGCTGGTCATCACCGGGCAAGGCGGCAAGTTCTTCTCGGCGGGCGCCGACCTCAAGCAGTTCGCCGACGGCGACAAGGCCCTGGCGCGCGAAGCCGCGCGCCGCTTCGGCGAGGCCTTCGAGGCCTTGAGCCGGTTCCGCGGCGTATCGATCGCCGCGATCAACGGCTATGCCATGGGCGGCGGCCTGGAATGCGCGCTGGCCTGCGACCTGCGCATCGCCGAGACCCAGGCCACGCTGGCGCTGCCGGAGGCCAGTGTCGGCCTGCTGCCCTGCGCGGGCGGCACCCAGAACCTGCCACGGCTGGTCGGCGAAGGCTGGGCCAAGCGGATGATCCTGCTCGGCGAGCGCGTCGATGCGCAGACCGCGGCCCGCATCGGCCTGGTGGAGGCGGTGGTCGCCACCGGCACGGCACGCGAGGAGGCCCTGGCCTGGGCCCGCCAGGCCGCGCGCCAGAGCCCGACCAGCGTCGCCGCCTGCAAGCGCCTGGTACAGGCGACGCGCACCGGGAGCCACGACAGCGCGCTGGTCGCCGAACGCGAATGCTTCGTGGACCTGTTCGACAGCGCCGACCAGGCCGAAGGCGTCGCCGCGTTCCTGGAAAAGCGCCCTCCGCAGTGGACCAACGCATGAGGACCGACGCTCCAGTGCTGTTCGAGGAGCGCCTGGCTGCCGGCGGCACCCGGATCGGCATCGCGACGCTGAACGCGCCGGCGACCCTCAATGGCCTGTCGCTGGAGATGGCGCGCCTGCTGGATGCGCAGTTCATTCAATGGGCCGACGACGACGGGGTCGGGCTGGTGGTCCTGCAGGGTGCAGGCGACAAGGCGTTCTGCGCCGGCGGCGACCTGCATGGCCTCTACCGCGGCATGAGCGCGCACCGGCAGCAGGGCCGCGAGCCTGCGGCAGTGATCGCCGACCCGCGCGGCAATCCGCACGCGGAAGCCTTCTTCGAGACCGAGTACCGGCTCGACCACCGCATCCACACCTATGCCAAACCGATCCTCTGCTGGGGCCATGGCATCGTCATGGGCGGCGGCATCGGGCTGATGTCCGGCGCCAGCCACCGCGTGGTCGGCGAGCGCTCCAGGCTGGCCTTCCCGGAAATCAGCATCGGGCTGTTCCCGGACGTCGGCGGCAGCTGGCTGCTGCAGCGGGTACCGGACCGTGCCGGCCTGTTCCTGGCGCTCACCGGCGCTCCGCTGAACGCCGGCGATGCGCTCCATGCCGGGCTGGCCGACCTGCTGCTGCCGGATGCCTGCCGCGGCGAGGTGTTCGATGCCCTGCTTGCCGAGGACTGGAGCGGCCCGGAGGCGCATGCCCGCCTGGATGGCCTGCTCGCCGGTTTCGCGCAGCCCGCTCCGCCGGGACCGCTGCAGCACCACGCCGGTGCGATCGCCGCGGCCTGCGCGCATGACACGCTGGAGGCCAATGTGGCGGCGATCGCCGCGCTGCAGACCGGCGACGCCTGGCTCGGCAAGGCCCAGGCCACCCTGGCCGCGGGGGCGCCCGGCTCGGCCCGGCTCGGCTACGAACTGCAGCGGCAGGCGGCGACACTGCCGCTGGCCGAGGTGTTCCGCCTGGAATACACGGTCGCCCTGCATTGCGCGGCGCATGGCGACTTCGCCGAGGGCATCCGCGCCCTGCTGGTCGACAAGGACCGCACCCCGCACTGGCAACCGGCGACGCTGGCCGCGGCCACCGCCGACTGGGCCCGGGCGTTCTTCCACGCTCCCTGGCAAGCCAGCGCCCATCCCCTGGCCGATCTCGGCCGCTGACGGAAACCACCGCATGTCCCGCATCGCCTTCATCGGACTTGGCAACATGGGCGCGCCGATGGCCGCCAACCTGCTGCAGCACGGCCACACCCTGCAGGTCTTCGACCTCTCCACGGACGCCATCGCCACCGCGGTGGCCGCCGGCGCCACCGCGACCGGCAGCGCCGCCGCGGCAGTGGTCGGGGCCGAGATCGTGATCTCCATGCTGCCGGCCAGCCGCCACGTCGAGCAGCTGTACCTGGGCGAGGAGGGCCTGTTGCCGCGGATCGCCGACGGAGCCCTGGTCATCGACTGCAGCACCATCGCCCCGGATTCGGCACGCCGGGTCGCCGCGGCCGCCGACGCGCGCGGGCTGGCGATGATCGATGCGCCGGTGTCGGGCGGCACCGCCGGCGCCGCCGCGGGCACGCTGACCTTCATCGTCGGCGGCGCGGACGATGCCCTGGAGCGTGCCCGGCCGGTCCTGGCCGCCATGGGCCGCAACATCTTCCACATGGGACAGGCCGGTGCCGGGCAGGTCGCCAAGCTGTGCAACAACATGGCCCTGGGCGTGATCATGGCCGCCACCGCCGAAGCCATCGCGCTGGGCGTCGCGCAGGGCTTGGACGCCGGCGCGCTATCGCGCATGATGGCGGTCAGCACCGGCCGCAGCTGGGCCACGGAAGTCTGCAACCCCTGGCCCGGCGTGCTGGAGAACGCCCCCGCCGCGCGCGGCTACCAGGGCGGCTTCGGCAACGACCTGATGCTCAAGGACCTGGGCCTGGCCGCCGAAGCGGCCGTCGCCGCCGGCACCCCGGTGCCGCTGGGCGAGCTGGCCCGCAACCTCTATGCCATGAACAGCCAGCTGGGCAATGGCGGACTGGATTTTTCGAGTGTGGTGAAACTGGTGTCCAAACACGCATGAACGGTACCCGTGAAAAACTGACGCTTCCCGACGGTGGCAGCCGACTGCTGCTGCATTCGTGCTGCGCGCCCTGTTCCGGCGAGCTGATGGAAGCCTTCGTGGAGTCGGGGATCGACTACACGATCTTCTTCTACAACCCCAACATCCATCCGTTGAAGGAATACGAGCTGCGCAAGCAGGAGAACATCCGCTTCGCGCAGAAGCACGGCGTCGCCTTCATCGACGCCGACTATGACACCGACAACTGGTTCGCGCGTGCCAAGGGCATGGAGAACGAGCCCGAGCGCGGGATCCGCTGCACGATGTGCTTCGACATGCGCTTCGAGCGCACCGCGCTGTACGCGCACGAGCACGGTTTCCCGGTGATGACCAGCTCGCTGGGCATCTCCCGCTGGAAGAACATGGCCCAGATCAACGATTGCGGGCACCGTGCCGCCGCGCCCTATGGCGGCCTGAGCTACTGGGACTACAACTGGCGCAAGGGCGGCGGAAGCTCGCGGATGATCGAGATCAGCAAGCGCGAGAACTTCTACCAGCAGGAGTACTGCGGCTGCGTCTACTCGCTGCGCGACAGCAACCGCCATCGCCGCGACCAGGGCCGCGACAAGATCCGTTTCGGCGAAAAGTTCTACGGCGTCGACGACACGCCCGGGAGCGCGCAGGAATAGGCCTGCGCCGGCCCGCGTGCGCCGGCCGGACGGCGCCACGCAGCTACTGGCGTGCGCCGTCCGCGGCCGGCGGCGGCGCGACACCGTCCAGCAGCGGCGGACGCGACTGGAACCACTCGCGGGCCTTGAGCAGATGCCAGTGGCGCTGCGTGCCGTCCAGCTCGACCGCGGCCCCGAGCACGCCCCAGCGCAGGTACAGGTCGCCACGCTTGTGCTGCTTCAACAGCTCCAGGCGGGCCTTCAGCGAAAGCCGGGCGTTCTCCGCCTCCAGCCCCTCCAGCAGCAGGTGGCCCGGCTGCCAGCGCAGTGCCGTGGTGGCCTCCACACGGCCGGAGTCGAGCAGGGAGAGTGCCCAGCGCGGATAGTCGCCCTGTGCGGCGAACACCGCCAGCAACGGCCCCGCATCGCTCAATCCCAGCGTCGCGCGGGCATCGACCCGGAACGGCGACTGCGCGTCGATCCGGCCGCGGTCAAGGCTGAGGCGCCCCTGCCAGGGCGCCTTGCGCCGCTGGCCATCGACCTGCACGTCGCGCAGTTCCAGCGTCGTTCCCGACAGGTCGAAGTGACGCTGGCTGAAATCTCCCCGGCGCAGGGTGGCATCCACCCGAGCCGTTCCTGCCAAGTCCAGCCCGGCCACCCGCACACGGGCGCCATGGCCGCGCAGCTGCATCCGACCATGGCCGACGCGGCCATCGGTGTTCAGGACCACGTCGCCGCTGAGAACGCCACGGCCGCCCAACAGGCGGACGGCCGTACCGCCGAGATAGCCGTCGTAGGCCGCCAGGTCGGGGATGGCCGCATCGGCGAAGCGCAGCTGCGCACGCACGCCCTTGCGCAGTTCCTGCAGGCGGCCGTCGCCGGTGAGCAGCAGCGACAGGTCCCGCCCGTCGAACAGCAGCGCACGCTGTGCGCCGCTGGCGCGCGCCTCGAAGCGGGGCAGCTGCACCGCCAGCCGCACATGCGCCGGCGTTCCTTCCTCGATCCGGCCATGCGCGCTGGCGGTCCCGGCCATGCGCACGCCGGCGACCTCGGCGACGGCTTCGGCGGCGGGAATGTCCACGGTGCTGCCCGGTGCCAGCGCGCCCTCGTGCAGCCGCAGGTCCGCCTGCAGCAGGCCGCCACTGTTCAACTGCAGCCATGGGCGGCGCACGAACAGCGCCGGAATCCAGTCCAGCGACGCCAGCTGCCATTCGCCACGGACCGTGCCGGAGAGCCGCGGCAACAGCGCGCCGGGATCCTGGAAGGGAAGGGTGCGGCCGGCCACCTGCAGGTCCGCCTCAAGCCGGGCCTTGCGGTCATCGCGTGGGGGCAGCCGCGCCTGCACCGTGAGCCCGTCCTGCCCGGCATCCAGCCGCAGCGCCAGCCAGGCCGGACCGTCGTCATCCGCATCCAGCTGCAGGGGCAGCCGCCATGCCACGCGACTGCCCGGCTGCACTGCACCGCGGTCCAGCACCGCCGATACCTGCAGCTGCCCGGGGATGCGCGCATCGCCGATGCCGGGCGGTGCGCCATCGCCGGCCAGCCGCAGTCCACCGCTGCGCGCGGCGACCTCCAGCTCCGCGTGCAGCAGCCCCAGTTTGGCCAGCCCCGGCGCCTGCTCGCGGTAATGCCGCGGATAGTGCGCGCGGGCGGTCAACGCCATGTCGTGCAGCACCTCGCGCCCCTGGTAGGTCACGGCGGCCGCGGAGAACCCCATCCGCGACTCGAACAGCTCCGACGGGCCGCCACGCAGCTGTTTGAGGAACCCGACCTCGGCACGTCCCCGCCCCGAGAGCTGGAGATCGCCGAAGCGGACCTGGCGCAGGCTGTGGCTGCGGATCGCATCGAAGCGCAATGTCCAGCCACGGTCGCCGCGCGGGGGCGGCGGTACCGCCTGCGCGACCCGCTCGATGTCCGCGACCACGCCGGTCGCCCGTACCTGCGGCACCCTGAGCTCCCGCCGCAACAGCGGCAGCAGCGCCATGCGCGCACTGGCGCGCTCGGCCCGCAGCACGTAGACGGTGTGGTTGGCGTGTCCGCGCAGGCGCACGTTCCAGGCGGTGACATGCCCTGGCAGCAGGGTGATCGCGGGCCCGGTGGTCATGACGAACTTGTGCGGCATGCGGTTGGTGGCCCGCGCGAACAGCGGCGTGTTCAGGAAAACGTTGCCAGCCAGCAGGTAGAGACCGTAGACCACGGCAAGCACGAACAGCACGCTCCGCCCGCGTCGGGGCCTGCTCGGTAGGCGCGTGCGGACATCGTGCATGCAGGCTCGACGGCGGGGGGACGGCTGCCACTATCGCGGACGGCGGTACCGCGGCATGTGAACGCGGCCGACGGCAGGGACGGCCCTCCGGCCCCGGTCCTGCGACAGCGCATGCCGCTGGCGCGGCGCCTCGCTCCGCCGGAGGCCAGGCCTGCCGAGTGCGCACCTGTCCGGGTGCCGCATGGTCACGCAGGCCTGAACCGCACCGTGTTGCTACCTACCGGCCGGTAGGCTAGGGTTCGACCCCGGCCAGGCACCCGAAGCACCACCGCCACTGCCGGCAACCGCACCGCCCACGAGGAGCCCGCATGACCGTACGCTCGCCCACCATCGACCGCATCTGTGCCGCCGCGGTGGCCCACTTCGCCGAGCGTGGCTATGACGGCTCCTCGCTCAACGACATCGCCGAAGCCGTGGGCATCCGCAAGGCCTCGCTCTACGCGCACTTCGCCGGCAAGGATGCCCTGTTCCTGGACGTGTTCGACGAGGCCCTCGACATCGAGACCGCATTCGCGCGGCGCTGCTTCGCCGACGAGCGCGCCGGCGCGCAGCCGGGCAGCGGCTACTGCAGGCGACTGTCCAGGCGCTATGCCGAGTCCGCGCATCTCGGCTTTCTGCTGCGCACCGCCTACGTGCCGCCGCAGGCCCTGGTCGCGCAGATCGACCTCGGCTACGAACGCTACCTGGCGGCGCTGCTGGAGAGCTTCGTACAGCGGATCGAGCAGGCGCCGGAAACCGCCGGACGGCTTGCCGCCGGCGACCGGCGGCTCTATGGGCAGGCCTACCTGGCCATCGTCGACAGCCTGCACGTCAAGCTCGTCTACACCAACGGCCGGCAGGTCAGCGGGCGGCTCAAGGCCATGCAGCGACTGCTCGCCGATTCCCTTCAACGCACTCTCGGACCATGACCATAAAACCGGATACCTCCCGAACGGGCCCCGCTGCCTCCATCAGCGCCGGGCTCATCCTGCTGCTGGCGCTGCTGACCGCCCTGGATGCGATGGCGATCGACATGTACCTGCCGGCAATGCCGACGATCGCCGGCGAGTTCGACGCCGGTGCCGGCCGCATCCAGCAGACGCTGTCGATCTTCCTGGCAGGGCTGGCGATCGGGCAGGCCCTGTACGGCCCGTTGCTGGACCGTTACGGCCGCCGCCTGCCGCTGCTGGCCGGCCTGGTGCTGTTCGTGCTCGGTTCGATCCTCGCGGCGATGGCCGGCTCGATCGAGTCGCTGCTGGCCGCGCGCCTGCTCCAGGCCCTGGGCGCCGCCGGCGGCCTGGTCACCCCGCGCGCCATCGTCGCCGACCGCTGCAGCATGAGCGAGTCCTCGCGCATCTTCTCGCTGTTGATGCAGGTGATGATGATCGCCCCGATCCTGGCGCCGCTCATCGGCGGCTATCTGCTCGGCCATGGTGGATGGCGCTTCATCTTCTGGACCCTCGCCGGACTGGGCGTGCTCGGCCTGGGATGGTGCCTGCTGTCGCTTCCCGATTCCCTGCCGGTCGAACGGCGCGTACCGATCAGTCCCGGCAATGTCCTGCGGGCCTACACCCGGCAGATGGCCAGCCCGGTGTTCCTCGCCTATACGCTTGCCGGCGGCTTCATCCTCGGCTCGCTGTTCCTCTACATCAGCGGCTCGGCCTTCGTCTTCACCCGGTACTTCACGCTGACGCCGGCGCAGTTCAGTTACCTGTTCGCGGCGAATTCCGTGGGGCTGGTACTCGGCGGCCAGCTCGGCAACCAGCTGCTCAAGCGCGGCGTGCGCCCGCAACGCACGATGTTCCTCGGCATCGCACTGCACGGCCTGGCGGGACTCGCACTGTTCGTGGCGGTCGCGACCGGGACGGCCGGACTGTGGACCTACGTCGCCCTGCTGGCGCTCGCCATCGCCGCGCTCGGCCTGGTGTTCGGCAACCTGACGGCGCTGACCATGGCCAGCGCCGGCCGCCAGGCGGGCGTCGCCTCCGCGCTGATGGGGACGCTGCATTACCTGCTGTCGGCGGTCATCGGCTATGTCGCCAGCCTCACCGCACAGGGGCCGGCCCTGTTGCCGCTGGCCATCGCCCTGTGCGCCCTGGCCGCTGCGATGCTGTGCCTGTCCGCCGCCCGCCTAGGCACTCCCCGCTAATCGCCGGGCATGCCCTCATGGGATGCCTGCCACCAATGAGTAGGGCCCGCCTGCAGGTGCGGCGGGCGAACGGCGGGACGCGGCAGGGGCGAAGGCTGCCCGCCGCCCGGATTCATGACGCCGGCAGGGCATCACGCGAGTAGTGCAGCAGCCGCCCACGGAAAGGCTCCACGTCGGCATCCTCCATCCGGCAGCGGGTCATCGTCGCATCGAACCCCTGCAGCCCCAGCATCCGGCTGAAGCGTGCGCTCTGGCCGCGCCCGGGATCGGTGAACACCACCTCGGCCCGCGGATTCGCATGGCGGCGCACGACCTCGGCCATCAGCGCGGCATGGTTCCGCTCGTACAGCACGTCGCTGGCGATGATCAGGTCGAACCGCCCCAGCGTCGGCAGCGCCCGGTCCCAGTGCAGTTGCCGGTAGTGCACCGCCGGCAGCGCGTTCAAGGCCGCGTTGTAGGCAAGGAAGGGTTCGGCCAGCGGGTGGATGTCGGAGGCCACGACATTGCCGCCGCGCTGCACCAGCACCAGGCTGGCCAGGCCGATGCCGCAGCCCAGCTCGAGGATGCGTTTCCCGGCGATATCGAACCGGCACATGGCCTGCGCGAGCAGCCGGCCGGCCGGCCACAGCTGCCCGAACAGGCTCCACTGCGCCGAGGAAATCCCCAGCCGTGCGCCATGACCGTCCGGGTCGCTGAACTGCAGCTTGTCGCTGAGAACGCGCAGCTGGTAGGTCCGGCCGCCAATGACGATCGACTTGTTGCGTGTCTGGTAACCGGGCATGCGTCCCCCCAGTCGAATGCCCGCCCACGCATCTGGGCGTCCAGCGCGCGGAGGGAGTCGGAGTGGAAACAACCTGAGAAACTGCACCCATCGTGCAGCAATGAACGCTCAACGTGTACCGATCCTAGCACCGACGGCAACTGGAGCCTGAACCCGGCCCGCGCCGTCGTTCATTCCGCGGTGCAGGCGCATGCAGCCCATGGGAGCGCGCAGGGCAACACCGCAGGCGAGGGTGGCCGGGCAGGGGACAGGCACCGGCCCACCTGGAGGCCAGCGGGCGCCGGGCACCCACCGCCGTTCCCAGCGGACTCCATAAGCAAGCCTGCGGCGATTGCCCGTCTCCGTGCCGGAGCGATGCCGGCCACGGCGCCGCTGGCCAGGATGCCCCACGCAGTGGAAGAAGGGAGAGGGGAAGAGGCGGCCCGGATCGGATCCGGTGACCGGGGCGCTGTAGGCGGGAGCCGCCATCAGGCACCACGCCACCGTGCAGCGATGGGCACCTGCCATCGCCCACTCACGGTCTCGGCACCACGCGCGGTCGGCCGGCCACCCAGTCGGCCATGGCGACGATGACCTGCTGCGGTCAGCGTGGCCCCTGCCTGCCCGGGACCACGCGGGGCCTGCATTCCGCCCGTTCAACCGGCGGACCGCAGGGCAGGGCCCTACGGACGCCTGGCCCGCGGACCTCAGGCCGCGGGACGGGACGCCTGGCCGTTGAAACCGGCCGCATCCACAGGCAGCCGGTCGGCACCACCGTCCCGAGGATGCCGCGCGGCGCGGCAATCGCTCGGCCAGATTCGAATCCCGGCACCGTGCCTTGGCCGGTGCCGGCCCGGCGTTACTCCAGAAGCTCGCGCCGGATCAGCTCCGCGCCGGCGCTCAGCGCATTGAGCTTGCCCCGCGCCACCCGGCGCGAGAGTGGCGCCATGCCGCAGTTGGTGGACGGATACAGCTTGTCGGCGTCGACGAACTGCAGCGCCCTGCGCAGCGTGTCGGCGACTTCCTCCGGGGTTTCGATGGTGTCACGGGTCACGTCGATCGCACCCACCATCACCTTCTTGCCGCGGACGAGCTCGATCAGGTCGATCGGGACATGGGAGTTCTGGCACTCCAGCGAGATGATGTCGATGTTCGAGCGCGCCAGCTTCGGGAAGGACTCCTCGTACTGGCGCCACTCCGACCCCAGCGTCTTCTTCCAGTCGGTATTGGCCTTGATACCGTAGCCGTAGCAGATATGCACGGCGGTTTCGCAGGCCAGCCCCTCGATGGCCCGCTCCAGGGCGGCAACGCCCCAGTCATTCACTTCGTCGAAGAACACGTTGAAGGCCGGCTCGTCGAACTGGATGATGTCGACGCCGGCCGCCTCGAGTTCCTTCGCCTCCTCATTGAGGATCCTGGCGAATTCCCAGGCCAGCTTCTCCCGGCTTTTATAGTGGGCATCAAAGAGGGTGTCGATCATGGTCATCGGGCCCGGCAGGGCCCATTTGATCGGCTGTTTCGTCTGCTTACGCAGGAACTTGGCATCCTCAACGAAGACCGGCTTCTGACGAGACACGGCGGCGACGACTGTCGGAACGCTCGCGTCATAGCGATCCCGAATCCTGACCGTCTCGCGTTTCTCAAAATCGACCCCGTCGAGGTGCTCGATGAACGTCGTGACGAAATGCTGGCGGGTCTGCTCGCCATCGCTGACGATATCGATGCCGGCCAACTGCTGTTCGTGCAGCGCTAGGCGCAGGGCGTCCCGCTTGCCTTCGACGAGCTCCTCGTCCTGCAGCTTCCAGGGTGACCAGAGCGTTTCCGGCTCGGCAAGCCAGGAGGGCTTGGGCAGGCTGCCGGCGGTCGAGGTGGGCAGTAGTTTCTTCATGGCAGGTTGTCCACGGGTATCCGGAGGGGTCAGGCAGCGCGGCTTGCGGCCCACTGTTCGAGTACGGCCCTGTAGGGCTTGATGAAATGTTCTTCGGTGAACTTGCCCTGCTTGACGGCAAGCTGGCTGCGCTCTTCCCGGTCGTAGACGATCTTGGTCAGCGAATAGTCCTGGTGCTTCAGGCTGGGCTGGTAGACAGCGCCCGCGGCGGAGTTGGCGTTGTAGATCTCCGGCCGATAGATCTTCTGGAAGGTCTCCATCGTGCTGATGGTGCCGACCAGCTCCAGGTCGGTGTAATCGGCCAGCAGATCGCCGCAGAAATAGAACGCCAGCGGTGCGGCGCTGTTCGGCGGCATGAAGAAGCGCACCTGCATCCCCATCTTCTGGAAATACTGGTCGGTCGAGGAGAACGCGTCCTGCAGGTACTCCACGCCCAGCACCGGGTGCACGTTCCCGGTGCGCTGATAGACCTTGCTGCTCGACGCGCTGATGCAGATCACCGGCAGCTTGGGGAAGCGCTCCCTGTAAGCGCGCGAGCCCAGGAAGTGCTTGAACAGCTTGCCATGCAGGTCGCCGAAATCGTCCGGCGCGGCGAAGGTGGCCCGGTCGGCGTTGTATGCCGGCAGCAGCACGCTGAAGTCGTAATCGCGCACGTAGGAGGAGAAGTTGTTCCCGACGATGCCCTCGATGCGGGCACCGGCCTTGCGGTCGACAATGGTCGTCTTGAGTATCTCGATCAGCGGGAACGCCTCGCCGCGTCCATCCGCCGCCACCTTCATCTCGGCGGATATGATCTCCAGCTCGACCGAGTAGCGGTCCGCCCCGGGGTTGTCCCAGTGCGCCAGGTTGTTGAAGCGGTTGTCGATCATCCTCAGGGTATTGCGGAGGTTCTCCGCCCGGTTCTGTCCGCGGGCGAGATTGGCGAAGTTGGTCGTCAGGCGCGTGCTGTCCGACGGCTCATAGTGCTCGTCGAAGCGGATGCTCTTGATGCTGAATTCAAATGCTTCGTTCATGGGGAACGGTTACCGTGGTTCTTGCGGATGGGGGACGAGCCAGCGTCTTGCTGGTTCGGCGGGATGGGGGTGCCTGTCATGCCGCGGCGGTGGTCCCGGCAACCTTCGGCAAGGCCTGCCGCGTCAGTTCGAGCAGCGGCAATGCCCGCTGCACCGCCAGCCGGGCCCGCTGCAGCAGGTCTTCGGCGTGCAGTTGGTACGCCACGAAATCCTTGTCGGTCGCATAGACGCCCAGCGGCAAGGTGCGCGCCTGGAAGAAACTGAACAGAGGCCGCAGCTGGTGGTCGATCATCAGCGCATGCCGATCGCTGCCACCGGTGGCAGCCAGCAGGACCGGAACGTCGACCAGGGCATCCTGGCCGATGAAATCGAAGAAATGCTTGAACAGCCCGGTGTAGGAGCCGCGGTACACCGGTGTCGCCACCACTAGGACGTCGGCCCGCTCGATCGCCGCGAGCTCCAGCTCCACGGCTTCGGGCAGCTGGGAACGCCAGGCCGCGCCGACGAACTGCGGGGCCAGCTGCCCCAGTTCGATCAGGCGACGTTCGCACGGCACCTGTTCGGCCATCAGGTCCAGCAGGTGCTCCGCCAGTGCGGTGGCCCGGGAAGGACGCTGCATTCCGCCGGAAACGGCGACGACACGAAGTGGAGAGGTCATTTTTTCCTTCATTGGATGTGATCGGCCCGAGCCTGCATTCAGCAAACTGGGGGCTGATGCTAGCGTCGGGTTTGGATGAGGTAAAATGGTCTTTCTTCACCCATCCATGAAAGCCATTCACTAGACACCAGGAACTCTTCCCGCTGCTTCTCCGACCAGCCCACGCGACGGGGACATCCCGAGCTCCGCCTCCACGCAGCCTCCGGTAGCGGTGGAGGAGGGGAGAAGCGGAGATCGACACCTGTACCCCGGGCCGACCGGAAAGCGGCCGACAGCGGCCCGCCGGGTGCTACCGTAGCGGGGTCCGGGCGAAGACCCCCTCCGCGGCAGGCGCCGCATGGGGCGGTACATTGCGCACCCGTTCCCCGTGTCCGGCCTGCAGGCTTCGGAGCCCCCAGTACGCCCCAATATGGCTCGCCCCTTGATGCCCCTCCCTCCGCCCACGCCGCCGGCCAGCGCATTGATCGACGGCTATTCCCTGGAAGCGGGCGCCCGCGTCATTCCCGCACTGACCACCGCGGCGGCCTCGGTGGTTCCCGCGTCGGCCGTCTACATTCCTTATCTTCCGAACGAAGACGACGATGCACGACTGGCCGCGGCATCGGCTGTCCGCAGGCTCGGTTTCGAGCCCGTGCCCCACCTTTCCGCACGGCGCATCGCCTCGCCCGCAGCGCTCGACACCTTCCTCGCACGGGCCAGCGCAGAGGCGGGCGTGACGCAGTGCCTGGTAGTCGCAGGCGACCCGTCCATCCCCCAGGGGCTGTTTTCCGACAGCGCATCGCTGATCGAAACGGGCATTCTCGAACGCCGGGGGATCCGGGTTGTCGGCGTCGCCGGCCATCCCGAAGGCCACGCCGCGATGAACCCCGCAGAATGCTGGCAGGCGCTTGAGCACAAGTGCCGCAGCATCGAAAGCCGCGGCATGGCTCCCCTGATCGTCACCCAGTTCGCGTTTGACGCCGACGCCGTGCTGGCCTGGCTGGAAGCGCTGCGCGAACGGGGCGTCCCGCATCCCGTGCGCATAGGCGTGGCCGGCCCGAGCGGTGTTGCGGCCCTGGCCCGCTATGCGGCACTGTGCGGCGTCCGCACATGTGCATCGGTGTGGTCCAAGTACGGCCTTTCGGTCGGCAGGCTCCTGGGCACGGCGGGCCCCGATCTTTTTGTCGACCGGCTGGCCAGCGGACTGACCGGCGCCCATGGAAAGGTCGGCTTGCATTTCTTTCCATTCGGCGGCATAGCGCACACCGTCGAGTGGATGGAGCGTTACCGCTCGCGCGCCGATCTCCCGCGCCTCAGACACTCCCGGAAGGGCTGATTCCGGATCCGGCAGACGCACAGGGCAGGGCAACCAGCCCGGTGCGTATCCGCCAGGAACACGGCGCATGACGGAAGAGTTCCCGGTGGCGGGTGGCCTGGTCTGTCATGGATGACTGCCAAAGGCGGGGCCTGCTGGTGCACTTATCCACCATTTCGCATAATGTATATTATGTAAAACATCAATGCAGCAGATCCTGGCGTGGCCTTGCCGGCGCTGCTCTATTGCCCCGATGACGCCGCGCGCGCATGTTCGCGCCGGTCAGGCACCTCCTCAACCTTGGCCGACGTACTGTCACCATCGCCGGATACGGCCAGCGGCCGCACGTACCGCAGCAGGCTTTCAAGAGTTTTTCCCGGTTCCTCCCACGGCATCATGTGGGCGGAGCGCTCGAACCAGACGCCCTGTTTCCGCGGCGCCTGCACCCGGTCCAGCCATTCGGCGGTCGGCTCGGACGGCGTGGTGTAGTCGTGCCGTCCCATGAACATCACCACCGGTATCGGGAACCGCGTGATGCCAGTGAAGTCGACGTCCAGGAATTCGTCCAGCAGCCGCGACAGCGTGAAGACGCTGCCGGCATTGATCGCGCAGCGCGCCGCATCGTCGTACTCCGGCGACAACCGCGGGCCCTGGAAGAAATAGTCCGAGGTATCGCGGAAGGCGCTGAGGCCGCCATAGAACTGCGGCCACTTGCGCGCGATGACGATGCGCTCGCGGGTGATCGGCTGGTCGCCCGGATAAGGCGCGATGGACGCCATCTCGGCGATGGCCTCGGCATTGCCGTGCTCGCGGGCCTTGCGCAGTCCGTAGTCGAAGCTGAGCTTCTCGTTGGTACGGACGTTGATCACCTGGCCGACACCGACATAGGCATGGAACAGTTCCGGGCGCTGCAGCGCGGCCTGCAACGCCACGACGGTTCCCCAGCTGTGCCCCATCAGCACGAGCTTGCGCTTGCCGTACCGTGCGCGCAGGTGCTCGGCCAGTTCAATGGCATCGTCGATGTAGCGCTGGATCGTCAGGCTGCCGGCCACGGCATCCTCGTCGTTCAGCAGCAGGCTCCTGCCCGCCCCGCGCTGGTCGTAGTTGACCACGGTGAAATACTCTTCCAGGGGCCGCTGGAACTGCCACAGGGTCGGGATCACCGGCGACGCCGGCCCGCCGTGCACGAACAGCAGCATGGGATTCGCGCGGTCCTGGCCGCGGACGTTGACCCATTGTTCGACGCCGCCCAACGGGACGGCATACGCCTCCTGCAGGCCTTCGGGTGCACTGATGCGGCCAAGGTCGGCGATGATCTCCCGCGCCGGCGCGTAGTTTGAGCGGTCCGGGCAGGCAGTCTCGGCGGCCGTGGCCGGGCTGGCCGAGAACGCCGCGCACAGCAACGAACACATGCAGATCTGCTTGAACATGGAATCCTTCCTCACAGTCACAGGTGGCTGTGGATGATTGTCCATGCGGCGCGGCCGTGCGAATGGGCGGATCGTCACGGTGCCCACCGCCCTGGCCGTGCGCCAGGCGCCTAAATACCCTCCAGCGCACTGCGCAATGCGCGCACCTGCTCCACGTCGCTCTGCATCCAGTCACTCCCCAGGCCCAGCAGCGCCGGATTGCGGTGCCGCATGCGGGAGAGCCGTGGCTTCTTCGCCGACGCATGCAGTTCGCGGCAGCCGCTGGCGCGTGCCACCTGGCATATGTTCCCGGCGTCGAGCCCGGCACCCGCCATCACCGCTATCCGCGTGCCTGCCCGCTGCACCAGCCGCGCCAGCGTCGCCCGGCCCGCCTCGGCGCTCGCCTGTGCGCCGGAGCTGAGCACGCGCTGGCAGCCCAGCCCGATCACCTGCTCCAACGCGTCATCGAGATCGCGTGCCGCATCGAAGGCTCGATGGAACGTCAGCCCCATCGGACCCGCGGCGGCGGCCAGTTCGCGGCACAGTGCGACATCGACCCCGGCATCGGCGGTCAATGCCCCTATCACCACGCCATCGCACCCCAGCGCCCTGCAGGCCTGGATGTCGCGCAGCATGATCTCGGCCTCCTGCGCGTCGTAGTGGAAATCCCCTGCCCGCGCGCGGATCAGCACGAACAACGGAATCCGCAGCCGTTCCCGGGCCACGGCGATGCTGCCGTGCGAGGGCGTGGTGCCGCCCTGCTCCAGGTTGTCGAACAGCTCGACCCGGTCCGCGCCGCCCGCCTGCGCGGCCAGTGCCGAGGCCACCGAGTTGCAGGCGATCTCCAGCACCGGCCGTGCTGTGCTCATGCCTGCTCGCTCGTGTAGACCGACGCGGACTCCAGGAGCGTGTCGCGCTGCGCCGCGTCGCAGACCGCATAGACGAACCCGCGATGCAGCGCGTACGCGCCGACCTCGCCGGTCCGGTCCATCGCCAGGAAGCAGACCTGCAGGGTGCGGCTGGCCTCAGGACGCTTGCGCACCACCCGTTCGGTGGCTTCGCGGCAGGCCTGTGCCGGCGAACGCCCCTGGCGCATGAGCTCCACCACCAGGAAGGCGGCCGCGTTGCGCATCATTTCCTCGCCCATGCCCGATGCGGTGGCCGCACCGACTTCGTCGTCCACATACAGGCCGGCACCGATGATCGGGCTGTCGCCCACCCGCCCGTGCATCTTCCAGGCCATGCCGCTGGTGGTGCAGGCTCCGGCCATGCGGCCTTGCGCATCGATGGCGAGCAGGCCCAGCGTATCGTGGTTGTCCTTGTCGCCTGGCCGCCCGCGCCGTTCGGCGTTGATCTGCGGGGCATAGCGTTCGGTCTCCCGCCATTCCCGCCAGGCCTGTTCGGCCGCCGGGGTCAGCAGCCGGCGCGGCTCGAACCCCTGCTCCACCGCGAACTGGCGGGCCCCCTCGCCCACCAGCATCACGTGCGGGGTCCTTTCCATCACCCGCCGCGCCACCGAGACCGGGTGCAGGATGTCGCGCAAGGCCGCCACTGCACCGCAGCGGCCGTCGCCCTGCATGATGCTGGCGTCCAGGGTCAGCACGCCGTCACGGTCCGGGTTGCCGCAGCGCCCGACGGTGGGATTGCACAGGTCGCTTTCCGCCCAGCGGGCGCCCGCCTCCACCGCATCCAGCGCGGTCCCGCCGGCGTCGAGCACCTGCCAGGCGGCCTGGTTGGCACCCACCCCGAAGTCCCAGGTGGACACCACGCGCGCGCCGCCGGCCGCCGGCGTGGCCAGCAGCCGGGGGGCGCTGCCCGCCCCGGCCAGCAGCAGGGAAGCCTGCAGGAAATCGCGACGGCTGGTCATGAGGGGACACCTCCGGAGGAATCGGGGACGGCATAGGCGCTGTCGTCGGCATGCCATGCCAGCGCACCGAGCACGCCCAGTTCGCCATCGTCGATGCGCCACACCGGTACCTGGCGCAACGCCGGCGCCAGTGCGCCCTTGGCCAGGAAGCGCTGCTGGAAGCCGCCTTCGTGCAGCCAATCGGCGACGTGGCCGGTGATGCCGCCGGTGAGATAGACCGACCTGGCGCCGAAGGTAAGTGCCAGGTCGCCGGCCACGCTGCCCAGCCATGCACAGAACGCGCGGGCGCAGTCCAGTGCCAGCGGATCGTCGCCGGCGCGCGCGGCCTGCACCAGCGCGGCCGGCGTCTCCCAGCGCGGTGCGAGGCTCTTCCGCTCGCACAGGCAGCCATAGAGCGTCATCAGCCCGGGACCGGACAGGATGCGCTCGCTGTCGACATGGCCGTGGCGCTGCAGGAGCATGCGCAGCACGTCCAGCTCCAATGGATTGCCCGCGGTCAGCGCGGCATGCCCGCCCTCGCTGGCCAGGACCGGAGGCCGGCTGTCCTCCAGCCGCAACGCCACGCCCAGCCCGGTTCCCGGCCCCAGCACCAGTGCCGGGCCCGCGGGCCGCGCGTCGGCATTGCCTGCCAGGGAATGCAGCGCGGACGGCGCCACATGCGCGATGGCCTGGGCCACGGCGACGAAGTCGTTGATCAGTTCCAGCCGCTCAAGCCCCGCCTCGCGCCGGGTCCCGGACAGCGAGACCGGCCAGGCCAGGTTGGTGTTGAGCAGGCGGTCGCCGTCCAGCAGCCCGGCGATGGCCACCACCGCACCGGCGACCGGGGGAATGCCCGGGTCGTCGCGCAGGCCGGCGGCGTAGTCGCGCAGGATCGCCGCCAGGCTCGGGTGCCCGGCGCAGGCGTAACGGCGGAACCCCTTGACCTGGATCGGCTCGCCCCGCTGCAGCGTGGTCCAGCCCAGCCGGGCGTAGGTGCCCCCCACATCCGCCCCGATGATGGCGGTCGTCGCCACCGATCCGTTCTTTGCGCCTGCATCTACCGGCATATCGTCTTTCAATCGTTCCAAAAGGTAGCCGAATCATGCGTTGGAAAGGCCGCTCACGCCAAGGGGCGCAGCAGCCGCCAACTGGTCCAGCCCAGCGCGGTCATCGACAGGGACCCCGCAAGGTGCATGCCCATCGTGGCCAGCGCCCAGCCCAGCTGCTGCCGCTGCAGCAGCTGCACCACCTCGGCCGAGAAGGTCGAGAAGGTGGTCAGCCCTCCCAGCAGTCCGGTCACGATGAACAGCCGCCACTGCGGCGCCAGGTCCGGGCGCGTCGCGAAGCAGGCCAGCGCCAGGCCGATCGCATAGCCGCCGAGCAGGTTGGCCGCCAGGGTGCCCAGCGGCACGGTCGGGTGGATCGGGTTCAGCCACACGCTCAGACCGAAGCGCAGCCAGGCGCCGAGCGCCGCCCCCACACCGATCGCCACAAAGGAAAGCCACATCGCCTGCTGTCTCCTGCCACCACCATGAAGCGCCCCGCGGACCGTACGGGAGCGGGATGCACCCTGCCGTCAATCCGGCGTCCGGCCCTGTTCCGCCCGGGCCTGCGCCCGCGCCGCCCGCAGGCGGTCGAGCTTTTCCTTGAGCTTGATCTCCAGCCCACGCTCGACCGGCCGGTAGTAGACCTGTTCGTCCATGCCGTCGGGAAACGCGGTCTGTTCCAGGGCGATGCCGCCCTCGACATCATGGTCGTACTGGTAGCCCTTGCCGTAGCCGAGGGTCTTGAGCAGCCGGGTCGGTGCGTTGCGCAGGTGCATCGGCACCGGCTGCGACCCCGACGCGGCCACCTCGGCCTGCGCCTCGGCCAGTGCCTTGTAGCTGGCGTTGGACTTGGCGGTGCTGGCGAGGTAGATGACCAGGTTGGACAGGGCGATGTTGCCTTCCGGTGCGCCGATCCGGTCATAGGCGTTCCAGACATTGATCGCCATCTCCAGGGCACGCGGGTCGGCCAGTCCGACATCCTCCACGGCCATGATGGTCAGCCGCCGCAGCAGGTAGGACGGGTCGCAGCCGCCGTCGAGCATGCGCGCCAACCAGTAGATCGCACCGTCCGGGTTGGAACTGCGCACGGACTTGTGCAGCGCCGAAATCTGGTCGTAGAACTGCTCGCCGCCCTTGTCGAAGCGGCGGGTGCGGTCGGCCAGCACCTGCAGCAGGGTCTCGGGAGTGATCCGCCCTCCCTCCCCCGCCGCCAGCTCCGCGGCGATCTCCAGCAGGGTCAGGGCCCGGCGCACGTCGCCGTCCGCGGCACGGGCGATCTCCAGCAGCGATTCGGGGGCGACGTGGATCTCCTCGCCGCCCAGCCCGCGCTCCTTGTCTTCCAGCGCACGCTGCAGGGCCTCGGCCACGTCCTCCGGCGACACCGCCTCGAGCACATGCACGCGGCAGCGCGACAGCAACGCCGAATTCAGTTCGAAGGAGGGGTTTTCGGTGGTGGCGCCGACGAACAGGATGGTGCCGCGTTCGATATGCGGCAGGAAGGCATCCTGCTGCGACTTGTTGAAACGGTGCACCTCGTCCACGAACAGGACCGTGCGCCGCCCTTCGGCGAAGCGCTGCGCGGCCTCGGCCAGCACCTGGCGCACCTCCGGCAGGCCCGACAGTACCGCTGAGATCGCCCGGAACTCGGCATCGGCATAGCGGGCAAGCAACAGCGCCAGGGTGGTCTTGCCGCAGCCCGGCGGCCCCCACAGCACCATGGAATGCACCCGGCCGGATTCGATCGCACGCCGCAACGCGGTATCCGGCGCCAGCAGGCGCTTCTGCCCGACCATCTCGTCGAGCGTCCGCGGGCGCATGCGCTCGGCAAGCGGGCGCATGCCTTCCCGGTCCGCGCTCAGCAGGTCGGCAGGGGGATCGGCGAACAGGTTTCTGGATCTGGCCACGGCGCCATTCTAACGTGGCCGCCCTCCGGATCCATGAGGACGCCGAGCGCGGCCGGAGGCCGGGATCAGGGTTCGCCGATGACGTCCACGTCCTTCGGCGGCGTGAAGCGGAAGGTGCCGGCGGCAAAGGCCGGATTCTTCGTCCAGCCGCTGAAGTCGATCACCGTGCGCTGCCCCACCGCGTCGACGACCTCCATGCGGGCCAGGCCTGCCTGGCCGAAGCCCAGGGCCGCGTACTGGAAGCTGGCCTCGGTCTCGCGCTTAGGGCTCAGCGACAGCCATTGCAGCCCGTCGCGCGGGGCCGCTTCCTCACTGACGTCGTACTGACGCTCCAGCTGCGCCGGGTCGATCAGCGCGGTCAGCGGGCTGTTCTGCTCTTCCTCGCCCTGGCTGCGCACCGTGGCCTGCTCCAGGTCCGGCTCGTAGACCCACACCCTGTCGCCATCGGCCACGATCAGCTGCGGATAGGGACGGGTGTATTCCCAGCGGAACTGCCGCGGTGCGGACAGGGCGACACGGCCGCTGGAGGATTCCTTGAGCTTGCCGCGGGCGTCGAACACCTGCTGGCTGAACTGCCCGTCCAGCCCCCGCAGGCCACGGGTGAAGGCATCGAGGTCGGCACGCGCGGCGGCGTGGGCGCCGCTGGCAAGACCGGTGGCGGCCAGGGCGATGGCGATCAGCGTGGGACGCAGGAAGACGGTCATGGCGGCTTTCACCAACGGTCGGAAGGAGGAACAGAGTCTGCCGGGATGGAACTGAATGGGCGGCAATCGCGCCCTGCACGTGCCGCCCGCTATTTGGGCGGCGGCGGCGCCAGCACGCTGCGGTCGCCATTGTGCTCCGGTGCGCTGACCACGCCGGCCGCCTCCATGGCCTCGATCAGCCGCGCCGCCCGGTTGTAGCCGATCTTCAGCCGGCGCTGGACGCCGGAGATCGAGGCGCGCCGCGTCTCGGTGACGATGCGCAGCGCTTCGTCGTACAGCGGGTCGGATTCGTCGCCGCTGCTGCTGGTTTCCGGCAGGCCGGTGGCGCCGACGACCACGCCGTCGCCCAGGGTCTGCACCTCGTCCAGCACGCCCTCGATGTAGTCCGCCGGGCCACTGGCCTGCAGGTGTTCCACCACCCGGTGCACTTCCTCGTCGGAGACGAAGGCGCCGTGCACGCGGTCGGGCATGGCCGTACCCGGCGGCAGGTAGAGCATGTCGCCGTTGCCCAGCAGCGCCTCGGCGCCGGACTGGTCCAGGATGGTGCGCGAATCGATCTTGGAACTGACCTGGAAGGCGATGCGGGTGGGGATGTTGGCCTTGATCAGGCCGGTGATCACGTCCACCGACGGCCGCTGGGTCGCCAGGATCAGGTGGATGCCGGCCGCGCGCGCCTTCTGCGCCAGGCGCGCGATCAGCTCTTCGACCTTCTTGCCGACGATCATCATCATGTCGGCGAATTCGTCGATGAAGATGACGATGAACGGCAGCGGCTCCAGCGGCCGCGGCGCCTCGCCCATTTCCGGGTTCGGCTTGAACAGCGGGTCCATCAGCGGCTGCCCGCTGTCGATGGCTTCGCGGATCTTCTTGTTGAAACCGGCCAGGTTGCGCACGCCCACCGCGCTCATCAGCTTGTAGCGGCGCTCCATCTCGGCCACGCACCAGCGCAGGCCGTTGGCGGCCTCCTTCATGTCGGTGACCACCGGCGCCAGCAGGTGCGGAATGCCCTGGTAGACGCTGAGCTCCAGCATCTTCGGGTCGATCATCAGCATGCGCAGGTCTTTCGGGCTGGCCTTGTACAGCAGGCTCAGGACCATGGCGTTGACCGCCACCGACTTGCCCGACCCGGTGGTGCCGGCGACCAGCAGGTGCGGCATGCGCGCCAGGTCGGCCACGGTCGGCCGGCCGGCGATGTCCTTGCCCAGCGCCAGGGTCAGCACGCTGGCCGACTTGTCGTATTCCTTCGAGCGCAGCAGCTCGGACAGGAAGATCATCTCGCGGGTGACGTTGGGAATCTCCAGGCCGATCACCGACTTGCCCGGGATCACGTCCACCACGCGGACCGACTTGACCGACAGCCCGCGGGCGATGTCCTTGTCCAGCGAACTGATCTGGCTGACCTTGATGCCCGGCGCCGGCTCGATTTCGAAGCGGGTGATGACCGGGCCCGGGTAGGCCCCCACTACCTGCGCGTCGATGCGGAAGTCCTTGAGCTTGAACTCGATCTGCCGCGACAGCGTTTCCAGGGTCTCCTCGTCGTAGCCCTTGGGCTGCGGCTTGGGATCGTCCAGCAGGGCCAGCGGCGGCACGTCCGAACCGTCGCCGTTGACGCCCTGGAACATCGGGATCTGGGTCTCGCGCTTGGCGCGCTCGCTCTTCTCGATCACCGGCACCGGGCGCGGCTCGATCCGCACCGGTTCGCGCTTGGCGCGCACTTCGGCATCGACCTTGCGTACCTCCTCGCGCTCCTCGCGCAGGGCACGGGTCTGCTGCCACTCGCTGGCCTGTTCCTTCTTCTTGTCCAGCAGCGGGCCCAGCGCCAGCACCCACTTGCCGATGCGCTCCATCACCAGGAACCAGGACAGCCCCGTGGCCAGGGTGATGGAGGTCAGCAGCAGCACCAGCACGAACAGGTTGCTGCCCACCGGGCCGAACCCGCCGTGCAGCGACTTGCCGACCAGCACCCCGAGGCCGCCGCCAGCGCGGGCCACGTCCCCGGCCGGCAGGCGCAGGTAGAGGAAGCCGGTGGCGCCGATCAGGAAGCCGACGATGCCGACCAGGCGCAGCGCCGGACCCAGGTCGTCCTGCCCGCGCTCTTCGTTCTTCTTCAGCCCGAACATCGCGATCCAGGCGACCGCGGCGAGCATCAGCGGGACCAGGTAGGCGACATAGCCGAACAACTGGCGCAGCACGTCGGCGATCCAGGCCCCTACCCGCCCGCCCATGTTGTGGACCGGCGCGACCACCGACCCCGCCTGCGACCAGCCCGGGTCGGACGGCGAATAGGTGAACAGGCTGGCCAGCAGGTACAGCAGCGCGGGAGCGATGGCGATGACCGCCAGGTCGCGCCAGAGCCGGTTGCGCCGGGGCGCGTCCGATGCGGCCGCACGCTTGCGCGCGCCCGTGCCGCCGCCAGCGTTCTTGTCACGTTCCGGGAGCTGTTTCGCCACCTTGGGCCAGACCTTAGAAATGCATGGTTAGTGATTGATATTAAACGACAGGTGGCGACGTTTCATCCGCCAGCGCAGGCGCGCCGGTCACCGTCGGCCCGCATCGGGCCGCCGCGGGGCGCCCGGGCCCTGTCCCGCGCAGGCCGACGGCGATGCGCGGGCGGCGGCGCACCGGCCGACCGCGGGCGGCACCGGGCCGGTGCGCCACGCAGTTCCATTCCTGCGCCTTGATTCACCGCATCCCGGTCGCCACTCTATGACCTGCCCGGACGGTCGCGATGTGCCGCGATCGTGCCGCCAATCCCGACTTCCGCGAGTATACATGAGCACTTCCAGCCCTCCGTCCCCGCCCTCCCGCCACCACAAACTGGTCATCCTCGGCTCCGGCCCCGCCGGCTGGACCGCGGCGGTCTACGCCGCCCGCGCCAACCTCAAGCCGGTGGTGATCACCGGCCTGCAGCAGGGCGGTCAGCTGATGACCACCACCGAAGTGGACAACTGGCCCGGCGACGCCCACGGCCTGATGGGGCCGGACCTGATGGCGCGCATGCAGGCGCATGCCGAGCGCTTCGATACCGAAGTGGTGTTCGACCACATCCATTCCGCCGACCTGTCCAAGCGTCCGTTCACGCTCAGCGGCGACAGCGCCGACTACACCTGCGACGCGCTGATCATCGCCACCGGCGCCACCGCCAAGTACCTGGGCATCCCCTCCGAAGAGGCGTTCAAGGGCCGCGGCGTATCGGCCTGCGCCACCTGCGACGGCTTCTTCTACAAGGACCAGGACGTGGTCGTGGTCGGCGGCGGCAACACCGCGGTGGAAGAGGCGCTGTACCTGTCCAACATCGCCCGCAAGGTCTACCTGGTGCACCGCCGCGATACCCTGCGCGCGGAGAAGATCATGCAGGACAAGCTGTTCGCCAAGGTCGCCGCCGGCAAGATCGAGACGGTCTGGCACCACGAGGTCGACGAAGTGCTGGGCAACGACATGGGCGTGACCGGCGTGCGGGTGAAGTCCACCCTGGACGGGAGCACCCGCGACCTGGAAGCCCACGGCTTCTTCGTCGCCATCGGCCACCATCCCAACACCGGCCTGTTCGAAGGCCAGCTGGGCATGGACAACGGCTACCTGAAGATCCGCTCCGGCCTGGGCGGCAACGCCACCCAGACCACGGTCGAAGGCGTGTTCGCCGCCGGCGACGTGACCGACCAGCACTACCGCCAGGCCATCACCTCGGCCGGTTTCGGCTGCATGGCCGCACTCGACGCCGAGCGGTTCCTGGACGCACAGACCCCCTGACGGCAGGCTGTGGCGACCGCCGTCATGGACCACGGAGCGACCGCGCGACCGCCGTGCCGCGCCGGCCGGCCGGCGCCCCCCGGGGTGGCCGGCCCGGCCCGCAGCCCCCGGCTGCGCGGCCCGCTCCCCCAGCGCGACCGCACCGGCAGGCCCCTGCGGCCGCCGCACGGCTCCAGGGGCGCCGGCATGCCCTGCCTGCCACCATGAGCCTGGAAGTACGGGTGCTGTCCTCCCTCGCCGGCACCGATGCCGCCGCCTGGGATGCCCTGCACGACAGCAGCCACCCGTTCGTCAGCCACGCCTTCCTCCGCGGCCTCGAAGACCATGGCTGCCTGCGTCCGGAATGGGGCTGGCAGCCCGAGCACCTGACGCTGTGGCGCGGGGACGCCCTGGTCGCTGCCGTGCCCGGCTACCGCAAGCACAACTCGCACGGCGAGTTCGTGTTCGACCACGCCTGGGCCGCCGCCTACGCCCGCAACGGCCTGGCGTACTTCCCCAAGTGGCTGGGCGGCGTACCGTACTCGCCGGTCACCGGGCCGCGCCTGCTGGCCCGCGGCGACGAGGACCGGCAGGCCCTGCTGGCCACCATCGTGGCGCACGTGCACGCCGGCGACCTGTCCTCCGCGCACCTCAATTTCCACCTGCCCGAGGAGGCCACGTACTTCGACGCCGGCTGGCTGCCGCGCAGCGACGTGCAGTTCCAGTGGCGGCGACAGCCGCGGTGGCGGGACTTCGACGACTTCCTCGCCGCGATGGACCACAAGCACCGCAAGAACATCCGCCAGGAACGCGCCAAGGTCGCACGCGCCGGCGTGCGCTTCGTGGTGCGCCATGGCGACGAGGCCAGCGCCGACGAATTGCGTGCGATGCATGGTTTCTACCTGCAGACCTTCGCCGAGTACGGCAACGCGCCGGCACTGACCCTGCCGTTCCTGCACCACCTGGCGACCCACCTGCCACGGCAGCTGGTGCTGTTCCTCGCCCTGCAGGACGAGGAACCCATCGCCGGGGCACTGTGCCTGCGCAGCAGCGACACGCTGTACGGCCGCTACTGGGGTGGCGCCTCCCTGCCCGGCCTGCACTTCGAGACCTGCTACTACCAGGGCATCGACTATTGCCTGCGTGAAGGCCTGCAGCGCTTCGAGCCCGGCGCCCAGGGCGAGCACAAGCTGGCACGGGGGTTCCTGCCCACCGAAGTGCACAGCCGGCACTGGATCGCGCATCCGGGGTTCCAACCGGTCCTGGCGACCTGGTGCGCACGGGAACGCGCGGACGTCGCCGGCTACCTCCGGGCGCTGGCACGCCACTCGCCGTTCAAGGCCCCGCCGGACGCGCCATGAAACCGCTTCGTCCGCACCTGCTCGGCATTGAAAGCGACGCCCCGTTCCCGCCGGCGGAATCGGCGCTGCGCACCCCCGACGGGCTGCTGGCGGTCGGGGGCGACCTGTCGCCGGCGCGGCTGCTCAACGCCTATGCCGGCGGCATCTTCCCCTGGTTTTCCGAAGGCCAGCCGATCCTGTGGTGGTCCCCGGACCCGCGCATGGTGTTTCATACCGGAGGCGTGCGCCTTTCCTCGCGCTTCCGCCGCGGGCTGCGCTCGAGTGGCTGGATGGTCACCGCCGACAGCGCATTCGCCGAGGTGGTGCGCGCCTGCGCCGACGCGCCCCGCCGCGGCCAGGACGGCACCTGGATCACCGGCGACATGCAGCACGCCTACCTGGCACTGCACCGGCTCGGCCATGCGCATTCGGTGGAGGTGTTCGATGGCGCCCACCTGGTGGGGGGCATCTACGGCGTGGCCATCGGCCGCATGTTCTTCGGCGAAAGCATGTTCAGCGGCCGCAGCGGCGGCTCCAAGGTCGCGCTGGCCGCGCTGGCGCACACCCTGGAAGGCTGGGGCTGGCCGCTGATCGACGCCCAGGTGGAGAACCCCCACCTGCTGCGCATGGGCGCGATCTCCCTGCCCCGCAGCGCATTCCTCGCGCAGGTCCGCGGGCTGGTACGGAGCGCCCCCGGCACGGCGCCCGGAAGCTGGCATGGGCGCTTCGGCCGCTGGCCGGCCTCGCGGCTGGCGGCCTCCGCCGGGGCTTAACGCAAACTTTGCACAAATCGGCAACGCGGGGTAAAATGCGCGGCTTCCGGGCCTGCAAAGGCCATCCGCAGAACCGCACAGGATTACATGTCGAAAGACGACTCCATCGAGTTCGAGGGCACCGTCAGCGAGACGCTGCCGAACACCACTTTCCGCGTCCGGCTGGAAAACGGGCATGAGATCATCGCCCACATTTCCGGCCGCATGCGCAAGAACTACATCCGCATCCTTACCGGCGACCGCGTCAAGGTTGAAATGACGCCGTACGACCTGACCAAGGGGCGCATCACCTACCGCATGAAGTAATGCGGTAACCCGGGCGTTTCCAGAAAGCCGGCCCTAGCGCTGGCTTTTCCGCGTGCCCGGATGCAGCCGCTGCGCTGATGCGCGCCGGCCCGCCTGGCGGCGTGATTCTCCGCCGGGGGAATCATCCCCCGCCACGGCCTGGCCTGCACAGGTCCCGCTGCGGGCGCTGCCCGCAGGTCGCACCGGACCCGCATCGCCCGGCATCCCGAACGCCGGACAGGCGCCCCGCACCCGCTCTCCGCGGTGCGGAGCCGCCCGCACCGCCCTTAGTCCACCGTGGCCGGCAGCAGGTGCTCCGGCTCGGATTCGCTTTCCACCACCAGCTCGCCGTCGCGCACGTCGATGCTGACCCGGCCGCCACCGACCAGCTTGCCGAACAGCAGCTCGTCGGCCAGCGGACGCTTGACCCTGTCCTGGATGACCCGCGCCATCGGCCGGGCGCCCATCTGCGGATCGAACCCGTGCCGGGCCAGCCATTCGCGCGCGGCCGCACTGGCCGACAGCGAGACGTGCTTGTCCTGCAGCAGCATCTCCAGCTCGATCAGGAACTTGTCCACCACCCGCAGGATGTGGTCGAAGCCCAGCGCCTGGAACTGCACCACCGCATCCAGGCGGTTGCGGAACTCCGGGGTGAAGCTCTTGCGGATCACCTCCATCGCGTCGGTGGCATGGTCCTGGCGGGTGAACCCGATCGAACGCCGCGCCGCCTGTGCGGCGCCGGCATTGGTGGTCATCACCAGGATCACGTTCTTGAAGTTGGCCTCGCGGCCATTGGTATCGGTGAGGGTGCCGCGGTCCATGACCTGCAGCAGGATGTTGAAGATGTCCGGGTGCGCCTTCTCGACCTCGTCCAGCAGCAGCACGCAGTGCGGCGTCTTGACGATCTTCTCGGTCAACAACCCTCCCTGGTCGAAACCGACATAGCCCGGGGGCGCGCCGATCAGGCGGCTCACCGAATGCGGCTCCATGTATTCGCTCATGTCGAAGCGCACCAGCTCGATGCCCAGCTGCAGCGCCAGCTGCCGGGTGACCTCGGTCTTGCCGACGCCGGTGGGGCCGGCGAACAGGAAGTTGCCGATCGGCTTTTCCGGATTGCCCAGGCCCGAGCGGGCCAGCTTGATCGCCGAGGTCAGCGATTCGATCGCCGGGTCCTGCCCGAAGATCACCATCTTCAGGTTCCGGTCCAGGTGCTGCAGCACGTCCTTGTCGGTCGCGGTGACCTGCTTGGCCGGGATCCGCGCCATCCGCGCGACGATGTTCTCGATCTCCTCGGTATCGATCAGCTGCTTGCGCTCGGCCTCCGGCAACAGCCGCTGGCGCGCGCCGGCCTCGTCGATCACGTCGATGGCCTTGTCCGGCAGCAGGCGGTCGCCGATGTGCTTGACCGACAGGTCGACCGCGGCCTGCAGCGCATCGTCGGCATAGGTCACGCTGTGGTGCGCCTCGTACTTCGGACGCAGGCCCTTGAGGATCTCGTAGGCCTCGCCGACGGTGGGTTCGACGATGTCGATCTTCTGGAAGCGGCGCGCCAGCGCCCGGTCCTTCTCGAAGATGCCGCGGTATTCCTGGAAGGTGGTCGAGCCGATGCAGCGCAGCTCGCCCGACGCCAGCGCCGGCTTGATCAGGTTGCTGGCGTCCATGGTGCCGCCGGACGCCGAACCGGCACCGATGATGGTGTGGATCTCATCGATGAACAGCACCGCGCCGGGAACCTTCTTCAACGCGGTGATCACGCCCTTCAGGCGCTTCTCGAAATCGCCGCGGTACTTGGTGCCGGCGACCAGCGCGCCGAGGTCCAGGGAATAGATCACCGCATCGGCCAGCACCTCGGGCACGTCACCATCGACGATGCGCTTGGCCAGGCCCTCGGCGATCGCGGTCTTGCCCACGCCGGCCTCGCCCACGTACAGCGGGTTGTTCTTGCGCCGGCGGCACAGCACCTGGATGGTGCGCTCGATCTCCTCGCCACGGCCCACCAGCGGATCGATGCGGCCGGCGCGTGCCTGCTCGTTGAGGTTGGCCGCGTAGTCGGCCAGAGCGTCGCCCTTCGCCTCGCCCTCGCCGCCCTCGGCACGCCCCTCGCCGTCGATCGACGGCGGCGCATCCCCGTCCTCGCCGGACTTGGCGATGCCGTGGGACAGGTAGTTGACGATGTCCAGCCGGGTCACGTCCTGCTGGTTGAGGTAGTACACCGCATGCGAGTCCTTCTCGCCGAAGATCGCCACCAGCACGTTGGCGCCGGCGACCTCCTTCTTGCCCGAGGACTGCACGTGGTAGACGGCCCGCTGCAGCACCCGCTGGAACCCCAGGGTCGGCTGGGTGTCGCGGCCATCGTCGTCGGCCAGACGCGAGACCGAGCTCTCGACCGCCTGCTCCAGGTCCTGCCGCAGGCGGTCCAGATCGGCACCGCACGCCTTGAGCACGGCCTGCGCCGAAGGGTTCTCCAGCAGGGCGAGCAACAGGTGCTCGACCGTCATGAACTCATGCCGCGACTCGCGTGCGCGCTTGTAGCACTGTCCAATCGTCTGTTCGAGGTCTTTGCTGAACATGGGGAACTCCGACTACGGTTGGAGACAATATGCGGACTGGCCGCGGGTTTTCCATCACCCTACCGGATGCCGGTGTTCAGACGGCGTTAGCCGTGCGCCGGGTCCCTCTTTCTTCCTGCCGGGAATACTCCATGCACCGCGCCTGTTTCGGCCACTGGCAGCCGCGCGCCGACGGCCCGCCGTTCCACGCGCCCCGCGCCCGGCTGTGGCCGGTGCGCACGGCCGGCGGCGCCGCAGCGATGCTGAAGAATCGCCACCGTGGCCGGAAAAGACCGCGCCGCTCCCCTGCTGGCGTGGTGGGAGGGTGGCGGTGCGGTCCGGCCGCTGGACCGGCAGGGTATGGCGATCCTGATCGCACGGGCCGACGGCCCATCGCTGCGCCAGCGCGCCATCGACGGCGAGGACGATGCCTGCACCGCGCAGCTGTGCCAGATCCTGCAGCGGCTGCAGCGGCCGCGCAGGCCTGGTTCGCCGACCTGCCGCGCCCCCGGAGCGCACTGCCGCCATGGCTGGAACACTGCGGTTCGCTGGCCGCCCGCCTGCTCGCGGCCGAACGGCCTGCGATCCCGCTGCACGGCGACCTGCACCATGACAACGTGCTGGCCTTCGAGGGCCGCGGCTGGCTGGCGATCGACCCCAAGGGGCTGCCGGGCGAGCGCGCCTTCGACTACACGCCGCTGTTCCTCACTCCCGACCTGTGCGGCCCCGGCATCCACGCGGCGGCCCGCCCCGAGCGCTTCCACGCCCGCCTGCACCCGGCCTGCATGCGCGCTGGGCTGGGCCACGACCACCTTCTCCGCTGGATCGCCGCCAGTGCCGGCCTGTCGGCAGCCTGGCCGCGTGCCGACCGCCGGGCGACGGACATCAACCAGGCGGTCGCCGGCATGGCCCTGGCGGCAGTGGACGGCGGCTGAGGCGTACTGTCCGGCGGCAGGTCCAGCCGCCGGGAGGCCGACCTCAGGCCTTCTCCATCGTGCACAGCAGCGGATGCTGGTTCATGCGTGCGAATTCGTTGACCTGGGCGACCTTGGTCTCGGCCACCTCGCGGGAAAACACCCCGCACACGCCGCGGCCGCGGGTATGGACATGCAGCATCACCTGGGTGGCCTTGTCCAGGTCCATGGCGAAGAAGTTCTGCAGGACGGTCACCACGAAATCCATCGGGGTGTAGTCGTCGTTCAGCAGCATCACCTGGTAGAGCGGCGGCGGGGCGACTTCGGGCTTGCCGGTTTCCACCAGCAGGCCATGGTCGTTCTCGTGTTGGAGCTTGCGCGACATGGGCCGATTATACCGGCTCGCCCCGCCCGGCTGCGGCCGGCGGTCGCCCGTCCGCCACCGCCACCGCTACAATTCAGCCGACTCCACAGCCGCGTAGTGACCGCATGAAGAAGATCGTATTGGCCATGGCAACCGCCGCCCTGATGGCCGGCCTGGCGGGAACCGCCCACGGCGACGAGCCCGACCGGGCGATCGGACGCCAGCTCGATTCGCTGGACTTCAAGTACGAGGTCGATGACGACGGCGACTACCGCATGGTGTTCGACGTCAAGGACGACCGCAGCCAGCTGGTGTTCGTGCGCTCGTCGGTGCAGACCTACGGCTCCCACCATGTCCGCGAGATCTGGTCGCCGGCCTACCGCTCGTCCGGCCCGCAGTTCCCGGCGCTGATCGCCAACCGGCTGCTGGAAGCCTCGCAGGACGCCAAGCTCGGCGGCTGGGTCAAGCAGGGCGAAACCGCGATGTTCGTGGTCAAGATCGATGCCGATGCCAGTGCCGAGGTCCTCAGCGATGCCATCGATGCGGCGATCAAGAGCGCCGACGCCATGGAACTGGAACTGACGTCCAAGGACGACTTCTGACAGTGAGTGCGGCCGGCCCCTCCATCCCGTCCGAACCGCATGCCTCCGCCGGGTCTCCACCGGAGGCCGGACGCTGGGCGCCGCGCGTCACCGTGGCCACGGTCGTGGCCCGGGCCGGGCAGCTGCTGCTGGTGGAAGAAGAGAAGCAGGGCCGCCGGGTACTGAACCAGCCCGCCGGCCACCTCGAACCCGGCGAAAGCCTGGTCGAGGCGGCCGTGCGCGAAACCCTGGAGGAGACCGCCTGGGAGGTCCGCCCGACTGCGTTCATCGGCGCCTACCAGTGGAACGCGGCCGATGGCACCCCGTTCCTGCGCTTCGCCTTCGCCGCCGAGCCGGTGGCGCACCACCCGGAACGGGCGCTGGACCACGGCATCGTGCAGGCGCTGTGGCTGGCACCCGCCGCGCTGCAGGCCGACATGGCGCGGCTGCGCAGCCCGCTGGTCTGGCAGACCGTGTCGGACTGGCTGGCCGGACAGCGCTATCCGCTGTCGCTGCTGAGGCGGCTGCCATGAACCACCCGGAGGTGATGGTCGGCGTTTCCGGCGGTGTGGACTCCTCGGTGGCCGCGCTGCTGCTGGTACAGCAGGGCCGCGACGTGGCCGGCCTGTTCATGCAGAACTGGTCCGAGGATGGCGACGCCCCCGACGCAGCCCCGAGCGCCGCAGGCGGCCCTCCGGAAGCCGGCAGCGGCCATTGCCGCGCCGAGGAGGACCGCCGCGATGCGGTGGCGGTCTGCGGACGGCTCGGCATCCCGTTCCACTTCCGCGACTTTTCCGCCGAGTACTGGCAGGGCGTGTTCACGCACTTCCTGTCCGAATACGCGGCCGGGCGCACGCCGAACCCGGACGTGCTGTGCAACCGCGAGGTCAAGTTCAAGCACTTCCTCGACGCTGCGCGCGCGCTGGGCGCCGAGCGCATCGCCACCGGCCATTACGCCCGGGTGGAACGGTCCGGCGGCCGCTGGCGCCTGCTGCGCGGTGCCGACCGCGGCAAGGACCAGAGCTACTTCCTGCACCAGCTCGGGCAGGAGCAGCTCGCCGCCACCCTGTTCCCGATCGGCCACCTGGAAAAGCCCCAGCTGCGCCGCGTCGCCCTGGAGGCCGGCCTGCCGACCCACGCCAAGAAGGATTCGACCGGCATCTGCTTCATCGGCGAGCGCGACTTCCGCGCGTTCCTGGGCCAGTACCTGCCCGCCCGCGAGGGCGAGATCCGCGACCCGGACGGCCACGTCATCGGCCGCCACCCCGGCGTCTTCTACTTCACCCTGGGCCAGCGCGAGGGGCTGAACATCGGCGGCGTGCGTGGCCGGCCGGCCGCTCCCTGGTACGTGGTCGGCAAGGACGTGGCCGCCAACATCCTGTATGTGGACCAGGGCCACGACAGCCCCTGGCTGCAGTCGCGCCGGCTGCAGTCCGAGGCCATGCACTGGATCGGCGGCGCTGCGCCGGCCCAGCGTTTCCGCTGCAGCGCGCAGACCCGGTACCGGCAGGCGGACGAACCCTGCAGCGTGACCGTGCACGGGGACGGTACCGTGCAGGTCGATTTCGACACCCCGCAGCGGGCGGTCACGCCCGGCCAGTCGCTGGTGCTGTACGACGGCCCCGAGTGCCTGGGCGGCGCGGTGATCGCCGCCACCGACGCGCCGCTCGAAGTCCGCGCGCGCGGCCCCGTTTCCCTTGAGAGGCAAGCATGAGTTTTTCCTTCGACGACCGCGTACTGGCACTGGCCGGCATCGCCCAGGCCCTGCAGCAGGTGCGGCGCATTGCCGAGACCGGCCATTCCGATACCGCCGTGGTACGCACCGCCATGGACAGCGTGATGCGCATCGATGCTGCCTCGCCCGCGGCCGTCTACGGCGACAGCCGCCAGGTCGAGCCCGGCCTGCGCCTGGTGCGCGATTACTTCGGCAACCAGGGCAAGGACGAACTGCTGCCGCGGCTGGCGCTGTCGGTGATGCAGCTGGAACGCCGCTTCGTGCGCGAAGGCGCCACCGTGGCCAAGGTCCAGGCCGGCGTCCTGCAGGCGGCCGGACAGGCCCGCGAGCTCGGCGACGCCGCGCACCCGGACGTGCTGGCGGCGATGGGGACGCTGTACGCCGACACCATCAGCCAGCTCAAGCCGCGGATCATGGTCCAGGGCAACCCGCACTACCTCGGCCAGACCGGCGTCGTGGCCGAGATCCGCGCCCTGCTACTGGCCGCCGTGCGCTCGGCGGTGCTGTGGCGCCAGCTCGGGGGCAGCTACCTGGACTTCCTGTTCTCGCGCAAGGCCATGGTCGAGGCGATCACCCGCCGCCTGCGCGGCGCCTGATCCGCGCGCCGCCGGCGCAGGGCGCGCCTGCGTCCACCGCCCCCGCGCTTCCGGCGCGATAATGGGCGGCCCCCCGTTGCAGTTTCCAGGAGACCGTCCATGCCCTCCCCGGCCCAGGACACCCCGACCCGCCACGAGCAGCATGGACGCTATCCCCGCGCCGAGACCGTGGACGACTTCCGCCACAACCTTGCCGCGGTCCAGGCGCGCATCGCCGCCGCCTGCCGGCGTGCCGGCCGCGACCCGGCCGGCGTGCGCCTGCTGCCGGTGAGCAAGACCATCGACGAAGCCCGCATCCGCCAGGCGCATGCCGCCGGCTGCCACTTCCTCGGTGAGAACAAGGTGCAGGAAGCGCACCACAAGTGGGAGGCGATGCAGGACCTGGACGACCTGCAGTGGTCGGTGATCGGCCACCTGCAGACCAACAAGGCCAAGCTGGTGGCACGCTTCGCCAGCGAGTTCCAGGCGCTGGACAGCCTGCGCCTGGCCGAGACCCTGGACCGCCGCCTGCAGCTGGAAGGGCGCAGCCTGGACGTGTTCGTGCAGGTCAACACCTCCGAAGAAGACAGCAAGTACGGCCTGGCGCCGGCCGACGTGCCGGCCTTCGTGCGCGAGCTGCCGCGCTTCGGTGCGCTGCGCGTGCGCGGGCTGATGACGCTGGCGCTGTTCTCCGAGGACGCCGAGCGGGTGCGCGCCTGCTTCGTGCGCCTGCGCGGGCTGCGCGACCGGCTGCGCCAGGAGGCGCCGGACGGCATCGGCCTGGAGGACCTGTCGATGGGCATGTCCGGCGACTTCGAGATCGCCATCGAGGAGGGCGCCACGGTGGTCCGCGTCGGCCAGGCCATCTTCGGCGCGCGGGCGACACCGGACAGCCATTACTGGCCCACCGGCACGGGCTGAGCCGCCGGCGTACGCTTGCATCCTTGGCGGCCACGGACGGCGCCTTTCCATCCCCGCGCCTGCCCCGGTCGTCCCCATGCCCTCCTGGATCGTCATCCTGCTGCTCGCCCTGCTCGTCTGGACGCCGGCCTGCGCCTGGCTGTGGCTGTTCAAGCGCAGGCGGACCGAAGCCCACCACGGCCTGGCCGCGCTTGCCGGCATGCGCTGGCGCGAGTTCTCGCAGATCGTGCGCCGCGCCATGGTCGAACAGCGCGGCCTGGCGGAGCCGGCCAGCCACGAGCGCGGCGACCGCGGCACCAGCAGCGACTTCCTGATGGAGCGCGAGGGCCGGCGCTGGCTGCTGTCGTGCAAGCATGGCCGCGCCTACCGCATCGGTGCGCCGGCGATCCGCGACCTGGGCGCCGCGCTGCGCCTGACCGGTGCCACCGGCGGCATCCTCATCACCGAGGGCCGGGTGGAGCGCGACGGTCTGGCGGCTGCCGCGGAGGAAGCCATCGAGGTCCTGGATGGACGGGTGCTGTGGCCACTGCTCGCGCCCTGCGTCGCCGACGACGTCCGTGCCCGGGTGGTCGGCATCGCCCGTCGCCAGGCCCTGCGCCAGACCCTGATCGCCGCCCTGGCCGCGCTCGCCGTCGGCCTGGTCGCCGGTGTCGCCTGGCGGGCGTTCCAGCAGGTCCGTCCATCCACGCCGGCGGCCGTGGTGCCGGGCGCTCCTGCACCCGCCGCCTCCCGCGCCGCCGCACCGGTGCCCTCGGCGGCCCACTCCCGCCCCGCCGATGCCCCGGTGCCGACGCCGGCCGAGCACCTCGAGGAAGACCCGGATCCCGCCACCCTCCTGCGCTACCAGCAGGCCGTCTCGCGCGCGCTCGCACGCACCCCCGGCATCATCAGCGGCATCTGGCTGACCCGTTCGACCCTGTCGGTGGAGCGCAGCGTGGACGATGCCACCGCCTGGCCGCTGATCTGTCGCGAAGTCGAGCACTACCCGGCGCTGCGCACCGCGCGCATCCAGCTCAACCCGCGCCCGGGCAGCGGCGAGCCGGTGCGCTGGCGCCAGTGCCGCACCCTCTGAGGCCCCGCACCGGCTGCGCCGCCGTCACCGGCGCGGCCCCATCCAGCACGCCCCGCGAGCCGGGAACCGCGCGGTTCCGGCGACGAATGCTCAGCGCCCGCCGGGCGCGAAGCGAGCAATCAGGTCGTAGGCGTCGCCAAGGAATTTCTGCCGGACCCAGGTGATGGGCTGCTCGCCGAGCCAGGTCTCGCGGTCGATCACCAGGCAGGCGGTGCCCAGCGGCACCTGCAGCAGGGCCGCTTCGGCCGCATCGGCCGCCACCGCGCTGATGCGGTGCTGCCCCCGGGTCCAGGAGACGTTCTGCAGCAGCCAGCTGCCGGGCGGATGGGTCGAAAAATCCACCGCCAGCGTGTCCGGAACGGCCTGCGGATTGATCAGCCGCCGCTCCAGCGCCAGCGGGCGGTCGTCGGCCAGGTGCAGGCAGCGCAGCGCCAGCAGTTCGCCGCTGTCGACCAGCCGCACCTCCTCGGGCAGCGCCGCGTTGGCGCGGCGCTGCTGCCGCTCGAGCAACCGGAACCCGTAGCGGTGACCGCGCTCGCCCACCGCCAGGGCGATGTCGGGAATCTCCAGCGCCACCTGCTCCAGGTGTGGCGACTGCCGTGCGACGAACGAGCCGGCCCGGCGCCGGCGCTCGATCATGCCGCTCTCGGCCAGTGCGGTGAGCACCTTGTTCACGGTCATCCGCGAGCAGCCGTACTGCGCCATCAGTTCGTGCTCGTAGGGGATGCGGAACCCCGGCGCCCACTCGCCACTGAGGATGCGGCCCTCGATGTCGCCACGGATGCGCTGGTTGAGACTGGGCGCCTTCTTGTTCTTCAATCGGGTGTCCTGCCAAGGCCGGGAACCATGTCCACGGTCCGTCGTGGGCCAGCGCCTGCGGCCTGGAAGGCAGCCCTGCAGGCGCACCAGGTGCGGAGCGATGCCGGGGCATTGTAGCCGCCCGCCCCCGTACACCCGGTTCCCCGGCGGCGTGGCCATGGCACCGCACCGGGCGATGCGTTCAGCCCAGCACCCGCTGCAGCGTGGCGCGGTAGCGCGCGCTCACCGCCTCCCGGTGTACATGGCGGCCTCCGTCCACCCATTGGCGGCCGTTGCGCCACACCGCGCGCACCGCACCGCCGCGCGCGGCGAACACCCAGCTGTCCAGCAGCGCATCGTCGGCGCGGCCCTGCAGCGACGGATGCCCGGTCTCCAGCTCGACCAGGTCGGCCGGTGCGCCGACCGCCAGGCCGGCCGGAACGCCCAGTGCCTGTGCGCCCCCCTCCTGCGCCTGCTGGTACAGCCAGCGGCCACTGGACAGCCCGTCGGGCGAGAGCACGTTGCGGCCGCGCAGCGCCAGCCGCTGGCCGTACTCGAGCAGCCGCAGCTCCTCGGCCGCATCGATCAGCACATTGGAATCGGAACCGACGCCGAAGCGGCCGCCATGCTGCACGAACGCACGCATCGGAAACAGGCCATCGCCGAGGTTGGCCTCGGTGACCGGGCACAGCCCGGCGACCGCGCCGCTGGCGGCGATACCCTGCACCTCCGCGTCCTGCAGGTGGGTGGCATGCACCAGGCACCAGCGCGCATCCACCGGCGCATGCTCCAGCAGCCACTGCACCGGGCGCTGGCCGCTCCAGGCCAGGCAGGCCTCGACCTCGCGCAGCTGCTCGGCGATGTGGATGTGGATCGGCCCCGGCGCCAGTGCCACCAGCGCCTGCAGCTCCTCCGGCGTGCACGCGCGCAGGCTGTGCGGCGCCAGGCCCAGCACCGCGTCCGGCTGGCCGCTCAGCGCCTGCCGGCAGCCGTCCAGCAGCGCGGCGAAGCCGTCGATGTCGTGCAGGAAACGGCGCTGCGCCGGCAGCGGCGCGGCACCGCCGAAATCGCTGTGCGCATAGAACACCGGCAACAGCGTCAGGCCCAGCCCGGTGGCCTCCGCGGCCGCGGCGATCCGGCCAGCCATCGCCGCATGGTCGGCGTAGCGGCGCCCGTCCGGCGCGTGGTGCAGGTAGTGGAATTCACCCACGCGGGTGAAGCCCGACTCCAGCATCTCCATGTAGGCCTGCTCGGCCACGGCCTGGACATCGTCCGGATCCATCCGGTCCAGGAAGCGGTACATCAGCTCGCGCCAGCTCCAGAAGCTGTCGCCCGAACGTCCGCCCACCTCGGTCAGCCCGGCCATCGCGCGCTGGAAGGCGTGGCTGTGCAGGTTGCCCAGCCCCGGCACCACCGTGCCCAGCGGCTGCGCGCCGGCAACGGCCGCCGCACCGGCGGTCACCGCCACGATGCGGCCGTCGGCGCACTCGATGCGCACGTCGCGCGCCCACCCCTGCGGCAGCAGGGCCTGTGCGGCCTGGAAGCAGGCCGGCCTGGAAACCGGGTTCGCCATCACTGGACACTCTCCGCTGGGGGTGATTATTGTATATACAAATAAACGCGGAAGGGTGCACATGCACTGCGATACGGTCTGGCACAACGCCCACCTGATGACCCTCGACGCTGCCGACGGCGGCCTGGGCACCGTGCGCGACGGCATCGTCGCCGCCCGCGACGGACGCATCCTCCATGCCGGCCCCGCCGCCTCCGCACCGGCCCTGGAGGCCGCCCGGCGGATCGACTGCGGCGGCCGCTGGATCGGCCCCGGTCTGGTCGACTGCCACACCCACCTGGTCTATGCCGGCAACCGCGCCAACGAGTTCGAGCAGCGCCTGCAGGGCGTCAGCTATGCCGACATCGCCCGGGCCGGCGGCGGCATCGTTTCCACCGTGCAGGCCACCCGCGCCGCCGATGACGACACCCTGACCGCCGCCACCCTGCCCCGCCTGGACGCCATGCTGGCCGAGGGCGTCACCACGCTGGAGATCAAGTCCGGCTACGGCCTGGGCCTGGAGGACGAACGCAAGCAGCTGCGCGTGGCCCGACACCTGGCGCAGCTGCGCCGGGTCGAGGTGGTCCCCACCTTCCTGGGCGCGCATGCGGTGCCGCCGGGGCGACAGGCGCAGGAGTACATCGACGAGGTCTGCGACACCATGATCCCGGCCATCGCCGTCGAAGGGCTGGCCGAGGCGGTGGACGTGTTCTGCGAGAACATCGCCTTCTCGCGCGCGCAGGCCGCACAGGTCTTCGAGGCCGCGCGCCGTCACGGGCTGGCGGTGAAGATCCACGCCGAACAGCTGAGCAACCAGCATGGCGCTGAACTGGCCGCGCAGCACGGCGCGCTGTCGGCCGACCATATCGAGCACCTGGACGCCGCCGGCATCGCCGCGATGCGCGCGGCCGGCACCGTCGCCGTGCTGCTGCCGGCCGCGTTCTACTTCACCCGCGACACCACCGTGCCGCCGATCCGGCAGCTGCGTGCGGCCGGTGTGCCGCTGGCCCTGGCCACCGACAGCAACCCCGGCACCTCGCCGCTGACCAGCCCGCTGCTGGCGATGAACATGGGCGCCACCCTGTTCCGCCTGACCGTGGACGAATGCATTGCCGGCTTCACCCGCGAAGCGGCACGCGCGCTCGGCCGCCATGGACGCATCGGCCGGCTCGCCGCCGGCCTGGACTGCGATCTGGCGATCTGGGACATCGATGCTCCGGCCGACCTGGTCTACCGCATGGGCTTCAACCCGCTGCATGCGCGCGTGTTCCGCGGCGAGCCGGCATGACCCGCGGTACGCCCCTGCCCTCCCGCACAGCGGCACCGGACGCGCTGTGTCCGCCGGGACGACAGCGCCGGCGCGGCCCGGTGGGCCCGGTGGCGCCGGCCCCGGCGCGCCTGCTGCGGCCCTCTCCGTCCTGAAGGCGACGGCCCGCAGCGCTGCTCTCCACCGGCGCCCCGCCCCTGTCGGTCGCCGGAAACCGCTTTCTTGCCACGTCAATCCATCACTGGAGTAACCCGATGAATTCCCCCCTCGTGCTTCGTCCCGGCCACGTTCCGCTGGCCCAATGGCGCCAGGTCTACCGCGGCGCCGGTGTGCGCCTGGACGAATCGGCGCAGGCCGCCGTGCTGCGCAGCGCGCAGGTGGTCGAAGCCATCGTCGCCAAGGGCGCGCCGGTGTACGGCATCAATACCGGCTTCGGCAAGCTCGCCAGTGTGCGCATCGAGCGCGAGGACCTGGAAACCCTGCAGCGCAACATCGTGCTCTCGCATGCCGCCGGCGTCGGCGAGCCGATGCCGGCCAGCGTGGTGCGGCTGATGATGGCGCTCAAGCTCACCAGCCTGGCGCAGGGCGCATCGGGCATCCGCCCGCAGACGCTGGCGCTGCTCGAGGCCATGCTGCAGAAGGACGTGGTGCCCGTGGTGCCCAGCCAGGGCTCGGTCGGCGCCTCCGGCGACCTCGCCCCGCTGTCGCACCTGGCCAGCGTGATGATCGGCGTCGGCGAGGCCTTCGCCGGCGGCGTGCGCCTGCCCGCCGGGCAGGCGCTCGGCCAGGCCGGGCTGGAACCGCTGGTGCTCGGCGCGAAGGAAGGCCTGGCGCTGCTCAACGGTACCCAGTACTCCACCGCCTATGCGCTGGCCGGGCTGTTCGAGATCGAGACCGTGTTCCAGGCCGCGCTGGTCACCGGCGCGCTGTCGGTGGAGGCGGCCAAGGGCTCGGATACCCCGTTCGACCCACGCATCCACAGCATCCGCGGCCAGCCCGGACAGATCGCCACCGCGGCCGCACTGCGCACCCTGATGACCGGCTCGGCGATCCGCGAATCGCACCGCGACAACGACGTGCGCGTGCAGGACCCGTACTGCCTGCGCTGCCAACCCCAGGTGATGGGCGCGGCGTTCGACGTCATCCGCCAGGCCGCGACCACGCTGGAAATCGAGGCCAACGGCGTGTCCGACAACCCGCTGGTGTTCACCGATACCGGCGAGGCGCTGAGCGGCGGCAACTTCCATGCCGAGCCGGTGGCCTTCGCCGCCGACATGCTGGCCATGGCGGTCTGCGAGATCGGCTCGATCAGCGAACGGCGCACGGCGATGCTGGTCGATCCGGCGCTGTCCGGCCTGCCCGCCTTCCTCACCCCGAAGCCGGGCCTGAACTCCGGCTTCATGATCCCGCAGGTCACCGCCGCGGCGCTGGTGTCGGAGAACAAGCAGCGCGCCTACCCTGCCAGCGTCGACTCGATCCCGACCTCGGCCAACCAGGAGGACCACGTGTCGATGGCCGCGCACGGCGCGCGCCGCCTGCTGGCGATGGCCGAGAACGCGGCGAACATCATCGGCATCGAATTGCTGGCCGCCGCACAGGGCTGTGACTTCCACGCTCCACTGCGCTCCAGCGACGCGCTGGAGCAGGTGCGTGCCACCGTGCGCGCGCAGGTACCGACGCTGCAGGACGACCGCTACTTCCACCCGGACATGGTCGCCGCCACCACGCTGGTGCGCGACGGCGCCCTCGCCCGCGGGCTGGGCAGCGTCTTGCCGCAGGTGGAAACCCGCTAGTCCCAGGCCGTGCTTCCCCGGGACCCGCCCCGCCGGTCCCGGTCCACCTTTCCACACGCTGCGGAGATACGCAGATGAACACCCTTCCCGACTGGCTCCAGATCCATGAAGGCGACGCCCCGCTGATCGTCAGCTTCCCGCATACCGGCACCGAACTGCCCGCCGGGATCGCCGACAGCTTCGTCTCGCCCTGGCTGGCGCGGCGCGATGCCGACTGGTGGGTGCACGAGCTGTACGCCTTCGCCCGCGACCTCGGCGCCAGCACCGTGCGCACCGCGCTCTCGCGCTCGGTGATCGACGTCAACCGCGATCCGTCCGGCGTCTCGCTGTATCCCGGCCAGAACACCACCGGCCTGTGCCCGACCACCACCTTCGACAACCAGCCGCTGTACCGCACCGGCCACGAACCGGACGCGGCCGAGACCGCGCGCCGGCGCGACACCTATTTCGCGCCCTACCACGCCGCGCTCGCCGCGCAGATCGTCCGCCTGCGCCGGCGGCACCCGGTCGTGGTGGTCTACGACGCGCACTCGATCCGCTCGCGTATCCCGCACCTGTTCGACGGCGAACTACCGCAGTTCAACATCGGCAGCGCCGGCCCCACCGGCGAGCCGGACACCGCCTGCGACAACGCGCTGACCGACGTGGTCGAGAACCTCTGCGCCCTGAGCGGCTTGACCCATGTGCGCAACGGCCGCTTCAAGGGCGGCTGGATCACCCGCCACTACAGCGATATTCCCGGCGGCGTGCACACCCTGCAGATGGAGCTGGCCTGCCGCGGCTACATGCACGAACCGACGCCGGCCGAGGTGGACGAGCAGCATTGGCCCACGCCCTACGATCCCCAGCACGCGGCCCCGGTGCGCAACACCTTGCGGCAGGTGCTCAGCGCCTGCCTCGATTTCGCCATGCGTGCGAATCCCCCGCAAAAGCCCGCACAGCCAGGTACGGGCGCTTCACCAGGAGCAGAAGCATGAACACCCGTCACGACCCGTCCCGCCACCCGCGCGCGCCGCGCGGCGCCACGCTCAACTGCAGGTCCTGGCAGACCGAAGCGCCATTCCGCATGCTGCAGAACAACCTCGACGCCGACGTCGCCGAGGACCCGGCATCGCTGGTGGTCTACGGTGGCATCGGCCGCGCCGCGCGCGACTGGGAAAGCTACAACAGGATCCTGGAAACCCTCAGGCGCCTGGACGACAACCAGACCCTGCTGGTGCAGTCGGGCAAGCCGGTCGGCGTGTTCCCCACCCATCCCGACGCGCCGCGCGTACTGATCGCCAATTCCAACCTGGTACCGCACTGGGCCCACTGGGAGCACTTCAACGAGCTCGATAAGAAGGGCCTGATGATGTACGGCCAGATGACCGCCGGCTCGTGGATCTACATCGGCTCGCAGGGCATCGTGCAGGGCACCTACGAGACCTTCGTCGAGATGGGCCGCCAGCACTACAACGGCAGCCTGGCCGGCAAGTGGATCCTCACCGCCGGCCTCGGCGGCATGGGCGGCGCGCAACCGCTGGCCGCCTCGCTGGCCGGCGCCAGCAGCCTGACCATCGAATGCCGCCAGAGCAGCATCGACTTCCGCCTGCGCACCCGCTACGTGGACGAACAGGCCAGCGACATCGACGACGCGCTGGCGCGCATCGCCAGGTACACCGCCGCCGGCGAGGCGAAGTCGATCGCGCTGCTAGGCAACGCCGCCGAGGTCCTGCCCGAACTGATGCGCCGCGGCGTGCGCCCGGACTGCGTCACCGACCAGACCAGCGCGCATGACCCGGTGCACGGCTACCTGCCGATCGGCTGGACGGTGGAGCAGTGGCTCGCCGAACAGAAGGCCAACCCGGAGAAGGTGCGCGACGCCGCCAAGGCCGCCATGCGCGTGCACGTGGACGCCATGCTCGCCTTCCATGCGGCCGGCATCCCGACCGTGGACTACGGCAACAACATCCGCCAGATGGCCTTCGACGAGGGCCTGGAGAACGCCTTCGACTTCCCCGGCTTCGTGCCGGCCTACGTGCGCCCGCTGTTCTGCCGCGGCATCGGCCCGTTCCGCTGGGTGGCACTGTCCGGCGACCCGGAGGACATCTACAAGACCGACGCCAAGGTCAAGGAACTCATCGCCGACGACCCGCACCTGCACCGCTGGCTGGACATGGCGCGCGAGCGTATCAGCTTCCAGGGCCTGCCCGCGCGCATCTGCTGGGTCGGCCTGGGCCTGCGCCACAAGCTCGGCCTCGCGTTCAACGAAATGGTCCGCAACGGCGAACTGAGCGCGCCCATCGTGATCGGCCGCGACCATCTGGACAGCGGCAGCGTCGCCTCGCCCAACCGCGAGACCGAAGCGATGAAGGACGGCAGCGACGCCGTATCCGACTGGCCGCTGCTCAACGCCCTGCTCAACGTCGCCGGCGGCGCGACGTGGGTGAGCCTTCACCACGGCGGCGGCGTCGGCATGGGCTACAGCCAGCACTCCGGCGTGGTCATCGTCTGCGACGGCAGCGAGGCCGCCGACCAGCGCATCGCCCGCGTGCTGTGGAACGACCCCGGCACCGGCGTCATGCGTCACGCCGACGCCGGCTACGACATCGCCATCGAATGTGCGAAGGAGAAGGGGCTGGACCTGCCGGGCATCCTCGGCTGATCGCCCCCGGTTCCCATCCCGGAGGAACCTCCTCGCGTCACCCCGGCATGGCCTTCCCCCGGGAAGGCCATGTTCTTTGCGGGCGTCCTTGCAGGTCAGACAGCGACGATCCCCATGCTCACCACAGCGGCGTCGAACCGCGTCGTGAAGTGGCGTGCGGACAACAGGCGGCTACCTGACAACGTGAAGCCGCCGCCGTAGACGATGCCCACGAGGGTTTCCAGGAAGGCATTCGTCGGGATGCGATCGTCAGTGGTCGAATACGCGATCGCCCCCCGATCCTCTGGGTTGTAGATGACGCGCGAATGGGAGCCCGGCGCATCGCCAGCATGGCCCAGGAAACGGCTCTCCCCGTACGTGAACTCCGCCAGCCCCCTGCCCAGCCGCACCCCACGGCCGACGTCATCTGCGCCAGGGTTTCCTTGCGCAGGAGCCTGTGCTGGAACAGGCTGGCGATCGGCACATTCAAGTCCCGGGTAGTGCTTGCGATGTCGCCAGCACCGATCACGCTGGAATAGTCGATGTCCGTGATTTCCTTCCACTGCCCCGCGAACGCACAGGATGGGCGGGCGGCCGGTCATTTCGGAGGGCATCCACGGAAACAAGAAGCCCGCTCGCGCGGGCTTCTTCGTGTTGCCGAGTCAACGCATCACCAGCTCACTTGGCCTGCGCCGGCGCGTTCTTCACGTAGCGGTCGAACCAGGCCAGCATCTCGGCCACCAGCTGTTCGTTGGACTCCAGCGCGGTGTACCAGTGCGGTTCGTGCGGCAGCATCACCAGCCGGGTGGTGCCGCCGTTGCCGCGGATGGCCTGGTAGAGCTTGCGCGACTGGAACGGTTCGGTGCCGGGGTTGGCATCGTCCTCGCCATGCACCAGCAGCAGCGGCAGCTTGATCCTGTCGGCGTAGAAGTACGGCGAGGCCTTCAGGTACACGTCCTGCGCCTGCCAGACCGAGCGGCGCTCGTTCTGGAAGCCGAACGGGGTGAAGGTCTTGTTGTACGAGCCGCTGGTGGCCACGCCGGCCTTGAACAGGTCGGTGTGGGCGATCAGGTTGGCGGTCATCAGGCCACCGTGGCTGTGGCCGGTGACGCCGATGCGGTTGCGGTCCACCACGCCCAGTTCCACCGCCTTGTCCACCGCGGCCCTGGCGTCGGCGGTGAGCTGTTCCAGGTAGGTGTCGTAGGCGCTTCTGGGATCGCCGACGATGGGGAACGAGGCGTTGTCGATGATCGCGTAGCCGGCCAGCAGCATCAGCCGGTACGGTGCCAGGCGGGTGAAGGTCTGCTGCGAGCCGGACACCTGCCCGGCCTGTGCGCTGCTGGCGAAATCCGCGGGATAGGCATACAGAATCGCCGGCAGGCGCTGGCCTTCCCGGTAGCCCGGCGGGGTATACAGGGTGAAGGACAGGTCGATGCCGTCGGCGCGCTTGTAGGTGACCAGCCGCTTCTGGATCTGCCGCACTTCCGGGGTCGGGTCGACGAGGCGGGTCAGCGCGCGGCCTTCGGCGGCGTATTGCGCTTCGCCCTCACGGGCCGTGGCGTCGCGCGCACCCAGTTCGCGCAGCCAGGCATTGGGCGGGTCGATCACCGACTGGTGCCAGGTGAGGTAGCGGCCCGGTTCGGCGGTGAAACCGAGGAACTGGTCGTAGGCGTCGGTGGCACTGCGGAACAGGCGCTCACTGGTGAGCGTGGCCAGGTCCAGGCGGTCGAGGAACGGACGGTCGCCCTGCGGCGAGCTGCCCTGCCCACGCAGGAACACCTTGCCGTCCTCCTCGCGTACCACGTAGGCGCCGCTGGGCAGGCGCCGGTAGACGAAGTTGCCGGGATCACCGTACAGCTCGTCGCTGGACAGGTCCCACAGCAGGCGCGCTTCCCGCGTCGGATTGTCGATGTCGACGATGCGGGTCTGGCGCCAGTGGCGGTTCTCGTCGTATTCGCTGAGGAAGCTGCGCTGCGGCTGCGCCGTCCAGTCGAAGCCGGCATAGCGCTGGGTGGTGCGGCCGATCTCGCGCGGCGCGGCGGTGAACGGCGCGGACTGCAGCATCAGCCTGTCGCGCTGCGGCACGTCGACATTCCAGTCGCCCTTGTCCAGTGCCTCGGCCCACACCAGCGTGGCCGGGTCGGTGGCGCGCCAGTCGAAATCGCGCGGGCCCTCCGGCACGCCGTGCACCGGCACGCGCTCGGCCAGCGGCAGCGAGGCGATGCGTACGCTCTTGCCGGTGGCCACATCGAGCACGTCCACGTCGTAGGCGAAGCGCGGGTAGGTGACCGCATGCGAGAACGGCGGCTTGAGGGTCTCGGTCAGCACGTGCACGCCGTCGGGCGCGCCGTTGACGTCGTTGTACAGTCGCGGCGCACCGACCGGGCTGACCTTGCCGGATACCGCCTCGACCACCGCCAGCTGCGACTGGCCGTAGTAGGCGAACAGGCGTTCGTCATGCTCGCTGGCCAGGGTATCGCGGGTTTCGTAGGTGCTGCTCTCGCCCTTGGCACCGAGGGACTCCTGCACGTCCGGGCCATACACGTCGTCGCCGGCCGGCGCCGGGCCCTGTCCCTCAGGTACCAGCTTGACCAGCAGCCGGCTGCCGCCGTCCAGCCACTGCACGGTGCTGCCGAACATGGGGTTCAGGCGTGCGCCGGCGACCTGGCGGACCTGGCCGCTGGCGGCCTCGCCCACCCACAGCTGCACCGAATCGGCGGTGACGTTCTGGAAGGCGAAGCGCTGGCCGTCCGGTGACCACAGGGCGCTGCCGGCGCAGGCATCCGCAGGCAGCGGCACGCGGGTTTGCGCGCCGCTGGCGATGTCCACCAGGGTGAAGTCAACCATGCATGCGGGAATGCCGTAGCCGCCCTGGGTGTCGTGGCGGCTGCGGTTCTGCGGCTCCAGGCGCAGGCCGGCCAGCTTGAGGTAGGGCCGGGCGACGCGGGCGATGGACGGATAGGTCTGGCTGGTGGTCAGCAGCAGGCGCCTGCCGGTGGGATCGACGCTGGGCATCGGCGGCGGCGGCGCGGTCAACACGCGCTGCAGCTCCGCCGGTGGCCGCGCATACTCGGCGCGGGCGGGGGCGCTGCCCAGCAGGACGGTGGCGGTCACGGCAAGCGCCGTGGACAAGGTGGCGCATCGGACGGTCATGGTTTCCCCTCATCCTGGGTAGAAAGTGGCCGGCACCCTCGCCGACCTCGGGCGAATCTAGCACCGCGGCAGCGCCGACGGATGGGCCGGAAGCCAGGGGTCTGCAGCTGTCCTGCCCCACGGTCGCGGCTTGGCCAGCCGGCTGCGCAGCCGAGCGGACCAAGCCGGCTTACTATGGTGGCCTGCCATGAAACCCCCTGCCGGCCCCCCGACGATCCCTTCGCTGCCCCGCGAGCTGCGCAGCGTGCCGCTGCGCACCATTGCGCCGGTGGCCACGCTGGCATTGCTGGTCTTCGCCGGCTGGCTGGCCTGGCATGGGCGAACGGGCTGGGCACTGGCGGCACTGGCCTGTGCCGCACCCGCCGCGGCCGCGACGTGGCTGTCCCATCGCCGCGCCGTACGGCTTTCGCGCGCCGGCCTGCTGCTGTGCCTGGCCCATGTCGCCGGCTGCCTGTTGTCCGCCGCCATCCTGGGGGCCAGCGCCCTGCCCTGGTCGCTGCTGGTGCTGATGGTCAATTTCTTCCTGGTCCCCAACCGCATCGCGACACCCGCCAACCTGGCGATGGTCGCCGGCCTGCTGGCCCTGCCCGGCGTGCTGCGCTCCCCGGCGCCGGACCTGCAGGCGCTGGCGGTGATCGGCCTGATCCTCGGCTTCGGCTTCCGGTTCTCGCGGCGCATGCACGGCGACCGCACGCGACTGGAGCTGCTGGCCTCGTTGGACGAACTCACCGGGCTGCCCAATCGCCGCGCACTGGAGAAGACCCTGACACAGCAGATCGTCAGCACCCGCCAGGGACGTTTCCGGCATGCGCTGGTGATCCTGGACATCGACCATTTCAAGGACGTCAACGACCGCTACGGGCACACCGCCGGCGACAACGCCCTGATCGAACTGGCGGCGATCCTGCGGAGCGAGCTGCGCGAACAGGACAAGGTGTTCCGCTTCGGCGGCGAGGAATTCGTGGTGCTGGCCGAGGCCGGCAACCGCGATGCGCTGGCTCGCTTCACCGAGCGCCTGCGCCAGTCGGTCCAGCAGTCGCTGCACGGCCCCGGCGGCGGCATCACCATCTCCCTGGGCGCGGCCATGTATGCCGGGGAGAAGTACTGGCAGGACTGGTTCTCGCGCGCCGATGCCGCGCTCTACCTGGCCAAGGGCAGCGGCCGCAACAGCGTGGTGGTCGCCGACGACCTGGCCTGAGCCGCACGGCGGCCGCCCCGGAGCACTCCTGGGCAGCCGGCGGAGACACCGATCAGCCCCGGTCACGGAGCAGCGCCGGCTTTCCCCCAAGACTCCCCGCATAGCTGGCGGCCGCATTACCGGCCAGGCCCCGCCGCTACAGAACAGCTACCCGCCTCTCTTGTAGAGCGGGGCCCCGCCCCGCTTGGGCATTGCCGACCAGGCCCCGCCGGGCGCGGCCCGGCGCTACAGTGCGGCCGCTCTCCTCACGTGTAGAGCGGGGCCTCGCCGGCCGGCACGGCAGGACAGCGCACGCCCGGGCAGCCCGAGTCCCGCTTTATGTGGACCTGTCTGGCGATCACGGATCATCATCCGCGCCGGGGCCGGGCTCCCTGGGGAACTCCGCAAAAGGAAAGAGCCGCTTGCGCGGCTCCTTCCAGACAGGAACTACGGTCGGGTCACGAGCGCAGCGGGATCACCCGGATCTCGACGCGGCGGTTCTGCGCGCGGCCGTAATCGGTGCTGTTGTCGGCGACCGGGTAGTTCTTGCCAGCGCCGAGGGTCTCGATGCGCTCACGCTGCACGCCCTGGGCGCTGAGGTAGGCCGCCACCGCGTCCGCACGCTCCTTGGAGATGCGGTTGTTCACCGCGTCGGTGCCGATGCTGTCGGTATGGCCCACCACCTCGATCATGGTCTGGTTGTACTCGGACAGGGTCGAGGCCACGCCATTGAGGGCGCCGTAGAACTGCGGCTTGAGGGTGGTCTTGTTGAAATCGAACGTGATGCCATCGGGCAGGTTCAGGGTGATGTTGTCGCCCTGGCGCTGCACGTCGATGCCGGTATTGGCGGTGCGCTCGCGCAGGGCGCGCTCCTGGCGGTCCTGGTAGTTGCCGACCGCGGCGCCGCTGAGTGCGCCGATGCCGGCGCCGACCATCGCGCGCTGGCGCCGCTCGGTGGCGCTGTCGCCGCTGAGCAGGCCGGCGGCAACACCGATGGCGGTGCCGATCAGGGCTCCCTTGCCGGTGCGGTTCTGCTGCTGGGTCGGATTGCCGTAGGGGTCGCTCTGCACATAGGAGCCGCCGCTGGCGCAGGCCGACAACACGGCGGCGGCGACCAGGCCGATGGAAAGGTTGCGGACAACGGTACGGGTACTCATCGGGAATCTCCTTCTAGGGATGCGCGTGCCAGCGTGGATCACGCCCGCAGCATAAACAGCCCGGCGCGATTGGCGGATGACGACGCGGCCGTCGCGAGGGTCTCCATTCATCTATCTGTCCAGGCGTTCATCGCAGCCGCGCCCCACGGCCCGCGGCGTAGGGCCCGCGCAGGCGCCACCCGCCGGCAGACAGGCCGTGCGGGAGGTCACCTGGAATGGCCTGAATCCGCACCGTGCCCGGCGGGACGGCCTCCTCCCACCAAGAGGAATCATGGAATGCCCGGCCGGCGCCGTGCAGGTACCGCGTCGGGCGGAGGGCTCCCCGGTACGGCAGCGGCCCGCGGCCGGCATGCCGTTTCATGCGCGGCGGGGCGAGGCACTGCGCTGCAGGAACGAGGGAGGATCCGATGCAAGGCGGCGAAAAGGCGCTGGAGCGTCCAGTGCCGTCCACGGCCTGGACGAGGCCTTGCCACCGGACAGCAGGACGGCCGCCCTCCCCCTGCGGCGAGGTGCAGCCGCTACCCGTCACTCCAGGTGGCGCTGTAGAGCTGCCAGCGGCCTTCGTTCTCGCGCCAGTGGCTGACCACCCGCTGCAGGCGTCCGCGCTCGGGCAACAGGCCGCCATCGCCACCGGTCAGCAGGACCGTGAAGCGGACCGTCGCGGTCGCGCCCTCCCCCATCTCCACCGTCAATGGCCCGGTCCGCGCGCCCACGCGGGCATTGAGCAGCAACTGCCCGCGCAGCAACCGCCCCAGCCCGTCATGGTCGAGGCCGTCGTTGCCGATGAAGTCGCCGGCCACGGCCGCCATGAACACCTTGGGCCGGCCCTGTTCCACCGCCGCCTGCATCTGCGCGATCGTCTCGCGCAGGCGCTGTTCCGGCGGCTGCCGGGCACAGCCGCCCAGCGCCAGGACAAGCAGCACCAGCCCTGCCAACGCCCGCATCGATCGGATCATCTCTCCCTTCGCCTTTTCCATTCTGGACGGTATGCTGCGGACGAGGGGCGTCGTCGCCGGACGTCCGGTGCCATCCACTAGACCACATCCAATTCCTGGAGGGGAAGATGAATCAGGAGCGTCCCTGGCTGCAGAGTTATCCCGCCGGCGTGCCGGCCGAGATCGACGTCGAAGAATTCCGCTCCGTGGCGGCGGTGTTCGATGCGTCCGTGGCCAAGTTCCGCAACCGTCCCGCCTACTCCAATTTCGGCAAGGTGCTGACCTACGGTGAAGCCGATGCGCTGGTCTCGCGGTTCGCCGCCTACCTGCTGGGCGAACTGCAGCTGAAGAAGGGCGACCGCGTGGCGGTGATGATGCCCAACTGCCTGCAGTATCCCATCGTCACCTTCGGCATCCTCCGTGCCGGCCTGACCGTGGTCAACGTCAACCCTCTCTACACCGCGCGCGAGCTGAAGCACCAGCTGGTGGACGCCGGGGTCTCGGTACTGGTGGTGGTGGACAACTTCGGCGACACCGTGCAGCAGGTCATCGCCGACACCCCGGTCCGGCAGGTGATCACCACCGGCCTGGGCGACCTGCTCGGTTTCCCCAAGGGGCCGATCGTCAACTTCGTGCTCCGCTACATCAAGAAGATGGTGCCCGACTACCGCATCAAGGGCGCGGTGCGCTTCCGCGAGACGCTGCGGCTGGGCGCCCGGCACCCGCTGCCGGCGGTGGAGGTGAACCACGACGACATCGCCTTCCTGCAGTACACCGGCGGCACCACCGGGGTCGCCAAGGGCGCGATGCTCACCCACCGCAACCTGGTGGCCAACATGCAGCAGGCCTCGGCGTGGATCGCCGCGTCCGGGGTCAAGCCCGGCGAGGAGGTGATCATCACCGCACTGCCGCTGTACCACATCTTCGCGTTGACGGCGAACGGCCTGGTCTTCATGAAACTGGGCGGCCTGAACCACCTGGTCACCAATCCGCGCGACATGAAGGGCTTCGTCAAGGAGCTCAAGGGCACCCGCTTCACCGCCATCACCGGCGTCAATACGCTGTTCAACGGCCTGCTCAACACGCCCGGGTTCGAGGACGTCGACTTCTCGGCGCTCAAGGTCACCCTGGGCGGCGGCATGGCGGTACAGCGGGCGGTTGCCGAGCGCTGGAAGAAGGTGACCGGCACCACCCTGGTGGAGGCCTACGGGCTGACCGAGACCTCGCCGGCGGCCTGCATCAATCCGCTGGACCTGGCCGAATACAACGGCGCCATCGGCCTGCCGATCCCCTCTACCGACGCCTGCGTGAAGGACGACGACGGCAACATCGTCGCGGTCGGCGAGGTCGGCGAGCTGTGCATCCGCGGCCCGCAGGTGATGAAGGGCTACTGGCACCGTCCCGACGAGAGCGCCAAGGCGATGGACGCCGAGGGCTGGCTGCATACCGGCGACATGGCGCGGATGGACGAGAAGGGCTTCTTCTACATCGTCGACCGCAAGAAGGACATGATCCTGGTGTCCGGTTTCAACGTGTATCCGAACGAGGTCGAGGACGTGATCGCGATGATGCCCGGCGTCCTGGAGGTGGCCGCGGTGGGCGTTCCCAGCGAGAAGTCCGGCGAAGTGGTCAAGGTGGTGATCGTCCGCAAGGATCCAGGCCTGACCGAGGAGCAGGTCAAGGAGTTCGCGCGCGCCAACCTCACCGGCTACAAGCACCCGCGCATCGTCGAGTTCCGCAAGGAGCTGCCCAAGAGCAACGTCGGCAAGATCCTGCGCCGCGAACTGCGCGACGCCCCCGCCCCGGACTGACCCCGGCCGCCGCCCGCGCGAGGCCTGCGGCACACAATGAAGGCCCCGCCGGCGACGGCGGGGCCTTCGCGCATTCACGGTACCGGTGCCGCGTGTAGGATCGCGGAGTGCCAGCGACCGGCCCGCCGCCCACGCCTCCGACTCTGCGGGCCTTCTGCCAGGATCCCGTCCATGAGTGCGATCGAACTGCGGCCTGTCCGCACCCCCGCTTCCCCCTACGCCACCATCCGCGTCCACGACGATGCCGCCGCCGATGTGCACTGGCTGCACATGCACGCCGACACCGCCCCGGGCATCCGGCCCTGCTTCCGCAAGCCGTTGATGACCGAGATGCACGCCTACCTGGACGGCATCACCGGCGACTGCCGCGCCCGGCCCACCCGCCTGCGCCACCTTGTGCTGGCCTCGGCCGCCGACGCCTTCAACCTGGGCGGCGACCTGGATGTGTTCTCCGCGCTGATCCGCGCCCGCGACGGCGACGGCCTGCTGCGCTACGCGCGCAGCTGCATCGACGGCGTGTACCGCTTCCATGCCGGGCTCGACGGCAGCTTCCGCACCATCGCGCTGCTGCAGGGCGATGCGCTCGGCGGCGGCCTGGAAATGGCGCTGTCCTGCCACACCATCGTCGCCGAGGAAGGCGTGGGCATGGGGCTGCCGGAAGTGCTGTTCGGCCTGTTCCCGGGCATGGGCGCCTACAACTTCCTGAGCCGCCGGGTCTCGCCGCGGCTGGCCGAGCGCATCATCCTGGAAGGCAGGGTGCATTCGGCCGAGGAGATGCATGCCCTGGGGGTCGTCGACCTCCTGGTGCCGCGCGGCCAGGGCGAGCAGGCGGTGAACGACCTGATCCGCCAGCAGCAGCGCATCCCGCAGTCGTACCTGGCGATGAACGCGGTGCGCGGCATCTCGCACCGGGTCGACTACCAGGAACTGTTGGACATCACCCGGGTGTGGGTCGATGCCGCGCTGGCGCTGGACGAGAAGTCGCTGCGCACCATGGACCGCCTGGTCAAGGCCCAGACCCGGCGCAGCGGCCAGGTGCGCGCTTGAGGAATGCGGGCGCGGCGGTGCGGCTCAGCCGGTCACGTCGTCGTGCGACGGCGTGCGCCCCTGGGCGCGCGCCGCCAGCGCTCGGTGGCCGTCCTGCAACGCGGCCTGGAGCCGCGCATGCAGGACCGCCCAGTCCTCCTTGAGCTGCCAGTCGGCCCTGTGCATCAGCTCGCCGGCCTGGCGGGCGACCGTCAACAAGCCCAGGTTGGCCGCCACGCCCTTGACCGCATGGGCGTGCTCGCGCAACAGGCTCCAGCGCGCATGCTGCGCGTCATCGGGCAACGCGCCGATCCCCGCGTCCAGGTCGTCCAGGCACTGGCGCACGAATTCGCGTTCGAAGCCCTGGCCCATGCCCAGCGCGGCCAGCTCGTCCAGCACACCGGTATCGAGCACGGCATCACCGGCCGGTACCGCGGCGATCACCGTGGCCATGTCGCCAGCTGCCACCGGAACGCCGCCGGCGATGTCCGCCATGGTCTCCAGCAGCCGCGCCGCCACCACCGGCTTGGCCATGAACGCATAGGCCCCGGCCTGGTCGCAGCGCTGGATCGCCTCGGGCGTGACGTCGGCGCTGAGGATCACCACCGGCGTGCGCGGGCCGCCACCGGCCTGCATCACCCGCAGCTGCTTGAGCAGGTCCAGTCCGCTCATGCCCGGCATGTGCAGGTCGGTGATCGCCACGTCGAAGTCGCGTGCGGCCAATGCATCCAGCGCGTCCTCGGCGCCCTGCACGCACACCACCCGGTGGCCGGCCTTCTGCAACAGCCGCTGCAGCACCATGCGGTTGGCCTCGTGGTCGTCGGCCACCAGCACCTCCAGGCTGCGCACCCGCGCGCGGTGGCGCCGGAACGGGTCGGCAAAGGCGATGACGTTGCCGGCCTCCTCCAGGGTACCCCCCTCCCCGGCCGCCCCCTCCTGCGCCTGACCCGGGCAGCCGACCGCCCGTCCCAGCGGCAGCTCGACCCAGAAGCAGCTGCCGGCCGGCAGGTTCTCGCGGTAGCCGATCTCGCCGCCCATCGCCTGTGCCAGGCTGCGGGCGATCGTGGTGCCCAGGCCGGTGCCCTCGTGACGCCGGGCCATCGATGCATCGGCCTGCTCGAAGGCCTCGAACAGCCGCGGCCGCAGCGAGGGCGCCACGCCGATGCCGGTGTCGAGGATCTCGAAGCGCACCGGCAGCGGTGCATCCGCGGCCGCCGGGCCGGCCGCCACCCGGATCTCCACCCCGCCGTGGTCGGTGAACTTGACCGCATTGCCGGCCAGGTTGAGCAGGATGTGGCGCAGGTGGCCGACATCGCCCTGCAGCGCATCGGGCACCCCGGCCTCGACGAACACCTGGTAGTCCAGCTGCTTGGCGCGCGCCTGCGGCGCCAGGATCTGGCCGATCGACTGGATCAGCTCGGCCAGCGAGAAGTCCTGCGCCGTGACCCGCAGCTTGCCGGCCTCGATGGCGGAGATGTCCAGCACCTCCTCCACCAGCGCCAGCAGGGTGCGCGCCGACGCCTGGATGGTGCCGAGGCATTCGCGCTGCTCCTCGTCCAGGCGGGTGGTGGCCAGCAGCTCGGTCATGCCCGACAGGCCGTTCAAGGGCGTGCGGAACTCGTGGCTCATGTTGGCCAGGAAGCGGCTCTTGGCATCGCTGGCGCGGCGCGCCTCGGCCATCGCCCGGGTCAGCTGCCGCAGCAGGCTGGAGAAATACAGCGGGATCGCGGCCAGCCCGACCAGCAGGCCGATGCCCAGGCCCAGGTTGCGCTGCCAGTAGTCGCTCAACGCCAGGGTGACGCCGAAGCTGAGCGTCGCCATAGCCACCGCCAGCATCAGGTAGCGGTTGCCGAAGCGCATGCCGTTGCCGACCGTCACCCACATCACCACCACGTAGATGCAGGCCATCGGTTCGCCGATGGTGCTCATCGCCGCGGCCATCAGCGCGTAATCGTCGACCATCCCCAGGATGCGGCGCAGGTCCGAGCGCCCGGGCTTCCACAGCAACCAGCCCATCAACGCCAGTGACAGCCCCTGCGCGATCAGGATCAGGGTGATCACCAGCCGCAGCTGCGCCGGCGGCAGGTCCCAGCGCCCGGCCGACAACAGCACGTAGCACAGGATCAACGCGATCATCACGATGCGCACGAACGCCTGCGCATGCTCGCTGTCCCCGCGTTGCCGCAGGCGCTGCCGGAGCCGGGCCACGACGCTCGCCACCTCAGGCCTCCGGCCGCGGGAAGCCGGCCGAGTAGCGGGCGCACACCTGCTCCAGGCGCTCCCGGGCCTGCAGCAGCGCATCCACGCAGCGCGGGCAGAACAGCCGGCCGCGCTGCACGTACAGATAGGCCAGCGCCGCATCCATCGTCCAGGCCTCCTTGTAGGGCCGCGGCGACAGCAGCGCGTCGAACACGTCGGCCACCGCGACGATCCGCGCCTCCAGCGGAATCGCCTCGCCGGCCAGTCCACCGGGGTAGCCACTGCCGTCGAAGCGCTCGTGGTGGCGCAGGGCGATGGTGGCGCCCAGCTGGATGAAGCGGTTGTTGCTGCCGCTGAGCAGCTCGTGGCCGATGCGCGGGTGGCTGCGCATGACCGCCATTTCCGCCTCGTCCAGCTTGCCCGGCTTGAGCAGGATGGCGTCGGGAATGGCGATCTTGCCGATGTCGTGCAGCGGCGCGGCCATCTCGATGGTGCGCACCTCCTCCGGCGGCAGGCCCAGTTCGTCGGCAATCAGGCCGGCGACGTGCGCCATCCGCTCCAGGTAGGCGCTGGTACCGGCGTCGCGGTACTCGATCGCACGCGCCAGCCGCGACAGGGTCTCGCGTTCGCGCTCCTCGACCTCGTGCATGCTCGCCAGCAGCCGCTGCTCCAGGGACAACGCCCGCTGCCGCGCGCTCTGGCTGTGGCGGCGCAGCTGCAGCAGGTTGTTGCAGCGCGCCCGCAGCTCGCGCGGCCGGATCGGCTTGACCAGGAAGTCGATGATCCCCGCTTCCAGCGCGCTCTGCCGCAGCGGCTCATCGCCGACCACGGTGATCAGCACGATCGGGACGTCGCGGTTGCCCGGCAGCCGCCGGAAACGCTGCGCGAACTCCAGCCCGTCCATGTTGGGCATGCGGTAGTCGAGCAGCAGCAGGTCGGTCTCGTGCGCCTGGCACCAGGCCAGCGCCTCGCGCGGGTCGGCGAAGTCGTGCACCCCCAGCTCCGGCGAGATGTCCTCCAGCACATGCCGCACCATGCTGCGGGCCGATGTCTGGTCATCGACGATGACGATTTCCAAGCGCATGTGACTGTCTGTCCGATGAAACGCCGTTGCCGGAACGAGCATGCGCGGCATGGGCGCCGCGTGCCGCCACCGGACCGCGACGGGCAGGGTCCGGCGGACACCGCATCATCAACCGCCGGGCGGCGGCCCTGCAACACACCGGCGCACACTTCGCGATGCCGGGCCGTCACGAAGCCTTCACCGCAGGTGCGGCGGTCAGGCCTCCGGGCGCATGTACGGGAACAGCAGCACATCGCGGATCGAGCTGCTGCCGGTAAGCAGCATGACCAGCCGGTCGATGCCGATTCCCAGGCCGCCGGTCGGGGCCATGCCGTACTCCAGGGCGCGGATGTAGTCGGCGTCGTAGTGCATGGCCTCGTCGTCGCCGCCGTCCTTGGCCGCCACCTGGGCCTGGAAGCGTGCGGCCTGGTCCTCCGGGTCGTTCAACTCGGAGAAGCCGTTGGCCAGCTCCTTGCCGTTGACGAACAGCTCGAAGCGGTCGGTGTAGCCCGGCGCGTCGTCGCTGGCGCGGGCCAGCGGCGACACCTCCACCGGGTGGTCGGTGATGAAGGTCGGCTGCACCAGCGTGTGTTCGACCGTGGCCTCGAAGATCTCCAGCAGCAGCTTGCCCCAGCCCCAGCCCGGCTTGACGCGGATCTTCAGCCGCTCGCAGTGGCCCAGCAGCGCCTCGCGGTCGGTGCAGTCGGCGGCGCTGATCTCCGGGTTGTGGTGGCACACCGCCTCGTCCATGCGCCAGCGCCGGAAGCGCGGCCCGAGATCGATCGTCGCCCCGTCCCACTCCACCACGGTGGTGCCCAGCACCTCGCGGGCGACGTCGCGGATCACGCCCTCGGTCAGGTCCATCACCTCGGTGTACGTGGCGTAGGCCTCGTACAGCTCCATCATGGTGAATTCCGGGTTGTGGCGGGTGCTGACGCCTTCGTTGCGGAAATTGCGGTTGATCTCGTACACCCGTTCCAGGCCACCGACCACCAGCCGCTTGAGATACAGCTCCGGCGCCACCCGCAGGTACAGGTCCAGGTCCAGCGCATTGTGGTGGGTGGTGAACGGCTTGGCCGTGGCGCCGCCGGGGATGTAGTGCATCATCGGCGTTTCGACTTCCAGGAAGTCGCGTGCGTCCAGCCAGGCGCGCATGGCGCGGATGATCCGCGAGCGCTTGACGAACACCGCGCGCGACTCCGGGGTCACGATCAGGTCCACGTAGCGCTGGCGGTAGCGCTGCTCGACGTCGGCCAGGCCATGCCACTTGTCCGGCAACGGACGCAGCGACTTGGTCAACAGCCGGATGGAGGTCGCCTTGACCGACAGCTCGCCGGTCCGGGTGCGGGTCAGCCCGCCCTCGACGGCGATGATGTCGCCCACGTCCCAGCCCTTGAACGCGGCATAGGCCTCGTCCAGCGCCGTGGCCTGCAGGAACAGCTGGATGCGCCCGGATTCGTCCTGGATCTGGGCGAAGCTGGCCTTGCCCATCACCCGCTTGGCCATCAGCCGGCCGGCCATCTTCACGCAGCGGCCGGAGGCTTCCAGCGCCTCGGCGGTCCAGGTAGCGGCGTCGGCGAACTCTTCCTGCAGCCCGGCGGCGAAGTGCGCACGGCGGAAGTCGTTCGGGTAGGCGCCGCCCTGCGCACGCAACGCCGCGAGTTTCGCGCGGCGCTCGGCGATGAGGCTGTTCTCGTCGGCGGGGGGCGGCGGCGCGGGGGTACGGTCGTTCATGGCGTTGGCTTGGTCGTGGCGTAAAGGGAATGGGACGGCGCGCCCGGCGGCGGCCGCGGGACAGCCGGGCCGCGCGGCGGCGGCCCCGGCCTCAGGCGTCGCTGCGTTTGGAACCGGCTTCCAGGCCGGACTTGAGGCTGGCCTCGATGAACTCGTCCAGGTCGCCGTCGAGCACGTTCTGGGTGTCGCTGCGCTCGATGCCGGTGCGCAGGTCCTTGATGCGGCTCTGGTCGAGCACGTAGTTGCGGATCTGGCTGCCCCAGCCGATATCGGACTTGGTGGCTTCCACCGCGTCCTTCTCGGCATTGCGCTTCTGGATCTCCAGCTCGTACAGCTTGGCCGCCAGCATCTTCATCGCACGGTCGCGGTTGGCGTGCTGGCTGCGCTCGGTCTGGCAGGCCACCACCACCCCGGTGGGCACATGGGTGATGCGCACCGCCGACTCGGTCTTGTTGACGTGCTGGCCGCCGGCGCCGGAAGACCGGTACACGTCGGTCCGCAGGTCCGCCGGATTGATCTGGACGTCGATGTTGTCGTCCACTTCCGGCGACACGAACACCGAGGTGAAGCTGGTGTGGCGGCGGTTGTCCGAATCGAACGGCGACTTGCGCACCAGACGGTGCACGCCGATCTCGGTCTTCAGCCAGCCATAGGCGAAGTCGCCCTCCACGCGGAACGTCGCGGACTTGATGCCGGCCACGTCGCCGCCGGAGACCTCCATCAGCTCGGCCTTCCAGCCGCGGCTCTCGGCCCAGCGCAGGTACATGCGCAGCAGGATCTCGGCCCAGTCCTGGGCCTCGGTGCCGCCGGCGCCGGCCTGGATGTCGACGAAAGCGTTGGCCGCATCCATCTGCCCGGAGAACATGCGCTGGAACTCCAGCTTCTCGATCCGGACCTGGTGCTTGTCCAGGTCGGCGACCACCGCCTGTGCGGTGTCCTCGTCGTTCTCGCTCTCGGCCAGCTCCAGCAGCTCGGTGCATTCGTCCATGCCGTCGAGCACCTCGGCGATGCCCAGCACGGTCTTCTCCAGGCTCGAGCGTTCGCGCCCGAGGTTCTGGGCGTATTCGGGGTTGTTCCAGATATCCGGGTTTTCCAGCTCGCGGGTTACTTCTTCAAGACGCTCCTTGCGGACGTCGTAGTCAAAGATACCCCCTGAGCGAGACCACGCGATCGGTCAGATCGGCGATTCGCTGGCGGACGGGATTCAGTTCCATCATGGTCGGTTCACGCGGGGACGGGAAAGCATGAAATTCTAACATCGACGGGCCTCCGCCGGGTTCTTATGGAAGCCCGCGCATGCGAGTAAAATCCGCCCGAGCCGGGCCCCCGGCGCTTTCCCCAACCACCCAGGATGCCCGCTTGAACACACCCCCCTTCCGCCTGCTGGCGACCCTTTCCCTCACCGCGGCGCTGGTTGCCTGCCAGAAACCGGAAGCCGGAAGCCGCGACGCGGGCGCCGCCCTGTCCGTGGGCGACACCGTCTCCGGCGAGATCACCTCGTCCAGCCCGCTGAACTACAACGATGGCAGCCGCCACCAGGCCTACCGGCTCTCCCTGAAGAACGGCGAAGCCGTCGCACTGGAACTGAACGGATCACTCAACGGCCAGCTGTCCATCTTCGACGGCCAGAAGCTGCTGGCCAGCGCCACCTCGTCCGGGTATGAAGGCGAGCGCGGCGCAAGCGCCCTCAACCTGGCGTTCAAGGCGCCCAAGGACGGCACCTTCCTGGTGGCGGTCAACAGCGCCGGATCGGACGCGTTCGGCCCCTACCAGCTGAAGAGCAGCACCATCGTCCCCTACGACGGCAAGCCGCTGGCCGCCGGCAGCGAAGCCGTCGACTGGCTGATGGGCGGGAAGCAGGAATACGCGCTCAAGGTGGAGACCGCCGGCCTCTACACCATCGACATGGAATCCAGCGTGCTGGACGCCTACCTGCACCTGACCGGGCGCAACGTCGATATCGAGGACGATGACGGCGGCGACCGCCTCAACGCCCGCATCCGCGCCTACCTGGAGGCCGGCGACTACACGATCGCCGCCTCGTCGGTGAACGACGGCACCGGTTCGTTCAAGCTCGGTGTCGCCATGACCCAGCTCGACAAGGACATGGTGATCCGCGACGGGGCCAGCCTGACCGTCGGCCAGAGCGTGCACGGCATGGTCGACTCCCGCGGCCACCGCAGCTTCACGCTCACCCTGGACCGGGCCCGCCACCTCCAGTTCGACGCGCTGGCCGACAACATCGACTCCGTGCTGCACATCACCGGACCGGGCGTGGACGCCGAGGACGACGACGGCGGCAACGGCACCAACGCCCGCCTGCGCCTGCGCATGGGACCGGGCCGCTACAACGTGATGGTCTCCAGCTTCGGCAACCGCCAGGGCGTGTTCGAGCTGCAGACCACCGACCTGGGCGGCGACAGCGCCGCGCAGGGCGACAGCAACCGCAAGGACGATGCGCTCGACGCCGCGGCTGCCGCGGCCGCCGCCGATGCCGCTGCCGCTGCCGCCGCGGCGGACTGAGACAGCACGCCGGCAGGCACGCTGCCAGCCGCCCCCCCCTTTCCCCCCTGCCGTGACCCACGGCATCCCCCGCCCCAATCAAGGACCAACCTAGTGAAGCGACTTGCAGCAGGATTGCTGACCCTGGCCATTGCCACCGGCCTGAACACTTCGGCCCACGCCGCACCGGCCGCGCGCGCGCTCGCCACCAATGGCGACGTCGCCGGCGAGATCACCTCGGCCACCGCCCTGAACTACAACGACGGCAGCCGCAGCCAGCTGTTCAGCCTGCAGCTCAACGCCGGCCAGGCCGTGTCGCTGAAGCTCGACGGCCCGCTCAAGGGCAGCCTGTCGGTGTTCCACCGCGGGTTGCTGGTCGGCCGCGCCGAATGCGGTTGCGACAGCAGCGGCACCCAGCTCAGCATCCGCGCCGACAAGGGCGGCGAGTACCTGGTCGCGGTCAGCGGCTCGGAGGCGTCCTCGTACGGCCCCTTCCAGCTCAACGCCACGCCGATCGTGGCCTATGACGGCAAGCCGCTGACCGCCGGCGGCCGCATCACCGACTGGCTGATCGACCAGCGCAAGACCTACACCCTGCAGGTCGACAAGCCCGGCCTGTACACCGTGAACCTGGAATCGGACGCGTTCGACACCGTGCTGGAACTGAGCGGGAACGGCCTGGAGCTGGAAGACGACGACGGCGGCAGCCGCACCAATTCACGCCTGCTGACCCCGCTGCAGCCCGGCACCTACACGCTCACTGCGCGTGCGTTCTCGCAGGGCACCGGCGCCTTCTACCTGGGCGTGGAGCAGACCGAGTTCCCGGACGGCGTGGTGTTCGAGGACGGCAGCAGCCTGCCGCTGGACGGCACCGTCAACAGCATCATCGGCACCGGCGAGACCCGCAGCTTCGTGTTCTCGCTGCCCGACCGCCGCCGGGTGCAGTTCGATGCCAGCAGCCGCGACCTGGACACCTTCCTGACCGTGCAGGGCGCCGATTTCACGCTCACCGACGACGACGGCGGCAGCGGCCTCAACTCGCGCCTGTCGCAGGTGCTCGATCCGGGCGAGTACAACGTCTCGGTGCGCTCGATGAACAACCGCGGCGGCCTGTTCCAGCTGGTCACCAGCACCGCGCCGGCGCCGGACGGCCCGGCCCGCCCGGTCCTCACCATCGGCCGCGAAGTGACCGGCCAGCTGGTGTCGGGCGTGCGCAACCTCTACACCCTAGAGATCCCGCGCAAGGGCCAGTACGTGATCAGCATGAACGGCAACAACGGCCTGGACGGCATGATCACCCTGATGCGCGACGGCCACGAGGTCGCCTCGCAGGACGACAGCCCCTCCAGCCTGGATCCGCTGCTGGAAATCGAGCTCGAGGCCGGCCGCTACGTGCTGATGGCCCACAGCTACGATTCCTCGGCCACCGGCAGCTACCGCCTGCTGGTCCGCCGCAAGTAAGCACCGCGGGTCCGTACTGGAAAAGCCGCCCTCCGGGGCGGCTTTTCCTTGTCCGCCCTCCAGCGGCCGCGCACCTGCTTCGGGACGACGTCCGGCCCCCCGGCGGCCGCCTCTCTGCACACAGTCCGGCCGCGCCGCACCCCATCCAGGTCAACACGCCCCTTCGCCCTCGCGGCAGCGCGTAAGGTGGCGACCAGGCGTGCCCTCCACGCCCCCGGACGCGGGCACTCGGCCGGAGGCCAACCGTGCCGCAGGCGGCCCGATGCACGGAACCGTAAATATTTCTCACCAATGGCTTGCGGGCATTTGAAAGCCCCGCTATCATTTCCGTCTCGGCAACATCGGGGCCATAGCTCAGCTGGGAGAGCGCCTGCATGGCATGCAGGAGGTCAGCGGTTCGATCCCGCTTGGCTCCACCACCTTCGGACATTAGGCCGTCCGGAGTGCCGTAAAAATTGATGAAACAGCTGCGTCCCCATCGTCTAGAGGCCTAGGACATCACCCTTTCACGGTGGCGACCGGGGTTCGAATCCCCGTGGGGACGCCATTCATCGAACAACAGGGCCCAGCCGTCACCGGGCCCGTTTTGTTGGAAAGCCGCCCTTCCCATGGGTTGCCGGAGAGCCTGAACCTCTCCCCTTCCAGCACGCAGTCCGGGGATCCCGGGCCGCACCGTTCAAGGGGCCATAGCTCAGCTGGGAGAGCGCCTGCATGGCATGCAGGAGGTCAGCGGTTCGATCCCGCTTGGCTCCACCATATCGATCCGGACATCAGGCCGTCCGGAGGTTGTACAACTCGAAGAAACAGCTGCGTCCCCATCGTCTAGAGGCCTAGGACATCACCCTTTCACGGTGGCGACCGGGGTTCGAATCCCCGTGGGGACGCCACTCGATCAAGCTCTGCTCCGGCAGGGCTTTTTTGATGCCCGCACGCCCCTGCCCACTCCCCCGCTAGAGCAGCGCAAGCAGGGCGGCGCGCAGCTCGCTTCCGGTATAGGGCTTGGAGAGCTTCACCGCCTCGGCGAACACCTCCGGCAACCGCGCCACATCCATCCCGGTGGCGACCAGAAAGGGAATTCCGCGCGTACGCAGCGCAACCGCCACCGGCGCGCTGTCCTGGCCATCGGCCAGCCGGAAGTCCAGGAACGCCAACTGCGGCGACTGCGCCTCGAGCAGCTGCAGGGCGGCCTCCACCGTCGCGGCGATCCCGACGATCCGCAGCCCTTCGCGCTCCAGCTGGAGCTGGAGCAATGTCGCGTTCAGATCGTCGTTCTCCACGATCATCACCCGCATCGAACGCAGCCGATCCATCGAATCTTCCCGGTTCCAGATGGCGCGAGTATAGCCAGCGCGGAAGGTGCGCACTTTGCAGAAAACACCGGCCGGATGCTGTCCAATCCATCCGGCGCTCGCTATACTTCGCAGCTTGCAGGCCGAAGTGGCGGAATCGGTAGACGCAGCGGATTCAAAATCCGCCGCCCTTAAAAGCGTGTGGGTTCGAGTCCCACCTTCGGCACCAGGACAACGTTTGCAGAGAGCAGGCCGGGCGGATACGTCCGGCCTGCTTTTTTTACGCGGCCACCGACGTGCCTGCGGCACCACCATCCGGCATCACGCATTCGAACTCCGGGCCGCCACGCGGATCGGCGCACCTGCCATGCCGCTCCGCTGGAACGACCCGCTCCCGCTCGCCCGGATGCGGGCGCGACCTTGAAGCGCGGCCTGCCATGGCCCACTTTCTGGATACCGACCGCGCCCGTACCCATCGCGGCTATCGACACGCGCAGGCACCTGTCCCGCCCTGCCCACGACACCCGGCGCCGCGTCCGGAAACACGAATGCCGCGACCCGGAAGATCGCGGCATTCGCCATGCGGCACGGGACGGCAGCCGGCCTGCAGTACGGCCCGGCGACCGCGCCGGCCCCGCTGCGGATGCGGTCAGTCGCCCTGCTGCTTCTGCAGGTGCTCCCAACGCTCCTGGGCATCGATGGTGCGCTCGGCGGTGAGCCGGGCCTCCAGCCGCTCCAGGCCGATCTCCTCGCCGGTATCCACGCAGTAACCGTAGTCACCCGACTCCAGGCGCTTGAGCGTGCTGTCGATCTTGCCGATCAGCTTGCGGTAGCGGTCGCGGGTGCGCAGCTCCAGCGAGTTCTCGGTCTCGCGCGTCGCACGCTCGGCCTCGTCGCCGATATCACGCACTTCCTCGCGCAGGTTCTCGATGGTCTGCTTGGACTCTTCGACCAGGTCGGCGCGCCAGTCCTGCAGGCGCTGGCGGAAGTACTCCTGCTGCAGCGGACTCATGTACTCCTCGTCCGCGCCGGGCTTGTAGCCGGCCGGAAGGATCGGACGACCGGTGGCTTCGTCGGTCTTGTAGTCGACCACCTTGTACTTGCTGCGCGGCACCGGCGCATTGGAGCGCGCGGTGACGGCGACGGCGACCTTGCCGACCGGACGGACGGCGACGGGCGCTGCGGATTTGATGGGGGTTTTTGCTGAGGATTTCGAAACAGGCACGGGATTCTTGGATTGCGGGGCCTTGGCCGCCGAAGCCGATCCCCTGGCCGCCCGCACGGTGGCCGGGGCTGGGACCTTCTTGGCGACATTGGCCGGGACAGACTTGGCCGGGGCCGGCTTGGGAGCCGGCTTCGGTGTGGACTTGACGACGGGCTTCTCGGCCGGGGAACGGGCGGCCTTGGCCGCGGTCCTGGCGACCGTCTTCGGGGTGGCCGGCTTGCTGGCCTTCACCGCCTGGGTGGCGGGTGTGGCGCGCTTGCTGGCCGTGGTCTTGGTCGCTGCGGTCTTGCTGGCCGCAACCTTGCTGACGGTGGCACGCTTCTTTGCCGTGGCCGGCGCCGCCTTTGACGCGGCCTTGCGGGCCGGAGCCGCCGGCTTGGAGGCCGGTGCCTTCGCAACCGGCTTCTTGGCGGCAACCTTCTTGGCAACGACCTTCTTGGCCGCCACCTTCTTGACAGCGGTTTTCTTGACGGCGGCGGCCTTCTTGGCGGTCGGTTTGGCGGTCTTCGCGGCAGGCGCCTTCGCTACTGGCTTGGATGCCGCCTTCTTGACTGCAGGCTTGGCGGTTTTCTTGGCGGCCTTGACGGCCTTCTTTGCAGGTTTTTTAGCAGCCACGAAACGCTCTTCCTTGTTTCCCCCGGGGCCCGGGAAAGCGGGCCTTTATAGCCCACCGGACCCGTAGCGGCAACCGCACCGGCCCACCCTACATGAACGGATGCCCGATCCGCGCCGCGTTGGCCCGAAGGCAGCACCGGCCCAATCCGCGCGGTTCGGAACGTGACCGGGTCCGACGGGCGTCCCCGGTGGCGGGCGGGCGTCTCGCGCAGGCCTGCCGCCTGACCGGCATCGTGCGACAAATCCATGGGCAATGCCAGCTGGCATATCATTCGGGGGTGATCGGCCGACTCCTCATCGCCCTGCTGCGCTTCTACAAGCGTTTCATCAGCCCGCTGCTGGGCCCGCGCTGCCGTTTCGTCCCCAGCTGCTCCGAATACGCCATGGACGCGATCCGTCTGCACGGTCCCTTGCGGGGGAGCTGGCTTACGCTGCGACGTCTCGGCCGTTGCCATCCGTTCCATCCCGGCGGCATAGATCCGGTTCCGGACGTGGCCTCCCCCTCTTCTTGCCGCTGCACAGGAAAACACTGACATGCCCTCCACGCTCATCACCAATGCCCGCATGGTCAACGAAGGCCGCATCTTCGACGGCGACCTGCGTATCGAGAACGACCGCATCGCGCAGATCGGCAGCGGCCTGGCCGCACGCAGCGGCGAGCAGGTGGTGGATGCGGCCGGGCGCTGGCTGCTGCCGGGCATGATCGATGACCAGGTGCATTTCCGCGAGCCCGGGCTGACCCACAAGGGCGATATCGCCAGCGAATCGGCGGCGGCCGTGGCCGGCGGCCTGACCAGCTTCATGGACATGCCCAACACCAGCCCGCCGACGCTGGACTCGACCATCCTCGAAGCCAAGTACGAACTGGCCAAGGGCCGCGCCTGGGCCAACTACGGCTTCTACCATGGCGCCAGCAACGACAACCTGGAGGCCATCCGTGCGCTCGATCCGAAGAAGGCCCCCGGCGTGAAGGTGTTCATGGGCGCCTCCACCGGCAACATGCTGGTCGACGACCCGGACACGCTGGACGCGATCTTCCGCGACTGCCCGACCCCGATCATCACGCACTGCGAAGACACGCCGATGATCGATGCCAACCAGAAGGCGTTCCAGGAGAAGTACGGCGATGCGCTGACCCCGGACATGCACCCGGACATCCGCTCGCGCGAGGCCTGCATCAAGTCGACCCGGCTGGCCATGTCGCTGGCACGCAAGCACGGCACCCGCCTGCATGTGCTGCACATCTCCACCGCCGACGAGCTGGCGCTGTTCGAGAAGGGTCCACTGATCCGCGCCGACGGCAGCCGCAAGCAGATCACTGCCGAGACCTGCGTGCACTTCCTGCACTTCGCGCGTCCGGACTATGCGGCCAAGGGCAACCTGATCAAGTGCAACCCGGCGATCAAGGACGTGTCCGACCGCGAGGCGATCACCGCCGCCCTGGCCGACGACGTGCTCGACGTGCTGGCCACCGACCACGCGCCGCACACCTGGGAAGAGAAGCAGAAATCCTATGCGCAGGCACCGTCCGGCCTGCCGCTGGTGCAGTACGCGCTGGTCGCCGCGCTCGAGCGCGTGCACGAGGGCAAGCTGACCCGCGAGCAGGTGGTGCAGAAGTTCGCCCACGCGCCGGCGCAGCTGTTCGACGTGGAAGAGCGCGGCTACCTGCGCGAAGGCTATTTCGCCGACCTGGTCCTGGTCGAGGACGTGCCGTTCACCGTCAAGCGCGAGGACGTGCTGTCCAAGTGCGGCTGGTCGCCGTTCGAAGGCACCACCTTCCGCTCGCGCATCGCCTCCACTTGGGTCAACGGCCAGCAGGTGTGGGACGGCAGCACGCTGGTCGGCGAACCCGCCGGCCGGCGCATGACCTACGACCGCTGATGCGCCCGTCCCTGCTGCTCGGGGCGTTGCTGCTGGCGGCGCCCCTGCCCCCAATGCCGCCCGCGCAGGCGCAGGACGGCATCGGTGAGCTGGTCGACAACCGCGTCGTGTTTCCGTCCACCGCCTCGCAGGGCGCCTTGGTGATCGGCAAGGTGCCGGCCGGCAGCCGCGTGCAGTACGCCGGCCGACAGCTGCGGGTCAGCGGCTACGGCAGCGTGGTGTTCGGCATCGGCCGTGACGAGAAGGGGCCGCTGCGCATACAGGTGCAGCGCCCGGATGGCGGCAGCGAGACCGCGACTCTCGCGGTGACGCCACGCGACTGGCCGACCGAGCACGTCAACGGCGTGCCGCCCAGGACGGTCAATCCGCCGCCGGCCATCGCCGCGCGCATCGCCCGCGAACAGGCCCGGGTCGGCGAGGCACGGCAGCGCGACGACGACCGCACCGACTTCACCCAGAGCTTCATCTGGCCGGTCGAGGGCCGCATCAGCGGCCGCTTCGGCAACGCCCGGGTCTACAACGGGCAACCCGGCGCCGGCCATTCGGGGATGGACATCGCCGTGCCGACCGGTACCCCCGTCAAGGCCCCTGCCGCGGGGGTCGTCACCTTCGCCGATCCCGACCTCTACCTGACCGGCGGCACGCTGGTGCTGGACCACGGCTTCGGCATCAGCTCCAACTTCCTGCACCTGTCGCGGATCGACGTGAAGGTCGGCGACCGCGTCGAACAGGGCCAGGCCATTGCCGCGGTGGGCGCGACCGGACGTGCGACCGGGCCGCACCTGCATTGGGGAATGAACTGGTTCACCACCCGGATCGACCCCTTGCTGGTGCTGGAACGCGGTCGCTGACCGCTCATCCGCGTGCGCAGCATGAGGCGTGGCACGCGTCCCGTGGCGGTTCCCGGCGGCCTCTGCAGTGCGGCCGGCAACGTCCGTCGTCTGCCCTCTCCGCGCGTCTGTCCGGCACCGCCGCGACAGCCGCATCCATGCCGACGGGTATCGCCGATGACGGCGGGCGTGCACGAAATCCGGGGGCTCTCTGGCCTCGGCCGGACGCACCTGCGGCGTCCCGGCCCAGGGTCCCGGCAGCGCCCCGGCATGCGTGGGCGGCCGCCCTGCGTGGACCGGGCCGCGTGCGGAAGCTCCGGATCAGCCGCGCGCCGCCCACCAGCCACGCCACAGCAGGCCGGCCGGGCTGGGCTGGTAGGTCCCGCCACGCAGGCGCGCCTGCAGGCGGCCGCGGGCCAGCGCCGCATAGAGCCGGCGCGGCCGCGGGCCAGCCACCCTCGCCGGCCACTGCGACAGCAAGACCCGCAACCAGGCCTGTTCGCTCCCGAGCGCGGACGGCACCGCGGCGGCGCCCAGCGCCAGTGCCCGCTGCGCCAGCAACTGGTCCACCACCGCCTGTCCGGCCCGAGGGTCCGCACCGCTCTCGAACAGCACCGCTTCGATGGCGGCGACGGCCTCGGCGAATCCCGCCAGTGCCGCCCGCGCCTGGCCCGCGTCGGCCGCGGTGTCGCGGGCTTCGACGAGGTCCGGCAGCGCCGCGGCCAGGGCCTGCCACGGTGCCCGCACCGGCTCGAGCAGCCGGCCCAGCGGATGCCGCGAACGCTGCCCGTCCCAGCCGCGCAGCTCCTCGCTCCACCACCCGAGCTTGGCATTGGCCGGCAACGGGTCGCCGCTGACATTGAGCATGTCGTCGAATTCCTGCAGCAGCGCGAACCAGGCCAGCGTGCGGCGCTGCGTCTCCGGTGCCAGGAACCGCTCGACCATCGGCCACTCGGGCCAGCGCTCGCGCCACTTGTCCAGGAACCCTTCCAGCGAATCAAATCCAGTCATCCGCCCATTGTATGAAGCCGCCGGCACGACGTCTCCCGTACCGGGACACCAACCCGCCCCGGGCGCGGCAACCGGCAGCCGGAACGTCGTGCTTCAGCGGCGGGCACCGTGCGGTTCCGCCACCGCCTGCCCAGACTCGCCTTCCGCCGCGGCGGTACCGGCATGGGAACCGCGCACGAAGGCTGCCGCCAGTCGCACCGCCTCCTCACCGCCCCGGTCACCGCGCAACGCGCGGGCCAGCCTGGCCGGCGTCCATCCGGTCCAGTCCAGCAGCTCGTGCGTGGCATGCGCCTGGTCGCTGTAGCCGTGGCGCATGGCCGCATCGACAATGGCCGCGGCCTCGCGGTCCAGTGTGCGCAGCAGCGCCTGCAGACGGCGTACGCGCGCATACTCCTTGGGCGTCAGTCCGACCGCGGCGAGGAAGCGCGTCTGCAGCGTGCGCGGCGCCACGCCCAGCTGCCGCGCCAGCCCGGCGATGCGCAGGCCGCCATCGACGGCGTCGAGCATCGCCACCGCGCGCTCAGCCAGCAGGTCCGGCGCGAAGCCGGCACAACGCGCCTGCAGCAGTCCCCACAGCGGCTCCGGCGACGGTTTGCCCACACAGTTGCGTGCCGCGGCGCTGAACGCGGCGGCGAACACCGGATCCAGCGTGTACAGGTCGGGGGCCTGGTCGCGCAGCCCGGGCAGCCGCGTGCCGGCCACCAGGGCGCTGCTTGCCGGCCGCAGCCGCACCCCGATGCAGTGCACCGCGCCTGCCGCCTGCAGGCGGATCGGGCCGCGCTGCTGGGCGGCGAAGCAGACCGGCTGGTCGGAACGGACCTCCCCGTCCGCCCCCCGGAAGCGCAGCGGAACGCCCAGCTCGGCCAGCAGCTCGCAGCAGCCGTCGGGGTAGATGACCTGGACCTCGTCGCCGGGCGCGTCGTCGCGCAGCACCCACAGGCACTGGACATGGCGCCGCAGCGCCGGCGGCGGCGGATGCTCGGTGTACTCCATGCGCCATCGAACCGCGCGCTGCGCGTTTTTACAAGCGCCGCCGCGGCCAGCCGGCTAGCCTGCGGCCACACCACCGAGGAGGCGGACCATGCGGGACACGGGAATCGTACTGGGGGCGGGCCTGGCCCTGGCTGCGGGGACGGCCACGGCGGCCGCGGATGGCTTCGACTGGCTGGCCGGCCACTGGTGCGGCGGCAGCGCGGAGCGGACGATCGAAGAGGTCTGGCTGCCGGCCGCCGGCGGCACCCTGCTGGGCATGTCGCGCACGCTCGGCGGCGACACCCTGGCGTCGTTCGAATTCATGCGCCTGGTCGCCTCAGGGGAGGACGCCGGCCTGCATGTCCAGCCCGACGGCGCGCCGCCGACGACGTTCGCCATCGCCGGCCACGGCGACGGCTGGGTGGTGTTCGCGCAGGCAGCGCACGACTTTCCCGACCGCATCGAGTACCGGCGTGATGGCGCGCTGCTGCATGCCGCCATTTCCGGACCCGGGGACGCCGGGGCGCCGCTGCGGATACCGTTCGAGTACCGCCGCTGCGGGGACTGAGCGCCCGGCCTCAGCGCGCGTCCTGCGCTCCCGGCCAGGCGGCAGGCTCCAGCAGTGCGGCCGGTGTCGCCGCCATCGTGTCGGCCCGCCACGACCGCGGGTCGTCCGCTTCCAGGCGGTATCCCCAGAGCGCGGCCACCGAGGGCATCCCGGCCGCGCGGGCGGACAGGATGTCGCGCTCGTCGTCGCCGACATAGACACACTGTTCCGGGCTCACCCCGATCCGCTGCGCGGCCACCTGCAGCGGCAGCGGGTGCGGCTTGCGCTCGGCCAGGGTGTCGCCACCGATCAGCACCGCGCAGCGCGTTTCCCAGCCCTGCTGCGGCAGGATCAGCCGTGCGAGCTGCTCGGGCTTGTTGGTGACGATGCCCCAGCGGCTGCCGGCATGCTCCAGCGCCCGCAGCACCGCGGCGACGCCGTCGAACAGGCGCGCATGGCGTCCGATCAGCGACCGGTAGTGCGCCAGGAACTCCGGCACCAGCGCCAGCCGCTCATCGTCGGCCAGCGCCGGGAAGGCGGTCGCCAGCATCGCCCGCGAGCCCTTGGACACCACCGGCCGCAGCTGTTCCGGCGGCAGCGGCGGCAGGCCGCGCGCCTGGCGCATGGCCTGCGTGGTGGCGACGAAGTCCGGCGCGCTGTCCAGCAAGGTGCCGTCCAGGTCGAACAGCACCACCGGCGGGAACGGCCGCGGGCTCATGCCTGTTCCGGCTTGCGCGCGAAGGCCAGGTAGTTGATGTCGGTGCGGCGGCTCAGCCGCGCGCGGTTGCGCCAGGGCTCATAGGCCATGCCGCTGACGTCCTGGAGCTGCAGCCCGGACTGCCGCAGCCAGGCCCCCAGCTCGGCCGGCTTGATGAATTCCTGGTAATGGTGGGTCCCCCTGGGCAGCAGCCGGGCGATGTACTCGGCGCCGACCACCGCCACCGCGAATGCGGCCGGAGTGCGGTTGATCGTGGACAGGAACAGTGCGCCGCCGGGACGCAGCAGGCGCTGGCAGGCGGCGATGATCGCGCCGGGATCCGGCACGTGCTCGAGCATCTCCATGCAGGTCACCACGTCGAAGGTGCCGGCCTGCTCGGCGGCCAGGTCCTCGGCGGCCTGGACGCGGTAATCGACCTGCACGCCCGACTCCAGTCCGTGCAGGCGCGCGACCTTGACCAGTTCCGGCGCCAGGTCGATGGCGGTGACCTGCGCCCCCTCCTTGGCCAGCGCCTCGCTCAGCAGTCCGCCGCCACAGCCGATGTCCAGCACCTTCGCGCCGCGCAGCACGGCGCGCTCGGCCACGTACTGCAACCGCACCGGGTTGAGGGCGTGCAAGGGCTTCTGCGGGCCGTCCGCATCCCACCAGCGGTTGGCCAGGGCGGCGAATTTGTCCAGCTCGGCCTGATCGAAGTTGCTGGATGTCGAAGCTGTGCTCATGGGGGTGTCCTCGTCAAACCGCCGCGCTCAGGCGCGGCTGGAACGGATGCGGTCGCGCCACTGGCGGGCATTGGCGACGATCGCCGCCTCGTCCATGCCGACCAGTTCGCGCTGCACCAGCTTGGGCTGGCCGGCGATCCAGACATCGCTGACCTGGTGGCGTCCGGCCGCGTAGACCAGTTGCGACAGCACGTGGTGCAGGGGCTGGGTTTCCAGCGCCGACAGGTCCACGCAGGCCAGGTCGGCCTGCTTGCCGGGTTCGATCGAACCGACCTCCTCGCCGAAGCCCAGCGCGCGCGCGCCGCCCAGGGTGGCCGCACGCAGCGTGGTCGCCGCGTCCAGCGCGGTGGCGTCCTGGGCCACCGCCTTGGCGAGGATCGCCGCGGTACGGCTCTCGCTGAACATGTCCAGGTCGTTGTTGCTGGCGCAGCCGTCGGTGCCGATGGCCAGGTTGACGCCGGCGCGCACCAGCGCGCAGGCCGGGCAGAATCCCGAGGCCAGCTTCAGGTTCGATTCGGGACAGTGCACCACGTGCACGCCGCGCTCGGCGCACAGCTGGATCTCGCCCTCGGTGAGCTGGGTCATGTGCACCGCGATCAGCCGGTCGTTGACCAGGCCGAGACGCTCCAGCCGCGCCAGCGGCCGCTGGCCGTGCAGCTTGAGCGAATCGCTGATTTCCTGCGCGGTCTCGTGGGTGTGCAGGTGTACCGGGACCTCGAGCTGGTCGGACAGCATGCGCACGCGTTCGAAGTTGGCGTCGCTGACCGTGTACGGCGCATGCGGCGCGAACGCGGTGCCGATCAGCGGATCGCCCCGCCACTGGTCGTGCAGCTCGCCGGCGCGGGCGAAATACTCGTCGTCGCTCTTGGCCCAGGCGCTGGGGAAATCGATGATCACCGAACCCACCCGCGCGCGGAAGCCGTGCTGCTTGTACACCGCGGCCTGCACGTCGGCGAAGAAGTAGTTCTCGTTGGCGCAGGTGGTGCCGCCGCGCAGCATCTCGGCGATGCCCAGGGTGGTGCCGTCGGCGACGAACTCCGGGCCGATCACCGCCGCTTCCACCGGCCAGATGTGCTCGCGCAGCCAGGTCATCAGCGGCAGGTCGTCGGCGATCCCGCGCAGCAGCGTCATCGGGTTGTGGGTGTGGGCATTGACCAGCCCCGGGATCAGCGCCGCCTGCGGCCGCGACACCGACTGCCGTGGCGCGAACCGCGCCCGCGCCTCGCCGCGCGGCAGGACCGCCACGATGCGGCCACCGTCCACCGCCACCGCGTGGTCTTCCAGCACCACGGCATGCGGCTCGACCGGCACCACGTAGCCGGCTTCGATCAGGAGGTCGCAGGCCTCGGGCGTATGCGTGCTATCGCTCATGCGGACTCACGGGTTGGGGGAAACCGGCCTGTCCGGCGGCGCCGGACCCGGGATCGGCCCGGGGCGGTCGGTTCCGTTGGCAGGGACGCCCGGCGCGGTGCCGGCGGGTCCGGGCAACCGGGCATGGCCCGGCTCCACGAGGATCCGGCAGCGCCGGATCACTTCCTCACTTCACGCGCGCGGAGTATTCGCCCGAACGGGTGTCGACCTTGATGATCTCGTCCTGGTTGACGAACAGCGGCACGCGCACCACCGCACCGGTTTCCAGGGTCGCCGGCTTGCCGCCGCCGCCGGAAGTATCGCCGCGCACGCCCGGATCGGTCTGCACGATCTTCAGCTCCACGAAATTCGGCGGGGTGACGTCGATCGGCTCGCCGTTCCACAGCGTGACCACGCAGGACTCCTCGCCCTTGAGCCACTTCTCGGCACCGTTCATCCCGGCCTTGCCGGCCTGGACCTGCTCGAAGGTTTCCGGGTCCATGAAGTGCCAGTACTCGCCGTCGCTGTACATGTAGTTCATGTCGGTGTCGACGACGTCGGCGGCATCGACCGAATCGGTCGACTTCATGGTCACTTCCTGCACGCGGCCGCTCTTGATCAGGCGATAGCGCACGCGGGTGAAGGCCTGGCCCTTGCCCGGCTTGACGTAATCGGTTTCGGTGATGACCGCCGGTTCATTGTTGACCAGGATCTTCATCCCGTTCTTGACGTCGTTCATGCCATAGCTGGCCATCGTGCAACTCCTTCGAAAAGGCAGGACCGGCCGCAGCCCGCGGCCGGCCGGATTAGAATGGAACCCCCGCCGTCGAAGGCGGGCATCTGTTTATCTGGTCGCCAATGATAACCGCAGCCCCCGCCCCCGCTCTAGCGCGCGTTCGCGCGCCGTCCTCCGCCGGCACCAGCTGGCAGGCGCTCTGGCGCCGCGCCATCCGCGACCCCCTGGAACTGCTGGAAGGGCTCGGCCTGGAGGCCGCCGACCTGGGAGTCTCCCAGGCGGCGCTGGCGCAGTTCGCGCTGCGCGTGCCGCGCGGATTCGCCGCGCGCATGCGGTCCGGCGACCCCGCCGACCCGCTGCTGCGGCAGGTGCTGCCGATCGATGCCGAGATGCGTCCCACCCCCGGATTCAGCTTCGACGCGGTGGGCGACGGCGCCGCCCGCACCGCCAGCGGCGTGATCCAGAAGTACCGCGGCCGTGCGCTGCTGGTGGCCACCGGCAGCTGCGCGATCAACTGCCGCTACTGCTTCCGCCGCCATTTCGACTATGCCGGCGAGAACGCCGCCAGGGGCGGCTGGGCCGACGCGGTGGCGGGCATCGCCGCGGACCCCACGGTGGAGGAGGTGATCCTGTCCGGCGGCGATCCGCTGTCGCTGGCGACCCACAAGCTGGCCGAGCTGACCGATGCCCTGGCCGCGGTTCCGCACCTGCGCCGGCTGCGCATCCACAGCCGGTTGCCGGTGGTGCTGCCGGAGCGGGTGGACGATGAGCTGCTGGACTGGCTGCGGGCCCTGCCCTGGCCGGTGGCGCTGGTCCTGCACGCCAACCATGCCAACGAATTCGACGCCTCCGTGGACCGTGCGCTGGCGCGCCTGCGCACGGCCGGTGCGCAGCTGCTCAACCAGGCCGTGCTGCTGCGGGGGGTCAACGACGACGTCGAGGCACTGGCCGCGCTGAGCGAGCGCGGCTTCGCGGCCGGGGTACTGCCCTACTACCTGCACCAGCTGGACCGGGTCCAGGGCGCGGCCCACTTCGAGGTCGACGATGCGCGCGCGCGCGCGCTGCACGCCGCGCTCACCGCCCGCCTGTCCGGCTACCTGGTGCCGCGGCTGGTGCGCGAGATCGCCGGCGACACCGGCAAGCGGCGCCTGTAGCCGCCCGCGCCGCCGTTCAACCGGCGGCGGACGGCGACTGCAGCAGGCACACCAGCGCCTCCGGATCCAGCGGACTGGCCAGCCAGTAGCCCTGCACCAGGTCGCAGCCGCGCTCGCTGAGCAGCTCCAGCTGGGCCGGCTGCTCGATGCCCTCGGCGACCGCGGTGATGCCCAGCGCGTGGGCCATCGAGATGATCGCGGTGGTCAGCGCCAGGTCGTCGGGATCGCGCTGCAGGTCGGCGACGAAGCTCTTGTCGATCTTGACCCCGTCCACCGGCACCTGGCGCAGATGGCTCAGGCCCGAGAACCCGGTGCCGAAATCGTCCAGCCAGACCTTGACGCCGGTACGGTGCAATTTTTCCAGCAGGGTCGCGGCGAGCATCTCGTCGCCGATCACCGCGGTTTCGGTCAGCTCCAGGTGCAGCCGCGACGCGTCCAGCCCCGATGCTTTCAGCCCCTGCTCGACCGCGGCGACCAGCTCGCCGCTGTGCAGCTGCCGCGGCGACACGTTGACCGAGACGAACAGCGCCTCGCCGGCGGCATTGCGGGGCCACTTCGCGGCCTGCATACAGGCCGCACGCAGGACCTTGGGGCCCAGGCTCTGGATCAGCCCGCTCTGCTCGGCGATGTCGATGAAGATCGACGGCGGCACCAGCCCCAGCACCGGGTGCTGCCAGCGCAGCAGGGCCTCGCCGCCGACCGGCATGCGGTCCAGGGTCCGGAAGATGGGCTGGTAGACCAACTGCAGTTCGTTGCGCTCCCAGGCGCCGCGCAGTTCCTGCTCCAGGTGCAGGCGCCGGCCCACGGCATGGTCCAGGGCGCGGCTGTAGTAGTGGAAGCAGTGCTTACCGGCGAGCTTGGCCTGGTACATGGCGATGTCGCCGTTCTTCAGCAGCTCCGAGGCGTCGGCCGCATCCTCCGGGAACAGGCTGATGCCGATCGAACTGCCGAGGAAGATCTCCCGCCCCTGCACCTCCAGCGGATGCTCCAGGTCGGCGACCAGCCGCTTGGCCAGCGCGGTGGCCATGGTCTCCACCCTGCCGGCGTCGTTGCCGATCAGGATCACGAACTCGTCGCCGCCGAACCGGGCCAGCATCGCCTCCTCGCCCCCGTCCTGTTCGACCGCCAGCGCGATGCGCTGGGCGAACTGCAGCAGGGCATCGTCGCCGGCCTCGTGGCCGAGGGTGTCGTTGACCCGCTTGAACTCGTCGATGTCGATGAACAGCAGCGCCAGCCCCTGGCCATGGGCACGTGCGGCCAGCAGGCGGTGGTCCAGCGCCTCGCGGAACGCCAGCCGGTTGGTCAGCCCGGTCAGCGAATCGGTATAGGCCATCCGCCGTACTTCGCGGTCGTGGCGGGCGATGCTCTGGCTCATCCGGCCGAAGGCATGCAGCAGCTCGCCGACCTCGTCGCCGCGGCCGGTATCCTGCTGTTCCAGGTGGTAGTCGCCGGCCTCGATGCGCCGTGCGGCGGCACCGAGCCAGCGGATCGGCCGGACCAGCGTGCGCTGTACGTACAGCGCCATCAGGCACGCGAACCCGACCAGCACCATCAGCATCAGGGCCGCCCAGCCCAGTTGCCGGCGGCTGGCCTCGCCCATGCGCTGGGCAAGCGCGGACATCGCCTCGGCCTCCTGCGCGCGCAGCTGGGCCAGGTCCATGCCCAGCCGCAGTCCGCCGATGCGCTGGTCGCCGACCCGCACTGGCAGGTCCATCTCCAGCACCATCGGCGACTCCTGCACCCGCAGCGCCTCGGCACCGATCGCCCCGGCCGCCAGCGGATCGCGCATCCGCCGGCCGTAACCGGCCACCTCGACCGAACCGTCGTGGATCAGGCGCCCCTCCGCGTCATGCACCAGCACGTAGCTGACCGACTTCTGGCTGGCGGTGCTGCGCACCAGCACCCCGATCGCGTCCAGGTCGGAGTAGTACAGCGGGTTGACCAGGGCGTCGGCCAGCGATTCGGCCAGCGAGCGCCCCTGCTCGCGGACACTGTGGTCGAACACCTGGCTGACCACGCTGCCACTGGCCTGCAGCAGCTCGCGCTGGGCCGCGGCCTGCCTGGCCAGCAGCACCACCACGATCGCGATCACCACCAGGACCGCGCCCCCCGCCGCGCACAGGAACCGTGCCTGCAGTCCGAAATGCGGCCGTTTCATTCGACGTCCATGCGGACCCGCGCGAGACCCGCGCGCAGCCGCTCCAGGGCCCGTTCGCTGTCCGGATCCAGCCGCCGGAAGGCCGTGGTTCCGAAGAACTTGCGCAGCGCCGGACCCGCGGCCGGATCGCCGCTGGCCTCCAGCAGCACCTCCTGCAGGCGCGCGCGCACCGCCGGGTCCAGCCCGGGACGCACCATCTCCACCGCGCGCGGGACGTCCTCGCTCTCGTACAGCACGCGCATGTCGCGCCGGAACACCGCCGGCATGCGCTGCTCGTCGGCCCAGTCGATGCTGCTGATCGCGCCCGCGTCGACCACCCGCTTGTGCACGAAGGTGGAGATGTTCAGCTCGGACCGCGCGAACACGTAGCCCACCGTATCGGCGGTGGGCGTGTCCTGGGGCGTCAGCAGGATCTCCGGGCGGATGCCGTGGCCGAGCAGTTCCATCACCGGCACCAGGTAGGCACTGGTGGACCAGACACTCTGCATCGCCAGGGTATGCCCCTTCAACTCCTGCAGGGTGGTGATGGGGCTGTCGCGGCGCACGAAGAACACGCTGTGGTAGGCGGCCACGCCGCCGCGCTCGGTCAGCAGCAGCGGTTCGGCGCCGCTGCGCTGGCGCAGCGCCATGGCGGTGCCGGAGGTTTCCGTCACCCAGTCCACGCGGCCGCGGCGCAGGTAGCTGGCCATCTGCTGCATGTCCTTGGCCATCAGGATGTGCCCCTCGAGGATGCCCACCCCGCGCATCCGCGGCACCACGTAGTCCAGCAGCGGTTTCAGCTGCTCGTAGTGCGACTTGGGGTCATCGCTGAGCCGCCCCAGGACCAGCACCGAGCGGTCGGTCGCCCCGACGGATGCCGGCAACACGGCGGCCACCACCAGCACGGCGGCCCAGAGCCATCGTGAAACACGCACACCGGCGTCCCCAAAGGAATATCCGCCACAGACTATCCGATAAACGGCCGCGTACGGACGCCTCAATGTCGATCCTCGCCGGCCAGCCGGGCCATGCGCTGGGCATCGGACAGGATGCCGCGCAGCAGGCGCACCTCCTGCTCGGAAAGATCGGCCTTCATGAACAGACGCCGCAGCTTGCGCATCGCCGACTGCGGCGCGCGCCCCTTGTGGAAATCGATCTGCTCCAGGGTGTCGCCCAGTTGCCCGAACAGGCCTTCCAGCTGCGCGTGGCTGGCCGGCGCATCGCCATGGCCCGGCTCGGCCGCCGCCGCGGCCTGCCCCTGCAGGCCGGCCATGCGCACCGAATAGGCCAGCACCTGCACCGCCGCCGCCAGGTTCAGCGAACTGAATTCCGGATCGGAGGGAATATGGACCGCGGCATGGCACAGCTGCAGCTCGTCGTTGCTCAGCCCGGTGCGCTCGCGCCCGAACACGAACGCCACCTCCGCCGGCTCGGCGGCGCGCTCCACGGCCCGCTTGCCGGCCGCTTCGGGCAGCAGCTCGTCCAGTTGCACGCGCCGCGAACGCGCCGTGCAGCCCAGCACCAGCCGGCAGTCGGCGACCGCCTCGGCCAGGGTGGCGAACTGCCGGGCGTCGCCGAGGACGTCCTCGGCGCCGGCCGAGCGGCGGTAGGCGGCATCGTCCGGCGCTTTCTCCGGCGCCACCAGCACCAGCCGCGACAACCCCATGGTCTTCATCGCCCGCGCCGCCGCGCCGATGTTGCCGGGGTGCTGGGTGCCGACGAGGACGAAACGGATGCGGGCAGTAGCGTGCATGGTGAAAAAGTCGGGAGCGGGACAGCCGCAGATGGTAAACTGCGCGGCCGGCCTGTGCGCCGGCACCGCTCTTTCCCCTCGCCAATCCGGTCCACTTCGCCTTCACGGGAGCCCTCCGCCATGCAGAAACCCGCCGTCAACGTCATGGTCAAGGCCGCCCGCCTCGCCGGCAACGTCCTGTTGCGCAACATCAACCGGCTTGAAGCGCTGAACGTGGTGCAGAAGGGCCGCATGGACTACGCCAGCGAAGTCGATGGCGATGCGGAGAAGGTCATCATCAAGGAGCTCAAGCGCGCCTATCCGGACTACGGCATCTACGGCGAGGAAGGCGGACTGCAGGGCAACGGCCGGCAGATGTGGGTCATCGACCCGCTGGACGGCACCAGCAACTACCTGCACGGCTTTCCCCACTACTGCGTGTCCATCGCCCTGGTCGAGAGCGGCGAGCCCACCGACGCGGTGATCTTCGATCCCCTGCGCAACGAGCTGTTCACCGCCTCGAAGGGCGCCGGCGCGGTGCTCAACGACCGCCGCATCCGCGTCTCCGACCGCAAGGACCTGGAAGGCGCCATGGTCCATACCGGCTTCGCGCCGCGCGAGCGCGCCCGCGCCGGCAGCCAGTTGCGGACCATCGACACCCTGCTCGACCAGGCCGAGGACATCCGCCGCACCGGCTCGGCCGCGCTGGACCTGGCCTACGTCGCCTGTGGCCGCACCGACGCCTATTTCGAGGCCGGCGTGAAGGCCTGGGACATCGCCGCCGGCGTGCTGCTGGTGCGCGAGTCCGGCGGCAAGGTCTGCAACTACCGCGGCGCGCCATTGGCACGCATGGACGACAAGGGCCCGGAAACCCAGCAGGTGATCGCCGGCAGCCTGAAGGTATGCGAGGCGCTGCAGAAGCTGATCGTCAACAGCGGCTATGCGGCCGAGTTCGACCCGCGGTTCTGACGCCGCGACGCCTCGGCCCCCACTCGGCCACGGCAAGCCGGCGCGGGCGCCCTCGCCGGCCTGAGGCCCCTGATGCATCGACATGCCGGGCTGCCGGGCCGCTGCGCACCCGGCAGCGCCGGCACCGGCGCCCCATCCCCGAAACGCCGCCCCCCGCGCTCAGATCTCCCTGGACGGCTCCACGACGCCGTACTGCGTGGCCAGCCGCGCCAGCGCGATGTTGTCCTGCACCCCGGTCTTCTGGAACAGGCGCGACTTGTGGGTGTTGACCGTCTTGGCGCTCAGGCTCAGCCGCCGCGCGATCTCTTCCTGGCGTCGTCCCTGCATCAGCAGCAGGGCCACCTCCATCTCCCGTGGCGACAGCTCGTCGAACGGGGAGTCGCCACGCTCCAGCTTGGACAGCGCCAGGTTCTGCGCGATGGCGCTGGCCAGGTAGCGGCGGCCGGAGGCGACATCGTGGATGGCGCGCACCAGTTCCCGGGCATCCCCGCCCTTGCCGACATACCCCGAGGCCCCCGCCTCCAGCAGGCGCTTGGGCATGGGCCCGTCCTCCAGCACCGAGACGATGATGACCCGGGTGCCGTGGTCGCCCCGGACAATCCGCTCGGTGATCTCCAGCCCGCTCAGCCCCGGCAGGTAGAGGTCGCACAGCACCACGTCGGGCTTCAGCCGGCGGATCTGCGGCAGCGCCGCCTCGCCGCTGTCGGCCTCGCCCACCACCTCGATGGTGGGCTCGCCCAGGAGGATCATCTGGATGCCGGTTCGCACCAGCACATGATCGTCCACGAGAAACACTCTGATCGTCACGACACATTCCCTCCCCGGATATCCCGATGACAATGCCCGCCAGCCGTGGCCCGGCCCCTACCGGCGGACAACTCCTCGATCCACACCATGGCGACGGTAACGCCCATTATCGTTCAGAAGCGGACATTCTGCGCGGACGGCCGTGCACTCCCGGTGGTTGTCCCGGAAGCGCCCCTTCACGACCATCGCCCCCACCTTGCCGCGGCACTGTATCGGATCACATCAGTCCAATGCGCATGCCTGGCTAGGAGTTCCCCGCAGCCACCGCGACGGCCGGGGGCGACCAACGGTGGCGGTACATCAGCGCATGCACCCCGGCCACCCAGGCCAGCGCCGCGCACCAGCCGGCGAGGATGTCGGAGGGATAGTGCACGCCCAGGTATACCCGCGACAGGCCGACGCTGGGCACCGCCAGCACCGCGGCGGCCAGCACCGGCCAGCGCCAGCGCGTGCCCCAGGCCAGGAATACCAGGGTGGCCGCCAGCGTCATCGAGCCCATGGCATGGCCGCTGGGAAAGCTGAACGTGCTCTCCGGGGCGACCGACTCCCACAGGCCGGGACGGGCCCGCTGGAACAGCTGCTTGCTGCCCAGGTTCAGCAGCGCCGAACCGGCCACCGCGGTGGCCGCGAACAGCGCCTCGCGCCAGCGCCGGCAAAGGGCCAGCACCGCCAGCAGCAGCAGGTCCAGCGGAATCACGCCCCACTGGTAGCCCAGGCGCGAGACCAGTACGGACAGGGCGTCCAGCCGTGGCGACGACAGCCCGTGCATGCGCCACAGCAGCGCGGCGTCGAAGTGCAGCGACTCGGCGCCATGGATCTCGTCGGCCAGGGTCACGAACCCGGCCAGCGGCAGCAGCAGGCAGACGAACAGCACGGCGATGCGCCAGCCGTTGTGCACCAGCCAGCTGCGGATCCGGGCCGCCTCGCGGCGGGCCTCAGCCGGCGCCGCGCGCATAGCGGGTCTCGACGTAGTCGTCGATCAGCGCCACGAACTCCTGCGCGATGTTCTCGCCCCGCAAGGTGACCTTCTTCTGGCCGTCCACGAACACCGGCGCGGCCGGTGCCTCGCCGGTGCCCGGCAGGGAGATGCCGATGTCGGCGTGGCGCGATTCGCCCGGGCCGTTCACGATGCAGCCCATCACCGCCAGGGTCATGCTCTCCGCCCCCGGGTGGCTGACACGCCAGAGCGGCATCTTCTCGCGCACGTGGTCCTGCACCACCCGGGCCAGCTCCTGGAAGAACTCCGACGTGGTGCGCCCGCAGCCCGGGCAGGCCGTGACCATCGGCGTGAACGCGCGCTGCCCGGTGGTCTGCAGCAGTTCCTGGGCGACGATCACTTCCTGGGTCCGCGGCTGCCCCGGCTCCGGCGTGAGCGAGATGCGGATGGTGTCGCCGATGCCTTCCTGCAGCAGCACCGCCAGCGCCGCGGCGGACGCGACGATGCCCTTGCTGCCGATGCCCGCCTCGGTGAGGCCCAGGTGCAGGGCGAAATCGGAGCGCTGCGCCAGGTCGCGGTAGACCGCGATCAGCTCCTGCACCCCACTGACCTTGGCCGACAGCACGATGCGCTCGCGCGGCAGGCCCAGCTCGACCGCGGTCTCGGCCGAATCCAGCGCCGAGCGGATCAACGCCTCGCGCAGCACCCGGCCGGCATCCCACGGCTGCTCGCGCTGGCTGTTCTCGTCCATCAGCCGGGCCGCCAGGGCCTGGTCCAGCGACCCCCAGTTGGCGCCGATGCGCACCGGCTTGTCGTACTGGATGGCGAACTCGATCAGCTGCGCGAACTGGGTGTCCTTCTTCTTGCCGAAGCCGACGTTGCCCGGGTTGATGCGGTACTTCGCCAGCGCCTCGGCGCAGGCCGGCTCGCCGGCCAGCAGCTGATGGCCGTTGTAGTGGAAGTCGCCGATCAACGGCACCTCGACCCCCATCATCCGCAGTTTCTCGACGATGCGCGGGATGGCCGCGGCCGACTCGGCGTTGTTGACCGTCAGCCGCACCATTTCCGACCCGGCGCGCCAGAGCTCGGCCACCTGCCGGACGCTGGCGGCGATGTCGGCGGTGTCGGTGTTGGTCATCGACTGGACGACCACGGGATGGCCGCCGCCGACCTTCACCCCGCCGATGTCCACGGCTCGGGTGATGCGTCGGGGCCAGGCGGTGGCGTCGGCGGGGGGAGTCGGGCGGGTGACGGCGTCGTGCATGGCGCGCATCTTAACGCGCCGGCTTCGCGTACCGCATGAATCCCGGGCGAGCGGCACTGCGCGCGAACGCCTACGATGCGCACATGGACTTCCCGGACACCTCGTTCCAGCGCACCCTGTGCAGCCTGCGCTGGCTGGCCACCGCCGGCCAGGCCACCGCCATCCTGGTCGCCACCTGGCTGCTGGGGCTGGACCTGCCGCTGGTGCCGTTGTGGAGCGGCGTATGCGTGCTGGCGCTGTTCAACCTGTCCGTGCAGCTGCACGTGCACGCCACCGACCCGGCGCCGGTCACCGCCTTCGGGCACATCCTGGTCGATGTCGCGGTGCTGACCTGGATGGTCGGCTGGAGCGGCGGCATCGCCAATCCGTTCGGCTCGCTGTTCCTGATCCTGATCGCGCTGGCCGCGCTCGCCCTGCCCCTGCGCTGGACCCATGCGGTGGCCGCCGCCTGCGTGGCCGGCTATGCGACGAGCGCGGTGTTCGGGCGGCCGCTGCAGGGCGGCTACTTCGATTCGATGAGCCTGCACCTGTGGGGGGCGGCGGCCAACTTCCTGCTGTCCAGCGTGGTCGTGCTGGTGTTCTCCACGCGCCTGGCGGCGGCCCTGCGCGAGCGCGAGAACCAGCTGGCGCTGCTGCGCGAGCGCTTCGTGCGCAACGAGGGCATCGTCGCCCTGGCCACGCACGCGGCCTCGGTGGCGCACGAGCTGAACACCCCGCTGGCGACCATGACCCTGCTGGCCGACGACATCGCCGAGCAGCAACCGGGCAACCCGGAGATCCAGGAGGACCTGGACACCCTGCGCGAGCTGCTGGTGCAGTGCCGGGAACGGGTGCTGGCGCTGGCCGCGCCGGCCGAGGGCGCGCGCAGCCGGGCGCGGGTGTCGATCGGCGACATCCTCGAGCAATGGCGGCTGGTGCGCCCGACGGTGCAGCTGCGCCGCAACCCCGACGTTCCGCTGCGGCTCGCCCTTGATCCGGGCGTCGGCCACCTGCTGCAGGTGCTGCTGAACAACGCCGCCGATGCCGGCGAGGCCCTGGGCAATGCCCGGGTCGACCTGGACCTGCGGGTCGCCGAAGGCCACCTGCATGGCGAAGTGCGCGATTATGGGCCCGGCTTCAGCGCCAGCCAGGCCGCCCTGCCCGGTACCCTGTTCAACAGCGGCAAGACCGACGGCATGGGCGTGGGCCTGGCGCTGTCGCACGCCACCATCGAACGGCTGCACGGAGAGCTGTGGATGCGCCCGGCCGAAGGCCGCGGCGCACGCGTCGGCTTCCGTCTGCCCCTTGCCAACCTGGAAGCCCCCCGATGACCGCTCCCTCCCTATGCGGCCTGCTGGTCGACGACGACCCCCTGTACCTGCGCACCCTGCAGCGCAGCCTGGCCCGCCGCGAGATCCAGACCGACACCGCCCACGACCTGGCCGGCGCGCTGGAGCAGGCCACGCGCTCGCCTCCGGCCTTCGCGCTGATCGACCTCAAGCTCGGCAGCGAATCGGGGCTGGCGCTGATCCAGCCGCTGCGCGAGCTGCGCGCGGACATGCGCATCCTGCTGGTCACCGGCTATGCCTCCATCGCCACCGCGGTGGAAGCGATCAAGCTCGGCGCCGACGACTACCTGCCCAAGCCGGCCACCGTGCCGATGATCCTGCGGGCACTGGGCGAGACCGACGACGGCCACGAGGAACCGGAGGACGTGGAGCCGCCCGATGCCATGACCCCGATCAGCCGCCTGCAGTGGGAACACATCCAGCAGGCCCTGCACGAGACCGGTGGCAACGTCTCCGCGGCCGCGCGCCTGCTCGGCATGCACCGCCGCTCGCTGCAGCGCAAACTGCAGAAACGGCCCAGCCCGGAACGCGACCCGAACCGTTGAGGACGGCGTTGGCCCCTGGGGTGTCCAGGCGTGCCCGCCCCCGAGAGAGCTCCCTCCGGCACTCGCCGCCGCCGGCGCGGTCCTTCCGCTCCGGCATTCAAGAGCGGTGTTCGCCGTCCCCCCTTTCATCCTCCTCCTGAACTGCGCGGGACGTTCCGCGGAGCCCCCGGGAGACGGGGCATCGCCCCATGCTATGGCGTTCTATCGGCGCAGCGGCGACAGAACCGGCCCGCTCCCGCGTCCGTCATCCCCACGACAAGCCCGCCGCTCCGGCATGCCCGCTGCTCCGCATGCAGCAGGACGTCGCAAAGGCCGAATGAATCCGCATCGCCCCGCCTGTATCGCGGCGAAGGCATGCCGTCTTCGATACGGAACGGCACGGCGACCCCGACACCCCCGCCAGCCGCATCCCCGTCATGGTTGGCGCGGACGATCCGCCAGCCGAGCACGGCCTGCGGCGCCGCGCGGGTGGCATCCCGGTTCAGGCCGACCCTCACCACCTGCAGGCAGCTGACCGCCCCACGCTGCCCACGCCCGCCCGGATCGTCACATTCCCTTCAACGCCGTCTCTCTTCACCACGAACGGAGAGGCGGGGGGATGGGCACGCAGCTACGTTTCATCGAGGCGCGCGGTGGAAGGCGTCCCAAGCTGCCCCTCTTCGCAGCGCACGGCCGGCGCGGCGCCAGGCATCCCGATCAGCATCGGCACGACAACGAGCGCCCCGCGGCGGGGCGACCCAAATCGCCCGTGCAGCTTCTTCTCCAACGCGGCGCCCCTTGCCGATCCCGGAAGGAACGGAGGGCGGACACTGCAATCCGGCGCGCCCTGCGGGTGACCCCGAAAAATGGAACGCCCGGCCGACGCCGGGCGTTCCACATGCGGGCCAGGCTTACGCCGCGACGGTGTCGGCCACGTCCTTGTACTCCGCGATCTGGTCGAAGTTCATGTAGCGGTAGATCGCATCGCCGTTGGCGTTGATCACGCCGACGTCCGCCATGTACTCCTCGCGGGTCGGGATCCGGCCCAGGCGCGCGCAGATCGCGGCCAGCTCCGCCGACCCCAGGTACACGTTGGTGTTGCGGCCCAGGCGGTTCGGGAAGTTGCGGGTCGAGGTCGACATCGCGGTGGAGCCTTCGCGGATCTGCGCCTGGTTGCCCATGCACAGCGAGCAGCCCGGCATCTCGGTGCGTGCGCCGGCGTTGCCGAAGGTGCCGTAGTGGCCTTCCTTGGTCAGCTCGCTGGCGTCCATCTTGGTGGGCGGCGCGATCCACAGGCGCGTGGGCAGGTCGCGCTTGCCTTCCAGCAGCTTGGCGGCGGCGCGGAAGTGGCCGATGTTGGTCATGCACGAACCGATGAACACTTCGTCGATCTGCGCGCCGGCCACGTCGGACAGGGTCTTCACGTCGTCCGGGTCGTTCGGGCAGGCCACGATGGGTTCATGCACGTCGGCCAGGTCGATCTCGATGACCGCTGCGTACTCGGCGTCGGCGTCCGGCTCCAGCAGCTGCGGGTCGGCCAGCCATGCTTCCATCTTCTCGATGCGGCGCGCCAGCGAACGGGCATCGGCATAGCCCTCGGCGATCATGTTCTTCAGCAGCACGATGTTGCTGTTGAGGTACTCGATGATCGGCTCCTTGTTCAGGCGCACGCTGCAGCCGGCGGCCGAGCGCTCGGCCGAGGCGTCGGACAGCTCGAACGCCTGCTCCACCTTCAGGTCCGGCAGGCCCTCGATCTCGAGGATGCGACCGGAGAAGATGTTCTTCTTGCCGGCCTTGGCCACGGTCAGCAGGCCCTGCTTGATCGCGTACAGCGGGATGGCGTTGACCAGGTCGCGCAGGGTCACGCCCGGCTGCAGCTGGCCCTTGAAGCGCACCAGCACCGACTCGGGCATGTCCAGCGGCATCACCCCGGTGGCGGCGGCGAAGGCGACCAGGCCGGAGCCGGCCGGGAACGAAATGCCGATCGGGAAGCGGGTGTGGCTGTCGCCGCCGGTACCGACGGTGTCCGGCAGCAGCATGCGGTTGAGCCAGCTGTGGATCACACCGTCGCCGGGACGCAGCGAGATGCCGCCACGGGTGGAGATGAACTCCGGCAGGGTGTGGTGGGTCTTGACGTCCACCGGCTTCGGATAGGCCGCGGTGTGGCAGAACGACTGCATCACCAGGTCGGCCGAGAAGCCCAGGCAGGCCAGGTCCTTCAGCTCGTCGCGGGTCATCGGCCCGGTGGTGTCCTGCGACCCCACCGAGGTCATCTTCGGCTCGCAGTAGGTGCCCGGGCGCATGCCCTGGCCTTCCGGCAGGCCGCAGGCGCGGCCGACCATCTTCTGCGCCAGCGAGAAGCCCTTGCCGGTGTCGGCCGGCTGCACCGGCAGGCGGAACAGTTCGGTGACCGGCAGGCCCAGCGCCTCGCGTGCCTTCGCGGTCAGGCCGCGGCCGACGATCAGCGGAATGCGGCCACCGGCACGCACCTCGTCGAACAGCACCTCCGACTTGACCTGGAACTCGGCGATCACCTTGCCGTCCTTCAGCGCCTTGCCTTCGTAGGGGCGCAGCTCGACGACATCGCCGTGCGCCATCTCCGTCACGTCCAGCTCGATCGGCAGCGCGCCGGCATCTTCCATGGTGTTGTAGAAGATCGGCGCGATCTTGCCACCCAGGCAGACGCCGCCGGCGCGCTTGTTCGGGATGAACGGGATGTCGTCACCGGTCCACCACAGCACGCTGTTGGTGGCCGACTTGCGCGAGGAGCCGGTACCGACCACGTCGCCGACGTAGGCGACCAGGTGGCCCTTTTCCTTGAGCGACAGGATCTGCTGGATCGGGCCGCGCTTGCCGTCCTCTTCCGGGGTGAACGGCGCGTCGTCGCGCTTGTTCTTCAGCATCGCCAGGGCGTGCATCGGGATGTCCGGGCGGGTGGTGGCGTCAGGCGCCGGCGACAGGTCGTCGGTGTTGGTCTCGCCGGGCACCTTGAACACGGTGATGGTCAGGCTTTCCGGTACTTCCGGCTTGCTGGTGAACCACTCGGCATCGGCCCAGCTGCGCAGCACCGCCTGGGCATGGGCATTGCCGGCCCGGGCCTTGTCCTGCACGTCGTGGAAGGCATCGAACACCAGCAGGGTGTGCTTCAGGCCGTCGGCGGCCAGGGCCCCCACCTCGGCGTCGTCCAGCAGCTGGATCAACGGTGCGACGTTGTAGCCGCCCAGCATGGTGCCCAGCAGCTCGGTGGCGCGCGCGCGGTCGATCAGCGCGCTGCGCTCGCTGCCCAGGGCGATGGCGGCCAGGTAGGACGCCTTGACCTTGGCGGCATCGTCGACGCCGGCCGGCACCCGGTGGGTGATCAGGTCCAGCAGGAACTCGGCCTCGCCGGCCGGCGGGTTCTTCAGCAGTTCGATGACATCGGCCGTCTGCTGCGCGCTCAGCGGCAGCGGCGGGATGCCGAGCGCAGCGCGCTCGGCGACGTGGTGGCGATAGGCTTCCAACATGGCAACTCCCGGGTAATGCAGTGTGGTTTTCAGGGTGTTCGTATGGGCTCAGGCGTGCGGCACGATCAGCTTCAGGCCCTTGAAGTAGTCGCGGAAAAAACGGTCGTTCCAGGTGATCAGGCCATCGCACTGCAACAGGGCGTGCGCGCCCACCAGGAAGTCGTCCAGGCTGCGGCCGCCGCCATCGCGCTGCCGCTGGCGGCGATGCATCTCGCCGGCACGCAGCGCCGACTTGGCCTCCAGCGGACTGAAATGGATGCCCATCTCCTCCAGCGCCTCCTGCACCTGCGCGCCGCCGCGCAGGGCCGCGCAGATCTCGGCCAGGGTGGTGCCGCAGACCACGACCCGGCCGCCGACCAGCGCCTGCCGCAGGCAGGCCTCGACCGCATCGGCACGGGCACCGTCGCTGAGCAGCTCGATCAGGACCGGGGAGTCGACCGCGATCACGCCTCGCCGGCCTCGTCGCGCACGGTCCGCACGGCCTGCTCGGCCGACTCGAAGCCGTCCAGCGCGAACTTGCCGCGGGCACGCGAGATCGCGTCGTCCACGCTCTTGCGGAGAATGATGCGGCTGCCTTCCAGCTCGACCTTCAGCAGCGTCCCCTTGGTCAATCCGAGGGCATCGCGCACGGCCTTGGGCAGGGTGATCTGTCCGCGCTCGGCAACGGTGGCTTCCATGGGCGGCCTCGCTTCAAAGTATGGATGAATTATACATACTTCGCCCCGCATACCCAAACCGCCGGCCGTCGCGCGCTCCGCCGTGAGGGCTTGTGCCGCAAGGCGTTGCCGGCATCTCGTGACACCGCTGCAACATTCCGGTGCGTATCCTGAAGCCCTTGCCGGGCGCTCGGCACGGGAAGATCGTCCATACTCGGACGGTCGATCACTGAACAGGGGCGCCCCGCCCCAGCCAGCTGGCGCGGCCATCCGCGCCATTGCACGCCATCCGCAACAGGAGTCACCCGCATGAGCGATTCATTCTCCACCCGCAGCGAGCTCACCGTCGCCGGCCAGCGCTATGCCTACTGCAGCCTGCCCAAGCTGGGCGAGCGGTTCGACCTCTCCCACCTGCCCTATTCGATGAAGATCCTGCTGGAGAACCTGCTCCGGCACGAGGACGGCGGCCAGACCGTGTCCGCCGAGCACATCGAAGCGGTGGCCACCTGGGATCCGCAGGCCGAGCCGGCGACGGAAATCGCCTTCATGCCGGCACGCGTGGTGCTGCAGGACTTCACCGGCGTGCCCTGCGTGGTCGACCTGGCGGCGATGCGCGATGCGGTCGCCCGGCTGGGTGGCGACGCCGAGCAGATCAACCCGCTGATCCCCTCCGAACTGGTCATCGACCACTCGGTGCAGGTGGACGTGTTCGGGCGCGCCGATGCCCTGGACCTCAACGGGAAGATCGAGTTCGAACGCAACCGCGAGCGCTACAGCTTCCTGCGCTGGGGCCAGAAGGCCTTCGAGAACTTCAAGGTGGTGCCGCCGAACACCGGCATCGTCCACCAGGTGAACCTGGAGAACCTCGCCCGGGTGGTGATGGAACGCGAGGTCGACGGCCAGCGCTGGGCGTTCCCGGACACCGTCTTCGGTACCGACTCGCACACCACCATGATCAACGGCATCGGCGTGCTCGGCTGGGGCGTGGGCGGCATCGAGGCCGAGGCGGCCATGCTCGGCCAGCCATCGTCCATGCTGATCCCGCAGGTGGTCGGCTTCAAGCTCACCGGCAAGCTGCCCGAGGGCACCACCGCCACCGACCTGGTGCTCACCGTGACCCAGATGCTGCGCACGCTGGGCGTGGTCGGCAAGTTCGTCGAGTTCTACGGCGACGGCCTGCAGCACCTGCCGCTGGCCGACCGCGCCACGATCGCCAACATGGCCCCCGAATACGGCGCCACCTGCGGCATCTTCCCGATCGATGCCGAATCGCTGAACTACCTGCGCCTGTCCGGCCGCAGCGACGCGCAGATCGCGCTGGTGGAGGCCTATGCCAAGGCCCAGGGGCTGTGGCACGAGCCCGGCAGCGCGCCGGCCCGCTACAGCGCGACGCTGGAACTGGACATGGGCGAGGTCAAGCCCTCCATGGCCGGCCCCAAGCGTCCGCAGGACCGCGTGCTCCTGCAGGACGTCGGCCGCAACTTCGCCGAGGCCCTGACCGGCCTGACCACCAACCGCGACCGCCGCAACGGCGAGATCGCCGACTTCATCAGCGAAGGCGGCGGCGCCGCGGTCGGCAACGAACAGCTGGCCAAGGGCCATGCCGACGTCGAGATCGACGGCCGCACCCTGCGCCTGAAGGACGGCGCGGTGGTGATCGCGGCGATCACCTCGTGCACCAACACCTCCAACCCCGCGGTGATGATCGGCGCCGGCCTGCTGGCCCGCAACGCCGCCGCGCGCGGGCTCACCCGCCAGCCGTGGGTCAAGACCTCGCTCGGGCCGGGCTCGCGCGTGGTCACCGACTACCTGGAAAAGGCCGGCGTGCTCAAGGAGCTGGAGAAGCTCGGCTTCTACGTGGTCGGCTACGGCTGCACCACCTGCATCGGCAACTCCGGCCCGCTGCCCACCGAGGTCAGCGCCGGCATCGCCGCCGGCGACCTGGTGGTAGCCTCGGTGCTGTCGGGCAACCGCAACTTCGAAGGCCGCGTGCATCCGGAGGTGAAGGCCAACTACCTGGCATCGCCGCCGCTGGTGGTCGCCTACGCCCTGGCCGGCACCGTCGACATCGACCTGACCCGCGATCCGCTGGGCAGCGATCCGGACGGCAACCCGGTCTACCTGCGCGACATCTGGCCGAGCAACAAGGAGATCGGCGACGTCATCGCCGCCACCATCGGCCCGGAGATGTTCAAGCAGAACTACGCCGACGTGTTCAAGGGCGACAACCGCTGGGCGCAGATCGAGTCGCCCGAAGGCCAGGCCTACCGCTGGAACGCCGACTCGACCTACATCAAGAACCCGCCCTACTTCGACGGCATGACCATGCAGGTCGGCAGCATCGCCGACGTCCACGGCGCGCGGGTGCTGGGCCTGTTCGGCGACTCCATCACCACCGACCACATCTCCCCGGCCGGCAACATCAAGAAGGACTCGCCCGCCGGCCGCTTCCTGCAGTCGCGCGGCGTGCAGCCGGCCGACTTCAACAGCTACGGCAGCCGCCGCGGCAACGACGACGTGATGGTGCGCGGCACCTTCGCCAACATCCGCATCAAGAACCTGATGTTCGGCGGCGAGGAAGGCGGCAACACCCTGTATTTCGGCAGCACCCCGCCGGAAAAGATGTCCATCTACGACGCCGCCATGAAGTACCGCACCGACGGCGTGCCGCTGGTGGTGGTGGCCGGCAAGGAGTACGGCACCGGCTCGTCCCGCGACTGGGCCGCCAAGGGCACCAACCTGCTGGGGGTCAAGGCGGTGATCGCCGAGAGCTTCGAGCGCATCCACCGCTCCAACCTGGTCGGCATGGGCGTCCTCCCGCTGCAATTCCTGCCCGGCGAGAGCGCGCATTCGCTGGGACTGGACGGCTCGGAGACCTTCGACATCACCGGCCTGGAGGACGGCAAGGCCAAGCGCGCCACGGTCACCGCCACCGGTACCGATGGACAGGTCAAGCGCTTCCAGGCCGCGGTGCTGCTGCTGACCCCGAAGGAAGTCGAATACTTCCGCAACGGCGGCCTGCTGCAGTACGTCCTGCGCCAGCTGGCGGCGAAGAAGGCCGCCTGACATCCCCCCGCCGGGCACTGCCCGGCGCTGCGGGAGGTTGTTCCAGGCCAGTGTGCGATGCGGGGCCATGCCCCGCCCGGGCATCATCGGCCACGCCCTGCCGGGCATGGCCCGGCGCTGCAGGGATGCGTCAGCCCGTTTGCAGGGCCCTGTCCCGCCTGGTGGGCATCACCGGCAACCGCCCCTGCCCGGGCATCCTCCCGATGGGCGCGGCCCGGCGCTGCAGAGGGCCGCCCGGGTGTCGGCCGGAAGCGCGGGCGCCGCTTACTCGAAGGCGCCGACGCTGTCGTGGCTGAGGTTGTCGAAGCGGGTGTATTCGCCGAAGAACTTGAGCTTGCAGGCGCCGGTCGGGCCGCCGCGGTGCTTGCCGATGATGATTTCGGCCAGGCCCTTGTCCGGCGAATTTTCCTTGTTGTAGTACTCGTCGCGGTAGATGAACACGATCATGTCCGCGTCCTGCTCGATGGCGCCTGACTCGCGCAGGTCGGCCATCACCGGACGCTTGTCGGTACGCGTTTCCAGCGAGCGGTTGAGCTGGGACAGGGCGATCACCGGTACGTTCAGCTCCTTGGCCAGGCCCTTGAGCGAGCGGCTGATCTCGGAGATCTCGGTGGCGCGGTTCTCGCTGTTGCCGGGCACGCTCATCAGCTGCAGGTAGTCGATCACCACCAGGCCCAGGTCGTGCTCGCGCTTGAGCCGGCGGCACTTGGAACGCAGCACCTCCGGCGACACGCCGGGCGTGTCGTCGATGAAGATCTTGGTCTCCTTGAGCATGCGGATGGCGCTGGTCACCCGGCTCCAGTCCTCGTCCTCCAGCTGGCCGGTGCGCAGGCGCTGGGCATTGATGCGCCCGTTGGAGGAAATCAGGCGCATCGCCAGCTGCGACGCCGACATTTCCATGGAGAACACCGCCACGCCCTTCTTGGACTTGATCGCCGCGTACTCGGCGATGTTCAGCGCGAAGGTGGTCTTGCCCATGGCCGGACGCGCGGCCAGGATGATCAGGTCGGTCGGCTGCAGACCCGCGGTCATCGCATCGAAATCGTTGTAGCCGGTCGGCAGGCCGGTGATGTTGCCGCCGTTCTCGAAGCGGTTGCGCAGCTCCTCGAAGGCGTCCTTCAGCGCGCCGGGCATGGCCACGAAATCGCTGCGCCCGCGCGCGCCCTGCTCGGCGATGGCGAACACCGACTTCTCCGCCGAGGCCAGCAGCTCGGTGCTGTCGCGGCCCTCCGGCTGGAAGCCGTCGTTGACGATGTCGGTGCCGACCTGGATCAGCTGCCGCAGCACCGCCTTGTCGCGCACGATCTCGGCGTAGGCGCCGATGTTAGCCGCCGACGGCGTGGTGCTCGCCAGTTCGATCAGGTAGGCGCCGTCGCCGACCTGCTCCAGCTTGCCCTGCGATTCGAACCACTCGCCCAGGGTCACCGCGTCGAACGGCCGGTCGCGCTCGGACAGCTCGCGGATCGCGCGGTAGATCAACTGGTGGTCGCGGCGGTAGAAGTCCTTTTCGGTCAGCGCTTCGTTGACCCGGTCGAAGGCCTCCGGGGCGAGCATGAGCCCCCCCAGCACCGCCTGCTCGGCCTCGACCGAATGCGGCGGCACGCGCAGGGTGTCGATGCGCTGTTCGCCGTGCTCGGCACGGTGCGGACGATCGGAACGGAAACCGGGACGGGCGGACATGGAAACCTTGGGGATAGCAGGGAAACGACCCGTCCATGGTAGGCCGATGTGGCCCCTCAGTGTGGGGATAACTCGGTGGACAAGCTGTCCGTGCCCCGTGGATGGCGCCCGGCCCCGGCCTCCGCCCACGGCGGCGGCGACCGGCGGGCAGGACCGCCCGGCCAGGCTCAGTGCGGCCGCGGGTGCGCCGCGATCCAGGCCAGGAAGCGGTCGACGTAGCCCTGCAGGAAGCGCCGGGTCCCTTCGTCGCTGATGCCGCCCTCGGCATCGATCGCCCCCTCGCGGTGGCGCAGGAACGCCTCCGGCTGGGCCATGACCGACAGGTTGACGAACACCAGCACGTTGCGCAGGTGCTGCTGCGCCATCGCCGTGCCGGCCGCGCCCGGCGAGGTGCCGATCAGCGCCGCCGGCTTGCCGTCGAAGGCGCCATCGCCATACGGACGCGAGGCGGTATCGATGGCGTTCTTGAGCACCCCCGGGATGGAGCGGTTGTACTCGGCGGTGACGAACAGCACCGCATCGGCGCCGCGGATCCCGTCCTTCAGGCGCGTGCCCTGCTCGGGGAAATCGCTGTCGCGGTCCTGGTTGTACAGCGGAATGTCGTCGATCCGCAGGTAGTCGAACCGCGCACGCTCGCCGGCCAGTTTCTCCAGCGCCAACGCCAGCCGGCGGTTGTGGGACTCCCTGCGCAGGCTGCCGACCAGTACGGCGATGCGGAACGGTTCCATGGCGACCTCGGTGTGGACGGAAGGCCCGAGTCTAGCCCGGCGCACGCCGCCCGGCGGTGAACACCGGGGCCGTCATGGTGCCCCGGCCCGGGCCCGCTGCGCCTGCCAATGCGCCTGCCAGGCCTGGAACATCAGCACGTTCCACAGGTGGGTATGCCACTTGCGCTCGCCCTGCCGGAAACGCTGCCACACCGTCGAGACCGCGGCCTCCTCGAACACCCCGTCCTGGCGCAGCCGCCGCGGGTCGAGCAGGTCGCCGGCCCAGCCGTGCAGGTCGCCGCGCAGCCATTGCGTCACCGGCGCGCCGAAGCCGCGCTTGCCGCGGAACACCATGGCGTCGGGCAGGTAGCGGCGCAGCACCTGCTTGGGCAGGTACTTGGTGGTGCCGCCGCGCAGTTTCAGGTCCTGCGGCAGCGACCAGGCGAACTCCGCCACGTTCCAGTCCAGCAGCGGCGCGCGCGCCTCCAGGCTGGCCGCCATGCTGGTGCGGTCCACCTTGCAGAGCAGGTCATCGGCCAAGTAGGTGGTGAAATCGGCGAGCATCATCGCGTCGGCCGGTTCCCCCCGCCCCTGCAGCGGATCGGGCAGGCTGTAGAAGGTGGCCGGCTCGCGTGCGCCACGCACCGCCGCGGCCGGGTCGCGCCAGCGCGAGATGCGGTTGCGGTACACGTCGCCGATGCCGTCGGCACCGGCCTCCGCCAGCAGCGCCGCCAGGCCCCCGGCGCGCGAGTCCTCGCCCCGCGCCGCGGAGCGCCGCCCCAGCCAGTGCCGCAGCGGCGCCGGCACGTGCCGCAGCGCGCGCCAGTTGCGCAGCGCGCGCTGGTACCGGGTGTAGCCGAAGAACAGCTCGTCGCCGCCATCGCCGGACAGGGCCACGGTGACCCCGCCGCGCGCCAGCCGCGCCACCAGTGCGGTCGGCACCTGGGAGGCATCGGCGAAGGGTTCGTCGAACATCGCCGGCAGCTGCGGCACCACCGCCAGCGCGTCGGCGCCACTGACGTACAGCTCGGTGTGGTCGCAGCCCAGGTGGCCGGCCACCGCCTTGGCCAGCGGCGCCTCGTCATGGCCGGAGTCCTGGAAACCGATGCTGAAGCTGCGCACCGGGGTGCTGCTCTGCGCCTGCATCATCGACGCGACCAGCGCCGAGTCGGTACCGCCGGACAGGAACACGCCCACCGGCACATCGGCCACCATGCGCAGCGCCACGGCCTGGCGCAGCTGCCGGTCCAGCGCATCGGTGGCCTCGGCCTCGCTGCCGGTGAACCGCGCGGCCAGACAGGCGGCCATGCGCTCGCGCGCGTCCCAGTACGCCACCTGCGCCTGTTCGGGCCGGTGCGCGCCGGCGCCGGCGGCCACCATCGCCGCGTCCAGGTGCAGCACGCGGCCCGGCATCAGCTTGAAGGCGCGCTCATGGATGCAGTACGGCGCCGGGATGTAGTCCAGCCGCAGCAGCAGGGCCAGGGCATCGCGGTCGATGCCGTTGTCGAACGCCGGGTGCCGCCACAACGCCTTCAGCTCCGAACCGAAGACCAGGGTGTCGCCGGCCCAGCCGTAGTACAACGGCTTCTTGCCGACCCGGTCGCGGGCCAGCGACAGCCGCTGCTCGTGCCGGTCCCACAGGGCGATGGCGAACATGCCGTTGCAGCGCGCCAGCGCCGGCTCCAGGCCCCACTGCACGATCGCCGCCAGCAGCACCTCGGTGTCCGAGTGGCCGCCAAAGGCATGGCCGAGCGTCTCCAGCTCGGCACGCAAGGGCGCGAAGTTGTAGATCTCGCCGTTGTAGGCCAGCCAGTAGCGGCCGTCGCCGGAAGCCATCGGCTGATGGCCGAGCGGCGACAGGTCGAGGATGCTCAGCCGCCGGTGCGCAAGCGCCACACCGGCGGCGGCGTCGCTCCAGACGCCACGGTCATCCGGGCCGCGATGGGCCAGGGCATCGCCCATGGCCCCGGCCAGCGCCGCCAGCTCCGGCGCCTGCAACCGCGCCTGCGATTGCAGGATTCCCGCCAGTCCACACATAGGGCTCGTTATCCACGCGCCAGCTCGGCTGCGGCGCTCACCACGTCATTGTCACCCGGAAGCACCAGCAATGCGGCACCGGCCAGCGGGGTGTAGGTGTCGCAGCCGGTCACCCGGCGCAGCGGCACCGCGCCGAAACCGGCCTCGGCCAGCGCGGTGATGACGCCCTCGCCGACCCCGGCGCTGTGGCGGCCCTCGTCGAGCACGATGATGCGCTTGGCGCCGCGCGCCTGCTCGGCGATGTAGGCATCGTTGAGCGGCACCAGCCAGCGCAGGTCCACGATCCGCACCTTCCAGCCCTGCTCGGCCTCGATGGCCCGGGCCGCGCGCAGGCTCATCGGCACGCCGTTGCCGTAGGTGAAGATCACCAGGTCGTCGTTGCCCTCGCCGTAGACCCGGCCCTGTCCCAGCTCCAGGGCCTGGTCCGGGGCCGGGTACGGGAACAGCCACTGGCCGTCGCCGGCCTCGTGCAGGTCCTTGGTCATGTACAGCGCGATCGGTTCCAGGAACACGCAGACACGGCCGTCGACCTTGGCCAGGGCGGCCAGGGTGCGCAGCATCATCGCCGCGTCGTCGCCGCGCGACGGGCAGCCGACCACCAGGCCGGGAATGTCGCGGATCGCGGCGATCGAGTTGTCGTTGTGGAAGTGGCCGCCGAAGCCCTTCTGGTAGCCCAGCCCGGCGATGCGGATCAGCATCGGGTTGCGGTACTGGTCGTTGGAGAAGAACTGCAGCGAGCAGGCTTCGCCGCGCACCTGGTCGATGGCATTGTGCAGGTAGGCCAGGTACTGGATCTCCGGCACCGGCAGCATGCCCATGTTGGCGAAGCCCTGGGCCATGCCCAGGATCATGGTCTCGTCCAGCAGGGTGTTGAACACCCGGCGCGGGCCGAACGCCTTGTGCAGGCCCTTGGTCACGGTATAGACGCCGCCCTTCTGCGCCACGTCCTCGCCGAACAGCAGCGTCTCCGGGTACTTGCAGAACAGCTCGTGCAGGCCCTGGTTGATCTGGATCGCCAGGTGCCGCGGCGGCAGGTTCTCCGGCAGCGCCGCCTCGCTGCCGAACAGCTGCAGGCGCCGCTCGCCGTAGTCGGCGCGCCCGGCCTCGGCACGCACCGCCTCGGGGGTATAGGGCGCCAGCGGCGCGACGACGTCCTCCAGGGTGGTCAGGCGCGGCCGCTTGTCGGCCGCTTCGGCCGCCTCGAAGCAGCGCGCGCGCGTGCTTTCATACAGCGCCAGCACGTCCTCGGCGCTGAGCACGCCGGATTCGACGGCGATCTGTGCCGACCGCAGCAGCGGGTCGCTGGCCTCCACCGCGCACAGTTCCTCCAGCGCGCGCCACTCGATCTCGAAGTCGGTGCCGGCGTGGCCCATGATGCGCGTGGTGCGCAGGTGCAGGAAGGTCGGCCGGCGGGTGCGGCGGCAATGCTCGACCGCGCGCTGCACATCGGCATAGCCCGCGGCCAGGTCCAGGCCGTCGGCGAAGAAGTAGTCCAGGTCCGGGCGGTTGCGGAAGCTCTCGCCGATCCAGCCGGTCGGGGTCTTGACCGAGATGCCGATGCCGTTGTCCTCGCACACGTACAGCACCGGCGCCGGCAGCTTCTGGTAGGCGGTCCAGGAGGCGGCGTTGAACGCGGTCTGGGCGGTGGCATGGTTGGCCGAGGCATCGCCGAAGGAGCAGATGGCGATGCTGTCCTCGGGTACCGGCAGCTCCAGCCCCAGCCGCTTGCCGGCCTCGATGGCCATCGCCGTGCCCAGCGCCTTGGGCAGGTGCGAGGCGATGGTCGAGGTCTGCGGCAGCACCCACAACGGCTTGCTGCCCCACACCTTGTGGCGCCCGCCGCTGGCCGGATCCTCGGCACTGGCGGCGAAGGACAGCGCCGAATCCATGATCGGGTCCATGCCCGGCAGCTTGCGGAAGCGCTCGGCCATGAAGCCGCCCGAGCGGTAGTGCAGGAATGCCGGATCGGTATGCCGGGCGGCCCTGGCGACCATCGCGTTGCCTTCATGGCCGGACGAACCGATGGTGTAGAAGACCTTGTTCTGGACACGCAGCACGCGCGCCATCAGGTCCAGGTGGCGGCTGATCAACTGCGACTCGAACAGTTCGCGGAAGCCCCTCGCGTCCAGGGCACTGCCCGGCAGCACCGGCGCGCCGTCCTGCGGCGTTCCGGTCGCCCCCTGCCCCAAGCCCTTCACGAATTCGATGAAGTTCTTGTCGCAGATCTCGGCGCGGTTCAGGCCCTTCATGCGGGCCGGAATGGGGGTGGGGACGGGGGCAAACATCAGACGGACTCCACGGTGCAGACAGGTTGAGGGGGAAGGTGGATCAGGGTCCAACAATGAAACGGGACACGCCGCCGCGCGCCGTGCCCGGAACAGGCACGGCCGGCGAAGGCATGACGGGAGGTGCGGCGCGGCGGCGACGCGGCAGGCGGACGGCGGGCGCCGCGCTGCGGCAACCGCGTCGCTCCAGCGGTACCGGCAACGGGCGGGCCTCCTGGCGATTGCCCGGACTGGGCACGCCATGCACCGTCGCGACAGCAGCTGGATGGTTCAACAACACGGTTCCCTGGACCGCCGATGGGCGGGCGATCCCACCATATGACCGGAACCGGGGCGGTTTGGTAAAGCTGCGACCGCAGCAAAACGCGCAAGGCGCATCCACCGCCGCCGTCAGGCGACTGCCGGAACCGTCGGGAGCAGCGCCTGCGCAGCGCGTATCCTGCCGCACGGCAGGGTCTCCACCGCTGGACTGGTTGCCTGCGGGGAACTCAGGAGGCCGCGCGCCAGGCCTGCCGCGACTGCCCCCAGACCTCGACATCCTCGTCGAGCGGCGCCGGCAACCGCGCCGCGCGCAGCACCCGCGAACCGAGCTTGCGCGCGACCGCCTGCGAGCCATGGTTGTCCGGAGCGATGGTGTGGATCACCTCCTGCCACCCCAGCGTATCGAACGCCCAGTCGATCGCCGCGCGCGCCGCTTCCGGCGCATAGCCCCGCCCCCAGCGGTCCGGCACGATGCTCCAGCCGACCTCCGGCCCCGGCCAGCCGTGCGGCTGCCAGGGCCCGACCCGGCCCACCCAGCGTCCGCTGTCCTTCTCGATCACCGAGAACATCGAGTAACCCAGCAACTGCCAGCTGCCGGTCAGCATCGCCAGGCTGCGCCAGGCCACCGGCGGCGGCTGCACGCCGCCCAGATGCCGCATCGCCAGCGGATCGGCGCAGAAGTCCGCGAACGCGCCGAAATCCGCGGCCGTCGGCGGCCGCAGCAGCAAGCGTTCGGTTTCCAGCCGCAGTTCGAAAGTGTCCATGCCCTGCCCCGCCCGAGCTTCGTTCCACGCAGGGTAACGCAGCCGCCGCGGCTCAGGCGCGCATGCGGCCGCTGATGGCCCCATAGGCCAGGCGCACGGGTTCGAAGCCGTGCTTGCGCTCGAGCCGCCGGACGATGAAGTGGCCGCGGGCCATGTCCTGGTAGTAGGCCGTGAACATGGTGTTCAAGGTTGCACCGGCAACCGCGCCGATCACCGGCAGCGCCTGCGCGGCGACCTTCTCCGACACCACCACGCCGAACCGCGCGGCGACCTTCTCCACCACCCGCGCCAGCCACTTGCCGGCTTCCTTCGGCCCCAGCCCCAGCAGCAGCCCCGGGCTGCCGCTCACACTGGTGCCCGCCAGCTCGGCGGACAGGTGCCGCACCAGCTCGGCGGTGAACCCGCGCGCCAGGTAGTAGCCGGTCTCGCTGGCGTCGTCGCCGCTGGAGTTGCCGCCCAGGGCGAACACCTCCAGACAGGCCTGGCGGGTGGCCAGGTCCTCCAGGTCGAACCCTTCGCTGCGGGCGACGTCGGCCACCGCGCGCATGATGATGGTGGTGGACAACGGCAGTTCGATCGCCAGCGTCGCCAGCCCGCCGACGCCGCCCAGGGCACCGGTCGCCGCGGCCGCGAGCTTGTGCAGGCGGGGCGAGGCCGGCTTGCCCGGCTGGCGGCGGTCCATGCTCCACAGCGCGGCCTGCGCGGCCTTGTGGAGCGCGGCCTCGGCCACTCCCTGGATGCCGCGCGAGACGCCTGCCGGCAGCCTGCGCACGGCGAACTCCAGCGGTGTGCCGATCAGGTTGGCCATCCGCGCGCTGAGCGTCGGCGCCTCCAGCAGCGCGACCGCGCGGCGCAGGTCGGCCATGTCCTGCGGGCACTCCTGCAGCGGCAGCGCCAGCTCGCCCATCGCGCTCAGGCCGCCTCCGGCCGTCCGGACAGCGCACCCATGTACTGGCGGTAGTAGCGCAGTTCGGCGATCGAGTCATGGACGTCGCTCAGCGCGGTATGGCTGGAGCTCTTGGACAGGCCCGCGGCCACCGCCGGCGCCCAGCGCCGGGCCAGTTCCTTGAGCGTGGACACGTCCAGGTTGCGGTAGTGGAAGTAGCGTTCCAGGCGCGGCATCTGCCGGTGCAGGAACCGGCGGTCCTGGCAGATGGAGTTGCCGCACATCGGCGACGCGCCTGCGCGGACCCAGTCCTGCAGGAACGCGATGGTGCGCGCCTCCGCCTGGCCCACCGCGACCTCACTGTCGAGCACCCGCTGCCACAGGCCCGAGCGGCGGTGCTGGTTGCGGTTCCACTCGTCCATCGCCTCCAGCGTTTCCAGGCGGTGGGCGATGGCGAACTCCGGGCCCTCGGCCAGCACGTTGAGCTCGGCGTCGGTGACCACGGTGGCGATCTCGATGATCGAATCGTTGTCGGTATCCAGCCCGGTCATTTCCAGGTCGATCCAGATCAGGCGGTCATCGCCGTTGTGGGGGTCGCTCATCTATCGCCTCGTGCAGGGCCGGCGGCAGGCGTCCGGCGGGGAAAACCGGCTGCCATGATACGCCGCGGCGGTGAGCGCGCGATGAGCCGTCCTGCGGCGGCGCATGCCGCTCAGGCGCCGTCGGGCAGCAACGGCCGGCCGCGCTTGGCACGGAAATAATTGCGCAGGCGCAGCCCCGCCTCCTGCGCCAGCAGCCCCCCGTCGATCGCGACGCGATGGTTGTGGCGCGGATCGCCGAGCAGGTCGAAGACGCTGCCACAGGCCCCGGTCTTGGGATCGCTGGCGGCATACACGACGCGCGCCACGCGCGCGTGCACCAGCGCCATCGCGCACATCGCGCAGGGCTCCAGGGTCACGTACAGGGTGCAGCCGGACAGCCGGTGGTTGCCGCGCCGCGCACCGGCCTCACGCAGGGCCACGATCTCGGCATGGGCGCTGGGATCGTGCTGGGCGATGTTGAGGTTCCAGCCCTCGCCGAGCACCTGGCCGTCGGCGGCGACCAGCACCGCGCCCACCGGAATCTCGTCGAACTCGCGCTGCGCGCGCTCGGCCAGCGCCAGCGCATGGCGCATCCAGCGGACATCGGCCTCGCGGCGGCCATCGTCGCCGGCGCCATCGCCCGCCGCGTCCGCCCGCGGCGCCGGCGCATGCCGCAGGTGCACCAGCGGGTACGGCCGCCCCTGGCCATCGACCGGCGAACGCCCGGTCTCTTCGAATCCCATCCGCGCGTAGAACGCCCGCGCCTGCGGATTCTGCGCATTGACGTCGGTGCTCAGCCGCGGGTGTCCGCGCAGGGCGTGCTTCAGCAGCCGCCGCCCCAGGCCCCGGCCATGGTGGTCGGGATCGACGAACAGCGCCTCCAGGTGGCCCTCGGCGATCCACATGAACGCCAGGGGCACGTCCTGCGCATCCACCGCCAGCACCAGCGGCGCCTGCGGGAGGCACGCGCGGACGTCGGCCTCGATGGCCTGGCGGTCGCCGGCGTCGAGGAACCCGTGCGTGGCATCGACGGCGCGGCGCCAGAGGTCGATGACGCGCTCGGCATCTTGCGGGCGCGAGGGGCGCAATGTCGGCATGGTTCGGGGTTCCAGTGCGGCCCCGGCGGCGCATCGGCGCAGCCGGGGTGGCGGGCAGAGTGGGATTCGAACCCACGGAAGGTTTGACCCTTCGCCGGTTTTCAAGACCGGTGCCTTCAACCGCTCGGCCATCTGCCCGTGACTGCTGCGTGCCGATGCCACGCATCGGCCGGGGGCACGCATTTTCGCACGCCGCCGGGGTTTTTGCTCACCCGGCCTCGATCGCCAGGGCGCCCAGGGCGGACGCGCGGATCTTCTCCTTGGCACGCTCGCAGGCGCCGCCGCAGTCCAGCCGGGAGGCTTCCAGCTCGGCCGGCAGGTGCTCGGCGAGGAAGTCGATGAACACCCGCACCGCCGGCAGCAGGCCACGGCGTGAAGCGAACACCGCGTGGCAGATGCCCTGCGGCAACGACCACTCCGGCAGCACCACCTCCAGCTCACCGTTGCGTACCGCCTCGGCGCAGACCGTCTCCGGCAGCATGGTGATGCCGAAGCCGTCCTTGACCATGCTCTGCAGCAGCGGGAAGTCGAAGCCGGCCACCCGCGGCTGCAGGTCGACGCGCTTGACCTCCCCGCCGGGCCCGTGCAGTTCCCAGCGCTGCCGCGCTTCGTCCTCGCTGATGCTCAGGGTGACGTGCCCGGCCAGGTCCTCGGGCGTCTTCGGTCGGCCGGCGCGGTCCAGGTAGCCGGGGCTGGCGACCAGCAGCTCCTGCACCTGGCCGAAGCTGCGCATCACCAGGCTGCCGTCGTCGTCCAGCCGCGAACGCACCCGCAGGGCCACGTCGTAGCCTTCGTTGATGATGTCCACGCGGCGGTTGCTGATGTTCAGCTGCAGGCGCACCTTCGGGTACTGCTGCAGGAAGGTCGGCAGCAGCTTGGGCAGCTGCATCTGCGCCAGCGATACCGGCACGCTGGCCCGCACCAGCCCACGCGGTTCGGCGCTGAGGCGGTCCACCACCTCGCGCGCGGCCTGGGCTTCGGCCAGCATGGTCTGGGCGTGGCGGTGCACGCTCATGCCGACGTCGGTCACCGCGAAGCGGCGGGTCGAACGCTGCAGCAGGCGCACGCCGAGATCGTTCTCCAGCTGGCTGATGCGCCGGCTCAGGCGCGACTTGGGAATCCCCAGCGCCCGCTCGGCGGCGGCGAACCCACCATGGTCCACGACCATCGCGAAATAGTAGAGATCGTTGAGGTCCTGCATGGATTGATCCCACAACTGGAACGAATCGTGGAATTCAACCACCTTTGTCCTGATTTTACAAATCAGGCCGCGAACGGTCCGGTATGTCGGCGCACCGCGACCCGCCGGGCCGGGCCGGGAGGCGGCCCCAGGCCGCCCGGCCGACGTGGGACTTCCGCCGGACCGGACCGCAGCGGCCGGGATCACGCCACAGGGCCGGCGCCCCACTCCGCTGCGGGGACGCCTCTGCCCCGGCAGGCCTGCCGGGTCCGCCTCAACCGATCCGTTCGGCGCCGCCCATGTAGGGGCGCAGGGCGTCGGGAACGGTGATCGAGCCGTCCGCGTTCTGGTAGTTCTCCATCACCGCGATCATGGCCCGGCCGACCGCCACGCCCGAACCGTTGAGGGTGTGCAGCAGTTCCGGCTTGCCGGTGGCCGGATTGCGCCAGCGCGCCTGCATCCGCCGCGCCTGGAAATCGCCGCAGTTCGAGCACGAGGAGATTTCGCGGTAGGTCTGCTGCGAGGGCAGCCAGACTTCCAGGTCGTAGGTCTTGACGGCCGAGAAGCCCATGTCGCCGGTGCACAGCAGCATGCGCCGGTAAGGCAGGCCGAGCGTGCGCAGCACGGTTTCGGCGCATTCGGTCATGCGCTCGTGCTCGGCCTCGCTCTGCTCCGGCCGGCACACCGAGACCAGCTCCACCTTCTCGAACTGGTGCTGGCGGATCATGCCGCGCATGTCGCGGCCGCCGCTGCCGGCCTCGGAACGGAAGCACAGCGAGTGCGCGGTCATGCGCAGCGGCAGGCGCTCGGCGTCGACGATCTCGTCGCGGACCATGTTGGTCAGCGAGATCTCCGAGGTCGAGATCAGGTAGCGCTTCTGCTCGCCCAGGCGGGTGATGAACATGTCCTCTTCGAACTTGGGCAGCTGCCCGGTGCCGTACAGGCTGTCGGCGTTGACGATGACCGGGACATTGGTCTCCTGGTAGCCATGCGCACCGCTGTGCAGGTCCAGCATGAACTGCGCCAGGGCCCGGTGCAGGCGCGCCACCTCGCCGCGCAGCACGGTGAACCGCGAGCCGGACAGCTTGGCCGCGGTCTCTGCGTCCAGGCCCCCGTTGCGCGCGCCCAGCTCGACATGGTCCAGCACCGGGAAGTCGAAGTCGCGCGGCGTCCCCCAGCGGGCCTGCTCGACGTTGTCGTTCTCGTCGGCGCCGGTCGGCACGCCCTCGGCCGGCAGGTTGGGCAGGCTCATGGAAATCGCATCGATCTTCCCGCGCAGTGCCTCCAGCGCCGTTTCCGAGGCTTTCAGCTCATCGGCGAACGCCGCGACCTCGGCCATGATCGCCGACACGTCCTCGCCCTTCGCCTTGGCCTGGCCGATCGCCTTGGAACGGCTGTTGCGCAGGTTCTGCAGTTCCTGGGTGCGCACCTGGATGCGCTTGCGGTCGGCCTCCAGGGACGCGAGCGCGTCCACGTCGAGGTCGTACCCGCGCGTTTCGCGCAGGCGGTGCGCCAGGTCGGCGGGCTGCTGTCGGAGAAGGGCTGGATCGAGCATTGGGCGGCACTGTGTAAACGGATACGGAATGCGATTATCGCCCGAAGCACGGCGCGCTGCCGCGCCCGGCCGGCCGCATGTGCCAGAATCGGGAGGCATTCCCCGGCCCGTTTCCAGCAGCGCTGCCATGTCCGCCTCCCGCTCCGATGCCCCCGCGCCTTCGCCGTTGCCCCCCCACAGCCTGAAGATCGCCGGGCTGGCGTTCTGCGCCGGCCTGCTGCTGTTCCTGGTCGTCTGGTTGAACGCCCGCCGCCACGACGAGGCGCCGGCACCCGACCCGGCACTGCCGCAACAGGCCGAGGCCGGCCCGCCGGCCCCGCTGCCCGAGCCCTTGCCCGCCGCCAGCGGCGCCAGCGAGATGCCCGACGCGCGTGCGGAGCAGGCGCCCGCCGCCGCCCCGGAGGCCGTGGACACCACGCCCCCGCCGCCGCAGCCCCTGGCCGAAGCGCCCGCCGCACCGCCGCCGGCGCCCGCGCCGACCGCGCAGGCGGCCAGCGACCGCCCGGTCCCATTGCCCGGGCACAGCCCGCCTCCCACTTATCCCCCGGCCGCGCTGCGCCGTGGCGAAAGCGGCACCGTGGTGGTGCGGGTGGACGTCGATGCCGGCGGCAGGCCCCTGGATGCCCGGATCATCCAGCGCAGCGGCTCGCGCGAACTCGACCGGGCCGCCCTCGCCGCCGTGCGCGGCTGGCGCTTCGAACCGGCACGCAGCAACGGCCAGCCGATGGTCGGCAGCCTGGAAATCCCCTTCGACTTCCAGCCCGCGCAGTGAGCTGAACGACCGCTGCGGCACACCCTGAACTGCCGCGAACGCGCGACGCCGCGGTTTATCCCGCGCTGACATCCCCGGCCGGGATGCGGTCCAGACTGTCGATGCCTCCCCCGGCATCAGGAGTCCACTGTGCGCGTTTTCAGGGCCGATGAAACGACCGCTCCGCGGCGCGTCCACGCCGCGTCGGCCCGCGTGGCGGGGACCGCTGCGGCACTGTTCCTGGCCGCGCTGGTGCTGGCGGCGCTGCGCTGGCATGCGGCCCCCGGCACCAGCGTGGCCAGCGTCGACGAACGCCCGTCCCCGGTGGCGGTGGACACTCCGCCGGCGGCGTTGCCGGCCCCCGCCGTCGACGACCGCCAGCCCCGTCCGCTGGCCGGCAATCCCGCACCGCCCTATCCGCCCGACGCCCTGCGCGACGGTGTCCAGGGGCGGGTGATCGCACGCCTGTCGGTCGATGCGGACGGCACGGTCAGCGCCGCGCGCATCGACTGGCACGACGGTCCGCCCCATCGCGCACTCGACCAGGCGGTGCTGGAGACCGTGCGCGGCTGGCACTTCGAACCGGCCATGCGCGACGGCCACGCGGTGGACAGCGTGGTCCGCGTCCCGGTCGACTTCAGTACCGGCCGCTGAGGCCGCTCAGCTGCCGGCGAGCCCGAAGCCAGCCTCGCGCGCCAGCCGGTCGAACCCCGGGAACGAGGTCGCCACGTTGGCGACGTCGTTGATCCGCACCTCGCCCGTGCTCAGCTGGCCGGCGATCGCGAAGGCCATCGCGATGCGGTGGTCGTCATGGCTTTCGATGGTGCCGCTGCCCAGCGGCCCCGGATGGAGGGTCGCCCCATCGTCGGTCTCGTCCACGCGCAGGCCCAGGGTGCGCAGGCCGGTGGCCATCGCGGCCAGCCGGTCGGATTCCTTCACCCGCAGCTCGGCGGCCCCCCGCACCACGGTCGGCCCCTGCGCCGCGGCCGCGGCCACGAACAGCGCCGGGAACTCGTCGATCATGTCCGGCACCAGCGCCACCGGGATCTCCACGCCGTGCAGCGGCGCATGGCGCACCACCAGGTCGGCGACCGGTTCGCCGCCATGTTCGGCCGGGTTCTCCTCGACGATGTCCGCGCCCATCAGCCGCAGCGCGGCCAGCAGGCCGGTGCGCCGCGGGTTCAGGCCCACCGAGCGCAGCCGCACCTGCGAACCGGGAATCACGCTGGCGGCGACGATGAAGAATGCCGCCGAGGAAAAGTCCGCCGGCACCACGATGTCGGTCGCACGCAGGCGCTGGCCACCGCGCAGCCGCGCCGTTCCCGGCTGGAAGTCGATGTCCACGCCGAACGCGCGCAGCATGCGCTCGGTGTAGTCGCGGGTCGGGTGCGGCTCGACCACGGTGGTCTCGCCCTGGGCATGCAGGCCGGCCAGCAGCACGGCCGATTTCACCTGCGCGCTGGCCACCGGCAGCTCGTAGTGGATGCCCTGCAGCGGCTGGCCGCCGTGGATGCGCAGCGGCGGGGTGCCGTCCGCCTCGGTGTCGATGCGCGCACCCATCCGCGCCAGAGGGTCGGTGATCCGCCGCATCGGCCGCCGCGACAGCGACGCGTCGCCGACCAGCACGGTAGCGAACGGCTGTGCCGCCAGCAGCCCGGCCAGCAGCCGCATGCCGGTCCCGGCATTGCCGCAGTCCAGTGCCTCGTGCGGGGCCGTCAGCCCGTCCACGCCGACACCGTGCACGATCCGCTGCGACGGCGACGGGGTCTCGAACCGCACCCCCATCTGCGCGAAGATCCGTGCCGTGGCCCGGGTGTCCTCGCCCTCCAGGAAGCCCTCGATGCGCGAGACGCCGTCGGCCAGCGCGGCGAACATCACCGCGCGATGCGACACCGACTTGTCACCGGGAATGGCGAGCGTGCCCTGCAGGGCGGAACCTTTGCGTGCGATCCAGTAAGGCTGGGACATCGTGCGGACTCTCGTAGCTGTGGGTGCCTTCCCGCGTCGGGAGAAGGGCCCCGGAGGGCGGATGAGGGATGCCGCAGGAGGCCTGCGGCGGCTGTCACATGGAGGGCGTCGCCCCGCGCCGGCGGGTTGCGGGCGAACCGGCGCCGCACCCCGTGACCAGCGGATGCCTGGCGATGCGCGCCGTGCGGGTCACGGTGCGGCGGCGGACGCTCCGCGCCGCACGCCGGCCCTGGCCTGCGGGTCGCTCATGGAACGGCGACCGGATAGGAGCCGAGCACCTTGATCTCGGCCGAATGCGCTTTCAGTTCGGCCAGCGCGGCCTGCATCGAGGCGTCCTCGATGTGGCCGGCAAGGTCGATGAAGAACCCGTACTCCCAGCGCGCCTGGTGCGAGGGACGCGACTCGATCCGGTTCATGCTGATGCCGTGGCGCGCGAACGGGCTGAGCACGTCGAACAACGCGCCCGGCTTGTCGTGGATGAACACCAGCACCGAGGTGCGGTCGTGCCCGGAGGACGGGAAGAACTGCCGCCCGATCACCAGGAAGCGGGTGGTGTTGTCGGCATCGTTCTGGATCGGCTTGGTGACCACCTTCTTCAGCCCGTAGACCTGGCCGGCGCTCTCGCCGCCGATGGCCGCCGCATCGTCGGCGTTGCGGGCGCGGCGTGCGCCTTCGGCATTGCTCGACACCGGCACCTTCTCGGCCTTGGGCAGGTTGGCGCGCAGCCAGGACGAGGTCTGCATGAACGACTGCGGATGGGCATAGACCCGCTCGATGTCCTCCAGCCGGCCGCTGCGCGACATCAGGAACTGCTGCACGCGCAGCTCCACCTCGCCGCAGATCTTGAGGTTGGAGGTCAGGAACATGTCCAGGGTGATCTGGATGGTGCCCTGCCCCGAGTTCTCCACCGGCACCACGCCGAAGTCGGCGTTGCCCGCCTCCACTTCCTGGAACACCTCCTCGATGCTGGCCATCGGCAGCCCGAGCGCCGAGCGCCCGAAGTGCTTGAGCACCGCCTGCTGGCTGAAGGTGCCCTCCGGACCGAGGTAGCCGATCTTCAGCGGCTCCTGCTGCGCCAGGCACGCGGACATGATCTCGCGGAACACGTGCACCAGCACTTCGTCCGACAGCGGGCCCTCGTTGCGGTCCACGACCATGCGCAGCACCTGCGCTTCGCGTTCGGGACGGTAGTAGTCGACCGCCGCCGCCAGCTTGCCCTTGGCCTTGCCGACCTGGTGGGCGAACTGCGCGCGTTCGGCGATCAGCGCCTGGATGCCGCGGTCGATCTGGTCGATCTTGGCGCGCACGTCGGCCAGCAGCGGCTTGGCCACGGCGGCCGCCGGACGCTTGCCGGAGGCGGCCTTCTTCGCGGCGGCGGGGGAGCTTTTCGCGGCGGTCTTGGGTGGCTTGGATGCCATGATCTGGTTCACCTGTTGCGGGCCGGCGCGGTGCGCGCGGCGGGTTGTACGGATCAGCCGTTGCGCTGCTGGAAGTCGTGCATGAATGCCACCAGCGCCTGCACGCCTTCCAGCGGCATGGCGTTGTACAGCGACGCGCGGATGCCGCCGACCGCCTTGTGGCCCTTGAGCGCGATCAGCCCGGCCTTGCCGGCCTCGGCGACGAAGCGCGCATCCATCTCGGTGCTCGGCAGGAAGAACGGCACGTTCATCCGCGACCGCACCGCCGGCGCCACGCTGTTGCGGTAGAAACCGCCGGAACCGTCGATGGCCGCGTAGAGCAGCGCCGCCTTGGCCGCATTGCGGCGCGCGAACTCGGCCACCCCGCCCTGCGCCAGCATCCACTTCACGGTCAGCCCGAGCAGGTACCAGTTCCAGGTCGGCGGGGTGTTGAGCATGGAGTCGCGCGCGGCGTGGGCGCGGTAGTCGAAGATGTCCGCACGCGCCTGGCCGGCGCGTTCGAGCAGGTCGCGGCGGATGATCACCACGGAGATGCCCACCGGACCGAGGTTCTTCTGCGCCCCGGCGTAGATCACCCCGTAGCGCGAGACGTCGATCGGCTCGGAGGCGATCGACGAACTGAAGTCCGCCACCAGCGGCACCGCGCCGACCTCCGGCACCTCGCGGAACTCGATGCCGTGGATGGTCTCGTTGGCGGTCAGGTGTACATAGGCGGCCTCGCGCGTGAGTCGCCACTGCGACGCCGCCGGGATGTCGGTGAAGCCACCTGCCTCGCCGTCGGCGGCCAGGTTCACCGCCGCGTAGGGACGCGCCTGCTTGACCGCGGTCTTGCCCCAGTGCCCGGTGACCACGTAGTCCACGGGCTGCCCGGCGCCGGCCAGGTTCAACGGCAGCAGCGCCTGCTGGGTGGTCGCGCCGCCGGCGAGGAACAGCACCGCATAGTCGTCGGGAATGCCGACCAGCTGCCGCAGGTCGGCCTCGGCCTGGGCCGCCACCGCGATGAACTCGGCGCTGCGGTGGCTGATCTCGACGATGGACGCGCCCACCCCGTTCCAGTCCAACATCTCCGCCTGCGCCTGGCGCAGGACCGATTCCGGCAGGGTCGCGGGGCCGGCACTGAAATTGAACGCGCGCGTCATGTCACACCTGTCCAAAGGGAACCGCAAGTATGCCGCAGCGCAACAGGCTTGGGGGCACGGGAAAAGTTGCATCTGCACCCAACCGCGATGCGGGGGTGACGGCCGCGGCAGCCCGCCGCCGGTCGCGGGCACACACCGTTCAACGCGCGCCGAACAGCAGCAGCAGGCTGATCGCCGCGCCCAGCAGCAACGCACTCAGCAGCAGCCATGGCCAGCGCCGCGGACGCCGTCGCGGCCCCTGCCCGGGCGTGTCGCCGGGCTCCTCAGCCACCGCCGGCGGTGCCGGCGCGGCCACGGCGACAGCATGCAGCGGCTCTTCCAGCACGAATCGCTGGTTGCCATCGAACACCACCTGGTCGCCGCCGCGCAGCCAGCAGTGGCGGACGCGGTGGCCATTGACCAGGCAGCCCTCGGGCGAGTCCAGGTCGCGCAGCAGCACGCGCCCGCCATGCCGCTCCAGGCGCGCATGCCGCTCGGGAAACGCCGGATCGTCGATCACCACGTCCGCGGCGCGGTCGCGGCCGATCGTGCGCGGGCGGTCCAGTGCGTAGCAGCGGCCGTGGTGCCGGCCGGCGATTCCCCGCAGCAGCACGAACAGGTCCTCGACCTCCTCGCCCTCGCCCGGCGGCAGCACCGTGGCCGCCTCGTACGGGCCGCGCAGCAGCATCTCGATGCCGTCGATGTAGATCGCGTCGCCGGCGCGCAGCTGCGCCATGTGCCGTACCGGACGGCCGTTGACGTGGATGCCGTGGATGCCGTCGGCGACCTGCAGCCAGAGGCCGCGCTCATCGCTGCAGATGCGCGCGAGCAGCAGCGGGCCGACGCTGTCGTCGCCCAGCCGCACCTGGCCATTGGCGTCCCGGACGATGCGCTGCATCCCGGGCGCGAGCGGCTGGTCGGGTTGCGGGCGATGGCCGAAATGGACTTGCAGGGTGCGCACTGGCGGCAGACTAGCAGGTTGCCCGGGCCGGCAGGAAGAGCGCCGGACACGGCCGCAACGCCCGCCACGCCATGGTTCCCGCCCGCGTCCGGCGCGCCCGTGCCGCGCACGGGGCTTGGACTGCGCGCCCCGGGTCCGCACAATGCCGCTCCTTCTTCATCGCCACCCGCCACGCCGGCTGCCAGGAGACACCATGTCCAGCATCGACATCCACCATGCCCACGCCCTGCCTGAGGCGCGCGCGCGCGCGGCCATCGCCGACGTCGCGCTCAAGCTGCAGGAGCGCTTCGATGTGAGCACCCGCTGGCAGGACGGCACCCTGCACTTCACCCGCACCGGCGTCACCGGCGCGATCGAGCTGCTGCCCGGCGCGGTGCGGGTGACGGCCGAACTGGGCTTCCTGCTGTCGGCGATGAAAGGCATGGTCGAATCGGAGATCCAGCGGGTGCTCGCCGAGAAGCTCGGCTGAACCCCGCCTGCCTGCGGGCGCCGCCATCACGCGGCGCAATCATGGGCCTCGCTACCGTGGCGCCGGGTAGCCAGAAACAGGAACCACCGCCATGAAAGACCCTCACGCTCATGATTCCGCCGGCCACGCCCAGGGCAGCGCCGGCCACGACCCGGGCACGCGCGGCAGCCGCACGTTCACTGAATCGGCGCAGCAGGTATGGCTGGCCGGCCTGGGCGCATTGTCGCGCGCACAGGCCGAGGGCAGCCGCCTGTTCGAATCCCTGGTCCGGGAAGGCGAGTCGATGGAGAACCGCAGCCGCAACGACTCCCCGCGAGGCGAAAGCCTGCGCGACTCGGTGGAGAACACGCTCGGCCAGGCACGCGAGCGCGCGGCCGGCACCTGGGACCGCATGGAACGTTCCTTCGAGGAGCGCGTGCACCGCGTGCTGCGGCGGATGGAGATCCCCAGCCGCTCGGACATCGAAGCGCTCAATGCGCGCCTGGATGCGCTGAGCCAGCGCCTGGAACAGGCCACGGCCACGTCCGCCCCGCCGTCCTCGGGTTCGACGGGCAGCGGGCACTGAGTCCACTGCGACGGTGCCCTCCCCCGCGTCCCACCGGCTGAGTGCCGGCGGGGCGCTTGCCGCCGCGCCGTCCCCGGCCGGCCGCTGCCGTCAGCGCACGATCAGGTCGATCAGCCACTGCGCCTTGCGGTACGGCGGCCGGAGCAGGTCGCCACCGGTGCGGCGCGCCTGCCACAGGATCGGCAACTGCTTGCTCATGGCATCGAAGCCGGTACGGCTGTGGTAGGCCCCCATGCCGCTGGGACCCACGCCTCCGAACGGCAGGCTGCTGATGGCGAAATGGAACAGGGTGTCGTTCACCGATACCCCCCCGGCCAGGGTTTCCCGCAGTATCCGCTCCACCCGGGCGCGCTCGTGGCTGAACGGGTACAGCGCCAGCGGCCGGTCGCGGGCATTGACGTAGGCGATGGCCTGGTCCAGCGAGCCGACGCTGAGGATCGGGAAGACCGGCCCGAAGATCTCTTCCTGCATCACCGTGGCGTCCTCGCCCGGCTCCAGGATCAAGGTCGGCGGGAACAGGCGCTGCGCCGGGTCGGCGGCACCGAGCACGACCACCTCCAGGCCCCGCGCCCGCGCATCGTCCACATGCCCCTGCAACCGTGCGTACTGCGCGTCGTTGATGATGCGGCTGTAGTCGCCGCTGGCCGCCAGGTCCTCCCCGTAGCGCGCGCGTACCTGGTCGCGCAGCGCCTGCACCAGCGCGTCGCGGCGCCCGGCCCCGACCAGTACGTAGTCCGGGGCGATGCAGGTCTGCCCGCCGTTGAACCACTTGCCGGTCGCCAGCCGCGCGGCCGCGCGCTGCAGCGGATAGTCGTCGCAGACGATGGCCGGCGACTTGCCGCCCAGCTCCAGCGTCAGCGGCGTCAGGTTCGCGGCGGCGGCGGCCATGACCCGCCGGCCCACCGCGGTCGAGCCGGTGAACACCAGGTGGTCGAAGGGCAGCGCCGAGAACGCCGCCGCCACCTCCGCACCGCCCTCGGCCACCGCGACCCGGTCCTCCGGGAACACCTCGGCCAGCAGCGTGCGCAGGAACGCACTGGTGCGCGGCGTATGTTCGGACGGCTTCAGGAACACATGGTTGCCCGCCGCGATCGCGGTCGCCAATGGAATCAGCGCCAGGTTGACCGGGTAGTTCCACGGCGCGATGACGCCGACCACGCCCAGCGGCTCCGGACGTATCTCCGCCCGTGCCGGCCAGAACCGCCAGCCGACGCCGACCCGGCGCGGCGTCATCCAGCGGCGCAGGTGCCGGCACAGGTGGTCGATCTCGTTGAGCACCGTCATGCCGTCGGCAATGCGCGACTCATGCGGCGAACGGTGCCCGAAGTCGGCCGCGATGGTCTGCGCCATCTCGTCAAGCCGCCCTTTCAGGGCCTCGCGCAGCCGCAGCAGGTCCGCGCGGCGCTGCGCATGGTCGGGCCTGCGCGCCTGCCAGGCGCCGCGCAGGCGCGCCAGGGTCGGTTGCAGGGCGGAAACGGGCGTGGTGACGGGAGTGTCCATGCGTTGGAGCCTGTGGAAGCCGACGGTCCGGCAGTGCATCGGGAGGATGGAACGGCACGCGTGGCCGCGTCCAGCGTGGCGGCGGCAACGCCCAGCCGGGTTCCGCCGGCCGGGCGTTGCCGGACAGCGTCCGGTCAGAACCGGTAGGCCAGCTCCATGCCGTAGAAGCGCGGCTCGGTGACACCGGCGGCGGTGGTGCCGACCACCGTGGTGCCGTAGCTGTACAGGCCGGTGACGTAGCGGTTGTCGAACGCGTTGTTGACGTAGGCCGCCATGCTCCACTGCAGGGACGGCGAGCGCCAGCGCAGGGACAGGTCGGTGCGGTTGCGCTCCTCGCCGATGGTGAAGGCCAGGTAGCGTCCGCAGTTGCCCTGGCTGGAGGAGCCCGCGTTGCAGCGGCTGGCGCCGCCATAGGCGTGGCGTGCGGAGAGCGTCAGGTCGCCGTAGCCGCCCAGCGGCAGCGTGTAGGCCGCTCCGGCGGCGAACGACCAGCTCGCCTCGCCGGTCGGCGCGCCCCGCAGGTCCACGCCCTCCGGAGTGACGAACTTCTTGTAGGTCGAGTCGATCCATTCGGTCGCCACATCCACGCTCAGGCGGTCGCTGGCCTGCCAGCGGGCGCTGAAGTCCACTCCCATGGCGCTCAGGTCGCTGGAACTGACCACGTAGCGCGGCACCTCCGAGGTGGTGTCCAGGCGGATCGCCTGGCGGTTGTCGTACACGTAGTAGAACGCGGAGGCCTCGTACTGGATGCGCAGGTCGCGCAGGTCGCGCTTGATGCCGGCCTCGACGTTCCACACGCTCTCGTTCTCGAAGCTGGCCCCCGGCGAGAACACGTTGTAGCCGCCGGCCTTGTAGCCCTTGGCCACCGAGGCGAACAGCATGGTGTCCTCGGAGGGGTGGTAATCGATGACGAAGCGGGGGCTCCAGTCGCTCCAGCGGTTCTTCGCGCGGCTGGTGACCCCCTTGTTGGCCATCGAGATCGGGTCGCTGAAAGCCAGGTCGAAGCCGGCCAGGAACGCCGCATCGATCGGGATCAGGCCGTCGCCGTCGGCATCCAGGTGGCACAGCCCCATCGCGTCGCACGGCACCGGCTGCGGCAGCACGCCGTACTGCTCCAGGGCCTGCAGCGCGTCATTGAGCGCGTCGGCGCGATGCGCGTCGTTGCGCCAGGTGAACTTCTTCCGGTCGCGCGTGTAGCGCAGGCCGAAGGTCAGGTTGAGCTTGTCGGTGGCGTGCCAGATCACATCGCCGAACGCCGCGTAGGCGGTGGCATCGACGGTGTTCTCGTACGACTCGCGCCACGGGTTGCCGAACAGCTGCACCGGCAGGCCGTACAGGTCCGCCGCCCCCTGCAGCAGGCTGAACAGCGGCAGGCCGTACAGCCCCGCCGCGGCGGTGTTGATGCTGTCGCTGGTCAGGTCGACCACGCTGGACTGGCGCGCCTTCTCCTTGAACCAGCTGGTGCCGGCGACCCAGTCCAGCCGCTCGCTGTTGCCGCTGAACTTGAACTCCTGGTACCAGGTGGTGTTGTCCTCGACGTTGATCGTGTCCAGGTAGAGGTCGCGGCGGTTGCTGCCGTCCTCCTCGGCACGGTTGTAGGTGTCGAAATCGCGCCAGGCGGTCATCGCGCTCAGGTGCCCCCAGTCGAACGCATGGTCGAGGATCAGGGTGGCGCCGTCGAAAGTGCGGGTCTCGTTGTTGTCGACGACATCGGTGACCGCGGCGCGGCCGATCGGGTTGCGGTACTGCGCGGGATCGGCCGGCACCGCCGGCACGCCCGGCGCCGGCGGCAGCGGGACCAGGCCGATGGCCGGGCGCGAGCGCTGGTCCAGGTCCTCGTGGTCCCAGCTCAGCAGCAGTTGGGTGTTGTCGCCGATGTCCCAGTCCAGGGCCGCGCGCGTGGCCCAGTTCCTGCCGTCGTCCAGCGCCTTGCCGGTGTCCGCATCGCGCATCCAGCCGTCGCTGCGGCTGTCCAGCGCATTGATGCGCAGGGCCACCGTGTCGCCCACCGGCAGGTTGAGCATGCCGTCCACGTAGCGTTTGCCGTGATTGCCGACGCGCACGCGCGCACGGCCTTCCCACGCGCTTGTCGGCCGCTTGGTCACGATCGAGACCGCCCCGGCGGCGGTGTTGCGCCCGAACAGGGTCCCCTGCGGGCCCTTCAGCACCTCGATGCGTTCGACATCCAGGAACGGCAGGAGGGTGCCGCCGCCGCGGCCGGCATAGACGCCGTCCACGTACACGCCCACGGTCGGATCGGTCCCGATGCCGAAATCGCCGGTACTGAGCCCGCGCAGCTTGAAGCCGGCCTGGGTCGGCTGGTTGTCGTCGATGGAGAGCCCGGGAACGAAGACATCCAGGTCCCCCAGGGTCTCGGCCATGGTCTGCTCGATGACCTCCTCGCCGACCACCTGCAGTGCGATCGGCACGTCCTTGAGCTCCTGCTCCCGGCTCTGCGCGGTGACCACGATACGGTCCAGCTCCACCGCCTCATGGGCCGCCGGCGAGGGCGCCTGGGCCCGGGCCGACAGCGCGGGCACGGCCAGCAGCGATGTCGCCAGGGCGAAACGGACCCCGCGCGCCAGAGAGTTGTACGTCATCGAGTTCCCCTTTCCCATGGCATTCCCCTTCTGCAGTGATATGGCGTGGCGCTGTCCGCGGGCGGTGCGGCGCCGGCTCTGCGCTACGTGCCGCACTCCTCCGCGTCCATGGCCGCGATCCACTCGCGGATCAGCGCCACGCCCTCTTCGTGGACCAGGCTGCGGCCGAGCTCGGGCATCATCACGCCCGGGTCGTCGCTTTCCATGCGGTAGGTCAGGATCGATTCGTCCGGTGCCCCGGGCACGATGTCGTGCGGCCGGTTGCCGGTGCCCTGGCCGGCGGCGATGGGCAGCTTGCAGCGCCCCAGCCGCAGCGGGTCGCGGGTGCCCGCGTCCAGCCACATGCCCGACGTGCGGGCTGCGCCCTTCTCGCTGTGGCAATGGCCGCAGTTGATGTCCAGGTACGCGCGGGCGCGCGCGTCCAGCGGCTCGGCCGGGTCCTTCCAGTCGGCGTTCCTGGGCAGTTCGCCCTGCGGCACGCCGGTCAGGTAGCCGATCTCCTGCCAGTGCCGCAGCTGGTTGGCGGCACCGTCGGCATGGGCGAACACATGGTTCAGGTGCCGCGCCTTGGGGCCGATCGGGAACACCTTGCGCGAGGTCAGGTCGGTGCTGTGGCAGCCGGCGCACTGGTTCTCGTCCGGGACCATGTACTCCAGCGCCTGCTGGCCGCCATCGGCACGGGACAGGGTCATCGCCACCAGGTCGCCGGTACGCGCCAGCCGCGCCTCGGTCTGCTCGGCATTCCATACGTACGGCAACGCGACCCAGCCCGCCGCCCGGTGCACCAGCAGGCGGGTCTCCACCAGCCGGGTCCGCGCCAGCGTCAGGCCGCCATCGGCGTCCGGGCCGTCGTCGTCGCTGCGCTGCACCGTGCCGCCCGGCCCCCGCGGGTAATAGAAGGTCTTGCTGAGGATGGTGCCGACCGGGAAGTCCAGCGTGCCATCGGGCTGGTAGCGGGCGGCCTCGTCCTCCGGCATCCACACCGTGCGCAGCTTGTGCGAGTAGTCGGTGAACAAGGCCGTGTCCAGGTCGTAGGGCTCGACCCGCGCATTGAGCCGCAGCCGCCCTTCGGCGAGGTAGACCACGTTCCAGTCGGAGAGCCGCTCCGGCATGCCTTCGGCGAAGAACCGCACCGGCTGCGGTGCCTGCCGGCCGCCACAGGCGGCCAGCAGCAGCACGACGGCCAGCCACGGCGCATGCCGGAACAGGGTCATGCGGCCCACCCTCAACCGCGCTTCAGGTCGACGGCCGGCAGCGACGGCAGCGTGCAGTCGTAGGGCGCGGTGTCCTTGCTGGGGTTCTTGTAGCCCCCGGGGCCGTCGGCATTGAGTACGCCGGACACGTCGCGCAGGCAGATCTGCGGGCCTTCCGCGCGCTGCGGGTTGACGTAGCCGTCGAACAGCACGTCCGGGAAATGGCCGCGCAGGCCATACATGGCCACCTTGAGCGCCTTGAAGTCCATCCGGTCGGGCGCGTCGCCACCGCCGGACAGGCGGTTGCCGTGCACGTGGATGCGCTCCGGATACGGGTCGAACTCGCCGGATGCCTTGTCGTCCTTGTAGCCGGTGGAATACACGCTGGAGACGATGATGTTGGCGGTGCGGTGGTCGGCGATGTCGTTGTCGAAGATCTCGATGTTGTCGTTGGAGTTGATCACCACGCCGCTGCCGGCCGGCACGCTGGCCACCGGCGTTCCCTTGGCGCCAAAATTGTCGTGGTTGTTCGCCGTCACCCGGTTCTTGAACACCCGGATCGCGTCGCCCTGCTGGGTCAGCGCGGGCATGTTGAACACCAGGATGCCGCCGGTGTTGCCAGTGGCCACGTTGTCGTACACGTCGGCGTTGACCGTGTTCTCGATCTCGATGCCGGCCACGTTGCGCTCGGCGCGGTTGTTGCGCACCACCACCTCGCGCGACTGCCCCACGTAGATGCCCGCGTCGGACGCGCCGATCGCCACCGAGTCCTCGATCAGCACGTTCCGGCACAGCACCGGGTACAGGCCATAGCCGCCGTTGCTGGTCTTGGGCCCCCCGGTCCATTCCACGCGCACGCCGCGGACGGTGACGTTCTCGCACTGGCTGATCTTGAAGCCGTCGCCCTTGCTGTCCTCGATCGCCAGGTTCTCCAGGGTGAAGCCGTCGGCATTCACCAGCAATCCCTCGGCACCGACCTTCTGGCCCTTGAAGCTGAGTACCGACTTGTCCATGCCCTGGCCACGCAGGGTGACGCCGTCCACCCGCAGGCTCAGGCTGCGGTCGAAATGGAAGACCCCTTCGGGCACTTCGATGACGTCGCCGGGCTTGGCATCGAGCAACTGCGTCTGCAGGGTCCGGGCGAATCCATCGCCGCCCCCCGCCGGCGCCTGGGCATCGGCCGCCTGCTTCTGGCAACCGGCCGCCAGGAGCGCCAGGACGCCGAACGTACCTCCGACAATGCTGCTGCGCATGATCCCCTTCCCCCGTGTGCTCGCATGGTAGGACCCCAGTCTGGTCCGCCCGGGACCCTTGTGCGAAGGGCAGAAACGGCATACTACGGGGGGCAGAACGGACAAGAGGGAGGATTTGGGATGCGTCCTACCACCGCCGTCGGCGATCGCCTGTCCGTCGCCGACCGACCCACCAACGTCCTGTGCGGGCTGATGCAGCTGGCCGCCGAGCACGGCGTGGACGGCAGTACCTGGCTGGCGGGAACCCCGCTGGCGCCCGAGGACATCAGCAATCCGCAGACCCGCATTTCCTACCGGCAGGCCAGCACCGTGGTCCGCCGCGCACTGCATGCGCTGCCCATCGAGGGCCTCGGGCTGGCCCTGGGCGAACGGCAGAACCTGGGCAACTTCGGCCTGCTCGGGCTGGCCATGAAGACCGCACCGGACTTCGGCGAGGCGGTGCGCATCGGCATCGCCTACCAGCGCAACAGCGGTGCGCTGATGGACCTTGCCCTGGCCGACCAGGAAGACGGTTGCGTGGCAGCCATCGCCAGCGCCCCGGAGGAGGCCAGCGACCTGCTGCCGTTCCTGTGCGAGGAGCTGTTCTCCAGCGTGATGAAACTGGTGCGCGAGCTGATCGGCACCGATTTCCGCCCGCTGCGCCTGGACCTGGGGTACCCGGCGCCCGGCTATGCCCAGCGTTACCGCGACCTGTTCGGTTGCCAGGTGCGCTTCGACCAGCCCCGGCATGCGATGGTGATCGAACGGCGCTGGCTGGCGCTGCCGTTCGCCAGCTACAACCCGCTGACCTCCAACCAGGTCATGACCCTGTGCCGCATGCAGCTGGACGCCCAGCGGCCACGGGGGGAAACCACCGCGGCGCTGGAGAGCCAGCTGCGGCCGCGCCTGCGCGAGAACCCGCAGATGGCGGAGATGGCCGCCATCCTGCACTTGAGCGAACGCACCCTGCGCCGGCAGCTGGCCGAGGAAGGCACCTCGTTCAGCGCGGTCCACGACCATGTCCGCACCCAGCACGCCATGGAGCTGCTGCGCGACCCGTCGCTGACGATCCTGGCGATCGGCGGGCACCTGGGCTTCAACGACGCGCGCGAGTTCCGGCGCGCGTTCAAGCGCTGGACGGGACAGGCACCCAGCCAGGTGCGGCGCGCCGGCGGCTGAGGCCGCGCTCCACCCGGCGGAGAACGCCGCGTCCTGCAAGGCCCCGTTCTACCCGGCCGTGCGGGGCGGGACGGAAAAACGCCGCGCATCACTGCGCGGCGTTCCGTGGGGCCGTTCTTTTCGCGTCGACGCGCTGCGCCGGACGGCGCGGCTCAGCCGCGCAGTCGCGCCAGCAGCTCGCGCGTCACCGGATCGGCGACGTCCACCGTCTGCCCCTGCAACGCCGGCAGCAGCTGGTTGGCCAGCTGCTTGCCCAGCTCCACGCCGAACTGGTCGAAGGCATTGATCCCCCACACCAGCGACTGCACGTAGACCGCATGCTCGTACATCGCGATCAGCGCGCCCAGCGCCTGCGGGGTCAGGGCGTCGAGCAGGATCAGGGTGCTCGGCCGCCCGCCCGGGTAGCGCCGGTGCGGGTCCTGGCTGTCCTGGCCGTTGGCCAGCGCCTCGGTCTGCGCCAGCAGGTTGGCCAGCAGCGCCTGGTGGTTGAGCACATGGGGATGGTCGCTGCGCACGCAGCCGATGAAGTCGGCCGGCACGATGCTGGTGCCCTGGTGCAGCGCCTGGAAAAAACTGTGCTGGACGTCGGTACCCGCCCCGCCCCACCACACCGGCACGGTGTCGGCCTGGACCGGGCTGCCATCCACCTGGACACGCTTGCCCAGGCTTTCCATCACCAGTTGCTGCAGGTAGGCCGGCAGCAGCGCCAGGCGCTGGTCGTAGGTCATCACCGCGTGGGTGGTGAAGCCGAGCACGTTGCGGTTCCAGATGTCGGTCAGCGCGTGCAGCACCGGCAGGTTGCGCTCCAGCGGCGCGCTCGCCGCATGCGCGTCCATGTCCGCCGCGCCGGCGAGCAGCTGGGCGAAGCGCTCGCTGCCGATCGCCAGGGCGATCGGGAACCCGACCGCCGACCACAGCGAATAGCGCCCGCCGACCCAGTCCCACATCGGCAGCACCCGCTCGGCGGCGATGTCGAAGGCCTTCGCGGCGCGCTCCGGGTTGGCGCTGACCGCGTACAACCGCTCACTGCCGCCCAGCCAGTCGCGCAGGATCGCGCCGTTGAGCAGCGTTTCCTGGGTGCCGAAGGTCTTGGAGATGAGGATGCCGGCGGTGGTCGCCGGATCCAGCGAGGCCAGCGTGCGCTGCATCGCCGCGCCGTCGACGTTGGACACGAAGTGCACCCGGAAGCGCGCCCCGCTGGCCGGACGCAGCGCATCGGCCACCAGCCGCGGGCCGAGGTCGGAACCGCCGATGCCGACACTGACGATGTCGGTGACGGAGCCGGCCTCCAGCGACCGCACCAGGGCGTCCATGCGCTCGAGCACGGCGACCGCCTCGGCGCGCGCGGCCTTCGCCGCCGGTGCATCGCTGGCCTCCCCGCGCAGCGCGCTGTGCAGCACCGCACGGTCCTCGGTGACGTTGATGCGCTCGCCCCCGAACAGCCGCGCGAAGCCGCCGGCGACATCGCGCTCGGCCGCCAGCGCCAGCAGCGCCTGCAGCGCGGCGCGGTCGTATTTCTGCCGCGCGAAATTGACATACAACGGACCGACCCTGAGCCCCAGGGTCGCAACCCGGTCCGGCTCGGCGGCCAACAGCGAGGGAATGTCGGTGCCCTGCAGACGCTGGGCGTGGACGTGCAATGCGGTCAATCCGTTGTTCTTGGTCATGCGGCCTGTGTGGGAATGGAGTGGTTGGTGTGGGTGATGCGGTTGTCGCCGTCGACATAGACCAGCGTGGGCTTGAAGGCGTCGGCCTCGGCCTCGCTCATGCTGGCGAAGGCGGCCACGATGATGAGGTCACCGACCTGCACGTGGCGGGCGGCGCCGCCGTTGAGCGAGATCACGCCACTGCCGGCCTCGGCGCGGATGGCGTAGGTCGAGAAGCGCGCGCCGTTGGTCACGTCCCAGATGTGCACCTGCTCGAACTCGCGGATGCCGGTCGCATCGAGCAGGTCGCCGTCGATGGCGATGGAACCCTCGTAGTTCAGTTCCGAATGGGTGACGGTGGCGCGGTGGATCTTGGTCTTGAGCAGGGAAAGGTGCATGGCGTTGCCGGGAACACAGCGGGAAAGGCGGCCAGTCTAGCATCGGCGAAGCGCCTTGCCCGCACTGCAACATGGGCGCCCGCGCCCCGCTCGCCAGACACGAAAATGGCGCCACGAGGGCGCCATTCCAGGACCTTGCAGCACCGCATCTGGGACAGCGGAAGTCCCGGACCGTGCCTGTTCAGAACTCGACGTTGTCGATCAGCCGGGTCGTACCCAGCGTCGCCGCCACCAGGGCCACGCGGGGGCCTCCATCCTCCGCGCGCGGCTCGCTGAGGTCCGGCCGCCGCACCACCGCATAGTCGACCTGGAACCCGGCCGCCTGCAGCTGCGCCACGCCCGTGGCCTCGACCTGGTCGCGCGGCGCGCCGGCCAGGCTGGCATCGCGCATCGCCTGCAGCACCCGGTGGATGGTCGCCGCCTGCGGCCGGGTCTCGGCGGTCAGGTACTGGTTGCGCGAACTCATCGCCAGGCCATCGTCCTCGCGCACGATGGCGCCGCCGACGATCTCGATCGGAAACGCCAGGTCGGCCACCATCTGCTGGATCACCGCCAGTTGCTGGTAGTCCTTGCGTCCGAACGCGGCCATGTCCGGCTGCACCTGGTTGAACAGCCGCGAGACCACCGTGCACACCCCGTCGAAGTGGCCCGGCCGGTGCGCGCCCTCCAGCAGCGCGCTCACGCCCGGCACATGCACCTTGGCCGCCAGTTCGACGCCGAACGGATACATCGATTCGACCGTGGGCAGCCACAGCACGTCGCAGCCGGCCCGCTCCAGCCCGCTGGTGTCGGCCTCGGGAGTCCGCGGGTACCGGGTGAAGTCCTCGTTGGGACCGAACTGGGTCGGGTTCACGAACACGCTGGACACCACCCGGTCGGCCTGCCGGCAGGCAAGCTCCACCAGCGAGTAGTGACCGGCATGCAGGTTGCCCATGGTCGGCACGAAGCCCACCCGCAGCCCGTCGCGCTTCCAGCCATTGACGATGGCGCGCAGGCCGGAAAGATCGGTGACGGTCTGGATCATGAGGCGTACGCATGCTCCGCGTCGGGGAAGGTGCCGGCACGCACCGCGTCGGCATAGGCGCGGACAGCACCGGCCACCGAGCCGCCCTCGGCCAGGAAGTCCTTGACGAACTTGGGACGGCGGTGGCCGCTGTCCAGGCCCAGGAAATCGTGCATCACCAGCACCTGGCCGTCGCAGCCGGCGCCGGCGCCGATGCCGATGGTCGGGATCGGCAGCTCGGCGGTGATCTGCGCGGCCAGCGGCGACGGCAGGCACTCCAGCACCAGCAGCGAGGCACCGGCCTCGACCACCGCACGGGCCTCGGCACGCAGCCGGTCCCCGGCCTCGCCCCGCCCCTGCACCTTGTAGCCACCGAAGCGCAGCACCGACTGCGGCGTCAGCCCCAGGTGCGAACACACCGGGATCTCGCGCTCGACCAGGTAGCGGATCACGTCCAGCTTGAACCCCGCGCCTTCGATCTTGACCATCTCCGCGCCCGCCCGCAGCAGCTGCAGCGAGGCCTCCAGCGCACGCTCGGGCGTGGCGTCGGCACCGAACGGCAGGTCCGCCACCAGCAGCGCGCGCTGCAGCACCCGGGCCACCGTGGTGGTGTGGTAGACGATGTCGGCCACGGTGACCGGCAGGGTCGAATCGTGGCCCTGGACCACCATGCCCAGCGAATCGCCGATCAGGATCAGGTCGACGCCGTTGGCGTCGAACGTGCGGGCGAACCCCGCGTCATAGGCGGTCAACATCACCAGCTTGCGGCCGTCGCGCTTGGCCTCGGCCAGGGTCGGGACGGTCCAGGGCTTGCTGTCTGCGTGCGTGCTCATGGGCGATAACGGTCGGAGATGAGCCGCCCATTATCCCCCTATTGGCGCGATACCGCAGGTTTCCACCGCCGCCAATGCGTCGGCCAGGGTTCCACGCCCCGGAATGACCGCGCCGGGCAGCACTTCGGACAGCGGCATCAGCGCGAACGCGCGCTGGTGCAGGAACGGATGCGGCACTTTCAGCTGCGGCAGGTCGACCACCTGGTCCCCGTACAGCAGCAGGTCCAGGTCCAGCGTCCGCGGCCGCCAGCGCTCGCCAGGCAGGCGAACGCGGCCGAAGGCCTGCTCCACCGCCAGCAGCTGCTCCAGCAGCGCCGGCGCGCTCGAGGCGGTCTCCAATGCGGCGGCGGCATTGATGAAGTCCGGCTGGTCCGGGTCGCCCCACGCCGGAGTGCGGTACAGCCGCGACGCGGCGCGCAGGCGGCAGCCGGGCAGCTCCGCCAGCGCGCGCAGCGCGGCACGCACGGTCGCCGGGGCGTCGCCGAGGTTCGCACCGACGCCGACGCCGGCCACCACCATGCCGGTCACTCCCCCGCGGCGGTACTGCTGCGTCGCCGACGGCGGCGACGGCGGGGTGCGGCCTCCTCGCCGCCACCTTCCAGGAGCACGTCGTCCTCCTGGCCGGCTCCCATCTCGCCCTGCATCTCCTGCCAGAACGCCACGTCGGCCGCATGGTCGCTGGAAGCGGTCTGCCGCAGCACCAGGAAGTCGAAGGCGGCGCGGAAACGCGGGTGCGCCAGGGTACGGAACACCCGCTTGCGCTGGCGCGAGGCGAAACGCGCCTGCAGCAGCCAGATCTCCTGCATCGGCAGCGAGAAGCGGCGCGGCAGCGCGACCGTGTTCAACTGGTGCAGGGTGACCCGGTCGGCCGCCCGGCGCTGCGCCTCCTCCGGCGCCACGCCCTGGCGCTGAAGCGCGATCAGCGTGCGGCAGAAGGCCGGCCACAACAGCACCGCGAACAGGAATGCCGGCGACACCGGTTCGTCGTTGGCGACCCGCGCATCGGTACTGCGCACGCCCTCGATCACGAACCGGCGCAGTGCACCGCTGCGGTTGCTCTTCAGCGCGGCCGCGCTCTCCGGGAACAGCGCCGGCAGCAGGCCATGGCGCTCCAGCCCTTCGAAACTGGCCACGCCGTGCCCGGAAAGGAACAGCTTGAGGACCTCCTCGAACAGCCGCGCCGGCGCCGCCTCGTCCAGCAGGCCCGCCAGCCGCGGAATCGGCGCCGCGGTCGCCGGCTCGATGTCGAAATCGAGCTTGGCCGCCAAGCGCACCGCGCGCAGCATGCGCACCGGGTCTTCCCGGTAGCGCTGCTCGGGGTCGCCGATCAGCTTCATGCGCCGCGCCAGCACGTCGTCGAAGCCGCCGACGTAGTCGCGGACCGAGAAATCCTCGATGGCGTAATACAAGGCGTTGCAGGTGAAGTCGCGGCGGACGGCATCGTCCTCGATGGTGCCGTACACGTTGTCGCGCACGAGCATGCCGTTTTCCATTTCGCGGTCGCCGCTGCCGTCGTCGCTGTTGGCGCGGAAGGTGGCGACCTCGATGATCTCGCGGCCGAACACCACGTGCGCCAGGCGGAAGCGGCGGCCGATGAGCCTGCAGTTGCGGAACAACTGGCGGACCTGCTCCGGGGTGGCGTCGGTGGCCACGTCGAAATCCTTGGGGCGTCCGCCCACCAGCAGGTCGCGGACCGCGCCACCGACGAGATAGGCCCCGAACCCGGCCTCGCGCAGGCGGTACAGCACCCGCAACGCGTTGGCACTGATGTCCTTGCGCGAAAGAGTGTGCTGGTCGCGTGGAATCACGCGCAGGGGGAACGGCGAAGTAGCGTTGGAAATGATGGTGGCGATTCCGATTGGGAGCGGCAGGTTGCCTGACGGCGAACAGGTGCATATACTAGCGCGCTCGCCTCACGCGACCAAACGCTCCCTTCGTCTAGTGGTTAGGACGTGGCCCTCTCAAGGCTAAAACAGGGGTTCGAGTCCCCTAGGGAGCGCCACACCGCGCCTGAGACGTCCAGAAGCCCCGCCCTGCGGGGCTTCTTGCGTTGTGCCCGGGCCCCTGCCCCGCACCCCGGCATGCGCCGCCGCTCCATGGCCCCGTCCGCCGCGACGCCGCCGCGGCTGCCGCCACGCAGGAGCCGCGCCCATCCTCCGCGCTTACTGCACTAGAATTACGGGGTTCAAAGCCGGGCCCCGCCATGCCATTTGTCGTTACCGAAAACTGCATCAAGTGCAAGCACACCGATTGCGTCGAAGTCTGCCCCGTGGACTGTTTCCATGAAGGCCCGAACTTCCTGGTGATCGATCCGGACGAGTGCATCGACTGCACGCTGTGTGAACCGGAATGCCCGGTCAGCGCCATCTACCCGGAGGACGACGTCCCCGCCGGGCAGGAAGGCTTCGTCGCCCTGAATGCCGAACTGGCCAAGGCCTGGCCGGTCCTGACCGTCCGCAAGGACCCGCCCGCCGACGCCGCCGAATGGGACGGCAAGCCGGACAAGCTCAAGCTGCTGGAACGCTGAGCCGCGCGCAGCTGCGCAGTACACGGAAAAGGGCGCCATCGGCGCCCTTTTTCCCTTCCGTCCGCGCGCCGGCCGGAGCCGGCGCCGGCCCGGCCGTCAGTCCGCCAGTGCGGCCTTCAGCGCCGCGAGCAGCTTGACCGGCGCGGCGTCGGTGGCCGGCATGCCGCGCGGATCGACCGCGGACACATAGGCGCCGGCTTCCACCGCGACCACCCGCACCAGGAAGTCGCTGCCCTCGTAGGCCACGTCGTAGGAGCCCAGCAGCTGCGCGCGGCTGGCGATGGTCACCCCGTCGATGCCGGCCAGCGCCTCGCCGACCTGGCCGAAAACGTCGTCGCGGCTGCCCTGCACGGTAAAGCCGCCCTGTGCCGACTGCCCCGCCCCGGCCTGGGCCGGACGCGCGGCCGAGGCCAACGCGGGCACCTGGGACGCCCCGGCGGTATTGGGCAGGTTCAGATCCGGCGGCACCTCGAGCGGGCGCATTTCGGGCGCCAGCGCGTAGTCGCCGCGCGCGCCGCGCTTGAAGCAGCCGGTGGCGGTGGCGGTGACGGCGATGGCCAGCAGCGCCAGCGAAAGCGCGCGTACAGCGGAACGGGAATGACGCATGGTGGATCTCCGGGTTCAGGCCGCTGCAGGATCAGCGGCTGGATGAGTGTTCCGACGCCACCGTGGCGATCGCCGTCGGACGGAAAGGTGGAAGAAGCGGCCGAACCGGCGCAGCCAGCGCCCGGTCCCCGGCCGGGACGACCGCGAGAGTGGACAAAACCGCGGAGCGCCGCAAGTACGCGGGCCGCACCGCCGGGCCCGCCCTGCGCGCGTCCGGGCCGGGCCATGACGGCCGCCGCGCGCCGGCATCCGGGGCCGTCGCCTGGGCGGTGGTGGGGCCGGGAAGGGACAAGGGAAACGCCATTGTTCTCGGGGGCGGGGACGCCTGCCGCCGGCAGGCTCGTGACCGGGCGCATGTTACTTGCCGGTAGAAAGCACGGGCAAGTATGCTGGGCTCCAGTTTACGCGCCAGCGCCTATACCGTTCAGACTCACAGCGCATTCCGGAACCATCTTGACCAACAGCTCTCCGCGGCCGCAGCCGACCGAAAACCACCTCCTGATCAACGCCTACACGACGCATCCGGGATCACCTCTGCTGTCGGTCACCCGCCGCATCGCCGACAGCGGCTGCAACCTGGTCGACGCCCGCCTCTCCACCGTGGGCCGCGACGTCTCGGTCACCACCCTGGCCACCGGCTCGTGGGACGCGGTGGCGAAGCTGGAGGCGATGCTGGCCCGGCTCGAGCGCGAGGAGAACCTGAAGCTGGTCTGGTACCGCACCGCCGCCAAGCAGGTGCAGTCCAACCTGCTGCCGTACATCGTCGAGGTCATCGCCGCCGACAAGCCCGGCATCCTATTCCAGCTAGCCGACTTCTTCGACCGCCAGGGCATCACCATCGAGAATCTGCAGAGCACCCGCTACCAGGCCATGCAGACCGGCGCGGAGATGTTCTCGGCACAGATCACCATCGGCGTCCCCGCCGACATGCACATCGCCGCGCTGCGCGATGATTTCCTTGAATTCTGCGACCACCTCAACCTGGACGCGATCATGGATCCGATGAAGTTCTGAATTTCGCGCGCCCGTCACGGGTGCACGGCATTTCATGTGCTTGCAACCCAAGCACCCCAGGCTCTGGAAAGGATCGGATGAACATCGGCGACCCCCTGGACCGCACCACCCTCGAACTGCCGCTGGCCCTGTCGGGCGGCACCACCACCACCCTGGCCGACCAGGCCGGCCACTGGCTGGTGCTGTACTTCTACCCGAAGGACAGCACCCCGGGCTGCACCACCGAAGGACTGGACTTCAACGCCCTGCTGCCGGCCTTCAAGCGTGCCGGCGCGCGGGTGTTCGGGGTGTCCCGCGACTCGGTCCGCTCGCACGACAACTTCTGCGCCAAGCAGGGATTCGCGTTCCCGCTGGTCAGCGACGCCGACGAAGCGCTGTGCAGCGCCTTCGACGTGGTCAAGATGAAGAACATGTATGGCCGGCAGGTGCGCGGCATCGAGCGCAGCACCTTCCTGATCTCGCCCGACGGCACGCTCGTGCAGGAATGGCGCAAGGTCAAGGTCGCCGGCCATGCCGACGCCGTGCTGGACGCCCTGAAGGCCGCCCGCGCCACGTGACCCGCCTCCCGTTCCAACCCGCGCCATCGCCCTGCCCCGCAGGCGCGATGGCGTGACCCTGTCCCGCCACCAGGAATCGACGATGACCCGAGGCAAGCGCATCTACGTGCTGGATACCAACGTGCTGATGCACGATCCGACCGCGCTGTTCAAGTTCGAGGAACACGATGTCTACCTGCCGATGCAGGTGATCGAGGAACTGGACAACGGCAAGAAGGGCACCTCCGAGGCCAGCCGCAACGCCCGCCAGGTGAGCCGCTTCCTCAACGAGCTGATCGAGGCCTCCGGCATCGGCGGCATCGCCAAGGGCGTGCCGCTGCAGCGTCCGCAGGGGCTGCAGCTGCGCGGTGCGCAGAGCGTCGGGCAGCTCCACTTCCAGACCAGCCATTTCGAGGCCGGCAAGAGCTTCGGCGCGGTGATCCCGGACAACGCCATCCTCGGTGCGATCCTGGCGCTCAAGGAGCAGTCTCCCGACGTGCCGGTGGTGTTCGTCTCCAAGGACATCAACCTGCGCATCAAGGCGGCCATCGCCGGGATCGATTCGGAGGACTACGAGAACGACCGCGCGCTGGACGACTTCAGCCTGCTCTACACCGGCGCCACCGCGCTGCCGGAGGACTTCTGGAAGAAGCATTCCGGCGACCTGCGCAGCTGGAGCGACAAGGGCCGCACCTGCTACGAGGTCCAGGCTGGCGACGACGAGCAGTGGTTTCCCAACCAGTACGCCTACCTGCCCGGCGAGGACGATGTCGAACTCCGGGTCGCCGGCGTGGAAGACGACGGGCGCGTCACCCTCGCCCTGGTGGACGACTTCCGCCATGGCGGCCACTCGGTATGGGGCATCACCGCGCGCAACCGCGAGCAGAACTTCGCGCTCAACGCGCTGATGGACCCGGAAATCGACTTCGTCACCCTGCTCGGCACCGCCGGCACCGGCAAGACCCTGCTGGCGCTGGCCGCCGGCCTGGCCCAGACCATGGATACCCAGCGCTACCGCGAGATCATCATGACCCGCGCCACGGTCAGCGTCGGCGAGGACATCGGCTTCCTGCCCGGCACCGAGGAAGAGAAGATGACGCCGTGGATGGGCGCACTGACCGACAACCTGGAAGTGCTGACCCACAACCAGGAGGGCGGCGCCTGGGGACGCGCGGCGACCAACGACCTGCTCGCCTCGCGCATCAAGATCCGTTCGCTGAACTTCATGCGTGGACGCACCTTCCTGTCGCGCTACCTGATCCTGGACGAGGCCCAGAACCTCACCCCGAAGCAGATGAAGACCCTGATCACCCGTGCCGGCCCCGGCACCAAGATCGTCTGCCTGGGCAACGTCGAGCAGATCGACACGCCCTACCTGACCGAGACCACCTCGGGCCTGACCTATGCCGTGGACCGGTTCAAGAACTGGCCGCACAGCGCGCACATCACCCTGCGCCGCGGTGAACGCTCGCGCCTGGCCGACTACGCCTCGGAAGTACTCTGACGGCCGGACCCGCCTGCGTCCCTTCCCGGGCCCCGGGTCGCGGCCCGGGACCGCGCTACCGCGGCCTGCGATGGCTGGTTACCATCGCAGGGTCGCCCCTCGTTCCGCGCCTGGAGTTCCCATGACCGCCCGCCGTTCCGCTCCGCTGCTCGCCCTGTGCCTGGTCGCGCTGGCCGCGTGCACGCCCGCCAACACCCGCCCCGGCAGCGTGCCGACGGCGCTCAAGGCCGGGCAGTCGTGGGTGGTCACGCGCCCGCTGGTCGCCGCGCAGGTGCTCGACACCTGCTCGCGCGACAGCCCGGCCCGGCAGGCCGACGGCGTCAGCGGCTACTGGGCGCCCGGCCGCGCGCAGATCGATGCGCTGGAAAGCCGGCTGGCGCAGCTGCAGCCGGCCATCGCCGAGCCGGCGCGTTCCGGCCGCCAGTACGTGGGCTTCATCGCCCAGGGCCGGCAGCTGATCTACATCAACGCCTTCACCCTGCCCGACCATGAGCGGATCAACCCGGCCCGCGAGGCGATCCGCGTCTGCGACGGCGGCGATGGCTTCTGGGGCGCGGTCTACGACCCGCAGAGCGGCACGTTCTCGGACATCGCCCGCAACGGCGGCTTCTGAAACCCGCCGCGCGCCCGCGCGTATTGCCGGGCGTCCGGCCCGGACGTGCGTGCAGGCGTCCCCTCCCTCAGTGATACCGTTCAGTACATGGGCATACAGCTTCCACGGTGGGTATGGATCGGCGCGATCGCGCTGTCCTGCATCGCCGGCATGGTCAACGTGGTCGGCTTTCTCGGGTTCGAGCACCAGGCGGTCAGCCACCTCACCGGTGCCACGAGCCAGCTGGGCATGGCCCTGGCGCAGGGCGACTGGCGCAGCGTCGGCCACCTGTGGGCGGTGCTGATCGCGTTCTCGCTGGGCGCGGTGCTGAGCGGGCTGATCGTGCAGGACGGCGCGCTCGTGCTCGGGCGCCGCTACGGCGTGGTGCTGACCCTGGAATCGCTGCTGCTGTTCGTGGCCATCCCGTTGTTCAGGCAGCAACAGCTGTGGGGCGCACTGGCCGCGGCCATGGCCTGCGGGCTGCAGAACGCCATGGTCACCACCTTCAGCGGCGCGGTGGTGCGCACCACCCACCTGAGCGGAATGTTCACCGACCTGGGCATCGGTCTGGGTCACCTGCTGCGCGGGCTGCCGCTGCAGGTGCGGCGGCTGATGCTCAGTGGCCTGATCATCACCGGCTTCCTGGTGGGCGGCGTGATCGGCGCCTGGCTGTTCCAGCGCAGCGGCTACGACGCCCTGCTGGCACCGGCCATCCTCACCGGCCTGACCGGCATCGGCTACGTGCTCCACCTCCATCTCTACCGCCGCTGACGGCCACGGCCGGCGCCGGAAACCGGGCACAATAGGGCCATGACCGTCTCCACGCCCGTTTCCGTCCTCACCATCGCCGGCTCCGACTCCGGCGGCGGTGCCGGCATCCAGGCCGACCTCAAGGCCTTCGCCGCCCATCGCGTCCACGGCCTGTCGGCCATCGCCGCGCTGACCGCGCAGAACACCCGCGGCGTCAGCGCCGTCCATGTGCCGCCGATGGCGTTCCTGCAGGCGCAGCTGGATGCCTGCTTCGACGACTTCGACATCCATGCGGTCAAGCTCGGCATGCTCGCCAATGCCGACGTCATCGAGCGGGTCGCCGACGTGCTGGAAGGACGCCGCCCGGCGCAGGTGGTGCTGGACCCGGTGATGGTCGCCACCAGCGGCGCCAAGCTGCTGCAGGACGACGCCCTGCGCGCCCTGCGCGAGCGGCTGCTGCCGCTGGCCACCCTGCTCACCCCCAACACTCCCGAAGCCGAGCTGCTGCTCGGCCGGCGCATCACCGATGCCGCCGGCGCCGAGCGCGCCATCGCCGACCTCCTGCAGCTGGGCCCGCGCGCGGTGCTGCTCAAGGGCGGGCACCTGACCGAAGGCGAACGCGTCATCGACCGCTACAGCGACGGCATCGCCAGCGACGCCTTCAGCCACGTCCGCCTGCCGGTGGACGCACACGGCACCGGCTGCACGCTGGCCTCGGCGATCGCCGCGCAACTGTGCCGCGGCCTGGCGATGCCCGATGCCTGCGCCGCCGCCATCGACTACGTCGCCCGCGGGCTGCGCGGCGGCTACCTGCCCGGGCGCAGCGACGTGATGGTGCTCGACCACTTCGGCGCTGCCGCACCGGCATGAACGCGCCGCGCGCCCTCGCCGTCACCGCGGCCGACGGGCACCGTTTCGAACTGCTCGCGCGGCATCCGGCGCACGCACGCGCCGCCGTGCTGTGGCTGCCGGCGCTGGGCGTCGCCGCCCGCCATTATCTGCCCCTGGCCGATGCACTGGCCGCGCGCGGGATCGCCGTGTTCATCCATGAATGGCGCGGCCTCGGCAGCAGCGGCCAGCGCGCCGGCCATGACTGCGACTGGGGCTACCGCGAACTGCTGCGGCACGACCTTCCCGCAGCCGAGGCCGCCGTCCGTGCAGCCAGCGATGGCCTGCCGCTGCAGCTTGGCGGCCACAGCCTGGGCGGCCAGCTGGCGTGCTGCCTGGCCGGCCTGCATCCCGACGCGTTCGATGGCCTCTGGCTGGTCGCCAGCGGCAGCCCCTGGTGGCGCGGATTTCCCGCGCCGCGGCGCTGGCTGTTGCCGCCGGCCTATCGCTTCCTGCCCTGGCTGGCCCGGCGCTGCGGCGCGTTGCCCGGGCGCCGGCTCGGCTTCGGCGGAAGCGAAGCCCGCGGATTGATCCGCGACTGGGCCGGCGTCGGCCTGAGCGGCCGGTACGCCGCCGCCGGGCTGGACGTGGACCTGGAGGCGGCGATGCGCCGCGCGGTGCTGCCGGTGGAGGCGGTGCTGTTCGAGGCCGACTGGCTGGCCCCGGCCGGCTCGCTGCGCCACCTGCTGTCGAAGCTGCCCGCGGCGCAGGCGCGGACGCGGGTCCTGTCCAGCAGCGAGCTCGGCACGCGCGCGGACCATTTTGCGTGGATGAAGACACCCGGCGTGGTGGCGGACAGCCTGGTTCGATGAGATCCGCAGGATAATTTCACAAAGGCGTTGACGCTTGTGCCGCTTATGCGCATAATTCCGCTCCTGACGACGCGCCCGTAGCTCAGTTGGATAGAGTACCTGGCTACGAACCAGGCGGTCGGGAGTTCGAATCTCTCCGGGCGCGCCAGTTTGGAACCACCGCATCTGCGGTGTTCCCCGTCAGAACAATCAGGCAACACGCGCCCGTAGCTCAGTTGGATAGAGTACCTGGCTACGAACCAGGCGGTCGGGAGTTCGAATCTCTCCGGGCGCGCCATTGCATCGAGCAGCAGGCTTTGCCTGCTGCTTTTTTTTGCCTGGAGCACAGCGCCGCCAGCCGCGGGAACCCGGGTACGCGAGACCGGCCACCACCCCCGCCCGGCCTGCGCGCGATCCACAAAAAAGGCGCCGGCTCACGCCGGCGCCTTTATCGTTGCCTGTCGGCAGGGGCTGGTGCCTCAAGCGTCCGGAGCCGCCTCCAGGCCCTCGGCGGTGCCGATGCCCTGCCCGTCCTCATCCGCCTCGTCGGCGGACTGCAGCGAAGCATCCAGGCGCTCGACGGCCTGCAGCTTCTCGCCCTTGGACAGGCGGATCAGGGTCACGCCCTGGGTGTTGCGGCCCACCCGCGAGATTTCCGAACCGCGGGTGCGCACCAGGGTGCCGCCATCGGAAATCAGCAGCACCTCATCCCCCATGCCCAGCAGCACCGCACTGACCAGCTTGCCGTTGCGCTCGCTGGTCTGGATGCCGATCACCCCGCGGGTGCCACGGCCCTTGCGCGGATAGTCCGCCAGCGGCGTGCGCTTGCCGTAGCCGTTCTCGGTCGCGGTGAGGATGTAGTGCGCGCCGGCCTCGTCGCCCGCCTCGGCATCGGCGGACTCGACGGACTCGCCCGCCTGCTCCTCGATGCCGTGGTCGTCGTCGCTGTCGTCCTCGACCCCGCCGGCGCTCTCGGCCACGATCAGGCTGACCACCTCTTCGCCCTCGCCCAGGCGGATGCCGCGCACGCCGGTCGCGGTGCGGCCCATCGAGCGCACCCGCTCCTCGCCGAAGCGTACCGTCTTGCCATCGGAGGCGAACAGCAGCACGTCGCGCTGGCCGTCGGTCAGGCCGACGCCGACCAGGGCGTCGCCCTCGTCGAGGTTGATGGCGATCTTGCCGCGCGCCAGGCGGTAGGCGAACTCGCTCAACGGGGTCTTCTTGACGGTGCCGTGGCGGGTGGCGAAGAACACGAAGTTCCCGCCGTCGTAGTCGCGCACCGGCAGCACCGCCTGCACGCGCTCGCCGCTCTCCAGCGCGATCCAGTTGATGATCGGCCGGCCGCGGGCATTGGAACCGGCTTCCGGCAGCTGGTACACCGGCAGCCAGAACACCTTGCCGGAGCTGGTGAAGGTCAGCAGCGTGTCATGGGTGTTGACCAGCCACAGCTGCTCGATCGAATCCTCGTCCTTGGTCGCCGCCGCACTGCGCCCGCGCCCGCCGCGCCGCTGCGCGCGGTAGGCGGACACCGGCTGGCGCTTGACGTAACCGGCGCGCGACAGCGTCACCACCACCTCTTCCGGCGCGATCAGGTCGAGGATGTCCAGGTCCTCCTCGCTGTGGCGGATCTCGGTGCGGCGTTCGTCGCCGTATTCGGCGCGCACGCTCTCCAGCTCCTCGCGGATCACCTGCAGCAGCACGTCCGGGTTCTCCAGGATGCGGATCAGCCCGGCGATGGTTTCCAGCAGCTGCCGGTATTCCTCGGTGAGCTTGTCCTGCTCCAGGCCGGTGAGGCGATGCAGGCGCATCTCCAGGATCTGCGTGGCCTGCACCTCGGACAGCTGGTAGCTGCCGTCGACCAGGCCCACGCCGCGCGGCAGGTCCTCGGGGCGCGAGGCCTCGGCCCCGGCCGCGCCCAGCAGCGCGCCGACCAGGCCCGGCTGCCAGACCTTGGCCAGCATCCGCTCCCTGGCCTCGACCGGGTTGGCCGAGGTCTTGATCAGCTCGATCATCTCGTCGATGTTGGCCAGCGCGACGGTCAGGCCTTCGAGCACGTGCGCGCGCGCGCGCGCCTTGCGCAGTTCGAAGATGGTGCGGCGGGTGACGACCTCGCGGCGATGGCGGACGAACGCCTCCAGCATCTCCTTGAGGTTCATCAGCCTGGGGCGGCCGTCGACCAGCGCCACCATGTTGATGCCGAACACCGACTCCATCTGGGTCTGCTGGTAGAGGTTGTTGAGCACGACCTCGGCCGACTCGCCGCGCTTGACCTCGATGTAGATGCGCATGCCGTCCTTGTCGGACTCGTCGCGCAGCTCGCTGATGCCCTCGAGCTTCTTTTCCTTGACCAGCTCGGCGATCTTCTCGATCAGCCGCGCCTTGTTCACCTGGTAGGGGATCTCGGTGACGATGATCGATTCGCGGCCGTTGTCGGCCACCTCGACCTCGGCCTTGGCGCGGATGCGCACGCGGCCGCGGCCGGTGCGGTAGCCGGCGATGATGCCGGCGGTGCCGTTGATGATGCCCGCGGTCGGGAAGTCCGGACCGGGGATGTATTCCATCAGCCCGTCGACGTCGATCGACGGGTCATCGATCAGCGCGATGCAGGCGTTGATCGACTCGGTGAGGTTGTGCGGCGGGATGTTCGTCGCCATGCCCACCGCGATGCCGGCCGAGCCGTTGACCAGCAGGTTCGGGAAGCGCGTCGGCAGGACCGTCGGCTCCAGTTCCTTCTCGTCGTAGTTGGGCTGGAAGTCGACGGTTTCCTTGTCGATGTCGGCCAGCATCTCGTGGCTGATCCGCGACAGGCGCGACTCGGTGTAGCGCATGGCCGCCGGGCTGTCGCCGTCGACCGAACCGAAGTTGCCCTGGCCGTCGATCTGCATGTAGCGCAGCGAGAACGGCTGCGCCATGCGCACCAGCGTGTCGTAGACCGCGCTGTCGCCGTGCGGGTGGTACTTGCCGATGACGTCGCCGACGATGCGCGCCGACTTGTAGTACGGCTTGTTGGCGTGCGCGCCCAGCTCCTGCATCGCGTAGAGCACGCGGCGGTGGACCGGCTTGAGGCCGTCACGGGCGTCTGGGAGCGCACGTCCCACGATCACGCTCATGGCGTAATCGAGGTAGCTCTTGCGCATCTCGTCTTCCAGGTTGACCTGGATGATTTCCTTGGCGGTTTCTGCCATTCGGATTCCGTATTCTGGTAGCGGTCCGGAGCGGTGCCAGCCGCCTTTCGGTGCGGCCATGGCACAGGCCCGATCAAGTGCGGGAGTTTACCACACGGCGCCCTTTCCCGCTTCCGGGAGCGGGATTTTTAACCGAGCAAATCAGCTACTTAGGCCATCCGGAGGGGGCGTCGACGGCCGCCTCCGGAGCGCGCGGGGGGCTGCCCCTGCGGGACCGTGGAGCAGCGCCCATTCAGCCACCGAACGCGGCCTGCATCGATGCCCGGTCCGGCGCGGCGATCACCCCGCGCTCGGTGACGATGGCGTCGATCAGCGTCCCCGGCGTGACGTCGAACACCGGGTTCCAGGCAGCGATGCCCTCGGCCACGGTGCGGGTGCCGCCGACCCCGAACAGCTCGCCCGGGTCGCGCTGCTCGATCTCGATCAGGCCGCCGTCGGCGGTCGCCATGTCCACCGTCGAGGACGGCGCCACGACCATGACCTTCACACCGTGATGGCGGGCCGCGATGGCCAGCTGGTAAGTGCCGATCTTGTTGGCGGTGTCGCCATTGGCGCAGATGCGGTCGGCGCCGACGATCACCCACTGCACCGCGCCGGTCTTCATCAGGTGCGCGGCGGCCGAGTCGGCGATCAGGGTGGCGTCGATGCCGTCCTGCTGCAGCTCCCACACGGTCAGGCGCGCGCCCTGCAGCCAGGGCCGGGTCTCGCCGGCGTAGACCTGCGCGATGCGCCCCTGCGCCCGGCCCGCGCGGATCACCCCCAGCGCGGTGCCGAAGCCGGCGGTGGCCAGCGAACCGGTGTTGCAATGGGTCAGTACGCCGCTGCCGGGCGCGATCAGGCCGGCGCCCAGCGTGCCCATGCGGCGGTTGGCGGCCAGGTCCTCGTCGGCGATGGCCTGGGCCTCGCGCGCCAGCACCTGCCGCCAGTCGCCGCCGGCGGCGGCGAGCACCGCGCGCATGCGCGCCAGCGCCCAGGCCAGGTTCACGGCGGTCGGGCGCGCGGCATTCAGCCGCGCCAGCGCCGGTTCCAGCGCCCGCAGCGCGGCCGCGCCATCGTCGGCCTGGACGTCACGCGCGGCCAGCACCGCGCCCCAGGCGGCGGCGATGCCGATGGCCGGTGCACCGCGCACCGTCAGCGCATGGATGGCCTCGGCGACGGCATCGCTGTCGGTGCACAGCACCTGCTCGACGACGAACGGCAGCCGGCGCTGGTCCAGCAGCTCAAGCGCGTCGCCGGTCCAGCGGATCGGGCGGATATGGTCGTAACGGGCGTAATCGAGGGTGGGATCTGCGTTCATCGCGCCATTGTATCGGCGCGGCGCTCAGTCGGCGGAGAACTCGGCGCGGCACCCCTTGTCCACCCAGATGCCGGTACGGTCCCACCCCCAACTGCGGCCCTCTTCGCAGGCGGCGTTGGACAGCTGCCTGGCCAGGGTGACCCGGCGTTCGACGCTGACCCCGCATTCACGGCGCATCTCGCCCTTGGATTCACAGACCACCTGGCGCGGAATGTCGACGAAGCCGGAGCCATCCTCGGCGGCGACCTCGAACTGCCCCTGGCAGCCGCGGCTCACCCAGATCTCGTTGCGCCCGTAGCCCCAGGTCCGCCCCTCCCGGCACGGCAGCAGCGACTGCTGGCGGATCAGCCGCACCGCGGCGCCACGCAGCAGCACCGGGCAGGTGACCAGGCGTCCCTTGGACTCGCAACGCACCATCCGCCGGGCCTGGCGCCGGGCCGGCGGGCGCTCGCTGGCGAACTCGGCCTCGCAGCCGCGGCTGACCCAGATGCCGCCCTCCTCCACGCCCCAGCTGGTCTCGCGGATGCAGCTCTGGGTGGACAGCTGGCGCACCAGCTGCACGCCGCTGGACACGTCCAGCGCGCAGTGCGCGCGCCCGTTGCCGTCGGCACCGCAGCGTACCCAGCGCGCCTCCGCCGGCGGCGCATCGCCGCGCCCGGCCAGTGCCAGCATCGGGAGCATCCCCAGCAGCAGGCCGTACACACCCTTCATCCGACCCTCCCACAGCGCAACCCGAGCGAACGCGCAGGCGCCGATACTGCGCCCGCCTGTGTGATCAGAGCATCATCCCGGCCATGCAGGCAAGCCGGCGGAGCAGCGGGCCGCAGGCTGCCGGTGCGCCGCCGTCAGGCATGGGCGAAGTCGAACGCCAGCACGTCGGCGATGCGCGCGGTGCCGTCCAGCGCCATCAGCAGCCGGTCCACGCCCACCGCCACCCCGGCGCAGGCCGGCAGCGCCGGCAGCGCTGCCAGGAACGCCTCGTCCAGCGGCGGTTGCACGTCGCCGCGCGCGGCGCGCACCGCGAGGTCGCGCTGGAAGCGGCCGCGCTGCTCGTCCGCGTCGGTGAGCTCGTGGTAGCCGTTGGCCAGCTCCACCGCGCCCAGGTAGAGCTCGAAACGCTCGGCCAGCGGCGGCTCGCCCGGCCGGATCCGGGCCAGGGCGGCCTGCGTGGCCGGCCAGTCGTGGATGACGGTGATGCGGTCGGCCGGGAACAGTGGCTGGATGCGGTGGGTCATCAGCAGGTCCAGCCAGTCGTCGCGGGTGAGCCCATCGGGCTGGATGCGGACACCGGTCAACGGGGCGCGCAACGAGGCCTCGTCGGCGGTGAACGGATCCACGCCGAGGGCACCGGTGAACAGCTCGCGGTAGGTCAGCACCTGCAGCGACGCCGCGCGGCCGGCCATCGCCAGTGCCACCCGCACCAGCTCGACCGTCTCGTCGATCAGGCGATGGTGGTCCCAGCCGACCCGGTACCACTCGAGCATGGTGAACTCGGGGTTGTGGCGGCCGCCGGCCTCGCCGTTGCGGAATACCCGGCCCAGTTCGTAGCAGTCGCCGACGCCGGCGGCGAGCAGGCGCTTGAGCGGGTACTCGGGCGAGGTGCGCAGCCAGCGCAGTGGCGCTCCGGCATCGACATGGCCACTGAAGCGGGTCTGGAAACCCTCGATGTTCGGCTCGGTGTTGCCGGCCGCCGACAAGATCGGCGTTTCCACTTCCAGTACGTCGCGGCGGGCGAAGAAATCGCGGATCAGGGCATTCAGGCGCGCCCGCCGCTGCAGCGCCGCGATCATCGCGCACCCCCGCCCGCCAGGACGGGCGGGAATGCCGGCCGTGCAGGTGCCGGAGCCTGCCCCAGGCCGTTTTGCCACGAAAAACGCCGGTCCTGCCGTTTTTTCATGGATGCAGCCCCTTCGGCGTGGCGGCCAGCGGCAAGGTCAGGATGTCACGCGCGTCGTCCCGGTAGCCGGCCGACAGGTACAGCGCCTTGGCCCGGGCATTGTGGTGGTTGACCTCCAGCCGCATCACGCTGGCGCCCGCCACGATCGCCCAGTCGCGCGCCAGCGCCAGCGCCTGCCGGCCCCAGCCGCGGCCGCGCGCGGCCGGCGCCAGGTACAGCTCGTCCAGCAGCACGAAGCGGCCGCCCTGCTCCACGCTGAAGCACCAGCCCAGGGCGATGTAGCCGGCCTCGGCCAGGTCGTCGCTCTCCAGCAGCAGGGCCGCCCCGCAGGCCGGCTCGGCCAGCAGCGTGCGCAGCCCCGGCTCCACCAGCGCCGGGTCGTAGGCGATACGGTCCTCGGCGTAGAACGCCCGGACCATGGCCAGCAGCCGCGGCAGGTCTTCGGGTATGGCGAGTCGAAAGCGCAGGCTCATGGCTGATGTCCGTGTTCGGCGAGGAAGGTCAGCAGGCGGGCTTCGTCCCAGACCGCCACGCCCAGCGCGGTGGCCTTGTCCAGTTTGGATCCGGCATCGCTGCCGGCGACCACGAAGGCGGTCTTCTTCGACACGCTGCCGGCGACCTTGGCGCCCAGCGCCTCCAGCCGCGCCTTGGCGGCGTCGCGGGTGAGTCCCGACAGCGTGCCGGTCAGCACCACGGTCTGCCCGTCCAGCGGCCCGGCCGGCTGCGCGGCCTGGGCCGGCGTCCGCTCCAGCAGCCGCCGCATCCACGTTTCACCGCTGAGCAGCAGCTGGCCGTGGCCGTCGCCGTCCAGCCACTCCGTCAGCCCGCGGGCGGTGTCCTCGGGCAGGCCGGCGGCGATGAAGCACGCGGGCTCGGCGTCGAGGATCTGCGCCGCCGACGGCAGCACCGCCACCAGCTTCTCGGCGCGCAGGCGGGTGATGCCGGGAATCTCGGCCTCGACCAGCAGCTGCGCCAGGTCCAGCCCCTCATGCAGGCGCGACGACGGCGGGTGGGCGTCGCCGATGCGCACCTGCCCCACCTGCAGCAGGGCGTCGATGGCCTGCTGGTTGCCGTCCTGTTCGAAGAAGTGGCCAAGCGAGCGCGCCACCTCGCCCCCGATGTCGGGCACCCGTTTGAACAGCGGCCACGGCAACCGGCGGATCAGCTCCAGGTCGCCGAACCAGTGCGCCAGCGCCTTGGCGGTGCTTTCACCGACATGCTCGATGCCCAGTGCGAACAGCAGCCGTTCCAGCGTGGCATCGCGGCTGGCGTCGATGGCGGCGATCAGGTTGTCGGCCCAGCGGGTGGCGATCTTCTTCGGGTTCCAGGCGAACGTCGCCGGCAGCGCCAGCACCTGCGCGCGCCAGCCGTCGGCCGCCGCGTCCAGCTTCAGCACCGCATTGAGCCAGGCGCCGCTGGTGTCGGCGGGCAGGTGCGGGGCCACCGCGCTGGCCAGCGCGGACGGGTCGGCCGCATCCAGCGCCAGCTTGAGCAGCAACAGCGTGTCGCGCTGCAGGCGATACAGGTCGGCGACGCCGCGGACGATGCCGGCGTCGACCAGGGTCTCGATGTAGCGGTCGCCCAGGCCGTCGATGTCCATCGCCCGGCGCGACGCGAAATGGGCGATGGCCTCCTTGCGCTGCGCCGGGCAGCTCAGCTCGCCGGAGCAGCGCCAGACCGCCGCGCCCTCCTCGCGCACGATCTCCGCGCCGCATACCGGGCAGGCCTGCGGCATCACCCAGGGCCGGCTTCCGTCGGGACGTCGGTCGACGATGACGCTGACCACCTCGGGAATGACGTCGCCGGCACGACGCACGATCACCGTGTCGCCCACCCGCACGTCCAGCCGCGCGATCTGGTCGGCGTTGTGCAGGGTGGCGTTGGTCACGGTCACCCCGGCCACCTGCACCGGCTGCAGCCGCGCCACCGGCGTGGCCGCGCCGGTGCGGCCGATCTGGATGCCGATCGCCTCCACCGTCGTGGTCTGCTCCTGCGCCGGGAACTTGTGCGCGACCGCCCAGCGCGGAGCGCGCGCGACGAACCCCATCGCATGCTGGCCGTCGCGGTCGTCGAGCTTGTAGACCACGCCGTCGATGTCGAAGGCCAGCCCGTCGCGGCGGGCACCGATGTCGCGGTAGTAGTCGAGCAGGCCATCGGCCCCCTCGACCACCCGGCACAGGTCGCTGACCGGGAAGCCCCACTGCGCCAGCCGCGCCAGCGTCGCCGAGTGCGTCGACGGCAGCTCGCCGCCGTCCACCTCGCCGGTCCCGTAGGCATAGAAGCTCAACGGCCGCTGCGCACTGACCTTGGGGTCGAGCTGGCGCAGCGACCCGGCCGCGCCATTGCGCGGGTTGGCCAGCACCTTGCCACCGTGCAGCCGTGCCTGGGCGTTGTAGCGCTCGAAGTCGGCGCGCGGCATGTAGACCTCGCCGCGCACTTCCAGCACCGCCGGCCAGCCGTTGCCGTCGAGCCGGTCGGGAATCGCCTTGATCCGGCGCAGATTGGCGGTGACATCCTCGCCGGTGGCGCCGTCGCCGCGGGTCGCCCCCTGCACGAACACGCCGTCCTCGTAGCGCAGGCTGATCGCCAGGCCGTCGAGCTTGGGCTCGGCGGAGAACAGCAGCTGCCCGCGCTGCAGGCGCTCGTCGATGCGGCGCACGAAATCGCGCACCTCCTCGTCGCTGAAGGCATTGCCCAGCGACAGCATCGGCATTGCATGCACCACCTCGGGGAAGCGCGAAGACGGCCGCCCGCCCACCTGGTGGCTGGGCGAGTCGGCGCGGTCCAGGCCGGGATGCGCCGCCTCCAGCGCCTCCAGCTCGCGCATCAGGCGGTCGTACTCGGCGTCGGGGATCAGTTGCTCGTCGCGCTCGTGGTAGGCCTGCGCGGCCGTGGCCAGCTGCTGGCGGAGTGCGTCGATGCGCTGACGGGCGATGGCGTCGGAAGTCATGCACGGATTTTACCCGCGCGGACGCCTGCACCGTGCGATGCGGTGGCGAATGCGCCGGTAACGCTGCGGCTCCACGGAGCCGCGCAAGCTGCAGCGCCGGGCCGTGCCCGGCGGGGATTTCCTGGCGAAGCCGCAGCGGGGCGCGGCCCCGCTCTACAAGATGGTGATGTGCTGTAGCGCCGGGCCGTGCCCGGCGGGGGTTTGCCGGCGAAGCCGCAGCGGGGTGGGGCCCCGCTCTACAAGACGGTGATGTGCTGTAGCACCGGGCCGTGCCCGGCGGGGATTTGCCGGTGAAGCCGCAGCGGCGCGCGGCCCCGCTCTACAAGACGGCGATGTGCTGTAGCGCCGGGCCGGGCCCGGTGGGGATTTCCCGGTGAAGCCGCAGCGGGGCGTAGCCCCGCTCTACAAGACGGCGGTGTGCTGTAGCGCCGGGCCCTGCCCGGCGGGGGGTTACCGGTGAAGCCGCAGCGGGGCGCGGCCCCGCTCTACAAGGCGGCGGTGGAACCTACCAGCGCGGGGGCTTGGTCAGCGGCGGTGCCTGGTGCTGGCGGTCGTAGGCGCGCAGTTCGTCGCGGATGTGGGCGATGCGCTGCCGGCCCAGGGCGTTGCGGCTGTCGTCCAGGACCACGCCGTCGAGCAGCTCGGCCATGCGCTGCACGGTCGGCAGCATCTTTTCCCAGGCGTCCAATGCGGTCATCGGTGCCGGCAGGGTCAGGAAGAACGCGATCGCCGGGGTCTCCATCTTGCGGATGTTGGCCATGTCGAAACTGCCCGGCTTCATGATGCTGGCCATGCTGAAGATCGGCCCCCGTTCCGGGTACCCCTCCACCAGCCGGTGGAACACGTTCATGTAGCCGAACACCAGCCCGGTCTTTTCCGCGGCGACCACGATGTCCTCGCCGCGCAGCGACAGGCCGGCGCGGGCGGCCACGTACAGCGAGACGATCTTGTCGAATTCCTGGCTGGTACGGCGGCCCACCTCGCTGCCCGCCGCGCCCTCCGCCTCCGGCAGCGCCAGCTCGGGCTGGGTGACATCCGCGTCCGCGGCCTCGCCGGCCTCCCCCCCCGCGCCACTGTCGCCGGCCTCGCTGCCCAGGGTCGGCTCGCGGCGCGGGCGGTCGCCGGTCTCGGCGGCGTCGCGGCGCAACCCCTGGGCCGGCTTCCTTGGCCGGCCGAACAGGAAGATCGCCGCGATCAGCAGCAGGCCGGCCGCCAGGATGCCGATGCGCAACAGTGCCATGTCGGACATGCGGTGAATTCTCCGGTCAACGTGTTCAGATCGGCAAAGGATGGCACGTCATGCCGCGCCCGCCAAACGCGCGGCCTCTTCCAGATCCACGCTGACCAGGCGGCTGACGCCGGGCTCGCGCATGGTCACGCCGGAAAGCTGGTGCGCGGCCTCCATCGTCGCCTTGTTGTGGCTGACGAACAGGAACTGCACTTTCTCGCTCATTTCCTTGACCATCCCCGCCAGGCGACCGACGTTGGCCTCGTCCAGCGGCGCGTCCACCTCGTCCAGCAGGCAGAACGGGGCCGGGTTCAGCTGGAAGATGGCGAACACCAGCGCCACTGCGGTCATCGCCTTCTCGCCGCCGGACAGCAGCGAGATGCTGGAGACGCGCTTGCCCGGCGGCCGCGCCATGATCGTCACCCCGGTGTCGAGCAGGTCTTCGCCGGTCAGCTCCAGGTAGGCATGGCCGCCACCGAACAGCCGCGGGTACAGCGCCTGGACACCGGTGTTGACGCGGTCGAAGGTCTCCTTGAAGCGCCCGCGGGTCTCGCGGTCGATCTTGCGGATCGCGTCCTCCAGCGTTTCCAGCGCCGTGGTCAGGTCCACGTGCTGCGACTCCAGGTACTCCGAGCGCTGCGAGGCCTCGCCGTATTCATGGATCGCCGCCAGGTTCACCGGCTCCAGCCGGCGCATGCGTGCGTCGATCTGCTGGACGCCCTGCTCCCAGTCACCGGAGCGCGCGTCCTCGGGCAGGGTCGCGACCACCGCATCCAGCACGAAGCCGGCCTTCTCCACCGCCGCCTGCAGCTGCTCGGCACTGAGCACCAGCGCCTGCTGGTCCAGCCGGCGCTGGGCGATGCGTTCGCGCTGGGCCAGGGCCTGCTCGTCGCGCTGCTGGCGGGTCTGCTCGAGCCCGCGCAGCTCGGCATCGATGCCCTCCAGCTGCGCCCGCGCCTCGCCCAGCACCCGGTCCACCCGGACCCGCTCGGCCAGTGCATTCTGGTGCTCGGCCTCCAGCGCCTGCACCGGCGTGTCGCCCTGGTCCAGCTGCGAATGCAGCTCGCCCAGCCGCGAGTCCAACTGCCCGCGCTGGGTGCTCATGCGCTCCAGCGCCTGGCCCAGCGAGGCGATCTGGGCACGTTGCGATTCCAGGGTCAGCGCCAGCGCATGCATGCTGTCGCGCACGTTGCGCGCCGCTTCGCGCGCGCGGTCGCGCGCATCGGTCAGCTGCCGGCGCTCTTCTTCCAGCGCCTGCCGGGCGCTTTCCAGGTCGCCCATGCTGGACACCGCATCCTCCAGCCGCACGCGCGCCTCGCCGGCCTGCTCGCGGCTGTCGTCGAGCGCCTCGAGCAACTGCGCCAGCTCGCCCTCGATGCGCTCGATGCGCCCGCGCGCCGCCTCCAGCCGTCCGCGCTGGCTCTGCATCTGCCCGGCCAGCTCCGATACGCCGCGGTGCGCCTGGTACAGCGCACGCTGTGCCTCCTCGCGCTGCTGCTCGGCCGCCAGCAACTGCTCGCGGTAACTGCCCAACAGGCCCTCCAGCTCGCTCTCGCGGACCTGCAGCGCCTCGATCTGCGTGCGCAGCGTGACGATCTCGCGCTCGCGCAGCAATGCGCCCTGCTTGGCGGCCCCCTGGCGCGATACCCGCACCCAGCCCTCGCCCAGCCGTTCGCCGTCGCGGGTGATGACCGAATCGCCCGCCGGCAGCGTGGCCTGCAGGCCGCGCGCCGCGGCCAGGTCGTCGGCCCCGTGCAGCCGCGCCAGCAGCCGGCGGATCGCCAGCGGGCCCTGCACGCGCGCGGCCAGCGAGGTCGGCGCGAAGTCGGCGCCGCCTTCGGCATCGGACACCAGCGCGATGCGGCCTTCGCCCAGCTCGCCCAGCGCATCGACCAGCGCTTCGGGGGCATCGACCAGCACCCCTTCGATCAGCTGGCCCAGCGCGCTTTCCACCGCGTTTTCCCAGCCGCTGTCCACGGTGATGCGCTCACCGACGCGCGCGGCCGAATCCAGCCCCTGCGCTTTCAGCCAGGCCACCGCGGCGCCCTGCTCCTGGCCCAGCGCGGCCTGCTGCAGGGTTTCCAGCGAGGACAGCCGGCCGCGCGCGGCCTGCGCCTGCTGGCGCACCTCGGCCAGTTCGGCCTGGCTGCCACGCTGCCGGTCCTGCAACGCCGCCGCACCTTCCTTGCGCTGCTCGACCTGCTCGTTCAAGGCCTCCAGCGCCGCCGTCTGGGTTTCGTGCTCCAGCTGCAGCTGCTCGAAGGCCTCGGCCAGCGCTTCCAGGTCCAGGCCGGCGCGCTCGGCGGCCAGTGCCTCGCGGCGCCGGTCGGCCTCCAGGATCTGGCGGTCCAGGTAGTCCACCCGGGTACGTTCCACCTCGCCGGACCGGGTCGCCTCCGAGGCGGTGCGGTTGTGGGTTTCCCAGCGCTGCTGCCAGTCGTGCAGCGCGGTCTCGGCCTCGCGCAGGGCGTCCTGGCGGAATTCGTTCTCTTCCTGCAGTTGTTCCAGCTGCGGCTCGGCCTCCTGCGCCGCTTCGCGCAGCACGCCCAGGCGCGTCTCGTCGCCGCTGATGTGCTGGCCCAGCTCGGTCAACGCCTGGCGGGTCTCGTCGCGCGCCTTGTGCAGCCGCTGCGCCATCTCGCGCTGGTGCTGGATCTGCTGCTCCAGCCGCGCCAGCGTGCTGCCGACCTGGTAGACGTCGGCCTGCGCGCGGCCCAGGGCCTCGGCGGCCTCCTCGCGGCGCACGCGGCCGGTCTCGATCCGGCTCTCGGCCTCGCGCTGCTCGGCGATCAGCTGCTGCAGCCGGGTCTCCTCGCCCGCCAGCGCCTCGCGCAGGCCGCCCAGCCGGGTGTCCAGGCCGCGGTACTCCAGGGCCTTCCACTGCGCGTCCTTGATCCGGCGCTCTTCCTGCAGCGCCTGGTACTGCTCGGCCTGGCGCGCCTGGCGCCGCAGGTGTTCGAGCTGCTTGCCGATCTCCTCGCGCAGGTCGTCCAGGCGGTCCAGGTTCTCGCGCGTGTGGCGGATGCGGGTCTCGGTCTCCTTGCGCCGCTCCTTGTACTTGGAAATGCCCGCGGCCTCTTCCAGGTACACGCGCAGGTCTTCCGGGCGCGCCTCGATGATCTGGCTGATCATGCCCTGCTCGATGATCGAGTAGCTGCGCGGGCCCAGCCCGGTGCCCAGGAACAGGTCGGTGATGTCGCGCCGCCGGCAGCGGGTGCCGTTGAGGTAGTAGTTGCTGCTGCCGTCGCGGCTGACCAGGCGCTTGACCGAGATCTCGTTGAACGAGGCGTACTCGCCGGCGATGGTGTGGTCGCTGTTGTCGAAGATCAGCTCCACCGTGGCCTGGGACACCGGCTTGCGGCCGGCCGAGCCGGAGAAGATGACGTCGGTCAGCGAGTCGCCGCGCAGGCGGCTGGCCGAGCTCTCGCCCATCACCCAGCGCACCGCATCGATGATGTTGGACTTGCCGCAGCCGTTGGGGCCGACCACCCCGGTCATGTTGGTCGGCAGGTGCAGCGTCGTGGGATCGACGAACGACTTGAATCCGGACAGCTTGATCGTGGATAGACGCATGGGGCGGGAGGTTCCAGTGCCGGGCCGGTCGGGCGGCACCGTGAAGGGTTTCCGGGAGGTCGGGACGTTGGAAAAACGGTCCGCGGGGAGTATAAGCCCCTCCCCCCGGAGGGCGAGAAGGACCCGCCCGCGCACCCGGGACGCCCGCGGCGCCCGGCTGTCCCGGGCACGGCGCCGGTTCCGGCAAGGGTACGGGCCGGGCGCGGCGGCGTCGAACCGCGCCGGCCACCCCGCGCCCGCCGGGGACGCGGAAACGCAAACGGGCGCCTTGCGGCGCCCGTCCAGATGCTGGCTACGCGGCCCGGATCAGGCGTCGGCTTCGACGACGACCTTGACGGTGGCTTCCACGTCGGCGTGCAGCTTGATCAGCACGTCGTACTCGCCCACCGTGCGGAACGCACCTTCGCCGAGGATGACCTCGCTCTTCTCCAGCGCCAGGCCGGCGGCGGTGAAGGCCTCGGCGATGTCGCGCGGGCCGACCGAGCCGTACAGCTTGCCTTCGGCCGAGGCATGCGCACCGATGGTGACGCTGGCGTCGGCGAACTTGGCGGCACGGGCTTCGGCATCGTCGTGGAACGCCTTGGCCTTGGCCTCGTACTCGGCACGCTTGGTCTCGAACGCGGCGACATTGGCCTCGGTGGCCGGAACGGCCTTGCCCTGCGGCACCAGGAAGTTGCGGCCGTAGCCCGGCTTGACGTCGACCAGGTCGCCCAGGTTGCCCAGGTTGGTGACCTTCTGCAGCAGAATCAGCTTCATTTTCTTGCTCCGTTATTCGTTAGCGGTGCGGAACATCCGCAGCGCAACGTCAGCTGTCCGAATGGACGGGGTCCGGGCCGGCCGCGGGACGCGGCCGGAACCGGCGGGACCGCCCGGACCCGGCGCACCGCGCCGGCCCGGGCACTCCGGATCAGACGTCGTGGTTGTCCGTGTACGGGATCAGCGCGAGGAAACGCGCGCGCTTGACCGCCGTGGCCAGCTGGCGCTGGTACTTGGACTTGGTGCCGGTGACGCGGCTCGGCACGATCTTGCCGTTCTCGGTCAGGTACTGGCGCAGGGTGTTGAGATCCTTGTAATCGATCTCCTTGACCCCTTCGGCGGTGAACTTGCAGAACTTGCGGCGACGGAAGAACTTGGACATGAGCGGACTCCTTATTCGGCAGAGGCGGCGGAGTCGCCGGCTTCTTCATTGCTGGAACTGGCAGCTTCTTCGTCGTCGCGACGACGGCGCTCGCCCCGCTCGGGCTTGTCGCCCTTCTCGTCCTTGCTCTTCATGATCAGCGACTGCTCGGTCTCGGCCTCGTCACGCTTGATGACCAGGTTGCGCAGCACGGCGTCGTTGAAACGGAAGCTTTCGGTCAGCTCATTGAGCACCGACTGGTCGGCCTCGATGTTCATCAGCACGTAATGGGCCTTGACCAGGTTCTGGATCGGGTAGGCCAGCTGGCGGCGGCCCCAGTCTTCCAGACGGTGGATCTGGCCGTTGCCGTTCTCGACCAGCGCCTTGTAGCGCTCGACCATGGCTGGGACCTGCTCGCTCTGGTCCGGATGGACCAGGAACACGACTTCGTAATGACGACTCATGTTTGATTTACCTTTCGGATGTGGCCCGTCCGGGCCGGACAGCCCCCCGTCGTGGACGCGGTGGGGCAAGGGTTCCCCGCACGCAGGGCGCAGGGAGCCGCGCATTATCCACCGCGGAGTGGCCGCGGGCAAGCGCCTCCTGTGCCGTACCCCACCGGGGCGGGACGGGCCTGCACACGCCCTTGCTGCAACGCAGCAGTACAATGCCCGGCCGTCCGCCGACCGCCCGGAACCGCCGTGCCCCCGCTCCCCCCGTCCTCCGCGCCGCTGAACCCGCGGCAACGCGCCCTCCTGCTGCTGGCCCTCGCGCTGGGCGGCTTCGCCATCGGCACCAGCGAGTTCGCCAGCATGGGCCTGATGCTGGAGATCAGCCGTGGCCTGGCGATCAGCGAGGCCCAGGTCGGGCACCTGATCAGCGCCTACGCCATCGGCGTGGTGGTCGGCGCACCGCTGCTGGCCTTCCTGGGCGCCAGCGTCAGCCGCCGCCGCCTGCTGCTGGGGCTGATGGGCTTCTACGCGCTGGGCAACCTGGCCAGCGCACTGGCCCCCAGCTACGCCACCCTCCTGCTGGCACGCTTCGTCGCCGGGCTGCCGCACGGCGCCTACTTCGGCGTGGCGATGCTGGTGGCCGCGGCGGTCAGCCCGCCCGGACAGCGCGGCGCCGCGGTGTCCCGGGTGCTGCTGGGGCTGTCCATCGCGATCCTGGTGGGCAACCCGCTGACCACCTGGCTGGGACAGCAGTTCGACTGGCGCGTCGCCTTCGCCCTGGTCGCGCTGCTGGCGCTGGCCACCGCGACGATGGTCGCACGCCACCTGCGCCACGATCCGGACGAGGTCCGCACCACGCCCCTGCGCGAACTGCGCGCGTTCAACCGCCCGCAGGTGTGGCTGGCGCTGGCGATCGGCGCGATCGGCTTCGCCGGCATGTTCTGCGTGTTCACCTACCTTGCGCCCACCCTGGTCAACGTCACCGGCATGGACGAGCGCTGGATGCCGGTCGCGGTCGGCCTGTTCGGCGTCGGCGCGATCATCGGCAACATCGGCGGTGGCTGGCTGGTCGACCGGCTGCAGTTCCGGGCCGCCGGCGTGGTGCTGGCGTGGTCGATCGGGGTCCTGCTGCTGTTCCCGCTGGCTGCCCGCTCGGCATGGAGCATGGCCCCGGCGATCATCGCGGTCGGCACCATGGGCGCGCTCGCCGTCGCCCTGCAGACCCGCTTGATGGACGCGGCCGGCGAGGCCCAGACCCTGGCCGCGGCCTCCAACCATGCCGCCTTCAACACCGCCAACGCCCTGGGGCCCTGGCTGGGCGGCCTGGCCATCGGCGCCGGCTTCGGCCATGCGGCCACCGGCTATGTCGGCGCGGCGACCGCCGCCGCCGGCCTGCTGCTGTGGGTCCTGGCGATGCACCTGGAGCGCCGCCGCGCGGCGCGGCCGCTGCCCTGCTGCCGCTGACGGAGGCCAGCCGGCCTCAGCGGTGGTCTTCGTCGGTGGTGAAGCTTTCGCCGCATCCGCACTCGGCGGTGGCGTTGGGGTTCTTGAAGGTGAAGGTCTCGCCCAGGCCGTGCTTGCCGAAATCGATCTCGGTGCCGTCCACCAGCGCCAGGCTTGCCGCATCGACGAAGATGCGCACCCCCTCCTGCTCGAACACGGTGTCGCCCTCGCGCTGCTCGCGCGCCAGGTCGGTCACGTGGCCCCATCCGGAACATCCGGTGCGTTCCACGCCGAAGCGCAGGCCGAGCGCGCCCGGGGTCTGGGCGACGAAGCGCTGGACACGGGCATGGGCGACGGGAGTGAGGTGGATGGCCATGGCGAAGACTCCGGGGAATGCAGGACGATTATAGGAAAACCCGGCGGCACCCGCGCCGGGGGAGGCGATAATCCTCGCCTGCCGGCCCGCGCAGCCGCTAGAATTCCGTATTCACAGATCGAGTCGATCGGCAGAGGATTCAAGTCATGACGGTGGTCAGCGTTGCACACGCCCTGGCCGGGAAATACCCGGAAGGCGGAGAAGTCACGGTTCGCGGTTGGGTGCGCACGGTGCGCGGCTCGGCCGGACTGGCCTTCGTCAACGTCAGCGACGGCTCCGGCTTCGCCCCGATCCAGGTGGTGGCCACCGATGCGCTGGGCAATTTCGAGGACATCAAGCGCCTGACCCCGGGCTGCTCGGTGATCGCCACCGGCAAGCTGGTCAAGTCGCAGGGCAAGGGCCAGAGCTTCGAGATCCAGGGCGAGCGCATGGAGATCGTCGGCTGGGTCGAGGACCCGCTGACCTACCCGATCCAGCCCAAGCCGATGTCGCCGGAGTTCCTGCGCGAGGTGGCGCACCTGCGCCCGCGCACCAACCTGTTCGGCGCGGTCACCCGCATCCGCGACTGCCTGGCCAAGGCGGTGCACCGGTATTTCCACGAGAACGGCTTCTACTGGATCAGCACGCCGATCATCACCACCTCCGACGCCGAGGGCGCCGGGCAGATGTTCCGCGTCTCCACGCTGGACATGGCCAACCTGCCGCGCGGCGGGGACGGCGGCGTCGATTTCGGCCAGGACTTCTTCGGCAAGGAAACCTTCCTGACCGTCTCCGGCCAGCTCAACGTCGAGGCCTACTGCCTGGCGCTGAGCAAGGTCTACACCTTCGGCCCGACCTTCCGCGCCGAGAACAGCCACACCACCCGCCACCTGGCCGAATTCTGGATGGTGGAGCCGGAGATCGCCTTCGCCGACCTCAGCGAGAACGCCCGTGTCGCCGAGGAATTCCTGAAGTACCTGTTCCGCGCCGTGCTCGACGAGCGCGCCGACGACATGGCCTTCATCGCCGAGCGCGTGCAGAAGGATGCCGTCACCCGCCTGGAGGCCTTCGTCAACGCGCCGTTCGAGCGCATCGAGTACTCCGACGCGATCACCCTGCTGCAGAAGTCGGGCAGGAAGTTCGACTACCCGGTCGAATGGGGCCTGGACCTGCAGACCGAGCACGAGCGCTGGCTGACCGAGGAGCATGTCGGCCGCCCGGTGGTGGTGACCAACTACCCCGAGCACTTCAAGGCGTTCTACATGCGCCTGAACGACGACGGCCGGACCGTCGCGGCGATGGACGTGCTGGCCCCGGGCATCGGCGAGATCATCGGCGGCAGCCAGCGCGAGGAGCGCCTGGACGTGCTGGACGCGCGCATGGCGCAGTTCGGCCTGGACCCGGCGCACTACCAGTGGTACCGCGATTTCCGCCGCTACGGCTCGGTGCCGCACGCCGGCTTCGGCCTGGGCTTCGAGCGCCTGGTGGTGTATGTCTGCGGCCTGTCCAACATCCGCGACGCGATACCGTACCCGCGCGCGCCCGGCTCGGCGGAATTCTGATCCACACGGCGAGGACCCAGCATGAGACGACAGTGCGCCCCCCTTCCAGTGCCCGCAGGCGGGTCCGTGGCCGCACTGCCGTCCGCGCCGGCGCAACCGGGCCGGCGCCCATGATCCTGTTCCTGGCCCTGTGCTTCGTGGGCGTCGCCATCGCCGGCTTCAGTGCGCTGCTGATCTTCTGGCCGCTGACCCTGATCCACATCCGCGACCGCCACCCCGGCACCACCGCCGGCTTCGGCCCCTTCCCGTTCCTCGACGGCAAGGCCCTGCGCTGGCTGGTCTGCGGGCACTACCGCGCCCTCGGCGACCGTTCGCTGAGCGGCCTGGCCACCCCGGCACGCATCGCCCTGGTGGTGATGTGGCTGGCGCTGGGCCTGGCGCTGTTGCTCTGGCTCTACTCCCAGGTGATGAAATGAACGATGTCAACGCGCCCGCCGACCAGTGGTGGCTGGCCAGCCTCGGCACCACCCTGATCTGGGCGCGCCTGCGGATCCGCCCGGCCGGCACCGCCGAGGTGCTGGACAGCGACGGCAACCTGCTCAGCTACGACAGCGAGGACACCGCGCGCGCGCAGCTGTTCGACGCCGAATTCGTCGCCTTCGACGGCCTCGACGAGGACGACGCCCTGGCCCGCGGTTTCTCGCTGCACGAGGTCCGGCCGCCGCAGGCCGACGACGATGCCGGACTGCGCGGCCGCATGGTGCAGTCACTGGGACGCCGCGCCTGAGCGCGCGCGCCCTCCCGCGCACGCCGGCCGCCTCGGCGCTGCCGCCAGGCGGACCGCCCGCGCTGGCGCCCCGGCCGTCCGCTCCTCCCGATGGCGCGCGCGCCTGCGCCGCGTCCCGCTCCGCCTTCTCCAGGGACACGCCCCCATGAAAGACATCCACCAACTGCTGGCCAACAACCGCGAGTGGGCCGACCGCATCGAGCAGGAAGACCCGAGCTTCTTCGACCGCCTGTCCATGCAGCAGCACCCCGAGTACCTGTGGATCGGCTGCTCCGATTCGCGGGTGCCGGCCAACCAGATCATCGGCATGGCGCCGGGCGAGGTGTTCGTCCACCGCAACGTCGCCAACGTGGTGGTGCACACCGACCTCAACTGCCTGAGCGTGATCCAGTACGCGGTGGACCAGCTCAAGGTCAAGCACATCCTGATCGTCGGCCACTACGGCTGCGGCGGCGTGCATGCCTGCCTGCACAACACCCGCGTCGGCCTGGCCGACAACTGGCTGCGGCATGTCGGCGACGTCGCCCAGAAGCATGCCGCGATCCTCGAGGCGATCGACGACCCGACGCTGCGCCACGCGCGGCTGTGCGAGCTCAACGTGATCGAGCAGGTCGCCAACGCCTGCCGCTCGACCATCGTCCAGGACGCATGGTCGCGCGGACAGAAGCTGATGGTGCATGGCTGGGTCTACAGCCTGAAGGACGGCCGCGTGCGCGAGATGGGCATCGACGTCGGCGGCCCCGACGAGCTGCTGCCCGCCTATGCCAAGGCGCTGTCCTTCATCCCGCGCCGCGGCCGGCGCGACTGACCCGGGAGCGCCGAGCATGCTCGCTTCGCCCATCAACCTGCAGGCCTGGATCGAGGAGCACCGCCACCTGCTCCGGCCGCCGGTCGGCAACCGGATGATCGACAACGGCGATTTCATCGTCATGGTCGTGGGCGGCCCCAACACCCGCACCGACTTCCACTACGACGAAGGCCCGGAGTGGTTCTACCAGCTCGAGGGCGAGATGGTGCTCAAGGTGCAGGAGGACGGTGCGGTGCGCGACATCCCGATCCGTGCCGGCGAGATCTTCCTGCTGCCGCCGCGGGTGCCGCACTCGCCGCGGCGCCCGGCCGGCAGCGTCGGACTGGTGGTCGAGCGCAAGCGGCTGGCGCACGAGCTCGATGGCGTGGCCTGGCATTGCGAACAGTGCAACCACAAGCTGCACGAGGAATTCTTCCACCTGGGCAACATCGAGACCGACCTGCCCAGGCTGTTCGAGCGTTTCCACGCCTCGCTGGCGCACCGCACCTGCGGGCGCTGCGGTGCGCTGCACCCGCTGCCGCCCGGCAGCCCCTGAGCCGTCCGTCCGGCCCCGCCCCGCGCGGGCCGGTTGACGGACCGGCAACGGAAACCCCCGGTGCATGGCGCTACACTGCGGCGTCATTTCCGATGTGTGCCTGCCGATGAACGACCCCCTGTCCCCGGCCCACGCCGCCGCGCTCGATGCCGCCGACCCGCTGCGCTCGCTGCGCGATGAGTTCCTGTTCCCCCGGCACCAGGGCGGCGACCAGGCCTACTTCGTCGGCAACTCCCTGGGCCTGCAGCCGCGCGGCGCGCAGGCCATGGTCCAGGAAGTGATGGACCTGTGGGCGCGGATCGCCGTGGAAGGCCACTTCACCGGCCCCACGCAGTGGATGAACTACCACCGCCTGGTGCGCGACGCGCTGGCCGGCGTGGTCGGCGCGCAGCCGCTCGAAGTGGTGGCGATGAACACGCTGAGCGTGAACCTGCACCTGATGATGGTCAGCTTCTACCGGCCCACGCGCGAACGCCCGGCGATCCTGATGGAGGCCGGCGCCTTCCCCACCGACCGCCATGCGGTCGAGGCGCAGATCCGCTTCCATGGGTTCGACCCGGCCACCGACCTGGTCGAAGTGCCGCCCGGCGCCGATGGCAACGTGTCGATGCAGGCCCTGGAGCAGGCGCTCGCCGAGCATGGCAAGCGCGTGGCGCTGGTGCTGTGGCCGGGCGTGCAGTACCGCACCGGCCAGGCCTTCGACCTGGACGCGGTCACCCGGCTGGCGCGCGCGCAGGGCGCCCGCATCGGCTTCGACCTGGCCCACTCGGTCGGCAATGTGCCGCTGGCGCTGCACGACGTCGCGCCCGATTTCGCGGTGTGGTGCCACTACAAATACCTCAACAGCGGGCCCGGGGCGGTCGCCGGCTGCTTCGTGCACGAGCGCCATGCCCGCGACGCCACGCTGCCGCGCTTCGCCGGCTGGTGGGGCCATGAGCAGTCCACGCGCTTCCGAATGGCCCCGGAGTTCGTGCCCGAGGCCGGCGCCGAAGGCTGGCAGCTGAGCAACCCCCCGGTGCTCGGGCTGGCGCCGCTGCGCGCCTCGCTGGCACTGTTCGAGCAGGCCGGCATGGAGGCCCTGCGGCGCAAGTCGCTGCGGCTGACCGGGCATCTCGAGGCACTGGTGCAGTCGCGCCTGTCCAACGTGCTGCAGATCATCACTCCGGCCGAGCCGGAGCAGCGCGGCTGCCAGCTGTCCCTGCGCGTGGCCGGCGGCCGCGAGCAGGGCCGCTCGCTGTTCGACTACCTGCAGTCGGTCGGCGTGCTCGGCGACTGGCGGGAGCCGGACGTGATCCGCATCGCCCCGACCCCGATGTACAACCGCTACCAGGATGTGCAGCGCTTCGTCGACGAGGTCGAGCGCTGGGCCCACCGCTGAACCGGGACCGCCCGCGCCACCGCTCCCGCCCCATTCCTCCCCGGCGGCCCGGCTTTTCCCGCCGGCGCCGGGCATCGCCATCGAACGCGGACATCCCGCAACGGAACTCCCGACTTGAGCGTTTCCCCCCCGCGTCACCTGACCCTGATCGGCGCCGGCCTGGCCGGTTCGCTGCTTGCCACCCTGCTCTCGCGCCGCGGCTGGCGTGTCACCGTCTACGAGCGGCGCGGCGATCCACGCGTGGCCGACTACGAGAGCGGCCGCTCGATCAACCTGGCGCTGGCCGAGCGCGGACGCATGGCCCTGCGCCGCGCCGGCGTCGAGGACGCGGTGATGGCGCGCACGGTGATGATGCGCGGGCGCATGGTGCACCCGCGCGGCGGTGGCACGCCGCAACTGCAGCGCTATGGCCGTGACGACAGCGAAGTCATCTGGTCGGTGCACCGCAAGAACCTCAACACCACGCTGCTGCAGCTCGCCGAGGACGCCGGCGCGCGCTTCCATTTCCACCACCGCCTGCACACCGTGGATTTCGACGCCGGCCACGCGCGCTTCATCGACGACCGCGACGACCAGCCGCGCGACGTGCATTTCGACACCCCGCTGATCGGGGCCGACGGCGCCGGGTCGGCGCTGCGCGCGGCGATGAACCGCCGCGCGCCGCTGGGCGAGCGCACCGAATTCCTCGACCATTCCTACAAGGAACTCGAGATTCCGCCCGGTCCCGACGGCCGCTTCCGGATCGAGGCCAATGCCCTGCACATCTGGCCGCGGGGACGCTACATGTGCATCGCCCTGCCCAACGACGAAGGCACCTTCACCGTCACCCTGTTCCTGCCCAACGAGGGCGACCCCGGTTTCGCCACGGTGCGCAGCGGTGCCGAGGCCCGGGCCCTGTTCGCGCGCGAGTTCGCCGATGCGCTGCCGCTGATCCCGCACCTGTGCCACGACTGGGAGCAGCACCCGCCCGGCCTGCTGGGCACCCTGTACCTGGAACGCTGGCACCTGGGCGGCAGCGCGGTGCTGCTCGGCGACGCGGCGCATGCGATGGTGCCGTTCCACGGGCAGGGCATGAACTGCGCGTTCGAGGACTGCGTGGCACTGGCCGACCTGCTGGAAGCGCATCCCGATACCGCCGAGGCCTTCGCCGCGTTCGAGGCCGAGCGCAAGCCCAATGCAGCGGCGATCCAGCAGATGGCGCTGGACAACTACCTGGAGATGCGCGACCACGTCGCCGATCCCGGCTTCCTGCTGCAGCGCGAGCTGGAGCGCGAGCTGCAGCGGCGCTGGCCCACCCGGTTCGTGCCGCACTACACCATGGTCACGTTCCTGGACACGCCCTATGCGGTGGCGCTCGAGCGTACCCGGCAGCAGCAGCGTATCCTCGCCCAGGCCACCGCCGGCCACGCCACCTTGGAGCACATCGACTGGAAGGCGCTGCAACAGGCGGTGCATGCGCAGCTGCCGGTGCTGCCGGGAGCGCACTGATGGCACGCCGACGGCGACCCGCGGCTTTCCCCGCCGCCGCCACGACACCGGCCGGCCCCCGGGAGGACCTGCATGGCTGACAGCTTTCTCTTCTACGACCTGGAAACCTTCGGCCAGGATCCGCGCCGCACCCGCATCGCGCAGTTCGCCGCGGTACGTACCGATATGCGGTTGCAGCCGGTCGAGGAGCCGGTCAGCTTCTTCGTCAGGCCCGCCGACGACCTGCTGCCCTCGCCCATCGCCACACTGATCACCGGGATCACCCCGCAGCATGCCCTGGCCGAGGGCGTGACCGAGGCCGAGGCGTTCGCCCGCATCCACGAACTGATGGCCCGCCCGCAGACCTGCACGCTGGGCTACAACACCCTGCGCTTCGACGACGAGTTCGTCCGCCACGGCCTGTTCCGCAACTTCTTCGACCCCTACGAGCGCGAGTGGCGCAGCGGCAATTCGCGCTGGGACCTGCTGGACATGCTGCGCCTGGCGCACGCCCTGCGGCCGGACGGCATCGCCTGGCCGGCGCGCGAGGACGGGGCCCCCTCGTTCAAGCTCGAGCACCTGGCCCTGGCCAACGGCGTGCGGCAAGGCGATGCCCACGAAGCGCTGTCCGACGTGTATGCCACCCTCGGCATGGCACGGAAGTTCCGGCAGGCACAGCCGCGCCTGTGGGAGTACGCGCTGAAGCTGCGCGACAAGCGCTTCGCCGCCAGCCTGCTGGACGTGGTCGGCATGCGTCCGGCGCTGCATGTCTCGATGCGCTACCCCGCCAGCCGCCTGTGCGCGGCGGCGGTGCTGCCGCTGGCCACCCACCCGCACATCGGCAACCGGGTGATCGTGTTCGACCTGGACGGCGATCCCCAGGCGCTGCTGGACCTGTCGGCCGAAGAGATCGCGCAGCGCCTGTACACCCGCGCCGCCGACCTGCCCGAAGGCCAGCCGCGCATTCCGTTGAAGGAGGTGCACCTGAACAAGGTGCCGGCGCTGGTGGCGTGGAACCACCTGCGCGCGCCCGACTTCGAACGGCTGGGCATCGACCCACAGGCGGTGGAGGCGCGTGCCGCCCAGCTGCGCGCCCATGGCCCGGAACTGGCCGAGAAGGTGCGACGGGTATTCGCCCGCGACCGTCCGGACGCCGCGCCGCCCGACCCGGACGGCGCGCTGTACGACGGCTTCCTGGCCGAGGGCGACCGCGCCCAGCTGGCACGGGTGCGCACCTGCCCGCCGCCGCAGCTGGCGCAGATGCAGGACCAGTTCCGTGACCCGCGCCTGCCGGAGCTGCTGTTCCGCTACCGCGCCCGCAACCACCCGCAGACCCTGGACGCCGGCGAACGCGCACGCTGGGACGGCTACCGCCGCCAGCGCCTGTTCGACACCCCCGGGCTCGGCGAGCAACTGCTGCCCGACTACGTCGCGCAGATCCTCGCCCTGCGCCAGGAACACCATGACGCCCCCGCCTCGCTGGCGCTGCTCGACGCGCTGGAGCGGTGGGGCCAGACCGTGCAGGATTCGCTATGAGCCGATATTTCAGCGACGCCAGCTTCAGCTTCCTCCGCCAGCTGGCCCTCCACAACGAAAAGCCCTGGTTCACCGAGCACAAGCAGGACTACGACGCGCACGTCCGCCAGCCGTTCCTGCGCCTGATCGCCGACCTGCAGCCGGACCTGGCGCAGGTCAGCACGCACTTCCGCGCCGACCCGCGCACCGTCGGCGGCTCGCTGTTCCGCATCCACCGCGACTCGCGCTTCTCCAACGACAAGACCCCCTACAAGACCTGGCAGGGTGCGCGCCTGTTCCACGAACGCCGGCGGCAGGTGCCTGCGCCGTCGTACTACATCCACCTGGCGCCGGAAAACAGCTTCGTCGGCGCCGGCATCTGGCACCCGGAAACCGAAACCCAGCGCCGCATCCGCACCTTCATCCTCGACAACCCGGGCGGCTGGAAGCAGGCCGCGCACGCACCGGCCACGCGCCGCCGCTACGCGTTCGAGACCAGCGAGAAGCTGGTGCGGCCACCCCGCGGCTTTCCGGCCGACTTCGAGTTCATCGACGATCTCAAGCACCGCAACTGGGTGCTGTGGCGAACGCTCGACGACGCCACCATGACCGGGCCGCGCCTGCGCCAGGTGCTGGCCCGCGACCTGGCGGCGCTGGCGCCGTTCGTCGACTACCTGTGCGCGGCGCTCGACCTGGAGTTCTGAGCACCGGCTTCACGCCGGGCCGCCGGATTTGCGGCACCCTTGCCGGCAGCCGCCTACCGGAGCCGCGTCCATGACCGCCCTGCACCTTCCGCGCCGGAGCGATACCCCGCCGCCCGCCGCCGCTGACGGCCCGGTCGCGCGGTGCCTGCCTGGAGGACACGCATGAGCCGGCGCACGCTTCCGGCGATCGCCGCCGCCCTGCTCGCAGTGCTTGTCGCCTATGTGGCCGCCGGCCCGTGGATGGCGATGCGCGGCATCGGCCAGGCCATCGAACGGCGCGACGTGGCACGCCTGTCCCGCCATGTCGACTTCCCGACGCTGCGCCTCAACCTCAAGGCGCACCTGGACGACGAACTGGTGCGGCGCGCCGGCAGCGACCTGCAGTCCAGCCGGTTCGGTGCCCTGGCGCTGGCCATGGCCGGGCAGCTCGGCGGCGCCGGCGTGGACCTGATGGTCACCCCCGCCGGCATCGCGGCCCTGCTGCAGGGCCATGTCGTGTGGCAGCGCGCCACCGGCACCACCGCCGATGGCGACACCTGGGGATCGCCCGCGCCCGCGCGGCCCCTGCAGGGCGCGCGCGGACGCTATGAGTCGCTGTCGCGCTTCACCGCCAGCCGGCCGCTGGACGACGGGGGCACGGTGGTCTTCGTGCTCACCCGCCAAGGCCTGCGCTGGCGCCTGACCGACATCGACCTGCCGAGGGCGGCGGATTGACTGAGACCGGCGCTCCCCGCGCCCGGGATCAGGCAATCCGCCGCTGCGGCTCTTCCTCTAGCGTGCTGTCGGCCAGGAACGCCTCCAGCGAATCGTCCATCGCCTCCATCCACGGGGTGTGGTGCGGCGGCGCCAGGGTGCCGGTCAGCACGGAGCGGTAGCTGCAGTTGCGGTAGCCGAGGATGTCCTGCTTCTTGTCGTGCTTCCACCGCTTGAACAGCGTCGCCACGGCTTCCACGTTGAAGTCCGGGTAGTCGGTGGCATCGAGCAGGTCGCGCACGTAGGCGGTCTGGAAGTCGATATCGTCCTCCGCGCCCGCGCAGGCCTCCTCGCGGGCCAGCCATGCCTGGCTGTCGGCACGCATCGCATCGGCGTCGGGCAGCGCCCTCGTGCCCAGGATCACGTCGCGCGCATACCAGGCCTGCGCATCGAACATGTTGAAGGTGTAGTACTGGTCCTGCATGCCCAGGTAGATCAGCTTGGGGTTGTCGATCCAGAACACGCCCTTGTACAGGTCGCCCGGGTACAAGCGGTTGCGGGTGCGCAGGGTCAGCGCATCGGGCAGGAACGGGAAGTGGTGCTGGTAGCCGGTGCACAGGATGATCGCGTCCACGTCCTTGCGGCTGCCGTCGGCGAAGTGCGCGGTGTTGCCCTCGACCCGCAGCAGCAACGGCTTCTCGTCGAATGCCTGCGGCCAGTCGTAGCCCATCGGTGCGCTGCGGTAGCTGAACGTCACCGACTTGGCGCCGTACTTGTGGCACTGCGTGCCGATGTCCTCGGCCGAGTAGCTGCTGCCGACCAGCAGCAGGTCCTTGTCGGTGAACTCGCAGGCATCGCGGAAATCGTGCGCATGCAGCACGCGCCCGGGGAACCGTTCGAGCCCCTCGAAGAACGGCGCGTTGGGGGTGGAGAAATGGCCGGTGGCGACGATCACCCGGTCGAACTCCTCGGTGACCAGCTCGTCCTTCTTCAGGTCGCGCACGGTGACGCTGAAGCGCCCGGTCTCCTCCGAGTAGTCCACCCACTGCACCGCCATGTTGAAGCGGATCTGGTCGCGCACGCCGCTCTTCTCGATGCGCCCCATGATGTAGTCGCGCAGCACCGCCCGTGGCGGATAGGAGGCGATCGGGCGGCCGAAATGCTCCTCGAAGCTGTAGTCGGCGAACTCCAGCGCCTCCTTCGGCCCGTTCGACCAGAGGTAGCGGTACATGCTGCCGTGCACCGGCTCGCCATAGGCATCCAGTCCCGTGCGCCATGTGTAGTTCCACATTCCCCCGAGGTCGGACTGCTTTTCGTAGCAGACGATTTCCGGCACCTGTGCCCCCGCCCTGCGGGCGGATTCGAACGCACGGAGTTGCGCCAGGCCACTGGGGCCGGCACCAAGGATGGCGATACGCATGGTCATTCGGATTTTTTCTCCTGTATAGCGGCTGCCGCAGGACCCACGGCAACACGGCGCAAGGGCGCGTTGTACGTCGCACGGGTGAACATCGTTCCGTCCCAGGCGGCGCGCGAATACCCGCAGACCACCGGCAGGCGGCCACGAACGAAAGGGGGACGGGCGCAGGCGCCATCGCCGGGGAGGATTCCCCGCCCCATTCGTCGACGGGAGGGTGCTGTGCGGGGGTGGACCTGGCGCAGAGGCGCAGATCGGAATGCGGCGGAACGCCGCCGGGAAGAACCCGCGAAAGCGTTTTCATCCTAATGCGCCGCTCGTGGAACATCAACCGTATGGAACATTCCCCGCCGCGCGGTCCGCCCCCTGCGCGGCGCCCCGGGATACACGTCGCGGGCACCTTCCAGTTGCGCGCGGGCCACGCGCACCCGCGCGCGCACGCGGGGCTGCAGGCACGCAGCGCCGCCGGATGCCGGCGCCGCGCGGTGGTCTTGGCCACTCCCTGAACCGCGCCCGGAACCGCCATCATCGGCAAAGTGTTAAGATGGCCGCACAGGTTCGACCTGCTCCGCGCGTACCGCGCACCCGTCAGGGCCCCGGCCCGTTCCACCTTATTCCCCGCCACTTCCGCGCCATCGCGCTGCGGGCGGCCGTCCAACGGGAGCAGTTCGTGCCCGGTTTTTCCACCCCTTCCACCCCGGTCTCCGTGCACGGATGCCGGCCCTGTCCGCGTCCCATGCGCTCCGCATCGGACACCCGCGCCTGTCCGCCGGCCGGCGCGGCGTGAGCACGTGCGGACGCCCGGCGGCGGTCCACTGCAGCGCCTGCGATGCCGTCTGCTGCCGCCTCACGGTGATCCTGGAGAGCGGTGACGACGTACCGCCGCACCTGACCACACGGCTCCATGGCCTGCACGTCATGGCACGCGACCCGGAAGGCTGGTGCCTGGGGTTGGATGGACGAACGATGAATTGCCGGATCTATGCGAGTCGGCCCGTCGCATGCAGATCCTTCGTCATGGGAGGCCCTTATTGCAGGTCCATCCGCGACGAATACTCGACGGCAACCACCCCGTCGGGCCGAAACGACCATGAGGAAAACAGATGACCTCCAGCCGCAAATCCACTGCTGCCTCCCGGAGACGGACGACCTCAAGCATCACCGCACAGCACCTCACCCGCGAGCGCATCGCCGCGGACATGGCCGCCTTCCGCAAGGCCGGCGGCGAGATCGAAGTGCTCGGCAACACGCCGTTCCGCAGCAAGCCGCCCGCCGCCAGCACCAGCGCCGCGCGCCGCACCGCCAAGAGCGCGGCGAAGACCGTCGTGGCCCAAGCGAAAAAGGCTTGACGCGCCGCGTCGCGCACGGCGCGCTGCTCCCGCCACGCCTCCCCGCCCCCGCGGGAACGCAGGCCCGGGCAACCGCCGGACCGCCGATGCATCGGCACGGACTGGCCCGCCCGCCACCCGGCCGGCCACCACACGCCACCCGGCCCCGGCCGGAGCAGGCTTCCCGCGGCGCACCCCGCGCGCAGGACGCCCTGGAAACAGAAAAGCCCGGCACCCGCCGGGCTTTTCCCGTCAGGCCCTGCGGAAGGAAACGCCTCCGCCGGACACCGTCGGCGGCCCGCTGCGCATGACGGAAGCAACCCGCGACATTCCGCAGCGCCCGTGCTCCCCGGAGACGGCCTCCCCGCTCCGTTCAGCCCTCTGCCCATCGCGCCCAGGCAGCGGCCAGCTGCCGGAACCCCGCGCGCAGCTGGCCGCGCGCGCGCCATGGCAGGTCCGCCAACGCCGCCTCCACCGGCCCCGGCCGGGGAGTCCCCTGCCAGGCGACGACCACCCGGTTGCCCGCATTCCGCACGCGCAGTGTCAGCACCCGCCCGTCGAAGCTGCGCCGCAGCCGGGACAGGTGGGCACGGGTGTCGGTATCGAACAGGTTGCCGGCCATGACCCCGCCGGGCGCCAGCGCGTCGCGGCAATCGTCATAGAACGCGCGGGTTGAAAGCGCCGCGGGAATGCCGTGCGCGTCGTAGGCATCGAGCAGCAGCAGGTCGAACCGTCCCCGCTGCCGGCGCAGCCAATGCGCCCCGTCGACGCATTCGACCCGCAACCGCGCATCGTCCGGGGGTACCCGGAACACTTCGCGCAGGGCGATCACCGCCGGATCCACCTCGGCCACCTCGATCCGCGCGCCTTGCAGGTGGCGATGGCAGAAACCGGCCTGCGCCCCGCCCCCCAGGCCGATGATGCCGATGCGCCGCGGGCCCGGCCGCAGCCACAGGGCCGCGAGCATGAGCCGGGTATAGGCCGAATGCAGCCGGTGCGGGAACCAGCGCGACAGCCGCGTCTGGGTGGCGCCGGCATCGAACCGCAGCTCCAGGTGCCGCCAGGTCCGGTGGACGTGGGCACCCCCGTCGGCGCTCATTCCATGCGGTCGGCGTTGGCGATGCCGTGCGGCACGTGGCCGGCCGCCACGCTGTGGTGCTGGCGTGCGCTGTCGATGTTGTGCTGGGAGTCGTCGAAGAAGATGTCGGCGCCGAACGCTTCCAGGAACGGGCCCTTGTGGCGCCCGCCGAGGAACAGCGCCTCGTCCAGGCGCACGCCCCAGTCGCGCAGGGTGCGTATCACCCGTTCGTGCGCCGGTGCCGAACGCGCGGTCACCAGGGCGGTGCGGATCGGTGCCGCATCGCCCGGCGGGAATGCCGCCTGCAGGTCGTGCAGCGCCGAGAGGAAGTTGCGGAACGGGCCGCCGCTGAGTGGTTCGCGCGCGTTCTCACGCTCGTGGCGGCCGAACGCCTCCACGCCCTGCTCGCGCGAGATGCGCTCGCCCTCGTCGCCGAAGATCACCGCGTCGCCATCGAAGGCGATGCGCAGCTGCGCGGGCGGACGCCCGGTATCGGCGCTGGCCGCCGCCTCCGACAGCTCGCCGGCACCGCGCGGCAGGATGGTCGCCGCGGCGATGCCGTGCAGCAACGCGCGGCTGACCGATTCGGGATTGGCCGAAAGGAACAGGTCGGTGCCGAACGGCTTGACGTAGGGCCAGGTCGGCTCGCCGGCGGTGAAGGTGGCGCGCACGATGCCCAGGCCGTAGTGCTGGATGGAGTTGAAGATCCGCAGGCCGGTATCGGCGGAGTTGCGCGACAGCAGGATCACCTCCACCCGCGGCACCTCGGTCGGTGCGCCGTCGTTGAGCGCCAGCAGCTTGCGCACCACCGGAAACGCCACGCCGGGCTTCAGGACATCGTCCTCGTGCTCGCGCTGGTAGGCGGCGTAGGCCTCCACGCCCTCGCGCTCGAACAGCGCATGGCCTTCCTCGAGGTCGAACAGCGCCCGTGAGGTCACCGCCACCGTCAGCATCCTGGGAGTGTTGTCGCCCATGTTCCTGGTTCCTTAGCCTTGCCGTCGCCGGCACCGGGTTGCCGCACGCATGCTCAGAAGACGAACTGCTCGCTGAGGATGCGGTCTTCCAGATTGTGTTCGGGATCGAACAGCAGGGTCACCTGCCGCTCGCGGGATTCGCGGATGGTCACCTCGACCACGTCGCGGGTCTCGTGCGAATCGGCGGTCACGCTGACCGGCCGCTTGTAGGGGTCCAGCACCCGGAAGCGCACCTCGGTCTCGGCCTTGAGGATCGCCCCGCGCCAGCGGCGCGGGCGGTAGGGCGCCAGCGGCGTGAGCGCGATGCTGTTCGAGCCCAGCGGCAGGATCGGCCCGTGCGCCGAGTAGTTGTAGGCGGTGCTGCCGGCCGGGGTGCAGACCAGCACGCCGTCGCCGATCAGCTCCTCGACCCGCTGCTGCCCGTTGAGGTCGATGCCGACATGCGCGGCCTGCCGCGTCTGCCGCAGCATCGAGACGTCGTTGTAGGCCAGTGAGCCGACCGTGGTGCCCGACTCGGTGCGCGCCACCATCTCCAGCGGCCGCAGGTGGGCCGGCTCGGCCAGCGCCAGCCGCTGCAGCAGGTCGTCGTCGCGGTAATGGTTCATCAGGAAGCCGACGGTGCCCAGCTTCATGCCGAACACCGGCTTTGCCATGTTCCCGAAGTGGTGCAGGGTCTGCAGCATGAAGCCGTCGCCCCCCAGCGGGCACAGGACATCGGCGTCTTCCGGCGTCACGTCGCCGTAGCGGGCGGCCAGCTGCGCGCGGGCCTGCTGCGCGGCCGCGACGGTGCTGGCGAGAAAGGCGATGCGGGGGGACATGGCCAACGTCGGTTGTCGAAAGGATTGCCGAGGATACCCCGCAACGGCGAATGCTGCCGCGGCCCTCCAGCGCACGGCAACGATCCCGAACATCGGCATGCCACGCGGCCGGAGCGTCCTCGCCCTCCGTCCCGCAGGAGCCGTTTCAGTCGCGACCTCTGCACTACGCCCGGAAAGCATTCGCGACTGAAGCCGCTCCTGCAGCCGGAACGCACCGCGGCCAAGGCCGCTCCCGCCGCAACGACCGTTGCCTTCGCGGGAGCGGCCTTGGCCGCGGTGCTTCATCCGGCGGGTGCCGACCAACGGCCGGCACCCTCTGCCATCCTTCTGGAGCAACGCCCCCTTTGCCAAGGGGGCGCGGCGACAGCCGCGGGGACAGGCAAGCCCGAGGCCAGGGCCGACAGCCCGCGATGCAGGCTGTCGGGTCGGGCCGGTGAAACCGGCCCGACCACGGGGTCAAACCCCGTGCGCCGCCAGCTGGCCCAGGCGCTGCACGGCGACCGAGACGGTCGGGTAGTCCAGGGCCTTCTGCTCGGCCAGCTCGGCCAGCATCGCCAGGGTGAAGCGCAGGCTGCTGTCGTCGCGGCCCAGCCAGGCGGCCACCTTGGCCTCCGCACTGCCGCCCTTCATCGACAGCACCTGGCCGGCGAGGTTGCGCTGGTGCGCGGCCAGCTCGTCACGCAGCACGCCACGCGCCACGGCGTGCCAGCGGCCGTTGACCTCCAGCGCGTCGATCTGCTCGAACAGCCACGGCATCTGCAGCGCTTCGCCCAGGCGGAAGTGGACCTTGGAGACATCCACCGGCTTGAGCTTGCGGGTACGCGCCAGTTCGATGATGTCGAACGCCGGCTCCAGGAACTGCAGCTCGGACAGCTGCTTGGCCAGCGCCGCCGGCAAGCCCTTTTCCTTCCACTGCTTGACGCTGGCCTCGTAGGCCGGGCGCTGCGAGTCCGGCAGCACGCCCGAGGCGACGCGGATGTCGTTGAACGGCCCCTGGTAGCGCTCGACCGCGGCGGTGATGCCCTGCATCGGGCCCGGGCGGTTCAGCAGCCAGCGCACGAATGCACGCTGCAGCTTCCAGATCACCTCCAGGGCGTCGACCTGCACCGCTTCGGGCAGGGTTCCGTCGAGGGCGTCGATCTGCGCCCACAGCGCGCGCGCGTCCAGCGTCTCGCGGCTGATGGTGTAGGCCTTGGCGACCTCGGCCACGCTGCGGCCGGTGTCTTCCTGCATGCGCATCAGGAAGGTGGCGCCCATGCGGTTGATGGTCTGGTTGGTGACCGCGGTGGCGATGATCTCGCGCTTCAGGCGGTGCCCTTCCATCGCATCGGCGTACTTCTTCTGCAGCGGCTGCGGGAAGTAGCGCAGCAGCTCCTTGGACAGGTACGGATCTTCCGGGATGTCCGAATCCAGCAGCTGCTGGAAGGCGACGATCTTGGAGTAGGACAGGATCACCGCCAGCTCCGGACGGGTCAGCCCCTGGCCGCGCAGCTTGCGCGCGGACAGCTCGGCGTCGGACGGCAGGTACTCGATCTGCCGGTCCAGCAGCCCCTGCTGCTCCAGCGTGCGGATGAAGTGCTGCTTGGACCCCAGGCGCTTGACGCTCATCCGCTCCATCAGGCTGATGGCCTGGTTCTGGCGGTAGTTGTCCATCAGCACCAGCCCGGCGACCTCGTCGGTCATCGACGCCAGCAGCTTGTTGCGCTGCGCGGCGGTGAGCTTCTTGGCGCGCACCACGTCGTTGAGCAGGATCTTGATGTTGACTTCGTGGTCGGAGGTGTCCACGCCCGCCGAGTTATCGATGAAGTCGGTATTGAGCAGCACGCCGTTCTGGGCCGCCTCGATGCGTCCCAGCTGGGTCATGCCCAGGTTGCCGCCCTCGCCCACGATCTTGCAGCGCAGCTCGCCGCCGTTGACGCGCAGGCCGCTGTTGGCGCGGTCGCCGACCTCGGCGTTGGTCTCGCTGGCCGCCTTGATGTAGGTGCCGATGCCACCGTTCCACACCAGGTCCACCGGCGCCTTGAGCGCGGCGTTGATCAGCTCGGTGGGGGTCATCGTCTTGATGCCGGCGTCGATGCCCAGCGCCTCGCGCACCTGCGGGGTGATCTCGATCGACTTGAGCGAGCGCGCGTAGATGCCGCCGCCCTTGCTGATCAGCTTGGCGTTGTAGTCGGCCCAGCTCGAGCGCGGGACCGCGAACAGGCGCTGGCGCTCCTTGAACGAGCTGGCCGCCACCGGGTCCGGATCGAGGAAGATGTGGCGGTGGTCGAACGCGCACACCAGGCGCACGTGTTCGGACAGCAGCATGCCGTTGCCGAACACGTCGCCGGACATGTCGCCGATGCCGACGCAGGTGAAGTCCTGGGTCTGGCAGTTGCGGCCCAGGGCGCGGAAGTGGCGCTTGACCGATTCCCAGGCGCCGCGCGCGGTGATGCCCATGCCCTTGTGGCTGTAGCCGACCGAACCGCCGGAGGCGAACGCGTCGTCCATCCAGAAGCCGTGCGCCTGGGCGATGCCGTTGGCGATGTCCGAGAAGCTGGCGGTGCCCTTGTCGGCCGCGACCACCAGGTACGGGTCGTCCTGGTCGTGGCGCACCACGCCCACCGGCGGCACGATCGTGTTGTCGACGATGTTGTCGGTGATGTCGAGCAGGCCGTTGATGAAACGCTTGTAGCAGTCCACGCCCTCGGCCATCCAGGCGTCACGGTCCACCGCCGGGTCCGGCAGCTGCTTGGCGAAGAAGCCGCCCTTCGAGCCGACCGGCACGATCACCGTGTTCTTCACCATCTGTGCCTTGACCAGGCCCAGCACCTCGGTGCGGAAGTCCTCGCGGCGGTCGGACCAGCGCAGGCCGCCACGGGCCACGGCGCCGAAGCGCAGGTGGGTACCCTCCACCCGCGGGCCGCAGACCCAGATCTCGCGGTACGGACGCGGCTTGGGCGCATCCGGCACCTGGGCGGCGTCGAACTTGAAGCTGATGTAGTCGGCCGGGCCACCATCGGCACGCACGCCGTCCTTGCGGACCAGGTAGTAGCTGGTCCGCAGGGTCGCTTCGATCACGCCGATGAAGCTGCGCAGGATGCGGTCCTCGTCCAGGCTCGAGACGCCGTCCAGCAGCTTGACCAGGGTGTCGTGCACCAGCGTCATGCGCGCGTCGCGACGGGCGCTGCGTGCCTTGACCACCGCCGCGAGCAGCTTGACGGTCGCGGCGTCACCGCCGGCCAGCGCCTTGAACTGGGCCAGCTGTGCCTCCAGCGTGGCCTTGTCGGTGGCCGGCGCCGGGTCGAAGCGGGCCTCGAACAGCTCCACGATCAACCGCGCCAGCAGCGGATAGCGGTTGAAGGTGCCTTCCACGTAGGCCTGCGAGAACGGCACGCCAATCTGCAGCAGGTACTTGCAGTAGCCGCGCAGCATCGACACCTGGCGCCAGTCCAGCCCGGTGGCCAGCACCAGGCGGTTGAAGCCGTCGTTCTCGGCCTCGCCGTGCCACACGTGGGCGAAGGCTTCGCTGAAGCGGGCGCTGGCGGCGGCGGCATCGATCGTGCCGACGGTCGACTCGACCTCGAAGTCCTGCACGTACACCGGCGCATCGTCCACCATCAGGCGGTACGGACGCTCGGCGATCACGCGCAGGCCCATGTTCTCCATCATCGGCAGCACGTCGGACAGCGGGATGTCCTTGAGCTGGCGGTACAGCTTCATGCGCAGGCCGTCGCGGCCGACCGACTGCAGGTTCAGCCGCAGGTCGTCCGGACCGGTCAGGGCATCGAGCTGGGCGACATCAGCGGCCGCGATCTGCGCGCTGGAGTCCTCGATGTAGCCGGCCGGCAGCGCCTTGCCGATGCGCGCGGCGATCCTCAGGCCTTCGGTTTCACCATGGCTGCCGACCAGGGCTTCGCGCAGGTCGTCCTGCCAGTTACGCAATACGTGTGCCAAGTGCTTCTCCAATCCTTCAATGTCCAGTTCAAGGCTCTGACCCGTCTTCGGCCGCACGATCAGGTGCAGCTGGGCCAGAGGCGAATCGCCCAGCACCACGCTGGAATCTACATACTCGCCCTGCAGGGTTTCCTTCAGCAGGTTCTCGATGCGCAGGCGCACATCGGTGTTGAAACGCTCGCGCGGCAGGAACACCAGCGCGGAAATGAAACGGCTGAACTTGTCACGGCGCAGGAACATCCGGCTGCGCACGCGCTCCTGCACGCCGAGCACGCCCAGCGAGGTCCGCAGCAGCTCGTCCTCGCTGGACTGGAACAGCTCCTCGCGGGGCAGCGATTCGAGGATGTGGCGCAGCGCCTTGCCGCTGTGGCTGGCGGGTCCGAGGCCGGAGCGCTTCATCACGTTCTCGAAACGCTGGCGCACCAGCGGGATCTCCCAGGGGCGGCGGTTGTACGCGCTGGACGTGAACAGCCCCAGGAACCGCTGCTCGCCGACGATCCGGCCCTTGGCGTCGAACGCCAGCACGCCGATGTAGTCCATGTAGCCGCCGCGGTGGATGCGCGACCGGGCATTGGTCTTGGTCAGGATCAGCGCATCGGCCAATCCACCGGCGGTGTTGAGTCCCTGTGCGGCCAGGCCCTTGACCGGGCGCGCGACCGAGGTGTCCTTGCCGCGCATCAGGCCCAGGCCGGTGCCGTTCTGCGCGGCCAGCACTTCCTGCCGGCCCTGCTTCTCGACCTTGTATTCGCGGTAGCCGAAGAACGTGAAGTGGTTGTCCGCCGCCCAGCGCAGGAACGCCTGCGCCTCCTGCCGCGACTCCGCGCTCACCGGCAGCGTGCGCTGGCCGAGGTCCTCGGCTAGGGCCAGCGCCTTGTCGCGCATCGGCGCCCAGTCGCGGACGATCGCACGGACATCCTCCAGCGCCGCGGCGACCCGCTTGGCGACGGCCGCCAAGGCGTCGCCCGGCTGGCGGTCGATCTCCAGCAGCATCACCGACTCGGGCGTGCCCTTGCCGACGCCGGCAAGCCGGCCGGCCTTGTCACGCTGCAGCGCGATCAGCGGGTGGCCCAGGACGTGCACGCCGATGCCCTGCTCGGTCAGCGCCAGGGCCACGGTGTCCACCAGGAACGGCATGTCGTCGTTGACGATCTGCACCGCGGTATGGGTCGATTCCCAGCCGTCGGCCTCCAGGGTCGGGTTGAACACCCGGACGGTGGCCTTGCCGGGCTTGCGCACGCGCGCCAGTTCCAGCATCCCGGCCGCCAGCGCGGCCCAGTCCTCGGCCGGATGCAGCTCGAACTCATCCGCCTCCATGCGCGCGTAGAAAGCGGCCGCGAAGGCGGCCGCCCGGGTCCGCTCCGCGGCCGGATAGCGCTTGCGCAGCGCTGCGAGTATCGGTTCCAGTGTCTGCCTGGGGGGAGAGCCGCGCTGTTCCGTGGCCGGTTTGGATGTCGATCGTGCAGGCTTTACAGCGCTGTTTTTCGATTTCATTGGTTGAGCATTCGACGGGCTCGGGGGGAACGCCGATTGTATCTCCCGGCACTGCGAATAGCATTGCTGCAGGGCCGCATCGGGAGCGTCCAGGGCGCCACTCAAGCGCCCGCAAGTTACTGTAAACAAAGAAGTTAAAAAGAAAACCCCGACGCCTCCGAGGCGACTGCAACCGCTCTGGCGCATGAGGTTTCCGCGCCGCTTTACCATTTGTGAACTGGACGGTATAGTCCAACCCGTGCATCCCCTCCTCTCCCCGCCCGCGCCGCTCGACGCCCGTGACCAGCGCGTGTTCGAGGCCGTGCGCGAACTGCTGGCGACACAGGGGATGCGCATGAGCATGGATGCGGTGGCCGCCCACGTGGGCTGTTCGAAACAGACCCTCTACAGCCGCTACGGCAACAAGCGCCACCTGCTGAGCCTGGCCATGCGCCAGCATGTGAGCGTCGCCGCCGCGCCCCTGGGCGCCGGCGACGATCGCCCCCTGCGGGAGGTCCTGCTCGACTTCGCCCTGCGCTACCTGGAGCACCGCAACCACCCGCGCAGCCGCCAGGCGGCCCGGCTCATCGCCAGCGGTGCCCAGGAGTTCCGCGACGAGGCCCGAACCCTCTACCAGGGGGGCGCCGAAGGCCTCCGCGACCAGCTGACTGAATGGATGCGAACCGAGATGGCCCGGGGCCGCATCATCCATGACGATCCGCATTTCATGGCCGAGATGCTAATAAGCATGATCGCTGGCCTGGATTTCGAACGGCAACGTTTCCATGTCCCCCACCGTGATGACCCGACGTCGCATCGCCGGTGGGCCGAATTCGCCATCGATGCCTTCCTGCGCGCCTTCCCCGCGCCCCCGGCCGGCATCCCTGGCACCCGCTAGAAAACAACCTCCGGAGTTTCCCCGATGACCTCCCCGCTCCGCACTCTCGCCCTGACCGGCGCCCTGGTCCTGGGCCTGACCGCCTGCATGAAGCAACAGGAACCCGCCGCACCGCCGCCGCCCGACGTGGGTGTCGTGGAGGCCCGGCCGCAGGCCCTGCCGCTGCAGCGCGAACTGGTGGGGCGGCTGTCACCGTTCCGCTCGGCCGACGTACGCGCCCGCGTATCCGGCGTGCTGCTCAAGCGCGCCTATGACGAGGGCGCCGCGGTCAAGGAGGGCCAACTGCTGTTCCAGATCGACCCGGCGCCCCTGCGCGCCTCGCTGGCCGCCGCCGAGGCGTCGCTGGCCTCGGCCCGCGCCAGCCATGTCAACGCCAAGACCGCCGCCGACCGCGCCCGTTCGCTGGCGCCGCAGAGCTACGTCTCGCGCTCGGACCTGGACAATGCCGAGGCCGCCGAGCGCACCGCCTCGGCCGCGGTCCAGCAGGCCCAGGCGGCGGTGACCAGCGCCCGCATCAACCTGGGCTACGCCAGCGTCACCGCGCCGATCGCCGGCCTGGCCGGCAAGCAGCAGGTCACCGAAGGCGCCCTGGTCGGCCAGGGCGAGGCCACCCTGTTGACCACCATCGACCAGGTCGACCCGCTGTACGTGAACTTCTCGATGACCGCCGACGAGCTGAGCGCGCTGCGGGCCGCCCAGGACAAGGGCACGGTGGCCCTGGCCGGCGGCAAGACCACGGTGCAGGTCAACCTGCCCGACGGCACCCCCTATGCGCATAACGGCACGCTGGACTTCTCGGCGACCACGGTCGACCCGGCCACCGGCACCGTCTCGCTGCGGGCGCAGCTGCCCAACCCGGAGCGCATGCTGCTGCCGGGCTCGTTCGTCAGCTTCATGGCCAATCTCGGCGAGCGCAACAACGCCTTCCTGATTCCCCAGCAGGGGGTGCAGCGCGACACCCGCGGCGGCTACGTGCTGGTCGTGGGCGCGGACGGCAACGTCGTGCGCAAGGACGTGGTGCTGGACGGCCAGCAGGGCGGCGACTGGCGCATCGCGTCGGGCCTGGCCGCCGGCGACAAGGTCATCGTCTCCGGCGTGCAGAAGGTCAAGGAAGGCGCTCCTGCCAAGCCCTCGCCATGGCAGGCCGCGGCCGGCAAGCCCGCGGCCGCTCCGGCCGCGGCGCCGGCGACGAAGGACTAACGGGACACCGTCATGCCTAAATTCTTCATCGAACACCCGGTCTTCGCCTGGGTGGTAGCCATCCTGATCTCGCTGGGAGGCGTGATCGCGATCCTCAACCTGGGCGTGGAGTCCTACCCCAGCGTGGCCCCGCCGCAGATCACGGTGACCGCCAACTACCCCGGCGCCAGCGCCTCCACCGCGGAGAAGTCGGTCACCCAGGTGATCGAGCAGCAGCTGACCGGCATCGACAACCTGATGTACTTCAGCTCGTCCTCGTCCTCCACCGGCCGCGTCACCATCACCCTCACCTTCGACAGCGGCACCAATGCCGACATCGCCCAGGTGCAGGTGCAGAACAAGGTGTCGCTGGCGACCCCGCGGCTGCCTTCCGAGGTGACCAAGCAGGGCGTCGTGGTAGCCAAGGCCAACGCCGGCTTCCTGATGGCCGTGGGCGTGCGCTCGGACGACGGCTCGGTGGACCGCGACGCGCTCAACGACATCGTCGGCGCGCGCGTGCTCGACCAGATCTCGCGCGTGCCCGGCGTCGGCAGCACCCAGCAGTTCGGTTCCGAGTACGCCATGCGCATCTGGCTGAATCCGGAAAAGCTGCAGGGCTACCACCTGTCGGCCACCGACGTGTTCAACGCCATCGGCAGCCAGAACGTGCAGTTCGCCGCCGGCTCGCTGGGCGGCGACCCGGCCCCGAACGGCCAGGCGTTCACCGCCACCGTCGCCGCCGAAGGCCGTTACAGCAGCCCCGAGGAGTTCGAGGACACCATCCTGCGCGCCAATGCCGACGGCAGCGTGGTGCGCCTGAAGGACGTGGCCAGCGTCGCCTTCGGCGCCTCCAACTATGGCTTCGACACCCGCTACAACGGCAAGGCCGTGGCGGCGTTCGCGGTGCAGCTGCTGCCCGGCGCCAACGCCCTGGACGTGTCCAAGGCGGTGCGCGCGAAGATGGACGACCTCGCTCCCAGCTTCCCGCCAGGCGTGAGCTGGTTCACCCCGTTCGACAGCACCACCTTCGTCAACATCTCGATCAAGGAGGTCATCCACACCCTGATCGAAGCGGTGGTGCTGGTGTTCCTGGTGATGCTGATCTTCCTGCAGAACTTCCGCGCGACGATCATCCCCACCCTGGTGATTCCGGTGGCGCTGCTGGGCACCTTCATGGGCATGCTGGCGATCGGCTTCACCATCAACCAGCTGACCCTGTTCGCGATGGTGCTGGCGATCGGCATCGTGGTCGACGACGCGATCGTGGTGATCGAGAACGTCGAACGCATCATGAGCGAGGAGAAGCTGGACCCCAAGCCGGCCACGCAGAAGGCCATGGGCCAGATCACCGGTGCGGTGGTGGCGATCACCGTGGTCCTGGCCGCGGTGTTCATTCCCAGCGCCATGCAGCCCGGCGCCTCCGGCGAGATCTACAAGCAGTTCGCGCTGACCATCGCCATGTCGATGGGCTTCTCGGCGCTGCTGGCGCTGAGCTTCACCCCGGCGCTGTGCGCGGCCTTCCTCAAGCCCACCCACAACGACAACCCGAACTGGATCTACCGCACCTTCAACAAGTACTACGGCAAGCTCGAGAAGGGCTATGTCGGCACCGTCGGCAGCGTCATCCGCCACAGCCCGCGCTGGATGATGGTGTTCGCGCTGCTGGTGCTGCTGTGCGGCTTCCTGTTCACCCGCCTGCCGGGCAGCTTCCTGCCCGAAGAGGACCAGGGCTATGCGCTGGCCATCGTGCAGCTGCCGCCGGGCGCGACCAAGAGCCGCACCACCGCAGTGTTCGACCAGCTGCTGGGGATGATGCAGGACGAGCCCGCGTTCGAAGGCATGATGCAGGTCACCGGCTTCAGCTTCATCGGCGCAGGCGAGAACGTCGGCATGGCCTTCGTCCGCCTCAAGGACTGGAGCCTGCGCAAGGAGACCGCCCCGGAGTTCATTCAGAAGATGAACATGAAGGCGTTCGGCGGCATCAAGGACGCCCAGGTGTTCTTCGCCAACCTGCCCACCGTGCAGGGCCTGGGCCAGTTCGGCGGCTTCGACATGTGGCTGCAGGACCGCGCCGGCGCCGGCCAGGACGCACTGATGGAGGCGCGCAACACCCTGCTCGGCGCGGCCGCGGAGGATGCTTCGCTGACCGCGGTGCGCCCCAACACCCTGGAGAACTCGCCGCAGCTGCAGCTGCAGGTGGACCGGGTGCAGGCCCAGGCCATGGGCGTGTCGGTCAATGACGTCTATACCGCCATCCAGATGATGCTCGCGCCGGTCTACGTCAACGACTTCTTCTACGGTGGCCGCATCAAGCGGGTGAACATGCAGGCCGACGCCGCCTACCGGACCGGACCGGAATCGCTGCGCAGCTATTACGTGCCCAGCGCCCTGAGCCGGGATGCCGACGGCCAGCCGGCGATGATCCCGCTCAGCACCGTGGTCAAGTCGGACTGGATCTACGCGCCGCCGGCGCTGAGCCGCTACAACGGCTATTCGGCGGTCAACATCGTCGGCTCGCCGGCCCCGGGCGGCAGCTCCGGCCAGGCCATGACCACCATGGAGAACCTGGTCCACGACGACCTGCCCAGCGGCTTCGGCTACGACTGGAGCGGCATGTCCTACCAGGAGATCCTGGCCGGCAACGCCGCCGCGCTGCTGATGGTGCTGTCGGTGGTGGTGGTGTTCCTGTGCCTTGCCGCGCTGTACGAGAGCTGGTCGATCCCGGTCTCGGTGCTGCTGGTGGTGCCAATCGGCATCCTCGGTGCGGTGGTGTTCTCGCTGCTGCGCGGGCTGCCGAACGACCTGTACTTCAAGATCGGCATGGTCACGGTGATCGGCCTGGCGGCGAAGAACGCGATCCTGATCGTCGAGTTCGCGGTCGAACAGCGCGCGGCGGGCAAGACCCTGCGCGAGGCCGCGATCGAGGCGGCGCACCTGCGCCTGCGCCCGATCCTGATGACCTCCTTCGCGTTCATCCTGGGCGTGCTGCCGATGGCCATCTCCACCGGCGCCGGCGCCAACGCCCGCCACTCGCTGGGCACCGGCGTCATCGGCGGCATGCTGTTCGCCACGGTGATCGGCGTGCTGCTGATCCCGCTGTTCTTCGTCACCGTGCGCCGCATGCTCGGCGACAAGCTGGACGAGCAGTCCAAGCAGTTCATCGAGCAGCACACGGTGCGCACGGTGCAGCAGGACCGCTGACCCTGGTGCAGCGGCCGGGTCCCTGCCGGGACCCGGTCCATCGACCGGAACGGGGCTGGAGCGCATCCAGCCCCTTTTCTTTGCGCCCGTCCCTGCGCGGCCGGCCCGCGGCCGATGCGCAGGTGCCGTCGAAACCGCCGGAACCGGAAAGCCGCCGGAAGCGGCACGGCGAAGCCACGACGCTGCCGGCAGACCGCTGGTCCGCGCCCTTTACGACCCGGCCGTGGTGCCCTTCCCTGCCCGGGAAAGGCCGGGAGCGTGGCAGGCGTCCCCCGGGATGTCCCCGAAAGGACGCCCTACCCGCCGGCGCGCTCAGCGCGCCATGGCGCGGGCCTGCTCCAGCTCCACCTGCAGGGTCGAGGCCAGCTCGTCGCGGGCGACCTCGAACTGCTGCTCGCGCAGCAGGTCCTTGACCGCCACCACGCCACGCGCCAGCTCGTCCTCGCCGGCCAGCACCACGAAGCGGATGCCCGCCTTGGCCGCGTACTGGAACTGCTTGCCGACCTTCTTCGGCTCCATCTGCACTTCGGTGTTGATGCCGCCGGCGCGCAGGCGGCGGGCGATGTCCAGCGACTGCGGCATCGCCGCCTCGTCCATCAGCGCCACCATGGCATGCACGCTGCTCTCGGCGATGCCCTCGATCAGCCCGGCCTCGCGCAGCTGCCAGAACAGGCGGGTCAGGCCGATGGAGATGCCCACGCCCGGCAGCCGGGACTTGGTGTAGTGGCTGGCCAGGTCCTCGTAGCGGCCGCCGGAGCAGATCGAGCCGATCTGCGGATGGTCGACCAGCAGGGTCTCGTAGACGGTGCCGGTGTAGTAGTCCAGGCCGCGGGCGATCGAGAAGTTCAGGCAATAGGCGCTCTCCGGAACGCCCAGCGCCTTGACCAGCCCCAGCACCTCGCGCAGCTCGGCCGCGCCGGCGCGCAGCGATTCGCTGGCCGATGCACCGGCTTCGGCCAGTACCGCGTCGATCTTCGCCAGTGCATCGTCATGCGACTGCGACCGCACCTCGACGAACGCGAGGATGCGCGCCACCGCCTCGGCCGGCAGCCCGAACCCGGGCCCCTCCAGGGTCTCGCGCACGTAGTCCGCGCCGCGCTTGTCGAGCTTGTCGACCTCGCGCAGCACCAGCGCCTGCTGCTCCGCATCGGCCACGCCCTGGGCCTCGAAGAACCCGCGCATCAGCTTGCGGTTGTTCAGCTGCACCGCGAACCGGCCGATGCGCAGCTCCGAGAACACCGCGTGGATCACCGCCAGCACCTCCGCGTCGTAGCGGATGCTCAGCGCGTCCTTGCCGATCACGTCGACGTCGCACTGGTAGAACTCGCGGAAGCGGCCGCGCTGGGCGCGCTCGCCGCGGTAGACGCGCTGCATCTGGTAGCGGCGGAACGGGAAGGTCAGCGCATGCTCGTGCTCGGCCACGTAGCGCGCCAGCGGCACGGTCAGGTCGAAGCGCAGCGCCAGCTCGGGCAGGCCGCCGGCGCCGGATTCGGCCGCATTGGCCAGCGCACCGGTGGACTGGACGAAATACACCTGGCGCTCGGTCTCGCCGCCGGACTTGGTCAGCAGCACGTCGGACAGCTCGAACACCGGCGTTTCCACCGGCAGGAATCCGAAGCGCTCGTAGTTGCGGCGGACGACGTCCAGCATGCGCTGGAACGCAATCTGCTCGCGCGGCAGCAACTCCATGATGCCGGGCGGGGTACGGGGCTTGATCACGGATGGAACTCCTGCGGCTCGGTGGGGTGGACAGCCGTCAATTCTAGCCGCAGCCCGCCGCCGCGGACGCATGAAGTATCATTCGCGCATCCTTTTTCTGCCGCTGACCCATGCCCCGGTCCGAGCCCGGCTCCACGCCCTCCAGCGCCACCGCTCCGGTTTCCGCGGGGATCGGCACGCGCGAATGCCTGCACTGCACGGTCCGCCACCTGGCGGTGTGCTCGGCGCTGTCCTGCGACGAAGTGCAGGCACTGGAGCAGATCACCACCTCGCTGCCGGTGCCGATGGGAGCGACCCTGGCGCGCACCGGCGAGCCGCGCACGCACGTGTTCACCGTGACCGAAGGCGCGCTGCGCCTGGTCCGCACCCTGGCCGACGGGCGCCGCCAGGTGAACGGTTTCGTGCTGCCGGGCGACTACGTCGGCCTGAGCGGCAGCGACCAGCACCGCTACGACATCGAAGCCATCGCCGAGAGCCGCGTGTGCCGCGTCCCGGCCGTGCAGATGCGCGACCTGCGCCAGCGCTATCCGCACCTGGAGCGCAAACTGCTGCAGCGCGCCTGCCAGGAACTGGATGCCGCGCACGACAACGCGCTGGCGCTGGCGCGCCTGCAGCCGCCCGAACGGCTCGCCGACTTCCTGCTGCGGCTGGCCGCGCGCGAGGCGCTGCAGGGACAGGTCGGCAACCGCGTCGCGCTGCCGATGGGCCGCGGCGACATCGCCGACCACCTCGGCCTGACCATGGAGACGGTCAGCCGCACCTTCACCAAGCTGCGCCAGCAGGGGCTGATCGCCCTGCCGCACCTGAACGTGGTGGAGATCCTCGATTTCGCCGGGCTGCAGAAGCTGGCCAACGACGACCTGCGCTGAGGCCCCGGCCCGGCATTTGACGCCCCGCCCCCTGCCCTGCAAGCTGGCCGGGCCGCCAGCGCTGGCGGCAGGATCCGGGAGGCCTCATGTCGCGTACTGTCGCCGCACTGCTCTCCATCGCCATCGGCATCGGTTTCATGCTGCTGGTCCTGCTCGCATGGCCGCTGATCGCCCTGCACAACGCGATTCCCCTGCAGCTCGTGCAGGCCGGGCTGTCCGGCCCCGCCTGGTATGGCGTGCTGACCCTGCAGGACTTCGCGATCAACCTGCTGCTCGCCGCACCCGCGGCGTGGCTGCTGCTGCGGCTGGGACGCACCCGGCTCCGCTTCCACTGCACGCTGGCCACCCTCACCTTCGCCACGGCCGTCACCTTCGCCGCCGGCCTGCCGGTGTTCGCCGCCAGCGGCTTCATCGCCGCGGGCTGGCTGCTGATGCTGGCCGCCCTGCCCGTGGCGACCTGGCTGCTCAGCCTGTCCGGACGCGGCGGCGGGCGCATCCCGTCCGGGCCCCTGCACCGCCCCCGCACCGGCTGAGCCCCGACCCCGGCCTGGCGGCATTTTGACCAGACCAACGCCGATGCCCGCCGGCATTGGCCCGGCGGGCACTTGTCCACAGGCTGTCCTCGCCACGCTCCACATCCGCTGTGGACAACCTCGCGATGGCGCGGGCGGCGCGCGGTTCAGCCGTCCAGCAGTGCCCCGCGCAACGCCGCGTAGACCGGTGCGCAGGGCTCGGCATGCGCCGGACGCTGCAGCAGTTCGGCCAAGGCCGGCGGCACCGGCACCTCGCGGCCGATCAACGGTTCGACCACGGCCTCGAACTTGGCCGGGTGGGCGGTCGCCGCCACCGCCCAGTGCGCGTCCGCGGCGGCCTCGCCACTGGCACGCAGCTGCTCCAGCACCTGCACCGCGGTCGCGGTGTGCGGGCAGAACACCTCGCCGAAGCGGCGGTAGCGGTCGGCGATGGTGGCCCGGATGCCGGCGTCGTCCACCGCCCGCGCGGTGAAGGCCGCGCGCAGTGCCGCGTCGTCGCCGGCGTACAGCCAGCGCAGCCGCTCGAAGTTGCTCGGCGCGCCCACGTCCATCGCGTTGGCCAGCGTCGCCAGGCTCGCCGCCGGCTGGTACGGGCCGCCCTCGAAGTAGTCCGGCAGCACCCGGTTGGCATTGGTCGCCAGCACGATCCGGCCCAACGGCACGCCGAGCGCGCGCGCCAGGATTGCCGCCATCGCGTTGCCCAGGTTGCCGGTGGGCACCACCAGGTTCAACGGCGCGCCGTGGGTGGCGTGGTGGACCAGCGCCGCATGCGCGTAGTAGCTCATCTGCGGCAGCAGGCGCCCCAGGCTGATGCTGTTGGCCGAACTCAGCGGCACCCGCGCCTGCAGCTCGGCATCGTTCAGCGCCTGCTTGGCCATGGCCTGGCAGTCGTCGAACGAGCCGCCCACGCGCAGCGCGCGGATGTTGCCGCCGAGGCAGCCGAGCTGGTGCGCCTGGCGCGGCGAGACCCGCCCGTCCGGGTACAGCACCACCACCTGCAGGTTGGGCTGGTTGTGGAAGGCGGCCGCCACCGCGGCACCGGTGTCGCCGGAGGTCGCCACCACGATCGTCAGCGGCCGCTCCTGGCCTGCCCGTACCCGGGACAGGCAGGCCGCCAGGAAGCGTGCGCCGAAATCCTTGAACGCCGCGGTGGGCCCATGGAACAGCTCCAGAACGTGGTCGTTGCCGGTGGCCAGCGGCACCAGCGGCGCGGGAAAGTCGAACGCGGCCGCACAGATGTCCGCCAGGGCCGGCTCCAGCGCATCACCGGCGAAGAACGGCTGCAGCAGGGTCGCGGCGGTCGCGGCCAGCGATGTCCCGGCCTGCAGCGGGCGTGCCGGCGGCAGCTGCCGCGGTACATAGAGACCGCCATCGGGCGCCAGGCCGGCGGCGATGGCCTGGCTGAGGGTGGCGGCGGGTGCGGTGGTGCGGGTGGAAATGAAGTCCATGGCGAAGGGTCCGTGAGGAGAAGGCGCGGCCGCAACACCGGGGGCACGCGGCGCTGCGGCGGAAGGGGAAAGGCTCAGAGCAGGTGGGCGCCGGGGCTGTCCAGCGGCGTCACCCAGCTCTGGCTGGCGAAGCCGGCGGCGGCGAAGGCGGCGCGCACCGCCGGCGCGGCGGCCTCCGCCGCCTCGCGGCTCTCGAACCAGGCGAACACGCTGGGACCGGCACCGGAAATACCCGCGCCCATCGCACCGGCGTCCAGCGCCGCCTGCTTGGCCGCATCGAAACCGACGATCAGCGGCGCCCGCCGCGGCTCGATCAGCGCATCGCGCAGGCCCGCACGCACCAGGCCGGCATCGCCGGCATGGCAGCCGGACAGCACCAGCGCCAGATGGGTGCTCTGGGTCACGAACTCCCCGAGCGCGTAGTGGCCCTGCAGGGCCGCGCGCGCGCGGCGGGTTTCCAGCAGCGCATCGGGATGGACCAGCAGGCTGTGCCACTGTGCCGGCACCGGCACCGGCACCATCCGCTCCAGGGTGGACAGCACCAGGCCGCCGAGGAACATCGGCCCGAGGTTGTCGCCATGGCGGCTGCCGCTGGCCACCGCCTCGCCTTCCAGCGAATGCAGGTACAGCTGCGCACGCTCCAGCGGCGCTTCCAGCAGGGCATTGGCGGCGACCAGCGCCGCCACGCAGGACGCTGCCGAACCGCCCATGCCGGAGCTGAGCGGAATGCCCTTGTCGATCTCGATCTCGAATCCGAACGGCAACGCCAGCGCCTCGCGCAGCGCGATCAACGCCGCACCGGCGGTATTGCCGGCGGCCTCCGTGGGCAGGGCCACCGCGCTGCCGCGGATCGCCGCGATACGGACGGTGGGCGCTTCGATGCGGCGCACCGTCACCGTATCGCCGACCCCGGCCACGGCGTAGCCGAGCAGGTCGAACCCCACCGCCACATTGGCCACCGAGGCCGGCGCGAACGCCCGCGCCTGCCGCAGCCCGGAAGCGGCCGCCCGCGCAGCGGCACTCACAGCCGTGCCCCTTCGCCCGCCGCGACCCGCAGCACGTCGGCGAACACGCCGGCGGCGGTGACTTCCGGACCGGCCCCCGGCCCCTGCACCACCAGCGGGTTGTCGCAGTAGCGGCGGGTGGTGAACTGCACCACGTTGTCGGTCAGCCGCAGGTTGGCGAAGGCGTGGTCGCCCGGCAGTTCGACCAGCCCCACCGAGGGCGCCTGCCCCGGCGCGAAGCGGGCGACATAGCGCAGCACGTTGCCGCGCGCCTTCGCGGCCGCCAGGCGTTCGTCGAAGCCGGCATCGACGTCCTGCAGGCGGGCCATGAAGTCCTCCACGCTGGCCTGCTGCAGGGCCGCCGGCACCAGGCTCTCCACGGCCACGTCCTCCAGGCTGAGGTCGTGGCCGGCCTCGCGCGCCAGGATCACCAGCTTGCGCGCCACGTCCACGCCGGACAGGTCGTCGCGCGGGTCCGGCTCGGTGTAGCCCATCGCCCGCGCCTGGGTGACCAGCTGCGAGAACGGCACGCTGCCGTCGTACTTGTTGAACAGCCAGGCCAGCGTGCCGGAGAAGATCCCGGCGATCGCGGTGACCGCGTCGCCGGTGTCCACCAGGTCGCGCAGCGTGGTGATCACCGGCAGTCCGGCGCCCACGGTGGCCTCGTAGCGGAAGCGCGCGCCGGTGGCGGCGGCCGCGTCGCGGATGGCCTGGTAGCGCGCCAGCGGGCCCGAGCCGGCCTGCTTGTTCGGGGTGACCACGTGGATGCCCGCGGCCAGCCAGGCCGGATAGCGGTCGGCGACCTCCGCGCTGCCGCTGCAGTCGACGATCAGCGTGTGCGGCAGGCGGGCGGACAGCAGGTGTTCGGTGAAGCGGTCAAGATCGGTCGGCTGCATCGCGGCCTCGAACGCCGCCTTCCAGTCGCCCGCCACCGCGCAGGGCTCCAGCAGCATGCCGCGGCGCGCCACGACCGCGCGCAGCCGCAGGTCCAGCCTCGCCCGCGCCAGCAGCTGCGGCTGCGCGGCACGCAACTGCTCGAGCAGTGCCGCGCCGACGTTGCCCGGCCCGATCACGCCGACCGAGAAGGTCTGCGGCGAAAGCCAGAAACCGGCATGCGCGGCCCGCAGCGCCTTGGTCGCGTCGCGCGCGGCGATGGCCACCGAGATGTTGCGCTCCGACGACCCCTGGGCGATGGCCAGGATGTTCACCTGGGCCCGGCCCAGCGCCTCGAACAGCCGCGCGGCCACGCCCGGCTGGCCGGCCATGCCATCGCCGACCGCGGCGAGCACGCTGACCCCTTCGGTCAACTGCACCTGCTGCACCTGGCCGGCGGCCAGCTCGTGCGAGAACGCCTGCGTCAGCGCGTCGCGGGCGCGCAGCGCCTCGCTGTGCCGGACCACGCAGCAGATCGAATGCTCCGACGAGCCCTGCGAGATCATCACCACCGACACGTGCGCGGTGCGCAGTGCGGCGAATACCCGCTCGGCGGTACCGGGCACGCCGATCAGCCCGGTGCCCTCGACGTTGAGCACCGCCAGGTCCGGGCTCAGCGTGAGCCCCTTGATCGGGCCGGCACCGGCGCTGACCGCGGTGATGCGGGTACCCGGGTGCTGCGGCTGGAAGGTATTGCGGATGATGATCGGCAGGCCGCGCTCGATCGCCGGCGACATGGTCTGCGGATGCACCACCTTGGCCCCGAAGTAGGCCAGCTCGCAGGCCTCGTCGTAGCTGAGCGCCTCCAGCTGCACCGCCTCCGGCACCACCCGCGGGTCGGCCGACAGCACCCCGTCGACATCGGTCCAGATATGCAGCTCGTCGGCGGCGAACAGTGCCGCGAAGATCGCCCCGGAGAAGTCGCTGCCGTTGCGTCCCAGGGTGGTGGTGTGGCCCTTGCCGTCGCGGGCCACGAACCCGGTCACCACCAGCCGGCGCGCCGGGTGCGACTGCCGCCACAGCGCCAGCTTGGCCGCGCTGGCGGCCCAGTCCACGTCCACCCCGAGCTCGCCGTGGTTGACCACCAGCACGTCGCGCGCGTCCAGCACGTCTGCGTCTTCGCCGAGCGCCTGCAGGTGGTGGCCCAGCAGGTGCGCGGAGAACACCTCGCCCAGGCCCTGCACGCGGTCCAGCACTTCCTGCGGCAGTTCGCCGATCACCGCCAGCGCCGCCAGCACGTCGTGCAGGCGGGTGAACCGTGCGTCCAGCCAGGCCAGCGTCGTCGCGGCGTGTTCGCCCAGCAGCGCCACCGCGGCATCGTGGTGGCGTTCGCGCAGTTGCCGCCAGCACGTCTCCCAGGCCGGATCGGCGGCCGCGGCCAGCCGCGCCACCTCGATCAGTCCGTCGGTCACGCCCTTCATCGCCGACACCACGGTGACCTGCACGTCCTCCTCGCGCGCCAGCAGCAGCTGGGCCACATGCCGGTAGCGCCCGGCATCGGCCACGGAGGTGCCACCGAACTTGTGGACGACCGTGCGCGCGGCGGCAGCCGGAAGGGAATCGGTGGGTGAGACAGCAGCTGACGACATCGGAGGAACCTCGGTTGGAGGCCCCGGCACACGCTTCAGGATGGGGTCCCCCGCATCCTGATCCGGGTGCGGGGCCGTGGTGTTCGGAAACTACGCGAAAACGACGGGCCGCACCGGGCGAGTGGTGACGGTAATGATGATGGTGGTAATGGACGCGCGCACGCCGTGGCCTTGCCGGGTGTCGGGCAGGCGGGCGGGCTGGGAAGCGGAATGCGGCAGGTCCATGCCCTCAAGGGGACACCAGCGGTGAATGCGCTGTCAAGTGCTGCGCTGCAAAACATCATTTGCAGCCATCTTCGGCGAAACCGACCGCAACGGTTGCAATTGTCATCAACAGCCAATGTCGCGCATCTCACCGTCAAGCAGGGGCGAAAACGCCGCATCCGGCATTTTCCAACGTTTCCGGCCGCCACGCCCGGACCGGTACGCCCACGGGAGCCAAGCGACGCGGCGGCCGCCACGCCGGCCCCGGGCTGCGCGCGGATTCCGTGCCGGACCGGCACGGGCGGCGTTCAACCGGCCGCCAGCGCGGCGCGCGGTGGCCGGTGCGCCGCGGCGCTCAGCACCACGCCGGCCACCAGGCAGGCCGCCGCCAGCATCTCCAGCGGCCGCGGCCAGCGCTGCTGCCACAGGAACCCGTACAGCAGGCCGAACAGGGTCTCGAACACGATCATCTGCCCGCTCAGGGTGAGCGGCAGTGCACGGCTGGCGCGGTTCCAGCAGGCGTTGCCCAGGATCGAGGCCAGCACCGCGACGGCGGCCGCGATCAGCCAGAACAGGCCCCATTCACCCGCGGCCCGTCCCTCGCCGCCGCCGGCGAACGCGACAGGCGCCATCAACAGCGCCAGCCCACCGGTGGCGATCCCGGTCAACAGCGACCAGTCGTGACCGGAGACCTCCGGGCAACGCGCCAGCCAGCGGCTGTTGTCCAGCGAATACAGCGTCCAGGACACCAGCGCACCGACACCGCACAGCAGCCCCAGCAGGCGCCGCACGGGATCGGCCTGCACCTGCGAGGAGGCCATCGCCGCCCAGCCCATCAACAGCACCCCGGCCACGCACAGCGCCAGTGCCGGCGCCAGCCGCGCCAGCGGGACCGCACCGGGCGTGCGCGCCGCCGACACCGCCGCCAGCACCGGCACCATGCCGACGATCAGCGCCGCCGCCGCGCCGCCGGCCCACTGCACCGAGATCGACAGCAGCACGTAGTACAGCAGGTTGCCCAGCAGGCTGAGGCGGATCAGCGCCTGCCACTCACTGCGGCCGATGAACGCGCGCAGCGCCGGCCAGCGCGGCACCAGCAGCACCAGCGCGATCAGCCCATAGACCAGGTAGCGCGCGGCCGCCAGCTGCAGCGGCGCGAACCCGGCCAGCATCGCCGGCGCCAGGAACACCACGCCCCACAACGCGCCGGAGGCCACGCCATTGACGATGCCCATCTGCATCTTGCTCGAACGCACCACGCTCACGCACCACCGGCCCGTTGACAGGGCGCGCAGTGTAGGCGCCGCCGCCGGCGGCCGTCTTGACCGGAACTACTGGGGCCGCCGCGCGCGCCATTGCCGCGGGGTCAGCCCGGTCTCGCGCCGCAGCGCGCGGGTCAGCGCGCTCTGCTCGGAGTACCCGGCCCGCAACGCGATGTCGCCGATGGCCGCCCGTCCTTCCAGCAGCTGCTGCTTGGCCCAGCGCAGGCGCGCGGCACTGGCCCAGGCCAAGGGCGGGAGCCCGAACTCGCGGGCGAACAGCGCATGCAGGCGGCTGCCGCTGACCCCGACCAGCGCCGCCATGCGCGCGACCGTCCAGTCCCCGCATGGCGCGGCGGTGATCGCCAGGCACAGCGCCTGCAGGCGCGCGCCGCTGCCGGCCGGCGCGAAGTGGTACAGCAGGTACGGAACCGGATCGCCGTGCACGCCGCGCTCCGGCAGGCCCTGCAAGCGCTGCCGCAGCGCGGCCGGCAGCGACAGCCAGGGGTGGCGGCAGAGGTGGTCGAGCGTGGCGTCGTCGAGCAGCCCGGCCGGGCAGTCGACGATCAGGCAGCAGTTCTCGTCCAGGGCCTGCATGTCGTGCGCCTGCGCCGGTGCCACGAACGCCCCCTGCAGGCGATCAAGGTGGCCAGCGGCCCCGGCGACCTCCAGCTGCAGCTCGCCGCGCACCGGCAGCACCCATTGCGCATAGTCGTGCCGCTCCAGCCCGGTGGGGGCCGGATAGCTGCGCAGATGGGAGGTGCTGGCATGCATGGCGGACCTGCAGGGAAAAGCCCGCCGGCGCGGGCGCCGCGGCCCGCGTGTCCGCCGGGCCCGGACGATGGCCATGCGCGGCGGAAACGGCGCGCGGAACAATGGCGGCCCCGACACGATTCGAACGTGCGACCTGTCCCTTAGGAGGGGACCGCTCTATCCAGCTGAGCTACAGGGCCTGCGGGCGGCTATTGTGGCATGCCTGCACCGCACCCGGCACCCGTCCGGTGCCGAGAAAGGCGCCCGGCTCTGCTAAAATGGCCAATCCGCATGCCGCCCCCCACGGTCGCCAGCGGCAGCACCCCCCACGCAAAGCAATCAGGAGATTTCATGTCTTTCGAAATGCTCAAGGCGCTCGGCCTCGACGCTTCCAACGCTGGCACCTACCTGGGCAACGGTGAATGGTCCACCGCCACCGGCGCCGGCGTGCTGGCGCCGCGCAATCCGACCACCGGCGAGGTGATCGCCGAAGTCCAGGCCAGCACCGAGGCCGACTACGAAACCGTGGTCGCCCGCGCCCAGGAGGCCTTCAAGACCTGGCGCACGACCCCGGCGCCGCGTCGCGGCGAAGCCGTGCGCCTGTGTGGTGAGGCGCTGCGCAAGCACAAGGACGCGCTGGGCTCGCTGGTCGCGCTGGAAATGGGCAAGTCCAAGCCGGAAGGCGACGGCGAAGTGCAGGAGATGATCGACATCGCCGACTTCGCGCTGGGCCAGAGCCGCATGCTGTACGGCTACACCATGCATTCCGAGCGCCCCGGCCACCGCATGTACGAGCAGTACCAGCCGCTGGGCCTGGTCGGCATCATCTCCGCCTTCAACTTCCCGGTCGCGGTGTGGAGCTGGAACGCGTTCCTGGCCGCGATCTGCGGCGACGTGTGCATCTGGAAGCCGTCCAACAAGACCCCGCTGACCGCCATCGCGACGATGAAGATCTGCAACCAGGCGCTGAAGGAAGGCGGTTTCCCGGACATCTTCTTCCTGATCAACGATGCCGGCACCGCACTGTCGGAGAAGCTGGTGGACGACAAGCGCGTGCCGCTGATCTCCTTCACCGGCTCGACCCGTGTCGGCCGCACCGTCAACGAGCGCGTCGCCCGCCGCCTGGGCCGCTGCCTGCTGGAGCTCGGCGGCAACAACGCCATCATCATGGACGAGACCGCCGACCAGAAGCTGGCCGTGCCGGGCATCGTGTTCGGCGCCGTCGGCACCGCCGGCCAGCGCTGCACCACCACCCGCCGCCTGATCGTGCACGAGTCCATCTACGACAACGTGCTGGCCACCCTGGTCAAGGCCTACAAGCAGGTCGAAGGCAAGATCGGCGATCCGACCGATCCGGCCAACCTGATGGGCCCGCTGAACAGCCCCGAGGCGGTGCAGGAGTTCCTGTCGTCCATCGCCAAGGCCAAGGCCGCCGGCGGCACCATCGAGACCGGCGGCACCGCCATCGACCGTCCGGGCAACTTCGTGCTGCCGGCGATCGTCACCGGCCTGAAGAACAGCGACGAGATCGTCCAGCACGAGACCTTCGCCCCGATCCTGTACGTGATGAAGTACAGCACCCTGGACGAAGCCATCGACATGCAGAACGGCGTGCCGCAGGGCCTGTCCTCGTCGATCTTCACCACCAACCTGAAGTCGGCCGAGAAGTTCCTGTCGGCCGCCGGCAGCGACTGCGGCATCGCCAACGTCAACATCGGCACCTCCGGCGCCGAGATCGGTGGCGCCTTCGGCGGCGAGAAGGAAACCGGCGGTGGCCGCGAGTCCGGCTCGGACGCGTGGAAGATCTACATGCGTCGCCAGACCAACACCATCAACTACTCCGATTCGCTGCCGCTGGCCCAGGGCATCAAGTTCGACCTGTGATGGAAACGGGCTCCCGCGCAGGCGGGAGCCCTTGCCCTGGGCGGTCCGGCGCGCGGCCACGCACGCCTGCCCGCCCGGGCCTCCCACCGCGGCCGCGCGCGCGGGAGACCGATCCGCGCGTCCCCGGTGCGCGGCCGTACCCACCCGCAATGGAGGTCCACCGATGAGCATTCCCGCACCTCGCCAGACCAGCAGCTACGCCGTGATCGCGCTGGTCGCCGGCATCCTTGGCTGGACCCTGCTGCCGCTGCTGGGCAGCCTGGGCGGCATCATCTTCGGGCACATGGCCCGCCGCGAGATCCGCGCCAGCAACGGCCGCCTGGACGGCGACGGCCTGGCGGTCACCGGCCTGGTGCTGGGCTGGCTGTCGGTGGCGATGTGGGTGATCGGGCTGCTGGTGGTCTTCCTGTTCCTCGGAGGCCTGGCCTGGATCGCCACGCTGAACACCTGAGATCCGCGTGAACCCTTCCGCCGCACCGACCGAGCGCTTCAGCGACCGGGTCGCCGACTATGTCCGTTACCGGCCCGGCTACCCGCCCGCACTGCTGGACTGGCTGCACCGGGATATCGGCGTCGCCGCCGGCGCGACGGTCGCCGACATCGGCGCCGGCACCGGCATCTCCACCCGCCTGTTCCTCGACGCCGGCCACCGCGTGGTCGCGGTCGAGCCCAACGCCGCGATGCGCCAGGCCGCCGAACGCTGGCTGGCTGCCGGTCATCCGCAGCTGTCCTTCGCCGCCGGCACCGCCGAAGCGACCACGCTGGCCGACGCCAGCGTCGGCCTGGTCAGCGCCGCCCAGGCGTTCCACTGGTTCGATGCCGACGCAGTACGCCCGGAATGGCGGCGCATCCTGCAGCCGGGTGGCATCGCACTGGTGTACTGGAACTCGCGCCTGCTCGACGTCTCGCCGTTCCTGGCCGCCTACGAACGGCTGCTGCAGGACTACGGCACCGACTACAGCACGGTGGCCGAGCGCTACCAGGACGATGCGACGATGCGCGCCTGGTTCGGCGCCGGCCTGCGCGGCAGGGTCCAGCTGCCGAACGTGCAGCACCTGGATTTCGACGGCCTGCGCGGCCGCCTGCTGTCCTCCTCCTATGCGCCGCAGCCCGGCCATCCGCGGCATGCGCCGATGCTGGCCGCCCTGCGCGCCCTGTTCGACGCCCACGCGGTCGATGGGCGCGTGGCCTTCGAATACCGAACCCGTGCCTTCGCCGGCACGCTGGACTGAGACCCCATGTATCCCCTTGTCCGCCCCTTCCTGTTCGCCTTCGACGCCGAGCGCGCCCATGGCCTGGCGCTGTCCGCGCTGGAGGCCGCCTGGCGCACCGGCACCACGCCGCTGCTGGCGGCGCGGCCGGCGCCGATGCCGAGCACCGTGTTCGGGCTCGACTTTCCCAATCCGGTCGGGCTGGCGGCCGGGCTGGACAAGAACGGCGAGCACATCGACGCGCTGTTCGGGCTGGGTTTCGGCTCCGTCGAGATCGGCACCGTGACCCCGCGGCCACAGGCCGGCAATCCCCGGCCACGGCTGTTCCGGCTGCCGCGGCATGCGGCCATCATCAACCGCATGGGCTTCAACAACGCCGGCGTCGATGCGCTGGTGCGCAACGTCGAACGCAGCCGCCACCGTACCGGCCCGCTGGGCATCAACATCGGCAAGAACAAGGACACTCCCAACGAGCAGGCGCTGTCTGACTACCTGGCCTGCCTGGAAAAGGTGTATCCGCTGGCCGACTACATCACCGTCAACATCTCCTCGCCCAATACCGCCGGCCTGCGCGAGCTGCAGGAAGAGCAGGCCCTGCGCCACCTGGTCGGCGGCCTGCGCGAGGCCCAGGGCCGGCTCTCCAGCCGCCACCGCCGGCACGTGCCGATGCTGGTCAAGGTCGCCCCGGACCTGGGCGACCGCGACATCGAGGCCGCCGCGCGGGTACTGGGCGAGCTGGAGGTGGACGGGGTGATCGCGACCAACACCACCATCGGCCGTCCGGGACTCGAGCAGGCCGCGCATGCGGCCGAGAGCGGCGGCCTGTCCGGCGCGCCGCTGCTCGGCCAGTCCACCCTGGTGCTGCGGCGCCTGCGCGCGCGCCTGCCCGAGCACATCCCGCTGGTCGGCGTCGGCGGCATCCAGTCCGGCGCCGATGCGGTCGCCAAGATGGCCGCCGGTGCGAGCCTGGTGCAGTGCTACAGCGGCCTGATCTTCCGCGGCCCGGCGCTGATCGGCGAATGCGTGGACGCGATCCGCCGCCGCCGCGAGGCACCGTCCCGCGGCGCCGTGGCCCCGCTATGACGGCTCCCGCCCCCTGGTCACTGACCGAGAACGCGCCGCTGCAGGCGCTCAACACCTTCCATGTGGCCGCGCGCGCGCCGCGGCTGCTGCGGATCGCCGATCCGGCCGCGCTTCCGGAGGCGCTGGCCGCGGTCGCGCCGGCGCCGCTGCTGGTGCTCGGCAGCGGCAGCAACGTGCTGCTGGCCGCGGACCCGGAAGACACCGTGCTGTGCTTCGAGAACCGCGACATCGCCATCCTCGAACACCGTGCCGACCACACCGTGGTCCAGGCCGGCGCCGGCGTGTCCTGGCACGAACTGGTGCTCTGGTCGCTGGCCGAGGGCCTGTCTGGGCTGGAGAACCTGGCCCTGATCCCCGGCACCGTCGGCGCCGCACCGATCCAGAACATCGGCGCCTACGGTGCCCAGGTGGGCGAGTTCATCCAGCTCGTCGACGCCTGGGACACCCGTGACGGCGCCTGGGTGCAGCTGGACCAGGACGCCTGCCGCTTCGGCTACCGCGACAGCCTGTTCAAGCAGGAGCCCGACCGCTACCTGATCACCGCCGTGCAGTTCCGCCTGCCGCTGCTGAACGAGCTGCGCCTGGACTATGCCGGCATCCGCGAGGAGCTGCAGGCCATGGGCGTGGAACTGCCGGTGGCCGCCGACGTGGCCAACGCGGTCATCGCCATCCGTCGCCGCAAGCTGCCCGACCCGGAACGGCTGGGCAACGCCGGCAGCTTCTTCAAGAACCCGATGCTGCCCTGCGAGCAGGCCGAGCTGCTGCAGCACCGCTACCCGGAGCTGCCGGTGTTCGACGGCGACAGCGAAGGCCGCCGCAAGCTCTCGGCCGCCTGGATGATCCAGGCCTGCGGCTGGAAGGGCCGGCGCGAGGGCGATGCCGGGGTGTCGCCCGAGCATGCCCTGGTGCTGGTCAACCACGGCAACGCCAGCGGCGCCGAACTGCTGGCCTTCGCACGCCGCATCTCCGCCTCGGTGCTGGAGACGTTCGGGGTGCCGATCGAGCCCGAGCCGCGCCTGATCGGTGCGCGCTGGTGAGCGCGGCCCTCCCGACCGAGGCCCCCGCCCCGGCCCCGCTGCGCGCCGCCCTGCTGATGTTCGGCAGCGCCATGGCCTTCGGCCTGATGGCCATCGCCATCCGCTATTCCACCCGCTACGTCCCGACCCAGGAAGTGGCGTTCTTCCGCAACAGCTTCGGCCTGCTGGCCCTGCTGCCGATGCTGCTGCGCCCGGGGCATGCGCCGCTGCGCACGCAACAGCTGCCCCGCTACCTGCTGCGCAGCGCGATCGGCCTGGCCTCGATGCTGTGCGGCTTCTGGGCACTGGGCCACCTGCCGCTGTCGCAGGCGATCTCGCTGTCCTATTCGACCCCGCTGTTCGTCACCATCGCCGCCGCGCTGTGGCTGGGCGAGATGGTCCGGGTGCGGCGCTGGGCGGCGGTGATCGCCGGCTTCATCGGCGTGCTGGTCATCGTGCGTCCCGGCTCCCACGGGTTCCAGGCCGGCAGCCTGATCGCGGTGATGGCCGCCATGCTCAGCGCCCTGGTATCGATCCAGATCAAGCAGCTCACGCGGGTGGACAGCCCGGACACGGTCGTGTTCTACACCTACGTGTTCTGGGTGCCGCTGTCGCTGCTGCCGGCGCTGTTCGTCTGGGTATGGCCCAGCGGCATCGCCTGGGCCTACCTGCTGGCCACCGGGATCATGGGCACCATCGGCCAGCTGCTGTGGACGCGGGCGCTCCGGCTCGGCGAGGTGTCCGCGCTGACCCCGATCAGCTTCACCCAGCTCCCGCTGGTGGTGGTCCTGGGCTGGCTGCTGTTCGACGAGACCCTGGACCGCTGGACGATCCTGGGCGCGGCCATCATCCTGGCCTCCAATGCCTACATCGCCCACCGCGAAGCCGTGGTCGCCCGCCGCGCCGCACGCGCCGCACGCTGAGCCGGTCGACGCCCCGCCCCGCTCCTCGCCCGCCGGCCGGGACGGGCGTTACCCTAGGCGGGCCGCGAGGACGTCCACGGCAAGCGTCCAGCGGCCCCTGCCGGCGGCGACCGCCGCCACCGCCCCTCTTGCCGCCCGCCCTCCCGCTGGAACGAACCCATGCGCATCCTGGTGGCCGAAGACGACCACGACATCGCCGCCGGCGTCTGCGCCGCCCTGCAGCGCCAGGGGCACGCCGTCGACCACGTCGACGACGGCACCCTGGCCGATGCGGCGCTGGCCGCGACCGCCTACGACATGCTGATCCTCGACCTGGGCCTGCCGTCGCTGGAGGGCAGCGAGGTCCTGCAGCGCCTGCGCCAACGGGGCGACAGCCTGCCGGTGCTGGTGGTCACCGCCCGCGACGGCCTGCAGGAGCGGGTGCGGACCCTGGACCTGGGCGCCGACGACTACCTGATCAAGCCGTTCGCCGTCGATGAGCTGGAAGCGCGGGTCCGCGCGCAGCTGCGCCGCGTCACCAGCAACGGTCAGCCGGAACTGCGCATCGGCCGGCTGCGCCTGGACCTTCCCGGACACCGGGTGTGGATGAACGCCGACGTTCTGGAGCTCACCGCGCGCGAGTTCGGCCTGCTGGCCGCGCTGGCCATGCGCCAGGACCGCATCAGTTCGCGCGCGCAGCTGGTCGAGGCGTTGTGCAGCTGGGACGAGGAACTGACCGACAACGGCCTGGACATCGCCCTGCACCGGCTGCGGCGCAAGCTGCGCCCGGGCGGCATGGGCATACGCACGGTGCGCGGCCTCGGCTACATGCTGGAGGAAAGCGCCGAATGAGCACCCGCCGGCCGAGCCTGCGCGGCCGCCTGCTGGCGTTCCTGGCGCTGCCGATGCTGGCGCTGCTGCTGCTCAACGCGGTGATCACCTACCGGATCGCGCTGGCCTATTCCAACCACCTGCACGACCGCAACCTGCTGGACGACGCGCAGTCGTTCGCGCGCATGCTGCAGACCATGCCGCGCAGCGACCAGCTGTCGCCGCAGGCGCGCTTCCTGCTCGAGTACGATCCGGACGGCCACAGCTACTTCAACGTCGAAAGCCTCCACCACGGCAGCGTGGTCAGCAACACCGACTTCACCGCGATCCCCGGCGCGCGGCACTGCCTGGCCAGCTCGCCGGCGCTCTACAGCACCCACCTGAACCACCAGAAGGTACGCCTGGCCACGGTCTGCATCGCCAACGTGGGCGAACCCGGCGACCAGCTGGTGGTCACGGTCGGCGAGACCTATGCCGACCGCCGCCAGCGCGCGCAGGAGATCCTGCTGATCACCATCCCGATGATGACGCTGCTGATGCTCTGCGTCGGCGCCCTGGTCTGGCTCGGCGTCAACCACGGGCTGCGCATCCTGCAGCCGCTGACGCGGCGGCTGGCCGAGCGCAACCATGGGCTGGCGCCGATCTCCAGCCCGGACGTGCCGCGCGAGATCCTGCCGTTGATCGAGACCATCGACGGCCTGTTCGGCCGGCTCGCGGAGATGATCGCGCTGCAGGACCGCTTCATCGCCGATGCCGCGCACCAGCTGCGCAGCCCGCTGGCCGGCATCAGCCTGCATGTGGACCGTGCGCTGAATGCCGGCGACGCGGCCACCCGCAACGACGCGCTGGAACACGTCCGCCGCCTCAACCAGCGCACCGCGCGGGTCTCCGGCCAGCTGCTGGCGCTGACCCGCGCCCAGACCTCGCCGACGGTGGTGGAACCGCTGGCGCTGGACGTGCTGGTGCCGGAGTGGGTGGCCGCGCGGGTTCCCGAGGCGATCCGCGCCGGAGTCGACCTGGGCTACCAGCCCCCGGCCGGACCGGCGCGGGTACAGGGCTACGCCCCGGCGCTGCAGGAAGCACTGGACAACCTGATCGACAATGCCCTGCGCTATGCCGGGCGCGGCGCCACGGTCACCGTGGGGCTGAGCACGGCCGCGGATGCGCGCGTGGAGCTGTACGTGGAGGACGACGGCCCGGGGGTCCCGGACGCGGCCATGCCGCGGCTGGGCGAACGCTTCTACCGGGTCGCCGGCGCCACCGCCAGCGGCACCGGGCTGGGGCTGGCGATCGCCCGCGAGGCGGTCGAGCACATCCAGGGCAGCCTGCACTACCAGGCCGCGCTCCCGCGGGGCCTGAAGGTCTCCATCCTGCTGCCGCGGCTGCCCGCCGATCCCCCCTAGCGCCGGGTGCCAGGTGAACGGCAGCCTGCGCCGGCCACGGGCTGAAAGGCTGGCGAAAACGCCGGCTGCGATTCTTCCGGCCACCCTGCAACGAGATGAATGTGCCGCGATGTCCGGATCCCAGGAATTTTTCTTCGAAGGTGGCCGCAAGGGCGTCCTGCTGATCCATGGACTGACCGGCACGCCGATGGAGATGCGCCTGCTGGGCAAGGGGCTGGCCAACGCCGGCTACACCGTGCACGGGCTCCAGCTCCCCGGCCACTGCGGCGATGCCGATGCGCTGGTCGCCACCACCTGGGAGGACTGGTACGCCGGGGTCGAGCAGGCCGCCGAAGCGCTGCGCGCGCGCGTGGACACGCTGTTCGTCGGCGGCCTGTCGATGGGCGCGGTGCTGGCACTGGCGCTGGCCGCCCAGCGCCCGGAACTGGTCGCCGGCGTCGGGGTGTACGGCGCCACCTTCCGCTACGACGGCTGGAACATCCCGGCGGTGGCGCGGCTGGCATTCCTGCTGCCGCTGTTCAAGCGCCTGGGCATCGGCCGGCACCGGATGTTCATGGAGGAGCCCCCCTACGGCCTGCGTGACGAACGCATCCGTGCCCAGGTCAGCGCCGCGATGCTCGCCGGCGACAGCGCCGCCGCCGGGCTGCCCGGCAACCCCTGGCCGGCGCTGGCCGAGATGTACCGGCTCTCGGCATGGGTGAAGCCGCGCCTGCCGCAGGTCGTCGCCCCCTGCCTGATCGCGCATGCGCGCGAGGACGACATCGCCAGCCTCGGCAATGCCCGGCTGGTCGCCGCGCGGGTTACCGGCCCCACCCGGACGCTGATCCTGGACAACAGCTACCACATGATCACCATCGACCGCGAGCGGCGCCTGCTGATCGAACATAGCGCCCGCTTCTTCGATGCCATCGCCAGCGGCCAGCCCTTGGCCGACGCCGCCTGATGTCCCCGCTGGTCATCACCCTGTGGCTGCTGAACGTGCTGCTGGACACCGGCGGGCAGCTTGCATTCAAGGCCGCGGCCGCCGACCCGGACGCCGGCGAAGGCATCGCCCGCTGGAAACACATGCTGTCGCGGCCCTGGCTGGGGCTGGGCATCGCCTGCTACGTGCTCGAGTTCGTGGCGTGGATCGCCTTCCTGTCGCTGGTGCCGCTGTCGCGCGGCGTCCTGCTCGGCTCGATCAACATCGTCGCGCTGATGATCGCCGGCCGCCTGCTGTTCAAGGAACGCCTGACCCGCCTGCGGGTGGCCGGGATGCTGCTGGTGAGCCTGGGCGTGGCGGTGGTGGGGGTGGCCGGATGAGGCGCCTGTACCTGGTCGGTTTCCCGCTGCTGATGGCCTTCGACACCTTCGCGCAGCTGTGCTTCAAGCTCGCCGGCGACGGCGCGCTGCCGGTGGAGGCGAATGCCGCCTGGGTGCTGCGGGTGCTGGCCCAGCCCTGGGTCTATGGCGCCATCCTCGGTTATGTCGGTGCCTTCTTCACCTGGATGAGCCTGCTCAAGCATGCGCCGATCGGCCCGGCGTTCGCCGCCTCGCACCTGGAGGTGGTCAGCGTGCTGCTGCTCTCGGCCTGGCTGCTGCACGAGCCGGTCGGACCGCTGCACCTGCTGGGCGCGGCGCTGATCGTGGCCGGCATCGTCTGCCTGGGCGTGGCCGAGTCGGACGACCCGCACGCGCCGGCCGCGGCCGCCGGCGACCCCGGATGAACCGGCGCTTCCCCGGCGAGCTGCCGCCCACCGCGGGCCTCCCGCTGCGCTGGCGGGACTTCCTGCCCGGCCCCGCGCCCCTGGAACGGACGCTGGCCGGGCTGTTCGACACCCCGCCGATGCAGCTGGAATGCTCGGGCACCTCGGCACTGCGCATCGCCCTGCAGGCCCTGCAGCAGCGGCAACCGCAGCGCCGGGGGGTCATCGTACCGGCCTATACCTGCCCGCTGGTGGCCATCGCCGTGCACAGCCTCGGCCTGGAGCCGCGCCTGTGCGACCTGGCGCCGGGGCACTTCGATTTCGACCCTGACGCACTGGCCGCCCTCTGCGATGCGGACACGCTGGCGGTGGTCCCGACCCATCTCGGCGGCCGGGTCGCCGACGTGGAGCGCGCCTGCGCCATCGCCGCCCGCCACGGCGCGTTCGTGGTCGAGGATGCCGCGCAGGCACTGGGCGCCCTCGACCATGGGCGCAGCGTCGGCCTGCGTGGCGATGTCGGCCTCTTCAGCCTCGCCGCCGGCAAGGGCCTGAGCCTGTTCGAAGGCGGGCTGCTGCTCACCCGCGATTCCGAGCTGCGCGAGGCGCTGGCGCACGCCTCGCGGACGCAGGCCGGGAGCGACTGGCGATGGGAACTGCGGCGCAGCGTGGAACTGCTCGGGCTGGCCGCCTGCTACCGGCCTTCGCTGTTGCCGCTGGTCTACGGCCGGCCGCTGCGCCGCGCGCTGGCCGCCGGCGATCCGGAGGAAGCGGTCGGCGACGTGTTTCCGCTGCGGATCCCGCAGCATCGCGTCGGCCGCTGGCGGCGCGGCATCGGCCATCGCGCCGCGGCCCGCCTGCCCGCATTCCTGGCGCAGGGCCGCGTCCGCGCGCGGCACTGGAAAGAGCGGCTGCGCGCCCTGCCCGGACTGCAGGTGCACGACGACCGGCCGGACACGCAGGGCGTCTGGCCGGTCCTGATGCTGCAGCTGCCCGACGCCGCCCGGCGCGACGCCGCACTGGCACGCCTGTGGACGCGCGGGCTGGGCGTGAGCCGCATGTTCATCCATGCCCTGCCCGACTACGCCTACCTGCGCGGCATCGTGCCGGCCATGGACATGCCCAACGCACGCGATTTCGCCGCACGCACGCTGACCATCGGCAACAGCCCCTGGCTGGACGAGGCCCGCTTCGAGGCCATCGTCGAGGAACTGCGCGCCGTGCTTGCCGCGTAGCGGCAGGGCCATGCCTGCATTCCCCGCCATGGACGGCATGGTAGAGCGGGGCCACGCCCCGCTGGGGCAGTACCGGCCGGGCCCGCCGGGCGCTGTCCAGCGCTACAGGTCCACGCACGGAGGCTGTGCATGGTCGTGCCCGGCCAGAACCTGCTCGATGTACTCCGCACCCACCTCGTAGACACGGGGCCGCCATTCCGCGTGCCACGCGCAGGCAGCTCTCCCTGCTCTTATAGAGCGGGGCCACGCCCCGCTGGGGCAGTACCGACCGGCCCGCCGGGCGCTGCCCGGCGCTACAGGCCCGCGCACGGAGGCTGTGCGTGGTCGTGTTCGACCAGAACCTGCTCGATGTACTCCGCACCCACCTCGTAGACGCGGGCCCGCCATTCCACATACCGCGCGCAGGCAGCTCTCCCTGCTCTTGTAGAGCAGGGCCACACCCCGCTGGGGCAGTACCGACCGGCCCGCCGGGCGCTGCCCGGCGCTACAGGTTCGCGGGCGGGGGCTGTGCGTCGTCGTGTTCGACAGGCACCGGCTCGCAGTCCTCGCTGAAGGCCACTTCGCCGAACTTCCAGCCCAGCGGCCGCCGCACCGTGCCCCAGAAGCGGCGCACCGCATGCCATTGCATGGCGAACACCCCGCGCTGGTTGTCGGCGTCCACCACCGGGTCGGCCACGCCGGTCGGACGGATCGGCTCGCCGTACAGCGCGGTGCCGAACAGCACGTCCCAGAAGGCGAATACCTGGCCGAAGTTGCAGTCGTGCAGGCCCGGGCGCTGCGGGTCGACCACCATGTGGTGCAGGCGGTGGAAGATCGGGTCGACCACCAGCCGGCTGCCCCAGCGGCCGAGCCCGAAGCGGACATTGGTGTGCGAATAGTTCTGCACCAGCTCGCCGATCAGCATCAGTGCGGCGAACTCGTCGGCCTCGACCCCCGCCAGCAGCGCCACCCCGGCCAGGATCAGCGACTGCAGCATGCCGTCGAGCCAGCTTCCGCGGTCGTTCGACCAGCAGCTCAGCTGGCGCTGGCTGTGGTGCAGGCTGTGCAGCGCCCACCACCACGGAATCGCATGCTGGGCCCGGTGCATCCAGTAATAGACGAAGTCGTACAGCAGGTAGTACACCGCGAACAGCACCCAGGGATGCTGCTGGAACCACGGCACCCACGCCCGCAGTCCATGCGGCCCCTGCACCGCCTCGGCGTCGCCGCCCAGGCTGGCCAGGGGCGCCAGCACCAGGTAGCTGAACAACGGGAACAACCCCAGCAGCATCAGCAGCGTATAGGTACGGTCCACCCGGGTCAGGCGCCGGTCGCGCCAGCGCTCGGCCGGCCACAGGCTTTCCAGCGGGCGCAGCACGCCGGCGATCAGCAGCAGCTGGGCGGCGGTCAGCAGCAGCGCCAGGGCGATGTCGTGCGGGTCGTCGTGCCGTCCCAGGCGCTGCAGCACCGGGGTGACCAGGTGCTCGGCCAGCCAGGCCACCGGCATCCAGGCATGCGGATCCATTCAGCGCACCTCCCGCACCGGCACCTCGGCCAGCGCCGACAGCAGCACCCGGTTCACCTCGCGCTGCTGCGCCTGCCAGGCATGCAGGGTCCGGCCGGGGATCTGCGGCTGCCCGTCCAGCGCCGACAGCAGCCGCTTGAGCCGGCTGCGGTAGCGGTACTGCGAGACCTCGCCGGTGATGTCGCTGCCCACCAGCCCGCCCTCGTGCGCTGCATGGATCACCGCCAGCGCATGGCCGAGCCGGAACCGCCCCTGGTCCCAGTTGGTGCGCGCGACCTCCTCGGCGAAAACGTCCTTGTCGATCGACAGGTAGGCCGGCTGCGGCTGCCGCCGCTGGGTGTCGATGAACGCGTCCACCAGTGCCGACGGCGAATCGAAGCTGCGGAAACCGCGCCCCAGGCCCAGCCAGCGCGCCCAGCGCACCGGCACGCCCATGCTCCAGTAGGTGAGCTTGCCGGACAGCAGCGGCCGCCAGCGGTTTTCCCAGGCATGCAGGCTGCCGATGTCATGCGACGTGATGCCCAGCACGTGCACATGGCTGACCTGCGGCAGGGCCGCCGCCCAGCTGACCCAGGAACCGCAGTGGATGCCCAGCGGGTAGCGCATGTTGTCCGGGTGGTTGTCCAGCACGATCAACTGGTACGGCTCCGGGGCCCGCAGCCGCCGCAGCAGCGGGTAGCTCAGGTGGTGGAAGTCGCCACTGCCGGTCAGCACCGGCCCGTGGCGGGCCGGCAGGCGCGCGTCGAGCAGCGCCGAGAAGCGCCGCATGCTGGCGCGCGAACACGCGAAGCGCAGCTCTTCCTGCCACTCGCCCAGGGCCAGGACGCGTTCGCCGCCCAGCGGCAGCACCGAGCCGTCCAGGTCCAGCACGACCGGCGGCCGTGCGCTGCCCGCGATATCCTCAACCGCCACCGTCGGCCTCCCCCTGGAACAGGTGCGCGCAGCGGTGCAGCAGCGCCCGCAGCAGCGGATTGCGCGCACGCACCGCATGCCGGGTCGGCGTGAAGCTGGCGCCGAGGTAGCGCTTGATGCGCGAATCGGTCCAGCCGGCGACATAGTGGCCGAGGCCATGGTCCAGCGCGTACTGCAGGTTGTGCATCCAGCTGACGAAATACAGGTTGCGCTCGCGGGCCTGCGGGTAGAGGAAGCCGACGTACTTGTCCACCAGCTTGCCCTCGAAGAGGTAGCACAGGTTCCAGCCGATCAGGGTGTCGTCCTCGAAATAGAGGAACATGCGCCCGCTGCTGTCGCGGTCCTGGAGCAGGGCCTTGAGATAGGCCTCGGTGAGCAGGTCGAAGTGCACCTGGCTCTGCGCATGCACGTTGAGGTAGAGCGCGTGGCAACCGCGCACCGCCGCATCGTCGAACCAGGCATCGCCGGTCTCCAGGCAGCGGATCTCCAGCGCGTCGCGCGCGCGCAGCTTGCGGCGGATGTCCTTGCGCCGGCTGGCCGACAGCCGCGACAGGTACTCGTCCAGCGACCCGAAATCGATCGCCACCCAGGCCAGCGGCATGCCCTCCAGCAGCACGAAGCCGTTCTGCGCCAAGGCCTCGGCGAAGGCCGCGGCCTGGCGGTTCTCGCGCACGCCCAGCAGCGGCGACGCCAGGGCCAGGTCCTTGGCGATCAGCAGCCGCGCATCGCGGCCATGCCGCTGCACCAGTGCCTCGACCAGCGCCTGCGGCTCGGCCTGGTACGGCACGGGCAGGTACTCGGTGGCGGTGCAGCCTATGAACCGTGTCGTCCAGCGCAGCCAGTGCCGCCAGCGCGGGTAGCCCGGCAGGCTCCGCAACCGCTGCGCCAGGGCCTCGTCCAGGGTCGTGGTGAGGTCGTAGTCGGCCAGGAACACCGGCACCTCCGAGACCGAGAGCGCGGCCTCGAAATCCTGCGGCGGGTGTGCCACGAACTGGCGCAGCAGGGCACCCGGTTCCAGCGCGGTGGCGTACCGGCAGCTCATGGCCGCCGCCCTGCGTCAGCCACGGCGGACCGCCAGCACCGCGTTCAGGCCGCCGAAGGCGAACGAATTGCTCAGCGCCGCGGCCACCGGCAGGGCACGCGCGGTGTCCAGTACGTGGTCCACGCCCTCGCACTGGGGGTCCAGGACATCCATGTTGGCCGTCGGCGGCACCTGCGACGCGGCCATCGCGCGCAGCACCGCCACCAGCTCCAGCGCACCGGAGGCGCCCAGCGCGTGGCCGTGCATCGACTTGGTCGACGACACCGCCACGCGGCGCGCATCGGCGCCGAAGACATGCGCGATGGCGCGCACCTCGTTGCGGTCGTTGGCCAGGGTCGCGGTGCCGTGCGCGTTGATGTAGTCCACCTCCGCCGGAACCATCCCGGCATCGTCCAGGGCCAACCGCATGGCCGCGGCCGCCCCGGCCATGTCCGGGGCGACGATGTCGCCGGCGTCCGAGCTCATGCCCACGCCGGCGATCTCGCCGAGCACCGTCGCGCCGCGTTCGCGTGCATGCCGCAGCGACTCCAGCACGAACATGCCCGCGCCCTCGCCCAGCACCAGCCCCCGGCGGTTGGCGCTGAACGGCCGGCAGGTGTCCTCGGCCAGCACCCGCATCGCCTCCCAGGCGCGCAGCGCGCCATAGCTCAGGCTGGCCTCGCTGCCGCCGGCCAGGGCCACGTCCATCGCACCGGCACGGATCAGCTGCACCGCCTGGGCGATGGCGTGGTTGCTGGAGGCGCAGGCACTGGCGACGACAAAGCTGGGCCCATGCAGGCCGTAGCGCATGCTGACCTGGCTGGCCGCGGCATTGGTCATCGCGCGGATGATGGTGAGCGGATGCAGGCGCTGCGCGTTCTCGGCGTACAGCCGCCGCGACTGCTCGTCCTGGGTGGTTTCGCCGCCGACCGCGGTGCCGACGATGCAGCCGCTGCGCTCGGCGCTGCCGCCGGGTTCGAAGGCGATGCCGGCCTGGCGGACCGCCTCGTCCGCGGCCAGCAGCGCGAACTGCGCCACCCGGTCCAGCTGCGGCAGCACGTCCCGGCTCAGGTGCTGTTCCGGCAGGACGTCCTCGGGCAGCTGCGCGGCCACCCGTACCCGCATCTCCGCCGCCCGCGCGTGCCGCAGCGGCGCGATCGCGCAGCGGCCCGCGCCCAGCCCGGCCCACAGCGCATCCGCGCCCAGCCCGAAGGCGCTGACCGCGCCCATGCCGGTGACGACCACCCGCCGTGCGTCGGGGTGCATCTCAGCCACCGGTGGCCTGGGCCTTCTCGCGCAGGCCCTGCTGTACCGCATCGACCAGGTCCTGCAACGTATCGCTGCCGAGCCCATCGGCACGGCTGTCGGGGAAGGTGATGTCGAAGTGTTCCTCGATGTCGAAGATCAGTTCGACGGCGTCCAGCGACGCCACGCCCACGTCCTGCAGGGTCGCCTGCGGCGTCAATGCCGCGGCGTCGATGTTGCCCTGCATCTGCTTGACGATGAGGTCGTTGATCGTGGCGCGGATGGCGTCCACGTCCGGCACTGCGTTCATCGTGCGTCCTCCTGGAGTTGGAATGGATGGCGGTCGTGCCGCGGGCAGGCCGGCGGCCTGCACGCGGCGGGAAACCGGCGCGTTACCTGGCCTTGCCGATCAGCTGGTCCAGCAGGGCGATCGCAAGGTCGATCTCCTCGTAGGTGATGTCCAGCGACGGCGCGAAGGTGATCACGTTCTTGTACCAGCCGCCGACGTCCAGCACCAAGCCCATGCGCTTGCCGTCGTGCAGCAGGTCGCCGGCCAGGCCGATGTCGACCATGCGGTCGAGCAGCGCCTTGTTCGGCGTGAAGCCGTCGGCCTCGCAGATCTCCGCGCGCAGGGCCAGGCCCAGGCCGTCGACGTCGCCGATTTCCGGGTGCTTCTTCTGCAGCCCGCGCAGGCCATCGAGGAAGTACGCGCCCTTCTCCGGAACGGTGCGCTCGTAGTCCATCTCCTTGCCCAGGCGCAGCACCTCCAGGCCCAGGCGGGTGCCCAGCGGGTTGGAGTTGAAGGTCGAGTGGGTGGAACCCGGCGGGAACACGGTCGGATTGATCAGCTCCTCGCGCGCCCACAGGCCGGACAGCGGATTCAGGCCGTTGGTCAGCGCCTTGCCGAACACCAGCACGTCCGGGGTCACCCCGAAATGCTCGATCGACCACAGCTTGCCGGTGCGCCAGAAGCCCATCTGGACCTCGTCGGCCACCATCAGGATGCCGTACTTGTCCAGCACCCGCTTGAGGTCGCGGAAGAAGTTGCGCGGCGGGATCACGTAGCCACCGGTGCCCTGGATCGGCTCGATGTAGAACGCCGCGTACTCGGCCTGCCCTTCCTTGGGATCCCAGACGCCGTTGTACTCACTTTCGAACAGGCGTTCGAACTGGTGCACGCAGTGGTCGGAATACTCGTCCGGGGTCATTCCCTTGGGGCGGCGGAACGGATACGGGAACGGAATGAACATCGCGCGCTCGCCGAAGTGGCCGTAGCGCCGGCGATAGCGGTAGCTGGACGTGATCGAGGACGCGCCCAGGGTGCGTCCGTGGTAGCCGCCCTCGAAGGCGAACATCAGGCTCTTGCCGCCGCGCGCATTGCGCACGATCTTCAGCGAATCCTCCACCGCCTGCGCTCCGCCGACGTTGAAATGCACGCGCCCGTCCAGCCCGAACTTCTGCTTGGCGTCCACCGCGATGGTCTTGGCCAGCTGCACCCGGGTCGGGTGCAGGTACTGGCTGGCGACCTGCGGCAGCTGGTCGATCTGCTCCTTCAGGGCATCGTTCAGGCGCTTGTTGGAATAGCCGAAGTTGCAGGCCGAGTACCACATCTGCAGGTCCAGGAACGGGGTGCCCTGCGCGTCGAACATGTAGCTGCCTTCGCAGCGGCGGAAGATCTTCGGCGGGTCCACGTAGTGCACGGTGTCGCCGAAGGAGCTGTAGCGCGCCTCGTCGGCGAGCAGTTGGGAATCGTCGATCATCGGGGCAACGTTCTTGTCGAATGCGTTCATCGGGAAGGCCTGGTGGGGTCGGTGCGATCAGGCCGGCACGGCTGCCGGCAACGGGAGGGGGTCGGCCAGCAGACTGCCGTCGAGCAGCTTCGGCAGCAGCTCGATGGCGTCCTGGAAGCCGGCGATCGGCTGGTACGGGATGCCGGCGGCGCGGCAGTGCTCGATGAGCCGGTGCTTGGCGAAGACGAAGTCCACGCGGTTGGCCACGCAGAAGTCCGAGGCGCCGTCGCCGATCAGCAGCACCCGCTCGCCGTCGCGGGCCGGGCCGGGCGCGGCGAAGCGGCACTTGCAGGTACCGCTGGCACAGCCTTCGGCCTGCAACGGCGACGCCAGTGTCCAGCCGCCCGCCGCGGATGCCCGCAGCTGGTTGGCCGACACCGGCAGGCCCTGCAGGCCATGGCGGGCGAGGATCCGTTCGATGGCGTAGTCCAGCCCGTCGCTGACGATGCGCAGCGGCACGCCGGCCGCCATGGCCCGGGCGACGAATGCGGGAAAGCCGGTGTCGATGCGCACCGCGTCGAGATGGGCGTCCAGGGTGGCGCGGTCCATGTCCAGCAGCGCCACCTGCCCGCGCATGCACTGCCGCGAACCGATGCGGCCGGCCTGCCAGTCATCTTCGAGCTGCTGCCAGCCCGGGCGGCCGTACCGGCTCAACAGCGAGTCGATCACGTCCTCCACGCTCACCGTGCCATCGAAGTCGCACAGGATGCTCCAACGCATGCATTGCTCCGTCGTCCGCGCAAGTCCTCGCCCCGCACGGCCGCAGGCGGCTTCCCGCGGGAAACCGCCCCGGACGTACCGGACGAGGGCACTCTAGGCAGGGTTTCTTTCGCGCCCCTTTCTCGCCGCCGCCGGAGCCGAACCCGGGCTGAAGCGGCGCCCGGGACGCCCGCCGGCCACCGCGGACGGCATGGACGCGCACGGCCCCAGGTCGCATGCTGTGCCCGCCTTCCGTCCTGTTGCCGCGATTCCGATGACGCTCCCCGCCCCCAGGCTCCTGCTCCTGTCCCTGCTCCTGTCCGCCGCCCTGCTCCCGCCAATGGCACGGGCCACCGACGCCGATGCGCCGGAGAAGGCCAGCGTCGCATTCGGTCTTGGCGGCCAGTCCCTGCCCGGCTGGATGGGCGCCCCCGGGCGCCACTGGCAGACGGTGCCGTTCTTCAACATCGAACTGCCGGACATCGGCGAACTGTCCAGCACCGACGGCCTGCGCCTGTACCTGCCTCACGAAGGACCGTGGGAGATCGGCCTCTACGGCGACTACCTGTGGGGCCGCAGCCGCGCCGACCTCGGGCCGGTGCTCGGCGGGAAGGTGCCGTCGCTGTCGCCGCGGATCCATGCCGGCGTCTATTCCGAATACGCCGTCGGCGGACACGGTGCGCTGGGCGCGCGGCTCGGCCATGACCTCAAGGGCGGCGGCGCCTACCTGGACGCCTACTACGACCACGAGCTGCCCCCGATGGGGTACATCCAGCATGGCCTGGAGCTGGGCTGGCGCGGCATGAACCGCACGGCGATGAACCGCTACTTCGGCCTTTCCGCGTCCTCGGCCGCGCAATTGCAGGTCGCCGCCTGGGCACCCGGCGCCGGCAGCCAACAGCTGTCGGCCAACTATTCCGCGTTCGTGCCGACCAGCCGCCATACCGGGTTCGCGGTGATGGCCGAGTACGCGCGCCTGCTCGGCGGCGCCGCCTCCAGCCCCCTGGTGCGGCAGTTCGGCAACCGCCACCAGTGGCAGTACGCGGTCGCCTTCGTCCGTCACTTCTGACGCGTGGCGGCCAGGCGGCCGCCGGATGCCCTCAGAGGCTGCCGCTGCGGCCGGCCAGCACCCCCATCACCGCCGCCACCGCGGCCAGGCCGGCGCACAGCAGCAGCGATGCCGTCCACCCGCCCAGGGCCTGGTGGAGGCCACCGATGGCCACCGGCCCCAGCGATGCCAGCAGATAACCCACGCATTGCGACATGCCCGACAGCGAGGCCGCCTGCGCCGCATTGCCGCTGCGCAGCCCGATCAGCGACAGGCCCAGGATGATGCCGGCGCCGGTGCCCACCCCGAACAGCACCGCCCAGACCAGCGCCAGCTGCGGAATCAGCGCGAAGCCCAGCAACGCCACGGCCGACAAGGCGCACACCGCGACCGCGGCCCACCGCTGGTCGCGCAGGCGGGCGAGGATCGGGCCGAGCAGCAGGCCCGGAATCGCGGTCGCCAGCTGCAGCACGCCGTGCAGCGAGCCGGCCCGGGCCGAGGACATCCCCGCGTCGGCGAGGATCGACGGCATCCAGCCGACCACCACGTAGTAGATCGTCGAGTTCAGGCCCAGGAACAGGGTCACCTGCCACGCCAGCGGCGAGCGCCAGACCCTGCCGCCGTGCGGCGGGGTCGGGGTGTCGGCCACCGGCGCCGACCGTTCCCCGAGCTGCGTCGTCCAGACCGCCATCGCCGCCAGCGGCAGCAGCAGGAAGGCCAGCAGCGCGCTGCGCCATCCCCAGACCTGGGCCAGCGGCATGACCATCGCCGAGCCGAGCGCCGCGGCGATGCCCATCGCCAGCGCGTAGGCACCGGTCAGGGAGGCGACCCGCTGCGGAAAATCGCGCTTGACCAGGCTCGGCAGCAGCACGTTGCCCACCGCGATGCCCACCCCGATGACCGCCGTGCCCGCATACAGCGCCCACGCCGTGCCCGCCGAACGCAGCGCGATGCCGACGGCGATGGCGGCCATGGCGCCGAACAACGCCCGCTCCAGCCCGTACTCGCGCGCCAGCAGCGCACTGAACGGCGAGAGCAGCGCGAACACCAGCAGCGGCAGGGTGGTCAGCGCACCGACGGCCAGCGTGTCCAGCGCGAACGCCGCCTGGATCGGCCCGAGCACCGGCGGCAGGCCAGTGAAAGGCGCCCTGAGATTGGCCGCGATCAACAGGATCCCGACCAGCAGTGCAGCCTCGCCTGCCGTCCGTCGATTCATCGCAGCACTCACAACCGCACCTTTTCCGTCTGGAGAGGGCATCGACTGTAGTGAGGCGCGGATCCATTTAATATAGATATAGTGACAATAAATATTCAAATCATGACAAACCCCATCGCCCTCGCCCATTCCCTCGACGCCTTCGATCCGGACGGCTTCGACCGCCCGGCGATCGCCCTGCGGCTGGAAGTCGAGCAGAACGCGGCCGAACAACCGGTGCACCGGCACCGCAAGGGCCAGTTGATACTGGCGCTGAGCGGCGGTGTGACCTGCACCGTGCCCAACGCGATGTGGATGGTGCCGCCGCAGCATGCGGTGTGGATCCCCGGCGGCATGCCGCACAGCAACCGCGCGACCGACAACGCGCGCATCTATTTCCTGTTCATCGCTCCGGATGCGGCAGCGATGCCCGAGCGCTGCTGCACCCTGGCGATCAGCCCGCTGGTGCGCGAGCTCATCAAGTACCTGGCCGAACAGCCCACCGCCTACCCCCCGCAGGGAGCAACCGCGCGGGTGGCCGCGGTGCTGCTGGAGCAGCTGGCCAGCGCCCCTGTCGAACAACTCCACCTGCCCATTTCCGCGCACGCGAAACTGCGCCAGATCGCCGATGCGCTGATCGCCGATCCCGCCGACCGGACCACCCTGGCGCAGTGGGCGCAGCGGTTGGCGATGAGCGAACGCACCCTGGCGCGGCTGGTGGTGCGCGAGACCGGGCTGACCTTCGGACGTTGGCGCCAGCAGCTGCACCTATTGGTCGCACTGCGCCAGCTCGCCGCCGGCGACGCCGTGCAGCGGGTGGCCGGCAACCTCGGCTACGACTCGGTGACCGCGTTCATCACCATGTTCCGCAAGGCGCTCGGCCGCTCCCCCACCCAGTATTTCTCCGCGCTGCGCTGAGTCCACCGGCGACCCCGGAGCGCCGCCGACGTGTCGACTACAATCGGGCCGGCACCGCCGTCCGCGACCGTCCACTCCCGGCCGCGCCGATGCCGACACCCGCCGGGCCCCGCCGGCGATGGAACCCAGACGCCATGACACGACAGACGACACCCGACACCGACAGCTCCGCCACCAGGATCCCGCGCACCAAGCCCGCCGAAGTGCGCCTGGAGGAGCTGATGGCCGCCGCCGAGTCGCTGTTCCTGGCCAAGGGCGTGGACGCCACCACGGTCAGCGAGATCGTCGAGCGGGCACAGGTCGCCAAGGGCACCTTCTATCACTACTTTCCCTCCAAGACCGACCTGCTGCAGGCGCTGCGCGACCGCTACACCGAGCGCTTCCTGCACCGGCTGCAGGCTGCCGTGGACGCCTGCCCGGAAGCGGCCTGGGAAACCCGCCTGCGCGCCTGGATCCACGCCAACATCCAGGCCTATGTGCAGACCTACCGAACCCATGACATGGTCTACACCCACCACCACCACGCCCGCGGCAATCCCTCCCGGAACGCCCTGCTCGAGCAGCTGCTGGACCTCATCGAACGCGGCAACGAGGCCGGCGCCTGGCGGAGCGCATCGCCGCGGATCGCGGCGATGCTCATCTATTCCGGCGTGCACGGCGCCACCGACGACCTCATCGCCGCGCAACCGGCCGATGGCGCGGCCTTCGCGCAAACGGTCGCCGACGCCTGCCTGCGGATACTGGACGGCACCAGCCCTCCCTGAGCGCCCCGGCAACGGTGCACCGGAGCGGCCGCCAACCCGGCCCACCGCGCAGTGGCGCGCTCGCGTGGCCGCTGCCCTCACCCCGCCCCGTTGTGACGGGAACCCGGCAAGGCACGGAACATCGCTGCCAGCAGGGCCGCCGCACTCCTCCCGGGGCATCGACCCCACCCCATGCGCCGGCCGCCCCTCTCCGCAACGGGCCCGGCATCGGCAACCGCCGCCTGCGCTCAGGCCCTGCCGTCCACCGGCATGCCGTCGGCGCCGAAGACCACACCGCGCGCCTCCAGCCTTTCGCGCGCCGCATGGTGGACCACCCCGCGCCTGGCGGGCTTCGGCTCCAGCAAGCGGCGCAGCGTGGCCTCGCCCACGTTCGCGTTGTGGACGACCTCCATGCGTACTCCCCAGAACCGGTCGTCCGCAAAACGGTCGAGAATCTCCGCGTCCGCGTCGGGATTGCCCGCCGCCACGGCACGGATGGCCTGATTGGCGTCCGTCAGGAACGGCGCGAGTTCCCGCGCATTGGCGGCGCCGCAGGCGGCGGTGTAGCGCCGCTGTTCCGCGGCCTTCTGTTCCGGTGTTTTCTTCGCCATGACGTTTCCAGAGCGGTCGATCGCGGCGACGCTTCCGCCCCGCCGGGAACCTGCACGGAGGCGGGGAGCAGCCCGGTTGCCGCGGACCTCTCCCCGCTCAGGCGGCCAGCCGCCTGGCCACCCGGCACGGGCGCGTCATTCCCACTCGATCGTCGCCGGCGGTTTGCCGGAAATGTCGTAGACCACCCGCGAGACGCCCGGCACTTCGTTGATGATGCGGTTGCTGACCTTGCCGAGGAATTCGTACGGCAGGTGCGCCCAGTGCGCGGTCATGAAATCGATGGTCTCCACCGCACGCAGCGCGATCACCCATTCGTAGGCGCGCGCGTCGCCGACCACGCCCACCGACTTGATCGGCAGGAACACCGCGAAGGCCTGCGAGGTCCTGTCGTACAGATCCGCCGCGCGCAGCTCCTCGATGAATACCGCATCGGCCTTGGCCAGCAGCTCGGCGTATTCCGGCTTGACCTCGCCGAGGATGCGCACGCCCAGGCCCGGGCCGGGGAACGGATGGCGGTAGACCATGGCGCGCGGCAGGCCGAGCTCGACGCCGAGGCGGCGCACCTCGTCCTTGAACAGCTCGCGCAGCGGCTCCACCAGCTTGAGCTTCATGTCCTCCGGCAGGCCGCCCACGTTGTGGTGGCTCTTGATGACATGCGCCTTGCCGGTCTTGCTGCCGGCCGACTCAATCACGTCCGGATAGATCGTGCCCTGCGCCAGCCACTTGGCATTGCTGAGCCGGTTGGACTCCTCGTCGAAGATCTCCACGAACAGGTTGCCGATGATCTTGCGCTTGGCTTCCGGATCGGTGACCCCTTCCAGGGCCTTGAAGTAGCGGTCGGCGGCATTCACCCGCACGACCTTGACGCCCATGTTCTCGGCCATCATCTTCATGACCTGGTCGCCTTCCTGCCAGCGCAGCAGGCCGGTATCGACGAACACGCAGGTCAGCTGGCGGCCGATGGCCCGGTGCAGCAGGGCGGCCACGACCGAGGAGTCCACGCCGCCGGACAGGCCCAGGATCACCTCGTCGTCGCCGACCTGCTCGCGCACCCGCGCCACCTGGTCGTCGATGATGTTGGCCGCGGTCCACAGCGTGGCGCAGCCGCAGATCTCGGTGACGAAGCGCTTGAGCAGTGCCGCGCCCTGCTTGGTATGGGTCACTTCCGGGTGGAACTGCACGCCGTACCAGCGCTTGTCCTCGTTGGCCATCGCCGCCACGGGGATGCGCTCGGTCACCGCGGTGATGGCGAAGCCCGGCGGCACCCGGGTGACGTGGTCGCCGTGGCTCATCCACACATCCAGGCGCGGGTCGCCGCCATGGTCGGACAGGCCGCCGAGCAGGCCGTCGCTGCCCAGCAGCCGCACTTCGGCGTGGCCGAATTCGCGCTGGCCCGCCGCCTCGGTAGCGCCGCCCAGCTGCTTGGCCATGGTCTGCAGGCCGTAGCAGATGCCCAGCAGCGGCAGGCCGCTGTCAAACACCGCCTGCGGCGCCGCAGGCGCACCGGCCTCGGTGGTCGACTCCGGGCCGCCGGAAAGGATGATGCCCTTCGCACCGAACGCGGCGATCTCCGCCGGATCGTGGTCCCAGGCCCAGATTTCGCAGTAGACGCCGAACTCGCGGATGCGGCGCGCGATCAACTGCGTGTACTGCGCACCGAAATCGAGGATGAGGATCTTGTCGCTATGGATGTTGGTCATGGTGCGTTCCAGTGATGCCGGTCGCAGCGTCCGGCGCGTCTAGGCTCTGCGTGAGTGCGGCGATCACGGCCGCACGTTGTTCTACATGTCCGGGGTCGAGCGGGTTCCAGCGCAGCACCAGCAGGGCGCGCACGGCTTGCCGATCCCCCTGTGGGCGCGGCAGCTCGCCCGCCTCCTGGAGCTCGTCCTCGACGCCGACGACGCGGCGTCGATAGGCCGCGATCCCCGCCCGGTGCGGCCCTGGCCCGTCCCAGGCCACCCATTCGGCGCTCATCCGTGCGCTGTCCAGCGGCCCCAGCAGCGGGTCCAGCAGGACATCGCCCGGCCCTTCCAGCCCCCGGCTCCGGCACAGCAGGAACGCCGCCAGCGGCGCACCGCCCGGCGCCTGCAACCGCCAGCGCGCGCCCTCCTGCGGCGTCGCCTGCCAGCCCGGCGGCAGGCGCAGGCGCTGGCCGCAGGCGGCGAACCCGGCCCCGGGCGCCGATTGCGACACCGCCGCGCCCGGAAGCCCCGGGCGCGGCGGTACGGAGGACATGCAGCCCGCGACAAGCAGGCTGCAGGCCAGGGCCGGCGTGGACAAGCGGCGCATCGCGCGGCTCATCCCATCCGGTAGTTCGGCGGTTCCTTAGTGATCTGGACGTCGTGGACGTGGCTCTCACGCTGGCCGGCGCCGCTGATCTTCACGAACATCGGCCGGGTCCGCATGTCTTCGACGGTGCCGCAGCCGACATAGCCCATGGTCGCGCGCAGGCCGCCGATCAGCTGGTGGACGATGCCGCCGACCGGGCCGCGGTACGGGACCCGGCCTTCGATGCCTTCCGGCACCAGCTTGTCGGCGGTGGCCGCATCCTGGAAATAACGGTCCTTGGACCCCTTCTCCATCGCCGCCAGCGAGCCCATGCCGCGGTAGCTCTTGTAGGAGCGGCCCTGGAACAGCTCGGTCTCGCCCGGCGACTCTTCGGTGCCGGCCAGCAGGCCGCCGATCATCACCGTCGACGCGCCGGCGACCAGCGCCTTGCCGATGTCGCCGGAATAGCGGATGCCGCCGTCGGCGATCAGCGGAATGCGGTCCTGCAGGGCTTCGGCCACCAGGTCGATGGCGGTCACCTGCGGCACGCCGACGCCGGCGACCACGCGGGTGGTGCAGATCGACCCCGGGCCGATGCCGACCTTGACCGCGTCGGCACCGCAGTCCAGCAATGCCAGCGCGGCATCGCCGGTGCAGATGTTGCCGCCGACCACCTGCACGTCCGGGAAGGTCTTCTTCACCCAGCGCACGCGGTCGAGCACGCCCTGCGAATGGCCGTGGGCGGTATCCACCACCACCACGTCCACGCCGGCGGCGACCAGCGCCTCGACCCGGCGTTCGGTGTCGCCGCCGACGCCCACCGCCGCGCCGACCAGCAACCGCGTGGCCACGTCCTTGGCGGCGTTGGGGTTGTCGCTCTTCTTCTGGATGTCCTTGACCGTGATCAGGCCGCGCAGCTCGAAGGCGTCGTTGACCACCAGCACCTTCTCGATGCGGTTGCGGTGCAGCAGCTGCAGCACCTCGTCCGAGGCGGCGCCTTCCTTGACCGTGACCAGCCGGTCCTTCTTGGTCATGATGTGGCGGACCGGATCGTCCAGCTCGGTCTCGAAGCGCATGTCGCGGTGGGTCACGATGCCCGCCAGCTGGCCGTCGCTGCCCACCACCGGCACGCCGGAGATGTTGTGCGAGCGGGTGAGCGCGAGCACGTCGCGGATGGTGGTCTCCGGGGCGACCGTGATCGGGTCGCGGATCACCCCGGATTCGAATTTCTTGACCTTCGCCACCTCGGCCGCCTGCAGCTCCAGCGGCAGGTTCTTGTGGATGATGCCGATGCCGCCGAGCTGGGCCATGGCGATCGCCAGGCGGGACTCGGTCACCGTATCCATGGCGGCGGAGACGATCGGCAGCTTCAGCCGCAGCCCGCGGGTCAGGCGCGTGCCGAGATCGACATCCTTGGGCAGGATCGTGGAATGGGCGGGGACGAGCGAAACGTCGTCGTAGGTCAGTGCTTCAGCCTGGATGCGCAGCATCGGCATACCCGAGATGTGGGGAAGCGCGTCATTTTACCCTTGTTCGCGCGCCGATGGCAGGGGGTGGCTGCGATGCTGTGTCGCATCCGCCCCGCCATTCAGGCGCGGGGCGCCGTCAGCGCGGGCCGCCCGCGGCCTCCGCCGCTTCCAGGGTGTTCTGCATCAGCGTGGCCACGGTCATCGGGCCGACGCCACCGGGGACCGGGGTGATCCAGCTGGCGCGGCGGGACGCCGCGTCGAAGCCCACGTCGCCCACCAGACGGCCATCGTCCAGCCGGTTAATGCCGACGTCGATGACCACCGCCCCGGGCTTGACCCACTCCCCCGGCACCAGCTGCGGGATGCCCACCGCCACCACCAGGATGTCGGCATTGCGCACCGCCCGCTCCAGTTCCTCGCGCGGGGTGAACTTGTGGCAGCTGGTGACGGTGCAGCCGGCGATCAGCAGCTCCAGCCCCATCGGCCGCCCGACATGGTTGCTGACCCCGACGATGGTGGCGTTGCGGCCGCGCACCCGCTGGTCGGTATGCGACAACAGGGTGACGATGCCGCGCGGCGTGCACGGGCGCAGCCCGAACTCGCGCAGCGCGAGATGGCCGACGTTCTCGGGATGGAAGCCGTCCACGTCCTTGCGCGGATCGATGCGCTGGATCAGCCGGTTGGCATCGGGAATGCCCGGCAGCGGCAGCTGGATCAGGATGCCGTGGATCCGGGGATCGGCATTGAGGCGGTCGATCAGTGCCAGCAGCTCCGCTTCGGTCGTGCCCTCGGGCAGGTCGTGGTCGAAGGCCTCGATGCCGACCTTCTCGGCCGCGCGGCGCTTGTTGCGCACATACACGGCCGAAGCCGGATCGCCGCCGACCAGCACCACCGCCAGACCCGGCCGCGCCAGACCCTTCGCCACGCGCGCGTCCACGCGCAGTTTCAGTTCGTCGAGCAGCGCCTCGGCGATGCGGCGGCCGTCGAGGATGCGGGAAGTCGCCGCGGAGGCATCGGCAGGCAGGGTCATGGGCATGGGGGCTGAACCGGGCCGGATATTGTCTCCGATTCGGGGCCCCGCGGCACCCCGGCGCGGACACCCCGCGCGCAGGGTGGGCACGCTCAGTGCGGCGAGGCGCAGAAGGCGGCGTAATCGATATAGCCGGGAAACGCCTTGCCGGGGGCGCACAGCGGGCACTCCGGATCGGGCGCGACCCGGGTTTCGCGGAAGCGCATGGCCAGAGCGTCGAAGCGCAGCAGCCGGCCGGCCAGGGGCTGCCCGGCATCGAGCAGCAGCTTCAGCACCTCGGTCGCCTGGATCACCCCGGCCAGCCCCGGCAGCACCCCGAGCACGCCGGCCTCGGCGCAGTTCGGCGCGAACTCCGCCGGCGGCGGCTCCGGGAACAGGCAGCGGTAACAGGGCACCTGGCCGCGATGGCGGCCCGCGTCGAACACGCTCACCTGGCCGTCGAAGCGTTCGATCGCCGCATGCACCAGCGGCCGCGCGTGCTTGATGCAGGCATCGTTGAGCAGGTACCGCAACGGGAAGTTGTCCGAGCCGTCCAGCACCACGTCCACCCCCTCCATCAGCGCGTCGATGGTGTCCGCGGTCGCGCGCTGCGCGATCGCTTCCACCGCGATGAAAGGATTGAGCGCGGACAGCCGCTCGCGCGCCGAGTCCACCTTGCGGGTTCCGACCGCCGCCTCGGTGTGGATCACCTGCCGGTGCAGGTTGCTGCGCTCGACGGTGTCGTCGTCGACCACCCGCAGATGCCCCACGCCGGCCGCCGCCAGGTAGAACAGCGCGGGCGCGCCAAGGCCACCCGCCCCCAGCACCAGCACCCGCGCGCGCTGCAGCCGCCGTTGCCCGGCCTCGCCCACCTGCGGCAACAGCAGGTGGCGCGAGTAACGGTCGTAGAAGTCACGCTCGCCGGCGTCCAGCAGCGGCTGCATCAAGGGCAGGCCCGCCGTCCGCCACGCCACCGTCCCCCCGCTGACCGAGGCCAGCCGCGCATAGCCGGCCGCCTGCAGCGCCGCGGCGGCATCGGCCGAACGCTTGCCGCTCTGGCAGATCAGCACGACCTGCGTGTCGGTGGCCGGCAGCCAGGCCGCGGGGTCGGCCAGCAGGCCCTCCTTCTCCACGCCCAGTGCGCCTTCGGCCATGCCGCCGGCGCGCTCGTGCGCCTGGCGCACATCGATCAACACAGCGCCGGTCCGCTGCTGGATGCGCGCCTGTTCCGGCGTCAATTCACGGATGCTCATGGCCGGATTATCGACCATGCCCTCCGCGCATGGCAGGAAAGCAGCATTCCGTACCGCGCCAGCGGCGGGCGGTCACGCGGCAAGGCCGGTTGCGTGCGCCATCCCCGCCTCCCCTTGGCCTCCGGCCTATGGGGCCTGCGGACCGGTGGCCGCGCCTGGCGGGCGGCCGGGCGCCTTCCCAGCCGCCGCAACGTCGCTTGCGGCCGGGCAGCGGCGGCGGAAGCCGGCCACAGGATGGGCGGCATCTTGCCGAGCGGCGCCGTCAGCGCGTCACTTCCTGCCCTTGACGTGCTTCATCAGGCGCCGCTTGGCCTTGACCTGGCGGTCGCTCAGCACGTTCTTCTTGCCCTCGTAGGGGTTGGCGCCCTCGCGGAACAGGAAGCTCACCGGCGTTCCCACCAGCTTGAAGCGCTTGCGGAAGAAGTTCTCCAGGTAGCGCTTGTAGCTGTCCGGCAGGTCCTTCAGACGGGTGCCATGGACGATGAAGGTCGGTGGATTGGTGCCGCCCGGGTGCACATAGCGCAGTTTGGCGGCATGTCCGCGGACGCTCGGCGGCGGGTTGCTCTCGTAGGCGATCTCCAGCGTCCGGTTGACTTCGCTGGTGCTGAATTCATGCGTGGCCGAGGCGTGCGCGCGGTGCACGGCGCGGAACAGCTCGCGCAGCCCCGACCCGTGCTTGGCCGAGATCCGCACGCCTTCCGCCCAAGGGACGAAACCGAGCTTCAGCGACAGCTGGGTCTCGGCCTGCTCGCGCTGGTACTCGGTGAGTCCATCCCACTTGTTGATCGCGATCACCAGCGCGCGCCCGGCATCGAGCACCGCGCCCAGCACGCTGGCGTCCTGGTCGGTGACGCCTTCGCTGGCATCGAGCATCAGCACCGCGACCTGACACTGCTCGATCGAGCGCAGGGTCTTGACCACCGAGAACTTCTCGACCACCTCGTCCACCCGCGCCCGCCGGCGCAGGCCCGCGGTATCGATGAGCCGGTACAGGCGGCCGTCGCGCTCCAGGTCCACCGCGATCGAGTCGCGGGTGGTCCCCGGGACATCGGAGGCGATCATCCTTTCCTCGCCCAGCAGGCGGTTGACCAGTGTCGACTTGCCGACATTGGGGCGGCCGACGAAGGCGATCCGGATGCGCCGCGGGTCGTCGTCCAGGGCTTCGGCGCTGCCCTCCTCCGGCAAGCGCCCGACGACCTCCTCCACCAGGTCGTCCAGCCCCTGGCGGTGCGCGGCCGATACCGTGAGCATCTCGCCGAACCCGTACCGCGAGAACTCCGAACGCACGGCCTGCTCGTCGGTACCGTCGATCTTGTTGATCAGCAGCAGGGTCGGACGCGACAGCTTGCGCAGCCAGGCCAGGATCTCGTCGTCCAGCGCCGACGTGCCGTCGCGCGCATCGACCACGAACAGGATCAGGTCCGCTTCGGCCGCCGCCGCACGCGCCTGGCGTGCGGTGGCACCGGCCAGCCCGGCCTCGTCCTCGGCGATGCCGCCGGTATCCACGACCAGGAACGGCGTGTCCTCGTCGAGCCGGCAGACACCATAATTGCGGTCCCGGGTGACGCCCGGCTGGTCATGCACCAGCGCATCGCGACTGCGAGTCAACGCATTGAAAATAGTCGACTTGCCGACGTTCGGCCGTCCAACCAGGGCGACCAAAGGCAGCATCGCTTGGAACTCCTCAGTTCGCCAACCGCCAAGCGGTCAGCTTGCCATCCACGTTCTGCACCAGCAGCACTCCGTCGGCGACCACCGGCTGTGCGATCACCCGATCGCGGCCGCTGCGTTCGCGGGCGGCCAGGGCACCATCGCCCATGTGCAGCCAGTGCAGGTACCCCTTGTAGTCACCCACCACGACATAGTCGCCCTGCAGCGCCGGGCCGGTCACCGAGCGCCGTGCCAGCGCCTGCTGCGACCACATCGCCGACCCGGAGGTCTTGTCCAGGCCGTAGACCGTGCCCTTGCCGTCGGTCACCACCACATGCCCGGAGGACACCGCCAGGCCGCCGCCGCCGCCATGGTCGCGCGACCACAACGGACGGCCGCTCGGCCCTTCGATGGCCATGGTCTCGTTCTTGAAGCTGCTCACGTACAGGATGTCGCCTTCCAGCACCGGGGCGCCATCCACGTCGGCCATGCGCTCCAGTTCGGTACGCCCTTCCGGGGTCCCGACCATCTGCTCCCACAACGGGCGGCCGTCCTGCATCGCCAGCGCGTTGAGGGTGCCGTCGTCGTTGCCGACGAACAGCACGCCCGGGCCCAGCACCACCGGCGCATTGCCGCGGACGGTCAGCGACGGCAGCTCCTGGGCCTTGAACCAGCGGCGTTCGCCGGTGGCGGCATCCAGCGCCGTGGTGCGGCCGTCATTGCTGTGCACGAACACCATCCCCTGGGCGACCGCCGGAGCACTGATCACCTCGCCGGGGACGCGGCTGCGCCACTTCTCGCTGCCATCGGCCGCATCCAGCGCGATCACCTGCCCGTCCAGCGTGCCGATCACCACCAGTCCCTCGCCCGCGCCGGGACCACCGGACAGGCGCAGGCGCGGCTGCTTCTTCACCTTGGCGGGCCGGTATTCCCAGATCCGCCGGCCGGTCTGCAGGTCGAGCGCGTGCACGCCGCCCTCCACCGCCGCGGCATAGACGCGGCCATCCACCACCACCGGCGCCTGGCGGACGCCGATCCGGCCCTCGCCCTTGCCCACGTTGGCCGTCCACAGGCGGTTGACGCTGACGGTGGGGCTGAACTTGACCAGCTCGGCCGGTTCCAGCGCCTTCTTGGCCTCGGCGTCCTTACCGGCGAACCAGCCCTTCATCGTCGAGCAGCCACCCAGGGCCATCGCGACCAGCGCGATGCCCGCCACATGCTTGAATTTCATCAGAGAGTCTCCGTCGCGGGGTCGGCGACGGTGCCGCCTGCATCCATCAGCTTGATTTCGAGCAGACGGCGCTGCGGCGCGGCCACGTCCAGCCGGGCCAGCGACTGCGTGTAGAGGTCGCGCGCCTGGTCGCGCTTGTCCTGCGCGACCAGCGCATCGCCGCGGATTTCCAGGCCGGCGCTGTCGCTGCTGCCTTCCAGCAGCTGCGCGGCCTCGTCCGGCTTGCCGGTCTCGATCAGCAGCCGGGCGATGCGCTGGTCGACCAGCGTCCTGAACTCGCCTTCGGCCTTCAACCCGCGCAGGGTCGCGATCGCATCGTCGTTGCGGCCCGCCTCGACCTGCGCCTTGGCCAGCTCCAGCGCCGCCAGGTCGGCATAGATGCCGGCCTTGCCGCCTTCCAGCGCCGCCACTTCCTTGGCCGCCTCGTCCAGGTCCTTGGACTGCAGGCTGCGCGACACCGCGTCATAGCGGATGTTGGCATCGGCCAGCCTGTTCAGCTGCTCGTTCTGCCACCATTTCCAGCCGCCTATCAGGGCCAGGGCGAGGACCACCCCGCCAATGATCCCGGCACCGTTCTGGCGCAGCCAGGTACGGACACGTTCGCCTTGTTCATGCTCGTCGAGCAGGTCGTCAATCGCCATGCGTAACTCTCGCTCCGACCCTGGCGGGGGAGCATTGGTGTTTGATCTGCGCTTGCTTCAATGCGAAACCGGCGCCACGGAGCCGTCAGAGGATACCGTAAAGCGGGCCACATTATTACCGCTCGTATAGCCGGCCAGATCGATGCTTTCACCGTCCTGCCGGAGGTCCACCTCGGTGGCGTTGCCGACCTTAATCCGGCCGACCTGACCGAGCGTGTAACTGCGTTTCTCCCCGGCCCGGACCAGCGCCTTCTCGACGATGGAGCCGTCCGGCGCCGAGACCTCCATCCAGCTGTCCCCCCTGAAGTCCAGGGTCATGCCCGCGTCGGGTGCCGGCGCGCGCACGGCCGCGGACGGCCGCGCCAAGGGCGCCATCGAGGCGATATAGGGCGCGCGGTCGGCCTGCGGCCGGGCCGCGGGCTCGGTTCCCGCCCCGCCCGCGGCGGCGGAGGGGGCCGCCGGCACACGATCGGGCACCACGTCCAGGGACGCGGTGCTCGGCGGCGCATCGCCGAACTTGCCGTCCAGCGCATACCAGACCGGGACCGCCAGCGCAGCGGTGATCACCACGTACACCGCCCGGCGCCCGAGGTTCTCGGCCATGCGCCGCAACCGCGGGGTATGCGTGTGGCTGACCAGCCGCGGCGGTTCGACCGGGGCGATCCCGGCCTTCTGCAGCAGGCCGTCCAGGTCCACGCCCAGCAACCGCGCATAGCTGCGCAACTGGCCGCGGACGAAGACCGGCGCGCCCAGGCGCTCCCACTGTTCCTGTTCGAGCGCGCCGACGACCTGCACCGGCATATGCAGGCGCGCCGCCACATCGGACAACGTCAGCCCGGCCGCTTCACGCGCCTGGCGTAGCTGTTCCCCGCACCCCACCGCCCCCTCTAAAGCGTTCAAACCCGGATCATTGCTCACAATGCATCAGCCCTGGGAATTCGGGGTTGCGCCTGCAGGAAACTCCTCGCGCAACCGCTGCTGGTATCGGCTGGCGGCACGTGTGTCACCCAGCCGTTCTTCAATCTGGATCGCAAGTTGTAACACGGATGCGGTGGCTTGCGCAGCCGCCAGACGCCGCTGGTAGAAGGCCCGGGCCTCCAGATTCCGGCCCGACAGAAACGCGTGCCGGGCCATGGATTCCAGTGCGAACGCATTGGTCGGCGTCAGCGCCAGCGCCTGCCGCAGGTCCTGCCCCGCACGTTCGTTCTGGCCCGCGTCCAGCGCGCAGCCGCCGGCATTGGCCAAGGCTTCGGCACGCGCCGCATACGCGGCGTCCTCCAGCGCGCGGTCGAACCACACCAGGGCTTCGGCGGGGTAGCCATTGGCACACAGCCATGCCCCGTAGTTGTTCAGGATCTCGCCCTGCCTGGGCGCCAGCTCGGTGGCCTTGCGGTACAGCGCCTGCGCCCGGGCCTGGTCGCCAAGCCGGCCTTCGATGGCCGCCTGCAGGGTGTAGGCGGCGGGATCGTCGGGCGCCAGCTTCTGCGCCGAGCGCGCATAGCCGCGCGCGGCCTCCAGGTCGCCACGGGCATAACGGTCGCCCGCCAGGCGCAGCACCTCCTGGTGCCGCATGCGCGTCCGCGCACCGCGGTCGTCGCGCACCGCGTAGTCCTGCATCTGCCCCTCCCACCGGACCCGGGTCGCCCGGGCATTGCCAGCACCCGACCCGCACGCGGCGAGCAGCAGCGCGATCAGCAGCGTCGCGAGCAGGCGCTCAGGCAAGCGCATCCCCCTCCTGGGCCTGCAGGCGGCGGTTGAACTCCGCCTGGCGGCGGGTGCGGTCCATCACCTGGCCCTTGAGCTGGCCACAGGCGGCGTCGATGTCGTCGCCGCGGGTACGACGCACCATGGCCAGCACCTGCGCATCGAGCAGAATCTTCTGGAAGGCGCGGATCTGCGCTTCGTCCGAGCGCTCGTAGCGGGTCCCCGGGAAGGGGTTGAAGGGGATCAGGTTGACCTTGCCCGAATCCCGCGCCTGTACGGCATTGTCGAACTGGCGCATCAGCCGCGCCAGCTGGCGCGCATGCTCGGGCTGGTCGTTGATGCCCTTCATCAGGGTGTATTCGAAGGTCACCGAGTCGCGCTTCCGGTTGCCGCGCAGATAGCGCGCGCAGGAGGCCATCAGCTCGGCGATCGGATATTTGCGGTTGAGCGGCACCAGGGTTTCGCGCAGCTCGTCGTTCGGTGCATGCAGGGACACCGCCAGCGAAACGTCGCTCTCGATCGACAAGCGGTCGATCTGCGGCACCAGGCCGGAGGTGGACAGGGTCACCCGCTTGTTCGCCAGGCCATAGCCCAGGTCGTCGCGCATGATGCTCATCGCGCACACGACGTTGTCGAAATTCATCAGCGGCTCGCCCATGCCCATCATCACCACGTTGGTGAGGCGCCGCTGCTGGTGCGGCACGTTGCCCAGGTGGCGCGCCGCGACCCACACCTGGCCGATGATCTCGGCGGTGGTCAGGTTGCGATTGAAGCCCTGGGTGGCGGTCGAACAGAACGTGCAGTTCAGGCCGCAGCCGACCTGCGAGGACACGCACAGCGTGCCACGGGTCTTGTCGGGGATGTAGACGGTCTCGATGGCGTTCTTGCCATCCACCCCCATCGCCAGCAGCCACTTGTGGGTGCCGTCGGCGGAGGGCTTGTCGAACACCACATGCGGGACGACGACCTCGGCATGCTGCTGCAGCTTGGCGCGCAGCGACTTGCCGAGGTCGGTCATCTGGTCGAAATCGGTGACGTAGCGGTGGTGGATCCACTTCATCACCTGATGGGCACGGAACTTCGCCTCGCCGAGGGTCTCGACGAAGAACTGCTCCAGGCCCGCGCGATCGAGGTCGAGCAGGTTCTGCTTGCCAGCGGCCGGCGCCGGTTTCGGCAGCGGCTGGATGGCGGGGATCTGTACGGCCTCGTTCACGGCGTCAACCTTGTTTGCTGCTCAGCGCGAAACCACGTCGGTGGCGGCGAAGAAGTAGGCCACTTCGATGGCGGCGTTCTCGACCGAATCCGAACCGTGGGCGGCATTGGCATCGATCGACTCGGCGAAGTCGGCACGGATGGTGCCCGGTGCGGCGTCCTTCGGATTGGTGGCGCCCAGCAGGTCGCGGTGGGCCAGCACCGCATTCTCGCCTTCCAGCGCCTGGATCATCACCGGACCGGAGATCATGAAGTCGACCAGCGCGTTGAAGAACGGGCGCTCGCGGTGCACGGCATAGAACCCTTCGGCCTCACGGCGCGAGAGCTGCTTGTACTTGGCCGCGACGATCTTCAGGCCGGCCTTTTCGAAGCGGGCGTAGATCTCGCCGATCACGTTCTTGGCGACGGCGTCGGGCTTGATGATGGACAGAGTGCGCTCGAGCGCCATGGAAGTTCTCCGGTATAGGGCCGGTCGGCCCGAGGGTACATGAAAAAAACCCGCGTGAGGACGCGGGCTTAGCCTGAATTGCGGTAGGTAATTCTAACGACAGCATGCACGCTTTGCACAGCGGCAGATAAATGATGCTGCAAAGCAGCATGACCCGGTGCGCCGCCGGCGCGTAAGATCCAAACAATCGTTTGATTGACTTGTCTGCCATGGGCAAACCCGCCAACTTCTCCACCAAGGACCGCATCCTCGGCGCCGCCGAGGAACTGTTCGCACAGCACGGCTTCGCCGGCACCTCGCTGCGCCAGGTGACCAGCCATGCCGATGTCAACATCGCGGCGGTCAACTACCACTTCGGTTCCAAGGAAAACCTGGTCAACGAAGTCTTCCGGCGGCGCATGGACGAGATGACCGCCGCGCGGCTGGGCCGGCTGGAACAGGCCCTGGCCGGGCAGCCCGGCGACCTGCATGCGGTGCTGGCCGCCTTTGTCGAACCGGCCCTCGCGATGGCCCAGGACCGCCAGAGCGGCGGTGCCTTCGTGCGGGTGATCGCCCGCGCCTACGCCGAGAAGAACGACAACCTGCGCAAGTTCCTCTCCGACCACTATGGCCATGTACTGCGTGAATTCGGCAAGGCCATCGCCGCCTGCGTCCCCGAGCTGAACAAGGAAGAGCTCTACTGGCGCCTGGACTTCCTGGCCGGCGCACTGACCTATGCGATGGCCGATTTCGGCCTGATCAAACGCCCCCACGGCATCAGCGAGGCCGCCCACCGCAGCAAGGCGGCCCGCGAACTGATCCATTTCGCCGAAGCCGGATTCCGCGCCCGTCCCCGGGACGCGGTTCCGTCCCCGTCCCCGTGACTCCACCCGGTACCAACGAAAGGCCCACCACCATGTCCAATTCCCTGCAGATCCGCCGCGCCGCCGTCCTTGGCGCCGGTGTCATGGGCGCCCAGATCGCCGCCCACCTGACCAATGCCGGCATCGACACCGTGCTGTTCGACCTGGCCGCCAAGGAAGGCCCGGCCGACGGCATCGTGCTCAAGGCCATCGCCAACCTGGGCAAGCTGAGCCCGGCCCCGCTGGCGAGCAAGGCCCTGGCCGCGGCCATCACCCCGGCCAATTACGACTCCGGCCTGGAACAGCTGCGCGGCTGCGACCTGATCATCGAAGCCATCGCCGAACGGATGGACTGGAAGCAGGACCTGTACAGGAAGATCGCGCCGTTCGTGAACGAACACGCGGTGCTGGCCTCCAACACCTCCGGCCTGGGCATCAACAAGCTGGCCGACGTGCTGCCGGAAGAACTGCGCCACCGCTTCAGCGGCGTGCATTTCTTCAACCCGCCGCGCTACATGCACCTGGCCGAGCTGATCCCGGCCACGACCACCGGCAAGGCGGTGCTGGAAGGCCTGGAAACCTTCCTGACCACCCACCTGGGCAAGGGCGTGGTCTATGCCAAGGACACCCCGAACTTCATCGGCAACCGCATCGGCGTGTTCTCGATCCTGTCCACCATCCACCACACCCAGCAGTTCGGTCTGGGCTTCGATGAAGTGGACGGCCTGACCGGCCCGCTGGTCGGGCGCCCGAAGTCGGCCACCTACCGCACCTCCGACGTGGTCGGCCTGGACACCATGGCGCACGTCATCAAGACCATGGGCGACACCCTGCCGGACGACCCGTGGCACAAGTACTTCCACGCGCCGGCCTGGCTGGAGGCGCTGATCGACAAGGGCGCACTGGGCCAGAAGACCGGCGCCGGCATCTTCCGCAAGGTCGGCAAGGACATCACGGTCATCGACCTCGAGAAGCAGGACTACCGCCTGGCCGACCGCGTGGCCGCACCGGACGTGGTCGAGATCCTGAAGATCAGGAACCCGGCCGAGAAGTTCGCCAAGCTGCGCGAAAGCCGGCACCCGCACGCGCAGTTCCTGTGGGCCACGTTCCGCGACCTGTTCCACTACAGCGCCTACCACCTGGCCGACATCGCCGAAACCGCGCGCGACGTCGACCTGGCCATCCGCTGGGGCTACGGCTGGTCGCTGGGGCCGTTCGAGACCTGGCAGGCCGCCGGCTGGAAGCAGGTGGCGCAATGGATCGCCGACGACATCGCCGCCGGCAAGAGCATGAGCGATGCGCCGCTGCCGGCCTGGGTGCTGGACGGCCGTGACGGCGTACATGCCGCCGAGGGCAGCTACAGCCCGACGCAGAATGCCCTGGTGCCGCGCTCGGCGCTGCCGGTGTACCAGCGCCAGCGCTTCCCGGACGCACTGCTGGGCGAGAGGTTCGCGCCGGGCGAGACCGTGTTCGAGAACGATGGCATCCGTCTGTGGACCGATGGCGACGGCATCGGCGTCATCAGCTTCAAGACCAAGATGAACACCGTGTCCGACCAGGTGCTGGACGGCATCCAGCACGCCATCGATCTGGCCGAGAAGCAGTTCAAGGGCGTGGTGATCTGGCAGAACAGGGAGCCCTTCTCCGCCGGCGCCGACCTGTCCGGTGCGCTGGGCGCGCTGCAGGCCGGCAAGATCGCCGAGTTCGAGGCGATGGTCGCCAACTTCCAGCGCACCAGCCAGCGCATCAAGTACGCCACCGTGCCGGTGGTGACCGCGGTGCGCGGCCTGGCCCTGGGCGGCGGCTGCGAATTCCAGATGCACGCGGCCAAGTCGGTCGCGGCACTGGAAAGCTACATCGGCCTGGTCGAGGCCGGCGTCGGCCTGCTGCCGGCCGGCGGCGGCCTGAAGGAACTGGCCGTACGCGCCTCGCAGGCTGCCGGTCCTGACGGCGACGTGTTCGCCGAGCTGAAGAAGACCTTCGAAACCGTGGCCATGGCCAAGGTCTCCAACTCGGCGGTCAACGCCAAGGAGCTGGGCCTGATGCGCGGCACCGACAAGGTGGTGTTCAACAGCTTCGAACTGCTGCACATCGCCAAGGCCGAGGTCACCGCCCTGGCCGAGGGCGGCTACCGTCCGCCGCTGCCGGCACGCCGCATCCGCGTCGCCGGCGACGTCGGCATCGCCACCTTCAAGATGATGCTGGTCAACATGCTCGAAGGCCGCTTCATCAGCGCGTACGACTACGAGATCGCCGAGCGCATCGCCACCGTGCTGTGCGGCGGCAAGGTCGACCGCAACACGCTGGTGGACGAGGAGTGGCTGCTGACGCTGGAACGCAGGCACTTCGTCGAGCTGGCCCAGCAGGAGAAGACCCAGGCCCGCATCGCGCACATGCTCAAGACCGGCAAGCCGCTGCGGAACTGAGTGAGCGTGCCCAGGCGCGGCGCTCCGGCGCCGCCCTCGCCCGCCCTCACGCTCACACCCTTTGAAGAGATCACCGCAATGACCAAGCAAATCCAGGATGCCTACATCGTCGCCGCCACCCGTACCCCGGTGGGCAAGGCGCCCAAGGGCATGTTCCGCAACACCCGTCCGGACGACCTGCTCGCCCACGTGCTCAAGCACGTGGTCGCCCAGGCCCCGGGCGTGGACGTCGACCGTATCGACGACGCCATCATCGGCTGCGCCATGCCCGAAGCCGAGCAGGGCATGAACGTGGCGCGCATCGGCGTGCTGCTGGCCGGCCTGCCCGACACCATCGCCGCACAGACGGTCAACCGCTTCTGCTCGTCCGGCCTGCAGGCCGTGGCGATGGCCGCCGACCAGATCCGTCTGGGCAACAGCGACCTGATGCTGGCCGGCGGCACCGAGTCGATGTCGATGGTGCCGATGATGGGCAACAAGATCGCGATGGCACCGAGCGTGTTCGACAACGACCACACCGCGATCGCCTACGGCATGGGCATCACCGCCGAGAAGGTCGCCGAGGAATGGAAGGTCTCGCGCGAGGACCAGGACGCCTTCGCCCTGGCCTCGCACCGGAAGGCCATCGCCGCCATCCAGAACGGCGAGTTCAAGGACGAGATCAGCCCCTACGAGATCGTTTCGCACCAGCCCGACCTGGCCGACGGCAAGCGCATCATCACCCGCGACAAGCTCGCCGACACCGACGAAGGCCCGCGCCTTGATTCCTCGGCCGAGGGCCTGGCCAGGCTGCGCCCGGTGTTCCGCAACGGCCAGTTCGGTGGTTCGGTCACCGCCGGCAACTCCTCGCAGATGAGCGACGGTGCCGGTGCAGTGCTGCTGGCCTCCGAACAGGCCATCAAGGACTACGGCCTGATCCCGCTGGCGCGCTTCGTCAGTTTCTCGGTCGCCGGCGTGCGCCCGGAAGTGATGGGCATCGGCCCGATCGCCGCGATCCCGAAGGCGCTCAAGCAGGCCGGCCTGAGCCAGGACCAGCTGGACTGGATCGAGCTCAACGAAGCCTTCGCCGCGCAGTCGCTGGCCGTCATCCGTGACTGCGGCCTGGACCCGGACAAGGTCAACCCGCTGGGCGGTGCCATCGCCCTGGGCCACCCGCTGGGTGCCACCGGCGCGATCCGTACCGCGACCCTCCTGCACGGCCTGCGCCGTCGCCAGCAGAAGTACGGCATGGTGACGATGTGCATCGGCACCGGCATGGGCGCAGCGGGCATTTTCGAGGCGCTGTAAGGGCCGGCGGACGTGTCGGTATGCCGTGGACCCCGGGCGGGCGGAACTGCCCGGGATACGCCATAGCCCCGTCCCTAGCGATTCGGCAACGGCCTGCCTGCAAGCCCACTCGTGCGCACGCAGCAAGGCCGGGGTTGGGCGTCCTGTCCAACCCGCCAGGTACCTGGCCCGTGCCGCTGGCAGTCCCTGCCCGCCTCACCCATCCGGGCCACCCAACATTCCGCGCGGCGGAGGGTTGGGCAAAGGCAGGTGTATCCACGCCACGCGTGGATACACCTGGCAACAAAAAAGGCAGCCGATGGCTGCCTTTTTCGTTGCTTCTTTTGCCTTTGATTCCGCCCTTCCCCTCCGCGCCCTCAGGAAACCTGACAGGCGGGGCGGCGGGGCCTTTGCGGGATCGATGGCGCCATGGATGGTGCCATCGATCCCCATGGACGGGTTTACGGCGTGCCCTGCAAAGGCCAGCCATCCCGCCCGTCACGTACCAGTCAAGGCGCCGCGAACGAAATGCTTGAAAACCCTCTATTCCGCCAACATCGCCGTCAGCTTCTCCCGCGCCGGCCCGGCCAGCTTCGGGTTGTCCAGCGCGAAGCGGATCGTCGCCTCCACCAGCCCCAGGTGCGTGCCACAGTCGAAACGGGTGCCCTCGAAACGGTAGGCATCGACCTCTTCGCTGTTCAGCAACTGCGCGATCGCGTCGGTCAGCTGGATCTCGCCACCGGCACCGCGGCCGGTCTGTTCCAGCAGGTCGAAGATCCGCGGGCTCAGGACGTATCGGCCCACCACCGCGAGATTGCTCGGCGCCTCCGCGGGCTCCGGCTTCTCCACGATCTGCGAGATGCGCCCCTTGCGGCCGTCGAACGCGTCGGTCGCCACGATGCCGTAGCTCGCGGTCTTCTCGTGCGGCACGTCCTCCACCGCGATCACGCTGGCGCCACTGGCCTGGTTGAGATCGGCCATCTGCTTCAGCGCACCGTCGCCGCGGTTCCAGATCAGGTCGTCCGGCAGCAGGACCGCGAACGGCTCATCACCGATGACCGAACGCGCGCAGAGCACGGCATGGCCCAGGCCCAGCGCCTCGGCTTGGGTCACGAACACCGCGCGCACCCCGTCGGGGAGCACATGGCGGACCATTTCCAGCTGTTCCTGCTTGCCGGCACGCTCGAGCTTCTGCTCCAGCTCGTACGCCTTGTCGAAGTAGTCCGCGACCGCATGCTTGTAGCGGTTGGTGACGAATACCAGCGTGTCGCAGCCGGCTTCGATGGCCTCGTCGACGGCGTACTGGATCAGGGGACGGTCGATGATCGGCAGCATTTCCTTGGGCACCGTCTTGGTGGCCGGGAGGAAACGCGTGCCAAGGCCCGCGACCGGGAAAACCGCCTTTCGAATACGTTGGGACATCAGCTCCTACCAGCTTCCTTTGAAGGGAATGGGACGACGTTGGTTTCCACGTACGCCGCGTCCGCATCGTGCGAAAGCGCGTATTCGGGAATCGTCGAGAACAGTATCGAACGCATGGCCTCGACGTCATAGCGGGCCACCGCCTCGCGCAGGCGGCCCAGGTTGCCCAGCACGCGCTCGGCCGAGAACTCCCGGACGCCGGCCTCGAGCACCTTCGGATGCGCGGTGGGGCGGCTGTGTTCGTCGGAGTAGAACAGGCTCTCGTGCAGCTTCTCGCCCGGCCGCAGCCCGGTATACACGAGCGCGATATCGACGTGCGGCTGCTTGCCCGCGAGGCGGATCATCTGTTCGGCCAGCATGCGGATGAGCACCGGCTCCCCCATGTCCAGCATGTAGATGGCCCCGCGCGACGAGGATGCCGCGGCCTGCAGGATCAGCTGGCAGGCCTCGGGAATGGTCATGAAATACCGGGTCACCTCCGGATCGGTGACGGTCACCGGCCCGCCGCGGCGGATCTGCTCGCGGAAGAGCGGGACCACGCTGCCGGCCGACCCGAGAACGTTGCCGAAGCGCACCGTGACGAAGCGGGTGCCGTTGTCCTGGTTGAGGCTCTGGCAGATCATCTCCGCGTAACGCTTGCTGGCGCCCAGCGCGTTCACCGGGCCGACCGCCTTGTCGGTGGAGATGAACACGAAATTGTCCACCCCGTGTTCCTGGCAGGCCCGGGCCACGCATTCCGTGGCCAGCGTATTGTTGCGGACCGCTTCGCGGATCTGCCCTTCCAGCAGCGGCACCTGCTTGTAGGCCGCGGCATGGAACACGGTGTCGGGCCGGTAGCCCAGCAATGCATGCCGGACCACCGCAGGGTCGCCACAGTCGCCGAGGATGCACTCGATCCTGAGGTGCGGGAAGTTCCGGCACAGCTCGCCCTGGATCTTCAGCATCAGCAGTTCGCTGATCTCCAGCAGCACGATCCGGCTGGCGCCATGCCGCGCGCACTGCCGGCACAGCTCGGAGCCGATGGACCCCCCGGCGCCGGTCACCATCACCGTGCGCCCGCTGAGCCAGCCACGGATCAGTTCCCAGTCGGGCTGCACCGGCTTGCGCCCCAGCAGGTCCTCGATGGCCACTTCCTTGAGCTGGCCCGGCAGCGAATTGCCTTCCAGCACGTCGCTCAACCGGGGAACCGTCCGGAACGGCAGGCCGGTGCTCTCGCACAGCGCCACGATCCGCTGCATGCCTGCCGCATCGAGCGTCGGTATCGCGATCACCAGCAGCTTGGCCGCAGTCTCGCGCGCCACCGACGCCACGTCGTCCAGGGTACCGAGGATCGGGATGCCCTGGAGCTTGGCGCCCCGCAGATGGCGCGAATCATCGAGCAGGCCCACCGGCTCGTAGTCTCCCGAGCGGCGCATGTCCTTGACCAGCGCCTCGGCCGCGTGCCCGGCGCCGAGCACCAGCACCCGGCGCGCACGGACGTCCGAATGGACCGCCTGGTAATCCTTCCACGCGCGGTACAGCAGGCGCGGCCCGCCCAGCAGCGCGGCCAGTGCAAAGGGATAGGCCACCAGGACCGACATCGGGATCCCTTCGAGGCGCTTGTAGCTGAAGGCCAGGACGATGGCGGCCAGGCCGATGAAACTCGCCTTGAAGATGTTCAGCAGGTCGGCAACGCTGGCGAACCGCCAAAGCCCGCGGTACAGGCCGACATAGCGGAACGCGAGCGCCTGCACGACCAGCACGACCGCGATGTCCATGCTGAACACGTGGATGATCGGTGCGTTGTCGAGAATGGCGTACCTGGCCATGTACAGCACCTGCCAGCAGGTCCATACCATGAACAGGTCATGCAGCATGACCGCGATGCGAGGGAAGCTTCCTGCCACCTGTTGCCGTTTGGATACCATCTCTGGGCCTCTCTCGTCGAACCGGGACGTCCTTTTGATCAACGCACGCTGCTCCGCGATACCCACCACAGGCCCAGGCCCATGGTTGACCACGCAACAGCAGCCCCAGTGCCCCAAGCGGGAGAAAGCCGGGCGAAAGCGCACGCAAGTGTAATGCCGACAATGCTGAACACTGCGTAATTGCAGGTCAGTGTTATGTGACTCAATCCACGTTTTACATGCAGCTGATACAGGTGCTGGGTATGCGCCTCCATCCAGCGCTCACCGTTCAACATGCGTGACAGCAGGGTGCCGCCGGCGTCGATGCAGAACGCCGTCAACGGCATCAGCCAGAGCGCCCAGGCCACCCGTCCCTCGGCGATTCCCAACGCGACCAGGCCCGCCAGCAGATACCCCAGCGCCCCGCTGCCGACATCGCCCATGAAGATCCGGGCCCGCGGAAAGTTGAACGGCAGAAAGCCGAGGACACCGGCCGCGAGCAGCAGCGCGGGCAATGCGAAAGGCGGCGACAACCACAGCGCGTAGGCGAGCGCGGCCAGGAGCGCCTGGGTCGCGGCCAGGCCGTCGATGCCGTCCATGAAATTCCAGATGTTGATCAGTGCGACGGTCAGCAGCGCGATGAAACCAGCCTTCAGCGCATCGCCCGTCCAGTACCAGACCAATGCGCCCAGCAGTGCGCCGGCCAGCACGTGCACGCCCAGCCGCGGCCACGCCGGCAACGGCCGGTGGTCATCCCACCAGCCGATTCCCGCCACCAGCACCAGCCCCGCCGAGAACACCGCCAGCGTCGGCGCCGCCTGCGGCACCGCCATCCCGATCCCGAGGTAGGCCAGCAACTGCGAAACGACGATGGCGATACCGCCCCCGCGCGCGGTCGCGACCGCGTGGCTCCGCCGCTCGCCGGGCTGGTCCAGCAAGCGCCGGCGCAGTGCGTAGGCACGTGCGAGTGCCGTTGCCAGGAACGCGATCCCGAAAACAGAAACCAACCCAAGCGCCATCCATGCCGCCTGCATCGGCTACAGCACCGCGTAGTTCAGCAAGGGCTTCACCGTCCCCCACTCCTTGCAGCTCGGGCATTGCCAGTGGTGGGTACGCGCGCCGAACCCGCACTTGGTGCAGCGATAGGCGGGATTGCGGACCAGCAGCTGGTCGGTGATGTGCCGCAGGTCGTGCAGGGTCGCCACCGGGTCGGCGCCCTCGGCCAGCGTCAGGTCGATCAACGCCGACTCGCCGCGCACCGAGGGCCGGTCCTTCAGCTGCCGGCCCAGGTAGGCCCGCGCCGGCCCGGCGCCCTCCTGCTCCTCCATCAGCTGGGACAGGGCCAGCACCGGGGCGATGCCGCGGTAATGCTCGGTCATCTCGGCAAGGAACGCCCGCGCGCCGGCCAGGTCGCCCACGTTGCGGTAGTTCTTCAACAGTTGCGGGAGGATTTCCGGAAGATAGTCCGGATCGTTGCGGGCCGCGCGCTCGAAGGCGTGGACCGCGGCATCGTCGCGCCCGAAATCGCTTTCCAGGCGTCCCTCGATGATGCCGGCACGCACGCTCATGGCATCGGCGGCGTTGGCACGCTCGATCGACGCGCGCGCGTCGTCCAGCCGGCCGGCCGCGCGGTAGCGCTCGGCCAGCTCGCATTCGAACTGCCCGATCAGCTTGCCCATCGGCTCGCCGGTGACCTGCTCGTAGCGGGTCGCGTTCTCGATCGCCTTCTCCCAGTCGCGCTCGGCCTGGTAGATGCCGATCAGGTGCTTGAGCGCCTGCGGTGCGCGCTGGTCGAGCCGCGCCAGGTCGGTGAAGACGGTCTCGGCGCGGTCCAGCAGGCCCGACTTCATGTAGTCCTCGCCCAGGGCGAGCAGTGCCTGCACGCGCTGCGCCGGCGACAGGTCGGAACGGTTCGCGAGCCCCTGGTGGAGCCGGATCGCGCGATCGACCTCGCCACGGCGGCGGAAAAGATGCCCCAGCGCAAGCTGCGTCTCGAAGGTTTCCTTGTCCAGCTCGGCGATATGCAGGAACAGCTCCACGGCCTTGTCCGGCTGCTCGCTGAGCAGGTAGTTGAGCCCCCTGAAATAGGTGCTCGACAAGCGGCTCAACTGCTTTTCGCTGTGCCGCTGCCCTCCACGCCGGCCGACGACCCAGCCGCCGAGCGCGGCGATCGGGAGAAACAGGAAGAACCAGAACCACTCACTGATAAAAGCCATCTTCGATCAGCGTCCGTCGAAAGGGGAAGGAGAAGGCGGTGCCGGCGGTTCCAGGCCCGCCGCTGCGGCCTTGTTGGCGCGCCGCAGCTTCGCGTACAGGGGGATGACCACGCCCGCGACCACCAGGGCGCCGCCGAGCAGCGCGCCGGCCAGCAGCGAGACGATGATGGCGACCCCGGAGGTCGTCCTCAGCACCCAGAACGCCAGGCTGACGTCCACGGGTTGCGAATTGAGCGAACCGATCACCAGGCCCGCGACCAGAACGGCCAGGAGAAACAACAGTCGGACAGCCTTCATGCGGCAGCCTGCTCCATGTCGACAGAGACGCTAGCTTACCCGGGCCGGCGGTGATTCCGCAGCTGGCCGTCGCGACGGACTCAGGCCGAGTCGCCTTCCAGCGGCAGGACCTCGCTGACGCGCTCGCGCAGCTCCTTTCCGGGCTTGAAGTGCGGCACATGCTTGCCCGGCAGCGCGACCGAGTCGCCCGTCTTCGGGTTGCGCCCCATCCGCGGCGGCCGGTAGTGCAGCGAGAAGCTGCCGAATCCGCGGATCTCGATGCGGTCGCCCGTGGCCAGGGCCCCGCCCATCATCTCCAGCAACGACTTCACTGCCAGATCGACATCGTCGGCCTTCAAGTGCGCCTGGTTGCGCGCAAGGATTTCGATCAACTCGGATTTGGTCATCGCGAACCCGTCAATGGCTCCGTACCTTGAAGCGGCCCGGACTTGCGTCCGGGCCGCCTGGGGTACATCAACGGCAGCCGTGAAGCGCTGCCCGGGGTATTACTCGGACTTGCCGCCCAGCTGCGCGCGCAGCAGCGCACCCAGGCTGGTGGTACCGGCAGCGGCTTCGATCGAGGTCTTGTTGTACTCGGCCAGCGCCTCGGCGGTCTCGGCTTCGTCCTTGGCCTTGATCGACAGCTGCATGGTACGGCCCTTGCGGTCCATGCCCACGAACTTGGCTTCGACCTTGTCGCCGACCTTCAGGTGCTGCGAGGCGTCGTCCACGCGCTCGTAGCTGATGTCGCGCGCGGAGACGTAGCCTTCGATGCCGTCGGCCAGCTCGATCACCGCACCCTTGGCGTCGACTTCCTTCACCACGCCCTCGACCTTGGAACCCTTCGGGTTGGCAGCCATGTACTGGCCGAACGGGTCCTGCTCAAGCTGCTTGACGCCCAGCGAGATGCGCTCGCGCTCCGGATCAACCGCCAGCACGACGGCATCCAGGGTGTCGCCCTTCTTGAAGTTGCGGACCACGTCTTCGCCGGTGGTGTTCCAGCTGATGTCCGACAGGTGCACCAGGCCGTCGATACCGCCGTCCAGGCCGATGAAGATGCCGAAGTCGGTGATCGACTTGATCTGGCCCGACACCTTGTCGCCCTTCTTGTGGATGGCGGCGAAGGTTTCCCACGGGTTGGCGGCAACCTGCTTCATGCCCAGCGAGATGCGGCGACGCTCCTCGTCGACGTCCAGGACCATGACTTCAACCTCGTCACCGACCTGCACGACCTTGGACGGGTTGACGTTCTTGTTGGTCCAGTCCATCTCGGACACGTGCACCAGGCCTTCCACGCCCGGCTCGATCTCGACGAACGCGCCGTAATCGGTGACGTTGGAGACCTTGCCGAACACGCGGCTGTTGGCCGGGTAACGGCGGGCGATGTTGTCCCAGGGATCCTCGCCCAGCTGCTTCAGGCCCAGCGAGACGCGGTTGCGCTCGCGGTCGAACTTCAGCACGCGCACGTCCAGCTCGTCGCCGACGTTCACGACTTCGGACGGATGGCGCACGCGCTTCCAGGCCATGTCGGTGATGTGCAGCAGGCCGTCGATGCCGCCCAGGTCCACGAACGCGCCGTAGTCAGTCAGGTTCTTGACCACGCCCTTCAGGATCGCGCCTTCCTGCAGCTTGTCCATCAGCTGCTCGCGCTCTTCCGAGTGCTCGCTCTCGACCACCGCACGGCGGGAAACGACCACGTTGTTGCGCTTGCGGTCGAGCTTGATGAGCTTGAACTCCAGCTCCTTGCCTTCCAGGTAGGCCGGGTCGCGCACCGGGCGCACATCCACCAGCGAACCGGGCAGGAACGCGCGGACATCCTTGATGTCCACGGTGAAACCACCCTTGACCTTGCCACTGATGCGGCCGGTGATGGTCTCGTTCTTCTCCAACGCTTCTTCCAGCTCGTCCCACACCATCGCGCGCTTGGCCTTCTCGCGCGACAGGACGGTTTCGCCGAAGCCGTTCTCGATCGAGTCGAGCGCGACCTTCACCTGGTCGCCCACGCCCACGTCGATTTCGCCCGCGTCGTTACGGAACTGTTCGATCGGCACGATGCCTTCGGACTTCAGGCCGGCGTTGATCACCACGACGTCGCCGCGGACGTCGACGACGGTACCGACAACGATGGCGCCCGGCTTCAGTTTGGCCAGGTTGGCTTGGCTGGCTTCAAACAGTTCGGCAAAAGATTCGGTCATTAGATTTACTCAGTTGAACACATGGGCTGGCCGCGTCCATCAGGGACTGCGCACCGCCCGCCTGTTGGTCGGCCCCATGCAAGCAGCCGTGTGTGGAGTGGAAAAACCGCCGTGCACCCTGCACGACGGAGCCTTTTACAACCTCGATTGTGCGACGGCGCCCGTTGCCGGGCGCTCTCGCGGAACGGGTGGGGGTCAGGCTTCCTGCGAGGGAAGCAGGCCCAGCACCGTGGCAACGACCTGGTCGATGCCCATACCGCTGGTGTCGATGGGGACGGCGTCTTCGGCCGGCCTCAGGGGCGCCACTGCGCGCTGTGCATCACGGGCGTCGCGGGCCATGATCTCGCGCAGGAGGTCGTCAAAGTTAACCGAAACCCCTTTTTCCTTCAACTGTTTATGCCGCCTGGTGGCGCGTTCCTCGGCGCTGGCGGTCAAAAACACCTTGAACGGCGCATCCGGGAAGATCACCGTCCCCATGTCGCGCCCGTCGGCGACCAGGCCGGGGGCGACCCTGAATGCGCGCTGCCGCTCTTTCAGTGCCGCGCGCACCTCCGGGATGGCGGCGATCGCCGAGGCCAGCGCACCGGTGGTCTCCAGCCGCAGCTCGTCGGTCGCGTCCGACCCGTTGACCAGCACCCGCAGGCTCTCGCCCTGCTCGACGAAGCGGATCCGGGTGTCGAAGGTGCAGCGCACCAGCGCCGAAGCGTCGGAGGTGTCGATGTCCGCCCAACTGGCGGCCACCCCCACCGCGCGGTAGAGCGCGCCGGAGTCCAGGTAGTGCCAGCCCAGGCGCTGGGCGACGATGCGGCTGACGGTCCCCTTGCCGGCCCCGGAGGGACCATCGATGGTGAGGACGGGCGGAAGCTGGCTCATCTGCGGCCTTCTGCTGGCGGGAATCGGCGCATTCTAGCCCTCCGTCCGCCGCCGCGGCCGACTCTTCTCCGCAACCACTTGAAGCGCCATGGAAATACCCGGTAGAATGGCGGGCTTGAACGAGCGTCAACCTGCCTACCCGCGGCTACGCTCCCGTGAAGAACTCCAACGTATCCGCCGAGGTATGCCATGAAAGTCCTGTCCTCCCTGAAATCGGCGAAGGCCCGTCACCGTGACTGCAAGGTCGTGCGCCGTCGCGGCAAGATCTTCGTGATCTGCAAGTCGAACCCGCGTTTCAAGGCCCGCCAGCGCTGAGCCGTCCGGTGCAGGCCGCCTGCTCCGGCAGCGCGGCCTCCGGCATCTGCAGAAAGCCGCCTTCGGGCGGTTTTTTGTATCCGGCCGCCGCCACGGATACCCTGTGCGCCCACGCCGGTGCGGCGTGGCGATGACCGTGCAGCGCGCCGCGCCCGCACGGTCCCGTTGCGAACGTCACCTGTCCTCTGGGGAGAAGCGAGCATGACGCAGATATTCCGTGGCCTGGCCCTGGCGGCCGGCCTCCTCCTGGCGCCGCTGGCGTCGGCCGACACGCTGCTGCTGGAGCGGACCCAGGCCCGGCCCAGCAGCGAGATGCCGGCACGCGGCCAGTCGATGGGCCAGGTCCATGCACGCTTCGGCACCCCGCAGGAGCGCCTCGATCCACGCGGCGGGCAGAACCGCCGCTGGCCGACGATCAACCGCTGGGTCTATCCGGCATTCACCGTCTATTTCGAGCAGCAACGCGTGATCGACGTGGTCGCCAACCAGGCCAGCGCCGACGAGGCCGGCCCCCGGCCGCCGATCCGCTGACCTGCCCCCCGGCCCGGGGTCCGCCCGGTCCCGGCCCCGTCTCCACTGATCCGAGCACCGCAGCCGCAATGACCGACGCACTCCGCTTCCCCGCCGAATGGGAACCCCAGTCCGGCGTCCTGATCGCCTGGCCCCACGCCGATACCGACTGGGCCGAGCGCCTGGCCGAGGTCGAAGAGACCTACATCGCCCTGGTCGCGGCGATCACCCGCTTCCAGCCGGTGGTGATCTGCGTGGCCGACGATGACGTCGAGACCTATGCCGAGATGCGCCTGCGCTCCAACCGCGTCGACATGGACCGGGTGCGGTTCATCCCGGCCCCCTACGACGACACCTGGCTGCGCGATTCGGGCCCGATCACCCTCGCCCGCAACGACGGCGGCTTCCAGCTGCTGGACTTCCGTTTCACCGGCTGGGGCGGCAAGTTCGAGGCCAGCCGCGACGACCAGCTGGTCGGCGTGCTGCATGCCGCCGGACTGTTCAAGCCCGGTACCGAGGTGCGCAGCCTGCCGTTCGCGCTGGAGGGCGGTGCCATCGACACCGACGGCGCCGGCACCCTGCTCACCACCTGGCGTTGCCTGCACGAGCGCCATCCCGCACGCGACCGCGCCTCGCTGGGTGCCGACATGGCGCAGTGGATGCGGCAGGAGCGCGTGCTCTGGCTGGACCATGGCTACCTGGAAGGCGACGACACCGACGCGCACATCGATACCCTGGCCCGCTTCGCGTCGACGGACAGCATCGTCTACCAGGACTGCGACGACCCGCAGGACACGCACTACGCCGAACTGCAGGCCATGGGTGCCGAACTGGCCGCGCTGCGCACCGCCGACGGCCTGCCCTACCGCCTGTTCCCGCTGCCCTGGCCACGCCCGGTACGCGATGGCGAGCGCCGCCTGGCCGCGTCCTACGCCAACTTCCTGGTCATCAATGGCGCGGTGCTGATGCCGGCCTATGGCGATGACGCCGACGAGGCCGCGCGCTCGGTGCTGGCCCGCGCCTTCCCGGACCGCGAGATCGTGCAGGTCCCCTGCCGGTCGCTGATCTGGCAGAACGGCAGCCTGCACTGCATCACCATGCAGTTGCCTGCCGGCCTGCTGGAACGCTGAGCCGCCACAGCCACGGCGCCGCCCCCGCTCGGCGTTGCATCGATCCGCCCCGCTGCGGCGCGGATCGGCCATGCAGCGGCTCAGCCGTGCCTGGCCCCGCGTCCGTTGCCTGCAGCCACGCTGCGCTTCATGCCGGACGATGCGACCACGGCTCCATGGCCCACGCCGCTCCGCCGGTTGGGCCACGGCGGCAATGCCCGCCGCGGCCGCCCCTCCTCCGTTCGCCGCACTGTTCAGCCCTGGCCGCATCGCCGGCGCCCATCCGCGTTACCATGCGCGTTTTCCACTGCAGGATCGCCGCAATGAACTCGCGCAGCCCCCTTACCGTCGCCCTGGTCCAGGAGCGCAACCACGGTGATGCCGCCGCCAACCTGGCCGTCATCGAGGCCCGCGTGGCCGAGGCCGCCGCACGGGGGGCGCGGCTGGTGCTGCTGCAGGAACTGCACAACGGCCCGTACTTCTGCCAGCACGAATCGGTGGACGAGTTCGACCTGGCCGAGCCGATTCCCGGCCCGAGCACCGAACGGCTGGCGGCGCTGGCCAGGACGCACGGCGTGGTCATCGTCGCCTCGCTGTTCGAGCGCCGCGCGGCCGGTCTGTACCACAACACCGCGGTGGTGCTGGAGAAGGACGGCACCCTGCTCGGCAAGTACCGCAAGATGCACATCCCGGACGATCCGGGCTTCTACGAGAAGTTCTACTTCACGCCCGGCGACCTCGGCTTTGCGCCCATCGACACCTCGGTAGGCCGCCTCGGCGTGCTGGTGTGCTGGGACCAGTGGTACCCGGAAGCCGCGCGCCTGATGGCGCTGGCCGGCGCCGAACTGCTGCTCTACCCCACCGCCATCGGCTGGGACCCGGACGATGCGCAGGACGAGAAGGACCGCCAGCGCGATGCCTGGGTGCTGAGCCACCGCGGCCATGCCGTGGCCAACGGGCTGCCGGTATTGTCGTGCAACCGCGTCGGCCACGAGCGCTCGCCGCTGGGCGCTTCCGGGATCGATTTCTGGGGCACCAGCCACGTGCTCGGTCCGCAGGGCGAATTCCTTGCCGAGGCGGGGACCGAAGCGACGCTGCTGGTCTGCGAAGTGGACCTGCAGCGCAGCGAGCAGGTCCGCCGCATCTGGCCGTTCCTGCGCGACCGTCGCATCGATGCCTATGACGGCCTGCTCAAGCGCTACATCGACTGAATGCCCCCGCGCGTGACCGTACCCGGCGTTGCCCGCGGCAGCCTCCGCTCCCGCCGGGCCGCCGCACGCGCTCCGCGTCCCGGCGCCGCGACCCCTAGGCGGCGCGCCGCCGCAGGCGTCACCCGCCCCGCCCCGGCAGGCCGGCATGATCGGCCCTGCACCACGACCGGCCAGGGCGGCGCTGCCGACGTGCCGCGGTCGCCGCCGGCGCACGCCGCGGCGGTGGACCGCTTCCCTCACGGCCGCCCCCGCCCGTCCCATGCCGCCGGCATGGGCGCCCTCGTCTGCCCCGGCCTCGCCCGGCCCGCCCATGGCGCCGCCGGCGACGCCCTTCTCCCTGCAGTGACGCAATGACCGATATCTCCGAACACGCAGGCCAGGACCTGCTCGCCGGCCAGCCGCTGCGCACCGTCGAACGCGACGGCGTGCACTACACCCTGCTCGGTACCGCCCATGTCTCCGCCGCCAGCGTACAGGCGGTGGAACAGGCCATCGCCAGCGGCCGCTTCGATGCGGTCGCGGTCGAGCTCGACCCGCAACGCCTGCAGGCGCTGACCGATCCGGACGCGCTGGCGCGGCTGGACCTGATCGAGGTGATCCGCAACAACCGCATCGCCCTGTTCGCCGCCAACCTCGCCCTGGCCGCCTACCAGCGCCGCCTGGCCGAGCAGCTCGGCATCGAGCCCGGCGCCGAACTCAAGCGCGCGGTGCTCCTGGCCCGGGAACACGGCCTGCCGGTGCACCTGATCGACCGCGAGGTCGGCCTGACCTTCCGCCGCGCCTCGCAGCGGCTGGGCTTCTTCGGCAAGCTGCGGCTGGTCGCCGGGCTCGGCGCCGGCCTGTTCTCCTCCGAGGACGTCGGCGAGGACGAGATCGAGAAGCTCAAGCAGGGCGACATGCTCGAATCCAGCTTCGGCGAGTTCGCCAGTGAAAGCCCGGCGCTGTACGAGACCATCATCGGCGAGCGCGACCGCTACATGGCCACCCGCCTGCGCGAGGCCCGCGCCGACGACCAGCGCAACGTGCTGGCGGTGGTCGGCGCCGGCCACCTCGCCGGCCTGGCGCGCCACCTCGAGGACGACACCGAGGCCCCGGCGCTGCTGCGCGAGCAGCTGGAGGCGGTGCCGAAGAAACGCAACATCCCGTGGCTCACGCTGGCCATCCTCGCCGTGGTGCTGGCGGGGATCGGCCTCGGTTTCTGGAAGGGCGGCATGGGCATGGGCGCGCACATGCTCGCGACCTGGGCGCTGTACACCGGCGGCCTGGCCGGGATCGGCGCGCTGCTGGCCGGCAGCCACCCGCTGAGCATCCTCACCGCCATCGTGGTGGCGCCCTTCAAGCCGTTCCGCCTGAGCATCCCCACCGGCGCGTTCTCGGCGCTGGTGGAAACCCGGCTGCGGCGGCCGGCCTACAGCGACTTCCTGCGGCTGCGCGATGACGCACAGTCGCTCAAGGGCTGGTACCGCAACCGCGTCACCCGGGTGGTACTCACCTTCATGCTGACCAACATCGGCAGCATGCTGGGGCTGTGGCTGACCGGCTTCACCGTCTACGGCAAGCTCGCCGGCTGACGTCGAAGCCCCAGGCACCGCCCCGGCACCGGAACCACGGCGCAGGCCGGGACGGCCGTCCCGTCCTGCGGGGCTGCCGGCACGTGGCCGGCAGCCATGCCGCTCAGCCTCCCTGCGCTTGCCCGGCAGTGGCCGTCGCCGCCTCCGGCGCCGGCAGTCCGCGCGCGCGCCGCACCAGCCGCGCCGTGCCGCTGCGCAGGTCGTCGAGGAGCGCGTAGATGGTCGGCAGGAACAGCAGGCTGACCACCGTGGAGAACGCCAGCCCGCCGGCGATTGCCCGCGCCATCGGGTAGTACGGCGGCATCCCGTCGGCGGTCTGGGTGTTGAGCGCGATCGGGATCATCGCCAGGATCGCGGTTCCCATGGTCATCATGATCGGGCGCAGGCGTTCACGGCTGCCTTCCACCAGTGCATCGATGCGTGGCATTCCCCGCCGGCGCAGGTTGTTGATGTGCTCGATCATCACGATGCCGTTGTTCACCACCACGCCCATCAGCACCAGGATGCCGATGACCGCCATGATGTTCATCTCGGTGCCGGTGAGCCAGAACAGCCAGTACACGCCGAAGATGGAGAACAGCACGCAGGACATGATCGCCACCGGGAACAGCAGCGATTCGAACACCGCCGCCATGATCACCAGCATCAGCACCAGTGCGATCAGGATGGCGTGCTGCATCTGCTCCATGCCGTCGAAGTTGATGTTGAATCCCGCGCCGCTGAAGGTGTAGCCGTAGCCCGGCGGGAACTGCACGCCTTCCAGCAGGGCCTCCACCGACTTGCGCGCCTGGTCCATCGGCACGTCCTTGGCCAGCCCGGCTTCGATGCGCAGCATGGTCTGCCGGTTCAGGCGCTGGATGGTGTTGGCGGCCGGATTGACGCCGACGTCGACCACCGCCAGCAGCGGCACCTCCTTGCCCCCGGCGGTGCGCAGCATGAACGAGGACAGGTCCTGGATGCCGAACGTCTCCGAGCCGGCAAAGCGCACGTTGACCGGAATCTCGACCTCGTCGCGATGGAAGTCGCGCAGCGAGGAGCCGCGCAGCGCCATGCCGATGAAGCGCGCCACCTGGTCCACGCTGAAGCCGTAGGCCGCCGCGCGCTCGCGGTTGACCCGCACCGACAGCTCGGTGTTGGCATCGCCGGTATCCACCCGCACGTCGCGCAGGCCGGGGTCGCGCGCCAGCATCGGCACGATGTCCTCGGCCAGCTCCTTCAGGGTCTGGGTGGAATCACCCACCAGGCTGAAGCGCAGGCCTTTGCCGTCACTGCCCATGCCACCGGGCCAGCCGATGCCGATCTTGGCCCGCGCCGACTGCGGCAGGCCCTTGCGTATCTCCTCCTCGATCTTCTTGCTGAGCTCGCGGTCGTCGCTGTCCAGGAACAGCCGGGTCTGCGACCAGCCCTGCTCGCTGTAGCGGCTGTAGACGCGCTTGACGTGGAACTGCTCGCGGTGCGTATTGACGAACGCCTCCACCCGCGCCACTTCCCGGCCCATCTCCTCCTTGGAGTAGGCGCCGCGCCACTGGTAGAAGATGTTGATCTCGTCCGGGTCGCTCTCGTCGCCACCGCCGGCGGTATTCATCATCGGCCACACACTGGCCAGCGACACCGCCAGGATCCCGGCCACGGTCCAGCCACGATGGCCCAGGGTCCAGCGCAGCAGCCTGGCATAGGCCTGCTGCAGCCGGCCGATCAGCGGCGACTGCAGCGCCGGCGGCGTCCGCATGCGTGCCGACAGCATCGGGATCAGGCTCACCGCCACCAGCCACGAGGCCAGCAGCGAGAACGAGATGGTCACGGCCAGCTGCGACAGGTAGATGGTGATGATGTTCTTCTCGCCGAACAGCATCGGCAGGAACACCACGCAGTGGCACAGCGTGCCCGCCGACAGCGCGATCGCCACGTGCCGGGTACCGATGATCGAGGCCATCGCCGAGCGGTCGCGGCCCTCCAGTCCCTGGAGGGGATGGCGGGCCAGGCTCTCGCGTTCCTGGTAGATGCTCTCCACCACCACCACCGCGTTGTCCACCAGCATGCCCACCGCCAGCAGCAGCCCCATCATCGAAATGATGTTCAGGGTGATGCCGGTGAAGTACATGAAGCCCAGCGTCATGATGAAACAGATCGGGATGGCCAGCGACACCATCAGCGTCGACGGCCAATGCCGCAGGAACGCGTACAGCACGATCACCGACAGCAGCAGGCCGATGGCGCCGGCCTCGGCCAGCGCCAGCAGCGAGCTCGTCACCGCCTTGCCCGAGTCGTAGGCGACCTCGATGTCGATCCCCTGCATGGTCGGGTCTTCGCCCAGCGCGGCGATCTCCCGGCCCACCGCGCGCGACAGGTCCACCAGGTTCGCCGAGCGCTCCTTGTAGATGTCCACGCCGACGCTGGGCTTGCCGTCCATCTGCCGCACATAGCTCATGCGCTGCGGCTGCAGGCTGACCTCGGCCACGTCGGACAGGCGGGTGCCGCGGTTGTTCACCGGCAGCTCGCGCAGCTGCCGCAGCTCCAGCAGCTCGCCCCGCGGCTGCACCCGCAGGCGCCGCCCGTCCTCGGTGATCTGCCCGGCCGACACCGAGAAGTTGGCCGCCTGCAGTTTCTGCACGAGGTCGTTCAGGGCGATGCCGTGGGCGCTGATGCGGTCCTTGTCCAGCGCCACCAGCACTTCCTGGCGCGCGACGCCCTCCACTTCCACCCGCGCCACCCCCGGCAGCCGTTCCAGGCGCTGCTTGATGCTGCGCTCGATCAGGTCGGCGCGCGCGGTCAGGTCGTCGCGGCTGTTCAGGCGCAGGCTGATCGCCTCCTGGTCGCTGGTGCTCCAGCGCTGCACGTAGTAACGGCGGAAATCGTCGGGCAGCTGGTCGCGCACCGCATCGATGCGTTCGCGCGCTTCGGAGGCGGCCATGGCGATGTCGCGGTTCCAGTCGCTGAATTCGACCTGGATCTGCGCGCCCTCGGCGTTGGCGCGCGCGTTCATCGACTTGATCCCGGGCATCGTGGCGATGGCTTCCTCGACCGGGCGGAGGAGATTGCGCTCCACCTCCTCCGGGGTCGAACCGGGGTATGGCAGCGACACGAAGAAGAACGGGATCGTCGCTTCCGGCTCGGACTCCAGCGGCAGCCGCAAGGCGGCGATCAGGCCGATCACCACCATCGACACGAACAGCATGATCGTGGTGACCGGGCGACGGATGGACAACTCGGTGATGTTCATCCGCTCAGCCCTCCGCCGCGCCGCCGTCGAGCCGGTCCTGCTCCCGGGCCAGCGCCTGCGCCAGCTGCGCGCCCTGCTGCCGCGCCCGGCGTCCGCGCTCGGCATAGAACGCATCCGGCCTGCGGTCCAGCAGGTCGTATACCAGCGGGATCACCAGCAGGGTCAGAAGGGTGGACACCAGCAACCCGCCGATCACCGTGATCGCCATCGGCGAGCGCACCTCGGCGCCCTGCCCGAACGCCAGCGCCAGCGGCAGGAAGCCGAACACCGCGCACAGGGTGGTCATCATGATCGGGCGCAGGCGCGAACGCGCGCCCTCCACCAGCGCCTGGCGCTTGGCCACGCCCTCTTCGCGCAGCTGGTTGACCTTGTCGATCAGGATGATGGCGTTCTTCACCACCAGGCCGACCAGCAGGATCAGGCCGATGAACACCACCACCGAGACCGGCGACCGCGACAGCAGCAGCGCCGTGACCGCGCCGACCAGGGCCAGCGGGATGGTGAACAGGATGACGAACGGGTGCAGCAGCGATTCGAACTGCGAGGCCATCACCAGGTAGACCAGGAACACCGCCAGGCCGAAGGCGAACAGCAGCGAGCGGATCGACTCGCCCAGCTCCTCGCCCTGGCCGCCGATGTGCATGCCGACACCGGTACCCAGCGGATGCTCGGCGACCATCTTCTGCACCTCGGTGATGGCCTTGCCGAGGTCGATGCCGCGCAGGTTGGCCGAGACGATGGCCACCCGCCGCAGGTCGGCACGGTGGATCTCGCTCGGGCCGGTGGTGGCGACCACCTCGGCCACCGATGCCAGTTCCACCGGCTTGCCGCCGGTCGGGTGGACGATGAGGCGGCGGATGTCCGCGACCGAGGAGCGCTCGGATTCACGCACGCGCACCAGCACGTCGATCTTGCGGTCGCGGAAGCTGTAGCGGGTGGCCACGTTGCCGCGCACCTTGTTGACCACCGCATCGGCGATCTGCCGGGTGGTCAGCCCCAGCGCCGCGGCGCGGTCCTGGTCGAACACCACCTGGATCTCGGGAAAGCCCTGCTCCACCGTGGACTTGACGTCGGCATAGTGCGGGTTCTGCCGCAGCATGCCGGCCAGGCGGTTGCCGGCCACCCGGATGTCCTCCAGGCTGTCGCCCTCGATCTCGATCTCCAGCGGCGGCGACAGCGCGAACAGCTCCGGGCGCGCGAAGTCCACCTGCGCCGCCGGCCACGCCGCCATCGTCCGCCGCAGCGATTCGGTGAGCGCCGGCTCACGGCGGGTATCGCTCATCACCACCGACAGCTTGCCGATGTTCTCGCCACTCTCGGTGGGGCTGGCATCCAGCCGCGTGCCGGTCCCGGACACGCCATACAGCAGGCGCACGCCGGCCTCGCCGGCATGCTGCCGCTGCACTTCGCGCACCAGCGCATCGGTCTGCGCCAAGGGCGTGCCCGGCGGCAGCTTGGCGGTCATCTCGAAGCGGTCCTGGGCCAGCTGCGGCAACAGGTCCACGCCCAGCAGCGGCAGCGCCGCCAGGGTCAGCGCGAACGCCAGCGCCGCGCCGCCGAGGACCGGCCAGGGACGCTTCAGCGCCGCCGGCAACAGCCGCAGGTAGCCGGCCTCGGCGCGGGCATACGGCGCCATCGCCAGGTCGCTGGCCTTGCCCATCACCGGCCCGGCCACCGCGGCAACGCCACGGCAGACGCGCACCACCAGCCACGCCAGGAGGAAGAATCCATGGCGGAACAGCGCCCCCGCCCCACGCCCGGCCAGTGCCACCGGCGCCTGCCAGCGCGACCCCGGCTTCCAGGGCTGGCGCGGCGGCTCGGCCGGAAAGGCCAACGGCGGGCGGCCCTTCAACGCGCTCAGCATCGGGATCAGGGTCATCGACACCACCAACGACACCGCGATGGCGATCGACACCGTCAACGCCTGGTCGCGGAACAGCTGGCCGGCGATGCCCTCGACGAACACCAGCGGCAGGAACACCGCGATCGTGGTCAGCGTCGAGGCGACCACCGCCATGAACACCTCGCGGGTACCCTTGATCGCCGCTTCCAGGATGCCCATGCCGCGCTCGCGCGCCTTGGCGATCGACTCCAGCACCACGATCGAATCGTCCACCACCAGGCCGGTGGCCAACGCCAGTCCACCCAGCGACATCACGTTCAGGCTCAGCCCCAGCTGCCCCATGAAGAAGAACGTGGCGATGATCGAGATCGGCAGCGACAGCGAGATCACGAACGTGCTCCAGGCATCGCGCAGGAACAGGAAGATGATCAGGACCGACAGCAGCCCGCCGATCACCGCGTCCACCTTCACGTCCTTGATCGCATGGCGGATGAACACCGACTGGTCCTCCACCACCGTCATCTCGATGTCGCGCGGCATCTGCTTGCGGATCGCCGCCAGCTTCGCCTCCAGCGCATCGGCGGTGGCCACGGTGTTGGCGTCGCCCTCCTTGTAGACCGCCAGCTCCACCGCCTCGTGGCCGCCGGCACGGATCACCGCCTCGCGCTCCTTGTAACCCTGGCGCACCTCGGCCACGTCCTTCAAGCGTACCGGCGACGTACCGCCGCCGCTGCCGTCGCTGCGCAGCGCGGCGATCACGTTGGGATCGCGGCTGCCCAGGATCGCGGTCATCAGCTGGCGGTTCTCGCCGGTCGACGAGGCACTGGCGCCGGCGCCGGTGTTGAGCAGCAGCTCGCGCATCTGCTCGACCGTGGCGAACTGGTTGACGGTACGCACCAGGTAGCGCTGCGACCCCTCCTCCAGGCGGCCGCCGGACAGGTTCACGTTCTCCTGCTGGAGGCGCTGGATCACGTCGTCCAGCGACAGGCCCAGCTGCGCCAGCTTGCGCTGGTCGATGTCCACCTGGACTTCGTCCTCCAGGCCACCGCCCACCTTGACCGCGGCCACCCCGCTGACCGGCTCCAGCTTGCGCTTGAGGTCCTCGTCGGCGTAGCGGCGCAGCTCCATCAGCCGGCGCACCGCATCGTCCTCGTTGCCCGCCTCCTGCCGCGACGACAGCGCCAGCCGCATGATCGGCTGGGTCGAGGGGTTGAAGCGCAGCAGCACCGGCGGCTTGGCCTCCAGCGGCAGCTGCAGCGTCTCCATCTTGTCGCGCACGTCCAGCCCGGCCTGCTGCATGTCCGTGCCCCAGGCGAACTCCAGGACCACGTCGCTCTGCCCGGTGCGTGAGATCGACTTGAGCTTGCGCAGCCCCTTGACGATGCCCAGCGCCTCCTCGGCCGGCTGCGAGATCAGCGTTTCCACCTCCGCCGGCGCCGCGCCCTCGTAGTCGGTGCGCACGGTCAGCGTGGGATAGCTCAGGTCCGGCAGCAGCTCGACCTTCAGGCTGGACAGCGAGATGAGCCCGAACAGCACCAGGGTCAGCGTCATCATCGCGATGGTGACGCGGCGGCGGGTGGCGAATTCGATCAGGTCGAAACCACCGCCGGGAACCGGCGGAACGGGCGTGCTCATCGCGCCGCCGCCGGCGCGGACGGGGCCACTGCCGCGTCCGTCTCCGATGCCTTGCCGATCACCTGCACCGCACTGCCTTCGCGGAGCGCGGCCTTGCCGGCGACCACGACCTCATCGCCCTCGCCCAGGCCCTCGCGCACTTCCACCCAGCCCGAGTCGTCATAGCCCAGGACCAGCTCGGTGCGTACCGCGCGGCCCTCCCGCACCACGTACACCGCCGGCTTGCCGCCGTCCTCCAGCAGCGCGTTGCGCGGCACCACCAGGGCGTCGGCGCGCTGGTCGTAATTGATGCTCAGGCGGCTGAACATGCCCGCCTGCAGCTCCTGGTCGCCGGCGAAGCCGGCCACCACGCGGAAAGTGCCCGAGCCGGTGTCGACCACCGGCGCGACCCGGTCCACCGTGCCGGCGAAGGTCTTCCCGGGCAGCGCATCCACCTGCAGCGACACCGCCTGCCCGGGCTTGAGTTTCGCGATCTCGCGCTCGGGTACGTTGAGCGTCGCCTCCAGGCGGCTGCCATCGACGATGCGGATGATCGGCGAGTTGATCTGCACGAAGTTGCCGGGCTTGATGTCCCGCGAAGCGACCACCCCAGCGATCGGCGCCAGCACCGTGGTGTAGGACAGCTCCAGGACCGCCATGCGGTGCAGGGCGCGCGCGTTCTCCAGGTCGTAGCGCAGCTGGTCGACATCGGCGGCACTGACCAGTTGCTGCTGCACCAGCTTCTCGGCGCGGCGGTAACTGTTCTCCAGCTTGTGCATCTGCGCCTCGCTCTGCGCGACGCTCAAGCGCGCGCGGTCCGGGTCCAGCCGCGCCAGCGGCTGCCCCGCACGGACCTGCTGGCCTTCTTCCACCAGCACCTCCAGCGCTACCCCGGACGTCTTGGCGACCACCTGGGATTCGGCCCGCGCCTCCAGCGACGCGGTGCCGGCGTAGCTGGCGGCGATCCCGCGGCGCGACGCCTTGGCCACTTCAACCAGTACCGCATCGGCGCCCTTCTGTGCGTCCGGTGTCGCGGCGCCGGCCGTGTCGCCGCCGGCCTTGCAGCCGCCGAGCAGCAGGGCCGCGGCGACCAGGAAAGCGGCGGTGCGGCGTCCGCTGCCGCAGGGCGTAGGGAGGAATGGCGACATCGTGGGTCCTTGAGGATGCAGTGACTGGTGTTATAGCAAAGTATTGCACCACCCCACGAGGACACCATGCGCCAAAGGTCATGCCCGCATGCCGCGGCGCACAACCATGAACAGTTCCGAACCGGTGAATACGCGGGCTATACTCGGCCCGTTCCGTGCCCCCGGCGGAACCACCAGACCCGCACCACGGACAAGGAAACCATGCGCCCGCAGCCGCTCGCCGCTTGTCTTGCCCTGGCTTTCGCCCTTCCGGTGGCGTACGCAACAGCCAGCCCGCAGTCTGAAACATCCACCGCCGCCACGACCGGCGATGTCGAGAACGGCCGCATGCTGGCCTACACCTGCCAGGGCTGCCACGGCCTGACCGGCTACAAGAACGCCTACCCCAGCTACCGTGTCCCGAAGATCGGCGGGCAGTCGGCGCAGTACCTCACGCAGGCCCTGAACGAATACCGCGAGGGCAAGCGCAAGCACCCGACCATGCAGGCGCAGTCCACGAGCTTCGGTGCGCAGGACATCGCCGACCTCGCCGCCTACCTCTCCACCCTCAAGTAGGCACCGCCCATGTCGAAAGCCAAGCACGCCCTGCGTCTCGCCATCGCCCTGTCCGTCGCCTGCGCACTGGCGGCCTGCTCGCAGCCGGAAGGCGACTCCTCCGGCCGGTCCGCGGCCGAGCCCGGCCACGGCAGCTCCTCCGCCGGCCTGCCGCAGGGACGCATCGCCGCCGGCGAACGCCTGGCCAACGCCAAGGGACAGGCCACCGGGCAGAGCTGCATCGACTGCCATGGCGCCGACGGCAACGCGCCCATCGACCCCAGCTATCCCAAGCTCGGCGGCCAGTACGGCGACTACCTCGCGCATGCCCTGCAGGCCTACCGCAGCGGCGACCGCGAACAGGTGCTGATGACGCCGCAGGCCGCCGACCTCAGCGACCAGGATATCGCCGACCTCGCGGCCTATTTCGGTGCGCGGCCGAGCCAGCTGCGCGATCTGCACGGTTTGAAGTGATCGCATCGCGCCGACACGCCCGTGCCGGCACCATTGACGGCCCCCTTCCTGGGGCAGCAATGGCCGCATCGCCGCCGCCATCCCTCAGGAGATTGGCGGTCACCTCGCTTGTTCCGCTGTGGGCGAGCTTTGCCGGTTCCCTCTGCATCCACGCTCGTCCCGACATGGCCAGGACCGATCCGGCATGGGTCGGCCCCGCCGCAGTGGTCGGCGCCCCCGCGCTTCTGGTCTGCGTGATGCTCCTGACGCCCGCCGTAGCGCGCGCCATCCGGCGCGGCAGGACTCCCTAGAAATCCACTTTCAATGCAGTGGATCGGGCACGGCGCCGCTCAACGGCTGCCGTTGTCGTCCTGCAGCTCCTTCTTGAACGGGATGTCCGGCGGCGGCCGTGCGCCGGCCTTCTGTTCCTGCATGTTGGGGTCGCTCAGGCCGCAACCGCCCCCGAACTGCAGGATCGACACCACGCAGGAAATGCGGGTGCCGGTCCCCGGAATCGGGATTTCGATGCTCTTGATGCCCTTGCGCACCCATTCGGCCAGCAGCGATTCGTTGGGTACCCAGTACTTGTCGAACGAGGTCGGCGCATGGTCGTAGGGAGGCCGCTTGAGCCAGGTGCCGGCACGGTCGATCTGCTCGCGGCTCCAGCCATCGGCATCGCTGCCCGGCGCGCCGCGCGTGGCCGGCGGCCCCTCCTGACGGTCGCCCTCGCCGGCCAGGCGCACGCTGCCGTCGGCGTTGAACAGGCCGGGCCCCTGCGCGGCGGCCGCACCGGAATCACCTGCCACATTCCGCTCCGCGGCCCCCCAGTCATCAGAGCGCTGCGGCGTGGCCCATCCACCACTGCGGTCCTGGGCGCGCGGCCCGGCCCCCGGACTGCGGCCGGGGTCCCGCGCCGCCTCGGTGGCCGGCGTCGCCGCCTGCCCCCGACCGTCGGTCGCCTGTGCCACGCCCGCCAGCGGCGCCGGGGCCGCGGCCTTGCCGGCAACCGCCGGCAACGTCCGCTCGCGCACGGTGATGTCCTTGGCCCCGATGCGGAGGCTGTCCTCCCGCTCCGGCAGCGTCGCCATCGCCACGTCCTGGCGCGGCGCGGTCTCGATCTGCCGCTCGCGCACCGTCGGCTGCGGGCGCGTCAGCCGCAGGTCCGGTTCGCGTGGCCGGACCTGCGCCATCACCACCGGCGACGGCTGCGGCACCTCGACCTGCCGTTCGCGTACCTGCACCTGCGGCATGGCCGGCGCCCGGGGCGCGACCTCGCGCATCGGCACGGCGCGCGTGGGCACCGGCGACGGCAGCACCGGCGCCACCGGGCGCTCGCGCACCTCCAGCTCGCGCATCGCCAACGGCGCGGGCTCGACGCTGGGCTGCGGCAGGACGAACGAGGTGGTCGGCCGTGGCACATCGGTCACCTGCAGCGGCTGCTCCGCCATGGCCTGCGGCTCGGCGGCCGCAGGGTCCTGCGGGACCGGCGTATCGGTGCCGGCCACCGCCACGGCGGACGCGGACGCGGATGCAGGCGGCTGGGCAGGCGGCGCGGCCGCCGCGGCCGGCGCAGACGATGCCGCGCGCTCCTGTGCGGGTGCCGCGGCACCGGCCGCCGGCGCCCCCCCGCCCTCGTCCAGCGGCGTGCCGCGGCCGACATACTGCACCTGCACCCGCTCCCCCGCCGCCTCCCCGGCCGGCGGATGGCTGCGCACCAGCGCCACCCACACCAGCAACAGGGCGAACAGCAGGTGCAGCGCGGCGCTGCACAGCGCCGAGACCGCCCGGATCCGGCGCTGGTCGGACCGCGGCGGATCGCCTCCGGCCCACCGCAGCACGTACAGCAGCGCCCGGGGAAACGGCAGCAGCGTGCCGCCGGCAGGCACCGCCGGCGGGCGCGGCGCCGCCGCGGCCGCGTCCGCCGCGCTGAACGCCGAGGGTGCGCTGGCCGCGCAACCACGCAGCCAAGCGCTCCAGCTGTAGGGAAAACCGGTGCGGCGATCGTGCAGAATGCTGGCCTGCCCCCGCGCGGCCAGCAGTGCGATCAGGTCGGCAACGCGCGTCACCGGCACGCGGGAAGTCGCTCAGCCCGCGCTGTCGCGCGGGATGTAGGGCGCCTGGCCACTGGCGTGGTCGGTCGCATCGCGCACGGCAGTCACGCCGGGCACCCGTCCCATCAAGGTCTTCTCGATCCCCTGCTTCAAGGTCACGTCAGCCATTCCGCAGCCATGGCAACCGCCGCCGAAACGCAGCAGCACCACACCGTCGGCGGAGACTTCCTGCACCGCCACGCGGCCGCCGTGGGAGGCCAGCTGCGGGTTGATCTCGTTCTCGATGACCCAGTGCACGCGCTCGACCATGGACGCCGCCTCGCCCGGCGCCTCGCCCTTGATCCGGGGCGCCTTGATGGTCAGCTGCTGGGTGCCGGCCGCCTGCGCGACATAGTCGATCTCGGCGCCTTCCAGCCATGCCACGCTGGAGGCCGACACATAAAGCGTGAAGCCGTCGCAGTCCACGGCCCATTCATCGCCCTGCAGCTCCGCCGGCTCGGCGAACTCCAGGCGCGCATCGGCACGCGGCGTGCCCGGCTCGACCGCGCTCAGCCGCACCCCCATGCCGGGGATGGCCTCGCGCTCGATCAGCTTGCGGAAATGGCGCTGTGCGGTATCTGAAATCTGGATCATGCAGGGTATTCTAGCCGTGTCTTGGCTGCTGCTGATGGGATACAGATTCCATGTGCGAGGCCGTTAAGTCCCTGTCGACGGAGATACCGCCATGACCGACCTGATTCCCCTCGCGCAGGCCCGCTGCGTGCCGCGCAAGGGCAGCGAACACCGCCTGGGCGAGGCGCGCAGGAGCGAGCTGCTGCCGCAGGTCCCCGGCTGGGCGCTAGCCGAGGACGGCCACGCGCTGGTCCGTACGTTCCGTTTCGACGATTACCACGGCACCCTGGCGTTCGTGAACGCGCTGGCCTGGATCGCCCACCGTGAAGACCACCACCCCGACCTCGGCGTGCACTACGACCGCGCGGTGGTGCGCTTCTCCACCCACGACGTGGGCGGGCTGAGCGAGAACGATTTCATCTGTGCCGCCAAGGCATCCGCACTCGTGGAGCAATGACATGAAAGCGCACCTCCTGCTGGGTTCCCTCGCCGCTGCCGCGGCTCTCGCCGCCTGCGGTCCCTCCGGCCCCGCCACGCCGGTGGTCGCCCCCACCGAGGTGGCGGCCTTGCAGACCCCGCCGCCGGACTACCCGGTCGAGCTGGCCTGCAGCGGCGTGGGCGGCCAGAGCGTGCTCAAGGTCGTGGTCGGCCCGGAAGGCGCCCCCACCGACGTCGCCCTGCAGGCCAGCAGCGGCAACAGCCAGCTGGACGACGCCGCGATCCAGCGCGTGCGCGAATGGAAGTTCAAGGCCGCCACGCGCAACGGCCAGGCGGTGGCCACCACCATCCAGGTGCCGGTGAGCTTCCGCCCGCCCACTCCGAAGCCGGACGAATGCTTCGCCATCGAGGAACGCATGCGGCGCGGAGGCTGACCCTCCCCTCCCGCGAGCGCCCCCCCGATGCCCGTGATCACCACCGAAAACCTATGGATCGCCTTCGGGCTGACGCTCGCCGCCGGCCTGGCCACCGCCATCGGCAGCCTGATGGTGCTGTTCTCCCGACGCCCCGACCCGCGCCTGCTCGCGTTCGGGCTGGCCTTCGCCGGTGGCGCGATGGTCTACGTGTCGCTGTCGGAGATCCTCAACAAGTCCGTCGAATCGTTCACCCTGGCCCATGGCGAGCGCCTGGGCTTCACCTACGGCACCCTCTCCTTCCTGGCCGGCGTGGTGCTGATCGTCGCCATCGACCACCTCATCCCCAACCCCCACGAAAGCCTGGATGCGCAGGATCCGCTGTTCCGCGAAGACAACCGCGGCTACATCCGGCGGGTCGGGCTGCTGACCGCCATCGCGATCACCGCGCACAACTTCCCCGAAGGCCTGGCCACCTTCTTCGCGACCCTGGAAAGCCCGTCGGTGGGCATGCCGCTGGCATTCGCCATCGCCATCCACAACATTCCCGAAGGCATCGCCATCGCAGTCCCGGTGTATTTCGCCACCGGCAACAAGTTCTACGCGTTCTGCGCCAGCCTGCTGTCCGGGCTGGCCGAGCCGGTCGGCGCGGCCCTGGGCTATATCGCCCTGGCCGGCTCGCTCTCGCACAGCACCTTCGGCATCGTGTTCGGAATGATCGCCGGGGTCATGGTGTTCCTGGCCCTGGACGAGCTGCTGCCCGCGGCGAAGCGCTATGCCCGCGGACACGAGACGGTGTACGGGCTGGTGACCGGCATGGCGACCCTGGCGATCAGCCTGGTGCTGTTCAAGTGGTGAGGGACGTGCCGGCCCCAGGCCGGCAGCCTCGCACCACGGAACACCCCCGCGGCAGCCGGCCAGCGGCCGGCACTACCCCAGCCGATCCAGTGCCTCGGCCAGTTCCGGTGCCAGCGGTGCGTTGAGCACATAGGGCACCCGGCCGCCGTCCAGGGCGAATTCCAGCGACGCCGCGTGCAGGAACAGCCGCTTCAGGCCGATCTGCTCGCGCAGCCGCTTGTTGACCAGCGGGTCGCCGTACTTGTCGTCGCCGGCCACCGGGTGGCCGATATGCAGGGCATGCACGCGGATCTGGTGGGTGCGCCCGGTCTCGATCCGCACCTCGCAATAGGATTGCCCGCCGCGCCGCTCCAGCACCTTGAAGTGGCTCAGCGACGGTTTGCCGCCCGCATTCACCTGCACATGGCGTTCGCCGCCCTGGCGCAGGCCGACATGCAGCGGCGCGTCCACGCTCATCACGCCGGTCGGCATGCGCCCGGCCAGCAGGGTCAGGTAGCGCTTGCGGATGCCGCCGGGGCCGTTGCCGGCATGGTCCTCGCGCAGCAGGGCCTGCAGCTCGGACAGGGCCGAGCGCTTCTTGGCCATCACCAGCAGCCCGGAGGTATCGCGGTCCAGGCGGTGCACCAGCTCCAGGTTCTGGTCCGGCCGCAGCGCCCGCATGGTTTCGATCGCGCCATGGCTGATGCCGCTGCCGCCATGGCTGGCCACCCCGCTGGGCTTGTTGATGACCAGCAGCCGCGCGTCCTCGAACACGATGGCCTGCTCCATCCGCTGCAGGAAGCCGGTGGGCGGCGGCGTGCGGTCTCCCGCCTCGGCGAGATTCACCGGCGGCACCCGCACTTCCTCGCCGGCCTCCAGCTTGCGCTCGGCCTTCGCGCGGCCCCCGTTCACCCGCACCTGGCCGCTGCGCACGAGCTTGTAGACCAGGCTCCGCGGGGCTCCTTTCAGCTGGCCCAGCAGGAAATTGTCCAGGCGTTGCCCGGCCCGGTCTTCGGGCACCTTGATCAGGCGCACGCTGGATTTTCCCGTGGACGGGATACGGCGTTCGGAGTCAGTCATCTGCCTGTTTATTCTGCTACACTCGGCGAGCGAGATAAGGGTTTGATTTCGTTGGAAGTTGGTCAGGGCCAGAAGCCCGGCTTCCGACGGATCCGGCACAGTGCGCGGCCACCGCCCCCGGGGCGGCCATGTTAGCGGCTCGTCGGCGCTCCCGGCCATCGCCGGATGCCCAAAGCATCCGTGCTCGACGAAACACATGTCCCGCGCGACGCTCCAGCCCCGGCCGGAGCCGTCGCCGGTCCCGAAACACCTGAAACCAAGAACACAAGCGCTCCCGCGGCCTGCCGTGGTGTCGTAGCGCTGGAAACCCGAGCGGCCCTACCCGCGCCTGCGCGAAGGGCGGCGACCCGTGTCCAGAGGCGAAACGCCATGGCGTTCCGCGCGGTAGCAGCGCGCGAGGAACGCACTAATGAAGCGAATGCTGATCAATGCCACGCAGGCTGAAGAACTGCGCGTGGCCATCGTGGACGGCCAGAACCTGTACGACATCGACATCGAACAGCCGTCCAAGGAACAGAAGAAGTCCAACATCTACAAGGGCCGCATCACCCGGCTCGAGCCCTCCCTGGAAGCCGCGTTCGTCGAATACGGTGGTGAGCGCCACGGCTTCCTGCCGCTGAAGGAAATCTCCCGCGACTACTTCCAGGCCGGCGTCGACCACAACAAGGCCGGCATCCGCGAACTGCTGCGCGAGGGCCAGGAAGTCGTGGTCCAGGTCGACAAGGAGGAACGCGGCAACAAGGGCGCCGCCCTGACCACCTTCATCTCGCTGGCCGGCCGCTACATGGTGCTGATGCCGAACTCGCCGTCGGCCGGCGGCGTCTCGCGCCGCATCGAGGGCGAGGACCGTGCCGCGCTGAAGGACGCGCTGGACAAGCTGAACATCCCCGACGACATGGGCGTGATCATCCGCACCGCCGGCGTCGGCCGCGATGCCGAAGAGCTGCAGTGGGACCTGGACTACCTGCTGCAGGTCTGGCGCTCCATCGCCGAAGCCGCGCTGGCCAAGCCGGCGCCGTTCCTGATCTACCAGGAGTCGCGTCTGATCGTCCGCGCCCTGCGCGACTACCTGCGCGCCGACATCGGCGAGATCCTGGTCGACACCGAAGAACTGTACGAGACCGCGCGCGAGTTCATGCAGCAGGTGATGCCGCAGACCCTGCGCAAGCTCAAGCACTACAAGGACGACATCCCGCTGTTCAACCGCTTCCAGATCGAGTCCCAGATCGAAGCGATCTACGAACGCAACGTGCGCCTGCCCTCCGGCGGCTCGATCGTGGTCGACCAGACCGAAGCGCTGACCGCCGTCGACGTGAACTCGGCCCGCGCCACCAAGGGCAGCGACATCGAGGACACCGCGTTCCAGACCAACCTGGAGGCCGCCGAGGAGGTGGCCCGCCAGCTGCGCCTGCGCGACCTGGGCGGCCTGGTGGTGATCGACTTCATCGACATGTCCTCGAACAAGCACCAGCGCGAAGTCGAGAACCGCCTGCAGAACGCGCTCAAGTACGACCGCGCGCGCGTGCAGCTGGGCCGCATCTCGCGCTTCGGCCTGATGGAGATGAGCCGCCAGCGGCTGCGCCCGAGCCTGGGCGAGTCCAGCCAGACGGTCTGCCCGCGCTGCGACGGCCAGGGCCGCATGCGCAGCGTCGAATCGCTGTCGCTGTCGATCATCCGCGTCGCCGAAGAGCACGCGATGAAGGAGAACACCGGGCAGGTGCTGGTCCAGGCCCCGGTGGAGATCGCCAACTTCCTGCTCAACGAGAAGCGCGGCGCACTGCGCGAGATCGAGCGCCGCCACGATGCGCCGATCATCATCGTCGCCGACGAACAGCTGCACACGCCGCATTACGAAGTCACCCGCCTGCGCGAGAACGAGCTGGGCGAGGAGTCCGGCAAGCCCAGCTACCAGCGCGGCACCCCGCGCAAGCTGCCGGTGCATGCGCTGACCAAGGCGCAGCTGAACATTCCGCCGGCACCGGCGGTCACCCAGGTCAAGCACAGCCAGCCGGCCCCGGTGCGCGAAGCCCCACCGCCGGCGCCCGCACCCGTCGCCCCCCCCGCGCCGGCTCCCGCCGCCGCCGGTGGCGTGGTGGGCTGGTTCAAGCGCGTGTTCGGCGGCGATGCCGCTCCCGCCGCACCGGCACAGCCGCCGCAGCCGCGCCAGGACGGCGGCCGCGGCAGCCGCGGTGAACGGGGCCAGCGCCGCGACGGACGCAACGGCAACACCGGTCCCCAGGGCCGCAACGGCGCCGCCAATGGCGGCCGCCGCGATGAGCAGCGCCGCGACGAGCGCCGCCAGAACGCCGGCAACGCTGCGAACGCCGGCAACGGCCAGCAGCCCACCAAGCAGCGCAACGAGCCGCAGGCGGCGCAGGGCAAGGCCGCCCGCAACGCCGAGCAGCCGCCCCGGGCACCCAAGCCGCCCCGGCAGCCCAAGCCGCAGCAGGATGCCGAGAAGCGCCAGGACCTCGAAAAGATCCCACAGCCCGTGGCCGAGAAGCCGGTACGGCCGTCGGCCGAACCGCAGCGCTCCACGGCCGCCGCCGTGGCCACCGCCGCAACCGCGGCAGCCGTGGTCGGCAGCCACGCGGATGCCGGCGACGAAGCCCGCGTCAAGCTGCCGCACGACGCACTTGACGCCAGTTCCGTGGACACCGCCACCGAGCAGCCGACCGTGGAGCCCAGCGCGGCCACGGCCGACGCCGGCCATCCCGCAGCGGGCACCGAGGATGCCAATGGCGAGGGCGCCAGCCGCCGCCGCCGTGGCCGCCGCGGTGGCCGCCGCCGCCGTCGTGGTGGCGCCGAAGGCAGCACCGGTGCCGACCTCGACGCGCTGAGCGGCGATGACGACGCCGACGATACCGTCGGCGAACCCGTCGAGCGCAGCGCCACCCCTGCCGCCGCACAGCCCGAGTTCGACTTCGACGATGAACCGGCGACCGGCGATGCACCCGCGCACCAGCCCGCGCCGGACACCCCCGCACCCCGCACCCCGAAGGCGCAGGCGCCTGCCGTCAAGCCGCCGGTGGATACCGGCGTCGCGACCGACGCCCGCCAGGAGTCGGTGCCGGCAGCGGAAGCGCCCGCCCCGAGCGTCACGCGGGTCGCCGATGCCGCCGCCGAGCCGCAGGCCGCCGTGGCGCCCCGACAGGCCGCGGCCGGAGAGGCTGGCCAGAGCATGCCGGCCACTGCCGCCGAGCCGGAAGTGGCGCCGGCCATGGAAGCGCCCGCCCGCACTTCGGCCCCGGTCGAGGAGGCCGTAGCGACACCGGCGGTTGTGGAAACGCCCGCCGCTGTGGAAGCGCCGACGGTCGTGGAAGCCCCGGCCACCGTGGAGTCCTCCGCGGCCGTCGCCTCGCCGGCGCCGATCGCAACGCCGGAGCCGGCACTGCCGGAGAACGGCCAGCTCTTCTCCGAAGCGCCCGCTCCCACCGTGCACGCGGCAGGGGACGCCGTGCAGCCGCCGGCAGCCCCCGTCGACGCGCCGGAAACGGCCGAGGTCCAGGCCGAGGACGAGAGCGACGCACCGGCAGCGCCGGGCGACGCGCCCGCCGTCGAGCACGAACAGCGGACCCACGACGCCTGAGCGCACGCATGGCGGCCGCCACGGCGCGGCCGCCATGTCCCCGAGCGCATCGAAGCGCTTCCTCCCTCCCCGCCGGAGGGAGAACGGTCCGGGCCGATGGCCCTCCCCGCATGCCCCTCTGTCGCCGCTCGGCACAGTTGCCCGCGGCACCCGGCTTGCCGATCGACCGACACACGCACGCGCTGCCCGCCATAGATGCCGGTGCCGTCCACGCACCCGCCTGCCCTGTTGCCGCAGCTGCCCGGCTCACCCAACCACTACGACCCCGGCCAGGCCGCCCTCATGCGACCCTGCGCACGGCCGGCACGAATCGCGCTCCGGACAAGGCACCGCGGCGTGGCCGTTCTTCCCTGCCGGCCCGGCCCTTCCTAGCACGACGGCACCGCCCCCGCGCCTGCCACCAGGATGCCGGGATCCCCTGCCGGGCTCCCGCTCACTGCCTCAGCCCGGCGAGCGCGTAGTCCACGACATTCCGCACCGTCATCGGCCGCCACCGCGCCCAGCGGTGCCGCATGCGTCCGCTTCCAGCCGCGCCGGCTGCGCGCATACGACGCACCCACGAAAAACGCCCGGCGTCGAGCCGGGCGTTTTCCTGCAGCCGATGGTGGGGAAGCCGCGTGCGACAGCCGCCTGTCAGGCCTCCGTCGACGCGCGCAGGGCGGCGATCCGCTCTTCCAGCGGCGGATGGCTGAGGAACAGCTTCTTGGTCGCCGCGCCGGCAATGCCGAATGCCGCGATCTGCGTCGGCAGGGTGCTCTGGCCATGGTTGAGCTTCAACCGCTCCAGCGCGGCGATCATCTTCTGGCGGCCCGCCAGGCTGGCGCCACCGGCATCGGCGCGGAACTCGCGGCGACGCGAGAACCACATCGCGATCATCGTCGCGAACAGGCCGAAGACCATCTCCAGCACGAACACGATGATGTAGTAGGCGAAACCGCGGCCACTGTCGCGGTTGCCCGACAGCGCATTGTCGATGACGCCGCCGACCACGCGCGCCAGCACGATCACGAAGGTGTTCAGCACGCCCTGGAGCAGCGCCATGGTGATCATGTCGCCGTTGGCGACGTGCGAGATCTCGTGGCCCAGCACGGCTTCGGCTTCGTCCTCGCTCATGGCGTGCAGCAGGCCGGTGGACACTGCCACCAGCGCGTTGTTGCGGTTGGCGCCGGTGGCGAAGGCGTTGATTTCCGGGCCGTCGTACACCGCCACTTCCGGCATGCCGATGCCCGCCGCCCGCGCCTGGCGCGCCACCGTGTCCAGCAGCCAGCGCTCGGTCGCGTTGCGCGGCTCGCTGATGACCACCGCGCCGGTGCCACGCTTGGCCATGAACTTGGACAGCAGCAGCGAAATGATCGAGCCACCGAAGCCGAAGAGCGCGGCCATCACCAGCAAGCCACTCATCTGCGCGGGATTGACGCCCAGCAGGGACATCACCACGCTCGCCAGGATCAGCACGGCGAAGTTGGTCAACAGGAACAGCCCGATACGGGTAAACATGCGGAGAAGATCCATTTGGACATGGGATGAGTCGGTCAAATCTGCGGTGCCGACAGGTTGAATTCAAGCACGTTTCTGACCGACGATTCAGCTTAGATGTCCTCCAATCGCTACCGCGGCCGCTTCGCCCCCTCGCCGACCGGTCCGCTGCACCTGGGCTCGCTGCTGGCCGCCTTCGGCAGCTGGCTGCTGGCGCGGCATGCCGGCGGCCACTGGCTGGTGCGCATCGAGGACCTGGACCCGCCACGGGAGGTCGCCGGCGCCGCCGCGGCGCAGCTGGCGACACTGGCGGCCTTCGGCCTGCACCCGGATGCTCCGGTGCAGTACCAGAGCCGGCGCCACGCCCACTACCGCGCCGCGCTGGACCGGCTACTGGCCGAAGGCAGCGCCTTTCCCTGCCACTGCAGCCGCAGCGACCTGGCCGGCCAGCAGGGCCTCCACCGCCGCTGCGTCGGCGGCCGGCAGCGGCCCCACCCGGCGATCCGCCTGCGCGTGGCCGACGGTGCCCTGGTGGGCTTCGACGACGCCCTCCAGGGCCGCTTCGAGCACCGCGTGGACCGCGTGGCCGGCGACGTCGTCCTGCTGCGTGCCGACGGCTGCTGGGCCTACCAGCTGGCCGTGGTCGTGGACGATGCCGCGCAGGGCATCACCGACGTGGTGCGCGGCGCCGACCTGATCGACTCCACGCCCCGCCAGATCCTGCTGCAGCGGGCACTCGGCCTCCCCACCCCGCGCTACCTGCACCTGCCGCTGCTGCGCGACGCGGACGGCAACAAGCTGTCCAAGTCGCTGGCGGCACGCCCGGTGGACGCCCGCGATCCGGTGCCGACGCTGCGCTGGCTGTGGTCCGCGCTCGGCCAGGAAGCAGCCGCCCTGGACGGTCCGGCCCAGGTTCCCGAACTGCTGCAGCAGGCCGTGTCCGCGTTCCACCCCGCGCGGCTGCGGCGCACGCTCCCCGACACCGCCGTTTCCCGCGACGCCGGCCGGTTCACATAGAATCGGACGTCCCCGAACGTTTGCGCAGGGAGCGCATTCCATGACGACATCCCGCATCGCACTGGTCACCGGCGGCACCGGCGGCATCGGCACCGCCATCTGCCAGCGGCTGGCCGACCAGGGCCATCGTGTCGCCACCAACTTCCGCAACGCCGAGCGCGCCGAGCACTGGCAGCAGCGCATGCGCGAACAGGGATACGACATCGCCCTGCTTCCCGGCGACGTCGCCTCGCCCGAAGGCGGGCGCGCCCTGGTGGAAGCGGTGGAGTCCGCCCTCGGCCCCCTGGAGATCCTGGTCAACAACGCCGGCATCACCCGCGACACCACCTTCCACCGCATGCGCCCGGAGCAGTGGCACGAGGTGATCAACACCAATCTCAATTCGGTGTTCAACGTCACCCGCCCGGTCATCGAAGGCATGCGCCGGCGGGGCTGGGGGCGGGTGATCCAGATCAGCTCGATCAACGGCCTCAAGGGCCAGTACGGCCAGGCCAACTACGCCGCGGCCAAGGCCGGCATGCACGGCTTCACCATTTCACTGGCGCGCGAGAACGCCGGGTTCGGCATCACCGTCAACACCATCTCGCCCGGCTACGTGGCCACCGACATGGTGATGGCGGTACCGGAGGAGGTGCGCGCCAAGATCATTGCCGACATCCCCACCGGCCGCCTCGGCAAGCCCGAGGAGATCGCCTACGCCGTGGCCTTCCTGGTCGCCGAGGAGGCGGCCTGGATCACCGGCTCCAACCTGGACATCAACGGCGGCCACCACATGGGCTGGTGAGCCGCATGCTGCGCAGCATGACAGACGCTGCTGCGCAGCAGCGCGCACCGCGGCAACCGCCCGTCACCCCGGCTTCCGGCGGTTGCAAGGCCTGTTGCACTGCGCCATGCTGCGCATCTACCGTGAAGGAAGAGTGACTGCTTAATGGCTGCGACCCGCATCATCAAGAAGTACCCGAACCGGCGGCTTTACGACACCGAGATCTCCAGCTACATCACCATCGAGGATGTGCGCCAGCTGATCCTCGACGGCGAGGACTTCGAAGTCCGCGACGCCAAGAGCGGCGAGGACCTGACGCGGTCGGTGCTGCTGCAGATCATCGCCGACAAGGAACAGGACGGCGAACCGATGCTGTCCACCCAGCTGCTGAGCCAGCTGATCCGTTTCTACGGCGATTCGCTGCAGGGCTTCATGGGCAACTACCTGGAACGCAGCATGCAGGTGTTCCTGGACCAGCAGCAGCAGTTCCGGCAGCAGGTGGGCAACCTGCTCGGGCAGACGCCGTGGGCGATGATGAACCAGCTCACCGAGCGCAACCTGGAGCTGTGGCAGGAGTTCCAGCGCAGCATGGGCACCGGCTTCGGCCGCCCTCCCGCGCCGTCGGCTGCCAAGCCCGCCGAGCCGCCGCCGCGCAGCGCCGGCAAGACCCGCGGCGGCAGCAGCCGCTGACATTCCCGGAAGCCGGCGCCCGCGCCGGCTTCCGCTTTTTCCGCCGCGTCAGCGCCGGCGCCGCTTCCCGGCCGCCGTCGGCTCCGCGCCCGGCTCCGGGACGCACGCCGTGCACACCCGCTGCACCGGGTAACCGCGGGCACGCAGTTTCTCCACCACGCCATCCTCGCCCAGCAGGTGCAGTGCACCGACCACCACCAGCGTGGTGCCCTGCCCGGCCTGCAGGCGCGTCTGCAGCGGTGCCAGCCAGGCATCGTTGCGCTCACTGTTGATCCGCCGGTACAGCGCCGGGTAGTCGCGCTTCATCTGCGCGGCCATGTCGTGCCACAGCGTCTCGGCGTCGCCGCGGCGCCAGGCATCGTGCAGCCGCCGGCTCTGCTCGTCGCCCTTGTCCACCTGCTCCAGCGCCTCGCGCAGCAGTTGCCGCTGTTCGTCGATCTCCATGCCGTCCAGCAGCGCGATCTGTGCCGCGGCGCTCTCCAGGCCCAACGCCGACTTGCCGGCATCGGCCGCGCGCGCCATCAGATGGCGGTCCAGCCCCGACGCCGCATCCAGTCCCTGCCGCGCCATCTGCGCCAGGCTGATGGTCAGGCCGACGAACCAGGGCTTGAGCCCGGCAAGCCGCTCCAGCGGCAGGCCATTGGCGGCGGCATAGGCCTGCAGCCGCTGCCAGGTCTCGGCATCCAGGTCGTCCTTGAGCTCGCGCCCGTCCTGCCGCAGCGCGCTCTGCGCCATCTGCGTGGCCAGGGCCGGCGAGCCCATTTCTTCCGGCGCCAGCTCGAACAACAGCTGCCGCGAGGCGGCGAAGGCCGTGTCCACGTCGGCGGACAGCGGGTAGTCCGCGGGCTTGAGCAGGTGGAACGATCCCAGCAGGTAGAGCGCCGCGCCGTCCGCACCGTCCACCTTCCACAGCAGCGGTACCGGCGGTACATGTCCGTCACCGGCCGCCGGCCGCTCCGGCGGCGGTGCCGCCATCGCGGTCACCGATACCAGGGCCGCCATCACCAGGCCCGCCCCCCGCTTGATCCAGCTCCAGCTCATGTCCCGTCTCCGTTGTCCCGCGGTGGATAGGCCTGTTCTCCGGCCTCGACCGCGAACTCCAGGCGGTTCTCCGCCGGCGGGAGCGGACAGGTCGCATAGGACGTGAACGCGCACGGCGGGTTGTAGGCGCGGTTGAAATCGATCACCACCCGGCTTTTCGCATCGGGCACGTCCAGGTCGATGTAGCGGCCCGCGGCATAACTGCCACGGCCATTGCTGCGGTCGGCGAAGATCAGCAGCAACGGCCGCCCCGGCTCACCCAGCGCCTGCAACTGCCAGGTGCGTCCCTCGCGCTCGAATTCGACCGCTCCGGCGTTGGCCTGTTCGGTGACCGCGCCGGTGATGTCGACCACCGGCAGGGTCTTGTCGGCAGCATGCGGCAGGAAGCGGGCACTGATGCGCCAGGACGGATCGACCGGCCAGTACGCCAGCGGCACGAATCCCGCGCGCGCAGGCGCATCCGCATGGCGCACCCGCAGCGCATGGCGGGTGCCGCGCCGGATCAGGCCCAGGGTTCCCTTGCCGTCGTCGAACACGAGCCGCGTCGGCTCGGCCTGGTCATCGGCGCGCAGCGGCACCCGGCCCTTCACCGGCTGCCCGTCGGCCAGCACCGCCACGCCGGGCTCGGGCGTGAACCAGTAGCGCCCGCCCTCGCGCGTCACCAGGCCCAGGCGCGGCGGTCCCACCGCCAGGCGGATGCCGCTGGTGCTGCCGCTGCCGATGTAATGCGCCTTGAGGGTCAGCCAATGCAGGCCGACCAGGCGGGTCCAGCCATCGTCGCCCAGCAGCTCGGCCTGGCGCTGTTCACGCCACAGGTCGTGGGCGACCACGAACGCCGCATCGAAACGCGGCGTTCGCTCCTCGCCGCCAGGACCGCCCCCTCCGCAGCCGGCCAGCACGCCCGCCAGTATGGCGCCCGCCAGGCCCGTGCATCGCGCCCTCATCAGCGCCCCCGCAGGAACCAGCGGTCGATCTCCGCCAGCGAGAACCGCGCCCAGGTCGGGCGGCCGTGGTTGCACTGGCCGGAGCGTTCGGTGGCCTCCATGTCGCGCAGCAGGCCGTTCATCTCCGGGATCGTCAAGCGCCGGTTGGCGCGCACCGCGCCATGGCAGGCCATGGTCGAGAGCAGCTCATCGCGTGCCCCCGCCACCCGCCGGCTCTGGCCGTGCTCGCGCAGGTCGGTGAGCACATCGCGCAGCAGGCCTTCCGGCTCGGCATTGGCCAGCAGCGCGGGAATGCTGCGCACATGCAACGACGCCGGGCCGGCGCGGGTCACCTCGAAACCGAGCTCGGCCAGGGTCGCCGCTTCGCGCTCGGCAGTGTCGGCATCGCGCTCGCCCACCGCCAGGGTGATCGGCACCAGCAGCGGCTGCGCATGCAGGCCGATGCCGTCGTGCGCCGTCTTCAGCCGCTCGTAGCCGATGCGTTCATGCGCGGCATGCATGTCCACCACGATCAGGCCCTCGGCGTTCTCGGACAGGATGTAGATGCCATGCAGCTGGGCGACCGCGTAGCCCAGTGGCGGCACGCCACTGTCGGCCGCGGTCGGTGGCAGCCCCGCGCCGCTGTCGGCCGCGGCCGCACCGGCCGGCGCCGAATACAGCGCGGCATAGGCCGCCGGGGCCTCGGCCACCTGCAGGCCCAGCGGCGACTGCCGCCCCTGCCAGGCACCGCCGCCGGCCATGCCGGCGTCCATCCGTACGGCCGCCGGGCCCGCGGCGGGCGCCACGCCGCCCGCAGGCCCACCGGCCAGCGCCGGTGCCGCACCGGCCGGCTCCATGCCGGCCCGGGTTTCCGCCAGGGCGTCCTTGAGCGTGCGGTAGACGAAATCGTGCACCAGCCGCGCATCGCGGAAGCGCACCTCGTGCTTGGCCGGATGCACGTTGACGTCCACCCGGGTCGGGTCCAGTTCCAGGAACAGCACATAGGCCGGCTGGCGGCCGTGGTAGAGCACGTCCGCATAGGCCATCTTCACCCCATGCGCGACGCTGCGGTCGCGGACCGGGCGGCCATTGACGTACAGGTACTGCTGGTCGGCGCTGGCACGCGAATAGTGCGGCTGTGCGATCCAGCCGTGCAGCCGCAGGCCGGCGGCGCTGTGGTCCACGCGCAGCGCCTGGCGCGCGAAATCCTCGCCGAGGGTTTCATTGAGGCGCGCGTCCGAGTACAGGTCGCCGGGCTTGTAGCGGCGCGACGGCTTGCCGTTGTGCGACACCCGCAGCTCCACGTCCGGCCGCGCCAGCGCCAGCGAACGCAGCCATTCCTCGATGTGCCCGAGCTCGGTGCGCTCGGCGCGCAGGAACTTGCGCCGTGCCGGCACGTTGTAGAACAGTTCGCGCACCTCCACCGTGGTGCCCGGCGCATGCGCGCGCGGTGCCACGTCGCCGATCTTGCCGCCTTCGATCTGCAGCGCGGCACCGTGCTCGTCCTGCGCCCGTCGCGAGGCCAGGGTGAAGCGGCTGACCGAGGCGATGGACGGCAGCGCCTCGCCGCGGAAGCCGAGCGTGGCCACCGCCTCCAGGTCGTCGAGGCTGGCGATCTTGCTGGTGGCGTGGCGCGACACCGCCAGCGGCAGCTGCTCGGCGGCGATGCCGCCACCATTGTCGCGGATGCGGATCAGGCGCACGCCGCCCTCTTCCAGGTCGATGTCCACCCGGGTCGCGCCGGCATCGAGCGCGTTCTCCACCAGCTCCTTGACCACCGAAGAGGGCCGTTCGACCACCTCGCCGGCAGCGATCTGGTTGACCAGGATTTCAGGGAGTGCGCGGATGCTGTTCATGCCCCGCCCCCGGCGGCCGGGCACAGCGGATCACGGGGGGAAAACGAAGGAAACAGGTCGGTATCAGGCATCGCCCGATGATAGCCCAGGCATCGTTTGGCGCGCGTTGCAGCGGCCGGTGCCGTGCCGGAAACCGCGGTTCCACCGCGACCGCACAGGCCCGGCTGCAGCCTGCGCCGTCAACGGCTGCCGACGGTCGCGGCGGCCGCTTCCATCTCCGCCTGCGCGCGGGCCGCGAACAGGGTGCCCGGCGGCGGCTGCCGGCTGAAATAGGTATGCACACCGTCCAGCACCGCACCGGCGATGCGCCGCTGATAGGCCGGATCGACCAGGCGCCGTTCCTCGTCCGGGTTGGAGATGAAAGCGGTCTCCACCAGCATGGCCGGCATGTCCGAGGTGCGCAGCACCGCGAAGTTCGCCCGTTCCAGGTTGGGCTTGTGGTTGTTGCCGATCCGCTTCAACCCGCCGAGCACGTGGCTGGCGGCGTCCTCGGACGCCTTCATGTTGCCGCTCTGCGCCAGGTCCAGCAGCACGTTGGCCAGCGTCCCCTCGGTGCGTTGCAGGCTGACGCCGCCGATCAGGTCGGCCGCGTTTTCCTTGTCGGCCAGCCAGCGCGCCCGCTGCGAGGACGCGCCCTTGGTCGAGAGCACGTACACCGACGACCCGGTGGCGGCGCGGTTCTCAGCCGCGTCGGCATGGATCGAGATGAAGATGTCGGCCCGGGCCGCGCGCGCGCGCTGGGCGCGCATCGGCAGCGGAATGAACACGTCGCTGTCGCGGGTGAGGTAGGCCCGCAGCCCCGGCGTGGCGTTGACCTGGCGCGCCAGCTCGCGCGCCACGGCCAGGGTGACGTCCTTCTCGCGCTTGCCGGTGGGGCCGATGGCGCCCGGGTCCTGGCCGCCGTGGCCGGCATCGATGGCCACCACCAGCGTGCGCATGCCCGGCTGCATGCGGATGCGCGAGGCATCGCTGGGCATCGCCGGGCGTGGCGCCGGGGGTTCGGCTGCGGGAGCCGGAGGCGGGGTTGCCACGACCGGTGCCGAAGCGACCGCCGGGGTCGCCTGGCCATTGAGGATCGCCGCCGGCGACGGCGCTCCCGGCGTTGCTGCGGCCGGTGCCGGCGGCGGTGCCGCGCTGGCCTGGCTGACCACTGCCGCGGTCAGGGCCGCGGTGGCCCGTGCGGCTTCCTCGCGCGCGGCGGCGCCACTGCTCGCCGCGACCGGGGCGTTGGCGGCACGCGCCTCGCCCGGCCATTCGATCAGCAGCCGCGATTCGGCTCCCTGGCCCTGCAGCTGCGGCTTGAAGGCCACCACCGATTCGGCCAGGTCGAACACGATGCGGAAGGTTCCCGGGGTCGGCGTTCCGGTGCGCACCGCGGTGACCACGCCGGCCGCCGTCGGCAGCCGCAGGCCGCGCACGGCGGTCGCTTCGGGGAAATCCACCACCAGCCGGTTGGGCCCGGCCAGCGAAAGCGTCTTGTAGCTCCCGCCCCCGGCCAGCTGGATTTCCGCGCGGGTGCCGGTGGCGCCGGCCTGCAGCGCCACGCCCCGCACTTCACCCGCCCACGCCGACGCCGCGGCCAGAAAGAGGCCGGCAACGGACACGGACAGGGCAAAAAGGCGGCGTGGCGTGAGCATGGGCGGATTCAATCACCGGAATCGCGCAATTGCAATACCTTTTCCCTTAATAATCCGCAACCTGCCATGCCTTCCTTCCATCAGGCAGCAGGAAGACCCCGCAAGTGACCATCCTGTTCCAGGCGCTGCAGCCAGGCGGCGCCACGCGCCGACCCGGCCTCCAGGCATGCCCGACGGCCGGCCCCTTGCAGGTCCAACGCCACCTTCAGGTCCACCGGCGGCAGGGCGCCACGGCCCCGCTCGGGCCACTCCACCAGCCACAGGCCGGCACCGCCCTCGTCCAGCCCCAGGAAGTCCAGTTCACCGGCATCGCCGATCCGGTACAGGTCCAGGTGCCAGGCTTCGCCATCCGCCAGCGGATAGCGCTCGACCAGGGTATAGGTCGGGCTGCGGATCACGCCCTGCACCCCCAGCGCGCGCAACAGTGCCCGCGCCAGGGTGGACTTCCCCGCTCCCAGATCGCCCTGCAGGTGGACCATCGCCGGGACCGGGCGGGTATGCGCCAGCGCCTGTCCGAGGCGCTCGGTCGCCGCCTCGTCGGGAAGGAACAGTTCGTTCATGGCCGCCATTAGAACGCGTTTGAAGCCGGCCGCGAAAGATGCCCGGCACGGCGCGCGCCGGCGGGCGGCCTCCGCACGGCGCTCAGGGATTGGCCAGCGTGCGCAGGTGCGGCAACAGGTCGCGCGGCAGCAACCCGCGCTCGCCGTCCGCGGCCGCCGCATCGCCGGCCAGCGCATGCAGCAGCGCGCCGGCGCTGGCGGCGTCGAACGCGTCCAGGCCCTGCGCCCAGAGTGCCGCGACCACGCCCGTCAGCAGGTCGCCCATGCCGCCCACGGCCATGCCCGGGTTGCCCGCGGCGATCACCCGTGGGCGTCGCGCCGGTGCTGCGACCACGGTGCCGGCGCCCTTGAGCACGACCACCGCCGAAAAACGCGCGGCCAGCGCCTGCGCCGCGGCGAAGCGGTCGGCCTGGACCACCGCCGTTTCCACCCCGAGCAGCCGCGCGGCTTCGCCCGGGTGCGGGGTCAGCACCGCCGCCGGCACGGGCTGCGGCGACGACGCCAACAGGTTCAATGCATCGGCATCGACCACCAAGGGCCGGCCGCTGTCCAGCGCCGCGCGCCACAGCCGCTGTGCCCAAGCGTCCTGCCCCAGCCCCGGCCCCAGCGCGACGACATCGGCGCGCGCCAGCAGCGGGACCAGTGCGAAGGCATCCTCGACCGCCTGCACCATCGCCTCCGGGCAGCGCGCCAACAGCGGCGCCACGTGCACCGCACGCGTGGCCACGCTGGCCAGCCCCGCTCCGCTGCGCAATGCGGCCTCCGCGCACAGCATGACCGCCCCACCGGTACCGTGGTTGCCGCCGACACACGCCACATGCCCGGACTCGCCCTTGTGCGCCGTGCGCGACCGCCGCGGCAGCAGCCGCGGCAATGCCGTGCGCTCCCAGCGCCAGGCCGCCGGCGCGGTGCCGACGAACGCGCCCTCCGGCACCTCCAGCCCGGCCAGCAGCCGCTGCCCGGCATGCGCCAGCGCCGCACCGGTGTGTAGTCCCCGGTGCGCGACGATGAACTGCAGTACCCGCTCGGCGCATACCGCGGCGCCGGCCGCCGCGCCGGTATCGGCATCCACCCCGCTGGGCACGTCCAGCGCCAGCACCGGGGCCGGGGCGGCGTTCATCGCCGCGATCAGCGCCGCTGCCGGGGCATCCGGCGCCCCTGCCAGGCCGATGCCGAACAGCGCATCGACGATCAGGTCGGCATCCGCCAGGCAGGCCGGGGACAGCTCCACCGGTCCGCCCGCGGCCAGGTACTCAGTACAGGCGCGCTGCGCCGACGGCGTGCGCGGCGTGGCCCCCGGCAGGTGCAGCACACGCACCGGCCGCCCGGACTGGCGCGCCAGCCGCGCCAGTACATAGCCATCGCCGCCGTTGTTGCCCGTCCCGCAGACCACCACGATGCGCCGCGCCTGCGGCCAGTACTGCAGGGCGCAGTGCCAGGCGGCCTGTCCGGCACGCTGCATCAGCGCCCAGCCGTCGCCCCCCAGTGCGGCCGTGGCCTGCGCATCGATGCGGCGCGCGGTGTCGGTGGCGAACAATCCGGCAGGTCGGTTCATGGCGGTGATTCTATACTCGCGCCATGCCCGCCCCCCGCGCCGACGCCGACCGTGCGGGTGATCTCGGTGGGCCTGGACTACGGCCACAAGGACGACCTCCACGCCTGGGCCACCCTGGACGACAGCGAGCGCGCCTATGTCGCGCGCTATGCGCTGGGACGGGACTACCACAAGCTGATGCGCAACCGGCTGCAGAAGCTCGCCGCGCGCATCGCCGCCGAGGTCGGCCCGTTCGGCTACCGCGTGTTCGTGGATTCCGCGCCGGTGCTGGAACGCGCCCTGGCGCGCAATGCCGGCCTCGGCTGGATCGGCAAGCACACCTGCCTGATCGACCGCGATGGCGGCTCCTGGTTCTTCCTCGGCGAGATCTACGTGGACCTGCCGTTGCCGGTCGATGCCCCGGCCAGCGCGCATTGCGGCACCTGCACGCGCTGCATCGACGCCTGCCCGACCGCGGCGATCATCGCCCCCTACCGGCTCGATGCGCGCCGCTGCATCTCCTACCTGACGATCGAGCATGAAGGCGCCATTCCGCCGGAGATGCGCCCGCTGATGGGCAACCGCATCTACGGCTGCGACGACTGCCAGCTGGTCTGCACCTGGAACAAGTTCGCCCGGCGCACCGACGAACCGGACTTCCGCGCGCGCAACAACCTCGACACGGCCACCCTGCCGACCCTGTTCGCCTGGGAGGAGGACGAGTTCCTGCGCCGCACCGAAGGCAGCCCGATCCGCCGCAGCGGTCATGAACGCTGGCTGCGCAACATCGCCGTGGCACTGGGCAACGCCGCCCCGGCGGCCGATGCACGGCGGGCGCTGGAAAGCCGCCGCGGACACCCGTCCGAGCTGATGCGCGAGCACGTGCACTGGGCGCTGCGGCGCCACGACGACGCCCCGCATCCGCGGCGTATCGGCACGCACCGCGACCAGGCCCGGACACCGCCGCCGGCGCAGGCCAGCCGCGCGAGCGCTTCCCGGCCCGGCCCCCAGGAGGACACCGCCGTTCCCGACGGGCGGCATGGCATTCCCCTGCGCAGGCGGGAACAATAGCCCTCCATTCCCCTTCCACGCCGCATGGACAACGTCCTCACTCCCAGCCAGCTCAACACGCTCGCCCGCGACCTGCTCGAGGGCGCGTTCCCGCTGGTGTGGGTGGAAGCCGAGCTCGGCAGCGTCAGCCGTCCCGCGTCCGGGCACCTGTACTTCACCCTCAAGGATCCGCGGGCGCAGGTGCGCGCGGCGATGTTCCGGCCCAAGAGCCAGTGGTTGAAGTTCGCGCCGCGCGAAGGCCTGCGCGTGCTGGCACGTGGCCGCCTGACCCTGTACGAGGCGCGCGGCGAGTACCAGCTGGTGCTGGACCACATGGAGGAAGCCGGCGAAGGCGCGCTGCGCCGCGCCTTCGAGGACCTCAAGGCACGCCTGCAGGACGAGGGCCTGTTCGCGCCGGAGCGCAAGCGGCCGCTGCCGGCCCATCTGCGCCGGCTGGCGGTGATCACCTCGCCCAGCGGCGCGGCGGTGCGCGACGTGCTCAGCGTGCTGGCGCGGCGCTTCCCGCTGCTGGAGGTGGAGCTTCTGCCGACCCTCGTGCAGGGCGCCACCGCCGCCGCGCAGATCACCGCCCTGCTGCGCCGCGCCGACGCCAGCGGCCGCTACGACGCGCTGCTGCTCACCCGCGGCGGCGGTTCGCTGGAAGACCTGTGGGCCTTCAACGACGAGCAGCTGGCGCGCGCCATCGCCGCCTGCACCACGCCGGTGGTCTCGGCGGTCGGCCACGAGACCGACTTCAGCCTCTCCGATTTCGCCGCCGACCTGCGCGCGCCGACGCCCTCGGTGGCCGCCGAGCTGCTGGTGCCGGACCAGCGCGACCTCGACCAGCGCATCCGCCGTCTGCGGCAGCGGCTGGTGCAGCTGCAGGCGCATGCGCTGGGACAGGCGATGCAGCGCGCCGACCGCGCCGCCCTGCGCCTGCAGGCGCAGGGGCCCCACGCGCGGCTGGCCCTGCTGCGCCAGCGCCAGGAAGCACTCTCCGCACGCCTGCATGCCTGTTGGCAGCGGCAACTGGAACAGCACCGCAGTCGCCTGGCCCACGGCGCATCGGTCCTGCGCGCCGTGCAGCCCGCACACCGGCTGGAGCGGCTGCGCGCGCGCCTGGACACCCTGGCGCCACGCGCGCAGGCCGCCATGGCCCGCCACCTGCAGCGCGACGCCCTGCGCCTGCGCGGCACCGCCCGCTCGCTGGAAGCGGTAAGCCCGCTGGCCACCGTCGCCCGCGGCTACGCCATCCTCACCCGCACCGACGATGGCGCGCTGGTGCGTTCGACCACACAGGCCCGCAGTGGCGACCTGCTGCGCGCACGCGTGGGCGACGGCGTGCTGGACGTCCAGGTCGTCGCCGGCGAAAAGACGCCATAGGCGCAGGCCGGCCCCGTGCCATCAAGGCCCGGACTACCGCGCCCCGGTAGCGCCGGGCCATGCCTGGCGGGTGTTCCCCGGAAGGCGCCAGCGGGGCGAGGCCCCGCTCTACGGAAACGGCGTGCCACGGCCCCCGATAGCGCCGGGTCATGCCCGGCGGGTGTTCCGCGGAAGGCGCCAGCGGGGGGTGGCCCTGCTCTACGGAAACGGCGTGCCACGGCCCTCGGTAGCGCCGGGCCATGCCCGGCGGGTGGTCCCGGGAAGGTGCCAGCGGGGCGAGGCCCCGCTCTACGGAAATGGCGTGCCGCGGCCCCGGTAGCGTCGGGCCATGCCCGGCGGGTGGTCCCGGGAAGGTGCCAGCGGGGCGAGGCCCCGCTCTACGGGGAAGAGCTGGCGCTGTGGCCGGATGTGCCGCGGCGTCGAGCCTCAGCGTGGCTGGGCGCTTTCGCAGAACCGCTGCCGGTAGGCCATCGCCTTGGGCATCAGCGCCTGCAGGTTCTGGATGCGGGTGCCCGGGTTGGGGTGGGTCGAGGCGAACTCCGGCGGCGCCTGGCCACCACTGGCCGCGCTCATGCGCTCCCACAGCGGCACCGCCTGCCGCGGATCGAAGCAGGCCGCGGCGGCCAGCATCAGCCCCACCTCATCGGCCTGGACTTCATGGCTGCGCGCATACGGCAGCAGGTAGCCGTAGCCGAAGGCCGACATCAGCAGTTCTTGCTGCTGCGCATCCATGCCGCCGGCGGCGCCGACCATCTGCCCGATACCGCTCAGCTTCTGCTGGGCCATGCGCTGCGCACCGTGGCGCAGCAGCGCATGCGCGATCTCGTGGCCCATCACCACCGCCATCGCGTCGGCATTGCGCGCCACCGGCACCAGCCCGGTGTAGACCGCGATCTTGCCGCCCGGCAGGCAGAACGCATTGGCCTGCTCGGACTGCAGCACGGTCACCTCCCAGTCGAAGCTGCGCGAGAAATGGCCGGGAGGCCGGCCGTGCTCGGCGGCCAGGGCGGTCTCCACCGCGTCGACCCGGGCGATCAGGCGCTGGGCGATTCCACGGATCTGCTGCGCCACCTGCGCATCGGCAGCGACCGGCCGCTCCTGCGCCAGGATCTGCCGGTAGGCCTCCAGCCCCAGCGCCTTCTCGTCCTCGGCATCGAGCGAGCGGTCGATCAGTACCTTTTCGCCGGTATACGGATCCACCGTGCGGTTGCCGAAGTAGTAGCAGCCGCCATAGACCGCCAGGCCGAGCAGCACCAGCACGCGCAGGCCACCACCCCCGCCGCGGCGCCGGCGCGGGCGGCCCTGGTTGCCGAGAGGATCCTGTCGCATCGGGAGTCTCCGTTGATGAGGCCTTGCCAAATTGCGCGGCGGCACCGACCGGATTGAAACCCGGTCCTGCAGGTCCAGTCCACCGCCTTGCCCGCCATGCAGCGTTGTACTCGCGATGGAGGGCGTCCAACACCACCGGGGGAGGACAGAAACCGGCGACAGCGGCGTGCCCGGGACGGTCCATCATGACGTCCGGGCTGCAGGCCGGCCCGGCCGCTGTCGATTGCCCATCGGCCATGCAAGGGGACCTACGACAGTGACGACGCAATGGCCACCCTTCCGCGGCCAACCCGGAACCGGTCCGCGGCGTGCCGCGTCAGATGCCGCGCACCAGGCGGAAGCCGATGCGCGCGCTGGTCATGTCCGAATCCTGCGACAGCCGCCAGGCGGCACGGGTCTGTTCCGGCGCGTTGGCCCAGTTGCCGCCACGCACCACGCGCTGCCGGCAGCCGGGGTTGTACCAGGCCGCACCGTCGGACGGTGCCCGGCGATAGCTGGCATGCCAGCAGTCGGCGACCCATTCGCTGAGGTTGCCGCCCATGTCGTGCAGGCCCCAGGCATTGGCCTTGAAGCTGGCGACCGGCGCCGCCCCCCAGTAACCGTCGCCATAGCCGACGAAGGCGTTCTTCCAGTGCCGGCCGCTGGGCGAGACGTCCTCGCTGCCGGTGAAGTTGCCGCTGCGCGGCGGCGGCGTACCGGCATTGCCCCATGGATAGCGGCCGCTGCTGCCGGCCCGCAGCGCGTATTCGAACTCGGCTTCGCTGGGCAGGCGGTAGTAGTGCCCGGTCTGGGTCGACAGCCAGTTCGCATAGGCCTCCGCATCGCGCACGCTGACATGCATGACCGGGTTGTCCAGTGGCGCCTTGGCGCCGTTGTAGCCGGCCTGCCAGTCGGCCCCGTTGCGGCGCACGAAATTGCCGCTGCGCTCGTCATAGACCACCGAATGCCCGCGCCGGGTGGCGCGCGTGCGTGCGTTGGTCGCCGCGACGAAACGGCCGAACTCGGCCACGGTGACCTCGGTGATGGACATCGCGAAGCCGCGGTCGAAGCGGACATAGTGCTCGGGACGCTCGACGTCGCTGGCGCCCGGTTCGGCATAGCCGGCGCCCATCTGGAAACCGCCATGCGGCACCACGATCATCTGCGGCCCCCGGCCGCCGTCCTCCAGCGCGTCGGTGAACACCTGCCCGGGACGGAAGCGGCCGTAGTGGGCGACCAGGTCGATCTTCTGCCGCAGCGTCGCCACCGCCTCGTCGCCGGGGCGGGCGATGCGCAGCGCCTGCTCGAGCTTCTCGCGCGCCGGCTTGAGGCCCTTCGCCGACGCCAGGTCGCGCAGCCCACCGTCGCGCAGCGCCACCAGCTGGGCCGCACGCATCGCCTCGATCCGGTGCCGCGCATCGACCACCGTCGGCGCCTGCTCGCGGAGCGTGGCCGCACGCTGCAGCCACCCCAGGGCGGCATCGAAATCGGCATGCCCGGCCGCGTCCTCGGCACGCCGCAGCAGTGCGCTCTCCACCGCCGCCCGCCCCTGCGCGGCGCGACTGTTGCCGGCCTCCAGCACCTCGACCTGGGCGAAGGCGCTGGCGGCCTTGTCCAGGTCGCCGTCGCGCAGCGCCTGCTCCGCGGAGCGGTTCAGCGCCAGCAGGTGCCGCGCCGCCTGGATGCGCCGGTGCAGCTCCGGCGCGTCCGGCCCATCCGGCGCCAGCCGGACCAGCACCGCGACCTGCTCGGCGGCCTCGTCCAGTGCCCGCCGCTGCTCATAGGGCCGCTCCAGCAGAGCGCGTACCGACGCCACGAGCTGCCGGCGGGCCGTCTCCAGGCCGCGCTGGGCCGCGCGCTCCTGGGGCCGCAGCGCCAGCACCGCCAGGTACAGCGGCACCGCATCGTCCGCATTCCGGTACAGCCGCCCTTCGGCCAGCGCCGCGGCCGCGCGCCGCAGCGCATCGCGCACCCCGTCCGCGGCCAGCTCCGGCTGCGGCGGCACCCAGGGCGCCGGCAGCCCCGCCGCCTCGGGCTGGGCCACGGCATCGGGCCGCACCGCGGCCACCGGCGCCACCGCCTCGGCCACCACCGGCTGTACCGCCGCCGGCACCGCGGCCGGCGGCGCCTCCTGCCTGCAGGCGGTGCCCGCCAGCGCCACCAGCAGGGCGCCCCGGACCAGCTGACCGGTTGTACGCAAACGTCCTCCCATTCGGCATGCGCGTTCGGGTGCGCGACGACGTTAGGCTATTCTCGCCTGCTTGGGCAAACCCTGCAGTCGATGGAATACGGAACACACGTGACGCACTGGATCGAACACCCCGCGGAGCTGGAAGCACGCTTCCGGCAGCGCCCCGAACGCATCGGCCTGGATACCGAATTCATCCGCGAACGCACCTACTGGCCGCAACTGGCCCTGGTGCAGATGGCGGTGGGCGACGAGATCCTGCTGATCGACCCCCTGGCGCCCGGCATGACCGATGCGCTGCGCCCCTGGCTGGAGGACCCCGCGATCCTCAAGGTCATGCACAGCGCCAGCGAAGACCTGGTGGCCTTCAAGTGCGCCTGCGGCGCGCTGCCGCGGCCGCTGTTCGACACTCAGATCGGCGCCGCGCTGGCCGGCATCGGCGGCGGCATGGGTTATCAGAAGCTGGTCGCGCAGATCACCGGCGTCACCCTGGCCAAGGGCGAGACCCGTTCGGACTGGATGCGCCGCCCGCTGTCACCCGCGCAGCTGGACTACGCCGCGGCCGACGTCCGGCACCTGTTCGCCCTGCACGATGCCATCGACGCCCGCCTGCAGGCACTCGGGCGCCGCGAATGGCTGCAGGACGACGCCGCGCGCCTGCTGGCCTCGGCCGAACAGGACGAGAGCGAGGCCTGGCCGCACCTGTCCATGCGCGCCTCGCAATTCCTGGACCCGGACGCGCAGCGGCGGCTGCTGCGCATGCTGCGCTGGCGCGACCGGCAGGCGCGGCAGAGCGACAAGCCCCGCAGCTGGATCCTGGACAACGAGCTCGCCACCCAGCTGGCCCGCACTCCGCCGGCCGACTACGACGCGCTGCTGCGCCTGTTCGAGCGCTCGCCCAAGGCGCCGCGCAAATGCGCCCAGGCGGTCTGGGAGGCGTTGCAGACCGCGCTGCCCGACGAGGACCGCGCCCCGCAGCCGCTGGCCGCGACCGAGGGCAACAAGGCCACGCTCAAGCGCCTGCAGGAGGCGGTTGCCCGGCGCAGCGCCGAACTCGACCTCCCCGATGGCCTGCTGGCCTCGCGCAAGCATCTGGAAGCCCTGCTCGAAGGCGGCACCTGGCCGGCGACGCTGGACGGCTGGCGCCGCGCGCAGTTGCAGGATCTGCTCACTCCCCTCTTGGCGCAGCCACCGGCATCGCGCTAGAATTCCCCGACCACGCGATGCGTTGGCCGCGGCTCCGCCGCGATCAGCGTGGACCATGGGGCCATAGCTCAGCTGGGAGAGCGCGTCGTTCGCAATGACGAGGTCGGGAGTTCGATCCTCCCTGGCTCCACCAAATTTCCGTCCTGGACGGTGCGACCAAGGCTGGAAAGTCCTGAAACCAGGGACTTCCGGCCTTTTTCGTATCCGGCGCGGGCGACGCGTCGTCGCCGCCCGGCCAGCCATGCCCCGGTACCGCCCAACGCCGGCCCCCGGCAGTGCTTCCGGCATCCTTCGACCGGCGCTCAACGCCGCTGCCCCGCCCGGCCGGCCCGGACACCCCTGGAAAACCGCCACGGCCGCTGCGCGCCTGCCCTCCTGGCTCGGTCATGGCCCGCCTTCGTATGGCGCGGCATGCATGCCCGCCATGGCAGCCGGCTCCACACTGCCGTCCCAGGGACACCACGTTCCCGGAGCACGGTTCCAGTGCGCCAGCCCTTCCAGACTCCGCACGATTCCCCCGACGCTCCGACCAGCTGTCCAGGCCGCAGCGGCGGTTGCCGACCCGCACCGCAGCCTCATCGAAGCCTGCCGGTGAGGCATCGGCAGCGGCCAACGTCGCGCTCGCGACGGGTTCCGCGCCGCTGCCCGGGCCCCGGCATGCAGCGCGCCTGCGTATCGGCATCACACGCGGGTGGCAGCGCAGCACGTCCTGCACCGCAGCGGGGTCTGTGGCGACCCTCCGGCGATGCGTCTGCAGCGCGTCCCATGCGCCCGGGCGCCTCCCCGTCGCGGTGCCGGCATGTCCGTGCCGACGGCCAGGCATCCAAGACAAACAAAAAGGGCCTGCATTGCTGCAGACCCTGGAAATTGCTGGTGGCCGAGGACGGAATCGAACCGCCGACACGGGGATTTTCAATTTCCTTTAATATCAATGGCTTATTGATTTATTGGCGAAGTCGAACGTAGTCTCTGGAAGCCAAAAGTAGTTGCGAAACAGTAGCTTAGAGTAGCTTGGAGAAGTGCGCGAAAACTGCGCACTGTACCTGTGGTGTACCTCAGGAATCGCTCCACGCCCCTTCGTAGTCCTGGCCACCGTAGAACACGCCGAGGATCGACACCACTCCACGTTCGGAGTCCACCAGAAACGCGATCACTGCAGCGCCACGATAGTTGGTAACACGAAGTCCCGGGAACAGATCATCGCGCCTTGTTCCTCGCTCCGGAAACGTCACCAGCCCTTCGCAGTAGGCCACGACGGCATCGACATAGCGGATGGCCGCAGCCGGCGCCCCGGCATTGATGATGTATTCCTCGATCGCGACGAGCTGAGCAACCGCCTCTGGAGCGAACTCGACCCGGTAGCTCACGCACGCCGCCGACGCTTCTCTGCCAAATGCTCGCGGGCCTGGCCAACCGACAGGGCACGCTCCGGGTCGGCCTTCAAGGCCTGCGCCGCCGGCACCACCTGCTCCCGCAACCAGGCCTCCATCGCCCGGTCGCGGGCGAGCAGCGTGCGTAGGCCATCCCGGATGACCTCACTCTCCGTCGCGTACTCACCCGCCGCGACCTTGGCCTTGATCAGATCGGCCATTTCATTGGGAAGGGTGATGCTGAACTGTTGGGTTGAACGCATGGTTTCGACCCTCCAAGCGGATAGGATTTAATCCTACTCCACACGATAAAGAGGTTTCAATCTGGCGTCGCCCAAGTCACCTGAGAGCGCTATGCGAGCCCACGCAACCCCTACCTAGCCTGCATGACATGCCAGTTCGTATCGGCCAATGGCAATGACCCAACTGAACTCATCTGGGCAGTACGGTCATCACTCCATCCTCTCAAAAGTTGGAGCCTTCATGAATACCGGCGCGGTTCAACCCTTCCTCTCCCGGCCATTATTGCGGGGGAGTTGCAATTCCGACGTACTGGTACGGGCGTTCCCAATCCTCGACTTTCTTGCCGATGACGATGCAGCGCTCTCGCGCCCGCTGCTCGAAGGCTTTTGCGGCCAAGTGGGAGACAGTGTCGTGGCGCCGGCTGGAAAGCGCGTCCGGATAGACGTAGAAGATGATGTAAGCGGCGCAGTGAGACGGTGGCGAGATGACGAGCGAGCACGGATGCTCGGGATCACGATAGGCCTTGCACACACTCCATTTAAGCTTGTCGAGTTCGGCGAAGATCCGACGTTGCTCCTCGACGCTTCCCATGCTCAGCAATCCCAGCGCCATGGTCGTCCAGCGCTTGGCGTTCCTGCGGCGGATCTCCCGAACGATACGCTTGAGCCGAGAATGAATCTTGGGCTCTGGCTTTGGAACCTGGACGCCCGCATCCAGGCTGGCATAGTAGTGGTCGATGGAACGCGACATGCCCGTGATCACAAGCGCGGCGCCACCTTCATACAATGCGGCCACGTTGAACCCTGTTTCGAGGTAGAAGCCCAAGTAGTCAAGCTCGTCTCCAAAGATCTCGATGTGCTTCTGTACCCGCTCTCGTTCCGTAAGGTAATGGAGGAAGTGTGCAGGCTCATCGAGTATCTCGGAGACAACCTCGAAGTCTGCAAGGTTCATGGTCGGCGCCAGACGAAGATCGGCCGGAGCCCAATTGGCCGCCTTGAGTTGCTTTTCGGCACTGCATAGAGTCGAGAAGTCGTCCAGCGTGACTGAAATACGAATGACGGTATCAACGTCGTCTGCATCCAGGCCAAGTCCGGAGACGATTTCACGCGATACCGGATCTCCGGACTTCGCCTGCGCGATGATCTGCTCCAGACGATATGACTGCTCTGCTGGCGCCACGACGAGATCGCGCACATGGCGCTTGATCCGATCAGGCGCCCCTCGGAGCCCCTGCGGGGTCAGTGCCGCGGATTTGGCTTCAACGATGAGGGCCACCCGATCAAACAGGCACAGCAGATCCGTTTCATAGAGGTTTCCGTCGGACTTCCACTTCACGTTCTTGGAAATCTTCGCTGCCGGCAGCGCTGCCCCAACGATCTCGCCGACCTTGTCCTCCAGAAAGGCCGCACGACGCTTTTCCAGCTTGTCCTTCAAACCGGCGTCACGGGCCAAGGCGTTCATGATCGAGAATACGTGGCTGAAAATCGCCTGCGGCGCCGGAAAGTAATATTCCCCTCTGATATGCAGCCCGGGCGCCGTCCACACGGGGTTGCTGAGGAAAAAGCTCTCCGCTTTCGTTGCGTCGAGCTCTCCAGGCGCAATAGACAGTCTGGCTAGGACGCGCTCGACGACCTCCGGCGGCCGCGCAGACAGCGTTGCGAGTTCGTCTACGTCGGCGATGCCCAGCTTGACCAGCGCAATATCTGCGTGAGCCAGCAATCGATACCCGACCATTTCCGTGGTCACGCCGGCAGGGATGTGGGCGAGGAATTCCTCCGAGTCACCCGTCACGCCCGGGTACTTGGCATAGAAATCCCGAACCAGCGTCTCCGTCGTACGTGCCCGGAAGATTTCTCGAAGCAGGGTGAACCTGGCGTTTGCGCGGGCCTGATAGGCCGTCAGCAACGCATTCGACACGTCGATCAGATCGCTGGCGCTGAAACCGAAATGATCCAGCAGATCCTGGTCGAGCGCGCAATAAAGCTCCTTCGATATCCTGACCACCGCAGAGAAGTGGCCCCAGTTCCTGACAACCTGCGTGTGCTCACGCAAGCGCTCCTGTAGGGCGAGCACGACGCGTTGCTGGTCGTCCCGCCCCTCCTCAATCGCGACAAGCCTCCGGTTCCTGAAAGCCTCGGTGAACTCCTTCGTCTCATCAATCACTTCCTGGATCACTTGCGGCGGTGCCGGGGCGTCTCCCCATTCGGCATACGGCAGGGTGAGCGCGAGTGCCTGCAGCATCTCTATGTGATGCTGCTGCATGTCTTTCAGCATGCCATCCGACGAAGCACCCTTGTCGGTCACGCCCACCTGCAAGCCGTAGCTCGCGATGGTCGCGATGATATGCAGCGGATGCCAGCGATGGAACCGGCCGGCGATCGATTCCAGAAGCTTCGGAAAGCGTTCTCCGCTTTCCCGTCCTTTGGTAAGGAGGATCTCCCTCAAGACGTCCTTGTCGATCTTGCTGTAAGGATGCTCGAAGACGTGGAATCCCTTGTTTTCTGGCGGTGACGGCCTTTTCTTCCCTTTCTGCCTAGAGAGTCGCTTTCGCTTCATCCAACACCTGACGCGGCTGAGTCGCTGGGCTGAGTTTAGTGGGAATCCGGGCGCATGGTCGCTTGCGCGCCAGTCACATACGTTGCAACCGCTACGGAAGCACCTCCCCTGACCCGGCCCCCGCCGCGATGGGCGGGCGCGGTGCAGAGGGTTACGTCCCCGCTTGCAGCGGCAGATAACGTTGCGTGCCGCGAGCAGCTCCGTGTGCTCACGAAAGTTGTCGGCGCAGGAAGTCGCCTCGTAGATTCGATATTCCGCACGGCTACAAGCACTAGTAGGTAGCGCCATAACACCAAAACAAGCTTGGCTATGACGAACATGAGAACCATGCAGGCCGGCGCAGGCCGTAGGGCATCCCCATAGATGCCCAGGCCTGTGCATGCAGCATCGCGTTCCGTGCCCGGCCATCCGGATACTTTCTCATGAGAAAGAAACGTAAAACAAATGCCGGGAACCCGATCCTGAGTCGGGCCGAATTTTGTACTTACAAAGTTCTGTGTGACAACTACCGGCGATAGCCTATCCTGCACTAGTCATCTTCCCTCTTTCTATTCTTTGGACATCCCAAAAAATGCCCTCAAGTTCGTTTTCTCATGCGAAAATTCCCACGGACGGATAGGACTTTCTCATGAGAAAATTTCTCACTGCAGAGTGGCCGGCGACCACACTCAAGCAAACCCATGAGGACTCCGCCTACCTAGCGTTCTTGGCCGAACGCACGGATGCCGGTCGTCGGGATCCCGTGCGCCATAGCTGCGAGGATGTAGAGGCCCATATTGAGGCCGTTCTTGCCGAGCACGGCGCCTAGTTGCCGCCGACGGCTCATGAAGCTTTCTCATGAGAAAAAGCGACCTAGCTGAATCTGCTGGGTGCGACCGCTATGCCTCCTCGACGGGCAAAGAAAATCCGCGCCGAGGGGCGGTCTAAAGAAGGGCGACCCCTGAAACTCTACCGCCTCAGTTCGACATGAAAGCTGTCCATGCCCGGTGCAAAGCATCTGAAGAACTGGATCAACTCCTCGATTTCCCGCCAGCCCTCCTTTGTCATCAACTCCGCGACCTGACAGATCACAACCCCCTTCTCAGGATCAAGTCGGTAGCCAAAGCTATGGGCACGCTCCTCTGTGCTTCTGGCCTTTCTGCGGCTCCTGGAGACGCCTTAGCTCTTTGCCATCACTTCCTCTCCTTAACCGAGTTCTTGCCGGACAGGGTCGATTTCAGACGATCCTGCAGGGCGTTCCGATAGGCGGGGTTCGGAACGAAGATCGACCGCCCCATTGCCACATGCTCCAGCCGGCTGGATGAGGTTTGAAGTCCTGTCTCCGGATCTAGACGATTGGACACCGGATTCAACATGTCGTTGGCTCCGCACCCCAGCCGTCCCGGCATTCCCGCTACCGATGCTGCACCGGCCGCCATCTGGCCGAAGGTGATGGTCGCCGCAGACATGCCGCCGGCCAAGCCTGCCGCCAGCCCACCCACGCGGTACAGAAGCAGCAGGATGACGATGGAAAGCACACTCAACGACAAGGCCGTGAACAGCGTGTTCTGCTCGCCAGTAATGTCCACCGTCCCGATAAAGGCTGCGAATATCTTCATCATGAACGCGGCCACGGCTGCCACCAGGGCGATTGTCATGATGGCCGTCATGACCTGGGCGAACCACTGCTCGAACCACTTGGCCGTCACTGGGAACATCAGGCACATGACGAACAACGGCCCGACTCCGAGTAGCAGGGTCAACGTCGCCTTGGCGACGACGATCATGGCACCAGCAGGAAGGCCGACGACCAGGGTAGCGATGCCAATAACGATGGCATTGACGTACTCTCCAATCGCCATCGGGATCTCGGTGAGCCCTCGATTGCCGGCTTGCTCCCAAAGGTCGGCAGCGATGTCCCACCCCTGTCCAAGCGTCGTATCGATCGTGGCATAGACCGACATGGGGGCTGCACCAGCTGTGCCGGAGAAGGCAGCTACCAATCCGTCCTCCAGGCCGCGGATAACATCGACAATCCAAGTGTTGTATCCGCTGACGGACAAGGCCAATGCCGAGATGACGAGAAACTTGACGCCCTGGATCATGACAGCGCCCGCCGGATTCTGCAGGCGTCCGGCGATCATCATGTATCCCATGATTGCGAAGTAGATCGTCACGCCCAAGGTGGCGATCGGCATGATGGCCGGGATCACCTCTGCCACAGTGGCCATCACGAATGAGATCAAGGCCGCATCGACGGACTCGCCGATGAACTGGAAGATTCCAGGATCTGGCATGGCTCATTCCTCCTTGCTGAAACCGACAGGTTCAGACCTGACGTAGCCACGCCGCTTCAAGTCAAGAGAATCCTTTGCCTTCTGCGCATTCAAGCACTCGATGGAGCTAGGAACCGCGTGCTTGGCGCATTCTGCAAGAACAGCTTTCCGGTCGACTTCGCTCTCTAAGAACCACTCAACCGATCGGGGCTCTGTTTCGGAGCAGGCAACCAGCACGATTCCCATGAGGGTGGCGACAACGACGTTCTTCATACATTCCTCCTCGTGGTTCCACTCCGAAACACATCCTCGGCTCGGTCGATAATGCGAAGTGTGAGCAACGACCTGATTGCCGCTTCCCTGATCCCTGCAACAGTCGGAACCGTGAACCTGTCACTGGCATTGAACTGAAGGATCAGAACCAAGACGAAAAAGCAGGCCAATGCAGCCAACAGCGTCCCGGCATCCGTCTGTGGTGCTGATGGAAAGACGGTCAGCGCGTGCCCCGTCCAGGCATGGATGCCCCAATAGCCGACCATCAGAGCTGCGTAGACCGCCATCAGGTCAAGAATCAGCATGTTTGGCGCTCGCCCAACAACCTCACCCACGAAGCCAATACGAAGAAGCGACCTCCAGTACATGGCAACGACATAGATCGAAAGCGCAGACGGCACCAGAATGATTCCGTAGATCATGTTCATGACGTCCTCCCTCTCACTTCCCGAAATCCACCGGCACAGGCTTGACGTAGCCTCGCCGCGCAAGATCCTGTGAATTCACTTCCCGCTGCCGTTGCTCGATCAGACGCTCCTCGACCTGCGCGAGCATCTGGAACATCTGCAGCTTCGTCTGCTCGTTCTGGATAGCTGCCTGCTCGGCATTGATGCGCGCTTGCAGCTCGGCGATAGCCTTCGGGTCGGTGGTGTTACTGATCTGCCCCATGAGGGACTGGATCTGATCCCAGCGATCCTGCGCCCTATCGAAAGCCTGCAAGGCGTACGCCTTGTCCTGGACGGCCTTGGCCACCTGGCGTTCGCAGAAGCCCCTATTGGCGTTGCCCTGCTTCTCGCAGGCATTGAGCAGCCCATTGGCATCCAGGATCGCCTGTCCCGCGCCACTTAGGCCGGAATAGCCACCAGAATTGATGCTGTTGTAAACCTGCTGCCACTCATCCGGCAGATACGAACGCAGCTCCGGGTTGTTGAGGATCATCCCCAAGCCGCGGCTGCCAGTGAGCGAGTCGTACTGCTGCTTCATCTGGTCGATCTGCGTCTTGTACTGGTTGATCATTTCGATGTACTTGGCGACGTTGACCGCCTGGTTCTGCGTGTCGTTGACGATCTTCGCCACGTCAATGACCGGGATGCCAGATGCCGACGCCTGGCCGATGCCACCTGCCATCGTGGCAATGCCGAAAGCCATCAGAAGTGCTGCACGCTTCATTTGTCTCCCCTTACTGGGGTTGTGTGGCTACCGGTCAGCCACGCTCTTGATCCGGTTTCTCATGGCTCTTGGCGGGAGCACGCTCTTGGGGAGTGTTCCGAGACTGCTCTTTCTTCAAGTGCTCTTGGACACCTGCCATGCGGCTGGCAACACGCGTGACATCCAGAGCCAGTTGCGCACCTTCCCGATCGGTGGCGGCCAGTTGCTTCGCGAGCTTGGCGTAGCTGGCCAATTGGGATTCCTCGCTTGGGTAGGCCTTTTTCTTCTGCCCTTTCCCGGCTTCGATCCCCTTGCGGTGATAGCGCGCCTGGCTAACCGTCCTGCGCCGCGTTCCACGTGACATCCTGGGCGTGGCGCTTGCCTCGATCCCGTTTGCGCGCAAGGATTCCGCGAACTGTTCACGCCAAAGCTGTAGATCCGCCTTCCGGGGATTCAGGCGCGTTCCGTCCCGGCCAAGCACCTTGACGCACAGATGAACGTAAGGGTGCTTCTCGTCGTGATGAGCGACGAAGGCATAGGGGCGATCGTTACCGAACTGCTGCTTGGCGAACTCCGAAGCTGCCGCTCGTACCGCATCACGATCCGTGCCGGGCGGCATCGACAGGACGATGTTCAAGCTCTCTCGTCTCCGGCCTTCCTCCGGCATGCCAAACAGACCGTGCTTCCATTCTTCAGCTAGATCACGAACCGCCGATCGGCCCTCCACCTGCTGAGCATCATCGGTTTCCAGGGACAGCTTCCCGTTACGGGAGATGTACTCAAGATGTGCACGCAGCTGCGCTACGCCCTTGCCGGCGCCGGAGATCTTGACCATCACCTCCGGCGCTTTCCTGGCAACCGCCTTGATCGCAGACTTCAAGACGCGAGGCGACCGAACTACCGAGCCAGGACGCTGATCCTTGACGATTTTTGTACCAGTGACTGTGACGCACCTGCGGCCTTTTCGGGGCGTCCGGTAGAACAGCCGCTCACCCCATTCCTGCAAGACACCATCGACGATCACCGCCATGTGATCCTCCATCGCTCAAGGTTAGAGCGAATGACGAAATGCACCCTCTCTGTGTGTTGATTGATCTCGTTTACCAGCTTGGCAACAGTCGCTGACAGATCCCCGGCCTGGTCACCGCGATTCAGCACCAGCGCAATCTGATTGAGGTTCCGGCCTATAGCCCGCAGCTGATTATTCGACTCCCCAACAACCTGCAATTCATGCATCCCGAGCTGTGGCTTATGTGTGATGTATGCCCTAACAAGATCCGTCATCCACTTGTTTACCGAGGTTCCCGCTCGCGCAGCAATGCGATCGACAGCTTCACGCTCTGATGCCGTCATGCGAATCTCGACCCGGACTCTGGTCTCATCTGGTTCTTGACGAACGACGTCGAACTCATGCCCATCATCCAAGCTCTTGAGGAGATGACGAATGACGCTACGTAGCGCCTCGCTTGGCGACTGGCCTTTCGAGCGACAATGCAACGCCCATTGATGTTTCAAGTCTGATGGGAGCCTCAGGCTGACAACGGACTTGTCATTCATGACGTGTCTCCTCGTAAGCGAGACCTCGCCTGATTGCTGCTATTGCGGCTTCGGCAACCTCTCTCGACGCGATCTTTTCAGGCCGAGGAAGATTCAATTTCTCGCGAAGTGACGGCTGTGGCGCTCTTTGCTTGGCTACCGTCCTACCGGCAGCTGGGTGGAAGCCTCCGGCATTAGCTTTGGCAATCAACCCGTAGAGGTACTGACCCCATGTTTCCCTGATCCGACCCGATGCATTGACGGCATCCAGTTCATCCAGTATTTGCTGAGCGGTCGAGTGATCAGTGATCGCGTTCGACACTATTTCTGCCGCTGTTGAACGATCTATTTCTGATAGCGATCGAGGAAGCGAGAGCGAAACCACATCAGTAGTAGTAGGGTTTATTGATGCGGGTACTGTTGTAGTAGTACCGGCCGCCCCATTGATAGGGCTTGGGTGCCCCATTGAAGGGGCATCCTCCGTCAGGAACTCAGTTGCAAGATCGCTCTGGAGCACGCTTGCATCTGGAGACACCTTCCCAATCAAATCAGCAACATATGGCTTGATCCATCGCTCCGGCATGGCCCTGATTTCCGCCAACGCCTTTCCCCGAACCTTGCCAGCGAACGCGCCGTTGATGACGTTGTGCTGCCACCAGGTCCTTACCCATACGAAATTGGTAGGCGGATCGAAGTCCACCAAACTCATCTGCGTGAGTCGGCGGATCACCGTCAGAAGCTGATCGGGATCCCAGCCCATTTCTGCCGCTGAAATCGAGGGGACGATCTGAAACACGCCGATAACATTGCTTGAGGGGCAGGTTTGCAGGTAGATCAGCGTGTATCGGTCCTCGGTCGATAGGCCGGCCGTAACGTTTGATCGCCAGAAATCGTCCTTGATCACGCGCTGCCTGCTCAAGGCAGGGCTCCAAGCGCATCAATGGCGCTACCAACCATAGCCGTGCGGAAGTAGAGACGGCGTCCGATCTTGATCTTTGCTGGAGTCAGCAGCGCAGATGTTTCGTTGTCGGCGTACAAGCCGACCCTAATGCCTGCGGGCGACCTATCTAGCAGTTCTGCGATCTGCTGCAGAGTCATCAGCGGGCCGTAACGTTGAAGCAGGGCAGGGCTTAGAGATTGATCAGCCGAGGTCGGAAACGTCGCGCTGACCCGATAGCCAGGCGCGGTGTCTGGGCTCTGCATGTTGTGCGCACCTTTAGACGGGAAGGTCGTGCGCTGTAGCCAGTGCCTGTTCCTGGCCGTCAGGGCTGGTTTGGAGCCCGTATCCTGTTTCGCCGAAGCGACGAATCTTGGGACGCATATTGCCCTTGGAGGGCCTACGAGCAGGAATATCACTCGTCGTATTAACCTTAGCGCAAAGCTAGGCTACGCATCCTGAGTGTAATTTGCAACACATTGAAAATAAAGACATTTTTATCAAATTTGGCATAGCCATTTCATGCAATTTTGTGATTCTTTCTTGCTGAATAAGGACAGTCCAAATGCGTCAAAACTTGCACGCTCCCTCACCTATTCATTGCCTTAGAATGGGCCGCAATCACGGCATCAAGGCCTGCTTCGGTGATCACATCCAGCTCGGAAATCGACGCACCGACAGAAGCCATCAGATCCTCCAGTTCCTCGATGAGCCGAGCATCCGGTCTGGCCTTCGATTCTTCTTCTTAATCTGTTCGGTAATGGTCGCAATACGGTCATTGAGCAGGTCGCGCGCGATCTCGTACTTGACACTCTGTTCGTAGGTGTGGGTTCCCATATCAGGCCTCCTTCGCAGCACTACTCTTTCCACCGTCAATTTCCGGCTTCGGCTCATCCGTGGCAGCTCTTGGCAGCTTGTCCAGCTTGGAGACCAGATCCTCAGCCCTCAGATGCGTATATCGCTTGAGCATCTGCATGGACTTGTGACCACTGATGGCGGATACCTCCTGGTCACTGAAGCCAGCCTCTACAAGCCTGCTGACCGCCTCATGCCGGAGGTCATGGAACCGTAGATCCTGGATGCCAAGCTCCGTCTTGATGTCGTGCCAGGTCTTGTTGAACGTATAGGGTTTGCGCTCACCATCACGCCCTGGCTCACCGAAGAACACCAGCTTGCAATCCTCCGGCCTGGTCGGATTGGCAACAGCCTCGACGAACGCATTGGTTGCCGCCTGCGTGAGAGGCACGGTACGGGCACTGTCGTTCTTGGTCATCGCCAGCCGTACCACGCGCCGTTTCAGATCCACCTGGCTCAAACGAAGGCCCGCGATCTCGCTCGATCGCATGCCAGTCTCGATCGCGATGGTGAAGATCCAGCCCAGCATCGGATTGGAATGCGCCTTGATCCTGGCGCGCAATGCGCGCTCCTCCTCCTCGGACAGCCGTCGGTCCCTGCCATCCCCTGGCGATGGCTTGCGCACGTTCGCCACCGGATTGCGGATGAGGCCCAACTGCCATTCCCGGATGGCCGTGGTGTAGAGATGGCTCATCAGCGCCAGCTCGAGGCGCACGGTATTGGCGCTGAGGGTGCCAGCATCGGGCTTCGTGACCCGCTTCTTGCCTTTCCGGACGGTACGAGGCGTCGCCGGCGTTGGTCGCGGTAGCTCGCTATCAGGTCTGGGCTGATTGCCGCCAGCGAGTAGTCGCCGAAGAAGTCCCTTAAGGCCTCGGCCTTTTTCTTCTCGGCTGCCTGCGTGCTTGGCTTCTTGGTCAGCGTCACCTCGGACAGGTAGCGATCCAGCGCCTTGCCGAAGATCAGGCGCTCGGCGCTTGTCCGATCGATGTACACGCCGCGCACCATTTCGTCTTCGGCGCGTCGCGACCAGTCCTCCGCATCGCGCTTGATACGGAAGGTCTTAGATGCGGTCGGCCAACCCTGCTTGCGGATGACCGCTTTCCAGGTTCCCGAGGGTGTCTTGACGATGGTGGCCATGGGGCTCTCGTTTCGGTGGTGTACCGAAACTGTACCTACGAAAAACCCGCGACGTGCGCGGGCTTCATAACCACTTGATTTGTATGGTGGCCGAGGACGGAATCGAACCGCCGACACGGGGATTTTCAATCCCCTGCTCTACCAACTGAGCTACTCGGCCACTTTGTTTTCGCGACGTTGCCGTCGGCGAGACGGCGCATGATACGGAGGTCTTCCGGTTTCGGCAAGCGTTGTGTGGAAAATACTGCGGCATCGCCATGCCGCCGGCCTGTATCGCGGGCGCGCCCCTGCCGGAGCGGCGCATGCGAACGGAATATTTACCCTGCGGCATGCAGCCTTGCCTGGCCCGCGACCGACCTTCTGGAGGCCGTCCATGCGCCATCGTCCACTGCTGTCCGCATCGCTGTCGCTGCTGTTCGCCGGCCAGGCACTGGCGCAGGCGCCGGTCGTCCCGGTCGAGCATTTCGAACTCGATCGCTATGCCGGCCAATGGCACGAGATCGCCCACCTGCCGGTATCGTTCCAGAAGCGCTGCGTCGCGGAGATCACCGCCAGCTACCGCCTGCGGTCCGACGGCCGCATCAGCGTGCTCAACCGCTGCCGGGTGCGCGACGGCAGCCTGCTGGAGGCCGAAGGCGTCGCCCGCCAGGTCGCCGGACACCCCGGCCGCCTGCAGGTCCGCTTCGCACCGGACTGGCTGTCATGGCTGCCCTGGGTATGGGCCGACTACTGGGTGATCGCGCTGGATCCCGACTACCAGTGGGCGATGATCGGCGAGCCCGGGCGCGACTACCTCTGGATCCTGTCGCGCACGCCGTCGATGGACAGCGCCCTGTTCGAACGGCTCAAGCGCCAGGCCACCGACATGGGCTACGACCTGGCGCCATTGCGGGTCGTGGTCACCATGGAGTGATGCCGGCCGATGCCCGGCATTGCCCGGCGACGGCCGGGCGCGCGCGGTGCGGCGGACGCAAGACGCCCCACGGCGTGCAGCGTGGCCGCACGCGGCGGTGGCCGGTCTACTTGCGCCGGTAATCCAGCGGTGGCGATTCGCGCTGCAGCAACGGGTCGTAGTGGAACGCCGGGCCACGCCGCTGCGCGAACTCGTCCGCCGCCCTGCGCACGGTGTCCGGCGACTGGAACAGCTGTACCGCGGCCAGGGCCAACGCCTTGGAGGCATTCAACGCGCCCTTGGCGCCGAGCGTGGCGCCGGAAGCCGCCACCGCCTGCCAGCTGTGCGCGGGAGTGCCCGGCACCCAGGTGGCGGTGCTGAGCCCGGCGGTCGGCACCGTCCAGCTGACATCGCCCACGTCGGTCGAGGCGCTGCCGGCGAGGTCGGCACGGTACGGCTGCAGCTGCGCGGCCACCGCCAACGGCGGGCGCCGCTCCAGGCTCTGCTGCAGGGTCTCGGCGAAGGCCTGTTCGGCGGCGTCGTAGCGCACCCCGCCCACCTGCTCCAGCGCCGCCTGCATCACCTGCCCCAGGGTGTCGTTGGGCAGCAGCGAGAACACCCCGCCGGTCTGCTCGAATTCGACGCTGGTACCGGTGCCCAGCGCCGCACCTTCGGCGGCCTTGTGCAGGCGCTGGAACACATCGCGCACCACGGCCGGATCGACATGGCGCACGTAGTAGTAGGCCTCGGCCAGGTCCGGCACCACGTTCGGCGCACTGCCACCGTTGCTGATCACGTAATGGATGCGCGTGCCGTCGGGGACGTGCTCGCGCATCAGGTTGGCCATGTGGTTGAACGCCTCCACCGCATCGAGCGCCGAGCGGCCGCGGTCCGGTGCGATGGCCGCATGCGCGGCCAGCCCGTGGAAGCGGAACTTGCCGCTGATGTTGGCCAGGCTGGTGCCCTGCGCGGCCGAATTCTCCGACCCCGGGTGCCAATGCAGCACCACGTCCACGTCGTCGAACAGCCCGGCCCGGGTCATGTAGACCTTGCCCGAGCCGCCTTCCTCGGCGGGTGTGCCGTACAGGCGCACTTCGCCTGCTGTGCCGCTGGCCTGGAGCCACTGCGCAATGGCACGCGCGGCGCCCACCGAGGCCGCGCCGAACAGGTTGTGGCCGCAGGCCTGGCCCGCCGCCTGCCCCGGAATCGGCGTGCGTACCGGCTCGGCGGCCTGCGCCATGCCCGGCAAGGCGTCCATCTCCGCGAGCAGGGCGATCACCGGGCCGTCGCCACGGCGGCCGTAGGTCGCGACGAACGCGGTCGGCATGCCGGCCACCCCGGCCTCGATCCGGAAACCGGCCTGGCGCAGCTCCTGTTGCAGCAGCTGCGACGACTGCACTTCCAGGTAGCCAAGCTCCGGGTGCTGCCAGAGCGTCTGCGCGACCTGCGCCTGGCGCGGCGCATAGGCGTCCAGGCTGGCCAGCACGCCGGAATCGGCCGCCCAGGCCGGAGCGCCGCAACCGGCCAGCAGGGCCGCCAGCAGCGGGGTGCGCAGACGCGCCAGGGTCTTGTGCATTGCCGTCATGCCTCAGTAGAAGCCCACGTTGTCGATTTCGAACCAGATCGTGCCGCCGGCCTCGCCGCCGCCGGAGAACACCAGCTGCTGGACGTCGTCGCCCTTCCATTCGGCCACCGGTCCCTGCGCGCGGTAGGGCGGCTGGCCCTGCAGCGCCGTGAAGGGGATCTCCACGGTCCGCCACGCGCGGCCGGCCTCGATCGGCGCCAGGAAGCGGCGGTCGCCCAGCGCGCGCGCTTCCAGCCGCAGCGTGCCGGCACCGCCACGCACGTCGAAGCGGATGCCGCGGTAGCCGCGCAGGTCGGCCGGCGCCACCGAGCCGCGGGTCAGCGGCAGGATCGCCGCCGCGTACGCGTTCGGCTTGGTGGACAGCTTGGCCTGCACCGACAAGGCGTTGCCGCCGTCGTCGCGGGCGACCACGGTGCTGACCTGCACGGTGCGGTCGTTGCCACCGTCGGCCTCGTCGATGCGCAGGGTGTCCAGTGCGGTACGCCCGTCGTCGCGCTCGAAATCGTCCACCCGTGCCGGCACCGGGCGTGCCGGCAGCGACAGCGCGCGGTTGCCCGCCGGCAGGCGCGTGCCCTTGCCGTGCACCTGGCGGCCGGCCACATAGACGCGCTGGGTATTGCGGATATCGGCGATGCGGTCCCAGGGACGGCCCTTCACCAGCAGCAGGTCGGCGCGCTTGCCGACCTCGATGGTGCCGCGGTCGGCCACGCCCAGCGCCGCGGCGCTGTTCGCGGTGCCGGCCAGCAGCGCCTCGGCCGGGGTCAATCCGGCATCGACCAGCAGTTCGAGCTCGCGCAGCGTCGAGGCGCCGTGCGGCGTTCCGGTCATCCCGGCATCGGTACCGACCACCACCGGAATGCCGGCATCGTGCAGCAGCTTCACGTTGTGCAGGGCGGTGGCGAAGTTGCGCCGGCGCTGTGCCAGCACCTCCGGGCGCGTGCCGGCCACGCCGCTGCCGTCCACCCGCTCGGGCAGGTACACCGCCAGCGAGGGCGCATAGGCGGTGCCGTGCTCGCGCATCAGCTGCACCAGCTCGGCATCGGCCGGCACGTCCTGCACGCTGTGCGCGATCACGTCCACGCCGGCGCGCGCGGCGGTCTTGCCGCGCTTGACCATCACCGTATGGGTGAACACCTTCAGGCCATGCGCATGGGCTTCGTCCACCAGCGCCGTGAGGGTCTCCTCGTCCATGCTGCTGTTGTCGGCGGCATTGGAATAGCGCCAGCCATCGGTGAAGCCCTTGATGAAGTCCGGCTTGTAGGCGGCGACCGCGCGCACCCCGGCGCGCGCGGCTTCCGGCGAGTTCACCCAGCGGGTGGTGTTCTCGTCGCCCCAGTCGGCGCCATGGCCGAGCGGCGTGCTCATGCGCGCGGCGAACTTCACGTCCGGAGCGGCGATCTCCGCCAGCCAGGCGCGCCGCGGCGCATAGGCCTCCGGCGGCTCGTGGAAATCGCTGACCGTGGTGACCCCGGCGGCCATGTAGAGGTTGGCGATCTGCGGCAGCTCGGCCGGCCGCGCATTCGGCGTCCAGTGCGTGTGCAGGTCGAACAGCCCCGGCAGCAGCGCCTGCCCGCGCGCCTGCACCACACGGGCCCCGGCGGGGGCATCCAGGCGCTCGCCGGCCGCGGCGATGGCGGCGATCCTGCCGTCGGTCACCAGCACGCTGGCCGGGTAGGCCTCGCGCCCGGTGCCGTCGAACACCATCGCATCGCGGATCAGCACCGCCGTATCGGCGGCGGTGGCGGCCACGCTGGCCAGGCCGCTGGAGAGCAGCAGTGCGGTCAGCAGGGCCAGCCGGCGGTCATCTCGCTTGTGTCGGTTCATTGCCTTGGTTCCTGGTTCATTGCATCGAGCGCGCCGCGTGCGACGGGCCCTGTGGCGTGCTCAGGCGCACGACTTTCCCCTGCTGCTCGACCACCAGCCCGAGGCTCACGGCGACGCTGCGCGCGAAGCCCAGCGGATCGCTGGCCGAATACAGGCCGACGATGCGGCGGCTGCCGACCACCGGATCGTCGATGACGATGCGGGTGTCGCTGTAGCGCAGGAACTGTGCGGCGGCCACCGACAGGGTGTCGCCATTGAAGGAGAGCATGCCTTCGCGCCAGGCCAGCTGCTGCTCCAGGTCTTCGTTGGCCACCGCCTCGATGCGGATGCCATGGCTGCGGTTGGCCAGCGCACGGTAGTTGGCCAGCAGCCGTGCCGGCGCCACCGCGCCCTGGGTGTCGGCCACGTCCACCACGCCCTCGCGCACCAGCACCTCGACGCCGCCGCTGCGGCGCTCGGTCAGGCTGACCGCGAAACTGGTGCCGACCGCGGTCACGTCGGTCTCCTGCGCCCGCACCACGAACGGCCGGCCCGGGTTCTTGGCCACGTCGAACAGCGCCTCGCCCTGCAGCAGGGTGATGTTGCGGCGGTCGTCGGTGTAGCGCACCCGCACCTGCGAGTCCGAATCGAGGGTGATCGCCGACCCGTCCTGCAGCGGGACGCGCAGGATCTCGCCGCGGCGCGTGGCGTAGTACTCGGCATCGTCGTCCTGGCGGTGCACACCGATCGCCAGCAGGCTGATCGCCGCGGCCGCACCGGCCGCCCAGCGCAGCAGCCGCCGCGTGCGCCCGAGGCGCGGTGCGCGTGCGGCCGCGACCGGGGCGTCCCGCGGCCCGGGGACGCCGGATGACAGCGCCCGCGCACGGTCGGTGCGCACCAGCACCGCGTGGGCCCGTGCATAGGCGCCGAAATGGCGCACGTCCGCCTGCAGCCAGGCATCGCGGGCAACGGCATCGGCCGCGCCCAGCGGGGCACGATCCTCGCGCGCGACCCAGGCCGCGGCGATATCGTCGATAGAGAGATCATCGGTTGCGCGCATTTCTCGTTCCTCCTGCTGTGGGCCGTTCCCTGCCCTCCCGCACGTTCTCCCCGTCGCGCTTCATCGAATCCATCAACACCCGGATTCCCTTGCAGATGTGCTTCTCCACGGTGTTCTCGCTGATCTGCATGCGTTGCGCGATCTCGCGCTGCGAATAGCCCTCGACCCGGCGCAGGACGAAGGCCTCGCGGCACTTGTCCGGCAGGCCGTTGATCAACGAGCCGATGCGTGCCAGCTCCTGCCGCGACGAGGCGGTCCGTTCCGGGCACGCCTCGTCGCCGCTGGTCGCCACGCGTTCGATCTCGGCCACCGCCTCGATCGACACCACCTGGGCGCGACGCAGCTGCTGCAGCACGACCGACTGCGCCACCGAGTACAGGTACGCGCGCGGCTGCCGGACGTGGGACACGTCCTCCATGGCGGCCAGGATGGCGTAGGCCTCCTGCACCACGTCGTCCACGTCCTGGTGCACCGGCAGGCGCCGGTGCAGCCAGTCCCGCAGCGCCGGCTCGCAGGGCAGCACGTGCTCGGCCAGCCACGCCGCCCTCGCCTTCGCCTGCTCGGCCTTCATCGCCGTGCTCCGCGTGCGCCCGGCCTCCGCCGGGCGCCGGTCCCTACCGCAGCCACCTTCATCAGAACGCCTTGCTCACGTTGACGTACCAGTAGCGAGGATAGGCCTGGTACACCGCCGAGGAGTACCCGAACACATCGTCGGACACCGGCGGACGCTTGTTGGCCAGGTTGTTGGCACCGACCTTCAGCGACACGCCCTCGAGCCAGCCCTCGCGCTCGAAGTCGTACTTCACGAACGCATTGGCCAGGGTCTGCGACTTCACCGTCCACGGCGTGCCGTCGGACAGCACCAGGCTGTTCTCCACGTACGAGCTGGCATAGCGCGCGGTGGCGCCCACCGACAGCTGCTGGTAGCGCCAGGTCAGCGTGCCCGACCACTTCCACTCGGGATTGCCGCCGTTGCCGATCAGGTCGCCGCCGCCGGTGATGCGGATCGACGGATCGACCAGGCCACCGGCCTTGGCATCCTCCAGCGCCTGCAGCGCCGGCGACCGCTGGCGGTAGAACTCGATCAGGTGGGTACCGGTGACCGAGACGTCGAAACGCCCGATCCGGGTTTCCGGGGAGTTCCAGGCGAAGTTGTAGTCGACGCCGCGCAGGGTCTGCGGTTCCAGGTTGACGTACTGGTCGGTGACATAGAGCACCTTGCCGGCCGGGCTCAGCCCGGTTCCGGCGAAGCGCGCGATGTCGTCGGCCGTGGGATCGGCACGCACCACCGCATCGTTGCTCCCGCCCTGCTGGCGCAGGATGTAGTCCAGGATCAGGGCGTTGCCTTCGCCGAACAGGCCGATGATGCCTTCCTGCTCGTACTTGTAGTAGTCGACGGCGAAGGTGAAGCGGCCGTAGTCCTCCGGGATGAAGCGCGGCTGGAACACCAGCCCCGCGCTGGTGTTGGTCGAGGTTTCCGGCTTCAGGTTGGGGTTGCCCGAGCGCCGTGCGGTGGTCGAGTAGGTGTGGCCGCCGCAACCGGCGATGGAGCCCTGTGCGCCGGTGCGCACGTCGGCCTCGCACTGGATGTAGTCGGTGCGGTTGTTGGAGCGGCTCACCACCGTGGCGTTGATCTGCTCCAGGTTCGGCGCGCGGAAGCCCTTGGCCCAGGAGGAGCGCAGGGTCAGCCCGTCGAAGATCTGCCAGCCCAGCGCCAGCTTCGGCTTGGCGACGCTGCCGAAGTCGTTGTAGCGCTCGGCGCGGCCGGCGACCTGCAGGTCCAGCGAGCGCACCAGCGGCACCTCCATCTCCGGCGACACCAGCGGCACCGAGAGCTCGGCGAACAGGCCGGCGACCGTGCGCGAGCCATAGGTGTTCGGGGTCGGGCTCACGCCGTACATGTCGCTGGGATAGTCCACGCCGGTGATGGCGTCGGTGAAGGTCACCGAGCCGTTGACGCGCGCATCGCGCTCGTCGCGCTGGGTCTCGTGGCGCACCTCGATCCCCGCGGCCATGCCGACGTCGCCGGCCCAGGTGCGGAACAGGTCCGGACGCGATGCCTTGACGTCCCACAGGTACAGCTCGGTCTCGCTCTGGCGGCGGGCCTTGTAGAAGAACTGGTCCAGCTTGCTCCAGTCGTTGCAGCCGCCGCAGAACGGGTTGTAGGCGGACTCGGTCGGGTTCGCGAGCGCCTGCTGGAACAGCGACATGCTCACCGCGTCCTGCGTGTCCTTGACCTTGGCCTTGGAGTACAGCGCGGCGCTTTCCCAGTCGAAGCCGAAGTGGTAGCCGCGCAGGCCCGCCAGGGCCCGCACCTGGGTGTTGTTGACCTCGATGCGGGTCGGGCGTTCGAAGCGGTAGCTGGTGATCGTCACCGGCGCACCGTCCGGACCGATGTCCAGCCCCTGCAGGCGGTTGGGGTTGAGCGAGCCGTCGGGCAGGTACATCGCGCCGAACGGGTTCCAGTAATTGCTTGCCGCCACCGTCATCGGCAGCGCGGTGATGGTGTTGACGCCGTTCTGCAGGCTGTAGGCACGCGACTCGTACAGGCCGGCCTCGCTGAAGAACGAAATCCCGTTCTCGAAATCGTGCTTGCCGGTGACGAACAGGTTCAGGCGGCGCACGTCCGGGGTGATCGACAGCGGGTACTGCGACTGGTGGTTGTCGCGCAGGTTGGCATCGTCACCGGACGTCGCCTTGCTGCCGGACTGCACGCACACGCCGTCGCCGAGGACGGCCTGGCAGCCGTTGTTGGTGGTCGGCTGCACGTGGAACGCGCCGGCGGCGGTGGTCAGCGGCGTGCCGTTGCTCGAGACCGGCCCACCGACGACGGTGAAGTTGCCCCAGGGGCTGTTGGTGTTGCGGTTGTCCACGCCCGCCAGCCCTTCGTACGGCGTGCCGGCGAAGTCGGCCGACCGGTCGCCGCTGCGGGTCCAGTTCTGGTCCAGCGAGTTCAGCCCGGTGGTGTTGTAGTAGTTGAAGGCGACGGTGATGTTGGAGCGCAGGTCCTCGGAGTTCTTGCCCCACATGCCGTTGACGCCGATGTCGCGCAGGTTGGTGCCTTCGCCGAAGCCGCGCTGCACGCTGATGGTGCCGCCGTCCATGTCGTCGCGCAGCACGTTGTTGACCACGCCGGCCACGGCATCGGTGCCGTAGATCGCCGCGGCGCCGTCCAGCAGCACCTCGACCCGGCCCAGATTGGCGACCGGAACCGCGTTGGCGTTGTAGGTCAGTACCGGCACCAGGTTGCCGTCGGCCTGGCTGGTCGGATGCACCACGGTGCGGCGGCCATTGATCAGCAGCAGGGTGTTGCCCACGCCCAGGCCGCGCAGGTTGACCGAGGCGATGTCGCCGCGCGCGTAGTTGGAGCTGTTGCCGCCGTTGGTGCCGCTGAACGAGACATCGCCCATCTGCGGGATGGAGCGGTACAGGTCGTCGCCGGACACCGCACCGGTGGCCTCGATCTGTTCGGTCTGCAGGGTCGCCACCGGCAGGATCGCCGCCGAGCGGCTGCCCTTGATCTGGCTGCCGACGACGGTGACCTGGTCCAGCGTGCTCACCGGGGCGCTGCTCTCCGGCGCCTCGGGGGCCGCCTGCGGCGCCGGCTCCGGTTCGGCCGCCTGCGCCACCGCCAGCCCGCCCAGCCCGCCCAGCGAGGCCAGCATCGGTGCGGCCGCGCGCAGGGTGATGGTGCGGCCATCGTCGGAGGCGATGGTCAGCCCGGTGCCGTCCAGCAGGCGGCTAAGCGCCTGGCGCGCATCCATCTGGCCCTTCAGCTGGCCGACTTCGACCCCGCCGTCCTCACCCGCCGCCGGAGCGATGATCTGCAGCCCGGCCTGGCGGGCGAACTCCGGCAACACATCCTCGATGCGACCGCGGTCGATGTCGAACGTGGGCGGCGCGGCGAGCGCCGGCATGGCCAGGCTCAGCGCGACGGCGGCGAGGCCGCCGCGGACCGCGCTTGCCAGCGGCAACAACTTGAATGAACGCATGAATGAACCCCTCCGGTATATGCGATTACGGCGACTTTGCAGGTCTCCTGGTAGGTCTAGATGAGCCGGCGGCGAAGTTCCGCCATCCATGCCGCCCCCGGGGACGGCGCCATCCCGCCATACGGCGTAGTATCCTTGACCTGTCGCCGCTCCGGATCCGAGGACCCTGCAGTATGCGTTTCCGCCCCCAGTACGTCCTGACTGCGCTGTTGGCGCTCACTCTCGCCGCATGCGGCAGCGGCCCCGTCAAACGGGTCTCCGAACCGGCCGCCGGCATCCAGCAGCTCACCGTCGCCGGCGACGGCAGCTGGGAAATCCAGCTGCGGCTGCGCAACTACAGTTCCATGCCGATGCGCTTCGACACCCTGGCCCTGCAGATGAAGGTCGGCGACGAAGTCGCCGGCGCCCTGGACGCCGCGCCGGGACTCTCCATCGGCCCGGAGTCGGCCGATGTCGTCACCGTGCGCCTGCAGCCCAGCTCGCCGGCGCGGATCGTGATGGCCGACGCCCTCGCCGGCGGCCGCTCGCTGTTCTACGAACTGGACGGCACCGTGGCCGCCACCCCCGAAGAGCGCAAGCAGCGCAGCTTCGACGTGACGGCCCGCAACAGCCTCAACCAGGCGCCGGGCCTGCCCGGGGTACTGCGCTGACCTCTTTCCCGCCCCTTCCGAGACCGAACCGATGAGCAACTACACGGCCCCCGTCACCGACCTCCGCTTCGCCCTGCACGATGTGCTCGGGGCCGAGACCCTGTTCGCCGCGATGGGCCTGGAAGAGGCCAGCGCCGACGTCATCGACGCCGTGCTGGAAGAGGCCGGGCGCTTCAGCGCCAGCGTGCTGGCCCCGCTCAACGCGGTCGGCGACCAGACCGGCTGCACGCTGGACAAGGCCACCGGCGACGTCACCACCGCCCCGGGCTTCAAGGAAGCCTATGCCCAGTTCGTGGAAGGCGGCTGGACCGGGCTGACCGCGGCGGCGGAGTTCGGCGGCCAGGGCATGCCGGAGACGCTGGGCATGGCGCTGAGCGAGATGGTGTCCTCGGCCAACCTGGCCTGGAGCCTGTTCCCGATGCTGTCGCATGGCGCGGTCGAGGCGCTCAAGCACTACGGCGAGGACTGGCAGAAGGAGGCCTTTCTCAAGCCGCTGGTGGCCGGCCGCTGGACCGGCACCATGTGCCTGACCGAACCGCACGCCGGCACCGACCTGGGGCTGCTCAAGACCCGCGCCGAGGCCAATGCCGACGGCAGCTACTCGATCACCGGCACCAAGATCTTCATCACCGCCGGTGAGCACGACCTGAGCGAGAACATCGTGCACCTGGTGCTGGCCAAGCTGCCCGACGCCCCTCCGGGCCCGAAGGGCATCTCGCTGTTCGTCACCCCCAAGTACAAGGTCGACCGCGACGGCAACCAGGGCGAGCGCAACGCGCTGCGCTGCGGCGCGCTGGAGCACAAGATGGGCATCCACGGCTCGTCCACCTGCGTGATGAACTTCGACGGTGCCCAGGGCTACCTGGTCGGCGAGGCGCACAAGGGCCTGCAGGCGATGTTCGTGATGATGAACTCCGCCCGCCTCGGCGTCGGCGTGCAGGGCCTGGCGCAGTCCGAGCGCGCCTACCAGGGCGCACTGGCCTATGCCCGTGAGCGCCTGCAGTCGCGCGCGCCCAAGGGCCCGCTGCTGGCCGACAAGCCGGCCGATCCGATCATCGCCCAGCCCGACGTGCGCCGCATGCTGCTCACCACCAAGGCGCTGACCGAAGGTGGCCGCCTGCTCGCCGCGCACGCCTACACCCAGCTCGACGCCGCCCAGCATGCCGGCGACGAGCAGGTCCGTGCCGACGCCGACACCCTGGTCAGCTTCCTCACCCCGATCGTCAAGGCCTGCCTGACCGAGTGGAGCATCGAGGCCACCTACAACGGCCAGCAGGTGTTCGGCGGCCACGGCTACATCGCCGAGCACGGCATGGAGCAGTACGCGCGCGACGCCCGCATCACCACGCTCTACGAAGGCACCACCGGCATCCAGGCGCTGGACCTGATCGGCCGCAAGACCGCCGTCTCGCAGGGCGCCGGCCTGAAGCTGTTCCTGGCCGAGATCGAGCAGTTCATCGCCGACAGCGCCGACAACCCGGCCGTGGCCGAGTTCCTGCCGGTGCTGGGCGCCAAGGCCAGGGAGTGGGGCACGCTGACCGCCAACGTGCTGCAGCGTGCCGCCGGCAACCCGGAGGAACTGGGCGCGACCAGCTGGGACTACCTGTTCTACAGCGGCTACGTGGCCCTCGCCTACTGGTGGGCCCGCGCGGCCGCCGCGGCGCAGGCCTCCGGGCACACCGACGGCTTCAAGCAGGCCAAGCGGGAGACCGCGCGTTTCTACTACGCGCGCATCCTGCCGCGCACCCTGCTGCACGCCGCCGCCATGGAGAGCGGCGCGGCACCGCTGATGGCGATGGATGCCGAGCATTTCGGCGGATGAGCCACCGGCCGCCGCCCGGGTCGAGGGCGGCGGTTTACACAAACTGTCACGCTTCGTGTATAAGCTGTTTTCCCGATGGAGACAGACACTACACCCCGTGGTCTGATCGATACCGGAGTCGCCGCACCTGCTCCGGACGCGGCGTTTTCGCTCCCGCCCCCCCTGCACCGCCTCGGTTCCGTGCGTCTGCTGTCGCTGGACGCGCATGGCCGCGTGCTGGACTGGATCACCTGGCAGGATGCGGCCTGCATCTATGCCCGCGGTGCGGTCGCCTGGACCCTCGGCGACCCCTGCCAGCACGTGCACGGCGCCATCAACCGCGCCAGCGGACGCCGCAGCGGGCTGGACCTGCACCCGATCATCGCCACCCGCGGGCACGCCCGCTCGCGCGCGCTTGATCCCACGCCCAACCTCAGCAACGCCGCGCTGTTCGCCCGCGACGCCCATCTCTGCCTGTACTGCGGCCAGCGCTTCGGCCGCCCGCACCTGACCCGCGACCACGTGCAGCCGCTCTCCAAGGGCGGCCTGGACACCTGGGAGAACGTGGTCAGCGCCTGCTTCCAGTGCAATTCGCGCAAGAGCGACCGCACCCCGCAACAGGCCGGCATGCCATTGCTGGCGGTGCCCTACCGCCCCAGCTGGATCGAGCACCTGATCCTGTCCAACCGCAACATCCTCGCCGACCAGATGGCCTTCCTGAAGGCACAGCTGCCGAGGCGTGCGCTGCGCCGCAGCGCATGAACCCGCGGGCCGCCGGAGGCCCGGCCCGCGTGCGATGCGTGGGCGTTCATCGGCGGCGGAGCGCAAACGCGTCCATGATGCGTCCCCCTGCAGGGCCGCCGCCCTGAAGGTGCGGCGGCCCATGCGGCGCCGGCGCCGGCAGCGCAGTACGGAGGCCGGGACGCCCTGCAGCTGAACCGCCCTTCAGCCTCGCGCCGTTCTTCCGTCATCGCGCCCTCACAACGCCCGCGGTTTGCTTGCCCCACCCCCGAATGGGGGCGAAAATACCGTTTCGGCTGAACTGCGAAGACCATGATCGACACCGTCCGCTACCCGCGCCTGTCGCGTATCCAGGCACCGCACGAGCTGCGCGCGCTCGATGAATCCGAGCTGCCCGCGGTGGCCGGCGAGCTGCGCGACTACCTGATCGAGTCGGTGGGCCGCAGCGGCGGCCATTTCGCCGCGGGGCTGGGGGTGATCGAACTCACCGTCGCGCTGCACTACCTGTACGACACCCCCGTCGACCAGCTGGTCTGGGACGTGGGCCACCAGACTTATCCGCACAAGATCCTGACCGGCCGCCGCGACAGCATCCACACCGTCAAGCAGAAGGACGGCGTGGCGCCGTTCCCCAAGCGGGAGGAAAGCGAATACGACACCTTTGGTGTCGGCCACTCCTCGACCTCGATCTCCGCGGCGCTGGGCATGGCCATCGCCCGCCAGCGCCAGGGCGACGAGCGCAAGACGGTCGCGGTCATCGGCGACGGTGCGATGACCGCCGGCATGGCGTTCGAGGCGCTGGCCCACGCCGGCGGCATGGACGAGGAGCCGAACGTGCTGGTCATCCTCAACGACAACAACATGTCGATCTCCGAGGCCGTGGGCGGCCTCACCAAGATGCTCGGCCGCGCCACCGCCAGCCGCACCCTCAACGCACTGCGCGACGGGGGCAAGAAGATCCTCGGCGACAAGCGCCACAGTCCGCCGGCGCGCTTCGTCAAGCGCTGGGAAGAGCAGTGGAAGGGCATGTTCGTGCCGTCCACCGCGTTCGAGCAGATGGGCTTCCACTACACCGGCCCGATCGATGGCCACGACCTGCCGCTGCTGCTGTCCACGCTCAAGCGCCTGAAAGGCGTCAAGGGCCCGCAGCTGCTGCATGTCATGACCACCAAGGGCAAGGGGTACGAGCCGGCCGAGGGCGACCAGATCGGCTACCACGCCGTCGGCCCCTTCGACCCCAGCAAGGGCCTGCCGGTCCGCAATGCACCGAAGAAGCCGACCTATACCGACATCTTCAGCGACTGGCTGTGCGACGCCGCCGCCGCCGAACCGCAACTGCTGGCCATCACCCCGGCGATGCGCGAAGGCTCCGGCCTGGTCCGCTTCAGCAAGGAATACCCCGAACGCTACTTCGACGTGGCGATCGCCGAACAGCATGCCGTGACCCTGGCCGCGGGCATGGCCACCCAGGGCGCCAAGCCGGTGGTGGCGATCTACTCCACCTTCCTGCAACGCGCCTACGACCAGCTGGTGCACGACGTCGCCCTCCAGGAGCTGGACGTGCTGTTCGCCATCGACCGCGCCGGCGTGGTCGGGCCGGACGGCGCCACCCATGCCGGCAACCTCGACCTGAGCTTCCTGCGCTGCGTGCCGAACATGGTGGTGATGGCGCCCGCCGACGAGGCGGAGTGCCGGCAGATGCTCAGCACCGGCCTGCAGCACCGGGGCCCCGCGGCGGTGCGCTACCCGCGCGGCACCGGGCCCGGCGTCGCCGCCGGCAGCGACCTTGCGCCCCTGCCGCTGGGCAAGGCGCAGCGCCGCGTGGAGGGCCGCCGCCTGGCGATCCTGGCCTTCGGCGCGGTCGTGCCCGCCGCCGAGCAGGTCGGCCGCGACCTCGGCCTGACGGTGGTCAACATGCGCTTCGTCAAGCCGCTGGACCGGGACCTGCTGCTTGACGTCGCACGCAGCCACGAGGGTCTGGTGACGGTCGAGGACAACGTGGTCGCCGGCGGCGCCGGCGCCGGCATCTCCGAACTGCTCGCGGCCGAGGCCGTGGTCGTCCCCGTGCTCCACCTGGGCCTGCCCGACCGTTTCCAGCACCATGCCAGCCGCGAAGACCTGCTGGCCGAGGCCGGCATCGACGCCGCCGGCATCCGCACCGCCATCCTGGCGCGCTGGCCCGGCACCGGCAGCCGCCGCCCACCGATGAGTGCCGCGGGCTGAGCGGCGGCACCTGCGCGGCGGGGAATGCAACCGGCGGCATCGCCCGCCGCCGCTGCCCAGGCGCCTTCCCCCTGCGGTGGACGACCCGATGCGCCGCCCGCTGGCGCCTATCGTCCCCACCCTTCCGTGAGAGCCCCCATGGCCGCCCTGACATTCCGCCGTGCCCATCCCGATGATGCGGCCGCCTGCATCGCCCTGCGGGGACAGACCCGCGAGAACGCCTTTTCCGAAGCGGAACTGGGCGCACTGGGCATCACCGTCGACACCTGGAGCGAGGGCACCCGCCTGGGCGCCACGCCGGGCTACGTGGCCTGCCAGGGCGAAAGGATCGTCGGCTATTGCTTCGGCGACCGGGATACCGGAGAGATCCTGGTCCTGGCCCTGCTGCCCGACCACGAGGGGCAAGGCACCGGCAGGGCCCTGCTCGAACGCACCGTCGACCATCTCCGGCAACAGGGGCATGCCCGCCTGTTCCTGTCCTGCTCCAGCGACCCCGGCGTACGCTCGTACGGCTTCTACCGGCACCTGGGCTGGACCCCGACCGGCACCCACGACGACGCCGGCGACGAGATCCTGACGTTCGACGCGGGACGCACCGCCTGAGAGCCACGTCCACGGCCCGATGGCCTGCCCGTCGGCCCGCCAAGCCCCGTCCACGGCAAGCGGGACGCGGGCGACCCGATAGCGATCCCCCGCCCCCATCGCCCCCGCAAAAGCGAAGCCCCGGGGGGGATGCCCCGGGGCTTCCTGGCAGACACCGGTTCACCGGATCACGGACCTCTGCAGCACCGCGCCGGGCGCCGGCTCCTCATCGGAGCACCGTGACCGGCGCCACGGCAGCGGACACGCGCCGCACCCGCACCCGGCCGATCCCTGGAGGCTCCCGGCGGGAACCGGTATCTCCCATGCCCACACCGCGGGCGGATCTGACCGGTACGCACCCGCTCCCGGTCAAGCGTTGGTACAGAAGCAGTTGTTGTTCTGGTAGGGCCTGCAGGTCTGGCCGGGACCGCACCGCGAACTGTCGCAGCCGGTGCCACTGCTGTTGTTGCAGGGAGTCAGGAAACCAAGGGCCACCAGCTCTTCAAGCAGGTTCTTCTCGATCGCCTCGACAGCCTCCTTGCCATGGGTCTCAGCAAGGTTTTTCCGTTGTACGTCATGGTGGTTCATAACGCTCCTTTTGCTGAAGGGTGGAATCCATCGCGCCAAGGGTGCGGTCCGCGCCCAGTGACGACCGGCAGCATACGGCCCGGTCACATGGCCAACAAGCACGCCGCACGCCCCTGCTCCCCGCCCCCGGTCCGGTCACCCCCTGGAGCCGGGCGATGGAAGGCCGGCCGCCGGACGGCGAAACTGCTGCGGCACGGCCCTCCCCGATCTCCGATGACCCGCGGCGTCCGGCCGCCTCCCGGCACCGTCCCGCCCAGGCCCCGCGCATGGAGGAGCGGACGGCCGCCCGGAGCAGAGGGGGCCGACGCGGCATCGAACAGGCGTTCCTCCATGAGCCCGACGGCGGCGGTTCCTGACGCCCTGCGGGCCAGCGGCTCGGGGTCGCCCCCTGGAGGTACGACTGCACGGATCGCGGATGAACAATGCGCATGGCCATCGGACATGCTCCAGGACACACCTGGCCGATGGAGGCAGCCGCGCGGATGGCGCTGCTCCAGACCGCCAAACCCGATGGCGGCGGAGGGTCACCGCCTGCATCCCACGGCCGGATGAGGCCGGGGTTCCCGGCAGGCGCGGCGAGCGGCATCGCGAACGTGTTCGGGGACGGCCGCGGAAAAGAAAAAAGCCCTGAGCGATCAGGGCTTTGACTGGAGGCCTGGGCCGGAATCGAACCGGCATACGCGGATTTGCAATCCGCTGCATAACCACTCTGCTACCAGGCCGGAATTCGCACGGGCGCGATGAAGGATAACGCGCTTCTTCCGTATATGAAAAAACCCCACGGGTGGGGCCTTTTCTTGGAGCGGGAAACGAGACTCGAACTCGCGACCTCAACCTTGGCAAGGTTGCGCTCTACCAACTGAGCTATTCCCGCTTGGGAGCCGTGCATTCTACAGGTTCCGTAGACATTGCGCCAGCCCTTGGTACTGCCAATCCCTTCATCGGGCCTGCCTCTCCGGCCCTTGAAGCCCCTCCTCCGACGGACCGGCCACCGGGAAGGGGTCCGGACGCAGCAGCCTGCGCCGATGCCCCGACCACCCGGTACCGCGGCGATCTGGAGCGGGAAACGAGACTCGAACTCGCGACCTCAACCTTGGCAAGGTTGCGCTCTACCAACTGAGCTATTCCCGCTTGGGAGGCGAAATTCTACAGGCAATCGCCTGCCTGTCAACAGCGCGCGTTCAGCGCTTTCCGGAGTGCGAACGCGCGGCCATCTCGTCCTCGCGTAGGCTCGGCCAGGCGGCCCGCAGGTACTGCGCGGCGGACACCAGCGTGAGCAGCGCAGCGATCGCCAGCATCCAGTCGCCGATATGGAAGATCGGCTTGCCCATCCAGATATCGGCCACCGGCGTGTTCGGCGACACCGAGTACAGCAGGCACAGCAGCGCCACCATCTGCGCGGTGGTCTTGATCTTGCCGATCATCGCCACCCCCACCTTGGCGCGCTGGCCGATCTCGGCCATCCATTCACGGAGCGCGGACACCGCGATCTCGCGCCCGACGATCACCGCCGCCCAGAACGCCATCCACGCGGTGGGGTGGCCCTGGACGATCAGGAACAAGGCGACCGCCACCATCAGCTTGTCCGCGACCGGGTCGAGGAAGGCACCGAATGCCGAGTGCATCTGGTAGCGGCGCGCGACCCAGCCATCCAGCCAGTCGGTGATCGCGGCCAGGCCGAAGATCGCGGCCGCCGCGAAGTTGGCCCACGTGTACGGCAGATAGAACACCAGCACCAGCACCGGGATCATCATGATCCGCAGCAGCGTCAGCCAGGTGGGGGCGGTCAAGGTCATTACGGTGCTACTCCGCTGCCGGATCCGGGATCGGCAGTCCATGAAGGTTAGCGTAGATGCGCGTTGCGAGGGCGGCATTGATGCCTTCCACCCGTGCGATCTCGCTCTCGCCGGCGGCCTTCAGCCCGGCCAGGCCGCCGAAATGCTTGAGCAGGCTGGCCCGGCGGCGCGGACCGATGCCGGGAATGTCTTCCAGCCGGCTGGTCATCCGCGCCTTCTGGCGGCGCCCGCGGTGGCCGGTGATCGCGAAGCGGTGCGCCTCGTCGCGCACCTGCTGGATGAACTGCAGCGCCGGCGAGGCCGCGCCCGGGCGGATCTCGCGGCCATCGGGCATCACCAGCGCCTCATGCCCGGCGCGGCGTTCCACGCCCTTGGCCACCCCCACCAGCAGCACGCCCTCCACCCCCAGGTCGGCCAGCGCGGCCTGCGCCTGCGCCAGCTGCCCCGCCCCGCCATCGATCAGCAGCACGTCCGGCAGCACGCCTTCGGCTTCCACCGCGCGGCGGAAGCGGCGGTCGATGGCCTGGCGCATGGCCGCGTAGTCGTCGCCGGGCTCGATGCCGCTGATGTTGAAGCGGCGGTACTGGCCGCGCACCGGACCGGCGGCGTCGAACACCACGCACGAGGCCACGGTGGCTTCGCCCAGGGTATGGCTGATGTCGAAGCACTCCACCCGCCTGACCGGCTCGGCCAGGCCGAGCATCTCGCGCAGGGCGTCGCTGCGCGCGTGCTGCGCGTCGCGGCTGTTGAGCTCGCTGGCCAGGGTCAGCTGCGCGTTGCGCCCGGCCAGCTCCACGTAGCCGGCACGTTCGCCGCGCACGCTCCACTTCAGCTGCACCTTGCGCTCGGCCGCGGCCGACAGTGCGGCGGCGAGGAGGTCGGCGTCGGGAATCCTGCGGTCGAGCAGGATCTCGCGCGGCGGCTCGAACTCGACGTAGTACTGGGAAACGAACGCCGCCAGCACCTCCTCCGGACTCTCCTCGCCATTGGTGCGCGGGAAGAACGGGCGGGTGCCGAGGTTGCGGCCGTCGCGGAAGGCCAGCAGCAGCACGCAGGCCTGCGAGCCCTGCATGGCCACGGCCAGCACATCGAGGTCGGCGGCGCGGCCATCGACGTACTGGCGGGTCTGCATGCTGCGCAGCGAGGAGATCAGGTCGCGCAGGCGCGCGGCCTGCTCGAACTCCAGGGCCTCGCTGGCGGCCTGCATCTGCTCGCCCAGGTCGCGGGTCAACTCGTCGCTCCTGCCCTCCAGGAACAACACCGCGCGACGCACCGATTCGGCGTAGTCCGGGGCCGGCACCAACTCTACGCACGGCGCGCTGCAGCGGCCGATCTGGTACTGCAGGCATGGCCGCGAACGGTTGCGGAACACGCTGTCCTCGCAGCTGCGCAGCTTGAACAGCTTGTGCATCAGGTTCAGGGTCTCGCGCACCGCGGTGACCCCCGGATATGGGCCGAAGTAGCGTCCGGGTATCGCGCGCGGGCCGCGGTGCAGCGCGATGCGCGGCCAGTCCTCGCGCGTCAGCAGCACGTGCGGGTAGGTCTTGTCGTCGCGCAGGGAGACGTTGTAGCGCGGCGCCAGCGACTTGATCAGCTGGTTCTCCAGCAGCAGCGCCTCGGCCTCCGAGCGGGTCACGGTCACGTCCATGCGCGCGATCTGCGAGACCATCGACATGATCCGGGCATTTTTCGGGCTGCCGCTGAAATAGCTGCCGACGCGGTTGCGCAGCGCGCGCGCCTTGCCGACATACAGCAGCGTGTCGTCGGCCGCGTACATGCGGTAGACACCCGGCGCGGTGCTCAACGCCGCCGCATACGCCTTGCCGTCGAATCCGCTTGCCGCCGCGCCGTTCATTCCTCGATCGGCACGCGGTCCAGTGCGCCGCTGGCCGGGTCGAAGCGCAGGACCGCATGCGCGTCGGTCTCCGCGATCCATACCGCATCGGCCGCCAGCGCCAGCGCCGCCGGCCCCTGCAGGCGGCGCGGCAGGTCGACGGTGGACAGGTCGCCGCCGCCCAGCCGCAGGGTGCGCAGGCAGCCGTTGCCGGTGTCGGCGATCCACAGCAGCGGCGACTGCCCGCCCATGGCGATGGCCTGCGGGTACTGCAGCAGTGCCTGCGCGCGCGGGCCGTCGGTGTTGCCGAAGACCCAGGGGCCCTGCCCGACCAGGGTCTGCACCACGTCGCCGCGCAGCTGCAGCGAGCGCACCGCCGACCCCAGCGCATCGCAGACATAGAGCACCTGCTGCACCGCCACCACCCCGCAGGGCTGCGCGAACGCGGCCAGGTGGCCTCCGCCGTCACGCACTTCCACCGGGCCGGCCCCGGCCCGCCAGCGCAGCGAGCGGATGCCCAGGTCGTAGCTCCAGACATGGTTGTCGCCGCCCATCGCGATGTGCAGCTGGTTGTCGGCCACGGCCACGTCCAGCGGATGGTCCAGCGCACTGTCCCAGGGATTGGCGAGCACGCCGGCACTCGGCGTGCCCGCGCGCCCGGTCCCGCACAGGGTATCCACCTGCCCGCTCGGCAGGTGGATCCGGCGGACGGCGTGGTTGCCGGTATCGGCGACGTAGAGCGCTTCGCGCTCCAGTGCCAGCCCATGCGGGCGGTTGAATGCGGCATCGCTGGCGGTACCGTTGGCCAGGTCCGCGCTGCCGATGCCGAACTGGCGCAGCACGCGGCCGTCGTGGCTGCATTCCAGGATCCGGTGATGGCCGGTATCGGCGACGTACAGGCGTTCGGCATTGGCGACCAGGCCGGCCGGGAAGCGCAGCGGCGAACGCGGCTCCGGGTGGATCTCCTGCGCCGCCCGCGGGCCCGCCCCCTCGCACAGGGCGGCCAGGCTGGCCTCCAGGTTGCCCGCGCCGCCCACCAGCCGCTCGCGCTCGCCGCCCTCGGCGTCGATCAGCAGCAGGGTCGGCCAGGCCGTGACCTGGAAGCGGCGCCAGGCGTCCCACTGCGCGTCCAGCAGCACCGGCGCGGCGATGCCGTGGCGGCGGACCAGCTTCAGCGCCGCCTCCGGCTCGCGTTCGAAATCGAAGCGCGGCACCTGCACCACCAGCAGCTGCAGGCGGCCCGGGTTGCGGGCCTGCCACTGCGCCACCTCGGCCAGGCGCTGCATGCACCAGACCGACGCGGCGTTGACGAAGGCCAGCACCACCGGGCACCCGGCATGCGCCTGCAGCGAAGAAGGCGCGGCATTCAGCCATACGCCGGAAGCGGGAAGATCGATCGTGCGTGCGACAGTCATGGGCCGATTATGCCGGACTCGGCCTGTGCCGACAGGCGCGCCACCGTTGCCGCGGCGGCTGCCTCCAGCAGGCCCCAGCTGTGCTCGAACCCGGCCTCGTCGCCATAGTAGGGATCGGGCACGTCGTCCGTCCCGGCGATGCCGGCCCAGGGCAGCCACAGCACCGCGCGCCCACGCAGCGAGGGCGGCGCCACGTCCCGGGCCGCCTCCAGGTTGCTGCGGTCCGCGCACAGGACATGGTCGAACGCGCGGAAGTCGGCCGCCTGCAGCGGCCGCGCGCGCAGGGCGGAAATATCCACGCCGTGGCGGCGCGCACAGGCGACCGCACGCGGATCGGGAGCCTTGCCCTCATGCCAGCCGGCGGTGCCGGCCGAGTCCACGGTCACCCTGCCCGCCAGCGGCGAGCGCGCGATCCGGCTGCGCAGCGCCCCCTCGCCCATCGGCGAGCGGCAGATGTTGCCCAGGCACACCACCAGCAGCTTCATTGCCCGGCCTCCAGCAGCGCGGCCGCGCGGGCCAGGTCCTCGGGCGTGTCGATGCCCGGCGGGAACGCCGCCGGCGACAGCGCCACGGTGATGCGGAACCCGGCCTCCAGCACCCGCAGCTGTTCCAGCGACTCGGCCTGCTCCAGCGTCCCCGGCGCCATCGCCGCGACCTGCTGCAGGAAGCCGGCCCGGTACCCGTAGATGCCGATGTGCCGCAGCCATTGTCCGGCGGGCAGCGACGAGGTCGAATGCGCGAAGCCGTCGCGGTGCCACGGGATCGGCGCACGGCTGAAGTACAGCGCATCGCCCTGCGCGGTACGCACCAGCTTGACCACGTTGGGATCGAACAGCGCGGCCGCATCCTCCACCGGCGTGGCCAGTGTCGCCATCGGCGCGTCGCCGGCCGCCAGCGCGGCGGCGACGGCGCGGATGCCGGCGGACGGCGCGAACGGCTCGTCGCCCTGCAGGTTCACCACGATCGCCTCGTCGTCCCACCCTGCCAGGCGCGCGCATTCGGCAAGGCGGTCGGTCCCGGATGCATGGTCGCCGCGGGTCATCGCCACGCGTATGCCGTCCAGGCCGTCGAGCGCATCGGCGATCCGCACGTCGTCAGTCGCCACCCATACTTCACGTGCGCCGGCGGCCAGGGCGCGCCGCGCCACGTGCACGATCATCGGCTGTCCGGCCAGCGGCGCCAGCGGCTTGCCGGGCAGCCGGGTCGACGCATACCGCGCCGGGATCGCCACCACGAATTCAGGAACCGCGTTCATCTGCACTCCTTGCCCGTTCCGGGCAGCACTTGCGGCGCACGCCCACCAGGCCCGGCCCCACGGGCCGGACGGGAGCGCACGCCATGGAAAGGATAAGCGGCGGCGTGTGCGTCAACAGTCCGCCGGCACCGGCCTGCGGCCACCCCGGCCCGCTTTGCGCGCCGCGATCGGCAACACCCCCGCCCCCGTGTTCCGGCCCGGCCGGCGCTCCCGCGCCGGGCGGACTCACGCCCGCGCCAGCTTGCCAAGGCGGTCGAGCAGCGCCACCCAGAACGCCGCCGGCAACTCGGCCTGCAGGGGCACGGCGTAATGCCAGTCGGTGGCGAATGCCTTGCACTTGACCGCGTCCTTCTCGGTCATCAGCACCGGCAGTTCGCTGCCGAACGCCAGGTCCGATGCCTGGAAGCGGTGATGGTCGGCGAACGCATGCGGCACCACGCCGATGCCATGGTCGCGCAGCATCTGGAAGAAACGCTGCGGATGCGCGATGCCGGCCACCGCATGCACGCGCTGCCCGGCGAACGCCTGCAGCGGCCGTTCCCGCCGCCCGCGCAACGGGCGCGCGCTGTCGATGCACAGGCGCATCGTCCACTCCCCGAACCCGGCCGCCACCGAGGCCTCGCCGGCATCGCCGGCCTGCCCGAGGTTGACCACCCGGAAGTCGCAGTCGCGGGCGCGCGCCACCGGCTCGCGCAGGGGGCCGGCAGGGATCGGCCGGCCATTGCCGTACCGGCGCTGCGCGTCCACCACCTCGATCTCGATATCGCGCGCCAGCCGATAGTGCTGCAGGCCGTCGTCGCAGACCACCACGTCGCAGCCGGCCTGCAGCAGTGCCCGCGCGGCCGCCACCCGGTCCCGGTCGACCCGCACCGGCACGCCGGTCTTCCAGGCGATCAGCAACGGCTCGTCGCCGCCCAGCCCGGGCGCCAGGTCGGCGGTGACCCAGCGCGCGGTGCCGGCATCGTCGCGGCCGTAACCGCGGCTGGCCACGCCCGGCTTCCAGCCGGCCGCGCGCAGCCGCTGCACCAGCTCGATGGTCAGGGGGGTCTTGCCGGTGCCGCCGGCAGTGATGTTGCCGACCACGATCACCGGCACCGGCACCTGCCGGCGACGCAGCCAGCCGCGCCGGTACAGGCCACGGCGCAGGCGCGCCACGGCCGCGTACAGCGGCGCCAGCAGGCGCGCGCCCAGCGGCACCGGCGCACCGTCGTACCACCATGCCGGCGTCTTCGCGCCCTTGCCCGGCATCAGCCCTGCCCTTCCCGGAACTGCATGCGGTACAGGTGTTCGTACAGGCCACCCAGCGCCAGCAGTTCGCGGTGGGTGCCGCGCTCGACGATCCGCCCCTGGTCCATCACCAGCACCTGGTCGGCATGCTCGATCGTGGACAGGCGGTGGGCGATGACCAGGGTGGTGCGGTCCGGCATCAGCCGCTGCAGCGCGTCCTGGACCAGGCGTTCGGACTCGTTGTCCAGCGCCGCGGTGGCCTCGTCCAGGATCAGGATCGGCGCATCCTTGAGCATCGCCCGCGCGATCGCCAGGCGCTGCCGCTGGCCACCGGACAGACGGCCGCCCTTCGCCCCGACCGGAGCCGCGATGCCCTGGGGCAGCTGCTCGACGAACTCGTGCGCGTTGGCGCCGGCGATGGCCTGCTGCAGCCGCTGGCTGTCGCTGTCCTGCAGTTCACCGTAGGCGATGTTCTGGGCGATGCTGCCGTCGAACAGCACCACCTGCTGCCCGACCAGGGCGATCTGCCGGCGCAGGTCGGCCAGCCGGTAGTCCTGCACCGGGTGCCCGTCGAGCAGGATCTGCCCGGACTCGGGCTCGTAGAAGCGCGGGATCAGCTTGATCAGCGTGGACTTGCCGCTGCCCGAGCGCCCGACGATCGCCGTCACCGTGCCCGGACGCGCGACGAAGCTGATGCCTTCCATCGCCGGCCGCGGCTGTCCCGGGTAACGCGCGGTGACATCGCGGAACTCCAGCCGGCCTTCGGCGCGCTGCAGCTCGAGGGTGCCGGCATCCGGCTCGTCCTCGGCATCGAGCACCGTGAACAGGCGCTGCGCCGAGGCGATGCCGCGCTGGGTCATGTTCTGCACGTTGGTGAGCTGCTTCAGCGCCGGGATGATCGCCATCATCGCCAGCATCATCGCCACGAAGTCGCCCACCGTCAGCCGCCCCGCCGCCGCCTCGTGGCCGGCGATCAGCAGCAGCGCCGCCAGCCCCACCGCGCCGATCAGCTGCACCATCGCCGAGGACAGGCTGCGCGTGGTCTCGACCTTCATCGCCAGCTTCAGGTTGGTGTTGGCCAGCGCGCTGTAGCGCTCCAACTCGCTGCGCTGCGCACCGTAGATCTTGACCTCCTGCTGGCTGGACAGGGTCTGGTCGGCGGCCTGCAGCAGCTCGGCACCGCTTTCCTGGATGCGGTGGCTGATACGGCGGTAGCGCTTGGCGACCTTGTCCATCACCCAGGCCAGCGGCGGCGCCAGCACGAAGATCGCCAGCGTCACCTGCCAGCTGTACCAGAGCATCATCACCAGCGAAGCCAGCACCTGCAGCGACTGCTGCAGCGTGACCTTCATCGCATCGACAGCCGCCTGGGCGACCTGGTCGCTGTCCGACCCCAGCCGCACCAGCATCGACGGCACCGGTTCGGCATCGAACTGCAGGCCCGGCAGCCGCAGGTACTTGGCCAGCACGTGCACGCGCAGGTCGCGGGCGATGCTGCGCGCCGCGCGCCCCATGCCGATGTCGGTCAGGTAGCCGGCGACGCCGCGCACCATGAACAGGCCGACGATGGCCAGCGGCATCCAGGGGTCGATGTCCTCCGGATTCACCAGGTTGTCGGTGATCGGCTTCATCAGCCACAGGAAGCCGCCGCCGGCCACCGCCTCGATCACCATGCCCAGCACCGCGGCCAGCAGCAGTATCCGGTACGGATGCGCGAAACCGAGCAGCCGGCGGTAGGTCAGCCATGGCGACAGCGCGGCGCTCACGGCTGCGGCTCCGGTGCCGTGGCGATGGCGATGCGCCGGAACCCCAGCTGCCCGAGCACGTCCTGCACCGTGACCACCGCCTGGTAGGGCGTGCGCGCGTCGGCGCGCAGCAGCACCGTCTGGCCGCGGTCGTCGCCGGCGACCTGGAGGATCGTGCGCTTCACCGATTCGGCATCGGTACGCAGCACTTCCTGGTCGTTGATGAAGTAGCGGCCGTCGGCGTTGACCAGCACGCTGAGCGACCGCGGCGGCTCGGCCTCATGCTGTTCGCTGGCGGTCGGCAGCTGCACCTGCAGGGTCGAGCGCGCGTCGAAGGTGGTGGTGACCACGAAGAAGATGATCAGCACCAGGATCACATCGATCAGCGGCACCAGATCGATGGTCGGTTCGTCCTGGGCACGGTCGTTGCGGATGCGCATGCGGGATCAGGCCTTGGCCGTCGTTGCCTGCCGCGGTGGCGGCGCGGGATTGGCCATCACCGCCGGCCGGCCGTCGAGCGTGTCCAGCAGCGCGGCCGCCTCGTGTTCCATCTCGATCACGTAGCCGTCAATGCGGCCGCGGAAGTGGCGGTGGAACATCAGCGCCGGAATCGCCACGATCATGCCGGTGGCGGTGCACACCAGCGCCTTGCCGATGCCGCCGGCCAGCTGGCTGACATCGCCGAGGCCATGGTCGAGGATGCCCAGGAACATCTGGATCATGCCGATCACGGTGCCCAGCAGGCCGAGCAGCGGCCCCGCCGAGGCGATGGTGCCCAGCGCGTTGAGGTGGCGCCCCATCCGGTGCACCAGGTGCCGGCCGGTGTCCTCGATCCGTTCGCGGACCTGGTCGCGCGGGCGGTTGCGCGCCTCCAGCGCCGCGGCCAGCAGGGCGCCCAGCGGCGAATTGGCCCGCAGCGACGCGATATGCGTGGCATCGAGCTTGCCGCGTGCGGCCCAGTTGCGGACCTCCTGCCCGAGCCCGGGCGGCAGCACCTCGTTGCGCCGCAGGCTCCAGAAGCGTTCAAGGACTATCGCCAAAGCCAGCACGCCCAGCAGCAGCAGCGGCACCATCGGCCAACCGCCGGCCTTGACCAGTTCCCACACGTTTCAACCCTCCGGCGCATCGGCCGACTGTTCGATCGCCGATAGGATAGCAGCCGCCCGTGCCCTCTCCGCAGCGTCCCACGGGCGCGGCCGCGAGCGCCTGCGCTCGCGCAGCTGCAGGCCCGCCTCGCCCAGCCAGACCCGCAGCGCGCCGCTGTCGGCGGTGCCCAGCACCTCGGCACCGGCCGTGCGCCACCGCTGGACCACCCGCGGATGCGGATGGCCGAAGCGATTGCCGTGCCCGGCCGGCACCAGCAGCAGCCGCGCCCGTGTCGCGGCCACCCAGGGCGGCCACGACGAGCTCCCGCTGCCGTGGTGGGCCGCCACCACCACCTCGGCGCGCAGGCGATCGCGCTGGCGCTTGAACAGCGCGTACTCGACCGCCTCGCCGATGTCGCCGGTCAGCAGAATCGCGCCATGCCGCGAGTGCACCCTCAACACGCAGCTCGACGCATTGCCCAGGTAGGGAAATCCCGGCGGCGGATGCAGGAACTCGAACGCCACCCCGTCCCAGTGCCAGCGCTGCCCGGCGCTGCAGGCCTCGGCGTCGCGTCCCGGCATCCGCGGTGGCGCCCACCACTGCGCCACCGGCAGCGCCCGCGCCACCGCCTCCGCGCCGCCGGCATGATCGCTGTCGCCATGGCTGAGGACCACCCGGTCCAGGCGCGCCACACCCAGCGCACGCAGGGCCGGCACCACCACCCGCTCGCCCGCGTCGAAGCCGTCACGCACCGCCGGCCCGGCGTCGTACAGCAACCGGTGGTGCGCGGTACGCACCAGCACCGACAGCCCCTGCCCCACGTCGAGGAGCACCAGCTCCACTTCCCCGTGCCGCGGCAGGTCCCGCGCCGGCCACACCAGCGGCACCCACAACAGCATCGCCAGGGCCTTGCCCGGCACCCCGCGCGGCAGCAACAGCCAGATCGCCGCCGCGACCGCCAGCGGCACCGCCGGTTCGGCCGGTTCCGGCAACCACCACAGTGCGAAGCGGCTGCGCGCCAGCCAGCCCAGCGGCACCCAGCTCAGCTCGAAGCAGGCCGCCGCCAACCGCCAGGGACCGGTGCCCGCCCCCGGCCACAGCGCGTCCAGGCCCGTGCCCAGCAAGGCCAGCGGCACCACCACCAGGCTCCACCAGGGAATCGCCAGCAGGTTGGCCAGCGGCCCGGCCAGCGATGCCTGCCCGAACAGGGCCGCGGTCAGCGGCAGCAGGCCGACCGACGCCACCAGTTGCGCCCGCAGGAACCCGCGCAACCAATGCTGGCGCTCCGGCAGGCACCACACCAGCCAGGCAACTCCGGCAAAGCTCAGCCAGAAGCCGGCCATCAGCAGCGAGAGCGGATCCCATGCCAGCACCACCAGGGCCGCCAGCGCCAGCGCGCCGGCCACCTGTGGCGGCCGGCGTCCCAGCCGCGCCAGGACCACCACGCCGACCATCAGCACGGTGCGCACGGTCGGCAGGGCGAACCCGGCCACCGCCGCATAGCCGGCGGCACCGGCCAGAGCGGCGATGGCGGCGGCGTGCGACCTCGGCAGGCAGCGTCCCAGCGACGGCAGGAGGCGCCACAGCCCGGCGGCCAGCAACGCGAAGAAGCTCCCGACCATGCCGACATGGAAACCGGAGATGGCGATCAGGTGGGTCAACCCGGTCGCCCGCAGCCGTTGCCAGTCGGCCTCTTCCAGCGCACGCGCGTCGCCCACCGCCAGGGCCTGTACATAGCGCGCCGAAGGGCTCCGTACCGCGCCATCGATGCGGGCGGCCGCGGCCGCCCGCCATGCCTGCAGGCCCGCCGGCGCGCCCACCTGCACCGATGTTTCCGGCCTCACCACGCCGCTGGCGCCGATCCGCTGCGCCAACGCGTGCCGCTCCACATCGAAGCCGCCGGGGTTGGCCAGCCCCCGGGGCGCGCGCAGGCGGACGCCCAGGCGCCAGCGCGCACCGGCGTCCACCGCCATCCTCGGCCCGGGCACCCGGGCCCCGAAGTCGTCGTACCACGCCAGCTGCAGCACGCGTCCACGCAGGTGCGCCGGTTGTGCCGCACCGGCGTCGACCCGGAAACGGAAACGGGTGCGGCGCGTCTCGACCTCCGGCAAGGAGACCACCGTGCCGGTGACGACCGCTTCGCGGCCCTCGGCCCGGGGCGGCAACTGCGCATCCAACGCCAGGCCCGCATGCAGTGCAGCCCAGCCGGCACCGGCCAGCAATGCACCACACCAGCGGCCACGCCCACGGCAGCACCACACCGCGGCACCGACCAGCAGCAGCCCCCAGCGCAGCGCGACCGGCGGCAGCGCTGGTCCCCACAGGGCGGCACAGGCGCCGGCGGTGAAGGCCGCCGCGGCCGCCTTGCCGAATGCGGGCAGGGCCGCAGACCGCCGCCAGCGCCAGCCGATGCACCGGATTCTCCGCACCCTTGCCTGCCCAGTTGAAGCTCCTGGCCAGCATGCGCTGGCGCGTACTGGCCGGCCCATCGGGCAATACCGCAGGCCGGCATGGGAAACCGGCAGCCCTGCAAGGCAAGGAGGAAAACAGGCAGCCCCGGTCCAGCCCTGCTTTCATCTGGCTGGACCCGCCCTCCGGCGGCGTCCGCCGGGCATGGCCCCGGCCACGCTTACCCACCGAGGCCGATGCCGCGGCCGCCCGCAACGCCGCGCCCCCGCCTGCAGGCCGTGGCCGGGCAACTGTTCAACGGCCTGCTGGCCAGCATGCGGCAGCAGGGGCAGCGGCAGGGAGGCGTCCGTGCCGGCGATGCCCACGACCTGGCACATGGCCTGCCGGGCCAGGGTGCACGGCATGGCGCGGCTCCAGGGAAGCCATCTGCTGTCGCCGGCGGTTGCCGCCGGCGCATGCTGCAGCGCCGGCCCGTGCCCAGGCGCGGCGGGCCCTGGAGGTGTTGATCGATGGCCTGGCCGGTCCGGACCACGACCACCAGGAACGGACGGGCAGCCCGGATCGCTGCCACCCGCGGCGTGCCCGACGGATGCGTCCTGATACCGCAGGCATGAAAAAAGGGAGCGGGCCGAAGCCCGCTCCCTTTCGCGTCCAGCGCTGCGCCGCGGATTACTCCACCACGCCCTCACCTTCCTCGACAGCCTTCATCGACAGGCGGATGCGGCCCTGCTTGTCCACTTCCAGCACCTTGACCTTGACCACGTCGCCTTCCTTCAGCTTGTCGCTGACCTTCTCGACACGCTCGCTGGAAATCTGCGAGACGTGCACCAGGCCGTCCTTGCCCGGCAGGATGGTGACGAACGCACCGAAGTCCATGATCTTGGCGACCTTGCCTTCGTAGATGCGGCCCGGCTCGACGTCCGAGGTGATCTGCTCGATGCGGCGCTTGGCTTCCTGGGCGGCGGCGTTGTTCACCGAAGCGATGGTGATGGTGCCGTCGTCCTGGATGTCGATCTGGGTGCCGGTTTCCTTGGTGATCGCCTGGATCACCGAACCGCCCTTGCCGATCACCTCGCGGATCTTGTCCGGGTGGATCTTGATGGTCAGCAGGCGCGGCGCGTAGTCGCTCAGCTCTTCGCGCGGGGCGGTCAGTGCCTTGGCCATCTCGCCGAGGATGTGCAGACGGCCGGCCTTGGCCTGCTCCAGCGCCTGCTTCATGATCTCTTCGGTGATGCCTTCGATCTTGATGTCCATCTGCAGCGCGGACACGCCTTCGGAGGTACCGGCGACCTTGAAGTCCATGTCGCCCAGGTGGTCTTCGTCACCCAGGATGTCGCTCAGCACGACGAAACGGTCGTCTTCCTTCACCAGGCCCATGGCAATGCCCGCCACCGGCGCCTTCAGCGGCACGCCGGCATCCATCAGCGCCAGCGAGGAACCGCACACCGAGGCCATCGACGAGGAGCCGTTGGATTCGGTGATTTCCGACACCACGCGGATGGTGTACGGGAACTCCTCGATGGTCGGCATCACCGCCAGCACGCCGCGCTTGGCCAGGCGGCCGTGGCCGATCTCGCGGCGCTTCGGCCCCATCATGCGGCCACACTCGCCCACCGAGTACGGCGGGAAGTTGTAGTGGAACAGGAAGTTTTCCTTGTACTCGCCGGCAACGGCATCGATGATCTGGCCGTCGCGGGCGGTGCCCAGGGTGGTGACCACGATGGCCTGGGTCTCACCGCGGGTGAACAGCGCCGAGCCGTGGGTACGCGGCAGCACACCGGCGTTCACGGTGATCGGGCGCACGGTGTCCAGGGCGCGGCCGTCGATGCGGACCTTGGTGTCCAGCACCGAGTCGCGCAGGGTGCGGTATTCCAGCTCGCCGAATTCCTTGGCCAGCTCGGCCAGGCTCCAGCCCTCGTCGGCGACGCGGCCGGCAAGGGCCTCGGTCACGTCCTTCTTGATCGCGGCGATGGCATCGCGGCGCTGCAGCTTGTCGCGCACCTGGAAGGCATCGGCGAGCTTGCCGCCGACGGCGTCCTTCAGCGCGGCGATCAGCGCGTCGTTCTTGGCCGGTGCGACCCAGTCGCTCGACCGGGTACCGGCCTCGGCGACCAGTTCGTTGATGACGGTGATGACCTTCTGCATCTCGCCATGACCGAAGGTGACGGCGCCGAGCATGACCTCTTCGGACAGCAGCGCCGCTTCGGATTCGACCATCAGCACGGCGTTCGCGGTACCCGCGACCACCAGCTCAAGCTGCGACTCCTTCAGCTCGGACACGGTCGGGTTGAGCAGGTACTGGCCATCCTTGTAGCCGACCTTGGCGGCGCCGATCGGGCCCTTGAACGGCGTGCCGGCCAGCGCCAGCGCCGCCGAGGCGCCGATCAGGGCCGGAATGTCGCCGTCCACTTCCGGGTTCAGCGACATCACCGTGGCGATGATCTGCACTTCGTTCCGGTAGTCCTCCGGGAACAGCGGACGGATCGGACGGTCGATCAGGCGCGAGATCAGCGTCTCCTTCTCCGTGGCGCGGCCTTCGCGCTTGAAGAAGCCCCCCGGAATGCGGCCACCCGCGTAGAACTTCTCCTGGTAATCGACGGTCAGCGGGAAGAAGTCCTGGCCTTCGCGCGCGCTCTTGGCGGCGACGGCGCTGACCAGCAGCACGGTGTCGTCCATCTTGACGATGACGGCACCGCTGGCCTGGCGCGCGATCTCGCCGGTCTCAAGCGTGACGGTGTGCTTGCCGTACTGGAAGGTTTTGGTGATTTTTGCCACGGAGGGTGTCCTTGGGGAGCTGTCTGCGAATGGACCGTCGGCGACCCTTGTCGGCGACGGGCGGCCGGCTGTTCCGGCCCTGGGAATGCGTTTGAACGTTGAAAACAAAACCGCGGCGCATCGCTGCGCCGCGGGGGGAATGGCTGCTTAGCGACGCAGGCCAAGCTTTTCGATCAGGCTCTTGTACCGCTCCACGTCCTTCCTTTTCAGGTAGTCGAGCAGGCTGCGGCGGCGATTCACCAGCTGCAGCAGGCCGCGACGGCTGTGGTGGTCCTTCTTGTGGAGCTTGAAGTGCTCGGCCAGCTGCTCGATGCGGGCGGTCAGCAGGGCGACCTGGACTTCCGGCGAACCGGTGTCGTTGGCGCCGCGCTTGTTGTCTTCAATGACTTTCTGGGTGTCGATCGACATGATGTTTTCTCTGGATGCGTGGCCGGCAGGAACGTGCTGATGACGCACCGCGCAGCTCGCCGTTTAAGGAAGGCGGCCCGCCGACGGCGGACCGGTGCCCGGCAAAGGGCCGCAGAATTGTAACGATCCGCGCCTGCCGCGACAAGGCACGCCCCGGCTTCCGGCCGGCGACCGGGGCGGTTCAGAGGTTGAAGCGACGCTGCGGCGCCAGTATTCCGGCGGCGTCCACCTGCCCCAGCCCCAGCACCCGGCCACCGTCGGCGAACACCGCCACCAGGCCCTGCGGCCAGGAAGGCTCGCGCAGCCGCTGGCCCATGCAGAAGCGCTGCGCGCGACCCGGGTCCAGCACGACCCGGCCGAAATGGCTCAGCCCCGCCTCCAGCGGCAGCAGCCATTCCAGCAGGGCCGCATCATCCCCCCCCTCGGCCACGGCGCGCAGTTCGTCCAGGCCGATCATGCGCGGCGCCAGGAACGGCTCCACCCACAGCCGGCGCAGCGCGGTGATGTGCGCACCGCAGCCCAGGCGCTCGCCCAGGTCGCGGGCGATGCTGCGGATATAGGTGCCCGAGCCGCAGGTCACGCGCAGCCGCAGCCGTTCCGGCTCCTGCGCCAGCACCTCGATGGATTGCACGTGCACGTCCCGCTCCGGCGCCTCGATGGCCTCGCCGCGGCGCGCCTTCACGTACAGCGGCTCGCCGCCCTGCTTCAGCGCCGAGTAGATCGGGGCACGCTGGCGGATGTGGCCGGTCAGCGGCGCCAGCGCCTGCTGCAGCGCCTGCGCATCGATGGCCGGCACCGGGCGCTGCAGCAGCACCGCACCGTCGGCATCGTCGGTGTCGGTGGTCGCTCCCAGCGCAATGTCGGCGTCATAGGCCTTGGCCGAGCCCAGCAGCAGCCCGGCGATCTTGGTGGCCTCGCCGAAGCACAGCGGCAGCAGGCCGGTGGCCAGTGGATCCAGGCTGCCGGTATGGCCCCCCTTCTCCGCCCTGAACAGGCGCCGCGCCACCTGCAGCGCGGTGTTGGAACTCATGCCGGCCGGCTTGTCGAGCAGGACGATGCCGTCCAGGCGGCGGAATTGGATACGGGGACGCATGGGAGCCCTTGTCGGGCCGGCCACGGCGGAGCACCGCCGCGGCCGGGGAATCGCGGGAAGACCGCTCGAATACCAGAACAGCCCTCTCGGGCTGCCTCGGGCCTTACTCGTCGTCGGCGTCGGGCTGCCCCGCCTGCGTATCGGGCAGGTCGCGCAGCAGGTTGTCGATACGCTCGCCGCGGTCCACCGAATCGTCGTAGTGGAAATGCAGCTCCGGCACATGCCGCAGCTTCATCGCCCGCGCCAGGCCGGTGCGCAGCTCGCTGGCCAGCGCCCGCAGGCCCTTGACCGCCTCGTCGGAGCGCTCGGGCATCAGGGCGGTGACGAACACCTTGGCATGGGCCATGTCGCGGGTGACCTCCACGTCCGAAACGCTGACCGAGGGCAGCCCGTGCTCGCGCACGGCAGCATGCACCAGGGTGCCCAGATCGCGGCGGATCTGCGCGGAAACACGGTCGGTACGGTGGAAGGTCTTGGGCACGGGGTCTCGCTCGTCTGGTTGCTGCGGTGGAAAACGCGGCCGGCCCGCGTGGTGCGGGCCGGCCGGCAGTACGGTGTTACAGGGTGCGCGGCACTTCGATGCGCTCGAAGCATTCGATCTGGTCGCCGGCCTTGACGTCGTTGTAGGCCTTCACGCCGATACCGCACTCGGTACCGTTGCGGACCTCGTCCACGTTCTCCTTGAAGCGGCGCAGCGATTCCAGTTCGCCCTCGAACACCACCACGCTGTCGCGCAGCACGCGGATCGGCTTGTTCCGCTTGACCACGCCCTCGATGACCATGCAGCCGGCGATGGCGCCCAGCTTCGAGCTGCGGAACACGTCGCGGACCTCGGCGATGCCGATGATCTCCTCGCGGATCTCCACGCCCAGCAGGCCCGACGCCACCTGCTTCACCTGGTCGATCACGTCATAGATGATCGAGAAGTAACGCAGGTCGACGCCATTGGATTCGATGATGCGGCGGGCCGAAGCATCCGCACGCACGTTGAAGCCGATGACCGTCGCCTTGGACGCCATTGCAGAGTTCGCGTCGGATTCGGTGATGCCGCCGACGCCCGAATGGATCACGTTGATCCGGATCTCGTCGTTGGACAGGCCCACCAGCGACTGGCTCAGCGCCTGCACCGAGCCCTGGACGTCGGCCTTGATCAGCAGGTTCAGCACCTGCTGGCCTTCGCCCTTGCCCAGGGTCGCCATGATGTCTTCCATGCGGCTGCCCGCCGTGGCGACCAGGCGCGACTCGCGACGCTTGGTCTCGCGCTGCTGCGCCACTTCCTTGGCCAGGCGCTCGTCGTCGACGACCACGAAGTCGTCGCCGGCATCGGGCACGCCCGACAGGCCCAGCACCTGCACCGGGATCGACGGGCCGGCCTCGGCGACCTGCCCGCCGGTCTCGTCGAACAGCGCACGCACGCGGCCGTACTGGATGCCGCACACCAGGTAGTCGCCCTTCTTGAGCTGCCCCTGCTGCACCAGCACCGTCGCCACCGGGCCGCGGCCCTTGTCCAGCGAGGACTCGATCACCACGCCGCTGGCGCGGCCTTCGGCCACCGCCTTGAGCTCCAGCACCTCGGCCTGCAGCGAAATCGCGTCCAGCAGCTCGTCGATGCCCTGGCCGGTCTTGGCCGAGATCTCCACCATCTGCGTGTCGCCGCCGAACTCTTCGGCCACGACCTGCTCGGCGAGCAGCTCGTTCTTGACCCGCATCGGATCGGCGGTGGACTTGTCGATCTTGTTGATCGCCACCACGATCGGCGCATTGGCGCTGCGCGCGTGCTGGATGGCTTCCTTGGTCTGCGGCATGACGCCGTCGTCGGCCGCCACCACCACCACCACCACGTCGGTCAGCTGCGCGCCACGGGCACGCATCGAGGTGAACGCGGCGTGGCCCGGGGTATCCAGGAAGCTGACGACGCCCTTCGGCGTCTCCACGTGGTAGGCACCGATGTGCTGGGTGATGCCGCCGGCTTCGCCGTTGGCGATCCGGGTACGGCGGATGTAGTCCAGCAGCGAGGTCTTGCCGTGGTCGACGTGGCCCATGATGGTGACCACCGGCGGACGCGCCACCATGTCGCCCTGGCTGGCATCGGCGATGGCCAGCAGCGCGTCCTCGGCATCGTCGTTGCCGGCCCGCACCACCTTGTGGCCGAGCTCCTCGGTCACCAGCGCCGCGGTATCGTGGTCGATGGACTGGGTGATGGTGGCCATCACGCCCATCTTGAACAGCGCCTTGACCACCTCGCCGCCCTTCAGCGCGAGCTTCTGCGCCAGGTCGGCCACGGTGATGGTCTCGCCGATGGCGACCTCGCGCACCACCGGCGCGGTCGGACGCTCGAAACCGTGGCTGCCGCCACCGCCCCGCGACTGCTCGGCGCCACGGCGCGACTGCGCGCCCCTCGCGCCCGGACGGCCGCGTGCATTGGCCCCGGCCCCGCCGCGCCGTGCGCGGTCGGCCGCCGACAGGTGCAGCTGGCCACCGAAGCGGCCGCCGCTGTTGTCATCGCCACTGCGCGACCGGCTTCCCGGCTTGGCGTTGCCGCTGCGCTCGGGTGCCGCACGGCTCGGAGCCGGCGCATGGCGCACGGTCTTGGCGGCAGGCTCCTCGCTGGCGGCCGGCGCGACCGGCGCCGGCGCCTTGGCGGCCTCTTCGGCCGCCTTGCGCTCGGCTTCCGCACGCAGGCGCTCGGCCTCCTCGGCCTCCTTCTGGCGTGCCGCCTCCTCGTCGCGCGCACGGTCCTTCTCGGCCAGCATGCGCTGCTCCTCGAGGTTGCGCTGGCGCGACTCCTCGAGCTTGCGCAGGATATCGGCGCGCTCGGCATCCGCATCCATCGGCGCGCCGGCCGCCGGCTTGACGTAGGTGCGCTTCTGGCGCACCTCGACATTGACCGTGGTCCTGCTGCGGCCGGCGTTGACGGTCACCTCCTGCTGCGTACGGCGGCTGAGGGTGATCTTCTTCGGCGCCGAAGCGGCCAGTTCGGCGGCCGGCTCTTCCTTGCCGTGGGAACGGCGAAGGAAACCGAGCAGCTTCACTTTCTCGGCACTGGTCACGACCTGGTCGGGACCGCTGAACTTCATGCCCGCCTGGGCCAGCTGCTCCAGCAGTTTCTCCACCGGCGTGTTGACCAGTTGGGCGAGCTTGCGGATGGTGGTTTGCTGCGACATTCGGATCCTATGATCTTGTTGGCGCCCCCTCGACACGGACGAAGGCAGCGCGGAGTCTACGCCCTGAACGGCTCAGGGCACTGTTCATCGCTGGCTCATTCGCCGCGCTCCAGACGGGCGATCTCCTCGGCGCGGGCGGCCAGGACCAGCGCCGCGGCGCGCTCCAGGTCCATGCCTTCGATGCCGAACTCCAGGATCTCGTCGGCAGCCAGGTCCGACAGATCCTCACTGGTGCGCACGCCGTTGCCGGCCAGCGCATAGGCCGTGGCCTCGTCCATGCCCGGCAACGCCAGCAGGTCTTCGGCCGGCACGCCGTCGCCGGCGCCCTCTTCCACCGCCAGCGCTTCGTTGAGCAGGGCGTCGCGGGCACGGGCACGCAGTTCCTCGACGATGTCCTCGTCGAAGCCCTCCACCGCCAGCAGCTCGCCGATCGGCACGTAGGCGATCTCCTCGACGCTGCTGAAGCCCTCGCTGACCAGGATGCCGGCGATCTCCTCGTCCACTTCCAGCTTGTCCATGAACAGCTGGCGGGCGACGGCCTGTTCGGCCTCGGACTTGGCGGTGACCTGGTCCTGGGTCATCACGTTGAGCTGCCAGCCGGTCAGGCGGCTGGCCAGGCGCACATTCTGGCCGCCCTTGCCGATGGCCTGCGCCAGCCGTTCCTCGGCCACGGCCAGGTCCATCGAATGCTTGTCCTCGTCGACGATGATCGACTGGACCTCGGCCGGCGCCATCGCGTTGATGACGAAGTTGGCCGGGTTCTCGTTCCACAGCACGATGTCCACGCGCTCGCCGTTGAGCTCGTTGCTCACCGCCTGCACGCGCGAACCGCGCATGCCGATGCAGGCGCCGATCGGATCGGTGCGGCTGTCGTGGGCCAGCACCGCGATCTTGGCGCGGTCCCCCGGGTCGCGGGCGCAGGCCTTGATCTCGACCAGGCCCTGGCCGACTTCCGGCACTTCCAGCTTGAACAGCTCGATCATGAACTCCGGCGCGGCGCGGCTGATGAACAGCTGCGGGCCACGCGGCTCCGAACGCACCTCGGCCAGGTAGCCGCGCACGCGGTCGCCGGCGCGCAGCACGTCGCGCGGGATGCCCTTGTCCTTGGGAATGAAGGCCTCGGCGTTGCCGCCCAGGTCGACATAGATGTTGCCGCGCTCGGCGCGCTTGACCACGCCGGTCACCAGTTCGCCGACGCGGTCCTTCCATGCGTCCACGACCTGCTGGCGCTCGGCCTCGCGTACGCGCTGCACGATCACCTGCTTGGCCGCCTGTGCGGCGATGCGGCCGAAGTCGGGATTCTCGATCTGCTCTTCGATGTAGTCGCCGACCTCGACGCCGTCGGCCTCGTCGACCGCGTCCATCAGGCGGATCTGGCGGTCCGGGGATTCCATCACCACGTCGTCGGCCACCACTTCCCAGCGGCGGAACGTTTCGTAGCTGCCGTCGCGCTGGTCGATGGACACGCGTGCCAGGACGTCCTGGTCCGCATAGCGCTTTTTCGCCGCCGAGGCGAGCGCGGCCTCGATCGCGTCGAAGATCACTTCGCGCGGCACGCCTTTCTCATTGGCGACCGCGTCGACTACCAGCAGAAGTTCCTTGCTCATCGGCTTACTCCGCGCGCGGCTTGCCGGCCGCGGTTTCGTTATTGGATTTGTTCTTGTCGCCCGCACGCCCCTGCTTGGGGGCCGGACCGGTCGGTTTGGTCGGAGCCAGGCCGAGCGCGGCCCAGTCCGGAATGATGCGCGCCTTGTCGATGTTGTCGAAGGCGGCCACGAACGGCCTGCCATCGACAGTGAAGGTCACGGTGCCCGCCCCGGCGTCCACCGCGGCGATCTCGCCCTGCAGGCGACGACGGTTTTCCTGCGGCAGCTTCAGGCCGACCTTGGCGGATTCGCCCAGGTGGCGCTCGAACTGCGCCAGCGTGAACAGCGGGCGGTCCACGCCCGGCGAGGACACTTCCAGCGTGTAGTTGCCGCTGATCGGATCCTCGACGTCCAGCTGCGCCGACACTTCGCGGCTCACCCGCTCGCAGTCGTCGATGTTGACCACGCGCTCGGGCTGTTCGTCCAGCGGCACGTCGATGTACAGGCGCAGCGTCGCGCCTCCTGGCGCCGGCAGGTATTCCGCGCCCAGCAGCTCCAGGCCCAGCGCTTGCACGGTGGGGCCCAGCAGATTCGCGATTTCGGTAGCCTTGCCGCTCACAGCCTGCCTTGTTTCGGTAAATGGAGGACGGGGGAACCCCGTCGGAATTTCGGTATGGCGGAAACAGCAAAGGGCCCGACTGGGCCCTTTGTCCGGTATGAATCCGCTGACTGGATTCCGGTTGCAGGAACGGAAGCATGCGTTCCTGCGAGCCCAGACCCGGCCTTCGCCGACATGAAGTCGTTGAAGGCTGGAACTGGTAGCGGGGGCAGGATTTGAACCTGCGACCTTCGGGTTATGAGCCCGACGAGCTGCCAGACTGCTCCACCCCGCAGCAGAAGCGGAATTATGAAGTAACTGGACCGATAATGCAAGCCTGTTTCACTTCATTGTTTGCCCCGTCGGTATCGGCGATGCCGACGAAGGCCCGGAACATTCCCATTCCAGCTGGACCACTTTTCCGGCCCTGCGCTGCCGGAAGAACCGGCGGCGCCATCAACTCAGGGCGCGCATATTACACGAAACGCGCCGCTTTGTATCTACCCTCAGGACAAATGCGCGAATGCGGTGCGCATCCAGTCCAGCAGCGGGCCGAGCAGCAGCGGCAGCAGCAGCAGCGCCACGCAGTTCAGGCTCAGCACGGCCCCCAGGACACGGTCGTTGTTGCGCGGCAGCGGCTCGCCCACCGGCTCGTCGAAGTACATGACCTTGACCACCCGCAGGTAATAGAAGCAGCCGACCACCGCGGTGACCACGCCCAGGATCACCAGCCACAGCAGGCCGCCGTCGACCGCGGCGCCCAGCACCGCCAGCTTGGCCCAGAAGCCCAGGAACGGGGGAATGCCCGCCAGCGAGAACATCACGCACAGCATCAGTCCGGCCATCCACGGATTACGCGCGTTCAGGCCCTTGAAGTCGTCGATGCTCTCGGCCTCGAAGCCGGCGCGCGACAGCGCGATGATCACGCCGAACGCGGCGGTGGACATGACCGCATAGGAGATGGCGTAGAACATCGCCGCCGAGTAGCCCCCTGCACCGCCACCGGCCACGCCCATCAGCAGGAAGCCGATGTGCGAGACCGTCGAGTAGGCCAGCATGCGCTTGAGGTTGGTCTGGGCGATGGCCATCAGGTTGCCGACCACCAGCGACAGCGCCGCCAGCCCGGCCAGGACGTACTGCAGCTCCGTCGACAGCGGCCCCACGCCGGCCTCCAGCAGCCGGTAGGCCATCCCGAACGCGGCCAGCTTGGGTGCCGAGCTGATGAACAGCGCGACCGGCGCCGTGGCGCCCTGGTAGACGTCGGGCAGCCACATGTGGAACGGCGCCGCGCCCAGCTTGAAGGCGATGCCGGCGACCATGAACACGGCGCCGGTGAGCAGCAGCAGGCGCTCGTCCGAATGCGCGGTGGCGTCGTGGATCACGTCCAGGTGCAGCGAGCCGGTGGCACCGTACACCAGCGACATGCCGTACAGCAGCAGTCCGGACGCCAGCGAGCCGAGCACGATGTACTTCATGCCCGCCTCGGTGGCCAGCTTGCTCTCGCGATGGCTGGCCACCAGCGCGTAGGAACACAGCGCCAGCAGCTCCAGGCCCAGGTAGGTCACCAACAGGCTGCCGGCGGACACCAGCAGCATCATGCCGGAGGTCGCAAACAGCACCAGCACCGCGATCTCGCCCTGGTACAGGTCGCGCTCGCGCAGGTAGCTCCACCCATAGACCAGGGTGATCCCGCTGACCAGCACCACCACCGTCTTCATGACGTCGGCGGCGTTGTCGCGGATGAACATGCCGTGGAACACCTCGCCCTGCCCGCCCACGCCGCCCAGCAGCAGCACGAAGGCGACGGCGAGGATGGCGACCGACAGGAAATGGGTCCAGACCTTGTGGCGGCTGCTGATGAACAGGTCGAGGATCAGCAGGGCGAAGGCGCCACCGATCACCACCAGTTCGGGCAGCAGGGGCGGAAGGTCGGCGGCGGTCAACGGCAGTAGCGTCGGCGTTGTCATCATCAAATCCTGGAATCAATACTCTCGACGGAGCCGCTTACAGCAGCTTGCTCGAGGCGATCTGCATCGCCAGCTTGGCGATGGAGGGCTCCATCAGCTCGGTCAGCGGGCGCGGGTACACACCCAGTGCCAGCGTACCGACGGCGAACACGCCCAGCACCAGCCATTCACGCCCGTTGATGTCCTTCATCTCGGCCACGTGGGCGTTGCCGACCTCACCGAAGAACACCCGCTTGTACAGCCACAACGAATAGGCCGCACCGATGATCAGCGTGGTCGCGGCGGCCAGGGCCACCAGCGGCTCCCACTGGAAGCTGGACAGCACGACCATGAACTCGCCGACGAAACCGCTGGTGCCCGGCAGGCCCGAGTTGGCCATGAAGAACAGCAGCGCGAAGGCGGCGAACCAGGGCATCACGTTGGCCACGCCGCCATAGTCGGCGATGCGGCGGGTATGCAGGCGGTCGTAGAGCACGCCGATACACGAGAACATCGCGCCGGACACGAAGCCGTGCGAGACCATCTGCACCATCGCACCCTGCAGGCCCAGGCGCGCGGCGTCGGGGTTGCCGGCCTCGCGCACCAGCCACAGGGCGACGAAGGTGCCCAGGGTGACGAAGCCCATGTGCGCGATCGACGAGTAGGCCACCAGCTTCTTCATGTCGTCCTGCACCAGGGCGACCAGGCCGACGTAGACCACCGCGACCAGCGACAGCGCGATCACCAGCCAGGCCCATTCGTGGCTGGCGTCCGGAACGATCGGCAGGTTGAAGCGCAGGAAGCCGTAGCCGCCGATCTTCAGCGCGATCGCGGCCAGGATCACCGACCCGGCGGTCGGCGCCTCCACGTGGGCGTCCGGCAGCCAGGTGTGCACCGGGAACATCGGCACCTTGACCGCGAACGCGATCAGGAACGCGAAGAAGACCCAGGTCTGCTCCTTGGCCGACAGCTGCAGCTGGTACAGGTCGGCCAGCTGGAAGCTGCCGCCCTTGAGGTACAGGTAGATCAGCGCCACCAGCATCAGCACCGAGCCGAGGAAGGTGTAGAGGAAGAACTTCAGCGCGGCATAGATGCGGCGCGGACCGCCCCAGACACCGATGATCAGGAACATCGGGATCAGCATGGCTTCGAAGAACACGTAGAACAGCATCGCGTCGGTGGCGGCGAAAATGCCCACCGTCACGCCTTCCAGGATCAGGAAGGCGGCCACGTACTGGTTCACGCGCTTGTCCACCACTCCCCAGGCCCCGATCAGGGCCAGCACGCCGACCAGGGTGGTCAGCAGCACCAGGGCGATGGCGATGCCGTCCACGGCCAGGTTGTAGCCGATGCCGTACGCCGGGATCCACGGATGCTGCTCGACGAACTGCAGCACCTCCCCGGCGCCGCGGTCATAGCCGCTGAGCAGGCCGAGGCTCGCCAGGAAGGTGAGCAGCGCCACCGCCAGCGAGGCCCAGCGGGCGGTCTGTGCGTTGCGCACGGCAAGAATCACCGCACCGCCGAAGATCGGCAGCCAGATGAGGATACTGAGTAGAGGCCAGTTCGACACGTCTTCTTATTCCGTACAGGTCAACGCCAGAAATGCATCAGCAGGCCCAGCAGGGCAATCAGGCCGATGATCATCACGAAGGCGTAGTGGTAGAGGAAACCGGATTGGGTGCGGCGCAGCAGGTTGGCGGCCAGCTCGACCACGCGGGCCGCACCGTTCACCACCCCGTCCACGACATTGCTGTCCACGGCGCGCGCGGCCTTGCCGAGCTTGATGCCGCCGCCGGCGAACCCGTTGATCCACAACGTGTCGAAGCCGTACTTGTTCTCCAGCACCGACACCACCGGCGCCAGCGCCCTGCGCGACTTCCCGGGCAGGTCCGGCTTCCAGATGTAGAACACCCAGGCCAGCGCGAACCCGGCCACGGTCAGCCAGAACGCCGGCGCGGTCACGGCATGCAGCGCGAACTGCACGGCGCCATGCCAGCCTTCCCGGCCCAGCTCGCCGATGGTGTCGCGGGCCGGGTCGTAGAAGTCGACGATGCCGGTGAAGAACGCCATCGCCTGCCCCGGAATCCCGTTGCCGCCGGCGTTCCCCGCCCAGTCGGTGCCGAACAGCATCGGCCCGGCGGTGAAGAAGCCGATCAGGATCGACGGGATCGCCAGCAGGATCAGCGGCAGGGTCACCACCCAGGGCGACTCGTGCGGCTCGTGCGCGCCGTGGCCGTGATGGTCGTCGTGCTGCACGTCACGGAAGCGCTCCTTGCCGAAGAAGGTCAGGAACAGCAGGCGGAAGCTGTAGAAGCTGGTGACGATCACGCCGCCCAGCACCGCCCAGTAGCCGTAGGTGGCCACCCAGCTGTCCGATGCGTGTGCATGCAGTTCGGCCGCCTCGATGATGGTGTCCTTCGAGTAGAAGCCGGAGAAGAACGGGGTACCGACCAGCGCCAGGGTACCGATCCACATGGTGATGTGGGTGATCGGCATGTACTTGCGCAGGCCGCCCATCTTCAGCATGTTCTGTTCGTGGTGCATGCCGATGATGACCGAGCCGGCGCCCAGGAACAGCAGCGCCTTGAAGAAGGCGTGGGTCATCAGGTGGAACACCGCGCCCGAGTACGCCGACACGCCCAGCGCCACGGTCATGTAGCCCAGCTGCGACAGCGTCGAGTAGGCGACCACGCGCTTGATGTCGCTCTGCACGATGCCGATCAGGCCGGTGAAGAACGCGGTCGTCGCGCCGATGAACAGGATGAAGTCCAGCGCCGCCTGCGAGAGCTCGAACAGCGGCGACATGCGGGTGACCATGAAGATGCCCGCGGTCACCATGGTCGCGGCATGGATCAACGCCGAGATCGGGGTCGGGCCTTCCATCGAGTCCGGCAGCCACACGTGCAGCGGCACCTGCGCCGACTTGCCCATCGCACCGATGAACAGGCAGATGCAGATGACGGTGGCGATGCTCCACTGGTGGTTGCCGATCAGCTGCACCGTGGCGTGCCCGGTCAGGTCGGTGCCCAGCGCGGTGCCGGCGTTGGCGAACACCGTGGCGTAGTCCAGGGTGCCGAACACCCAGACCACCGCGGCGATGCCCAGCAGGAAGCCGAAGTCGCCGACACGGTTGACCATGAACGCCTTCATGTTGGCGAAGATCGCCGTGGGCTTCTTGAAGTAGAAGCCGATCAGCAGGTACGAGACCAGGCCCACCGCTTCCCAGCCGAAGAACAGCTGCAGGAAGTTGTTGCTCATCACCAGGGTGAGCATCGAGAAGGTGAACAGCGAGATGTAGCTGAAGAAGCGCTGGTAACCGTCGTCCTCGGCCATGTAGCCGATCGAGTAGACGTGCACCAGCAGCGACACGAAGGTCACCACCAGCATCATCATCGCGGTCAGGCGGTCCACCATGAATCCGACGTGCGCCGAGTACTGGCCAACCTCGAAGAAGGTGTAGATGTTCTCGTTGTACGGCTGCGCCCCGCCCCACAGCAGCTGGTAGAGCGTGTGCGCCGACAGCACGCAGCTGACGGCGACGCCGAGGATGGTGGCGTACTGGGCACCCTTGCGCCCCACCTGGCGACCGAACAGGCCGGCGATGATGCTGCCGAGCAGTGGTGCCAGCACCACTGCGATCAACAGACTCTTGGAGAGTGTGATTTCCATCTGTGCGTCAGCCCTTCAACGAATCGACTTCGCCAACGTTGATGGTGTGGCGGGTACGGAACAGGGTCACCAGGATCGCGAGGCCGATGGCGGCTTCGGCCGCGGCCACGGTCAGGATGAAGAATACGAACAGCTGCCCGGCGGTGTCGCCCAGCTCGCGCGAGAAGGCGACGAAGTTGATGTTCACCGACAGCAGCATCAGCTCGATCGACATCAGCAGCACGATGATGTTCTTGCGGTTGAGGAAGATGCCGGCCACGGAGATGCAGAACATCACCGCTCCCAGCGCGAGCATGTGGCCCAGGGAAATCATGGCTTGGCCTCCTCGCCGCCTTCGTTGAGCGTGGTATCGGTCAGCACGACCGGCTTCTCGGCCGCCATCTTCACGATGCGCAGGCGGTCGCTGGCGCGGACCCGGGTCTGCTCGGACGGGTTCTGGGTCTTCACGCCGCTGCGGCGGCGCAGGGTCAGCGTCACCGCCGCGACCACCGCCACGGTCAGGATCACCGCGGCGAACTCGAACGGCAGCAGGTACTCGGTGAACAGGCTGCGCGCCAGCCAGGTGATGTTGGAGCTGTCGGCGGCGACCGCGGCGGCGTTGTCCGCCGGGAACGGCGCGGCCGAGCGGGCCTTGACGCCGATCAGGCTCAGCATCTGCACCAGCATCACCACCGCCACCACCAGCCCGACCGGCAGGTAGCGCACCCAGCCCTCGCGCAGGCTGTCGGTTTCCACGTCCAGCATCATCACCACGAACAGGAACAGCACCATCACCGCGCCGACGTACACCAGCACCAGCGTGACGCCCAGGAACTCGGCCCCCACCAGCAGCCAGACGCAGGCCACCGAGAAGAAGGTCAGGATCAGGCACAGCACGGCGTACACCGGGTTGCGCACGCTGATCACCGACAGCGCGGACAGGCCCGCGACGATCGAGAAGAACCAGAAAGCGATATTTACCCAATCCATCTTTCGGTCCTCAACGGAAGGCGGCGTCGGCGGCGCGGCGTTCGGCGATCTCGGCTTCCAGCCGGTCTCCGATGGCCAGCAGCTGCGGCTTGGTGACGATGTTCTCGCCGCGGTTCTCGAAGTGGTACTCCAGGATATGGGTCTCCACGATCGAGTCCACCGGGCAGCTCTCCTCGCAGAAGCCGCAGAAGATGCACTTGAACAGGTCGATGTCGTAGCGCGTGGTGCGGCGGGTGCCGTCCTCGCGCTTGTCCGAGTCGATGGTGATGGCCAGCGCCGGGCACACCGCCTCGCACAGCTTGCAGGCGATGCAGCGCTCTTCGCCGTTCGGGTAGCGGCGCAGCGCATGCAGGCCGCGGAAGCGCGGGGACTGCGGGAACTTCTCCATCGGGTACATCACGGTGTACTTCGGCTTGAACGCGTATTTCAGCGTCAGCCACATGCCGGAGATCAGCTCCAGCAGCAGCAGGCTCTTGAAATAGTGGGTGATCTTTTTCATGAATCAAACGCCTCTCTGGATCACGCCGTAGAACACCATCAAGGCGGTCACTGCGATCCACGCGATGGTCAGCGGGATGAACACCTTCCAACCCAGACGCATGATCTGGTCGTAGCGGAAGCGCGGGAACGTGGCCCGGAACCAGATGTACGAACTGGCGAAGAAGAACGCCTTGGCGAACAGCCACGGCCAGCCGCCGTCCCAGATCCAGTTGACCCACGGCGAGATGTCCGCCGTGACCCAGCCCTGGATGGGGCTCAGCCAGCCGCCCAGGAAGAAGATCGCGATCAGGAAGCTGATCAGGATCATGTTGGCGTATTCGGCCAGGAAAAACAGCGCGAACGCACCGCCGGAATACTCGACCATGTGCCCGGCGACGATCTCCGACTCGCCTTCGACCACGTCGAACGGCGAGCGGTTGGTCTCGGCCACGCCGGACACCCAGTACACGACGAACAGCGGGAACAGCGGCAGCAGGAACCAGTCGAACAGACCGGAGCTGCCCTTCTGCGCCATCACGATCTCGCTCAGGTTCAGGCTGCCGGCGGCGATCATCACGCCGACCAGGGCGAAGCCCATCGCGATCTCGTAGCTGACCATCTGCGCGGCCGAACGCATCGCGCCGAGGAAGGCGTACTTGGAGTTCGAACCCCAGCCGGCCAGGATCACGCCGTAGATACCCAGCGAGGTCATCGCCAGCAGGTACAGCAGGCCGACGTTGGCGTTGGACAGCGCCAGCTGGTAGTCGAACGGCACCACCGCCCAGGCCGCGAACGACGGTGCCAGCACGACCAGCGGCGCCAGCAGGTAGATCGTCTTGTGCGCGTTGCTCGGCTGCACGACCTCCTTGAACAGCAGCTTGAAGACGTCGGCGAACGCCTGGAAGATGCCCATGCCGACGTACATCGGCCCGTGGCGCACATGCATCCAGCCGATCAGCTTGCGCTCCCAGACCACGTAGAAAGCGACGGCGATGATGATCGGCATCGCCACCGTCAGGATCTTCAGCACCGTCCACAGCACGATGCCCAGATCGCCCAGGGTCAGGAACCACTGGTGCAGCGGGTCGACCGCGTTCAACAGCAACTCGTTCATGCAGCCACCACCGTTACCCGAGCGGCACCCAGCGGCGCGGTGGCGCCGTGGCCCGATTCAATCCAGACCGCACCGGCGGCGACGCGTGCGTCGACCACGACCGGCAGGGTCGCCTTGCCGGCATCGGTGCCGACCTTGGCCATCTGGCCCTCCGCCAGCTGCAGCCGCGCCGCATCGTCGGCATTGAGCACGATGCGCGGCACGGTGTTTAGCGGATGCGCCTGCAGCGCCTGCGCACGGCGGACCACCGCGTCGGTGCGGTAGATCGCCGGGGTCGAGGCCACTTCCAGGCCCTCGCCCGCCGGCGCCGGCTGCGCGGAAGCGGCCACCTCCACCTGCACCGGCTTCAGGCCGGCACGCAGCCCTGCCAGGTCGGTGAACGCGAAACCGTCCAGCTGCATCTCGCCGCCCAGGGCACGCAGTGCGCGCCAGCCCTCGCGGGCTTCGCCGGGCAGCTTGCCGCCGGCGCGGGCAGCCTGGTCGCGCCCGTCCAGGTTGGTGAGGGTGCCGTCGATTTCCGGCAGCGCACCGATCGGCAGGATCAGGTCGGCGACATCCCGGGTCGAGGTGCAGGCGTACTGGCTGAACGCCACGACGCGGGCCGCGGCCAGCGCCTTGCGCGCGGCGGGGCTGTCGGCGAAGTCCAGGCCCGGCTCGATGCCGTACAGCACGTAGGCCTTGCGCGGCTGCGCCAGCATCGCGTTGACGTCCTTGCCGGCCGGCAGCACGCCGGCGCGGGACAGGCCGATGGCGTTGGCGCCCTGCGGAATGCGGCACAGCTTCGCGCCGGTGGCGCCGGCGAAGTCGCGCGCGGCGGCACGGATCGCCGCGGCCTGCGGGTGGTTCTCGGCGATCGCGCCGACGATGACGACGGCATTGCCGCCCGCCTTCACCGCCTCGCGCAGCCCCGCATCCTGCAGCGCCTGGACGAACTGCGACGGCGCGACGATCTGCTTGCCGGCCAGCTTGAACGCGAAATCGAAATCGACCGGGTTGACCGCCAGGATCTGCGCGCCCTTCTGGGTCTGCGCCTTGCGCAGCCGGGCATGCAGCAGCGGCAGCTCGTGGCGGATGTTGCTGCCCAGCAGCACGATGCGGTCGGCCTGCTCGATCTCCGCCAGCGACGCGCCGAACACCTCGGCGGTCGCGGCATCGGAGAAGTCGCGGTTGTTGATCCGGTGGTCGATGTTGCCCGAGCCCAGCGCCGCGGCCAGGCGGGCCAGCAGCGCGCCCTCCTCGTTCGAGGTGGACGGGTGCACCAGCACGCCCAGGTCGTCGCCACGGTTGCCGTCGAGGATCTCGCGGGCCGCGGCCAGGCCTTCGGCCCAGCTCACCTCGACCCACTCGCCGTTGACCTTCTGCAGCGGCTTGACCGCGCGGTCGGCGGCGTACAGGCCCTGGTGCGAATAGCGGTCGCGGTCGGACAGCCAGCACTCGTTGACCAGCTCGTTGTCGCGCGGCACGGTGCGCAGCACTTCGCCGCGGCGCACGTGCAGGAACAGGTTCGAGCCCATCGCGTCGTGGTAGCCCAGCGACTCGCGCGCGGACAGCTCCCACGGGCGGGCCTTGAACTGGAACACCTTGTTGGTCAGCGCACCGACCGGGCACACGTCGACGACGTTGCCGGACAGCTCGGTGGTCAGCGGCTGGCCGTCGTAGGTGCCGATCTGCAGGTCCTCGCCCCGGTACATGCCGCCCAGCTCATAGGTGCCGGCGATGTCCGCGGTGAAGCGCACGCAGCGGGTGCACTGGATGCAGCGGGTCATCTCGGTGGCGACCAGCGGGCCCATGTCCTCGTCGGCCACCACGCGCTTGCGCTCGTTGAAGCGGCTGACCGAGCGGCCATAGCCCAGCGATACGTCCTGCAGCTCGCACTCGCCGCCCTGGTCGCAGATCGGGCAATCCAGCGGGTGGTTGATCAGCAGGAACTCCATCACCGAGCGCTGGTACTTGAGCGCCTTCTCGTTGCGGGTCTGGACCTTCATGCCGTCCATGACCGGCGTGGCGCAGGCCGGCGACGGCTTGGGTGACTTCTCGACGTCGACCAGGCACATGCGGCAGTTGGCGGCGATCGGCAGCTTCTCGTGGTAGCAGAAGCGCGGGATCGGGATGCCGGCCTTGTCGGCGGCCTGGATGATCATCGACCCCTTGGGCGCGAACAGCGTCCGTCCATCGATCTCGATGGTGACGTGCCCTTCCGGCGCCACGGGCGCCTCGCCGGGGTTCATCGGTTGCGCGCTCATGCGGCAGCAGCCTCCACCTTCTTGCCGTCAACCATCGAATGACCGTTGACGATGTAGTACTCGAATTCGTCCCAGAACTGGCGCAGGAACCCCTGGATCGGCCAGGCGGCGGCTTCGCCGAAGGCGCAGATGGTGTGGCCTTCGATCTGGCCGGCGACCGCCTTGAGCTGGTGCAGGTCGTCCATGGTGGCCTTGCCGGCGACGATGCGCTCCAGCACGCGGTGCATCCAGCCGGTGCCCTCGCGGCACGGGGTGCACTGGCCGCAGGACTCCTTGTGGAAGAACTGGCTGATGCGGCAGGCGAACTTGACGCAGCAGACGCTGTCGTCGATCACCACGATCGCCCCCGAGCCCAGGCCCGAGCCCAGCGCACGGATGGTGTCGTAGTCCATCGGCAGCCCCTTCAGCTCGGCCGCGGTCAGCACCGGCATGGAGACGCCGCCCGGGATCGCGCCCTTGAGCGTGCGCCCCGGGCGCAGTCCGCCGGCCATTTCCAGCAGCTCGTCGAAGGTCGTGCCCAGCGGCACCTCGAAGTTGCCGCCGCGCTGCACGCAGCCGGACACCGAGAAGCACTTGGGACCGCCGTTGGCGGTCTTGCTCAGGCCCTTGAACCACTCCGGACCGTTGCGGATGATCGCCGGCACCGACCCGTAGGTCTCGGTGTTGTTGATCGTCGAGGGCTTGCCGTACAGGCCGAAGTTCGCCGGGAACGGCGGCTTGTAGCGCGGCTGGCCCTTCTTGCCCTCCAGCGACTCCATCAGCGCGGTTTCCTCGCCGCAGATGTAGGCGCCCGCGCCCAGCGCGGCGTACAGGTCGATATCCACGCCGCTGCCGAGCACGTTCTTGCCCAGCCAGCCGTGCGCGTAGGCATCGGCCAGGGCCTGTTCGAAATGCTCGAACGGCTCGTGGTGGAACTCGCCGCGCATGTAGTTGTAGCCCACGGTCGAGCCGGTGGCGTAGCAGGCGATCGCCATGCCCTCCACCACCGAGTGCGGGTTGTAGCGCAGGATGTCGCGGTCCTTGCAGGTCCCCGGCTCGGACTCGTCCGAGTTGCACAGGATGTACTTCTGCATGTCGCCCTTGGGCATGAAGGACCACTTCAGGCCGGTCGGGAACCCTGCACCGCCGCGGCCGCGCAGGCCGGACTGCTTGACCATCTCGATGACGTCAGCCGGCGCGATCTTCTCTTCCAGGATCTTGCGCAGCGCGGCGTAGCCACCGGTCTTGAGGTAGTTCTCGTACGACCACGGGGTGTCGTAGTGCAGCGTGGTGTAGACCACGTTGTGCGGAAGCGGCGCCGGACCGACCGGGCCCTTGGATTCGTGGTGTGCCATGCCTTACTCCAGCCCGTCCAGCAGCGCGTCGACCTGGTCCAGCGTCAGGCGCTCATGGTAATGACCGTTGATGACCATCATCGGCGCGCCCGCGCAGCCGGCCAGGCACTCTTCCTCGCGCTTGAGGAAGATGCGCCCGTCGGGCGTGGAATCGCCATGCTTGATGCCCAGCTTCTTCTCGCAGTGGCGCACGATGTCCTCGGCGCCGTTGAGCCAGCAGCTGATGTTGGTGCAGATGGCGACGTTGTTGCGGCCGACCTTCTCGATCTCGAACATCGAGTAGAAGCTGGCGACTTCGTAGGCCCACACGAACGGCAGGTCCAGGTACTTGGCCACCGCCGCGATCAGCTCGTCGCTCAACCAGCCCTGGTTCTGCTCCTGCGCCGCGTGCAGGCCCTGCAGCACGGCCGAGCGCTTGCGCTCCGGCGGGAACTTCGTCAGCCAGTGATCGATGTGAGCACGGGTCTTGTCGCTCAGCACCACCATCGGGTCGACGTCACGCGCCGCCTCGAAATTACCTGTCGCCTTCATCGGCCGACCTCAACCAATAGCAAATCCAGGGAAACCGCCGCCTGCGGCGGCAGGGCCGCGCGCGCGGCGGGCGTTGTGCGCATGCCCGCCATCACCTGTCGACCTCGCCGAACACGAGGTCGTAGGTGCCGATCATCGCCACCACGTCGGCCAGCATGTGGCCGCGCACCACCGAATCGAGCGAGGACAGGTGGGCGAAGCCGGGCGCGCGCAGGTGCACGCGGAACGGCTTGTTGGCGCCGTCGGACATCAGGTAGCAGCCGAACTCGCCCTTGGGCGCCTCGACCGCAGCGTAGGTCTCGCCGGCCGGCACGCAGTAGCCTTCGCTGAACAGCTTGAAGTGGTGGATCAGCGCTTCCATGTCGTCCTTCATCTCCGCACGCTTGGGAGGGGCGACCTTGAAGTTGCGGACCATGACCGGGCCCGGGTTGGCCTTCAGCCACTGCACGCATTGCTTGACGATGCGGTTGGACTCGCGCATTTCCGCCATGCGCACCAGGTAACGGTCGTAGCAGTCACCGTTGGTGCCCAGCGGGATGTCGAAATCCACCGCGTCGTACTTGGCGTAGGGCTGCTTCTTGCGCAGGTCCCATTCCACGCCCGAGCCGCGCAGCATGACCCCGGTCATGCCCCAGGCCAGCGCGTGTTCCGGGCTGATCACGCCGATGCCGACGGTACGCTGCTTCCAGATGCGGTTCTCGGTCAGCAGGGTCTCGTATTCGTCGACGCGCTTGGGGAACTCCTCGGTGAAGTTCTCCAGGAAGTCCAGCAGCGAGCCTTCGCGCGCCGCGTTCAGGCGCTTGAGCGCGCCGCCCTTGTGCCAGCGCGACTCCTTGTACTTGGGCATCGTGTCCGGCAAGTCGCGGTACACGCCGCCCGGACGGTAGTACGCCGCGTGCATGCGCGCGCCGGAGACCGCTTCGTAGCAGTCCATCAGCTCCTCGCGCTCGCGGAAGGTGTACAGCATCACCGCCATGGCGCCCAGGTCCAGCGCGCCGGTGCCGATGTTCATCAGGTGGTTCAGGATGCGGGTGATCTCGTCGAACATCGTGCGGATGTACAGCGCCCGCTCCGGCACCTCGATTTCCAGCAGGTTCTCGATGGCGCGCACGTAGGCGTGCTCGTTGCACATCATCGAGCAGTAGTCGAGCCGGTCCATGTAGCCGATCGACTGGTTGAACGGCTTGGACTCGGCCAGCTTCTCGGTGCCCCGGTGCAGCAGGCCGATGTGCGGATCGGCGCGGGTGATGATCTCGCCGTCCATTTCCAGGATCAGGCGCAGCACGCCGTGCGCGGCCGGGTGCTGCGGGCCGAAGTTCATCGTGTAGCTGCGGATCTCCTGCTGGGCTTCGGCAGGATTGCTGGCGAAGGCCTGGGAGGCCTGCTGGTACTCACTCACTTGCTTGCCTCCGTCTGCGCGCGCTCGCCCTCGGCGGTCGCGAAGCGTGCATCGTCGCGGATCACCCGCGGCACGCCCACGCGCGGCTCGACCGACGTCACCGGCTCGTAGATCACGCGCTTCTTCTCTTCGTCGTAGCGCACTTCGACGTTGCCGATCAGCGGGAAGTCCTTGCGGAACGGATGGCCGACGAACCCGTAGTCGGTCAGGATCCGGCGCAGGTCCGGGTGGCCTTCGAAGATCACCCCGTACAGGTCGAACGCCTCGCGCTCGAACCAGTTCAGGCCCGGCCAGACACCGGTCAGCGAAGCCACCAGGGGCAGCGCCTCGTCCGGCACGAAGCAGCGGACGCGGAGCGCCTGGTTGTGCTGGTAGGACCGCAACTGCAGGACCACGGCGAAGCGCTGCCTCGGCATCGCGTCGGGGCGTGCGCCCTCGGCGGCCTCGTGGCTGGGGAACTCGCCCCAGGCGAAGCGCCCGGCGCCCTTGCCCTCGACACCGCGGCTGAAGCCCTGCGACGAGACATCGGAGGTGTCCCATTCGTCGCTGCCGTAGCCGAGGTAGTCGACGCCGCACAGGTCGGTGGCGTGCTCGAAACCGAACTCGTCACGCAGTGCCAGCGCCACCGCCCGCCATTCGGCCGACGGAACCTCCAGCGTCACTTCGCCGCGCGGTTCGACCACGGAGACCTGCGCACCGGCGAAACGCGCGCGAAGTCGGTCGATGAGTGAAGATGCTTGCTGGGCCATGGGGGCTGGCGTGCTCTTGAACGGGAAAGGGGGTCAGCGTGCGATGGTCTGGGTGCGCCAGATCTTCTTCTGCAGCTGCAGGATGCCGTACACCAGCGCCTCGGCGGTTGGCGGACAGCCCGGAACGTAGACATCCACCGGGACCACCCGGTCGCAGCCGCGCACGACCGCGTACGAATAGTGGTAATAGCCGCCGCCGTTGGCGCAGCTGCCCATCGAGATGACCCACTTCGGGTCGGGCATCTGGTCATAGACCTTGCGCAGCGCCGGGGCCATCTTGTTGACCAGGGTGCCGGCGACGATCATCACGTCGGACTGGCGCGGCGACGGGCGGAACACCACGCCGTAGCGGTCCAGATCCAGGCGCGAGGCGCCGGCATGCATCATCTCCACCGCGCAGCAGGCCAGGCCGAAGGTCATCGGCCACATCGAGCCGGTGCGGGCCCAGTTCAGCAGGGCGTCGACGCTGGTGGTGACATAGCCCTTCTCGAGCAGGGGATTGTCGCCCTCGGGCCGCAGGATGTCGTCAACCCGCCCTTCCGGGATGGGGTTGTTCATCAGGCCATCGAGCGTCTGAATCACTCCCATTCCAGCGCTCCCTTCTTCCACACGTAGATAAAGCCGAGGAACAGCATGCCCACGAACAGGCCCATGGTGACGAGCGAGCGCGCGCCCAGCTCCATGAAGACCTGGGTCCAGGGCACGATGAAGATGATTTCCAGGTCAAAGACGATGAACTGGATGGCGATGAGGTAGTAGCGCACATCGAACTTCATGCGCGCGTTCTCGAACGCCTCGAAGCCGCACTCGTACGGCGACAGTTTCTGTGCGTCGGGGCTGCGGGGGCCAAGGAAGCGACCGATCAGCATCAGGGCGACGCCGATGCCGGTGGCGACGATCAGAAACAGCAGGGACGGCAAATATTCGGCCAGCACAGCGATTCTCTCTTGCCTCTGCACGAACGCCCGCAGGCGCCCACGCATGGGATTGACGGGACTTGCCACGGCAGGCGCCTGCGCGCCCGCGTACCCGCATTCGAACTCATGGTGCCCAAGAGGGGACTCGAACCCCTACGACTCTCGTCGCTACCACCTCAAGGTAGTGCGTCTACCAATTCCGCCACCTGGGCCTACGTCAGCGCACCTGCATGGAAGTGCGCTGCGTATTGTAACTGTCTTCAGTCTTTATGCGAGCCCTCGGCCGGCTTTTCTTCATTGTCCGCCGGGGCGGCCGCGGCCTGGGGGACCTCGCCCACCTCGGCGGCCTGCGGAATGGCCGGGACCTCGCTGGCCGGCGCGGCCGGCAGCTCCTGGACCTGGGACATCACCCCGAGCCCCTCGTCGCTGGGACGGAAGCCGTGGCTTGCATACCAGGCCATGAACAGGCTGATGCCGAAGAACACCACCGCCAGCCACTTGGTGGACTTGGACAGGAAGTTGGATGCGCCGCGGGCGCCGAACACCGTGCCCGAGGCACCGGCGCCGAAACCCGACCCCGCCGCCGCGCCGGAACCGCGCTGCATCAGGATCAGCGCGATCATCGCGATCGCCACCAGCACATAGACCACATTGAGGATCGACATCAACATTTGGGAGTCCGCCCGGATAATTCGTTAGCGACCAGCCGCGGCCCTCGCGATGGCCAGGAAATCGGCGGCCACCAGCGATGCCCCGCCTACCAGCCCACCATCCACGTCAGGCTGCGAGAACAGCGCTGCGGCATTGTCGGGCTTCACGCTGCCGCCATACAGGAGCGGCAACGAATCAGCGATTCTAGCATCGGCCCCGGCGACTTCGCCACGGATGAACGCATGCACCGCCTGCGCCTGCTCTGGGGTCGCGGTCAGGCCGGTGCCGATGGCCCATACCGGCTCGTAGGCCACCACGGCCCGCGCGAAGGCCTGCACCCCGGCCAGTTCCAGCACCGGCGCCAGCTGCGCGGCGATCACCCGCTCGGTCTCGCCGGCCTCGCGCTGCTCCAGCGTCTCACCCACGCACAAGACCGGGACCAGGCCGGCCGCGCCGGCGGCGACGAACTTGCGCGCGACCAGCACACTGTCCTCATGGTGGTACTGGCGGCGCTCGGAGTGCCCCACCAGCGCATGGGTGGCGCCGACATCGGCCAGCATGGCGGCCGCGACCTCGCCGGTATAGGCGCCCTTCTCGTTGCTGCCGACGTCCTGGGCGCCGAAGGCCAGCCCGCGGCCGGCAAAGCGCGCGGCCAGCTCCGCCAGGTACGGCAGCGGCGGCAGCACCAGCAGGTCCACGCCCGGCAGCGGCAGCGCCGCGACCAGGGGCTCCAGCAGCGCGGTGGCGAAGTCACGGCTGCCGTGCAGCTTCCAGTTACCAGCAACGATCTTGCGGCGCATTCAGGAACCACTCCCAATGAAAAGTGGGCGAAGGATAGCCCACTACGGACACCGCCAGGACACCCGGCGGACAAGACGCGACATGGCCCGCCGCCGCCTTCGCCAGGCCTCCTGGGCGCCTGGAGCGGCGGACGGATGACCCCGGCGCTCATCGGCACCGGCACCATGCCCCGGCGCCGCCCCCGGCATGCGGGGGCGCCCCGGCACCTGTGTGCGGAGGCCGCCTCGCGGCGGCCCCGGGGTCACTTCAGCTTGATCTCGCGCAGGCGCTCCTCGAGGAAGCCATGGGCGGTGATCGGCTCCGGGTAGCGGCTCGGCCTGTCCGCGGTGATGCACGAGGGCAGCACGTCGATCAGGAAGTCCGGGTTCGGGTGCAGGAAGAACGGCACCGAATAGCGCGGCTGGCGGGCCAGCTCGCCGGGGGGATTGACCACGCGATGGATGGTGGACGGGTACACGTGGTTGGTCAGGCGCTGCAGCATGTCGCCGATGTTGACCACGATGGTGTCCGCGTCGGAGGTGAACGGCACCCACTGGCCCTCGTGCGACTGCACCTCCAGCCCCGCGGCGCTGGCGCCGACCAGCAGGGTGATGAAGTTGATGTCGCCATGGGCGCCGGCACGCACGTTGGGAATGTCGTCGGTGGTGATCGGCGGGTAGTGGATCGGGCGCAGGATCGAATTGCCGTTGTTGGTCTTGTCGGCGAAGTAGTCCTGCGGCAGGCCGATGTGCAGGGCCAGCGCCGACAGCACCCGCGACCCCAGGTTGTCCAGCGCCTGGTACAGGCCGTAGCCGCGTTCGCGGAACGCCGGGACTTCCTCGGGCCACAGGTTGGGCGGCATCACCTCGCGGTACCGGGAGTCGGCCGGGATCTCGCGGCCGATATGCCAGAACTCCTTGAGGTCGAAATGCTTGGAGCCCTTGGCGGTCTCCACCCCGAACGGGGTGTAGCCGCGGGCGCCGCCGCCACCGGCCACGTGGTACTTGCGCTTGACCTCCTCCGGCAGGGCGAAGAAGGCCTTGAAGGCGTCGTAGGCGGCATCGATGTCGGCCTGCGGGATGCCGTGGTTGCGGATGCCGGCGAAGCCCCACTGGCGATAGGCGGCGCCCAGCTCGGCCACGAAGGCCTCGCGGTCACTGTCGAAGCGGGTGATGTCGAGGGTCGGGATCTTGCTCACGGCGGTTCCTGGCTGTCATGTATGTCCGGTCCGGCGCCATCGGACGCCGGGACCGGCATTGTGACAGATCGGCCCGGGCCGCTGCCCGCCGGCTCAACCGCCGGCGGCCGCGGCCACGGCGGCCGCCAGGCGCTCCAGGGTCGTCTGCATCAGGGCCGCGTCGTCGGCCTCCACCGTCACCCGGACCACCGGCTCGGTACCCGAGGGGCGCAGGAAGGCGCGCCCGCGCCCGACGATGGCCAGCTGCGCGCCGGCCAGCGCCGCCTGCACCGCGGACGATGCCACGATGGCCCGCGCCGATCCGCCCGCGCCGACCTGCACATTGACCGTCCGCTGCGGCACCCGGCTCAGGCCCGCCAGCGCCTGCTGCAGGGTGCAGCCGCGCCGGCGCAGCACTTCCAGCACCTGCAGCGCACTGATGATGCCGTCGCCGGTGGTCGCGCGGTCCAGGCACAGCAGGTGCCCGGACGCCTCGCCGCCCAGCACCCCGCCCTGCGCCAGCAGCGCATGGTGGACGTGGCGGTCGCCGACGTCGGCGCGCACGAAGCCGATCCCGGCCGCGCGCAGCGCCTGCTCGAACCCGTAGTTGGTCATCAGCGTGCCGACCACCGGCCCGTGCAGCCGGCCGCTGGCGCTCCAGTCCATCGCCAGCAGGTACAGCAGGTCGTCGCCATCGTGGACGCCGCCGTCGCCGTCGACGAACAGCAGCCGGTCGCCATCGCCGTCGAAGGCGATGCCCAGGTCGGCACCGCACTCCCGCACCTTGTCCGCCAGCGCTTCCGGGTGCATCGAGCCCACGCCGTCGTTGATGTTCACCCCGTTGGGCTCGACCCCGATCGCCTCGACACTGGCGCCCAGCTCGCGCAGCACCAGCGGCCCGACCTGGTAGGTCGCGCCGTTGGCGCAGTCCACGGCGATCCGCAGCCCTTCCAGGTCGAAGTCGCGCGGGACCGAATTCTTGCAGGCCTCGACATAGCGCCCGATGGCGTCGCGCGTGCGCACCGCCTTGCCCAGGCGCTCCGACGGCACCGTGGTGAACGGTTCGTCGAGCGCGGCCTCGATCGCCAGCTCGCTCGCATCGTCGAGCTTCTCCCCCAGCGCGGAGAAGAACTTGATGCCGTTGTCGTGGTGCGGGTTGTGCGAGGCCGAGATGACGATGCCGCCATCGGCGCGCAGCGAACGGGTCAGGTGCGCCACCGCCGGCGTCGGCATCGGCCCCATCAGCTGCACGTGCACGCCGGCGGCGACCAGCCCGGCCTCCAGCGCGGCCTCGAACATGTAGTTGGAGATCCGGGTGTCCTTGCCGATGATCACCAGCGGCTTGCGGCCGGCGCTGCGCGCCTGGACCGCCGCCACCAGCGCGCGGCCGTAGGCGTTGCCCAGCCGCAGGACGAAATCGGCGGAGATCGCCCCTTCCCCGACCCGGCCACGGATGCCGTCGGTACCGAAATACCTGCGGGCCGCCATCAGGCCGCTGCCGGGTCGCTGGCCGGGCGCTCCTGGCGCATCAACAGGGCCAGCAGGTCGGCCAGGCGGTCGCGCATTTCGCGGCGGTCGCAGATCTGGTCGATGGCACCGTGGTCGAGGAGGAATTCCGAACGCTGGAAGCCTTCGGGGAGTTTCTCGCGCACGGTCTGCTCGATCACGCGCGGGCCGGCGAAGCCGATCAGCGCCTGCGGCTCGGCGATGTTGATGTCGCCGAGCATCCCGAGCGAGGCCGTGACACCGCCGGTGGTCGGGTGGGTGAGCACCGAGATGTACGGCAGCCCCGCTTCGCGCACCTTGCCCAGCGCGGCCGAGGTCTTGGCCATCTGCATCAGCGAGAACAGGCCTTCCTGCATGCGCGCGCCGCCGCTGGCGGTGAAGCACACGAACGGCGCGCCGATCTCCACCGCGGTCTCGGCCGCCAGCGCGAAGCGCTCACCGACCACCGACCCCATCGAGCCCCCCATGAAGGCGAAGTCGAAGGAACCGGCGACCAGCGGGCGCCCCTTCAGGGTGCCGCGCATCATCACCAGCACATCGTATTCGCCGGTGGCCTTCTGCGAGGCCTTGATGCGTTCGAGGTACCGCCTCTGGTCCTTGAACTTGAGCTGGTCGACTGGCCCCAGGCGGGCCGCGATCTCGGTGGTGCTGTCCGGGTCGAAGATCGACGCCAGGCGCGCGCGCGCGCGGATGGCCATGTGGTGGCCGCACTTCGGGCAGACCTCGAGGTTCTCCTCCAGTTCCGGCCGGTACAGGGGCGTCCCGCAGCGGCTGCACTTCTCCCACAACCCTTCGGGGACACTGCGCTTCTTGTTGGGCGTGTTGTCGGTACGGATGCCCGAGGGCATCAATTTGCTGAGCCAGCTCATGCGCGATGACGGTTCCGTTCAGAGCGGCCCGGGGGCCGCGACAGGGCCGACAGTCTAGCCTGCACCGGCAAACCGACGGTAGCGTACTGCCGCCACCGGGCCCGCCCCGCCGGCCACCGCCGGCGCCGGGAATCGTCCCGCGCCGGCCGTCCCGGCCCGCGCCTCAGGCGTCCAGCGCCTGCCGCAGCGGGGCCAGGAAAGCGCCACCGCGGCGCGCGGCATCCTCCGGCGAGGCCGCCTCGGCCATCGCCGCCACCAGCGCGCTGCCGACCACCACGCCGTCGGCATCGGTCGCCATGGCGGCGGCGCTGGCGGCATCGCTGATGCCGAAACCGACCACCACCGGCACCTGCGAACGGTGCCGCAGCGTGCGCAGCCGCTCGCCCGCGGCGCCGCTGTCCAGCCGCTCCGAAGCACCGGTGACGCCGGTGAAACTGACGTAATAGAGATAACCCTGCGCCGCCTCGCACAGCGCGTCGAGCCGCTGCTCGCTGCTGGTCGGCGAGGCGAGCAGGATCAGCCCCAGCCCGGCCGCGGTGAACGCCGCGCGGGTCTCCTCGGCCTCTTCCGGCGGCAGGTCCACCAGCAGCACGCCGTCCACGCCGGCGGCGACCGCGGCCTCGGCGAACGCCGTGGCCCCCCGGATCTCCACCGGGTTGAGATAGCCCATCAGCACCACCGGCGTCCGCGTGTCCTGCTCGCGGAACCGCGCCACCGTCTCCAGGACGTAGCGCTGCCCGGCCCCACGCGCCAGAGCGCGCTCGGAGCTGCGCTGGATGGTCGGGCCGTCGGCCATCGGGTCGGAAAACGGCACCCCCAGCTCCACCACGTCGGCGCCGGCGGCGACCAGCGCATGCATCACCGGAACGGTGGCCTCCAGCGCCGGATCACCGGCGGTGATGAACGGGATCAGGGCCTTGCGGCCGGACGCCCGCAGGCGGGCAAAGCATTCGTCAATTCGGGTCACGGACATCTCAGGCACATCCTTCAATCAGTTCGACCGCATCCGGCTGGCCCCAGTAGATCGAGGTCACCACGCCGTTGAGGGTTTCCAGGCGCAGGGCCAGGCCGGCCTGCCCGTCGGTCCAGGTCAGGTAGTCGCCATCGGGCGACACATAGGCGTGCGGGCTGACCACGACGCCCGCAGGCAGGCGCTGCTTCGCCGCGGCGACGTCCATGCCCACCCACAGGCCGAACGGCACCGCGGGGGCGCCGGCCGGCCGCGCATCGAGGCGCTCGCCGGGGTCGCCGTCGCCCCGCACATCGAAGCGCGCGATGCGGTCGGCGATCACCATCATCGACAGGCCGTCCGGCAACGTGCCCTGGTCGTAGTACTCGCAGTCGCCCTCCATCGCCTCGCGCATGCCGGCGGCCTTGAAGGCCTCGTCACCCGGCGCCTTGCCGAACGCGGCGCCGACCCGCAGGCGGCCAACGGCGGCCAGCTGCGCCGCCGGCTCCTGGCCGCCGTCGCCGTCCGCCGCCGGGGAGGCGGTGGCGGGCGCCGCCGTGGAAACCGCGGGCGGAGCGGGCGTGGCCGGCGCGCTCCCGGGGTCCGCGGGGGCGCAGGCCGCCAGTGCCGATGCGATGCAGCAGGCCAGTGCGGCCGAGCGCAGCCGCGGCGCGCGCCGATCCTGACCACGGCCGTTCGCCAGCGGACGCCCGCGGGTGAGGGCGGCGCGGCTGGAATCCGCGGCGGCCCTCACAGCGACAGCCCTTCGCGCGCGGCGATGGTATGCACGTCCTTGTCGCCGCGGCCGGACAGGTTGCACAGCACCAGCGCATCCTTCGGCAGGTCGCGCGCCAGCTTGATCGCCTGCGCCACCGCGTGGCTGGACTCCAGGGCCGGCAGGATGCCCTCGGTCCGGGTCAGGCGGTGGAATGCCGCCAGCGCTTCCTCGTCGGTGATGCCCACGTACTGCGCGCGGCCGCTGTCGGCCAGGAAGGCGTGCTCCGGACCGACGCCCGGGTAGTCCAGGCCGGCGGAAATGGAATGGGTCTCGGTGATCAGGCCATCGTCGTCGCACAGCACATAGGTGCGGTTGCCGTGCAGCACGCCGGGCCTGCCGGCCGAGATCGACGCCGCGTGGCGGCCGCTGTCGATGCCATCGCCGGCCGCTTCGGCACCGTAGATCTTCACCTCGCGGTCGTTGAGGAAGGCGTGGAACAGGCCGATCGCGTTGGACCCGCCGCCGACGCAGGCGGTGATCGCGTCCGGCAGGCGGCCGTAGTCCTCCAGCATCTGCGCACGCGCCTCGCGGCCGACGATGGCATTGAAGTCGCGCACCATCCGCGGGTACGGGTCCGGGCCGGCGACCGTGCCGATGATGTAGAAGGTGTCGCGCACATTGGTCACCCAGTCGCGCATGGCTTCGTTGAGTGCGTCCTTGAGCGTGGCCGAGCCGCTGCGCACCGGCACCACCGTGGCGCCGAGCAGCTTCATCCGGTACACGTTGATCTTCTGCCGCTCGATGTCGGTGGCGCCCATGTAGACCACGCACTCCAGGCCCAGCCGCGCGGCCACCGTGGCACTGGCCACGCCGTGCTGGCCGGCGCCGGTCTCGGCGATGATCCTGGGCTTGCCCATGCGCGCGGCCAGCAGCGCCTGGCCGATGGTGTTGTTCACCTTGTGCGCACCGGTGTGGTTCAGGTCCTCGCGCTTGAGCAGGATCTGCGCGCCACCGACCTCGCGGCTCAGGCGCTCGGCATGGTAGATCGGGCTCGGACGGCCGACGTAGTGCTTCAGGTCCTTGTCGTAGGCGGCGATGAACGCCGGATCGACCCGCGCCTGGTCATAGGCGGCGGCCAGCTCCTGCAGCGGACCGACCAGGGTCTCGGCGACGAAACTGCCGCCGAAGCGGCCGAAATGCCCGCGGGCATCGGGGAAGGCGTGGAAATCATTGATCGGCACGGCGGTCATGGCATCACGGTGGGCGGGACAGGCCACTACCGTAGCGCACACGGGCACATGTGAAAATCGATAAATACGCCGATACATGTTAGAAAAACTCACATGAAAGAGCTTCCTTCCCTGCCCCCGCTGCACGCCCTGCGCGCCTTCGAGGCCACCGCCCGGCTGCGCAGCGTGAGCCTGGCCGCCGCCGAGCTGCACGTGACCCACGGAGCGGTCAGCCGCCAGCTGCGGGTGCTGGAGGATGCCCTGGGCGTGGCGCTGTTCGAGCGCGACGGCCGCGGCATCCGTCCCAACGCCGCCGGCCGGCGCCTGCAGGAAGCGGCGTCGGGCGCGTTCTCGCAGCTGCGCGACTGCGTGGCGGCGCTGCGCCGCGCGCAGCGCAACGACGTCCTGGTGCTGGGCTGTCCCGGCAGCGTGCTGGCACGCTGGATGATTCCGCGCCTGCAGCAGCTGCAGGACGACCTGCCCGGGCTGACCCTGCACCTGGCCGCACAGGAGGGCGACTTCGCCCCGCAGCTGGCCGGACTGGATGCCGCATTGCTGCTGGGGCAGGCGCCCTGGCCGGCGGGCTGGACCGTGCACGGCCTGGGCAGCGAACGCATCGGCCCGGTCTTCAGCCCGGCCATGCCGGGCGCCGGCCCGCTGGCGCGGCAACCGCCGCAGGCGCTGCTCGGGCAGGCGCTGCTGCATACGCATTCGCGGCCGCAGGCCTGGCCCACCTGGGCCGCCCTGAACGGCCTGGAACCGGGGGCATTGCGCCAGGGCACCGGGTTCGCGCACCTGTACTACCTGCTCGAGGCCGCGGTCGCCGGCCTAGGCGTGGCCATCGCCCCTTACCCGCTGGTCGCCGGCGACCTCGCCAATGGCCGCCTGGTCGCGCCCTGGGGATTCGTCGATACCGATGGGCACTGGGCCCTGTGCACCGTCGGCGACGCCCGGCATCCACGGATCGAAGCGCTGGCGGACTGGCTGCGCCGGCAATTGGCCGATGCCTGATGCCCAGCCCCGGCCGCACTGCCCTGCCAGCATCGCGGCGGGCGGGCGGCCAACTGCCGCCACCGCCCCGGCGACGGGGCTATGCGGACGCGTCCTGCATGTCGGCACGCCGCACTTCCTCGACGAACCGGCGCATCTTCTCGCCGTCCTTGAGGCCCGGCTCCGATTCGATGCCGCTGGAGACGTCCACGCCCCAGGGCTGCACCGCGGCGATCGCATCGAACACGTTGTCCGGGCGGATGCCGCCGGCCAGCAGGAACGGCCGGTGCAGGCCGGTCGGCACCTGCGACCAGTCGAAAGCGACCCCGCTGCCGCCGCTGCCGCCCGGCGCATGGCTGTCCAGCAGGAAACCCACGGCCTGCGGATGCGCCTGCTGCAGGCCGCGCGCGGTGACCGCCTCGGCGCCGCCCATGGCCACCGCCTTCAGGTAGGGCATGTTGAAGGCGCGGCAGAAGGTGTCGTCCTCTTCGCCGTGGAACTGCAGCAGGCTCGGACGCACCGTGCGCATCACCTCGCGCACCTCCTCGCGGCTGTTGTTGCGGAACAGGGCGACCACGTCGACCATCGGCGCGATCGCCTGGCGCATCGCCCGCGCTTCGGCCGGCGCCACCCGGCGGGTACTGCCGCGGGCGAAGACGAAACCCACCGCATCCACGCCCAGCTCGCTGGCCAGGCGGATGTCGCCGGCGCGGGTCATGCCGCAGAACTTGATGCGGGTACGGAACAGCGTGCGGGTCATTGCGTCACCTCGGCCGGCAGTTGCCAGTGCGCAGGATACAGCGGGCCGACGAACACCAGTCCCTGCGGGGGAGCGGTCGGACCGGCCAGGGTGCGGTCGCGCTGCGCCAGCAGCTCCCCCATCCACGCCTCCGGCTTCTCCCCGGCGCCGACCAGCAGCAGCGAGCCGACGATGTTGCGCACCATGTGGTGCAGGAAGGCATTGGCCTGCACCTGCACCTCGACCACCTCGCCCTGGCGCAGCACGCTGATGGACTGCAGTTCGCGGCGGGCGTGCAGCGCCTGGCACTGCACGCTGCGGAACGCACCGAAGTCGTTCTCGCCCAGCAGGGCCTGGGCCGCGCGGTGCATGGCGCCAGCGTCCAGCGCACGCCGTTCCCAGCTCAGCGTCTGCCGGTACAGGGCCGGGCGCACCTGGCGGTTGAGCAGGCGGTAGCGGTAGCGGCGCGCACGCGCCGAGAACCGCGCGTGGAAGTCGTCGGCCACCGGCACGCACCAGCGCACGCATACCGAAGGCGGCAGGCGGGTGGTCGTGCCCAGCACCCAGCCACGCGGCGCACGCCCGGCGTCGCTGTCGAAATGCACCACCTGGCACTCGCCGTGCACCCCGGCATCCGTGCGCCCGGCGCAGACCACGCTCACTGGCGCGTCGGCCACCGACGACAAGGCGTCCTGCAGGGTCGCCTGCACGGTCGCACCGCCCTGCTCGCCCAGCTGCTGCCACCCCTTGAAGCCGCTGCCGTCGTATTCCACGCCCAGCGCATAGCGCATGTCCAGACCTCTCGTATCACTGCCTTTCCGTCCCGCCGGCCTGCCGGCCGGCGGCCGTTCACTCCGCGTCGCGCTCGGACCACACCGCCAGTTCGTTGCCACCGGGCTCGATGAACTGGAAGCGGCGGCCCCCCGGGAAGGCGAACGCCGGCCGGCTCAGGACACCGCCGTGCGCCTGCACCGCCGCCTGCAGCGGTGCCAGCTGCGCCGCGTACAACACGACCAGCGGTGCGCCGCTCGCGGTCGTCGCCGGCGCGCCGCGGAAGAAACCGCCCTGCAGGCCGCCATCGTCGAATGCGGCATAGTCCGGCCCGTACGCCTCGAACCGCCAGCCGAACACCCGTTCGAAGAAATGCCGGCTCGCGGCCGGGTCGCACGAGGCGAACTCCACGTAGTCGATCCGCCGTTCGCGCGCCGGCGGCGGCGATCCGGTCACCCCAGCCGCCCGAGCAGCTCGAGCGCTTCGGCGCGCGCCTGCGGATCGCGACCGGTCGCGACCTCGTTCAGCAGGGTCCGGGCAGTCTCGGCATCGCCGAGGTCCAGGTAGGCGATCGCCAACTCCAGGCGCTCGCGACCGGCCGGCGCGGGGTTGAGCGGCGCCAGGCCCGCGGCACCGTCGTCCGGCCAACGCGCCTGCGCGGGCCCTGCGGACGCCTTCATCGGCACCGCACCGTCATCGCCGCCGGGCGTGCGCGAGGCCGCGAACAGCAGCACCGGCTCCGGCGGCCGCGGGCGGCCGGCATCCGCGTCGGACGCCGGCCAGAACGGCGCAGGCTCCACGCCGGCTTCCAGCCCATCCTCCTCGGACGAAGCCTCGTCGGCCGGCAGGCCATGCGCCGCCACGGCCGCAGCCTCCTCCGCGTCCTTCCCGTCAACGTCCGGCGGTGCCTCGGCCTCGCCGGCCTGCAGCCCCGGCATCGCCGCGGCCAGCGGCGAAAGCCTGCCCTCCGCCCGGGGCTCGCCCATCCGCGGCAGCGGGGGCAACGGGGACGGCCGGCGACGGCGCGACAGCCACCATCCGCCGACGGCGGCCAGCACCAGCAGCGCCAGGCCCAGCCACATCCACGGCGCACCTGCGGACGGCTGCTTGCCGGCCTCGGCAAGACGCTGCTGCGCCGCCGCCAGGTCGCTGTCCTTCATCGCGATCAGCGATTGCTGCTGTTGCTGCAGCTTTTCCAGGTCGGCGACGCGCTCGCGCAGCTCCTGCAGTTCCGCATCGCGCGTGGCCAGGTCTTCCCTGGCCTGCCGCAGTTGGTCGTTCGCCGCCATGTCACCCTCGCCACCGGCATCGAGCCCGGTTGTCGTACCTGCCGTGCGCTGGCCGTCGGGGACGGCCGTCGCGATCTCCAGGCGTGCGCCGCCGGCCGTGGCCGGCGCCGTCCCCGCCGCCTTTTCCACGTTGCCGGCGATGGCCGGCTGCGGCACCGCCGCCCGCGCCTGGCGCCACTGCGCCACATGCTCGCGCACGATCGCCCGCGCCGCCGCCGCGTCGGTGTCCTGCAATGCATCGCTGTCCGGCACCCGCAGCACCGCGCCTTCGCGGAGCAGGTTGACGTTGCCGCGGATGAACGCTTCCGGGTTCGCGCGCAGCAGCGCCACCATCGTCTGGTCCAGGGTCGCACCGCGCTCACGCGCCAGCCCCAGCGCGATCTGCGACAGCGCCTGCCCGCGCTGCACCGGTGCCAGCACATCGCCGCCGGCGGACGCCGGCCGGGCATCGCCGGGACGCGGCGCGGCCGGGGTGGCCACGGCCTGCGCAGGTTCCTTGACCGGCACCGGGGCCGCGCCCGCAGGGGCCGGCGCCGGCGGCGCCTCGCGCACGATCATGTCGGACGGGGCGGCCTGCGGCGCCTCGACCAGCGGCTCGGCGACCGCGGTGGCGGTGTCGGGGGTGGCGATCAACGCCGAATACTCGCGGACCAGGCGCCCCTGGCCCCAGTCGACCTCGATCAGGAAGCTCAGGGCCGGCGCCTGCACCGGCGCCGCCGAGGTCACCCGCACCACGGCGCGCCCCTGGGCGTCCTGCGCGAACTGGAACTGCAGCGCGCTGACCAGCCCCTCGGGGCGCGACAGCCCTACCCGCTCGAAGGTCTCCGCCGACGCCAGGCCGACCCGGGCGGCCTCCAGCTCGCCCGGGTCGCTGGCGATCACCGGGATCTCCGCCAGCAACGGCTCACCCGGCCGCGACAGCACCCGGATGTTGCCCAGGCCCAACGCCAGCGCTGCGCTGCTGCACAGCATCAGCACGCAGACGAACACGCCTTGTATCGCGCGCATGGCGCTCCCGCCCCTTGGTTTCATGGCCGCAAATATACCGGCAGAGCCGGGTTCCGAATACCGCCGCCCGGATGCCGGCACCCGGCACGGCATCCGGGCGGGCCGGTTTCAGCCGCCGTTGGCGACCAGTTCGGCGATCTGTACCGCGTTCAGGGCGGCGCCCTTGCGGATGTTGTCGGCCACCACCCACAGGTTCAGCCCGCGTGGATGCGAGAGGTCCTCGCGGATGCGGCCCACGTAGACGGGATCCGTGCCCGAGGCGTGGGTGACCGGCGTCGGGTATCCCCCCGCCCGGCGCTCGTCGACCACCTCCACGCCGGGCGCGGCGGCCAGCAGCGCGCGCGCCTGATCGACGCTGATCTTGTCCCTGGTCTCGACGTTGACCGCCTCGGAGTGGCCATAGAACACCGGCACCCGCACCGCGGTGGGATTCACCTGGATGCTGTCGTCGCCGAGGATCTTGCGGGTTTCCCAGACCAGCTTCATCTCCTCCTTGGTGAAGCCGTTGTCGAGGAACTCGTCGATGTGCGGGATCAGGTTGAAGGCGATCTGCACCGGGAACTTGGCCGGGTCGATCTCCTGGAAGCCGAGCAGCTGCGCGGTCTGCTTGCCCAGCTCCTCCATGCCCGACTGGCCCGCTCCCGAGACCGACTGGTAGGTGGCGATGTTGACGCGCTCGACGCCGTATTCACGGTGGATCGGCGCCAGCACCGGCATCAGCTGCATGGTCGAGCAGTTGGGGTTGGCGATGATGCCGCGCGGGCGCTGCCTGGCCGCGTCCGGATTGACCTCGGCCACCACCAGCGGCACATCGTCGTCGTAACGGAAGGAGGACGAGTTGTCGATCACCACCGCGCCCGCGGCGGCGAACTTCGGCGCGTACTCCTTGGAAATGCCGCCCCCGGCCGCGAACAGCGCGATCTCGACCCCGGCCGGATCGAACGTGGCCAGGTCCTGGACCGTGACCTTGCCGTCCTTGTAGTCGAACGCCTGTCCGGCCGAGCGCTCGGAAGCCAGCAGGGTCAGGGTGCCGACCGGGAAGTCCCGCTCGGCGAGGATGGACAGCATGGTCTGGCCGACGGCGCCGGTGGCACCGACGATGGCTACGTGGAAACGACGGGCTGGGTTGCTCATGGAATGCACTCGGAAAGGAAGAGGGAGAAGGGGAACACGCGCCGGGCCGGATTCGGGGAACCTCGCGCAGACAAGCGTCGGAGGTTCCCTATCGTTTCCCGATGCCGGTCATGCCGCCGGCAATGCCGGCAATGGCCGGGATGCCGGTGTCGATGGCGTTGAGCGCATTGGCCGGACGGCCGGCATCCGGGCCCAGGCCCAGGCCGGCCAGCAGGTTGTCCACCGCCACCTGCACCATCGCCCGGCGGGTGGCCAGCGAGGCGCTGCCGATGTGCGGGGTCAGCACGATGTTGCGCAGCACGCGCAGTTCCGGGCGCACGTCCGGTTCGTTCTCGTAGACGTCGAGCGCTGCCGCGGCCAGGCGGCCCTGCGCCAGCGCGTCGGCCAGGGCCAGCTCGTCGACGAGGCCGCCGCGGGCGATGTTCACCAGCGTGGCGGTGGGCTTCATCCTGGCCAGCGCCGCGGCATCGATGAGGTGGTGGTTCTGCGCCGTGTACGGCAGCACCAGCACCAGGTGGTCGGCGCCGGCCAGCAGCGCCTCGAAGCCGGCATAGTGCGCGCCGACCGCCTGCTCGGCCGCCGCGGGCAGCCGCGAGCGGTTGTGGTACAGCACCTTCATGCCGAAGCCGTGGTGGCCGCGGCGGGCGATGGCCTGGCCGATGCGGCCCATGCCGAGGATGCCCAGGGTGCTGCCGTGCAGGTCGCTGCCGAGCATGGTGGTGAACGACCACTGGTCCCAGTGGCCTTCGCGCAGCCAACGGTCGGATTCGACGATCCGCCGCGCGGCCGCCATCAGCAGCGCGAACCCCAGGTCGGCGGTGGTCTCGGTCAGTACGTCGGGGGTGTTGGTGGCGACGATGCCGGCGGCGCTCAGCGCGGCGATGTCCAGGTTGTTGTAGCCGACGCCGACGTTGGCGACGACCTTCAGCGCCGTCGCGGCGGCGATCTCGGCGGCGCCGATGCGTTCGTTGAGCGTCACCAGCGCGGCATCGACGCCGGCCAGGTTCGCCGCCACGGCTGCCGGCTCGTGCACGGTGACGACAGGCGTGGACACCACCTCGCAATGGGCCGCCAGCTGCGCGACGGTGTCGTCGAACAGCGGCTGTGACACCCAGACGCGGGGCCGCCGTTCAGCCATCGAGGCGCCCGGGGACGCGCGGAGCGACGTCGCCGACGTCGCCGCACTGGGCGCGGTGGCGCAGCGCCTGGTCCATCAGCACCAGCGCCAGCATCGCCTCGGCGATGGGGGTGGCGCGGATGCCGACGCAGGGGTCGTGGCGGCCGGTGGTGATGACGTCGACCGGCTGGCCGTCCACATCCACCGTCGCCCCCGGCAGGCGCAGGCTGGAGGTCGGCTTGAGCACCATCGAGGCGACGATCTGCTGCCCGGTGGCGATGCCGCCGAGGATGCCGCCGGCGTGGTTGGACTGGAACCCGTCGGGAGTGATCAGGTCGCGGTGCTCGGTGCCCTTCTGCGCGGCGCTGGCGAAGCCGTCGCCGATCTCCACGCCCTTGACCGCATTGATGCTCATCAGCGCGGCGGCGATCTCGCCGTCGAGCTTGCCGTAGATCGGTTCGCCCCAGCCCGGCGGCACGCCGTCGGCGACCACGTGCACGCGCGCGCCCACCGAATCGCCGGACTTGCGCAGCGCGTCCATGTAGGCCTCCAGCTCGGGGACCTGCGCGGCGTCGGGCCAGAAGAACGGGTTGGCCTCGACCGCGCTCCAGTCGAATCCCCGCGGGGTGATCCCGCCCAGCTGCGACAGCCAGCCGCGCACGCTCACGCCGTGGCGCTCGCGCAGCCACTTCTTGGCGATCACGCCGGCGGCCACGCGCATGGTGGTCTCGCGCGCCGAGGAACGGCCGCCACCGCGCGGGTCGCGGATGCCGTACTTCTGCCAGTAGCTGTAGTCGGCATGGCCGGGGCGGAACTGCGCGGCGATGGCGCTGTAGTCCTTGCTGCGCTGGTCGATGTTGCGGATCAGCAGCGCGATCGGCGTACCGGTGGTGCGGCCTTCGTACACCCCGGACAGGATCTCGACCTCGTCGGCCTCGCGCCGGGCCGACGTGTGCCGGCTCTTGCCGGTGGCGCGGCGCTGCAGGTCGTGGGCGAATTCGTCGGCGGCGAGCGCCAGCCCGGGCGGGCAGCCGTCGACCACGCAGCCGATGGCCGGCCCGTGCGATTCGCCGAAGGTGGTGACGGTCAGCAGCTTGCCGAAGGAGTTGGCGCTCATCGCTGCGCCGCCAGTCCGGCGATGCGGGCATGGTGGGCGCGCAGCTCGGCCGCTTCCACCGCGAAGATGCCCATCTGCCCGACCTTGAACTCGATCCACGCCAGGTCCAGCTCCGGCAGCAGGCGGACGACATGCTGCTCCGAATCGCCCACCTCGCAGATCAGCAGCCCGGCCTCGCTCAGGTGGTCCGGCGCGTCGCGCAGGATCTTCAGCACCAGGTCCAGGCCGTCGTCGCCGGCGCGCAGGGCCAGCTCCGGCTCGTGCGCGTACTCGCGCGGCAGCGCGTCGGTCTCCGCGTTGGTGACGTACGGCGGATTGGTCACGATCAGGTCGTAGACCCGCCCCTGCAGGCCGTCGAACAGGTCGCTCCTGAGCAGCTCGACGTTGTGCGCGAGCAGGCGCTGCTTGTTCTCGGCCGCCAGCGACAGCGCCGCGTCGTTGATGTCGCTGCCGTCGACCTGCCAGTTCGGGTAGTAGTGGCCCATCGCGATGGCGATGCAGCCCGACCCGGTGCACAGGTCCAGCGCGCGGCTGACCTCGCGCCCGGCCAGCCACGGCTCGAATCCTTCCAGGATCAGTTCGGCGATCGGCGAACGCGGCACCAGGGCGCGCGCGTCGCTCTTGAAGTTCAGGCCCGCGAACCACGCTTCGCCGTTCAGGTAGGCCGCCGGCACCCGCTCGTCGATGCGCCGCTGGAACAGCGCCAGGATCTGCTGCTTCTCGTCCGCCAGCACCCGCGCCTGGCCATAGGCCGGGCCCAGGTCGGGCGGCAGGTGCAGGGCATGCAGCACCAGGCTGGTGGCTTCGTCCAGCGCGTTGTCGTAACTGTGGCCGAAGGTCAGGCCCGCGGCATTGAAACGGCTCGCGCCGTAGCGGATCAGGTCGATGATCGTGTGGAGTTCGGCGGCCGCCTGGGCTGTCATGGCAATACGAGGGGCATTGGTGGTCTGCGATTATAGGCGCGCACCCGGTATATTGACTGCCCGGTTGCAGCCGAAACTGCGGCGGCCGCGCCGATGCCGGCCGCGACGCAGGACACCGCCACAAGTACAACCGGCGCCCGCCGGCCACAGGCCGCCGCACCCGCAGGGCCCGGAACCGCCCTCATCCGCACGGAGACACGGTCCATGTTCAACCGCACCACCGGCATCATCCTGGCCATCGCCCTGGCGGCCGGGCTGGGCCTGTTGCTGGCGCAGAAGGTCTTCGGGCCCGGCCGCGACGATGCCCACCCGACCGGGTCGATCCTGCGCTACCCCACCCCGCGCCCGCTGCCCGACTTCAGCCTCAGCCAGTCCGACGGCACCCGCCTGATTCCCGGCGAACTGCGCGGCCACTGGACCCTGGTGTTCCTCGGCTTCACCTCCTGCCCGGATGTCTGCCCGACCACCCTGGCGGACCTCGCCCTGGCCCAGAAGCAGTGGGAAAAGATCCCCGAGAGCCTGCGCCCGCGCGTGGTGTTCGTGTCCGTGGACCCGGAGCGCGACACCCCCGTGCGGCTGGGCGAATACGCCCATGCCTTCCACAAGGACACGCTGGCGGCCACCGCCGACGTGCCGTCGCTGGAACGCTTCGCCACCGCGCTGGGGCTGGTGTTCCAGAAGGCGCCCGGCCGGAACTTCGACAAGAATCCGGACGACTACAGCATGGACCACTCGGCCAGCATCGCCGTGCTCGATCCCGACGTCCGCCTGGCCGGCCTGATGCGTCCCCCCTTCGACCCCCGCCAGATCGCCCTCGACCTGGAAAAGCTGACCGGCACGTCCGCCCCATGAGCCTGCTCACCGCCCTCACCCATGTACTGCCGCACCGCCTGCTGTCGTCGATGGCGCGGTCGCTGGCGTATTCCCGCAACCCGCGGATCTCGCGCTGGCTGATCGACACGGTGACCCGCCGTTTCGACGTCGACCTGGCCGAAGCGGCCGACCCGGATCCGCGCAGCTACCCCAGCTTCAACGCCTTCTTCACCCGCGCACTGAAACCCGGGGCCCGTCGTGCCGATGCCGATCCGCGCAGCCTGCTGATGCCCGCCGACGGCCGCATCAGCCAGCTCGGACCGATCGAGGACGGCCGCATCTTCCAGGCCAAGGGGCAGTCGTTCACCGCCGCCGAGCTGCTTGGCGACGCCGCCGATGCCGCCGCATTCGCCAACGGGCTGTTCGCCACGGTCTACCTCTCCCCGCGCGACTACCACCGCGTGCACATGGCCTGGACCGGCACCCTGCGCGAGACCGTGCACGTGCCCGGACGGCTGTTCAGCGTCGGCCCCGACGCGGTGGCCAACGTACCGCGGCTGTTCGCCCGCAACGAGCGCCTGGTCTGCCACTTCGACACCGACTTCGGCCCGATGGTGCAGGTGATGGTCGGCGCACTGCTGGTCAGCGGCGTGGAAACCGTCTGGAGCGGCGAGGAAATTCCCGCCTATGGCGACCGCATCACCCGCAAGGACTGGCGCGGCAAGGGGATCACGCTGGAGCGGTTCGCGGAGATGGCGCGCTTCAACTACGGCTCCACCGTGATCGTGCTGCTGCCGCCGGGGGTGGCGGCATTCGATCCGGCACTGAAGGCCGAAAGCCCCGTGCGGCTCGGGCAACTGCTCGCGCGCTTGACGTAACGCCGGCTCCGGCGCGGCGGCATCGCGGCGCGTGGCGACGCGCCCGCCACCACGGCGCCCTGCCGACGCTGCGGCGCGGCGCGTTTCAACTACGGCTCCACCGTGATCGTGCTGCTGCCGCCGGGGGTGGCGGCATTCGATCCGGCACTGAAGGCCGAAAGCCCGGTGCGGCTCGGGCAGCTGCTCGCGCGCTTGACGTAACGCGGGTTCCGGCGCGGCGGCATCGCAGCGCGTGGCGACGCGTCCGCCGGTCCGGACCGCCCATGCCCGTGCCGCACGGCCTGCGGCAGCCGGACTCAGTCGGCCCCTTGCGGCGCGCGTCCGCCCATCGCCTCCAGGTCCTGGTGGAGAATCCGCCGCAGTTCGAGGATCGCCGGCGCGGTTTCCTGCACGCTGTGGCCCGAGACGATCACCTTCTCCGACACCGCGCCGGCCAGGTGCGCGCTGCGGTACGGCACCAGGCCGTCATCGGAGCGGTCCAGCGGCTGCGAGGCGTCCAGCTGCGCGATGATCGAGTGGTAGCGCACTGCGGGCGACATCGGCAGATCGGCGGCCACGCGGACGAACGGATCGTTGGCATCGAGGTTGTCGATGCTGTTGGGCAGCGGCCTGGAGGTTGTCGTGTCCTGTTCGGCCAATGCTTCGGGCATGACCTGCAGGATCTCCGCGAAGTTCTCCAGCAGGGTCAGCGGCAGCCGCACCAGCCGCGAAATCCAGCGTCCGAGCCGGTTGCCGGCCACCGCCGTCCCGCGGTGCGGCGTGGCGATGAACACCGCGCGTTCGATCTGCGGCATCGGCTCGAACCGCAGCACCGGATCCAGCCGCGGCCGGAATCTTTCCAGTCGCCGCATCTCGGCCGGATAGGCCTCGTCGGCCCATGTCCACAGCTGTTCGTCCGCCGATGACACCATCAGGCGGCCGATGACGCCGCCCATGCTGTGCCCGACCAGCACCATGTCGCGGGAGGCCGGCGCGCGGCCGTCGGGATCGAAGTTCGCCAGCGTGCGCGCGACCAGCCGGCGGATCGCGAAATGGTTGACGACGACCGGCATGTTGGTCGGGTAGTAGACCTGCCAGATCTGGAAATTGCGCCGCAGTTCGTCATCGCCCTGGATCTCGTTGGCGACGTTGACCCAGGCTTCCGGGCTGCTGGCCAGCCCGTGCAGCATCAGGATGATCCGGCGCTCGGGATCGTACGGCTGCATCATGTACAGGTGCGGGCGGTCGATGCTCCGGCCACGGCCGAACAGGGTGCGCAGCGATTGCCGGTTGAACCCCGAGCGCGCCAGCCACAGCCCGTACCCGGCCGTGAAGTTGGCGGCCAGCGGCACCCGGTAGCCGTGCAGCTCGATGCTGTCCTGTACATAGGGGTCATGCACGCTGACCCGGACGTCCTGCTGGGCGAGCAGCTCCGCCAGGTCGTGGCCGCGGAAGTGGAACAGCACGGTCATCCCGGGCGACGGCATCTCGCTCCAGGCGGGGCGCCGGTGCCTGGCCTGCTTGCCGTCTCCGGCCGGCGCCGCGGGCGCTGCCGAGGTGACAGGGTCCTCGCCCATCACCGCCACCAGCTCCGCTCCGAAGCCGTTGCGCCGCCAGGTGTTGTGCAGCCCCTTGAACGACAGCGAGGATGCCGAAAGCAGCTCCTCGGGCACGGTGACGCCCTCCGGCAGGCGCACGCTCGACAGGTCGATGCGGAAGACCCAGCCCGCGCGCTGGAGGCGCCCGAGCGGCGCCGTCTCCGCCGGCGATGTCTCCGGCACCCATGGGCGGTCGCCCTCGAACAGCAGCGTGGTCGCTTCCTGCACGGCCTGGTTGTACCAGTCGCGGACCTGGGTCTGGCGGTCCTCGAACACGCGCTGCTCCGGCGGCCGTCCGCTGAAGAACAGGTAGGCATAGGCATGCCGGGCCGCCTCCATCCAGGCCTGCAGGCGCGCGTCGTCGTCGGTCGCGGCCTCGCCCGACAGCATCGCCTGCTGCAGCCACAGCTCGGACAAGGCCGACAGCCTGCGCTCGTCGGCCAGGCCGGTGGCGGCCTCCATTGCACGGATGCAGTCCAGCCGCGACGCGGCGCAGCCCTCGGTTTCCAGCCCGGCCACGCGGATGGTCTGCTGCGTCAGGGCGCTGAGCCGGCCGGTGGTGAGCAGGTCGCCACGCTGCTGGGCGATGTATTCGCCCGGCGTCATCGATTCCAGCTCGACCGCCGGCGCGAACTGGCTCAGGACCGCACAGCCGCCCAGGGACAGGGCAAGCGTGGCCGCGGCCAGCAGGCGTTGCCAGGCGGTCATCGCGTCCGCTCCCCGTCGATGCCTGGCACCCCGGTGCGGATCGCCCGCGGGAAGCCGTCCGCGCTGCCCTCGAAGGCCCGGGCACGGTCGGTGATCCGGCCGGCGCGCTGCAGCTCGGCATAGGAGTAGCCCGGCGCCAGCCCCCCCACTTCCCCGGCGTACTCAGCCAGGTGCCCGGACAGCAGCAGCCGGTAATCCAGCGGCAGCGCCGGCGCGATGGTGCGCGCGAGATCGAAAACGATGGTCGTGCAGTTGCTGGTCAGGGTGTTGTAGAACTGCGGCGTCCCGCGCAGCGCCTCCGCTTCGTCGAGGTAGCCCAGGAACATCGCCCGCAGCGCGGGCCGGCCGATACCGAGCCGGTACAGGTAGACATCCTCGCCGCGGGCGTTGGTGCGGGTGCGCACGATGTCGTTCTCGTCGGCGGCGACCAGCACGGTTTCGTACTGCCTGAAAAAGCCGCCGACCGCCGAGAACGACTCGTGGCGTTCCTTGCGGATCTCCAGCGAAAACACCAGCTGGCGGCCATCGTCGAAACCGAACGACACCAGGGTATGGGCGATGTGCGGCCCCATCCAGTAGGAGAGGATCAGGTCGGCGCTGGCAAGCGTCTCCAGGTCGTACTCCCGGGTCTCCCAGCGCGCGGTGTAGTCGGTCTCGCTGCGCCAGTCGAAATTGCGCACGTTGTGCAGCACGACGTGGCGGCCATCGCTCTCCACCTGCAGGAGCCGGGCGACGTCGTCGGCCCAGAGGCGGTCATGCGAAGGCCGCAGCGTCGACCACCAGGCCGCCAACGCCAGCACGGCGATCACCCACGGCCCCCAGGCCAGGCCGCGCGCGCGGCGCGACCATGGCGCACGCATGCCGGCCACGCTCGCCGCGCACCACAGTGCCAGCAACGGCCAACGCAGCAGCGGGGCTGCCTGGAACCAGAGCGCTCCCACTCCGAAGAGGGCGATGACGAAGACGCCGGTACTGAGAAGCAGGTGGCCCGCGCCGGCCAGGCGCAGGCCGCCGCGGACAGGCGAGGCACCGCCCGCGGCCGTCATGGCGTTCCCCGTCGGCCCGGCCACGCGAGGTTTCCGTTCCCGGTCTCCGCGGATCCAGGGAGTGCCGGCAACCCCGGGACCGGCCCCGGAATCGAGGAACGCCGGACAGGGGAAACGGGCGGATGCGCGTTCTGCGGGCGGAGGGCATTCATGACGATATCCGGACTTCCAACACACGCGGCGATGACCATGGCCTCCCAGCTTGAGGCGCCGCCCGTCATCACTGCGTCGCCGCATCGATGGGCTGGCGCCCGGCCCGCGATTCTAACGGCCCCGGGCCGTCAAGGCACCGCTCGCCGGCACACCGCTCCCGCGCCTGCACTGGACACGGGCACTCCCTGCGCAACGGCCCCGGTCGCCGCCCACCGCGGGGGTGCCCCGCATTCGGGAAGCCGGGGTCGAGCGCATCCGGCAACGGGTCGGGCAAGACAGGCAGGCCAGCATCCGGCCCGGCCGCGGCCCGCGCGCCTGCGGGCGGCTCCGGCGGCCCCGTGCCTGGGCCGGGACCCCAGGGAGCCGTCCTCCGCCTCCATCACCACGGCCGCGACGCCTCCACCGCCCCCTTCATGGGGCCCTGCGTCGCACGCCATCGGCGTCAGCGGGAAATCACCACTCCGGCGTCCGTTCCGGCAGCAATGCGCGGATCACTCCGCCATCGGCACCGGCCGCCAAGCGTTCCGCCTCGGCGATGGGAATATCCACCTCGATCAGCCAGCCGTCTTCGTCGGACTGCTCGCCGCGGACCACTTCCAGCTGGTGCAGACGCGAGCGCAGGCGGCCGGCCTCCGGCGGCAGGCGCACGCGCCCGATGACATGTTGCAGGCCCAGGCGCTTGCCGAGCACCGCCTGCAGCAGCTCCAGGCCGCGGCCGTCGCGGGCGGAGATCCAGACCCGCTCACGGCGCGCGTCGTCGGGAATGCCGTCCTGTGCATCGTGGCGGATATCGGCGCCCTCGATGCGGTCGATCTTGTTGAACACCAGCAGCTGCGGCAGGTCGCCCGCCCCCACCTCGTGCAGCACCGCATCCACCTGGGCGATCCGCTCCTCGCGCAGCGGATCGGCGGCATCGACCAGGTGCAGCAGCAGATCGGCTTCGCGCGCTTCGCTCAGGGTGGAGCGGAAAGCCGCGACCAGTTCGTGCGGCAGGTCGCGCACGAAACCGACGGTATCGGCCAGCATCGCATTGCCGCCCGGCAGCGCGATGCGCCGCACGGTCGGATCCAGGGTCGCGAACAGCTGGTCGGCGGCATAGGCACCGGCGCCGGTGAGCGCATTGAACAGCGTCGACTTGCCGGCATTGGTATAGCCCACCAGCGCCACCCGCGGCAGTTCGCTGCGCACCCGCGCGCGGCGCATCTGGGTGCGCTGCACCTCCACCTTCTCCAGCCGCTTCTGCAACTGCTCCACCCGCTTCTGCAGCAGCCGCCGGTCGGTTTCCAGCTGGGTCTCGCCCGGACCGCGCAACCCGATGGAGCCGCCGCGCTGGCGCTCCAGGTGGGTCCAGCCACGCACCAGCCGGGTGGCCAGGTGGCGCAGCTGCGCCAGCTCGACCTGCAGCTTGCCTTCGTGGCTGCGCGCACGCTGGGCGAAGATGTCCAGGATCAGCCCGGTGCGGTCGATCACGCGCCGCTCCAGGTAGCGTTCCAGGTTGCGTTCCTGGATCGGCGTCAGCGCATGGTTGACCAGCACCAGATCGGCGCCGGAGGCCTCGGCCATGGCCTTGACCTCGTCCAGCTTGCCGCTGCCGATCAGGGTGGAGGGGTTCGGGCGGTCGATGCGCGCGGTGGCGGTGGCCGCGATGCTGGCGCCGGCCGAGCGCGCCAGGTCGGTGAACTCCTCCAGCACATCCTCTTCCAGGCGCCCCGCGTGCGTCTGGACCAACAGCGCATGCTCGCCCTTTTTCGAGCGGTCAAACATGCGCCACGTCCTGCTTACTCGTTGTCGTCATCGCCTGCCTGACTGTTCTCGGACGATTGCACGTAGCCGCCGCCCGGCCCGACCCGCACGTTGCGCGCCGGCACCACGGTGGAGATCGCGTGCTTGTAGACCATCTGGCTGACGGTATTGCGCAGCAGCACCACGAACTGGTCGAACGACTCGATCGTGCCCTGCAGCTTGATGCCGTTGACCAGGTAGACCGAGACCGGCACGCGCTCGCGGCGCAGTGCGTTCAGAAACGGATCCTGCAAGGATTGCCCCTTGGACATCGTCAACTCCTCGTTATTGTTCTTATGGGCCCGGGCATCCGCGGCTTCCCCTGCCCGCCCGGAACAGCGATGGTACACCGGCCGGGCCCGCTTCATCGCCCCAGATGCAGCGAAACCGCGTCGCGCAGGCGCGCCGGATCGCGCACCGGATCGAACCAGCGCGCGTCCTGTTCGCCGCGCAGCCAGGTCAGCTGGCGCTTGGCCAGCTGGCGGGTGGCGAAGATCGCCCGGTCGCGGAAATCCGCGGCATCGCCCTGCCCCTCCAGGAACTGCCAGGCCTGCCGGTAGCCGACCGCGCGGATCGCCGGCAGGTCCAGCGGCGCGCCCACCGTGGCCATCGCCGGGTGGCTGCGCAGCCGCCGCACTTCGTCGAGGAAGCCCTGTTCGAGCATCCGTTCGAAGCGCAGGGCGATGCGTGCGTGCAGCTGCGCGCGGTCGTCCGGGGCCAGCACCAGCTTGAGCACCCGCAGCGGCAGCCGCGCCACGCCGGGCTCGGCCTGCCACGCGCTGATCGGCCGGCCGCTGAGGCGGTAGACCTCCAGCGCCCGCTGGATGCGCTGTGGATCGGTGGCATGGATGCGCCGCGCCGCCGCCGGATCGACCTGCGCCAGCTGCGCATGCAGCGCCGCCCACCCCACCGCCGCGGCCTCGGCGGCGATCTCCGCGCGGGTCGCCGGATCGGCCTCCGGCATCGGCGACAGGCCCTGCAGCAGGGCACGGAAATACAGGCCGGTGCCGCCCGCCAGGATCGGCAGCCGGCCGCGTGCGAGGATGCCGCGCACGGCCGCCGCGGCATCGGCGGCGAATTCGGCAGCCGAATAGCGCTGCCACGGGTCGCGCAGGTCCAGCAGGTGATGGCGGACGCCGGCGCGCTCGGCAGCGTCGGGCTTGGCGGCACCGATCTCCAGCCCGCGGTAGACCAGTGCCGAATCGACGCTGACGATCTCGCCGCCGTACCGCAGCGCCAGCGCGATGGCCGCCGCGGTCTTGCCCGACGCCGTCGGGCCCATCAACGCCAGGGCCGGCGGCCGCGTATCGGCCGGCATCAGGCCACGCCCACGGCACACGCCCGCCGGAAGCCGCCGGCCCGGAACATCCGCGCCATGGGCTCAGTCCTCGTCCGGCCAGCGCGGTGCCGCCGGTGCGGCCGCGCGCGGCGCCGGCACCGCGTCCAGGGCGGCCAGCACCTTGAGCGCATCCACGGTCGCGGCGACATCGTGCACGCGCACGATCGCCGCACCGCGCTGCACCGCCAGCAGGTGGGCGGCCACCGAGCCGGCCATCCGTTCACTGGCCACGTCACGCCCGGTGGCTTCGCCGATGCAGCGCTTGCGCGACAGCCCGGCCAGCAGCGGCACCCCCAGCGCCTGCAGCCGCGGCTGCGCCGCCAGCAGGGCGAAATTCTGTGCACTGTTCTTGTTGAAGCCATACCCCGGATCGGCCACCAGCCGGTTGCGGGCGATGCCGGCCATCTCCGCGGCGAAGAGACGCTCGGCGAGAAAGCGTTGCACGTCACCGGCGACATCGTCGCTGTCCCAGTCCACGCCGGCGTCGTGCGGACCGCCCAGCGCATGCATCAGCACCACCGCGGCCCCGGAATCGGCAACCACGTCCAGCGCGCCCGGCTGGCGCAGGGCCTGCACGTCGTTGACCATGCCGGCCCCGGCGGCCAGCGCCGCGCGCATCACCTCGGGCTTGCAGGTATCGACGCTGATCGGGATTTCCAGCCGGGCCACCAGCGCTTCGATCACCGGCACCACCCGGTCGATCTCCTCCTGCACCGGCACCGGCGCGGCACCGGGCCGGGTGGATTCGCCGCCGACATCGAGCAGGTCCGCCCCCTGCGCCGCCAGTGCCAGGGCGTGGGCGACGGCCGCCGCGGGGTCGCGGTGCAGGCCGCCATCGGAAAACGAGTCCGGGGTGACGTTGACGATGCCCATCACCCGCGGCCGGTCCAGCCGCAGCCGCCGTCCGCCGCACTCCAGTACCGGCGCAGTGTCGAACATCAGCGCCGGCTCCGCGCCCGGATCCGGCTGCCCAGCGCGCTGAGCAGCACGCCGAGCACGATGCCGATGAAGATGCCGGCCAGGTACTGCCCGGTCTTCATCCCGAAGGCCACGCCGGCGACGGTGGCGATCACCATCTCGGGCAGGTGGGTGGAGGTGCTGGGGGGAGGCGTCTGCTCGGTCATGGTCGGAACGGTCCCTGCGCGGGAAACATGGAGGAGTGGAAACGGTACGGGCCGGAAAACCCGGCCCGTTGCGTCTGCGGCGTCCGCGGCCCGGTCAGTGCTGGCCGGCCGGATCGCTGATCGGTGCCACCGGGCGCGCGTCGCCGCCCGGGTCGCTGTCCGACGGACCGCCCTTGCCCTTGTCGACCCAGCCGGCCGGTGGCGACGGCTGGCGGCCTTCCATGATGTCCTTCACCTGGTCGGCGTCGATGGTCTCCCATTCCAGCAGCGCGGCGGTCATCGCCTCGACCACGTCGCGCTTCTGGTCCAGGATCTTGTAGGCGACCGCGTACTGCTCGTCCAGGATGCGGCGGATCTCCGCATCCACCTTCTGCTGGGTGGCCTCGGAAATGGTCTTGCTGTGCATGCCGTAGCCGGCTTCCTCGTCGGCATAGACCATGGTGCCCATCACGTCGGACATGCCGTACTTGGTGACCATGCCGCGGGCCAGCTTGGTCGCGCGCTCGAAGTCGTTGGATGCGCCCGTGGACATCTCGCCGACGAAGATCTCCTCGGCGATCCGGCCACCGAACAGGATCGCCAGTTCTTCCAGCATCCGGTCCTTGTACTTGCTGATGTGGTCGTGCTCGGGCAGCTGCCAGGTCAGGCCCAGCGCCCAGCCGCGCGGCATGATCGTGACCTTGTGCACCGGGTCGGCCTTGGGCAGCGACATCGCGACCACCGCATGCCCGGACTCGTGGTAGGCGGTGTTGCGGCGCTCCTCCTCGCGCATGACCATGCTGCGGCGCTCCGGACCCATGTAGATCTTGTCCTTGGCGTCCTCGAAATCCTGCATGCCCACTTCCTGCTTGCCGCGGCGTGCGGCGAACAGGGCGCCTTCGTTGACCAGGTTGGCCAGGTCGGCGCCGGAGAAGCCCGGCGTACCGCGCGCCAGCACTTCCGGGCGCACGTCGTCGGCGGCCGGCACCTTGCGCAGGTGCACGCGCAGGATCTGCTCGCGGCCCTTGATATCGGGCAGGCCGACCATGACCTGGCGGTCGAAGCGGCCCGGGCGCAGCAGCGCCTTGTCGAGCACGTCGGGACGGTTGGTGGCCGCGATCACGATCACGCCCTCGCCCCCCTCGAAGCCGTCCATCTCCACCAGCATCTGGTTCAGGGTCTGCTCGCGCTCGTCGTGGCCGCCACCCATGCCCGAGCCGCGGTGGCGGCCGACGGCATCGATCTCGTCGATGAAGATGATGCAGGGGGCGTGCTTCTTGGCCTGTTCGAACATGTCGCGCACGCGGCTGGCGCCGACGCCGACGAACATCTCCACGAAGTCGGAACCGGAAATGCTGAAGAACGGCACCTTCGCCTCGCCGGCGATCGCGCGCGCCAGCAGGGTCTTGCCGGTGCCCGGCGGGCCGACCATCAGCACGCCGCGCGGGATCTTGCCGCCCAGCTTGGTGAACCGCGACGGATCGCGCAGGAACTCCACCAGCTCGCCGACTTCTTCCTTGGCCTCGTCGCAGCCGGCGACGTCGGCGAACGTGACCTTGATCTGGTCCTCGCCCTGCAGCTTGGCACGCGACTTGCCGAAGGACATCGCGCCCTTGGCCCCGCCGCCGCCGCTCTGCATCTGCCGCATCATGAAGATCCAGAAGCCGATCAGCAGCAGCACCGGCAGGAACTGCAGGATCACGCCCCAGAAGCTCGGCCCGGCCGGTTCCTGGCGCACCACTTCCACGTTCTTGGAGTACAGCTGGTTGAGCAGCTGCGGGTCGGCCGGCGCATACAGGGCGCCATCGGAGCCGTCCGCACGCCGGAACCGCAGGTGGTTGGTGGTGAGCGTGGTCTTGTCGGTGTACTCCACCGACTTGATCCGCCCGGCGTCCACATCCTGCAGGAACTGGGTGTAGTTGCTGGCGTCGCCCGCGGCCGGTGCCCCGCCACGCGGCGCGAAGCTCTGGAACACCACCATCAGCACGACGGCGACAACCACCCATAGCAGGAGGTTCTTGGTCAGGTCGTTCATCCTCATCGGCTCCGGTGTTCCTCTGATTTCTGCTGCGATTTCGTAGGGGTCGAGCTTACTTGATCTGGCTGCGCTTGCCCTGGCCCAGGGCATAGACCTCGGGCGAGCGCTTGCGCGAGGCTTCAGGCTTGCGGATCACGACCTTGTCGTACCGGCGGCGCATGTCCCGCACGTAGTCGTCAAAGCCGACGCCCTGGAACAGCTTGATCAGGAACGCCCCACCGGGCTTGAGGTGGGTGTCGGCGAACTCCATCGCCAGCTCCGCCAGGTGCATCATCCGCGGCTGGTCCACCGCGTCCATGCCACTCTTATTGGGGGCCATATCCGACAGGACAAGGTCCACCGGGCGATCCCCGAGCATGGCCTCGAACCGGGATAGGACGGCTTCTTCCCTGAAGTCGCCGTGAAGGAACTCGACGCCGGCCAGTGGCGGCATCTCCAGGATGTCCAGCGCCAGCACCCGGCCGCTGTCGCCCAGCTGTCTCCGCACCTGCTGCGACCACCCCCCGGGCGCCGCGCCCAGGTCGACGACCACCATGTTGGGCTTGAGCAGGCGGTCGCGCGCGAGCAGTTCTTCCAGCTTGTAGGCCGCGCGCGAACGCATGCCTTCCGACTGCGCTTTCTTCACGAACGGATCGGAAAAGTGCTCTTTCAACCAGCGCTGGCTGCTCTTGCTGCGGGACATCGGAATGGGGTCTGGGCGGGGTGGGCATGATACCCTGAACCCCCTAGGCTACCCGTAAACCCTGCATGTCTATCGTCCTCACCCCCGCCCAGAACCGATTCCTGCGCGGCATGGCGCACGATCTGAAAGCGCTGCTGCAGATCGGAGGCAAGGGAGTCACCCCCGCCCTGTTGGCGGAACTGGACGAGGTGCTTGATCGCCACGAGCTGATCAAGGTGAAGGTCGCCGCTGAGGACCGCGAGGCCCGCGAGGCCATGGTCGGCGAACTGGTCGGCGCCAGCGGCAGCGCGCTGGTCCAGCGCATCGGCCACGTGGCCGTGCTGTACCGCCCCGCCAAGGAAAAGCGCCAGATCGTGCTGCCCCGCGCCTGAGCGCCCGGAGGAGAAACGATGCAACTGAGCCGCGAACTGCCCGACTACGCCTACACCCTGCGTTCGGCCGACGGACGGCATGCCCGGGTCAACGAGCACACGCTGACCCGCAGCTTCATCCTCTCCCCGGACCTGCTGCTGGACGACTGGAGCGTGACCGCCGCCGCGCAGCTCACGGCCGGCGACCTTGCACGGGTGCTGGAACAGGAGCCGGCGGTCTTCCTCCTGGGCACCGGCGAGCACCAGGTGTTTCCCCCGGCGGAGATCATGGCCGCCTGCCTGACCCGCGGCATCGGCATCGAAGTGATGAACAACGCGTCGGCCGCCCGCACCTTCAATGTGCTGGCCAGCGAGAGCCGCCGCGTGGTCGCGGCCTTCATCGTGGACGCGGGCGGCCACTGAGGCCGTTCGCGGCGGCGCCCTCCCGCGTCCCGGAGGCCGCACATCCGGCCAGGCGGGTCCGCGCGGGTCCGCCGCACCTTACACCCGCTCCCATGGCCACCCCGCACCTTGGCGGCCTACCGGCAGCACGTATTCATTCCGCTCTCCGCGGACGGCCGCCCGGACCGGTGAAGACCGCCCCATGTGCAGGCGTCCGGCGCCATCGGCCCCGGGAGCCGCCCCGGCCGCGGCGGGTTGCCGGCAACCGCCGCCCACCCGCGCACGTCGACAGCCGGCGGCAGGCCCTGCCCACCGCATGACGGCAAAAAGCGCGGAGGGCACGCACCCCGCCAGGACGCCCGCCCGGCACCCGGTAGCGGGCACCGGTCCGTACCCGGGCGATCATTGCATCGCCCTGGATCAGGACGCCCCATGGCGGCGTCTCCACGGCGCACCGGCACCCCGATGCGTGACCGCGCCTACCTACCTCGCAGGCAGGTACTGCAGCGGGTCCACCGGCTTGCCGTTGTAGCGGATCTCGAAGTGCAACATGTCGCGCGACGTACCGGTGCGGCCCATTTCCGCGATCTGGTCACCGGTCTTCACGCTCTGCCCTTCATTGACCAGGCGTTTGCGGTTGTGGCCATAGGCCGACAGCCACTGGTCGTTGTGCTTGATGATGATCAGCTCGCCATAGCCGACCAGGCCGGCACCGGAGTACACGACCACCCCCGGCCCTGCCGCGCGCACCGCCTGGCCGCTGTTGCCGGCGATGTCGATCCCCTGCTTGGTGGTTTCGCCGGCGACGAAGCGCCCGACCAGGCTGCCGTCGGCCGGCCAGCGCCAGCCGATGCCGCTGTTGACCGGAGGCGGAGTGGCCGCCGCCGGCGGGGTCGCCGGACGCGTGGCGGTGGAGCCGCCGGTGGCCGGCCGCGTGGCGGCGGTCGCGCCGCCCGGGTACAGCCGCAGCGTCTGCCCGGGATAGATCGCGTTCGGGTTGGACAGCCCGTTCCAGGCCGCCAGGTCACCCGGGGTGATGTTGTGGATGCGCGCCAGCGCGTACAACGTGTCGCCACGGCGCACCACCGCGGTCTGGCCCGGCTTGGGAACCGATGTCCGCGGGGTCGTGCCGCCGCCGGACGCACCGCTGCCGGACGGCTTGACCACCGTGGCGGTGCCGCAGCCGGCCAGCAGGGCCGCCAGCAGCAGCGCCGCCGCGCCGCCGGAGCTCCGGGACGCACTCTTGAACCTCACCTGTGCACTCATGCGAATTTCGTCCTCCATACCAGCCAGCCCACCAGGCCGAGGACCAGCGCGGTCGCGATCCAGCCCAGCGGTTCGATCCAGCGCCGCAGCGCCTCGGCGGCGCGAGCCCCACCGAAGCGGATCACCGCGGCCAACACATAGACACGCTTGCCGCGCCCGACAAGCATGCTCAATACATACTGCGGCAGCGGCACGCCGACGATACCCGAAGCCCACGTGAAGACCTTCATCGGGATCGGCATGAAGCCGCCCAGCACCAGGAAGGTGAACACCGCCCAGGGGGACTGCACCATCTTCGCCTGCAGCGTGGCGATGCCCGACTCGATCGCCGGCAGCATGCCCAGCGCCGCGAGCAGCGGCTTGATCGCCTCGAACGCATAGTGCCCCAGCGCGTAGCCCACCAGCGCCCCGGCCATCGAGGCGGCAAGGCTGAGGGTGGCGAAATACCAGCCCCTGCGCGGCTGCGCCACGCACATCGGCATCAGCATCACCTCGGGCATGATCGGGAAAATGATCGCCTCGATGAAACTGAGCACGCTCAGGTAGGTGGGCGCACGCGCGTGCCCGGCCCAGTACAGGGCGCGATCGTAGAGCGGACCGAAGATCTTCATCGTCGCGGGGTTCCCGTGGTCAGTGCGGTGCGCTCAATCCAGCAGGCCCGACAACAGCGGCACGAAGCTGACCGGCGCCAGTTCCTCCTGCACGATGCCGCCGTCGGCGCCGCGCGTCAGCTGCAGCAGCGCCTGGCCGCCCGGGCCACCGACCGGCGCGACCAGCCGCCCGCCGACCGCCAGCTGCTCGATCAATGCGTCCACCAGCGCCGGGGCGGCGGCGGTGACCACGATGCCGTCGTAGGGGCCATGCTCGGCCCAGCCGATGCGCCCGTCGTCATGCCGGCTGCGCACGTTCATGCCCAGCTGGCGCAGGCGCTTGCGCGCCAGCCGCAACAGGTCGCCGATGCGCTCGACCGTGAAGACCTCCAGGCCCAGCGCGGCCAGGATCGCCGCCTGGTACCCCGAGCCGGTGCCCACTTCCAGCACCGTCTTCGGGCCCACCTGCAGCACCGCTTCGGTCATGCGCGCCACCACCCACGGCTGGGAGATGGTCTGGCCATGGCCGATCGGCAGCGCCGTGTCCTCGTAGGCACGCGAGGCCAGCGCTTCGTCGATGAACAGGTGCCGGGGCACGACCCGCACCGCGTTGAGCACGCGCTCGTCGCCGATGCCGGCCTCGCGCAGGCGCTCGACCAGGCGGTCGCGCACCCGCTGCGATGTCATCCCGGTACCCACCGCCTCCGGCGAAAGGCGCAGGCGTGGCGTCATGCCGGGCGCTCCAGCGTGGCCGACAGCCCGCCGACCCAGCTGGCGACCTTCTCCAGCGCCTCGTAGCGGGTCAGGTCGACCTGGATCGGGGTGATCGAGATATGCCCGGTGCGCACCGCATGGAAGTCGGTCCCCGGCCCGGCATCCTGCTCGGAGCCGGCCGGGCCGATCCAGTAGACCGTGTTGCCGCGCGGGTCGGTGGCCGGGATGCAGCCCTCGGCACGGTGCCGGTTGCCCAGCCGGGTCACCTCGAAGCCGCGGATCTCCTCCCACGGCAGGTCCGGCACGTTGACGTTGAGGATGGTGTCCGCCGGCAGCGGGTCGGCCTTCAGCCGGGCGACGATCTCGATGGCCGCGCGCGCGGCGCTGAGGAAATGCATCGCCTCGTGGCGGCGGGTCACCAGTGACACCGCCACCGACGGCAGGCCGAGGAAACGGCCCTCCATCGCCGCCGAGACCGTCCCCGAATAGATCACGTCGTCGCCCAGGTTGGCCGCATTGTTGATGCCCGACACCACGATGTCCGGCTCGTGCTCCAGCATGCCGGTCAACGCCAGGTGCACGCAGTCGGTGGGCGTGCCGGCCACCGCGCAGGTGTAATGGTCGATCCGGCGCATGCGCACCGGACGGTCCAGGGTGAGGGAGTTGCTGGCGCCGGAACGGTCGCGGTCCGGCGCCACCACCGTGACCTCGTGACCGGCACCACGCAGCTGCTCGGCGAGCATCTTGATGCCGGGGGCGTCCACGCCGTCGTCGTTGCTTACAAGTACGCGCATTGATGACCTGAATCGCTGAATCCATGATGGCGCTCGCGCTGCCTCGCCATCCACCGCCCTGTCGCCACCGGCGCGCGCGCCGGCCGCCAGGGCCCGATCCGGCATGATACCGGAATGCGCCCCCGGCCTTCCCCTCGCGCCACGCCGACGCCCAGCCGTTACGCTATGCCCATGCCGCCTCCCGAAGACGAAGACGACAGCGCCCTGTTCCGCGCCGCCATCGGCGCGGTGACGCCGCTGCGCAAGGTCGATGCCCCCGCCCCGGCGCGGCCGCGCCCCCGGCCGCGGGCGCGCATGGCCGAACAGGACGAGGCCCAGGCCCTGGGCGAATTCGCGCGGCTGCTGCGGACGGACACGCCACTGGAGGCGGGCGACGTCGCCAGCCATCGGCGCGACACGCTGCCCGCGCGCCTGTTCCAGCGCCTCAAGCGCGGGCAGTATTCGGTGCAGGACGAACTGGACCTGCACGGCGCCAGCGTGCTCCAGGCCGAGCGCCTGCTGCGCGACTTCCTGCTCGATGCCCGCGCGCACGAACATGGCTGCGTGCGCATCATCCACGGCAAGGGGCTGCAGTCCGACGGCGGCGCACCGGTGCTGAAGAACCTGGTGGACCGGCTGCTGCGCCAGCGCAACGACGTGCTGGCCTTCCATTCCGCACCGCCCGCCCAGGGCGGTACCGGCGCCGTGCTGGTGCTGCTGGCGCGGCGCTGAGCCGGCATCCCTTCCGCCCTCCGCGGCCCGTCCTGCCGGACGCGGCCACGGTCCCTCCGGCGCTGTTCTGCCATCTCACCATCCATGTACCGGGGGACGGGCGCCCTGCCCTGCAGCGGCCGCCCGCGCCGCGGGTGCGGCGGCAGTCCTCGGCGGGGCCGGCCGGTATTCCGCGGGAGGCGGCTGCGCCCCTTCCCCGGGCCCGGAGCCGCGGAAGGCTCGCGTACCGCTGGATTCAGGCGTCGCGGGACGCGTCGCGCACGGTGCCGAGTTCATGCAGCACCGCGGTGGCATAGCAGCCTGGCGGCAATGCGAACGTCAGCTCCAGCGTGTCCTCCTGCAGCCAGGCATGCTGCATCAGCGCCGGCCGCAGGCGCAGCGCGCGGCGCTCCTGCTTCAGCCCCGCCTCTTCCAGCCCGGCACGCAGCGCCGACGCCTGCGCGTCGGCAAGCGCATCCTGCTCCAGCGCCAGGGCGGCACCGCTGCTGCGCAGGTCGCCCACGCCCCACAGGGGACCACTGGGATGGATGTCGAAGCGCGCCAGGCGCTCGGCCAATGCGTCGCTCATCGGTTCGGGGCCGAACACCGAGCGGCTGCCGTCGAGCATCCACACCTCGCCGTCCAGCGCCGTGTCCCACACGCCACCGGCCACGCGGGCGGCCAGCACCCGGTTGAACAGTGCCGAACGCGCCGCCGACAGCAGCATGGAGCGCTGGTCGCGGCGCATCCGGCGACCACCGAACATCGCCAGCGCCGCCGCCACGTTGCCGCCATCGCGGCCGAACCGCTGCTCCCCGAACCAATTGGGCAGCCCGCGCAGGGCGATGGCCCGTACCCGCTCGTCGATCGCCGCGCGCTCGCCCTCCACCTCGCTCAGCACCAGCCTGAAGCGGTTGCCGGCCAGCGCGCCGCGCTGCAGCTTGCGGTTGTGCCAGGCCGAGGCCAGCACCTGCACACCGTCCGACGCCAGCAGTGCCGGCTCGGGGGCGACCCGCTTGGGCAGGTGCACGCTGTACCGCTGGGTGGTCACCGCATGCCGGTCTTTCTGGCCGGCGTAGCTGACGCCCATTTCGGCCACGCCGGCCCAGCGCGCGAGTTGCCCGGCCACGGCCACCGTGGTGAGCCCGCGCTTGCGGACGTCCAGCAGCAGGTGCTCGCCTTCGCCGCTGGCCTCGAACGCCGGCAGTTCGTCGACCTGGAAGTCTTCCGGCGCACGGCGCATGCACGCGCTGAGCACGGCGTCGCCGAAGGCGCGCGGCAGGGGGGCAATGTCGGTCATGTCGTTGTTCCGCGGGCCGGCCGGATCGCCTTCCCGCCATTCGGTTCGTCGGGGACGGCGCATGGCGCCGCCAGGAGTGCCGTCAGACCGCCACCAGCAGCACCACCGCCTGCGCGGCGATGCCTTCCTCGCGGCCGATGAAGCCCAGCTTCTCGCTGGTGGTGGCCTTGATGCTGATGCGGTCCAGCGGCGTGTCCAGCAGTTCCGCCACCGTCCCGCGCATCGCCGCCGCATGCGGGCCGACCTTGGGCCGTTCGCAGATCACGGTGAGGTCGGCATTGCCCACCCGCCACCCGCGCTCGCGCAGCAGGCCGTTGCAGTGGCGTACGAAATCGCTGCTGTCCGCGCCTTTCCAGCGGTCGTCGCTGGGCGGGAAATGCTGGCCGATGTCACCCAGCGCCAGGGCGCCGAGCATCGCGTCGCACAGCGCGTGCAGGACCACGTCGCCGTCACTGTGCGCCAGCACGCCGCGGCCATGCGCCACGCGCACGCCGCCCAGCATGATGTGGTCGCCATCGCCGAAGGCATGGACGTCATAGCCCTGGCCGATACGGACAGGCGGGAAGGAAACGGAAGCATTCATGGCATTGGATACGTCAGGTAGAAACCCGGCCTGCGGTCGCCGGAAGGGATTCAGCCATCACGCCGCGACAGCTCGAATTCGAAACGGGCCAGGTCCGCGGGCGTGGTGACCTTGAAATTGCGCTCGTCGCCTTCCACCAGCAACGGCCGCGCGCCCTGCCGCTCCATCGCCATGGCCTCGTCGGTCACCGCGACCCCGGCCGCGGCGGCATCCAGCAGCGCGCGGGTCAACTGGTGGCGCCGGAACAGCTGCGGGGTCAGGGCCCGCCACAGCCGTTCGCGCGGCTCGGTGCGGTCGATGCCGCCATCGTCGCCGGCGCGCTTGAGCGTGTCGCGCACCGGTGCGGCCAAGATCGCGCCGACCGGGTCGGCCCGTCCCACCTCCAGCAGGCGCGCCAGGTCGCCGGGCGGGAGGTTCGGCCGCGCGGCATCGTGCACCAGCACGAAGTCGTCGGCGCGCACGCTCTCGGGCAGCGCCTGCAGGCCGGCCAGCACCGACGCCGCACGGGTGTCGCCGCCGCTGCAGGTCACCACCGGCTTGCCGGCAAGGGCGTTCCAGCCGGGCCAGTCGGCATCGTTCTCGGCGATGACCACCATCACCCCCGCCACGCCGGGGTGCGACAGCAGCGCCTCCAGCGTATGCGCCAGCAGGGGCTCGCCGGCAGCCAGCAGGTACTGCTTGGGCACCGGCCCACCGAACCGGGTACCGCGACCCGCCGCCGGCACCACCGCCCACACCCGGGTAGTCATGGCACCGCCTCCGCGGCGGGGGAATCGCCGGCAGCGGCCGGTGCGACCGCCGCCGGGGCGGCCACCGGCGCGTTTTCCACCACGCGGTAGAACTTTTCGCCGGGCTTGATCATGCCCAGCTCGCTGCGCGCGCGTTCTTCGATGGCGGCCTCGCCGTCCTTCAGGTCCTTGACCTCGGCCGCCAGCGCAGCATTGCGCTGCTGCAGCCCCTCGTTGTCGCGTTCCTGGTTGGCGACCTGGGCTTCGAGCATCATCACTTCACCCGAATTTCCCGGGCCGAACCAGAAGCGGTACTGCAGCAGCGCCAGCAGTACCGCGAGCACCAGCAGCAGCCAGCGCCAGTCACGCATCGCCGTCAGCGCTTGAGCGAGACGAACGCATCGCGCCCGGCATAGCGTGCGTCGCCGCCGAGGGCTTCCTCGATGCGCAGCAACTGGTTGTACTTGGCCACCCGGTCGCTGCGGCACAGCGAGCCGGTCTTGATCTGGGTGGCGGTGGTGGCCACGGCGATGTCGGCGATGGTGGTGTCCTCGGTTTCACCCGAACGGTGCGAGACGACCGCCGCATAGCCCGCCTTGTCGGCCATCGCGATGGCTTCCAGGGTCTCGGTCAGGGTACCGATCTGGTTGACCTTGATCAGGATCGCATTGGCGGTGCCCGACTCGATGCCTTCGGCGAAGATCTTCGGGTTGGTCACGAACAGGTCGTCGCCGACCAGCTGCACCTTGCCGCCGATACGGTCGGTCAGCAGCTTCCAGCCGGCCCAGTCGTTCTCGGCCAGGCCGTCCTCGATGGTGATGATCGGATACTGCGCGGTCCAGTCGGCCAGGAAGTCGACGAACTGCTCGGAGGTCAGGCGCTTGTTCTCGCCGACCAGGTTGTACTTGCCGTTCTCGTAGAACTCGCTGGAGGCCACGTCCAGGCCCAGCAGCACGTCCTCGCCGGCGGTGTAGCCGGCCTTGCCGATGGCTTCCAGGATGGTGTCCAGCGCTTCGACGTTGCTGCGGAAGTCCGGCGCGAAGCCGCCCTCGTCGCCGACCGCGGTGCTCAGGCCGTGGCTCTTCAGCACCGCCTTGAGCGCGTGGAAGATCTCGGTGCCGGCGCGCAGCGACTCGCTGAACGAGCCGAAGCCGACCGGCAGCACCATGAACTCCTGGAAATCGACGTTGTTGTCGGCATGCGCACCGCCGTTGATGATGTTCATCATCGGCACCGGCAGCGACGGCGTCGCGCCGGTCTTGCCGGCCAGGTACTGCCACAACGCCTGCTTCTTCGCGGCCGCGGCGGCATGCGCGGCGGCCATCGACACGCCCAGCAGCGCATTGGCGCCCAGGCGGCCCTTGTTCTCGGTGCCGTCCAGGTCGAACAGGCGGCGGTCCAGGCCCTCCTGGTCGGCGGCATCGAAGTCCGCCAGCGCCTTGGCGATGGCGCCGTTGACGTTGGCCACCGCATCACGCACGCCCTTGCCGAGGTACCGGGTCTTGTCGCCATCGCGCAGCTCCACCGCTTCCTTGGTGCCGGTGGAGGCACCCGAGGGCACCGCGGCACGACCGAACGAGCCGTCGGCCAGGGTGACTTCGGCTTCCAGCGTGGGATTGCCACGGCTGTCGAGGATTTCACGGGCATGGATCTTGGCGATAGTGGTCATGGTCTGCAGATGGGTACTCTTGGATGGGTCTGGACGATGGGGAAACAAAACCGGCCCGCAGTTTAAACGAAGCGGCGACCGTCGCGGCGCGCCGCCGTCCGCGCCTGCGCCGCAGGCGCCGCAACGAGACTGGCCCGCGCGATGCGGGCCAGTGTCGGGTCAAACGGTGGCTTCGGGGAAACCGTGTTTCTTGGTGACCGCATCGAGCTCGAGCAGGGTCTCCAGCAGCGCCTCCATCCTGCCCAGCGGCCAAGCATTGGGACCGTCGGACAGCGCCTTGGACGGATCGGGATGGGTCTCGGCGAACAGCCCGGCCACGCCGGCCGCCACCGCCGCGCGCGCCAGCACCGGCACGAACTCGCGCTGGCCGCCGGAACTGCTGCCCTGCCCGCCGGGCAGCTGCACCGAATGGGTGGCATCGAAGACCACCGGGCAGCCGGTGTCGCGCATCACCGCCAGCGAGCGCATGTCGCTGACCAGGTTGTTGTACCCGAAGCTGGCGCCGCGCTCGCAGACCATGATGGCGTCGTTGCCGGTCGAGCGGGCCTTCTCCACCACCGGCTTCATGTCCCAGGGCGACAGGAACTGTCCCTTCTTGATGTTCACCGGCTTGCCGGCCGAACAGACCTTCTTGATGAAGTCGGTCTGGCGCACCAGGAAGGCCGGGGTCTGCAGCACGTCCACGACCGAGGCGACCTCGTCCATCGGCGTGTATTCATGCACGTCGGTCAGCACCGGCACGCCGATCTGCTTCTTCACCTCGGCCAGCACCTTCAAGCCCTCTTCCAGGCCGGGGCCGCGGAAGCTGGTGCCGGACGTGCGGTTGGCCTTGTCGAAGCTGGACTTGAAGATGAAATTGATGCCCAGCCTGCCGGCGATCTCCTTCAATGTTCCCGCGGTATCCAGCTGCAGCTGCATCGACTCGATCACGCACGGGCCGGCGATCAGGAACAACGGCTGGTCCAGGCCTACGTCAAATCCACAGAGCTTCATTCAACCACCTCTTGCTTTGATCCCCTCGCCCGCCGGCGGCCGCAGGGGCCGGGGGGAAAGAGGGTTGGGATGAGGGTCCGGGGCGGCGGCGCCCGGGCAATCACGGCGCGGTACCCGCCGCCTGCCGTCCACCGCCTCCCCGCTTCGCGCACCCGACGTCCGGGCAGTCGCGGGCCCCAGGCCCGCGGAGACCTTCCGCCTTCTCCCGCCCGGGAGAAGGCGTGCCATCAGGCCCGCACTTCCTTCAGCAGCGCTCCCCCGGCCTTCTTCTCGCGCGCGGCACGGATGAAGCCGATGAACAGCGGATGCCCGCCGCGCGGCGTGGACAGGAATTCCGGATGCGCCTGGCAGGCCAGGAACCACGGATGCACCGCGCGCGGCAGCTCCACCACCTCCACCAGCGTGTCGTCCATCGACTTGCCGGAGAACACCAGGCCGGCGTCTTCCAGCTGGGTGCGGTAGCGGTTGTTGAATTCGTACCGGTGGCGGTGGCGCTCGGCCACCACTTCCTTGCCGTACAGCTCACGGGCCAGCGTGCCCGGCTTGAGGCGCTGCTCCTGCAGGCCCAGGCGCATGGTGCCGCCCAGGTCCGACTTCTCGTCGCGCTTCTCGATCTCGCCGCTGGCGGTGCGCCACTCGGTGATCAGGCCGATCACCGGATTGGGGGTCTGGCGGTCGTTCTCGGTGCTGTTGGCGCCTTCCAGCCCGGCGACATGGCGGGCGTAGTCCACCACCGCCGCCTGCATGCCGTAGCAGATGCCGAAATACGGCAGCTTGTGCTCGCGGGCATAGCGCGAACTCAGCACCTTGCCCTCGAAGCCCCGGTCGCCGAAACCGCCGGGCACCAGGATTCCATCGACTCCGTCCAGTGCCGACAGGTCCGAGGTCTCCAGCTCCTGCGCCTCCAGCCAGCGCAGGTTGACCCGGGTGCGCTGGCGCAGGCCGCCGTGCTTGAGCGCCTCGCCGACCGACTTGTAGGCGTCCTGGTGGTCCACGTACTTGCCGACCACCGCGATGGTCACCTCGTCCAGCGGATTGAGCGCCGCATCCAGCACCGACTCCCATTCGGACAGGTCGGCCGGGCCGGCCTTGTCGGCCAGCCGGAGCTGGTTGACCACGATGTCGTCCAGGCCCTGCGCGTGCAGGCCCATCTGCACCCGGTACAGCACGTCCACGTCGGGCACGCTGATCACCGCGCGCTCGGACACGTTGGTGAACAGGGAGATCTTGCGACGCTCCGAATCCGGGATCGCCTGGTCGGAACGGCACAGCAGCACGTCCGGCTGGATGCCGATCGAGCGCAGCTCCTTGACCGAGTGCTGGGTCGGCTTGGTCTTCAGTTCGCCGGCCGCGCCGATGAAGGGCACCAGTGTCAGGTGCATGAACAGCGCCTTCTCTGGCCCGCGCTCGGTACGGACCTGACGGATCGCCTCCAGGAACGGCAGCGACTCGATGTCGCCGACGGTGCCGCCGATCTCCACCAGCGCCACATCGAAGCCCTCGGTGGCCTCATCGATGCAGCGGCGGATCTCGTCGGTGATGTGCGGAATCACCTGCACGGTCGCGCCCAGGTAGTCGCCGCGGCGCTCCTTGCGGATCACGTTCTCGTAGATGCGCCCGGTGGTCACCGAGTTCTTGCGGCTCAGGCGGGTGTTGACGAAGCGCTCGTAGTGGCCCAGGTCCAGGTCGGTCTCGGCACCGTCGTCGGTGACATAGACCTCGCCGTGCTGGAAGGGACTCATGGTGCCCGGATCGACGTTGATGTACGGATCCAGCTTCATCATCGTGACCTTCAGGCCACGCGCCTCCAGGATGGAGGCCAGCGACGCGGCGGCAATGCCCTTGCCAAGCGAGGACACCACGCCGCCGGTAACGAAAATAAGGGGGGTCATGGCTCACTGCCTCCCGGAAAGCCCTAGTTTAAAGGTTGTCGCGCGAACACCCAAGCGCGGCGTGCCGCCCGGCCGGCGGAATCGCACGGCGCCGGGCCTGCCACGAGCGGCTGCGGTCCACGGACGGCAAAAAAAGACGCCCCGGCCAGCGCCGGGGCGTCCATGGAACGGCGGAAAGCCGGAGATCAGCGGCGCTTGCGCGCCTCTTCTTCCTCTTCCTCCTCGCGCGGCGCGGGCTGCGCGCCATTGGCCTTTTCCTGCGCGGCGGCGGCGGCGCGGCGCTTGGCCTTCTGCTCGGCCTCGCTCAACGCCCGGTCCGGGGCCGCCTGGGCGGCGGCCGCCGCCCGGTCCTTTTCTGCGGCGCTCTGCGCCATCGCCAGCGGCACCGCCAGGGCGGCGCCCACCAGGGCCAGAATCAGCAATTTCGACGATTTCATGTTCAAAACCTCCGCGGTTTCTGCCGGTCGTGAGGGAACGGCAAGGTACGTCCACGACGCGCCCTAGGATACCGTCGGCCGCCCCTCCGCGCACTGAACATGCGGCGTGCAAATTTCGCCGCCAGACCGCAAACTTGCCCGTCGCACCGCGCTTTATCGAGATACATGAACGCCCGCTACAACGCCGCCGACATCGAAGTACTCTCCGGCCTGGACCCGGTCAAGCGCCGCCCGGGCATGTATACCGATACCTCGCGCCCCAACCACCTGGCGCAGGAAGTCATCGACAACTCGGTGGACGAGGCCCTGGCCGGCCATGCCCGCAGCGTCGAGGTGACCCTGTACAGGGACGGCAGCTGCGAGGTCTCCGACGATGGCCGCGGCATGCCGGTGGACATCCACCCCGAAGAGCAGGTCCCGGGCGTGGAGCTGATCCTCACCCGGCTGCACGCCGGCGGCAAGTTCAGCAACCGCAACTACACCTTCTCCGGCGGCCTGCACGGTGTCGGCGTGTCGGTGGTCAATGCCCTGTCCACGCTGGTGGAGATCCACATCAAGCGCGAGGGCAGCGAGCACCGCATCACCTTCCGCGACGGCAACCGCGCCAGCCCGCTGGAAGTGGTCGGTACGGTCGGCCGCCGGAACACCGGCACCCGGCTGCGCTTCTGGCCGGACCCCACCTATTTTGACACGCCGAAGTTCAACCTGCGCGCACTGCGCCACCTGCTGCGCGCCAAGGCCGTGCTGTGCCCGGGCCTGACCGTCAAGCTGACCGACGAGGCCAGCGGCGAGGTGGATACCTGGCACTACGAGGATGGCCTGCGCGATTACCTCAAGGCCGAACTGGGCGAGCGCGAGATGCTGCCGGCCGAGCTGTTCACCGGCAGCCAGAAGAAGGAAACGGAAATCGTCGACTGGGCCGTGGCCTGGCTGCCCGAAGGCGAACTGGTGCAGGAAAGCTACGTCAACCTGATCCCCACCGCCCAGCACGGCACCCACGTCAACGGCCTGCGCACCGGCCTGACCGAAGCGCTCCGCGAATTCTGCGACTTCCGCAACCTGCTGCCGCGCGGCGTCAAGCTGGCGCCCGAGGATGTCTGGGACCGGGTGTCGTTCGTGCTGTCACTGAAGATGACCGACCCGCAGTTCAGCGGCCAGACCAAGGAACGCCTTTCCTCGCGCCAGGCCGCCGGGTTCGTCGAGGGCGCGGCGCACGACGCTTTCAGCCTGGTGCTCAACCAGAACGTTGAGGTGGGAGAGCGGATCGCCCAGCTGGCCATCGAGCGCGCCAGCGCGCGCCTGAAGACCGAGAAGCTGGTCACCCGCAAGAAGGTCACCCAGGGGCCGGCGCTGCCCGGCAAGCTGGCCGACTGCATCAGCCAGGACCTCTCGCGCACGGAACTGTTCCTGGTGGAGGGCGACTCCGCCGGCGGCAGCGCCAAGCAGGCCCGCGACAAGGACTTCCAGGCGATCCTGCCGCTGCGCGGCAAGATCCTCAACACCTGGGAAGTGGCCTCCGGCAGCGTGCTGGCCTCGGAGGAGGTGCACAACCTGGCCGTGGCCATCGGCTGCGACCCGGGCAAGGACGACCTGTCCGGGCTGCGCTACGGCAAGGTGGTGATCCTGGCCGACGCCGACTCGGACGGCCTGCACATCGCCACCCTGCTCGCCGCGCTGTTCCTGAAGCACTTTCCGGCCCTGGTCGCCGCCGGCCACGTGTTCGTGGCGATGCCCCCGCTGTTCCGCGTGGACGTGGGCAAGCAGGTGTTCTATGCCCTGGACGAAGACGAGCGGCGCTCGCTGCTGGAAAAGGTGGAGCGCGAGAAGATCCGCGGCCAGCTCAGCGTCACCCGCTTCAAGGGTCTGGGCGAGATGAATCCGCAGCAGCTGCGTGAATCCACCATCCACCCCGACACCCGCCGCCTGGTGCAGCTGACCGTGGACGACGACGAGCAGACCCGGTCGCTGATGGACATGCTGCTGGCGAAGAAGCGGGCTCCGGATCGCAAGGGCTGGCTGGAGCGCAAGGGCGACCTGGCGTCGCTGGAAGTCTGATCCCGGCGATTCATTGCCACCTGCCGTGGCGACGGCAGTGACATTCCGGCAACGGACAGGCCCGCCTGGCGCGGCTGGAGCGCAAGGGCGATCTGGCGTCGCTGGAAGTCTGATCCTGGCGATTCATTGCCACCTGCCGTGGCGACGGCAGTGACATTCCGGCAACGGACAGGCCCGCCTGGCGCGGCTGGAGCGCAAGGGCGATCTGGCGTCGCTGGAAGTCTGATCCCGGCGATGCATTGCCACCTGCCGTGGCGACGGCAGTGACATCCCGGCAACGGACAGGTCCGCCTGGCGCGGCATGGCTTTGGGCACATTTGCCGGCCCCCCGGGCGCCCTAGGATCGGGAATCCCCTGATCCAACGGTTGTCCGCATGAAACACCTGCTGTATGTGGCCGCGCTCGGCGCCGGCCTGCTGTTCGCCTCGCCCGCCCCCGCGGCCGCCACCGGGTCGCCGGACGGCGACCGGGCCGCCCCCGCCACGCCGGCGCCGTTGCCGGCCGATGCCTCGGTCCGCCAGAGCATGCGCCTGGAAGGCCGCACCCTGGACTACACCGCCACCGTCGGCTCGCTGCCGGTGCGCGATGCCGGGGGCACCGCCATCGGCGATGTGGTGTTCACCGCCTATACGGTGCCCGGCAAGGACCGCCCGGTCACCTTCGCGCTCAACGGCGGCCCCGGCGCCTCCTCGGTCTACCTGAACCTCGGCGCGGTGGGGCCGAAGGTCGTGGCCTTCGGCAGCGAGGGCGACAGCGCCTCGGCACCGGCCACCCTGCGCGACAACCCCGGCACCTGGCTGGACTTCACCGACCTGGTGTTCATCGATCCGATAGGCACCGGCTTCAGCCGCTCGCGCCTCCCCGACGAGGAGGCGAAGGCGCACTTCTTCACGCCCGGCGCGGATATCGAGTACCTCTCGCGGGCCGTCTACGACTGGCTGCTGAAGAACCGGCGCATGACCTCGCGCAAGTACCTGGCCGGGGAAAGCTACGGCGGCTACCGCGGCCCGCGCATCACCCACCACCTGCAGACCCGGCTGGGCGTGGCGATGAACGGGCTGATCCTGGTCTCGCCCTACCTGAGCCCGACGCTGGAGGACAACAGCGACGTTTCGCCGATGGCCTGGATCCAGACCCTGCCCTCGATCGCGGCGGCGCACCTGGAACGCCAGGGCCGGCTGACCGATGCGGCGATGCGCGAGGTGGTCGAGTACACCCGTGGCGACTACGCCACCGCGCTGATGAAGGGCCGCAGCGATCCGCAGGCGACCGAGGCGATGCTGCGCCGGGTGACCGAGCTGACCGGGCTGGACCCGCAGTTCGTGCGCCGTGCCGGTGGCCGCCTGGAGACCCAGTCCTACCTGCGCGAGGTATTCCGCGACAAGGGCACGCTGGGCAGCCGCTACGACGCCAACGTCACCGCCTTCGACCCCTTCCCCACCGATCCGGAGCAGCGCGCCAACGACCCGCTGCTGGACAGCATCATCGCCCCGACCACCACCGCGATGGTCGACTTCGTCACCCGCGTGGTCGGCTGGAAGGTCGACGCCCGTTACCACGCCCTGAGCTACGAGGTGAACCGCCTGTGGGACCGCAACGGCGACCTGCGCGCCGGCGCGGTCACCCAGCTGCGCCAGGCGGTGGCCATCGACCCGCACCTGCAGGTGCTGATCGTGCATGGCTGGAACGACCTGTCCTGCCCGTTCATGGGCTCGATCCTGACGGTTGACCAGATGCCGGTCATGGGCAGCGATCCGCAGCGCGTGCAGGTGCGCTCCTACCCGGGCGGCCACATGTTCTACAGCCGCGCCGACAGCCAGGCGGCCTTCCGCCGCGACGTGCAGGCGATGTTCCAGCGCAACTGAAGCGCGCCGGCCGCCGCGGCGCCGGCCCTGGATGGAAAAGCCCCGCCGGAATCGCTTCCGGCGGGGCCCGTATCACCTCCGCTGGCGGCGCGCCGCCCGGCTCAGTTCCAGCCGACGGCCTCGAACAGCCGCAGGATGAAATAGGCGCAGCCCCCCGCGGCCGGGATGGTGAGGATCCAGGCCCAGACGATGCGCTCGATCACGCCGATGCGCAGCGACTTGGGGTTCTTGGCGAAGCCCACGCCCATGATCGCGGTGGAGATGCTGTGCGTGGTCGACACCGGCATGCCGAAGTGCGCGGCCAGGGTCAGGATGGTGGCCGAGCTGGTCTCCGCGGCGAAGCCGTGGATCGGATGCAGCTTGACCATCTTGTGGCCCAGGGTCTTGATGATCTTCCAGCCGCCCGAAGCGGTACCGGCGGCCATCACCACCGCGCACGTCAGCACGATCCAGGTCGCGATGCCGTCGCCGGCATGCGCGTCCGGGTGCATGAAGCCCAGCCACGCCGGCAGTTCCTGCAGCGCGCCGGTGGCTTCGGCGCCGATCAGGGTCATGGCGATGATGCCCATGGTCTTCTGCGCGTCGTTGTGGCCGTGGGCGAAGCCCATGTAGGCCGCGGACACGATCTGCGCCTTGCCGAAGAAGGCGTTGACCCAGCGCGGGCGCGCCAGCCGCTGCAGCACGCCGCCGGCACGCGCCATGGCGGCGATGATCGCCCACAGCAGGCACATCACCACGATACCGAGCAGGAAGCCGGCGATCGGTGAGGTGATCATCGGCACGAACACCTTCCACAGCAGGCCCTTGTTCTGCGCCCAGCTGCCCAGCCGCTCGGACCAGATCAGCGCGTCCCAGTCGTTGTGCGCGGCGGCCAGGCCGGCGCCGCACAGGCCGCCGATGAGCGCGTGCGAGGACGAGGACGGCAGTCCCTTCCACCAGGTGATCAGGTTCCAGACGATGCCGCCCAGCAGCGCGCACAGGATGACCTGCGGGGTGACGTCCACCACGTCGGTGTTGAGCAGGCCGTTGGCGATGGTCAGCGCCACCGCGGTGCCGGTCAGTGCCCCGAGCAGGTTCATGCCCGCCGCCAGCATCACCGCCCAGCCGGGCGAGAGCACCTTGGTCGCCACCACGGTGGCGATGGAGTTGGCGGTGTCGTGGAAGCCGTTGATGAATTCGAAGACCAGGGCCGCCAGGATTACCACGAGCACCAGGGTCAGCATCGCGGCAGCTCCCGGCAGTGGGATGGACGGCCGGCGGCCGGGCCGCGGCGCCGGGGGCCGGAAACGCAGAGGATCCGCATCATGGCGATCACGAGTTCTTGAGCACGATCTGGTAGGCGACCACGCCCGCCTCGCGACAGCGGTCGATGGCCTTTTCCAGGATCTCGAAGAACTCCTTGAGCAGGAACATCTGCAGGTTGTCCAGGCGCCCGGAATAGATTTCCCGGTACAGCTCCAGCATCAGCCGGTCGGCCTCGTTCTCCAGTGCGCGCAGCTTCTCGTTCATCGCGGTCATGCGGTCGATGTTCATGTGCCGCAGGTCCTTGACCATCTCCACCACCACCTCGGCGGCCTGCTCGAGCATCGCCGCGCGCGGGGCGAAATCGATCTGCGCCAGGTGCTGGGTCGCCAGCGAATAGCGGTCGGCGAACTTCTCGATCTGCTTGGGGATCTTGTACAGCGCCGAGCCCAGCGCCTCAATGTCCTCGCGCTCGATCGGGGTCATGAAGCTGTCCACCAGTGCCTGGCTGATCTTGTCCGACGCGGCGCGTTCACGCAGACGGGCCAGCTTGAACGCATCCAGGGCCGGCTGCCGGTCGGCTTCCCGCATCATCGCGTGCAGCGCCTTGGCACTGTCGGTGGCGGCCTGGGCAGCCTCGTCGAGATAGGTATAGAACTGCTTGCCGGAGCCGAAAATGGTCTGCAATGAAAACATGGGAACGCCTATTCGCCGTCTCGGAAGGGACGGCACCGGGGCGGATTATGACGGCTGGATGACGTCTCGGGTATGCCTGGCCGCTGCCGGCCGCGGCCGGCGCCACTGAACCGGCCGCCGCACGGGCGCTTGCCGGGCCCCGCCCGCAGTTTGCTAAGATGCGCCGGCGCCTTGCTGGCGCACCCTATGGACGACGACCCTCATCCCCCGCCGCCGCGCCCGGGCACGCCTCTGAGCTGCCGCCGCAAGCGCACGCCCTCCCCGCCACCGACCCGGGGAGCGACCCGTGTTTGAACTGATCCTCATCGTTTTCGCGTTGATCCTGCTCAACGGCTTCTTCGCCATGTCCGAGATGTCGGTCATGACCTCGCGCAAGAGCCGCCTCAAGCAGATGGCCGCGTCGAGCAGCCGCGCCGAACGCGCCCTGGCCCTGGCCGAGAAGCCCGAGAACTTTCTGTCCACCGTGCAGATCGGCATCACCGTGATCGGCGTGCTGACCGGTTTCCTGGGCGGCGAAGCGCTGGGCGAGGCGATCGCCGCCTGGATCCAGGGGCTGATGCCCGGCTTCGCCTATGCCAACTGGCTCGGCAAGGCCTTGGCGGTGACCCTGATCACCTTCGTCACGCTGATCTTCGGCGAACTGGTGCCCAAGCGCCTGGCCCTGACCCGCTCGGAGGACATCGCCGGGCTGGTCGCGGTGCCGATGGGCTGGCTGGCCACCCTGGCCTTCCCCTTCGTCTGGCTGCTCTCGCGGACCACCCGGCTGGTGCTGCGCCTGCTCGGCCTGGGCAACACCGATTCGGCCTCGGTCACCGAAGAGGAGATCCGCATGCTGGTGGCCGAAAGCCACGAAGCCGGGGTGATCGACATCCACGAGCGCGACATGATGAACCGGGTCATGCGCCTCGGCGACCGCACCGCCGACAGCCTGATGACGCCGCGCAACCGCATCGCCTGGCTGGACACCAACGCCGCCACCGGGAAGAACCTGGAAACGATGCACGAGCATGCCTTCTCGCGCTACCCGGTGTACCGCGGCAACGACCAGGACATCGCCGGCATCCTCGAGGTCAAGTCGCTGGTCACCCGCCGCCTGGAGGGCGATGACGGGTCGCTGTTCGAGAACCTGCGCGAGACGCTCTACGTCTCCGAGTCCACCCATGCGATGAAGCTGCTGGAGATCTTCCGCGAGGAGCACCAGTCGATGGCGCTGGTGGTCGACGAGTACGGCGAGATCCAGGGCCTGGTGACGATCAGCGACCTGATGGGCGCGGTGGTCGGCCGCCTGCAGGCACCGGAGAACAGCGACGAGGATGCGCTGATGGTGGTCCGCGAGGACGGCTCGCTGCTGATCGACGGTTCGCTGCCGGTGGACGACCTGCGCGAATTGATGGGCGGCGTGGAACTGCCCGACGCCGAGGAAGGCGACTACTACACCCTGGCCGGGATGTGCATGCACTTCTTCGGCCGCATTCCGCACACCGGCGAGTATTTCGACTGGGCCGGCTGGCGCATCGAGATCGTCGACCTGGACGGCGCCCGCATCGACAAGCTGCTGCTGCGCAGGCTGCCCGAAGAAGACGCCGATGACATCACCGGCTGACGGAGAGCACGTCCCCGGCGCGGCCCCCGCCTACCGCAACGAGGGCATCCGTACCCTGCTGGCGATGTTCGAGCAGGGTGACCCGGGCGAACAACAGCCGCTGGGCGGGATCCTCCGGGGGCTGCAGGAAAGCGCGTTCGGCGTATTCCTGTTCGTCGCCATCCTGCCCTCGTTCATCCCCATTCCCGGCATCGGCGGAGCCGTCAGCGGGCCGCTGGTGCTGTTGATCGGCCTGCAGATGATGGCCGGCCTGTCGCGCCCCTGGGTGCCGGGCTTCATCGCCCGGCGCGGCCCGAAGCGCGGCACCGTGCACCGCTTCCTGGGCCGCATCGAGCGGCCGCTGCGGCGCCTGGACCGGATGCTCAAGCCCCGGCTGCAGTTGCTGGTGGCGCCACTGCCGGCACGCGCCTTCACCGGCCTGCTGCTGCTCTTGGTCGGCATCCTGCTGTCGCTGCCGATCCCCTTCACCAATTACCTGTTCGGCTTCCAGCTGCTGCTGTTCGCCCTGGCGCTGATCGAACGCGACGGCGCGCTGATGCTGTTCAACTGGGTTGCCGCCATCGCCGCCGTGCTGTTCTTCGGAGTCGGCTCGGGGCAGCTGGTCGGCCACACCGTCGACCTGTTCCAGCGCTGGAGCGGCAGCCTGTAGCGCCGGGCCATGCCCGGCGGAGGCATTCTCGGCAAAGCGCCAGCGGGGCACGGCCCCGCTCTACAGGGTCGGCCCCCGCGGTAGCGCCGGGCCATGCCCGGCGGAAGCATTCCCGGCGAAGCGCCAGCGGGGCACGGCCCCGCTCTACAGGGTCGGCCCCCGCGCGTGCTCGGCGGGATGGGCCGCACTGCCGCGGGCTTACAGCCTCAGTGCCGTGCCCGCCAGGCCTGCATCGCCAGCTCGAACGAACGCAGCCGTGCGGCATGGTCGAAGATGTTGGCGGTAAGCATCATCTCGTCCGGGCGGTGGCGCGCGGCGAAGGCCGCCAGGCCCTCGCCGACCTGCGCCGGGTCGCCCAGCACGGTGCAGGCCAGCGCCCGTTCCACCCCCGCTTTCTCATGCGGCTCCCAGAACGCTTCGATGTCCTCGACCGGCGGCGGGATCCGTCCCGGCCGGCCACGCCGCAGGTTGACGAAGCTCTGCTGCTGGGTGGTGAACAAGCGCCGCGACTCGGCTTCCGATGCGCTGGCCACGACATTCAACGCGAGCATCGCCCACGGGGCCTGCAGCCGCGCGGACGGCCGGAAATCGCGACGGTACAGCGCCAGCGCTTCATCCATCGCCTCCGGCGCGAAGTGCGATGCGAATGCGAACGGCAGCCCCAAGGCGGCCGACAGGCGCGCACTGAACAGGCTGGAGCCCAGCAGCCATACCGGCACCTCGACCCCGCCGCCCGGCACCGCCTGGACCGCCTGCCCGGGTTGCACCGGCTCGAAGTAGTGCAGCAGCTCGCCCACGTCCTGCGGGAACTGGTCGGCGCTGTCGAAATAGCGGCGCAGCGCGCGGGCCGTGGCCTGGTCCGTGCCCGGTGCGCGTCCCAGGCCCAGGTCGATCCGCCCCGGGTACAGCGACGCCAGCGTGCCGAACTGCTCGGCCACCTGCAGCGGCGAGTGGTTGGGCAGCATGATGCCGCCGGCTCCGACCCGGATGGTCGACGTGCCGCCGGCGACATGGCCGATCAGCACCGAGGTCGCGGCGCTGGCGATGCCCGGCATGTTGTGGTGTTCGGCCAGCCAATAGCGGCGGTAGCCGCAGCGCTCGGCATGCTGCGCCAGACCGAGCATGTGGGCGAAGGCCTGGCCCGGCGTGGCGCCTTCGCAGACCGGCGCGAGGTCGAGGACGGAAAGAGGAATCATGCGGCGGCTTCCAACGGAGGATGGGCAGGACATGGGGGACGCCTGGCAGTTTCCCATGCCGGCGCGGGCACCAGGAGCCGGACACTGTTTTCCGGCGGGTCTTCCCGCCACGCCAGCACGGGTACGCGGCACCCGGCGGCATTGCCGGCCTTCCCCTGCATCAGCGCTCCGGCAGGATCGCCCTGGCGGCCCGCGCAGCGGCTCAGGGCACCCCGTCGTCCACCAGCGGCCGCAGCTCGGGATCCAGCGCCACCCGCTCGTCGAACACGAAGCAGCGGCCTTCGTAGCCCTCGCCGCCGACCTCCTCGAAATAGCCCAGGATGCCGCCATCCAGCTGCAGCACGTTGTCCATGCCGTCGTTGCGCATCCACAGCGCGGCCTTCTCGCAACGGATTCCCCCGGTGCAGAAGCTGACCACGGTGGCATCGGCCAGGGCCGCGCGGTGCGGTTCCAGCGCGGCCGGCAGATCGGTGAAACGGACGATGGGCAGGGTCAGGGCACCGGCGAAGGTGCCATGCTCGAACTCCTGCACGTTGCGGGTATCGAGCATCACCACGCGCCGGCCGCGGTCGTCATGGCCCTGACGCAGCCAGCGCCGCAGCGTGGCCGGGGCCACCGCCGGTGCCCGCGGGTGCGCCAGCGGCTGGCCGGCTTCGCGGCGGAAACTGATGATCTCCGGCTTGACCTTGGCCTTGAGCCGCGCGAACGGCTGCCTGCGGCTGTGGCTGTACTTCACCCGCATGCCGGCGAAGCGCGCGTCCGCCTCCAGCTCGGCGTAGAAGGCGTCGATGCCGTCGCGGTCACCGGCCAGGAACAGGTTGATGCCCTCGTCCGCGACCAGCACCGTGCCGCGCAGCGCCAGCGCTTCGGCGCGCGCATACAGGCGCGCGGCCAAGGCCTCGGGATCGGAGACCGGGGTGAAGTGGTAGGCGGCGGTGTTGGCGATCATGCCGGCATTTTACGCCGTCGCCGCGGCTCAGCCGCGCAGCAGCATGAAAGGCAGCAGCACCAGCGCCGCGGCCGCCAGCATGCCCAGCAGCACCGCGACCACGTACAGCGGCCGCTGCCGCAGCAGCGAGCCGAAGGTTTCCGCGGTCCCGTCGCGCAGCGCCGCCGCGCGCTCGGCGCGCATGCGCTGCGAACGCCCGGCCTGGTAGTCGGCCATCAGCGCCTTCGCGCGCGGATGCTCCTCGTGGTCGCGCAGCCAGAGGCCGCCGCTGGAAATCCCCCACGGACTGGGTTCGGTGCGGTACCAGGCGATGCCATGGCGGTCGAGCAGCTCGCCGACCTCCCGGCTTTCGTCCTCGCCGACATTGCGCAGGTTGAGCAGCAGCTTGGCCATCACGCCATGATACCCGCTGGCGATGCGCTACCCTTGCGCACCGCATGCGCGAGCCCGCGCAGGACCGCCGCCCTTCGTGCGCGGCGGTTCCGCTTCGCCGGCTCCCGCTACCCGCCTGCCGCCCGCACCGCCGCGGGCCCCTCGACCTGGAGTCCACCATGCGCCGCCTGTTCGCCCCGCTGCTGCTGTCCCTGCTCGCCGCCGGCTGCACCCCGCCCGGCCCCCCGCCGGGAGGCAGCATCGCCACCTTCGAGCGCATCGACAGCGTGACCGGCACCGGCGCCGAGGCCGTTCCCGGCAGCAAGGTCACCGTGCACTACAGCGGCTGGCTCTACGACGAGCGTGCCACCGACAGGCACGGCAGGAAATTCGACAGTTCGCTCGACCGCGGCGAGCCGTTCAGCTTCAACCTCGGCGAGAAGCAGGTCATCCGCGGTTGGGACGAGGGCGTCGCCGGAATGAAGGTGGGCGGCAAGCGCACCTTGATGATCCCGCCCGACCACGGGTACGGCAACCGCCGCACCGGCCCGATCCCCGCCGGCTCCTCGCTGGTGTTCGATGTCGAACTGCTCGATGTGCAGCCCCGCTGAACCCGGCCCCGGACAGAAGCGTGTCGCGGTCGTCGGCGGTGGCCCCGCCGGGCTGTTCGCCGCCGAGCGGCTGCGCGCGGCGGGCCTGTCGGTGGACCTGTACGAGGCCAAGGGCTCGCCCGGGCGCAAGTTCCTGATCGCGGGCAAGGGCGGCCTGAACCTCACCCACGGCGAACCGCGTCCCCAGTTCGACCTCCGCTACCGCGAACGCGCAGCCACGGTGGCCGGATGGCTGGACGGCTTCGACGCCGATGCCCTGCGCCACTGGGCACGGGGCCTGGGCGTGGACACCTATGTCGGCAGCTCCGGGCGTGTATTCCCGCTGGACCGCAAGGCCGCGCCGCTGCTGCGCGGCTGGGTGCGGCGGCTGAAGGAACAGGGCGTGCGCTTCCACGTCCAGCACCGCTGGCTGGGCTGGAGCGGCGACGGCACGCTGCGCATGCAGACCGGCGACGGCGAGACCCGCGTATCCGCCGACGCCACCGTGCTGGCCCTGGGCGGCGGCAGCTGGCCGGAGCTCGGTTCCGACGGCCTGTGGGTGGAAACGCTGCGCACGCGCAGCGTGGACGTCGCCCCCCTGCAGCCGGCCAACTGCGGTTTCGACATCGACTGGAGCGCGCACCTGCGCCAGCAGCATGCCGGCCGCCCACTCAAGCCGGTGATCGCGCACTGGCGCGACCTGCAGGGCACCCCGCGGCACCTGCAGGGCGAGTGCGTGATCAGCGCCTACGGCATCGAAGGCAGCCTGGTCTACGCCATCGCCGCCGACCTGCGCGAGACCATCGCCCGCGACGGCCATGCGCTGCTGGAACTGGACCTGGTGCCCGGCCGCGACGCGGCGCGGTTGCATGCCGACCTGTCGCGCCCGCGCCGCGGGCGCAGCTTCGGCGAACACCTGCGCCGCGTCACCGGCATCGACGCTGCCAAGGCCGCGCTGGTGTTCGAGGTTCTCGGCAAGGACGCCGGCAACGACCCCGACGCGGTGGCGCGTACCCTCAAGCACCTGCCGCTGCGCCTGCTGCGGCCAAGACCGATGGCCGAAACCATCAGCACCGCGGGCGGCGTGCGCCTGGACGCCCTGGACGCGAAGCTGATGCTGCATGCCCTGCCGGGGGTCTTCTGTGCCGGCGAGATGCTCGACTGGGAAGCGCCGACCGGCGGCTACCTGCTCACCGCCTGCTATGCCAGCGCGCTGCGCGCGGCCGAGGGCGTGGTCGAATGGCTGCGCTGACCGCGTCCCTGTGGATGCGGATACGGCATGGCGCTGCCTGCGACGTCCCAGCGGGGCATGGCCCCGCTCTACACCATGGCACCGGGCAAGGCTCGGCCAGCGACGCTCCGGCGGGGCACGGCCCCGCCCTACAGGACGGCCGGGCTCCGTAGCGCCGGGCACCGCCCGGCGGGGCGCGGCCGGTGAGGTACCGGCGGGACGTGGCCCCGCCCTGCAGGGGAAGGCACGCGGGCCGGGATCAGCGCAGCTTGCTTCCACGCAGCGCGGCGATGCGCCCCGGCGGGTCGAACGAATCGCTGCGGGCGTCGGCCCAGTACTCGCGGAACACCGCGTGGCCCGGCACCCGGTCCAGCAACTCGCCCGGTGCCAGGTAGCGGTACAGCGTCGCCATCGAACGGATCTCGCTCGGCGACACCCGGCGCAGGATGTGCTCGGGTCCCAGCTCGGACGGATCGTCCAGGCCGGCTGCGCCCAGCAGGTCGCGCAGCGCGCGCAGGGTGTTCTCGTGGAAGTTGCGCACGCGCTCGGCCTTGTCGGTCGGGTCCAGGTGGCGCCACCGGCTCGGGTCCTGCGTGGCGATGCCGGTCGGGCACTTGTCGTTGTGGCAACTCAGCGACTGGATGCAGCCCAGCGCGAACATGAACCCACGTCCGGCATTGCACCAGTCGGCGCCCAGCGCGATGGTGCGCGCGATGTCGAATGCACTGGTCACCTTGCCGGCCGCACCGATGCGGATGCGCTCGCGCAGGTTCAACCCCACCAGGGTGTTGTGCACCAGGATCAGCGCTTCGTTCATCGGCACGCCGACATGGTCGATGAACTCGGCCGGCGACGCGCCGGTGCCGCCCTCGGCCCCGTCGACCACGATGAAGTCCGGCAGCAGTCCGGTCTCGTGCATGGCCTTGGCGATCCCGAACCATTCCCAGGGATGGCCGATGGCCAGCTTGAAGCCCACCGGCTTGCCGCCGGACAGCTCCCGCAGCCGCGCCACGAAGCGCAGCAGTTCCACCGGCGTGGAGAACGCCGAGTGCCGCGACGGCGACACACAGTCCACCCCCATCGGCACGCCGCGGGTGACGGAGATCTCCGCGCTGACCTTGGCCGCCGGCAGCACGCCGCCGTGGCCGGGCTTGGCGCCCTGCGAGAGCTTGATCTCGATCATCTTGACCTGCTCCAGGTGCGCGTTCTCGATGAAACGCTCCTCGCTGAAGCGGCCGTGCTCGTCGCGGCAGCCGAAATAGCCCGATCCGATCTCCCACACCAGGTCGCCATTGTGTTCGCGGTGGTAGGGCGAGATCGAGCCTTCGCCGGTGTCGTGGTAGAAGCGCCCCATCTCCGCACCCCGGTTCAACGCGCGGATGGCGTTGGCCGACAGCGACCCGAAGCTCATCGCGGAGATGTTGAACACGCTGGCCGAATACGGCTGTGCGCAATGCGGGCCGATCACCACGCGGAAATCATGATGGGCGATGCTGGTCGGCGCCATCGAGTGGTTGATCCACTCGTAGTCCACCGCGTAGGTGCTGCGCAGGGTACCGAACGGCACCACGTCCATCACGTTGCGCGCACGTTGGTAGATCAGCTGCCGCTGCTGGCGCGAGAACGGCACGTCGTCCAGGTCGCTCTGCACGAAGTACTGGCGGATTTCCGGACCGATGGACTCGAAGCCGTAGCGGAAGTGCGCCAGCACCGGGTAGTTGCGCCGCAGCACGCTGCGCCGCTGCAGCACGTCCCACGTGCCGAGCAGGGCCATCACGCCGAACAGGCCGACGCCCCAGTACCAGGCGGGCCAGCGCTCGGCCAGCGCCAGCGACACCGGCAACAGGGCCAGTGCCAGTACATAGACCAGATAACGATGCATTGCCGTCCTCGCGACCGAGAGTAAAGAATTCTACAGGCGGTCGTCGACCGCCTGGCGTGGCCACACCGACTTCACGTCGTAGACCACCATGTCCGCGGTGCCGAGCGCGCGTATCTGCGCCGCGTCCAGGCTGCGGAACTGGCGGTGCGCCACCGCCAGCACCACCGCGTCGTAGCGTGCCGGTACCGGCGCCTCGACCAGCGCCACGCCCGCTTCGCGCCGGGCGTCGTCCGGATCGGCCCACGGATCGAACGCGTCGACCGCGGCGCCCTCCCCGGCCAGCCGTTGCGCCAGGTCCAGCGCACGGCTGTTGCGCAGGTCGGGGCAGTCCTCCTTGAAGGTGACGCCCAGCACCAGCACCTTCGCACCGCGCAGCGGCTTGCCCTTGCCCGCCAGCAGCGCCTCCACCCGCGCGGCCACGTGCGCGACCACGCGGTTGTTGACCTGCCGCGCGGTATGGATCAGGTCCGGGTGGTAGCCCACGCTCTCGGACTTGTGCAGCAGGTAATACGGGTCCACGCCGATGCAGTGGCCGCCGACCATGCCGGGCCGGAACGGCAGGAAGTTCCACTTGGTGCCGGCCGCCTCGAGCACATCCAGCGTATCGATGCCGAGCCGGTCGAAGATCAGCGCCAGCTCGTTGACCAGCGCGATGTTCACATCGCGCTGGATGTTCTCCACCACCTTGGCGGCCTCGGCCACCCGCAGCGACGGTGCGCGCCAGGTGCCGGCGGCGATGATCCGCCGGTACAGCGCGTCCACCACCTCGGCCGCCGCGGGCGTCGAGCCGGAGGTGATCTTGCGGATGTCGGGCAGGCGCCGCTGGCGGTCGCCGGGATTGATCCGCTCCGGACTGTAGCCGCACCAGAAATCCTGGTTGAAGCGCAGGCCCGACCCCTGCTCCAGCAGCGGCACGCAGACCTCTTCGGTGGTGCCCGGATAGACCGTGGATTCGTAGACCACCAGATCACCGCGCTTGAGCACGCCGGCAATCGCCTGGCTGGCGCGCCGCAACGGCTCGAGGTCCGGCTGCTCCCAGGCATCGATGGGCGTGGGCACGGTGACGATGAAGACATTGCAGTGCGCCAGCTCCGCCACCTCGCCGGCATAGCGCAGGCATCCGGCCGCGGCCAGTTCGTCGGCACCCAGCTCGCGGGTACGGTCGTGGCCCTCGCGCAGCTCCGCCACGCGCGCCGGGTCGGTGTCGTAGCCCAGGGTATCCAGCGTCCGGCCGAACTCCACCGCCAACGGCAGGCCGACATAGCCCAGGCCGATGAGGGCGATGCGCGGCGCACTGGCTGCGGAAATCTCGGCGCTCATTCCATCCACTCGAAGTTGCATGCTGGTGCCCGGGGCTGAGACTGGCCGACATTGTCCCCGTCCGCCTTCAGGTCATGACACCGAAGCAGTGTATCAAGGCTTGCACGCGCTTCGACGTTCCGCTGAAGCCACGAATGGCTGGTTCCAGACCCTCATGCTCGCGAGAGGATGCCTTGCAGGTGCGGAGCACAGCATCATGTCGGCGCGACCGGAGTGACCGCGGGACGTAGCGGATTGCCGATTGCAAGGAGATATGACACGCCAGTCAGACTACGTGGACACTCATCGTGGGAGGGACATGATCCCGCTGTCCTCGCCGCCCTCGCCGGGACGGCGACATGAATGTGTGGTTTGATGCATATCCCCCACCTAACAGTGAGGAGTTCCGAATGCGCAACACATGGATCAGAGTCGTAGGAACAGCAGCGGTCCTGGCTTCCGGCGCAGTTCTCGCCGCAACTCAGCCGATCCCAGTCAGCGGCGTAGGAATAACCCATGGAGCGGCCTACGCCGACGCCCGGAGCCGGGCTCAAGCCACCTGCAGCACCATGGGCGGTACGATCACCCAATTCGAGGAAACGAGCTCGGGGAAAGTAGGCGGACAGTGGGTAGTGAACGCATTGGCGCTTTGCCAGACCCCCTGATGGCTTGATACGGGATTTCACCGGGTCCGGGTGAAGTCGGACCCGGTTAGCCATCTGACCTTTCGAAACAAGATGCGGCCGAAGCTACGTGGATCATGGTGCCCGGGGCCGGAATCGAACCGGCATGGGGTTGCCCCCGGCGGATTTTAAGTCCGATGCGTCTACCAGTTTCGCCACCCGGGCATCGCGATAGGGTGCCTGATCGGGGCCGGCTTGTGAATCGTGCCACGTACGTCCGGGCCGGCGTCAGATCGCCCTTGAATAGCGTATCGACGGCTGCGGCGCCTGCAGGTAGCGGTCGAAGCACATGGCGATCAGCCGCAGCAGCGGCCTTCCGCGGCGCGTGGCGGCGACCATGCTCCCGCTGCGGTGCGCCAGCCCGTCGGCCTGCAGGGGCGCCAGCGCGGCCAGCTCGGCGGCGAAGTAGCGCTCGAAATCGACCCCATGCCGCGCCGCCAGTGCGCGGCCGTCGACACGGCCATGGCACATCAGTTCCTGGATCAGCTCCGCGCGCAGCAGGTCGTCGGCATCCAGCTCCAGGCCCCGCCATACCGGCAGGTCGCCGGCATCGATCCGCGCCTCCCAGTCCTTGAGCTCGCGCGGGTTCTGGCTGTAGCCGTTGTCGATCCTGCTGATCGCACTGACGCCCAGGCCCAGCAGGTCGGTGTCGGCGTGGGTGGTGTAGCCCATGAAGTTGCGGTGCAGGTCGCCGGCCCGCTGTGCACGCGACAGGTCCTCCTCCGGCAGGGCGAAATGGTCCAGGCCGATGTACTGGTAGCCGGCGGCCGACAGCCGCTCCACCGCCAGCCCCAGCAGCGCGAGCTTGCGCTCGGGGTCGGGCAGGTCGGCGTCGGCGATCCGCCGCTGCGCCCTGAACAGGTTCGGCAGGTGCGCGTAGCCATAGACCGCGAGCCGGTCCGGGCGCACCGCCAGCACGGTTTCGAGCGTACGCGCGAAGCCTTCGGGGGTCTGCTTCGGGAGGCCGTAGATCAGGTCGACGTTGACCGAACGCAGGCCGTTGCGCCGGCAGGCCGCGATGATCGCCAGGGTCTCCTCCACCCCCTGCACGCGGTTGATGGCCCGCTGCACGGCCGGGTCGAAATCCTGTATGCCGAGGCTGGCGCGGTTGAAGCCCATCCGCGCCAGCCCGGCGATGTCCTCCGCCGATACTGAGCGCGGATCGAGCTCGATGGAGAAGTCGCGCGCCGCATCCTCGCTGAAGCGGTAGCACCGGCGCAGGCCGTCGACCAGCCGCGAAAGCTGCGCCGGGGACAGGAAGTTCGGCGTACCGCCGCCCAGATGCAGCTGGATCACCTCGCGCCCGGCGGCGAACAGCGGCGCCACGCGCCGGGCCTCGGCCAGCACCCGGTCAACATAGGCGTCGCCCTTGCCGTGATCGCGGCTGATGACCCGGTTGCAGCCGCAGTAGAAGCACGGACTGGTGCAATAGGGCACATGCACGTACAGCGACAGGGGCCGCGCCGAGGCGTTGCTGCGTGCGACCGCGGCCTGGAACTGCGCGGCACCGTAGCCGTCATGGAAATGCGGCGCGGTGGGATAGGAGGTGTAGCGCGGCCCCGGCCGGTCGTGCCGGCGCAGGAGGTCGGGGTCGAAGCTCCAACCCAGCCGGTCGGAAGCGAGGGGAGGCGTGTCCATGCGCACAGCATGTCCGCGGCCGCGCGCAGCCGCCTTGAGCCAGATCAAATCCACCGGCGCCCGGCGGCGCCTCACCCGCTGCCGGGGTGAAGCGGCAGGCTGGGCCAGCGCGACATCTGGAAGCGCCGCCAGAAGTTGCCGGCGATGCGCGCGGCGGCATCGTCGGCCAGCCGTTGCATCGGGACGTTGCCCAGCTCCGAGGTGGTCTGGCGGAACAGCTGCAGCCAACGCTCGAACAGCGCTTCGCGCAGCTCGTCGATCACCAGGTGCTTCTGCATGGGCGCACCACGGAAGCGGCGGGTGCCGCGCAGCAGGGCCGACCAGAAATCGACCAGGTGCTGCATGTGCACCTCCCAGTCGTGCACATGCGCCTCGAACACCGGCCCCAGCAATGCGTCCTCGCGCACGCGGCCATAGAAGTGCCGCACCAGGCGCTCGACCTCCTCCTCGCTGCAAAGATCCGCCGCCGGCTGCGGCAGGGGTTCTTCGTTCATCGTTGCAAGACTCCCATGCGCGCCCGGCGGACCCGCGTTGCGCGGGCCACGGCCGGACGTGGCTTGATCCAGATCAAGGCTGCGCGCCACCGGTCTGCCTAGGCTGACAACCGGCTGGCCTGCGCCTCTCCATCGCCGCTTCGGCGAAGCGGCCGCCATCGATTGTACGCCCGCACCGGAACCGTCCCCTGAAGCCGCCATGATCGATCCCGACCGTCCTTCGCCTTCCCGACCCTCAGCCGTGCAGCGCCTGGGCGCGGTGGCGTGGCCGAGCTTCTTCGTCGCGATGGTCGTTTCGGCGCTGTTCTTCAGCGTGTTCGATCCGCTGGCGCTGCAGCGGATCGGCTTTCCCGGCCACGCCGTCTCCCGCGCCTTCGGCTACAGCGCCGGCTTCTTCCTGGCCTGGCTCGCCACGTTCAGCGCCTGCGCCGTGACCGCCCTGTTGCTGCAGCCCGGCACGGACGACGGATCGTCGCTGGAATGAGTGCCTGCCGAGTGCCCGCGGACGCGGTGTCCACCTGCGCAGGCCCTGCGCGGCCCACCTGGCCGCGCAGGATCGCCGCGGCGATCATGCTGGGGCTGTTCTTCGGCCTCCCCTGGCTGCGCTGGCGGGAGGCGCCGGTCCTGCTGTTCGATATCGAGGCGCGCCGCATCCACTTCTTCGGCCTGGCACTGGGCATGGACGCGGCCCTGCCATTGCTGTGCCTCGCCCTGGCCGCGCTGGCCCTGCTGTGCCTGGTGACCAGCCTCCACGGGCGGCTCTGGTGCGCCCATGCCTGCCCGCAGACCGTCCTCACCCGCCTGTACCGCACCCTGCGCTCCGTGGTGCCCGGCGGCCGCACCCGCAAGAGCCCGGCGGAAGGAGCACTGCAGCAACTGCTGTGGGCGGCCTGCGCGCTGTGGACCGGGATCACGTTCGTGGGCTATTTCTCCCCGATCGCGTCGCTGGTCGCGCGCCTGCATCCGTTCGCCCTGGGCGGCTGGGAAACCTTCTGGGTGGCCTTCTACGCACTGGCGACCTGGTCCAACGTCCTGTTCCTGCACGAACAGGTCTGCGTCCAGCTGTGCCCCTACGGGCGCATGCGGCCGTGGCTCACCGACGCCCGCACGCCGTCGGTGCGCTACCTTGCCCGCCGCGGCGAGCCGCGCGGCCCACGGGCAGCCGGTGGCGGCAGCGTCGCGCAACGCGACCGCGGGCTGCTGGATCCGGTGACCGCGCGCGACTATGTCTTCCGGGCCGCACACCCGGCCAGCGCAGGCCCCCGCCCCTCCTTCAGCGACGCGCACCTGGGCGACTGCATCGACTGCGGGGCCTGCACCACCGCCTGCCCGATCGGCCTGGACATCCGCAACGGCGACCACCTCGCCTGCATCGAATGCGGCGCCTGCATGGAGGCCTGCGACCGCGCCATGGCCCTCCAGGGCTTCCCCGCCGGCCTGATCCAACGGACCCCGGCCTGCGACGGCGGAACGCCTCCCGCCGCCGTGCCGCGTGCCCGGCCCCTGCTGTTCGGCGCCCTGTCGCTGCTGCTCCTCGCCCTGGCCATCGCCGGCCTCCTGGCACGGACCTGACCTCCCCGCCTTCCCGGACAGGCGCCGCCCCGCAGTGCTCCCCCGTGGACGGTCGGCGCCGGCGCGACCGGATCCGCTCGGCATTCCCCGTGGAAACCGCCGCCGTCATGCCGGCACGGCCTGCGACGACCTCGCATCGCGCGCAAGGGCCCTGGATGTACCGTCCTCCAGGAACCACTCCTCGCCGGCAGCGCAGGCCTGGCTTGAGAAGCAGGACGCGATGATCCGTTATTCAGTCCATATCCCGGCGGCCACCCGGCAACCGCAGCCAGCGCCCGGCTCTGCCGGCGTCCCCCTGCCCTCGGCTCGGGTCGCCACTCCCACGGCGGGCGGGAACGGCCCGGCCGGCGGCCCCCGGCGGAAGAATGTCTTTGGCGACTCCATGGTCTTCCATACCACCGGCCGGGGAAGATCCCCGCAGGGACAGGGCCGATGCACCCGCCGATTCCCGCGTGCCGTTCATGCTGGCGCCCGGCTTCCGCGAGCCGCGAAGTGCCCGTGTATGGGGAGTCGGCCTCGCGCGACGGTGACATGCCGGGTTGCCGACCGCCCAAACGGCTGCCAACGCAGCCCGCCTGTCCCGGACAGCTCCATGGCCGACTTTAGGACGACCAGCCTGCACCCTCGCAGACCATCTCCAGCGGCGTCGTGCTGTGCCGGGGTCGCGGACAGATAATGGACACGTAGTGACCACAACGAAAAAGGGCCTGCGCCATGAAGCGCAAGCCCTTGTTCCTTCAGCAGTATGTGGTCGGGACGGCCGGATTCGAACCGACGACCCTCTGCCCCCCAGGCAGATGCGCTACCAGGCTGCGCTACGCCCCGATCATGGACTGCTGGTCGCCACCCTGCGGTGGCGAGCCGGTGATTATACGCGCGATTGCGCGGCTTGTGTTCACCGCCGCAGCAGCTGCAGCACTTCCTCCAGCTCCATGCGCACCTGCTTGATGATCTGGTTGCTCAGCGCGGACTCCTGGCGGGCGCCCTCGCCTTCCAGGCGCAGCCGGGCACCGCCGATGGTGTAGCCCTGTTCGTACAGCAGGCCGCGGATCTGCCGCACCATCAGCACATCGTGGCGCTGATAGTAGCGGCGGTTGCCACGGCGCTTGGCCGGCTCGAGGCTGGGAAACTCGGTCTCCCAGTAGCGCAGCACGTGCGGCTTGACGTCGCACAGCTCGCTGACCTCGCCGATGGTGAAGTAGCGCTTGGCCGGAATCGGCGGAAGTTCGCGGTTACTGCCCGGATCCAGCATATGCCTCCACCCGCTCCTTGAGCTTCTGTCCCGGACGGAAGGTGACCACCGTGCGGGCGGAAATCGGAATTTCTTCGCCGGTCTTGGGGTTGCGGCCCGGACGCTGATTCTTGCGGCGCAGGTCGAAATTGCCGAAACCGGACAGCTTCACCTGCCGCCCCTGCTGCAGCGCATCGCGCAGCACGTCGAAAAACGCGTCGACGAACTCCTTGGCCTCGCGCTTGTTCAAGCCGACCTCGTCGAACAACCGGTCCGCCATCTCCGCCTTGGTCAATGCCATGCCTGTTCCCTGCTACGTCCGCCTCAACTCCGGATCCTGGCGCCGTGTTCGCGTTCGATGGCGGCCACCACGGAGGTGACCACGGCGTCCACGTCGTGGTCCGTCAGAGTGCGCGAGGTCTCCTGCAAAATCAAGCCCATAGCCAGACTCTTGAAACCGGGTTCGACCCCCTGTCCGACATAGCGGTCGAACAGCGCGACCTCGCGCAGCAACGGCCCCGCCGCGTCGCGGATGCTCGCCGAGAGCGCCTCCCACGAGACCGCCTCGGCCACCAGCACCGCCAGGTCGCGGCGCACCGCCGGGAACCGCGACAACCTGGCGGCACGCGGCAGCGCACGCTGGACCAGCGGCGCCAGGTCCAGCTCGAACGCCACCACGTCGACATCGATCTCCATCGCCGCCGCCAACCGCGGATGCAGTTGACCGATCCAGCCGATACGGCGGTCATCGCGCCAGACATCCGCCGAACGCGCCGGATGCGCGAACGGGTGCGGGGCCGCGCGGAAGGCGAGCCGCGCGCCGGACGCGGCGGCCAGCGACTCCAGGTCGCCCTTCAGGTCGTGGAAGTCGACCTTGCGGGCCTTTTCGCCCCATTGCAGTGCGGCCGCATCGCCACATACGGCCGCGGCCACGCGCACGGTTTCCTCCGGCGCCTGGCCGGGCCCGCCGGCCGCCTGCGCGAACACCCGGCCCAGCTCGAACAGGCGTACACGGCCCGCCTGGCGGGCGGCATTGCGCCCCAGGGTCGCCACCAGTCCGGGCAGCAGCATCGGCCGCATCACCGCCAGTTCCGCCGACAGCGGGTTGGCCAGGGCCACGCGTCCATCGTGCAGTGCCCACTGGTCGAGCAGCTGCGCATCGACGAAGGCGTAATTGATGGTTTCCAGCATGTCGCGCGCCACCAGCTGGCGGCGGACGCTCAGGTCGTCGAGACAGGTCTCGCTCGGCATCGCGATGCGCGCGGCGCCACCGGGCAGCGTGGTCGGGATCCGCTCGTAGCCGTGGATGCGCGCCAGCTCCTCGATCAGGTCCTCTTCGATGGCGATGTCGAAGCGGCGGCTCGGTGCGGTCACCCGCCAGCCCTCGGCAGCCGCCTCCACAGCCATGCCCAGCGCGCGCAGGATGCGCTCCACCTCGGCATCCTCGATGGTGATGCCGAGCACCCGGGTGATGCGCGCGCGACGCAGCGCGATCGTCGCCGGCTGCGGCAGGTCGGCCTCACGCACCGCCTCGGTGACCGGCGCCGGGGTGCCGCCGGCCAGCTCCAGCACCAGCCGGGTAGCGTATTCGATGGCGGTGCGCGGCAGCTGCGGGTCCACCCCGCGCTCGAAACGGTGGCCGGCATCGGTATGCAGGCCGAGCTTGCGGCCGCGCCCCATGATCGCGGCCGGCGCGAAATGTGCCGCCTCCAGGAAGACACTGCGGGTGGCGTCGGTGACACGGGTGTCGAAGCCGCCCATCAGGCCGGCCAGGCCCACCGGACGGTCGGCATCGGTGACCACCAGGAAGCTGTCGTCCAGCGTGGCATCGCGGCCGTCGAGCAGCTTCAGCGCCTCGCCGGCACGCGAACGGCGCACGCCGATGCCGCCCTTGAGCGTCTCCAGGTCATAGGCATGCATCGGCTGGCCCAGTTCGAGCATCACGTACTGGGTGATGTCCACCAGCAGCGAGACCGGGCGCACGCCGCTGCGGCGCAGCCGCTCGGCCATCCACACCGGGGTCGTGGCCGCCGCATCGATGCCTTCGATCACCCGTCCCAGGTAGCGCGGCGCCTCGGCACCGGCGTCCAGCGCGATCGCCAGTTCGCGGCCCGCCTGCGCGGGCACCGCCTCGGCAGCGAAGGGCTGGACCTCGCTGCGGGTGGCCGCGGCGACGTCGAAGGCGATGCCGCGCACGCTGAAGCAGTCGGCGCGGTTCGGGGTCAGCTTGATCTCGATGCTGGCATCCGGCAGGCCCAGGTAGTCGACCAGCGGGGTTCCGACCGGCGCCCCGTCCGGCAGCTCCAGCAGGCCGGAGGCATCGCTGTCCAGGCCCAGTTCCTTGGCCGAGCAGAGCATGCCGTTGGACTCCACGCCACGCAGCCTGGCCGGCTTGATCTTCAGTTCGCCGATCTGCGCACCGACCAGCGCCAGCGGGGCGACCAGGCCCACGCGCGCGTTCGGCGCACCACAGACGATCTGCAGCAGCACATCCTGGCCGGCATCGACCTTGCACACCTGCAGGCGATCCGCCTCCGGGTGGCGCACCGCCTCGACGATGCGCGCGACCACCACGTTGTCCAGGCCCTCGCCCAGCGCGGTGATCTCCTCGACCTCCAGGCCGATGGCGGTCAACACTGCACTCAGCGCATCGCGCGAAGCGGTGGTCGGGACATGGCTGCGCAGCCAGCTTTCGGAGAATTTCATGTCTTTACCTTGAAGGGAGGCGCGCCTCCCGTTGCGGTGTCTTGTGGGTGCCCAGCGCCTGGCGCCTGAAGCGGGTCAACGCTCAACGGCTGCCGGGTAGGGCCCGGCACTACGGCCTTCGATCAGGCGAACTGCTTCAGGAAACGCACGTCGTTGTCGAAGAACGCGCGCAGGTCGTTCACGCCATAGCGCAGCATCGCGAACCGCTCGACCCCCAGGCCGAACGCGAAACCGGTATAGCGCTCGGGGTCCACCCCGCAGTTGCGCAGCACGTTCGGATGGACCATGCCGCAACCGAGCACCTCCAGCCAGCGGGTGCTGCCGTCGGGCTGCTGCCAGGCGATGTCCACCTCCGCCCCGGGTTCCACGAAGGGGAAGTAGCTCGGCCGGAAGCGCATCTCGAAATCGCGCTCGAAGAATGCGCGCACGAACTCGGACAACGTGCCCTTGAGGTCGGCGAAGGTGGAATGCTCGTCCACCAGCAGCCCCTCCACCTGGTGGAACATCGGCGAGTGGGTCTGATCGCTGTCGCTGCGGTAGACCTTGCCGGCGGCGATCATGCGCAGCGGCGGCGCATGCCCGTCCATGTAGCGCACCTGCACCCCGGAGGTGTGCGTGCGCAGCAGGCGGCCGTCGCCGAAGTAGAAGGTGTCGTGCATGGCGCGCGCCGGGTGGTGCGGCGGGAAATTCAGCGCCTCGAAGTTGTGCCAGTCGTCCTCGATCTCCGGCCCCTCGGAAAGCTCGTAGCCGAGGCGGGCGAAGATCCCGGTGATGCGCTCCAGCGCGCGCGTGACCGGATGCAGGCCGCCGCGCTCGCCCTCGCGGCCCGGCAGGGTGACGTCGATCCGCTCCGATGCCAGCCGTGCGTCCAGCGCCGCGGCTTCCAGCAGCGCCTTGCGCTCGCCCAGGGCGGTGGAGACGTCGTCGCGCGCGCGGTTGATGGCCTCGCCTGCCGCCTTGCGCTCGGCCGGCGGCAGGGTCCCCAGCTGCTTGAGCTGCGCGGTGATGCTGCCGCTCTTGCCGAGCAGGGCCACGCGCAGGCTCTCCAGCGCTTCCGGGCTCTGCGCCGCGGCCACGTCGGCCAGCGCCTGGGCGGTCAGGGATTGGATGTCACTCATGGATCGACGGACCTCGGATCGGTTCGCTGCATGCGGCCCGCGCCGGGCCGACCCCCGCCACACCGCCGGTCGGCCCCTGGCATCGGCAATGCCCGGGCCGGCCCCAAAAGAAATGGGGAAGGACTTGCGCCCTTCCCCATGCATTGTCCCATCCACCGCCGCCGCAGGTGAACCGCGCCGGCGGATGAAGGGCTTATGCCGCCAGCGCGCCCTTGGCCTTCTCGGCCAGTGCGGCAAAGCCCGCCGCGTCGTGCACGGCGATGTCCGCCAGCACCTTGCGATCCAGGCTGATGCCCGCCTTGAGCAGGCCGTTCATGAAACGGCTGTAGCTCAGGCCGTTGATGCGGGCAGCCGCGTTGATGCGGGTGATCCACAGCGAACGGAAATTGCGCTTCTTCTGCTTGCGGCCGATGTAGGCGTACTGCTGCGCCTTGATGACCGCCTGCTTGGCGACGCGGAAAACCTTGCGGCGGGCGTTGTAGTAGCCCTTCGCCTGGCTGATGATTTTCTTGTGACGGCGGCGCGCCTGCACGCCACGCTTGACTCGTGCCATGGTTCAGTTCCTCAGAGGTAGGGCAGCATGCGGTCCAGACGGCCTGCGTCTTCCGCGCGGACGTGGTTCGTCTGACGCAGGTTGCGCTTCCGCTTGGTCGCCTTCTTGGTGAGGATATGGCTACGGTTGGCGTGGCCAGCCTTGTACTTGCCGGACGCGGTCTTGCGGAAACGCTTGGCCGCCGCCCGGTTGGTCTTGATCTTGGGCATTGCTATGTCCTTGATGGTCTCTTTTGATTACTGGCTGGGCGGTGGCCGATGCCACGCTTTCCATCCGTGCCCTTGCCTGTTCTAAGCCTGTACTCCCGACGGAGGCAGGCAGGTCCTGATGTTTCAGACAACACAACCCGGAGAACCGGGCCGCGCATTATGCGCGCCGGCGCGGGCGCTTGCAATCCCCGCCCGCCCCTGCGGGCAGCGGGATGAATGCGGACAGGCGAGAAGCTGCGCCCCTCCCGCCTCGCACCGGCGGGCGGGCCGCGGACGGACTACTTCTTCTTCGGCGCGATCATCATGACCATCTGGCGGCCTTCCAGCCGCGGGCGCGATTCGATCACGATGTCCTCGCCCAGATCGGCCTCGATCCGGCCGGCCATCTCGCGGCCCAGCTCCTGGTGGCTCATCTCACGGCCACGGAAGCGGATGTTGACCTTGATCTTGTCGCCATCCTCCAGGAAACCGCGCATCTTGCGCAGCTTGATCTGGTAGTCGCCCTCGTCCGTGACCGGACGGAACTTCACTTCCTTGATCTCGACCTGCTTGGTCTTCTTCTTGGCCTCGTTGGCCTTCTTCTGCGCTTCGAACTTGAACTTGCCGAAGTCCATGATCTTGCAGACCGGGGGGTCGGCCTGCGGCTGGATCTCGACCAGGTCCAGGCCCTCGTCCTCGGCCATCGACAGCGCTTCGTCGCGCGTCATCACGCCGACCATTTCTCCGTCGCTGCCGATCACGCGGACGCGCGGCACGCGGATTTCCTGGTTGCGGCGATTCTGCTTGGTGTCAGGGGTACTGATATTGCAATCTCCGGATGGAATCGTACCGGCCCCGACGGAAGGTCCGGGGGGCCGGGGCTGGATGCTTTACTGCTTACTGCTGCTGTTCCGCCTGCAGGCGCTCGATGAAGGCCGGCAGCGACATGCTGCCCAGATCCTCGCCCGAACGGGTGCGCACCGCCACCGCGCCATTGTCCTTTTCGCGGTCGCCGACGACCAGCAGGTACGGCACACGCTGCAGCGTATGCTCACGAATCTTATAGCCGATCTTCTCGTTCCGCAAATCCGCCGTGACCCGGAACCCTTGCTCCGCAAGGGTTTGACGAACCTGCTGAACGTATTCAGCCTGCGCATCGGTGATGTTGGCCACCACGACCTGGACAGGCGCCAGCCACACCGGGAACGCCCCGGCATGGTGCTCGATCAGGATGCCGATGAAGCGCTCCATCGAGCCGACGATGGCCCGGTGCAGCATCACCGGATGCCGCTTCTGGCTGTTCTCGTCGACGTACTCGGCCCCCAGCCGGCCCGGCATCATGAAGTCCACCTGCATGGTGCCCAGCTGCCAGGTACGGCCGATGGCGTCCTTCAGGTGGTATTCGATCTTCGGACCGTAGAACGCGCCCTCGCCGGGCAGCTCCTGCCACTCCACACCGCAGCTGGACAGCGCCGAGCGCAGCGCCGCCTCGGCCTTGTCCCAGGTGGCGTCGTCGCCCAGGCGCGACTCCGGGCGCAGCGCGATCTTGATCTGGATCTCCTCGAAACCGAAGTCGCCATACACCTTCAGCGCCTGCGCATGGAACGCACGGACCTCCGACTCGACCTGCTCCTCGGTGCAGAACACGTGGCCGTCGTCCTGGGTGAAGCCGCGCACCCGCAGGATGCCGTGCAGCGCTCCCGACGGCTCGTTGCGGTGGCAGGCGCCGAACTCGCCGTAGCGGATCGGCAGGTCGCGGTAGCTGTGCAGGCCCTGGTTGAAGACCTGGACATGTCCCGGGCAGTTCATCGGCTTGACCGCGTAGGTACGCTTCTCCGACTCGGTGAAGAACATGTTGTCCTGGTAGTTGTCCCAGTGGCCCGACCGCTTCCACAGGCTCACGTCCAGGATCTGCGGGCAGCGCACCTCGCCGTAACCGCTATGGCGGTAGACCCTGCGCACGTACTGCTCCACCACCTGCCACAGCGCCCAGCCCTTCGGATGCCAGAAGACCAGCCCCGGCGCCTCTTCCTGGAGGTGGAACAGCTCCTGCTGCTTGCCGATCCGGCGGTGGTCGCGCATCTCGGCTTCCTCGATGCGCTTGATGTAGGCCTCCAGCTGCTTCTTGTCGGCCCAGGCGGTGCCGTAGATGCGCTGCAGCTGCTCGTTCTTGGCATCGCCGCGCCAGTAGGCACCGGAAATGCGGGTCAGCCGGAACGCCTTGAGGAAGCGCGTGTTGGGCACGTGCGGGCCGCGGCACATGTCCACGTATTCCTGGTGGTAGTACATGCCCATGGCCTGGATGTCGTCGGCCATGTCGTCGATCAGCCGCAGCTTGTAGTCCTCGCCCCGCGCCCTGAAGATCTCCACCACCTCCGCGCGCGGCGTCATCTTCTTGATGACGTCGTAGTCCTGCGCGATCAGCTCGCCCATGCGCTTCTCGATCGCCGCCATGTCCTCCGGCGTGAACGGGCGCTCGGAGTAGATGTCGTAGTAGAAGCCCTCGGCGATGACCGGGCCGATCACCATCTTCACGTCCGGATACAGCTGCTTGACCGCATGGCCGACCAGGTGCGCGCAGGAATGGCGGATGATCTCGACCCCCTCCTCGTCCTTGGCGGTGATGATGCGCAGCGCGGCGTCGCGCTCGATCAGGTCGCCGGCGTCGACCAGCACGCCATCCACCGCACCGGCGATGGTGGCCTTGGCCAGGCCGGCACCGATGGACTGGGCCACGTCCATGACGCTGACCGGGTTTTCGAACTGGCGGACGCTGCCGTCCGGGAGAGTGATGTTGATCATGGCTTCACCTGGGTGGGGGCCCGCCCGTCATGGCGGGCCGCGGAACGCGGCGCGATGGCGCGCTTCCGGGGGAACGTGGGCAATAAAAAAGCGCCACGGAGGCGCCTGCTGCAGGGCCGTGGCGGGATCCGCTCGTCAGAAAGTGGTAGTGCTCATGTCGCACGCTCGGCCGGCGTTGCCGCGGGCCACCTTTTCCAGAAGAAAGTCCTGCCCGCGATGGTAAACCAAACGCGGCGGCTGCGCTTCGGGCGCACCGTCCCGGGGCCACTGCGCCCGCCCGCCCGAGAAACATTCCCATCCTGCCGAGCCCTTCCAGCCCCGGGATGGCCACGCCCCTGGCCTCCACCGGGAAGAGCGCTTGCCGGCACAAGGCGCAACCAGAAGAAAGCCCCGCAAAGCGGGGCTCCCTACACGTATTGCTCAGCGGGTCATGGCGCCTTGCATCGCTCCATGCATGCCTTGAATGCCGCGATACACGCCTCCGGGTCCCCGGTCTTTGTCATGCATGCATCACGCTTCGCAATGCAGTCCCAGGTGCAGTTCGGTGCGGCCGTGGCCATTCCCCCCAGCGAAGCCAGAGAAAACATAGCGACTGCAGCCGCGCCCTTGATCCATCGTTTCATGCCGCTCTCCATGTAGGCCTGATCGCCCAGGCGAACCAAGCTTAACGACACCCACCGCCTCTCGCTCGCTGCATCGCATCAGCCTGGCACCCAGGAAGATTCAAGAAGCCGAAAATGCCCAGGACATCACCGATACAACAGAGCCCCCCCCCCAAGCGCCCTGGCTGACAGCCGCCACTTCACCCTGTTCCTGACCCGGTGGGCCCGGCTCACCCGAATGTTCGACGCCATCACGACCCACGGACAAGCAGTTGGTCCGCGCACGCCGCATGGGCACCACCACAGCTCAGGTCCGTTCCAACGGCAACCCCGAGTGCAATTCGGGCATCCAACCGCCAACAGACAAGGGGCCGCACCCGGCGCGATTATCACTATCGCCCGGTTTGATACCGAAGATCGCCCGCTGTCAGACACCTGTTGGCCCATGCACCCCGGCATGCCTGCCCGGGGAGAGCGGATCTGCCGGACACCCCACCATTCGTCCGGAAGAGCGGCACAGCATGAGACCCCACCCGAGGAATCGGGAAAGCGTGCAACAGGCCTTGAAGACTCCAGCCCCCGAGCGTACTGGTTCGCTGGGGTCAGCCTAGGGTCAGCCGATGCGGCTGCCGACGCTGCGAATTCCACTGAAGCCGCTGATACGCCTAGGCTTCAAGTGGTGGGCGGTACAGGGTTCGAACCTGTGACCCCTACCATGTCAAGGTAGTGCTCTACCGCTGAGCTAACCGCCCGTTCCGTTCGCAGGCATGTACGCTGCGAGGGCGCGTATCTTAGTTCACCCGATGCCGGAAGAGCAAGCGATACGCGGGACTATTCTTCATCCCCGGCGGCCGGCCGCGCCGGCGGCCGTTCCCGCCCCCGCCATCCGCTCCCCGGTCAGCCCAGGCTCGCTTCCTTGAGCTGGCGGATCTGGTCGCGTACCCGGGCCGCGTCCTCGAACTCCAGGTCGCGCGCATGCTGGTACATCTGCTGTTCCAGCGCCTTGATCCGGGCCGCGGCCTGGGCCGGCTCGAGCGGCAGGTAGTCCGCCGCGGGCTCGGCCAGGCGGCGCCCCTTGCCCTTGCCGCTGGGCTTCGACGCCTCTTCGTGCGCGCCTTCCAGGATATCCACGATGGGCCGCGCCACCGAACGGGGGGTGATGCCGTGCGCCTCGTTGTACTCCACCTGCTTCTGCCGGCGGCGGTCGGTCTCCTCGATCGCCGCCTGCATCGAGCGGGTGATCCGGTCGGCGTACAGGATGGCCTTGCCGCGCACGTTGCGGGCCGCACGGCCGATGGTCTGGATCAGCGAGCCGGTGGAGCGCAGGAAGCCTTCCTTGTCGGCGTCGAGGATCGCCACCAGCGACACCTCGGGCATGTCCAGGCCCTCGCGCAGCAGGTTGATGCCGACCAGGACGTCGAACCTGCCCAGGCGCAGATCGCGGATGATCTCGACACGTTCGACGGTGTCCACGTCCGAGTGCAGGTAGCGCACGCGGATGCCGTGTTCGCCCAGGTACTCGGTGAGGTTCTCGGCCATGCGCTTGGTGAGCGTGGTAACCAGCACCCGGTCGCCCATCTTGATGCGCGCGTTGCACTCGGACATCAGGTCGTCGACCTGGGTGCCGACCGGACGGATCTCCACCTGCGGGTCGATCAGGCCGGTCGGGCGCACCACCAGCTCGGTGATCTCCTCGCCGGACTCGCGCAGTTCGTAGGGGCCCGGGGTCGCCGACACATAGATGCTGCGCGGCGAGCGCGCCTCCCACTCCTCGAAGCGTAGCGGGCGATTGTCGAGCGCCGAGGGCAGCCGGAAACCGAACTCGACCAGGGTCTCCTTCCGCGAACGGTCGCCCTTGTACATCGCACCGATCTGCGGAATGGTCACGTGCGACTCGTCGATGACCAGCAGCGCGTCGGCCGGCAGGTAGTCGAACAGCGTCGGGGGCGGCTCGCCGGGCGCCTTGCCGGTGAGGTGCCGCGAGTAGTTCTCGATGCCGTTGCAGTAGCCGACCTCGGCCATCATCTCCAGGTCGAACTGGGTACGCTGCGCCAGGCGCTGCGCTTCCACCAGCTTGTTCTGCGCATACAGGTGCTCCAGACGCTCCTTGAGCTCGACCTTGATCGTCTCGATGGCCACCAGCACCCGCTCGCGCGTGGTGGCGTAGTGGGTCTTCGGATAGATCGTGTAGCGCTGCATGCGGCGCAGGCTTTCGCCGGTGAGCGGGTCGAACATGCTCAGCTGCTCCACCTCGCCGTCGAACAGCTCGATGCGCACCGCCTCGCCGTCCAGCTCCGCCGGGAACACGTCGATCACCTCGCCGCGCACGCGGAAGGTACCGCGCTGCAGCTCGTATTCGTTGCGCGTGTACTGCAGCTGGGTCAGGTGGTTGATCAGGTCGCGCTGCTCGATCCGTTCGCCCTTGGAGAGGATCAGGCGCAGCGACAGGTAGTCCTCAGGCGCCCCCAGGCCATAGATGGCCGACACCGTCGCCACCACGATGGCATCGGGCCGCGACAGCAGGGTCTTGGTCGCGGCCAGCCGCATCTGCTCGATGTGCTCGTTGATCGAGCTGTCCTTCTCGATGAAGGTGTCCGATGCCGGCACGTAGGCCTCGGGCTGGTAGTAGTCGTAATAACTGACGAAGTACTCCACCGCGTTGTGCGGGAAGAAGGCCTTGAACTCCCCATACAGCTGCGCGGCCAGGGTCTTGTTCGGCGCCATCACCAGGGTCGGCCGCTGGACCTGCTGCACGACGTTGGCGATCGTGTAGGTCTTGCCGGAGCCGGTCACGCCCAGCAGGGTCTGCTTGGCGATGCCGGCCTCGAAGTTGGCGACGAGCTTGTCGATGGCGGCCGGCTGGTCGCCCGCCGGCGAATAGGGCGATACAAGCTGGAAACGGTCGGACATGGCAGCGCGGATGACGGCGACCGCCCAGTATAGCCACCGGCCGGATGACGACTACCTGAGCATCCTCCCTACAGCACGGCGGCACGGATACTGGTTCCGTGATGACGCCGCGCGGAGGACGCTGGCTCTCCTGCCGCAACCGGTACGCAGCGATGCCAAGAACTCCCTGCGCGCACCCGATGCACCGCCGCACCGCCACGGGCGGCGTCACCCTGGTGGAGGCCGCGCTCTGCCTGGCGCTGCTGTCGATCGTCGCTGCGGTCGCCCTGCCCGCCCTGGGCACGCTGATCGAACGCCAGCGCACCGTGAGCGCAGGCCACATGCTGCTCACCCGGCTCGCACTGGCACGCATGACCGCCATCACCCGTGGCGCGCCCGCGGTGCTGTGCCCGTCCACGGATGGCGTGCGCTGCGGCGACAGCAGCGACTGGAGTGGCGGATGGCTGCTGTTCCTGGACCCCGACGGCAACCGCCGCCCGGACCAGGCCGACGACATCGTGCGCGCGGAGAATGCGCCGCCACGCCACCCCCTGCGGCTGGTGGGTTCCTCCGGCCGCAAGCAGGCACGCTATCTCCCCGATGGCCGCAGCCCCGGCAGCAACCTCACGGTCGCGATCTGCAACCGCAAGGGCGAACTGCTGGGCAGCATCATCGTCAACAACGCCGGGCGCGCCCGCAGCGAACGCCCGGCCAGGCCTGCGCCCTGCCCGGGATGAGTCCGGCCCGAGCCGCCACCGCGGCTTGCACGCCTCCGGGCAGCTGCGTAAAATGCGCGGCCCGCCCGAATAGCTCAGCCGGTTAGAGCACTTGACTGTTAATCAGGGGGTCGTTGGTTCGAGTCCAACTTCGGGCGCAAAAAATCCAAGGGCTTGCGAGTGATCGCAAGCCCTTTTGGTTTCCGGCGCCGTCCAAGCATTCCAAGCCTCCCGCAGGCACCGGGCCAACGGTTCCGCCATCACACCCCCGATTCCGCATGCAGCAGGCCGGCAGATGCACGGGAATGCCCCCCTTCACCCACCTGGACACGGCAGTTGGACGCGGCAGCGCCCCGCGCTGCTCCACGCCACCGGGCTCCGCGCGGCGCCTCCACAGGCACCCACCCGGCCCCGGCATGCAGTCGCCCCGATGGGGGCGACGCTTCCGGCCTACCAGCAGCCGGAAGCCGGTGTCCGAGCCCCCTGGTGGTCGACGGTCAGGGTGCCGCAGCTGTCGCCGGACTGTGCACCGGTGGGGTTGGCGCTGACGGTGTAGCTGCGCGCCGCGACCTGCGTCTCGATGGTGTAGAAACGCCGGGCATCCGCGTCGCAGACCGCCGAGAGCGCCGCCGCATCCGGCGCCCCCTGGTAGCTCAGCTGGGTGGTGTAGTAACGCTCCAGCTGGTGCGATACCGCCAGCGCGCAGGCCGCGCCCGCCGCGCGCCGGGTCTTCTGTACGTGGCGGGAATAGCTGGGCAAGGCGATGCTCGCCAGGACGCCCAGGATCACCACCACGATCATCAGTTCGATCAGGGTGAAGCCGCCATGCGTGTGCTTGCTGTTCATCATGTCCCTCAATCCCCGATGATCTGCCGCCAGGATACCCGCACCCATGCCGCGCCCCGGGTCTTGGCGGTTCCGTCGCCGCAGACCTCGTCACCGCAGAGGGCATAGGAAGGCGCATTGCTGCCGTCCACCACCATCGCGCCATCGAGCAGCGACGGCACGGTCGGCATGCCGCTGCCGAGGTTGACCGAGCCGATGGGATTGCTGCCGCCCCCGCTCACCTTGCCGTCGCCGATGTTGAAGAACGACGTGTCCGGACTGGTGCCGGTGAAGGCGTCGATCGCATTGACGTAGCCGGTGCCACCCGCCTCGCAGGCGGTGCTGATGGGCATCGCGCTGGCGGTGATCAGGATGTTCGCCACCATCTGCGCGTCCTGCACGATGCGTTCGCCGTGCCCGGGAAGATCCACGCGCCACCCCTTCTTGCCCGTGGGCAGGGCCGCCTTGGACTGGAAGGAGCGGACCGGGACCCCGTCCACCGACGCCTCGGTGACATCGAAATCGCGCTGGACCAGGTCGGTATTGGCGACCACCCGCCCTTCGTCGATGAAGCCATACATGGACTGCACACCGGCGTTGGACGGGTCGGCATCTTCCACGGTCAGGTAGCGGCCGGTGCCGAACAGGACCCAGCGCTTGCCGGTGGTCGGGTGCCGTGCCACCGCCAGGCCGCCGCTGATGGGCTGCACTTCGTTGTTGGGGCCGACCGCGGTGAACAGCCGGGTAGCGCTCCAGCTGCCCGGCGACGCCGCGGACACGTCGAACTTCCAGACATTGCCCTGCAGGTCGCCCGCATACACATACGCGAGCGTCTGCCCATCGGTGCCGTACACGCCCACCGGCGCGGAAAGCCCGTTGGGCAGTTCCGGCGAACCGGCGCCGGTATCGATCTCGCGGATCACCGCGCCGGTCTCCAGATTGAGCACGATCAGCGCCGCCCGCCCGCTGGTGCTGTTGACGCCATTGCCGAGGACGACCGCGGCATTGCCGCCCTGCACCTTCGCCAGGACCGGCTTGCCCAGCACCTGGCCCATGAAGTTGCCGGTGTTGCGCTCCCACTTGAAGGGCCCGCCGGCGCCGACCGAGCCCGGATTGGTCACGTCCAGCGCATAGAGCCCCTTGCCGCCACGGCCGAGCGCACCGACCAGGATGTTCTTGCCGGGGGTCACGTTGCGGCGGCTGACCACCACCGGTCCGTCGACGAAATACCGGTGGGCGTAGTCGCCGCGGCTCAACGAGGACAGGTTGTTCCAGTTGAGGATACTGGGCACGTAGGCGAACAGTTCCTTGCCGTTGCCGGCATTGAACGCATGCAGCATGCCGTCGTTGGCGCCGACGTAGACCGTGTTGGTCTCCGGCACGTAGGCCGGCGACGAATTGACGATATCGCCGAGCATCGAGGTGCGGTTGCGGAGGTTCGCGACACCGTTGCGCTCCTCCCGCGCCGCGCTTCCGCGCAGGTAGGCCGCGTTGTCGGCGCCGGAGACCTCGTAGTTGCTGCTCCCGCCCCCGCGGGTCAGCGCGGCGACCTGCTGGCTGGTGGGGAACACCACGCCGGAGGTGCCGGCCTGGCCGGGCGTCGCGGCGCTACTGGTGAAGATCCGGCGCGTGTCCCAGGCCGGCAGGCTCGCGCTCCAGGTGGTCGCCGCGGTGGCCCCGCGCGACTGCAGGTTGCCGGTCCAGGAGCCGGAGACATAGCTGGCGCTGAACAGCTGGGTGCCGGTATCCAGCGAGACCGAGTTGCTGGCCACGTTCGAGAACGAGCTGCTGCGCTCGGAGATGCTGGCCAGTGCGGTCTTCAACCCGGCCGTGAATTCGGCCGGATCGGCCGCGGAGAAGAACGCGCCACGCCCGTTCAGCGACGCATGCAGGAGATCGTCGATCTTGCGCGCGTCGTTGTTCGGGTTTTCCCAGGAGGCATTGGCCGGGACCTCGCCGACACCGCCCCAGCCCTTCTCGCCCTTCAGGCCGATGGAGATGCCGAAGGTCACCATGTGCTGCCAGAACGCCGGGTCGGCCTGCGACGACGGCACGTTGTTCTCCAGGTCCGGGCGCAGGTCGCGCTTCCAGTAGTGCATCGCCACGTCGGCCAGCGTATCGGAGTAGCCATCCCGGTACGGGGCCTTGGCGATGTACTGGTAACTCTTGTTGCCCGGCCCGGTGATCACCGGGCCGTTGCTGCCGTCGGCGTCGCCGACGCCCTGCGAACCGTCGTTCCAGGCGCCATCGGTGCTGAGGATCGTGAAGTTCTGGCGGCAGCTGTACTGGTTGGCCCCCGCTTCCGGGCCATAAGGCCCGGAAGCGGTCTGGTTACTGAAATAGGTGCCGGCCCGGTTCAGTACGCTGCGCAGCGGCGTGGAACTGTAGTTCTGGGTCGACTGCAGCCGTGCGTACCAATCGCTGCGCGCCTTGGGACCGTTGCCCTCCACGTCCACGAAACGTCCGTCATTGCCGTCGGCCACCGGGATGTTCATGCCGGTCCGTCCCTGGCGGTCGGTGGCGTACAGCGTCCAGAATCCCACGCGGACCTTGCCGTCCAGCGAGCCGAAGGCTTCGCTGGCGCCCGCCTTCGCCGCCTTCATGCGGGTACGGTAATAGGAAAACCAGGTCGCGAAATTGCGCAGCTCCGCGTCCTCGCTGCGGCCGGTCGGCGTCATCCGCCGGCAATCCCGCCAGGTCACCGTGGTGCCGGTGGTGGTGCAGCCTCCTGCAACACGGTCCGGGCCGTTGTTGTAGGCCGGCGACGATCCCGAGCGCCCAAGCCATTCGCTGCGGTAGATCTTGCCGTCGCCCATGATCTGGTAACGGTAGTAGTTGGCCTGGCTGCCGAGGTACGCGGGGGTGCTTTCGTCCGGATCCTTGGGGACGTAGAACGTCTGCACGCCGCCACAGACCTCGCGGTTGGTGCCGTTGTCGTTGGAACGGTTGCAGCTCCTCGTGTTGCCCAGGTCGATCGGCAACGAGGGATCGTCGTGGTGCATGAACGCGGCGTTGTAGGACGTGCCCCCGGTCAGGCGGCCGCCATCGGCCTTCAGCCAGGGCTGGTAGGTGTTGAACGGGTTGTACCAGAGCGTGTTCCGCGGATAGGCGTACTGCCCATAGGTGGTGGACAGGCCGACCTGCGGGTTGTACATCCTCCAGTCGCCCATCGATCCCGAGTCGTCGAGGATGAACAGGATGTTCGGCGCCACCCGGCTGGCCGTGGTCAGCGGCTCGTCAGGCAGCCTGATCGCCGCGCCGACCGGAAGTGCCAGCAGGCCTGCGAGGAATCCCAGGGCCCCGGCATGCCAGTGCCGGGCCGGGCGGCCACGGCGGTGTCCAAGGGGGTGTGTCGTATTCATGATCCTGCGTCCTGACATGTCATAAGCGCCACACGGCGTCCCGCGGCCCTGGTTCACAGCAGCGGAACCTTGTAGATGACGTTGGCCTGCAACTGCACATCGGCCCGCCCTGCGGAACGGCTGCGGGCAGTGATCCGGTACAGGGCGGCCTCGGCCTCGATGGCGGCGGCATTGGTGCTGCCTCCCTCCATTCCCCACCCGCCCGACGTCGCGCCCGCGGGAACCTTGCCCAGGTACTCCACCCAGTACTGCGGGGGCGCCGCCAGCCGCGGATCGTAGCTGCCGCCCTCCGGCAGCGATGTCCAGGAAGGATCGGCACCGGACGGGCAGATGCCCTGTGCGCTGCAGTCGCCGGCGGACGGCGCCTTGTTGTTCCAGCCCCCCTCGAGCAGGCGGTCCTGCGCATAGAGCAGCGCGGTCTCCGCGCCCTGGAATGCCAGGCTGCGGTCGCGCAGGTTGGCGCTCATGCGCTCCTGCATGGCCGAGCTGCGCAGGATGGCGATGCCCAGCAGCGACAGGACCAGCAGCAGGATCAACACCACCAGCAGGGTGATGCCACGCTGGGATTCCCGGCGCACGCGGCGCGGATACGGAACCCGGTTGCTCATGGTGCGGCCCTCCGGATGCTCACCACGTTCGATACCGTGCGCGACAGCGCGCGGCCGTCCACGTCCTGGGCGGTCAGCTGCAGTTGGGTACGGATCGCCACCACGTCGCCGGCCGGGGCATTGACGTAACTGGCCTGGTCCTTCTGGCGGTAGAAGAAAGTGATGCCGGCCACGCCCTCGGCGACCTCCTCGCTGTTGCCGCCGGAACGCGACACGAACAGCGAGCTGCCACCGCGCGGGTTGCGCGCCACGAACCAGCGGGCGCTGCTGTAGCGCGCAGCCGCCACCGAGGTGATGCCGGCGATGCCCTTGAGGTCCACGCCGGCCGGCAACCCGGAGAAGTTCAAGCGGCCGGCGCCCACGCCTGTGACCGTGACCACGTAGTTGCCGGTCGGGTTGCACAGCAGCACCCGGTCGCCGGCACTGAACACGGTCGTGGCGTCGGCCAGCGAATCCGGATCGAAATCGACGAAGCTCGACCCCGCATCCTGCAGGCGGTAACCGTTGCTGGAGCCGGAGATGATGGTCAGTTCGGTGTTGCTGCCGCTGAGCCAGCCGTTCAACAGCGCCTGGCTGTCGGCGTCGCCGGCATAGTGGGTATCCCACGAGCACACCGAGCCACCGGCCGCGCGGATGTCCTGCGAGATCAGCTCGAACGCGGCGCGGGCGTTCTCCTGGATGCGGTTGATCCCTTCCGTGGCGCGGAAGGAGTTCTGGTTGCTGCGGAATACCACGAAGGCCGCGCCGAGCACCAGCAGGCCCAGCGCCAGCGAGATCATCAGCTCGATCAGGGTGAAGCCGCCGGCGCGGCGGCCGGGAACACCGTGGCGCGGGCGGTTCACAGGCGCACCTCGGTCACGACCTGGCGGTTGCTCGCGCCACCGGCGCGCTGGTCGTCCCACTGCACGGTGATGCGGTAGTTGTCGCCGCCCAGCGCCTGCACCTGGCCGCAGCTGGTCGTGTCGTCCGCCACGCCCATGGTGGCCTTGATGTCGGTGATCCAGTTGCGCAGGTCGTTCTGCACCAGGCTGCCGGCGCTGCCCGGCGTGCAGGTCATGGCGATGGCGTAGCTGGCCGCCGCCGGACGGTTGGCCCGCATGGCCTCGACGATGGAGATGCTCTGCATCACCGCCTGGCTGCTTTCCAGCGAGCTCTGGCCGCCGCGCAGGGCGAGCGCCTGCATCGCCGCGATGCCGAGCAGGCCGATGGCCAGCACCAGCACGGAGATCATCACCTCCAGCAGGCTGACGCCTCGCTGGCGGGCGCGGGCGCCGTACGGCGCCGAGGGGGGCCGCGGACTCATGGACATGCTCCTGCTCCGTTGTGTTTTTCGGTACTGACACCGCCGCCGGCCAGCAGGCTGATCACACGCTGGTTGTCCGCGGGACGCTCGACCGGCAGGCACACCGTCAACGACGCGGGGGCGGCGGGCATGCCGGACGCCCGGAAGCGGATGCCGCCGACCGGCCCGTCGACCTGCATCCCCGCGGGCACGCTGAAAGCGCGCAGCACCTCGACCTCGCCGCTGCTGTTGTCGCGGCCGGTGACGATCCAGCGGCTCCAGTCGGTCTGGTTCGCACAGGCCTGGCCGTCGACGCTGGGACAGAGGGTGACCTGGGCGTTGCGGCGGGTGGCTTCCGAACGCGCCAGCTGGACCCCGGTCACCAGCTCGGTGGCAGTGGCGCTGATGCGGTTGGCCGCGATCAGCGAGCGCATGGAAGGCACGGCGATGGAGGCGATGATGGCCAGCACCGCGATCGTGACCATCAGCTCGACCAGGGTGAACCCCTGCTCCGCGGATGCGGGCTTGAACGCTGGCTGTGATGCAGGCATGACCTTCCCCCGGTTCCCGGATCAGACCATAGGCAGGCGCCGGGTCCGCGTCCACGCTCCGGCGACGGACGGTGCGATTGCCGGGAGGAGTGGCCAGGCACCGCCGCCGCGCCCGCAGGCGGCCGGCGATCGCGTACCCTGCCCGGCATGTCCCTGCCGAACCACCCCGGCACGCTGCCGCCAGCGTCCACGCCTGCGCTGCCCGATTCCGCGCGGCAACGTCCGCTGGACGTGCTGTTCCGTCCCGCTGCGCTGATCGCCGCGCTGCTGGTCGGCGAGGCGGTCGCCGCGCTGCTGGTGCTGTCGCCGCAGGCCGGCGGCGACCGGCTGGTCGCCTTCGGCCTGCTGTCGCTGGCCATCCAGTGGGTGACGCTGGGCACCCTCGGCGTGCTGCACGTGCTGCGGCGGCCCCTGGAGCGGCTGCAGCCGCAGGCACTGGCCTGGGCCTGCCTGGGCCTGATGCTGCTGACCACCCTGGTCGTGGCCCTGCTCTGCTGGCAGCTGTTGGACGTCCGCCACGAGCAGCGCCTTGCCGACGGGGCCATGTTCGTCGCGCGGGCGCTGGCGCTGGCGCTGGTGGCCGGGCTGCTGGCGCTGCTGATCTTCCAGAGCCACTGGCGCGCGCAGCGCCTCGCGGTGGCCGCCAAGCAGGCGGAACTGGACGCCCTGCAGGCGCGCATCCACCCGCACTTCCTGTTCAACACCCTCAACACCGCCGCCGCCCTGGTGCACCAGCAGCCGGAGCAGGCCGAGCAGCTGCTGCTGGACCTGTCCGAACTGTTCCGGGCCGCCCTGGCCGGCCCGCGGCCTGTCGGGCTGCACGAGGAACTGCAGCTCGCACGCCGCTACGCCGAGATCGAGCAACTGCGGTTCGGGGCGCGCATGCGCCTGGAATGGGACCTTCCGGAAACGCTTCCGGCTCTGTCCATGCCGCCCCTGACGCTCCAGCCGCTGGTGGAGAACGCCATCCACCACGGCGTCGAGCGCACCCCCGGCAGCTGCCTGCTGCGGATCGCCGTCGTGGTCGCCGCGGCCGAGGTGACGGTCACCGTCAGCAATGCCTTGCCGCCCGTGCCCACGGCCACGCCCGCTCGCAGCGGCCATGGGCTGGGCCTGCGCGCCGTCCGCGAACGGGTCCAGGCCCACGGTGGCAGCGTGGTCGCGCAGGCCGTACAGGGGCAGTACCGGGTCAGCGTGCGGCTGCCGCTGCCCCCGCCGGAGCCCCCGGCTGCCTCACCGCCGCCTCAGGTCACCACCTGGTAGCAGGGCCGGTACTCGCCGGAGATCTTCATCCGGCGCTGCTCGACGAACGCCCGCAGCAGCGCGTCCAGCGCCTGCATCATGTCCGGGTCGCCATGGATCCGGAACGGCCCGGACTGTTCGATCCGCTGCATGCTCTCTTCCTTGACGTTGCCGGCGACGATGCCCGAGAACGCGCGGCGCAGGTCGGCGGCCAGCTCCGGTGCCGGCCGGCCGTGGTGCAGGTCCAGCGCCGCCATCGCCTCGTGGGTCGGCACGAACGGCTGCTGGTAGGTCTGCGGGATCTCCACCGACCAGTTGAAGAAGAACGAATCCTTGTGCGCCAGGCGGTACTCGCGGACCCGCTTGATGCCCTGCATCATCCGCCGCGCCACCGCCACCGGATCGCCGATGATGATCTCGTAGCGGCTGGCGGCCTCTTCGCCCAGGGTCATGCGGATGAAATGGTCGATCTGCTCGAAATAGGGGGCGGCGATCGCCGGACCGCTGAGGATCAACGGGAACGGCAGCGCCGCGTTCTCCTCGCGCAGCAGGATGCCGAGCAGGTACAGGATCTCCTCCGCCGTCCCGACCCCGCCCGGGAACACGATGATGCCGTGGCCCATGCGCACGAACGCCTCCAGGCGCTTCTCGATGTCCGGCATGATCACCAGGTGGTTGACGATCGGGTTCGGCGATTCGGCGGCGATGATCCCCGGCTCGGTGATGCCGATGTAGCGGCTGCTGGTCCGGCGCTGTTTGGCATGGGCGATGGTGGCGCCCTTCATCGGCCCCTTCATGGCCCCCGGGCCGCATCCGGTGCAGATGTCCAGCCCGCGCAGGCCCAGCTCGTAGCCGACCTGCTTGGTGTACAGGTATTCGTCGCGCGAGATCGAGTGGCCGCCCCAGCACACCACCAGATTGGGCTCGCTGGGCTGCAGGATGCGGGCGTTGCGCAGCACGCCGAACACGGCGTTGGTGATGCCTTCCGATGACTCCAGGTCCGAGGCGTATTCCGGCCCCAGTTCGATGGCCATGTAGGCCAGGTCGCGGACGACCGAGAACAGCAGTTCGGCGATGCCGAGGATGATCTCGCCGTCGACGAAGGCCATCGCCGGCGCATTGCTCAGGTCGATGCGCACCCCGCGGTCCTGCTGGGTGACCTGGATGTCGAAATCCGGATAGAGGTCGCGCGCCGCGCGCGGATCGTCCGACGCACTGCCGCTGGTGAGCACGGCCAGCGCGCACCGCCGCAGCAGCTCGTGCATGCCGCCGGTGGAGGCGTCGCGAAGCCGCGCCACCTCGGCCCGGGACAGCACGTCCAGCCCCCCGCGCGGGTAGATGCGCGCATCCTGCACCGGCAGCGCCCTTGCCGCGCCTTGTTTCTTGGTCGTTTCCATCGTTGCTTCCGTCTGCACAGGCGCTCGAATGTAGCGCCGCCCCCGTGAAAAGGAAAACGGCCGGGTCGCCCCGGCCGCTCTCCTTCCAGCTCCGATCGGTCAGACCGTCAGAACTTGTACTTCAGGCTCAGCATCATCGACCAGCGCGACACCGCGGTGTTGCCCTTGTCGTTGTTGTTCTCCTGGATCTGCGAGTTGTCGGTGGAACCGGTGAAGTTGTAGATGTACTTGCCGGTTGCCGGATCGATGCCCGCGTAGTTGGCGACGCGGCGGGTCGAGTAGAAACCGTAGTCGTCGATCAGGCCCCACTTCTTGTTGAGCAGGTTGCCGACATTCATGATGTCCAGCGCCAGCTCGGTCTTGTGGCCCTTGAAGAAGCCCGGCAGTTCCTGGCTGATGCGCACGTCGAAGCTGTTGACCCACTTGGCGCGGTGGGCGTTGGCCGGCACCACCTGACCCTGGTAGCCCGCCAGCTCCGGCGTCTTCTCCAGCCAGTCGAAGAAGTCCTTCTCCATCTGCGCGCCACCGGTCCACAGCACGTCGCCGTAGCCGGAAGGCACGTAGAACAGGTCGTTGGTGGCGGCACCGTCGCCGTTCACGTCGTTGTAGAAGATGTAGCTGTACGGACGGCCCGAACGGCCTTCGTAGAACAGGCCCACGCGGGTGGTGTTGTCACCGAAGAAGTTGTGCTTCCACTCCAGGGTGCCGGTCACGCGGTCCTTGATCGCATAGCGCGAGTTGTAGTCGACGTTCTCGTTGGCCTGGTAGATCAGCGTGTTGCCCCAGTTCGAGGTGTTCTGCGAACTGGTCAGCGGGCTGACTTCCTTGGCGGTGGTGTAGGTGTAGCCCAGCGACCAGCCCCAGTGCTCGCCCATCGGGCGGCTCAGGGCGAAGGTGGCCTGCATGCTGCTGCCCTTGTCGGTGTTGCGCAACAGCATCACGTCACCGATATCGCTGGGACGGTTGCCCTTCACGTCCGGGCACTGGCCGGCCGCGGTTTCGGCCGGGGTGCAGGTCCTGCCACCGATCTTGCCCACTTCCATGCCGTACTTGCCGGCATTGGCCGGGTCGCGGCCCGCGGCATTCCAGTAGTTGTCACGGCCGTCCATGGTGCCCGTGTAGGTCGGGTCCATCAGGTCCAGGCGCTCGAAATACAGGGCGTCATTGACCTTGGTGTACAGGAGCTCGGCGGATGCCACGATCCCGTACCACGGCAGTTCGTGGTCAAAGGCCAGGTTGGTCTTCCACACCGACGGCAGCTTGGTGCCCGGCGCGATGACGTCCACGTTCGCACGCGCGGCGCCCGGGGTCAGGCCCGCGGTGGAGGGCGGAACCGTCGGATCGAACGCCGGGGCATCGCCGCCCTTCAGGTCGTATTCGACGTAGTTCAGGCCGGTGTTCTGGTAGGCGCCCGCCAGCCACACGTTCGGGGCAGCGCCGCCGAACAGGCCGATGCCGCCGCGCAGCTGGGTCGGACGATCGCTGTCGAAGGTGTAGTTAAAGCCAACGCGCGGCTGCACCAGCTTGTCGTCGACCAGGCGGGTGTTGTTGTAGCCGTACAGCTGCTCGATGCGCGGGTTGTACAGGCGCTGGTCGCTGAAGTCGGGCATGTCCACGCGCACGCCGAACATCAGGCTCAGGTTGTAGTTGATCGCCCAGGTGTCCTGCACGAAGACGCCGGTGTTCTTCAGGTTGAAGGACGCGGGCACGTCGTTGATGCTGCCGCCCGGCCGCGGCGCGCGCAGCTGGTACTGGGACGGGGTACCGTCGCGGAAGTCCTGCAGGTTGGCGAAGGTGTAGACACCGTTGAGGTTGCGACCGTAGAAGTTCATCAGGTCGTTGTCGGAATAGTCGAAGCCGAACTTCACGCTGTGGTCGCCGACGTACCAGGTACCGGCACCGAAGGCGCTCAGCTCCTTGGATTCGACGATGTTGACGTGCGTGTTCTGCTCGGTACCGAACAGCAGCGCGGAATTGCTGGCGCCGAAGCCGTTGATGCGGATGTGCGGCAGGTTGACGCTCGGCACGCGGTTGGCCGAGTAGTCCTTGTGCGACACCTTGAACTCGGTGGAGAAGTTGTCCGACCAGTCGGAGAACAGTTCACCCATCCAGGTCTCGTAGATCTTCGGCTGCGCGTACCAGTGGCTGCTCAGCGACACCGTGCCGGTGCCCATGCCCGGGAAGCGCATGACGCTCTGCTCCATCTTGTTGTAGCGCAGCGCGGCACGGTGGTTCTCGTTGATGTTCCAGTCCAGCTTGACCGCGTATTCCTCGATCTCGGTCTTGTTGGCCGGCGCATTCAGGCCGCCGATGTTGTAGCCGAGGCCGGACATGATGCCCTGGACCTCGCTGATGTCGGCGTCGGTGATGCTGCCCTTGCCGTACGGCGAATCGCTCACGCTCACGCCCGGCGCCGAGCGCTCGTACTTCTCGTAGTTGGCGAAGAAGAACAGCTTGTCCTTGACGATCGGGCCACCGAAGGTCAGACCGTAGGTCTTCTCGTCGTCGAAGCCGTTGAAGTCGCCCTTGTCGCCTTCCAAGCGGCGGCGGACCATGTCGTCCTTGTTGCGGTAGGCGCCATAGACGGTGCCGTGGAATTCATTGGTGCCCGACTTGGTCACGGCGTTGATCACCGCGCCGGTACCGCCATAGATGGTGGTGTCGTAGTTGGCCAGGTCGATGTTGATTTCCTGGATGGCGTCCATCGACACCGGCTGGCGCTCGGTCGGCAGGTTGTTGGATTCCAGGCCGAACGGGTCGCCGGCGCCGATGCCGTCGATGCGGATGGCGTTGAAGCGGGTGTTCTGGCCACCGGCCGAGATCGCGCCGTCCGCCTTGCTGACCTGCGAGATGCGCGGGTCCAGGCGGATGTAGTCCTGGATGTTGCGGTTGGCCGACGGCAGCGCGTCCATCTGCTCACGGGTCACGTTCGAACCGGTGCCCATCTTGTTGGCACTGAACAGGTCCGAGCCGACCATCGCGGCCACCACGTCCACGCCCTGCAGGGTGGTCACGTCGCCGGCGAGCGCCGCGTTGACCGTGTTCACCTGGTTCAGGTTGAGGTACACGCCCTCTTCGGTCTTGGTGCCCTCGCCCGGCTTGGTGATGGTGATGGAGTAGGGACCGCCTACGCGCAGGCCGCGCGCGTTGTAGCGACCCGCCGCATCGGTGGTGGCGCGGCTGACCGTGCCCGACTCGACGTGGGTGATGGTGACTTCGGCACCGGCCACCGGCGCGCCGGCGTTGCTGGTGACCTGGCCGCCGACGCCGGCGGAGGTGCTCTGCGCGAATGCCGGCGCGGCCGCGAGCGCGGCGACAAGACCAAGGGCAAGCTTGGACATCCGGATACGAGGGTGGTTCATTATGGGTAGCCTCGAGACGAGTTAGCGATTGGGGAAAAACGCGATCCATCAGCCCCGGGGCCACCGGGCGCCTGATCGGCTTGAATCTGGGTCCCTTCCGCCGCAGCCTCGGCCGCAACGGTTAAGATAAGGTTAACACGGTAGCGACAATTTATGACCGCAATAAGACAGCCCGCTTGCAGTCCCCGCGGGCGTCTCCAGCCTTATCAACCACTTAGCCTACCGACGCCAGATACGTCCCCACGCCATCGAGCAGCATCTGCACTGAAATCGCGACCAGCAGCATGCCCATCAGGCGCTCCAGCGCGGTCAGTGCCCGGCTCCCCAGCAGCTTGTACAGCAGGGTCGCCGACATCAGGATCAATGCCGTGCCTCCCCAGGCCAGCAGCAGCGCGAGGCTCCACTCGCCGAGCCGGCCGGGCTCGTTGCTGCCCATGAGCATGACCGCCGCCATGCCCGACGGCCCCGCTACCAGCGGGATCGCCATCGGCACGATGAAGGGCTCGCCATCGGGCACCGCGCCCATCAGGCCCTCCGGCCGCGGGAAGATCATGCGGATGCCGATCAGGAAGAGCACGATGCCGCCGGCGATCGCCACCGATTCCTGGCGCAGGTGCATCAGCTCCAGCGCGTACTTGCCGCCCCACAGGAACGCCATCAGCACCGCCAGCGCGATCAGCAGCTCGCGCACCAGCACCACCCGTTGCCGGCGGGGCGGCAACGGCTTGAGCAGACTCAGGAATACCGGGATGTTGCCCAGCGGGTCCAGGATCAGGAACAGCAGCAGGGCGGCGGAAAGGATGGTCATTCCCGCAGCACCTTCACCTGGCCCCGCCAACGGGCACCCTCGGCCGCCAGCAGCTGCACGCAGGCGTCGGCGCACAGGCCGGGATCGACCGTGCCGTGATCGATGTCATGGGCGAACGCACGCGCCCGCAGCGCCGTGCGCATCGGCCGGGGCTGCAGCCCGCTGACCCGGACCGGCGTGTTCCGCAATTCGTTGTGCAGGCTGTCGAGCAGGCCGCGCAGCCCGTACTGGGCCACGCCGTAACCGCCCCAGTAGGCCTGCCCGACCCGTTGCGGATCGTCCAGGGCGAACACCACCGCGGCATCCTCGCGCTGTTTCAGCAGCGGCAGGCACGCCTGGGTCAGCCAGGCACGGGCCGTGAGGTTGACGTGCAGGGCACGCGCGAACGCCGCCGGATCCCCCAGCGCGAACGGGGTCAGCCCGGCGAAGTCCGCCGCGCAGTGCAGCACGCCGTCCAGCCGGCCGACCTCCGTCCCCAGCCGCTCCGCCAGGACCGCGTAGTCGTCCGGCGCGGCCCCTTCCAGGTCCAGCGGATAGAGCAGCGGTTCGGCACCGGCCCGGGCCACGCTGTCGTATATCCGGTTCAAGCGGGCGACCTTGCGCCCGAGCAGCACCACGGTGGCGCCCGCGGCCGCACAGGCCTGGCTGGCCGCCGCCCCGAGGCCACCGGCCGCCCCGGCCACCAGGACCACCCGGCCCTGCAACCGCGCATCGCCGGCCCGCGGCCCGGCCCCCGTCCCGCTCATGCCTGGCCGGCCTCGGCGACGATACGCTTGAGCTCGCCCGACTCGAGCAGCTCGAGGAGGATGTCGCAGCCGCCGATCAGCTCCCCGTGCATGAAGAACTGCGGGAACGTCGGCCAATTGGAATATCGCGGCAGATTGGCCCGCACCTCGGGCAGCTCCAGCACGTTGACCGTGCGCAGGTTGACTGCTCCGGCCACCAGCAGCGCCTGCACGGCACGGCTGGAGAACCCGCACATGGGGTGCTGCGGCGTGCCCTTCATGAACAGGATGAGGGGGTGCTGTTCGACCTCTGCCTGGATTTGCTCCATTACCGCCATTGGAATTCTCCCTGCTGCTGCGAAAGAACGGCCCTTCCCGGTCGGATAGACTCTTCTTCCGTGGCTGCCGATTGTAAGCCGAGCCAGACGGCTCCCGGCGCCCCAGATCAAAAAGAAACGGACCATGCCGGTAGAACTGCCCGACCTCCCTTACGCCCGCGACGCCCTGCATCCGCACCTTTCGGCCGAGACCGTGGCCCTGCACCATGACGGCCACCAGCGCCGCTGCGTCGAGGCCGTCAACACCCTCGCCACCGGCACCGACCTGGAAGCCTCGCCCCTGGAGGACATCGTCCGCAACAGCCAGGGCGCGCTGTTCGAAGCCGCCGCCCAGGCCTGGAACCACGCGTTCTACTGGCAATGCCTGCACCCGCGCGCCGGCGGCGAGCCCCATGGCCGGCTGGCCGAGCGCATCGCCCAGCAGTTCGGCGACACGGCCAGGCTGCGCGAAGAGTTCAACCACGCCGCGATGGCGGTGTTCGGTTCCGGCTGGGCCTGGCTGGTCCAGCATCCGGACGGGCGCCTGGCCATCGTCGCCACCCGCAACGCCGCCACCCCGCTGACCGGCGACAGCACGCCGCTGCTGGCCTGCAACCTGTGGGAACACGCCTACTACACCGACTACCAGAACGACCGGGCGCGCTACCTGCAGGCGTTCTGGAAGCTGGTGAACTGGGATTTCGTCAGCGCCCGGCTGCGCTGACCCCGCCGCCCGTGGCCGGGCGGCCCTGACCCGGCCCGCCCGCCGGCTTCCGCTTAACGCCGCAGTGCGTGCACCACCGGATCCACCTGGGCCTGCCGGTCCAGTGCGACCCCGACCCGCTCCAGCGCGGCGGCCAGGGCCTGCGCGTCGTCCGCACGCAGGTTGGCGTGCCCGACCTTGCGACCCTCGCGCGGCTGCTTGCCGTAGTCGTGCCAGTGGCCGGCCGGCTCGGCCAGGACCGCGGCGGCATCGGGCATGCGGCCGATCCAGTTGAGCATGCAGGCATGGCCCAGGGCATGCGTCGCCCCGAGCGGCAGGCCCAGCACCGCGCGCAGGTGGTTCTCGAACTGCGAGGTTTCCGCGCCGTCGCCGGTCCAGTGCCCGGAGTTGTGCACTCGCGGCGCCATCTCGTTGGCCAGCAGCTCCTCGCCACGGCAGAACAGCTCCAGCGCGAACACCCCCACATAATCGAGCCGCTCGGCGACACGCCGGGCGTAGCCGATGGCCGCGTCCTGCTGCGCCGGAGCGACCGCGGCCGGCGCCAGGCTGGCCGACAGCACGCCCTCGACATGCCAGTTGCCGGTCAGCGGCCAGGCGCGGAACTCGCCATCGCGGCCTCGCACCGCCACCACGCTGAGCTCGCGGTCGAAGGCGACGAAGCCTTCCAGGATCAGCCCGGTCTTCTCGACCTGCGCGCCCAGCGCCTGCCAGGCCGCATCGATGTCGGCCTCGTCGCGGATGCGGAACTGGCCCTTGCCGTCGTAGCCCAGGCGGCGCGTCTTGAGGATGCAGGGCATGCCGAACTCGGCCGCCTTCGCCGCCAGCTCGTCGCGGCTGCGGATGTCGGCGAACGGCGGCAGCGGGATGTCCAGGGACTGGAACAGCGCCTTCTCGCTCAACCGGTCCTGGGCCACGGCCAGCGCGTCCGGGTTCGGAAACACCGGGCGGCGCTCGGCCAGCCAGCGCGCACTGGCGGCGGGCACGTTCTCGAAGTCGAAGGTGACCACGTCCACGCCGACGGCGAACCGGGCCAGTGCGTCCATATCGTCGAAGGCGCCGACCTGCAGCGGCGCCAGCGGCCCCGCACAGGCGTCGGCGGCCGGGTCGAACACCACGAAACGCAGCCCCAGCGGGGCACCGGCCAGCACCATCATGCGGGCCAGCTGCCCACCTCCCAGGATGCCGACGGTCGTCATGCGTGCCGGCTCCCGCACACCGCCGCCCCGATGACTGCCCGGCTCATTTGCGGGGATCGTCGGTCGCCATCACATCGGCGGTCTGGCGCGCACGGAACGCGTCCAGCGCCTGCCCGATGGCGGCTTCGGCCGGTGCCAGCATCGCCGCGGCGAACAGTGCCGCATTGGACGCGCCGGCATTGCCGATGGCGAACGTGGCCACCGGCACGCCGGCCGGCATCTGCACGATCGACAGCAGCGAGTCCATGCCGTTCAGCGCCTTGGACTGCACCGGGACACCGAGCACCGGCACCGCGGTCTTGGCCGCGATCATGCCCGGCAGGTGCGCCGCGCCCCCGGCGCCGGCGATGATCGCGCGCAGTCCGCGCGTACCGGCCTCCTCGGCATAGGTGAACAGCACGTCCGGCGTCCGGTGCGCCGACACCACCTTCACTTCATAGGGAACGCCCAGCGCATCGAGCTTCTGGGCGGCGTGCTGCATGGTCTCCCAGTCGGAACGGGAACCCATCACGATGCCGACAAGCGGCGCGGAGGAATTGGGGGTCATTGGCCGTCACCTGCTGCAAAGACGTATTCTAGCCGCCTTCCACGCAAGACCACGAACCGATGGACCGCAAACTGCTCGACCTGCTCGTTTCGCCCGACACCCGCCAGCCGCTGGCCCTGCTGGACAGTGCCGGGCTGGACGCGCTGAACCGCGCCATCGCCGCCGGCGGCATCACCCGTGCCGACGGCGTCGCCCAGGCCGAACCGCTGCGCGAAGCGCTGGTCACCCGTGACCGCGCGCAGGTATTCCGGGTCGAGGACGGCATTCCGGTGCTGCTGGCCGAGGAAGCCATCGCCACCGCGCAGATCGACGGTTTCCAGGGAAAGTGATGCAGCCCCGGCCGCCGTCCGCTCCGCCGCAGGCGCAGATCGACGCCGACGTCGCCCGCGCCCTGGCCGAGGACATCGGCAGCGGCGACGTCACCGCAGCCCTGCTGCCCGATGCCGCCGACAGCGCCTACCTGCTGTGCAAGCAGGACGCGGTGATCGCCGGCAGGCCCTGGTTCGACGCCACCCATCGCGCGCTCGACCCGCAGGTGCGGATCGACTGGCGGGTACCGGAGGGCGGGCACGTCCGTGCCGGCACCGTGCTGGCCACCCTGCAGGGCCGCAGCCGCAGCCTGGTCAGCGCCGAACGCACCTCGCTGAACTTCCTGCAGACCCTGTCCGCCACCGCCACCACCACCGCGCGCTACGTCGCCGCCGTGGCCGGCACCGGTACGCGCATCCTCGACACCCGCAAGACCCTGCCCGGCCTGCGCCTGGCGCAGAAGTACGCGGTGCGCTGCGGCGGCGGCGACAACCACCGTACCGGCCTGTTCGACATGGTGATGCTCAAGGAGAACCACATCCGCGCCGCCGGGTCGATGACGACCGCGGTGCGGGCCGCACGCGCGCACCAGCCCGGCCTGCCGCTGGTGGTCGAGGTCGAGGACCTGGCGCAGCTGGAAGAAGCCCTGGGTGCCGGCTGCGAGCGCATCCTCATCGACGACTTCACGCCGGCGATGCGCCGCGAAGCGGTGCGCATCGCCGCCGGCCGCATTCCCCTGGAGGTCTCCGGCAGCGTGGCCCTGGAGGGACTGCGCGCGATCGCCGAGGACGGCGTGGACTGCATTTCCATCGGCGGCCTGACCAAGCACGTGCAGGCCATCGACCTGTCGTTGAAGCTGGGGCCGCCACCGGGCTGATTTCACGGCCCCGCCACGCCCGCCCCTGCGACGCTCCGGGCATCCCCCAGCGGAGCCCGCCGTGGCCTGTCGTCTGCTGCTCTGCATCGCCCTCCTGGTCCCCGCCGGGGCCGACGCCGCCACGGAAGTCTGCGACCTGCCTCCCCGCTATGGCACCGGCGCGGCCGCGCGCGCCCTCGTCCACGCCACCTGCAACGAGCACCGCCTGTGGCACCGTGCGTTCATCGACCGCGAAGGCCGGATCGCCCACCTGCCCCTCACCGAGGCCGAAACCGGCATGCTCGCCGACGACGGGCTCGTCGCCTGGCAGCGGGTGGCCGGCTACTGGCGCGACAGCGGCCTCCTGCCCGTGGTCGCAGCACTCCCCGGCGCGACCAGCTGCCAGCGCCCGCCCGGCGACCGTGCCGGCGATAACGATTGCCGCGCCTTCCTGGTCGATACGCCCTGGTCGGCGGCCTTCATCGCCTGGATCATGGCCCGTGCCGGGATTCCCGGATTCACCCGCTCCCCGCGCCACATCGACTACATCCGCGCCGCGCACCGCGACGGTGCCGCCGCCCGCCCGTATCGGCTGGCCGATCCATTCCAGGACAGGCCCGCACCCGGCGACCTGCTCTGTTTCCTGCGCGGGCGCAGCGCGGCGGCCGGCCCCGCCGGCCTTCGGGAAGCCCTGGACAGCGGCGGCGCCGAGCGCTGGACGTCGCACTGCGAGATCGTCGTGGCCGCCAACCCCGGTGGCGACCGCACACTGCACCTGGTCGGCGGCAACGTCGCCAACGCCGTGGTCATGCGCCGGCTGCCCCTGACCCGCACCGGCCAGCTGGAACCCGCCGCCGCCTCGCCCACCGATGCCCTGCCGTGGACCCCGTCCTGTTCGCCGGCCAATGAAACGGCCTGCGACCTCAACCGGCAGGACTGGGCGGCCCTGCTGAAGCTGGTGGAGCCGCCGCCGGTGTCGCCGCCCATGGAACCGGCCACCGGCACGGACTGAGCCCGGCCGCATGCGGCCGCCTCCTGCCTGCACCGCCCACCACCGCTCGCCCGGTTCCGCTTTACCGCGCGGCCGCCTAGAGTGTGGGCATGCCTACCCTGCTGATCCTGATGATCCTGGCCGCCATCGGCTACGTCCTGTGGGACACCTCGCGGGCCGCTGCCGAACGCGCCACCGAACTGGGCCGCAACGCCTGCCAGGCCGCCGACGTGCAATGGCTGGACCAGAGCGTGCATGCCATCGGGCTGCGCCTGTGCCGGCTCCCCAGCGGCTGGCTCGGTTTCGAGCGCACCTTCCGCTTCGACTATTCCTACGATGGCGTCGAACGCCACAGCGGGCGCATCGTCCTGCGCGGCAGGGAGCTGGCGGCGTTCACCGGGCCGGCCAAGGCCCGGGTCAGCCACCTGCAGCCACGCAGCGACGCCACCGAAGACCTCGAAAGCCGCTAGCCGCCCGGACCGGAACCCCGGACCGCGAACGCAGACCGCCGCCTTGCGGCGGCGGTCGGGTACGGTCTACTTCACCACGCGCAGGAACGGACGCTTGCCCGTGGGCTGCGGCGGCTCCGGCGGCGTATCGGGTGGCGGCGTATCGTCGTCGCTGCCCGGATCGGGCGCATCGGTTCCCGGAATGTCGTCCGGCAGGGCCATGCCCTGCCCGGTCTCCCGCGCATAGACCGCCAGCACCGCGGCGATCGGCACGTTCACCGGGAAGCTCACGCCCGAGAAACGGGCGGTGAAGCTCACCGCCTCGTTGTCGATGTGCAGCCGCATCACCGCGCGCTCGGCGATGTTCAACACCACCCGTTCGTCCTTCACCGCGCTGGCCGGCACCTGCACGCCCGGCACGCCCGCATCGACCATCAGGTGCGGGGTCATGCCGTTGTCGTTGATCCACTCCACGAGCGCCCGCAGCAGATACGGGCGGTGGCTGCTCATCCGGAAAGATTCTTCACTCATGCGGCAAGTGTACGCGGCCGGGATGCGCGATCGCCGCCCGAGGGCGGCGATCGATAAGTCTGCATACAGCAGGGTCCATTCAAACCGGCAGGTCGCGCAGCTTCTTTTCCTGGTCGGTGAGGCTGCGGATGAAACCCGGATTGCGGAAGATGCGGTTGCCGTAATCCTCGATGGCCTTGCCGTCCTTCGGCAGCGGAATGCCGAGCGCTTCCAGGCGCCAGATGATCGGCGCCATCGCGCAGTCGGCCAGGCTCATTTCCGGATTGAGGAAGAACTTGGAGGCCTTGAACAGCGGCACCGATTGCGCGACCAGCTCCTTCAGGCGCTTGCGCGCGGCTTCGGCCTGGGTCTTGTTGCCCAGCTGGACCGCCTGCAACTGCGGCACCCAGTCGTGCTCGATGCGCAGCATCGCCAGCCGCAACCGCGCCCGCGACAGCGGGTCCACCGGCATCAGCGGCGGGTGCGGATAGCGCTCGTCCAGGTACTCGCTGACCACCGAAGCGGCGTACAGCACCAGCTCGCGCTCGACCAGGGTCGGCACCGAGTGGTAGGGATTCAGGTCGATCAGGTCTTCCGGCGGATTCTGCGGATCGACCGGCACCAGATCGTAGGTGACACCCTTGGCGGCCAGGACCAGCCGTACCCTGTGACACAGGACATCGTCGTTGGCCGAGAACAAGGTCAGGGTATTTCGCATACGCACACTCGCCGCCATCAAGGGCTCTCCAACGGCTGGAATCCGCCAGCCTTACGGCTCCGCGGGCCCAGCGCCCACGGTCGCCACCTTTCTCAGTGTGCAGCCAGCCGGCGCCGATGCCAAGTACCCGCCGCTCCCGGCGCGGGAGCGGCCCGGGACCGGCCCCGTCAGTCCACGTCCTTCCAGTACTCGTTCTTGAGCAGGTAGGCCAGGAAGGCCAGCAGCGCCAGGAACAGCATCACCCACAGTCCCATCGCCTGCCGCTTGAGGATCGCCGGCTCGCCGGCGTACTCCAGGAAATTGGTGATGTCGCGGACCGTCCGGTCGAACTCCGCCGGCGCCACCCGCCCCGGCGTGGCCACCTTCAAGCGCTCCGGGTGGCGCTCCCCGGCGACGTCGGGTTCGCCCAGCTCGGCATGCTGCAGGCCCTGCAGCTCCCACAGCGGATTGGGCATGGAGGCATTGGGGAACAGCTTGTTGTTCCAGCCCAGCGGACGCGTCGGGTCGATGTAGAACGACTTGAGGTAGGTATAGATCCAGTCGCTGCCGCGCACCCGCGAGATCAGGCTCAGGTCCGGCGGCATCTTGCCGAACCATTTGTCGCCCTGCTCCTTGGTCATCGCCACCTGGATCTGCTCGCCGATCTTGGCGCCGGTGAAGTTCAGGCTCTCCATCACCTGCTCCTCGCTCAGCCCCAGGTCGGCGGCCATGCGCGAATAGCGCAGGTATTTCAGCGAGTGGCAACCCGAGCAGTAGTTCATGTAGGCCTGCGCGCCCCGCTGCAGCGAGGCCTGGTCGCCCAGGTCGTTGCCCGCCTGCAGCGTCTCGCCGGACGCGGCCAGCGCGGTGGCGGCGGACAGGAGGGCGGCAGCGGCCGTCGCCAGCACGGCGGTCCATTTCTTAGTCATGCGTCGTCACCCGATCCGGCACTGCCTTGGACGTGTCCATGCGGGTCCACACCGGCATGGTCAGGAAGAAAAGGAAGTAATAGGCGGTCAGGACCCGGCCGACGATGGTCTCCACCGGGTCGGTTCCCGGACCGGCACCGATCTTGCCCAGGTACACGAAGCTGAAAGCGAAGCCGAACAGCAGCACCTTGGAGAGCATTCCGCGGTAGCGGTAGGACTTGACCCGGGCGCGGTCCAGCCAGGGCAGCGCGAACAGGATCATGATCGCGCCGAACATCACCATCACCCCGCCCAGCTTGTCCGGCACGACCCGCAGCATCGCGTAGTACGGCGTGTAGTACCACACCGGCTTGATGTGCTCGGGGGTGACCAGGCGGTTGGCCTCGGTGAAGTTGTCGTGCTCGAGGAACCAGCCGCCCAGCGCCGGCACGAAGAAGATGATGAAGGCCGCGATGACCATCATCGCCAGCACGTAGAAACTGTCCTTGACCGTGTAGTACGGGTGGAAGGGAACGCCGTCGGCCGGCGCGTTCGGTGACCAGCGGTTGCCCCGCGGCCCCTTCTTGATCTCCACGCCGTCGGGGTTGTTGGAGCCGACCTCGTGCAGCGCCCCCAGGTGCAGCACCACCAGCAGCAGCAGCACCAGCGGCACCGCGATCACGTGCAGCGCGAAGAAGCGGTTGAGCGTGGCATCGGACGGCAGGTAGTCGCCCATGATCCACTCGGTGAGGCCGCCGCCGATCACCGGGATGGCGCCAAACAGCGAAATGATGACCTTCGCCCCCCAGAACGACATCTGCCCCCACGGCAGCACGTAGCCCATGAAAGCCTCGGCCATCAGCGCCAGGTAGATCAGCATGCCCAGGATCCACACCAGCTCGCGCGGCCGCTGGTAGGAGCCGTACATCAGACCGCGGAACATGTGCAGGTAGACGACGATGAAGAACAGCGAGGCGCCGGTGCTGTGCATGTAGCGGATCAGCCAGCCCCACTCGACGTCGCGCATGATGTACTCGACCGAGGCGAAGGCCTCGGCCGCGCTCGGCTTGTAGTGCATCGTCAGGAAGATGCCGGTGACGATCTGGTTGACCAGGATCACCAGTGACAGCACGCCGAAGATGTACCAGATGTTGAAGTTCTTCGGCGCGTAGTACTCGGTCATGTGCTTCCGGTACATCGGCACCAGCGCCGGTGCACGGTCGTTGACCCAGCCCATCACGCCGTTGGCGGCACGCACGAGGATGTTGTCAGCCATGATTACGCCGCCCCCTCAGGATCGACACCGATGACGATGGTGTTGTCGTCGGCGTAGTGGTGTGGTGGCACGACCAGGTTGGTCGGCGCCGGCACGCCCTGGAAGACGCGGCCGGCCATGTCGAAGCGCGATTTGTGGCAGGGGCAGAAGTAGCCGCCCTTCCATTCCGTGTCGTAGGGCTCGGGCTTGATCTCGGCGGCCATTTCCGGCGAGCAGCCCAGGTGGGTGCACAGGCCCACCAGCACCGAGATGTCCGGCTTGATCGAGCGCAGCTCGGGGTTGGCCTTGCGCACGTAGTCCGGCTGCTGGTCGGCGTTCTCGGACTTGGGATCGCGCAGGCGCCCGTCCAGGGTCGGCAGCGCGTCGAGCACGGCCTTGGAGCGCTTGACGATCCAGATCGGCTGGCCACGCCACTCCAGGATCAGGCGTTGCCCGTCCTGCAGGGCGCTGATGTCGGCATTGACCGGCGCGCCGGCCAGCTGCGCACGGGCGCTGGGGTTCCACGACTTGATGAAAGGGACCGCTGCGAAACCTGCTCCGACTGCTCCGACCACGGCCGTGGTCGCCGTCAGGAAACGCCGGCGCCCGGCATTGACTGGCTCGTTTACCCCATCGTTGGCCATTCGGCACTCCGATATTGTTTAGGTGGCTTGCGGCTGCCTGCGGCCAGCGGAACCCGACCGCTCGGAATGGAACTTTCGCGAGTCTAGCTGAACGATCAGCCGCCGCACAACGCGATGAAACACAAGTCAATGACGTTTGTCACGCGACAGCGCAGCACGACCGGAACGTTACTGCCGCGAGCCCAGTTCGCCGCGGTAGCGCTCGGCCAGCTGCGCGACGCGCCGCACGTAGTACCGGGTTTCGCTGTAGGGGGGAACGCCGCCATGGCGGTCCACGGCGCCCTCGCCGGCGTTGTACCCGGCCGCGGCCAGGGTCAGGTCGCCCTTGAAGCGGCGCAGCAGCCACGACAGGTACTGCACGCCGCCGCGGATGTTCTGCCCGGCATCGTAGGCGTCGCTGACGCCGAACCGCGCCGCGGTGGGCGGCATCAGCTGCATCAGGCCCTGCGCACCGGCACGGCTGAGCGCGGACGGGTTGTAGGCCGATTCGGCATGGATCACCGCTCTCACCACCGCTTCTTCGACGCCGAACTCGCGCGCCGCCGCGGCGATCTCCTCGCGGAAGGCGGTGGTGTTCAGGCGCACGCTGCCGAAATCCACCCCCGGGGCGGCACCGCAGGCGTAGCAGCGCTCGATGAAGCTGTAGCGGATGGTGCGGACCGCGCCGAGGCTGGCGACCTGTGCCGGGCGCGCGCTGGTGTAGTGGCGCACCCCGTCCTGCATGTAGGAGTAGACCTGGCCGCTGACCAGCCGGCTGCTGCCGCGCGGCGCGGCGGCGCGCGGCACTGCCGGGGTATCCGCCCGCGCCGCGGCGGTGCCGGCGGTCCGCACCGCCGCTGCCGGCGCCACGGCGGGCACGGGCGCAGACGCCACCGCCGGCCGTGCTGCCCGGCCGGCGTCGCGGCTGTAGGCGATGGTGCTGCAGCGGGCACCGGGCACCCGCTTGCTGACATAGCTGGTGACCCCGTCCGCCCCGGCACACTTGTACAGGGTGCCGGCGCTGGCCGGCGCAACCGCCAGCGCAGCGATGACGATCGCCATTGTCCCCAGTCTCCCCTTCATGGGCGCGAGTGTCCCAGCTTCACCGGGGCTTGCCAAGCCGGCACCGCCACGGCCCCTGCCCGGCCGGCGGCCCGGCAGGCAGGCCGCCGGCGCGGACGGCACCGGAAGTGCGGGTAGAATTGCCGCCCTCCTCCCGCCACCCGAATGGATTGAGCGCCATGACCGGGACGCCAGACGTCTGCCCTGCCCCCGCCACGAGCGAGACCCCGCTCGTCGCCCTGCCCACCGCCCCGCACCGGCACGACCCGGCGCCGGACCGCGCCGGCGGCTCCCGCGCGGTCCGCGGCAAGCTCTACATCAAGACCCACGGTTGCCAGATGAACGAGTACGACTCGGCCAAGATGGCCGACGTGCTGGCGGCTGCCGAGGGCCTGGAGCTGACCGACGACCCCGCCGAAGCGGACGTCGTGCTGGTCAACACCTGCTCGATCCGCGAGAAGGCGCAGGAAAAGGTGTTCAGCCAGCTCGGCCGCTGGAAGGCGCTCAAGGCCGGCGGCCGCGACGTCATCATCGGCGTCGGCGGCTGCGTCGCCTCGCAGGAGGGCGAGGCCATCGTCAAGCGCGCGCCCTACGTGGACCTGGTGTTCGGCCCGCAGACCCTGCACCGGCTGCCCGAGCTGATCCGCGCCCGCCGCGAGCAGAACCGGCCGCAGGTGGACATCAGCTTCCCCGAGATCGAGAAGTTCGACCGCCTTCCCGAGCCGCGCGCCGAGGGCCCCTCGGCGTTCGTCTCGATCATGGAAGGCTGTTCCAAGTACTGCTCGTTCTGCGTGGTGCCCTACACCCGCGGCACCGAGGTCAGCCGCCCGTTCGAGGACGTGGTGGTCGAATGCGCCCAGCTGGCCGCGCAGGGCGTGCGCGAGATCAACCTGCTCGGGCAGAACGTCAACGCCTACCGCGGCCCGTATGGCGACGGTGCGTGCGAGGGGCTTGACCCGAGCGAACAGCACTATGCGGACCTGGGCCTGCTGATCCGCACCCTCGCCGAGATCGACGGCATCGGCCGCATCCGCTTCACCACCTCGCACCCGCTGGAGTTCTCCGACTCGCTGGTGGACGCCTACCGCGACGTGCCCAAGCTGGCGAACTACCTGCACCTGCCGGTGCAGGCCGGCAGCGACCGCGTGCTCAGCGCGATGAAGCGCGGCTACACCGCGCTGGAATTCAAGGCCAAGATCCGCAAGCTGCGCGCGGTGCGCCCGGACATCGCGATCAGTTCGGACTTCATCGTCGGCTTCCCCGGCGAGACCGAGGCGGATTTCGAGAAGACCATGAAGCTGATCGAGGATGTCGGTTTCGACCAGAGCTTCTCCTTCATCTATTCGCGCCGCCCCGGCACCCCCGCCGCCGACCTGGAGGACACCACCAGCGAGGCCGAAAAGCACGCGCGGCTGTCGCGGCTGCAGGCGCACATCAACGAGCATGCCGCGGGCATCTCGCGCGCGATGGTGGGCAGCGTGCAGTCGGTGCTGGTCGAAGGCCCCTCGCGCAAGAACCCGGACGAACTGACCGGCAAGACCGAGAACATGCGTTCGGTGAACTTCCCCGGGCACCCGCGGATGATCGGCCAGTTCGTCGACGTGGTGATCACCGAGGCGCTGACCAATTCGCTGCGCGGGCGCATCGCCACGCGGGAGTAAGCCGCGCCCTGCCAGGCCCGCTCCGGCGGGGCGTCGCTGGCCAGTTCCTGGCCACCCGGCGCGGCGCCTTGCAGCGCAAGGGCTGCCGCGACTTGTCCACAGGCCCGCGCACCCGTCATCCACAGCCACTGTGGATACGCCGGCACGGCCTGGGACAGAGCCCCGCCACATCCCCGGACGCCTGGCCGCACAGGGCCGGCACGCGGCCATCCGGTGTGGAGAAGCGTGCGCCGCGCCGTCAGTCCAGCCGCTTGCGGAACCGCAGGATCGCGCCGGCCATCATCACCGCACTGAAGGCCAGCAGCGCCAGCGCGTCCGGCCACAGTTCCCACAGGCTCGCGCCACGCAGCATCACCCCGCGGATCAGGCGCAGGAAATGCGTCAACGGCAGCACCTCGGCCAGCCACTGCACCGCACGCGGCATGCCGGCGAACGGGAACATGAAGCCGGACAGCAGGATCGAGGGCAGGAACAGGAAGAACGTCATCTGCATCGCCTGGAACTGCGACTGGGCACCGGTGGAGACCAACAGGCCCAGCGCCAGGTTGGCGACGATCAGCAGCCCGGCGGCGAGGAAGACATCCAGCAGGCTGCCGCCCAGCGGCACGTGGAACAGCCAGGCGCCCAGCGCCAGCACCATGCCGGTCTGCACCAGGCCGACAACCACGTAGGGAACGACCTTGCCGACCATCAGCTCGGCGCTGCTCAGCGGCGTGGCGATCAGCAGCTCCATGTTGCCGCGCTCGCGTTCGCGCACGATCGCCACCGCAGTGAACAGCACCATCGTCATGGTCAGGATCACGCCCACCAGCCCCGGCACGATGTTGGTCGCCGAACTGCGCTGCGGGTTGTAGAAGCTGACCAGGGTGATCGCACCGCTTGCCAGCGGATCGGAGCCTGCACTGTCCAGCGGCATCCGCGCCAGCTGCGCCGCCGCGCTCTGCACCGCGTTGTCGCTGCCGTCGACCAGGATCTGCAGCGCCTCGCGGCCCTCCGCGCGGCGCCGCTCGTAGTCGGGCGGGATCACGATGCCGATGCTGATTTCGCCGCGCCGCATCGCGTCCACCAGTTGCTGCGGCGTGGCCGCCTCCAGCGTCGGGGAGACCACGCCGGTGGCCACGATGTCGCGCGCCAGCACCCGCGACGCCGAGGTGCGTGCCTGGTCGGCGATGCCGGCGGACAGGTCGCGCAGGTTGGTGTTGATCGCATAGCCGAACAGCAGCAGCTGCATCACCGGGATGCCGATGATCATCGCCAGGGTGATGCGGTCGCGCCGCATCTGCCGCAGCTCCTTGACCATCACCCCGAGCAGGCGGCGCAGCTTCATGCCCCCTCCCCGCCGGCCACCGGCTTCCGGCGCGTCGCGGCGACGAACACGTCCTCCAGGCTCGCCGCCTGCGGATGCATGCGCGCGGGGATGCCCGCCGCCCGCAGCGCATCGGCCAGCGACGTCGGGTTCCCGCCCTCGTCCAGCAGCACGCGCAGGCTGTTGCCGATCTGCGCCACGCTGACCACGCCCGCACAGGCCGACAGCGCCCTTGCCGCCTGCCGCGGGCGGTCGGCATCGACCACCAGCATGCGCCCCTCCAGCCGGGCGGTGAGTTCGGCCGGCGTGCCGTCGGCCACCAGCACGCCGCGGTCGAGGATGGCGATGCGGTGGCAGCGCTCGGCCTCGTCCATGTAGTGCGTGGAGACCAGCAGCGTGGTGCCGGCATCGGCCAGTTCGAAGAGCTTCTCCCAGAAATCGCGGCGCGATTCCGGGTCCACCGCGCTGGTGGGTTCGTCCAGGAACAGCAGTTCGGGCTCATGGATCACCGCCGCGGCCAGGGCCAGGCGCTGCTTCTGGCCGCCGCTCATGGTGCCGGCCAGCTGCTTTTGCCGGTCCTGGAAATGGTATTGCTCGACCAGCTCGTCGATGCGCCGCCGCGCCTGCGCCTTGGGCAGGTCGTGCACCGCGGCCAGGAACTCCAGGTTCTCGCGCACGCTGAGGTCGTCGAACAGCGAGAACTTCTGGGTCATGTAGCCGATGCGGCTGCGCAGCGCCTCGGCCTGCTCGGGAATGCGCAGGCCGAGCACCTCGATCCGCCCCGCGCTGGGGGTGAGCAGGCCGCACAGCATGCGGATGGTGGTGGACTTGCCCGAGCCGTTCGGGCCGAGGAAGCCATAGACATGCCGGCGCGGCACCTCCAGGTCCACGCCGTCCACCGCCGTGAGCGTGCCGAAGCGCTTGCTCAGGCCACGCGCGCGGATCGCGACGTCGTCGGCTTCCACCGCGGCGGGCTCAGTGCGCGGCATCGGCCAGCACCTGCACCGGCGCCCCCACCGGCAGCGTCGCCGCCTCCTTGCCGAGGCTGATCTCGGCCAGGTAGCTCAGGCGTTCGGCGTCCTGTCCGGTCAAGGCGAAATACGGGGTGAACACCGGCTCGCTGCGGATCATCCGCACGCGGCCGTCGAACACCGGCCCCTCCGGCTGCACCTGCACCCGCAACGCATCGCCCACCTGCACGCGGTTGCGCAGCGCCTGCGGCAGGTAGACGCGCGCATAGGGCGCCTCGCCCACCAGCAGGACCGCCAGCGGCGCGCCGGTGGCCGGCTGGTCCCCGAGTTTGTAGGGAAGGCTGTCGATGCGGCCGGCGCGCGGTGCGACCAGCGCCAGCTTGTCCAGCACCACCGACTGCACCGTCGCACTGGCCCTGGCCGACGCCAGTGCGGCCTCGCCCTGCGCCAGCTGCTCGCTGCGGCTGCCATGCAGCAGTTCGTCCAGCGCCGCCGTGGCCTGCCGCACCTGCGCCTGCGCGCTCTGCGCGGCGGCCCGGGCACGGTCCAGCTCGGCGGCCGCCACCAGCCGCTGCCCGGACAGCGGCTGCAACCGTGCGTGGTAGGCCTTGGCCTCCTGCGCCTGCGCCTGCGCGGCGGCCAACGCAGCGCGGGCCTGGGCGATGTCCTCCGCACGCGGCCCGTGGCGCAGCTCCAGGAGCGCGGCGTCGCGCTGCGCTTCCTGCGCCTGCAGCGCTTCCAGCTGCGAGCGCACCTGGGCCGGTTCGAGCTGCATCAACGGCGCGCCGGCGGCGACCTGCTGGCCTTCGCGCACGTCGATGCGCACGATGCGTTCGGATACCGGCGCCGGCACCGTCACCCGGTCCCATTCCAGGGTGCCCAGCGCCTGCGGCGCCTGCCACGAGCACCCCGCCAGCAGCGTCGCCAGCAGTAGCGCGCCGGCCCAGCCTCGGTCATTCATGTCCCAGCTCCAGTCCACGCGTCAACAACGCCAGGGCGTGCCGCTGCACCGCCTCGGCTCCCAGGTCCCCGGCACCGAACAGCTGCTGCCAGATCGGCGCGCTGGCCAGCGGGAACATCGTCAGCCCCACCAGCGACACCACCATCAACCGCGGGTCCAGGTCCGGGTTGAGCCGCCCGGCCCGCTGCGCGGCGGCGAAGCGCTCCACCAGCAGGTGCGGCAGCATCGGGCCGATCCGTTCGATCATCACGCTGCGCAGGGCACCGCCCTCGCAGAGGATTTCCCGCACCCACAGTGTCGGCAACCACGGATGGGCCGCCACCGCCCGCGTGATCCCGGCAACGAAACCGGCCACCAGGGTGGCCACGTCGCTGTCCGCCCCCCCCACCCCGGCATGCACCTGGGCCATCACCGGCCACAGCCGCTCGGCCACCACCGCCTGCTGCAGCTGTCCCTTGTCGCCGTAGTAGTAGTGGACCAGCGCCGGCGTCACCCCGGCGCGGCGGGCGATGTCGCGCAGCGAGGTGGCGCCGATGCCCTGGGCGGCGAAGCAGGCCAGGGCGGCGTCCAGCAACCGTTCGCGAAGGTCGATGGCATCGGCGCCGGGGCGCCGTCCCGGTGTGCGCCTGCGGGGCGTGCGGGACGCCGGACCGGCCGGCGCCTTCGTCGTGGTGCCGGGGCCGGCCGTGGGTTTCCTGGAGTTGGGTCGCTTCATCGGCTTATTTAATTCAATGGATAATTAAATTTCAATGAGGGAAACGTGCAGGCCGCACCGCCACGTCCCGCGCCGGCCCATGGCCGGCCCCGCGGACGCCCGCATGGGAAGTGAGACAATGCCGGCCCGTCATCCCACGGCATTGATACCCACCGCATCGGCACCACCTTTCCTTCCATGACTGCCATCGCCCACCACGACTTCACTCTCGAACCGGCCGACAACGCGCGGCTGGCCAACCTCGCCGGCCCGTTCAACGAGAACCTGCGCCAGGTCGAACTGCGGCTGGGCGTGGAGATCGCCAACCGCGGCAACGTGTTCCGCGTCAGCGGCCCCGAGCGCGCGCTCGACGAGGCCGAGCGCCTGCTCAGGGCGTTGTACGCGGAGGCCGCCGACGCTCCCCTGGACAGCCATGCCATCCACCTGCTGCTGAGCCGTGCCAACGTCGAACAGGTCGCCGAGCGCGCCTACGAGGCCCAGGACGTGGCGGTCAAGGTGAAGCGCGGCACCGTGCGCGGCCGCGGCCGCAACCAGGCGCGCTACCTGCACCAGATCGCCACCCACGACATCAACTTCGGCATCGGCCCGGCCGGTACCGGCAAGACCTTCCTGGCCGTGGCGATGGCGGTGGATGCACTGAACGAATCGCGCGTGCAGCGCCTGGTGCTGGTGCGCCCGGCGGTGGAGGCCGGCGAGAAGCTCGGCTTCCTGCCCGGCGACCTCACGCAGAAGGTCGACCCCTACCTGCGACCGCTGTACGACGCCCTGTACGAGATGCTCGGCGTGGAGAAAGTGGCCAAGCTGCTGGAGAAGAACGTCATCGAGATCGCACCGCTGGCCTACATGCGCGGGCGCACCCTCAACGACGCCTTCGTGATCCTGGACGAGGCGCAGAACACCACCATCGAGCAGATGAAGATGTTCCTGACCCGGCTGGGCTTCGGCTCCACCGCGGTGGTCACCGGCGACCTCACCCAGACCGACCTGCCCAAGCACGTCACCTCCGGCCTGCGCGACGCCGTCGACGTGCTGCGCGAGGTCGACGGCGTGAGCTTCACCTTCTTCGAATCGCGCGACGTGGTCCGCCACCCCCTGGTGGCGCGCATCGTCAGCGCCTACGACCGCCGCGAGCTGCAGCGGATCAACCCCGCGGCCGAATAGGTCCCGCCCCATGGGCGCCTCGCGGGCGGCGCGCGGCGCCGTCCACCGCGTGACCGCGTGGCGCCACCCGCGCAGGCGCGCCGCAGGCCCCGGTCCCGCGTTGCACGGGCATCGCCGGCCCGCGGGCACCGGCCATCGCCGCGGCGCCGGGTCGCGGTGGGCGCGCATGCGCGCGATACTGTGTGCTTCCGCACCGCCCGATTCCCGGAACCGCCATGACCAAGGGTCCCCTCAACCTCGACGTCGCCGTCAGCTATGCGCTGCCCCGCGCCGGGCTGCCCGCCGCGGTGAGTTTCCGCCGCTGGGTCGCCGCGGCGCTGAAGAACCGCATCCGCGATGCCGATCTCGCGATCCGCCTGGTCGATGCCCGGGAAGGCCAGTCGCTGAACCGCCACTACCGCGGCAAGGACTACGCCACCAATGTGCTCAGCTTCCCCGCCGAGCTGCCCGAGGGCCTGCCCAAGGGCATCAAGTTCCCGCTGCTCGGCGACCTGGTGATCTGCGCGCCGGTGGTCGCGCGCGAAGCCCTGGAACAGGGCAAGGCACTCAACGCCCACTATGCCCACCTCACCGTCCACGGCGTGCTGCACCTGCTCGGCTGGGACCACGAGGACGACAAGGAAGCCGAGGCCATGGAGCAGCTGGAGCGCGAGATCCTCGCCGAGCTGGGCATCGCCGACCCCTATGCGGGCGAACGATGACCCGGCCTCGGCCATGAGCCGCGCCACCCTCGCCTGCGCGCCCGATGCCCACCCCGCCCCGGCGGTCGCAGGCAGCAGGGCGGCGCATGCCTTTTCCCCGGTTCCCCGATGCACGCGATGACTCCCCGGCTGCTCTTGCTCGCCCTGTCCACCGCCCTGCCCGCCAGCGCGCCCTGCGCGCCCGGCCTCGACCTGCCGGCCCTGATCGAATGCCGCCAGGGCGTGGACGACTTCGCCGCGCTCGCGCCGATCACCGGCGATCCGCTCAAGGCGGTCGCGCTGGGCTGGCGGCCGCTGCCCCAGGGCAACCTGTTCATGACCGAGTACATGCTGAATACGCCGGTGACGGTCTTCGGCCACACCACCCGGCAGATCGCCGTGGCCGGCGCCAGCCTGATGGCGGTGCTCGACCTGCCCGACCCGCGGCCGCTGGCCACGGCGCTGGCGCTGGAGACCGGCTACGACGCCGACGGCAAGTTCATGGCCGGCCGGGAACTGGTCAGCCGCGACGTGAGCGACCCGGACAGCGGCGAGGCGCTGATCGAGTCGGTGATCCTGAGCGTCTCCACCGTCGCCTCGCACCCCGGCAAGACCCTGGCCGGCTGCACCTACAGCCTCGACCTGCCGGACGAGGACGGGGCCCCGCCCCCGCCATCGGCCTGAACGGCCGGCCTGCTAGACTTGCCCCCACCGCCCGGCCTGCCGGGTACCACGAACGAAGCGATGTCCGAAGACGACAGTAGTACCGCCCCGGAGCAGGGTGAAAAGAAACGCGGCTGGCTCGAACGCCTGAGCGCGGCCTTCTCCGGTGAACCCCATACCCGCGACCAGCTGGTCGCCGTGCTCAAGACCGCCGAACAGGACGGCCTGATCGCCGCCGACACCCTGCGCATGATGGAAGGCGCCATCGCGGTGGCCGAGCTCACCGTCGGCGACGTCATGATCCCGCGCTCGCAGATGGTCTCGTTGCCGGTCGAGCAGCCCTTCCTCGAACTGATGAAGCAGGTGGTCGAATCCGGCCATTCGCGCTTCCCGGTGCACGGCGAGAACAAGGACGACGTGCTCGGCATCCTGCTGGCCAAGGACCTGCTGCGCGGCGTCATCGCCGACGCCACCCACACCAGCATCCGCGAGCTGCTGCGGCCGGCGGTGCTGATCCCCGAGGCCAAGAAGCTCAACGTGCTGCTCAAGGAGTTCCGGCTGTCGCGCAACCACATGGCGATCGTCGTCGACGAGTACGGCGGCGTGGCCGGAGTGGTCACTATCGAGGACGTGCTGGAACAGATCGTCGGCGAGATCGACGACGAACACGACGAGGCCGAGGACCACACCGCGCAGATCGCCATCCAGGCCGATGGCCGCTACGTGGTCGACGCCCTGACCGCGATCGAGGATTTCAACGAGCGTTTCGGCGCCACGTTCTCCGACGACGACTACGACACCATCGGCGGCCTGGTCACCGAGGCCGTGGGCCACCTGCCCGAGATCGGCGACGAACTCGCGCTGGACCGTTTCGTGTTCCGCGTCGCGCGCGCCAATGCCCGGCGGGTGCAGGCGTTCCACGTCACCGTGCTGCCCCCCGACCCGCAGGACGAGGCGTGACCGCGCCGCGCCGCGCCTGGCTGCTGGCGCCGCTGCTGATGCTGTGGCTGCTGCTGGCCGCAGGCCCCGCCGCAGCCGCGGTGGACGAGCACGGCCCGGCCCCGCGCATCGGCGTGGTGACGATGCAGCCCGGCACGGTCTTCTTCGAGCGCTTCGGCCACGATGCGCTGGTCGTGGCGCCCGCCGGCGGCGGCCCCCTGCTGTCCTACAACTTCGGTTTCTTCGATCCTTCCGAGACGGACTTCATCGGCAACTTCGTGCGCGGCCGGATGATGTACTACCTGGTCGCGCTGCCGCTGGACGAGGACCTGGCGGGGTACCGCGACGCCGGACGCGGCGCCGGCCTCCAGTGGCTGGACCTGCCGCCCGCGCAGGCGCGGGCACTGGCCGACGACCTGGCCGAACGCGCCCGCCCGGAGAACGCCCGCTACCGCTACGACTACTTCACCGCGAACTGCTCGACGATGGTCCGCGACGCCCTCGACCGGGCCATGGACGGCGGCCTGCGGTCGCAGCTGTCCGGACGCTCGCGCGGCAACACCTACCGCAGCGAGGCCGTGCGGCTGGCCTCGCCGGCGCCCTGGATGTGGCTGGGTTTCGACCTCGGGCTCGGCCCCTGGGCGGACCAGCCCCTGTCGCGCTGGCAGGAGGCGTTCGTGCCGATGCGGCTGGCCGACAGCCTGCGCGAGGTCCGCAACAGCGAGGGCCGCCCGCTGGTCCAGGCCGAACAGGCCCTGCTGCCACAGCGGCTGCCCGCCGAACCGGGCGAGCGCGCCCGCGCCGACTGGCCCTGGCTGCTGACCGGGCTGGTGCTGGCCGCACTGCTGTGGGCCGCGCGCGGACGCCGCCGTGTCCTGGGCGGATTCGCGCTGCCGTTCTGGCTGTTCTGCGGCGTGGCCGGCCTGCTGCTGGCCTACCTGTGGGGCCTGAGCGAGCACCGCGCAGCCTGGGCCAACCGCAACCTGCTGCTGCTCAACCCGCTGGCGCTGCTGTTGCTGCCCGGCGCCTGGCAGCTGCTGCGCGGACGCCGGCCCGGGCGCCTCTTCGCGTGGGCCGCCTGGACCGTGGCCGGCATCGCCACCCTGGCGCTGCCGCTGCACTGGCTGTCGCTGCAGGCCCAGACCAATGCGCAGTGGATCATGCTGCTGCTCCCGGTGCATCTCGCCCTGGCGCTGGCCCTGGGCCGCGCTCCGGCGCCCGCCCGGCCCTGACCACCGCGGCCGTGCGACAGCCACGGCCGCGATCCCTGCCAGGAGGAAGCCCATGGACAACGACAGCGTGCCGGCGGTGACCTCCGCCAACCCCGCCTGCGTCATCAACTGCACCTGGTATGGCGAGGACGGCATCGTCCGTCAGCTGCCCCTGGACGCCATCGGCGACAAGCTGCAGGACCCCGGCAAGGGCTTCGTCTGGGTCGGCCTGTACGAACCCGACGACGCGGTGCTGGAGCAGCTGCAGGCCGAATTCAGCCTGCACGACCTGGCCATCGAGGACACCCGCAAGGCGCACCAGCGGCCCAAGGTGGAGACCTATGGCGATTCGCTGTTCGTGGTGGTGCACACCGCGCAGGTGGTGGACGAGCGCATCCGCTACGGCGAGACCCACGCCTTCCTCGGCGCCCGCTACCTGGTGACCGTGCGCCACGGCGCCTCGCTGTCGTACGCGCCGGTACGCATGCGCCTGGAACGCGAGCACGTGCTGCCGGCGATGGGGCCCGCGTTCTGCCTGTATGCGGTGCTCGATGCGGTGGTGGACAACTACCTGCCGATCACCGACAGCTTCCGCGACACGCTCGACTCGCTGGAGAAGGACATCTTCGCCGAGAACTACCGGCGGCGGACCGTCATCCGCCTGTACGACCTCAAGCGCGAGCTCAACAAGATGCGCCTGGCGGTCAGCCCGCTGCAGGACGCCCTCGCGCACCTGCAGCGCAATCCGGCGCAGCTGCTCGACGACGAGTCGCGGCTGTACCTGCGCGACGTGCAGGACCATGCGGCCCGGGTCAACGACGCCATCGACACCCTGCGCGAGATGCTGGGCACCGCCCTGAGCGTCAACCTGTCGCTGGTCACCCTCGCCCAGGGCGAGACGGTCAAGCGGCTCGGTGCCTGGGCGGCGCTGCTCGCGGCCCCCACCCTGATCACCAGCTGGTACGGCATGAACTTCGCCGACATGCCGGAGCTGGCCGGGCGCTTCGCCTACCCGCTGCTGATCCTCATCGTCGGCGCCGTCTGCGCGGTGCTGTACCGGCTGTTCAAGCGCTCCGGCTGGCTCTGAGCCCCGCGCCCCGGCCGGGACGGAACAGGCCCTGCAGGCACCGGACCGCCCCGGTGCCTGCAGGGCCGCCGCCTTGCTACGAACGTTCCAGCAGCGCCGCCAGCCGGTCGACTTCGGCGCGGTAGCCATCGAGCACCTGCGCGGTGACGGTCACATAGCGGCTGGCTTCTTCCCAGCGCCGTGCCTCCAGCGCCTCGCGCACCCCCGGCAACGTCTTGACGCCGTAACCGGTCATCACGCCCGGCGCGTACACCATGTGCCGGTACCACGGCCGGCCCGGCAGGCCCTGCGCATGGGTCAGGCCCCGCTCCATCCGTGCGGCGAGCGCATTGATCTCGCCCAGCCGCTGCGGGTCCAGCCGCAGGTCGGTGGCCGCCACCCGCGCATAGGCCTGCTCCTGGCGCGCCAGGCTCTCGCGCAGCCGCGCCGCGGCCTGTTCCAGGGGCGCCATGTCGATCTCCGGCACCGCCGTCAGCCGTGCCGGCGGCGCGCGCACCAGGGTCGGGTCGGCCGCCAGCTCGAACAGGCCCGCATCCAGCAGCCGGTGCTGGTCCTGGGCCTCCTTGCGCATGTCCGCCTGGAGCTGGCGCACCTCGCCGACATAGGCATCGATCCGCTCGCCCATGTCGGAGAACCGCATCGGCAGGATCTCGGCGTCGGCCAGGCGCAGGGCGATGCGGCCGCTCAGGCGCGCCAGCGCCGCCGCATAGGCCAGCCCGGGATCGACGAAACGCTGGAAGTGCTCATAGGTGTCGTAATGGGAATGGTAGACCCCGCTCTGGGCCTCGCCACCGAACCCCAGGTTCATCGAGGCGATGCCCAGGTGGGCCAGGAACGGCGCATAGTCCGAGCCCGAGCCCAGCGCCGAGATCGGCAGGTCGCCGCTGGCCGACACCCCGCGCGCGCGCGCCTTGTCGGCGGCACCGCCCTCGTACCCGGACACCAGCAGCCGTGCGCGCAGCCGCTCGGCGACACTGGTCCCGGTCTGCGGATCGGTCACCGACGCGGCCGCCTGGTTGATCATGTGCTGCAGCGAATGGCTGCCGCCGGCGCCGAGGAAGCCCCGACCGTTGCTGTCGGTGTTGATGTAGGCCACCGCCTTGTCGCGCAGCTCCGCGGCATGGGTTTCGACCCATTCGGTCGACCCCAGCAGCCCGGCCTCCTCACCGTCCCAGCTGGCGTAGACCAGCGTCCGGCCGGGCTTCCAGCCCTGCTTGGCCAGCTCGCCCAGGGCCTTGGCCTCGGCCAGCATCGCCACCGTGCCGGACAGCGGGTCCTGCGCGCCCATCACCCAGGTGTCGCGGTGGTTGCCGCGGATCACCCACTGTTCCTGCGGCTGCGTGCCGGGCAGCCGCGCGATGACGTTGTGGATGGTCTTCTGCCCCCAGTCGGACTCGACCACCACGCGTACCCGCGCCGGCCCCGGGCCGGTCTTGTAGGTCAGCGGCAGCGCCCCGCGCCACGATTCGGGCACCACGTCGCCCTGCAGCGCCTTCAGCAGCGGCGTGGCGTCGCCCCAGGACAATGGCAGCACCGGGATCTTCAGGACGGTCTCGGCCTCGGCGAGCGGAATCCGCTTGGCGCCGGGAACCGAGCCGTAGCCCGGCGTCAGCGGATCGCCGGGGTAGATCATCATGTCGGCCACCGAGCCGCGCTGCACGCTCTGCTCCGGCCGGAAGCCGCCCACCGGATAGACGTCGCCGCGGGCATAGCCGTCTTCGCGCGGGTCGGAGTAGATCAGGCAGCCCACCGCGCCGTGACGCTGCGCCAACAGCGGCTTGAGGCCACGCCAGCCGCCGCCGTAGCGGGTGATGACGATCTTGCCGCGCACGTCGATGCCGCGGCGCGCCAGCTCCGCGTAGTCGTCGGGGCCGCCGTAGTTGGCGTATACCAGCTCGCCACTGACATCGCCGTCGCCGCCGTACACGTTGTACGGCGGCAACGCCTGCTCGCGGATCGCCGAGGACGCATCGCCATCGACCGGCGGTTCGGACAGCACCGCCTCATAGCGCTGCGGAGCCAGCATCTGCACCTGCACCCGCTTGGGCGTGGGATACAGCACATCGAAGCTTTCGATCCTGGCGTCCCAGCCGAACTCGCGGAAACGCGCCAGGACGAACTCGGCGTTGGCGCGGCCATGCACGGAGCCTACATGGCCGGGGGCGGAGGACAGTTGTCGCAGCCATTGGTCCATCTGCCCGGGGTCGATGCTGCGGTCGAGCTGCGCCTCGCGCGCACGCTGGGCATCCGCCGATGCGGCACTGAAGCCACGGATCGACGGCGGGGGAGGGTCGCCAGCGTACACGCCCACGGGCACTGCACAGACCATCGACAACAGGCACAGCGGGATCAACGACTTGCTCTTTCGCGATTTCATCAACTGCCTCCGGCGAAGGGAAACCGGCGCCCGCCGGCCACCGATGCGGCCTCCGGCGTACGCCTGCTGCGGGTGACGCCCGCGATCAGCCGAACGGCTGGTCGATCGAAGGGCTCTGCGGCGTCATCAGTCCGGCGCCGTCCTCGGTGACATACAGGATGTCCTCCAGGCGCACGCCGAACTGGCCCTCGATGTAGATGCCCGGCTCGTTGCTGAAGGTCATGCCCGGTTCCAGCAGGTGCTGGTTGCCGCGCACCAGGTAGTCCCACTCGTGCATGTCCAGGCCGATGCCATGGCCCAGGCGATGGGTGAAGTACCGGTAGTCCGGGCCGTAGCCGGCGTCGGAGATGACCTTGCGCGCCGCCGCGTCCAGCGCGCCCATCGCCACGCCGGGACGCGCGGCCGCCAGCGCCGCGTTCTGCGCCTCCAGCACGATGTCGAACACCTTGCGGATGCTGTCGTTGGGCTCGCCGACGACCACCGTGCGGGTGATGTCGCTGGTGTAGCCGTCGGCGCGGCAGCCGCCGTCGAAGATGATCGGCGTCCCCTCCACCAGGGTCTGCGGGGCCAGCGACCCGTGCGGGGAGGCGGTGTACTTGCCGACGTTGACGCTGGCCCCGCCCTGCAGGCCGGTGCGTGCGTAGGCGGTGCCGATCAGGCCGGAGATCGACTTCTCGCTCATGCCCGGCTTCAGCGCGCGCCACACCGCCTCGTAGACCTTGAGCGTGTTCTCGTTGGCCAGCCGCATCAGCGCGATCTCGGCCGCGCTCTTGATCCGCCGGCAGCCCGCGGTGACCGGCCAGGCATCGACCACCTTCATCTGCGGCAGTGCGTCGGCGATGCCCTTGGAACGGAAGAACGGCACCATTTCCTCCATCGCCAGGGTGCCGGTGCCCACGCCGCGCTCGCGCACCACCTGTGCGACCAGCCGGTAGGGGTCCTCGTCCTCGTGCCAGCCGCGCACGTCATGGCCGAAGGTGATCTGCTCCAGGGTGCGCTCGCGCTCGAACTCCGGCGTCACGTAGACCGGATCGCCGCTGCGCGTGAGCACCATGCCGGTCAGGCGCTCGCTGTTGCCCCAGCGGATGCCGGTGAAGTACACCAGCGAGCTGCCGGCGCCGATGAACATCGCATCGATGCCGGACGCCTCCATCAGCTGCTGTGCCCGCGCCAGCCGCTCGCGGCGTTCGTCCACCGTGATCGGCACCACCCGGTGCGCGACCGACTCCAGTGCACGGATCGACTCGGGCAGTGCGTCATCCCCGGTGGCCGCGGTTTCGGCGGCCGGCCCCGCGCACGCGCTGCCGATCATCGCCGCCGGCAGCGCGGCCACGCCGGCCAGGGTGCCGGCGCGCAGGAAACCGCGGCGCCCGCTGTTGAAGGAATCATTCGTCGACATCGTTGCTTGCTCCCGTTGTGTACGTTGTCCGGCGGGTGCGCCGGCAGCGGCGGCGCGGCCCGGTCACGGGCCGCGCGCCATCGTCCTGGCCGTTGCCGGTCAGAACGCGATTCCGGCCTGCGCGTAGAAGAACCGGCCCGGAAGATCGTGGGTCGACGCATCGAAGCCGTTGAGCGAGCAGGACACGCACACCGGCGGTTCCTTGTCCCACAGGTTGTTGATGCCGGCCGACACGGTCATGTCCAGGGTGATCGGCAGCTTCCAGCTGGCGCGCAGGTCCTGGTAGACCGTGCGTCCCAGCACGTGGGTGCCGTTGGGCCGGTTCGGGGCCTTGGACGCGCTGTTGCAGATCGGGAAGCCGGCCGCCCCCGCGCAGCTCTCCTTCATCCGGCTGATGTAGCGGAACGTGGTGTCCACGTCCCAGGCCTTCAGCGCCCAGCCCACCCGCATGTTGGCCGTCAACCGCGGCATGCCGGTGTTGTTGAGCTCCACGCCCACCGTGCGCGGCTCGACCCGGCCGTTGGCGTCGATCGCCTCGTACTCGGCCACGTAGGTGCCCTGCAGGTTGACCTTGAAGCGGCCATAGGCGGACTCCGGGCCCATCCAGTTCACGCCGAAGTCGTAGCCGCTGGTCTTGATCGAGCCCAGGTTGAGCAACAGGTTGTCGAACTGCGCGAAGTCACCGGTACGGCTGCGCACGATGTTCTCGCAGGCGGCCGCGTTCGGGTCGCCGGCGGCGACGCAGCGGTTCAGCCGGGTCTGGGCGTCCAGCGCCTGGATCGCGCCGTCCAGCTTGATCCGGTAGTAGCCGAGGGTGATGTCCATGCGGTCGGCCCAGCCCACGTTCTGCGCCCAGCTCGGGCTGTACACCGCACCGATGGTCAGGCTGGTGGACTCCTCGGGCTTGAGCGCCTCGTTGCCGCCGGTCTGCACGCCGACCTGGCGGCCACTCTGCACATAGCCGTTCGGCACGCCCAGCGCCGCGCACTTGGCGGCGACCCCGGCAAACCCCGGCGCGTCGGCCGAGCACGGGTCCTGGATGGTGGCGTCGAAGCGCGACATGGCCCCGTAGACCTCGCCGATCGACGGCGCCCGGAAGCCCTGCGCCCAGGTGCTGCGCAGGGTCAGGTCGTCGAACACCTGCCAACGCAGGCCCACCTTGCTGTTGGTGGTGTTGCCGAAGGTCGAGTAGTCCGAGAACCGGCTGGCCAGCGACAGGTCCAGCGCGCGGATGCCGGGGATGTCGGCCAGCAGCGGCGCGTTCAACTCCAGGTAGGCCTCGCGGATGTCGTAGCGGCCGCGCGTCGGCTGCGAAGGCACGTTGTTGGATTCGCCCGACACGATCAGCGCATCCGGCTCGTAGGAGCCGAAGTAGTCGCGCGACTCGATGCCGGTCGCGAAGTTCACGTCGCCCGCGGGCAGGGTGAACAGCGAACCGGACAGGTTGGCCGACAGTGCCTTGATCTTGTTCTGGCTGCGGTCGTGCTCCACGAACAGGATGTAGTCGAGCATTTCCTGGGTGATCGAGCCCGGCGCACCCCACAGGTTCAGCGGCACGCAGCCTTCGATCGCCAGGCAGCCGGACGGCGAGCCGACCGCCTTCTTGACGTGGGTCATGTTCATGGTGCCGGTGACCCGCTGGCTGGCGCGGTTGTTGCCGAAGCCCGCGTTCACGTCCCAGTAGTAGCTGCGGTCACGGAAGCCGAACGAGCCCTCGAAGCCGGTGTTGAGGGTGTAGGTGTCCACATCCTGCTCGAACACCCGGTTGCCCGCCTCCACCACCCGGCGGTTGACCGAGATCAGGTTGGTCTGCGGATCCAGGGCGAAGCCGAACGGGTTGTAGATGTTGTCCTGCGCCAGTGAGATGGTGGTCGCCATCGTGTTGCCGCTCGGCCCGAAGCCCAGCGACTGCGCGGCGGCCTCGCTGCGCGAACGGCGGTTGTTGTACAGGCCGCGGATGTACCAGGTGGTGCTCGGTGTCACCGCGTAGCGCGCACTGACGAAGATCGCACCGCGGTTGCTGGGGGTGAGCAGCTTGTTGTCCGGACCGTAGTTGTAGCGGTCGGCGTTGGTGAAGTCGTGGAAGTCGCCGGCGTAGTTGGGTACGCCGGGGGCGGCGTCGCGGTTGAGGGTCAGGTCGCGCGCGACCCCGGTGTTCGGATCGACGAAGCGGAAGCGGCCGTAGGGGCTGGAAGCGCTGCAGTTGGCCAGGCCGGTGCCGGGGATGCACTCGTTGGCGGCACGGGCCCACTCGCGCGTGTGCATGGCCTTCTGGGTGACATAGCTGACGTCGGCGAACAGGTCCAGCTTGTCGCTGGAGTTGCCGAAGGAAATGTTGTTCTGGGTCGTGGTACCGCCGTTCAGGCTGGGATAGGTGCCCCAGTAACTGTTGATCGACACCCCGTCCTGCTTGCGCTTGGTGATGATGTTGAGCACGCCGGCGATCGCGTCGGAGCCGTACAGCGCCGATGCGCCGTCCTGCAGGATCTCGATGCGGTCGATGATGCTGGCCGGGATGGTGTTGAGGTCGACCGAGCCGGACACGCCCGACGCCGAGCTTTCATTGACCCAGCGCACGCCGTCCACCAGCACCAGCACGCGGCCCGAGCCCAGGTGGCGCAGGTCCAGCGTCGCCGAGCCGGAGCCGACGCCGGAGCCGTCCGGCGGGAAGCCGAAGTTGCCGGCGTTGCTGAACTTGGTGTTGAGCGCCGAGCCGGACGAGCTGAGCTGCTGCAGGATGTCGCCGACACTGGTCAGGCCGGTGGCCGCCAGGTCTTCGCCGGTGATCGCCAGCACCGGCACCTGGGTCGCCATGTCGGCGCCCTTGATGCGCGAGCCGGTCACTTCGACCGAATTGAGTGTCACGGGCTTGTCGCCGTCGGCTTCCTGGGCCGATACCGGCAGGGCCAGAGCCATTGTCGACAGAATTACGGATACCGAACTTGCAAGCGTATTGCCAACGAGCGACGCCATGGTGATTTCCCCATACCAGTGAAAGGAACTAAAGGAACTCCTGCCACGGGTGTTGGATCCCGGCCGGTGCATGCCGTGGCATCACCGTTCTCCGAGTGGGTACTGCAATGGGTACTGCAAGAAGCCGGCCAGCCGGCAAGTCGATCAATTCTGTTTCCAGCGCAACGCAAGAATCCAACACTCCGAATCGAAGGTCTACATATCCATGCGCGCGTCCGTGCCTTGAAGCACTTTCATCCGCTCCTCTCCAAAAGCGGACGACAGTGGGTGGCATCCAGCAACCTCTGGGCAACCGCAACTGCACCATGACTGTATGGATCCGCCGCAACGATCGTCTTGATGCAATTTACCGAGCGACATGCCGATATTGGCACAATTCCGGAATTCCGATCACTTGCCGGCGGATTGCCCGTGGATCGCCCCGATAGGTATCAAATGCAACGTTTTTCCCGCTCCCCGGGCAATGCGCTCCGCGCCCTGACGACTTCGGCATATTGCACTGCAATACACGCGGGCCGCCGCGGGCACGCCGCGCCCGTACGCCCGGCCGCTGCCGTGGCGCCCCACCCCGCCGTGCGGCCGCATGCGGCGGCGTCCCCGGCCCGGTCCCCGCTCCGGGCGGCGCCGCGGATGCGGCTCAGGCGATATAGACGGTCTTGGTGTTCATGAACTCGCGGATGCCGTGCTCGGCCAGCTCGCGGCCGAAGCCGGAACGCTTGGTACCGCCGAACGGCAGCCGCGCATCGCTCTTGACCACCGCGTTGACGAAAGCGGCACCGCACACCAGCCGCGCCGCGACCCGCTCGCCGCGGGCGGTGTCGCGCGTCCACACGCTGCCGCCCAGGCCATAGTCGGTGTCGTTGGCCACCCGCACCGCCTCGGCCTCGTCCTTCACCCGCACGATCGCCGCTACCGGCCCGAACAGCTCCTGCGCATAGGCCGGCATGCCCGGCGCGACGTGGTCCAGGATCGAGGCCGGATAGCCGGCCGGGCTGTCGGCGAGCGGGGCGCAGCCCAGCAGCGGCCGCGCGCCCTGGTCGATGCTCTCGCGCACCTGCCGGTGCAGTTCGTCGCGCAGGTCGCTCCTGGCCATCGGCGCCAGCGTGGTGGCCGCGTCCTGCGGATCACCCGGCACCCGCTCCCTGGCCGCCGCGAGGAAGCGCTGCACGAAGGCGTCGGCGATGGCCTCCACCACCACGAAGCGCTTGGCGGCGATGCAGGTCTGCCCGGCGTTGTCGAAGCGCGAGGCCACCGCCGCGGCGACCGCCGCGTCCAGGTCGGCGTCCTCCAGCACCACGAAAGCGTCGCTGCCGCCCAGTTCCATCACGCATTTCTTGAGCTGGTCGCCGGCGTTGCTGGCGATCGCGCGCCCGGCCCGCTCGCTGCCGGTGAGTGTGACCGCCTTGATCCGGCGGTCGCGCAGCACCTCGGCGGCCTGGTCGTTGTCGATGTGCAGCACGTCGAACACCCCCTCCGGCACGCCGGCGTCGGCCAGCACCGCGGCGATCAGGTCGGCGCAGCCCGGCACGTTGCTGGCGTGTTTGAGCAGCGCCACGTTGCCGGCCATCAGCGACGGTGCCAGGAACCGGAACACCTGCCAGACAGGGAAGTTCCACGGCATCACCGCCAGCACGCAGCCGATGGGCTGGTAGACCACGTAGCTGCGCTGCGCCTCGGTTGGGATCGGCTGCGGCTGCAGGTAGTCGCCGGCATGCGCGGCGTAGTACTCGCAGACCGCCGCGCTTTTCTCGATCTCCGCCAGCGCTTCCCGCCGCAGCTTGCCCATTTCGCGGGTCATCGTGCGCTGGAGTTCCTCGGCGCGCGCGCGCAGCCCGGCCGCCACCCGGCGCAGCCACGTGCCGCGCTGCGCCAGCGTCGCCTCCGACCAGGCCGGGAATGCCGCCTCGGCGGCGGCCAGCCGGCGCTCGATGTCGGCCGAGTGCATGAGCTCGACCGTGCGCTCGGCCTGGCCGGTGAAGGGATTGGATATCTGGTACGACGCCATGGCGGTAGACCCGTATGCAACAAGGCCCCCAGCGTACCCCCCGGACCGTCATGCCGGCGTTACCGGCGCCGCCGCTCAGTCCCGCGCCTGCAGTGCCAGCTGCAGGTCGCGCCGGCGCCGCCGCTCCGCGCGCAGCGACATCCAGCCCACCCCGAAGGCCACCGCCGATACCGCCAGCACCATCAGCGTCGCCAGTGCATTGATCTTCGGGCTCACCCCCATCCGCACCGAGGCGAAGATCTTCATCGGCAGGGTGGTCGAGTTCGGGCCGGCCACGAAACTGGCGATCACCACGTCGTCCAGCGACAGGGTGAACGCCAGCAGCCAGCCGGACAGCAGCGCCGGGGCGATGATCGGCAGGGTGATCAGGAAGAACACCCGGACCCGGTTGGCCCCCAGGTCCATGGCCGCTTCCTCCAGCGAGCGGTCCAGCTCGCGCAGGCGCGAGGCCACCACCACGGTGACGAAGGACAGGGTGAAGGTGACATGCGCGATCCAGATCGCCACCAGCCCCTTCGACGGCAGCCCGAGCAGGCTGCCCAGCGACCCCAGCATCAGCAGGATCGACAGGCCGATGATCACCTCCGGCATCACCAGCGGCGCGGTCACCAGCACCGCGAAGACGGTCTTCCCCGGGAACCGGCGGACGCGCTCCAGTGCCAGCGCCGCCAGGGTGCCCAGCACCACCGCCGCGGTCGCGGTCCAGAACGCGAGCTTGATGCTGACCCAGGCCGCCTGCAGCAGCTGCCGGTCGCCGGCCAGCTCCATGTACCCGCGCAGGGAGAAGCCCGCCCACACCGTGGCCAGCCGCGAGGCGTTGAACGAGTACAGCACCAGCAGCAGGATCGGCAGGTACAGGAACGCGAAGCCGGGCACCAGTGCGGCCCAGCGCAGCCAACGGTGGCGTGCCGCGCTCATGCCCCGCCCCCGTCCAGCGCGCGCTGCCGCGAGCGGTTGAAGAGCAGGATCGGAACCAGCAGCAACAGCAGCATCACGATCGCCATCGCCGAGGCCAGCGGCCAGTCGCGGCTGCCGAAGAACTCGCTCCACAGCACCCGGCCGATCATCGGCGTGCCGGGGCCGCCGAGCATTTCCGGAATCACGAACTCGCCCACCGCCGGGATCATCACCAGCAGGCAGCCGGCGACGATGCCGTTGCGCGACAGCGGCAGGGTGACCCGCGCGAAGGCCCGCCACGGGCCCGCCCCCAGGTCGTAGGCCGCTTCCAGCAGGCGCCGGTCGTGGCGCACCAGGTTGGCGTACAGCGGCAGCACCATGAACGGCAGGTAGCAGTAGACGATGCCGATGTGGGCTGCCAGCGGCGTGTACAGGATCCGCAGCGGCGCGTCGATCAGGCCCGCGCCCAGCAGCGCGCGGTTGAGCAGGCCATTGCTGTCCAGCAGGCCGATCCAGGCATAGACCCGGATCAGGAACGAGGTCCAGGAAGGCAGCACCACCAGCATCATCGCGATGCTCCGCGAGGACGGCGGCAGGCGCGCGATGGCGTATGCCATCGGGTAGCCGATGAGCAGCGCCAGCAGGGTCGAGACCGCCGCGATCCGGACCGAGCCCAGGTAGGCCAGCAGGTACTGGCTGTCGCTGAACAGCTGCACATAGTTGCCCAGTTCCAGATCGATGCGCAGCACCCTGTCCACGTGGGTGACGAGCGGCGAGTACGGCGGCATCGCCACCGATGCGCCGGCGAAGGAGATCTTCAGCACGATCAGGAACGGCACGGCGAAGAACAGCAGCAGCCACAGGTAGGGCACGCCGGCCACCGCGGCGCGCACTCCCGGCCACCTGCGCCGCCGGCCGGCGCGCCCGGGACGCGGCGCGCTCATCCGCCCAGCACCACGCCGTCGCTGTCGCCCCAGGACACCCAGACCTCGTCGTTCCAGGTGATGCCGTCGCTGTCCCAGCGCTTCATGTTGGCGAAGTTGGCCAGCACCTTGGCACCGCTGGGCAGGCGCACGTGGTAGACCGAGTGGCTGCCAAAATAGGCGATGTCCTCGACCACCCCGCGCGCCTTGTTGGCATCGCCCCCGGGCTCCTGCTTGGCGATGTGCACCTTCTCCGGCCGCAGCGCGAACGCCACCGGCTGGCCTTCGTAGCCGGTGATGCCGTGGCCGATGTGGATCGGCGCCGGGAAGTCGGGCGTGCGCACGGTCGCCCGCCCGGGCAGGTCTTCGTCGATCGTGCCCTCGAACAGGTTCACCGAGCCGATGAAGCCGGCGACGAAGCGGTTGGCCGGCTGCTCGTAGATGTCGTCCGGCCTGCCGGTCTGCTGGATCCAGCCCTGGTCCATCACCGCGATGCGGGTGGCCATGCTCATCGCCTCCTCCTGGTCGTGGGTGACCATCACGCAGGTCACCCCCGACTGCTCGATGATGTCGACCAGCTCCAGCTGCATCCGCGCGCGCAGCTTCTTGTCCAGCGCGCCCATCGGCTCGTCCAGCAGCAGCAGCTTCGGCCCCTTGGCCAGCGAGCGCGCCAGCGCCACGCGCTGCTGCTGTCCGCCGGAGAGCTGGTGCGGGCGGCGCTTGCCCAGCCCCTGCAGCTGCACCCGTTCCAGCATCTCGCCGACGCGCTGGGCGATGGCGTCCCGGGCCAGGCCGTCCTGCTTGAGGCCGAAGGCGATGTTCTGCTCCACGGTCATGTGCGGGAACAGCGCATAGGACTGGAACATCATGTTGATCGGCCGCCGGTACGGCGGCAGCGCGGTGATCGCCTGGCCATCGAGCACGATCGCCCCGCGGGTGGGCGTCTCGAAGCCGGCCAGGCACCGCAGCAGGGTCGACTTGCCGCTGCCCGAGCCGCCGAGCAGCGCGAAGATCTCGCCCTTGCGCACATCCAGGTCGACGTCGTCGACCGCGACCACGCCGTCGAACTCCTTGCGCAGGCCGCGGATGGACAGGTAGCCGCTACCCGGCGGTACGGCAAGGGCCTCCGGCATGGCGTCGACGGGCATGGAACGCTCCGAAAGGGGGGACGGTCGAACGCGCGTAGTGTAGTCGCCGGTTCCCGCGGCGGCACCCGCGCCGGCGCCGCGGCCTAGCGTCCGCGCTTGATCTCGCCCCACAGCCGCGTGTACTGCCGGTCCACGTCCGGCGGGTTGATCGCGTAGGTGAACATCTTCGCGGCCACCGCTTCGGGCGGATAGATGGTGGCGTCGTCGCGGATCGCCGCGTCCACCAGCGGCGTGGCCGGGCGCACCGGATTGGCATAGTGGGTGAGGTTGGTGTTGCCGGCCGCCACCTGCGGTTCGAGCAGGTAGTTAATGAACGCGTGCGCATTGTCCGGATGCGCGGCGTCCTTCGGGATCGCCAGCATGTCGAACCACTGCGGCGCGCCCTCCTCCGGGATCGAATAGGCCACCTGCACGCCGTTGCGCGCCTCGGCGGCCCGGTCGCGGGCCTGGATGATGTCGCCCGACCAGCCCACCACCAGGCAGGTGCCGCCGCTGGCCAGCGAGCCGACGTACTGGCTGGAGTGGAAGTTCTGCACGTAGGGGCGGATCGCCAGCAGCAGGTCGGCGGCCCGGCGCAGCGCCGCCGGCTCGGCACTGTGCGGATCCTCGCCCAGGTAATGCAGGGCGATGGGAATCATGTCCGCCGGGGTGTCCAGCAGGGTGACGCCGCAGTCCTTCATCCTGGCGATGTTCTCCGGCTTGAACACCAGGTCCCAGCTGCGGGCGATGGCGTCGCTGCCGCCGAAGCGCTCCTTGAGCTTGGCCACGTTGTAGCCGATCCCGGTGGTGCCGATCATGTACGGCACGCCGTAGCGGTTGTCCGGGTCCTGGCCGGCGATCCGCGCCATCATGTCCGGGTCCAGGTTGCCCAGGTTCGGGATCCGGCCCTTGTCCAGCGGCTGGAACACCCCGGCCTGGATCTGCCGCCCGAAGAAGTTCAGCGTCGGCACCACGACGTCGTAGCCGCTGCCGCCGGCCAGCAGCTTGGCCTCCAGCATCTCGTCGCTGTCGAACACGTCGTAGGTCACCCGGATCCCGGTCGCCTTCTCGAACCCCGGCAGCGTGTCCGCGGCGATGTAGTCCGAGTAGTTGTAGACGTTCAGGACCCTGGCCTCGCCCTCGCCGGCACGCGGGCCACCGGCGTTCTCGCCACTGCAGGCAGCCAGCAGGGACAGGGCGACCGCGACGGTCGGGATGCGCAGATTCATGGACTCTCCATTGATGATCCGGGAGCGGAGGGCGGCCGGACGGGCCGGCCGCCACGGCATTGTCCCATGCACCGGCGGTGCGGGACCGCGGGCGGCCCTCGCCCGCCGCGGCGCCGGTTCAGACGTTGAGCAGCAGGAACTCGCGCTCCCAGGAGCTGATGACGCGGAAAAAGGTCTCGTACTCCTTGCGCTTGACCGACACGTACGCACGGCAGAAGCGCGGCCCCAGCAAGGCCTGCAGCGGTTGGCAGCGTTCCAGCCCGTCCAGCGCCTCGCCCAGCGAGCGCACCAGGGTGTAGCCCGGCGCCTTGGCGTTGCCGTCCACCGGCGCGCCCGGCGTGCGCCGCTCTTCGATGCCCAGCAGGCCGCAGGCCAGGGTCGCGGCCATCGCCAGGTAGGGGTTGGCGTCGGAGCCGGCAAAGCGGCTTTCCACGCGGCTGTTCTCCAGGCTGTCGATGGGCACCCGCAGGCCGCAGGTGCGGTTGTCGAAGCCCCATTCCACGTTGCTGGGCGAGACCTCGCCGAACACCAGCCGGCGGTAGGAGTTGACGTTGGGCGCGAAGAACGCCATCGCCATCGGCACATACGCCTGCAGGCCGCCCAGGTAGTGCATGAACAGCGCGCTGTAGTCGCCCTCGCCCGCGCCGGCGAACACGTTTGCCCCGTCGCGGGTGCGCAGCAGGCTCTGGTGGATGTGCATGGCGCTGCCCGGCTCGGTCTCCATCGGCTTGGCCAGGAAGGTGGCGTACACGCCATGGCGCATCGCCGCCTCGCGCATGGTGCGCTTGAACAGGAACACCTGGTCGGCCAGCGCCATCGCGTCGGCATGGGTGAAGTTCACTTCCAGCTGCGCCGCGCCGGATTCGTGGATCAGCGTGTCCACGTCCAGCTTCATCGCATCGCAGTAGTCGTACATCAGGTCGAGGATGGGATCGAACTCGTTGACCGCGTCGATCGAATACGACTGGCGCGCGGTCTCCGGACGGCCGGAACGGCCCGCCGGCGGCAGCAGCGGGAAGTCCGGGTCGGTGTTCTTCTGCACCAGGAAGAATTCCACCTCCGGCGCCACGATCGGCTTCAGCCCCCGCTCTTCGTAGGCCGCCAGCACCCGCCGCAGCACGTTGCGCGGTGCCAGCTCGTGCGGCTGCCCGTCGCGGGTATAGCAGTCATGGATGATCTGCGCGGTGGGATCGGTCGCCCACGGCACCATGCGCACGGTCTCCGGGTCCGGACGCAACACCATGTCCGCGTCCGCCGGCGCCACCAGTTCGTAGTAGTCGTCGGGGAAGTCGCCGGTGACCGTGGTGGCGAAGATGCCTTCGGGCAGGCGCGTGCCGTAGTCGTGGCTGAACTTGTCGGCCGGGATGATCTTGCCGCGCGCGTTGCCGGTGATGTCCGGCACCAGGCACTCGACCTCGGTGATGTTGCGCTGCCTGAGCCAGCGCAGCAGCGCGCTGTCCTCCTGGGCGGTGGCGGTTCGGCGGGGACGCGGGCGTGGCGGCATGGCGCGGGGACCTGGCGGAAAACGGATGCCGCCCCGCACCGGCGCTGGAACCCGGCCCCGGCGGCGGGGCATGCCGGCACGCTACCGCCTGCACCGGCATTCAGGCAACCGCGCGCCGGCCTGCGGCGACCGCCGGTGCGTAGACTGGAAGGCCGGCCGCTGCCCTCCCCGATGCCCGTGGACGCTCCCCGTGCCCCCTCTGCCCCGAGCTGGTACACGACCAGCCTGCCACCGCCCGCGGTACGCCCGCCATTGCGCGGCCGCGGCCGCGCCGACGTGGCGGTGCTCGGCGCCGGCTACACCGGATTGACCGCGGCGCTGGCGCTGGCCGAGCGCGGCTTCCAGGTGACCGTGCTGGAGGCCGGCCAGGTCGGCGACGGCGCCTCCGGCCGCAACGGCGGCCAGGCCCTGGTCGGCTATGGCTGCGATCCGGCGCGCCTGCGCGCGCTGCTCGGCGAGGCCGACGCCGGCCGGCTGTTCGACTTCTCCCGCGACGGCCTGCGCAGGCTCAAGCAGCGCATCGCGCGCCACGGCATCGACTGCGACTGGCGCGACGGCCACGCCAGCGTGGCGCTCCGCCGGCGCCAGGTGCGTGCGCTGCGGGCGGAGCAGGCCGACATGGCCGCACGCCATGGCTACCCGCTGCACTGGTGGGACCGCGACCGCCTGCGGCAGGTGCTGGCCAGCGACCGCTACCTCGGCGCGCTCTACGATCCGGCCGCCGGCCACCTGCATCCGCTGGCCTATGCCCGGGGGCTGGCGCGCGCGGCGGAAACCGCCGGCGTGCGCCTGCACGAACACTCCCCGGTGGTGCGGCTGGAACGCGGCCCACGCCCTGCGCTGCTCACCGCGCAGGGGCGGGTCGACGCCGATTTCGTGGTGCTGGCCGGCAACGCCGGGCTGCACGGCATCGCCCCGGAACTGGAATCGCGGATGCTGCCGGTGGGCACCTACATCGGCGCCACCGTGCCCCTGGGCAGCGAGCGCGCACGCGCGCTGATCGGCAACGGCATGGCCGTGGCCGACGTGAACTGGGCGCTGGACTACTTCCGCCTCAGCCGCGACCACCGCCTGCTGTTCGGCGGCCTGGCCAGCTACTCGGCGCTGCCGCCGCCCGGCCTGCGCGCGACATTGGCGCGGCGCATGCGGGCGGTGTTCCCGCAGTTGGCCGACGTGGCCCTGGAGCATGTCTGGGGCGGCGCCATCGACATCACCCGCAACCGCGCCCCGCACTGGGGCCGGCTCGCCCCCAGCATCTACTTCGCACAGGGCTTCTGCGGCCACGGCGTGGCCAGCAGCGGGCTGGCCGGCGACATCCTCGCCGAGGCCATCGCCGGGCAGGCGCAGCGGCTGGACGTGTTCGCGCGCATCGGCCACCGGCGTTTCCCCGGGGGCCGAGCCCTGCGCCGCCCGCTGCTGGTGGCGGCGATGTCCTGGTACAGGCTGCGCGACCTGCTGTGGTGACGCCGCCACCGCGCCGTGGCGGCCTTTGATCCAGATCAACGCACCCCGCCGCCGCCCTGCCTAGAGTGCCCACCGACGGCACATCTATCTGGAGAAACGACGGTGGCACTTCTGGTCTGGCAGGACGATCTCAACACGGGCGTGGAAGTCATCGACCGCCAGCACATGCGGATCGTGGAGATGCTCAACCACCTGCATGTGACCCAGAAGAACCTGGAGCGGGTCGCCGTGGGCGAGGTGATCAACGAGCTGATCGACTACACCATGTCGCACTTCGCCTTCGAGGAAGAGCTGATGGAGGAGGCCGGCTACCCCTTCTGCGCCGCGCACAAGCGCGTGCACGAAGTGTTCATCAAGCGGGTCACCGAATACCGGATGCGCTTCGAGGCCGGCGAGGACATCACCGACGAGCTGCGCAACATGCTCTCGCGCTGGCTGTTCAACCACATCCGCGGCGACGACAAGGCCTACGCCGGGCAGGTCAAGCACCACCTGGACAAGTTCGCCCGCGAACACGAGGAAGGCGGCTGGCTCGGACGCACGCTCAAGCGCCTGTTCCGCTGAGCCGCCGCCGACGACGGGGTTGCAAGTCCGGGCTCGGGCCGCGCGGCATCAAGGCCGCGCGGCAGTCCGGCGCTGGATCGCCCACAGCGCCAGGGCGGTGACCACCGCGGTCGCGCACAGGTAGCCGCCGACCGCGCCGATGCCGTAGGTGCCCGCCAGCCAGGTCGCCGCATACGGCGCCGGCGCCGCGCCGAGGATGCCGGCCAGGTTGAACGACAGCGACGCCCCGGTATAGCGCACCTGCACCGGGTAGAGGCTGGCCAGCATGGTCCCGCAGGGCCCGTAGGTCAGCCCCATCAGGAACAGCCCCAGGGACAGGAAGCCCAGCACCTGCCACGGATGCGCGGCCTGGAACAGCGGCTGGAACAGCAGCCCGAACACGAAGATCGCCACGGTCGCCAGCAGCATCGCCGGGACCGTGCCGTGGCGGTCGCCCAGCACCGCCGACAGCGGGATGCCGGCGCCGAAGAACAGGATGCCGACCATCTGCAGCAGCAGGAACTGCTCGCGCGTGTAGGCCAGCACCGAGGTGCCATGGCCGAGGGTGAACACCGTCATCAGGTAGAACAGCACGAAGGTCGCGAACGCGGCCAGGGTCCCGGCGACCAGCGCGAAACCATGCCCGGCGACCACCTCGCGCATCGGCAGGCGCACCCGCTGCCCGCCTTCCACCGCACGGCGGAAGTCCGGGGTCTCCTGGATGTTCAGCCGCACCCACAGGCCGACGCCCACCAGCAGCGCGCTGGCCACGAACGGCACCCGCCAGCCCCAGGCCAGGAAGGCGGCGTCGTCCATGCCCCGGTCCAGCAGCAGGAAGATCCCGGCCGACAGCAGGAAGCCCAGCGGCGCCCCCAGCTGCGGGAACATGCCGTACCAGGCGCGCTTGCCCGGCGGCGCGTTCTCCGTGGCCAGCAGTACCGCGCCGCCCCACTCCCCGCCCAGCCCCAGGCCCTGGCCGAACCGGCACAGCGCCAGCAGCAGCGGGGCCGCCAGGCCGATCTGCGCATGGGTCGGCAACAGTCCGATCGCCACCGTGGATAGGCCCATGGTCAGCAGCGCCGCCACCAGCGTGGCCTTGCGGCCGATGCGGTCGCCGTAATGGCCGAACAGCGCCGACCCGACCGGCCGCGCGATGAACGCCACCGCGAAGGTGGCCAGCGATTGCAGCAGCGCCGCATTGCTGCTGCTGTCCGGGAAGAACAGCGTCGGGAACACCAGCACCGCGGCGGTGGCATAGATGTAGAAGTCGAAGAATTCGATGGTGGTGCCGACCAGGCTGGCGGCCAGCACCCGGCGCGGGGAGTTGATCGGAGCGGGAGCAGTGGCAGGCATGGGCGGCGTGGCGGGGGAAACCCGCGCAGTCTGCCATGCGCACCGGGCGCCGCGGCGCCCGGTTGCAGACGACACCGATCGCGCCGCCCGCGCGGCGCCTGCCGGCCTAGTCGTGCAACAGGCCGGCGCCGCGCAGGGCCGCTTCCACCCCGGCGTGGTTGCCCGGTTCCAGTTCGGTCATCGGCAGCCGCAGGGTGCCCCCGCACAGGCCCAGGCGCTGCACGGCCCACTTCACCGGGATCGGGTTGGCCTCGACGAACAGCTGCCGGTGCAGCGGCAGCAGCCGCTGCTGGATCGCCATCGCCGCGCGGACATCGCCGGCCAGCGCCGCCGCGCACAGCGCGTGCATCAACCGCGGCGCCACGTTGGCGGTCACGCTGACGTTGCCGTGGCCGCCACAGAGCATCAGCGCCACCGCGGTGGCGTCGTCGCCGGAATACACCGCGAAGTCGCCCGGCAGCTCGCGGACCAGCCACTGCGCCCGCTCCAGGTTGCCGGTGGCCTCCTTGATGCCGACGATGCCCGGCACCTGCGCCAGCCGCAGCACCGTGGCGTGCTGCAGGTCGGCCACGCTGCGCCCGGGCACGTTGTAGAGCACGATCGGCAGGTCGCCGGTGGCCTCGGCGATGGCCCTGAAGTGCCGGTACTGGCCCTCCTGGCCGGGCTTGTTGTAGTACGGCACCACCTGCAGCTGGCTGTCGGCGCCGACCGTCCGCGCGTACCGCGCCAGGGCAATGGCCTCGGCGGTGGAGTTGCCGCCGCAGCCGGCCATCACCGGCACCCGCCCGGCCGCCTGTTCCACCGCGATCCGGATGATCTCGCAATGCTCTTCCACCTCCACCGTGGGCGATTCGCCGGTGGTGCCGACCACGCCGATGCCGTCGGTGCCCTCGGCCACGTGCCAGTCGACCAGCCGCCGCAGCGCCGGGTAGTCGACGCCGCCGTCCTCGAGCATGGGCGTGACGAGCGCGACGATGCTGCCGCGGAGGGGGGCGCTGGAAGTGGTCATCTCGATCCCTGAGGCCTTTAGGGGAAAACCCTTATTCTAATCGCGAAAACCGCCCCACCGTCTGCTGCTTTCCGGGAATGGACTGATAACCAATCGTCCGTCCGCCGCGCCCTTCACGGCCCTGGAACCGTGCGGGCGGGAGCCGGAGCCGACGCGGCGCTGGCGCCGTGCAGCGCCGCGCCGATGGCCGCCCCGGGCAACGACGAGGCACCGCCGCCTGGCCTGCTCCGGGCCTCAGGGCACCGCGCAGTCCAGGCAGCGATAGCGTCCCGGGCCTTCCAGCAGCGCGGTGAACGTCCGCTGCTGGCCGGCATAGGCATGCGTCGCCTGCACCGTCAGCCGCGCGGTGCGCGGCTGCAGCGAGACCGTCTCCGGCCCGCAGCTCCAGAAGCCGTTCGACACTTCCGCGAACGGCACCCGGTCCACCTCCCGCGGCGCCCCCCTGCCGCCCGCGGTGGCGATCCAGGCGATCTCCACGCGGCAGCTCACATGTTCGAAACCGACACGCTCGACCCGTATCCGGTAATGGCCGCCGGCCGTCCCCTGACGCCACTGCCCGCCCTCGACGGCCCCTGCTTCAGGCGGCGGCCCTGCGGCGACCGGCGCCGTCGCCAGGACCGCGCCCAGCACCGTGGCCGCACCGGCCAGCACCCGCCGTGGCGCTTCCGGCCACGGCCGCGGAAACAGCCGGCCGGTCATGCCGCGCACACCCCGCTCAGCCTCCCGCGAGCGCGGGATGCAGCCTGCCCCAGAGCAGGATCATCGCCACCGCCATGAGCAACCAGACCGCGGTGGCGGCCCCCAGCGTCACCGCCAGCGGCCAGCGCACGCTGCCGACATACACCACGGCCAGGTAACCGGCATAGGGAAACAGCGACCACAGCCCGAACAGGGCCGTCTTCTGCAGGTCGCCACCGGACCGTTCGCTGCCGACGATGTAGTGCGCGATCAGCGCGAACGTCGGGAACAGCGGCACCAGCCCGGCGATGAAGAAGCTCTTCGAGCGGGCCAACAGGGCGATGAGCAGCACCGCGAGCGCGCCCAGCAGCGACTTCAGGAACAGGGAAAGCATCGCCGCATCGTAACGGATCGCCGTGCCTTGGGGGCATGCCGCGACGCGGGAAACCGCACGCCCGCGCGGGCTCCCGCCGCCCCACCGGGACGAGCGCGGTCGCGCCCGGCCGCACCTGCGCCGGATCAGCCGCCGGTGCGGGCGCGGTGGTAGGCCACCAGGGCGTTGGCATGCCCGTGGCCGAGACCGTGGTCGGCCTTGAGCAGGGCCACCTGCTCCATGTGCCGGCGGTCCTTGACCGCGTCCAGGACCGCGAACCAGTGCTCGACCGGCTTGCCGTAGGTCTTCTCGATGGACGGGAAATAGGACGCCGGGCCCTTCACTGCCTGCTCTGCTGCCATGTGCACTCCTGATCGGAACGGGAACCTGGCCGGAGCGCACCGCGGCGGCATGTCCCCACCGGCCTGCGCGTCCTGCCCGGGAGCCGGCGGCGCCGGCCCGGCGCGCCGCAGCAAAGGCTGCGGAACCGCCGGAACGCGCACTATGAACCCCTCTCCGCGGACCGGCAAACTCCCTGCCGCCGCCACCGCCCACGGCCGCAGGCCGGTCCGGCCCACCCCGCGCAGGCCCCTTACAATGCCGCCCCCCCACGTTCCGGCGGCATGCACATGGACATCATCGTCAACCAAGAACTCAAGGCCTACATCGATCCACTGACACCGGACGAACACGACGCACTGGAGCGCAGCCTGCTGGCCGAAGGCTGCCGCGACGCCCTGGTGCTGTGGGGCGACGTCCTGGTGGACGGCCACAACCGCTACGGCATCTGCCGCAAGCACGGCATTCCCTTCCAGACCGTGCAGAACACCCGCTTCCAGTCGCTGGAGGACGTGCACCTGTGGATGATCGAACAGCACCTCGGGCGCCGCAGCGTGTCCGACTTCCAGCGCGGCGTGCTGGCGCTGCGCAAGCGCGCGATCCTGGACGCGCGGCGCGCGGACGAGCAGGCGCAGCTGCAGCGCGAGAACGACGGCGAGGCGCCGTTGGCGCAGGCCGAGCCCACCCCGGCGGACGATGCGCCGCCGTGGGCGCCGGCCCCCAGGCTGTCGCGCACCGAGCTGGCGCGCCAGGCCAAGCTCAGCGCCAGCCAGGTGACGATGATCGAGAAGATCCACAGCCAGGCCGCGCCGGAGCTGATCGAAGCGGTGAAGACCGGGGCGATCTCGATCAGCGCCGCCGCCACGGTCGCCAGCCTGCCCGAGGACGAGCAGCGCGCGGCCGCACAGGGCGGCAAGGACGAACTGCGCCAGGCCGCCAAGCGGGTGCGCGAAGCGCGTCGCCGGCCGCGGCCGGCCACCAGCGGAACCGATTCCGAAACCGGGACCCCGGTCGCGGCCGCCGCCGAGGACGGCGAGCTGGAGCGCCTGCGCCAGCGCGTGGCCTCGCTGACCGCCGAGAACCAGGCGCTGCGCATGGAGCTGGACGCACTGCGTGCACGACTGGGCGACCCCGGCACCTGAATGCCGGCCCGCCCGGCGGCACGCCACGCCGGGCCGCGCCGCCGGAATCCCCGCTTGCTCCGTCACCGCCGGGGCGGTCACCATGCATCGACCCTGCAAGGAATCCACCATGGCCTCGGCATCCCCGGAACTGGAACGGTTCGTCCGCGACGCGCTGATGCGCGGCCACCCGCGCGACCAGGTACGGCAGGCCCTGCTGGACGCCGGCTGGAGCGCCGAGCAGATCCAGGGGGTGCTCGATGGCTGGGCCGAGGGAGCGTTCGCGCTGCCGGTGCCGCGTCCCCGCGCCTCGCTGTCCGCCCGCGAAGCCTTCCTCTACCTGCTGCTGTTCAGCGCCCTGTACTTCTCCGCCTGGAACCTCGGCAGCCTGCTGTTCGCGCTGCTCGAGCGCCTGCTCCCCGACCCGGCCGATGCGCAGTGGCAGGCGATGCGGCTGAACGCGTCGATGCGCTGGTCGGTCTCGGCGCTGCTCATCGCCTTCCCGGTGTTCGCCCTCCTCGCCCGCCACCTCGCGCAGGATGTCGCCAGGCACCCGATCAAGCGCCTGTCGCCGATCCGCCGCTGGCTCACCTACCTGACCCTGTTCGCCGCCGCCGCGATCCTGATCGGCGACCTGACCGTGCTGGTCTACAACCTGCTCGGCGGCGAGCTGAGCCTGCGCTTCCTGCTCAAGGTCGGCGTGGTGGCGGCCATCACCGGCACCGTGCTCGGCCACTACCTGCGCGACCTGCGCCGCGAGGAGGTGGCCGGCACCGCCCCGCGCGCCACCGGGCGCCGCGTGCTGTGGGCCACCGGCATCGTCACCGCGCTGTCCATCGCCGCCGGTGCGACGGTGATGGACTCGCCGGTGCGGCAGCGGCTGCTGCGGCTGGACAATGCCCGCGTCGAGCAGCTGCAGACACTGGACTCCGCCGTCCGGCTCTGGTGGAGCGCGCACCAGACGCTGCCCGCCGACCTGGCCGCCTTGGCCGCGCAGCCGGGCGTCAACCTGCCGCGCCACGATCCGGACGGCGGCAGCGACTACCGCTACCGGCCCCTGGACGCCACCCGCTATGCGCTGTGCGCCGACTTCGCCACCGACAGCGGCGAGCCGCGAGCCCGCTGGCACACCCCGGTCGTCGGGGAATGGGCGCACCCGGCCGGCGCGCACTGCTTCCAGCGCAGCGTGGGCGCCAGGGACTGAGCATGCCCGCGGCCGATCCCCGCCACGCACAGCTGCGCCGCTTCAAGCGCTATGCGCTGGCGATGCTGCTGGCGATGCTGGCCGGCTTCGTGGTCAGCCACCTCAACGGTGAACGCGGCGCCTGGGCGTGGGTCGGCGCGTTCTGCGAAGCCGCCACGGTCGGCGCACTGGCCGACTGGTTCGCGGTGGTGGCGCTGTTCCGGCGGCCGCTCAACCTGCCCATTCCCCATACCGCGATCATCCCGCGCAACAAGTCCCGCATCGCCGACAGCCTGGCCGTGTTCGTCCGCGACCACTTCCTCGAACCGGAAGCACTGCTGGCGAAGCTGAAGGTCTTCGACCCGGCCACGCGCCTGGGGCAGTGGCTGGCACAGCCGCCGCAGGCGCGGATGCTGGCCGGCATGGCGCGCGGCTGGGCATTGCAGGCCCTGGACCTGCTGGACGAAGCCGCCGTGCGCCGGACGATCCAGGGCTTCGTGGCCGAACAGCTGCGGCAGTGGAACGCGGCGGCCACCGCCGGCGACCTGCTCGGCCTGCTCACCGCCGACAACCGCCACCAGCGGGTGCTGGACGAAGGCCTCAACCGCATCGCCGACTGGCTCGATACCGACGCGGTGCGCCAGCGCGCGTCGACGCTGATCGTGCGCTACATCCGCAAGGAGTGGCCGAAACTGGCCAGCACCGTGGACTGGATCAAGCCGATCGACGAGATCGGCGACTCGCTTGCCGACCGCCTGGCCCGGGCCGGACTGGACGAGCTGCAGGACATCCTCTCCCAGCCGGCGCACCCGCTGCGCCAGGACTATGCCCGCTGGCTGGACGGCTACATGCAGCGGCTGCGCGACGATCCCGCGCTGGCCGCGCGGGTGGACACCCTCAAGCAGCGGATGCTCGAACACCCGGCGGTACAGGACTACGTGCAGGGCCTGTGGCAGCGCATCCAGCGCCAGCTGCGCGAGGACCTGTCGCGCGAAGAGTCGGTGCTGGCCGCGCACCTGCAGCGCACCCTCGGCAAGCTCGGCGACGCCATCGGCCGCGACCCGGCACTGCGCGAGGCGCTCAACCAGCACATGCTCAGCGGCGCGGAAAAGCTCACCGCGCGGCTGCGCAGCGGCGTGACCACGCATATCGCCCAGACCGTGAAGGGCTGGGACGAGCGCAAGCTGGTCGAACAGCTGGAGCTGAGCGTGGGCCGCGACCTGCAGTACATCCGTTTCAACGGCACCCTGGTCGGCGGCCTGATCGGCCTGGCCCTGCATGCGTTGACCACCCTGCTGGGCAGCGGCTGACGCCGGCGGGCCCGCGCCGCCCCACGCTGCCGGGCCCGGCCGCCCTAGGCCTGCAGGCGGCGCAGGCCGGCCACCAGCCGCTCGATCTGCGCCGGCGAGGTGAAGACGCCCGGCGTGACCCGCACGCAGGCCCCTTGCACCAGCCCATCGCGGTGCACCGTGAACACCCCGGCCTGTTCCAGCAGGCGCCTGGCCACCTGGATGTTCTGCTCCAGCGTGACCTGGCCACGCAGGCGGAACGACGCGATCGCACTGCTGGACGCCTCCGCGTCCGTGCCCAGCAACTGCACCCCCGGCAGATCCCGCACGCCGTCGCGCCACTGGTTGCGCAGCCGCAGCAGCCGCGCACGCTTGGCGCGCACGCCGATCGCCTCGTGGAAGTCCAGCGCCGCCGGTACCGCCAGGAACCCGGCGAAGTTGGCGGTGCCGGTGTGGATGCGGCTGTCGATGCCGCGGTCCGGATCGCCCATGTAGGGGTCGATGGCGTCCACGCGCCCGCGGCGCACGTACATCGCGCCCACACCGACCGGCGCACCGATCCATTTATGCAGGTTGATGCCGGCGAAATCCGCCTCCAGGCGGTCGATGCGGGTGTCGACCTGGCCGATCGCATGGGCGGCATCGACGATCACGTCGACCCCGCGGGCCCGGGCCAGCGCCGCGATCTCCGCCACCGGCAGCAGCATGCCGTTGCGGTGGTTCACCTGGGTCAGCAGCATCAGCTTCAACCGCGGCGTCCGCTGCAGCGCCCGCGCGTAGGTTTCCAGTGCCTGCTCGCGGCTGCACGGCTCGGGCAGGGCGATGGCCACCGGCTCGGCCCCGCGCCGTGCGCCCAGCCAGCGCATCGCGGTGATGGTGCTGTCGTAGTCGATGTCGGCATACAGCACCTGGTCGCCCGGGCGCAGCCGGTTGTAGCCGCCGATCAGCGCCTGCAGCGCCTCGGTCGCTCCACGGGTGAACACCACTTCGTCCTCGCCCACGCCGAGGAAGCCGGCCAGCCGCTGGCGCACCGCGTGCAGGCGGCGCGGGAACGCCACCCGCCCGAACCAGGCGTTGCCGCGGTTCACCTCGGCCGTGGCCTGCGCATAGGCGCGCAACACCGGCCGTGCCATGGCGCCCCAGTAGCCGTTGTCGAGCATGGCCACCTCGTCGGTGAGGTCGTACTGGGCGGCCACCGCCGCCCAGTAGTCCTCATCGTGCGCCAACTGCTCCGGCGTGCGCCCGGGCGGGACCGGCGGCAGTACCGGGGCCGCTTCCAGGTCCGCGCCGGCGGAGGCGGAGGCGCCGGCGGCAGCGGCCAGTGGCAGCGCCGCGGCGCCGCGCAGCAGTCGTCGTCGCTGGATGTCCATGCTCAGAACCTGACCCAGTATTCGGCGTAGACGTTGCGTCCGTCGGTGTCGTAGGGCGCGTTGCGGGAGTACACCAGGCCGCGGCTGGCCTGGAACACCGCCTCGTCCGGGTAGCGGTCGAACAGGTTGTCCGCGCCGATGCGCAGCGTGTTGTGGGCGTTGAGGCGGTAGGCCAGCGCCAGATCGAAGAACTGCATGTCGCCGAAGCGCTGGAAGATGTCGCCGGTGGCGTTGCCGGTCGAATCGGTCCAGGCCCCGTAATGGCGCAGCTTGCCCAGCACGCTCCAGTTGCCGATGTCGTAGTTGGCGCTGAAGGTGCCCTTCTGCCGCGGCAGGCGCTCCTCGAAGATCACCCGCTGGGCCTGGCTGGTGGCCACGCTGGTGGCGCCCTTGTCCACCTGCGTCTGGTTGTAGTTCCAGCCCAGGGTCAGGGTGAGGCGGCCGGGGCCGGCCTCGCCCGTCCAGCTGCCGACCAGGTCCACGCCGCGCGTGGTGGTGTCGAAATCGTTGGTGAAGTAGCTCACCGAGGTATAGCCCATCGGGTTGGCCACCCCGGCCGGGATCTGGAACGAGGCCGACTGGCTGAAGCGGTCGGTGACCTTGATGTCGTACAGGTCCATCGACCCGGAGAAGCCGGCGTCGTTGCGCCAGGCCAGGCCCAGCGACGCGGTGCGTGACTGCTCCGGCTTGAGCGCGGTGGCGCCGAGCTGCCGCGCCAGCGGGTCGCTCGGCGACAGCCGGCCCGAGGTGAACACCTGCAGCGTCACCGTGTCCAGCCCCTGGACCGTGCTGGTGGTATAGAGCTGGCCGGGCGTCGGCGCGCGGAAACCGGTGGAGAGCGAACCGCGCAGGGCGAACGCCGGGGTGATCTCGAAGCGGGTGGAAAGCTTGCCGTCCAGGGTCCCGCCGAAGCTGGAGAAACGCTCGTAGCGGACCGCCGCACCGGCGTTCCAGCGGGCGCTCAGCGGCGCCTCCACGTCCACGTAGGCGGCATGGCTGCGCTGGCTCCAGCGCCCGGCGTTGTCCGGGCCGAAGCCCGGCGCGCCATTGGAGTTGCCGGCTAGGCCCGCCGCCGCGCCCGGACCGATCGCATACGAGGCCGGGTCGCCGGCATCGACGCCGTAGGTCTCCTCGCGGAACTCCGCACCGAAGGCGATGTTCAGCGGTGCCGGCAACGCGCCCAGCGGGAGGCTGTAGACCAGGTCGGCGTTGACGTTCTTCTCCACCTGGGACAACCGCCCCAGGTAGAAGGCGGTCGGGCTGTCCGGACCCAGCGAGGCGTTGATCGAGTCGCCCAGCGTGTAGCGGATGCGGTTGCGGCCATAGGACCCACTGACGTCCCAGCCCAGGTCGGGCGTGAACTGGCCGCGCAGGCCAGCCACCAGCTGCAGGTCATCGTGGTCGCTGCCGTACTTCGGCGAGAAGCCGGTCGGATACAGCGTGCGCACGTCCCAGCCGGGGAACAGCGGTGTGGTGTCGTAGACCGACGCGGTGCCGTCGGGGTTGCGCCAGTTGAAGTCGCTGACACCCTCGCCGCTGTTGTAGAGCGCGTACGCGTAGGCCTCGGAGGTGGCGCCGAACGGCAGCCGCAGGTTGAAGCCCAGCCGCCGGTTCTCCAGGTCGGGCTGGCCCCAGCGCTGCACCGGGTCCGGCACCTGCAGCGACGGATGCGCCTGCTGGAAGGCGATCGCGTCCGGGCGCTGGCGGCTGCGCGAGGTGGCATCGGCCTTGTCGTACTCCAGGAACAGCGACAGGGCGCCGGTCTCGCCGAGGCCGACGCCGGTACGGGCACCGAAACGGCGCGCCGTGCCGTCGCCTTCGGCGTACTCGGACAGTCCCAGGGTGAACTCGCTGCCGATGCTGTCGTCGAGCAGGATGTTGATGACGCCGGCGATGGCATCCGAACCGTACTGTGCCGACGCACCGTCGCGCAGCACCTCGATGCGCTTGATCGCGGAGGTCGGGATCTGCGACAGGTCCGGGCCCTGCGCACCGCGCGCGCCCAGCAGCGCCGAGCGGTGGAAGCGGCGGCCGTTGACCAGCACCAGGGTCTGGTCCGGCGACAGCCCGCGCAGCGTGGCCGGACGCACGAAGACCTGGCCGTCGGCCATCGGCAACCGCTGCACCACGAACGACGGCACCAGCTGCGCCAGCACGTCGGACAGGTCCGTGGATTCGATGGCCTGGATGTCCTCCTGCGAGAACACGTCCACCGGCGCCAGCGTATCGAACTGGGTGCGGTGCGAGCCGCGCGTGCCGGTGACGATCATCGCGTCGAGCGTGGCCGGTTCGGCGGCATCGCCGGCGGCGGTCCCGGCATGCGCATCGGCACAGACAAGAGGAAACAGGACGGTGGCGACAGCCATCGGCAACAGACAACGCTTCACGGAGGACTCCGGTTGGACGGGGGGAACGTGCCGGCGACGCCGGCCCGGGACGCGCATGGTCGGCATGCAGCGTTTCCCGCCGATGACAGGCCACCGCGATGCACGCGGCGAACCGCGCGTGCCTGCCGCGCGTGCGCCGCGGTCGACACGGCGCGCATGCACCGCGCGCGTCCCTACGGCGCCATGCAGCGCACCGCGCTACGCGCGGCGGCATCGCCCTCCGGCACCGCGGTACCGCCTGCGCCAGCGACACCCTTGCCCCTGCGCCGCCACCTGCCGGCCGCGGCGTGCGTCCTCGCCGCCCTGATCGCAGGGACGACGCGCGCGATGCGGACGCGGGAGCCGGATGACCGCAACCGACGCAGGCGCATCCGCGGAGCCTCCTCCCCGCGCAGCGCACCGGCAGCGCCAGCTGCGACAGGCCGCGCCACGAGGCCAGCAGCCCGGCCACCGGCCTCCGGATCGCCGGATGCGCGCCAACCGCACCCGGGCCAGCGCCCCCGGCTTGCCTGCACTGTTGAGAATCGTTATCGTTGCCAGTTAGGCAGTACGCCCAGCCTCCCGCGGCCCGCTTCTCCGATCTCCGCCGCCAGCCCCGTGTACCCCTGAACCCCCTTCGCAACGCGGTGCCGAGCGGCGCCGCGTCATGCATGCGGGCCAACCGGCGGGAGCAACAGCGTGCAGGGCGCGCGTCCGACAGGACGCCGCGCCGAAGACGATTCCCGTCGTTGGCCGGCACCGTGTCCCCGCCACCAGGAATCGTACGATGCCGACGCTGTCCCCCGTTCCGTCGCCGCGGCCCGCGCGGCTTGCCGCTGCTCTCGCCACCGCCCTGCTCCTGCAGGCATCCACCGTCCTGGCGCAGAGCGCACCCGGGCAGGCGGCCACCCTCGACACCGTCAATGTCGTCGCCGAAGACAGCGACTCCTACACCGTCAAGCACGCACGTACCGCCACCCGGCTCGACCTGTCGCTGCGCCACACCCCCCAGTCGGTCACCGTGCTCACCCGCCAGCAGCTCGACGACATGGGCCTGTACGCGTTGTCCGACGTGATGGGCCAGGTCACCGGCGTGCACGTGTCGGTCACCGACAGCGAACGCATCAACTACGTCTCGCGCGGCTACAACATCACCAATTTCCAGGTCGACGGGATGCTCAACACCTTCGGCGGCTACATCAAGACCAATACCGACAGCGCCCTCTACGAGCGCATCGAGGTGGTCCGCGGCGCCACCGGCCTGACCACCGGCGCCGGCGACCCCTCCGGCAGCGTCAACTACGTGCGCAAGCGCCCCAGCGACCAGTTCGCGATGAGCGCCGGGATGACGCTCGGGCGCTGGGGCAACCACCGCCTGGAAGCCGACATCGGCGGCCCGGTCGCGCTCGACGGCCGCATCCGCGCCCGGTTCGTCGCCGCCAAACAGCAGAGCGACTCGTTCCGCGACGTCTACCGTCTGGACAAGGACGTGTTCTACGGCATCGTCCAGGCCGACCTCGGCGACCGCACCCTGCTCGAAGCCGGCTACGAGTACCAGTCGCCGGAAACCTCCGGCGTCACCTGGGGCGTGGTCCCCTACTGGGGCGCCGACGGCAAGCCGGCCGGCCTGCCGCGCTCGACCAACCTGTCCGCACGCTGGAGCCAGTGGCCGATCGTCGAGAAGACCGCGTTCGCGCGCCTGGAGCAGGGCCTGGGCCGGGACTGGACGCTCAAGGCCAGCTACACCCGCTCCAAGCGCGACACCCAGGGCGAGGTCTGGTACGGCGCCTCGGGCTATCCGCGCGCCGACGGCAGCGGCGTGGGCGCCTTCATCGGCGCCTTCGGCGAACGCGGCGACATGCAGGTGTTCGACCTCAACGCCGGCGGACCGTTCCGGCTGTTCGGGCGCGAGCACGAGCTGGTGTTCGGCGTGGGCCAGTCGCTGCGCAAGGGCGAGGTGCCCGCCGCCGACTTCGACTATGCCGACAGCTACGCGCAGGTGCCGGACTGGCGCCACTGGACCGGCGACGTGGCACCGCTGCAGATCGTGCGCCACCCCTGGCTCTCCTCGCGGGACGAGCTGAAGCAGCGCGCGGCCTACGTCGCCGCCCGCCTGCAGCTTGCCGACCCGCTGCTGGCGGTGCTGGGCGCGCGCTACGGCAGCTGGGAAACCCGCAGCTGGAGCTACCAGCGCGGCGCCGACGGCACGCTGCTGGGCACCACCCGCGGCGGCTACGCGCCGGACGACACGCTGACGCCCTATGCCGGCCTCATCTACGACGTCACCCGCTCGCTCAGCGCCTATGTCAGCTACACCGACATCTTCCAGCCGCAGAACTACCGCGACAAGCACAACGCCTACCTGGAGCCGGTGGTCGGCGACATGTGGGAAGCCGGGCTCAAGGCCGAACTGCTCGACGGCCGCCTGAACCTCTCCGCCGCCCTGTTCGAAGGCGAGAAGGACAACGTCGCCGAGCTCGACGACTCGGTGCCCGAAGGCTCGCTGCCCGACGGCGCCAGCGCCTACCGCTCCACCGGCAAGGGCAACAAGGTCAAGGGCTGGGAGGCCGAAGCCCAGGGCAGCCTCGGCGCCCACTGGAACCTCTCGGCCGGCTATGCCCATACCGTCATCCGCAACCGCCTGGGCGAGCGCCAGAACACCACCACGCCGGTGGACACCTTCCGCCTCAACAGCGCCTGGCGCCCCGGCGGGGCCTGGAGCCGGCTGTCGCTGGGCGGCGGGCTGACCTGGCAGAGCGGCATCTGGCGCCTGGGCAACCGCCCCGCCGACGACTACCTCAGCAGCGGCAAGACCTACAAGTCGCGCATCTCCCAGGACGCGGTGGTGCTGCTCAATGCCTTCGCCGGATACCGCTTCAGCGACAACCTTTCCGCACAGCTGAACATCACCAACCTGCTCGACAAGAAGTACTACAACAACGTCGGTTTCTACGACGGCGTGAACTGGGGCGAACCGCGCAACGTGCGCCTGAGCCTGCGCTGGAAGCTGTAAGCACCCGGCAGCGGCGCCGCACCGGCCAGGGAGGGCCGCGCGGCCGCCCGCACCGGTCTTTCCCCTCCACCCGACCATAGCGATCGCCTTGGATACCCCACTCTCCATCCCGCCCCTGCAGCGCCGGCTCGGCGCCGTCTTCGCCCATCCGCGGATGGGCGTGCTGTCGCGCACGCTGGCCGCCATCCTCGGCGGCTATGCGCTGGCCGCCACCAGCGCCGCCTTCCTCGCCCTGGCGCTGCCGATGCCCCGCAGCCAGGCGGTCCTGACCGGCATGCTCGTGGCCATCGCCCTGTGCGCGTGCGCCGCGCTGTGGGCCTTCGCCACCCGCACCGCCCTGCGCGCCTGGGTGGGCATCCTGCTGCCCACCGCCGCGTTCTGGGCCGGGGCCTGCCTGCTGGGACCCGCGTCATGAAGAACGGATTCCGCCAATCGATGGCCTGGCTGCACACCTGGAGCGGCCTGCTGGTCGGCTGGCTGCTGCTGCTGATCTTCATGGCCGGCACCGCCAGCTACTACCGCGACGAGATCACCCGCTGGATGCGCCCGGAGCTGCCCCGCAGCACGGTCGGCAGCGACGAGGCCGCCGCCCGCGCGCTGCACTTCCTGCAGGAGAAGGCGCCACTGGCCGAGAGCTGGAGCGTGACCCTGCCCGACGCGCGCAATCCCGCCCTGCGCGTGTTCTGGCGCAATCCCGAATCGATGGCCACCCCGCCGGCGCCCGGCGAGAAACGCCGCCGCCGCGGGGGCGGCCGTTTCGGCAACGCCACCCTCGACCCGGCCAGCGGCGGCGAAGTCACCGCGCGCCAGACCCGCGGCGGCGACTTCTTCTACCGGCTGCATTTCGACCTGCACTACATCCCGGTGCTGTGGGCGCGCTACCTGGTCGGCTTCTGCGCGATGTTCATGCTGGTGGCGATCATCAGCGGCGTGATCACCCACAAGAAGATCTTCACCGACTTCTTCACCTTCCGCCCGCGCAAGGGCCTGCGTTCCTGGCTGGACTTCCACAACGTCAGCGCGGTGATGGCCCTGCCCTACCACGCGATGATCACCTACACCGGGGTGGTCACGCTGATGTTCATGTACCTGCCCTGGGGCGTGGACGCGGCCTACCCCAAGGACGAGAACGCCTTCTTCAGCGAGGCCTTCGCGCGCATGGCCGAGGTCGAGGGCCCGGCCACCGGGCATGCCGCCGCCCTCCCCATCCAGCAGCTGCTGGACAGCGCGCGGCGCGAATGGAACGGCACCGGCGCGGCCGGCTTCACCCTGTACCGGCCGGGCGCGGCCAACGCCGTCATCGACCTGCACCAGCGCGATGGCCGGCGCCTGTCGGTGGATACCGCCTCGCTGCGCTACGACGCCGTGAGCGGCAAGCGGATCGACGCCAGCCCTGCGGCCGGGGGCGCCACCCGCACCCGCGGGGTGATGTACGGCCTGCACCTCGCGCGCTTCGCCGACTGGGGCCTGCGCGCACTGTTCTTCGTTTCCGGCCTGATCGGCTGCCTGATGGTCGCCAGCGGCGTGGTCCTGTGGGCGGTGAAGGAACGCCCCAAGCATGCCAAGAGCGGCAGGACCGGGTTCGGCCTGCGGCTGGTGGACGCGCTCAACATCGGCGCCGTCGCCGGCCTGCCGATCGCCTTCGCCGCCTACTTCTGGGGGAACCGCCTGCTGCCGCTGGAACTGGCCGAACGCAGCGCCGCCGAGGCCGACGTCTTCTTCTATGCCTGGGGCGCGGCGCTGCTGGCCGCCTTCGTCTGGCCGAAGCGCATGATGTGGGCCTGGCAGCTGTATCTGGGCGCGGCCCTGTTCGCCCTGGTCCCGGTGCTCAACGCCATCACCACCCGGACGCACCTGGGCGTGACCCTGCCACAGGGGGACTGGGTGCTGGCCGGGTTCGACCTGTGCATGCTGGCGTTCGGCGCCGTGCTGGCCTATTGCGGATGGCGCATGCAGCGCTGGCAGCCGCCGCTGAGCGCGGCGGAGAAGAAGCGCCGCCAGCAGGCCGCCGCCGCGGGAGCCCCGGCATGAGCCTGCTCGCGCTCGCACTGGCGTTCTCGGCCTTCGCCGCCCTGTCGCTGGGCATGGAAAAGCACCGTCCGGTGCTGGCCGGCGCCGCGCCGGCCAGCGCCCGTCGGCTGCGGGCCTGGCGGGTGCTCGGCTGGCTGCTGCTGACCGGCGCCTTCGCGCTGTGCGTCGGCGACCAGGGCTGGGCGCTGGGCCCGGTGGTGTGGCTGGGGGCGCTGACCGTGGCCGGGCTGTTGCTGGCCTATGGCCTCCATCCGTACCGGCCGCGCTGGATCGTGCCGCTGGCCTGGGCGCTGCCGGCGGTCGCGCTGGGCGTGGCCTGGCTGCCGGTATAGCGCCGGCGCCGGCTCAGGGCACCAGCGAGAACATGTGCGCATCCAGCGCACGGCCATCGATCGCCAACCGGTTGCGGGCGATGCCCTCGTGCAGGGCACCGCATTTGCGTGCGACCCGTTCGCTGGCACGGTTGCCCACCGCGACGACGATCTCGATGCGCTGCAGCGCCAGCCGCGTGAAACCATGGCCGGCCAGCGCATGCACGCAGCGCGTGGCGATGCCCTGCCCCTGCGCCGACTGCCGCACCCAGTACCCGAGGTTGCAGAACCGCGGATCGTCACGGATCTCGTTGAGCCCGGCCCCGCCCAGCAGACGCCCGCTGTCGGGACAGAACAGGCCCAGCTCCAGCGCGGTTTCGGCACGGTGCCAGGCCCGGCACACGGCAAACCATTCCAGGGCCTGCTCCACGCTGTAGTCCGGCGTGGCCCAGGCCATCCACGGCCGTATGCTGGCGACCGATTCGCGCACCGCCTCGGCGAAGGCCCCGGCATCGGCCTCCTCGAACGGGCGCAGCAGGAGTCCCTCGGAACGCAGGGGGGACGGTGTCATGCAAGGCTCCCTTTGTCTGCCCGCGACAGGATCAACGCGGGCGCAGCTCCCAGGCACGGTGGATGCGCGCGTTGCGCTCGAAGTCCGGACCGATGGTGCGCGCACTGATCTCGCGGCATTCGGCGAACCCGGCGACCGCGTTCTCCTCGAGCTTGAAGCGGCGGAAGTTGTTGGAAAAGTACAGCACGCCGCCCGGCGCCAGCCGCGCCACCGCCGCGCGCAGCAGCCGCAGCTGTTCGCGCTGCACATCGAAGTCCTCGGCGCGCGCGGAATTGGAGAAGGTCGGCGGGTCGCAGAAGATCACGTCGTACCGGCCCTGCTCGGCCTCCAGCCATTGGATCGCGTCGGCCTGCACCAATTGGTGGCGGCTGCCGCCCATGCCGTTGAGGGCCAGGTTGTCGGCACACCACTGCAGGTAGGTCCCGGACAGGTCGACGCTGGTGGTCGCCGCCGCGCCGGCCACCGCGGCCTCGACGCTGGCCACACCGGTGTAGCAGAACAGGTTGAGGAAACGCTTGCCGCGCGCCTGCTCGGCCATGTGCCGGCGCAGCGGGCGGTGGTCCAGGAACAGGCCGGTGTCCAGGTAGTCGAACAGGTTGACCCGCAGCAGGGCCCCGTTCTCGCGCACCAGCACGAACTCGCCGCGCTGCTCGAAGCGGCCGTACTTGCTGCCGCCCTTGCCGCGCTCGCGGGATTTCAGCGCCACCTGCTCGGCCGGCACCTGGAACACCTCGCGCGCGGCGGCCAGCAGTTCGTTGCGGCGGCGGCGCACGTCGGCATCGGGAATGGCGGCCGGTGCTGCGTATTCCTGCACGTGCAGGAAGGTGCGGCGCTTGCCGCCGTCCTCCTGGTAGACATCGATGGCCGCGGCGTATTCCGGCAGGTCGGCGTCGTAGGCGCGGAAGCAGCTCACGTCCTCCCGCGCCCGCCAGCTCTTGAACTTCTTGAGGTTCTTGCGCAGGCGGTTGGCCACCATCTGCGCGCCCTCGCTGAGCGCGCGCGGCTGGTCATCGTCCGCGCGCCCGGCCACCGCGACAGGGTCGCAGACGATCAGCGTGCACTCGATGGCGCCGTTGAACAGCTGGTAGGTCCTGCGCGCGCGCAGACCGGTGGCGAAGGCCAGTTCGGCATTGCCGCACAGCAGCCCCGCCCGCCACTGCGGCACCGCCTGCTTGAGCGCGTCGCCGAGCCGGCGGTACAGCGCCGCGTCGGCGGCCAGGCGTTCGTCGTAGGGCGGGTTGCAGACCACGCAGCCGGTTGCCTGCGGCGGCACCTGCACGTCGGCCACGTCGCGCACGCCGAACCAGATCGCCTCGCCGACCCCGGCCTCCTCGGCGTTCTGCCGGGCGGCGCGGATCGCCTGCGGATCGAGGTCGCTGCCGTGGATGACCTGCGTCAGCGCGGCGCGGCCGGCGCGCTCGCGCTCGCGCGCCTCGGCCAACAGCTCCCGCCACTGCTCCTGGTCGAAGCCGCGCCAGCGGCTCGGCGGGAGGCTGCCGTGGCGCTGCAGGCCCGGGGCGACATCGGCCGCCATCAGCGCGCCTTCGATCAGCAGCGTGCCACCGCCGCACATCGGGTCGAGCAGGCCGCCGCCTTCGGCGTGGATCTTCGGCCAACCGGCGCGCAGCAGCACCGCCGCGGCCAGGTTCTCCTTCAGTGGCGCATCGTTCTGCGCCAGGCGCCAGCCGCGCTTGTGCAGCGAGCCGCCGCCGAGGTCGATGGATATCGTGGCCCGGCCTTTGCGCAGCGACAGGTTGATGCGCACGTCCGGCAGCTCGACGTTCACCGACGGGCGCTCCAGGCCCTCCCCGCGCAGACGGTCCACCACGGCATCCTTGATCCGCTGCGCGGCGAAGCGCGCGTGGGTGATCGCGGTACCGGAGACATGCGCATCCACGGCCAGGGTCAGTCCGGCATCCAGATGCTGCTCCCAGGGCATCGCCAGCACCCCTTGGTACAGGGCGGCTTCGTCCGCGCAGTCGAACGCCGCCAACGGCCACAGCACCCGGCTGGCCAGGCGCGACCACAGCACCACGCGCTGCGCATCGCGCAGCTCGCCTTCGGCATTGACCCCGGCGATGGTGGCCGTGGCCCGGGGCAGGCCCAGTGCCAGCAGCTCGTCGGCCAGCAGGTACTCCAGGCCCTTGGCGCAGGAAACGAAGAATTTCACGGAAAGACGATCACAGAAACGGGCGCGGTGCCGGGGCGCGTATTGTACGTGCCCGGCCCGCCGCACCCGAGGCCGGGCATCGGACGCATGCCGACCGGCGTGCAACGCGCGGGGCATGCCTGGCGGACACTGCCGCGGGAACGCCCAGCGGGGCGCGGCCCCGCACTACAGGCAGGCATCGCGGATCAGAGGACGCCTGCGGGTCGCCGCGCCCGGGCAGCGCCGGGCCGTACCCGGCGGGATGGCCGCGGGAACGCCCAGCGGGGCGCGGCCCCGCGCTACAGGCAGGCATCGCGGATCGGAGGACGCCTGCGGGTCGCCGTGCCCGGACAGCGCCGGGCCGTGCCCGACGGGATGGCCGCGGGACCGCCCAGCGGGGCGTGGCCCCGCGCTACAGGGAGGCATCGCGGATGGGAGGACGCCTGCGGGTCGTCGCGCCCGGGTAGCGCCGGGCCGTGCCCGGTGGGATGGCCGCGGGACCGCCCAACGGGGCGTGGCCCCGCGCTACAGGGAGGCATCGCGGATGGGAGGACGCCTGCGGGTCGTCGCGCCCGGGTAGCGCCGGGCCGTGCCCGGCGGGATGGCCGCGGGAAGGCGCCGCGCTCTACAGGCTGCGCAGCAGGGCTTCGAATTCGCGTGCGGCGTCGTCGACGTGCTTGTCCAGACGGTGGCCGTCATCGACCAGCAGCAGCCGCGCCGAGCGCGCCTGCGCCCAGGCGATCACCTCGGCCGGGGGAATCAGTTCGTCGTGCCAGGCATGCACCACGCTGGTCGGTACGCGGGCCGCATCCAGGGCCGGCATCGGTCCCATCGTCGTCGGCGGCACCATCAGCATCAGTCCCTGTACCGGGGCATGCAGCGAGGCGATGGCCGAAATGTACGCGCCGAGACTGGAGCCCACCAGCACCAGCGGGCCACGGCAGGCGGCATCGCTGGCCAGCCGCACCAAGCGCTGCAGGCGCCCGGGCACGTCGCCGACCTCGCTGATGTCGCGGCGGGCGTCCAGGTCGGTGTAGTCCGGACGCTCGTGGGTCCAGCCCAGGCGCTGCGCGACGTCGGCCAGCGCGGTGACCTTGGTCGCCTCTGGACCACTCTCGAAACCATGGGAAAGAATGCAGTGACCACGACTCATTGGGGGCACCGGTAGGCAAAGCGGAACGGCCGGCAATGCTAGCATCGACCGATGAACGCCATGCCTCCCGTCCATCCCGACCCGCTGCCGTATGCGCACCTGCTGCCGCTGCGCGCACCGGCCGCGATCGACCTGGTGGTGGTCCACTGCACCGAGCTTCCGGACCTGGCGACCGCCCGCATGTATGGCGAACGCGTGCTGTACGACAGCGGCACCGGCAACAGCGGCCACTACTACATCGACCGCGACGGCAGCATCCATCAGTACGTCGCCGCCGAACGCACCGCCCACCATGTGCGCGGCATCAACCCGCGCTCGCTGGGCATCGAGCTGGTCAACAGCGGCCGTTATCCGCACTGGCTGGACTCCCGGCACCAGGCGATGGACGAGCCCTACGCGCAGGCCCAGGTCGATGCGCTGATCGCGCTGCTGCGCGCGCTGCCGGCACAGCTGCCGGCACTGCGCTGGATTGCCGGGCACGAAGAGCTGGACACCGAACAGGTGCCGGCCAGCGACGATCCGGCGCGGCGGGTGCCGCGCAAGCGTGATCCGGGACCGCACTTCCCATGGGCCGAGGTGCTGGCGGCCATTCCGCTGCAGCGGCTGCCGGAGCGCCCCTGACCCACTCGGCCCCCGGACCGCACGGTCGCGGGCGCCGCGCCTATCCGCGTTCCACCGGGCGCGACGGGTCCGACGACCATCCACTCCAGGAGTCGGCGAACACCCGGGCCCCGGGCAGGCCGGCAGCCTCGAATGCCAGCAGCAGGTGGCAGGCCGTGACCCCGGAACCGCACATCAGCACCGCCTGCGCCGGCGCATGCCCGCCCAGCAGCGGCTCCAGCTCCGCGCGCAGCTCGGCCGCCGGGCGCAGGCGGCCATCGCGCAGGTTGAGCGCGAAGGGCCGGTTGCGCGCGCCCGGCACATGCCCGGCGACACGGTCCAGCGGCTCGACGTCACCGCGGTAGCGTTCGCCGGCCCGTGCATCGATCAGCCAGCCCGGCGGCTCGGCCAGGCGTGCGGCGACCTCCCCGGCAGTGACGACCTGGGCGGGATCGAAACGCCCCGGATACGGCGGCAGCGGCGCGGGCGCCACGGCCGTGGCCGACACCGGCTGCCCCGCGGCCTGCCAGGCGGCCAGTCCCCCATCGAGCACCGCGGCGCGGCGATGGCCGATCAGCCGCAGCAGCCACCACAGCCGGGCCGCGGCCATGCTGCCGTCGCCGGCGTCGTAGACCACCACCTGGGTATCCGCGCCGATGCCCCAGCGTCCCAGGGTGGCCGCGAAGGCATCGCTGTCCGGCAGTGGGTGGCGGCCATGCCCGGGCCGCGACAGGTCGGCCAGGTCGCGGTCGAGATCGGCGTATACCGCGCCGGGCAGGTGCCCGGCGGCATGGCCGGCCGCGCCGGATGCGGGATCGGCCAGCGAAAAGCGCGCGTCCACCAGCCGCAGTGCCGCGCCGGCGGACGGCCGCGTGTCCGCGTGGCCGGGGGATGGAAGCGCCGCGGCAAGCGAGGCCACGTCCACCAGCGTGGTCCAGGGTGGGGCGATGGGATTCATGGGGTCTGCTCCAGTCGGCGACGCAGGTTGTAGAGGATGGCCGCGGTCGCGCCCCAGATGCGCTGCCCGGGCCAAGTGTATTCGAGCACTTCGCGGATGCGGCCCCGGTGTGCGACCTCGATCCGCCGCAGGTTCGCCGGGTCCATCAGGAAGTCCAGCGGCACCTCGAACACTTCGGCCACTTCCGCGGGCTGCGGCACCGGCACGAAGGCCGGGTCGATCACCGCCACCACCGGCGTCACCCGGAAGCGGGAAATCGTCACGAACGGATCGAGGTAGCCCAGCGGCTGCACCTGCGCCGCCGGCAGGGCGATCTCCTCGTGGCTCTCGCGCAGCGCCGCGGCCACCGGATTGCGGTCGTCCGGTTCGATGCGTCCGCCCGGGAAGCCCACCTGCCCGCCATGGTTGCGCAGGGTCTCGGTGCGCCGGGTCAGCACGACCTGCACGCCCTGCGGCCGCGGCACCAGCCCGGCCAGGACCGCGGCCTCGGCCGGCGGGCCGGGCGGCAGCAGGTCCGCCAGTTCGTCGTGGTTCCAGCCCTTGCCGGCGGGTGCGACCGCCAGGGGCGCCAGCGCGCGCAGCAGCCGTTCGCGTCCCGGCAGCGACGCCGCCAGGGTGCCGGGCTGCACGGCGCGGACCGGCAGCACGCCCTGCCTCAGGTGCTGGCGCCGCTCATCGCTCATGTGACGCCAGCCGACGATCTGCTCGCCGGTCCGCAGGCAGCCGCGGCTGCGCCCTTCCCCATCCAGTGCGCAGATTCCGATGCAGGGAGTAGGCAGGGCACGGCGAACGGCATCCATCGGTCACGATCCTTCCAAGCCTACTGCAAACGCCCCGGCGGCGACGCCGCCGGCGGTCGCCGGGCATGGAACGCGCCGCAACGGACGCGCCGGTACCGCGCTGGGACCCGGTGCCGGCCACGGGCCGCGGAAGCCGCGGGCGCTCGGCCCGGCCCCGTCCGCCCTGCCACAAACGACAACGCGCCGGTGGATACCACCGGCGCGTCGCCAGACTGCTTGTCGGTACGACTTACTTGACGCTGACCAGCTTGATCTCGAACTGCACGGCCACGTTCGGCGGGAACGGGGTCCGCGGATCGGCACCGTAGGCCTTCTCCGGCGGCAGGGTGACTTCCCACTTGGCACCGGCCTGCATCTGCAGCAGGACGTCGCGCATGGCCTGCATCTCCACTTCGCTGACCTTGATCGACGGGATCTGCTGCGCCGGGCGCGCTTCTTCCGGACGCTGGCCGTACGGGAACGGCCCGGCCACTTCCAGCGCCACGGTGCTGGCCTGGGTCGGCTTGGCGCCGTTGCCGGCCTCGATCACCCGGTACTGCACGCCACCGGCCAGCGACTGCACGCCGGTCTTGGCCTGGTTGGCGGCCATGAACTGGTCGCTGCGGGTCTTGTTCTCGGCAGCGGCCTTCTCGTACTCGGCCTTGGCGGCCTCGGCGCGGCCCTGCTCGCGGCGCTGGAACGCCTCGATGGCCGGCTTCAGCTGGTCGCTGGTGATCGCCGGCTGCTGCTTGGCGTAGGCGTCCTGCAGACCCTTGACCACCGACGCAATATCCAGTTGTTCGCCGCGACCGGTGAGCTCGGCCAGGTTGTTGCCGTAGTCGTAACCGAAGTAATAGCTCAACTTGCCCTTCTCGGACGAAATGTCCTGGGCGATTGCAGGGCCGGTGAGGGCCAGGGCGGCCACGACGACCGCGATAGAACGCAACTTCATCAAACAGTTCTCCAAGAAATGATGTCTCAGGGCAACCATGCCGCTGGAGGCGACGGGTTAGGATAGCCGTCACAACGGCGGACCGCTACCGACGACACGGACCTTGAGACCGGTGCCGCCGGCACGAGTTCCCGCTCACTTTTCCTTAACATTGCCCCTGGAGTCCGCCGCATGTCCGACGTACCGGTTTCGATCAGCACCCGCGAGGGTGTCCGCACCCTGACCGTGCAGCGGCCGGAAAAGCTGAATGCGCTCGACCGCCAGACCCTGGAAGCGCTGGACGCCGCCTTCGCCGCGGCCGCGGACGCCGATGACGTGCGCGTGGTGGTGTTGACCGGCGCGGGCCCCAAGGCCTTCGTGGCCGGGGCCGACATCGCCCAGATGAATGCGCTGACACCGGTCCAGGGGCGCGACTTCTCGCTGCTCGGCCAGCGCCTGATGCGGCGCATCGAGCGCCTGCCCAAGCCGGTGATCGCCAGCGTCAACGGCTTCGCGCTGGGCGGTGGCCTGGAGCTGGCCATGGCCTGCCACCTGCGCATCGCCGCCGATACTGCCAAGCTCGGCCAGCCGGAGATCAACCTCGGTCTGATCCCCGGCTTCGGGGGCACCCAGCGGCTGCTGCGCCTGGCCGGCCGGGCCGCCACCCTGGAGCTGTGCCTGCTGGGGACACCGATCGACGCCGCCCGCGCCCAGCAGCTGGGCATCGTCAACCGGGTGGTCGCGGCCACCGACCTGGAAGCGGAGACCCTGAAGCTCGCCCGCCAGCTGGCTGGCGCCGCGCCGTTGGCGCTGCGCGGCATCCTGGACGCGGTCAGCGTCGGCGGGGAGTGCGCCCTCGAGGAAGGCCTGGAGTACGAAAGCGCGCAGTTCGGCCTGCTGTTCGCCACCGAGGACATGCGCGAGGGCACCGCGGCCTTCCTGGAACGCCGCGCGCCGGAATTCCGCAACCGCTGAGCCGCACCGCATGCACCCGCTTTCCGTTTCCGCCCTGCAGCTGCTGCGGCTTGTCGCCGCGGACGATCTGGATGCCGCGCTGGAGGCCGGGCTGATGGCCTACGTCCCGCGGCCCGGCGACGAGGCGCTGGACCCCCACCATCCCGACCTGCCGCAGCGGCTGCTGCAGGCCCAGCAACGGCTGCAGCAGGCCTGGGCCGCCCGCGCCCGGCACCAGGCGCGGACCGCGCGCCTGGCCCGGCGCGCCGCCGAGCGCGAGGCGCGCCGCGCACCACCGCCGCTGCCCGACCGCCGACCGGCCCTGCCCGCGGCCGCGGCCGCGATCCTGGCACGCGCGCAGGCGCGCGCCGGCAAGCCTTCGCCATGAGCCGCACCCCGCCCCCGCGCACGCCGCGCGCATCGAAGAAATCCCCCGCGAAAACCGCCGCCCCGCGCGCCAGCCGGCGCATGGGCCGCGAAGCGGTGCGCGAAATGTTCACCCGCCTGCGCGAGCTGAACCCGCACCCCACCACCGAACTGGAGTTCAGCAGCCCGTTCGAGCTGCTGGTGGCGGTGACCCTCTCGGCCCAGGCCACCGATGTCGGCGTGAACAAGGCCACCCGGCGCCTGTTCCCGGTGGCCAACACCGCGGCGGGCATCCTGGCGCTGGGCGAAGCCGGGCTCAAGCCCTATATCGCCACCATCGGCCTGTTCAACGCCAAGGCCAGGAACGTGATCGCCACCTGCGCGATCCTGGTGGAGAAGTACGGCGGCCAGGTCCCCGCCGACCGCGACGCGCTCGAAGCCCTGCCCGGGGTCGGCCGCAAGACCGCCAACGTGGTGCTCAATACCGCTTTCGGGCAACCGACCATGGCGGTGGACACCCATATCTTCCGGGTCTCCAACCGTACCGGCCTGGCGCCGGGCAAGGACGTGCGTGCGGTCGAGGACGGCCTGCTGAAGGTGATCCCGGACGCGTTCCTGCAGGACGCGCATCACTGGTTGATCCTGCACGGCCGCTACGTGTGCAAGGCGCGCAAGCCCGATTGCCCGCAGTGCGTGATCCGCGACCTGTGCCATTACCGGGACAAGACCGCCGCCTGACACCGCGGCGCGGCCGGGAAGCGCCCCATCCAGCGGTCGGGGACCGGAACGAAAACGACGGGCCGGGGCCCGTCGTCGTTCGCTTCCACAGGGGAGCGGCCACTCAGAACTTCAGGTCGCCCCAGATGCCCAGCTCCCGCGTCTCGGTCCGCACCGGGCTGGCGAGCGCGCCGGTACGCGCGTCGGTGTCCTTGTACACCGCGGCCAGCTTGAAGTTCTTCAGCACCGGGTACTCGACGCCGACATTCCAGTAGCTGTCCTCGCGGAACGGGTTGAGGGTCTTGCTGGTATCGGTGCTGTCGTAGCGGCCGAACAGGCTGACATCGCCGTTGGCCACTTCCGCCAGGCGCACGCTGCTCCACAGCGACCAGCCGGTGGCCTTGTCGCTCAGCGCCGGCAGGGTGCTCTGCTGCACGTAGCCCAGGTTGCGGGCGGTGAAGTACTCGCCGCCCAGGCGGAAGACCGGGCTGGCATAGGCGACCATCACGTCGCCACGGGTGTAGCGCTTCTCGGCGCCGTCGGTCTGCCGGTCCTGGCCCAGGTAGCCGCTGTAGCCGCCGATGGCGACGGCGAATTCCGGGGTGATCTCCCAGCCCACGCGGCCTTCCACGTCCACGCCCTTGCTGCGGCTCGGGTTCTTGTAGCCGGCGCCGTTGACCACCGAGACGGCATAGTTGAAGCCTTCGCCCAGGTCGCCGCTGGCATGCGCGCCCCAGTCGGCCGAGTTGGCGTACTTCAGGCGGTCGGTCAGGGTGTTCTCGACGTAGCGGTAGCCGTAGTACTTCTCGACATAGCCGGTCCACGGCATGCCCGCCGCACCGATCTTCAGCACGAAGGCCGGATCGAAGCTGCCCTGCACGTAGGCGTTCTTGACGAACAGCTCGGTGTTGCCGATGGCCGAGCTGTACTGGAAGTCGGTGGTCAGGTTGGCCGACCAGATGTCGTTGAACTTGTGGTCCACGGTCAGGTAGAAGCGCTTGACGTCGAAGCCGGTACCGGTGGCATCGGTCTTCTGGCCGTCACGCTTCTGGTCGATGGTGCTGAGGTCGAAGAACATGCGGCCGCCGATCTTGGTGTCGTTGACCAGCTTGGCCAGGCCGTCCACCTTGGCCTGGGATTTCTGCGCCGTTTCCAGTGCCTGCGCCTGGGTGATGTTCACTTCCGACTGCGCGTCGGACTGCGCCTGCAAGGATTCCGACTGGGACTGCAACTGCTGTACCTGCGCCTGCAGGGCGGCGATCTGCGCCTGCAACTGTTCGAGCTGCGCGGGCGTCACCGCCGGGCCGGCGGCAAGCGTCGGCGCGGAGGCCAGGCCGAGCACGGCGGCAACGGCCAGGGCGAGCGAATGGGAACGCATCGGGAATCTCTCCAAAGTGTGGTGGAAGGGCTGCGGTGGACATCCGGCCGGCGGCGCACCCGGCCGGCGGTTTGCGAAGATTCCGTTAACAAGATGACAGTGATAAGACAGTCGCGTGACCGCATGCCGACAGCCGCGCGCCGGGAGCCGCCGTCATCCCGCGGTCATCCCCGTGTCGCAAAAGATTCATGCCCAGGGACTGCAATAGCGGTGAGCCGGCCCAGCCCCGGCCGCCTCTACCCTCAGGAGCCCCTCCGCGATGCCTTCTTTCAAACTCCGCCTGCTCACCGGCGCCGCCATTGCCTCGTTCGCCCTGGCCGCGCAGGCCGCCGACATCACGGGCGCGGGCGCGTCGTTCATCTATCCGGTGATGTCCAAGTGGTCGGCCGACTACACCAGCGCCACCGGCAACCGGGTCAACTACCAGTCCATCGGCTCCGGCGGCGGCATCGCCCAGATCAAGGCCGGCACCGTGGACTTCGGCTCCTCCGATGCACCGCTCAAGTCCGAGGACCTGGCGTCCTCCGGCCTGGCGCAGTTCCCGTCGGTGATCGGCGGCGTGGTGCCGGTGGCCAACGTTCCCGGCCTCCAGCCCGGCGCGCTCAAGCTCGACGGCACGACCCTGGCCAACATCTTCCTGGGGCGGATCGACAAGTGGAACGACCCGGCGATCACCGCGCTCAATCCCGGCCTGTCCCTGCCCGACCTGAAGATCACCGTGGTGCACCGCTCCGACGGCTCCGGCACCAGCTTCAACTACACCAACTACCTGTCCAAGGTCAGCGCCGAATGGAAGAACCAGGTCGGTGAAGGCACCAGCGTGCAGTGGCCGGTGGGCATCGGCGGCAAGGGCAACGAGGGCGTGGCCGCCTACGTCAAGCAGATCCGCGGCGGTGTCGGCTATGTCGAGCTGGCCTATGCGCTGCAGAACCGTCTGGCGCACGCGCAGCTGAAGAATGCCGCCGGCCATTTCGTGCAGCCCAGCGAGCAGAGTTTCGCCGCCGCCGCCGCCAGCGCCGACTGGGCCAACGCCCGCGACTTCAACCTGGTGATCACCAATGCCCCGGGCACCAATGCCTGGCCGATCACCGCTACCAACTTCATCCTGGTCCGCAAGCAGTCGCGCCCGGGCAGCCTGAAGAACACCACCGACTTCTTCCGCTGGGTCTACCGCAGCGGCCGCACCCAGGCCCAGGAGCTGGACTACGTCCCGCTGCCCGACGCCCTGGTCGGCCAGATCGAGAACTACTGGAACCAGCAGAACCTGAAGTAACCGGCACCGCCGGATGAGCGAAGAGTCGGCGGGCCCTCTCTCCCTCGTCGTCTCGGGCGCGGATCATGCGATCCGCGCTTTTTTTTTGCTTCCGCGCCCGCCGTGCGCGGCCCCGGCCAGGGGGACCCGGGCCCTGCAACCTTCCTGGCCACGTCCTGTAATCAGGCTGTAACAAAAACATCATTTCATAGCCGCATCCGCCGGCCGCGCCGGCTTTCTCCCGCCATGGAGTACCCGATGAAACTGCATACGACCGGCCTCGCCGCCCTTTCCCTGGCCATCGCGCTGGGCCTGTCGGCCTGCGGCGGCAAGAGCGACTCCGCCGCGCCGCCGCTGGGCAACGCCGCGGACCCGGCCACTGCGCCCGCGGGCGACAAGGTGGCCGCCGAGATCTCCGGCGCCGGTGCGTCGTTCATCTTCCCGCTGGTGTCGCGCTGGTCGGCCGACTACAACGCCGCCACCGGCGCCAAGATCAACTACCAGTCCATCGGCTCGGGCGGCGGCATCGCCCAGATCAAGGCCGGCACCGTCGACTTCGGGTCGTCGGACAAGCCGCTGTCCTCCGAAGAGCTGGCGCAGTCCGGCCTGGGCCAGTTCCCGTCGGCCATCGGCGGCGTGGTCCCGGTGGTCAACCTGGAAGGCCTGCAGCCGGGGCAGCTGCGCCTGAGCGGCGCGCTGCTGGCCGACATCTACCTGGGCAAGGTCAAGACCTGGAACGACCCGGCCATCGCCGCGGCCAACCCGGGCGTGACCCTGCCCGACACCAAGATCACCCTGGTGCACCGCTCGGACGGCTCGGGCACCACCTTCAACTTCTCCAACTACCTGTCCAAGGTCAGCGACGAGTGGAAGCAGCGCATCGGCGAAGGCACCTCGGTGCAGTGGCCGGACGGCGTGGGCGGCAAGGGCAACGAGGGCGTGGCCTCCTACGTGCAGCAGATCAAGGGCTCGCTGGGCTACGTGGAGCTGGCCTACGCGCTGCAGAACACGATGCCCTATGCCTCGATGCAGAATGCCGCCGGCAACTGGGTGCAGCCGACCGCCGAGACCTTCGCCGCCGCCGCGGCCAGCGCCGACTGGGCCGGCGCCCGCGACTTCAACCTGGTCATCACCAACGCCCCCGGCGCCGACGCGTGGCCGATCACCGCCACCAACTTCATGCTGATGCACAAGCAGCCCAAGGATGCCAAGCGCAACCAGGACACCCTGGCGTTCTTCAAGTGGGCCTTCGAGAACGGCCGCGAGCAGGCCGACGCGCTGCACTACGTGCCGCTGCCGGCCGACCTGGTGACGCAGATCGAGCGCTATTGGACCAGCGAATTCAAGTGATGGCAGTCCCGGGACCGCGCGGCGGGGACGCCGCGCGGCGCCCTCGCCGGTCCCCCTTCCTACAGGCCACGCCATTGCCATGAACGCTACTGCGTCGTCCCTTCCCCTGCCCTCCACGCGCGACCAGCGCGACGCCCGCAACGACCGTCTGTTCCGCGGGGTCCTGATCGTCACCGTGGCCCTGGTATTGACCGCGCTGGCCTGCGCCGCGCTGTCGATGCTGTGGGGCGGCCGCCACGCCCTGCAGGAGCAGGGCCTGAGCTTCTTCTACTCCGCCGACTGGAATCCGGTGGAGAACCGCTTCGGCGCGCTGGCGCCGATCTACGGCACCCTCGTCACCGCGCTGATCGCGATGCTGATCGCGGTACCGGTCAGCTTCGGCATCGCCTTCTTCCTCACCGAGGTCGCGCCGCGCTGGCTGCGCGGCCCGGTCGGCACCGCGATCGAGCTGCTGGCCGGCATCCCCTCGATCATCTACGGCATGTGGGGCCTGTTCGTGCTGGTGCCGGTGATGACCGAATACGTCACTCCGCTGCTCAACGAAACCCTGGGCGAGCTGCCGGTAATCGGCGCGCTGTTCCGCGGGCCGCCGCTGGGCATCGGCATGCTCACCGCCGGCTTCGTGCTGGCGATCATGGTGATCCCGTTCATCTCCTCGGTGATGCGCGAGGTGTTCCTCACCGTCCCCACCCGGCTCAAGGAATCGGCCTACGCGCTGGGCTCCACCAAGTGGGAGGTGAGCTGGGACATCGTGCTGCCCTACACCCGCTCGGCGGTGATCGGCGGCATCTTCCTCGGCCTCGGCCGCGCGCTCGGCGAGACCATGGCGGTGGCCTTCGTGATCGGCAACAGCGTGCGCCTGACGCCGTCGCTGCTGGAGCCTGGCACGACCATCGCCGCACTGATCGCCAACGACTTCGGCGAGGCCACCGAGACCTACCGCTCGGCCCTGCTGCTGCTCGGCTTCGTGCTGTTCATCGTCACCTTCGTGGTGCTCGCCATCGCCCGCCTGATGCTGCTGCGCCTGTCCCGCAAGGAGGGCAACTGATGTCCGCCGTCATCAAGACCTCGCAGGGGCTGTACCTGCGCCGCCGCCTGCTCAACGCCGCGGCGCTGCTGATGGCCTGCGCCACCGCCGCGTTCGGGCTGCTGTTCCTGGGCTGGATCCTGTGGACCCTGCTGTCCAAGGGGCTGCCCGGCATCAACCTGGACCTGTTCACCAAGATGACGCCGCCACCGATGCAGGAGGGCGGGCTGCTCAACGCCTTCTTCGGCAGTGCGGTGATGTGCGCCCTGGCCATCGCCATCGGCACCCCGCTGGGCGTGGCCGCCGGCACCTGGCTGGCCGAGTACGGCAACGCCCGCAAGGCCGGCACGGTGGTGCGCTTCGTCAACGACATCCTGCTGTCGGCGCCGTCGATCGTGCTCGGCCTGTTCGTCTACACCCTGTACGTGATGCAGACCGGCGGCAACTTCTCGGCGTTCGCCGGCGCGCTCTCGCTGGCCTTCATCGTGCTGCCGGTGGTGATCCGCACCACCGACGAGATGCTGCGGCTGGTGCCGGTGCAGATGCGCGAGGCGGCGCTGGCGTTGGGCGTGCCGCAGTGGAAGGTGATCGTGCAGGTGCTGTACCGCAGCGCCATGGCCGGCATCGTCACCGGCATCCTGCTCGCCCTGGCGCGGATCAGCGGCGAGACCGCCCCGCTGCTGTTCACCGCCTTCGGCAACCAGTACTGGAACAGCAACGTGTTCCAGCCGATGGCCTCGGTGCCGGTGGTGATGAACCAGTTCGCCGGCAGCCCCTACGAATCGTGGCAGGTGCTGGCCTGGGCCGGTGCCCTGGTGCTGACCCTGTTCGTGCTGCTGGTCAGCCTGTCCGCACGCGGCCTGCTGCTGCGCAACCGAATCTCAAACGACTGATCCCATGGACCTTGCCATGAACGACCTCAACAACCCCGTGCCCATGCAGCGCATCAACGTGCATGCCTCCAACCAGGAGCTGCAGGCGCCGGCACCGGTGAAGCTGGCCGCGCGCGGCCTGGACTTCTACTACGACAGGTTCCACGCGCTCAAGAACATCCACCTGGAGATCCCGGAGAAGCGCGTCACCGCACTGATCGGGCCGTCCGGCTGCGGCAAGTCGACCCTGCTGCGCATCTTCAACCGCATCTATGCCCTGTACCCGAAGCTGGAAGCGCGCGGCGAGGTGCTGCTGGACGGCGAGAACATCCTCTCGCCCAAGTACCCGATGAACCGCCTGCGCTCCAAGGTCGGCATGGTGTTCCAGAAGCCGGTGCCGTTCCCGATGACCATCTTCGAGAACGTGGCCTACGGCATCCGCCACCATGAAAAGCTGTCCAAGGCCGAGATGAACGTGCGCGTCGAACAGGCCCTGCGCCAGGGCGCGCTGTGGGACGAGGTCAAGGACAAGCTGGGCCAGAGCGCGCTGGGCCTGTCCGGTGGCCAGCAGCAGCGCCTGTGCATCGCCCGCGCGGTCGCGCTCAGGCCGGACGTGCTGCTGCTGGACGAGCCGACCTCGGCGCTGGACCCGATCTCCACCAGCCGCATCGAGCAGCTCGTGGAGGAACTGAAGAACGACTACACCATCGCCATCGTCACCCACAACATGCAGCAGGCCGCGCGCGTGTCCGACTTCACCGCCTTCATGTACCTGGGCGACCTGATCGAACACGACCGTACCGACGTGATCTTCTCCAACCCCTCCAAGCAGCAGACCGAGGACTACATCACTGGCCGCTTCGGGTGAAGCGGGCCGCCACCGCGCGTACACCACCTCCACCGCAATGACGCCGGCGCCACGACCGGGCCCCCCGGGACCGGCGCAGCCCTGCCCGGCCCCTCGAACACGCCGCCTTCGGCACATCCGCATCCGTCATCGCCCAGAGACCTCCATGAACACCCATCCCAACGAGCACATCGTGAAGAGTTACGACGAAGAGCAGCAGCGCCTGGTGGCCGAGATCGTGCGCATGGGCGAGATGTCCGTCGCCCAGCTCGAAGCCGCGCTGGACGTGATCGAACGCCGCGACGAGAAGGCCGCCCAGCGCATCGTCGCCAACGACGAGGCCATCGACCAGATCGAGCAGCAGATCAGCCATGACGTGATGCGCCTGGCGCTGCGCGGTCCGATGGCCCGCGATCTGCGCGAAATCCTCGCCGGCCTGCGCATTCCTTCCGACATCGAGCGCATCGGCGACTACGCGGCCAATGTCGCCAAGCGTTCGATCGCGCTGGTCACGGTCCCGCCGATGCCGCAGATCCAGGGCCTGCGCGCCCTGGGCCGGCTGGCCGCGCAGCAGGTTCGGCGCGCACTGGCGGCCTACCGCGACAACGACGCCGATGCCGCCCTGGCGTTGCGCAGCGACGACGCCCGCCTGGACGCGCAGTACACCGCGCTGTTCCGCGAGCTGCTCACCTACATGATGGAAGACCCGCGCAACATCACCCCCTGCACCCACCTGCTGTTCATGGCCAAGAACCTGGAGCGGATCGGCGACCACGCCACCAACATCGCCGAGAACGTCTGGTTCCTGGTGCATGGCGACGCACCGCTGCCGCCGCGCGAGAAGCTCGACGAGACCAGCACCGTGGACCAGGCCTGAGCCCGGCCCGGCATCATCGGCAAGGCCCCAGCGGGGCGAGGCCGCGCTCTACATGTACCGGATGAGCGGCCTGTAGCGCCGGGCCCCGCCCGGCGGAGGCATCACCGGCAAGGCCCCAGCGGGGCGTGGCCCCGCTCTACATGTACCGGATGAGCGGTCGGTAGCGCCGGGCCCCGCCCGGCGGAGGCATCACCGGCAAGGCCCCAGCGGGGCGTTGCCCCACGCTGCATGGCCCGGATGAGCGGTCGGTAGCGCCGGGCCCTGCCCGGCGGAGGCATCACCGGCAAGGCCCCAGCGGGGCGCGGCCCCGCGCTGCATGTCCCGGATGAGCGGTCGGTAGCGCCGGTCCCTGCCCGGCGGAGGCATCATCGGCAAGACCCCAGCGGGGCGCGGCCCCGCTCTACATGTCCCGGATGGACGGTCGGTAGCGCCGGGCCCTGCCCGGCGGAGGCATCACCGGCAAGGCCCCAGCGGGGCGTGGCCCCGCTCTACATTTCCCGGATGGACGGTCGGTAGCGCCGGGCCCCGCCCGGCGGAGGCATCACCGGCCAGGCCCCAGCGGGGCGCGGCCCCGCGCTGCATGGCCCGGATGAGCGGCCGGCAGCGCGGGCCTACGCCAGGCGCTGGCGCACGGCTTCGAACAGCGCTACGCCGGTGGCGACCGACACGTTGAGGCTTTCCACGTCGCCGAGCATCGGGATCCGTACCAGGCCGTCGCAGGTCTCACGGGTCAGGCGGCGCAGGCCGTCGGCCTCGCCGCCCATCACCAGGGCAACGTTGCCGCGCAGGTCCAGCTGGTGGAGGGTCTGTTCCGCCTCGCCGGCCAGTCCGTACAGCCACACGCCCTGTTTCTGCAGGCCTTTCAGGCAGCGCACGAGGTTGGTCACCGCCACCACCGGGATGCGGTCGGCCGCGCCGGCGCTGGTCTTGCGCACGGTGGCGTTGACCGGCGCGCTCTTGTCCTTGGGGATGACCACCGCGGTCACGCCGGCGGCGGCCGCACTGCGCAGGCAGGCGCCGAGGTTGTGCGGATCCTGCACTTCATCCAGTACCAGCAGCAGGGCCTTGCCGGCCGCCGCCTCGACCAGCCCGTCCAGTTCCTCCTCGGCCCACAGCCGGGCCGCGGCGTAGCGCGCGACCACGCCCTGGTGGCGTACCTGGCCGGCCACGCCGCCCAGCGCCTGCGCGGCGACCCGGCGCACATCGATGCCCTTGCGCCGGGCGTTCTCTTCGATCTCGACCAGCCGCGCGTTCTTGCTGCCGGCCTCGATCAGCACCTCACGGACGTTGTCCGGGTCCTTTTCGATCGAGGAGGCCACGGCATTGACGCCGACGATCCACTGGTTCTGCTTGCTCATTGCGGCCCGCGCGGGAGGGTGGGAGCCGGTAATGGTAGTGCATCCCCCGGCGCCGGCGGCATCGCCGCCGGCATGCGCGGCGTGCGCCGCGGCCCGCACGGGGGCCGCGGCCGGGACACCATGTCCGCCGCTCAGTACTTCTGCTTGGTGCGCTTGGCCGGCTTGCCGCGCGGCGGCAGCGGCGGCACCTCGTCCTCCAGCACGGTGCCGTCGAGCCGCTCGACCAGGCGGAAGTCGATCTTGCGCTCTTCCATGCTGGCCTTGAGCACCAGGATGCGCACCCGGTCGCCGAGCCGGAACTGGTTGCCGCGGCGGTCGCCGGTCAGGGTCTTGCGGACCGGATCGAACTGGTAGTAGTCGTGCGGCAGCTGGGTCACGTGCGCCAGGCCGTTGACCTTGGAGTCGTCCAGTTCAACGAACAGGCCGAAGCTGGTCACGCCGCTGATCACGCCGTCGAACTGGCCGCCGACATGCTTCTCCATCCAGGCTGCGCGGAAGCGCTCGTCGACCTCGCGCTCGGCCTCGTCGGCGCGGCGCGCGCGCTCGGAGCACTGCAGCGCCAGCGCCTCCATCTCCCGCGGGGTGTAGGCGTACTTGTCGCGCGGCCCGCCGCTGAGCGCGTACTTGATGGCACGGTGCACCAGCAGGTCCGGGTAGCGGCGGATCGGCGAGGTGAAGTGCGCGTAGGCGTCCAGGGCCAGGCCGAAGTGGCCGTTGTTCTCCGTGGTGTACACCGCCAGCGACTGGCTGCGCAGCAGCACCGACTCCAGCAGCGCCGCATCCGGGCGCTCGCGCACCTTCTTCAGCAGCTTGGTGTAGTCGCCCGGCTGCACCTTGCCCCACGGCGGCAGGCTGAGCTTGAACTCCTTGAGGAACTCCAGCAGGTCGGCGTACTTGGATTCCGGCGGCCGCTCGTGCACGCGGTACGGTACCGGGATATGGCTGGCCAGCAGGTAGCGCGCCGCCTCCACGTTGGCGGCGATCATGCACTCCTCGATCAGCTTGTGCGCATCGTTGCGCACCAGCATGCCGGCCTGGGTGACCTCGCCGCGGTTGTCCAGCACGAAGCGCACTTCGGAGGATTCGAACTCGATGGCGCCGCGGCGCTGCCGCGCCTTGGCCAGGATGCGGTACAGCTGGTGCAGGCTCTGCACCTGCGGCAGCACCGGGCCGAGGGCGGCCTTGGCGCCGGCGTCGTCCTCGCCCACCGCGCTCCAGACCTGGGCATAGGTCAGGCGTGCGTGCGAGCGCATCACCGCCTCGTAGAAGCGCGATGCGGTGACCTCGCCCTTGCGGTCCACCTGCATGTCGCAGACGAAGCACATGCGGTCCTCGTCCGGGCGCAGCGAGCAGATGCCGTTGGACAGCGTCTCCGGCAGCATCGGCACCACGTAGCCGGGGAAGTACACCGAGGTGGCGCGGCGCTGCGCTTCCTCGTCCAGCGGCCTGCCGGGGCGGACATAGTGGGACACGTCCGCGATCGCCACGACCAGGCGGAAACCGTCGCGGTTCGGCTCGCAGTAGACCGCGTCGTCGAAATCCTTGGCATCCTCGCCGTCGATGGTCACCAGCGGCAGGGTGCGCAGGTCCTCGCGGCCGCCGAGCATCGCCGGCTCGACCGTCATCGGGATCGCGGTGGCCTCGTCCAGCACCTCCGGCGGGAACTCGTGCGGCAGGTCGTGGCCGTGGATGGCGGTCTCCACCACCAGCGACGGGGTCAGCCGGTCGCCGAGCACGGCGATGATCCTGCCGATCGACGGACGCCGCGAATCCGGCGGGTGGGTCAGTTCGCACACCACCAGCTGGCCGTCCTTCGCGCCGCCGGTGGCGTCGGCCGGGATCTGGATGCTGCGCTGGATGCGCTTGTCGTCCGGGACCACGTAGTTGATGCCCATCTCGACGCTGAAATGGCCGATCAGGCGGTTGATCCCGCGCTCCAGCACGCGCGCGATGCTGCCCTCGCGGCGGCCGCGGCGATCGATGCCGGTGACGTTGGCCAGCGCGCGGTCGCCGTGCATGACCTTGCGCATCTCATACGGCGGCAGGAACAGGTCGTCGCCGCCCTCGTCCGGGCGCAGGAAGCCGAAGCCCTCCGGATTGGCGATGACCACGCCGGGGATCAGGTTGGTGACCAGCACCGGGGCGAAGCCGCCGCGGCGGTTCTGCACCAGTTGGCCGTCGCGCACCATCGCGCCCAGGCGCTTGCCCAGCGCATCGGCACGGTCCGGCTCGGTGAGGCCCAGCTGGGCGCCGATCTCGGCGGCCGTCTGCGGCCCCTCGCAGCGGTCCAGCAGCTGCAGGATCGCCTCGCGGCTGGCGATGGGCTGCGCATAGCGCTCGGCCTCGCGTGCCGCGTAGGGATCGTCGAAGGCCGGCCCCGGCGCGGGGCGCGAACGGCCGCGGACGAAGCGCTTGGCAGGTGGAGTGTCGGCGCCCTTGGCGCGCGGGCCCCTGGCCGGGGCGGCGGGGGTGTCCGGCATCCACGGCGGAAGCGCGGCGGATTCGCGGGACGCGCCCGGCTTGGCACCGGGGACGGACTTGGGGGACTTGGCGGCCCCGGGGGTCTTTTTGTTTTTCATCGGCCCCCATGGTACCTGCTGCAACGTGGACGCCGCTTGTACGGGCCGTTGACAACCGGCGCCGGCGCCACCAGAATCGCCGCCCGGATCGCCCAGGTGGCGGAATTGGTAGACGCACTAGTTTCAGGTACTAGCGGGTAAAACCGTGGAGGTTCGAGTCCTCTCCTGGGCACCACGATCCGGAACCGTCAGGACCCGCGCAAGCGGGTTTTTTCGTTTCCGGCGCCGGCCATCGCGACCCTCGCCCGCCACCGCCCCGTCCCGCACCGGCCGTATTGACGTTTTCGCCCGGCCTGCGCATAATTCCGCTCCTGAGTCGCCCAGGTGGCGGAATTGGTAGACGCACTAGTTTCAGGTACTAGCGGGTAAAACCGTGGAGGTTCGAGTCCTCTCCTGGGCACCACGACTCATGACCGATCAAACCCGCGCAAGCGGGTTTTTTCATGCTCGTTCCGACCACGCACGGCGCGTCACGCCATGGAGGGCGGCGGGCATGCCGGACCTGGCGGAACAGCCGCCCGGGCATTGACAGGATGTCCTGTCCACGCCACAATTCCCGTTCTGAGTCGCCCAGGTGGCGGAATTGGTAGACGCACTAGTTTCAGGTACTAGCGGGTAAAACCGTGGAGGTTCGAGTCCTCTCCTGGGCACCACGACTCACAGCAGAAAAAACCCGCGCAAGCGGGGTTTTTTTGTGCCCCGTTGTTGGCCGGGCATGGAGCATCGGAAGCCGCTGCAGCCCCTGCCGCCCGCACGGCGCGGGCGGACGGCAGGCGCGGGGCCCGTCCCGAAGGGCGGAACGCCGCGCGGCGTCAGTGCCCGCCGGAACGCGCCGTGCTGCTGCCGGCGCCCGCACCGAACGGCGGTTTGGCCAGCCACAGGAAGGCGATGATCGCCAGGAAGATCCAGCCCAGCAGGTAGAAGATGTCGTTGAACGCCAGCTGCGATGCCTGGTGGTCGATCATCCCATTCAACAGCGCCGCCCCCTGCTGCAGGTTGCCCTGCCCCATCGCCGCCACCTGCTCCTGCATGCCCGGGGCGTAGGTGGAGATGTGCTCGGTCAGGTGTGCGTGGTGCTCCTGGGTACGCCGCGCCCACAGCCAGGTGGTCAGCGAGGCGGCGAAGCTGCCGCCCAGCGTGCGCAGGAAGGTGGCCAGGCCGGACCCGGCTGCGATCTCGCGGCCGTCCAGGTCCGACAGCAGGATCTGCAGCACCGGCATGAAGAACAACGCCACGCCGACGCCCATGATCAGCTGCACGCCGGCCACGTGCTGGAAATCCACCTGCAGGTTGAAGCCCGAGCGCAGGAAACTGGTCAACGACAGGAACACGAAAGCGATCGAGGCCAGCATGCGCATGTCGAAGCGCGCGGCGTACTTGCCGACGAACGGCGTCATGAGCACCGGCAGGAACCCGATGGGCGCCGTCGCCAGCCCGGCCCAGATCGCGGTGTAGCCCATGTCGCGCTGCAGCCACTGCGGGATCAGCAGCGCCACGCTGAAGAACGCCGCATAGGCCACCACCATCGCCAGCGTACCGGCGCGGAAATTGCGGTGGCGGAACAGCCGCAGGTCGACGATCGGGTCCTTGTCGGTCAGCTCCCAGATCAGGAACACCGCCAGCGCGACCACCGCCACGCACGACAGCACCACGATCTTCGTCGACGAGAACCAGTCCTCGTCGTTGCCCAGGTCCAGCACCAGCTGCAGCGCGCCGACGCCGATCACCAGGGTGATCAGGCCCACGTAGTCCATCTTCGGCCGCTCGACCTGCTCCGGCCGGTCCTTGAGCTGGTTGCCGACCACCAGCGCCGAGAAGATGCCCAGCGGCACGTTGATCAGGAAGATCCATTCCCAGCTGTAGTTGTCGGTGATCCAGCCACCGAGGATCGGGCCGCAGATCGGCGCCACCACCGTGATCATCGCCAGCAGCGCCAGCGCCTGGCCGCGCTTCTCGCGCGGGTAGATCGACACCAGCAGCGACTGGGTGATCGGGTACATGGGGCCGGCGACGAAGCCCTGCAGGGCCCGCGACACCACCAGCATGCCCATGCTCTGCGCCAGGCCGCACAGCAGCGAGGCGACGGTGAACGCCAGCGTCGCCCACACGAACAGGCGCTTCTCGCCGAACCGGCGGCTGAGCCAGCCGGTCAGCGGCAGCGCGATGGCGGTGCTGACCGCGAACGAAGTGATGACCCAGGTCGCCTGCTGCGAACTGGCACCGAGGTTGCCGGCGATGGTCGGCAACGACACGTTGGCGATGGTGGTGTCCAGCACCTGCATGAACGAGGCCATCGCCAGGCCGGCGGTGCACAGCGCCACGCTGGGCGGTACGAAGCCGGCGGCAGGTTGCGGCGCGGCCGGAGCTTGAGCGGACATGCGCAGCTACCTCAGCCGGCCGTGTTCTGGCGCGGCAGGTTGTCGTGGATGATCCGCTCGATCGCCGCATCGGCGTCATGCAGTTGCCGGGCATAGACGTCGGTGTCGAACACCATGCCCTCGGCCGCGGCCGCCGGCAGCACCTCGCCCTTCTGGTCGCGCAGGCTCACCTCGGCCTTCATCGACAGGCCGATGCGCAGCGGGTGCTCGGCCAGCTGCTTGGGATCGATGGCGATGCGCACCGGGACCCGCTGCACGATCTTGATCCAGTTGCCGCTGGCGTTCTGCGCCGGCAGCAGCGAGAACGCCGAGCCGGTGCCCAGGCCGAGGCTGGCGATGCGGCCCTTGTACTTCACCGCGCCGCCGTACAGGTCGGCGCGCAGCGCCACCTCCTGCCCCAGGCGCATGTGCCGCAGCTGGGTCTCCTTGAAGTTGGCGTCCACCCACATCTGCTCGGCCGGCACCACCGCCATCAGCGCGGTGCCGGGCTGGACCCGCTGGCCGACCTGCACCGAGCGGCGCGCGACGAAGCCGGCCACCGGCGCGACGATGCCCGCGCGGGCGTTGTTGAGCCAGGCCTGGCGCAGCTGCGCCGCGGCGGCCTTCACGTCCGGCTGGGTGGCCACGACGGTGTCGTCCACCAGCGCGCGGCTGCGCTCCACGGTCTCGCGCGAACCCGCCACCGCGGCTTCGGCCGCGGCCAGCTCGTCGCGGGCATGGGCCAGCTCCTCGCTGGAGATCGCGCCGCTGGCGGCCAGGTCCCGGCGGCGCGCGACGTCTTCACGCACGCGCTTCAGCGTCACCTGGCGCGCGTTGAGGTCCGCCTGCGCGCCTTCGACGCTGCGGTACAGGCCGCGGACCTCGCGCACGGTGCGCGCCAGGTTGGCCTCGGCCTGCTGCAGTGCCACCTCGGTGTCGGCCGGGTCCAGCTGCACCAGCAGCTGGCCGCGCTCCACGCGCATGCCGTCGTCGGCGGCGATGGCCACCACGGTGCCGGCCACCTGCGGGGTGATCTGCACCTGGTTGCCCTGGACATAGGCGTCGTCGGTTTCCTCGAACCAACGGCCAAAGGCGAAGTACCACAACGCGAACGCTGCCAGCAGCAGCACGACGAGGACGGACAGGCCGCGCAGCAGCCGGCTGCGGCGGCTGCGCACGACCGGGGCTTCGGTGGAAGGGGTCTGGCTCATGGGGCGGTTCTCAGGAATGCGGGGATACGGAGGAGGAGGAAGACGCGGGGGCGCCGGCGTCGCCGGCGGACGGCTCGAAACCGCCGCCCAGGGCCTGGCTCAGCCGCGCCGCGGCCAGCAGCTGGCGCGCGTGCAGGGTGGTCAGCGCCTGCTGCGCGTCGAGCAGCTGCGCCTGGGTGGCCAGCACGTCCAGGTAGTTGCCGATGCCGGCGCGGTAGCGCTGACCGGCCAGGTCGAAGGCCGATTCCGCGGTGGCCACCGCCTGCTGCTGCGATTGCGACTGCTGCTGCAGCGAACGCACCGCATTGACCTGGTCGGCGACCTCGCGCAGCGCGTCCACCACGGTCTGGTTGTAGCCGGCCACCGCCAGGTCGTACTGCGCATCGGCCTCCGCCAGTCCGGCGCGCAGGTGCCCGCCGTCGAAGATCGGCAGGCTCAGCGCCGGGCCGAGGTAGGCAAAGGTCGACCCGCTTTCAAGCAGGTCACCCACGCTGGGCGCCACCACCCCGGCCAGGGCGGTGAGGTTGAAGCTGGGATAGAAGCGGGTGCGGGCGGTGGCGATCCGCTTGTCGGCCGCCTCCACCCGCCAGCGCGCGGCGACGACATCCGGGCGCCGGCCCAGCAGCGCGCTGGGCAGGACCCCGGGCAGCTGCAGCGCGGCCACCTGCAGGGCCAGCGGACGCGCGATGCTCAGGCCGCGGTCCGGGCCCTGGCCGAGCAGCGCCGCCAGGGCGGTGCGCGCCGCGTCGATCTGCTGCTGCGCGGCCTGCAGTTGCTGGTGCGCCACGGGAATGCGGCCTTCTGCCTGGCGGACCTGGAGGACGCTGTCGATTCCCGCCGTCTGGCGCTGGCGCACCAGCTGCAGCGCCTTCTGCGCCCGCTCCAGTTCCTGCTCGGCGACATCGTTGGCGCGCCAGGCGCGGTCCAGCTCGACATAGGCCTGGACGATGCCCGAGGACAAGGCCAGGCGCGCCGCCTGGGCATCGACCGCCGCGGCATGCACCGTATCCACCGCCGCTTCCCAGCTGGCGCGCTTGCCGCCCCACAGGTCGATGCCATAGCTGAAGTCGAACGCCACCTGGCTGCTGCCCGCGTAGTGCCCGCCCATCTCGTCGCCGGCCATCGATTCGGGCAGGCGCAGGCCGGTGTAGCCACCGGACACCGACAGGCTGGGCAGGCGGTCGGCACGGGCCAGGCCCGCCTGGGCCTCGGCCTGGCGCAGCCGTGCATCGGCCGCATCGAGGCTGGGATGGCCGGCCAGGCCCTCGGCGACCAGCACGTCCAGCTGCGGATCGCCGAAGCTGCGCCACCAGTCGCTGGCGGGGAAGCCGGACACGGACAGGTCGCTGGTGGCCAGGGTGCGCTCGCTGCGCAGGCTGTCGGCCTCGAGCAGGCGGCCCTGCGGCTGCAGGCCTCCGCTGCTGGCGCACGCCGCCAGGGCCAGCGCCAGCACGGCCGGCAACAACGGCCGCGCGGCGCGCGGCAGGAAGGAGGAAGCGGGAATGGGGATCATGGGGGTGTCAGGGAATCGCGGATCCGGAGGAGGAGGGACATCAACAGCGCCCGTTCGTCGGCACTCAGGTTGCGGGTGGCGTAGTCCATGACCGTGTCGCCCCGCTTCTTCAGCCGCTCGCACAGCGCCCGGCCCTGGTCGGTCAGCACGATCTGCAGCGCGCGGCGGTCCAGCGCATGCGGCTCGCGGCGCACGCAGTCCAGCGCCTCGAGCTTGTCCAGCAGGCGGGTCACCGCGCTGGGTACCTGGTCGATGGCCTGCGCCAGCTCGTTGGCCGTGCACGGCGCCATGTGCGCCAGGGTCTTGAGCCCGATGTAGTGGGTGAAGCCGATGCCGAGGTTCTCCTCGGCCATCGACGCGTCCAGCTGCCGTGCCAGGCCGTCGCGCAACTGGCGCAGCAGCAGGCCGAAGCTGGGGGGATTGGCGGTGGCGCAGATCATGGGCGGGCATCTTCATTCCAAAAGAAATATTTCTCAATGGAAATATCCGATCTGGCATCAAATGCTGTGTTGCGGTCGCAGCATGATCGAACGGTGGTTACGGTAACGGCTCAATCGCATGGCCAGGTAATACAATCAAGCCAATAAATGGCATATTTGGGCCAACCCCGTGATCGACTCGACGACTCCCATGGACAACGCGCCCGATCCTGCCGCCCCGCCCTCCAGACCGCTGCTGGACCACGCCGAGCTGCACTGGTTCGAAAGTGACGACGGCCCGGCGGTGTTCGGCTTCCGCCTCGAAGGCGCCCACAGCGTCGCCCTGGAAGTGGATTGGCACCACCACGTCCGCGCCCAGCTGGTCTGCGTCGAACAGGGCCTGCTGACGATCCGCACCCTCCACGGCACCTGGTCGCTGCCCGCCGGCTCCGGTGGCTGGATGCCCCCGGCCGAGCCCCACACCATCGCGGCCTACGGCCCCTTGCGCGGCTGGGGCATGGCGTTCGCCACACCGGCCTGCAGGGACCTGCCGGACGCGCCCTGCGTCATCGAAATCTCCCCGCTGCTGCATGCGATGGCCAAGCGCCTGTGCACCGGCAAGGCGGAAAACGCGCCCCGCCAGCAGCGCCTGCTGCCGGTACTGCAGGACGAGATCCGCCACGCCCCGCAGCAGCGCATGCACCTGCCGCTGCCGCGCGACCGGCGGCTGCGGCGGATCGCCTCGCAGCTGCTGGCCGACCCCGCCGACGGCCGCAGCCTGGAGCAGTGGGCGCAATGGGCCGGCCTGTCGCCACGCAGCCTGACCCGCTACTTCCGCGAGGAAACCACCCTGAGCTTCGCGCAGTGGCGGCAGCAGGCGCGCCTGGCCGAAGCTCTGCGCCAGCTCAGCGACGGCCGCAGCGTGGCCGACATCGCCCATGCACTGGGCTTCAGCAGTTCCAGCGCCTTCGTCACCGTGTTCCGCCGCCATTTCGGGCTGCCGCCCGGCCGCTACCTGGCCCGCGCCGGCCGCGACGCGCAGGACGGCGCTTTCCCCGCACGCGGCTTGGCATCCCCCCCTGCATCCGGATAATCGACCGCTCGCGGAGGCGACCGCCGTCGCCGCCCCCAGCCACAGGTAACACCCCGCATGACCGAACTCGTACGCCCCGCCTTCCACGGTTTCGAGCAGCAGCCGCTGCGCGAATACGCCGAACGCGCCTATCTCGACTATTCCATGTACGTGGTGCTGGACCGCGCCCTGCCGTTCATCGGCGACGGCCTGAAGCCGGTGCAGCGGCGGATCATCTACGCGATGAGCGAGCTGGGGCTCGGCGCGACGGCCAAGCCGAAGAAGTCCGCACGCACCGTCGGCGACGTCATCGGCAAGTACCACCCGCACGGCGACAGCGCCTGCTACGAGGCGCTGGTGCTGATGGCCCAGCCGTTCTCCTACCGCTACCCGCTGATCGACGGCCAGGGCAACTTCGGCTCCAGCGACGACCCCAAGTCGTTCGCGGCCATGCGCTACACCGAATCCAAGCTGACCCCGATCGCCGAGGTGCTGCTCGGCGAGCTGGGCCAGGGCACCACCGACTGGACGCCGAACTTCGATGGCACCCTGGAGGAGCCGAGCTGGCTGCCGGCGCGGCTGCCGCACCTGCTGCTCAACGGCACCACCGGCATCGCGGTGGGCATGGCCACCGACGTACCGCCGCACAACCTCAACGAGATCGTCAGTGCGCTGGTGCGGCTGATCGACGACCCGGACGCCACCGTCGCCGACCTGTGCGAACACGTGAAGGGGCCGGACTACCCGACCACCGCCGAGATCATCACCCCGGCCAGCGACCTGCGGCAGCTCTACGAGACCGGCAACGGCAGCGTGCGCGCCCGCGCCACCTTCCGCAAGGAAGCCAGCAACATCGTCATCACCGCACTGCCGCACCAGGTGTCGCCGTCCAAGGTGATCGAGCAGATCGCCCAGCAGATGCGCGCCAAGAAGCTGCCCTGGCTGGAGGACATCCGCGACGAGTCCGACCATGCCAATCCGGTGCGCGTGGTGCTGATCCCGCGTTCCAGCCGGGTCGACGCCGAGCAGCTGATGGGCCACCTGTTCGCCACCACCGACCTGGAGAAGAGCTACCGGGTCAACCTCAACGTCATCGGCCTGGACGGCCGCCCGCAGGTCAAGAACCTGCGGCAGCTGTTGAGCGAGTGGCTGCGCTTCCGCCAGGACACCGTCACCCGCCGCCTCAACCACCGCCTGCAGAAGGTCGAGCGCCGCCTGCACCTGCTGGAAGGCCTGTTGGTGGCCTTCCTCAACCTGGACGAGGTGATCCGCATCATCCGCACCGAGGATGAGCCGAAGGCGGCGCTGATCGCCCGCTTCGGCCTGTCCGAGGACCAGGCCGAGTACATCCTGGAGACCAAGCTCAAGCAGCTGGCGCGCCTGGAGGAAATGAAGATCCGCGGCGAGCAGGACGAGCTGGCCGCCGAACGCGAGAAGATCCTGGCCATCCTCGGCAGCGCCGCAAAGCTGAAGAAGCGGGTCAAGGACGAACTGCTGGCCGATGCGAAGAAGTTCGGCGACGAGCGCCGCTCGCCGCTGGTGCAGCGCGGCGCCGCCCAGGCCATCGACGAGACCGAACTGGTCGCCAGCGAACCGGTCACCGTGGTGCTGTCGGAGAAGGGCTGGGTACGCGCGGCCAAGGGCCACGAGGTCGACGCCGCCGGCCTTTCCTACCGCGACGGCGACAGGCTGCTCGCGGCCGTCCGCGGGCGCAGCACCCAGCAGGTCGCGTTCCTGGACAGCAGCGGCCGCGCCTATTCGACGCCCGCGCACACCCTGCCCTCGGCGCGCGGCAACGGCGAGCCGCTCACCGGCCGCTTCTCGCCCGCCGCCGGCAGCAGCTTCCTCACCCTGGCCAGCGGCGACAACGACGCCCGCTTCGTGCTCGCGTCCTCGCACGGCTACGGCTTCGTCACCCGCTTCGAGAACCTCACCGGCCGCAACAAGGCCGGCAAGGCCATGCTCAACCTCTCACCCGGTGCGGCGGTGCTGCAGCCGGCGACGGTCGCCGACCCGCAGGCCGACCGCATCGTCGCGGTCACCAGCGCCGGCAACATGCTCGCCATCCCCGCCAGCGAACTGCCCGAGCTGGACAAGGGCAAGGGCAACAAGATCATCGAGATCCCCAAGGCCAAGCTCGCCACCGAGCGCGTCGTCGCGGTGGTCGCGGTATCGCCCGGCGCCACCCTGCAGATCCGCAGCGGCCAGCGCACCATGAGCCTGTCGTTCAAGGAGCTGGATGCCTATGTGGGGCCGCGGGCCAGCCGCGGGCATCTGCTGCCGAGGGGGTGGCAGAAGGTGGAAGGCCTCGACGTCCAGTAACCCACTCCACTGGCGCGCGGCGGCGCGACCGGCATTGTCGTCGCCATGCGCATGCGTGGCGCGGCAGAAGGTGGAAGGCCTCGACGTCCAGTAACTCACTCCACTGGCGCGCGGCGGCGCGACCGGCATTGTCGTCGCCATGCGCATGCGTGGCGCGGCAGAAGGTGGAAGGACTGGACGTCCAGCAACCCGCTCCACTGGCGCACGGCGGCGCGGCCGTGCCGCCATTCATCTCACCGGCGTGCGGCGTGGCGATCCATGCTGCGCGTCGGCTGCGGCAACCGCTGGAAACCCGCTTTACATGGAATCACCATGACCTTCCCGCAAGACGCCTCCGCGCAGACCACCTGCCCCGAATGCCGCGGCGACAATCTGTACACCCGCGGCGGCCATGGCCCCGACCTGCTGCCCGGCGCCAGTGGCGTCTTCGCCAGCGCCGAGATGCGCAGTGTCGTCTGCCGCGATTGCGGCCTGGTCCGCTGCTATGCAAGCAGCGAAGCGCTTGAGCGGATCACGCCGGAGAACGGCTGGCGGAAGACCCGCTGAGGAGAAAAAAGACCATGCACTCCGATTTCTGGCTGCAACGCTGGCAACAGGGACAGATCGGCTTCCATCGGGGCGACGTGATGCCCTTGCTGGAAAAGCACTGGCCGTCGTTGCAGCCCGCGCCCGGCAGCCGGGTCCTGGTGCCGTTGTGCGGCAAGAGCCTGGACATGCACTGGCTGGCCGCACGGGGCCACCGCGTACTCGGCGTCGAGCTGTCGCCGCTGGCGGTGGAACAGTTCTTCGCCGAGGCCGGGCTGCAGCCGCAGCGCCGCACGAGCCGGCTGGGCGAGCATTACAGCGCCGGGCCGATCGAGATCCTCTGCGGCGACGCCTTCACCCTCGACGACGAAACCCTGGCCGGCATCGCCGGCCTCTATGACCGCGCCGCGTTGATCGCACTGCCGCCGGACCTGCGCCGACGCTACCGCGACACGGTGTACGCGCGGCTGCCGGCAGGATGCCGCGGACTGGTGATCACCCTCGAGTACCCGCAGGCGGAGAAGGCCGGCCCGCCGTTCTCGGTGGACGCCGCGGAAATGGCATCGCTCGGCCCCTCGTGGCGGGTGGAACAGGCCGAGCGCCGCGACATCCTCGCCCACGAGCCCGGCTTCCGCGCCGAGGGCGTCACCGCGCTCTCCACCGCCGTCTATCGCCTGTGGCGCGACAGCGGAAACGCCTAGCCGGCGTTCCTCCAGACCGCCCGCGCGCGCGGCGCCGCGGACAGCCCCGGACGCGGAAGGCCGGATGCGCCCGGCCTTCCCCGTGCGCAACGGCCTTCGCGGCGATCAGTGCGCCGGCACGCCCTTCGCGTCGATCTTGCTGGTCTGGTACAGCTCCAGGCCGATGCGCTTGATCAGGCCCAGCTGCTGCTCCAGCCACCAGGCATGGTCCTCTTCGGTATCGCGCAGCTGCGCGATCAGGATGTCGCGGCTGACATAGTCGCCGTGCTGCTCGCACAGCTTGACCCCCGCGGCGAGGTTGGCGCGCACCTGGTATTCGGTCTGCAGGTCCTTCTCCAGCATCTCGACCACGGTCTTGCCGGGGACGAAGGCATGCGGGCGCATGTCCGGATCGCCCTGCAGGAACAGGATCCGGCGCAGCAGCGCGTCGGCATGCTCGGTCTCCTCCTCCATTTCGTGGCCGATGCGCTCGTACAGCGCCTGCAGCCCCTGGTCTTCATAGCGGCGGGAGTGGATGAAGTACTGGTCGCGCGCGGCCAACTCGCCGCGCAGCAGTTCCTTCAGGCATTCGATGACGTCCGGGTGGCCTTGCATGGGATGCTCCTGATCGTTCGTGACCGGCATAGGGTGCCCGATCCGGCGCGACAATGATCTAATCGGAATCAATTTCAGTTGCACTCCGGCTCCACCCCTCCTCCGCCCCGCACCCTGCCCCTTCCTGAACCGGGAGAAGACCATGCTGCGCTGGCTGTTGCGGTTGCTCGTACTCCTGGTCGGCATGGCGTTCATCGCCCTGCTCGGCGCCTGGCTGCTGCTGCGCGGGAGCCTTCCACCGCTGGACGGCGGGCACCCGCTGGCCGGGCTCGGCGCGCCGGCGCAGGTGCAGCGCGACCGCAACGGCACGGTGACCGTGGAGGCCGCCGATGCGCGCGACATGGCGCGCGCGCTGGGCTACGTGCATGCCCAGGAGCGCTTCTTCGAGATGGACCTGATGCGGCGCTCGGCCGCCGGCGAACTGGCCGAGCTGTTCGGAGCCGACGCCCTCCCGCTGGACCGCCGCATGCGTGTCCATCGCCTGCGCGCGCGCGTACGCGCCGACCTGGACGCCGCGCTGGGTGGCAAGCGCGCCTTGCTCGAGGCCTACCGCGACGGGGTGAATGCCGGCGTCGCCGCCTTGCCCGTGCGCCCCTGGCCCTATCTGCTGCTGCGCCAGGCGCCGCGCCCTTGGAGCGTGGACGATTCGGTGCTGGTCGGGCTGGCGATGTACGCCGACCTGCAGGACCCCGGCAACACCCGCGAACTGGCGCTGGCCCGCATCCGCGACGTCGTGCCGCCGGCGCTGTATGCGCTGATCACGCACGGCGGCAGCTCCTGGGATGCGCCGCTGTTCGGCGCCGCGACCGGCGATGCCCCCCTGCCGGACGCCGCCACCCTGGACCTGCGGGCCATGACCGCGCCGTCCGCCGCCGCGCGGACCGGCGCGGCGCCTCCGGCGCCAACCGGAGGTGCCGGAGACCCGTCGATACCGGCCGACGTCGCTCCGGGCAGCAACAACTTCGCCGTCGCCGGCGCGCTGACCGCCGACGGCCGCGCCATCCTGGCCGACGACATGCACCTTGGACTGCGCGCACCCAACCTCTGGTTCCGGGTACGCCTGCGCTACGCCGACCCGGCCGCCGGCCCGGTGGACGTCGCCGGCTTCAGCCTGCCGGGCCTGCCCCTGGTCGTCGTCGGCAGCAACACCCGCGTCGCCTGGGGCTTCACCAACAGCTACATCGACACCGCCGACTTCGTCCGGCTGCCCGCGGAACAGGCCCCTGCACTGCGCAGCCACCAGGAAACCCTGGTCGTCGCCGGCGCCGCGGACGAGACCCTGCTCGTGCGCGAAAGCGACTGGGGCCCGGTGCTGCATGAGGAATCCGGCGGCAGCCTGCTGGCACTGCGCTGGACCGCACAGCTGCCCGGCGCGGTACGGCTGGACTTCGCCGACATGGCGCAGGCCCGGGACATCGACGATGCCCTGGCCGTCGCCGACCGCTCCGGTATTCCCGCGCAGAACCTGCTGCTCGCCGACCACACCGGCCGCATCGCCTGGCAGCTGATCGGCACCCGCCCCGACCGCGGCCGCGCCTGCACCGACCGCACCGTGGATGCACCGGCGCCTCCCGCGGCCTGCGCCCCCTGGGGACTGCGCACCGACCGCGCGCCGCTGCTGCGCGACCCCCCCGCGCATCGCCTGTGGACCGCCAATGCGCGCGTGCTCACCGGCCCCGAGCTGGCCGAGGCCGGCGACGGCGGCTACGACCTCGGCGCCCGCGCCCGCCAGATCCGCGACAGCCTGTTCGCCCGCGACCGCTTCGACGAACGCGACCTGCTGGCGATCCAGCTCGACGACCGCGCCCTGCTGATGCAGCGCTGGTGGACACTGCTGCGGGACACGGTCGAATCCAGCGACGACCCCGCGCTGCAGCGCCTGGCCGCCGCCAGCCGGCACTGGGACGGGCATGCGGCGACCGACTCGACCAGCTACCGGATCGCCCGCGGCTTCCGCGGCATCGTGCTCGACACCCTGGAAGAGGGCCTGCTGGCACCGGCACGGCAGGCGCTCGGCGACGCCTTCATCGCCCCGCGCCTGCCCCAGCTGGAAGGCATCGTCTGGCCGATGCTGGAACAGCGCCCCGCCCACCTGCTGCCGCCGTCATTCGCAAGCTGGGACGCGCTGCTCGCGCACAGCGCGCGGGAACTGGAACGCGACCTCGCGGCACAGGGCCCGGACCTGTCCGCACGCACCTGGGGCGAGCGCAACACCGCCGCCGTCTGCCATCCGCTGTCGCGGGCGCTGCCGCGCCTGTCCAGGCGCTGGCTGTGCATGCCGGCGCAAGCGCTGCCCGGCGACGGCAACCTGCCGCGCGTGCAGACCCCGTCCTTCGGTGCCTCGCAGCGCATGGTGGTCGCCCCCGGCCATGAAGCCGACGGCATCGTGCACATGCCCGGCGGCCAGAGCGGCCATCCCCTGTCGCCGTTCTGGGCGGCCGGCCACGACGATTGGGTACACGGCCGGCCGACACCGTTCCTGCCCGGCGATGCGGTGCATGTCCTCACCCTGCACCCGCAGTGACCCCGCAACCGGAACACGGACAGGCCCTGCCCGCGCGGGCCTGCCGGACACCCCGCAGCGGCGATGCAACGGCCACCGCCGTTCGCGCGCACAGGCGCCTGCCGGGCCGGCGTGCCGCGGCCGGCACCCGGCCAGCGCTCAGCCGCGGCGGCGTTCGAGCCAGCCCAGCCAAGGCCCGGTCATGGCCGTCGTCGCCAGCGCCATGATCACCAGTACGGCGAACAACCGGTCGCCGATCAGGCCCAGCTCATACCCGAGATTGAGGACCACCAGCTCCATCAGGCCCCGGGTATTCATCAGGACCCCCAGGCGCCACGAGGCTGTCCTCGGCATGCCGGCACTGCGCGCGGCGGCGGCGGTCCCGACCGTCTTGCCCAGGGTCGCCACGGCGATCACGACCACGCACAGCACCAGGTCCCCCGCCTGCAGCGCGTCCGCCTGCAGGCGCAGCCCGGTCATCGCGAAGAACAACGGCAGCAGCAACGTGGCGGCCAGCGGCTCCACGCGGGTCATCACCAGTTCGCGCAGCCGCGGATTGCCGGATACCGCCACCCCCGCCGCGAACGCGCCGAACAGGGCATGGATGCCGAGCCACTCGGTCAGCAGCGCGCTGCCCAGCGCGAGCACCAGGATACCGAGCAGCCACGCGTTCTCCCGCTGCGGGGGGATCACCGACCAGCGCGCGAACCACGGCCTGGCCACCTTCACCATCAGCACGACGAAGGCGCATACGCCCAGCAGGCCGGCGCACGCGGCTCCCCAGCCGGCGGCCTGCGTGGCCGCGACGATCAGCGCCAGCAGGCACCATGCCGTCGCATCGCCCAACGCGGCGCAGGCGATGGCCGTCTGGCCGACCGCGGTATGGACCATGCCGCGGTCGGCAAGGATCCGCAGCAGGACCGGGAACGCGGTGATGCTCATCGCGATCCCCACGAACAGGGAGAACGAGGCGAACCCCACGTTGCCGGGGGCATGCTCCGGGTACAGCCAGAGGGCGGTCAGCACCCCGGCCAGGAACGGCACCGCGATGCCGGCATGGCTTACCGCGAACGCAAACCGCCGGCGCCCGCGGAGCTGCCCCAGGTCCAGTTCCGCACCGGCGGCCAGCAGGAACATCAAGACGCCGAACTGGCTGACCAGGCTCAGCGGCTGCAGCGATGCCTCGGGAAACACCGCAGCGTGCAACTGCGGCCACAGGCTTCCAAGAAACAGCGGACCGATCATCAGGCCCGCCGCCATTTCGCCGATGACCGCCGGCTGTCCCAGCCAGCGCAGCAGCCGGCCCATTCCCTTGGCGCTCAACAGCAGGACCAGAAGCTGCAGCAGGAACACGCCCAAGGGCGACGACGACTGCAGCGGAACCGCGCTGTCCGGCGCCCCCTGCACCGCCGTGGCCACGGCCTGCGGCCCACCTCCGGCGAAACGCGCCACGCCCAGTCCAAGCAGCAGCGGCAGGCCCGTCCAGGCCAGGTACAGCCACCCCCATTTCAGCCGTGGAGCACGGCTGTCGACTCCTGCGTCCATGACACTCCCCCCGTATCCGCCGGCGATGATACGCCGCGGCCGCGCCACCGGCCGCATGGCCCGCGTCGCCGCGGGCCATGCCGATGCTCAGCCGGCCAGTGCCTGCGCATGCACGCCGGCCACGGCGCGGCCGGACGGATCGGCCAGCGCCGCGAAGCTGGCGTCCCAGGCGATCGCCGCCGGCGACGAGCAGGCGATCGACTTGCCGCCCGGCACCGTCTCGGCGGCGGCCGGGGTCGGGTAGAACTGCTCGAACAGGCTGCGGTAGTAGTACGCCTCCTTGGTCTGCGGCGGGTTGTAGGGGAAGCGCTTGTCGGCGGCGGCCAGCTCGCGGTCGCTCACCTGCGCCTCGGCATGCGCCTTCAGCCCGTCGATCCAGCCATAGCCGACGCCGTCGCTGAACTGTTCCTTCTGCCGCCACAGGATGTCCTTCGGCAGGTAGCCCTCGAACGCCTCGCGCAACACCGCCTTCTCGATGCGGCCGCTGGCCATGTCGACCATCTTGTGGCGGGCGTCCATGCGCATGGCCACGTCCAGGAATTCGCGGTCGAGGAACGGCACCCGCGGCTCCACGCCCCAGGCCATCATCGACTTGTTGGCCCGCAGGCAGTCGTAGTTGTTCAGCGCGTCCAGCTTGCGCACCAGTTCCTCATGGAACTCGCGCGCGTTCGGCGCCTTGTGGAAGTACAGGTAGCCGCCGAAGATCTCGTCGCTGCCTTCCCCGGACAGCACCATCTTCACCCCCATCGCCTTGATCCGGCGGGCCAGCAGGAACATCGGGGTCGAGGCGCGGATGGTGGTGACGTCATAGGTCTCGATATGGCGGATCACTTCCGGCAGCGCATCCAGACCCTCCTCGAAGGTGTACTCGAAGCCGTGGTGCACGGTGCCCAGCATCTCGGCGGCGACCTGCGCCGCGGCCAGGTCCGGCGAGCCCTTCAGGCCGATGGCGAAACTGTGCAGGCGCGGCCACCAGGCCTCGCTCTGGTCGCCGTCCTCGATGCGGCGCCGGGCGTAGCGGGCGGCCACCGCCGCCACCAGCGAGGAGTCCAGGCCGCCCGACAGCAGCACGCCGTAGGGCACGTCGGTCATCAGCTGGCGATGCACCGCCGCCTCGAAGGCCTCGCGCAGCGCCTCGGTGGACACCTCCACGCCCTGCACCGCGTCGTAGTCGCGCCATGGCTGCTGGTAGTAGCGGGACAGCTCGCCGGTGGCGCTGTCGTACCAGTGGCCGGGCGGGAACTGCGCCACGTCGGCGCAGGTGTCGGCCAGCGACTTCATTTCCGAGGCCACGCACAGCCGTCCCTGCTTGTCGTGGCCCCAGTACAGCGGTACCACGCCGATCGGATCGCGGGCGATCACCGCACGGCCACGGGCCTTGTCCCACAGCGCGAAGGCGAAGATGCCGTTGAGGCGGTTGAGGAAGCCGGCCGGGCCGGTGCCGGCGGCCTCGCATTCGCGGTACAGGGCATTGATGACCTCGCAGTCCGAACCGGTCTGGAAGGCATAGGGCTGCACCAGCTCCTGCTTGAGCTCGCGGTGGTTGTAGATCTCGCCGTTCACCGCCAGCGCCAGGCCGCCATCCTCGGACAGCAGCGGCTGCGAGCCGCCGGCCGGATCGACGATGGCCAGCCGCTCATGCACGAGGATCGCCTGGGCATCCACGTACACGCCGCTCCAGTCCGGACCACGGTGGCGCTGGCGCTGGGACTGTTCGAGCGCCTGGCGACGCAGGGCCTGCCGGTCGTCGCCGGGCTGCAGGCCGAAGATGCCGAAGATGGAACACATGGGGAAAGCTCCTGGAAGAAGTGATGCCTGCGAAAGGGGATCCTGTGGCCAACCGCGACCGGCCATTGCCGGCACCCGGACACAAAAAAACCCGCATCGGCCGATGCGGGTTTTCTCTTGACCTGGCGCCTGCTTCGTTCTTTACGCCTGGTCGCGGACCCGCATCGGCCGCGCACGATTGTTCGCACGCAGATTATTGCGGTTGGCGTTGTTGGCGTTGGCACGAAGCAGCGACATGCGGCAGACACTAGCGTGGCGCTGGCCGGCACGCAACTGTTGCAGCGGAAACGAGCCGCGACCCTCGCCGGCACCGCCGGCCCAGGCCGCGCCGACGACCGCCGGCACGTGTACCGGCACGCCGACAAGACAGCGCGCTGTCCGCGCCCTCTCCTTGCCGGTCCGTCCACGTCCACTACCCCGCGGGTACCCACCGGCCTCCCACGGCCCGTGTGCCCGGGTCCCCGGGGCCGGTCTCAGCCGGCGCCGTCCAGCAACAGCCCGGCGATCAGTGCCCGGTACAACCCGGGCAACGCCTCCAGGTCGGCCACGCGCACGTTCTCGTCCACCTGGTGGATGCTGGCGTTGACCGGACCGACCTCGATGCAGTGCGCGCCCAGCGGCGCGATGAAACGCGCATCGGACGTACCGCCGCCGGTGCTTTCCTCCGGCGCGGCGCCGGCGAACCGGGTCAGCACGTCGCGCGCGACCTGGCGCAGGCGGCCTTCCGGGGTGTGGAACGGTTCGCCGCTGCGGTGCCAGTGCAGCGTGTAGTCGAGCGCATGCCGGTCCAGCAGCGCGCCGACCTCCGCTTCCAGGCGTGCGGCGTTCCAGTGCGGGTTGTAGCGCAGGTTGAAGCGCACCTGCAGCTCACCGGGAATGACGTTGCTGGCGCCGGTCCCGGCGGCGATGTTGGAGATCTGCAGGCTGGTCGGCGGGAAACTCTCGTAGCCGTCGTCCCAGGCATGCGCGGCCAGCTCGGCCAGCGCCGGCGCGGCCAGGTGGATGGGATTGCGCGCCTTCTCCGGATAGGCGACGTGCCCCTGGACACCCTTGACCGCCAGCGTGGCCGACAGGCTGCCGCGGCGCCCCACCCTCAGCAGGTCGCCGAGCCGGGCAGTGGACGAGGGCTCGCCGGTGATGCACCAGTCGATCCGTTGTCCGCGCTCGGCGAACAGCCGCGCGACGTGGCGCACGCCGTCGATGGCGTCACCCTCCTCGTCGCTGGTCAGCAGTACCGCCAGCGTGCCGGGATGATCGGGATGGGCGGCGACGAACTGCTCGGCGGCCACCACGAACGCGGCCACGCTGCCCTTCATGTCGGCCGCGCCGCGGCCGTACAGCACGCCATCGCGTACGTCAGGCGTGAACGGAGCGCTGGCCCAGGCCTCGGCCGGGCCGCTGGGCACCACGTCGGTATGGCCGAGCAGCACCAGCACCGGCGCGCCGCTGCCGTGGGTGGCCCACAGGTTGTCGACCTCGCCCAGGCGCAGGTGCTCGCAGGCGAAGCCCGCCGCCCGCAGGCGCTCGCCGATCAAGGATTGGCAACCGGCATCCTCGGGGGTCACCGACGGCCGGGAAATCAGTTCGCAGGCCAGCTGCAGTACGTCGCTCATGTCGTGCTTGCCTCCAGAGGTCCCTGCGCTGCGCAGGGGGTGTCGCGGCCGCGGAGGGGCGCCTATGCATCCACCGCGGATCCATGCTTCCTGCCGGGGCGGCACCGCCCTGGCGCGGCGTCCGCCGCACACCGGCAGGCCGGCGGTGCGTCAGCCGATGCCGAAGCGCTGCTTGAAGCCGTTGTCGGAAAAGCCCTGCGTCACCGCGCCGTCGCCGGTGACGACCAGCGGGCGCTTGATGAGCTGCGGGTACTCGCGCAACAGCAGCTTCCACTCGGCGTCGGAACCGGGCGCCTTGCGGACGTCCGGCAGCTGCCGCCAGGTGGTCGAGGACTTGTTGACCAGCGCGTCGAAGCCGCCGGCCTTGCCGGCCCATTCCGCCAGCGTTTCCGGGCTGGGCTTGGCGTCGCGGTAATCGACGAAGGTGTAGGCGACGCCGAAGCGGTCCAGCCACTTGGTCGCCTTCCTGCAGGTATCGCAGTTCTTCAGTCCGTAGAGGGTCGTCGTCATGGTTTGCTGTGCTCCACCACCGGCAGTTCGATATAGCTGGCGGCCGCCGCCGAGTGGTGGACGGCATTGTCCGCCACCACCGGGACGTCCTCGCTCTCGTTCGCGCCGCCGGTGTTGAGGTTGCGCGCGAACTTGGGGAAATTGGAACTGGTCACCTCGACACGGATGCGGTGGCCCTTGCCGAAGCGGATCGAGGTGGTGATCGGGGTCGGCTTCAGCGTGTAGACCTGCCCCGGCTGCATCGGCGCCGGTGCCGCGTAGCCGTCGCGGTAGCGCGCACGCAGGATGGTGTCGCCGATGATCCAGGCGGTGTCGTCCGGTGCCACGTCCACCAGCTTGAGCGCGAAGTCGGTGTCCCGGGCGCTGGAGGACACCTGCAGCACCGCATCGACGAAGCCGGATACTTCCAGCGGCGCATCCAGCGGCGCGCTGGTATACACCAGCACGTCGTGGCGGGCCTCGACCGGGCGCTGGTCGAACGCGCCGGCGGTCACCAGCCCGCCGTTGCAGCAGTCGCCGCCGCCGATGGTCTGCACCGGGTTGGCCGGATCGTAGCGGTAGCTGTCCTTGGGCTCCTCCGCCGACGGCGCCTCGAACGTGAGCCGCCCGTCGCCATACAGCGAATTGGCCGCACCGCCCGAGCGCAGGTACAGGCGCACCGGCCGGGCCGCCTGTGGCGGCCATTGCGCATCGGACTGCCAGCGGTTCGCGCCCATCGTGAAGTAGCGCACGTGCGGGGTGGACGCGGGGAACGCCTTGGGCTGGTTCTTCAGCCAGCGGTCGAAGAACGCCCAGATCTGCGCGCTCACCGGGAAGCTGGCGTCGCCCATGGCGCGGTCGCCGACCGTGTAGTCCTTGCCCAACTGCCAGAACTGGCAGTGCGGATTGGGGCCGATCACCACGTACTGGTTCTGGCTGGCCTGGGCATCGGTGCCGGCCGCGCGCGCATGGTTGAACAGCGCCAGGTTCGGGCCGATGGACACGTCGTACCAGCTGTTGAACCACAGCGCCGGCACGCCCCAGCCCATCGAATCGCGGTACAGCCCGCCCTGCTCCCAGGCCGGATCGGCGGGCCCGCGGCCGATCATCCGTTCGAACGTGGCCGGCGGCTCGCCCAGCGAGGACAGCAGCTGCGCATACGGCAGGTGGCGGATGTGCCGCTGCCAGTCGACCGCCGGCTTCTTCGCGTCCAGGTCGTTGTATTGCGCCACCCGCGCGCGCAGCGGGCCGGCCAGGTCCTGCGGCAGCTCGGCGCGCAGCGGGTTGTCCACGCCGTACATCCACACCGCGAACAGGGTGCGGGGCACGCCGCCGGTGTAGAAGTTGCCCTGCTCCTGGAACGGGCCGACCTTGCCGATGCCCGCCCCGGCGGCCATCGGCACCATCGCCGCGTGCGCCGGGTGGTCCATCGCCGCCAGCGACAGCTGCCATTCGGCCGAGGACGAGCAGCCCAGGGTGCCGACCTTGCCGTTGGACCAGGGCTGCGCGGCGATCCAGCTCAGCGCGTCGTAGCCGTCGGTCTGCGGATGGCCCAGGATCTGGTACCTGCCCTGGCTGAGATAGCGGCCGCGCTCGCTCTGCACCACGAACGCGTAGCCGTTGCGGAGCGCCTCGATGGCCAGCCGGGCACTGGTGCCGCGTGGGCTGTGTTCGTTGTACGGGGTCTTCCACAGCACCGTCGGCAGCGGCCCGGTGGCGCCCTTGGGGCGCCAGATGTTGGTGGACAGGCCGATGCCGTCGCGCATCGGCACCAGCACCGCGGTCTCGACGTCGGCGAGGCCGGCAAGCTCGGCACGCAGGCCTTCCTCGCTGTAGCGGCCGAGGTCCTGTGCGGGGACGGCGGCGGACAGCACCAGCAGGGCGGCGGACAGGAGGACGGCTGGGGTGCGTGTCTTCATTGCATTCTCCACGGTGGTGAAGGTGCCGGCGTTCTGCTGCGGCGCGGCCCTCAGTCGGCCAGGCCGCGCAGCAGGTCGTTGACGCTGGTCTTGCTGCGGGTGCGGGCATCGACCTGCTTGACGATCACCGCGCAGTACAGCGAATGCGTGCCGTCCTTGCTCGGCAGCGAACCGGACACCACCACGCTGTACGGCGGAATGTAGCCATAGCTGATCTCGCCGGTGGCGCGGTTGTAGATGCGGGTGCTCTGGCTGAGGAACACGCCCATGCCGATCACGCTGTGGTGGCCGACGACCACGCCCTCGACCACCTCCGAGCGCGCACCGATGAAGCAGTGGTCCTCGATGATGGTCGGGCTGGCCTGCAGCGGCTCCAGCACGCCGCCGATGCCGGCGCCGCCGGACAGGTGGCAGTGCTTGCCGATCTGCGCGCACGAGCCCACCGTGGCCCAGGTATCGACCATGGTGCCCTCGCCCACGTGGGCGCCGATGTTGGTGAAGCTGGGCATCAGCACCACGTCGCGGCCGAAGTGCGCGCCGCGGCGGGCGATGGCACCGGGCACGACGCGCACCCCCGCGGCACGGAACTCCGCCTCGCCGCAGCCGGCGAAACGCGATTCGACCTTGTCCCAGAACGGCGCCGGACGGCCGTCCATCACCGCCATGTCGTTGACCCGGAAGTACAGCAGCACCGCCTTCTTCAGCCATTCGTTGACCTTCCAGCCGCCGTTGCCGTCCGGCTCGGCGACGCGGAATTCGCCCGACTCCAGGCCGTCGATGACGCGGTTGACCAGCGGCCGGGTGTAGCCCTCGATCTCGTCCATGGTCAGCATCGCGCGGCGCTCGAACGCGCTGTCGATGCCGAACTTCATTTCCGCCACGCCCGGCGCCGGCGGCTTGCGCAGGCTGCGGGCGGCCGGATCGGCGGCCTTCGGGCGCGGCGTCGCCCTGGCCGGCGCGGCGACCTTCTTCGCCGGCGCCTTCTTCACCGTGGCCCGGGGCGCGGCGGCCGTCCGTTCGGCCGTCTTGCCTGCGGTCGTCTTCTTCACGGCGGTCTTCTTGGCGGCGGTCTTCTTGGTGGCCATCAGTGCGGGTCTCCAGGCTTCTTCTCGGGGTCCAGGCAGGCCAGCAATGCAGCGCGCAGCGCCTGCCGGGCGGCTTCGGTAAGGGGGCGGTCGTCGTGGTCGGTGAGCTGGAACTGGTCCTCGGCGCGCTCGCCGAACGTGGCGATGCGCGCATCCTGGACCCGCAGCTGCTGGTCGCGCAGCACGTGCGCGACGTCGGCCAGCAGGCCCGGGCGATCGGTGGCGACCAGGTTGAGCACGGTGCGGCCATGCTCGACGCTGTCGATGAACTCGATGCGCGGCGCGAACCGGAAGTGCTTCAGCTGCCGCGGGATCACCCGCCGCGCCGGCCGCAGGATGCGGATGTTGCCGCCCAGCGCCTTGCGCAGCAGCTGTTCCAGGCGTGCGCTGTCGCCGTCGACGAAACGGCTGGCCGGTGTCACCTCGAAGGTATCGAAGATGGTCCCGCCGGGGCCGTCCAGCACGCGCGCGCGGTGGATGCTGAAGCCGGCACGGTCCAGCGTCATCACGATCGCGGCGAACAGCCCGTCGCGGTCGGGCGAATGCACGAACACTTCCAGCGCATCGCTTTCCGGGGCGATCCGCCGCGCCTTGACCAGGGTGCCGCCGCGCGGCACGCCCATCAGCGACACCGCCTGCCAGGCCAGCTGTTCGGGGCGGAAACGCACGAAGCCCTCGTCCGGCATCGCGCCGAACTGGCGTTCGATGGCCGCGTCGCCATGGCCCATCGCGCGCATCAGCTCGCGCACGTTGCCCCGGGCCTCCTGCACCCGCTCCGCTTCCGGCAGCGGCGCTTCCAGGCCTTCGCGCAGGGCCCGCCGCGCGGCGAAGTACAGGTCCGCCAGCAGCCGGTCCTTCCAGGCGTTCCACAGTTTGGGGCTGGTGCCGGCGATGTCGGCGCAGGTCAGCAGGTACAGGTAGTCCAGGCGCTCGCGGTTGCCGACCCGGGTGGCGAACGCATGGATCACGTCCGGATCGGTGATGTCCTGCTTCTGCGCGGTGATCGACATGCGCAGGTGCTGTTCCACCAGCCATGCGACCAGCTCGGTATCGCTGGCGCTGAGGCCGTGCGCGCTGCAGAACGCACGCGCATCCACCGCACCGAGCTCGGAATGGTCGCCGCCGCGGCCCTTGGCGATGTCGTGGAACAGGCCGGCCAGCAGCAGCAGCTCCGGCTTGCGCAGCCGCGGCCAGACCTCGTGGGCGATGGCGAACCGCTCGTCGGCGCGGCCGGCGCCGAACACGCCGATGTTCCGCAGCACCATCAGGGTGTGCTGGTCCACGGTATAGACATGGAACAGGTCGAACTGCATGCGCCCGGAGACCTGCGCGAACGCCGGAATCCACTGCCCGAGCACGCCCAGGCGCGCCATCCGCGCCAGCGTGTCCACCGCGCGCGGACCGCGCAGCAGGGCCACGAACTGCTCGCGCACCGCCTCGCCGACCTCGGCGTAGGCGGGAATCTCGTCCAGCATCTCGGCCAGGCCGCGGGCGGTCATCGAATGCAGCCCGCGCACCTGCGGAACCCTCGCCCAGCAGGCGAACAGCGCGAAGAGGCGCGCGATGTCGCCGTGCGGCCACAGCGGGTCGTCGGCGGACAGGTAGCCGCGGCGCAACGAGAAGCCGTCGCCGACCGGCTCCGGTGCCGCCTCGCCGTCGAACTGCTCCTCGAACCGCTGCAGCAGGCGGTCGCTGACCCGGCGCACCACCGCCGCGCTGCGGTAGAAGCCCTGCATCATCTTCTCGACGCCGAGGTTGCCGGCGTCGTCGGCGAAGCCCATGTGCTCGGCCAGCGCCTTCTGGTAGTCGAAGCGCAAACGCTCCTCGGCGCGCTGGGCGACCAGGTGCAGGCCGAAGCGCAGCCGCGCCAGCACCGCGCGTTCGCGCTTGAGCGCCGCGGCCTCGTCCAGCCCCAGGTGGCCCAGGCCGACCAGGGCATCGATGTCGCCCACGCCGAACGCGCGCAGCGCCATCCAGCCCAGGGTGTTCAGGTCGCGCAGGCCGCCGGGGCCGTCCTTGAGGTCCGGCTCCAGGTTGTCGGCGGTGTCGCCGAAGCGCTGGTGCCTGAGCAGCAGTTCCTCGCGCTTGGCCAGGAAATAGTCGCGCGCCGGCCAGATCAGCGTCGGCGACACCGCCCGCGACAGCCCCTGCTGCGCCTCGGCTGTGGCGCACAGCGGCCGCGACTCGATCAGCGCGGTCAGCACGGTCTGGTCCGCCGCGGCCTGCACGCACTGGCTGGCCGAACGCACCGCATGGCTGACCGGCAGGCCGGCATCCCACAGCAGCGCGAACAGCCGCCCCAGCGCCGGCGCGTGCGCCTGCTGCGCCGCCGGCTCGCCCAGGACCAGCAGGTCGATGTCCGAGCGCGGGAACAGCTCGCCGCGGCCGTAGCCGCCGACCGCGAACAGCGACAGCCCGCCGTCGGCGGGCAGGCAGCGCTGCCAGGCTTGCTGCAGGAGCTGGTCGACGGCGCGCGCGCGCAGCGCCAGCAGGCGCTCGATGTTCTCGTCCTGGGCGAAGCGCCGGCCCAGCCGCGCGTCGGCCTGGGCCAGCGCCTGGCGTGCCTCGGCGGCCCACTGCGCATCGCCGGCGGGATCGGCCGGCGCGTGTGGAACGTGCTGGGCCCGATCCCCCGGAGGTCGGCTCATGCCGTCGCGCTGTGCGCGTTGGCGGCGTCGGCCGGCGACAGCGTCAGCACCTCGACGCCGTCCTCGGTCACCGCCACCATGTGCTCCCACTGCGCCGAGAGCTTGCGGTCCTTGGTGACCACGGTCCAGCCGTCGGGCAGCACCCGGGTATGCCGCGCGCCTTCGTTGATCATCGGCTCGATGGTGAAGGTCATGCCCGGCTTGAGCACCAGGCCCTGGCCCGGGCGGCCGTAGTGCAGCACCTGCGGTTCGTCGTGGTAGACCTTGCCGATGCCATGGCCGCAGTACTCGCGCACCACGCTGAAGCGCTCGGATTCGGCATAGCTCTGGATCGCATGGCCGATGTCGCCCAGGGTCGCGCCCGGCCGCACCGCGCGGATGCCGCGCCACATGGCTTCGCGGGTCGTCTCGACCAGCCGCCGGGCCATCACCGACGGCGTGCCGACGTAGTACATGCGGCTGGTATCGCCATGCCAGCCGTCCTTGATGACGGTCACGTCGATGTTGACGATGTCGCCGTCCTTCAACACCTTGGCGTCGCTGGGGATGCCGTGGCAGATGACGTTGTTGACCGAGGTGCACAGGGTCTTGGGGAAGCCGCGGTAGCCGACGTTGGCCGGAACCGCGCCCTGCACGTTGACGATGTGGTCGTGGCAGATGCGGTCCAGTTCCTCGGTGCTGACACCGGGGCGGACATGGGCACCGACAAGGTCCAGCACCTCGGCGGCCAGGCGGCCGGCGATGCGCATCTTGGCGATTTCTTCGGGGGTTTTCAGGTTCACGCTCATGGCCGCCATTATCACCCATCGCCGCCCGCCTGAACGACCGCCCCGGCCACCGCACGGCGCCGGCCCGGCGGCCATTTGCGCTCAGGCCGCCGCCGCCCTATACTTCCGCGGCTCCGTTGCCTGCCGTGTGCCGGCACGGGCCGCCCACACCGGGCGTCACCGGTGAATCCACACCCTTCGCCCCCATCCGTGCCGGGGTGCGCGTGCCGCAGGAGCCTGGCTCCGGGGGCATGTCGTCGGCCACGGAGGCGTCGGGGAAGCCCAACCCCGGAGCATGCGCACACCCCTTCGCCGGGCCGCCACTACATCCAGTGCGGTCCAGGGCCAAGGCCGGCACGTCGGAAACCACCCGTGCACCGCGCCCCTGCTCCCCATCAGGAGTTCCTGCAATGCCCCAGATCACCATGCGTCAGATGCTGGAAGCCGGCGTCCACTTCGGCCACCAGACCCGCTACTGGAATCCCAAGATGGCACCGTACATCTTCGGCGCCCGCGGCAAGATCCACATCATCAACCTGGAAAAGACCGTCCCGCTGTTCAACGACGCGATGAACTTCATCTCGTCCGTTGCCCAGAAGCGCGGCACCATCCTGTTCCTGGGCACCAAGCGCAGCGCGCGCGAAGCCATCAAGGAAGAAGCCGAGCGGTGCGGCATGCCGTTCATGAACCAGCGCTGGCTGGGCGGCACCCTGACCAACTTCGTCACCGTGAAGAAGTCGGTCGCCCGCCTGAAGGAACTGGAAGCCGGCGAGACCGACGGCAGCTTCGACCGCCTGGTCAAGCACGAAGTGCTGGGCCTGCGCCGCGAGCGCGACAAGCTGGAAGCCTCGCTGGGCGGCATCAAGGACATGAACCGCCTGCCCGACGCGATCTTCGTCATCGACATCGGCCATGAGGACATCGCCATCAAGGAAGCCAAGAAGCTCGGCATCCCGGTGATCGCGGTGGTCGACACCAACTACAACCCGGAGCTGGTGGACTACGCCATCCCCGGCAACGATGACGCCATCCGCGCCGTGCAGCTGTATGCCCGCGCCGCCGCCGACGCCGTGCTGGAAGGCAAGGCCGCCGCGCCGAACGCCGCTTCGGTGCGCGAGGAAGAGTTCGCCGACGCCGCTGCCGCCGAAGAGGGCAAGCCCGCCCGCCGCGCGCCGGCCAAGAAGGCCGCCAAGAAGGGCGACGAGGCTTCGGCCTGACCCAAGCCCGCGGGCGCGCCATGACGCGCCCGCACCCCTGCGCCGCCGCTCCGCGGCGGCTGCTGACAGGGCCACGTAACAACGGCCGGCAACCATTGCCGGCCTGCCCCTTTCTATCGTTGAGGTAATCCCATGGCTGAAATCACCGCATCCCTGGTCAAGGAGCTGCGCGAGCGTACCGGCGCCGGCATGATGGAGTGCAAGAAGGCACTGACCGAGAGCAACGGCGACATCGACGCGGCCGCCGAGGCGCTGCGCAAGTCCGGCGCCGCCAAGGCCGACAAGAAGGCCGACCGCGTCACTGCCGAAGGCCGCATCGGCCTGGCCCAGGACGGCGGCAAGGCCGTGCTGGTGGAAGTGAACTCGGAAACCGACTTCGTCGCCAACGACGTCAACTTCAAGGCGTTCGTCGATGGCGTGGCCGCCGCCGCCCTGACCTCGGGCGCCGCCGATGCCGAAGCCCTGAAGTCGGCCAAGCTGGCCTCCGGCGAGACCGTCGAGGAAGCCCGCGCCGCCGCCATCCAGAAGCTCGGCGAGAACATCCAGATCCGCCGCCTGGCGCGGATCGACGGCGGCAACACCGTCGGCGCCTACGTGCACACCAACGGCAAGATCGGCGTGCTGGTCGACCTGGTCGGCGGCAACGCCGAACTGGCCAGCGGCCTGGCCATGCACGTGGCGGCGATGAACCCGCCGCACAACAAGCCGGCCGACGTTCCGGCCGACTTCATCGCCAAGGAAAAGGAAATCGAACTGGCCAAGATGAGCGAAAAGGACAAGGCCAAGCCGGCCGACATCCTGGAGAAGATCATCAGCGGCAAGATCAACAAGATCGTCGGCGAAGTCACCCTGTACGGCCAGAACTACGTGCTGGACAGCGACAAGACCGTCGAACAGGCGGTGAAGGCCGCCGGCGGCGACGTTGCCGGCTTCATCCGCCTGGCCGTCGGCGAAGGCATCGAGAAGGTGGTGGAGGACTACGCCGCCGAAGTCGCCAAGGCGATGCAGGTCTGAGCCAACCGCACCCGGGGGCCGGCCGCCACGGCGGCACCGGCCTCCCGAATGCGATCCAGACGCCCGGTGCAGCGCACCGGGCGTCTGCGTTTCAGCCCCTGCCGCAGCCCCGCCCCGGGCGCTGCCCGCCAACGCGCCGGCCCGGCGGCAGGCAGCGCCGCGGCGCCACGCCGCACGCCATGAAAACCGCTTGCGCACTGCAGCACGACGCTGCCCGTGACGCGCGCTATCCGTTAGAATCCCCACCGTTTTCCTGCCATCGAGGTCGCCATGTCCCAGCTCGCCTACCAACGCATCCTTCTGAAACTTTCCGGGGAGGCGCTGATGGGAGACGAGGACTACGGCATCGACCCCAAGATCATCAACCGCCTGGCCCGTGAGGTCATCGAGGCCCAGCAGGCCGGCGCCGAGGTGGCGCTGGTGGTCGGCGGCGGCAACATCTTCCGCGGCGCCGGCCTGGCCGCCGGCGGCATGGACCGGGTCACCGGCGACCACATGGGCATGCTGGCCACGGTGATCAACGCCCTGGCGATGCAGGACGCGCTGGAGAAGCTCGGCGGCAAGGCCCGGGTGATGAGCGCGATCAAGATCAACGACGTGTGCGAGGACTACATCCGCCGCCGCGCCATCCGCCACCTGGAAAAGGGCCGGCTGGTGATCTTCGCCGCCGGCACCGGCAATCCGTTCTTCACCACCGACTCCGGCGCCGCGCTGCGTGCGATCGAGATCGGCGCCGACCTGCTGCTCAAGGCCACCAAGGTCGACGGCGTCTACGACAAGGACCCGAACAAGCACGCCGACGCGGTGCGCTACCAGACCCTGACCTACGACCAGGTCATCAACCAGGGGCTGGAAGTCATGGACACCGCCGCTTTCGCCCTGGCCCGCGACAGCGACCTGCCGCTGCGCGTGTTCGACATGGGCCAGCCGGGCGAGCTGCTGAAGATCCTGCGCGGCGAGAACATCGGCACCCTGGTCCACGGCCGCGACGCCCACTGACCCCCGCTTTCCCGGCGGCCGCCCTGCTCCGCGGACGGCCGCCGGTTCCCGTGCGCGCCCGTTTCCGGCGCGCGCCGCCCTCTCGATTCCCGTCCGGCCGCCGGGGCTGTTCGCCTATAATCGGCCGGTTCCAGAAACATCCAGGACCCCGGCGATGATCAACGACATCAAGCAAGATGCGCAGGCGCGCATGGCCAAGAGCCTCGACGCTCTGCGCCACACCCTCACCACCATCCGCACCGGCCGCGCCTCGCCGGCGCTGCTGGACGGCATCAAGGTCAAGGCCTACGGCACCGACACGCCGCTGAACCAGGTGGCCAGCATCAGCGTGTCCGAAGGGCGCTCGCTGGTCATCACCCTGTTCGACAAGAGCATGATCAAGGACGTCGAGAAGGCCATCTACGCCTCCGACCTCGGCCTGACCCCCACCACCGTGGGCACCACCATCCGCCTGAACCTGCCGCCGCTGACCGAAGAGCGCCGCCGCGAGCTGGCCAAGACCGTGGGCAAGGAAGGCGAGGACAGCAAGGTCGCCATCCGCAACATCCGCCGCGACGCCAACCAGGAAGTGGCCAGGCTGCTCAAGGACAAGGCGATCACCGAGGACGACGACCGCCGTGCCCAGGACGACATCCAGAAGCTGACCGACAAGGCGATCAAGGACGTCGACGAGGTGGTCAAGCTCAAGGAACAGGAACTGATGGCGGTCTGATCCCATGCCGTCCGCCACGCCCGGCGGCATGCCCGTGCCGCGCCAGCCCGCGCACCTTGCCATCGTCATGGATGGCAACGGCCGCTGGGCGCAGCAGCGGCGGCGTCCGCGCATGATCGGCCACCGTGCCGGCGCGCGGGCGGTCAACCGCACCATCGACTTCTGCCTGGAGCGCGGCATCGCCGTGCTGACCCTGTTCGCCTTCTCCAGCGAGAACTGGGGACGCCCGCAGGACGAGGTGGATGCGCTGATGAAGCTGTTCCTGGCCGCGCTCGACCGCGAGGTGGACGAGCTGGAACGCCGCAACGTCCGGGTGTGCTTCATCGGCGAACGCGCGCGTTTCTCCCCGGGCATCGCGCAACGCATGGCGCGCGCCGAACAGCGGACCTCGGGCAACCGCGCCATGACCCTGAACATCGCCGCCAGCTACGGTGGCCGCCAGGACATCGCCCTGGCCGCGCGCCGGCTCGCCGAGCAGGTCGCCGCCGGCACCCTGCTGCCGGAGCAGGTCGACGAACAGCGGCTGGGCCGGCACATGGCGCTGGCCGACCTGCCGCCGCCCGACCTGTTCATCCGCACCGGCGGCGACACCCGGATCAGCAACTTCCTGCTCTGGCAGCTGGCCTATACCGAATTGTGGTTCACCGACGTGCTGTGGCCGGATGTCGATGCCGCCACCCTGCAGCAGGCGCTGGATGCATTCGCCCAGCGCGAACGCCGCTATGGCCTGACCAGCGCCCAGGTCGCCCCCCCGGCCACGGAGACCGTTTCCCCATGACCAAGACCCGCGTCATCACCGCGCTGATCATGGCCCCCGCGGCCATCTGCGCGATCCTGCTGCTGCCCACCCAGTGGCTGGCCGCCGCCGCCGCTCTGGTGTTCCTCATCGGCCTGTGGGAATGGCTGCGCCTGACCGGCGTGGACGGCCTGCCGCGCACGGTGCTGCTGGTGCTGAACCTGCTGCTGATGGTGCTGCTGGTGTGGGCCTCGGCCGGCAGCCTGGTGCTGTTCCAGCTGGCGGTGCTGGCCGGCGTCGGCTTCTGGCTGCTGGCGCTGTTGTGGCTGCGCTTCTTCGATTTCGGCGCGCATGGCGAGCAAAGTGCGGCGCGGATGCTGAAACTGGCCGCGGCCACCCTGGCGATCATCCCGGCCTGGGCGGCCCTGGTGCTGATCCATGCCGGCGAACCCCACGGCAACCGCTGGCTGCTGACCGCGCTGGCGATCGTCTGGGCCGCCGATTCGGGCGCCTACTTCGCCGGCCGCGCGTTCGGCAGGCGCAAGCTGGCGCCGCGCGTGAGCCCCAACAAGACCGTCGAGGGCCTGCTGGGCGGGCTGGTCGCCGGGCTGCTGGTAGCGGCCGGTTTCGGCTGGCTCGCGGGGGTGCAGGCCGCCGGCCTGCCCGGGCTGCTGCTGGTGGCCACGCTGGCGGTGCTGGCCTCGGTGCTCGGCGACCTGTTCGAAAGCCTGCTCAAGCGGCATGCCGGCGCCAAGGACTCGGGCAGCGTGATCCCCGGGCACGGCGGCGTGCTGGACCGCATCGACGGCGTGCTGGCCGCGCTGCCGGTGTTCGCGCTGGGCAAGGACATCTTCGGTTTCTGACATGCCCGACACTTCGCCCCTCCCGCGGCACGATGCCGGCGCGGACGATGCGCGCCGGATCGCGGTCCTTGGCGCCACCGGCTCGATCGGCACCTCGGCCCTGGACGTCATCGCCCGCCATCGCGGATGGATGCGCGCCAGCGTGCTGGCCGCCGGCAGCAACGTGCAGGCGCTGATCGCCCTGTGCCAGGCGCACCGCCCCGAGCATGCCGCCATCGCCGACCCGGCCCTGTACATCCCCTTGCGCGACGGTCTGCGCGACGCCAGCCTGGCCACCGAGGCCCATGCCGGCGCCGAGGCGATCGACGCGCTCGCCGCCGGCCCGGACTGCGACACCGTGGTCGCCGCCGTCGTCGGCGCCGCCGGGCTGTCCTCCACGCTTGCCGCCGCACGCGCCGGCAAGCGGCTGCTGCTGGCCAACAAGGAAGCGCTGGTACTGGCCGGCGAACTGCTGACCCGCGAGGCCGCGGCCGCCGGCGCGGAAATCATCCCGATCGACAGCGAGCACAGCGCGATCTTCCAGTGCCTGCGCTCGCGCGACGCCAGTGTCGCCGGCGCTGGGGTGCGCCGGCTCGTGCTGACCGCCTCCGGGGGACCATTTCGTGGCCGGTCGCGCGCCGACCTGCAGGCGGTGACCCCGGCCCAGGCGGTGGCGCACCCGAAGTGGTCGATGGGCCCGAAGATCTCGGTCGACTCGGCCACCCTGATGAACAAGGGCCTGGAGGTCATCGAGGCCCACCACCTGTTCGACGTGCCGGGCGCGCGCATCGACGTGCTGGTGCACCCCCAGAGCCTGGTGCACTCGCTGGTCGAATACGTCGACGGCTCCACCCTGGCGCAGCTCGGCCTGCCGGACATGCGCACCACCCTGGCGGTCGGCCTGGGCTGGCCGCGGCGCATCGAATCCGGGGTCGCCGGGCTCGACCTGCTGGCCCATGGGCGGCTGGAATTCGAGGCCCCCGACCTGGACGCCTTTCCCTGCCTGCGCCTGGCCTGGCAGGCGCTGGAGGCCGGCGGCAGCGCCCCGGCGATCCTGAACGCAGCCAACGAAATCGCTGTTTCAGCCTTTCTTCAGGGCCGCATAGGCTTCCTGTCGATCCCCGAGCTGGTCGAACAGGCCCTGTCCGCCCTGCCCGACACCGCTGCCGATACACTGGAGGCCCTGCTGGCGGCCGATGCCCGCTGCCGCCAGATCACCACCACCGCCATCGCCCGCCTGCCCCATGCCTGATTCCGCCTTCCAATCCGGTGCTTCCCATGGCTGACGTGCTCGGCTCGGTGTGGTGGATGATCGTCAGCCTCGGCGTGCTGGTGACGTTCCACGAATACGGCCACTACTGGGTGGCGCGGCGCTGCGGCGTGAAGGTGCTGCGTTTCTCGGTCGGCTTCGGCCGCCCGCTGTGGAGCCGCCACGGGCGCAACGGCACCGAATTCGCGATTGCCGCCATTCCGCTCGGCGGCTACGTCAAGATGCTCGACGAGCGCGAGACCGAGGTCCCCGCGGGCGAGCGCATGGCCGCCTTCAACAACAAGCGCGTCGGCCAGCGCATCGCCATCGTCGCCGCCGGTCCGATCGCCAACCTGCTGCTGTGCATCGCCCTGCTGTGGGCGATGTTCGTGATCGGCCGCCAGGACTATTCGGCGACCCTCGGCCGCACCACCGGCATGGCCGCCGCCGCGGGCCTGGCCTCCGGCGACCGCATCCTCGACGTGGACGGCCGCACCGTCGCCACCTGGGGCGAGGCCAGCATGGCCCTCACCACCGCGGCGATGGACCGGCAGGACGCCCGGCTGCGGGTACAGGATGCGCTCGGCAACGCCCGGACCCGGGTGCTTCCGCTGTCGTCGCTGCCGGCCGGCTTCGACGAGCGCACCGTGCCGGTGCAGGCCGGCCTGCTCTGGCAGTTCTGGCTGCAGCCGGCGCAGGTCGACTCGGTGGTCGAGCAGTCCGCCGCCAGCGGCGTGCTGCGCCCCGGCGACCTGATCCTGGCCATCGACGGCCAGCGCGTGGAAAGTGCCGACCAGGTGGCGCCGCTGGTGCAACAGCTGGGCGAACGCGGCGGCAACGGCATGATCGAGGTCGAGCGCGACGGCCAACGGCTGGCACTGGAGCTGCGTCCGCACCGGGCCGCTGCCGAAGCCGGCCCGGCCGCGCCACGCTGGCTGATCGGGGTGGGTTTCGCCCAGGGCCAGGCCCCGGCCTACGACGCCCGCCAGCAGTACGGCCCGCTGGCGGCCCTGCCCGCCGCCGCGCGCGAAACCGCCCGCCTGGCCGGCGATTCGCTGGGCATGATGCGGCGGATGCTCACCGGGCACGCCTCGGTCAAGAACATCTCCGGCCCGATCACCATCGCCCGCGTCGCCAATGCCTCGGCCGAGCGCGGGCTGGACTGGTTCCTGTACTTCCTGGCGCTGCTGTCGCTGAGCCTGTGCATCATCAACCTGCTGCCGATCCCCATCTTGGACGGCGGTCACCTGCTGTATTACCTTATCGAGTTGGTCAAGGGCAGCCCGTTGAGCGAGCGTGCCATGGCCACCGGGCAATACCTTGGCCTGGCCCTGCTGGCCGGGCTGATGGGGCTGGCGTTCTACAACGACATCCTCGGCCTGGTCGCGCGATGACCCTCATTCCCGCTGACGTCGCCATGCGCCGGCACCCACGCACCACTGAAATCGACTCCAACCGGACGTGACATGACGCGACTTCCCAATCGCCGCCTGCTTGCCCTCGCCCTCGCCGCCGGCCTGGCCGTGCCCGCGCTCGCGCAGGCCGCCGAGCCCTTCACCGCCAGCGACATCCGCGTGGACGGCCTGCAGCGCATCTCCTCCGGTACCGTCTTCACCTACCTGCCGGTGGAGCGCGGCGACCGGGTCGATGACACCAAGGTGGGTGACACCATCCGTGCGCTGTACAAGACCGGCTTCTTCGAGGACGTGCAGCTGGACCGCCAGGGCGACATCCTGGTGGTCACGGTCAAGGAGCGCCCGGCGATCAACAAGCTGACCGTCACCGGCAACAAGGACATCAAGACCGAGCAGCTGCTCAAGGGCCTGAGCGACATCGGCCTGAGCGAGGGCGGCACCTTCGACCGCCTGAGCCTGGACCGGGTGACCCAGGAGCTGCGCCGCCAGTACAACGACCGCGGCAAGTACACCGTGGAGATCACCCCGACGGTGAGCCCGCTGGACCGCAACCGCGTCGACGTCGCCATTGCCGTCAAGGAAGGCAAGGCGGCCAAGATCCGCCACGTCAACCTGGTCGGCACCGAGAAGTTCGACGGCCGCGACATCCTCGACACCTGGGAGTCCAAGGAGCACAACTGGGCATCGTGGTACCGCCGCGACGACCAGTACTCCAAGGAAAAGCTGTCCGGCGACCTGGAGAAGCTGAACTCCTGGTACCTGGACCGCGGCTATGTCGATTTCAGCATCGATTCCACCCAGGTCTCGATCAGTCCCGACAAGCGCGACATGTTCATCACCGCCGGCGTCAGCGAGGGCGAGCAGTACAAGATCTCCGAGATCAAGGTGACCGGCGAGACCATCCTCCCGCAGGAGGAGGTCGAACGCATGGTGTTCCAGAAGGCCGGCGACACCTTCTCGCGCGGCCTGCTGGAGTTCAGCGCCGACGCCATCACCAACAGCCTGTCCAACGTCGGCTACGCCTTCGCCAAGGTCAACCCGATCCCGACCAGCAACCGCGCCGAGCGCACCGTGGCGGTCAACATGCAGGTGGTGCCGGGCCCGCGCGTGGCGGTGCGCCGCATCGTGTTCAAGGGCAACACCCGCACCGCCGACGAGGTGCTGCGCCGCGAGATGCGCCAGTTCGAGAACGCCTGGTACTCGCAGGCGGCGATCGACCGTTCCAAGATCCGCCTGCAGCGCCTGGGCTATTTCGAATCGGTCGATGTGGAGACCTCCCCGGTCACCGGCAGCAACGACCAGGTCGACGTGGTCTACAACGTCAAGGAAACCACCTCGGGCAGCTTCGTGTTCGGCCTGGGCTACTCGCAGTCCTACGGCATGACCACCTCGGTGCAGCTGTCGCAGAACAACTTCCTCGGCGGCGGCAACCGGGTTTCGGTGGAGGCCTCGCGCAGCAGCTACCTGCAGCGTTACGGCTTCTCATACATGAACCCGTACTTCACCGACGACGGCGTCTCGCTGGGCTACAACCTGTCCTGGCGCGAACTGGACTATTCCGACTTCAACACCGCGCAGTACAACAGCACCAACGGTGCCGCGCAGATGGTGTTCGGCGTGCCGATCACCGAGAACGACAGCTTCTCGCTGATGTTCGGCATCGACAGCAACCAGATCACCACTTACCCCCGCTACACCCCGGTGGCGATCATCGATTACATCAACGCCGTCGGGAACAAGACCTTCCACTCCTGGCGCACCGAGCTGGGCTGGGCCCGCGACACCCGCAACGACTACTTCATGCCGACCCGCGGTACCTACCAGCGCCTGGGCCTGGAAGCCACGCTGCCCGGGTCCACCGTGGAGTACTACAAGCTCAACTACCAGTTCTCCAAGTACTGGCCGATCATGCCGTCGCTGGTCATCAACACCCGCGTGGAACTGGGCTACGGCGATTCGTACGGCAGCGACAAGGTCCGCGACATCTGCTGGAACGTGATCCCGGGCAAGCCCGGCACCCCGGCCACCGGCACCACCCCGGCGACCGAACGCACCCCGGACACCACCGAGGTGGTCGACTGCGCCACCAACCCGACCGCCCACCACCGCCAGGTCAGGGCCAGCGGCCTGCCGTTCTTCGAGAACTTCTACGCCGGTGGCACCAACTCGGTGCGCGGCTTCCGCGACAATACCCTCGGACCGCGCTCGGAGCCCATCGGCGGCTACTACCGCGGCCAGCCGCTGGGCGGCTCGGTCAAGACCGTCGGTGCGATCGAGGCCTATTTCCCGAAGCTGTTCGACAGCCCCTCGGCGCGGGTCTCGACCTTCCTTGACTTCGGCAACGTCTACAACGGCACCAGCGACTTCGATACCGGCGAGCTGCGCGCATCGGCCGGCGTCGCCCTGCTCTGGCGCGCACCGGTGGGCCCGATCTCGATCAGCTATGCGTTCCCGCTGAAGAAGAAGGACGGCGACGAGATCGAGCGGCTGCAGTTCACCTTCGGCGGACAGTTCTGACGGACTGCCCGCGCACCCGGGGCGTTGCCCCGGGTATCCATCGTTCCGTGATGGCGGAACGGTGGGGCGCGTTCTTGCCTTCCGATTCCCCCGCCTTCGGCGCGCCCCCTTCACCAAGGGGGGCTTTCCTCCAGAACGGTCCGGCCGCTCCCCGCGCCCACGCGGGCTCCTGGCTGCCGCCGCATGACCGCGCCACGTCCAGGCGCTAAACTCCCGGCGTGAATACTCCAACCCATACCGCACAGGAACTGGCCGACCGCTTCGGTCTGCAGGTGCACGGCGATCCGTCCACCGCGATCCATGGCGTGGCCACACTGGCCCATGCCGGCCCCGGCCAGCTGACCTTCCTGGCCAACCCCCGCTACCGCGCGCAGCTGGCCGACAGCCAGGCCTCCATCGTCGTGCTGCGTGCCGACGATGCCGGCGATGCGCCCGGCACCGCGCTGGTGGCCAAGGATCCCTACACCGCCTTCGCCAAGATCGGCGCGCTGTTCGAGGCGGTGCCGCTGCGCGCGCCCGGCATCCATCCCAGCGCGGTGGTGGACCCGTCGGCGCAGGTCGCCGCCAGCGCCCATGTCGGCCCGTTCGTCAGCATCGGCGCGCGCAGCGTGGTCGGCGAGAACTGCATCGTCGGCAGCGGCAGCCTCATCGGCGAGGACTGCACGCTCCAGGCCGGCTGCGAGCTGATCGCCCGGGTCACCCTGGTGACCCGCGTCCACCTGGGCCGCCGCGTGCGCATCCACCCCGGCGCGGTCCTGGGCGCGGACGGCTTCGGCCTGGCCATGGATGCCGGACGCTGGATCAAGGTGCCGCAGCTGGGCGGCGTGCGCATCGGCGACGACTGCGAGATCGGCGCCAACACCTGCGTGGACCGCGGCGCACTGGAGGACACCGTCCTGGAAGAGGACGTGCGCCTGGACAACCTGGTGCAGATCGCCCACAACTGCCACATCGGCGCGCACTCGGCCATCGCCGGCAACACCGGCATCGCCGGCAGCGCCCGCATCGGCCGCTACTGCCTGCTCGGCGGCGCGGTCGGCGTGGTCGGGCACCTGGAGATCTGCGACCACGTCGTCGTCACCGGGCGCTCGGTGGTACGCAACTCGATTACCGAACCGGGCGAATACTCGTCCGGCACCCCTCTGACCGACAACCGCACGTGGCGCAAGAATGCCGCGCGCTTCAAACAGCTGGACAACCTGGCACGCCGGGTCCTGGCTGTGAGCAAGGAGAAGGAATGAACTCGCCCCTGCCGCTGCCCATCGACGTCAACACCGTCCGCACGCTGATCCCGCACCGCTACCCGTTCCTGCTGGTGGACAAGGTCGTGGCCCTGGACACCGAGGCCCGGACGATCGTCGCGCACAAGAACGTCAGCATCAACGAGCCGTTCTTCCAGGGCCACTTCCCGACCCAGCCGATCATGCCGGGCGTGCTCATCATCGAGGCGCTGGCACAGGCCGGCGGCGTGCTGACCCAGCTCAGCCTCGGCCGCGACGCGCAGTCCAAGCTGTTCTACCTGGTCAAGGTGGACAACGTGCGCTTCATGAAGCAGGTGGTGCCCGGCGACGTGCTGGAGCTGCACGTGCAGGTCAAGCGCGTGATCCGCAACATGGCCGTCTACTACGGCGAGGCCAAGGTCGACGGCGAAGTCGTGGCGCACGCCGAGGTGCTGTGCGCCGGCACCCGCGAATGATCCCCACTGGAGCCCGCGCATGAGCCAGAGCGCCCCCCTGATCCACCCCACCGCGGTCGTCGATCCGGCGGCCCGGCTGGCCGACGATGTCCGCGTCGGGGCGTTCAGCCTGATCGGCGCCGATGTCGAGATCGGCGCCGGCACCGTGGTCGGCCCGCACTGCAGCATCCACGGTCCCACCCGCATCGGCCGCGACAACCGCTTCATCGGCCACGCTGCCATCGGCGGCGAGCCGCAGGACAAGAAGTACGCCGGCGAGCGCACCGAGCTGGTGATCGGCGACCGCAACGTGTTCCGCGAATTCGTCACGGTCAACCGCGGCACCGCCGGTGGCGGCGGCCTCACCACCCTCGGCAACGACAACTGGCTGCTGGCCTACACCCACGTGGCCCACGATTGCCATGTCGCCGACCATTGCGTGTTCTCCAACAACACCACGCTGGCCGGCCATGTCAGCATCGGTAACTGGGTGATCATCAGCGGCTTCGCCGGCGCCCACCAGTTCTGCCGCATCGGCGACCACGCCTTCCTCGGCATGGGGGCGCTGTGCACCGGCGACATCCCGCCGTTCACCATGGTCGGCATCGACGGCCACGGGCGGCCGCGCGGCATCAACAGCGAAGGTCTGAAGCGGCGCGGCTTCGACGCCACCCGCATCAGCGCCATCAAGCGCGCGTACCGCACGCTGTACGTGGCCGGGATACCGCTGGCCGAAGCCAAGCAGCAGCTGGCCGAACAGGCGCGCGACAGCGACGACGTGCGGCAGATGCTGGAGTTCATCGAACACTCCGACCGTCCGCTGCAGCGATGAAGCCCAGCGGCGACAACGGAAGCGGCACCGGCCCGGCCCGCGCGCCGGGCCCGGCCACGCCTGCTCCCGGTGCCGCCACCGCGGGCCACGCGATCCGCCGCGCGCCGCGGATCGCGCTGGTCGCCGGCGAGACCTCCGGGGACCTCCTCGGCGCAGGACTGATCGCCGGCCTGCGCCAGCGCTTCCCGGACGCCGAGTTCGCCGGAATAGGCGGCGACGCGATGCGCGATGCCGGCTGCCAGACCTGGTTCGACGCCAGCGAACTGGCGGTGATGGGCCTGACCGAGATCCTGCGCCACCTGCCGCGCCTGCTGAAGCTGCGCCGCGCGTTCCGCCAGCGCACCCTGGAGTGGCGCCCGGACGTGTTCATCGGCATCGACGCCCCCGATTTCAACCTCGGCGTGGAGCGCTGGCTCAAGCAGCGCGGCATCCGTACCGTGCATTACGTCAGCCCGTCGGTCTGGGCCTGGCGCGAGAAGCGCGCCGAGAAGATCGGCGCCAGCGCCGACCTGGTGCTGTGCCTGTTCCCGATGGAGCCGCCGATCTACGCCCAGCATGGCGTCGATGCGCGTTTCGTCGGCCACCCCATGGCCGATGCCATCCCGCTGCACAGCGATCGCGCCGACGCCCGTACCCGACTCGCCCTGCCGGCCACCGCGCCGGTGCTGGCGGTGCTGCCCGGCAGCCGCCTGGGCGAGATCGGCCGGCTCGGCCCGGCCTTCTTCGAGGCCGCTTGGCAGGTGGCCGAGCGCATGCCCGAACTGCATATCGTGGTGCCCGCGGCCAACGCCGCCTGCCGCCGCCTGATCGACCAGCAGATCGCCGCTTCGGCGCTGCCCGCGGCACGCCTGCACGTGATCGACGGCCGCGCCCGCGACACGGTGACCGCCGCCGACGTGGTGCTGCTCGCCTCCGGCACCGCCACCCTGGAGACCATGCTGGTCAAGCGGCCGATGGTGGTCGGCTACCGGGTCGCCGCGCTCACCTACCGAATCGCCAAGGCGCTGAAGCTGGTCAAGGTGGACCGCTATGCCCTGCCCAACGTGCTGGCCGGCCGCGACCTCGCCCCGGAGCTGATCCAGCACGACTGCACGCCGGAACGCCTGTCGGCGGCGGTGCTGGACTGGTTCCAGCGGCCCGACCGCGTGGCCGGGCTGCAGGACCCCTACCAGCGCCTGCACCTGCAGCTGCGCCAGGACGCCTCGGCGCGCGCCGCCGACGCGGTGGCCGGCCTGCTGGCCGCGCCCGCGGCATGAGCCGGCAGGGCCCTGCCATGGCGGCACTGCTGCTGTTCGACGACGCCGCGCTGGATGCGCGGCAGGCGCCGCGCCTGGTTGCGGGGGTCGACGAGGCCGGCCGCGGGCCGCTGGCCGGGCCGGTCGCCGTGGCCGCGGTGGTGTTCGATCCGCAACGGCCGCGCCTCAATGGCCTGGACGACTCCAAGGCGTTGACCGCCGCGCGCCGCGAGCAGCTCTACGAGCGCATTCTCGAGCGTGCGCTGGCCCACTGCATCGTGCTGGTGGAGGTGGCCGAGATCGACAGCCTGAACATCCTCCAGGCCACCCTGCAGGGCATGCGCCGGGCGGTGGAAGGGGTCGCCCACGTCGCCGGGTTCGCGCGCATCGACGGCAACACGCTCCCCAAGGGCCTGCCGTGCCCGGCCGAAGCCCTGGTCGGCGGCGACGCTCTCGACCGCTCGATCATGGCCGCCTCGATCCTGGCCAAGGTCAGCCGTGACCGCTACATGCAGGCGCTGCACCTGCGCCACCCCGAGTACGGCTTCGCCCAGCACAAGGGCTACGGCACCCCGGCCCACCTGGCGGCGCTGAAGGCCCACGGCCCCTGCCCCGCGCACCGGCGCTCCTTCGCACCGGTGCGCCAGGCACTCGACGCGGCCCGCGGCCGGCCCCCAGGGTAAGGTCGGGCGCCCGGCTCCCAGCGCCGCCGCGCGCACGCCTCCCGCGTGCGGGCCCGCACGGGCCCGCTCCGTCCCGCGGGCGGCCCTTGTTCCCCGTTCCCGCCGTCGCTACCCTGCTCCGGCAACCTTCTGGTCCGGCATGTCCACTACTTCCCGCTTCGTCCATCTCCACGTCCACACCGAATTCTCGCTGGTGGACTCCACCCTCCGCGTGCCGGCCAAGCCGGACCAGGCCGACCCGGCGAAGGCCAAGCAGGCCAACCTCCTCAGCCGCTCGGTGGAGATGGGAGCGCCGGCGCTGGCGGTCACCGACCTGAACAACCTGTTCGCGCTGGTGAAGTTCTACAAGGCCGCCGAGGGCGTGGGCATCAAGCCGATCGCCGGCGCCGACCTGCTGATCGCCGAGGACGGTCACGCGCCCTGGCGCCTGACCCTGCTGTGCCGCGACCGCGAGGGCTACCTGAGCCTGTCGCGCCTGATCAGCCGCGCCTGGCTGGAAGGCCACCGCATGGAGGGCGGCGTGGCGGTGCATCCGCACTGGCTCAAGGAAGGCTGCCACAACCTGTTCGCGCTGGCCGGCCGCCAGAGCCTGGCCGGCCGCCTGGCCAGCGAGGGCCGCCACGACCTGGCCGAACAGCAGCTGGCCGACTGGCAGCGCGTGTTCGGCGATGGCCTGCACCTGGAGCTGACCCGCACCGGCCGCGACGGCGAGGAAGCCTTCAACCAGTTCGCGCTGATGGCCGCCGGCCAGCGCGGCCTGCCGGTGGTCGCCAGCAACGACGTGCGCTTCCTGTCGCCGGAGGACTTCGACGCCCACGAAGCGCGCGTGTGCATCTCCACCGGCCGCGTGCTGGACGACCCCAAGCGCCCGCGCGAGTACAGCCGCGAGCAGTACCTGAAGTCGCCCCAGCAGATGTGCGAGCTGTTCGCCGACATCCCCGACGCCATCGACAACACCCTGGCGCTGGCGCAGCGCTGCAACCTGGAAATGCGGCTGGGCACCTACTTCCTGCCCAACTATCCGGTGCCCGACGACGAGACCCTGGATACCTGGATCCGGAAGATGTCGCGCGACGGCCTGGACGAGCGTCTGGAGAAGACCCCGCTGGCCCCGGGCATGCGCCGCGAGGACTACGTCGCGCGGCTGGAGTTCGAGCTCGACACCATCATCAAGATGGGCTTCCCCGGCTACTTCCTGATCGTGGCCGACTTCATCCAGTGGGGAAAGAACCAGGGCATCCCGATCGGCCCGGGCCGCGGCTCGGGCGCCGGCTCGCTGGTGGCCTGGGCGCTGAAGATCACCGACCTGGACCCGCTGCCGTACAACCTGCTGTTCGAGCGCTTCCTCAACCCGGAGCGGGTGTCGATGCCCGACTTCGACATCGACTTCTGCATGGACCGGCGCGACGAGGTGATCGACTATGTCGCGCGCAAGTACGGCCGCGAACGCGTCAGCCAGATCATCACCTACGGCACCATGGCCGCCAAGGCGGTGGTGCGCGACTCCGGACGCGTGCTCGGGCTGCCGTACGGCCTGGTCGACGGCGTGTCCAAGCTGATCCCCAACATCCTCGGCATCGGCCTGAAGGACGCGCTGGGCCGGGGCAAGGAAGGCGCGGATTCAGAAATGGCCTCGGCCGAACTGATCCAGCGCTACACCAGCGAGGACGACGTCCGCGACCTGATCGACCTGGCCCTGCAGCTGGAGGACCTGACCCGCAACGCCGGCAAGCACGCCGGCGGCGTGGTGATCGGGCCCGAGCCGCTGAGCGAGTTCTGCCCGCTGTACGCCGAACACGACGAGGGCAGCCTGGGCAAGAACCCGGTCACCCAGTTCGACAAGAACGACGTCGAGGAAGTCGGCCTGGTGAAGTTCGACTTCCTCGGCCTGCGCACGCTGACCATCATCGACTGGGCGGTGAAGGCGATCAACAAGCGCCATGAGCGCGCCGGCATCCCGCCGGTGGACATCGCCACCATCCCGCTCGACGACGCCCCGACCTATACCGGCGTATTCGCCAACGGCAACACCGGCGCGGTGTTCCAGTTCGAATCCTCGGGCATGCGCCGCCTGCTCAAGGACGCGCGGCCGGACCGGTTCGAGGACCTGATCGCCCTGGTGTCGCTGTACCGTCCCGGGCCGATGGACCTGATCCCGTCGTTCAACGCGCGCAAGCACGGGCAGGAGGAGATCGTCTATCCCGACCCGCGCACCGAGGCCATCCTGAGCGACACCTACGGCATCATGGTGTACCAGGAGCAGGTGATGCAGATGGCGCAGATCGTCGGCGGCTACTCGCTGGGCGGCGCCGACCTGCTGCGCCGCGCGATGGGCAAGAAGGTGCCGGCGGAAATGGCCAAGCACCGCGAGATCTTCCGCGAGGGCGCGGCCAAGGGCGGCGTCGACGGCCCCAAGGCCGACGAGATCTTCGACCTGATGGAGAAGTTCGCCGGCTACGGCTTCAACAAGTCGCACGCCGCCGCGTATGCCCTGGTCAGCTACCAGACCGCCTGGCTCAAGCGCCACTACCCCGCCGAGTTCATGGCCGCGACCCTCTCCTCGGACATGGACAACACCGACAAGGTGGTCGGCTTCCTCGCCGAGGTGCGCAACCTCGGCCTGAGCGTGCTGCCGCCGCGGGTCAACGAATCGGCCTACATGTTCGAAGCCGCCGGCCCGGACACCATCCGCTACGGGCTGGGGGCGATCAAGGGCGTCGGCCAGGCCGCCTGCGAAGCGGTGGTCGCCGAGCGCCAGCGCGGCGGCGAGTTCGCCACGCTGCTGGACTTCTGCACCCGCGTGGAGAGCGCCAAGCTCAACCGCCGCACCTTGGAGGCGATGATCCTGTGCGGCGCGCTCGACGGCCTGGGCCGCAACCGCGCCTCGCTGATGCTGCAGCTGCCGGAAGTGCTCAAGGCCACCGACCAGATGGCGCGCGAGAAGGCCTCCGGACAGAATTCGCTGTTCGGCGCCCCCGACCCGGTCAACTCGGCCGCGCGGCTGGAGCTGCCGGAAAGCCGCGAGTGGCCCGTGGCGCAGCTGCTCAACGGCGAGCGCGAGACCCTCGGTTTCTACCTCAGCGGGCACCCCTTCGACCCGTATGCCGAGGACGTCAAGGAGCTGGTCGGCACCGACCTGGGCGCGCTGGACAAGCTGGTCGCGCCGGCCCCGCCGCCGCGCGACGGTGAGAAGCGCGGCTGGCGCCAGGAGAGCCAGGTGATCCTGGCCGGCATGGTCGTGGGCGTGCGCCGCAAGGGCGACAGCCAGGTCTTCATGCAGCTGGAGGATGGCAAGGGCCGGGTGGAATGCAGCGCCTTTTCCGATGGCCTGGCCGAATTCGGCCACCTGATGACCAAGGACCGCATCCTGGTGGTCAAGGGCGGTCTGCGCGAGGACGAGTTCAACGGCGGCTATGCGCTGCGCATCCGCCAGTGCTGGGACTTCGAGCAGCTGTGCGCCGACCATGCGGTGCGCCTGTCGCTGCGCGTGGACGGCCGCGGCGGCCCGATCTGGCAGCGGATCGACCCCCTGCTGGCGGCCCACCGCCCCGGACGCACGCCGCTGCGGCTGGACCTGCTGCTGCAGGGGACGGACGGCGGCATCGCCGGCATGCTCGACCTGGGCGGCGGCGGTGCGATCCGCGCCAGCACCCAGCTGCTCGACGCCCTGCGCGAAGACCCGGCGGTACGCCGCGTCAAGCTGGCCTACAGCCCGCCCTGGGCCACCTGAGGCGCCGCATGGCCTGCCGCCTCCCCGCGCCGGAGCGTTCCGGCGCCGGCCATACGGCATCCGGACGGACGCGTACGGGTTGCGCGAACGCGTTCGGCTACACTTCCTCCCTTTACATTCAAGACGGTTTCCGATGAATCCGAACTACCTCGATTTCGAGCAGCCCATCGCCGATCTGGAAGCCAAGATCCAGGACCTGCGCAGTGCCAGCGCCGGCCCGGCGGTCAATGTCGAGACGGAAGTCCGGACCCTGGAGGACAAGCTGCGGCTGCGCACTGCGCAGATCTTCCGCAACCTCTCCTCGTGGCAGGTCCTGCAGGTGGCCCGGCATCCGTCGCGCCCCTACACGATGGATTACATCGGCATCTTCTGCGACGAGTTCCAGGAACTGGCCGGCGACCGCGCGTTCGCCGACGACAAGGCGATCGTCGGCGGCCTGGCCCGCATCGACGGCCGCCCGGTGATGCTGATCGGCCACCAGAAGGGCCGCGACACCAAGGAAAAGATCAAGCGCAACTTCGGCATGCCCAAGCCCGAGGGCTACCGCAAGGCCCTGCGCCTGATGAAGCTCGCCGAGCGCTTCAAGCTGCCGGTGCTGACCCTGATCGACACCGCCGGCGCCTGGCCGGGCATCGACGCCGAGGAGCGCGGCCAGTCCGAAGCCATCGCCCGCAACCTGATGGAAATGGCCGAGCTGAAGGTCCCGGTGATCTGCACCGTGATCGGCGAAGGCGGTTCCGGCGGCGCGCTGGCACTGGGCGTGGGCGACCGCACGGTGATGCTCGAGTACAGCGTCTATTCGACCATCAGCCCGGAAGGCTGCGCCTCGATCCTGTGGAAGGACGCCGGCAAGAGCAAGGAGGCCGCCGAACAGCTGGGCATGACCGCGCCGCGCCTGAAGAGCCTGGGGCTGGTGGACAAGGTCGTGCGCGAACCGATCGGCGGCGCCCACCGCAATCCGCGGCAGATGGGCCGGCGCCTGAAGGCCGTGCTGCTCAACGAGCTGGATGCGCTGGAGAAGCTTCCGCTCGACGAACTGCTGGCCAGGCGCTACGCGCGCCTGCGCGGCTACGGCACCTACGCGGCCGCCTGAGCCCGTTGCGGGGCTGGACGGGCCAAGCCCCGCTCTCCCCTGCACACCCTCTGCGGCGTGCACATAGCGTGCAGCGGGCGGCGTCGGTAACGGCCCCCTGCTGCGGGCGTTCCCGCACCTGGCCGTGCGGCTCCCTGGCATCGCCGGGGACGGCCGGAACGGCGTCTCCGATAGCGGGCGGTACGGCCCGCAACCGGGCACACGCGCGGCTCACCGGACAACCGGTCCTCGCGCCCTGCCAGCAGCGGGCATGCCGGCACCGCGGCGCCCCCTATCCGGAAAACACCGCCCCACCGGCACCCCCGCGCTGTGTCCGGGATGCCGGAGCCGGCCAGCGCGCAAAGGGACAGCGCTGGCGCCCGTCGGGCACCGCATCTCCGGGAGGCGGATCACCGGCGTACCCGGCGCCTCCCTCCGTTCTTCCATCAAAGCCGGCTGCGACGACGGATCCGCACGCTGAAGCACAGCGGCGACGGCGGAACCGTCCTGCCTGCCCTGCGCCGCCCGCCCCACCCCTCCGGCGAGAAGGCGGCACCCGGGCCAGGCCTTGCCGGCGCAGCGGATGGAGCCAGTGCCCGGCTGCGCTGCAGCCAGGCGCCGCGACCGGACCGCCCGGCACGGCACACGTGGAGCACGCGGACGCGGCGCGCGCGACCGGCGGCCGGCTGGCCGCCGCCCTCAGAACGGCTTGCCGAGCACCAGGTAGACGACCGCGATGAACAGCAGCAGCGGCAGTTCGTTGAACCAGCGCAGCGCACGCGACGAGGGCAGCCCCCGCCCCTTGGCCAGCCCCTTCAACCAGCGGCCGGTGACCACGAAATACACCAGCAGCAGCACCACCAGCCCAAGCTTGGCATGCAGCCAGCCGGTGCCCTTGCCGACACCGAAATGCAGCCACAGCGCCAGGCCCAGCAGGAAGGCCAGGCCGAACATGACATGCCCGAACCGGTACAGCCGCCGTCCCATCAGCTGCAGCCGCTCGGCGACCTGCGCCTGCGCGCCGGCCTCGGCCAGGTTGACCAGGATCCGCGGCAGGTAGAACACCGCGGCCATCCACGCCATCACGAAGACCACGTGGAAGGTTTTCACCCAGAGGTACGACTGCATGCGCTGGCTCCATCGGCGGCGTAGGATGGCCGCATTTTCGCCCATCCGCCGCCTTCACGCACATGCAGGAAAAACACTACGACGCCGCCTACTTCCAGCGCTGGTACCGCAGCGGCGACCTCGGTGGACCGGCGCGCCTGGCGCGCAAGGTGCAGCTCGCCGTGGCCGCGGCCGAGTACTACCTGGAGCGCCCCGTGCGCAGCGTGCTGGACATCGGCTGCGGCGAAGGCGCCTGGCGGGCGCCACTGCTGAAGCTGCGGCCGGCGCTGCGCTACCTGGGCTTCGACGGCAGCGAGTACGCGGTGCGGCGGCATGGCGCCCGCCGCAACCTGCACCTGGCGCGCTTCGGCGATTTCCAGTGGCTGCGCCCGTGTGCGCCGGTGGACTTGCTGGTGTGCTCGGACGTCATGCACTACGTGCCCAGCCGCGAGCTGCGGCAGGGCCTGGCCGGCCTGGCCGAGCTGTGCGGCGGGGTGGCCTTCCTGGAGACCTTCAGCGTCGAGGACGCCTTCCAGGGCGACCGCGAGGGTTTCCAGCCGCGTACCGCGGCGTGGTACCGCCGCCAGCTGCGCGGCGTCGGCTTCCGCGCGGTGGGCTCGCACTGCTGGCTGGGCCCGGCGTTCGACGACGACGTGGCCGCCCTGGAAGGCGGCCGCTGACGCCGGCCGGCTCTCCGGCCCCGGCCGGGCCGGCTTTGCGCTATGCTGCGCAGCATCATATGACCGTACATATCGACCGGCATGCTCTATCAACTGCATGAGATGACCCGCAACCTGCTGGCGCCCTGGGTCCACCAGGCTCAGGCCAATGCGGCGTTCTTCAACAACCCGGGGCACTGGTGGTCGTCGATGCCCGGGGCCGACCGGCTGGCGGCGATGAACGAGCTGTTCCACCGCATCGGCAAGGACTACGAAAAGCCGGAGTGGGACATCCACGAGCTGGAGCTGGACGGCGAGATCGTCCCCATCGCCCAGCTCACCGAGATCGAGAAGCCCTTCTGCCGGCTGCTGCGCTTCAAGCGCCACAGCAACGAGAGCACCCGGGTGGAGGCGCTGCTGGCGCAGCCCGCGGTCCTCGTGGTGGCGCCGCTGTCCGGGCATCACGCCACCCTGCTGCGCGACACCGTGCGCACCCTGCTGCGCGATCACCGGGTGTATGTCACCGACTGGATCGATGCGCGCATGGTGCCGGTGGAACAGGGCGAGTTCGGGCTGGACGACTACATCGGCTACGTGCAGGAATTCATCCGCCACCTGGGCGCCGAGAACGTGCACGTGGTCAGCGTCTGCCAGCCGACCGTGCCGGTGCTGGCGGCGGTGTCGCTGATGGCCGGCCGCGGCGAGGCCACCCCGCGCTCGCTGGTGATGATGGGCGGCCCGATCGATGCCCGCTGCAGCCCGACCGCGGTCAACAACCTGGCCACGCGCAACCCGCTGTCATGGTTCGAGAACAACGTCATCCACACGGTGCCGGCGCCCTATCCGGGCCAGGGCCGCCGCGTGTACCCTGGGTTCCTGCAGCACACCGGGTTCGTGGCGATGAACCCCAGCCGCCACCTGATGTCGCACTGGGATTTCTATACCGACCTGGTCAAGGGCGACATGGACGACGCCAACGCCCACCGCCGCTTCTACGACGAGTACAACGCGGTGCTGGACATGCCGGCGCAGTTCTACCTTGACACCATCCGCGTGGTGTTCCAGGAGTTCCTGCTGCCGCGCGGCGAATGGCGGGTACGCGGCGAGCGCGTGGATCCGTCGGCGATCCGCGATACCGCGCTGCTGAGCATCGAGGGCGAGCTGGACGACATCGCCGGGCTGGGCCAGACCGAGGCCGCGCAGAAGCTGTGCACCGGCATCCCGGCGGCACGCCGCGAGCACTTCATCGTCGAGGGGGCCGGCCACTACGGCATCTTCAGCGGCCGTCGCTGGCGCGAGGTCGTCTACCCGCGGGTACGCGACTTCTTCATTGCCCAGTCGCAACCGGCGGCCGCAGGCAGGAAGGCACGCAAGTCGTCCGACGCCAGCAACGTCACCGCGCTGCCGCGCCGCGCGCAGCGCTGACCCGCCGCCTGCCGCGGGCACCGAACCCGCGGTGCACCGGCGACGGCACCGGCGTCATGAGACCGCCTTCAGGCCGACCACGCCGACCACGATCACGGCCACGCTCAGCAACCGCGCCGGACGGCGCGATTCGCCGAAGAACAGCATGCCCACCAGGACCGCCGCGGCCGTCCCCAGGCCGACCCACACCGCATAGGCCACGCTCAGCTGGAGGTAGCGGAAGGACTGGTAGAGCAGCACGAACGACGCGGCGAATCCACCGACGTACAGCACGCCGTTGAGCAGGCTCCGGCGCCCGCTGTAGCGCGTCAGCCCGATCACGCCCACCGTCTCCATCAGCGCACCGGCGACCACGAGGAACCAGCCCATTTCAGTGCTCCTGCGCGGCGCCCTCGGCGCCGCGGCCATCGGCCAGCTTGAGCGCGACCACGCCCACCACCAGCACCGCCATGAAGATGCCCTTGGCCATGCTGAAGTGGCCGTCGAACAACAGGATGTCCATCAGCGCCGCGCCCAGCGTGCCGACCGCGGCGAATACCGCGTACACCGTGCCGGTGGGCAGCGTCCGGCACGCGCGTGCCAGCCACTGGAAGTCCACCATGATGACCGCGACGATCAGCGCCCAGTGCCAGCCGGCCGATGCCACGTTGAACCCGTAGACCCAGACCAGCTCGAAGGCGCAGGTCAGGGCCACATACATCCAGCCCTTGCCGGCCATGTCGTGCTCCTCTTTCCAGTTGATGCATGCGCCGGACGGCGCGGGGAATGCTTCAGGGGTTCCCGGTCCGGCCAAGTCCGGCATGGATGAAGCGCTCCAGTTCGGCCCGGTGCGCCTGCGCTTCGTCCGCCGACGTGGCGGCGTACAGGTACACCTGCTCCGCAGCCGCCTCGATGGCGCCGACCAGCACCCGCGCGGCATGCCGCGGCCGCACCCCGGCGGCGATCGTCCCCTCGGCGCGCGCGTTCTCGAGCACCGCCTCCAGCCAGTCGTACAATGGCGCGTAGATCTGCTCCCAGCGGCGCATCTCCTCGGTCTGCGTCATCCCGCTGTACAGCAGCGCCACCACCTGGTGCTGCGCCGCCACTTCGGCGAACACCGTGCCGACCAGGCCATCCAGCTGCGCCGCCGGCGGCAGCGCGCCCAGCGCTTCCTGCAGCCGGCGCAGCAGCCGCGCGAGCACCTGCTCGGCGATGCCGCCCATCACCGCCAGCCGCGACGGGAAATACAGGTAGAAGGTGCCCTGCGCGATGCCCGCGCGCTTGACGATGTCCGAGACCGTGGTCTTTTCCACGCCCTTCTCGCCGAACACGGCGAGGGCGGCGTCGATGATGGTGTCGCGCTTGCTCATGACCCACGCATATGACTGATTGTCAGTCATTCTAGGGCCGATTTCCTGCCGATCAACCCGACCGGCCGTGGCGGGTCAGCACGCGTTCAAGCGGCCCGCAAGGGCCTGCGGGCGCAGGTCTGGGCTGTACCGCACGGGCAACCCGCGACCGGCCGCGGCGGACTGCCCGCGCGGTCGCGCACCGGTCTGCCGCCGCCCATCAACCTCCGCTCCTGGCCGCTGCACGCTTCCGTCCGGCACCAGGCTCCTGGTGCGCACGACTCCTGCCGGGCAAGACCCATCCGCATCCTGGAATCGCAACCACTCCAGCATCGCCCTTCCCGGCTCCCGGCCACCGGCTTATGGCGCACCGCGCGGCGGCGCGTCCCGCATGCCACCGATCGCTGCGCCCGCGGACCGCAGCCTGCGGTCCGGGAGATCACGTCCGGGCAGGCCGCGCCGACGCGCTCGCGCCCACCACGCCCTGCCGCCGCGGAGCGCCTTGCCGCCACCGCGCGGGCATCCCGCATGGAACGCCCGCCACCACGCCGATGCCGTGACCGCCGGCCAGCGGCTACTGGCGTACCAGCAAGTGCTTGGCCAGGGCGCCGTGCGCCCTGCCGACGGCCCGTGCCAGGTGCAGAGTGGTGAACAGCAGCAGCACGCCGACCGTCACCGACAGCGGCCACAGCCAGACCGACCCGCCGAAATCCACGCCGTTGATCCAGATGCCGGCCGTGTGGTGGCCGAACAGCAGCCGCGCCAGCGGCGCGAACACCATCCCCAGCGACAGCGACAGCAGCGTCGTGGCCACGCTGAAGTAGGCCACGCCCAGCGGCAGCATCAACAGGAAGTAGAGCATCGTCAGCCAGGTACGCGCATCGGAAAACATCGCGCCGATGCGTGCCAGCCATCCCTGGCTCCTGTCGGTATAGGCCGGGCGGCGCGGCATGCGCACGCCGAGCAGGGTCTCGATAAGGCGCCCTTCCACCAGCGACAGCACCCGCACCGAGCCGAGGAACAGCAGCAGGATCGGCAGCCCGACGATCAGGATCAGCAGCGACAGCGACAACGACAATCCGGCCACCACCCAGGTGAAGAAGAACGTGCCGGTGGCCACCGACAACAGCATGTAGAACAGCGCCCCATAGGCGTGCGGGTCCTGGACCACGCCGAAAAAGCGCATCAGCCACGACGGCTGCGCCCGGCCGGAGGCCGCCGCGGGCGTCGCGATGCCGATGCCGGCCGGTGGCGCCGGGGGGGCCGCGGGCGGCCTTGCACCCGGCGTGCGCAGCGCGCGGCTGACCGTCGCTTCGGTCTCGCGGTAGATCTCCGCCACCTCCTCCGGCGCGCCATAGCTGCCGGCCACCCCGGCGATCACCTCGGCCTCGCTCTTGCCGGCCTGTTCGGCCAGCTCCGAGCGCAGGTATTCCTCGGCGTCGTAGAGCGCATCCTGGATCATCGCCGGGTCGGCGCCGGCCAGGGCCGCACGCAGCTGCTCCAGGTATTCGGCGATCGTGGTCGGCAGGCCGGTGGCCGCGGGTTCGGTATTCATAGCGTGATTCCCTCCAGTACGGACTCCAGCGAGTCCCGGGTGGCAGTCCAGGCTGCGATCCATTGCCGCAGTGCCGCACGACCGTTGTCGTTGATGCGGTAATACCGCCGGGGCGGGCCTGCCACCGACGGCTCCACATGGCTTTCCAGCAGGCCGGCGCCCTCCAGGTTGCGCAGCACCGGGTACAGCGCGCTCTGCTTCCCGCTGAGCACGCCATCGCCCATCCGCTCCAGTTCCTTGGCGATGAGGTAGCCGTACAGCGGCTCGCGCGCCTTGCCCAGCACCGCCAGCAGGGCCAGCGACACCGTGCCGGTACTGAGTTCCTTCTGGAATTTGCGGAGGTGGGCGTCGGGTTCGCCCATGGCCCTGCTCCTGCCCACTAGTCTGGAGAGGACACTATTACGAACCTCGCTATAGTGGATGTGCCGGTAGTCACCCTCTCGCCGGCCCGCTGGCCCCCGGGCGCGCGGATCGCGCAGAATCGGCCCACCTCACTCCGGGAAGCCACCGATGACGCGACACGCCTTGCTGCCGGCCCTGGCCCTGATGCTGCTCATGCCGGCCGCCGCCGCCGAGGCGCCGGCCGGGTACCGCAGCGTGCAGGAGATCCTCGACGCCTCGCCGGACAGCGATTGGCATACGCCCGGGGCCGAGAACCTGCTGTACATGGACCTGGACGACGGCCGCGTGGTGATCGAGCTGGCGCCCGACTTCGCTCCCGCGCATGCTGGCAACATCCGCACCCTGGCCCGTGAAGGCTTCTGGGACGGCACCAGCATCTACCGCGCGCAGGACAACTTCGTGGTCCAGTTCGGCGACGTCGACGGCGAGGACCCGGCCAGGGCCCGGCCGCTGGGCAGCGCCCGGACCCACCTGCCCGCCGAGTTCCAGCGTCCCTCGCAGGGACTGGCCATCACCGCCCTGCCCGACCGCGATGGCTGGGCCGCACGCACCGGTTTCGTCGGCGATTTCGCCGTGGCCGGCGATGGCGGGCACACCTGGCTGGCGCACTGCTACGGCGCGGTCGGCGCCGGCCGCAACAACGACGAGGACAGCAGCATCGGTGCCGAGCTGTACGTGGTCATCGGTCAGTCGCCGCGCCAGCTCGACCGCAACATCACCCTGGTCGGCCGCGTGCTCAAGGGCATGGAACTGCTGAGCGCGACCAGGCGCGGGCCGGAACCGATGGGCTTCTACGAGGACCCCGCGCAACGCACCCCGATCCGCTCGATCCGCCTGGCCAGCGACGTGCCGGCCGGGCAGCGCACCCCGCTGCAGGTGCTGCGCACCGATTCCAGGACCTTCGCCGATACCGTGGAAGCCCGCCGCAACCGCCGCGACGCGTTCTACAAGCGTCCGGCAGGGCATGTCGACCTGTGCAACATCCCGCTGCCGGTGCGCTGAGCAGGCCGCGGTCCCGCCCCGGCCACCCGGCGCTGGCTCCGCCGGTCCCGGCGGACAGCGTGCCGGGCCTGTCCGCCTAGCGCTGGCTGACCGCCACGCTGCCCAGGATCAGGCCGCCGGCGACCAGCATCTGCACGGTCACCGGTTCGCCGAGGGCAGCCCAGGCAAACAGGGCGCCGAACAGCGGGATCAGGTAGGTCACGGTCGCCGCGCGCGACGGCCCGACCCGCCCGATCAAACGGTAGAACACCAGGAACGCCAGCCCGGTGCACAGCACCCCCAGCGCGATGGCGCTGGCCCACGACGACGCCGACGGCGGCTGCCGCGGCCAGTGGCTCCAGGCCAGCGGCAACATCCACAACGTCGCGCAACCCAGGGTCGCGGCCGCGGCCGCGGCTGGCGGCAGCCCGCCCATATGCCGGCGGACCAGGTTGGCGCCCACGCCATAGAGCAGCGCCGCCACCGTGCCGGCCACCACCGCCGGGCCGATCGCCAGGCCGGAAACCTTCGCCGTGGCCAGCACCACCACCCCGGAAAAGCCGATCAGCAGCGCCAGCGCGCGCCGCGGCCCGATCCGCTCGCCGAAGAACAGGAACCCCACCAGCGCCGCGAACAGCACCGTCATCGCATTGCAGATCGCCCCGATCGCCGCCGGCGCCCGCTCCGCGGCCCAGGCGAACAGCACGAACGGCAATGCCGAGTTGATCAAGCCGATGGGCGCCAGCCAGCGCCACCGCCATGCCGGGAACTGCGCCCGCGCACGCCACAGGAACGGCATCAGCACCAGGGCACCGAGGGCCAGCCGCACCTCCACCAGCGCATACGCGCCGAACTCCGGCACCGCGATGCGCATGAACAGGAACGACGCGCCCCACACCATGCCCAGGCCCAGCAGTTCCAAGGGCGTGGCCCAGTCACGCGCCGCCTGCGGCGATGCCGTTCCGCTCATCGCCGGTCCTCCCGGGAAACCCTCTTCTTCGCCACCTTCGCCCCGCACACCATGGACACGCCTCCGGCAATGGAACGCAAGCATCCGCGCAACCGGCCGCGCTGACAATTCCCCATGGCCCGCGCCGGTGCGCCGCGCGGCCGCCCGCACTTCACGTGCCCTTGCCCGGCCCCCGCCCAAGCTGGCCCCGACACCGAACGGAGAACCCCATGTCCCTGCTGCGCATCCGCCTCACCGGCACCGACGACGACGCGCTGGCCGTCAGCGACCTGCTGAACGGCCTGGAAGGCATCGAGCACGTCGAGGACACCGACGGCCTGATGCCGCGCATGGACGACGAGGACTCCAGCTCCGCCGGCCTCTCCGACGACCTCGGGCCCGGCCTCCATGAGCTGGAGGTCGAGGTCGGCAACGCCGCCACCGCGCGCACCCTGCAGTCGGCGCTGGCGCGGTTGGCACGCGAGCGCGGCGTGGTCATCGAGTACGAAGACGACGGCACCGCTTCCTGAGCCGTCCGCCCCGGCGGCGGCGCACGGCCTGCAACGCGCCGACCCTCCGGCAGGGCTATCGGCCCGGCCGCGCCGACGCTAGCGTGGACGCCTCCCCCCGCACCGGAGCACCCGCATGGCCCGCGTCACCATCGAATCCACCGGCACGCCGCACACCCACCGCATAGGCAACGGCCGCCACGTCCTGGTGTCCGACGAGCCGCCCGCGCTCGGTGGGCAGGACGCGGGCATGGCGCCGTTCGAGCTGTACCTGGCGGCGCTGGCGTCGTGCACCGCCATCACCCTGCGCATGTACGCCGAGAAGAAGGGCTGGGACCTGGGCCGTTTCAGCGCCGAGCTGGTCTCCAGCCGCGACAGCGATGGCCGCCTGCAGGTGCACCGCACGCTTTCGGCCAGCGGCGCCTTGGACGACGCTCAGTGGCAACGCCTGCTGGACGTGGCCACGCGCACACCGGTCACCCTGGCGATGGCCCAGGGCGCGCGCATCACCAGCGAGCATCGCGTGGCGGCGCGGTAGCCCGCCGGTCGGTCACGCCCGGCGCCGGCTCAACCGCCGCGGCGGGCCTTCCGCCGGCGCCACCCTGCACGCACGCCCCAGGCCAGCAGGGCGGCGACGATCAGCACCGGCAGCACGCCGGCGGCGAAGCGGATCAGGTAGGCCAGGCTGGTGGTGAAGATGCCGCCGAACTCGCCCAGAGCGCGGCCGATCTCGCTGCGGTTGCGCTGCGCGCTGGTGGCGTCCAGGCGGATCGTCACCTTCTGCGTGTCGATCCGCCTGTGCTGCTGGGCCGCTTCCCGGCCGGCCTGTTCCAGCCCGGCCTCGATCTCGGCCAGGCGCTGGGAAATCGTCAACAGGTCGGCCACGGCCAGGTCCGTGCGCTGCTGGTAGGCGAGCAGGCGCGCATGCTCGCTGCGCAGCCGGGTCTCGGCCAGCCGGGTGTCCGCCACCTGCTGCGCAAGATCCTCGGCGCGGGTGTCGCGGTGTACCGTCTCTCCCTGCTCACTGGCCAGGGCGATGATCGGCTCCACGCCCTGCGGCGCGATCCGCAGTTCGATCGACCCGGACGCGGCGCCCCCTCCGCTCTGCGAAAGTTGCAGCACCGCGCAGTCGCCGAAGCGGCCGCCCTGGCAGGCGTCGGCCAGCGCCTTCAGCCGCGACGGGATCCGGGGACCGGGCAGGCGCAGCTGGACGCTGTGTTCGTAGGCCAGGAACGCGCCCTGCGGCGAGGCCAGCGTGGCCTCCGCCGCCGCGCCGCCGCCTCCTTCGCCGGGCCGCGCACAGGCGCCCACCAGCGCCAGCGCCAGCAGCGCCGTCGCCAGCCCCGGCAACCGCCGCAGGCATAGACTCATCGGCTGGCCCCGTCGTAGGCGGTGATCGCCAGGGTGTCCAGGTCCAGCGCCGGCACGCAGCGCAGGTTGACGGCCACCGCCGGTTCGCCCGTGGCCGGGTCCAGCGCCTCGCTGAACGGGGCCACCCCGCAATGGCGGCAATGGCGGTGCTCGATGTGGCCGCTGTTGAAGCGGTAACTGGCCAGTGCGTCCTGCTCACCCTGCAGTTCGAACCCGCTGCGCGGGCCGAACCACAGCAGCGCGCCGCGGCGCCGGCACAGCGAACAGTTGCAGGACACCGCCATGGTGACCGGCCCTTCCGAGGCGAACGTGAACGCGATGCGCCCGCAATGACAGCTGCCTTCGTAGTGCATCGTGCGTCCTCCGCGGATACCGGAGGCCATGGTAAGCCAATGGCAGGGGCAGGGCCGCGGCCCCTGGCCTATGCTGCGGGTTTCTCCAAAAGCAACAGGTATACCGATGCGCAAGCACCTGCTCGCCGCCGCCCTGCTCGCCGGCCTCACCAGCCTGGCCGGCTGCCAGAACGGCGACGCCCCCACCGCTCCGTCCAGCGCCGCCGGGCAGGCCGGCCAGAGCCAGGCCGACGGCCAGTTCGCCGAACTGTCGAAGAAGGCCCTGGATACCTGGATGCAGCTGTCCCCGGTCGACGCCACCCAGATCGGCGACCACCGCTACGACGGCGAGCTCGACGACCTCAGCGCCGCCGGCCGGGAACAGCGCCTGGAGGCCAACAAGGCGCTGCTCGCCGAGCTGGAGAAGATCGACGTCGCGCACCTCGACCGCGAGAACCAGGTCGACGCCGCCATCCTGCGCAACCAGCTGCAGTCGGACATCTGGAGCAGCGAGACCCTGCAGTCCTGGCAATGGGACCCACAGGTCTACAACGGCCTGGCCGGCAGCGCCATCTACAGCCTGATGGCGCGCGAGTTCGCGCCGCTGCCCGAGCGCCTGCGCTCGGCCACCTCGCGCATCGAGAAGATCCCGCAGATCTTCGCCGCCGCCCGCGCCAACCTCGATCCGGCGCGCGTGCCGAAGGTCCACGCCGAGACCGTGGCCAAGCAGAACAAGGGCATCCTCAGCCTGGTCGAGACCTTCATCACCCCGCACATCGGCGAGCTGGATGCCGACGGCCAGGCGCGCCTGAAGGCCGCCCTGGCCGCCCTCGACACGGCCGTCGCCGAGCAGCAGGACTGGCTGGACAAGACCCTGGTGCCCAATGCCAAGGGCGACTTCCGCATCGGCGCGGAAAAATACGACCAGAAGCTGGGCTTCTCGCTCAACTCCTCGCTGTCGCGCGCGGAGATCGGCGAGCGCGCGCGCGCCGAACTGGCCCGCGTGCGCCGCGACATGTACGCCATCGCCCAGGAGGTCCTGAAGGACCGGGCGGACGCGCCGGCGATGCCGGCCGAGCCGGACGACGCCCAGCAGCAGGCCGCCATCGAGGCCGCGCTGGAACTGGCCTATGCCGACAAGCCGGCCCGCGACAAGGTGGTCGAGGACGCCCGCGCCTCGCTGGCGCAGTCCACCGAATTCGTCCGCGCGCACGACCTGGTGACCCTGCCCGACGCGCCGGTGGACATCATCCTGATGCCCGAGTTCCAGCGCGGCGTGGCGGTGGCCTACTGCGATTCGCCCGGCCCGCTGGACAAGGAACTGAAGACCTTCTACGCGGTGTCGCCGATCCCCGACGACTGGAACGACCAGCAGGTCGATTCGTTCCTGCGTGAATACAACAGCCGCATGATCCACCTGCTGTCGATCCACGAAGGCACCCCGGGCCACTACCTGGAAGGCTGGCATTCGGGCAAGTTCCCCTCGACCCTGCGCGCGGTGCTGCGCTCGGGCCTGTTCGCCGAGGGCTGGGCGGTCTACACCGAGCGGATGATGCAGGAGCAGGGCTACCTGGACAACGACCCGCTGTTCCACCTGGTGCAGCTGAAGTTCTACCTGCGCACCATCGCCAACGCCCTCCTCGACCAGGGCGTGCACGTGGACGGCTGGAGCCGCGAACAGGCCATGAAGCTGATGACCCATGACGCCTTCCAGCAGGAAAGCGAGGCCGCCGGCAAGTGGGTGCGCGCGCAGCTGACCTCGGCCCAGCTGCCGACCTACTTCGTCGGCGCGCAGGAGCACTTCGACACCCGCAAGGCCGCGCAGGAGGCGCTGGGCGACGGTTTCGACCTGAAGGCCTACCACGACCGGATCCTGTCCTACGGGGCGCCGCCGGTGCGCTTCGCCCGTCAGCTGATGCTGGAGCAGCCGATCGAGTAAGCGCGGACACGCCCGATGGAACACGGCGGGGCCCGGGCAACCGGGCCTCCGTCGTTTCCGGCACCGGCTATTGACGCTGCGCGGCCCTCGGGGCTATTGATCGAGGCCCCCATGACCGAGGTGCACACGTGCAAACGATCGACTGGAACGACTTCGCCAAGGTGGAACTGCGCGTGGGCCGCGTGGTGGCCGCCGAGCCGTTCGCCAAGGCCCGCAAGCCGGCCTACATCCTGCACGTGGATTTCGGCCCGGAGATCGGCGTGCGCAAGTCCAGCGCGCAGATCACCGACCTGTATGCGCCCGAGGCGCTGGTCGGCAAGCAGGTGGTGGCGGTGGTCAACTTCCCGCCCAAGCAGATCGGCCCGCTGATGTCCGAATGCCTGGTCACCGGTTTCCACGACGCCGACGGCCGGGTTTCGCTGTGCGTGCCCGAACACGAGGTCCCGCTCGGCACCCGGCTGGCCTAGCCGGTTCCGCCGGCACGCGGCCGCCCCCTGCGCGCCGTCCGCGGCTTCGCGCCACGGCGGTGGCCGCCGTCCGCTCCCGCACTGCGCTCCCTGGAGCGGCCCGGCGCGTGCGCCGCCCCATCACGGGGCGAAGCCGGACAGGAACGACGGAACCGGGACGCACCGGATCCCGGCGCCTGCGGCCGCCGGACAGGAACGCCAGGCCGCGGCCGCCGGCTCAGGTGGCGGCGGCGACGAAACCGCCGGTCTGGCGCGCCCACAGCCGGGCATACAGCCCGCCCCGGGCGATCAGTTCGGCATGGGTGCCGGTCTCGACGATGCGTCCCTGGTCCATCACCACCAGCCGGTCCATGCGCGCGATGGTGGACAGGCGGTGCGCGATGGCGATCACCGTCTTGCCGGCCATCAGCTCGTCCAGGCTGTCCTGGATGGCCGCCTCCACCTCCGAGTCCAGCGCCGAGGTGGCTTCGTCCAGCACCAGGATCGGCGCGTCCTTGAGCAGCACGCGGGCGATGGCGATGCGCTGGCGCTGGCCACCGGAGAGCTTCACCCCGCGCTCGCCGACATGGGCGTCGTAGCCGCTGCGGCCCTCGCTGTCGCGCAGGTCGCCGATGAAGCCGTCGGCGCGCGCCTTGGCCACGGCCGCATGCAGCTGCGCCTCGCTCGCGTCGGGACGGCCATACAGCAGGTTGTCGCGGATCGAACGGTGCAGCAGCGAGGTGTCCTGGGTGACCACGCCGATCTGCCGGCGCAGGCTTTCCTGGGTGGCGCCGGCGATGTCCTGGCCGTCGATCAGGATGCGGCCGCTCTCCAGGTCGTACAGGCGCAGCAGTACGTTGACCAGGGTCGACTTGCCGGCACCGGACGGGCCGACCAGGCCGATCTTCTCGCCCGGCCGCACCTCCAGGTCCAGGCCGGCGATCACCCCGCCCTTCTTGCCGTAATGGAAGTGGATGTCCTGGAAACGCACGCCGCCATGGGCCACCTGCAACGGCAGCGCATCGGGCCGGTCCTGGACGGTCAGCGGCTGGGCGATGGTGGTGATGCCGTCCTGCACCGTGCCGATGTCCTCGAAGATGCCGTTGATGGTCCACATGATCCAGCCGGACATGTTGTGGATGCGGATCACCAGGCCGGTGGCCAGGGTGATCGCGCCGACGGTGATGTGGCCGCCGTTCCACAGCCACAGCGCCAGGCCGCAGGTACCGGCGATCAGGAAGCCGTTGACGATGGCGATGGTCAGGTCCATCGCGGTGGTGATGCGGGTCTGCGCGCGGTGCTTGACCGCCAGTTCGCCGATCGCCTCGGCGACATAGGCCTGCTCACGGCCGGCGTGGGCGAACAGCTTCAGCGTGGCGATGTTGGTATAGCCGTCCACGATCCGCCCCATCGCCCGCGAGCGGGCCTCGGAGGCGATCCAGGCGCGCTGCTTGGCGCGCGGCACGAAGTAGCCGAGGATCGCCGCGTAGGCCAGCAGCCACAGCATCAGCGGCAGCATCAGCCGCCAGTCCGCCTGCGCGAACAGGTACAGCGCGGTGCCGGTGTAGACCACGATGTACCAGAGCGAGTCCACCATCTGCACCGCCGATTCGCGCAGCGAGGTGCCGGTCTGCATCACCCGGTTGGCGACGCTGCCGGCGAAGTCGTTCTGGAAGAAGGTCAGGCTCTGCCGCACCACGTAGTTGTGCATCAGCCAGCGCGCGCGGTTGCTCAGCCCCGGCACGATGGCCTGGTTGACCAGCAGGTTGTGCAGCGCCACCAGCAGCGGCCGCGCCACCACGGTGATCGCCAGCATCCACAGCAGCCCGTCGGCATGGCGCTGGAAGAACCCCGGGCCCGGCGGACCGGCGACCATGTCCACGATGCGGCCGAGGAAGTCGAACATCGCCACTTCCACCAGCGCCAGCAGCAGTCCGGCCAGCAGCGTGGCCAGCAGCACCGGCCACACCGGGCGCAGGTAGTGCAGGTAGAAGCCGGCGACGCCGCGCGGCGGCGTCCGCGGATCGGCCGGCGGAAACACGGGTATCAACGATTCGAACCAGCGGAACATCATCACACCGCGCAGAACAGGACGGACCGCGATTGTCCCATCGTGGCCCGTGGCATGCTTGACGCGCCGTGGACACCCGGCGGCGACGGCCCGCGCGCCGCCGCCGGGGCGCCGGCTACGGAGCCACCGGCCGCAGCAGCAGGTCCTGGAAGTCGAAGCTGAAATCGGTCAGCGAGGAGACCGCCTGCAGGCGGACATCGCGCACCCGGCCGTCCGGATCGAGGCTGAAGTTGACGAAGGCGTCGGCATTCAGCGAACGGTTGTCCCAGCGCACGATGAAGGTGTCGTGCTGCCAATGCTCCATCGTGCCGGCCAGGTCGGCGGTGGCACCGAAGCGCAGGCGCAGGGCGCCGCCCTTCTGCTCCACGGACACGTCGCCATACCACGCATCGCGGTAGGTGCCGGCATAACCGGACAGCGGCAGGGAGGGCCGGCTCTTCGCCGCACGCGCGGCCAGGTGCTTCTGCCAGCCCTCGTCGGCGCTGTCCTGCGCCTTGGCCACGCTCGCCGCGTAGGCGGCGACCCAGTCGTGCGCCGGCGCCTCCAGCAGGGCGTCGAGCACGCTCAGGGTGATGGCGTTGAACGCGGCCCCGGACTCCTGGTTGGTCAGCACCACCACGCCCAGGTTGCGGCCGGGCACCAGGGTCAGCCGCGACACCTGCCCCGGCCAGCCGCCGGTGTGCCACACCAGCTTCTGCCCGCGGTAGTCGCTCAGGCTCCAGCCCTCGCCGTAACCGGCGAAGTTGGGCACCGCCGGTGCCAGCGCCGGCACGGATGGCGGCGCCACGACCTGCGGGATCTGCATCTGCCACATCTGCTGCTGGGTCTTCTCCGAGAACAGCGGCGTGCCGTCGGCCAGCCGGCCGCCGGACAGCTGCACGTTCATCCACCGGGCCAGGTCGTGCACGCTGGAATAGATGCCGCCGGCGCCGGCGTTGTTCGACCAGGTCAGCGGCGCCACCGGGCGCAGGTCCTTGAAGTCGTACTTGGCATGGCCGACGGCCGCCTTGTCGCCGGGCTGCAGGTGGTCGGCGTTGTAGCGGGTGCCGGCCATGCCGACCCTGTCGAAGATGCGCTGCTGCAGGAAGTCGGCGAACGGTTGTCCCGACACCGTCTCGATCACCTGCTGCGCCACCGCGTAGAGGATGTTGTCGTAGGCATAGCGGTCGCGGAAGCCGTTCTTCAGCGGCACCTGCGCCAGCCGCGCCACCACCTCGGCATTGCTGTAGGTGGTGGTCGGCCAGAACAGCAGATCGCCGGCGCCCAGGCCCAGGCCGCTGCGGTGCGAGAGCAGGTCGCGGATGCGCATCTCGCCGGTGACGTAGGGATCGGACATGCGGAACGACGGCAGGTGGTCGATCACCCGGTCGTCCATCTTCAGTCGGCCTTCCTCCGCCAACAGGTTCAGCGAGGTGGCGGTGAACGCCTTGGTGTTGGAGGCGATGGCGAACAGCGTGTCGGCCTGCACCGGCTCCGGCCTGCCGATCTCGCGCAGGCCCCAGCCGCGTTCCAGCAGCACCTTGCCGTCCTTGACCACCGCCACCGCCACGCCGGGTACGTCGAACTGCTGCCGTACCCGTTCCACCGTGGCGTCGAGCTGCTGCAGCTCCACCGGTACCGCCGTCTCCTGTGCGCCGGCGACCTGCGCCGCCGCCCCCATCGCGAGCACCAGCCCGCCGCCCAGCCACTTGTTCACTGCGTTCTCCCTCGGGATCGATGCCGGCACACCGGCCTTCCCGCGATGGTAACGCGGCCACGCCCGCCCTCGGCTTCGACGCCACCGGAACGACACCATGGACCGTGCCGCCCGGCGTGTACCCGCGACAGGCGCATGCCGGGCATGGCCGGCCCTGCGTCCGGTGCGGCATGCCCGCCGGCGCCGCCACCATCGGCGCCCGGCTTGAACGGGCTGTTCGCCACGCCGGACACCACCGCCGGCGTCCACTTCGACATCGCTGGCTGGACCTGTGCGCCATGGCGCGGCGACACGCTCCATCCGGCCGGGCAGGAACAGCCACGCGCTGACCTGCATCGGGATCGACGGGACCTGCTTCGCCACCCGGAAGCCGCACGGCCTCGTGTTCTCGGCCGAAGACCCCAAGCGCACCGTGACCGCACGCAGGCGGCCCGCGACGTGGCCGGCCTGCAGCGACGGATCCAGCCGAACTGAAGCCCGGGGGGCGGCACCCGGCAGGCGCATCGGCGACAATATCCGGATGCCGACCGACGACACCCGCAAAGCCCTGCTGCAGGTCCATTTCTGCGTATTGCTGTGGGGCGTCACCGCCATCCTCGGCAAACTCATCTCCCTGCCCGCACTGCCGCTGGTGTGGTGGCGCATGCTGCTGGTGGTGGCGATGCTGGCGCTGCTGCCGCGGGTGTGGCGCGGGTTGTCGGCACTGACGCCACGGCTGGCGCTGGGCTATGCCGGCATCGGCGCGCTGGTGGCGCTGCACTGGCTCACGTTCTATGGCGCGGTGAAGCTGGCCAACGCCTCGGTCGCGGCGACCTGCATCGCGCTGGCCCCGGTGTTCACCGCCATCGTCGAGCCCTGGATCGCCCAGCGCCCCTTCCGGCCCCGCGAGCTGGCGCTGGGCCTGGCGGTCCTGCCGGGCGTGGCCCTGGTGGTCGGCGGCGTACCCGGCGGCATGCGCCTGGGGGTGGCGGTCGGCGCCCTGTCGGCCTTCCTGGTGGCCTTGTTCGGGTCGTTCAACAAGCGCCTGGTCAGCCATGCCGACCCGCTGACCGTCACCGCGCTGGAACTGGGCGCCGGCACCCTGACCCTGACCCTGCTGGCGCCGGCCCTGCCGCTGCTGCTGCCGGCGCTGGCCGGCACGCCCTGGGGGCTGCCCGGCCTGCGCGACGGCCTGCTGCTGCTGGCCCTGTCGGGGCTGTGCACCCTGTTGCCGTTCGCACTGGCGCTGGTGGCCCTGCGCCACCTCAGCGCCTACACCACCCAGCTGGTGACCAACCTGGAGCCGGTCTACGCCATCGTGCTGGCGATGCTGTTCCTGGGCGAACAGCACGAGCTCACCCCGCAGTTCTACCTTGGCGTGGCGATCATCCTGGGCGCGGTGTTCCTGCATCCGCTGCTCAACCGTTTCCAGCGCGCGCCCGGGGGCATGGCCGGCCCGGGGCTGGGCCAGGCCTGAGCCGGGCGCGGCCCGCCGCTCACCACTGGTGCTGCTGCGGCAACAGCCCGCGCAGTTCCTGCTCGCTGAGGTTGCGCCACTGGCCGGGCTTGAGCGCACCGATCCGGACGTTGTCGATGCGGACCCGGCGCAGTTGGGTGACGCGGTAGCCGAAAGCCGCCGCCATCAGGCGGATCTGCCGGTTCAGCCCCTGCTCCAGGACGATGCGGAAACCGAACTTGGCGATCCGGGTGGTGCGGCACGGCAGCGTCACCTGGTCGTGGATGCGCACCCCGCGCGCCATTCCGCGCAGGAAATCATCGGTGACCGGCTTGTTCACCGCCACCAGGTACTCCTTCTGGTGGCCGTTCTCGGCACGCAGGATCTGGTTGACGATGTCGCCGTTGCTGGTCATCAGGATCAGGCCTTCCGAATCCTTGTCCAGGCGCCCGATCGGGAAGATCCGCTGCTCATGGCCGACGAAGTCGACGATGTTGCCCTTGACCGCGCTTTCGGTGGTGCAGGTGATGCCCACCGGCTTGTTCAACGCGATGTACACGTGCCGCCGTCCGGTGCTCTTCTGCACCACACGCGCGCGCAGCGGCTGGCCGTCCACGCGGACCTCGTCGTCTTCGCCGACCACCGCGCCGGTGCCAGCGACCAGGCCGTTGACGGTCACCCGGCGCGCGGCCAGCAGGCGGTCGGCCTCGCGGCGGGAACAGAAGCCGGTGTCGGCGATGTGCTTGTTGAGTCGGGTCGTCATCGGCGGATTATCCGCCATCGCGCAGGGCACCGGACAGCACCGGTGCCGCGCTGTCCGCATCGACCACCCGGTCGCGGCCGCCGCGCTTGGCCCGGTACATGGCGTTGTCGGCCCGGCGCAGCAGCGCGGCCACGTCCTCGTCCTGCGCGCGCATCTCCGCCAGGCCGATGCTGACGGTGATCGCCAGGCCGTCCGGGCACAGCGCCGAGGCCTGCCGCGCGATCTTCGCGCGCAGGTGCTCCAGCCGCGTCAGCGCGAGGTAGGCCCGCGCCCCGGGCAGCAGCACCAGGAACTCCTCGCCGCCCATGCGGATCACATCCTCGCGCTCGCCCACCGCGGCGACCAGCATGTTGGCGACCGATACCAGCACCGCATCGCCGGCTTCGTGGCCGAAACGGTCGTTGATCTGCTTGAACAGGTCGATGTCCAGGAACCCGATCGACAGCGGCAGCCCACGCTTGCGCGCACGGTGCATGTGGCGTTCGAGCCGGCGCAGGCCCGCACGCCGGTTGGGCAGCCCGGTCAGCGCGTCGGTGTCGGCCAGCTGGCGCATCTCGTCGCGCTGCCGGCGCAGGTGGCCGAGCCGGCGGTTGAGCCCGTAGGCGTACATCATCAGGAACCAGGTCACCGACAGCTGTATCGCCTCGACCCGGAACCGCAGCAGCTCGGGGCGGCCGGCGATGTCCGCCAGGGCCATCAGCAGCAGCGGCAGCACCGCGGCGATGCCCTCCACCGCGCGGTAGTCGCCACGGCGCAGCGCGGCGATGCCCGCGCCCAGCGCCAGCACGCAGACCAGGGTGAACGCCTGGTCCAGCCGCGCGGCCACCCAGACCAGCGCGGCCCACGGCAGCAGCGGCGTCACCAGCGCCAGCACCAGCAGCAGCTGCGCGAACCCGCGCACCCAGGGCCGTGACCGCGGCCAGCTCTGCAGCCCGCCGCACAATCGCCACAGCACCCAGCCCATGGCCGCGATGCTCAGCGCCGACGCCGACACCAGCCACCAGGGCGCGAAGCCGCCGACCGGCAGCCACGGTTCGGGATAGCCGCTCAGGCCACTGAGCACCGACTGCCAGACCACCAGCAGCGCGGTGACCAGCGTGTAGACCAGGAAGTCGCGGTCGCGGGTGGTGAAAAAGCCCATCAGGGCCGACAACGCCAGGGCGATGGCGATGGCGATGCAGGCGGTGCGCACCAGCAGCCGCATCGTGTCCATCTGCTGCACCGGACTGGGCGCGCCCAGCCGCAGCGTGGGAATCCAGCGCGCCTTGAGCGGCGTTTCCCAGGCGACCCGGATCGGCTCCAGGTCGCCCGGCCTGGGCACCATCACCATGCCGATGCCGGCGCGGAAGCGCGAATCGCGGGTGCGCGCATCCTGCATGTTGCCGCAGATCCGGCGGTCGCCATGGGCGATCATCACCTCACCGGCGAAGACGTTGAACACGTCCACCGCCTGCGGCGCACCCGACCAGCCCCCGGCCGGGGCGGCGATCAGAAGACTTTCGTCCAGGCGCGCCAGCGCCTCGGGCGGGCAGGCGCGGACCGGAGTCTGGGCATCGGTGGGCGCACCGACCAGGAGATAGTCGTGGCCGAGCTGCGGCGGCTGCGCGGCGGCCGGCGGCGGGACAACCAGCAGCAGGAACAACGCCACGGGCCAGCCCCGCCCTGTCCACCAGCGGCCTGCGATCGCGATCGCCATGTCCTCCCCCTGCGCACTCCCCCCGTGCGGCCGCGATTATCGCATGCGGGTCTCCCCGCTGCCGCGAGCGGCCGGCGCGTCGCCACCGCCCGCCGGCGGGCCGGGACGCGGGTCAGGCGTCGCGCGGGCCGCGGGGCCGGAAGCCGCCCCGGCGTCCGCCGGGACCGGAACGCGGACCACCGGGACGGCCGGCCGGCTTCGGGCCCTTGCCGAAGCGCGGCTTGAACGGGGCCGCGGCCTGGCCTTCGCCCTCCTCCATCCTGCGCATGCGCAGCTGCTGGCCGGACACCCAGACCTTCTGCAGGTGCTGCAGGGTCTCCGGCGGCATCTGTGCCGGGAGGTCGAGCACCGAATGGTCCTCGTGGATGTCGATGCGGCCGATGTAGCGGCTTTCCAGGCCGGCCTCGTTGGCGATGGCACCGACGATGTTGGCCGGCTTCACCCCGTGCTGGTGCCCCACCTCGATGCGGTAGGTCTCCATGCCGAACTCCGGCGCACCGCGCGGCGGCACCTCGCGGCGCGGGCGCTCGCCGTACTCGCCTTCGCCACGCGGCGGGCGCGGACCGCGCTCGTCGTCCTGGCGGGGGCCGCGCTCGAAGCGCGGCTCGAAGCGCGATGGACGCTCGCCGCGTTCCTCGCGGTGGCGCGGGAACCCGCCGTCACGGGCGCCGCGCTCGGGACGCTCGGTCCGCGGCTCGCGGCGTTCGCGCACCGGCGGGGCCAGCAGGAACGGGGCATCGCCCTGCAGCAGCTTGGCCAGCGCGGCGGCGACGTCCACCGCCGGCACGTTGTACTCGCCCTCGTAGCGCTGCACCAGGTCGCGGTAGAAATCGGTATCGCCGCCCGCCAGGGTCTGGCTGATGCGCTCCATGAACTTGGCCACGCGGTGGTCGTTGACCGCATCCACGGTGGGCAGCTGCATCTCCTCGATCGGCTGCCGGGTGGCACGCTCGATCTGCCGCAGCATGCCCTTCTCGCGCGGGGTGACGAACAGGATCGCCTCGCCGCTGCGTCCGGCCCGGCCGGTACGGCCGATGCGGTGCACATAGCTTTCGGTGTCGTAGGGGATGTCGTAGTTCAGCACGTGGCTGATGCGCTCCACGTCCAGGCCGCGTGCGGCCACGTCGGTGGCGACCAGGATGTCGAGCTTGCCTTCCTTGAGCTGGCCGATGGTGCGCTCGCGCTGCGCCTGCTGCATGTCACCGTTGATGGCGGCCGCGGCCAGGCCGCGCGCCTGCAGCTTCTCGGCCAGTTCCTCGGTGGCGGCCTTGGTGCGCGCGAAGACGATCATCGCGTCGAACGTCTCGACCTCCAGGATCCGGGTCAGCGCATCGAGCTTGTGCATGCCGCTCACCCACCAGTAGCGCTGGCGGATGTTGGCGCTGGTGGTGGTCTTGGCGGCGATGGTCACTTCCACCGGATCGCGCAGGTAGGTCTGCGCGATGCGGCGGATCTGCACCGGCATGGTCGCCGAGAACAGCGCCACCTGGCGGCTCTCCGGCAGCTTCTTGAGCACCGCCTCGACATCGTCGATGAAGCCCATGCGCAGCATCTCGTCGGCCTCGTCCAGCACCAGCGTCTTCAGCTCGGACAGGTCCAGGGTGCCGCGGTCCAGGTGGTCGATGACGCGGCCGGGGGTACCGACCACCACATGCACGCCGCGGCGCAGCGCCGACAGCTGCTGGCCGTAGGGCTGGCCGCCGTATACCGGCAGCACGCGGAAACCCGGCATGGCCACCGAATAGCTCTGGAAAGCTTCGGCGACCTGGATCGCCAGCTCGCGGGTCGGTGCCAGCACCAGCACCTGCGGCTTGCCGGCGGACAGGTCGATGTTGGACAGCACCGGCAGCGCGAAGGCGCCGGTCTTGCCGGTGCCGGTCTGCGCCTGGCCGAGCACGTCGCGGCCTTCCAGCATCGCCGGGATGGTGGCGGCCTGGATGGGCGACGGGGTCTCGTAGCCGATGGTGGCCACGGCGCTCATCACAGCCTCGGACAGGCCGAGGTCTGCGAACAGCAGCGGCGCGGGGGATTCTTGGGACATGGGGACTCCGGGGGCACCGCGGCGAACGCCGCGGGCGGGAAAATGGGGCGTATTGTGCGCCTTGTGCCGGCCGCTGTCGAAATCTCCCCATGGCGCCGTTCAGCTGTGATATCCGGCGGCGGCCAGCGAATCACCCGGCATCGTCCCTCTTGCGAGCGTCCACGGCCCTGCCCCCGTCGCCTTCCGAGCCCCCGGCCCGCTTCACCGAGCTGCTGCAGCGCCACCGCGGCATCCTGCTCAAGGTGGCCGGCAGCTATGCGCGCCAGCGCGAGGACCGCGAAGACCTCGCCCAGGAGATCGCCGCCCAACTGTGGCGGGCGTGGCCTGGCTACGACCCGGCACGGCCCTTTTCCACCTGGATGTACCGGATCGCGCTGAACGTGGCGATCTCGCAGCTGCGTGGACGGGCCTGGACGCCGACGCTCCAGGCCGCGCCCGGCGACCCGCTCGACACCCTGCCCGGTGCTGGAGGTCGAGCACCGGCTGGGCCGCCTGCGCCGGTTCCAGGCGCTCAACGGCATGCTCGCCGGCTGGCCGTGGTGGGTGATGTGGGCGGTGCTGGCGGTCGCGCTGGCCGGCATCGCCGGCGTGCCCGCTTCGCCGGCCATGGCGCCCTGGTTCGGGGCCAGCCTGGCAACCGGGCTGCTCGGCTGGCTGGGTACCGCGGCGCTGTATCGCCGGGCGCGGACCTCGCCACGGCCGGGGCTGGCGCGGCGTGCCGAGGATCTGGTCGGCGGCTACAGCCTGCGCCAGGCCCAGAGGATGATCGAGGAGCTGCGCCGGTTCGAGCAGGACTAGCCGCGACGAGCGATAATCGCCCCCTTTCCTTGCCGGCACCCCCATGCAGACCCTCGATTTCGAACTGGACCGCGAGTACGTCGAACTGAAGCAGCTGCTCAAGCTGACCGACCTGGTGTCCAGCGGCGGCGAGGCCAAGACGATCATCGGCGACGGCCTGGTGAGCGTCGATGGCGAGATCGAACTGCGCAAGGCCTGCAAGATCCGCGCCGGCCAGCAGGTGCAGCTGGGCGACGTGCGCATCCGGGTACGTTGACGCCGGGAACGGCGCAGGCCGGAGCAACCTCCACCGGCACCGGGACTGCGCGGCCGCAGGCACCGACACAGCGTCCCTGCGGCACCAGCCCCGCCTTTCCCCTCAGGCTGCCGGCCGGTGCGCCGGTTGCATCGCAGCGCCCTTCCTGAAAGCCCCATGCGGCGGCGGCCCATCCAGGGGCCCGTGGACGTCAGCGACCTCGGCGCGCAGGCCCCTGCGGGAGCAGCATCCCTGGTACCTCAGGTTGCCGGCCGTTGCGTCAGGTGCGCGGCGATCATCTTCCTGAAGGGCGTCACGCCGTGCGCCACCCGCAGGGCGGCGTTGCGCAGCACCCGTGCCGGCAAGCGGTTGTCGTTGTACAGCGTGGCCACCGCGTTGGTCGCTTCGTAGAGCGGCCGTGTCGCCAGCCGATGCCCGCGCTCGTAGCGGGCCAGCACACCGGCGGCGCCGATGTCGCCGCCGCGCGCGGCGGCGGTGGCGATTTCCTTCACCAACCGCTGCTGGCTCTGCAGGCCGAAGTTGAACCCGTGCGCGGTCACCGGGTGCATGCCCACCGCGGCATCGCCGGCCAGCGCATAGCGCGGCCCGGCGAAGCGGTGCGCATAGACCCCGACCAGCGGATAGACATGCCGGCTGCCTACCGGCTGCATCCGTCCCAGGCGCTGCTCGAAGAAACCGGTGACCGCCTCGCCGAAGTCCGCATCGTCCATCGCCATCAATGCCTGGATGCCCTGCGGCGGCAGGGTGATCACCGCCGAGCAGTGGTCGCCCGGCAACGGCAGCATCGCCTGGGTGCGGCCGTAGCCGAACCACTCCCAGGCCGCATGGTGGTGCGGCCGTTCGTGCCGCATCCGGCATACCAGCATCGACTTGCCGAAGTCGCGCATCTGCGCGCCGATGCCCATCATCCGCCGGGTCGCCGAGAACCGGCTGTCGGCGGCCACCACCAGCCGTGCCGACAGGCGGCGGCCGTCGTCCAGCACCACGGTGTTGGACGCACCGCCCCCTTCGATCGCCGTCACCCGGGCGCCGTCGAACAGCGCCAGGCCGGACTGCCCCTGCACCGCCTCCCAGGCGGCGCGCCGGATCAGATGGTTGGGAACCAGCCAGCCCAGCTCCTCGACGTTCTCGGCACCGGCGCTGAAGCCCAGTGCGAACGGCGACGCGCCATTCATCACCCTGGCGCTGCGCAGCGGCGAGACCTGCGCCGGATCGATGCGCGCCCAGAGCCCCTGCGCCTGCAGGATCTGCCGCGAGGCGTGGGTCAGGGCGATCTCGCGGCCGTCGAACGCCGGCCCGGCCAGCGCCGCCGCCGGCTGCAGTTCGACCAGCGCCACCGCCAGCCCGGTATCGGCCAGACCACGGGCCAGGCACAGCCCGACCGGGCCGGCCCCGACCACCAGTACATCGAACACGCGCATCGTCCGCCTCCGCTTACAGTGTCGCCACAGCCTACGCGCCGGGAACGGCGCGGCCCTTGATCCGGATCATGGGCGGCGCATGCGGCCGCTCACGATCCATTGCGCTGCTGCTCGCCGGCGACCTCCGCCGGCGCCAGGGCCGGCAGCGGCTCGGCCGGCATGGCCAGCAGCGCGGTATCGATCTCCGACAGCGGACTCTCGTCCGGGCAGGTCTCGTCGGGAAATCCGAAGTGTTCCTTGAGCGCCTGGCCACAGGTGGTGACCGTTTCCAGGTCGCTGCCCTCGAGCTTGCACTGCCGGTCGAAGGCGATCAGGAACGCATCCTTGCGGCGCACGAAGTCGTCGCCGCACTTGCGCATCTGCTTGATGCGTTCCAGGTCGTCCTGGACCGCGTTGGTGCCGTCCAGGCCGTACTGCTTCAGCTCCTCGCTGCCCAGCAGCCGCAGGCTGCGGTTGGGCACGGTCATCATCAGGTCGGCCACGCCCACTGCCACGCCGTTGCGCTGCAGATAGTCCTTGACGTTGCCGTAGACCTCCTGCAGCTCGCGGTTCAGCTCGGCACGCGAGGTGGCCGTGGAGCTGATGCGCATCATCCGGTGGATGCCGACCTTGCCGGAGATCAGGCGGTTGTCGCCGGCCGCCAGGACGAACACGCAGGCGCTGTGGCAGATCGAGCCTTCGCGCACCCAGATGGTCCAGCCGGCGTCGCCGATGCTGTCGCCGGCGACGATCGCCGCCTCGACCTGGCCGCCGCTGGAATCCAGGTCGAGGATGCGCTTGCCGATCTTCATCGCGTCGGCCACCACCGCCAGGCGCGTCACCAGGGTGGCGAAGGACGGGTTGATCTTGCCCGCGTAGCGCACCCGCACCAAGCCGCGCTCGCGGCAGGGCTCCAGGGCGGCATCGAGGGTTTCCCGGTCCAGTGCCTCCAACAGCGGACCGTCGCCGGCATCGCCGGTGTAGTCGGCGTCGCAGCTGACCCAGACCTTGCCGTTCTCAAGCACCACCTCGGGCCACGGCGCGTCGCGCGCCGGCTTCACGGCGGCCGGCGCCGGCGGCGCATCGGCCGCATTGATCGACACCATGTGATCGCCGTCGGCGGCCAGCGCGGCAGCCGGGTCGGCCGCCGCGGGCGTCCTGCCCGGATCCGTGGGATGGCAGGCCGACAACCCGATACACAGCAGAGGCGACCACCAGAATCTGCGCAACATGGACAACGACCGGATCCGTGGGGCGGCGCCGGGCGGCGCCAGGGAATCGACAGTCTAGTGCGCAATGCCCCCTGCACCGCAACCGCCCCTGAACTGGCCGCCGGCCACCGGCATTGCTGTCCGGAAATGGCCAGTGCGGACCTGCGGCCGGCCCTAGACTGGGGCCATGCAACCGCTCGCCATGCCCAGCCACGACCACTGCGAACAGGCGCGCCTGGCCCGCGATGCGCGCTTCGACGGGCTGTTCTTCACCGCGGTGCGCAGCACCGGCATCTACTGCCGGCCGGTGTGCCCGGCCCCGGTTCCACGCCGCGACAACGTCCGCTACTACCCCACGGCCGCCGCCGCCGCCGCCGCCGGCTACCGGCCCTGCCTGCGCTGCCGGCCCGAGCTGTCGCCGGACGACGCGAACCTGCTCCAGGACCAGACCCTGCACCGTGCCCTGGCGCTGCTGGACGAGGGCATCCTCCAGGAGCGGCCGGCGAGCGCCCTGGCCGAGGCGATGGGCCTCAGCGCGCGCCAGCTGCAGCGGCTGTTCGTGGCGCGGCTGGGAGCGACCCCGGCGCAGTTGCATGCCACCCGCCGCCTGCTGCTGGCCAAGCAGCTGCTGACCGAAACCCGGCTGCCGGTCACCGAGGTGGCGCTGGCCGCGGGCTTCAACAGCCTGCGCCGCTTCAACGCCGCCTTCCTGGCCGGCTGCGGGATGCCGCCGAGCGCGCTGCGCAGGCGCCACGGCGCCGTGGCCGGCGGCGAACCGGTGCTGCGGCTGGCCTACCGCCCACCCCTGGACTTCCCGGCCATGCTCGGCTTCCTGCGCAAGCGCATGATTCCCGGCATCGAGCACATCGACGCGGACAGCTACCAGCGGGTGACCGTCGCCGACGGCCGCGCCAGCCTGATCCGCGTCACCGCCGATCCGAAACGGCCCGAGCTGCGCCTGCAACTGGGCACCACCGATGCATGCACGATCCCGGCGATCGTGGCGAAGGTACGGCGCGTGTTCGACCTGGATGCCGACCTTGCGGCCGTCCACGCCAGCCTGGTGCACGAGCCGCTGCTGGCCCGGAGCATCGCGCAGCGCCCGGGACTGCGCGTCCCCGGCGGCTGGGACGGCTTCGAGGTCGCCGCGCGCGCGGTGCTCGGCCAGCAGGTCAGCGTGGCCGCGGCCACCACCCTGGCACGGCGGCTGGTCGAGCGCTTCGGAACAGTCCTGCCCGGCATGCCCGAAGGCCTGGACCGGCAATTCCCCGCACCGGCGGCGCTGGCCGACGCTCCCCTGGAGCAGATCGGCCTGCCGCGCACCCGTGCCGCGACCCTGAGGGCGGTGGCACGGGCCTGCGCCGAAGGGCGGTTGCAGTTCAGCCGTGCGCAGACGCTCGCCCAGTTCGTCGCGCAGGCCACCGCACTGCCCGGCATCGGCCCGTGGACCGCGCACTACATGGCACTGCGCGCACTCGGCCAGCCCGACGCCTTCCCCGCCGGCGACCTGATCCTGCAGCAGGCCCTGGCCGGCGCCGACGGGCGGCGGCTGAGCGAACGCGCCACCGAGACCCGCTCGCAGCCCTGGCGCCCTTGGCGGGCCTATGCCGTCCTGCACCTCTGGCATTCAAGCGCCGCCCTCGCCGCATCCCGCACCGCGGCGTGCCCCCCTCCCACGGAGAGCACCTGATGACTCCTCTCTTCTACGACCGTTTCGATACCCCCATCGGCCTGCTCACCGTCGCCGCCGACGCTGCCGGCCTGCGGCACATCCTGTTCGCCGAGAACCGCCACGATGCCAAGGGGCGCGAGCGCTGGCGGCACGACCCGGACGCGGTCGCCGAACCGCGCCGGCAGCTGCTGGAGTACCTGCATGGCCAGCGCCGCGGCTTCGACCTGGCGCTGGCGCCGGTCGGCACCGCCTTCCAGCTGCAGGTCTGGCATGCGCTGGCGGACATCCCGTTCGGCGGCACCTGGAGTTACCGGCAGCTGGCGCAGCGCATCGGCCGGCCCAGTGCCACCCGTGCGGTGGGCGCCGCCAATGGCCGCAATCCGCTGCCGATCGTGCTGCCCTGCCACCGGGTGATCGGCAACGACGGCTCGCTGACCGGCTTCGGCGGCGGCCTGCCGACCAAGGCCGCGCTGCTGCGGCTGGAGGGCGCGCTGCCCGCCGCACCGACGCTGTTCGGCTGAACCACAGCGGCCCGTTGCCACCGGGCCGGTGGCCGGATCCGTCCCGCCCCCGCCACGCTGTCCGCCAGCTGTCATCGGGGCAGGACTATCATTGCCCGATGATTCCGTTCCGTACCCTCCTCGCGCTGGCCGGCGCCGCCCTGCTCGCCGCCTGCGCTTCGACCGGCACCGCGCCACCGCCCACCGCCGAGCCCCCGACCGTCCTGCTGCTGTCCATCGACGGGCTGCGCGCGGACATGGTCGACCGCGGCCACAGCCCCCACCTCGCCCGCCTTGCGCGCGAAGGCGTGCGGGCGGTCGGCATGACCCCGTCCTATCCCTCGCTGACCTTTCCCAACCACTACACCCTGGTCACCGGCCTGCGCCCGGACCACCACGGCATCGTCCACAACAGCATGAGCGATGCCGACCTGGGCGACTTCCGGCTCAGCGACCGCGATGCGGTGCGCGACCCGGGCTGGTGGAGCGGGGAGCCGATCTGGGTCGGCGTGGAAAAGGCCGGCTACCGGAGCGCGACCTGGTCGTGGCCGGGCAGCGAAGCCGTGATCCAGGGCCGACAGGCCAGCCAGTGGCATCCCTACGACGAGACGGTGTCGCTCAGCGAACGCCTGCAGCTGGTGCTGTCCTGGCTGCAGGGCGCTCCCGACGGCCGCAAGCCACGCCTGGTCGCCGCCTACATGGAGCACGTGGACAAGGCCGGGCACTACTACGGCCCGGCATCGCCCGAGTACGCCGCGGCCCTGCGCGAGGTCGATACCGCGATCGGCCAGTTGCTGGACGGCATGGCCCGCTCGGGCCTGCTCGAACACACCAACATCATCATCGTCTCCGACCACGGCATGGCCAGCGTCCCGGCCGGGCAGGTGGTCGCCACCGAGGACATGGTCGCGACGGACCTTGCGCGGCTGGTCTCGGCCGGCCAGTCGGTCGGTTTCGCCCCGCTCCCCGGCCGCGAGGCGGAAGCGGAGCACGCCCTGCTGGGTGCGCATGCGCACTACGACTGCTGGCGCAAGGGCGAGCTGCCCGCACGCTGGCAGTACGGCCGCCACCCGCGCGTTCCCGCCATCGTCTGCCAGATGCACGAGGGCTGGGACGCACTGCCCCGCGCGGTGATCGCCCAGCGCCCGGCGGCCGACCGCGGCTCGCACGGTTACGACCCGGCGCTGCCCTCGATGCAGGCGGCCTTCGTCGCCCGCGGCCCTTCGTTCAACCGCGGCCAGGTACTGCCCACCTTCGACAACGTCGACCTCTACCCGTTGCTGGCACGGCTGACCGGCATCACCGCCGCGCCCAACGACGGCAACCCGCAGACACTGCTGCAGGCGCTGCGCAGCCGCGACTGACCCCGTCCACCCATGTCCCGGACGGCGCGCCCACGCGCGCCTGCCCGGAACGCGGGCAACAAAAAAGCGGCGCAAGCGCCGCTTTTTCGTGGGAGCCCGGCAGGATCACCCCGCCTTGGCCACCGTCTTCTTGGCGACGGCCTTCTTGGCCGGCGCCTTGGCAACGGTCTTCCTGGCGACCGGCGCCGCGGCGCCCACGGCCGCCCTGCTCACCGAATGCGGGCGCGCATTGCCATAGCTGGCGTTGTAGCGCTTGCCCTTGGCGGTCTTGCGGTCACCTTTACCCATGTCGTCAACTCCTTGCTGTGAATTCAGATTGCCCCGTGCGGACACGGGTGCCGCGGGCCGCCTCGGCGGTCCGCCGGCATGTCGCCAGAGCCTAGCATGCGCTCTTCAATGCGCGCAGCTGGCATCGTGAACGTGCAGGCGGTTGAGCCGCAGGTTCGCCAGATGCGCCACCCCCACCAGGAGGCCGCCCAGGGTCATCACCACGGCGTGCGGCATCTGTTCGTGCTCCAGCCCCCCGTGCAGCCCGGTCCACAGCAGCACCAGCCCCGGAAGCAGCAGCGCCAGCGCATGCAGCGCGCGGTGCCGGCGGTACCCCCACAACAGGCTGAACAAGCCCAGCACGGTCACGAACACCACCACCACCTGCTCGACGTCATGGCTCAGCCAGAAGGACAGCCCCAGCGAGGGCAGGAGTACCAGCAAGGCCGGCAACGCCGCGCAGTGCACGGCACAGAGCAGCGAGCCGAAAGCGCCGAAGCGGTCAAGGAACTGTCGGGAGGGCGTGGGAGGCATGACTTCCAGCAGGGGCATCGGGTGTTATGGAATAATATAACATAATCATTCCGGCAATCACCTGCTGTCCGGTCCCCGCGCCGCATCGTCCCTCGCCCCTTCACTGATACAAAGTAACACCACCTACTATGACCCCATCCAAGCCCCATCGCAGCACTCCGCGTCTCGTCCGCCACGCATTGGCGGCCGCCCTCGTCACCGTGCTTTCCACCGCGCAGGCGGCGGACGAGCCCGGTCGACAGAGCCACCACATGACCGAGCTGTCCACGGTCAAGGTCACCGCCTCGCCGTTGCAGCGCGATGCCGAATCGCTGGCCCACCCGGTCGCGGTGCTGGCCGGCGAGGAGCTGGACGCCCAGAAGGGCGCCACCCTCGGCGAGACCATCTCGCGGATGCCCGGCGTGCAGACCACCTACTTCGGCCCCGGTGTAGGCCGCCCCGTCATCCGCGGCCAGGAAGGTCCGCGGGTGGCGGTGGTCGCCAACGGCATCGGCAACATGGACGCGTCCACCGTCAGTGCCGACCACGCCACCAGCATCGAACCGTTCCTGGCCGACCAGATCGAGGTCCTCAAGGGCCCGGCCACCCTGCTGTTCGGCAGCGGCGCCATCGGCGGCGCGGTCAACGTGGTCGATGGCCGCATCGCCAGCGACGTCCCCGACCGGCCGCTCAGCGGCCGCGCCGAACTGCGGGGCAACAGCGTCAACAACGAACGCAGCGGCATGTTCCGGCTCGACGGTGTCAGCGGCGGCAACCTGGTGCTGCACGTCGACGGCCTGGTGCGCAACGGCGACGACTACCACATCCCCGGCTATGCGATCGATCCGGCGGCCCTGGAGCACGACCATGACCACGGCCATGACGATCCCGACGACCACAGCGGTGAACTGGGCCGGCGCGGACGCCTGGAAAACAGCTCGACGCGCACCCGTGCCGGCGGCGTGGGCGTGACCTGGCTGGGCGACTCGGGCTTCCTGGGCGCCTCCCTGGGCACCTACCGCAGCAACTACGGCATTCCCAACGGTGCCCATGTCCATCCCGAGGGCGACCACGATCATGATCACGGACATGACCATGACCATGACCATGGGCATGACCACGACCATGGCGACCACGACGACCACTCGGTGCGCATCGACATGGTGCAGAACCGCTTCGAACTGAAGGGCGGCCTGTACGACCCCCTGCCGTTCCTGGAGAGCCTCTCCGCCCGTGCGGCATGGACCGACTACGAGCACACCGAGCTGGAAGCCGGCGTGCCGGCCACGCGCTTCACCAACAAGGGCGTGGAAGGACGCATCGAGGCGGTGCAGCGCCCGCTCGCCGGCTGGAGCGGCGCATTCGGCCTGCAGTTCGGCAGCAGCGATTTCGGTGCCCGGGGCGAGGAAGCCTTCGTGCCCGATACCAGCACCGATACCCTGGGCCTGTTCGTGCTGCAGGAAAAGCAGTTCGGCCCGCTCAAGCTGGAACTCGGTGGCCGCCACGACCGCATCAAGCTCAGCCCGGTCGATGGCCAGCGCAACCGTGATTTCGGCGCCACCAACCTCTCCGCCGCCGGCATCTGGACGCTCAGCGACGCGTTCGACCTGCGCTTCGGCGTGGACACCTCCGAGCGCGCGCCCACCAACGAGGAGCTGTACGCGGCCGGTGCGCACATCGCCACCCGTTCGCTGGAAATCGGCGACGCGAACATGAAGACCGAACGCGGCCAGCGCATGGAGCTGGGGCTGCACGCGCACAGCGACCGCGTCGACGTCTCGGCCTCGGTCTACCAGACCAAGTTCAAGGACTTCATCTACCTTGCCGATTCCGGGGTGGTCGAACACGGCCTGCCGGTGCGGGTCTGGACCCAGCACAACGCGACCTTCAAGGGGGCCGAGGCCGAAGCCATGCTGCACCTGGCCCAGGGCGACAGCGGCGACTGGGACCTGCGCCTGTTCGGCGACTACGTCAAGGCCGAGCTGGATGGCAGCGGCAGCCGTCGCAAGGACATCGCGGTGCCGCACGGCGACCACAGCCACTACTACACCGTGGACATGGCCAATGGCGGCTACCTGCCGCGGATCACCCCGGGGCGTGTCGGCGCGGACCTGCGCTGGGCACTCGGCGGCTGGCGCGCGTCGGTCGGCGCGATCCGCTATGGCAGCCAAAAGGATGTCGCGCAGAACGAAGCGCCCAGCGATGGCTACACCCTGGTCGATGCGCACCTGGCGTACCGCTGGGATCGGAGCGGCGACAGCAGCTACGAGGTGTTCCTGGACGGCAGCAACCTGAGCAACCGCGAAGTGCGCCCGCACACCTCGCTGCTGCGCGACTACTCGCCGCTGCCCGGCCGCGGCATCGCGTTCGGCATCCGCGCCTGGTTCTGACCGCCACCGCGCGGCCTGCAGTACCACACAAGGGGCCGCAAGGCCCCTTGTGTCGTCCGGGCGCCCCCATGGGACGCCCCCTGCGGCCAGCCGCCTCCCTGAACGGACGCCCGTGCCCACACCGGGCTTCACAACACGCCCATTGAAAGCGGACACTTCTGTCCGGATCATCGTCGCATGACCTCGATCCGTTCCGATGCCGCCGCGCGGCGCGCCCAGTTGCTGGACGCGGCCGACGCCGTGTTCGGCGAACACGGCATCACCGCTCCGCTGGAGCTGGTGGTGGCGCGCGCCGGCGTTGGCCGCGCCACCCTGTACCGCAACTTCCCCGACCGCGCGGCGCTGATCGAGGCGATGCTCCAGCGCACGGTCGAGAAGATCCAGGCCCATGCCGCCGAACTGGGGGAGCGTGACGACGCACTGTTCGAACTGCTCGCCGGCATGGCCCGGCGCATCGTGCGTTCGCCGGCCCTGGCCGACTATTGGCGCGCCGTGGACCAGAACGACCCGCCGATCCGCGCCGCCCGCGAACGGGTGCTGGCGCTGATGGCGCCGGCCCTGGCACGCGCCCGCGCCACCGGCCTGTGCCGCGCCGACCTGGAGCTGTCCGACCTTTCGCTGATCTCCAGCATGCTGGGCGCCGCGCTGCGCGGCCGGACCCGCGCCGACCGCGCCCGGCTGGCCGCGCGCGCCCTGGACCTGCTGCGCCCGGGGCTGGCCGCCACCGGAGCCGGCGCATGAAACCGCTCAAGCCCATTCCCGACTGGGAGGAGCACGAGAAGCCCGCCCTGCCCGGCTCCGCCTCGATGCCCTGGCACCCCCCGCACCGGCGGGCCGCCTATGCGGCGGTGGCGGTGCTGGTGGCGGTCACCGGCGGGCTCGGCAACGCGCTGATCAGCGCCAACCTGCCCTGGATCCAGGGGCAGATGGGCCTGCAGCCCAGCGAGGCCAACTGGCTGGTCGCCGCCTACATGATGGTCAACGTCACCGCCAACCTGCTGGTGTTCAAGTTCCGCCAGGAATACGGCATCCGCCTGTTCGCCGAACTCGGCCTCGGTGTATATGCCGCACTGGCCATGCTGCACCTCGCCGTGGGCGGGCTGGCGACCACCCTGCTGGTGCGTGCGGCCAGCGGTTTCGCCGCCGCCGCCTGCACCACGCTGGGCACGCTGTACATGCTGCAGGCCCTGCCCCGGAAGTACGTGGGCAACCTGCTGGTGGTCGGCATGGGCCTGTCGCAGCTGGCCGTCCCGTTGGCATGGCTGGTCTCGCCCGGCCTGCTCGACCATGGTGAATGGCACAACCTCTACCTGTTCGAGGCCGGCCTGGCGCTGTGCGCGTTCGCCGCGGTGGTCATCCTCAAGCTGCCGCCGGGAATCCAGGTCAAGGTGTTCGAACCGCTGGACTTCGTCACCTTCGCGCTGCTCGCGCCGGCGCTGGCGATGCTGGTCATCGTGCTCAGCCAGGGCTACCTGCACTGGTGGTTCGACACCCCCTGGCTGGGGGGCCTGCTGGCCGCCGCCACGCTGCTGATCCTCGCCGCCTTCCTGATCGAGCACCACCGCCGCAACCCGCTGCTGCAGATCCGCTGGCTGATGGGCCCCACCATGCTGCGGTTCATCGCCGGCGCATTCCTGATCCGCTTCCTGACCAACGAGCAGTCCTACGGCATGGTCACGATGATGCGCACCCTGGGCATGGGGCCCGACCAGATGGCGCCGCTGTTCGCGGTGATCCTGCTGGGCGTGCTGGTGGGCATCGCCGCCGGCGCCCTGACCTTCGGTCCGAAGGCGCTGATCCCGCAGCTGCTGGCCTCGATCCTCCTGCTCGGCAGCGCCGCCTTCCTCGACCAGCACCGCACCAGCCTGGACCGGCCGATGGATTTCGCGCTGAGCCAGTTCCTGGCCGCGGTAGGCAGCGGCATGTTCATGGGCCCGCTGATGCTGATGGGCATCCGCCAGGCCATGGCCCGCGGGCTGGACCACATCGTGTCCTTCATCGTGGTGCTGTCGCTGACCCAGACCTTCGGCGGCCTCGCCGGCTCGGCACTGCTGGGCAGCTACCAGCTGCACCGCGAGCATGTCTATTCCAGCCAGCTGGTCGGCCGCCTGGATCCGGCCGACCCGCTGGTCGCCGAGCGCCTGCGCGTGCAGCAGCAGGGCTACGCCCGGCTGGTCACCGATCCGGCACAGCGCCAGGCGCAGGCCGCCGCCTCACTGGCCCAGGCCGCCAGACGCGAAGCCAACGTGCGCGCCTTCAACGACGTGTTCGCGCTGAGCGGCTGGCTGGCGATCGGCTTCCTCAGCTGGCTGCTGCTGGAAGTCCTGTTCCGCAATCCCACCGTTAGAAAGGCGATCCGGCCGGCCGCGGCCGCCGCGCCCTCCAGATGAAACCACCGACATGAGCGACAAACAGCACCCTCCCGGCAACGGCAACGCCCAGATCACCGACGCCAGCGATGGCGGCGCGCCGCCCGCCCCGGTCTCCAAGTACAACACTCCCAGCCGCACCAGCGTGGGGGTGATGGTCGTCATCGCCGTGGTCGGGCTGACCCTGATCCTGCGCGCCTGGCAGCTGTGGCCGTTCAACAGCAGTCTGGTGCATACCGACGACGCCTACGTGCGCGGCCAGGTCACGGTACTGGCGCCGCAGGTCAGCGGCTATGTCACCGAGGTGCTGGTGAAGGACTTCGACCACGTGGCGCAGGGCCAGCCGCTGCTGCGCATCGACGACCGCACGTACCGGCAGAAGGTCGCCCAGGCCGAAGCGGCGCTGGCCGACGCGCGCGCGCAGCTGGCCAACTCCGACCAGGGCCAGGCCCAGGACCGGGCGCAGATCGCCTCCGCGCGCGCCAGTCTCTCGGCCGTGCAGGCCGAACAGCAGCGCAGCCGTGCCGAACTGCAGCGCTACGAGACGCTGGCCGCGCAGCAACTGGTGTCCAGCAGCGACCGCGACAAGCTGCGCGCCAGCGCGCAGTCGGCGCGGGCCGGCGTGGCGCAGTCGCAGGCCGCCGTGCGCATCGCCGAAGAGAACCTCACCGCCACCCACGTCGCCCGCCAGGGCCTGGACGCCAAGGTCGCCAGCGCCGAGGCGGCGCTGGCGCTGGCGCGGATCGACCTGGACAACACCGTGGTCCGTGCTCCGCGCGACGGCCAGCTGTCCGAAGCCTCCGTACGGTTGGGGCAGTACGTCACCGCCGGCACGCAGCTGTTGTTCCTGGTGCCGGACACCCTGTGGATCGTGGCCAACTTCAAGGAAGGCCAGACCTGGAAGGTGGCCCTCGGCCAACCGGCGGTGTTCAGCGTCGACGCCTTCCAGGGCCAGCGCCTGCGCGGCCATGTCGAACAGATCGCACCGGCCACCGGCTCGGAGTTCGCCGTGCTCAAGCCCGACAATGCCAGCGGCAACTTCACCAAGGTCGTACAGCGCCTGCCGATCCGCATCGCCATCGATCCCGACCAGCCGTTGGCCGCACGCCTGCGTCCCGGCATGTCGGTGGTGGTGGAAGTAGATACCGCCGCGGACGGACACGACGGCAGGTGAGGCCTGCGGCGGTGGGACGTCAGGCCCGTGTGCTCCGCACCGCCCGGCGCCAGCTGGCCAGCGCCACGCCGCAGACCGCGGCCCTGCGCAGGATTCCGGGGGAGGCGGACATGCTCCGGCCTCGGCGGGCACCGCCACCGACGCTCACGCAGGCTTCGGAGAACACCGCCACGCAGGCGATCCACAGCGCCCGGCACCGGCACCGCCCGTCCACGGCAGACACCGCGCACGCGGAGCGTTGCTCATGCCGTGTCCGGGTACCCGGCGGGACGGGCGCCGCCCCGCCGGCCTGCGCTCACCCCGCGCAAGCGGCGCACAGGCCGTGCACTTCCAGCGTCTGTGCCTGCGGCTTGAAACCCAGTTCGCGCGCGCGCGCGTCGAGCTGCCGGACGATGTCGCGGTCCTCCAGCTCCACCGCGCTGTGGCAGCGGTCGCAGATCAGGAACGGCACCGAGTGCTGATTGCTGCTGGGGTGATGGCAGGCCACGAAGGAATTGACCGACGCCAGCTTGTGGACGAAGCCATTGGCCATCAGGAAGTCCAGCGCACGGTAGACCGTGGGCGGCGCGTCGGCACCGACCCCCTTGCCTTCGCGCACCCAGTCCAGCAGCTCGTAGGCCTTCACCGGCTTGCCGGCCTCGGCGATCAGCCGCAGCACGTTGGCGCGGATCGGTGTAAGCCGGAGTCCACGCTCGCGGCACACCCGCTCGACCACCGCAACGAAATCCGCCGCGTCATCGACGTGATGGTGGGGGGCGGTACAGGGATGCTCGTGTGCGCTCATGTCTGCCTCGACGGATTCAGTCCTTTGCCACCTTGATGAGTGCCGCATCGATGCGTTTCAAGGCTTCCTCGCGGCCGGCCAGGTAGACCGTGTGGGAAATATCCGGGCTGACCTGGGTGCCGGTGATGGCCACGCGCAGCGGCTGGGCGATCTTGCCCATGCCGATCTCCAGTGCGCTGGCGGTGTCGTGCAGCGCGGCCCCCACGGCTTCGGCGGTCCACTCGGGCAGCGCCGCCAGCAGCTCGCGGGCCTTGCCCAGCGGTGCCGCCGCCGCGGCCTTGAGGTGCTTGGCCACGGCCGCTTCGTCGTACCCGGTCAGCGGCTGGTACCAGACCGTGGCCTTCTCGGCCATCTCCTTCAGGGTCTGCACGCGCTCGCGCAGCGCGATCACCACGTCCTCCGGCGCCGGGCCGGCGGCCACGTCCAGGCCGAGTGCCTGCAACTGGTGGAGCAGGTGCGGCGCGATGGCGGCCGGCGCCTCGGTCTTCAGGAAGTGCTGGTTGACCCAGCCCAGCTTGGCCATGTCCAGGCGCGCGGCCTTGGAGTTGCAGTCCTTCACGTCGAACAGGTCGATCAGCTCCCGGCGGCTGAACAGCTCCTGGTCGCCATGCGACCAGCCCAGCCGGGCCAGGTAGCTGAGCAGCGCGTCGGGCAGGTAACCGGCATCCCGGTACTGCATGACGTCGGCCGCGCCGGTGCGCTTGGACAGTTTGGCGCCCTGCTCGTCCAGGATCATCGGCATGTGGCCGAACGTCGGCACCGGCGCGCCGATGGCCTCGTACAGGTTGATCTGGCGCGGCGTGTTGTTGATGTGGTCGTCGCCGCGGATGACTTCGGTGATGCCCATGTCCCAGTCGTCCACCACCACCGCGAAGTTGTAGGTGGGGTAGCCGTCCGGGCGGAAGATGACCATGTCGTCCAGCTCGCTGTTGGCGATCTCGATGCGGCCCTTGATCAGGTCATCGAACACCACCGTGCCTTCCAGCGGGTTCTTGAAGCGGATGACGCGGTTCGGGTCGTCCCTGTACGGCAGCCCGAGGTCGCGCGCGGCGCCGTTGTAGCGCGGTTTTTCCTGCCGGGCCATGGCGGCCTCGCGCATCGCGTCCAGCTCTTCGCGGGTCTCGTAGGCGTAGTACGCCTTGCCGTCGGCGAGCAGCTGTTCGGCCACCTCTTGGTAACGGGCGACGCGCCCGGTCTGGTAGACCGGACCTTCGTCGTAGTCCAGGCCCAGCCAGTCCATGGCCTCCAGGATGGCGTCGATCGCCGCCTGGGTGCTGCGCTCGCGGTCGGTGTCCTCGATCCGCAGGATGAATTCGCCGCCGCGGTGGCGGGCCTCCAGCCAGCAGTACAGCGCGGTGCGCGCGCCGCCGATGTGCAGATAGCCGGTGGGACTGGGAGCGAAGCGGGTACGGACGGTCATGAACAGGCGCGGAAGTGGGAATGCGCCCATTTTACCGCGTGCAGCCGCGCCCGGCCCTTGCACCCCCGCGCGGCCACCGCCGCCGGCGGACGCGGGCCGCCGCGATCAGGGCCGGCGCACCTGCAGCTCGCCGTCCACCCGGGTGCCATCGGCCAGCGACAGCCGGATCGGCACGCGCTGTCCCTCCTGCAGGGGCGCCTTGCCGTGCATCAGCATCAGGTGCAGCCCCCCCGGCTTCAGTTCGGCGGCCTGCCCGGCCGCCAGCGGCAGGCGGGTGATCTCACGCATGCGGCTGACGCCATCGTCCAGCGTGGTCTCGTGCAGGGTGACCTCGGCGAACGCGTCGCTGCCCGCCGCCACCACCGCCACCCCGCTGCCACAGTCGTTGCGCAGCGTTCCGTAGCCGGCGGCCATGTGCGGCATCGCCGGCAGGCGGATCCAGCCGTCGTCGAAGCGTACGCAGCCCTCCTGCGCCATCAGCGGGCCGGCGGCAAGGCCGGCAACGGACAACAATACGCAAGCGAATGGTTTGGTTATCATCGACCCCTCGACTCCCTGCCGTCCCGAGGCCGCAGCATGACAACGCTCATCGACGTGATCAACCATGGCCCGCTCCGTGAACTGCGCCTGGCGCGGCCCCCGGTCAACGCCCTGGATACCGCACTGTGCCGCGCCCTCATCGCCGCCCTCGACCAGGCCCTGGCCGACGATGTCCAGGGCGTGGTGCTGTCCGGCAGCGAACGCATCTTCACCGGCGGCATGGACGTGCCCTACCTGCTGGGCCATGGCGAAGACCGGAAACGCCTGGCCGACAGCTGGCAGGCCTTTTTCGGCGCCGCGCGCATGCTTGCCGAAAGCCGCGTGCCGGTGGCCGCCGCGCTCACCGGGCACTCGCCGGCCGGCGGCTGCGTGCTGGCGCTGTGCTGCGACTACCGGGTGATGGCCCGCAGCGTCGACCCGGCCAAGCCGTACCTGATCGGCCTGAACGAGGTCCAGGTCGGACTGGTGGCGCCGGAAGGCATCCAGCGGCTGTTGCGGCGCACCGTCGGTGCGCACCGCGCCGGGGTGCTGCTGGCCGGCGGGCAACTGGTCAGCGCCGAACGCGCGCTGGACATCGGGCTGGTGGACGTGCTGGCCGACGGCGCCGCCGATACGGTCGCGCAGGCCATCGCCTGGCTGCAGGCGCAGCTGGCCCTGCCGCGGCAACCGATGCTGCAGACCCGCGCCATCGCGCGTGCCGACGTGCACGAGGCGATGCAGCCGCAGCACATCCACCTGGAGCGCTTCGCCGAGGCCTGGTACTCGGCCGACGCGCAGGCCGCCCTGCAGGCGCTCGCGGCGCGCCTGGGCAAACGCTGAGCGCACCGCGCGGACGGCGCCGGCCGCCGTCGCCGCGGCGGCACGGTGCCCCGGCCCCCGCCCGCTATAATCGCGGCCTGTCGTCGCCAGGCCTGCCGTCTTGTCCGCCAATGCCGAACCCGTGGTATCCGAACTGATCGACCTGCTGAGCCTGGAGCGGGTGGAGGACAACCTGTTCCGCGGCCAGAGCCGCGACATCGGCACCAAGTACGTGTTCGGCGGCCAGGTGCTCGGCCAGGCGCTGGCCGCTGCCCAGGCCACGCTCGGCAACGACCGCCGCGCGCACTCGCTGCATGCCTATTTCCTGCGGGCCGGCAACATCGACCACCCCATCATCTACGACGTCGACCGCACCCGTGACGGCGGCAGCTTCTCGGTGCGCCGGGTCACCGCGATCCAGCACGGCAAGGTGATCTTCTTCTGCGCGGCCTCGTTCCAGCAGGCCGAGCACGGCGCCGAGCACCAGCACAAGATGCCCGAGGTGCCGCAACCGGAAGACATCGAGCCCACCCGCCCGCTGCCGGCCGACGTGCTGGAGCGCTTGCCGGTGAAGGTGCAGCGCTGGCTCTCGCGCGGCGGCCCGTTCGAATTCCGCCATGTCTACCCGCGCGATGAACTCGATCCGCCCAAGCGCCCGCCCTACCACCAGGTGTGGATGCGGCTGAACGAGCGGGTCGGCGATGCCCCGGAGCTGCACCAGGCGCTGCTGGCCTATGCCTCGGACTTCCACCTGCTGGGCACGGCGACCTTCCCGCACGGCATCAGCTATTACCAGCCGCACGTCCAGATGGCCTCGCTCGATCATGCGCTCTGGTTCCACCGCCCGTTCCGCGCCGACGATTGGCTGCTGTACTCGCTGGACAGCCCCAGCGCGCAGGATGCACGCGGCCTGGCGCGCGGCCAGTTCTTCACCCGCGACGGCCTGCTGGTGGCCAGCAGCGCGCAGGAGGGGTTGATCCGGGTGGCACCGCCGGACCCCGCTCCCCACGGCGACGGAGCCTAGGCGCATGCGCAAGATCTTCAGCAGCCAGCGTGTCGAGAATGCCGAGGGCGTGGCGCAGATGCTGCGCGATGCCGGCATCGAAGTCCGCGTGACCAACGGCCGTTCCTACCGCACCCGGCGCCGCGGCCAGTTCAGCTACCTGGACAAGAAGGACGAAAGCCAGCTGCCCTCGGTCTGGGTGGTGCGTGCCGACGACCAGCCGCGGGCGCGCGAGATCCTGCGCGATGCGCGCCTGCTCGACACCACCCGCCGCGACCATCCGGTGGCCGAGTACGCCTTCCGCGAGGTGCCCGCACGGCGCGACGGACGCGGCTGGGCCTGGCGCCTGCGCGTGGCCCTGCTGGTGGTGATCGCCGGCGTGGCGCTGGTGGTGGTGCTGCGCCACCGCGGTGCACCGCCGCCGGCGTCGCCGGTACCCGCCGCACCGGTGCAGGATCCGGATGGCGACGAGGGCTTCCGTGTCCGCATCCAGCCCAGCGGGACGCCGCCGCCCGGCTGAGCACGCCACCGGTCACATCGGTGGCCGGCCGCCGTCCTGTCTTGCAGTTCCCGGGGACCCGCCATGACCGCGACACCGCTCGAATCGACGCTGCAGCACGAACTGTCCGCCGCCCGCAACGGCTGTCCGCAGTCCTACGGGCGGATCGTGCTGGCCTGCCAGAACACCGTGACCGCGATCGCCCTGGCCATCACCCGCGACCGCCAGGCCAGCGAGGACATCGCCCAGGAGGCCTTCATCAAGGCCTGGCAGCAGCTCAACCAGCTCCACAGCAGCGCCAGTTTCCTGCCCTGGCTGCGCCAGATCACCCGCAACCTGGCCCGTGACTGGCTGCGCGCCAACCGCAACCGCCCGCTCAACGGCGAGGCCGCCGAGATCGCCATCGGCATGGCCGCCGACCCGTCCCCCGGCGCCGCCGAAGCGCTGGCGCGGGTGGAGGAGGAGCAAGCGGCCGAGGACATCATCTCCACGCTGCCCGTGGACAGCCGCGAAGCCCTGCTGCTGTTCTACCGCGAAGGGCAGAGTTCGCAGCAGGTCGCCACGCTGCTGGGCCTGAGCGACGCCGCGGTACGCAAGCGCCTGTCGCGCGCCCGCGCCAGCGTGCGCGACCAGATGCTGCAGCGCTTCGGCGAGTTCGCGCGCCGGAGCGCGCCGGGCACGGCCTTCGCCGCCACCGTCAGTTCGCTGTTGATGGTGGCCGCACCGGGCACCGCCAACGCGGTGATCGTGGGCAGCAGCCTGGGCCTGGCCGGCGCCGGCAAGCTGGGGGCCGGCAGCCTGGGCGGCGCAGCGGCCGGGGGCGGCGCCGCCGGCAGCTCCCTGGGCCTGCTGGCAGGCAGCCTGGCGACCGGCAACCACCACCTGTGGGTGGCGCTGGCCACCGCCTTCATCGGCACCGCTGCCGCCTGGCTGGGCGGGCTGTACCTGCTGCGCTACGCGGAATCGCCCGACGAACGGATCCAGGTCCGCTACTTCCTGCGCCTGCACACCGTGACCACCGCCCTGTTCAGCGGCAGCGTGTTCGCCACGGTGCTGCTGCAGGCCGGCCTGACCACGGTCCTGGCGACCCTGGCCGTGGGCGTGAGCGCGATCAACTACCAGTACCTGGTCACGCTGCCGCGGATCATGGCGCCGATGCTCGCCCGCGATGCGGCCCGCCATGGCCGCACCGCACCGAGCTGGGTATACCGCAGCCTCTTCGGACGCGGCGTGGTGGTCGCCTCCACCGTGGTGGTGATGTCCCTGGTCCTGTTCGTGCTGCTGACATATTGAACACGCCGAAACCCGCGCCAGGTCACACACCGGCACCCGGTGTGCGGCAACCATGATGTGCGGGGACCTGAGCAGGGGAAACACCATGGGGCATCCAGCCATCATCCACTACCAGGGCCGGCGCTACGACGCGGCCCATGGCGAGGCCATCCTCGACGCACTGCTGCGCCAGGGCGCGCCGATGGCGCATTCCTGCGGCAAGGGCAGCTGCCACACCTGCGTGCTCAAGCTGGAAGCGGGGCGCGTCCACCATGCGCGCGCCCTCGACGCCACGCTGCAGGCCAGCGGCCACCTGCTGCCCTGCGTCGCCCATGCCGAGGGCGAGGTGCGGCTGGCGCCGGCGGACATGGCGCGGGTCGCCACGCCCGCTGAGCTGATGTCGCGGCGGCACCTTGGCGGCGGCGTGTTCGAGATCGGCATCGCCCCCCTGACCGAGCTGTCCTACCGGGGTGGCCAGCACCTGCAGCTGGTGCGCAGCGACGGGCTCGCCCGCAGCTACTCGCTGGCGAGCCTGCCGGAGGACGATTTCCTGTTCCACCTGCACGTGCGCCATACCGGCAAGGGCGGACTGAGCCACTGGCTGTGCGAACTGGCACCGATCGGCGAGCGCCTCGACCTGTTCGCGCCACAGGGCGACTGCCATTACCACCCCGGGATGGCCGCCCGCCGCCTGTTGCTGCTCGCCACCGGCGCCGGCGCCGGCGCACTGCTGGCGGTGGCGCGCGATGCCCTGGCCGCCGGCCACCGCCAGCCGATCCACCTGTACCACGGGGTGCGCGACGCGGACGGGCTCTACCTGCACGACACGCTGCGCGACCTGGAGCGCCGGCATCCGAACGTCCGCTACACCGCCTGCATCAGCGGCGCCGGCCACCAGGCCGGTCGCGAGGACGCGCGCCGCGGCCATGTCACCCAGGCCTTCGCCGAGGCCGACGGCCTGGCCGACACCTCCCTGTTCCTGTGCGGACGGCCGGCCATGGTGGAGGACGCACGCTGCCTGGCGGTCGCCGGTGGCGTCCCCCGCGCCCACATCCATGCCGACCCGTTCGATCCCGCTGGACCCGCGCGCCCGCGCGATGCGGAAAAGATAGCGGCGATACCACCCGATCCGGAGCTGTGGGCCGCGCTGGCGTGTGGCCCCGGCCTGCGCCACGCGCTCGAGCGTTTCTACGACCGGGTCTACGAAGACGAGCGGCTGTCGCCGTTCTTCACCCGCGTGCCCAAGGAGCGGATCGTCTCCAAGCAGTACTCCTTCCTGTCCGACCTGTTTTCCGGCAAGCGCGACTTCTTCGGCCTCAAGCCCTACAACGCACACCACTGGATGGTGATTTCCGACGAACTGTTCGACCACCACGAGACCCTGCTGGCGGCGGCGCTGCGCGACCACGGGCTGGCCGAGCACCTGATCCACCGCATCGGCGGCCTGCTCGAACGCTTCCGTGCCGAGATCGTCAAACCGGTGGCCCGCGGCATGGTCATCGATGGCCGGCAACTGCCACTGCAGGTGGACGAAGTGGAGACCCTCGATCTGGACGGTGTCTGCGACGGCTGCGGCGGCGAGATCCCCGCCGGCCGGCCGGTGCGCTACCAGCACCGGCTGGGCACCCTGCATTGCGCCGGCTGCGCGGGCCTGCCCGCCGTCACCGGGTGACCCCGCTCCCGGGGGTGGCACACCCCGGGAGTCGGACGGTGTGGCGGCAGGGCCATGAGGAGCGCAGGCCGCGCTCCCCTGGCAGGACGGTTCAGCGGCGGCCGGGGCCGGTGCGCGGGCCGGCCTTGGCGCGGGCGGCTTCCAGTTCGGCCGGGCTGAGCTTGCCGTCCTTGTCGGTATCGGCGTCGCGGAACCATGCCTCGCGCCGTTCCTTGGCACGCGCCTCGCGGTCGGCCTGGTCGATGTAGCCGTCCTTGTTGACGTCCATGCGTTCGAAGAAGGCCTGGTACTCGGCGGCACTGACGCGGCCATCGCCGTCGCTGTCCATCATCCGCAGGAAGCCCTGCCCCCCGTGGCCGCGGGCTCCGCGTCCCATGCCGCGGTGGCCGCCGCCGCGCGCGTGCCAGCGCGGCATCTCCTCGGCGGACAGCTGCCCGTTCTTGTCGCGGTCCAGCGCATCGAAGCGCTGCAGCAGGCGCGGGCTGGCGGCGGCCTCCTGGCGGTCGATCACGCCGTCGGCATTGGTGTCCAGGCGCGCCGGCGCGGCCTTCGACGGGGCCGGTGCGGCGGCCAGCGCGCTACCGGACAGGCCGGCGCTGATCAGCACGGCCAACAGGATCAGGGGATTGCGAGAGGTCATGGAATCGGACTCCGGTAAGGGATGAAAGGCCGCATCACTGCGCCCGATGACATCAACGGCCCGACGGCCTCCGCGTTGACGGCCGGGCCTGCGCATTCATCCGGCGGACAGCCACCCGCGACCGCCCGCGGCCCGTTGCCGCAGGCGCGCCCTCCCCGCATCCATGCGCTGCCGCGGCAGGCGGCCATGGGAACGGCGTCGCCGCGCACGCGGATGCAGCGCCGGCACTGCAACCTGCGGTCCGCGGCCTGCCGCTATGCTTGGAGCCATGGCCGTGCAACTCGACTCCGACGAACCGCGCCTGTTCCAGACCGGCGAACATGCCTGCGGCTATTTCCCCGAACGGCGCGCACGCGACCTGGTGCTCGATCCCCACGACACCCGGCTGGACGCGCTGTACCCGCTGGCGCTGCGCTGGGGCTTCCGCCGCTCCGGCAACCTGGTCTACCGGCCGCATTGCCTGGGGTGCCATGCCTGCGTGCCGGTGCGGATACCGGTCGCACAGCACACGCCGGACCGCAGCCAGCGCCGCTGCCTGGCACGCAATGACGACCTCGATTGCCGGGTACTGCCCGCCGAGCGCACCGACGAACAGTTCGCCCTGTACCGGCGCTACCTCGCTGCGCGCCACCTCCGCGGCGGCATGGACGACCATGGCCCGATCGAGTTCGACCAGTTCCTGATCGGCGACTGGTCGCAGGGGCGCTTCCTCGAAATCCGCGCCCCGGGCGATCCCGGGCAGCGCGGCCGGCTGCTGGCCGTCGCGGTGACCGACGTCACCGCCAACGGCCTGTCCGCGGTCTACACCTTCTTCGACCCGGACCTGCCACAACGCGGCCTGGGGACCTACGCGATCCTGCAGCAGATCGCCTGGGCGCGGCGCAGCGGCCTGCCGCACCTGTACCTGGGCTACTGGATCGAAGGGCACCGCAAGATGGACTACAAGCGCCGCTACCGCCCGCTGGAATACTTCGACGGCCGCCACTGGACGACCGCCGCGCCCTGAGAACGGAGCGTTGCGGCATTGCGCTTAATCGCGCATTCACTCAAAATCGACAGGTCATCACGCCCGTGCGGGATGACCCAAGGACCCCCACCGCCCAATCTGGAGCAATGCGTGAACATCAAGACTCTGACCATCGTCGCTTTTGCAGCCCTGGCCCTGGCCGCCTGCAACAAGGGCGAGACTCCCGCCGCTGACGCCGCGCCGGCCGACACCGCCGAAGCCCCGGCCGAAGTTGCGCCCGCGCAGAGCACCGATACCGTCGAAGCCGGCACCGGCGTGCCGGAGTGCGACCAGTACCTGGAAAAGGTCTACGCCTGCATCAGCGACAAGGTCCCCGAGGCCCAGCGCGACATGATGAAGCAGGGCATCGAGCAGTCCAAGGATGCCTGGAAGGGCGTCGCCGACAAGGGCGAGCTGGCCAACCAGTGCAAGACCGCGATGGAGCAGGCCAAGGCCAGCTTCGGCGCCATGGGTTGCTCGTTCTGAGCCACCTCTGAATGCTGCATGCCGGACGCCCCGCTCTGCGGGGCGTTCTGCTTTCTCGCCTCCGTCATGTCGCCGTGGGACACTGCGCCCATGCGCATTCCACCCTCCCTGTTCCCCGTCCCGCTGCTGCTTGCCGCCTGCTCGGCCCTGGCCGCGCCCGCCGCCGGCGAGCCGCCCGCCACCGCGGCCCTGCGGTTGGCCACCTACAACACTTCACTGTATGCCGAGACCGCCGGCGGCCTGGTCCGCGAGCTCGAGGGCGACAGTTCCCATGCACGCAAGATCGCGGCGGTACTGCAGCGGGTCCGGCCGGACCTGGTGCTGCTCAACGAGTTCGATTTCGATCCCGACCACCGCGCCGCGGACCTGTTCCAGCACCGCTATCTGGAGCGGCCGCAGGCCGGCGGCGGTGACGCGCTGCGCTACCCCTACCGCTACCTGGCCCCGGTCAACACCGGCGTTCCCAGCGGGCTGGACCTGGACAACAACGGCACCGTCGGCGGCGAAGGCCGCGAGCGCGGCAACGATGCCTGGGGCTACGGCCTGCACCCGGGCCAGTACGGCATGCTGGTGCTGTCCCGCTACCCGATCGACGAAGCCGCCGTGCGCAGCTTCCAGCTGCTGAAGTGGAGCACGCTGCCCGGCGCGCTGCGGCCGCTCGATCCGGAAACCGGCACACCGTTCTGGAGCGACGCGGTCTGGTCGCAGCTGCGGCTGTCGTCCAAGTCGCACTGGGACGTGCCGGTGCAGACACCGCTGGGCACCGTGCATGTGCTGGCCTCGCACCCCACGCCGCCGGTGTTCGATGGCGCCGAGAAGCGCAACGCCGCGCGCAACCACGACGAGCTGCGCTTGTGGAAGGATTACCTCGACGGCGGTGACAAGCCCTGGCTGTGCGACGACCAGGGCCGCTGCGGTGGCCTCCCGGCCGACGCGCGCTTCGTCATCGTCGGCGATCTCAATAATGACCCGATCGATGGCGACGGGCGCCACGACGCCATCCTGGAACTGCTCGAACACCCGCGCGTGCTGCGCTACCCGACTCCCGGCAGTGCCGGCGGCGAGCAGACCAGCCTGGCCTATGCCGGCAAGGGCATTGCGCGCCGCGGCGCGCCGCAGCATGCCACCGGCGACTTCGGCCCGAAGTCCGGCACCCTGCGGCTCGACTATGTACTGCCCTCAGCGGGCTTCCGCCACCTCGGCAGCGGCGTGTTCTGGCCGGCCGACAACAGCCCGGAGGCAGCGATCGCCGACGGCAGCGACCACCACCTGGTGTGGGTGGACGTGCACTGAGGTCCGCACCTGGCCTGCGCGGCAATGCCCCGGTGGGACGATGCCCCGCTCCACATGAAGGCCGGCCGCCGTGGTGCGGTAGTGCCGGGGCCCGCCCGGCGGAGCTTGACCGGGCACGCCCCAGCGGGGCAACGCCCCGCTCTACAAACGCGACGGGGGGCTGCACCGCGGTAGCGCCGGGGCTGCCCGGCAAGGCCTGGCCGGGCAGCCCCGGCGGGGCGTTGCCCCGCTCTACAGGGGCATCAGCGCAGCGCGATGCCGATGGCCGCGGCGGCTTCGCGGGTAATGGCGCGGGCCTGGTCCACATCGGACGCGCGCGCCAGGGTGACGCCGACGCGGCGCTGGCCCTGCACCACCGGCTTGCCGAACAGGCGCAGCGCCGAATCCGGGCGCACCAGTGCTTCGGCAACGTTGCTGAAGAACGGCACGCCATTGCCCTGCGCCAACAGTGCGCACGACGCCGACGGACCATGGTGGCGGATCGCGGGGATCGGCAGGCCGAGGATGGCGCGCGCATGCAGCGCGAATTCGCTCAGCTCCTGCGATACCAGCGTCACCAACCCGGTGTCATGCGGACGTGGGCTGACCTCGCTGAACCACACCTCGTCACCCTTCACGAACAGCTCCACGCCGAACACGCCCCAGCCGCCCAGGTCGTCGGTGATCGCGCGCGCCACCTCCTGCGCACGCGCCAGCGCCCTGGCCGACATCGCCTGTGGCTGCCAGCTCTCACGGTAGTCGCCGTCCTTCTGCAGGTGGCCGACCGGATCGCAGAACGCGGTGCCACCGGCGTGGCGCACGGTCAGCAGGGTGATCTCGTAGTCGAAATCGATGAAGCCCTCGACGATGCAGCGCCCGGCACCGGCCCGGCCGCCGGTCTGCGCGTACTCCCAGGCGGCGCCGATATCGGCGTCGCCGCGCACCGTGCTCTGGCCCTTGCCCGAGGACGACATCACCGGCTTGACCACGCACGGCAGGCCGATGGCCTGCACCGCGGCGCGGTATTCGGCCTCGGTGTCGACGAACCGGTAGGCCGAGGTCGGCAGGCCCAGGGTCTCGGCAGCGAGCCGGCGGATGCCCTCGCGGTCCATGGTCAGGCGCGCGGCGCGCGCGGTCGGGATCACCCGCAGACCCTGCGCGGCTTCCAGCTCCACCAGCGTCTGGGTATGGATGGCCTCGATCTCGGGCACCACCAGGTGCGGCTGTTCCTTGGCGATCACCGCACGCAGCGCGGCCGGGTCGAGCATGTCGATCACATGGCGGCGGTGCGCGACCTGCATGGCCGGCGCGTCCGCGTAGCGGTCCGCGGCGATCACCTCCACGCCGAAGCGCTGCAGTTCCAGCGCCACCTCCTTGCCCAGTTCCCCCGAGCCGAGCAGCAGTACGCGGGTGGCGGAAGGAGACAGCGGGGTACCGAGAGTGGTCATCGCACGGGTCCAGGCGGGAGTCGAGGGCCGCACATTCTAGCCAGCCGGCCTCCCGGCAACGGCACTTGCATGTTGATATCAATTTGATATCTTCCATTCAAACACCCTGGATGACACGCGATGAAAGAGCAGTCCCTCGACTCCCTGCCCGGCATCTCCACCCTGCTCGGCGCACTGCTGCTGATGCTGGCCGGCATCGGCGCGCTGATCGGCGCGATCGTGCTGACCAAGTCCGGCGTGGGCGGCGGCGGGCTGCTGGTCCTCGGCGGCATCGTGCTGCTCACCGTCGGCCTGTTCGTCAGCTGCGGCCTGTACATGGTCCAGCCCAACCAGGCCGCGGTGCTGAGCCTGTTCGGCAAGTACGTGGGTACGGTCAAGGAGAACGGCCTGCGCTGGAACAACCCGTTCCTGACCAAGAAGAAGGTCAGCCAGCGGGTGCGCAACTTCGAGAGCGGCAAGCTCAAGGTCAACGAGCTGGAAGGCTCGCCCATCGAGATCGCCGCGGTCATCGTGTGGCAGGTGGTGGATGCCTCCGAGGCGGTCTACAACGTCGACGACTACGAGAGCTTCGTGCACATCCAGTCCGAGTCGGCGCTGCGCGCGATGGCCACCAGCTACCCCTACGATGCGCACGAGGACGGCCAGCTGTCGCTGCGCAGTCATGCCAGCGAGATTTCCCAGCACCTGAAGGACGAATTGGCCGAGCGCCTGGCCAATGCCGGCGTGCAGGTGCTCGACGCGCGCATCAGCCACCTCGCCTACGCGCCCGAGATCGCCCAGGCGATGCTGCAGCGGCAACAGGCCAATGCGGTGATCGCCGCCCGCCAGCGCATCGTCGCCGGCGCGGTCGGCATGGTCGAGATGGCCCTGGCCGAACTGCAGAACAGCGGCCTGCTGGCACTGGACGAGGAGCGCAAGGCACAGATGGTCGGCAACCTGCTCACCGTGCTCTGCTCCGACCGCGGCACCCAGCCGGTGGTCAACGCCGGCTCGCTGTACTGAGCCGATGGTGAGGGCGCTGCCGGCCACGCAGGCGGCCCTTGTCCCCGCCGCCGGCCTGCCCGGCCGGTCCGCACACCGCGCGCGGCCCGGCTCCCCGGGCCGCGGAAGCACTACCAAGGAGGTTTCATGGATGCCGTGACCGCGTCGCTGGTCATTGCCGTCACCGGCCTGCCGGCGCTCGCCGTCGCCGCCTGGAGCAGCCGCGACGGCAGCCCCCAGGCCCGCGGCCTGGGGCTGCGCTGGGCCTTGATCGCGCTGTGCCTGTTCGTCGGCGCCCTCGCCCTGTACCTGGCGGATGGCCACCGGACCGGCACCTACGCGGTGATCACCGTGCTGGTACTGGCCATCAACGCGCTGGGAATCTCCCTGGTCCTGCACCTGCGCCGCGCGCCGGCGGGGACGCCGCGGCGGTGAATGCCAAGAAAGCCTATCCGCTGCGCATCAACGCCGACGTGCTGGCGGCGGCGCAGCGCTGGGCCGATGACGAACTGCGCAGCCTGAACGCGCAGATCGAGTATGTGATCCGCGATGCCCTGCGCAAGGCCGGTCGGCTCCCCAAACCGGACGATACATCCCGCGGGGACGCCCCATGAGCGCCCAGGGGACGCACCTTCTCGTCAGCTTGGAGCCCGGCATGTCCGGCGGGTTCAAGGCCGGAACGCTGCGGGAGGAACGCGACCGGCCGCGACGGCTCGGCGGGGAGCGGGGCAGCGCGGCGCATGCCACGCCCGCCCTGGTCTTCAAGAAGGCGGCCTGAGATGGCGTGCCGGCGGGCAGGGATCTTCGGCAGTGCGACCGTGGCCACGGCGGGCGGGCCGGCCGTCCCACAGCCCGACCGGCGCGACGCCGGCCTGCTCCCCCGCCGGATGCCAGCCCGGTCATGACCCTGTCCATGGCCACGCCACCGTGGAGGGTCGACCTGAAGGCCGCGGCGGTGCTCGGCCTGGCCGGGGCACTGGCCACGGCCGTGCTATTCCCCTACCTGCTGCAGTTGATGCCGGAGACGCTGGAGCACGCGCCCTTGCCGCTTCCCCTGCTGGCGGCCGCACAGTCGCTGCAGGCGTTCATGCTGCTCGGGGCGCTGGCGCTGGCCGGCCTGCGGATGGGCCACCGGCTCGGCCTCGGCGCCCCGTGGCTGCAGCGCGCGTGCGGCGCGGAAGGGGAGACCTTGCCACGGCCTGCGGTGTCGCAGGCCCTCCTGCTGGGCATCGGTTCGGGCGCGCTGGTACTGCTGGGCGCGCACTGGATCGACCCGTGGCTGCCTCCCATGGTCCATCCACCGAAGGCCACCCCCGCCGGCCTGTCCGCGCTCACCGGCCTGCTGGCGTCGCTCTACGGCGGCATCGTCGAGGAACTGCAGCTGCGCCTGTTCCTGATGACGCTGATGCTGTGGGTCGCCGCCCGGCTGCGCCGGCGCCTGCCCGGCGATACCGGCTTCCGCATCGCCCTCGTGCTCGCCGCCGTGCTGTTCGGTGCCGGCCACCTCCCGGCCGCCGCGCACCTGTGGGGGCTGGACACCATCGTCGTGCTGCGTACCCTCGTCCTCAACGCGCTGGTCGGCGGCGTCTGCGGCTGGCTCTACTGGCGCCGGGGGCTGGAGATGGCGATGCTCGCCCACTTCAGCGCCGACCTCGTGCTGCACATGCTTGCGCCGCTGCTGAGCGCAGCCGCGCCATGACCTTCCTGCAGGCATTCCCCTGATGACAGCCCCATCACCGACACCGCAAGACCATCCGGTCGCCCCGCCCACCGGCATGCCGATGCTGATCCTGTGGGCGATCCTGCTGGCGGCCATCGGAGGACCGCTGGCCGTGATGCTCGGCGACAAGGGACTGGCATATCTGGCGAGCGCCCGCGCGTGGCTCGGCCCGGCGCTGGTGTCGCTGACCGGCGTGGCGGTGAGCCTGGCCTACCTGCGCCGGCGCATCACGCTCGATGACGCCGGGCTGACCATCCGCTCCACGTTCTATACCCGGACCGTCGCCATCGGCTCGCTGCGGCTGGAAAGCGCGCGCATCGTCGACCTGGCCGAACACGGCGAGCTGAAGCCGGCGCTCAAGACCAACGGCTACGGCCTGCCCGGCTTCCGCTCCGGCCACTACCGCATGCGCGACGGGGGCAAGGCGTTCTGCCTGATCACCGACCACAGCCGCGTGCTGTCGCTGCCGCTGCGCGATGGCTCACGGGTGCTGATCTCACCCGAACAGCCACGCGCCCTGCTCGCCGCCCTGGAACAGCGGGCCGGCAAACCGGCACCGTAGACCGGCGACTGCCGCAGCGGCGGCGGACCTGGAGCGCCGGCGGAGAACCCCGCCCTCTGCTGGCTCTCCGTCGAGCCAGCAAGGACGCGTCGCCGGCCACGCATGCGGCCGATGACGCGGGAGGGCGCGCGCCGCACTATGCCTCCACGGCAGGACGCCGGCGGCGTGCGCCGTCCAGGCAATCGACAACCCGCCGGCGATCCCCCAAGCTGGCCGCATGCGCACCGCCCCCCGCCTGCTGCTCAACACCCCCGACATCGAACTGTGGCCGGGGGGGCTGCTGCGCGCGCGCAGCAGCCACGATGCACGCCTGCTGGCCCGCGCCCGCACCGTCCTGCGGCGCAAGCAGGACGGCCGCTACCTGGCGGCGCTGCTGCCGGAAGGGCTGATGCCGATGGTCGAACGCCTCGCCCGCGAGCCCGGCATCGACGCCGCGCTGCAGCGTCTCGACGATCCGCTCCGCCGCCGCGGTACGCCCGCGGAAACGCTGCTGCCGCTGGACCGCCTCGACGAACACCTGCACCGGCTCGGGCTGGACGAAGGCTATGCCGACGCCAGCGGCCTGTCGCTGGTCGCCGAGCCGTCCTGGCTGTGCTTCGCCGGCCTGGACCGCTACCGCCGCGCGCTGTGGCTGACCCGTGCCGCCGCGCATGCCTGGCGGCGCCTGCGTACCGCCGCCGCCGCGGACGGCATCGTGCTGGATGCGGTCTCCGGCTACCGCAGCCATGCTTACCAACTGGGCATCTTCGAGCGCAAGCGCGCACGCGGACTGAGCGTGGCGGAGATCCTCACCGTCAATGCGGCGCCCGGCTACAGCGAACACCACGGCGGCAACGCGCTGGACATCGGCACGCCCGGCGAACCGCCGGCGGAAGAATCGTTCGAGCGCACCCCGGCCTTCGCCTGGCTGCGGGCGCACGCCGGCGACGCTGGCTTCCACATGAGCTACCCTCGCGACAATCCACACGGCATCGTCTACGAGCCGTGGCACTGGTGCTGGCGGGGAACCTGATGACCCCCGCCGGCGCCGGCGATGACGGGCACGACGCCCGTCCGCAGGCGCCCGGCAGCGCTTACCCGCAATGGACACAAGAGAGGATTCCATGGACGGACACAATCCCTACGAACGCCCCGCCACCCCGGTGGCACCGCTCCCGACGCCACCGGAACGCGATGTCCCCGACAGCATCACCGGCCCGATCCGCCAAGGCTGGATCGCCGCCTGCGTCGCCCTGGTGCTGGTCCTGCTCATCGCCCTGTACCACCTGGCCAACAACAGGCCCGAAGGGGCGGCGGCCTTCTTCATCGACCTGGTGGTCATCGCGGTGCTGGCCTTCGGCATCTACAAGCGCAGCCGTACCGCCGCCACGTTCATGGTACTGATGTCGGTGCTGCCGAAGCTGCTCCTGCTGGCCGTCGGCCAGTTCGACGGCCTGGTGTTCGGGCTGCTGTTCACGATCTTCTACTTCCGGGCGATGACCGCCACCTACCGTTACCACCGCTTCGTCAGGAACTGGCGGCGCGCCCCGCCCGCCCCGCGCAGGTCGCTGGCCGACGACCCCGCGTTCAGTGGAGCGCCCCGGCATCCGGCCCCGGCTCCGGCACTCCCCGACGACGAATGAACCCGGCGGTACCCCCCGCCCAGAAGGGACGCTCAGGCTGATCGCTACCTGCCCGTCGGTGCATCCGCGCCCCTGTTCCCATGGGCCGGCGCACCGGCTCCGCCACCGGCGGCGGTTCGACCCCGCGTCCCTACCGTGGTGGTCGCGCTAGCGCTTCAATGCGCTGAGCGCCAACATCACCCAGCCCACCATCAGCGCGGTCCCTCCGGCTGGCGCCAGCCGCGTCGGCCAGAGTCCCAGCGCACCGCCTGCCACGCTGCCGGAAAACAGCAGCACGCCCAGCAGCAGCACATAGAGCGCGACACGCGCGAAGCGGTTCAACGAGGTCGGCCCGAGTACCGCCAGCACCGCACCGTGACCGAAGGCGTACAGCGCGGCAGTGTCCAGGTGCGACTGCATCGACGGCCCGTCCGCCGCATGTGCGGCATAGGCCGACAGGCCCACCGCGGCCGCGGCCAACAGTCCCCCACAGACCCCCAGCAACGACGGTTTGCGTGCCCTTCTTTCCCCCAGCATCCTTCTTCCCCCGCGTAGCGACCGCCCTAGTGTGGCCCCAGGCCACCCGCAGCGGCAAACCCCGCCCCCCGCGGGCCGCCGGCCCCAAAAAAAACGCGCCGCAGGAGCGGCGCGTTTTCTGTATCTCGCTTCATCCTTCGCGACAGGGCGGTTACTTGACCGACCAGTACACGTCGTAGGTGCCGTCGGTGGTGAACGCCTTCTCGACGCCCCCCTCCCACGACTCGTACGGACGGTCGACCACTTCATGGCCGGCCGTGGTCGCCCAGGCACGCAGGGCATTGCGGGCCACGTCCAGACCCGCCATGTGGCCGGTGTAGGAGGCGAACGCCGAACGATGTTCCTTGGTGTGCACGTAGGTGACCGGGTTGCCCGACGGGATCTTGACGTCGAGCTCGCCGTTGGCCGCGGCGACTGCAGGGGCCTCGGCCTTGTCGTCCTTGTCGGCGTCGCCGTCCTTCTTGTCGCCCGCCGCGGCGCCGCTCTTCTTGCGGACCGGCTGGGCCACGTCGAAGGCATACTTCTCGGCGCCGAAGTCGGTGGTCACGATGCGCACCGGACCGGCCGCTTCCAGACCGTTGGCATCCATCGCACGCTTGATCCACTCCTGGTTGTCCTGGATCGACTTGCGGATGCTCTCGTTGCTGCGGTCGATGTTGCCGGCGTTGACCACCAGCAGGTCCTCGGCCGGGACGTCGACGAGCTTGAGGTCGGTCAACGGCGCTTCGGCGGCACGGTAGTCCACGTTCGGCACCGTCGCCAGCATGTTGGCCATCCGCGACAGGCCCATCTTCATGTCGTCGCCGATGTGGCGGCTGACATACAGGCCCGCATAGCGGCCGAACAGGTCGAAGCCGTAGTCGACCGAGTACTCCTGGGTGATCTTGACGTTGCGGTCGTTCTTGCCGGTCGGTTCCAGGGTGAAGGTCGTGACCTTGTCACGCCCCTTGCTCTGGTCCTCGATCGCGATCACCACGCGCTTGTTCTCTTCGCTGTCGGTGATCTCCCAGCTGCCCTTGCCCAGCGCGCCGTCGGTGGAGGCGTAGTCCATGCGGGCGCCCTTGCCGGCGTCCGGGCCGCTGTACTTCAGCTCGATGCCCTTGTCACGCAGCACCAGCGGGTTCCAGTCCTTGAACCGACGCAGGCTGTTGACCGTGTCGTACACGATCGTCATCTTGCGGTTGGTTTCAATGCTTTCGGAAATATGGCGCTCGCCGGGCAGGCAGACGCCGATGACGACGAACAGGCCAGCCACGATCCCCAAGGCGATCAGGAACTCGATAATACGGGTCATTCAGGAGTCTCCGGGGCCGATCCCACGGCCGGGTTGATTGAAGCGAAGCCCCCATCCTATCAGGCTTTTCGCAGGTTGTTGACGGATTTGGCGCACCGGTTTCCGTGACCGATACGGGCATGCTGGCTGAAGCGCTTCAAGCGTAGCGCATCACCTCCACAACCATGTGCGATGCCGTGCGATTGCCCTGCCAGGAACGGGCCGGGACGGGAAATATTGTCGCTTCACTTGCCGCCTCCGCACCAGACACTGATTGGTTTCAATGGAAATGAGACCCGGGCGCCGTTCGTCCCCCGGGAGGTCCGCAATGCCCGGGCAGCGCGGGCGCGGTTGCGCCTGCCAGGCCCGCCCGGAACCGGACGGCCGCGGCCGCGTCCAGCACTGCGTGCGGCCGGCGGATGCCTGGCGTGCCACGGTGTGCCGGGCACCGGCAGCGCACCGCTCATACCAGCTGCAACTCGAAGGCCTTGAGCACCGCCCGGGTGCGGTCGCGCACGCCGAGCTTGCTCAGGATGTTGGAGACGTGGTTCTTGATGGTGCCCTCGGCCACGCCCAGCGAATTGGCGATCTCCTTGTTGGAGAACCCGGAGGCCATCAGCCGCAGGATCTCGGTCTCGCGGTCGGTCAGCGGATCCGGCCGGTCCAGGCTGACGAACTCGTTGCGCATGTGCTCCAGCCCGGACAGCAGCCGCTGGGTCACCGCCGGCTGCACCAGCGAGCCGCCGTCGGCCACGGTGCGGATCGCCCCGACCAGCTGCTCCAGGGTCACATCCTTGAGCAGGTAGCCCTTGGCGCCGGCCTTGAGTCCGGCCAGCACCAATTGGTCGTCGTCGAAGGTGGTCAGGATGATGGCCGGGGGCAGCTGGCCCAGCCGCGACAGGGTCTGCAGCGCCTCCAGGCCGGACATCACCGGCATGCGCATGTCCATCAGCACCACGTCCGGCGCCACCTCCGGGATCATCTCCACCGCCTGGCGGCCATCGGTGGCCTCGGCCACCACCTCGATGCCATCGTCGAGCGCCAACAGCGAGCGGATCCCCTGCCGCACCAGGGTTTGGTCGTCGACCAGACAGACGCGGATCATCACTCCTCTCCTTGCAGCCCGGAGGCCAGCATCATATCGGTTGCCACCGGCAGCGAGACGCGAAGACGGAAGCCGCCGCCGCGCGAGGTCGCCACCTCCAGGTCGCCGCCGTGCTGCGCCAGCCGCTCGCGCATGCCACGCAGGCCATTGCCGGGCAGGATGGCATCCTGGTCGCTGCCGACGCCATCATCGCGGGCATCGATGACGATCCGGTCCTGCGCCCGCTCGACCCGGATCCACAGGTTGCGCGCGCCGGCATGGCGCACCGCGTTGGTGATGATCTCCTGCGTGCAGCGCAGCAGCACATGGGCGCGCTCCGGGTCCTCCACGCTGAGCGGGTCGTCCATGTCCAGGTGGATGTCCAGCGCCGGCACCCGTTCGGCCAACGGGCGCATCGCCGCGGCCAGGTCGATCGCCCCGCTCTCGCGCAGCTGGCTGACCGCCTCGCGCACGTCGGTGAGCAGCAGCTTGGCCAGGGTGTGCGCCTGGCGCACATGCTCCTGCGCCTGGCCCTCGGTGATGTGCCCGGCCACTTCCAGGTTGAGGCTGAGCGCGGTCAGGTGGTGGCCGAGCAGGTCGTGCAGTTCGCGGGAAATGCGGGTGCGCTCGTTGACCCGCGCGCTCTCGGCCAGCAGCAGCCGGGTCGCCCGCAGCTCGGCATTGAGCCGGCGCTGCTCCTCGCGGGCCTGGGTCTGCTGCCGTGCCACCAGGCTGGTCACGAAGATGAACATGGAGAAGCCCGCATACAGCAGCGACTGCAGCAACGCCTCGAACAGCGGCAGGCCCATGATCAGGTTGTAGACCGGCAGCACCGCCAGCTGGCTCAGCACCAGCCAGACGATGCCGACCCGCTTGCTCAGCAGCCACGGGATCACGCCCGCGGCGACCATCAGCAGGATGCTCCCCAGCCCGGTGACGCTCAGGTAGCTCACCGCCAGGCCCGACAGCGTCAGCACCAGCAGCGCCAGCCGGTCGTACCAGTTGGTGTGGCCGCCGGCGTTCAGCCCGCGCGTCAGCCAGAAGTAGCAGCCGCCGAAGGAAAGGTAGGCCGCCAGCAGCCAGGTCGCCTCGCCCAGGCTCGGCGGCGGCTCGCCCTCGGCCGGCGCGTACTGGGTATAGAGCAACGGCAGGCTGACCAGGCCCCAGGTAAACAGGCCGGCCAGCCGCAGGACTCGGGTATGGCTGAGATATCCCAACATGCGGGCATGGTAAGGAGCGCGGTGCCTTCCCGGCCCCCGACGGAAGTCATGCCTGGCTGCCGCTCGCCGGCTCCCGGCAGGCCATGCGATAATCGCCGGCCAGCCCCTTTACCCGCTCGGGGCCGACCGTTTCACCCCACGGAGTCACAATGTCGATTGTCATCCGCGACGTGCGCGAGCACGAGCTCGATTCCGTCCTGGCACTGAACAACAACGCTGGCCTGGCCATCCTGCCGCTGGATGCCGCCAAGATCCGCCGGTTCTACGAGACCGCCGAGTACTTCCGCATCGCCGAACGCGACGGCAACATGGCCGGCTTCCTGGTGGGCTACGGCAGCGACAGCGAGCACGACAGCTGCAATTTCGCCTGGTTCCAGCAGCGCTACCCGAGCTTCTTCTACATCGACCGCATCGTGGTCGCCAGCCGCCGCCGCGGCGGCGGTGTCGGCCGCGCGTTCTATGCCGATGCCCAGAGCTACGCGGAACTGCGCTACCCGCAGATGGCCTGCGAGGTGTTCCTCGACCATGGCGCCGATGCCGCGCTGCTGTTCCATGGCAGCTTCGGCTTCCGCGAGGTCGGGCAGAACACCATGCCCGAGGTCGACGTGCGCGCCAGCATGCTGCTCAAGGACCTGTGCAGCTACGGCTGGGTGAAGGAAACCTATGGCGAGAACCTGCCCGACGTTCCTTGGGTGGGCCACACACGGCGGCCGCTCGCAGCGCGGCCGACGGGAACCTGAATACATGTCAGCAAATCCGGATTACGAACAGGCGGGCGAACTCAAGATCGGGCAGGTGGGCATCGCCAACCTGCGCGTGCGCACCCTCGATGTGCAGCGGCTGGTGCAGGAGATGCGCGAGCGCGTGGCGCGCGCGCCCAAGCTGTTCGGGCGCGCCGCGGTCATCCTCGACTTCGGCGGCCTGAGCCGCCCGCCCGATACCGCGACCGCGCAGGCACTGCTCGACGGACTGCGTGCGGCCGGCGTGCTGCCGGTGGCCCTGGCCTACGGCACCAGCGAGATCGAGCAGCTGTCCGTCCAGCTCGGGCTGCCGCTGCTGGCCAAGTTCCGCGCGCAGTACGAACGCGCCGACGGCGCCCCGGCCCCCGCCGCGCCGCGCCCGGCGCCGGCGCCCGCGCCGGTCCCGCCACCGCCGCCCGCACCCGTGGCGCAGCCCGGCCGCATGCAGCTGGGCGCGGTCCGTTCCGGCCAGCAGCTGTATGCCGACAACCGCGACCTGACCGTGCTGGCCACGGTCGGCGCCGGCGCCGAGGTGATCGCCGACGGCAGCATCCACATCTACGGCACCCTGCGCGGCCGCGCCCTGGCCGGCGCCCAGGGCAATACCGGCGCACGCATCTTCTGCCGCGACTTCCATGCTGAACTGGTCGCGATTGCAGGACGTTACAAGGTACTGGACGATATCCCGGACACCCTGCGCGGCAAGGCCGTGCAGGTCTGGCTGGAACAGGACCAGATCATGATCGCTGCGCTGGATTGACGCAGCCCACCCCGAATCATTCAGGAGAAATCCTTTGGCTGAAATCATCGTAGTCACCTCCGGCAAGGGCGGCGTGGGCAAGACCACCTCCAGCGCCAGCATCGCCTGCGGCCTCGCGCGCCGCGGCAAGAAGGTCGCGGTCATCGACTTCGACGTCGGCCTGCGCAACCTCGACCTGATCATGGGCTGCGAGCGCCGGGTGGTGTACGACTTCGTCAACGTCGTCCACGGCGAGGCCACGCTGAAGCAGGCCCTGATCAAGGACAAGCGCTTCGACAACCTGTTCGTGCTCGCCGCCTCGCAGACCCGCGACAAGGATGCGCTGAACAAGGACGGCGTGGAGAAGGTGCTCAAGGACCTGGCCGCCGACGGCTTCGACTTCGTCATCTGCGACTCCCCGGCCGGCATCGAGAAGGGCGCCTTCCTGGCGATGTACTTCGCCGACCGCGCCGTGGTCGTGGTGAACCCGGAAGTGTCCTCGGTGCGCGACTCGGACCGCATCATCGGCCTGCTCGATTCCAAGACCGCCAACGCCGAGCTCGGCAAGGACGTGCCCGCCTTCCTGCTGCTGACCCGCTACAGCCCCCCGCGCGTGGAAAGCGGCGAGATGCTCAGCATCGGCGACGTCGAGGAAGTGCTGGGGCTGAAGGCCATCGGCGTGATCCCCGAATCCGGCGACGTGCTCAACGCCTCCAACAAGGGCGAGCCCGTGATCCTGGACACCGAGTCGGTGGCCGGCCAGGCCTATGAGGACGCGGTCGGCCGCATCCTTGGCGAGGAGCGCCCGATGCGCTTCACTTCCGTGGAGAAGAAGGGCTTCTTCAGCAAGCTGTTCGGAGGCTGACGATGGGAATATTCGACCTGTTCAAGGCCAAGAAAAGCACCGCCGAGACCGCCAAGAACCGCCTGCAGATCATCATCGCGCAGGAACGCAGCACCCGGGGCGGCCCCGACTACCTGCCGCTGCTGCAGCGCGAACTGCTCGACGTGATCAAGAAGTACGTCAACATCGACGCCGATGCGGTCAAGGTCGACCTGGTCAAGGACGGCGAGCACGACGTGCTCGACATTTCCGTGGCCCTGCCCGAAGGGCCGCAGGGCTGATCCTGCCCCGGGGCTCCGGCCCCGGCAGCCTGTCGACCGCGATGTCCCTGTCCTCCCCACCCGCACCCGGCGCCGCCATCCTGTGCCTGGGCGACATCGCCTGGGAGGAGGCCGCTGCCCTGCTGGCACGCCACGGCCTGCGCCTGAACCGGGTCGCGGACGGGCAGCCGATCCCCGGCAGCTACTGGGGCGAACCGGAGGCCGGGATCATCGCCAGCGACGTCTACGCGCGCGCCGACACCCCCGTGCACTCGATGCTGCACGAAGCCTGCCACCTGATCGTGCTGCCGCCCGAGCGCCGTGCGCAGGTGCATACCGACGCCACCGACTCGGTGCCCGAGGAAGACGCCACCTGCTACCTGCAGATCGTGCTGGCCGCGCAGCTTCCCGGCGTCGGCAGCACGCGCTTGATGGCCGACATGGACGCCTGGGGCTATACCTACCGGCTGGGGTCCACCCGGGCCTGGTTCGAGCAGGATGCGGAAGACGCGAAGCAATGGCTGACCGAGCGCGGCCTGCTCGAGGCGTAAAGCCGCAAGCGCGGTATGACCCCGGCGCGTGGCGACGCGCCAGACATCCTCGGCGCCTTCAGGCCCGCTTGGCGCGGTTCGAGCAGAATGCGGAAGACGCGAAGCAATGGCTGACCGAGCGCGGCCTGCCCGCCCAGCCCCGCCAGTAGCGCAGAGCCCTGCCCCGCTGGGGGCCTTGCCGGGCAAAGCCGCCGGGCACGGCCCGGCGCTACAGACCACCCTCTCCTCCTGTAGAGCGGGGCCCTGCCCCGCTGGGGCCTTGCCGGGGAAAGCCGCCGGGCATGGCCCGGCGCTACAGCCCCCCTCTCCCCTCGTAGAGCGGGGCCCTGCCCCGCTGGGGCCTTGCCGGGGAAAGCCGCCGGGCATGGCCCGGCGCTACAGACCACCCTTCCTCTCGTAGAGCGGGGCCCTGCCCCGCTGGGGCCTTGCCAGGGAAAGCCGCCGGGCGTGGCCCGACGCTACGGACCACCCTTCCTCTCGTAGAGCGGGCCCCTGTCCCGCTGGGGCCTTGCCGGGGAAAGCCGCCGGGCACGGCCCGGCGCTACAGCCCCCCTCTCCTCTCGTAGAGCGGGGCCCTGCCCCGCTGGGGCCTTGCCGGGGAACGCCCACCGGGAGTCGACCAGCGCCCCGTCAGCAAGGCGGTGGGCCGCGCCATGCACGGTCTGCCGCCGTCATGGCAGCGAAGCACCCATGTCCAGGATGACCCGGGTTCCCCGTCCGGTGCCCGAGTGGATGTCCAGCTTCCAGCCCAGGTGCTCGCACAGGCGCCCGATCAGCTCCAGGCCGATCCCGGTGCGCATGCCGCGCTCGCCGCGCGCGATCCTGGCATAGGCCGCGGCGACCTCCTCCGGACTCATGCCATCGCCCGGGTCGTCGATCGTCACCACCGCGCGCGCCGACAGCGTTACCCGGATCACGCCCCGCGCACTGTTCTCCAGCGCGTTGCGCAGCAGGTTGCCCACTGCCGACTGCACCACCCCCACCGGGGCCAGGATCGTGCAGGCCGCCGTCTCCTCCAGGCGGACCGTCAGCTCCTTGCCCACGGCCAGGTAGGCATGGTCGTCCACGATCTCCGGCAGCAGCTCGTCCAGTGCCAGCGGCTCGGCCCGCAGCGCCAGCCGCGCCGGGTCGCGTGCCAGTACCAGCATCAGCTGGATCAGCTGCTCCACGCCGGCGGTGGTGCCGCGCACCCGCTGCAGTTGCTGGCGCGCCCGCGGCGGCAGGTCCGGCTGCTCCAGCGCCAGCTCCACGGCCCCGGAGATCACCGCCATCGGCGTGCGCAGTTCGTGGCTGGCGGTACTGATGAAGGCCCGCTCGCGTTCGACGAAGCGCGCGTTGCGCTCCAGGTAGTCGTTGAGGGAATCGGCGATCACCTCCAGCTCGCTGCTGGCGCGGGCGGCCACCTGCAGGCGCTGGTCGCTGCGCCCGGGCTTGAGCCCGGCGATGTCCTTGATCAGGGTCGCCAGCGGGTTCACCAGCTGTCCCACGCCGATCCACACCATGGCCAGCGTGACCACCACCATGACCGCGCCGACCAGCATCGCCCAGCGCGTGATGAAGCGCTCCAGCGCCGCGAAATCGGTGATGTCCAGCACCAGCGCGACGCGCCCGAAGTCGGGGGTCTGGCGCACCATCACCGCACTCCGGCGGCCGCCCAGGCGGATGCCGTCGTGCAGCCCCGGCTCCAGCGCCACCAGTGCCGCGGGCACCTCGCGCGCCTCGCGTTCGCCGAAGAAGTGCAGGGTGTCCGAATCCTGCCAGCGGTAATCCGGGTCCTCGCGCTTGCTGGCCAGCACGCTGTCCAGTTCCGAATCCAGCAGCGCGCGCCAGACCGAGTGCTCGGCATGTTCGTGCACGTAGTTGGCGGCGCTGAACAGCACCACCGTCAGCAGGGCCAGGTAGCTGGCCAGCCAGCCCAGCAGCTTGCGCCGCAGCGGCCGCCGTTTCATTCCCCGTCCGCCGTGGCGCGCAGGCCCAGCCGGTAGCCCACCCGCGGCAGGGTATGCAGCAGTTTTTCCGCGAAGGGACCATCGACGCTGCGGCGCAGCTCGTAGATATGCGAGCGCAGCATGTCGCCGTCCGGCGGTTCATCGCCCCACAGCGCGTACTCCAGCTGGTCGCGCGGCACCGCCGCCGGGCTGGCGCGCATCAGCACTTCCAGCAGCTTGCGGCAGGCCGGGTACAGGTGCAGCGGACGCCCGGCGCGCTGGGCCTCCAGCGTCGCCAGGTCCAGGCGCAGGTCGTGCACCTCCAGCGCACGGCGCAGGTTGCGCCCGTGGGTGCGCGCCAGCACCGCCTCCAGCCGCACCTCCAGCTCCGGCAGCGCGAAGGGCTTGCTCAGGTAGTCGTCGGCGCCGGCGCGGAAACCGGCGATCTTGTCGGGCAGCTCGTCGCGCGCGGTGAGCATGATCACCGGCACCTCCGAACGGTATTCCTCGCGCAGCCGCCGCAGCACCTCCGGCCCTTCCAGCCGCGGCAGCATCCAGTCCAGCAGGATCGCGTCGTAGGGCTGGGTGCCGGCCAGGTGCAGGCCGGTGACGCCGTCCGGCGCGGCGTCGAGCACATGCCCGCGTGCCTCGAAGTAGTCGAAGAGGTTGGCGATCAGGTTGCGATTGTCTTCGATGACCAGCAGCCGCATGCGCGAGGACCAGGACACGTCCCGGGGCCGGGAGTTCGCGCACATCGTAGCTGTATCGCGGTCGGAGCGATGTCGGAACAGGCGACAATGCCACCACGACACCCTTCCAACAGGCGGCGGGCGATGATCCGCTGCCCACCGTTCCCAAGCGAGCCCCGCGTGCGTCCATCCCGCCTCCACGCCATCGCCTCCCGGTTCCTGCTGCCGGCCCTGATCGTGGCCAGCCTGCTGGCCGGGCTGGGCCTGCGCCAGCCCTCTCCCCCGGACGAGCCGCGGTTCGTGCTGGCCGCCCGGCAGATGGTGGAGACCGGGCAGTGGCTGCTGCCGCACCGCGGCAGCGAGCTGTACGCCGAGAAGCCGCCGACCTTCATGTGGATCCAGGCGGCCACCTACAGGCTGCTCGGCGACTGGGAGATCGCCTTCCTGCTGCCCTCGCTGCTCGCCGCGCTGCTGACGCTGTGGCTGGTCTGGGACCTGGCGCGGCGGCTGTGGAACCGGCGCGTGGCGCGCTATGCGGTGCTGGGCCTGTTCGTCTGCATCCAGTTCGGGTTGATGGCCAAGCGCGCACAGATCGACATGGTGCTGGTGGGCATGACCACGCTGTCGCTGTGGGCGCTGTTGCGGCACCTGCTGCTGGGACCGGACTGGAAGCTGCTGGCGCTGGGCGCGTTCGCCGCCGGCGTCGGCACCGTGACCAAGGGCGTGGGCTTTCTGCCGCTGCTGGCACTGCTGCCCTGGGCGGCCTGGCGCTGGCGGCACCCGGACACCCGCGGCGCGGGGCGTGGCTGGGGCTGGTGGCTGGTCCTGCCGCTGTTCGTCGCCGGCACGCTGGTGTGGCTGGCACCGCTGGGCATCGCCCTGCTGCGCCAGTCCGATCCGGCCCTGCAGTCCTACGCGCAGGAGCTGCTGTTCAAGCAGACCGGTACCCGCTACGCCAACGCCTGGCACCACCACCAACCGTTCTGGTACTACCTGGAGGTGATCGCCGCCCAATGGCTGCCGGGCAGCCTGCTGCTGCCCTGGCTGCTGCCGGCCTGGTGGCGCCGCCTGCGCCGCGGCGACCCGCGCTACGTGGTGCTGCTGGGCTGGGCCCTGCTGGTCCTGCTGTTCTTCAGTGCCAGCCCGGGCAAGCGCGAGGTCTACATCCTGCCGATGCTGCCGGCCCTGGCGGTCGCGGCCGCGCCACTGCTGCCCGGCCTGCTGCGGCGCACCGGCGTGCGCCGGGCACTGCTGGCCTACGTGCTGGTGCTGGCCGCGGTGGCCCTCATGGCCGGGGTCGGCGCCCTCCATGGCGATGGCTGGGCGCAGCGCTACGCACTCAAGCGCGCCATCGACCTGGCGGTGGTGCCGCGCATCGGCGGCTGGCTGCTCGGCTTCGCACTGGCCGCCGGGCTGCTGGCCGCGCTGCTGCGGCAGCGGCGGGCGGGCCTGGCCGTGGTCTCCACGACCGCCCTGTTGTGGATGATGTACGGCTTGGGCGCGATGCCCGCGCTGGACCCCTACAGCTCGTCCTCGCAGGTGATGGAGCGTACCCGCCGGCACATCGGCGCGGACGCCGAACTGGGCATGATCGGCTGGCGCGAGCAGAACCTGCTGCAGACCCGCCCCCAGGCCACCGACTTCGGCTTCAAGCGGCCACTGGACGCGCAATGGCGGCTGGCCGCGCACTGGGTGGCCGCGGACCCGGCACGGCGCTGGTTGTTCGTGCTCGACGACGCGATGAGCGCGTGCGTCGATCCGGCCCGGGTGGTCGACATCGGCAGCGCCAACCGCAACCACTGGCGGCTGCTGCCCGGCACCGCGCTGGACACCGCCTGCGTGGCGGCCGGCCAGGGCCACCTGCCGGCCGCGGTGGCGGCGCCCAACGACGACTGAACCGGCCACGCGGTTAACGGCTTTCCCACGCCCCTCCCACCGCTCTCCGACAAACCGGAAACGACCATGCCGCCATTCCCAGCCGATGGCGTACCGCTTCCGTGTCAGCCACCTCCCCGACCTGTCTTCTCCAGACGCCGCGCGCCTGCCGCGCCGTCGTCCGCCGTCGTTTCCTCCGCCGCCACCTGCTGACGCCCCTGCTGCTGGCCCTGTTGGCCGGCACGCTGCTGATGGCCGGCAACGGCGACCAGTGGCTGGCCGACCTGCTCTACCGCGGCCAGGGCGGACGCTGGGCGCTGAAGGACGCCTGGTGGACCAGCCAGCTGATCCACCGCGGCGGCAAGAACCTGAGCGTGCTGGCGTCGCTGCTGGTGCTGCTGGCGCTGCTGCGGGCCTGCCTGGATCCCCGTTGGCGCGCGCTGCGCGCGCCGCTGCTGTACCTGCTGCTGGCGGTGGGCCTGGCCACCGGCGGCGTGGCACTGCTCAAGCCGTTGACCGGCTTGGACTGCCCCTGGGACCTGCAGCGCTACGGCGGCGGGCGCCCGTTCGTCGGGCTGTTCCAGCCGCGCCCGGCCACGCTCGGCGCCGCGGCCTGTTTTCCCGCCGGGCATGCCAGTGCCGGCTACGCCTGGGTGGCGCTGTACTTCTTCGCCCTGCAGGCAAGGCCACGCTGGCGCGGCCGGGCGCTCGGCGTCGCGCTCGCCACCGGCCTGGTGTTCGGCATCGCCCAGCAGCTGCGCGGTGCGCATTTCCTGTCCCATGACGTCGCCACGCTGGCCCTGTGCTGGAGTACGGCAGTGCTGCTCTACCTGCCGCTGGTGGTACCGGCGCCGGCCGTGGCCCCCACGATGGAGGAGCCGGCATGACCATCGCCGCTTCCTCCCTGCCGCCCCCCGCGGACCGCATCGCCCGCCTGCGCCACTGGCGCCCGACGGTCTCCACCGAAACGCTGATCCTGGCCGCCAGCGCGTTCTTCGCCCTGGCCAGCAACGGATCGTTCTGGCGCAGCGCAATGGCCGGCCATCCCGGCGACCCCGCGTTCGCCCTGGCCCTGTTCGCCCTGCTGGTGGGCGTGCACGCGCTGCTGTTCGGCCTGCTGCTGTGGCGCTGGAACGCCAAGCCGCTGCTGACCGTGCTGCTGGTCGCGACCGCGCTGGCCAGCCACTACATGGACAGCTTCAACGTCTACCTGGACGCGGACATGCTGCGCAACGTCCTGGCCACCGATCGCAAGGAGTCGCGCGAACTGCTGACCCCGGCCCTGCTGGCGCCGCTGCTGTTCCAGGCGCTCATCCCGGCCGCGCTGCTGTGGCGCCTGCGGCTGCGGCCTGCGCGCCGCGGCCGCGCCCTGCTGCGGCGCCTGCTGCTGCTGGCCGGCGTGGCCGCGGCAACCGGCATCGCCACCCTGGGCGCGTTCCAGGACCTCTCCGCGCTGATGCGCAACCACCGCGAGGTCCGCTACCTGGCCACGCCGGTGAACTACCTGGTGGCCCTGAAGCAGAACCTGGCCGGCGCCCACCCGATCAAGCGTGCCCCGAAACAGCCGCTGGGCACCGACGCCCGCACCACGCCGCGCGCCGCCGGCAGCCGCCCGCGGCTGCTGGTGCTGGTGATCGGCGAGACCGTGCGTGCGCAGAACTGGGGCCTGAACGGCTACGAGCGGCAAACCACGCCGGAACTGGCGCAGGCCGACGTGATCAACTTCCCCGACATGCACGCCTGCGGTACCAGCACCGAGGTCTCGCTGCCGTGCATGTTCTCCCCCTACGGCCGCCACGACTACGACGAAACCAGGATCCGCTCGCACCAGTCGCTGCTGCATGTGCTCGAGCATGCGGGCATCGCCACCCTGTGGCGCGACAACCAGTCCGGCTGCAAGGGCGTCTGCGACGGCCTGGAGATCCAGCGCCTGGGCGACGCCGCCCGGCCCGGCCTGTGCGCCGACGGCCGCTGCATGGACGAGATCCTGCTCGACGACCTGGCCGCCCAGGTCCGCGCCAGGCCGGGCGACCGCGTCGTCGTCCTGCACCAGTTGGGCAACCATGGCCCGAGCTACTTCCAGCGCTACCCCGCGCAGTTCCGCCAGTTCGCGCCCACCTGCGACACCCCCGACCTGGGCAAGTGCAGCCGCGCGCAGATCGTCAACAGCTACGACAACGCGGTCCGCTACACCGACCATTTCCTGGCCCGGACCATCGCCACCCTGCGCGGCCTCGATGACTACGACACCGCCCTGATCTACCTGTCCGACCACGGCGAATCGCTGGGCGAGAAGGGCCTGTACCTGCACGGGATGCCCTACGCGATCGCCCCTGCGGAACAGACCCGGGTACCGATGACGATGTGGTTCTCGCCCGGTTTCGCGGCCGCACGCGGACTGGACCTGGCCTGCCTGCGGGCCCGCGCGCGGCAGCGCAGCGACCATGACAACCTGTTCCCGTCCGTGCTCGGGCTGATGCAGGTCGGCACCGGGGTCTACCAGCGCGAGCGCGACCTGTTCGCCGGCTGCGGCAGCTGAACGGGGCCTCCGCCGGTGGCCGCCGACCTTGGCCACTTGCCGGCGCCGCCGCCGCCCTCTAGCCTTCCGCCGGTCCATCACCACCGGGGAATCGCGTGAAACACCGTCATCTGCTGCTGGCCCTCGCCGTGAGCGCCAGCCTGCTGTCGCTGACCGCCTGCCAGAAGGACGCCGCCACCGGCGACGCCGCCTCGGCCGCGCGCGCGGAAAGCGCCGACCAGTTCGTCGCCCGGGTCAACGCCGAGTACAAGGCCATGTACCCGGAAATGACCTCGGCGCAGTGGCTGTCGTCCACCTACATCAACGACGATTCCGCGCGCGTCGCGGCCAAGGCCAACGAGCGCTGGCTGACCACCCTCAACGGCTGGATCGAACAGGCCGGCCATTACGAAGGCCAGCCCATGAGCGAGGACACCCGGCGTGCCCTGCACCTGCTCAAGCTGATGACCGCCATGCCGGCCCCGCGCGACCCGGCCAAGCTGTCCGAACTGGCCGCCATCGCCACCCGGCTGGAGGGCGACTACGGCGCCGGCACCTACTGCACCGGCGAAGGCGCATCGCAGAACTGCCGCCAGCTCGGCGAGCTGGAGCAGGTGCTGGCGCGCTCGCACGATTACGCCAAGCAGCTCGATGCCTGGCAGGGCTGGCATGCCACCGCCGTGGCCTCGCGCCAGCCCTACCAGCGCTTCGTGGAACTGGTCAACGAAGGCGCCCGCGAACTCGGCTACAGCGATGCCGGGCAGATGTGGCGCAGCGGCTACGACATGCCCGCCGAACAGGTCGGGCCGGAAACCGACCGCCTGTGGGAGCAGGTCAAGCCGCTGTACGAGCAGTTGCACTGCTACGCCCGCGCCAGGCTCGACGAGACCTACGGCAAGGACAAGGCCGAGGTGGACGGCGGCCTGATCGCCGCGCACCTGACCGGCAACATGTGGCAGCAGGACTGGAGCAACCTGTGGGACCAGCTGCAGCCCTACCCCGGTGCCGGCAGCCTGGACATCACCGCCGCGCTGGAGAAGCAGCACCAGGGCAACCTGAGCACGGCCCTGCGCAAGCTCGACGGCAACGCCGACGTCGCTGCCCGCTTCCGCGCCCAGCGCGAGGCCGAGCTGGCCACCGCCCGGCAGATGACCGAGCGCGCCCAGGACTTCTACGTGTCCCTGGGCATGCCGACGCTGCCGGACAGCTACTGGCAGAACACCCAGTTCATCAAGCCGCTGGACCGCAACGTGGTCTGCCATGCCAGCGCCTGGGACATGAACATGGGCGGCGACGGCAAGGACACCGGCCCGGACGTGCGCACCAAGATGTGCATCACCCCCACCGAAGAGAACTTCACCACCATCTACCACGAGCTGGGCCACATCTATTACGACCTGGCCTACAACCCGCTGCCGCCGCTGTTCCAGGGCGGTGCCAACGACGGCTTCCACGAAGCCATCGGCGACACCATCGTGCTGGCGATGACCCCGCAATACCTGAATTCCATCGGCCTGGTCGACAAGCCGCAGGAAAGCCGCGAGGCCACCATCAATGCACAGATGCGCATGGCGTTGAGCGGCGTGTCGTTCCTGCCGTTCGGGCTGATGATCGACCGCTGGCGCTGGGGCGTGTTCGACGGCTCGATCACGCCCGACCAGTACAACCAGAAGTGGTGGGAGCTGAAGGCGCAGTACCAGGGCGTGGCCCCGGCCAGCGCGCGCGGCGAAGAGTACTTCGACGCCGGCGCCAAGTACCACGTGCCGGGCAACACCCCGTACCTGCGCTACTTCCTGGCGCGCATCCTGCAGTACCAGTTCTACAAGGGCCTGTGCGATGCCGCCGGTCATACCGGCCCGCTCAACCAGTGCACCTTCTACGGCAACAAGGACGCCGGCCAGAAGTACTGGGCCATGCTCGGCAAGGGCGCCAGCCAGCCGTGGCAGGCCACCCTCAAGGAGCTGACCGGCACCGAGGAGCTCGATGCCGCTCCGATGCTGGACTACTTCGCCCCGCTGCAGGAATGGCTCAAGCAGCAGAACGAAGGCCGGACCTGCGGCTGGCAGGCCGGTACCGCCACTACGGCGCAGCCGACGGCACCGTAAGGCCCGGCACGACCGGGGAGACGGAGGGCGCCCGAGGGCGCCCTTCGCTTTTCCTGCTTCCTGCACGCACCGCGGGTCGAGCCGGGGATGCGGGTGGTGTCTCGCAAAAACCCTTGGCCGGTTGCCCGCCCCGGCCCTCTCCCGGCGATGCGCAGGCCGGCCCGCGGCGCCACGGCCAGCCTCCCCGGCCGCCGGCCCCGGACCCGGTTTCGACCGGGGCGGAGCGCGCCGCCTGACGGAGGCGATGCCGGAAGCGGGAGCGGCTTCGTGCCAGCGCCCTGCCCGGCACGACCCCCGCGCCCAGCGGCACGGCACGCTAGCCGGATGCCGCAACGGCCCGCGTGGACCGGGGGGCGAAGCGCGCCTGCAGCGCGGCCAGGGCCAGATACATCGCCGGGGTGGTGTACAGCGTCAGCCACTGGCTGACCAGCAGGCCGCCGACGATGGCGATGCCCAGCGGCTGCCGCAGCTCCCAGCCCTCGCCGTGGCCCAGTATCAGCGGCAGCGTGCCCAGCAGCGCGGCCAGCGAGGTCATCAGGATCGGCCGCAGACGCAGCCGTGCCGCATCCATCACGGCATCCCGCGCGGCCAGCCCATCGCGCTCGCCGGCCAGCGCGAAATCGACCAGCAGGATGGTGTTCTTCATCACCACGCCCACCAGCAGGAACAGGCCGAGCAGCGCGATCAGGTTCAACTCGTTGCCGAACAGCCACAGCGCCAGCAGCGCCCCGATGCCGGCCGAGGGCAGCGTGGACAGGATCACCAGCGGCTGCAGGAAGCTCTCGTAGAGGATGCCCAGCACCAGGTACACCGCCAGCGTCGCGCCCAGCACCAGCCACAGCTGGCGCGTGCGCAGCTGGTCCAGGCCACCGGCCTCGCCGGCCAGCTTGCCCTGCACCGTGCGCGGCAGCATCAACCGCGCCATGGCGTCATCGATGGCCTGCGTGGCCTGCTCCAGGCCGATGCCAGGGGCCAGCGCGAACTCGATCCAGATCGAGGCGAACTGTTCGCTGTGGTAGATGCGGTCCGGCGCCATGCCGTAGCGCCAGCGCGCGATGCTCGACAGGGGAATCCGCTGGCCATTGCCGTCGATCACCTGCAGGCGCGCCAGCGTGCCCGGGTCCTGGGTGTGCTTCGGGTCCAGCTCCATCACCACCCGGTACTGGTTGAGGCTGTCGTACAGGGTGGCGACCTGGCGCTGGCTGAAGGCGTTGTTGAGCATGCCGGCCACGAGGCGCAGGTCCACGCCGTGGCGTGCGGCCGCCTCGCGGTCGATGTCCAGCACCACCTGGCGCATGCCGGCCTCGCCCTGGGCCTCCACGTCCACCAGTTCGGGCAGGGTGCGCAGCGCGGCGGCGACCTTGGGCGCCCATTCGCGCAGCGGCGTGGTGTCGGCCGAGAGCAGCTGGAACTCGTACTTGCCGCTGCTGCCCGCGCCTTCCAGGCGGATGTCCTGGTCCACCCACAGGTACAGGTTGCCGCCGGGCAGCCGGGGCAGGCGCGCACGCAGACGGTCGATCACCTGCTGGCTGGACACCTTGCGCTCGGCCAGCGGCTTCATCTTGATCATGATGAAGGCATTGTTGACCCCGTTGTTGCCGCCGATGTAGCCGATGATGTCCTCGATGGCCGGGTCGGACAGCAGCAGTCTGCGGTAGGCATCGATCTTCGGCTGCATGGCCTGGAACGACAGGCCGTCATCGCCGCGCGCGAAGCCGCGCAGCTGGGCGGTGTCCTGCTTGGGCACGATGCCCTTGGGCACCTGCTGGAACAGCCAGGCATTGAGCGCGATGACCGCCACGAAGGCCAGCAGCGGCCAGTGCAGCCGGCGCAGGCTGGCCTGCAGGCTGCGCAGGTAGGCGGCACGCACGCGTTCGAACAGCGCCGTGCTGCCGCGCTGCCAGCGCGAGGGCGGCTGCACGGCATCGACGAACAGGCGCGCGCACAGCATCGGCACCAGGCTCAGGGCGACCAGTACCGACACCGCCATCGCCGCCACCAGGGTCAGCGAGAACTCGCGGAACAGGCGCTCGACGAAGTCGTCCAGGAACAGGATGGAGACGAACACCACCGCCAGCGCCAGGTTCATCGACAGCAGTGTCGCGCCAACTTCCGCGGCACCGCGCATGGCGGCCTGCCAGCGGTCGGCGCCCAGTTCGCGGTGGCGGGCGATGTTCTCCAGCACCACGATGGCATCGTCCACCACCAGCACGGCGGCGACGATCAGCGCCATCAGCGAGAGCGTGTTGAGCGAGAAACCCAGCAGCGCCACCAGTGCCAGGGTGCCGAACAGCACCACCGGGATCGCCACGCTGGGCACCAGCGCCGCGCGCCAGTGGCCGAGGAAGGCCAGCACCACCAGCACCACCAGGGCGATGGCCAGCACCAGGGTCAACTCCGCTTCGTGCAGCGTCGCACGGATCACCGGCGAGCGGTCCATCACCAGGCGCATGTCCACGCCCGGGGGCAGCAGCGCGTGCAGCTGCGGCAGCTGCGCCTGGATGGCGTCGACGGTGGCGATGATGTTGGCACCGGGCTGGCGGCTGACGATCAGCAGCACCGCCGGACGCTCGTTGTGGAAGCCGCTGGCGTAGCGGTCCTCCACGCCGTCGGCGACCGCCGCGACATCGCCCAGCCGCAGCGTGCGGCCGTCGTCCACCCTCAGCGCCAGCTCCCGGTACTGCGCGGCCTGGCGCAGCTGCAGCGGCGCGTCCAGCTGCCACTGCTGGTGTTCGTCGCCCACCGCGCCCAACGGCCGCACCGCATTGGCCCGTGCGATCGCCCGGGCCACCTCGTCCAGCGCCAGTCCCGCGTGGCTCAACGCGTCCGGGTCCAGCGACACCCGCACCGCCGGCAGGGCGCTGCCGCCGACCCGCACCTCCCCCACGCCCGGCACCTGCGACAGCTTCTGCGCCAGCACCGTGGAAGCAAGGTCGTACAGCTGCCCGGGCGAGCGCGTGTCCGAGCTCAGCGCCAGGGCGAGGATCGGGGCCTGCGAGGGATTCACCTTGCGGTACTGCGGCATGCCGGGCATGCCACTGGGCAGCTGGCCCCGGGCCAGGTTGATGGCCGCCTGCACCTCGCGCGCGGCCTCGTCGATGTCGCGGCCGAGCACGAACTTCAGGTCGATCTCGGTCTGCCCCTGAGTGCTGGCCGAGTCGATCCGCGCGAGCCCCGGCAGGCTGCCCAGCGCGCGCTCCAGCGGGGTGGCCACGGTGGCCGCCATCGACTCGGGCGAGGCGCCGGGCAGGCTGGCGCTGACCTTGATGGCCGGGTAGTCCACCTGCGGCAGCGGCGCCACCGGCAGCAGTCGCAGCGCCAGCAGCCCGGCCAGCACCAGGGCCACCGCCAGCAGCAGCGTCGCCACCGGGCGCCGCACGCAGGCCTCGGCCAGGCGTGCGACAGGACTCATGCGCGTGCCTCGCCGGCCGCCCCGGGAACGGCGCCGCGGCCGCGCTGCAGGCGGTCGAAGGCCAGGTAGATCACCGGCGTGGTGAACAGCGTCAGCACCTGGCTGACCAGCAGGCCGCCGACCATCACCCAGCCCAGCGGCTGCCGCAGCTCGGCACCGGAGCCGCTGGCCAGCATCAGCGGGACGGCGCCGAACAGCGCCGCCAGCGTGGTCATCAGGATCGGCCGGAAACGCAGCAGCGCGGCCTGGTGGATGGCCTCGCGCGGGGCCATGCCGCGGCTGCGCTGCGCGTCCAGCGCGAAGTCGATCATCATGATCGCGTTCTTCTTCACCAGCCCGATCAGCAGCACGATGCCGATCACCGCGACCAGGTCCAGGCTGCGCCCGCTCAGCCACAGCGCGGCCAGCGCGCCGACGGTGGCCGACGGCAGGGTGGACAGGATGGTGACCGGGTGGATGAAGCTCTCGTAGAGCACCCCCAGCACGATGTACATCACCACCACCGCGGCCAGGATCAGCCACAGCGTGGAGGACAGCGAGCTGCTGAAGGCCGCCGCGGCTCCCTGCAGACGCAGCTCGATGCTGTCCGGCAGGGCGACCTGCGCGCGTGCGGCGTGGACGGCATCGATCGCCTCGCCCAGCGACGCGCCGGGAGCGAGGTTGAACGACAGCGTGGCCGCCGGGAACTGGCCGACGTGGTTGCGCAGCAGCGCCGCGGGACCGAGCTCCACCCGCGCCAGCGCGCCCAGCGGTACGGTCTGGCCGCTGCTGTTGCGCACCCGCAGGCCACTGATCGCCTCCGGCCCGGGTTGCCGCGACGGATCGGCCTCCAGCACCACCCGGTACTGGCTGGCCTGGGTGAAGATGGTCGAGATCTGCCGCTGGCCATAGGCGTCGTACAGCGCATCGGCCACCGCTTCCACGCTCACCCCCAGGCGTGCGGCGGCATCGCGGTCGATGTCCACCCGCGCCTGCCGGCCCTGCATCTGCAGGTCGCTGGCCACGTCGCGCAGCGCCGGCTGCCGGCGCAGCGCCTGCAGCAGTTTCGGTGTCCAGGCCTCCAGCGCCTCCAGATCCGGCGTGGTCAGGGTGAACTGGTACTGGGTGCGGCTGATGCGGTCTTCGATGCCCAGCTCCTGGACCGGCTGCAGGTACAGGGTGATGCCCGGAATCCTGGCCACGCGCTGCTGCAGCCGTGCCATCACCGCTGTCGCGCCTTCACGCTCGCCGTGCGGCTTCAGTTCGATCAGCAGGCGCCCGGTGTTGAGCGTGGCGTTGTTGCCGTCCACGCCGATGTAGGAGGACACGCTGGCCACCGCCGGGTCCGCTTCGATGGCGGCGGCCAATGCCTGCTGGCGCCCGCGCATGGCCTGGAACGAGATCGCCTGCGGCGCCTCGCTGATGCCCTGCACCAGGCCGGCATCCTGCACCGGGAAGAAGCCCTTGGGCACGGCGACGTACAGCGCCACGGTCAGCGCCAGCGTCGCCACCGTGGCCAGCAGCATCAGCGGCTGGCGCTGCAGCACCCAGCGCAGCTGGCGGTCGTAGACGGCGACGACGCGCTCGAACAGGTCCGGGGCGGCAGGAGCGGCCTGCGCCTTCAGGAAGCGTGCGCACAGCATCGGCGTCAGCGTCAGCGACACCAGCAGCGAGATGCCGATGGCCACCGCCAGGGTCACCGCGAACTCGTGGAACAGCGCGCCCACCAGATCGGCCATGAACAGCAGCGGGATCAGCACCGCGATCAGCGACACGGTCAGCGACACCAGGGTGAAGCCGATCTCGCTCGCCCCTTTCAACGCCGCCTCGCGCGGGGGCGCGCCTTCTTCCAGGTGACGGGCGATGTTCTCCAGCATCACGATGGCGTCGTCCACCACGAAACCGGTGGCGATGGTCAGCGCCATCAGCGTGAGGTTGTTGAGCGAATAGCCGGCCAGCAGCATCACCGCGAAGGTGCCGACCAGCGACAGCGGCACCGCCGCGCTGGGAATGAACGTGGCCGGCAGGTTGCGCAGGAACACCCAGGTCACCAATACCACCAGGCCGATGGCCAGCACCAGTTCCTTCTGCACGCCTCGCACCGAAGCGCGGATCGACTCGGTGCGGTCGCTCAGGACGTTCATCCGCACCCCGGCCGGCAGCGTGGCCTGAAGCTGCGGGAGCAGCGCGCGCACCTGCTCGACCACCGCGATCACGTTCGCGCCCGGCTGCCGCTGGATGTTCACCAGCACCGCCGGGTCGGTGCCGCTCCAGGCGGCCAGCTGGCGGTTCTCGGCACCATCGGCGATGGTGGCCACGTCTCCCAGCCGCAGCGGCGCCCCGTCGCGCCAGGCCAGCACCAGGGCGCGGTATTCCTCGACGCTGCGCATCTGGTCGTTGGCGTCGAGCATCACCGCACGGATCGGGCCGTCGAAACTGCCCTTGGGCAGGTTGACGTTGGCCGCGGCGATGGCGCTGCGGATGTGGTCCATGCCCAGGCCGTTGGCGGCCAGCGCGGCCGGGTTCACCTGGATGCGCACGGCCGGGCGCTGGCCACCGGCCAGGCTGACCAGGCCCACGCCGGGCAGCTGCGCCAGGCGCTGGGCGATGCGCGTATCGACCAGGTCGTGCACCTGCGGCAGCGACAGGCCGTGCGACGTCACCGCCAGGGTCAGGATCGGGGTGTCGGCGGGATTGACCTTGCGGTACACCGGCGGCACCGGCAGGTCATCGGGCAGGAAACTGCCGGCGGCATTGATCGCCGCCTGCACATCCTGCTCGGCCACCCCCAGCGACACGTCCAGGCCGAACTGCAGGGTGATCACCGAGGCGCCGCCGGAACTGGTGGACGAGAGCTGTTTCAAGCCGGGGATCTGCCCGAGCTGGCGCTCCAGCGGCGCGGTGACGGTGCGGGTGGTCAGCTCCGGACCGGCACCCGGGTACAGCGTGGTGATCTGGATGATCGGGTAGTCGACCTGCGGCAGCGCCGCCACCGGCAGCAGGCGGTAGGCCAGCACGCCGGACAGCAGCAGCGCCACCATCAGCAGCGTGGTGGCGACCGGTCGCAGGATGAACGGACGCGAGAGGTTCATTCGCCGGCCCTGGCGGCCGCCACTCCGGCGGCGGGCTGCTCCGCCACGATCTCCACGGCGGTGCCGTCTTCCAGGCCGTCGATGCCTTCGATCACCACCTGGTCGCCGGCCTGCAGGCCCGAGCGCACCGCCACCCGGCCCGCATCGGCCGGGCCCAGCACCACGGTGCGGCGCTGGGCCTTGTTGTCCCGGTCGACGATGTGCACATAGTTGCCCTGGCTGCCGAACTGCACGGCGGCATCGGGAATCAGCAGCGCGGACTGTTCGCCCAGCTGCAGGCGCACGTTGACGAACTGGTTGGGGAACAGCGCCTGGCCATCGTTGTCGAACTGCGCGCGCAGCTTCAGCGTGCCGGTGGCGGTGTCGATGCGGTTGTCGACGCTGGACAGCCGCCCCTGCGCCAGCGCCCGGCTTTCGCCGCGGTCCCAGGCTTCCACCACCAGCCCGGGCTGCGCCTGCACGGCATCGAGCAGCGCCGGCAGTTCCGGTTCGGGCACGGTGAACAGCACGCTGATCGGCGCGGTCTGCGCCAGCGTCACCAGACCGTCGGCATCGCCGGCGCGCACCAGGTTGCCCACGTCCAGCCGGCGCAGGCCGACGCGGCCGCTGACCGGTGCGGTGATGCGGGTGTACTGCAGCTGCAGGCGCGCTTCGTCCACCGAGGCCTGGTCGCTGAGGCGCCGGCCCTGCAGCTGGCGTACCTTGCTCTGCTGGTCGCTCAGTTCCTGCCCGGACACGTAGTTCTGTTTCTGCAGCTCGCGGTAGCGCTGCAGCTGGCGCTCGGCGTTCTCCAGCTCGGCCAGGTTCTGCTGCTGGGTGCCCTGCGCCTGTGCCAGCTTCACTTCATACGGGCGCGGATCGATCTGCGCGAGCAGGTCGCCGGCCTTTACCTGCTGGCCTTCCTGGAAGTGCAGCCGCAGCAGTTCGCCATCCACGCGGCTGCGTACCACCACGCTGTGCAACGGGGTGACGGTGCCGACCGCCTTCAGGCGCAGCACCAGCGGTTCGGCGCTGGCGCGGGCCACACGTACCGGCACCGTCCTGTCCACCGCCGCGGGTCCGGCTCCGCCGTCGGAACGCAGCCACATCCATCCGGCCAGGCCGGCGACAACCACGAGCAGGGCCACCGCCAGCAGGCGGCCGGCACCACGGCGGCGGGGGTTTTCAGCGACAGACATAGGGGCATCCTGCGCCCTGCGCACGCAGGGCCATGCGGGCCCGGCAGCGCATTCGCGGCACCACGGGCAGCGGGGGAAGGGATGTCTGGCGGGGCCGCTGACGCGGCGCTGGCTGGATGCCGTCGCGCACGCGACGGGGCGACAATGCTAGCCAATTCAGCAGGGATTTGGCGCATGACCAACGTCATGCCGGCGCCGCCCCTGCGGCGCGCTGCCGGAGGCGGACGGCCGCTTGCCGGATTCCCGACGACATGCGGCATGCCGGGGGCGGCGGCGCGCCGTCAGCGCCGTCAGGGCACACGGACCGCCCGTGCCCGCCACGCCATCGCAGCCGGCGGGCACGCGCCGCGGCCGGGTTCGTCGCCGACGGCCGGCCCATGGCAGCACCACACCGCCGTGCCGGAAGGCCCCGCCTTCCCCGCGACCGGCATTGCCCGGCACCCGCCGGACAATGCCCTCGTCGCGCGTGCCGTCATCGGCCCGGCAAAGGGCCGCCCGGCCTTACTCCAGCACCTTGCCGTGGCGCCAATAGCCCATGAAGGTGATAGTACTGCGGTCCAGGCCGCACTCCTTCACCAGGTAGCGGCGGATCGCCATCACCGCCCCGGCCTCGCCGGCCACCCAGGCGTAGAACGGTGCGGCATCGGTGCCGGCGGCCTGCTCCCAGAGGATCTGGGTGTCGATGTCCACCTCGGCGAGGTCGGGCGCAGTGCCGGCCGCTCCGCGACCGCCGGCCAGCGGCGCGATCCGGCTCTTGACCGCCTGCAGCAGTTCCTCGCCGTAACCGGCCCCCTCGCGCACGCACCACACCAGCTGCGCGCCCTCCGGTGCCTTCAACGGCTGCACATCGTCGCCGTGGGCGACCTCCAGCAACGCTCGCACCCGCGGCGGCGCCGACTGTCCGGCCAGCGTCTCCAGGATGCCCGCCACCGCCGGCAGCGCGGTCTCGTCGGCCACCAGCAGGATCTCGCCGGCGTCGGCCGGCGGCTTCCACTCATAGCCCATGCCCTGCGGATCGGGGACCTCGGCATCGGGCGCCATCAGCGCGATCCGGTCGCCGGGACGCGCATGCACCGCCCAGCGCGAGGCCGGGCCGGTCTCGCCGTGCATGACGAAGTCCACGTCCACCTCCGCCTGCCCCCGGCGCAGGGCACGGATGGTGTAGGTGCGCATCGGCGGACGCTCGTCGTCGCCCAGCGCACGGTAGCGCGCATACCAGTCCTCGCCCTCCGGCACCTGCGGCGCGGACTGCCCCGGCAACGGGAAGAACACCTTGATCCGCTGGTCCGGTCCGTCGCTGCGCATGTGCGCCACCTCGGGAGCGGTCAGCACCATGCGCACCATGCTCGGCGACAGCGCGATGCGCTGCTTGAGCTGGACGTGGAAAAGACGGTAGGGGGAGCGCTCAGCCATGGAATCAGCCTCGATCAGCAGCGGACCGCCGGTCCGCGTCAATGATGTTGGCTGGTCGTCACCGCACGCGCGGGCATCGACTGGCTGCCTGCCGCACAGGATAGCGGCCCCGGCCATCGCCGGGCACCCCTGCCGGCGCCATCCACCCGTTCGTGCAAGGTCATGCCCCAGGCCCTGCCGGGCCGCTCCGGCCTGGCGCCGGCGCGCAACCACGACGGCAGTCGCGGCACCCGCCTCCCGCAAGGGCCCTGCCTGGACGACAGGCATGAAAAAACCGGCTTTCGCCGGCTTTTCCGCAACACGTTCCGTTCATGGTGGGCGGTGCAGGGATCGAACCTGCGACCCTTGCCGTGTGAAGGCAATGCTCTACCGCTGAGCTAACCGCCCGTGTCGCGAGCCGCCCATTATAGGGGGAATCGCGTACGCGTCAACGGGTTCTTCGCGGATCTCCAGCGCCCGGCCTGGGCGGGTACTTCACCGCGTGGCCACCTCGCCGCGAGGGCGCTGCGGCCCCATGCCCGGCGCGCGCGGCTAGAGCGTCTGGGTCGCCTTTTCCGAACTGGAGGTGCCGGCCAGCAGGGTCTCGATGCGGCTGCGGATCGCCTCGCCGTCCACGCCATCGGCCAGCTGCACGCCGATGCCGGCCTGGCGGTTGCCCTGGGCGCCCAGCGGCGTGACCCAGACGACCTTGCCGGCCACCGGCAGACGCTCGCTGGAATCGGGCAGGGTCAGCAGCAGGAACACCTCGTCGCCGAGGAAGTAGCGCTTGGCGGTAGGGACGAACACGCCGCCGTTCTTCACGAACGGCATGTAGGCGCTGTACAGCGCCGCCTTGTCCTTGACCGCCAGGGACAGGATGCCCTGGCGCGCGTTGGTCGCACTCATCGGTTGTTCCCCTTGGATGTCTGGTTGGCCGCGGTCCAGGCCAGCAGCAGCTCCACCACTGCCAGATCCGCGCGCACCGTGGTGCGCAGCAGGTCGCGCGTGCGGTTGGCCGCATCGAACCAGGCGGCCAGCTTGTGCAATCGGTCCGGATCGGTCAAGCCGTCCGCGGCCCTGTGCAGGGCCAGGTCGGCGGCATGCCGCAGGCGCAGGTCGGCATGCTCGTCGCCGCTCCAGCGCTGGGCCAGCTCCACGGCGGTGCCGCGGCCGGCCAGCAGCGCGTCCAGCTCGTCGGCCACCTGCCGCCGCAGCGCCATGCCCTCGCCCTGCAGCCAGCGGTCGGCCAGGCCCGGGTGGCCGCGCGCGGCGGCAAGCGCCTCGCGCGCGGCACGTTCGTCATGCCCCTGCCGCTGCAGCCAGGCCAGCGCTTCCGCGTGCGGCGGCAGGCGGAATTCCAGGCGTTGGCAGCGGCTGCGGATGGTCTGCGGCAGGCGTGCCGGGTCGGCGCTGACCAGCCACAGGTAGCGGCCGGGCGACGGCTCCTCCAGGGTCTTGAGCAGGGCGTTGCAGGCGGCGCGGTTGATCGCATCGGCCGGATCGACGATGACCACCTGGGCGACGCCGTACTGCGGTGTCAGCGCCAGCTTCTGCGAAATCTCGCGCACCTGCTCGATCACGATCTCGGTGCGCAGCTTGTCGCCGGTCTTGTTGGGAATGAACGAGACCACCTGCAGGTCCGGGTGGGTGCCGGCGGCGATCAGCTGCTCGCCGCGCGCCCTGCCCGCCGCGTCCTGTCCGCCGGCCAGTACATGCCGGGCCAGGGCCATGGCCACGGCGCGCTTGCCCATTCCGGCCGGACCGCACAGCAGCAGGCCGTGGCCGAGCCGGCCGGCGTCCAGCGCGGCCACCGTCTGCTCGAACGCCCGCTGCTGCCAGGGCGCGAAACCGTCGTTCACGGCGCGTCCTCCGCAGCACGGTTCCGCCGCAGCTGCTGCAGGTAGCGGGCGACGGCCGCGGTATGCGCGGCATAGTCCGCCGAGAACACGTGCGCACCGCTGCCGTCGCCGACCGCCACGAAGTACAGCGCGTCGCCCGGCGCCGGCTGCGCCGCGGCGCGCAGCGCCTCCACGCTGGGCATGGCGATGGGCGTGGGCGGCAGGCCGCCACGGGTATAGGTGTTGTAGGGCGTGTCGGTGGTCAGGTGGATCCTGCGGATGTTGCCGTCATAGGCACTGCCGATGCCGTAGATCACGGTCGGGTCGGTCTGCAGCCGCATGCCCAGCGCCAGACGGCGCGCGAACACCCCGGCGATCTGCGGCCGCTCGGCCGCCAGGCCGGTTTCCTTCTCGATGATCGAGGCCAGGATCAGCAGTTCGTACGGCGACGCCAGCGGCAGGTCGTCGCTGCGCCCGGCCCAGGCCGTGGCCACCGCCTTCTCCATCGCCGCATGGGCACGCTTGAGGATGTCCAGGTCGCTGTCGCCGCGCTGGTAGACATAGGTCTCCGGCAGGAAGCGGCCCTCGGGGTGTTGCCCGGGAAAACCCAGCCGCTGCATCAGGGCGGCATCGTCCAGCGCTTCCGTCTCCTGCCGCAGCGGCGTCGCGCGGCGCAGGGCCGCGCGCAGCTGGCGGAAATTCCAGCCCTCGACGACGGTCACCCGATGCTGCAGCACCTTGCCCTGGCGCATGCGCGCCAGCAGTTCGCGGGGCGTGAGGCTGTCGTCCAGGGCGTACTCGCCGGCCTTGATCTGCCCGGCGGCGTCGAGCTGCCGCGCCAGCAGTTTCCACTGGTAGTCCCGCCCCTGGCCGACGCCCGCCTGGCGCAGTTTGCCCAGCACCGTGTTGAAGCTGTCGCCCCGGGCGACCACCACGCTCGGCTCAGCGGGTGCAAGCCGCACCTCGGCGAACTGCACCTGGCGCTGGTAGAACCAGGCACCGGCACCGACGACGATTCCGGCCAGCGTCAGCAGCACCATCAATACCGCCAGAAGGCAGCCGCGTTTGGCTCCGGCCATGGATTACCTCGAAGTCCGATCCTGCGGTGCAGGATACCGCGAGCCAGCGCACCGCCGCCAAAGGAATCGCCGGGAGCGATTCCTGACATCGCTTGTCGATGGCCCAACGGGGTGCCGCCAGGGAAGGCGGCAACAAAGGAATCGCCGGGAGCGATTCCCGACATCGCTCGTCGATGGCCCAACGGGGTGCCGTCAGGGAAGGCGGCAACAAAGGAATCGCCGGGAGCGGTTCCCGACATCGCTTGTCGCTGGCCCGGCGGGATGCCGGCAACGGGCGGCTACCGTGTGCCTACAGGGCACGCAGCAACCCGCGCGCCTTGGCACGGGTCTCGTCCAGCTCGGCGGAGGGAACGGAATCGACGACGATGCCCGCGCCGGTACGGAAGCCCACCTGTGCCCCCTGCACTTCGGCGGTACGGATCAGGATGTTCAGGTCCATGTCGCCATCGCGCCCCAGCCAGCCGAACGCACCGGTATAGGCACCGCGCGCGCGCGCCTCCAGCTCGGCGATGATCTCCATGCAGCGCACCTTGGGGCAGCCGGTGATGGTGCCGCCCGGGAAGGTCGCCGCGATCACCTGGCCCGGCGTCGTCCCCGGACGCAGGCGGGCCCGCACGTTGCTGACGATATGGTGTACGTGGGCATAGCTTTCCACCGTCATCAGTTCGTCGACCTCGACGCTGCCCGGCACCGCGATGCGGCCGATATCGTTGCGCTCCAGGTCGATCAGCATCACGTGCTCGGCCTGTTCCTTCGGATGGCCGACCAGTTCGCGGATGCGCGCGGCATCGTCGTCGCCGTCGAAGCGCGGCCGGGTACCCGCGATCGGCCGGGTCTGCACCCGGTCGCCGCTGACCGACACCAGGCGTTCCGGGGAGGAGCTCACCACCGTACGGCCGGCCGCGGCGAACAGCCCGGCGAAGGGTGCCGGGTTGGCCTGCCGCAGCCGCGCGTAGAGTGCCGCCGGCGCCGGCGGCTGCGCAAACCGTGCCCGCCAGCCGCGCGACAGGTTCACCTGGAACACGTCGCCCGCGTGCAGGTAGTCGATGATCCGGGTGACGCCCTCGGTGAAGCGCTCGCCCGGATCCTCGTCGATCGCCACGGGCGGGCACCAGGCCGGCAACGGCGGCAGGCGCGCGATGGCCGCCAGGTCCAGCTGCAGCTGGTCGAGCAAGGGCCGGTTGCCGGCTTCGGCCACCGCCATGCACCTGCCGCTGCGGCGGTCGCGCAGGACCGCGGCCGGACAGCGCAGCGCCAGGGCCGACGGCAGGCCGTCGGCGCGCTGCGGCAGACGCAGTATCGGCTCGATCTGCGCGGCCAGTTCGTAGTCCAGCAGCAGCGCCCAGCCGCCACGGAACGGCACTGACGCCAGGGCGGGATCGGCCGCGGCGCGCAGCGCCTGCCAATCCCGGTCCAGCGCCTCGAGGAAGGCGCCCTCCACGACAGTGTCGTCCTCGCGCCGCACACGGCCGTCGGCGTCCAGCCGCAGCTGGCCGCCATCGGCGATCAGCAGCAGGTCCCAGCAGCCCTGGCGGCCGCTGGCGGTGGATTCGAGCAGCAGCGGATAGCGCGCCGGGGCCAGCCGGTGCAGGGCCAGCAGGTCGATGTCGGCAGGCAGGGAATGGATGGGCATGGCGGCGGATCGTCGTCGATGGAACGGCGGGCGCTCCGGGCAGGCGCGGAGCCGACGCCGGAGCCTCCCGGGCAGGCCTGGACCCGCCCGCGCACGCCGCTGCGGAAGACGGAGACGCCTTCCGCAGCCGGGGTGGCCTCAGAGGCGCTTGAACACCAGGGTGCCGTTGGTCCCGCCGAAGCCGAAACCGTTGGACATCACCACGTCGACCTTCGCCTGGCGTGCCTGGTTGGGCACGTAGTCCAGGTCGCAGCCGTCGCCCGGCTGCTCCAGGTTGATGGTCGGCGGCACCACGCCGTCGCGCAGCGCCAGCACCGAGAAGATGGCCTCCACGCCGCCGGCGGCGCCGAGCAGGTGGCCGGTCATCGACTTGGTCGAGCTGACCATCAGCTTGTAGGCGTGGTCGCCGAAGGCGCGCTTCATCGCCAGCGTCTCGGCGAGGTCGCCCAGCGGCGTGGAGGTGCCGTGCGCATTGAGGTAACCGACCTGCTCCGGAGTGACGCCGGCATCCTTCATCGCCGCCAGCATGCAGCGCGCGGGGCCGCTGCCGTCCTCGCTGGGGGCGGTCATGTGGTTGGCGTCGGAGCTCGCGCCGAAGCCCGCCAGCTCGCAGTAGATCGTCGCGCCGCGCGCCTTGGCGTGCTCGTACTCCTCGAGGATGAGCATGCCGGCGCCGTCGCCGAGCACGAAGCCGTCGCGGTCCTTGTCCCACGGCCGCGATGCGCGGGCCGGGTCGTCGTTGCGGGTGGACATGGCCTTCATCGCGCAGAAGCCGCCCACCGCGGTCGGCGAGGAGCCACGCTCGGCGCCGCCGGCCACCATCACGTCGGCGTCGCCGTACTGGATCATGCGCATCGCCGTGCCGATGGAGTGGTTGGAGGTGGCGCAGGCCGACACCGCCGAGAACGACGGCCCCTTCAGGCCGGCGATGATGCTCAGCTGCCCCGGCAGCATGTTGATGATGGTCTTGGGCACGTAGAAGGGCGAGATCTTGCGCCCCTCGTGGAAGTCGATGGTCTGCTCCTCGATGCCCAGCAGGCCGCCGATGCCGGCGCCGACGATGGCACCGATGCGCTCGGCATTGGCCTCGGTGATCTCCAGGCCCGCATCGTGCAGGGCCATGAACGCGGCGCCAAGGCCGTAGTGGATGAACGGGTCCATCTTCTTGGCATCCTTGCCGCTGACCCGGTAGCGCCCGAACAGGGCGTTGTCGGCGGTGATGTCGAAGTCCTTGACCTCGCCCGCGATCTTGGTGGTGAAGCGGTCCAGGTAAGCGTCGGCGACATGGGTCAGCGGACCGATGCCGGAACGGCCCTCGGTGATGCCCTTCCAGCTGCTGGCCAGATCATTGCCCAGGGGCGAGACCATGCCCAGGCCGGTAACGACGACGCGACGCTTCATTGCGGTTTCTCCTGAGCCCATGCTCGATGCGCGCATGATGATCGGGCGTCATGACGCCCGGATGCACGTGGCCGCCTCGCGGCCGGACTTTCTCAAATGGATGAGGCCGCTGACGCGGCCCCATGGATTGCCATGCGCGGCGGGCGGCCTTGCCCCCGCCACACACCCGCCGTCAGGACTTGACGTGGGCCTTGATGTAGTCGATGGCCGCCTGGACGGTGCTGATCTTCTCGGCTTCTTCGTCCGGGATCTCGCACTCGAATTCTTCTTCCAGCGCCATCACCAGCTCGACGGTGTCCAGCGAGTCGGCGCCCAGATCATCGACGAACGATGCGCTGTTGGTGACTTCCTCTTCCTTGACGCCAAGCTGTTCGACGACGATTTTCTTGACGCGTTCTTCGATGGTGCTCATTGGATATCGCTCCAGATGGAGTAGTGGTTCAAAAGGCGCCATCGGAAACGATGGCCGTGGGATAGTGTAGTGGAAAGCACCGGCGCCATGCATTCTTGAAAAAAGCGACGGAAATCAACCACTTGGGCGCACTCCCTGCGCCACACGCTCAGGCCATGTACATGCCGCCGTTCACGTGGAGGGTTTCGCCGGTGATGTAGCTGCCGGCCGGACCGGCCAGGAACGCCACCGCGCGGGCGATGTCCGCCGGCTCGCCGAGGCGGCCCAGCGCGATCTGGCCGAGCATCGCGGTCTTGGCGTCCTCGGGCAGGTCCTTGGTCATGTCGGTGTCGATGAAGCCCGGCGCGACCACGTTGACGGTCACGCCGCGGCTGCCGATTTCCTTGGCCAGCGACTTGGAGAAGGCAATGATGCCGGCCTTGGCCGCCGCGTAGTTGGCCTGGCCGGCGTTGCCGGTCACGCCGATCACCGAGGCGATGTTGACGATGCGGCCCTTGCGCGCCTTCATCATGCCGCGCATCACCGCCTTGGACGTGCGGTACACGCTGGTCAAGTTGGTGTCGAGGATGGCCTGCCAGTCCTCGTCCTTCATCCGCATCAGCAGGTTGTCGCGGGTGATGCCGGCGTTGTTGACGAGGATGGTGATGGCACCGAATTCCTTGCCCACCGCGTCGATCAGCGCGTCCACCGCACCCGGCTCGGTCACGTTCAGCGCACGGCCGTGGCCGCCCTGCGCGGCCAGCCGCTCGCCGATGGCGGCGGCGCCGGACTCGGTGGTGGCGGTGCCGATGACGGTCGCGCCCTGCGCGGCCAGTTCGTCGGCGATGGCCGCACCGATGCCGCGACTGGCGCCGGTGACGAGCGCGATTTCACCCTGCAATGGCTTGCTCATGCATTTTCCTCGATGGCGGGCGGCCGAACGGCCACCGGAGGCGATGCGGCACGCCCGGTGCCCCATCGCGGCTCGCATTGTTCAGTGGGGCCACTCGTCCAGCGCGGCGTCGAAATCGGCGGGGGTGCCCAGCGGACGGGCTTCCAGCGACTTGTCGATGCGCTTGACCAGTCCGGTCAACACCTTGCCGGGGCCGCACTCGGCCACGCCGGTGACGCCGCGCAGGGCCAGGGCCTGCACGCACTCGGTCCAGCGCACCGGCAGGTACAGCTGGCGCACCAGCGCGTCGCGGATGGCCTCGATGCTTTCATGCACCTGCGCATCGACGTTCTGCACCACCGGCAGCGCCGGCAGGCGCCAGTCCAGCCCGGCCATCGCCTCGGCCAGACGATTGGCGGCCTCGCGCATCAACGGCGTATGCGAGGGCACGCTGACAGCCAGCTTGACCGCCTTGCGCACGCCCTTTTCGGCCAGCAGCGCCAGTGCCCGATCGACCGCGGCGGCATCGCCACCGATGACGATCTGGCCCGGCGAGTTGTAGTTGGCCGGCACCACCACCTGGCTGCCCGAGGCCTGCCCGCAGACGTCCTGCACCAGCGCATCCTCGGCGCCAAGCACGGCCGCCATCGCACCGACGCCAGCCGGCGCGGCTTCCTGCATCAGCTGCCCGCGCAGGCGCACCAGGTGCGCGCCCTCGCGCAGCGACAAGGCGCCGGCCGCGACCAGCGCGGTGTATTCGCCCAGGCTGTGCCCGGCCAGCACCCGCGGGCGCTGCACGCGTTGCCCGGCCCACAGGCGCCATACCGCGACACCGGCGGCCAGCAGCGCCGGCTGGGTGTATTCGGTGCGGTTGAGCTGCTCTTCCGGGCCGCCCTGCGACAGCGCCCACAGGTCGACGCCGGCCCCGTCGGACGCCTCGGCGAAGGTCTCGCGGACCTGCGGGTGCAGTTCGGCCAGTTCGGCCAGCATGCCCAGCGACTGGGAGCCCTGGCCGGGGAAAACGAAAGCGAGTGGGGAATCAGTCACGCGGTCATCTGCTGCATGAATCGAAGCGGCGCATCATAAGCGCGAATGCACCCTGCCGTCTGTACTGTCGCGTATGCCATGCGCCGCGGGAGCCTGTCAGGTGAGCAGGGCCAGCAGGTCCAGCTCGCCGTCGGCCAGCCAGTCCAGCGACAGCACCACCAGTGCCAGGAAGCCGAACGCGGTGGCCGAATGCACCACCAGGATCGCGCGCGCCAGGGCCTGCCCCGACTTGCCCGCCCGCTGCAGCAGGCGCGCCAGCGCCTGCAGCCGCCCGGTCACTTCATGGGCGTGGTCGACCACCGGCCGGTCCGCGCCCTCCATGGCCTCGGCCAGCATCGCCTCCAGCACCTGCGGACGCGTTTCGTAGTACTTGGCCACGCCATAGCCGAACATCAGCCAGTCGCGGGCCTGGGCCCGGTCCAGGTCCATCACTTCCAGCGGGTCCTCCTCGAAATCGATGAACCCCACGCTGTGGCCGTCCCAGGTCATGTTGCGCGGCAGCGGCTGGCCGAAATAGGCACCGTCGCGGTGCGCGCTGGCGATCGCGGCGATGGCCGCCGCGACCAGGCGGTCGCGCCCGGCGGCATCGGCCTCGCGCAGGCAGGTGTTGAACGAAGCACCGGTATGTTCGAGCAGCAGGGCCGCCTTGCCCTCGCCGATGACCGCGGGCACGTTGACCCCCTGCGCCTTGAGTTCGAGCAGGCGCCGGGCCTCGACCTCGCGCGCCTGCGCGCCGCCGCGGTGCGGCGGCGGCCGCAGCGCATCGAGACGGAAACGGCGGGCGACGAAATTCAGCAGCCCCAGGGCCAGTGCCCGACTGCTCTCACCGTAATGCTTGAGCCATGCGCGCTGCCCCTCGATGGAGATGGGTTCAGCCATGACGAAACCTCCCGGCCTGCACGGCCACCCGAACGCGCCCGGGGCCGCATGCCCCGGTCGCTACCGGTTTGATCAATAGCGCAGCAGCGCCGAACCCCACGTGAAGCCGCCGCCGAAGGCCTCCAGCAGCAGCAGCTGGCCGCGCTCGACGCGTCCGGAACGGATCGCCGCATCCAGTGCCAGCGGCACCGAGCCGGCGGAGGTGTTGCCGTGCTTGTCGACGGTCACCACCACCCGCTCCATCGGCATGTCCAGACGCTTGGCGGTGGCCTCGATGATCCGCAGGTTGGCCTGGTGCGGGATCAGCCAGTCCAGGTCGGACTTGTCCAGGCCATTGGCCCGCAGCGTCTCGTCCACGACCGAGTCCAGCGCCTTGACGGCGTACTTGAACACGTCGTTGCCCTTCATGGTCAGCTTGCCCGGATTGTCCAGCCCGGTGGACACGCCGGCCGGGTGCCACAACAGCTCCTTCTTGCTGCCGTCGGCATGCAGGTGGGTGCTGAGGATGCCGGTGTCCTCGTCGGCCTTGAGCACGACGGCGCCGGCGCCGTCGCCGAACAGCACGCAGGTGGTGCGGTCGTTCCAGTCGACGATGCGGGTCAGGGTTTCCGCACCGATCACCAGGACATGCCTGGCATCGCCGCTGCGGATGAATTTGTCGGCCACGCTCAGGGCGAACAGGAAGCCCGAGCAGGCCGCATTGACGTCGAACGCCGCCGCGCCGGTCGCGCCGAGGCGCGCCTGGATCAGGCAGGCGGTGGACGGGAAGATCAGGTCCGGCGTGGTCGTACCCACGACGATCATGTCCAGCTGCGACGGCGCGATGCCGGCCGCTTCCAGCGCACGCAGCGCGGCGTTGTAGCCGAGGTCGCCGGTCGTCTCGTCCTCGGCGGCGACATGCCGCTCGCGGATGCCGGTCCGGGACTGGATCCACTCGTCACTGGTGTCGACGATCTTGGTCAGATCCTCGTTGGTCAACACCTTCTCGGGCAAATAGCTGCCGGTGCCCGCGATCCTGGAGTAGATCCGCTTGCTCATGCTGGTTCCTGTTGCGCGGAACCGCCCTGAGGCGGTCCCGGAAGAATCGGTGCGGCGGCCGCCATCGAGGGATGGCGGCCGTCACGAATCAATCTTCTTCGACGACCGAGGTCTTGGTCGCGATCACTTTCTTGCCGCGGTAGAAGCCGTCGGCGGTGATGTGGTGACGCAGGTGCACCTCGCCGGTGGTCGGGTCGGTGGACAGCTGCTTGGCGCTCAGCGAATCGTGCGAACGGCGCTGGCCGCGGCGGGACGGGGTAACACGGGATTTCTGCACAGCCATGGGATTGCTCCAAACTCGGTTCGTTCGTTTCGTCGTTGCAGCACCGGTACATGCCCGGCCCTGCCTTGCTTTCGCCGCAGCCGCCGACGACAACCGGCCGCTATTGTTTCTTCAGCGCCGCCAGTGCCGCAAACGGACTGGCCTTGCCCAACTCTTCGGGAGTGGCCGAGAAATCACGCTCGACCGCCTCGCTTCCCGGCGCCACCGGCACGACCGGCACCGCCATCACCAACTCGTCCTCGACCAGGTCCAGCGGCCGCAGGCTGCCGTCCTCCGGCACCAGCAGCGCTTCGTAATCCGGCGGAAGCGCCTCTTCCTGGTCCTCGTCGCCGACCAGGCCCAGCCGCTGCACCATGTTCACCGGCAACAGGAAGCGCTGCATGCTGCGCTGACAGGTCAGCGGCAGCGCGGTTTCGATGGTCAGTTCCACATAGGCGACCCGCAGGACCTCGTCGCGGCCGAATTCCAGTGCGTAGCGGCACTCTCCTTCGGCATCGGCGACCAGCCCCTGCAGGCGGCCAAGCGCGGACAAGGGCACCTGGCCGTCGAAGCGCCTGCGCGCTGCGACCATCCGCCAGGCATCCAGCAACTCGGGCACGTTCGCGGACATAAGCTGCAGAATGTTAAGGATACGCCCCCCGCCTGTCAAACACGCCCCCCCGGCATTGCCCCGGACACGGCACGACCGCAGACTCGGCAGCGGCTTCCCCCTCCGGCACGGTCCATGACGGCACTGATACTCGCCTCCACCTCCCGTTACCGCGCAGCCCTGCTGGCGCGGCTTGGGCTCCCGTTCAGCTGCCTGCCGCCGGCGGTGGACGAGACCGCGCGGGACGGGGAGACCCCGGCGGCGCTGGCGGTGCGCCTGGCGCGCGCCAAGGCAGCCGCGGTGGCCACGCGCCAGCCCGGTGCCTGGGCCATCGGCTCGGACCAGGCCGCCGAACTGGACGGCCACGCGCTGGGCAAGCCGGGCACGCACGAGGCGGCGCAGGCGCAGCTGGCGGCCATGTCCGGGCGCGAGGTGCTGTTCCACACCGCCGTGTGCCTGAGCGACGGCACCCGGCATCTGGAAGCCGCGGACCTGACACGGGTCCGCTTCCGGCGCCTGTCCGGGGCCGAGATCGAGCGCTATGTCGCCGCGGAACAGCCGCTGGACTGTGCCGGCAGCTTCAAGTGCGAGGGCCTGGGCATCGCGCTGTTCGAGGCGATCCACAGCCAGGACCCGACCGCCCTGGTGGGGCTGCCCCTGATCCCGCTGTGCGGGCTGTTGCGCGAGGCCGGCTTCCAGCTGCCCTGAGCAGCGCGCGACCGCGGCTCAGCGCGGCGCGACCATGAACGGCTGCTCGCGCCACTCCTCCACGCTGCCGTCCTCGCCGTGCAGCCGCAGCCCCAGCCAGTGGCGGCCCGGCGCCAGGTCCGTGGTCCGCAGCCGGGTGGCGAACCCCACCCGCGGGTGGTGCGGATCGGTGGAGATCTTCCAGAACGCGGTGACATCGTAGGTGCTGCCGTAGTCGGCGACGGCCGCGACCTGCCCGTCCACCAGCACCTCCACCGAGGCCAGCCCCACCCCGTCCTTGAAGGCCCAGCCCTGCACCTCGACCGCCCCGTCGACCACCGCATCCGGAAGCGGCGTGTTGACCCAGGCCATCGCCGGCGTGACGCAGGCACCGCGGCGCTTGCCCGGCGGCAACCGGAACAGCAGGAAACGCTGGTGGCCGCGGTCGATCGACACCACCCGTGGCGGCGGCAACGGCCCCACCAGGCCGCACACCTGGTGATAGCGCTGCAGCAGGTCGCGGTAGCGCTGGTCGCCCGGCGCCAGCACCAGCAGTTGCGGCACGTCCCCCGGGCCCTCATGGACCAGCCGCCACAGCGCCAGCTGCGCGGTGCGCCCGTGCTTGTCGTTCAGCGGATGCGGCAGCACCCGGATGGCGGCGTCGTCGCGCAGGAACCCGAGCTCGGCGCCGACCTTGAAGCTGCCGGCCAGCACCCGGGTGTCGGCCGGCATGTCGGCCAGCTCCTCGCGCACGGCGTCGGCCAGTGGCTGCCAGCCGACGAAGTTGCGCGGGTAGTACTTGTTGCCCGCCAGCGATTCACGCAGCGCCGGCGATGCCGCCATCAGGTAGTAGCCGAACGCACAGGCAAGCCCGGCCAGCGCCATGCCCCAGGCGAGGCGGCGCCAGAAACGCGGCCAACGGATGAAGATCAGCGGCGCCGCCGCGAGCAGGGCGAAATAGCCCGGCAACGGCCAGTGGAAGCTGATCCGCTCCACGTCGGTGAAGAAGCCCAGCAGGAACACGCTCAGCGTGGAGACCGCGCCCACCAGCGCGAAATAGCGCCACTGCACCCGCCGCTGGCCGGCCGACAGCGGGCGGATGCCCGCCGCGCCGGCCTGCCACATCGCCAGGCACAGCAACGGCGTGACCAGCAGCGGCTGGATCACCAGGAACCACAGGCCGCTGTACTGGAACTCCCAGGGATGGCGCTCGACCAGCTGGAACTTCAGCCCGGCGTCCTGGTTGTCCAGGTTCCAGGCCAGCAATGGCAACCAGGCGACGATGCCGACCGTCAACGCCATCCACACCCGCGCGTCGCGCAGCATGCGGCGGCCGTCGGGCAACAGCAGCAGGGCGATGAACCCCACCCCGATCACGCCGATGAAACGGTAGTGGCTGAGCGCGCCCAGCAGCAGGCCGATGGCCAGCTTCAGCGCGCTGCCGGCATCGACGCCGCGCAGCAGCCGGGCGCCGGCATCCAGGCACAGCACCGCGGCGAAGGCCATCGGCACGTCCGGAACCGCCAGGATCCCCAGCGTCGCCGACAGCGGCATCAGCAGGGTGAGCGAGCCGGCCTGCCAGCCGAACCGCGAACCGAACCAGTGCGAGGAGATGCGCGAGATCATCCACGGCAGCGCCGCGCCCATCACCAGGAACGGCAGGCGCACGCCCAGCGCATGGTGGCCAACCAGCTCCACGCCCAGCCGCGTCATCCATGCCGTCAATCCCGGCAGGTCCGAGTACGCGGCCGCCAGGTGCTGCCCCTCCTGCCAGTAGAACGCCTCGTCGACAAACAGCGGCAAACGCGCCGCCACGGCCACCTTCAGGGCCGTCACCACCGTCCAAAGCACGAGGAATGCCGTGCGCGCCCGCTGCCCCGCCTGCATTGCCGCTTACACTCCCTGGATCATGGTTTTCGAAAAGGCCATCGTGCCGAGGCCACGCAGAATGCTAACCGATGCAGCCCGTACCGCAGTGCACCAGGCGATACGGCAGGTCAACACACTGTTGCTGGGAAAGACCGCCGAGGTGCGGCTGGCGTTCGTGGCCCTGCTGTCCGCCGGCCACCTGCTGATCGAGGACCTGCCCGGCCTGGGCAAGACCACCCTCGCCCACGCCATGGCCTCCACCCTCGGGCTGCGCTTCCAGCGCGTGCAGTTCACCTCCGACCTGCTGCCGGCGGACGTGCTGGGCGTATCGATCTACGAGCCGGAAAGCCGCGGTTTCCGGTTCCATCCCGGCCCGGTGTTCAGCAACGTCCTGCTGGCCGACGAGATCAACCGCGCGCCGCCGCGTACGCAGAGCGCGCTGCTGGAGGCGATGGCCGAGCAGCAGGTGACGCTGGACGGTGTCAGCCACGCCCTGCCGGAGCCGTTCTTCGTGATCGCCACGCAGAACCCGGTGGACATGTCGGGCACCTTCCCGTTGCCCGACTCGCAGCTGGACCGCTTCCTGCTGCGGCTGACGCTGGGCTATCCGGACGCCGGCGCCGAACGCGCACTGCTGGCCGGCCACAGCCGCCGCACGCTCATCGCGCAGACCCGTCCCAGCCTGACCGCGCAGGACATCGGCGAGCTGCGCGCGGCCGTCGCGCAGGTCCATGCCAGCGAGGCGCTGGTCGACTATGTGCAGCGGCTGCTGGCGCAGAGCCGCCGGCAGCCCGGCGTGCGCGTGGGGCTGTCGCCGCGTGCCGGCATCGCCCTGCTGCACGCCGCGCGCGCCCATGCGCTGCTGGCGGACAGGACCCACGCGCTGCCGGAAGACGTGCAGGCGCTGTTCGTCGCGGTGGCCGGCCACCGCCTGGTCGCCGAGGCGGAATCCGACACCGGTGCCGCACTGGCCGGCGCGCTCCTGCACAGCGTGCAGGTCGACTGACGATGCGCGCCTGGCTGCGCGGCCGCGTACGGGCCCTGCAGATGCTGGCCCGGCCCCGCCGCCCGGAGCCGCTGCCGGCCGTACTGGACCGCCACCGGATCTTCGTCCTGCCCACCGGCTTCGGCCTGTTCCTCGCCGCCCTGCTGGTACTGATGCTGCTCGGCGCGCTGAACTACAACAACAACCCGGCCCTGTTGCTGGCCCTGCTGCTGGCCGCCGCCGCGCTGGCCAGCGCCCTGCAGGCCCACCTGCAGCTGGCCGGTCTCCGCGTGGAAGCGGCCTCCGCGGACCCGGTGGCGGCCGGCACCCCGCTCCGCCTGCGCCTGGCGCTGGCGCGGCACGACCGCCGGCCCCGGCGCGGATTGCGCCTGGACGCCGCAACGGCCGGCACCGTGGCCGAGCTCATTGTCGATGACCGGACCGAAGCCGACCTTTGGCTGCCCACCGCCCGCCGCGGCTGGCTGGAACTGCCGCGTATCCGCGTATCCACCCTCCAGCCGCTCGGGCTGGTGCGCGCCTGGAGCTGGGTCTGGCCCGAGGCCCCGCTGCTGGTCTACCCGGCACCGGAGGCCGACGCGCCGCCGCTGCCCACCGGTGGCGGCGGCGCGACCCGCGCCCGGCCCGATCCGCATGGCGACGAGCTGGAGCAGCTGCGTCCCTACCGCGCCGGCGATGCACGCCGCCACATCGCCTGGAGGCATTCGGCGCGACGCGACACCCTGCTGGTGCGCGACCGCCAGCGCCCCCAGGGCGCGACCGTCCTGCTGGACTGGAGCGCACTGGCCCCGCTGCCCTACGAACAGCGCATCGCACGGCTGGCGCGCTGGGTCGACGAGGCCGAACGCCTCGGCCGGCGCTATCGGCTGCAGCTGCCCGGGCATGCGCCGCTGGGGCCCGGCAGCGGCGAGGCCCATCGCCACCAGTGCCAGCGCGCACTGGCACTGATGCCCGCCGCATGAGCCGCGCGCCCTCCCCGCCCCTGCAGCGGCACGCACGCGCCTGGGTCCTGCTGGCCACGGCATTGGCGCTGCTGCCGCTGCTGCCGTTGTTGCCGGCCGCGCTCACCGCGGTGATCGCCACCACCGCGGTGAGCGCGGCCGGGGTCGCCTGGCGCCGCCCGGTCCCGCTGCCGCTGCGCCTGCTGCTGGTGGCCGGCATGCTGGCGGCGATCCACTGGCAGATGGGCTCCACGCCCGGCCGCGATACCGGCTGCGCGCTGCTGGCGGCGATGCTGGCGATCAAGTCCAGTGAACTGCGCCGCCTGCGCGACGCGCGCAGCCTGCTGGGCTTCGCACTGTTCGCCCCCTTCGGCGCGTTCCTGCTCGACCAGGGGCCCCGCACCCTGGTACTGGCATTGCTGGCACTGGCCGGCGCCCTGCTCGCCCTGCAGCACCTGGCCGATGCCGACACCGGCAGCACGCCTCCCCCGTTCCCGCACCAGGTCCGGACCGCGGCGCGGCTGCTGCTGCTCGCCGCGCCGCTGGCGCTGGCGGGCTTCTGGCTGCTGCCCCGGCTGCCCACGCCGTTGTGGGGCCTGCCCGAACGCGGCAGCGGACAATCCGGCCTGTCCGACACCATGTCGCCGGGGCAATGGCTGGACCTGATGAACGACGACCGCCCGGCGCTGCGCGTGCAGTTCTTCGGTGCCACCCCCACCCCGCAGGACCGCTACTGGCGCGGCCCGGTGCTGACCCGCTTCGACGGCCGCACCTGGACGCGCCTGCCCGGCCAGCGCCGCGCGCCACCGCCTCCGGTCGCCGACAGTCCGGTGCACTGGGACTACCAGGTCGAATACGAAGCCACCGAACGCCGCGAACTGGTGGCGCTGGACCTTCCGCGCACCCCTCCCGAAGGCGCGATGCTGGATGCCGACTACACGCTGGAGAGCGCGCGGCCGCTGACCGCGCTGACCCGTTGGCGGCTGCGTTCGTCCGCGCCGGCGGACTTCCAGACCACCCTGCCTCCGGCACTTCGCGCGCAGGCACTGCAACTGCCCGACGGGTTCAATCCGCGTACGCGGGCGCTGGCCGGACGCTGGCGCAGCGAAGCCGGCAGCGACGACGAGGCGATCGTACGCCGCGCACTGGAATGGATCGGCCGCGACTTCAGCTACACCCTGAGCACCCCGTTGCCCGGACGGCATGGCGCCGACGAGTTCCTGTTCGACTGGAAGGCCGGCTTCTGCGAGCACTTCAGCTCGGCGTTCGTGGTGCTGATGCGCGGCGCCGGCCTGCCGGCGCGGGTGGTCACCGGCTATGCCGGCGGCAGCCGCAACCGCTATGGCGACTATTGGCTGCTGCGCCGCAGCGACGCCCATGCCTGGGCCGAGGTCTGGCTGCCGCAGCGCGGCTGGACCCGCATCGACCCGACCGCGGCGGTGGCCCCCGAGCGCATCCTCGACACCGTGGAGGACCGCCTGTCGGCCGCCGGCGACGGCGGCGACGGCTTCGACATCGGCGCCCGCTGGCTGCAGGCGCTGCAGATGGGCGACTGGCTGCGCCGCCACTGGAACACGATGGTGCTGTCGTTCGATGCCCGGCGCCAGCAGCGCCTGTTGAGCGCACTGGGCATCGAACGGCTGCAGCCGGCGCAGTTGATCGGCCTGTTCGCCGCGGCCGCGTTGCTGGCGATCGCCGCCATGGCCTGGACCCTGGCCCGCGGCGAACGCGAGCGCGACCCGCTGCTGCGCGCGTGGCGCCGCCTGGAACGCCGCTACGCCCGGATCGGCCTTGCCCGCCCGCCGCACGAACCCGTGCCGGCCTGGGCGGCGCGGATCGCCCCTTCACCGGCGCCGGACGGGCTGGTCGCGCTCAGCCGGCGTTTCAGTGATGCGCGCTACGCTCGCTCTTCGCCGGACCTCGCTTCATTATTGCGTGACCTGCACAGGCACCGCCCTCAACCCGGAGTACGAACCGGAGCACCGACATGAAGACCCGCATCCTCGTCACCCTCGCCGCCAGCCTGGTCCTGGCCGCCTGCGCCACGGCTCCCAAACCCCTGCAAGGGCAGTTCAGCACGGTGTCCCCGCGCGATACCGTCGTGCAGAAGCAGACCGGCACCCCGGTCCGCTGGGGCGGACGCATCATCGAGACCCTGCCCGGCCAGGGCCAGACCTGCTTCCAGATGATCGCCCGGCCGCTCAACGGCAGCGGCCGCCCCAGTACCACGTCCTCCGATGCCAGCGACGGCCGCTTCCTCGCCTGCCGCGCCGGCTTCTACGATCCGGCCGTGTTCGAACCGGGCCGCGACGTGACCTTCATCGGCCGCATCGACGGTTTCCAGACCACCAAGATCGGCGACTACGACTATCCGCTGCCCAAGATCGCCGCCGACGTGGTGTACCTGTGGCCGGTGCAGCGCGAAGTCGAGGTGGTGCCGGCCTACCCGTACGGCCCCTGGGGTCCGGCCTGGGGCCCCGGCTGGGGTTGGGGCTGGCGCGGCGGCTGGTGGTAAGCCCAGCGCGCGCAGCAGACAGGAAACGCCGCCTCCGGGCGGCGTTTTCCATTCGGGGACGCGCCGCTCACTCCTGCCGGCGGAGCGTCCAGTCGCCCTCGCGGGCGGCGGGCCGCAGCTCCCAGCCGGGCGCCAGGGTCAGCACCCAGCCCGGGCCCGTCCATCCCGCGGCCGTCTGCCGGGCCCCGGCATGGGCCACCGACAGCCGCTTCCAGTCGCTGGACAGCAGGCCATCGCCATCCACGTCCAGCACGCCCCAGTCGGCCGCCACGCGGATCACGCCATAGACCGCGCCCTGCGGCGGCAGCGGCGTCACCCGGTTCGGATCGAAGCTGAAACGGGCACCGTTCACCGGCACGCCCAGCACCGGGCCATCGACCAGCCGCGCACGCAGCTCCGCCACCGCCTCGGCCTGGTGCCTGGCGCGGGTGGCCTCCTCCGCTTCGACCGCGGCCAGGCCGTATCGCCTGCCGGCGAGCTGGAAGGCCGCATCGCTCGCGTCGGGCTGCGCGCCGGAGGCGGCCGCCAGCAGCTGCGGCAGCCCATCCTCGCGGTTCCAGGCACTGCGCCAGTCCGGCGCGGCCCGATCCAGCAGGGCCCCGTAGGCCGGTCCGGTGTAATAGGCGAACGAACGGGCATAGGCCGCCAGCCCGTCGCCGCGGCGCAGGTGCTCGGCAAGGTGCGCCTCCAGCGCCGCATCCTGCGCGAGGAGGCGACCGGTGTACTCGGCGAGGCCTTCGTGGCGCTCCAGCGCCTCCTCCGCCGCGCGCGCGCCCGGAAAGCGCGCCTGCCGCCAGGCACGGAAGGTCATCGCATCGCTGCCGGCCTGTTGCCGCAGGTCCGCGCGCGTCGCCACCATCGCCGCATGCAACGCGCGCAGTTCCAGCCGCAGGGCGGCACGCCCCTGCGCGGTCTCCAGATGGTCCTGGTCGGCATGGGTGGGCGGCAGGCCGGCCTGCGCCTGGATGCGGTGCCAGGCCTCGTGCATGAACAGGATGGAGCGGGCCGGCTCCTCCTCCGGCAACGGCAGCATCAGCATCGTCCAGCGGCGCCCGTTCCATTCCACCGCAGTGTTGGCCACCGGCATGTCATCGGGAAGCCGACCACGGAACACCGTGCCGTCGCGCTCCAGCGCGGTGTCCACCCCGTCGCGGTCGGCGACCACCCGGCGCGTGGCCGGATCGGCCAGCAGCACCGGGCCGCACAGGCGCACGCCCCAGGCCCGGCCGTCGTCGGCCGCGCACAGCTGCCGCATGCGCCGGAAGGCGGCGTCGGCGGCATCCGCATCCGGCACTGCCTGCGCGGATGCCACCACCGGCAGCCACAGCAACGCCAGGCCGATGCGTCTACGGATGCGTCCAGCCACCGACCACCTCCTTGTCGCGGAACCCGGTTCCGCGGTTCGTCCCACCGGCCCCGCGGATGCGGGTCTACGCCGCGCCGAAATGCCCCAGTGCCGCACCGGCCAACAGGTGCAGGTGGATATGGAACACCGTCTGCCCGGCATCCTCGCGGCAGTTCATGACGATGCGGTAGCCGTTCTGCGCGAAGCCTTCGCGGCGCGCGTACTCGGCGGCGGCCAGGGCCAGCTTGCCGACCAGGTGCGCCTGCGCCGGCTGGAGGTCGTCCAGGGTCGGGATGACGTCGTTCTTGGGAATGAACAGCACATGCACCGGCGCCTGCGGTGCGATGTCCTTGAAGCCCAGCACCTCGTCGTCTTCATAGACGATGCTGGCGGGAATCTCGCGGCGGATGATCTTGCCGAAAATCGTATCGGTCATGCGACGGCTCACTGGCATTGAACGGCCTACAGCTTACCGCCCCGCCGCGGCTTATTCGCCGACTTCGCTGCGGCTGCCGAAGGCATGCGACAACGTGCCGCGGTCCACGTATTCCAGCTCGCCGCCCAGCGGCAGGCCCTGTGCCAGCCTGCTCGGCCGCACGCCGTGGCGGCGTGCCAGCTGCGCCAGGTAATGCGCGGTGGCCTCGCCCTCGACGGTGGCGTTGGTGGCGATGATCAGTTCGGCGACCTCGCCCTCGGCCAGGCGGGTTTCCAGCTGGTCCAGTCCAAGCTCGCGCGGCCCGATGCCGTCCAGCGGCGACAGCCGGCCCTGCAGCACATAATAGAGCCCGCGGTAACTGGTGGCGTGTTCGATCGCCAGGCGGTCGGCCGGCGACTCCACCACGCACAGCGTCTGCCGCTCGCGGCTGGCGCTGGCGCACAGCGGGCAGGTCCCGGTCTCGCTGAAGTCGCGGCACTGCGTGCAGTGGCCGATGCGCTCGATCGCCTCGGCCAGCACCGCGGACAGACGCTGCCCGCCCTCGCGTGCGCGTTCGAGTACGTGGTAAGCCATGCGCTGGGCCGTCTTCTGGCCGACCCCGGGCAGCACCCGGAAGGCTTCGATCAGTTGTTCCAGCAGCGGCAGGCTCATCGCGTCGGGCTCATCGTCGGAACCCGCGCGCGAATCCCGGGGGGCTTCGCGGCGCAGGCGGGATACGCGGCCGGGCATGGCGCCCGGCGCCGCGGCATCAGAACGGCAGCTTCATCCCCGGCGGCAGCTTCATGCCCGCGGTGGCCGAACCCATGCGGTTCTGCGACTCGGCGTCGATCTTGTTGGAGGCGTCGTTGAACGCCGCGGCGATCAGGTCCTCGACCATCTCCTGGTCGGACAGCACCGACGGGTCGATGCGCACCTTGCGGCACTCCTTGGTGCCGGTGAGGGTCACGCTGACCATGCCGCCGCCGGCACTGCCGGTGACCTCCAGCTTGGCCAGTTCTTCCTGGGCCTTCTGCAGGTTCTCCTGCATCTTCTGGGCCTGCTGCATCAGTTGGGCGATGTTGCCGCGCATGCTTTCCTACTCTTCAAAGGGACGGATGGAATCGGGCACGACCCGGGCGCCCTGCGCGAGCAGGTGCTGTACCTGGGGGTCGGCCATGAACGCGGCCTCGGCCGCGGTCTGCCGCTCGCCACGCTGGCGGTCGGCACGCTGGTGCAGGGTTTCCGCGCCGGCATCGCCGGTCTGGATCACGATCCTCGGAGGGGTGCCCAGCGCCTGCGCCAGGGTCTGCGCCAGTGCCGCCAGCGAACGTTCGGACTGCAGGTACTCGAAGCCCGGCGGCAGCGCCAGGCGCAGCACGCCTTCGCGGTAAGCGACGAAGGCCGCATTGGCGGCCAGCTCGCGCGACGGCCCGGACAGGCCGCTGGCGGCGATCAGGTCCAGCCACTGCTCCGCGGTCTCCAGCGCGCGCATGCCGCCAGCGCCGCGGGACTGCGCGGCCGGCTTCGGCGGTTCGATGGCGATCCCCGCCGGGCGTGACGCCGCTGCCGGCCTGGCCGGTTCGGACGGCGGCTCGGGCAGCGTACGGCCCGCGGCCGGCGACGCGTCGCGCGCGGCCTCCGCCCCCTCCACCATCCACGGCGGCAGGTCGTCGTCGCTGCGTGCCGGCTCCGGTGTCCGAGCCCCGGGCGCCGGCCCGGACCCGGTGTGCGGCTCACGGCCGGCCAGGCGGGCAGCCGCCTCCGGTTCCGGGGGCGCGTGGACAGGCACCGGTGCGGGAACGGACGCCGCCGCTTCCGCCGGCAGCGCCGGTGCGGCGGCGGCAGCCGACACGGCCGGCGCGGCCCCCGCCACCGACGATGACGAGGCGCTGGCACCCGGGCCGTCGCCTTCCGGCACGGCCGGCACCGCGCCAGCCGGGCGGAACGCCAGCATGCGCAGCACGGTCATCTCGAAACCGGCGCGCGGGCTCGGTGCCAGGTGCAGGTCGCGGCGGCCGCCCAGCGCCATCTGGTACCAGAGCTGCACGACCTCCGGGCGCAGCCGCGCCGCGAACGCCGCCGCATCGATGCCGTCGCCGGGCACCGCCGCGTCCGGCACCAGCTGCTGCACCTGGATGCGGTGCAGGGCCTCGGCGAGCGCGTCGAGCACCCCGCTCCAGTCCGGCGAGAATTCGGCCAGCGCGGCCACCACCTGCAGCAACCGCGCGCCATCGCCGGTGGCGAGCGCGTCGAGCATCGCCGCCACCTGGGTGCGGTCGACGGTGCCGAGCATCGCCCGCACCACCTCGTCGTGCAGCGCACCGCCGGCATAGGCGATGGCCTGGTCCAGCAGCGACAATCCGTCGCGCAGCGAGCCGTCGGCCGCGCGCGCAAGCTGCACCAGCGCGCCCGCCTCGGACTCGATCTGCTCGGCGCCGAGGATCCGCTCCATCTGCCCCCGGATCTGCTCCTCGTCCAGCCGCTTGAGGTTGAACTGCAGGCAGCGGCTGAGCACCGTGACCGGCAGCTTCTGCGGATCGGTGGTGGCGAGCAGGAACTTCACGTGTTCCGGCGGTTCCTCCAGCGTCTTCAGCAGCGCGTTGAACGCCGCCTTGGAGAGCATGTGCACCTCGTCGATCAGGTACACCTTGAACTTGCCGCGCGAGGGCATGTACTGCGCGTTCTCGATCACCTCGCGGACATCGTCCACGCCGGTGTTGGAGGCCGCGTCGATCTCCAGCAGGTCGATGTAGCGCCCGGCATCGATGTCCAGGCAGGCCGCACACTGGCCGCAGGGGTCGGCGCTGGTGCCCTGGTCACAGTTCAGCGACTTGGCGAAGATGCGGGCGATGGTGGTCTTGCCGACACCGCGGGTGCCGGTGAACAGGAAGGCATGGTGGACGCGGCCGCTGTCCAGCGCGTTGCTCAGCGCGCGGACCACGTGTTCCTGGCCCACCAGCTCGGCGAAACGCTTCGGGCGCCACTTGCGGGCGAGGACGAGATAGGACATCAGGCAACCGTCTTCATCTGAGCCGCCATTGTGCCATGTCCGCCGGCGGCGGCCGCAGCCGCGCGCGGATCGCTTGTGGCCCGGCCCCGCTCCCTATAGAATCTGCGCCCCTGCAGCGCCTTCGGGCAGCGGCAGGAACCGGAGAGGTGTCCGAGTGGTTGAAGGAGCACGCCTGGAAAGTGTGTAAGCGTCTAAACCGCGCTTCGGGGGTTCGAATCCCCCTCTCTCCGCCAGATTCAGGCTCCCGGGACAATCCCCGGAGCATCGTCTGCCTGGCCGCGCAACGCGTGGCCCGTGTCTATGGTGGCCCCGTCGGCCCCTCGCGACGCTAGGTCGAAAATCCCGCCAGGGCCGGAAGGCAGCAACGGTATCGATCGACGCGGGCGCCGAGGTCAGCCGGCGGGGCCGCCACCTTTTCGGGAACCGCGCGCCGGCCGCGCCGCTGGCGTGGCCTGGTGGAACAGCAGCCGCCAATCCCCGTCGCAGCCGCGCCACAGCGAACTGCGCTCGGCCCGGGCACCCGGTTCGCCGCGCGCATCCAGGTAACGGCTGCGATACCGCACCTGCGCCGCCAGGGTCGCAGCCAGCGCACCGGCGGCCGTCGCCGGGCGTGGGCGGTTCAGGGCCGTTCGTCCGCCGGCACTTCCGGTGCGGTGGGGGCGGCCAGGGCGATGCACTCGCCCGGCACCGCCACGCGGTGCCCGCGCGCGCGCAGTGCGTCACCGTCGGCGGCGCTGGCGTAGTGGTAGAGCACCATCCGTGCGCGCAGCTCGGCGTCGTATTCGCGCTCCAGGTCGTCCACGCCGGTATGCGAAGGGTTGCCGTGCAGGCCGCAGTCGTGGGCGACCAGCTCGTTGTCGCCGGCATGCCGGGCCAGCATCTCCGGGATCGGACGGGTGTCCCCGCTCCATACCACCGCCCCCTGCAGGCGCAGGCCATAGGCGGTTTCCGGCCAGTGGTGGCGTACCGGGAACACCTCCAGGCGGAGACCGTCGTGCCAGAACGCATCGCCCACCGCGATCAGCTGGAAGGCGTCCCAGAAATTGGCACCGCCCTCGGCCAGGACGTTCGGATAGTCGCCGACCCGCTTGTGCAGCAGGGGCACCACGCTGGCCGGAACGTACAGCCGGACCCGGCCGCGCCGCTGGCGGTTGAAGTAGGCATCGACGAACAGGCGCTCGAACCCGGCCACGTGGTCCAGGTGCACATGGGTCACGAACAGCGCGTCGGGCATCGCGCCGTAATGGGTGCGGTAGGCGGTCAGCCCCTCGCCGCCGCAGTCGATGGTCAACCATGGCCGGCCGCCGCGCTCGATCACCGCCATCGGCGAACCCAGCTCGACCGCCGAGGCATTGCCCACCCCCAGGAAGCGCAGCGCCCAGCCCATCACACGCCCCGGTTCCAGGCCAGGTCGTAGGCGCGGCGCAGGCGGGCGAAGTCCTTGCGCACGTCCTCGCGGCTGCGCTCGCCACGCAGCTTGAGCAGCGAGCGCAACAGCCGCTTGAGGTTGCGCTCGCGCCAGCGCGTGGCCGGAATCCGCAGCACGCCGCGGTCGAAATCGATCACCCAGCCATGGCCGCCGGCATCGAACAGGATGTTCTGCGCATTGAGGTCGGCGTGGTCCAGCCCGGCCCGGTGGAAGCGCGCGATCAAGCGCCCGGTTTCCTCCCAGGGCGCGCCGCGCCCGGCGACCTGCGCGCGATCGGCCAGCGACCGCACGCCCTCCAGGCGCTCCATCAGGATCGCCGCCCGGTAGCTCGGGCCCTGGCGCATGTAGAACGCCGCCAGCGGCCGCGGCACCGGCAGCTTCAGCTGGACCAGCGCCCGCATCAGCCGGAACTCGGCGAAGCTGCGGGTGCGGTCGGCGCCCTGCCAGAGATAGCGGTCGCGGCTCAGCCGCGCGGCCAGGCCACCGCGCCGGTAGTGGCGCAGCACGCACTGGCCGAAAGGCGCGTCCACGAACCAGGCGCTGCCGCGCCCGCCCTCGCCCACCGGGCGTGAGCGCCCCGCCCAGTGCTGTGGCGAAAACAAGGCCATGTCGGCTTGCCGCAGGTGTTGGCGGTCGAACAGAATGGCGCCATAGCCGCGGCCTTCGCGGCAAGGCGTCAGCGCTTCAGTGGCGTCGAAAGCGACCATTCACGGCGAGTCTAACAACACCATGCGTTCAGCGTCCTCCCCTTTGTGCCTGTTGCGGCTCTCCGCGCTCGGCGATGTGACCCACGTGGTACCGCTGCTGCGGACGCTACGCCAGGCCTGGCCGGAGACCGACCTGCACTGGGTGATCGACAAGGCCGGGCACCGCCTGCTGGAAGGGCTGCCCGGGGTGGTGTTCCATGTCTACGACAAGCCGTCCGGGCTGGCAGGCATGCGTGCGCTGCGCCGCGGGCTGCCCGCGGGAGGCTTCGCCGCGCTGCTGCAGATGCAGGTCGCCTTCCGTGCCAACCTGCTGTCGGCCTTCATTCCCGCGCAGCGGCGCATCGGCTATGACCGGTCGCGCTCCAAGGACCTGCATGGCCTGTTCGTCAACGAGCGGATTCCGGACCGCCCCGGCCAGCACGTGCTCGACGCGATCGGCAGCTTCTGCGAGCCGCTGGGGCTGAAGCAGACCACGGTGGGCTGGGACCTGGCCACGCCGGCCGCCGCCCACGACTGGGCGCGGGCGCAATGGGAGGACGACGGCCGCCCGGTGTTGATGATCTCGCCCTGTTCCAGCCATGCGCGCCGCAACTGGTATGCCGACCGCTACGCCGCGGTGGCCGACCACGCGGCCGCCCGCGGCTGGCGGGTGGTGCTGTGCGGCGGCCGCAGCGCACTGGAACGCGACACCGCCGACGCGATCATGGCGGCGATGCAGGCGCCCGCGCTGGACCTGGTCGGCAAGGACACGCTCAAGCAGCTGCCGGCCCTGCTGGCCCGCGCCCACCTGCTGATGACTCCCGACTCGGGGCCGATGCACATCGCCAACGCGGTCGGCACCAAGGTGCTGGGCCTGCATGCGGCCAGCAACCCGCAGCGCAGCGGCCCCTACTCCGACCGCCGCTACTGCGTGGACCGCTACGACACCGCGGCCCGGCGCTTCCTGCACAGGCCCGCGGCCGCGCTGAAGTGGGGCACCAAGATCGAGGTCGACGGGGTCATGGCGCTGGTCTCGGTGGAAGACGCCATCGCCGCGTTCGAGCGCTACGTCGACGACCACGGCGCCTGAGGGCGCCGCGCCGCCACGCTCAGCGCGCGTGGTAGTCGGCGTAGGATTTTTCTTCGACGTACTCCGAGCCCAGCGCGAGGTTGATCGCCTTCTTGATCCGCGCGCGCTCGTCGTTCTGCAGATAGACCCGGCGCGCCAGCGCGACGAAGTCGTCGTCGAAGGCCTGCGCCCGGTCCTTGAGGCGGATCGCGTCCTCGATGTCCCACAGGCGTTCGTTGACCGCCTTCAGCTGCGCACGCAGCGCATCGACTTCCCGCGCGGCGGCCGGATGCCGGCTCCACGCCTGCTCGAGCGCGGCCAGCTCGGTGCGCACGTTCGCCAGCTTGGCCGCGTCGTCCATGCGTTCGGACTTGATCTGCAGGATCGAGATCTTGTCCAGCAGTTCACCGAAGGAAACGGGGACCAGGATTTCAGCGGCCATGAGGGGAAAGGTTCCAGCAGACGGGGCGCCATGATAGCCCGTACCGCGGCGCATGCCGGAGGCCGGCGCCCGGCCTGGCGGACCCGGCCGGGCCTGGACCGCCCGCGCCCTCCGCCGGCGCCCATGGAGGCATGGCCCCCTGCCCGCGGCCGCCTCCCGGCGATGGCCGGCCCCCGGGAAAAGAAAAAGCCGCACGGTGTGCGGCTTTTTCGCGATCTGGCGGGAAGGGGGGGATTCGAACCCCCGATACGCTATTAACGTATGCCTGATTTCGAGTCAGGTACATTCAACCACTCTGCCACCTTCCCGGTGGTTCCCGGCGAACCGGGCTGCGAATGATACGGGGCCTTGCCCCCGTGGACAAGCGCCGCCGGCTATTGCCGATCGCCGGTACGGACGCGATCATGAACGTCCTCACGCTGGAAACGGCTCCGCGGCGCCCATGATCGAATTCGGACACCTCAGCCACGTCGGCCTTCGCCGCCACCTCAACGAGGACACCTACTACGGGGACGGCGAGCTGGGCCTGTGGCTGATCGCCGACGGCATGGGCGGGCACGCCGTCGGCGAGGTCGCCAGCGCGCTGGCGCGCGAGACCATCGTCCGCGAGATCCAGAACGGCACCGCGCTGCCGCAGGCGATCCGGATCGCCGACGAGGAGATCATCCGCACCTCGCGCCGGCGCAACGACAGCCTGCCGATGGGCACCACGGTGGTCGCCGCACGGGTCCAGGGCAACCGCTTCGAGGTCGCCTGGGTCGGCGACAGCCGCGCCTACCTGTGGCGCGACGGCAAGCTGGCCCAGCTCAGCCAGGACCACAGCTATGTGCAGGAACTGATCGCGCAGGGGTCCCTGACCGCCGAGCAGGCCCGCGCCCACCCGCACCGCAACGTGGTCACCCAGGCCCTGGGGGTGACCGACCCGGCCCACCTCAACGTCGCCACGATGACCGGGGAACTGCGCCCGGGCATGCAGCTGCTGCTGTGCAGCGACGGCCTCACCGAGGAGGTCGACGACGCGCGCCTGGCCCTGACCCTGGCGCGCGCCGACTGCAGCGCCCAGGAGTGCGTGGACACGCTGGTGGCCGCGGCGCTGGACGGCGGCGGTTCCGACAACATCACCGCCATCCTGGTCCGCTGCCAGTAGCCGCTGCCGGCTCAGGCGCTGGCCGGCGCCTCCGGCCGGGGGCCGTCCCACCAGGCGTGGCCGGCCTTCTTGCGCAGGCGCTCCAGGCGCGCCGCATGGGCCTCCAGTTCCGAGGCGGTGGCCACCACCCGCGGACGCGGCAGCAGTGCCGCCGTATCGAAGACCCGCGCCGCGCCCGCGCCGCCGGCCGCCTCCGTCTCGGGCAGGCCGAAGCCGATCTCCTCCTGCCCCGAGGTCAGGGCGATGTAGACATCGGCCAGGATCTGCGCGTCGAGCAGGCCGCCGTGCAGCTGCCGGTGCGAGTTGTCCACGCCCAGGCGCTTGCACAGTGCGTCGAGCGAATTGCGCTGGCCCGGGAAACGCTCGCGCGCCATCGCCAGGGTGTCGGTGACCGTTACCCGCCCGGCCAGTCCCTCCCGGCCCAGGAGCGCCATCTCGTTCTCGAGGAAGCCCATGTCGAACGCGGCGTTGTGGATGATCAGTTCGGCCCCGTCCACGTAGGCCAGGAACTCGTCGACGACCTCTTCGAAGCGCGGCTTGTCGGCCAGGAACTCCAGGCTCAGGCCGGTGACCTCCTGCGCTCCGGGCTCGAAGTCGCAGTCGGGCTTGAGGTAACGGTGGAAATTGTTGCCGCTGGGCCGGCGCTCGAGCAGCTCCACGCAGCCGATCTCGACCACGCGGTTGCCCTTCTTCCACTCCAGCCCGGTGGTCTCGGTATCCAGGACGATCTGGCGCATGCCTACCTCACTTGGCCGCGGCGCTGGCGCGCACGCGGATGGCTTCGTCGCGGGCCAGCTGGTCCACGCGTTCATTGTCGGGGTTGCCGGCGTGGCCCTTCACCCAGCGCCAGTCGATGGTGTGGCGGCCGCTGGCCGCGTGCAGCCGTTCCCACAGGTCGCGGTTCTTGACCGGATCGCCGCCGGCGGTCTTCCAGTGGCGCCGCACCCAGCCCGGCATCCACTCGGTGATGCCCTGGCGCACGTACTGCGAATCGGTATGCAGGGTAATCTGGCAAGGCTCGGTCAGCGCTTCCAGCCCGCCGATCGCCGCCATCAGTTCCATGCGGTTGTTGGTGGTGTGCGGCTCGCTGCCGGTCACCTCGCGCTCATGGCCGCGGTAACGCAGCAGCGCCGCCCAGCCCCCGGGCCCGGGGTTGCCGAGGCAGGCGCCGTCGGTGTGTATTTCTATCGATTTCATGGTGTTCCGTTGAGAGGGAGCCTGGCGTCCGCGCGGCAGTGTCTGGCGGCCGCCGGCGCACGCCTGCCCTGTTATGGGCAGGCAGGCGCATAGTGTCGCCGGTCGCGGCGCCGGGTGCAGCCACCCTCCCGGTCCACCGCGTTCATGTCGCCACCGGCGCGCGCCAGCCGCCAGCCCGCACCGCCTCCGGTCCGATCAGCGCACGGGTGCGCTTCTCGAACTCGATCACCGACACCGCCCGCAGGCCCGGCAGCGCCTTGCCGCCGGTCGCGCCCGACTCGTGCCAGAGCGGGCCGAAGTGCGTCCGCGCGCTGACCTGCAGGCCATCGCGCCGCAGCCGCAGGCGGCAATGCGCCAGCGATGCCGGGCGTGCATCCTGCCATTGCCAGCGCACCCGGTAAGGGCTGTAGCGGTTGAGCGCGGTCAGCCACAGGCGCCCGCCCGGCATCAGCACCCGCGCGCACTCGGACAGCAGCCCGTCCAGCCCACTGCCCGCGGCGTGCTGCAGGACGATCGCATTGACCGCCTCGGATGGCAGCGGCAACGGCAGGGAACAGGCGACATCCCCCAGCCACTGCCGCCCATCGGCGCTGCGATGCAGGCGCACGCCGCGCCCGTCCGGGCATTCCCGGGGCAGCCACGACGCACTGGGCGCCAGCCACAGCCAGGGTTGCGCAGGGACCGCACGTACCCGGGCCAGCAGGTAATCGTGCTCGGCCGCCCGCATCCGCTGCGCCCCGGCCTTCTCAAACCAGGAAGAGACTGCGGCTTGACGGGGGAACGGGGCGGCAGGCATGGTCCGATTCTATGCGACTGACCCCCCTGCCCGCATTCCAGGACAACTACATCTGGGCGCTGCAGGCCCCCGACGCGGGCACGGTCTTCGTCGATCCCGGGCAGGCGCGGCCGGTGATCGAGGCCGCCGCGGGGGGAATGCAGCCGCGGGCGATCCTGCTGACCCACCACCATGACGACCATATCGGCGGCGTACGCGAGCTGCAGGCCCGCTGGCCGGACCTGCCGGTGTTCGGGCCGGACGATGAACGGATCCCGTTGGCGCATGTGCCGGTGGCCGAGGGCGACCGGGTAGAATTGGCCGGTTTCGTGTTCGACGTGCTGTCCGTTCCCGGCCACACCCGCAGCCATGTCGCCTTCCATGGCCATGGCCGCCTGTTCTGCGGCGACACGCTGTTCAGCCTCGGCTGTGGCCGCATGTTCGAAGGTACGCCCGCGCAGATGCTGGCGTCACTGCAGCGGCTGGCCGCGCTGCCCCCGCAGACCGAGGTCTGCTGCGGGCACGAATACACGCTGGGCAATGCCGCGTTCGCACGGCATGTCGATCCCGCCAACGCGGCCCTGCAGCGCCGCCAACAGGAAGCCAGAGACATGCGCGAGCATTCCCTTGCCACCGTTCCATCCCACCTGCACAGCGAACTGGCGTGCAATCCCTTCCTGCGCACCCGGACACCCGCCATCCGCGCGGCGGTCGCCGCGCGCCTGGGCCGCGCGCCGCTGGACGAGGCCGAGACCTTCGCCGAACTGCGGCGCTGGAAAGACGGTTTCCGCGCGTGATGCGGCGCACCCTGCCCGTCGCGCTGGGGCTGCTGATCGGCGGCGGCGCCGGCCTCGGCGCCAACGCACAGTCCCTGCCCGCCGGCGCCGGCCTGGCACAGAACATCGCCTCGCTGGCCGCCCTGCCCGGCGACGCCAGCGCCCTGCCCGCCCCGCTGACCCGCAACGGCCGCCAGATCTTCGCGCATTTCCGCGACGGCCTGGCGATGACCCAGTGCGACGCCGAAGCGACCAGCCCGCGCTGGCGCAAGCAGTTCGCGCATGCCCCCGCGCGCCTGGGCAACATCGAGGACGATGCGCTGCCGCTGTTCGGCTATGTGGTGGACGAGCTGCGTGCCGCCGGGCTGCCCACCGAGTTCGCACTCATTCCCTTCGTCGAAAGCGGCTACCGGCCGGCCGCCCGCAATGCCAGCGGGCCCGCGGGGCTCTGGCAGTTCATCGCCACCACCGCGCGCAACCACCGCGTGCCGATGGAGAGCGGCTACGACGGCCGGCTGTCGGCGGTGGACTCCACGCGCGCCGCGGTCCGCTACCTCAAGACCCTCTACGGCATGTTCGGCGGCGACTGGCAGTTGGCGGTCATGGCCTACAACGCCGGGGAGTACCGCATCCTGCAGGCCCTGCGCCGTGCCGGCATGAATGCACAGAATGCCCGCCCCGCCGAGCTGCCCGGCCTGTCGCCGGTCACCTATGCCTACGTGGAGAAGCTCCACGCCCTGGCCTGCGTGCTGGAACAGGCCGAGGACGAACCCGCCCTGATGGCCGCCCTGGACCGCCCGGTGCCGATCCTGCGCGGCCACACCCTGCCCGGCGACACCACCCTGGCCGGCTGGGCCGAACGCAACGCACTGGACCCGGCACGCATCGCCCGCCTCAACCCGGCGGTCAACGGCAAGCGCGCCGGCGCGCGGGTGCTGGCCCCGGCCCTTCCCGGGCAGTTGCCGGGAAGCGACGCCCGCCCCCTGGCCGTCGCGGTGGCCGCCGCGCCGCCGCGCACCGGCACCGCTCCCGGCGCCACCGGCGTGGCGGTAGCCACGACGGCCGGTGCTGCTGGCACCGGCAAGGGCCGGCATACGGTACGCAGCGGCGAATCGGCCTGGTCGATCGCGCGTCGCTACGGCATCCCGCTCAAGGCCCTGCTCTCGCGCAACAACCTGGATGCCAACGCGATCCTCCGCCCCGGCATGGTGCTGCGCTTCGACGAGAGCCGCTGAACCGCGCCCCCAGTTACCGGGCCGCAGGAACGAAGAAGCCCGGGACCTCGGTCCCGGGCTTCTTCGCAGTGCACACCGGTCACCCCGGCATGCGGCATCCGTCCCGGGTCAGAGCTGCGATTCCTGCACCTGCACCTTGACCCGCTTGCGCATGCCGTCGACGAAGGCCTTGGCGGCCGCGGCCCCGTCGATCTGGCTCAGCTGCTGCTGCAGCATCGCCCGCTGCGGCTCCGGCACTTCCGCCAGGTCGCCCGGGACCACCTTGGTCACCGCGAACAGCGCGTAGCGGCCGTCGTCCAGCGCGACCTTGCCGTAGCTGGGCTTGCCCTCGGCCGGCGGCGCCGCACTGAACACCGCGGCGTTGGCCGCGGCCGACGGCATCGGCACCGAGCGCGGCAGGCCCGGCATCGGCGACAACTGCAGGCCGTCGCTCTTTGCCAGGTCGGCCAGCGCCGTCCCCGCCTCCAGCTTGGCCAGCAGGGCATCGGCCGCCTTCAGCGCCGCCTCTTCGGCCCGCTGCGTGCGGACCGCGGCGATCACCTTGTCACGGGCCTCGGCCAGCGGAATGGCCTGCTCCGGGGTATGCGCGGTCACGCGGATCATCACCGCATGGTTCGGCCCGAGTTCGATCGGATCGCTGACGGTGCCGTCTTCCTTCAGCGCATCGGAGAACGCCGCGCGCAGTACCGCCGGGTTGGCGGCGATGCCGCTGGCGGTCGCGCGGGTGAACGGCCCCAGGGTCTGCACCGGCAGCTGCACTTCCCGGGCCGCCGGCTCCAGCGCCGTCGGATTCTTGTACACGAGGTCGACCAGGCGTCCGCTCAGCTCGCTGTACGCACGCTCGGCATCGGCCTGCGCCTGCTCGCTGGCGAGCTGGTCGCGCACCTGTTCGAACGGCCGGCCTTCACCGCCCTTGGCTTCGCGCAGCTGCAGCACGTGATAGCCGTACTCGGTCTTCACCGGACCCCGGATCTCGCCCGGCTGCATCGCGAACAGTGCCTCTTCGAACGGCTTCACCATCATGCCCGGCTCCACCCAGCCCAGGTCGCCGCCGGTGGCCTTGGAGCCGGGGTCCTCGGAGTTCGCACGGGCCAGCGCGGCAAAGTCCGCACCCGGCTGCCGGGCCTCGTCGGCCAGTTTGGCGGCCTTGGCTTCAGCGGCTTTCTGCGCGGCCGGGTCGCTGCCGGCGGTGATCAGGATGTGCGAGGCCAGCCGTTCCTCGGGGGCGACGAAGCGGGCCTTCTCGTCCTCGTAGCGGCGGCGCAGGGTCGCCTCGTCGGCCGCGGGCGGTGCCGGCATCGCCGCCGCATCCAGGTCGACATACTCGATGGCCAGGCTTTCCGGCGCCATGAAGTCGCGGGCATGCGTGTCGTACCACTGCTTGACCTGCGCCTCGTCGACCTCCGCGGTGTCGGCGGGCTGCGCGGGCAGGATCGCGAACTCCACATCACGGGTCTCGCCCAGCAGCTTCAGCAGGCGCTCGCTCTCGCCCTTGGTCGCAAACCCCGACTGCGCCAGCGCGACCGGGATGATCGACTGCTGCAGGCTGGTACGCACGACCTGGTCGAACATCGCCGGCGTGCGCGGCGGCATGCTCTGCGCCAGCACCAGGCGGTACTGTTCCGGATCGAACTTGCCATCGCGCTGGAAGGCCGGGATGTTGGCGATGTACTCGCGCACGGCGGCATCGCCGACCACGATCCGCGCATCCTCGGCGGCCAGCCGCACCACCTGTTCGTCGATCATCTGGTCGAGCACGGCCAGCTTGTTCTCGGTGGCCTCGAACAGGCGCGGGTCGAATTCCTCGCCCTGCTGCTCGCGTGCCTCCATCCGCGCCTGTTCGAAACGGGTACGGAAATCGTCGCTGCTGATTTCGTGGTGGTTCCACAGGAACGACATCGGCCACCACGACGGCGCCGAACGCCACCAGCCCGGCGGCGTGGACACCTTGGCCACGTTCTGCGCACCGACACCGCCGAGATAGCTGTTGTCGATCACGAACAGGAACGGAATCATCAGCAGCCCCAGGATCACGGTCACGATCCAGCCTGAGGACTTGTCTCGGAGTTTCTGCAGCATGGGCACATCGGGCCTGATTGGCGAGCCCGGCAGTGTACCCCGCTTCCCGCCCGACTCCCAGCCGGACCGGCCCCGGCGGCAGGGGCGCGCCGCCCGCCGCCGGCACGTGCACGGCACCCCGGAGTAAAAAAAAGCCCCGGGCACTGCCCGGGGCTTGGGATTCAATGGCGGAGCGGACGGGACTCGAACCCGCGACCTCCGGCGTGACAGGCCAGCATTCTAACCAGCTGAACTACCGCTCCGCGTCTTGAAACACTGGGCCGGCGCCGCATGCCTGCTGGACAGGCGATGCCCGCGACGGCGGGTGGAACTGGCGGAGCGGACGGGACTCGAACCCGCGACCTCCGGCGTGACAGGCCAGCATTCTAACCAGCTGAACTACCGCTCCGCACTTGACTTTCCGCCTTCTCGGCCTCCACGGGAGGGTAGAGAAAGCTAAGGCCCCCGATCACTCAGGGGCCTTCTTGAAACTGGCGGAGCGGACGGGACTCGAACCCGCGACCTCCGGCGTGACAGGCCAGCATTCTAACCAGCTGAACTACCGCTCCACTTTCAATACTTCTCGATGGTGCTGCTTAGTGGTGGGTGCTGAGGGTTTCGAACCCCCGACCCTCTCCTTGTAAGGGAGACGCTCTACCGCTGAGCTAAGCACCCTCGGTGAGCCGCTTAGTTTACAGCGTCCTTCAGGGCTTTGCCAGCCTTGAAAGCGGGATTCTTCGAGGCGGCGATCTTGATGGTGTCGCCGGTCTTCGGGTTGCGGCCGGTGCGCTCGGCACGCTCGCGGACCTGGAAGGTGCCGAAGCCGACCAGCGTCACGGCGTCGCCGTTCTTCAGCGCCTTGGTGATCTCGGCGACGACGGCGTCGACCGCACGGCCGGCTTCGGCCTTGGAGAGGTCAGCGGCAGCAGCGACGCCATCGATCAATTCGGTCTTGTTCATTATGTAAAACTCCCTATGCGGCAACCCGCGTAATAGATTGGGTTAGTCGTCGCCCGTCACAGCAGCGGCGGCAACCGTAAGATCCTGCAAACACGACGCCCGCTCATCCGGCGGGCGTGTGAGTCGCACTTTTATACCAGCGCCCCCCTACCCGCGCAAGCCGAAAAGCCAATAACGACAGGGGTTTCGGGCGTTTTCGCGTTCATCATCAGTGCTTGACGCGCGCCGCTGGAACTGCCTTCGTACGGGTGCGTACCGAGACCCGCGGACCGCTCTTCCCGGCCTTCTTCGGCGCCAGCGGCGCCTCCAGCGCGATGTCCAGCACTTCGTCGATCCACTTCACCGCGACGATCTCCAGGTCGCGCGTCACGTTGTCCGGGATGTCGGCCAGGTCCTTGCGGTTCTCCTCGGGGATGATCACGGTGCGGATGCCGCCCCGCAGCGCGGCCAGCAGCTTTTCCTTGAGTCCGCCGATGGCGGTGACGCGGCCGCGCAGGGTGATCTCGCCGGTCATGGCGACATCGGCGCGGACCGGCACCTTGCTCAGGGTCGACACCAGCGAGGTGACCATGGCGATGCCGGCGCTGGGCCCGTCCTTCGGGGTGGCGCCGTCGGGCACGTGCAGGTGCACATCCTGCTTCTGCAGGAAGTCCGCATCGATCCCGAGCACCTCCGCGCGCGCGCGCACCACCGACAGCGCCGCGGTGGCCGACTCCTTCATGACGTTGCCCAGCTGGCCGGTCAGGGTCACCGCGCCCTTGCCCGGAATCAGCGTCGACTCGATGTGCAGCAGGTCGCCACCGACCTCGGTCCAGGCCAGGCCGGTGACCAGCCCGATCTCGTTGGCCTCCTCGGCGCGACCGAAATCGAAGCGGCGCACGCCCAGGTAGTGGTCCAGGTTGGCACCGTCGACCACGACCAGTGCCCTGGGCTTCCGCGCGGTCTTCCTGGCGGCCTTCTTCGCCGGCTGCGGCCCGGCCAGCGCGATCTCCTTGACCACCTTCCGGCAGATCTTGGCGATCTCGCGCTCGAGGTTGCGCACGCCCGATTCGCGCGTGTAGTAGCGCACGATGTCGCGGACGGCATCCTCCTCGATGGCCAGCTCCTCCGGCTTCAGGCCGTTGGCCTTGAACTGCTTGGGCACCAGGTAGCGCAGGGCGATGTTGAGCTTCTCGTCCTCGGTGTAGCCGGGGATGCGGATCACTTCCATGCGGTCCAGCAGCGGGCCCGGGATGTTGAGCGAGTTCGAGGTCGCCACGAACATCACTTCGCTCAGGTCCAGGTCCACTTCCAGGTAGTGGTCGTTGAAGGCGTTGTTCTGCTCGGGGTCGAGCACCTCCAGCAGCGCCGAGGACGGGTCACCGCGGAAGTCCATCGACATCTTGTCGATCTCGTCGAGCACGAACAGCGGGTTCTTGCTGCCGACCTTGTTGAGGTTCTGCACGATGCGGCCCGGCATGGAACCGACATAGGTACGGCGGTGGCCGCGGATCTCGGCCTCGTCGCGCACGCCGCCCAGCGACATGCGCACGAACTTGCGGTTGGTCGCCTTGGCGATGGACTGGCCCAGCGAGGTCTTGCCCACGCCCGGCGGCCCGACCAGGCACAGGATCGGGCCCTTCATCTGCCGCACCCGCGACTGCACCGCCAGGTACTCCAGGATGCGCTCCTTGACCTTGTCCAGGCCGTAGTGGTCGGCATCGAGGGTGTCCTGCGCGACCTTCAGGTCCTTGCGCACCTTGGTGCGCTTCTTCCAGGGCACGCCCAGCACCCATTCCAGGTAGTTGCGCACCACCGCCGCCTCGGCCGACATCGGCGACATCTGCTTGAGCTTGTTGAACTCGCTCCTGACCTTGGTCTCGACCGCCTTGGGCATGCCCGACTCGGCGATCTTGCGCGCCAGCTCGTCCAGCTCGCCCGGCGCATCGTCCAGGTCGCCCAGTTCCTTCTGGATGGCCTTCATCTGCTCGTTGAGGTAGTACTCGCGCTGGCTCTTCTCCATCTGCGACTTGACCCGGCCGCGGATGCGCTTCTCCAGCTGCTGCACGTCGATCTCGCCATCGACCAGGCCGACCAGCATTTCCAGCCGGTCGCCGACCTGCAGCATTTCCAGCAGGCGCTGCTTGTCGGCCAGGCGCACGCCGATGTGCGCGGCGATGGTGTCGGCCAGGCGTGACGGCTCGTCGATGCCGCTCAGGGTCTGCAGCAGCTCCGGCGGCAGCTTGCGGTTGGTCTTGACGTACTGCTCGAACAGCGACATCAGCGAGCGTGCGATCGCCTCCAGCTCGCGCGGCTCGCGCGATTCGCCCGACTCCAGCTCGGTGCCGGTGCCCTGCAGCGCGCCCTCGTGCTCGCGGATGCCGTCAACGGACACCCGCGCCAGCCCTTCGACCAGCACCTTGATGGTGCCGTCGGGAAGCTTGAGCAGCTGCAGCACCTGGGCCAGCGTGCCGACCGTGTACAGGTCGGCGGCTGCGGGGTCGTCGGTCTCGGCCGACTTCTGCGCCACCAGCAGGATGCGCTTGTCCGCCTCCATCGCCCGTTCCAGCGCCTGCATCGACTTGTCGCGCCCGACGAACAGGGGAATGACCATGTGCGGGAACACCACCACGTCGCGCAGTGGCAGGACCGGCAGGTCGAGGACTTCGGTTTGGGACTGGGCCATGGGGGCTCCGCGGGGATACAGGAATGGGGCGGCCGTAAAAAAGCCGATGGCCCCGTTATGGGGCCATCGGCGGGGTGATGCAAGTGGCGGCCGCGGGGCCAGCTGAACCGGTCTTCACCCGGCCGCCACGGCGTCGCGTCAGTCGCCGGACGCCGCCTTGGCCGGCGGTGTCTGGTAGATCACGTACGGCTCGGAGGTCTGCTCGATGACCGATTCGTCGACCACCACCTTGCTCACGTTGTCCTGCGACGGCAGGTCGTACATGGTGTCCAGCAGCACCGATTCGACGATGGTGCGCAGGCCGCGGGCACCGGTCTTGCGCTTGAGCGCCTTGCGGGCGATCGCCGACAGCGCGTCCGGGCGGAACTCCAGCTCCACGCCCTCCATCTCGAACAGCTTCCGGAACTGCTTGGTGATGGCGTTCTTGGGCTCGGTCAGGATCTTGACCAGGGCTTCCTCGTCCAGCTCCTCCAGGGTCGCCACCACCGGCAGGCGGCCGACGAACTCCGGAATCAGCCCGAACTTGATCAGGTCCTCCGGCTCCACCCCGGCCAGCACCTTGCCGACTTCCTGCTTGCGCTCGGAACTCTTGATCTTGGCGCCGAAGCCGATGCTGCTGTTGTCCGAGGAACGGGCCTGGATCACCTTGTCCAGCCCGGCGAACGCGCCGCCGCAGATGAACAGGATGTTCTTGGTGTCCACCTGCAGGAATTCCTGCTGCGGATGCTTGCGCCCGCCCTGCGGCGGCACGCTGGCCACCGTGCCCTCGATCAGCTTCAGCAGCGCCTGCTGCACGCCCTCGCCGGACACGTCGCGGGTGATCGACGGGTTCTCACTCTTGCGCGAGATCTTGTCGATCTCGTCGATGTAGACGATGCCCTGCTGCGCCTTCTCGACATCGTAGTCGCACTTCTGCAGCAGCTTCTGGATGATGTTCTCCACGTCCTCGCCCACGTAGCCGGCTTCGGTCAGCGTGGTCGCGTCGGCCATGGTGAACGGCACGTTGAGCAGCCGCGCCAGCGTCTCGGCCAGCAGCGTCTTGCCCGACCCGGTGGGGCCGACCAGCAGGATGTTGGACTTGGACAGCTCGACGTCGTCGCTCTTCTGGCGGCTCTCGATGCGCTTGTAATGGTTGTACACGGCCACCGCCAGCGTGCGCTTGGCGCGGCTCTGGCCGATCACGTACTGGTCCAGGACCTCGAGGATCTCGCGCGGCTTGGGCAGCGAGCTGCGCGCGGACTGCGCCTTCTCCTCCAGCTCCTCGCGGATGATGTCGTTGCACAGCTCCACGCATTCATCGCAGATGAACACGCTCGGACCCGCAATCAGCTTGCGTACCTCATGCTGACTCTTGCCGCAGAACGAGCAGTAGAGAATCTTGCCGCTGTCCCCGGAACGACCTTGCCGGTCTTCGCTCATGCTTCGCTTACCCAGTTGCTCCCCCCATGAACAGGGGGTTCGAATTCGAGAATAACACAGGGCCGGAAGGACGCCAGTCCGCTTCCGACCCTGCAGAAAACACCGTATTTCCGGCTACTTGCCGTGGTCATGCCAGCTGGATCGACTCCTCCGAGCGGCGCTCGACCACCTGGTCGATCAGGCCGTATTCCTTGGCGCCCTCGGCGCTGAGGAAACGGTCGCGTTCCATGTCCCGCTCGATCTGCTCGATCGGCTGCCCGGTGTGGCTGGCATAGAGCCCGTTCAGGCGCTGACGCAGGTACAGGATCTCGCGCGCCTGGATCTCGATGTCGGTCGCCTGGCCCTGCGCGCCGCCGGACGGCTGGTGGATCATCACCCGCGAGTTCGGCAGCGCGAGGCGCTTGCCCTTGGCGCCGGCCATCAGCAGCAGCGAGCCGGCGCTGGCGGCCTGGCCGATGCACATGGTGCTGACGTCGGGCCGGATGAACTGCATGGTGTCGTAGATCGCCAGACCCGCCGTCACCACGCCGCCGGGCGAGTTGATGTACAGGTTGATGTCCTTCTCGGGATTCTCCGCCTCGAGGAACAGCATCTGCGCCACCACCAGGTTGGCGACATGGTCGTCGATCGGGCCGACCAGGAAGATGATCCGCTCCTTGAGCAGGCGCGAATAGATGTCGTAGGCGCGCTCGCCACGGCTGGTCTGTTCGACCACCATCGGCACCATGTTCAGGGCTTTGGCTCGGTTGTCCATTACGTAGGGCACCTAATCTTGGGAGGGTACGCCCGGCCCGCCAGGGGCGGACCGGGGCGCGGCCGCCTTACGGGCGGATCGCTTCCTGGAACGACAGCGGCTGCTCGGTGTGCTGGGCACGCTCGGCGATCCAGTCGATGACCTGCTCTTCCATCACGCGGTTCTGCAGTCCCCCCATCAACTGGGGATCATTGCGGTACATCTCAATGACCTGCTCCGGCTCCTCGTAGGTGGAGGCGATCAGGCGCATGGTTTCGTTCAGGCGCTTCGGATCCAGGCGCAGGTCGTTCCGGCGCGCGACCTCGCCGACCAGCAGGCCGACCAGCACGCGCTTGGACGCAGCCTCCTTGAAGCCCTCGTGGGCGTCGGCGGGCACCTGGCCCGGGTCGCCGCCCTGGTTGCGGATGGCCTCGACCTGCTGCGCCAGCATCCCGCGCGCCTCGTTCTCGACCAGGCGCGGCGGCAGCTCCACCGAAGCGTAGGCGGCGATCAGCTGCTCGCCCACTTCACGGCGCAGGCGGTTCATCAGCGCCCCCTTCAGCTCGCGCTCCAGGTTGGAGCGGATGTCGGCGCGGAACTGCTCCGCCTCGCCGTTCTTCACGCCGAAGCTCTTGATGAAGGCGGCATCGACCTCCGGCACCACCGGCTCGGACACGTCGGTGGCCTTGACCGTGACCTTGACCTCCTTGCCCGCCAGCGCCGGAACGCGCCAATCGGCCGGGAAGGCGACGTCCAGGGTCTTTTCCTCACCCTTGGCCAGCCCGACCAGGCCCTGCTCGATCTGCTCGAACATCATGCCCTGGCCGATGACGATGCTGCCCTTCTCGACACCCTCGGCGGGCAGGCGCTCATCGCCGGCCTGCGACCAGGTTTCCAGGGCGACCAGATCGCCCTGCTGTGCACCGCGCGCCACCGCCTTCCAGCTGCGGCGCTGCTGGCGCAGGTTCTCGATCATCTGTTCGATGTCGGCGTCGGAGACCTCCGCGGTGTGGCGCACCACGGTGAGCTTGGCGACATCGATCTCGCCGAAGTCCGGCACCAGCTCGACGGTGGCGACGAAATCGAATTCGCCCTCGCCGGCCTTGTCGATGCGGGGATTGCCGGCGATGCGCAGCTCATGCTCGCGCAGCGCGGCATCGAAGGTCTCGCGCAGCAGGCCATCCACCGCCTCGGCACGGACCTGCTGCCCGAAGCGCTGCTCGACCACCTTGGCCGGCACCTTGCCCGGGCGGAAGCCCTTGATGCGGACGGTGCGCGCGATTTCGCCGAGCCGGCCCGCGATGTGCCCCTGCAAGCGCTCCTCCGGCAGGGAGAAGGTCAAGCGGCGTTCCAGGTTGCCGGTGGATTCGATCGATGCTTGCATGTGGACTCCTGCCACCGGCGGCACCCGTGCCCCGGTTCGATGTGGAAAATGAACGGTTTCCGACGAAAACACGGTTCCGTCGCAGCCCTGTAGTTTCGCCGATTCCGGGCGGCGCTGCCAGCCTGCCGCAGGACGGCACAGGGCGGCGCGGCCGCCGGACCGGCACGCGGATGGTGCGAAAGGGGGGACTCGAACCCCCACGCCTTGCGGCACTGGAACCTAAATCCAGGGCGTCTACCAATTCCGCCACTTTCGCTTCCGGCGGGCATTATCGCAGTCCCGCGCGCAAAACCGCACGCCGCGGCACCCTCAGCGCCGCACCCGGCCACTGCCCTCTCCTGCCGGCAGAAAAAAGGGCATCCGCCTCGGCGGATGCCCTTGGATGGTGGGCTGTCAAGGATTCGAACCTTGGACCTATTGATTAAGAGTCAACTGCTCTACCAACTGAGCTAACAGCCCGTATGCAACGGCCGCGCCACCTGCGGCGCCGGCTTCCGCGGGACGGAGCCCGGCGGAAAAAAACAGCCACCCGGCGTACCGGATGGCTGTCTCGAATTGGTGGGCCGTCAAGGATTCGAACCTTGGACCAATTGATTAAGAGTCAACTGCTCTACCAACTGAGCTAACGGCCCTGAAAAACCAGAGGGCGAATACTACCGCTACCCGCCCTCCGTTACAACCCTGCGAGCCCGCATCGCGGACTCCTCGGATCAGTGGGGTGGCTGAGGGGATTCGAACCCCCGACCACTGGAATCACAATCCAGTACTCTAACCAACTGAGCTACAGCCACCACTGAAAAACAACTGCCCACCGCTTGCGCCGATGGCGCGCCCGACAGGAATCGAACCTGTAACCGCCGGCTTAGAAGGCCGGTGCTCTATCCAGTTGAGCTACGGGCGCTCTGACCGGATTGTCGCACTCCAACGCGCCTTGGATCGCTGGATGGTCGGGGTAGAGGGATTCGAACCCCCGACATCCTGCTCCCAAAGCAGGCGCGCTACCAGACTGCGCTATACCCCGGCGGTGAATCTCTCGAGGTTGCCCCCGAAAGGGCGGCCATTGTCGGGATTGTGGAGCAACCTGTCAACGGGGGAATGCCCTGTTCGATCCGCTTGGCTATGCTGCGGGCATCCCGCACCCACTTCCGGAGCCTGGCCATGCGCAGCGGCAACCCCGCCCTTTCCGATTCCACCTTCCTCGATCCCGCCAGCGGCGCGGTGCTGGCACGCCATGCCGACGCCATGACCCTCAACGGCACCGTCAACAAGACCGGGCTACTGCTCCTGCTGACCGTGCTCACCGCGGCATTCGCCTGGAGCCAGACCCTCACCGCCAGCGGCGAGCTGGCCGCCGGCGCGCGGCTGTACCTGTGGGGCGGCGCGATCGGCGGTTTCATCCTCGCCCTGGCAACCATCTTCAGGAAGCACTGGGCGCCGGTCAGCGCGCCGTTGTATGCCCTGGCCGAGGGCCTGTTCCTCGGCGCCATCTCGGCGATCTACGAAGCGCGCTTCCAGGGCATCGTGTTCCAGGCCGTGCTGCTGACCTTCGGCACCCTGTTCGCACTGCTGTTCGCCTACCGCAGCGGACTGGTCAAGGCCACCGAGAACTTCAAGCTCGGCGTGGTCGCGGCCACCGGCGGCATCGCCCTGGTCTACCTGGCGACCATCGTGCTCGGCCTGTTCGGTGTCCGCATCCCCTTCATCCACGATTCGGGGCTGATCGGCATCGGCTTCAGCCTGTTCGTGGTGGTGGTCGCCGCACTGAACCTGGTGCTGGATTTCGACTTCATCGAGAACGGCGTGGAAGCAGGCGCGCCGAAGTACATGGAGTGGTACGGGGCCTTCGGCCTGATGGTCACCCTCGTATGGCTGTACATCGAGTTCCTGCGCCTGCTCTCCAAGCTGCAGTCGCGCAACTGACGCGCTTCCGGAAACGAAGAAAGGCGCCGCGAGGCGCCTTTCTTCGTCCGGGGCACGGCCCGGCGGGTGACCGGGCAGGCGCGCCGCCATGAACGGGAACGTCGCGCGTCGCGCGACGTTCCCGGCAGCACATGGCCGCTGGATTACAGGCGGCTGGCGATGGCCCGGGCGAAGTCCATCGTGCCGCCGGTGCCGCCCAGGTCGCCGGTCAGCGCATCCTTGGCCTCCATGGTGGCGACGATCGCCTTGCGCAGGCGCGCGGCGTTCTCCACCTGGCCAAGATGGTCCAGCATCTGCGCCGCGCCCAGCAGCAGCGCGCCGGGGTTGGCGATGCCCTTGCCGGCGATGTCCGGCGCCGTGCCATGGACGGCCTCGAAAATGGCCGCTTCCTCGCCGATGTTGGCACCCGGCGCCAGCCCCAGGCCGCCCACCAGGCCGGCACACAGGTCGGAAATGATGTCGCCGAACAGGTTGGTCGTGACGATCACGTCGAACTGCTCCGGACGCATCACCAGCTGCATGCAGGTGTTGTCCACGATCATTTCCTGGAACTCGATGTCCGGGTAGTTCGCGGCCACCTCACGGGCGACGTTCAGGAACAGGCCCGAGGTCGACTTGATGATGTTCGCCTTGTGCACCGCGGTGACCTTCTTGCGGCCGGTGCTGCGCGCCAGCTCGAAGGCGTAGCGCACGATGCGCTCGGAACCCTTGCGGGTGATGCGGGTGCCCGAGAACGCGGTCTCGCCGTCGGCGGAGACTTCCTGGCCCTCGGACAGGTAGGCGCCTTCGGTGTTCTCGCGCACGGTGATCAGGTCGATGTTCTCGTAGCGCGCACGGGTATTGGGGAACGAGATCGCCGGGCGCACGTTGGCGTACAGGTCGAACTGCCGGCGCAGGGCGACGTTGATCGAGCTGAAGCCGCCGCCGACCGGCGTGGTCAGCGGGCTCTTCAGCGCCACCTTGTTCTTCTTGATCGACTCCAGCGTGCTGGCGGGAATCAGTTCACCGTGCTTTTCCAGCGCGGCCAGACCGGCGTCGGCGAATTCGTAGGACAGCCCGGCACCGAGCTTGTCGAGCACGAACAAGGTCGCGTCCATGATTTCCGGGCCGATGCCATCGCCACGGATGACGGTGATTGTCTGCGTCATGATTTGGGTTCCGAACGAGAGAGGGGGGTGCGCCGGCTCGGCTGCCCGCATCCAAGCGCATCTGAAAGTTTCAATGGACAATTATGCCCGATCCCCCCTTTACCGTCCCCACCCGGGGACCGGCCGGAACCGCACCGCCGACAGGGCCGCGGACCCGGGACCGGCGCCCCGGCCGGCATTCCGCCGCCCACCGGGGTGACCATGCTGCTCCGGCCTGCTGGCCTATGGCCTGCTCCGACGGCCACGGCAGACCAGGCGTCTCCGCGGGCGGCGGCGCGGCGCCCACGGCGTCCGACGGGTCGAGGGCATCCACCGCATGCCATGGGGGCGGGGCCGGAGGCACCCCCGGCGCCTGGATCGCCGGATCGATGGCGCTGACCGCCTCCCGCCAGCGGGCGATGCGGGGCGGCACGCCCACGCCCGGAAACGCCGGGCGACGACCGCGGCTGGACCCGGCAAGGATGACGCCCCATGCGCTCCGGGAAGCCGGCGGCAGCGGCCACGCCGCCGCTACGCTCAGGCCTCCGTGAGGCCTCTTCCATATGGGCCGCGGCTGCCCGCGGCGTTGCCTCTCGGCACCGCGCTCCGGCAACGCCGGCCAGGCGCGGCGGATGCCGGTTTCAGCCGGCCAGCAGCGGTTCGAGCTTGCCGGCGCGATGCAGGGCCATCATGTCGTCGTAACCGCCGACGTGCACGTCGCCGATGAAGATCTGCGGCACGCTGGTACGCCGGGTCAGGCCGAGCATCTTCTCGCGCTCGACCGGGTCCAGGTCGATGCGGACCTCGGTCCAGCTGTGGCCCTTGCTCTTGAGGAAATTCTTGGCGGCCACGCAGTACGGGCACACCGCGGTGGAATACAGGGTGATTTCGGGGGTCCGACCAGTCACGGGAAACTCCAGACGTGGAAAGTTGTCCCATTATGGTAGCGGCGCGCCGGATCACGCCGGCCGCGACTGCGGCACTGCGGGTTAACCTGTGCTTCACACCCGGGCGCGGTTTCCCCGCCATCCTCCGCACACCCTACCCGAGGCGTTCCCTTGCGCACGCTGCTGCTCGCCACTGCCCTCACCCTGGCCCTGGCCTCGCCCCTGTCCCGCGCCCAGGACAGCAAGCTGCCGGACATCGGTTCGTCCGCCGGCGAGCTGCTCACGCCCGCGCGGCAGGCCGAGTACGGCGGCATGATGCTGCGCGAGCTGCGCAACTACGGTTACCTGCTCGATGACCCGCTGATCGACGATTGGCTGCAGGCGATGGGCACCCGGCTGGGATCCAACAGCGCCCAGCCGCAGCAGACGTTCACCTTCTTCATGCTCAAGGACCGGCAGATCAACGCCTTCGCCACGCTGGGCGGCTACATCGGCATGAATGCCGGGCTGGTACTGACCGCCGAGCAGGAAGACGAGGTCGCGGCGGTGCTGTCGCACGAAATCGCCCACGTCACCCAGCAGCACGTGCTGCGCAGCGTGGAGAAGGCCCAGCGCGACCAGATCCCCATCCTGCTCGGCATGCTGGCGGCGGTGGTCGCCGCCCAGCAGGCCGGCGGCAATTCGTCCGGCGACGCCACCATGGCCGCCATCAGTTCGGGCATGGGGCTGATGCAGCAGCTGCAGATCAACTTCACCCGTTCCAACGAATCCGAAGCGGACCGGCTGGGCATCCGCACCCTGGCCCGCAGCGGCTACGACGTCGATGCGATGGCCGGTTTCTTCGAACGCATGTCCGCGGCCATGCGCGGCAACGAGGGCGGTTACTCCACCCCGGACTTCCTGCGCACCCACCCGGTCACGGTCACCCGCATCAGCGAGGCCAAGGCCCGCGCCGAGCAGATGAAGAAAGGCACGGTGCTGCTGACCACGCAGACACCGACCGGCATCCGCCGCGAACGGGTGGACCCGGCCGCCCCCGCCCCCGACCCGCTTTCGGCCAGCGGCAACCCGCTGCTGCCCGGCTCGATGCAGCTGACGCTGCCGTCGATCGACCTGCCGCGCGGCGCCAGTGGCCGCTTCGACTGGGCCCGCGAACGGCTGCGCGTGCTCAGCGCGCCGACGCCGGCCGAGCTGGTGCGCGAATACCAGGACCTGCGCCGCAGCCAGCCCGAGGGCCTGAGCGACCCGCAGCGCTACGGTGTGGCCATCGCCCGGCTGCGCGACGGCGGAGGCGCCGTGCGCGAGGCGCTGGAGGAACTGCAGGCGCTGCATGCCGAGCACCCGGACAACCTGTGGGTGAGCCTGGCCCTGGGCCAGGCCGAGTCGCGCAGCGGCCGCCACGCCGAGGCCAATCGCCGCTTCGACGCGCTGCTGCAGAAACTGCCGCAGAGCCGGCCGGTGGCCCTGACCTACGCCCAGGTGCTCAACGAGCAGGGGGGCGTGGACGCCGGAAAGCGTGCCCAGGCGATGCTGCGGCCACTGCTGGCCCGCGCCGGCGACGACCCGGTGTTCCAGCGCACCTTCGCCCGTGCCTGCGAGCTGGCCGGCGACACCAGCCGCGCCAGCGAGGCCTATGCCGAAGCCGCCTACCTCAACGGCCGCCCGGAGCAGGCGCTGCTGCAGTTCCAGGCACTGCTCAAGCAGCCGGGGCTGGACTACGTCAACCGCGCCCGGGTCGATGCCCGGATCGAGGCGATCATGCCGACCGTACTGGAGATGCGTCGGCTGGGCGTGCGCGACCCGGACATGCAGCGCCACTGAGGCCCGCGCCGGCCCGTTGCTGAACCGCAGACGGCGCCGGACGCACCCCGCCGCCCGCCTGTCACAAACCCGTCATCAAACCGTAGTCTACTGGGCACATCCCAGTCCGATCAGGCATTACGGTAGACACGACGTGCAGAAACGCATCCTTATTGTCGACGACGAACCGGCGATCCGTGACATGGTCGCCTTCGCCCTGCGCAAGGGGGAATACGAGCCGGTGCATGCCGGTGACGCGCTGGAGGCGCAGACGGCCATCGCCGACCGCGTCCCGGACATGATCCTGCTGGACTGGATGCTGCCCGGGACCAGCGGCCTGGAACTGGCCCGGCGCTGGCGCAAGGACAGCCTCACCCGCGACGTCCCCATCATCATGCTCACCGCCCGCGGCGAGGAGAACGACCGCGTCGGCGGGCTCGAGGCCGGCGTCGACGACTACGTGGTCAAGCCGTTCTCGGCACGCGAGCTGCTGGCGCGGATCCGCGCGGTCATGCGCCGCACCCGCGACGACGACGAAGACGGCAGCGTGGCCATCGGCCCGATCCGCATCGACGGTGCCGCGCACCGCGTGTTCGCCGGCGACGCGCCGGTGGCGATCGGTCCCACCGAGTACCGCCTGCTGCACTTCTTCATGACCCATCCCGAGCGCGTCTACAGCCGCTCGCAGTTGCTCGATCACGTGTGGGGTGGCAGCGTGTACGTGGAGGAACGCACCATCGACGTGCACATCCGTCGGCTGCGCAAGACCCTCGAGCCGTTCGGCGCGGAGAACATGGTGCAGACCGTACGGGGTGCCGGCTACCGCTTCTCGGCGTCGGTCTGAGCCGGCCGGCCGCCGGCCGGTCCGCCTCTCCCGTTGCTTCCGCCGCCGGCGCCCGCCGCTCCTTTCGAGACCGCAATGCCCCGCCAATTCCGCTCCGCCTGGTTGAAGACGCTGGCCACCCTGGCCGCGCTGTTGTTGGTGGCCGGGCTGCTGGGCGCGCTGCTCGGCGCCCCGGCGACGGTGGTGGCGCTGGCCGCGCTGGGCATCCTCGCCTGGCACTACTGGCGGCTGCGCCAGGTACTGCGGCGGCTGACCGCCCGCCAGCGCTGGGAGACGGCCGACGGCACCGGCGTCTGGAACGAACTGGACCGCCTGCTCCACCGCAACCAGCAGGAAATGCGCGCACGCAAGCGACGCCTGATCGACATGCTGCGCAGCTACCGCGCCGCGGCCGCCGCGCTGCCCGACGCGGTGGTGGTGGTGGACCGCAACACCCAGCGCATCCAATGGTTCAACGAGGCCGCCACGTCGCTGCTTGGCCTGCGGCATCCCGTGGACATGGACGCCGCCCTGGTCGAACGCCTGCAGCCGCTGCCGCTGTCGCACTGGCTGGCCGGCGGCCGCAATGCCGAACCGATCCTGGACGCCAGCTCGCCGGTGGACCCGGGCATCCGCCTGCACCTGCGCCTGATCCCCTATTCCGACCACCATTGGCTGCTAGTGGCGCGCGACGTCACCAAGCTGCTGCACCTGGAGCAGGTGCGCCGCGATTTCGTCGCCAACGTCTCCCACGAGCTGCGCACGCCGCTGACCGTGGTGCACGGCTACCTGGACATGATGGACCCGGAGGACTTCCCCGACACCGGGCCGATGCTGGCGGAGATGCGCAAGCAGTCCCAGCGCATGGCGCAGCTGGTGGAGGACCTGCTGACGCTGTCGCGGCTGGAATCGCAGCAGCACACCGAGCTGGACACCGTGGCGATGAGCTCTATGCTCGCCTCGCTGCGCCGCGAAGCCGAGGCGCACAGCCACGGCCGCCACACCATCGTCGTGGAGGACACCGCCGACGTCGACCTGGCCGGCTCCAACAAGGAGCTGCACAGCGCCTTCTCCAACCTGGTCACCAACGCGGTGCGCTACACCCCGGCCGGCGGCTGCATCACCCTGCGCTTCGCCAACGAAGGCGACGGCGCGCTGCTGGCGGTGACCGACACCGGCTACGGCATTCCCGCCAACCACCTGCCGCGGCTGACCGAGCGCTTCTACCGCGTGTCCAGCAGCCGCTCGCGCGAGAGCGGCGGCACCGGTCTGGGGCTGTCCATCGTCAAGCACATCCTCGGTCTCCACCAGGCGCGGCTGGAGATCCACAGTGAAGTCGGCCGCGGCAGCATCTTCGCCTGCCACTTCGACGCCGAGCACGTCCGCCCCCGCAGCGCCCCCCTTTCGCCCCCGTCCACGGAAGCCCCTCCGGCATGAACGCGCCCCTCCCGCCTCTGGCCACCGCCGCTCCCAGCGCCACCAGCGATCCGCTGCGCGATCCGGCGCTGTACATCAACCGCGAACTGTCGCAGCTGGACTTCAACTTCCGCGTGCTGGCACAGGCGATGGACACGCAGGTACCGCTGCTGGAGCGGCTGCGCTTCCTCTGCATCTCCTGCACCAACCTGGACGAGTTCTTCGAGATCCGCGCCGCCGCGGTGCGCCACGCGCAGGAGTTCGGGCTGCCGCCGGCACCGGACGGACTGAGCCCGCAGCAGATCCTCGGCGCGATCCACGAGCGCGCCGCGGAACTGGTCGACCAGCAGTACCGCTGCTGGAACGACGTGCTGCGCCCGGCGCTGCAGGAGGCCGGCATCGGCATCCTCTCGTCCTCGACCTGGACCGCGCGCCAGCGCCGCTGGCTGCGCGCCTATTTCCGCAACGAGATCATGCCGGTGCTCTCGCCGCTGGGACTGGACCCGTCGCATCCGTTCCCGAAGATCCTCAACAAGTCGCTGAACATCGTCGTCGTGCTCAAGGGCACCGACGCCTTCGGCCGCACCGGCCACCTGGCGCTGGTGCGCGCGCCGCGCTCGCTGCCGCGCATCATCCAGCTGCCGCGCTCGCTGGGCGGCTCGCAGGACTTCGTGCTGCTGTCGGCGGTGCTGTCCACCTTCGTCGATGAACTGTTCCCGGGCATGGACGTGCGCGGCGCCTACCAGTTCCGCGTCACCCGCAACTCCGAGCTGGTGGTGGACGAGGAGGAAGTGGAGAACCTGGCGCTGGCGCTGCGCGACGAGCTGGTCGACCGCGGCTACCGCCCCGCGGTGCGGCTGGAGATCGCCCACGACTGCCCGCGCCCGATCATGCAGACCCTGCTGCAGAATTTCGGACTGTCCGAGAACGCCGCCTACCGCATCGACGGGTCGGTCAACCTCAACCGGGTGATCCAGGTCTACGACCTGGTGCAACGCCCGGACCTGAAGTACCCGGCGATGACGCCGCGGGTGCTCAAGACCTCCGAAGGCATCTTCGCCACCGTGGCGCGCCGCGACGTGCTGCTGCACCACCCGTTCGATTCGTTCAGCACCGTGCTGGAGCTGATCCGCGAGGCGGCGGTGGACCCGAACGTGCTGGCGATCAAGCAGACCCTGTACCGCACCGGCAAGGACTCCGGGATCGTCGAGGCGCTGATCCAGGCCGCGCGCAACGGCAAGGACGTGACCGTGGTCGTGGAGCTGCGCGCGCGCTTCGACGAGGAGGCCAACCTCGGCCTCGCCGACCGCCTGCAGGACGCCGGCGTGCAGGTGGTCTACGGCGTGGTCGGCTTCAAGACCCACGCCAAGATGCTGCTGATCGTGCGCCGCGAAGGGCGCAAGCTGCGCCGCTATGTCCACCTAGGCACCGGCAACTACCACAGCGGCACCGCGCGCGCCTACACCGACCTGAGCCTGATCACCGCCGACGCCGACATCGGCAACGATGTCCACCAGCTGTTCCAGCAGCTGTCCGGGCTGGCGCCGAAGATGAAGCTCGACCGCCTGCTGCAATCGCCGTTCACCCTGCATCCGGGCCTGCTGCAGCGGATCGAGCGCGAGACCCAGCTGGCGCGCGACGGCAAGCCGGGGCGCATCATCGCCAAGATGAACGCGCTCAACGAGCCGCAGGTGATCCGCGCCCTGTACACCGCCTCGCAGGCCGGCGTGCAGATCGACCTGATCGTGCGCGGCACCTGCACCCTGCGGCCGGGCGTGGAGGGCGTCTCGGACAACATCCGCGTCCGTTCGATCGTCGGCCGCTTCCTGGAGCACAGCCGGGTCTACTGGTTCGGCAACAACGGCGCGCCGGAGCTGTTCTGCGCCAGCGCCGACTGGCTGGAACGCAACCTGCTGCGACGGGTGGAAACCTGCTTCCCGATCCTGGACAGCGACGTGGCCCGGCGCATCTACCGCGAGGCGCTGCAGAACTACCTGGACGACAACCTCAACGCCTGGGAACTGCAGGCCGACGGCCAGTACCGCAAGTGCGTCCCGGCCCCCGGGCAGCCGCTGCACTCGGCACAGCTGGCGCTGCTCGAGTCGCTGTAGGCACCGCCCCGCGCCGGCGCCGGAAACAGCCGCCGGCGCCACGCCCGCCTTCACCGCCGCGTCCGGCACGGGCATCCATGTTCCCGATTCCGCCATCCGCTACCATTCGCCCATGCCCCAGTCTTCCACGACCTTCCCCCCGCTGCAGGACGGCGACCTGCTGGCCGCCATCGACCTGGGGTCCAACAGCTTCCACATGGTGATCGCCCGCTACCTGATGGGCCAGCTGCGGGTGGTGGACCGGCTGCGCGAAACCGTGCGCATGGCCGATGGCCTGGACGGCAAGGGCGGGCTGTCCGCCGAGGCGCGGCAGCGCGCGCTGGAATGCCTGGCCCGTTTCGGCCAGCGCATCCGCAGCATCCCGCCGCACCGGGTACGCGCCCTGGCCACCAACACCGTGCGCCGGCTGCGCTCGCCGCTGTCGTTCCTGATGCCGGCCGAGACCGCGCTGGGCCATGCCATCGAAGTGGTCAGCGGCCGCGAGGAGGCGCGCCTGATCTACCTGGGCGTGGCGCATGCGCAACCGCCACGGACCGGCCAGCGGCGGCTGGTGGTCGACATCGGCGGCGGCTCCACCGAATTCATCATCGGCAGCGGCATGCAGACGCTGGAGCGCGAGAGCCTGCAGGCCGGCTGCATCGCCAGCACCCGCCGCTTCTTCCCCGGCGGCAAGCTGAGCCGCAAGCGCTGGAAAGAGGCGCTGACCGAGATCGGCGCCGAGTTCCAGCCGTTCGCCGCCCGCTTCCGGGCACTGGGCTGGCATGAAGCGCTGGGCTCGTCCGGCACCCACAAGGCGATCAGCGAGATCTGCGCGGCGATGAAGCTGAGCAAGGGCGCGATCACCGCGCAGGCTCTCCCGCAACTGCGCGAGGAGCTGCTGCGCGCCAAGCACATCGACGACATCAACCTGCCGACACTGGCCAGCGAACGGCGGCCGATCATCGCCGGCGGGGTGCTGGTGCTGGAGGCCGCCTTCCAGGCGCTGGACCTGCAGAAGCTGCTGGTCAGCAAGGCGGCCATGCGCGAAGGCATCCTCTACGACATCGTCGGCCGTGCCGGCGACAACGACCCGCGCGACGAATCGGTGGCCGCGCTGATCCGGCGGTACGCCATCGACGAGGCCCAGGCGCAGCGTGTGGAAGCCACGGCGCAGCGCCTGTTCGAACAGGTCGCCCCGTCCTGGAAGCTGGATTCGGACGACGCGCGCATGCTCGGCTGGGCCGCGCGCCTGCACGAACTGGGGTTGATGATCGCCCACAGCGGCTACCACACCCACGGCAGCTACGTGATCGAGCACTCGGACATCGCCGGGTTCTCGCGCCAGGAGCAGCAGATGCTGGCCGCGCTGATCCGCACCCACCGCCGCGGCATCCCCAAGACCGTCTTCGACGCCCTGCCCGACCGCCTGGTGCTGCCGGCCCGGCGTACCGCCGCCCTGCTGCGCCTGGCGGTGCTGCTGCACCGCGCCCGCGAGGACGACCCGATCCCGCTGCTGGACCTGGGCGTGGACGGCAACACGCTGTCGCTGGTGCTGGACCAGGCCTACATCGACGCCCGGCCGCTGCTGCGCGCCGACCTGGCCGGCGAGCACGACGGCATGAGCGGCCTGGGCATCACCTTCCGCCCGTTCATCGCCTGACGCCCCCGCCGCTGTCATGCGGCGGTCACCGGACGGACACCTTCCCGCCACGGCGGCCCGGCACGCTTGCCGGCAAAGGGAGGCCGCCATGCGCTATGCCATCGTCACCGAGACCTATCCGCCGGAGGTCAACGGCGTCGCCCTGACCGTCCAGGGCCTGGAGCGCGGCCTGCGCGCGCGCGGCAACACCGTGGACCTGGTGCGTCCACGCCAGCCGGGCACTGCGCAGAATCCGCACGAACTGCTGGTCGCCGGCCTCGCCCTGCCACGCTATCCGGGCCTGCGCTTCGGGCTGCCCGCCCCCTACCGGCTTGCCCAGCAGTGGCGCCGCGAACGGCCCGATGCGGTCTACGTGGCCACCGAAGGCCCCCTGGGCTGGTCGGCGCTGCGCGCCGCGCGCAGGCTCGGCATCCCGGTCGCCACCGGCCTGCATACCCGCTTCGACAGCTACCTGCCCGACTATGGCGCCACCTGGCTGCAACCGGCCGCGCTGGGCTGGATGCGCCGCTTCCACAACCAGGGCGATGCCACCGTGGTCCCTACCCGCGAACTGCAGGACTTCCTGCACCGCAACGGCTTCCGGCATCCCCGGCACCTGGCCCGGGCGGTGGACGCATCGCAGTTCTCGCCCCGGCACCGCGATGCCGGCCTGCGCCGCGCCTGGGGCCTGCACGACCACGACCTGGCGGTGATCCATGTCGGGCGCATCGCCGCGGAGAAGAACCTCGACCTGGCCGTGCAGGCGTTCCGCCGCCTCCAGCGGCTGCGTCCCGAGGCGCGCTTCGTGTGGGTCGGCGACGGCCCGCTGCGCGAACGCCTCGCCCGCGACAACCCCGACTTCGTGTTCTGCGGCCTGCAGCGCGGACAGGACCTGGCACGCCATTTCGCCAGCGGTGACCTGTTCCTGTTCCCCAGCCGCAGCGAGACCTTCGGCAACGTCACCCTGGAGGCCATGGCCAGCGGCGTGGCCACCGTCGCCTTCGACTACGGCGCCGCCCGCGAGCACCTGCAGGACGGGCACAGCGGCCTGGCGGTCGGGGACGATGCCGGCTTCATCGACGCGGCGCTGCTCCTGGCCGGCGACGATCCGCTGCGGGCGGCACTCGGCCGACACGCCTGCCAGGCCATGCAGCAACTACATCCCGACCAGGTCGTCGCCGAGTTCGAAGCCCTGCTGCTCCAGCTCGCCCACCGGGAGAACGATCATGTCGCCGCTGCCGCGTAACGGCCTGCTCGCGCGCGAGGCGCGCTGGTGCCGGCGTGCCAACCAGTACGGCCGCCACCGCCGCGTCCGCACCGTGTTCGCCATCATCAGCCGGCTCGGCGACGGCATGTTCTGGTACCTGCTGATGGCCGCCCTGGTCCTGGCCGACGGCATGGACGGCCTGCGCGCCTCGGCGCACATGGCCGCCACCGGCCTGGCCGCGCTCACCCTGTACAAGGTACTCAAGCGCTGGACCCGGCGGCCGCGGCCGTTCGCCGCCGACCTGCGCATCCGCGCCTGGGTTGCGCCGCTGGACGAATACAGCTTCCCCTCCGGCCACACGCTGCACGCGGTGTCGTTCACGGTGGTCGCGCTGGCCTACTACCCCTGGCTGGCGCCGCTGCTGCTGCCGTTCACCGCCGGCGTCGCGGTGTCGCGGGTGGTGCTCGGCCTGCACTATCCCAGCGATGTGCTGGCCGCGACCGGCATCGCCCTGCTGCTGGGCGCCGCCTCGCTGCAGCTGTGGCCGCTGCCGTCCTGAGCCGCCCCGTCGGCGGGGCCGACCGTGGGCCGCCGTCCACCTCCCCGGGCGGCGCCATGGACAATGCCCCTACAATGCGGGCATGACCACGCTGTTCATCTCCGATCTGCACCTGGACCCCAGCCGTCCGGCCATCACCGAGCTGTTCCTGGATTTCCTGCACGGGGAAGCGCGCCAGGCCGAGGCGCTGTACATCCTCGGCGACCTGTTCGAAGCCTGGATCGGCGACGACACGCCCTCGCCGGCCGCCGATGCAGTCGCCACGGCGCTGCGCAGCCTGGCCGATGCCGGGGTCCCGGTGGCCTTCATCCGTGGCAACCGTGATTTCCTGCTGGGCGAGGCCTATGCCGCACGCGCCGGGATGCGCATCCTGCCCGACCCCTGCGTGATCACGCTGTACGGCAAACCGGTGATGCTGCAGCACGGCGACCTGCTGTGCACCGACGACACCGCCTACCAGGCGTTCCGGGCGCAGACCCGCGACCCGGCCTTCATCGCCCAGTTCCTCTCGCAACCGCTGGACGCGCGCATCGCCTTCGCGCAGAAGGCCCGCGCCGCCAGCCAGGCCCGGCAGTCGGAGCTGAAACAGGACGACCGCGCGCAGTTCGAGGTCGTCACCGATGTCGCCCCGGCCGAGGTCGCCGCCACCTTCGCCCGCTACGGCGTGGACACGATGATCCATGGCCATACCCATCGCCCCGCGGTGCACCGCGTTCAGGTCGGCGGACGGGACTGTACCCGCATCGTGCTGGGCGACTGGTACGAACAGGGCTCGGTACTGCGGGTGGATGCCCACGGCTACCGGCTGGATGCACTGAGCGCCGCCTGAGCCAGGAACCGCACCGGGCCGGAACCCACCGCGCCCGCTCCTGTGGCCCCCGTCGGCACCGCGCCCCGGCCGTTCCCCGCACGCGGCCACGACGGGCACCGCGTTCCGCGTCCCGGGCGACGCCGGGCCAGGCGCCGGGAGGCGCGGGCCGCACACCGCCACCGATGGGAAGCCGCGGTCACCGCGGAACCGCTTACTGCGGCGGCGGTGGCGAAGCCGGATCGAACGCGCACCCCGGCGCGGTTTCATCGTCCAGCCGCCAGGTCACGCTGAAGGGATGGACCTGGTCGGACATGCCGTCCGAGCAGCGTTCACGGCGCACATCCAGCCGGAACGGCGAGCCGCCGTCCTCGCCCCACAGATGCAGGCCCTCGGCATCCACGCTGCGCTCGGCCTGCAGCCGGCGCGGCGCGTCCAGGGTATCCGGCGTGGTGTAGGTCAGCACCTGGCCATCCACCCGCACTCCCCAGAACGGCTCGACACCGCCGGCCTGCAGCGCGTCCGGGAACACCGCGGTGCCCTCCCCGTCACGCGGCGCCGGCACCTCTGCGGACGGAGCCTCCGCCTCCGGTACCGCCGGCGTGCAGGCCAGCAGCAACAGCATCGGCAGGATCATCGACAACGGGCGGATGGAACGCATGCGGGATCTCCAGGGAGACGGGCTGGGGGGCCATCATCGCACAGGGCCCGTCAGGCCCGGCCGCTCACCGGGCCTGCTCGACCAGGTCCGCCAGCTCGTCCTCGTCGAAACCGGCCAGCAGGCGCGCTTCGAGGTTGAACGGGCCATGCAGGTACCCGCCGGCGTATTCGCGCAGCAGTTCCTTGAAGCGGGCGCGCGGTTCGACACCGGCACGCTCGCAGTACCAGCGGTACCAGCGCGAGCCGGCGGCGACATGCGCGACTTCCTCGCGCAGGATCACCTCCAGCACGTCGGCGGTGGCCTCGTCGCCCAGCGCGCGCAGCCGGACGATCATGCCCGGGGTCACGTCGAGCCCGCGCGCCTCCAGGACCCGCGGCACCAGCGCCATCCGCGCCAGCCCGTCGTGCGCGGTCTTCTCGCACATCTCCCACAGGCCGTTGTGGGCCGGGAAGTCGGCGTAGTCGTAGCCATGCGCCTGCAGGCGTCCGCGCAGCAGCATGAAATGGCGCGCCTCGTCGTCGGCGCAGCTCACCCAGTCGGCGTGGAAACTGCCGGGCAGGCCCCGGAACCGGTAGACCGCATCCCAGGCCAGGTCGATGGCGTTGAGTTCGATATGGGCGATGGCGTGGATGAACGCCGCCCGGCCCTCCGCGCTGCCCAGCCCCCGCCGCGGCAGGTCGCGCGGATGCACCGTCACCAGGTGCGCCGGGCGCCCGGGCATGCGGATCGGCGCCGGCGCCGGGGCCTGCAACGGCGCCTTCAGGCGGCCTGCACGGAAACGCGCGGCGTAGGCCCGCGTCAATGCCACCTTGCGCAGCGGGTCGGCCTCGTCCAGGCAGTGGCAGGCCGCGGCATGGAGATCCTCTTCCGGGAGATCGTCCACCCCGGTGCCGGGATCGTCCGCCGCCGACGGCGCCCGCACGCCATCGGGCAGGCAGGTCGCAGGGCCGGGAACCACGGGGCGGCGGGGATTGCTCATCGGTATCCGCAGGAAGGGCCTGGTGCTGCCGGCCGGCGGTCAGGCGCGGCGCTGGGTCTTGGCCTCGTCCGAGCGCAGTTGCTGGATGCGGCCGAAATACCCCGGCTCGATGCCGGTGACGTAGTGCCCGTTGAAGCAGGACGAATCGAACCCCTGCAGGGCCGGATTGCCCTCGCGCACCGCCGCTTCCAGGTCTTCCAGGTCCTGGTAGACCAGCCAGTCGCAGCCCAGGTGCTTCTCGATGTCCTCGACGCTGCGCTCGTGCGCCACCAGCTCCTCGGCCGCGGGCATGTCGATGCCGTAGATGTTGGGATGGCGCACCGGCGGGGCGGCGCTGGCCAGGTAGACCTTGCGCGCACCGGCGTCGCGCGCCATCTGCACGATCTGCTGGCTGGTGGTGCCGCGCACGATCGAGTCGTCCACCAGCAGCACCACGCGGTTGCGGAACTCCAGGTGGATCGGGTTGAGCTTGCGGCGCACCGATTTCACCCGCTCGCCCTGCCCCGGCATGATGAAGGTGCGGCCGACGTAGCGGTTCTTGACGAAGCCTTCGCGGTACTTCACCCCGAGCACGTTGGAGATCTCCAGCGCCGCATCGCGCGAGGTGTCCGGGATCGGGATGATGGTGTCGATGTCGTGGTCCGGGCGCAGGCGCAGGATCTTCTCGCCCAGCTTCTGGCCCATGCGCATGCGCGCCTTGTGCACCGAGACGTTGTCGATCATCGAATCCGGGCGCGCGAAGTACACGTACTCGAAGATGCACGGGGTCTGCTGGGTGGTGGTCGCGCAGACCTCGGCGAACAGTTCGCCGCGCTCGGTGATCACCACCGCCTCGCCCGGCGCGACGTCGCGCACGCGCTCGAAGCCGAGCACGTCCAGCGCCACCGACTCGGAGGCGACGATGTACTCGTCGCCCTCGGCGTGCGCGCGCTTGCCCAGCACCAGCGGGCGGATGCCATGCGGATCGCGGAAAGCCACCAGGCCCAGGCCCAGCACCACGCTGACCACCGCATAGCCGCCCTTGCAGCGGCGGTGCACGCCGGCCACGGCACGGATCGCTGCTTCCGGGGTGAGCATGCGCTGCGCGTCCAGCTCATAGGCGAACACGTTCAGCAGCACTTCGCTGTCCGAATCGGTATTGATGTTGCGGCGGTCGGCCTCGAACACCTGCTGACGCAGCGCCTCGGTGTTGATCAGGTTGCCGTTGTGCGCCAGCGCGATCCCGTAGGGCGAGTTGACGTAGAACGGCTGCGCCTCGTCGGTCCCCTCCGAACCGGCGGTCGGGTAGCGCACATGGGCGATGCCGACGCGGCCCTGCAGCACCGCCATGCGGCGCTCGTCGAACACGTCCCGCACCAGGCCATTGGCCTTCTCCACCCGCAGCCGGGTGCCGTGCGCGGTGGCGATGCCCGCCGCATCCTGGCCGCGGTGCTGGAGGACGGTCAGGCCGTCATAAAGCTGTCCGGCGACGTTCTGGTTGCCGACGATTCCGACGATGCCACACATGTTGCGCGATCTCCGCTGGGCGTGCGCCCGGTTAACGTGAAGGAGGCCGTGCCTGGCCCGTTGGCCCGGTCCGTGCCGGGCCGGTGTGATCCGGGCGCACCTGCGCCGGATCGATGTTGGGAGGCCACGCCTCCGCCGGGTCCCGGCGTCCGTCCCCGGACGCCGCCGGGCCGGCGTCTTCCGCCTCGTCCGGCACCGCCCGCGGCCGCCCGCCGCCCGCTTCGTATTCGCTGAGCGCGGCATTATCGCCTGCCAGCACCGCCTTGCCCAAATCCAGCAGGAGATCATCCGGAACCTCCGGCAACGCCGGCAGGCGGCCGCGCAGCCAGTCGGCCGCCGGCTGCAGCCACGGCACCACCTGCGAACGCCGCCAGGGTTCGCCGTCGGCCGCCGGCGTGAAGCCCAGCACCAGCACCGCCAGCACCGCCAGCAGGCCGCCGCGGACGATGCCCAGGAGCAGCCCGAGCAGGCGGTCCGGACCGCGCAGCAGCACGGTCGAATCCACCACCCCGCATACCAGTGCCCCCAACGCCGACACCACCAGCAGCACGGCGATGAAGGCCAGCGCATGCCCGGTGGCGTACTGCACCATCGTCGGCGCGGCACCGCCGCTCAGCATCAGCGTGACCTCCTGGCCGGCACGCAGCGCCGCCCAGCCCGCCAGCACCCAGGCCAGCACGCCGAACACCGTGGCCAGCAGGCCCCGGCTCAGGCCGTACAGCCCCGACACGGCGATCAGGCCCAGCAGCAGCAGGTCGATCACGCGCGGTCCCGGCGGCCGTCAGGCAGGGCGCCGCATCAAGGGTGCGGCCGCACCATGCCCGGGATGCCGACCTTCGCCGCCACCTGCGCCTTCAGCCGCTCGGCCTCGGCGCGGTTGGCGACCGGACCGACACGGACCCGGTTGAGCACCCCGTTGTCGGTACGCACCTGCTCGACGAAGGCGCTGAAACCGGCAGCGCGGACCTTGTCGCGCAGTGCATTGGCATCGGCCGGCTGTGCGAACGCCCCCAGCTGCACCGCGAACCCGACCGACGGCGCCGCCGGCGTGGCCGGTGCTGGGGCCGGGGTCGCAGCGGGCGCGGGGCGTTCGCTGGCGGCCGGCCGCGCCGGCTCCGGCTTGGCGGCGGTGCGCGGCTCCGTCCTGGGCGGCGCGGGCGCCGGGCGCGCCGGCTCGGCCGCCGGCGGAGCGCTGCGTGCCGGGGCGGTGGCAACCGGCATCGCCGGCTCCTTGTCCGCATCGAGCACCACGACCTGCGCATTCACGTCGCTGCGGACCTTGGCGGCCGCCAGCCGCACAAGCTCGGCTTGCGCGCGGTCGGCGTAGGGACCGATGCGCACGCGCCAGGCCGACCGCCCATTGATGGTGTCTGGTTGCCGGAAGCCCGGCAGGTCGGACTGCTTGAGGTGGGCGATCACCGCATCGGCATCGGCCTCGCTGGCGTACGCGCCGAAATTCACCGCATAGTTGCCGGCCGCGGCACTGGGCGGCAGCGCGGTGCCGGCGGTACCGGCCGGGGGCGCGGCGGTGGCCGGCAAGGCCGCCGGCATGCCGGTGGCGCCACCCGCCGGTGGCGTCCCGGGCGCGACCAACGGCAACTCGCGGGTTTCGAACTGGCCATCGCCCGGCGCGTCGGGCGCACGCAGTGGCACGTCCTGCACGCCGCTGTCCGGCGCCGGGCCTTTGACCAGCATGGGCAGGAAGATCACGGCCAGGGCCACCAGGACGATGGCGCCAATCAATCGCTGTTTCAGGGAAGTATCCACGGCAGGGCGTCTGGGCGGCGGAACGGAGGGTCCGGCGATTATAGGCGGGCGTCCGTCCACGCCGTGGCGATCAGCTGAACGGCGGCGCCGCCGGAGGTGCCGGCCGCACCGTGCTCAGGCTGCCGGCTCCAGCAGCGGCAGCGCCTCGGCGACAGTATGGAAGGAGCCGAACACCAGCACCCGGTCGCCACGGCGGGCCTGCTCGAAGGCCGCTTCCAGGGCCTGGGCGACATCCGCGCAGGCCAGCCCGGCGGCGGCCGCGGTGCCGGCCAGGCGCGCGCGCAGCTGGTCGCCGTCCTGCCCCCGCTCACCGCCCAGCCCGGCCAGGTACCAACGGTCGATCCGCGCCTGCAGCGCGGCGACCACCCCGGGTGCATCCTTGTCCGACAGCGCCGCATAGACCGCCAGCGTGCGACCGGTGGCGGGCCGGGCACGCAGTGCCTCGGCCAGCGCCGCGGCCGCCTGCGGGTTGTGGCCGACATCGACCAGCACCTCCACGCCGTCGCGCTCGAAGCGTTGCAGGCGGCCACGCACCTGGGCCGCGGCCACGCCCTGCGCCCAGGCGGCGCGCGGTACCGTCCGGTCCAGCGCCTGCAGCGCGGCGATGGCGGTGGCGGCATTGGCCCTCTGGACCGGCGCCCACAGCGCCGGCTGCGGCAGTTCCACCTGGAAGGACACGTCGCGCCAGCGCCAGCGTCCCGCGTCGATCGGCTCGGCGAAGAAGTCGCTGCCGAAGCGGAGTGCATTGGCGCCCAGCGCGTAGGCCCGCCGCAGCACGCTCGACGGCGGGTCGATCTCGCCGAGCACCACCGGCTTCCAGCCGCGGATGATCCCGGCCTTCTCCACGCCGATGGCCTCGCGGTCGCCGCCCAGCCAGTCGGCATGGTCGATGTCCACCGTGGTGATCACCGACACGTCGGCATCGACGATGTTCACCGCGTCCAGGCGCCCGCCCAGTCCGACCTCCAGCACCGCCAGGTCGAGCCCGGCCTGCTGGAACAGCCACAGCGCGCACAGCGTGCCGTACTCGAAGTAGGTCAGCGGCGTCTCGCCACGCGCGTCCTCGACCGCATTGAACCCGGCCACCAGCCCGGCATCGTCCACCTCGGCCCCGTCGATGCGCACCCGCTCGTTGTAGACCCGCAGATGCGGCGAGGTATAGGCCCCGACCGTCCACCCGGCCGCCCGGCCGATGGCCTCGATGAACGCCACCGTCGACCCCTTGCCATTGGTGCCGCCGACCACGATGCAGTGCCGGGCCGGCCGCGCCAGGCCCATGCGCGCGGCCACCTCGCGCACGCGCTCCAGGCCCATCGCGATGGGCTGCCGATGCTGGCGTTCGATATGGGCAAGCCACTGCGCGAGCGTGGCGGGACGGGACGGAGACATGCGGCCTCTTGGGGATGTGTCGCGCCACACGCGGCCGGCGGGCGCTGGAGGGCGCACATGATACAGCCGCTCCGCGGCCGCTCAGGGAGTGCCGCCCACGGCGCCGCTCAGGGCAGCGGTTGCGGCCGTTGCGGACCGCGACGATCGCGCAGGTCGGCCAGCGAGCGGCGGCAGGCCTCCAGGTCGCTCCCGCACAGCACGCTGGTGACCACGAACCGCTGCCGGCCGTCGTCGACCAGGCGGTTGCGCACCATCATCGTGCCGTCGGTCTGGAACAGGCTCACGCCCTCTTCGTCGCGCAGCCAGAAATGGGCCTGTGGCCCATAGCGCCGGAACAGCGCCAGCGGCCCGATCGCCGCGACCGCCTCGGGGATGTACATGTAGCCGATCGGATACGGGTCGGGCAGGTAACCGGGCAGCGCACCGTCGGCCGCGACGGGCGGCGCCGGCACGCGGCCGCTGCTGCGCTCGTCGAAGAACGGGTCCGGCGGACGCCGGCCGGCCTGCGTGGCCACCTCCGGCGGCAAGGGCTGGAAAGCGAACGGCAGCCGGTAGCGCGGCTGGCCGCGGGCCGAGGGCGGAACGGTCCAGCCGCGCGCCGCCGCCAGCGCCGTCTCGTCCAGCGTGGCCACGCCCGAGGAGCGCTCGACGACGGTGTCGGTGACGCGGCCGCAGGCATCGGCCTGGATGACGATGTCGACCGCGTAGCCGAGCAGCCGCCACAACTCCGACGGCGGATAGGACGGCGCGCGGTTGTCCTGCGCCGAGAAGGGCGGACAGCCGGCGTCCACCGGCAGAGGCTGCTCCACCTGCGTGGCGTGCACCGGCGGCACCGCCAGCAGCAACGCCGCCAGCCACCCGCGGTTGGCCCGGCGCCCCGCCATCAGAGCGCCCGGTGCTTGGCCTCGCCGAAGAATGCGGTGTGGTGCGCGCAGTCGTTCATCCGCACGACCTCCAGGTGCTCCACGTCCGGGCCTTCGAGCAGGTTCAAGGTGGCCGGCGCCTGCCGGAACGTCCACAGCTTGCCGATCGGCAGGCCGAGCACCTTGCACAGGATCACCCGGTTGACCGCGTCGTGCGCGACCACCAGCAGAGTGTCGTCCTTGCCCAGACCGTCGGCGGCGTTGGCCAGGCCACGCCAGCTGCGGTCCAGCACCTGCCGCAGCGACTCGCCGCCCGGCATCAGCACCGTGTCCGGTTCCTCGCGCCAGGCGCGCAGGCGCGCCGGATCCTTCGCATTGATCTCGCTGGACAGCATGCCTTCCCATTCACCGTGGGCGATCTCCTGCAGGTCCGCATCGGTCTGCAGCATCCCCTCGCGCCCGGTCCCCAGCGCCGCGCGTGCCGTGCTCTGCGCGCGCGACAGCGGCGACGCCACCGCACGGGTGATGTCCAGCGCGCGCAGGCGCTCGCCCAGAGCCTTGGCCTGGGCCTCGCCGGTCGGCGAAAGCGGGATGTCGATCTGGCCTTGATAGCGGCCTTCGGCGTTCCACGGTGTTTCACCGTGGCGGGCAAGCAGGATACGCATTTAATCGGGATGTCCGTCGTGGGGCCCGCATCATAGCCTGTCGCCAGCGCGATGCCGGCCTCGGTTGCGCCCGTTATCAACCCGGCCTGGCGGGTGCCGCGGCCCGGCCTGCTCCGCACTCGGCGACAGGCGGCCGCCAGCCACCGGCCACGGACAGGCCGGCACGCGCGGGCAGGCGCTACCATAAGCGCCCCCCGATGCCGGCAAAGGGCGAGTTCCAGATGAGGGTCCGCGACTTCGACGTCCACCAGGCCGCATGACGACCGCCCCGGCCACGCCGCCCGCCACACCCGCGCCCCTGAGCGAACGGCTGTACCCCTGGGCCGCCGCGCTTGTGAGCGCGCTGCTGCATGTACTCATCGTGCTGTTGCTGCTGCACTCCTCGCCGCCACTGGTGACCACGCCGCAGGGAACGGCCGGCGGCGGCCGGGTCAAGGTGGACTTCGTCGGCGAAGCACCGGCGACACCCGAGCCCAGCGACACCCCGCCGGCACCGGCACCCGAACAGCGCCCGCGGCCCGAGCCGCGATCGGCACCACGCCGCGCCCCGGAGGCCCGCAAGCCGGTGCCGGAGGCCCGCTATATCGAGCCCCCGGCCGAACCGGAACCCCAGCCGCAGGACCGCCGCGAAGCCGAGGCCGCGCAACCGGCGGCCGCCTCGCGGCCGCCACAGGGCACCCAGCGCCACCCGCGGACCTGGACCGGGCGGCCACCAGGTTGGCAACCGCAGGACACCGCACCCAGCGAGCATGGCCGCACCAGCGGACCGCCCAGCGACGATGGCTACCGCAACGACATGGCGGCCGGCGAGCCGGCGATGGAGGTCGGCGGCTACCAGATCGTCTACGACCTGCTCTCCGAGACGCGGCTGCGCACCTGGATGGCGCAGGGCATGAAGGAACTCTCCATTCCGCTGCCCGGCACCACCTACCTGATGGTCTGCCCCGCGGAAGTCGCCCTGAGGCGGGGCTCGAGCAAGTGCCGCCTGCTGCCCCCCGACGCACCGGAACTGCAGACCATCGGCGATGCCCGCCAGGTCGTCACCGTGATGTATGTGTACCGGCGCGGCGAACTGGTCTGGCGTGGCCCCGGCCCCTACCGCTGATCCCCGCCGCTGCGGCAGGCCGCCGGGCCGGGCTTGCCCCACGCATCCGAACATATCGACAACGCGCGGCACATACCGGCCCGCCGCCAGGCAGCGGACAGGGTGGGCCGAACAGCTCTCGGGAAGGCCCCAGCGGGGCGCGGCCCCGCTCTACGGACGGTCGCGTTCCAGCGACGGATCGCATCCCCGGACACTGTGGCGTGGCGCTCTTGTGTGCTGTGGCGCTGGGCGATCCCTCGGAAAGGCCCCAGCGGGGCGTGGCCCCGCTCTACGGACGGTCGCGTTCCTGCGACGGATCGCATCCCCGGACACTGCGGCATGGCGCTCTTGTGGGCTGTGGCGCTGGGCGATCCCTCGGGAAGGCCCCTGCGGGGCGTGGCCCCGCTCTACAGGGGCCGTGGCCGGTGGCTCGTCCGGCCCGCCGGCAACGGCGGGCGGCCCTGCCCTTGCTCTCGAGAGCTCCCGGCCATCATGGTCCTGCGGCTCTCCACCTGGCCGTGACGGAGAGCCGGCGACAAAAAACCCCGGGGGGTAGACCGCCCGGGGTTCCTTTTTCGATCCGGCGGAAACGCGGCCTACTTCGCCGCCGCCTCCAGCTCCTGCAGCAATGCCGGGGCCGGGGCCACTTCCTGCATGATCCAGCGCATGTAGCGCTGATCCACCGAGATCATCCGGGTCATCACCGGGTCGAACACCCAGTTGCTGGCCACTGCTTCCCAGATGCCGTCGAACGCCAGCCCGACCAGCCGTCCCCGCGCATCCAGCACCGGCGAGCCGGAGTTGCCGCCGGTGATGTCCAGGTCGGCGAGGAAGTTCACCGGCACGCTGCCGAGGCGCGCGTCCTCCAGCCCGCCATGGCGCTTGGCCTTGACCGCATCGAGCAGCGCCTGCGGCGAATCGAACGGATCCGCTCCGGTTTCCTTGGCGACCACCCCCTCCAGCGCGGTGAAGGCCGGCTGCACCGTGCCATCCAGGCCGGTATAGCCCTTGACGTTGCCGAAGGTGATGCGCAGCGACAGGTTGGCATCCGGATAGACGAATTCGCCCTTGCTCTGCTTGTAGTCGGCGATGGCCTGCAGGAACAACGGCCGCGCCACCAGTTCCTCGCCGCGCTTGCGCTTGGCCTGGCGCTCGATCTCCAGCAGCGCCGGCGTCACCGCCACCGCATACTGGATGGCCGGATCGGTGCTGGCCTCGAAGGCCGCCCGATCGGCACCGAACCATTTCATGCGCTCGTCCAGCTCGCCCAGGCGCGACCCATCGAGCCGTGCCAGCGCCGCATCCGCGGCCGCGGTATCGCCGCCGCCCAGCCACGCATCGAAAGCCGGCACACGCTGGTCGGCGGGCAGTTCCATGTACCGCTGCAGCCAGTACTGTTGGAGCTCACGGTCCATCGACGCCACATAGCGGCGGTCCATCTGCTTCAAGCCGCCCTCGATGGCCGGCAGGTCGCGCACCTGGTAGCCGTCCTCGCGCTGCGCATCCGGCTTGGCCTTTTCAATGGCCAACCGGTAGAGGCGCACCGCGGTCCCGAGGGTGCCGGTGCGGTTGAACATGCCCAAGGTGAAGTCGCGCTGCTGGGTGCTGCGCGCCTGCTCGCCCAGGGCCTGCAGCCGCGCATGGGCCGCAAGCGCCGGCGCCCCGGCGTCGCCCTGCCCGCGCAGCCATTCCAGCACCGCGGCCTCTTCCCGGCGCTTGTGCGCCACCAGGCCGTTGCGCTCGAAGCCTTCCAGCTGGCTGTCGAAGTTCTTGCTGGTGTTGTTCCAGCCCGCCATGTTCGCGGCGTACTTCACCGCGATGTCCTTGTCACCGCGGCCCGCCGCCTCCACCAGGGCGATCTGGTCCTTGTAGGCCTTGGCCACCGCCGGGTATGTCCAGTTCGCGGTGTTCTCGAACTCGCTGGCCAGCGCATAACGGTCGGTACGCCCCGGATACCCGGCCACCATCACGAAATCGCCTTCGCCCAACGGCTGGTCGGCCAGCTTCAGCCAATGCCGGGGCTGGTAGGGCACGTTGTCGGCCGCGAACGCGGCCGGCTTGCCGTCCTTGCCGACATAGGCACGGTAGAACGCGAAATCGCCGGTATGCCGCGGCCACATCCAGTTGTCGACATCACCGCCGAACTTGCCGACGCTGCCCGGCGGCGCATAGGCCAGCCGCACATCCTTGATCTCCATGTTCTTGAACAGACGGTAGGTGTTGCCCCCGGAGAAGCTGTACAGCGTGCAGCTGTAGCCAGGATCGGCCTCGCAGCCGGCGACCAGCGTCTTCTCCAGCGCCTCCAGCGCCTCGGTGCGCTTGAGCGGATCGGCGCCGGCCGCGGCGATCGCGGATTTCGCCTGCGCGGTGACGTCGGTGATGCTGTCCAGCACATAGATGCGTGCATTCGGGCCGGCGCTCAACTCGTCACCATGCGCCGCGGCGCTGAAACCCTCCTTGATCAGGTTGTTCTCGGCGGTGGAGTTCAGCTGGATGGCGCCATAGGCACAGTGGTGGTTGGTGGCCACCAATCCCTGCGGCGACACGAAGCTGGCGGTGCATCCGCCCAGCGCCACCACCGCCCCCATCGGATCACCGGTGAGGTCGGCCAGCTGCTGCGGATCCAGTTCCAGCCCGGCGCGCTTCAGCGGCCCGGCGATCTCCGGCAGCTGCTGCGGCACCCACATGCCTTCGGCGGCGTGCGCCAACTGGACCGCACCCAAGCCGGCCAATACGGAAAAAGCGAGAATATTCAAACGCATGACGCGGACCCCCGAAGAATGAGTAGATCGATTGTAGCGGTTGCAACCACCCGGATTCCGCCGCACTCTTTCTCCATGCCCCCACGCCTGAACCCAGGGGGCCGATGCCGGAATCGCCAGGGAGGGGAGATGACCGTGATGCACGCCAGCCTGTTGCAGGCCATCCAGGCCTATCGTGAGACACACGCCGTCACCGGGCTTTTCGCGCAATGCCTTGCGCGACTCGAGGACAAAGGCTTTTCACTGCTTCGGGATCCGGATGCCTCCGCACCGGACGTCCGGCACGGCGCCTCCGCCCTCATCGTCCACTGCATCGCATCCGCCCTGGACGACCACCGGATATCCCCGACGGAAATGGACAGCATTTCCGCGCTCAAACGGATCTACGCCATTGAAGAAGGCGACCTGCTGGCCCTGCAGAAAGCGGCCATCCACGACCTCCTGTCGCAGGAAATGCAGCGGATTCTCGCCGACGAACAGGTCGACAGGGCAGAAGCCCTGCTCCAATCGGACCTACAGCGCGCACTGGACCTCGGTTATGACGACTACCTTCGGCTGACCCGCAGCAGCCTGCGGCCGGTCGTCGAGCGCCTGCTCGCCGCGGCCCGCGAAAGCACTCCCGGGCAGCAGCGCCGGATACTCCGGAAACTGCAGAAGCTGGAGACCGTGCTCCGTATCGACCCATCCACCCTGACGGCGATCTGGACGAACTGAGCAGGCAAAGGACGCGGTTGCCTGGACCGGCTGGAGCATGCCGCACCGGCTTTGGAGCGCGCCGCCGATCGCAGCGCGAGCCGGGGGCGTCAACGCTTGCGGCGCCGCCAGTGACGGATTCACTCACCCGAACCTGCCGCTTTTAGGTTATTTCCTGACCGCCACCACGTGGCTGGCCTGCTGGGTGTAGGCCCCGCCCGCGCTCAGGCGCACGTTGCCGTCCAGGCTGCCCATGCTGCTGGCCACCTGCGACACCTGTGTGCCTTCGTCGCGGTGCCGCTCGGTGTGGCAGCCCGAGAAACGTTCAGTGTCGGAAATCGCCACGGTGCCGATGGCTTTGTCGTCCGAGCGGTTGGCATTGCTGACGACGTCCTGTCCGCTGCGGATACTCAGGTCGCCCGCCGCATGCACGTCCACGTCGCCCACGGCGACGATGTTGTTGGCGGTCAGGGCGATGTCGCCTTCGGTCGTGCGCAGGGTGGCGGCAGAACTACGGCGGAACCGACGCCGTCGGCCAGCAGGCATCGGAGACAGTTTCGGATTGCCGCCAGCCGCCACTTCCCCCTGCGATCAAGTGAAACTGGAACCGTCATTAAAACCGTTATTGCGAATACATAAATATTATTCAATCAATAAATAAATTTCGCATCAGCCTTTCCAGAGAAATCAACGGACAACAAAAACCCATCCCAAGCCCCCCCAGCATGAGATTTCATCAACCTATGCAGCTCATGAACCAAGTCAGACGCTTCATCACCTGGGTCATCCAAGAGCTCACTCATCACCTGTCCATTCTTAACCTGCGAGTACTTCGACCCAACCGACCACCCATTCTCGTACGTCTCATAACCAAATTCACACTCAAGTCTCTCATATGAGCCAGCAGCAGATGCCTTCATAATCTCAACAAGGCGCTCCAAGATTTTCACTTGATCCTCAATACTCACCGCCCCGCCTCATTCTTAAAAGACCTCCTTAATTTAACCCCATTTATAGAATAATCAACAACCAGAGAATCCAGCCTTGTTGATGAGCCCCCCCCTCGTAGAACGCACAACGATTCGGAGACAGTTTCGGATTGCCGACAGCCACCACTTCTCCCAGGGATTAAGTGAATCTGGAGCCGTTGTTTTGCACCCCACCCTCAGGACGAACTAAAATAAAAAGAACAAAAAACAAAGAAGACCCAAGCAGATATCATCAACACAAACTCAAGTGACAATATCTTGCGAACAAAAAACATGCGAACCACCTGCACCCCTGTCATTACAGGAAGTGCAAATAACGCAACCACTCCAGCATAATCAAACATGCGACCAAACGCCCCCCATGAGGAGCGGCACGAAAAGACCTCCAAGCACGCGCACAATAAAAATCTTATTAAAACAAAAAGCCAAAATAACGACACCAACCCCCATAGTAAAATTATTAAATATGAAAAAAATGATCTATTCCGACTAATGCCCACGCCACCCGAACCAATTATTTCCAAGGAAATCCACTCCAAGCTTCTTCCATCGTCGGATCGTTCAATGCACACCACTGCTGCAGCAAGTGGATACGCAGAATGGTTTCAAGCCAGTACGGCTTCCGGCTGGGGCCGCACTGTCTTTGGGTAATGCGAATCGATCAACGCCAACAGTCCTTTCCACGTCACAACCTGCTCCATCTCGGACAGGAAGATATTCAGAGTCTCTCTAGCTCTGCCCGAGCCCAATGCGAGGAGGAGATCAACTACAAGCATTCAATCAAAGAAAAATAAACCAATCCATGGCAATACTGCAAAAATAAAGAAAAGAAGAAAATACTCTCTCTCTTCAAATTTCCGCCCAATTTTTTCCATAAAGAACATCAAGACCCCCAGCAGAAAGCATACGCTACCCCACAAAATCCATATGGAGAAATAATCAAACTTTCGAACACCACCCCATTTAAAAAATCTAACCATGACCCTTACTGTAAAACTAAGCTGGGCAATACAACTAAAAGAATACAATAAGAATAAAAACCGCGCCGATCCCGACACACTTCTACGCAAAAAAATACGCACCAACAAAAACAGCCCCCCAAAGAAGCACAGGAACGGTTGAACAATCAGCCCTAAAAACTCCCATCCACCAGAAAGCATTAGCATACTCACATCTCAACTTGGCCTGAAATATTATTTATCTCCACTTCCACAGCTCTCATCCATTCCCATATTTCGGCACCCTGTCTTCATCCTCTCTTGAGCACCCATGAGATCCTCAACGCCGCCAAGAATTTCCATGGCCGCATCACTCCACCATCCGGCGCCCAGCAGCACATGCGACAGCAGCTGCACCGCCGCATTCGGTTCGTTGCCGTGGCCCAGATCGAACCTGTTATCGATCAGCTGTGCTGCATACGGGGCCAGCATATTGGCCGCAACGGCGGTCTCCGCTTGCAATGGGGGCATCGGTTGTAGGCATCGCGATAATCTGCACTATGGCTCAGCAGGTAGTCCCGCTGGCCCAACGCACTCAGCGTACCAATGCGGCCTGCTGGTCGGGTGACAGGCCATCGAGATAAGCATGCCGCAGCCGCCATACCCTGCATCACCTTGAGCCAGCCATCGGACTGGTGGGCGGCATCGACGTTGTTCACCAGCTCGATCAGCGGCGAGTTCACCCGCGCGAACGCACCGACCTTGAGGCTCTTGTCCTGCTGCGAGCCGCTGTTGAGGTCGTCCGCGGTGGTGATGTCGATCGTGGCCGCGGTGATGTCCACGTCCCCGGCCGCCACCACGTGGCTGGCCTGCTGGATGTAGGCCCCGCCCGCGCTCAGGCGCACGTTGCCGTCCAGGCTGCCCACGCTGCTGGCCACCTGCGACACCTGTGTGCCTTCGTCTCGGTGCCGCTCGGCGTGGTAGCCCGAGAAGCGCTCAGTGTCGGAAATCGCCACGGTGCCGATGGCCTTGTCGTCCGAGCGGTTGGCATTGCCCACGACGTCCTGTCCGCTGCGGATGCTCAGGTCACGCGCCGCATGCACGTCCACGTCGCCCTCGGCGACGATGTTGCTGGCGGCCAGGGCAATGTCGCCTTCGGTCGTGCGCAGGGTGGCGGCAGAACTACGGCGGAACCGACGCCGTCGGCCAGCAGGCATCGGAGACAGTTTCGGATTGCCGCCAGCCACCACTTCTCTCTGTGACTAAGTGAACTTGGAACCGCTATTCATGCCAATTCGGACGGAACATCTTGATAACTCCGACCGATTTGGCTAGGAATTACTATCCGCTAAGGATTTAAACCATGAATGTGAATACCAATCTCTAAGTGCGGCTACAAATTTTGCTTCCGCCTCACAAAGATCGCGATACTTAAACAGCGATCCTTCTGCACTAAAACCACCCCATACTCAACATGGCATGGCAGCACAACCTCCCCACGTGCAATCCGATCAAAAACATGAATGAGCCGCCGACAGGCCGCCTTTGCATCCGAATCGAACTCCGCGCATCGCCTTAAGATAAATTCAAAATCATTAGACCTCTTTTGAGTAATTTAATTTCCCCATCCACTTCATCATTCATACTCAACCCCCACCCGGAGGACGAAATGCAAATGAATCTACTCTTTTAGGATCCATCCATTGCGTGCGATTCGGAACAATCACCTACCGTGCCCCACCAGGTATCGCAACGCCGCCCTGATTTGTCTCTGCGACTTTCGAAGTGAATATACGCGGCATCACTCCAGACCTAGGACTAATACCTTCTCACACTCTAATCTTAGAAACAGCATCCTCAATCCCACAACTCCCCTTTATCACTTCGTACAAATATTCCCTACTATACAAATCATCTCTATCAAACTTATATACAAACTCATCAAGAAAATCACTTAAATGGAATTCATATTTATACTTGGCAACGGAAAGCATTCTTTGTATAGAAAATATTAAATCAAAAGAATCAACGCAATCGTTAAAACTATTACTATTTTTTACCCTATCAAACCCACCCTTTAATTCAAACTCAAATGCCCGAATCATTCGACTCACAGACAAAACAGCGCCTGCATAAATTTCCAACTCACCTCTAAAATCAGCAAAATCATTCACAATCACCCACCTCTTATTGGCTGAATATGCAAAATATCGCCAGTCTTTGGATTACAAATCATCTCCAATCCAGAGGACTCGAATTTATAGTATCCAGGCACACCCCTGGGATCAGGGTATATTCTGGGCGATGAATTCAATATTCCCTTTGTCTGCAAGAACGGAGCACCCCCCTCACCCCACAATCTTTCATAATAAGATTTACTTATACGAACCCCCCTCATATGCACCTCCAACAAGTTTAATCTCTTTAACAGGCTTAATTGCCGCGGCACTAAAAGCCAAAGAAATAACCATACCTCTCCAGTATTCGCCATTGGTAAAGATATTCCCCAAATCCGAAATCGCTTCGGAATAATTCCCCTCCAACACATGCACCCCAGCCGAACCAAGATCAAGCCCATAGCTTGGCGCCATACCCAAGGACCACGAACCAATCCCAGAATTAATGAATGCATTACATTCATATTTTTCCATGATTATTCGCGGCCGACCTTCCATGTCAGTTAAAACATAACTTACAACATCCCCCGTCTCTCTGTCCGTGTTGACCACGACACCATACGCAACACCTCCTTCCTGCGCCCTCGAGATAACAGAACTCTGGGTGCCATCGCCCATTTTCATAGTCGCATCGCAACCAGAGCCATTGGGATTTCCCTGGCAGCCTACCAATTTCTCAAAATACTGATCCCAGTGTAATTGCCGATTGTTTTCTACAGCATTCTTCGCAATATCCCCTCCCGTCACTGCCTCATTCATGCTGCTACCAATCAGGCTGCCAGATAGCGCACCTATGGCTTGCGACAACGCCGAGATAGTCTGCTTGTCCGCCCCTGGCAAGGCATTCATCAGCATTCCTGCCGCCAATTCGCCGCCTGCACCGGCCAGTGCTCCACCGGCCGCATTGCCGCCATTCACTTCCGCCAACACGGCGCCCAGCAGCGCATGCGCCAGCAGCTGCGTCGCCGCATTCGGATCGCTGCCGTGGTTTTCATCGAACCTGTTGCCGATCAACTGCGCCGCATAGGGCGCCAGCGCGTTGGCAACGGCCTGCGTACCGCCTTGGCCGGCCACGCTGCCCACCAACGCCGTGGTCACCGCCTGCAAGGCACGGTTGTAATCACCGCCGATGCCCCATTGCAGGGACGAGCCGTAGGCATCGCGGTAGTCGGCGCTGTGGCTCAGCAGGTAGTCCTGCTGCTCCGGCCCGCTCAACGTGCCAAACGCCGCCTGCTGTTCGGGTGACAGGCCATCGAGATAGGCATTGGCCGCTGCAACCATCTTGTCCTGCGCATGGGCCGCCAGGTCATCGGCAACCTGCCTGCTGCTCGCAACCACCGTCCCAGCCGCCGCCGCCATCGCCTGCTGGTCGGCCAGCACCTTCTGCAAGTCCGGCAGGTCGTCCAGTTGCTGGTGTGCCTTGCTCGCGTCGGTGTTGATGCCCAGTTCGGCTGCCGTGGTCGCCTTGCCGCCGATGGTGATGTCGCCCTCGGTCAGGGGGGCGTAGGTGGTGCTGCTGTCGCTGCCGCTCTCGTGCATCGGCACGCCGCCACCGACGTTGGCGCGGTCCGCGGCGCCCATCCCTGTCCCGGTACCCTGGTACTCGCCGGCCGCGCCTCCGAACCCAGCACCAAGGCTCGCCGTGCTGGCGCTGTAGTCCATCGTGTTCCGGAGGTCGCGGAAGTTCAGTTCCGCCGCGCTCAGTTCGCTGTTGCCCGCGTTGGTGCTGGCAATGGCGCCGCCGACCAGGTTCACTGCACCGCCGACGTTGACGTGGTAGCCGCCGTCACCGGCAAACAGCCCGCTCTGCTGGCCCACGCCCGCATGGTCGCCGCTGGCCTTGGACTGGCTGACGTTGGCGCTGGCGTTCCACGCCGTGCCGAACGACACCTGCACCCGCGCGCCCACTTCCACGCCGGCGTTGTGGCCGCTGCTCTGCTCGCTGACCTGTGATTGCTCCGCTTCCAGGATCAGGGCACCCGCCGAATCCAGGCTGAGGGCGTTGCCGGCGCTCAGGTTGACCTGGATGAACCCGCTCTGGCTCTGGCTGGTCGCCACGCCCACGCCGGCCTCGGCGCTGAGCAGCGATCCGCCACCGGCGCCGCCTGCCATCCCGCTGATGGCGCTGGCCGACTGGCCGCGCTCAGGCGCACGTTGCTGTCCAGGCTGCCCACGCTGCTGGCCACCTGCGATACCTGCGTGCCTTCGTCGCGGTGCTGCTCGGTGTGGTAGCCCGAGAAACGCTCGGTGTCGGAAATCACCACCGTGCCGATGGCCTTGTCGTCCGAGCGGTTGGCGTTGCCGGCCGTGTCCTGCCCGCTGCGGATGCTCAGGTCGCCCGCCGCATGCACGTCCACGTTGCCCTCGGCGACGATGTTGCTGGCGGTCAGGGCGATGTCGCCTTCGGTCGTGCACAGGGTGGCGGCAGAACTACGGCGGAACCGACGCCGTCGGCCGGCAGGCATCGGAGACAGTTTCGGATTACCGCCAGCCACCACTTCTCTCCGTGATTAAGTGAATCTAGAACCGCCATTCGTCAAGTCAACATCGAACCGTTATTTTGATTTATTCCACTTATTCCAGATCAACATTTTTCTTTGCAATTCTTTTTCCGCAACATCAGGAAACATCGATCCCACAAAATCACGCTCTATCTCACAAGCGCCAATAAACCAAGAAGGAGGAAATCCAGCTAGCGAATCAATGTTTTTTGTTAAAAAATAAATTATCTCTTTCGCATACTTGCTATTCCATTGAAGGGTGACTTGATCTCCTTTACCAATCGGCAGCCCCCCCCCCAGCCGCCTCACACCCTCCCCACAAATCGCAGCCCGTATGGTTTCAAATTGAAACGAACAGCCATCCTCAAAATCGAGGGTGCATGAAATATACTTTTCATACCTCTCATTTTGAGAAATAGATATTTCAAATTTCCCCATAGGGATCGATATACGATACCCCCCCGCCTCAACCCTTAAAGGCAATCGGGAAAATTCATGCGCAAAATGCTCAATGGCAGCCAGCGCCATACTATCAATCAGAATTTTCAGATTAATCACTTACACCCCCCAAAGCACATCTTTCCGGTATCAAAATCATAGACATAACCTTTCTTCACGAGGTAGTCATATTCTTTTCCGAAGCCGCTCATAGATCCGTCAGGCCTCAACAGAGATTTCTCCACAGGCCTTGTTGCCAATACAATATCGTCACCGCGCTTGATTGCAGAGTCAATGAATGGCCTATTTACTCTTTCCCAGAAACCATCAGGGCCGAGCGCCTTATAAATTCCATCCGGTGTATTCAAGAGATTGAATGAGCCCGGCTGAGCGGGGCCGTCGTAGACCATTCGTTTCGGCATGGAAATCTGACCATTTATGATGCTATTGGTGTCGTCCAGATAGGTCCCCAACACCGTTGTCATCTTATCGGGATTTGCCTTAATAATCACACCACTTGATGTTGTCAGCTCTTGCGGGAACAAAAGAGGGCTGCCATCACGGTAAAAATTATTTGCCACCCTTGCACTCTCCAGCGCCTCTTTTTCAGCCGCCCTGAATGCCTTGGCAATTACCTTTTCTGCCAGAATCGATTTTGCCAGCGCATTTACTTCCGCGCCGCCCACAAACATGCTCAGTACATCAAAACCCACTCGCCCTTCGGCGTCGCCATGTGCATAGACGTCATATAGATCCCAGTAATCCCCCCCATTCAAATTCCCCCTTATCACACCACTGATATCACCAATGTAGCCTTCCAAGCCACTAAGCATACCTTCCCGCATCGCCTTGGACTGGGCCTGCTTTGCATCAAAATATTTCCCAAATCCCTGATCATTGATGAATGAAGCGTCACTCCACATCTTGCCAAACTGCACTAGTGCGTTGGAATCCTTCCCTACCTGATAGACACCGGAAAGCAAATCTCCCACTCGACCAAAAACGCCATCAGCCTTTCCAGCCCCCTCCGCCAGCGTCCGCATAGCCTCATGGCGTATCGCCGTTAGCGGATCACCCTGCGCAGCCAACCAAATCGAGCCAGACGTTCCGCAGTTTGTACTGGCCTGAGCACAATCGATCTTCCAGACCAGATCACCTATTCCGGTATGCGTTGCCAGGGCACGTTCGTTGTCACGACTGTCGTGCATTTCCAGTGGGCTCTTGAATAGCCACTCCATATATTCGACCTGTCCCGCCAGCTGCGTGTCGAGAGCGTCATAGGCCTTCTGGAGTTCCGTCGCGCATGCAGCACTGGCGCTGTCCGCACAGGCGGCACGGAAGGCGTCATTGCGATTGGTGGACAACGACTCCAGATTGGCGGCCCGGCCGCAAGCATCTCCATCGCCCTTCTCGCATGCCTGAATCTCTTTCAGGTAATCCATCCTTTCGGCATGACTGAGGTAATTGTTCTCCACCGCATTCTGCGCAATGGAACTCCCCACTACAGCTTGTCTCAGCTCCCCATCACTGGCTCCGCCCGCAAGCGCACCGATGGCTTGTGACAATGCAGAGATCGTCTGCTTGTCCATTTCCGACAACCGATTCGGGTCGAACCGCCCGTTCTCGTCATAGGCATTGGGATCATCCCCATACAACTTCTGGGTCAGATAGTTGGCCGCCAGTTCACCGCCCGCACCGGCCAGCGCTCCACCGGCCGCATTGCCGCCATTCACTTCCGCCAGCAGCGCGCCCAGCAATGCATGCGACAGCAACTGCGCCGTTGCATTCGGATCGCTGCCGTGGTTTTCATCGAACCTGTTGCCGATCAACTGCGCCGCATAGGGCGCCAGCGCGTCGGCAACGGCCTGCGTACCGCCTTGGCCGGCCACGCTGCCCACCAACGCCGTGGTCACCGCCTGCAAGGCACGGTTGTAATCACCGCCGATGCCCCATTGCAGGGACGAGCCGTAGGCATCGCGGTAGTCGGCACTATGGCTCAGCAGGTAGTCCTGCTGCTCCGGCCCGCTCAACGTGCCAAACGCCGCCTGCTGTTCGGGTGACAGGCCATCGAGATAGGCATTGGCCGCTGCAACCATCTTGTCCTGCGCATGGGCCGCCAAGTCATCGGCAACCTGCCTGCTGGTCGCAACCACCGTCCCAGCCGCCGCCGCCATCGCCTGCTGGTCGGCCAGCACCTTCTGCAGGTCCGGCAGGTCGTCCAGTTGCTGGTGTGCCTTGCTCGCGTCGGTGTTGATGCCCAGTTCGGCTGCCGTGGTCGCCTTGCCGCCGATGGTGATGTCGCCCTCGGTCAGGGTGGCGTAGGTGGTGCTGCTGTCGCTGCCGCTCTCGTGCATCGGCACGCCGCCACCGACGTTGGCGCGGTCCGCGGCGCCCATCCCTGTCCCGGTACCCTGGTACTCGCCGGCCGCGCCTCCGAATCCAGCTCCCAGGCTCGCCGTGCTGGCGCTGTAGTCCATCGTGTTCCGGAGGTCGCGGAAGTTCAGTTCCGCCGCGCTCAATTCGCTGTTGCCCGCGTTGGTGCTGGCAATGGCGCCGCCGACCAGGTTCACTGCACCGCCGACGTCGACATGGTAACCGCCGTCGCCAGCGAACAGCCCGCTCTGCTGGCCCACGCCCGCATGGTCGCCGCTGGCCTTGGACTGGCTGACATTGGCGCTGGCGTTCCACGCCGTGCCGAACGACACCTGCACCCGCGCGCCCACGTTGCTGTCCTTGCTCTGGCTGTGCGCGGTGTCCTGCAGCGACTCGATGGTCAGGTCGCCGCCGGTGGCGACGTTGATCGTGTCCGCAGTGCCGGTCGCGCCGCGCAGGGTGGTATCGCCCTTGGAACGCAGGGTGAGCGTCTGCCCGGACAGCTGCGTGTTCTGGTAGGTGGTGCTGTCGCTGTTGCTGCGGTGGCTGCCCACGTTGGCCTGCGCGTAGGCATACACGCCGGTCTGCGCGCCCACCGACACGCCCACGCCCACCTCCGCGCCGGCACTGTGCCCGCTGCTCTGGTCGCTGAGCTGCGACTGCCCCGCTTCCAGGATCAGGTCGCCCGCCGAATCCAGGCTGAGGGCATTGCCGGCGCTCAGGTTGCCCTGGGTGACGTGGATGTCCCCGTCGGTGCTGGTCAGAGTGACGTTGCCGCCGCCGCTGATCGTGGAGCCCTGCGAGAGCCGCTCGTTGAACCGGCTCTGGTTCTGGCTGGTCGCCACGCCCACGCCGGCCTCGGCGCTGAGCAGCGATCCGCCACCGGCGCCGCCTGCCATCCCGCTGATGGCGCTGGCCGACTGGTAGGCGTTGGCCGCGGCGGCCATGCCCTGCATCGCCTTGAGCCGGCCGTCGGACTGGCGGGCGGCATCGACGTTGTTCACCAGCTCGATCAGCGGCGAGTTCACCCGCGCGAACGCACCGACCTTGAGGCTCTTGTCCTGCTGCGAGCCGCTGTTGAGGTCGTCCGCGGTGGTGATGTCGATCGTGGCCGCGGTGATGTCCACGTCCCCGGCCGCCACCACGTGGCTGGCCTGCTGGGTGTAGGCCCCGCCCGCGCTCAGGCGCACGTTGCCGTCCAGGCTGCCCACGCTGCTGGCCACCTGCGACACCTGTGTGCCTTCGTCGCGGTGCCGCTCGGTGTGGTAGCCCGAGAAGCGCTCAGTGTCGGAAATCGCCACGGTGCCGATGGCCTTGTCGTCCGAGCGGTTGGCATTGCCCACGACGTCCTGTCCGCTGCGGATGCTCAGGTCACGCGCCGCATGCACGTCCACGTCGCCCTCGGCGACGATGTTGCTGGCGGTCAGGGCGATGTCGCCTTCGGTCGTGCGCAGCGTTGCGTTGCCGCCCACCGACAGCTGCGTTCCGGTCACCGTGTCGCTGTAGCCGCTGCCATCGCCCTGTTGCCGATTCATGCCGACCGGCAACGAGGCGCTGGTATCCACGCTCCACCCCGAACGGTTGCGCTGCTGGTCGCTGGTGACGGTGTTGTGCGCCACGTCGAACACGATGTCCCGGCTGGCTAGCAGCAGGGCATCGCCCTCGGCCGACAGTTGCGCTCCCTGGCTGGTGATGGAGCCGTCGCTGGCCAGCAGGATCAGGTTGTTGCCGGCGGCCAGCTGGCTGACGCGGGCGTCGCTGCTGGCCTCGTTCTGGCTGCCGCCGGAACGCTGGCTGCCGGCCTTCAGCACCACCGGGGTGAGCGCGGCATGGCTGCCGGCCGCGATGCCGTCGGCGGTACGGGTGAGCTTGCCGATCGTGCTTCCACTGCCCGGGTTGCCGGCGGTCGCGTTGTCCCGGCCGCTGCGGTAGGCCGCGGCCGGGTCGTAGGTGGCGCCCACGGAAAAGCCGCTGGATTTGCTGGACTGGCTGGCGCTGCTCTCGACGGTGTCCTGCCGCGCTTCCAGCACGATGTCCCTGGCCGCCAGGGTCAGGTTCTCACCGGCGGCGACGTCAGGGGCCGCGATGGTCAGCTGGTTGCCGGCGCTGAGGGTCAGGTTTCCGTCCAGCGACGCCACCCCCGAGCCCACCTGGGTGGTGCCTTCCAGGGTGCTCTGCGCAGCGCTGCTGGACTTGCCATATCCCACGCTGGCCACACCGCCGGAGAAACCACCGGTAAGCCCGGACTTCGTCTGCCGGGATGCGTGCTGTTCGGCAAACGTGTCCTGCGCGGACTCGATCAACAGGTCGTTGCCGGCCGCCAATCCCACATCGCCACTGCCGATGACCTGCGATCCCTGCACGGTGAGGTCGCTGCCGGCGGCGATGCGTACGCTCTCGCCGCTGAGGGTGCTGCCCACCGCCAGGCTTTCGTGCCACTCGTCGTGGGTGGTGGTGGTCTTGCGTTTGAGGAAGCCCTTCTTGGTGCGCTGCTCGTCGATGCTCAGGTCGTGCTGTTCCTGCGCACTGAGCAGGCTGACGTCGCGACCGGCGGCCAGCGCGATGCCGCCTTCCTCGCTTTTTTCCAAGCACCTGCACCACCAACAGCCGATGGGCAACGACCGCTTCCGCACCACCATCTAAGTCCAGCTCGATCGCAGCGTCACCCCGCGCAAAGCAGGCAGAGCCAGAAAACAGGTCAAGATAAATCCCGCACCAGAGAGCCACGCTCTGAGCTAATTTAATTAACTCTGATCCCTGTTTTGGCTCGAATTTTGAAAGAACAAATGGCCTCCTCATGACAAACCACCGGCCACTCCCAAGCCGAACGGAAACACTCGGAATTCAAGTTAGCCTGACATTTATTGCACCACGACGTGCCCGGAACTATATTTACTCAACCAGAACTTTACCGACCAACGCGCTGGTATGCAGGGGCTCGTTGATGCCAGGATTTAATTCACCCCAACCCCTATTCCTCTCTTCATTCACTTATCAAATGTCCCCAGCCCACTCCCGAAGCTTCCTAGCCTTTTCCTCATGCAGCTCAGCAGCGCGCCGATAATGCTTGGCAGCAACAGCATCCATCTCAAGAGAATCACTATAATTCAAAACAAACAATCCATAATAATAGTGAACCAATGGATCGCCCCCTGCCAAATACAGAAGCCTCTCGAAAAATGGCTTGGCAATCTCATCCACAGGAAGAGTCAACACTATGCTAATAGCCAGAGGCGCATAAAGCACTTTAAGAAGCGAGTACCCTTCTCCCACGTCGCCAATCTCGCGCCTTATTAACGACTCAATCTCATTCACACCCAGCCTGACAATGTCGCCTCTAACATCCCCTCCTTCCTCAGGCATGGGATCTCGAAAAGCCAACCCTCCCCCGCTTTCGGCTATCGCAACAAAATAAGCACGAATAAGCTCAGAAAAAACATAACTCTTCATCAAAATCCCTCAACGCTTGGGAGGATGATAATTGCTAATTCGCACTGCTCCGTCAGGCATCCGGAGCAGACGATACTCAATCTTCTGCCCTTCCACGACAACTGTGCGTGTTGAAGGAACTGCCGAGACAGGAATCTTCCCTCCCGCCGCAATAAAAGTCGCGGCATCATTAGCAATGACACTATCAATCCGACTCTTTGACAAGCCCGACATCTCGCTGAAATTATACCCAGACCCACTATGGGAATTACAATATCCATGACCACTTATTTCGATCCTCTGCCCACCAATAGTGGTTGAGACAATCTCGTTCTTAGGGGGTTGAAGATGGCCGAACTACAGTAAACTTCAAACTTGGAGGACTCAACCCATCCCCATTGACATTATCCGGAAGCAGATGATCTGGCGTCTCAGTTCGCCCTGTATTCCTGCCACTACCGGCTCCATCACTCGCGGCCCCGGCATATTTACCCTGCCCTGCAAGCGTTCGATTAACCGCAAAAGCTCCACCTGCGGCTATCCCCATGCCAGTTAGCGCCTCCACCAGATTCGGGTTCCCGGGCGACAGACCAACTGCCTGCCAAGCCTGGTTCTGCAAAGTGAGCGCCGGCCGTCCCTGATACCAAGTTGTCAGGCCTGCTGACATATTGTCTGCTGACTCAGCTGCCGCCGCGCACCCCCAGACAGTGAAGGGACAAAGCACACTTGATGCCCAAGCCCCCAGCAATCCGAGGCCAGCCTGAGTCACACCACCGAGGCGCTGGGCAGTTTGAACGTCATGGAAGGCGTCTTTATAGGCATCCGCTCTCGTGTACTTGAAGAGGCCACTCCCAGCCAGTACCCGTGTAATTTCTTCTTGCTGCCCAGCAGTCATTCCATCCAGGACTGATTGATACTGCGACGCCAGATACGTCCCTGCCGGTGTAAGGGACATCCCATCTACCCCCTCCAGCAACGTCCCCGGCTCAATCATGTCTCTTCCGAGCAAACACTGGACCATGACACAGGCCACAGCCATCAGTTGCTCTTCGGAATAACCCTCCTCCATCAACTTCTCGATGACGTGCCGCTCATCCGGATGCAACTGCCGATTGAACTGCTCCGCTGCCAATGCAGTTGCAGCACCACTGCCACCACCAACAACAGCGCCCAACGCCAAGCTACCCAACTCCATCAAGGTTTTGCCTTCCGGGGAGTTCGGATCGATGTCGTTGCCGCGCAGGTAGCCCTGCATCGCCTTTGACGTCAACTGGTTGGTCGCCGCGCCAGCCAACCCTTCCAGCACGTCACCACCGCCCAGCGCGGCAATACCCGCGCCCACGATGCCGTGCAGGATCACCTTCTCCTTGCTGCCTTCCTCCCAGCCCATTTGCTGGGCCAGATCACCCGCGGCCCGCATCCCCACCTGCCCGGCCACCTGCCCCATCTCCATCCGCTCAGCCACCTTCTGCTGATCGAAGATTTCCTTGAGGCCGTCCTGTTGCAGTTCGGTCACGCCTCTTGCGATGCCTTCACCACTGCCGTCATGCACGATCAACGTGCCATCGGCAATGCCGGCCTGCGTCGTGCTGCCGGACTTCTCGTGCTGCGGCACGCTGATGTTCGGGCTGACGCTGCCACCACCACTGCCCCCGCTGGCGCTGATACCGAAACTGCTGGCCTTGTATTCGGCCTCGTTCTCCAGGTCGCTCCAGCCCAGGCTGCCGGTTTCCAGTCGATTGCGTAACGGGTCCGCCGCCGAGGCGATGGCCGCGCCATTCAACTGCGTGTGCCCTCCCACGCGGATGTCGAAGCCACCTTCCCCGGCCTGGATGCCGGTCTGCTCCTTCACACTGGTGTAGGTGCTGTCGATCTTGCTCTGGTTGTAGCTGGCGCTGACCTGCCCGCCACCGGTGCCGAAGGCCACGTCGATGCCCGCGCTCTGGTCCTTGCGCGCATAGTCGTTCGTGTCCTGCTGGCTGGTCATCGTCAGGCTGCGGCCAATGTCCGCAATGACGGTTTCACCACGGGCCTGCGCCCCTTCCAGTGTGGTGTCGCGGCCGCTGACCAGGGTGAGGGTGTTGGCCGCATCCACCGTGGTTTCGGCATGGGTGGTGCCGTTGCCGGCGGTGACGTACAGCCCGGCCACGCGCTCCACCACTGTGTTGTCGAACCCCGCGCCCTGCTACGTCCGCACGGTGATTGCGGAGCTCCGCGGGGAAAGTTTAAATCCAGCAACAAAATTACCCAGTCAATCAACCACAACAAACAATAACGACCCCACACTCACTTATTTTATTACTTAAGTGAATCTGGAACCGTCATTTGTATATGGAACTGTTATTTATTTACACCACTCCATCTCTTTTACAAACCTAACATCCACTCGATCAATCACCCAAGAAACCATATTTCCGTCAAGAAACCCAAATTCTTCCGCCAAAAATTCGCCATAAAACATTAACTCACCGGAACTGACACACCCTTCTTTCAATCTCCCAACCACCTTATATGAATATCTTTCTCCACACCCATCGAGGGACTCACCCACCTCCCCGGCATCATCCACAAAATATTCATCAAAAACTATCGGATAAAACTCAACCTCGTAAAAACCCCCAACCTTTATTTCGAAAGGGATGCTACTCGCAATAGCATGTCGATCGGATACCACCAACAACGACATCAACCTCCCCTTCAATATCAAAATTGATTGATCTAACGAGAATAGAGAAAATCACGAAACGCTCCTTAATGACCTATCAGCCCTATCCCCATTCACCATCTTCCAGAAGCTATTTCCACTTCCCACATGAATCGTAGGAACTTCACCCTTGGCATTCGTTCCTACAAAACCAAACTTGGCCGCACCCTTGCGAGACGAATTCCCCATCAATAACGGTTCCGCGTTCACTTGCTGGATGACTCAAGTGAACGCGGAACCGTTATTTCTGCACCGCCTCGATGGTCACGTTCTGGCCGATGATGCCCGAGCACGTCACTGCCGGCGATTTGGTTCCACCTGAATTTTAAAAGAGCGTGCAACTGCCTCGCTTCAAGCGAATTTCAGTACATATAAGTGAACCCGGGACCGCTATTGATTATTGCCTGGAACCATCATTGCCATCATCTCAGATTACCCCAACCGCTTACTTTTTATAACGACCACTCCATCCACTCTGCTCCTGACACTGGAGACTAAACCATTTAATCACAAAAAAAAGAACGCCCCCTCCCAATGGAAAAACCAAAATAGAAAAAATTCCATTAAATGATGCATAATAAGATAACAAATCCCCCCCCGAACCTCTCATGGAAAAAAATCCATAGGTGTTAATTATTGCGGAAATTAAAGCTCCAATAAAAACCCCGCAAATAATCAACTTTAGATATCCTGTTTTTCTAAAAAAACCACCTTCAATTGGATTTATCAATGCCGCGATTAATTGAGCAATAAAATCCATCACTTATCCTCCTCATTGACATTATTCTCATGCTGATCAACAACAGCATTCGCCGCCTTTGAAACAGCAGCACTTTTCAGCATGCTATTTACTCTTATAACAAGGCCACCAGCCGTCTTGATACTTGGAAAGAATCCAACTGGCACTCCTGACCACATCAGCATTTGCTGAGTATACATACCTCCAACCGCACCAGTAGTCGCCGAAATCCCGAGTCTTGCCCAAGAGAAATTATCTCCATAGGCTTCAAGAAAACTTCCTCCCTCCCATGTTTCGGAGGTGGCTTTCCCTGCCACGGTGCCAGCATAAATTGAGGAACTAATGCTGGCCCCTTTTGCTCCAGCTGCAGCCCACTCCGGGAGCATCGGATAAAAAGCCACTCCCCCCGCAGCCAAAATACCTGCCACTGCACTGGCTGCTTGTAATTTAGCCACTCCCCATTGCGAGGCCGAAGCATCAGCAAAGGCATTATTTGCCGGGGCCAAAACCATGTGCCAGTCATCTTTGGTGCCCGCCGTTGCGGCAAGCGTATTGAATACATCAATGAACTCCTGAGTACTACGTCCCAACTCGTTGTCAAACATCGATACATTTCGATGATCACCGTCGAATGCCGCAAGGTTCCCATAGACATCCTGATTATTCAGGAGGAATTCGATTGCAGCCTCATTGTCGTAGCTACCCAAATGCGCCAGCTTGTCTTGGATTCCTTGATCCACATAGGCAGCACCTTCAACCAACAAAATCCGGTAAGCCTCTTGCTCGGAGATACCCTGCTGCTCCGCAAACTCGCTCGCATGCTCACGAATCCACTTCACCGCATCAGGATGCAGCATTCGGTTGTTGGCATCTTCATTGAAAGCCATCGAAGCCCCTGAACCGCCACCCACCGCCGCGCCCAGACCTGCTGCCAGCCCCGCACCCACCGCTTCCTTAACACCATCCGGCAGGTGGCTCGTCAGCTCCGTTAGGTAAGGCGCTGCGGCCGCTGCAGAGCCTGAGCCCAGTGCCCCCTCAAGGCCACCGCCTAGTGCGCCCATCACAGTGTGGGCCGCCACGCGATAGGCACCACCCTCATCCCATTTGGCAGCTTCCTCCTCATTACCCTGCAAGCGAAGCTCCAGAGCTTTTTTGCTTGCAAAATCCCCCACCGCCTTGCTCGCCTGCTGCCCGAACACGGCCGTGATCTGCGCCTGTGCCTCTACCTGCTGTTGCAGTTGCTGCCCATCCCATGCTTTGCTCAGGCCATCGGCGTCATCACCGCTGATCACCCCCCGGTTCAGCCCGGCTAGCACTTCCTCGGCGGTTTGCCCGGTTCTTTCCTGCTGACCGGCTTGGTCGGTAATGACCAGCGATCCGCCACTGATACCACTGTGCGTGGTGGAACTGTCGCTGCCGCTCTTGCTGCCATAACCGGCCGCCGCGCCCTGCGCCCCGGTGTTGAAGTTCTGCCAGGACCAGTCGCTACCGTTGTTCGTGGTGCTGGGTGAGCCGGTATCACCGCCCTTACTCCCCCCGGCGCTGTATCCACCGGACAGGCTCACGCTCTTGGCGCTGTAGTCGCTGTGGTTCTCGATATCCGAATAGGTCAGCGTGCCGGTCTGCAGCCGATTCATCCCGGTATCCACCGCTTCCTGCGTACTGGCGATGACCGCCCCCTTCAGGTCGGTGTTGCCTTCCACGCGGATATCAAAGCCGCCATCGCCGGCAAAGATGCCGCTCTGCTCTCCTACGCTGGCGTAATCGCCACTGACCTTGCTGCTGCTGTAGCTGGCACTGCCACTGAAACCCGCACCAACCGTCACGCTGCCGCCAGCGCTCTGGCTCTTGCTGTCGTAGGTACTGGTGTCCTGCAGGCTCTCGATATTCAGGTCGCCGCCGATGTCGGCAACCACCCGCTCGGCGGAAAGCTGTGCACCCTTGATCGTGGTGTCGCCCCCACTGATGACGGTAGCGGTGTTGCCGGCGCTGACATGGGTGTTGCGCTGGCTGACGTCTTCGCCATCGGCATTGCCACGGGCAGCGCTTGCACTGGCAGTAATACCGAAGGACGTGCCACCGCTGCCGATGGTGGCTGCCACGCCGATGGCCGCACTGCTGCTCTTGCTGCTGCTGTGCTGCTCGGCTGTGTCCTGTGCCGATTCAAGGGTGATGGCATTGTCGGCCAGCAGCAGCAGATCGTTGCCTGCACTGATGTCACTGCCGCGCACCACGATGTTGCTGTCCTGCCCGCCGCCGGTGGCGATCAGGGTGACGTCCCCACCGGCCTGCAGTGTGGAGCCCTTTGTCATGCTGCTGCTCTGCTTGCTCTGGTTCTCGCTCTTGCTGCCGCCAATGGTGGCCGAGACGCTTACGTTGGCGCTCTTGGCCATGTCGCCCGCATTGCCGCTGGCCAGTCCCTGGCCGAGTTCGCTCAATGCACCGGCCGAGTTGTAGGCGTTCAGGGCGGCAGCGCCGGCGGCCAAGGCCTGCATGCGGCCATCTCCACCTGATTGCTTCGATGCCTTGTTCAGGTCGTCCGCCGTCTGCAGCAGGCTCAGCACCGGGGCACTCACGGCAACGGTCAACCCACCCTGCTTGAACCGGGTCTGCTGTCCGGCCGTGCTGGTGTCGTGCACTTCGGTGATCGCGATTGACTTGGCCTTGGCGGTGATGTTGCCTTCCAAGGCAACGACATCACTGCCGGCGATGGACAGGGCATTACCGGCCACCAGCGTCACGTCGCCCTCCAGACTGCCCACGGTACTGCCGCTGTGAGTGACGCCGGTGACATCGGCCTCGGTGTCGGTCTGCTGCTTACCGATGGTGAAGCCGACACCCCCGCTGCCAAACAACCCCGACTTCTTCACCGTCTTGTCGTGCACTTCGCTGTAGGTGTTCTCAGCCGTGGTCAGCGTCAGATCGCGCCCGGCCGCCAGTAGCACATCACCGGTCCCGGCGATCTGCGCGGCCTGCGCGATGAGGTCGCGGCCGGCAGCCACCTGCACGCTCTCACCGCTGAGGGTGCTGCCCACCGCCAGGCTTTCGTGCCACTCGTCGTGGGTGGTGGTGGTCTTGCGCTTGAGGAAGCCCTTCTTGGTGCGCTGCTCGTCGATGCTCAGGTCGTGCTGTTCCTGCGCACTCAGCAGGCTGACGTCGCGACCGGCGGCCAGCGCGATGCCGCCTTCCTCGCTGTACACCCCGGCCGCGGTGAGCGTGGCATCGCGGCCCGCCGCCAGAGCAATGTCGCCACCGGCCTGCAGGGTGCTGCCACGGACGGTCTCGTCGGTGGCGGAACTGCTCGTCGACCAGCGCTTGCCCGCTTCACCCTGTTCCACCGTGGAGGTGTCGACAACCACCGTGCTGGTGATGTCGCGTCCGGCCTGGATCACCAGTGCGTCACCCGCCGCCACGCCGGCGGCGGCCAGGTTCACGTCGTTGCCGGCATGGAGGAGCACACTGCCGCCTCCCTGGACGGCGCTGGCGACGTGTCCCACCTGTTCACTGCGCCGGTAATTGCGCTCGTCGCCGCTGACCGACTGGCCGCTGCGCACAGTCAGCGTCTCCAGGTTCAGGTCGCCACCGGCCGCGAGTGCGGTCAGGCCATCGCCCGCATTGCGCACCTGGGCTCCCAGCAGGGTCACATCACCGCCGGCGGACACCCTCAGTCCACCATCGCTCCCTCCTCCGGTGACATACAAGCCCGCCACGCGTTCCACCACGGTGGCATCCAGCCCCGCTCCCTGATGGGTCCGCTGGGTGGAGGCAACCGTGATATCCCCGCCCGCCACCACGTCCAGCGCCTCACCGGCCCGGACCTGGCTGCCGGTGATGTCGATGTCCTGCAGCGCCTTGAGGCCTACTGTCCGCCCTTCGATGCGGGCACCCGCCTGGTTGCGGATGTTCTCCGCCTCGATCCTCACCTGCTGGCGGCCGGCTATGTTCCCTTCGTTGACCATGTCGCCACTCAGACGGAGATCGACATTGGTCCCCGCCAGCAACGCGCCGCTGTCGTTCAGATCGCCCGGGCGCACGCGCAGATAGACCTGCGGCACCAGCGCCGTGGTGGTGCTGCCATCGGCCAGGGTGATGGTCTGTTCGACCAGCCACACGATGTCGCTGGTCAGCTGCGCCATCTGCTCCGCACTCAGGGCGACGCCGGGGCGCAGACCATACGCCTGCGCGAAGGTGGCACCGGCTTCCAGCAGTGCCCGGTACTGGTCTTCGTCGTTGGCATGGCCCTCGAGGAAGCGGCGCCCCGTGAGCTCGCCGATCTGCTCGCGCACCAGCTTCTGCTCATAGAAACCATCGCCAAGACGCTTGTGCGTGTTGGCCGGGTCCAGACCCATTTTCGACAGCAGGTAATCGGAATCGAGCCAGTTCCGGTAGTCGGCAAAGCGCGGGTCGGTCTCCACCAGCGGACCATTGCCGTTGACGGCCACGGTGAACAGGCTGTTGCCGGGGGCGTGGGTATCCACCGCTCCCATGGCGATGCCATCGACCGATGTGCCATCGGCCCGGGCGGCCCCGTCGGCAGCCTGGCGACCGGGGCCGGTGGCACCAGCCCCCCCGTTTCCGGCGACCGCTGCCGGAAGATCGCTGGCAACCGCATCGGCCAAACGTCCACCGACCCGTGCCGGCCCCTGTATCGCCGGCCCGGAAGTGTCCAGCTCGCTTCCTTCCGCATGCGTTCCCAGGCCCGCCAGTGCCGCACCGGTGCGGACATTCGGCGCGTCGCGTCCCTTGTCCAGGTTGCTCAGGTCACCGACGTCCACCGTCAAGGTGCCGCCAGCGACAATGCTGCCACCGACCTTGCCGATTTCCTCGGAGATCGAAGGCCTGCTCCAATGGCGGGTCGACCCGTTGTAGCCGTAACTCACGTTGTCGAAACTGTGGGTCCGGTAGAGCGTCAAACCGAGGTTCTCGACGTGGCTCTGCGCGCCGTGGCCGAAGAGGTCCAGATCGCCGCCCGCAACGACCTGACCATAATGGTTGACCAGCTCGTCCACGGTCAGGCTCATCTTCCCGCCGGTCCGGATCACCGCGTCGGCACCGATGCCCGGGACCAGCACATCGTCGGTCACCGTCCCGCTGGCGACGCGGTACTTCTCGTTGTTCTCGAGTCCGGAACCACCGATTCCTTGGGGATGGATCAGGATCCGCCCGGGATCGTTGTACGCGTGCGGGGCCCATATCTGCACGCAGTTGGTCGTGCAGGTTCCATAGGCGCTGGAGTACGTCAGGGTGTCGTCGACATAGTGGAATGCCGGCGACCCCGGCTCTATGCCGGTCAGCTCTAGGAACGGGTCGTCCGCGCCGATCGCCACCTGGTCCGGATTGGCCTGGCCATTCTGTCGTCCGAAATAGTAGAGGGTGATGGTCCCGTCCTGTGGATACAGGCGGGAACGCTCACCGCTGGCGGCATGCAATCCGCCGCGGCCGAAAAAGTAGGCCGTGGTCTGCGGAGTCAGGCGGACAACCGCCTTGCGCACGTGGTAGCCGTCGGGCGTGATGTACGGGGTGTCCTCCAGAATGTCGGCAGGGTCGAGGTAATAGACCTCGTAGGCCTGGTAGTTGCTGGTGCTGCGGATGTCGTAGGTGTCGTTCCTGCCATTGTTGTGCCACGCAGGCTGGTCCAGACGCACCGGGGCCTTGATGGTGGTGGTCTGGGTCACCTCCACGTTTTCGCGTACGTTGCTCAGCACGCCGGCATCGATCGTCAGTGCGTCGGCGATATCGATCACCGAACCGATGTTGTCCACCCGTTCGGCGCTACCGACGGCCCTGAGCGAGCCGTCCAGCGCACCGCCGATGGCGGCAGCGCCGCCGCTGTAGATCAGCCCCTCGCCCGTGTTGGCAAGCACGCGGGCCCCGAGGTCCAGCTGCTCGCGGGCGGCAATCACGGCAGAGACGGTACTGCCATCGATGGTTTCCGCACGGTTGTGCAGTGTATCGGCGGCAAGAGCGACATGATCGCCATAGATACGGCCGGTGCCGAGGTTGTCGAGCGTTCTGGTATCGACATGGACGGTACCCGCATCGATCAGGCCACGGTTCACCACGCTGTGCGCGGCGTCCAGAAACGCCCTGTCCGCGGCGCTGATCTCGCCGTCGACAGCATTGTCGATGCTGTCGGCACTGAGCGCGAGGCTCCCGCCCTGGAGGCGACCGCGATTGACCAGCCTGCCGGCCGTGGTCAATGCCACCGTGCCACTCGCGCTCACCTCTCCGCTGTTGGTGAAGTCCTGCTGCAACGAGACGGTCAGGTCACCCCGCGAAAGCAAGGCTCCGTCCCCTCCGAGCACACGCGCCACCAGCGTCTGGTCGCCACCGGAAACCAGGGTGCCCCCGGTGTTCGTGATCGCATCGGCGCCGATGTCCAGCTGCCCGCGCGAGGACACCTGGCCGCCACCGTTGTCCAGCAGTCCCTGGACCTCGATGCGCGCCTGCGAATCGGCGATCAGCTGGCCATTGCGATTGTCCAGTCGATCCGCGACCACCTGCAGGCTGTCAGCCTGCAGCCCCAAGGGCCGGCCGGTTGTGGCGGCCAACGTATCGCGGTTGTCCACGGTCGCCGCGCTCACCGTCAATGCCTCCGCGGCCGCGATCAGGCCACCGCGGTTGCGCAGGTCGCCCCCAATCACCAGGTCGGCACCGCCCCCGGCCTGCACGGTGCCTCCGGCGTTGGACAACGACGTCGCCCACACCTCCAGGTCCCTGCCGCTGGAAAGCAGGCCGGCGGCAGTGTTGTCGAGCTCGCCGACGGCGAGCTGCGCATCCGCCTGCGCGGACACCACGCCGCCACGGTTGTCCAGGGTGCCTCCGCGAAGATCCAGGAGGCCCCCGCTCACGATCCCGCCAGCGTCGCCGGACTGCCGGTTGGCAATCGTCTTCCCGGACGCATCCAGGGACAGGTCACCCGCCGACTGGAGCAGGCCGGCGATGTTCTGCAGGGCTCCGCTATGGATGTCCAGTGCGCCTGCACTGCTGGCAAGCAGGCCGCGGGTGTTGTCCAGGGCCCGACCGCGGGTATCCACCTGGACCGCGGCTCCCACAATCGTGCCGCCGGTATTGTCCAGGCCGTCAGCCTGCAGCGTGAGTCCCTCCCCTGCCTGCAGGGTGCCGCCGGTGTTGTCGACGGCGTCTTCCACCTGCACATCGAGTACGGTGCCCGCCCCGAGGGTGCCGTCGTGGTTGTCCAGTGCGCCCGCACCGACCTCCAGGTCGCCCGCGCTGGCCAGGATCCCCTGTCCGCTGTTGTCCAGGCGCCCTTCGACGGTCAGGCGCAACCCCCAAGCACCGGCGGCCTGCACCGTGCCGCCCCGGTTGGACAGGCTGCCTGCGTCGATCCGTGCATCGCCCGAAAAAAGGACCGCTCCGCCCTCGTTGTCGATCTGACCGGCGACCGTCAGCGCACTGTGTCCCTGCGCCGCCGATTGCAGGAGGCCCTGCCGGTTGTCCCAGTTGCCCGCATGAAGGTCGATCACGCCGTTGCTGGCGATCGTCCCCTCCCGGTTGTCCAGTTTTCCCAGCACATGCAGGGCCAAGGCACCGTCGCCGGTCGCGACCAGCTGCCCGCCCGCGGTCGTCAGGTCGCCGGCTTCAACGGCCAGGTGCCTGGCCGAGGTGGTGCCATCACGCAGATCGAGGGTATCGCCACTGAGCAGCAGTGTGCCGTTGCCGAGCAAGGTGCCTCCGGCGCCCTGCAACGTCGCCGCATCGATTCTCAGCTCACCCTCACCTGCATGCTGCACTGTTCCGCCGGCGTTGCCGAACGTGCCGGCGTGGATCGAAAGATCACCGTTGCCTGCCAGGGTTCCCCCGCTCCCATTGTCGAACAGGCCCGTCACGGTCAACGAAGAGGCTTGCTCGCCGGTAGCGATGATGCGTCCTCCGGCGTTGTCCAGACTCGCCGTGTCGATCGTCAGCTGCACCGCACTGAGCTGCGCCTGGCGGTGCGCCACGTCGGAGGCATGCAGTACCAGTGCACCTGCACTGGACAGGGTGCCGTGATTGCCGAGCAACGCTCCGGTGGCAATCCTCAGTTCGTCCCCGGCGTGCGCGACCGTACCGCGCTCGTTGGACAGGCGGGCCGCCTGGATATCGAGCACACGGGCATTTGTCTCCACGGTCCCGCCGGTATTGTCGAGCAGCCCCGCGATGTCGATACGGGTATCGCCCTGGCCCGACGCGACGATCCCGCCGGCACGGTTAGACAGTGCGCCCGCACTGAGCTCCAGCGCACCGTTGCCTGCGATCAGGCCCTCCTCGTTGTCCAGCGCATCACGGATCCGCAACCGGAGCCGCTCCTCCGATGTGGCGACAAGGATGCCTTCGGCCGTGGTCAGCGCATCGGCCTTCATCTCGATACGGGCGGCCTGGGTCGTGCCTCCCCGCAAGTCGATGGTGCCGCCTTCAAGCTGCAGCTCGCCGTTGCCCAGCACCGTGCCTCCGGCTCCGTCCAGCGTCCGCGCTGCAATCGAGAGCAGGCCGGTGCCGGCATGCGCGACGCTGCCCCCACGGTTGTCCAGTGCTGTCGCGGCCAGCGACAAGTCACCGGCGGAAACGATCTCGCCCCCGTGGTTGTCCAGCGTCGCGGTGGCCGCGACTGTCGATGCGCCCAGCGCAGAGGTGGATATCCTTCCCTCATGGTTGTCGATGTCCTGTGCCTGGATGGCCAGGACACCGTTGCTGCCGACCACGCCGCCACGGTTGTCCAGCGTGCCAAGGGCGGTGAGCTGAAGTGCCTCTCCACCACTGGCGATCAGCTGGCCACCTGCCGTGGTCAGGTCTCCGGTGGCGATGTTGATGCGCTGTGCCGATGTGGTCGCACCACGCAGGTCGGTGGTGCTCCCGGTGATCGTCAGCGTTCCGTTGCTCAGCAGACTCCCCTCCCGCCCCAGCAGCGTGAACGCGGCAATCGACAGCAGACCATCGCCCGCCTGCTGCACGGCACCGCCGGCATTGCCGAAGAGATGGGCGGAAAGGGCAAGGTCGCCATTGCCTGCAATAAGACCGCCGGCACTGTTGTCCAGGGCATCGCGGACGGTGATGGCACTGGATCCGCTGCCGGTGGCCAGTACACTGCCGCCGCGGTTGTCGAACGTCCGTGCCTCCAGCTGCAGATGCTCGGCACTCAGGTCGGCGCCACGGTGATCCACCTGCCCGGCAGTCAGGTGCAGAGCGCCGGCTGTCGCGACCCTCCCTTGCCGGCCATCCAGTTGATCGACCTTCAGGGTGAGCCCCTGCCGGCCGGAGTGCCGCAGCTCGCCGCCACCGTTGTCCAGGCGGTCGGCCTGGATGTCCAGCGACACGGCGTTGCTGGCGATCATCCCTCCATGGTTGTCCAGAAGACCCGCGACCCTCAGCGCCGTCGCCTCTTCCCCAGCATGCGAGATCCGGCCATCGCGGTTGTCCAGCCGATCGACCCGGACCTCCAGGTGATCGGCGACCTCCAACCGTCCTCCCCGGTTGTCCAGCCTCTCTGCGTCCAGTGCCAGCGTGCGCTGCACCGCCAGGCTTCCGGCCTGGTTGTCCACGCCGTCGCCTTCCACGTGCAGATCACGTACGACGGCATTTCCGTCGCTGTTGTCCAGTCCATGGCTGGTGGCGTCGATATCGCCACCGGCCACCAGCCGCCCGGCGCTGTTGTCCAACACGCCGTGGATGGCAATGCGTCCGGCCGCCAACAGGCCATTGCCCGGGGTATCGCCCCCGCCCGCGCCTCCCCCCGTCCCCGGCTCCCCGCCACCGCTGCCGCCACCTGGCGATGTCGCCCCGCCCTCCCCGGGGCCCGGCTCTCCCTCACCTTGCTGCGCGAGGGTCCCGATGCGCCCCTGGTCGCGATTGCGCAGATGCGCCGCCTGCAGATACAGATCCTGCGCGCCGACCTGCTCGATGGCTCCCCCGTGGTTGCGCAGCGAAGCCGCCTGCAGGTCCAGGCGCAGGGCATTGAGCGTGCCGCCGCTGTTGTCCAGGTCGGCGGCCGTGTCCAGGCGCGCTTCGCGCGCCGCGCTGATCGTGCCGCTGTTGGCGATCCCGCCCCGCGCCGCCACCCGCGCATCCTGCTGGGAGTGCAGCGCGCCGGTGTTCTCGAGGCGGCCGTCCACCGTGACCACCAGCTCGCCGGCCTGCGCGCCGATGCTGCCGGCGTTGCGTACCCCCACACCATGTTCGTTGCCGACCAGCCAGATCCGGTTGGCGTACATGCCGCCCAGCGCGCCCACGTCCAGCGCGAGCGCCGGCGCGGCATCGCCACCGCCATGGGCGGTGACCCGGCCATGGTCGGCGCTGACCGTGTTGCGGCCCAGGCTGGCCTGCAGGCGGTCCGCCCAGAGGCCGGCGTTGATGTCCAGCGCGCGGGTGATGATGTCGGTGTAGTCGACCCGGCTGGCGTCCAGCCCGGCGCCGCCGATGCCGATCCTGCCGCCATCGACGCGGTAGCCGTCGAGCACCCCTGCGGTGACGATCGGGGTACCGGTGGTCAGGGTCACCCGGCTGGCGTTGAGGAAGCCGCCGCCGTCGACCTGGATGCCCGACGGGTTGGCGATCACCACCTGGGCGCGGTCACCGGCCACTTCCACGTATCCGCGCAGCTGGCTCGGGTCGGCGCTGTTGACCTCGTTGAGGATGATCCGCGCGGTGCCGCGCGCCAGGTACGGGTTGCCCTGCACCCAGCCGCCCAGCTGGGTCTGCACGTTGTTGCGGGCATTGTTGAGGATGACGCCGTCGCTGCCGACGTCGAAGTGCCGGTAGCTGTTGCGCGAGACTCCGGCCGCGCTCGGCGTGGTGATGTTGACCTGCGGGGTGCCGTTGGCCGAGGTGACCACGGTCGGGCGCTGCGCCGGCGGCGCGCTGCGGTCGCCGACGATGCGCCCGGGCACCGCGGCCGTGCGGGCCTGCGGCGGTGCCGCCGCCAGCGGCGCGGCCAGCCCGACCCAGCCCAGCGCCAGCCACAGCGCGAAACTCACCGGCCGCAGCAGCGCGGTGGACACCCCCGTGCCGCTGTCCGCGCCGCCATGCGCCGCCTTCACCAGTTCCGATGCCACCTGCCAGACGCCGAGGATGCGGTTGAAGACCAGACGGTAGATACGATTCATGGCATTGCTTCCTTTCTATCCTTGTAAGGGTGTCGGCGCCGCGCGTTCCGCCGCCGGCGCCTGCACGTTTGCGTCGCGGCCGCTTCGGCCGCCGCGACCGGCACCGCTCAGAACGAGGCGCCGAGGCTGAAACCGAACGTCGTGTACGCCGTGGGAAATCCGACCGGCTTGTGCACCGGGCTGCCCACGAACACGTCCCAGTGCGCATGCGGCGTCCCGCCGCGCAGGCCCAGCGCCACGCCGGCCAGGGCATTGCCCATCTGCCATTGCGTGGCCGGCCCGCCCACATGGCCGTAGTCCGCCCCGACATACGCTTCCTGGCCACCGCCCAGGGCGACGCCCAGCTCGTTGCGCAGCAGCCAGCCGCGTTCGCCGGTCAGCGTCAGTTCGCCATCGAAACCGCGCACGCTGTAACGGCCACCGATGGAGAAGCGGTCCTGCGGCACCAGCAGCGAGCGGTTCCACTGCGCGCGCCAGCTGGCGCTGTAGCGCAGGCTCTGCCGGCCCAGCCGGAACGGCACCGTCAGCTGTGCGTCCGCGGTGAAGATCCGCCCCAGCGCGGTGCCTTCGTCGAACGCCTCCTCCGGGGCCGGCAGCGCACCGAAGGCGCGGGTGCCGCGGCGGTAGGCGACGCTGGCATCCAGGGTGCTGTCGCCGATGAAGTGCTTGTGCGTCAGGCCCAGCTCCCAGCCGGCCATGCGCCGCCGCTGCACCTCGATCTCGGTGTCGTCGATGAAGTTGTCCGAGTCGCGGTACCAGCCCCGCGCATGGGCGCTGGTCTTGGCGCTGGCATTGCGCAGCAGCATGCGCCCCAGGCGCACCTCGGCGTTGCGGCTGGCGCCGCTGTAGACATAGGTTTCGTAGGCGCCGGCGACGGACTGCCGGTAGTCGTAGTCGCTGGCGTTGACGCCCAGCAGCCAGTAGCCGAGCGGTACGCTGTAGTGCGCCGACCAGCTCTCGGTCTGGCGGCCGCTGCCGTTGAACACCGACCGTCCGCCGTTGACGTAGAACAGGTCGTTCAGCCGCAGCGGGTTGTCCAGCGAGACCGTCGCACCGGCCTGCAGCTTGCCGGTGGCGGTGCTGCCCGAGTCGTCCAGGGTCAGGTTGACCCGCAGCCTCGAACGCTGCGCCCAGCTGACCAGCAGGTCGCTCTCGCCCGGCTGCGCCGCCTCGCCCGACTCCGGCACCGCGATCTGGATGTCGACCGTGGCCGTCGGTACGCGCTGGAGGTTCTCCAGCCCCTGCTCGATGTCGCGCAGGTTGAGCAGCGTGCCCGGCGAGGCCGGCAGGGCGTTCCACAGCGCCGGCGCGGCGTCCGGACGCTCGGCGAAGCGCAGTGCATGGATCCGCCCCGGCACCACCGTCAGCGTCAAGGTGCCCGTGGTCAGGTCCTGCGGGGCGGCAAGGATCCGCGTGGTGACGTAGCCGCGGGCGATGAGCGCGTTCTGCACGCGCTTCATCACCGTGTCCACGCCGGCGGTGCCCAGGCACCGGCCGATGGCCGGGTCGCCGGCCGGGTTGGCCGCCTTGAGCGCCCAGTCGAAACGTCCGGCCAGCGCTCCCTCAAGGAGGATGCGCTGGACCGGGAAACACGGCTGCTCATCCTGCGGCAGGCGGCCGCTGTCGGTGGGGGCGTCGCGCTCGAGCCGGACATCGGGCCGGCTCTCCTGCTGTTCGCGCAGCGCGCGCTCACGCTCCTGCTGCCTGAGCAGCTCCTGCGTCCCCCGTTCCGCCGGCACCTGTGCCATCGCCGGCAACAATGGCGCCAGCGCGCCACAGACCACTACCGCAAGCCGCAGATGCGGCCGCGCCCCCTGATTTCCCACACCTTCTCCTTGTGTCACCGTGCATCCGGCCGGACGTGCTCGACGTCGCCGCCGGCATCAGGCCCGGTTCCACCGGGCCTGCCGAAAGCCACTTCCAATCCTGCGGATTCTCGAATATCCGTCCGCCCCCCGCAACCGGCGGCCCCCGGCCGCAACGGAATCCCCGGCCCCGGCCCCGGCCGCCGACCTCCGCGCATGCTGCGGCCCAGGGCCGGATTGGCGACCGTTGCAGAGGAGACCATCTATATAATCGACGTTCTTTCCCACTGCGGTTTCCCGGCGATGACACAGACGATGAAGGCATTGGTGAAGCGCGAAGCGGCCAAGGGCATCTGGATGGAACAGGTGCCGGTGCCCACGCCCGGCGCCAACGAAGTACTGATCAAGCTGGAGAAGACCGCGATCTGCGGCACCGACCTGCACATCTACCTGTGGGACGAGTGGAGCCAGCGCACCATCACGCCGGGCCTGACCATCGGCCACGAGTTCGTCGGCCGCATCGCGGCGATCGGCCCTGGCGTGACCGGCTACGAGGTCGGGCAGCGGGTCTCGGCCGAAGGCCACATCGTCTGCGGCCATTGCCGCAACTGCCGGGGCGGGCGCCCGCACCTGTGCCCGAACACCGTCGGCATCGGCGTCAACGTCAACGGCGCATTCGCCGAGTACATGGTGATGCCCGCCAGCAACCTGTGGCCGATTCCCGACCAGATCCCCTCGGAACTGGCCGCGTTCTTCGATCCGTACGGCAACGCTGCGCACTGCGCGCTGGAGTTCGACGTGATCGGCGAGGACGTGCTGATCACCGGCGCCGGCCCGATCGGCATCATTGCCGCCGGCATCTGCAAGTACATCGGCGCACGCAACGTGGTGGTCACCGACGTCAACGATTTCCGCCTGAAGCTGGCCGCCGACATGGGCGCGACCCGGGTGGTCAACGTCGCCAACCAGTCGCTGAAGGACGTGATGGCCGACCTGCACATGGAGGGCTTCGACGTCGGCCTGGAGATGAGCGGCAACCCGCGGGCGTTCAACGACATGCTCGACTGCATGTACCACGGCGGCAAGATCGCCATGCTCGGGATCATGCCCAAGGGCGCCGGCTGCGACTGGGACAAGATCATCTTCAAGGGCCTGACCGTGCAGGGCATCTACGGCCGCAAGATGTACGAGACCTGGTACAAGATGACCCAGCTGGTGCTGTCCGGTTTCCCGCTGGGCAAGGTGCTGACCCACCAGTTGCCGGTGGAGCGCTTCCAGGAGGGCTTCGACCTGATGGAACAGGGCAAGGCCGGCAAGGTCGTACTCAGCTGGGTGTAGTACGGCGCGCGGGCGTCGTCGCCCGCGCTCGGCGGCGGCCGGATCCGCCGCCCCACGGCGACCCGGCAGGTGCGGGTGCCAGCACCCGGCCTCCAGGGGAGTGGAAGGGCCGGGCCGGCGTGGGGAGAACGCCGTTGCTGGCACGTCAACTGTGCCCATCGCCGGCCCGTGACGGAATCGGACAGTTCCTAAACATCGCCTTCCGGCCCCCGGGCCGGTGGTTCGGCGGCGGCCGGACGCGCGAACACCCCGTGCCGCCGCGCCACCAGGGCGACGTTCTGCCCGGGCCGGTAGGGCGGCGCCCCCGGCGGCAGCTCGACCTCGACTTCGACCCCGGCCGGCTGCAGGCGCGCGCGCAGCCGCGAACGGCCCCCGCTGCGCTGCACCGACAGGAGGGTGCCCACCCAGTCGCCGGCCTCGCCCACCTGGAAATCGTGCGGGCGCACATAGACTTCCAGCGGATCCTCCGCCGGCAGCCGCAGCGGCCCCGGCCAGTGCGCGCCGGCGACTTCCAGCCCGGCGCCCGCACGCCGTGCCGGCAACCGGTTGACCTCGCCGACGAAGCCATAGACGAACGGCGAGGCCGGGCGCTCGTAGACCTCGTCCGGGCTGCCCACCTGCTCGATGCGGCCGCGGTGGAGGATCGCGACCCGGTCGGCCAGCTCCAGCGCCTCTTCCTGGTCATGGGTGACGAAGACGGTGGTCAGGCCGGTGCGGTCATGCAGCGCGCGCAGCCAGCTGCGCAGGTCGCGGCGCACCTGGGCATCGAGAGCGCCGAACGGCTCGTCCAGCAGCAGCACGCGCGGCTCGATGGCCAGCGCGCGCGCCAGTGCCACGCGCTGGCGCTGGCCGCCGGAGAGCTGCGCCGGGTAGCGTGCCCCCAGGCCCTCCAGCTGCACCAGCGCCAGCAGCTCGTCGACACGCGCGGCGATGCGCGCCTTCGGCCAGCGTGCGGCACCGCGGCGCACCTCCAGCCCGAAGGCGATGTTGGCGCGCACGTCCATATGCCGGAACAGCGCGTAGTGCTGGAACACGAAGCCCGCGCGGCGCGCCTGCACGCTCAGCGTGGTGGCGTCCTCGCCATCGAACAGGATGCGCCCGTGGTCGGGCGGCTCCAGTCCGGCCAGCGCGCGCAGCAGGGTGGTCTTGCCCGATCCCGACGGCCCCAGCAGGGCCAGCAGCTCGCCGCTGTGGATGTCCAGGCTCACGCCGTCGAGGGCCGGGAACGCGCCGAAGCGCTTGCCCAGCTGTTGGATGCGGATGTTCATGCGTGTCTCCGGCCGTGGCGTGCTTCCAGCAGCGCCTTCAGCACCAGCGTCAGCAATGCGCTGGCCGCCAGCAGCGAAGCACAGGCGAACGCGGCACTGTAGGCGTATTCGTTGTAGAGGATCTCCACGTGCAGCGGCAGCGTGTTGGTGCGTCCGCGGATGTGCCCGGACACCACCGACACCGCGCCGAATTCGCCCATGGCCCGCGCACTGCACAGCAGCACGCCATACAGCAGGCCCCAGCGGATGTTGGGCAGGGTCACTTTCCAGAACATCTGCCACGCGCTGGCTCCCAGGGTCAGTGCCGCCAGTTCCTCGTCGCGGCCCTGCTGCTCCATCAGCGGCATCAGCTCGCGGGCGATGAAGGGAAAGGTGATGAACACCGTGGCCAGCACGATGCCGGGCACCGCGAACACGATGCGCGGCAAGCGCAGCAGCACCTCCCCCACCAGCGGCAGCGGCACCCGCAGCCCATCCTCGATCAACGGCCACAGCCAGCCATCGCGGCCGAACAGCAGGATGAACACCAGCCCGGCCACCACCGGCGACACCGAGAACGGCAGGTCGATCAGGGTCACCAGCCAGCGTTTGCCGGGGAAGGCATGCTTGCTGACCACCCACGCCGCGGCCACGCCGAAGACCAGGTTCAGCGGGACCACCACGGCCGTGACCAACAGTGTCAGGCGTACCGCCGCCAGTGCGTCCGGATCGCTCACCGCGTTCCAGAACGCCTGCAGGCCGCCGCGCAGTGCTTCGGCGAACACCAGCAGCAACGGCAGCAGCAGGAACGAGAGCAGGAACCCCAGCGCTCCGAGGATCAGCAGCCCCCGCGCCCAGGCCGGCTCGGTGGTGACGCTGTGCGGCGCGCGCGCCCGCGTTTCATGCGCGGCCTGGGCCGGCAAGGCCAGCACCCGTCCGTTCATCGTGCACCCCGGCGCTGCAGGCCGGCCTGCAGGCTGTTGACCAGCAACAGCACCGCGAAGGACAGCAGCAGCATCGCCGCGGCGATGGCGGTGGCCCCCGCATAGTCGAACTCCTCCAGGCGGATGGTGATCAGCAGCGGCGCGATCTCGGTGGCGTTGGGCAGGTTGCCGGCGATGAAGATCACCGAACCGTACTCGCCCACGCCGCGCGCGAAGGCCAGCGCGAAGCCGGTCAGCACCGCCGGCCACAGCGCGGGCACGACGACCCGCACGACCGTCTGCCAGCGGCTGGCGCCCAGGGCCGCGGCCGCCTCCTCCAGCTCGCGCTCGGCCTCAGCCAGCACCGGCTGCACGATGCGCACCACGAACGGCAGGCCGACGAACACCAGCGCCACCACGATGCCCAGCGGCGTATAGGCGATCTTCAGGCCCAACGGCTCGAGCCAGCGCCCCACCCAGCCCTGTCCGCCGTACAGTGCAGTGAGGGCGATGCCGGCCACCGCCGTGGGCAGCGCGAACGGCAGGTCGATCATGGCGTCGAACAGCCGCTTTCCGGGAAAGCGGTAGCGCACGAATACCCAGGCCACCCAGGTGCCCATCACGGCGTTGAATGCCGCCGCCGCGAAGGCGGTGCCGAAGCTCAGCTGCAGTGCGGCCAGCACCCGCGGCTCGCTCCAGATCCGCCAGACGCCGTCGATGCCCAGTCCCGCCGCGCGCAGGAACACCCCCGCCAGCGGCAACAGGACGATCACCCCCAGCCAGGCCAGGGTGATGCCCATGCCGATGCCGAAGCCGGGCAGCACCCGGCACGCGCGCCGCCGCTGCGGCAGGGGTCGCACGACGGTATCCACCGCCTACCTGCCGGCCTGGATCTGGTCGAACACGCCGCCGTCGGCGAAGTGTTCGGCCTGGGCCCGCTCCCACGAGCCGAACGCGTCGCGGATGGTCACCAGCCGCACCCGGGGAAAGCGCGCGACATCGGCCGGTTCGGCCAGTTCGGGATGGCGCGGGCGGTAGTAGTGGCGCGCGGCGATGCGCTGCCCTTCCGCCGAATACAGGTACTCCAGGTAGGCCTGGGCCACCTCGCGCGTGCCATGCCGGTCCACGTTGCGGTCCACCAGCGCCACCGGCGGCTCGGCCAGGATCGACAGCCGCGGCACGACGATCTCGAAGCGGTCCGGCCCCAGCTCCTGCTGTGCCAGCAGCGCCTCGTTCTCCCAGGCCAGCAGCACGTCGCCGATGCCGCGCTGGGCGAAGGTGGTGGTGGCGCCGCGCGCGCCGGTGTCGAGTACCGGCACATTGCGGAACAGCGCGCGCATGTAGGCGAGGATGCGCGCGCGGTCGCCCTTGAAGATATGGTCAGCATAGGCCCAGGCCGCCAGATAGTTCCAGCGCGCGCCGCCGGAGGTCTTCGGATTCGGCGTCACCACCGATACCCCCGCGCGCAGCAGGTCCGGCCAATCACGGATCGCTTTGGGATTGCCCTTGCGCACCAGGAAGACGATCGTCGAGGTATAGGGCGCGCTGTGGTCGGGCAGGCGTTCCGCCCAGCCGGCCGGCAGCAGCCCGGCCCGGTGCGCGAGGGCATCCACGTCGTAGGCCAGCGCCAGCGTCACCACGTCGGCCTGGAGGCCGTCGATCACCGCGCGCGCCTGCTTGCCCGAGCCCCCGTGGGAGGTCTCGACGGTGACGGTCTCGCCGCGCGCCTGCTGCCAGTGCCGGGCGAAAGCGGCGTTGAAATCGCGGTAGAACTCGCGGGTCGGATCGTAGGAAACGTTGAGCAGCTGGACATCGCGGGCCTGGACACTGCCGGCAAGCAGCATCGACAGCGCGGCCAGCATGGCCAGGCCGGCACGGAAGAAGCGGGGGGACGTGGGATTCATGGACGACTCACTCGGGAGGACACCGGCAGGCGCCGGACCGCGGCGCATCCACCGCATGGGGGAACGGAGGCCACGAGGCCCGGCCCAGCGGACCGGCAGGCCGTCACGGTCCACGCCGCCTGCCCGGCCCGGTGGCGCGGAGGGCACGGCCGGGTCGGGATGAGGGAGGAAGCCGGTGCGGTCATCGGCGGACGCCTGCGTGCCGTGGAGGGCCCCCGATGCTGCGTGCGCACACGCGGAGGGAGAAATGACTTCGCGCGCCGCCCTTATAGCCATTCCCCATGAAACCGGCGGCAATCGCCCGCGGCCGCTAGAATCGGGGCTTCTTTCCACTGCACGACCCTGCCATGACCGCCACCGCGAACCTTTCCCCGCTCACCCGGCACTACGCCGAGGAACTGGACGCCATCCGCGCGCAGGGGCTGTTCAAGTCCGAACGCATCATCACCAGCCCGCAGTCGGCCGAGATCACCCTCGACGACGGCCGCACCGTGCTGAACTTCTGCGCCAACAACTACCTGGGCCTGGCCGACCACCCGGACCTGGTCCAGGCCGCCAAGGACGCGCTGGACAGCCACGGCTTCGGCATGGCCTCGGTGCGCTTCATCTGCGGCACCCAGGACCTGCACAAGCGGCTGGAGGCCCAGATCGCCGGCTTCTTCGGCAAGGACGACACGATCCTCTACGCCGCGTGCTTCGATGCCAACGGCGGTCTGTTCGAACCGCTGCTGGGCGAGAACGACGCGATCATCTCCGACGCGCTGAACCACGCCTCGATCATCGACGGTGTGCGCCTGTGCAAGGCCAAGCGCTTCCGCTACGCCAACTGCGACATGGCCGACCTGGAAGCGCAACTGCAGGCCGCCGACGCCGCCGGCTGCAGGACCAAGCTGATCACCACCGATGGCGTGTTCTCGATGGACGGCTTCATCGCCCCGCTCGACGAGATCACCGCGCTGGCGAACAAGTACAACGCACTGGTGCACATCGACGAATGCCATGCGACCGGCTTCCTCGGCGCCACCGGCCGCGGCTCGGCCGAGGTCAAGGGCGTGCTGGACAGGATCGACATCATCACCGGCACCCTGGGCAAGGCCATGGGCGGCGCGCTGGGCGGCTTCACCTGCGCCAGCGCCGAGGTGATCGAGCTGCTGCGCCAGCGTTCGCGGCCGTACCTGTTCTCCAACTCGCTGCCGCCGCACGTGGTCGCCGCCGGCATCAAGGCCTTCGACATGCTCGACAAGGCCGACGACCTGCGCCGGACGCTGGCGGACAACACCGCCTACTTCCGCGGGAAGATGACCGCAGCGGGTTTCGACATGAAGCCGGGCGTGCACCCGATCAGCCCGGTGATGCTGTACGACGCGCCGCTGGCGCAGCGCTTCGCCGAGCGGCTGCTGGAAGAAGGCATCTACGCGATCGGCTTCTTCTTCCCGGTGGTCCCCAAGGGCCAGGCGCGCATCCGCACCCAGATGAGCGCCGCGCATACCCGTGCGCACCTGGACCGCGCCATCGATGCGTTCATCCGGATCGGCCGCGAACTGGGCGTGCTCAAGGACTGATCCGCTCCGGCCTGCGATGTCCACGCCGACCCGTGCGTGGCACCGCTGCCCACAGAAAAGGCGCCGCAAGGCGCCTTTTTCCTGGAGGACAACCGAGAGAACCTCAGTTCTTGGCGGCCGGCGGCGCCGCATCGGCGGCAGGGCCATTACCGCGCGCCACCCGGATTCCATTGGCCTTCATCCAGGCATCGAACTGGTCGGCGCTCATGTTCCTGCCTTCCTGCTGCATCAGGAAGCGGTAGTTGCCCAGCGCATCCTTCTCCACCGCCGGCGCTTCCACGCTCACCGTGATCGGCTTTTCCTCGACACTGGCCACGGGCTTGCCGGAAGAGGCGCATCCCGCCAGGGCGGCGATCGCCACGGCCCCGAATGAAACGACTGTTGTGCGGACGAACGCCTGCATGGCCCTGGACCTTTCGTTGAGTTAGGACCACAGCCTAATCAAGAATCTCAGGAAATCAAGCTATTTGCATGAAATACATAGGATATTTCATGAATTGGGGGCCTGCGATTCCATCCGAGAAGCGCCGCCGCCCCTCCCCGGGGATCCGCGCGGCACCCGGCCCGGCTGTCGCCTGCGCCCCGCCCCGGAGGCCCCTCCGGGGCTCTCCGGCCGCTTGAAGGACGCCAGTACCCAGCCACCTGCGCCTCTCCACGCCGCCGGAGCGGTCGCCCTGGCCTGACCGTTTACTTGACCTCGGTCGCCGGCGGCGCCTCGGCCGCGGCGCCTTCGGCCACCGGCGCGACCGCCGCCTTGACCACCCGCACACCACGCGCCTTCATCCACGCCTCGAACTCATCGGCGGTCATGCGCTTGCCGCCCTGGCTCATGTCGAAGCGCCAAGGGCTGTTGTCGAACTCGGTCTGCGGCTTGTACGCCGCCGGATCGTCGGGACTGATCGCCGGCCGCGCCGGCACCGCGCTGGCGACGTTGTTGCAGCTTTCCACACGCAGCCGCATCAACACCCGGTCCAGGGACTGGTCGTCGCTGAAACTGGAGGTCAGTACGCCCGAGGGCATGCCGAGCTGCCCCTGCCGCGCATGGAACTCCTGCGCCACCGGCTCGACCACCGTCGCCGGCAGCGGCGGCGGCACGACGGCGCCGGCCGAACAGTCGACCGCGGCATGCGCCGCGGGAACAAGAACCACGGCCAGGGCGCCAGCCAGTGCGGTACGCAGCATCGCTATTTCCAGTTCGGAATGAAGATCGGGCGAGTGTAGGCATGGCCCCGGGGGCTTTCAACCGCCGCCGGCATCCGCGCTTCCCTCCGCTGGAAACCCGCCCGCCCCTGCGGTGCAGCGCCATCCTCGCCATCGTCCATCCCGCGCCGGGTCCAGCATCCGGACCTTCAGCGCCGGGGCCGCCTTTCGCGTGCCAGGCGCCACGCAGGGGCCAGACGCCGGCCAGCGCCCGGCCCGCACCGTCCGCCCGCGAGGGGCTCATTCCCCTCTCCCTGCTCCGCGACAGGGTCCCACCGCAACCAGTCCGCCGCCACGGCACCGCCCGGCCCGGCTATCGGTCCTGAAATGCGCAGGGTGCACCACGGACACCCCAAGGCTCTTCCGGGCGCTCTCCGCCACCGCCGGACGAGCAGCGCCGCCGCCTGCCCGGGACATCACACGCCCAAGCGCGGAAGGCCGACAGCGCGTCGGCAGGCCGGGCTCCCTGCCCGTTGCCCGGCGACCAGGAACTCCCCTGCGGCCCGGAAAACAAAAACCCGGCGGAAGCGCAAGGCTTCTGCCGGGTTTCGTCTACAGCGCCCCCTCGCCCGCAGGCAAGGGGGCTACTCCGTGCATCTCGGAGAAAGCCGAGCCTTCAGCAGCGTTGCGATTGCTCGCGGCGCGGCTTAGTTCTGCACGTTCAGCTCGGTACGACGGTTCTTGGCGCGACCTTCCGGATTGTCCGAACCATCCGGGTTGGTGTTCGGGGCGATCGGACGGCTCTTGCCGTAGCCGATCGGGCCCTGCAGGCGCGACGCGTCCACACCATTGGTGGTCAGGTAGTCGTACACGGCCTTGGCGCGACGCTCCGACAGCTTCTGGTTGTAGGCGTCCGGGCCCTTGCCGTCGGTGTGGCCAGCCACTTCGACGCGCAGTTCCGGGTAGCGCTTCAGGATCTCGCTGGCCTCGCTGAGGATCGAGACGGCATCCGGGCGCAGGGTCGACTTGTCGAAGTCGAAGTTCACGCCCTTCAGGTCGATCGACACCGGCACCGGGCAGCCATCCGGACCGACGATCTGGCCCGGCTGGGAGTCGGGGCAGCGGTCGTCGCAGTTGTTGACGCCGTCACCGTCGTCGTCCAGGTCGGCGCAGCTCGGCGCGACCGGCTCCGGAGCCGGCTCCGGAGCGGCGACCGGGGCCGGGCCCAGCGGGATCACGACACCGACCGAGGCCAGCACGTCGCCGAACCAGTCCTTGTCCTTGCCGGCCAGGCGCGGGTTCACGCTCTGGTCGTCGAAGTCACCGCGGTAGGCAATTTCGGCACGCACGGCGACGCGCTTGTCGAAGGTGGTCTGCAGACCGGCGCCGACCTTGGCGGCGAAGTTGCCGTCCTTGCGCTTGGCCGGCGAGTTCACCGAATTGATGACGTACTCTTCCTCGGCCTTCTGGTAGCCCAGGCCGAACAGCAGGTACGGGTTCCAGCCACGGCCGTCCTGGATGAAGTGGCGACGCAGGTCCAGCGAAGCGCCGTACTGCGACCAGTTCAGGTCCTTGTTGGCGTCGAAGTTCGGATTCTGGTAGTTCAGCTCGCCATCCAGCGACCAGTTCGGGCTGATGAACTTGCCCAGGCCCAGCGTGCCGAACGGAGCGTCATTGGTGCCACGGTCGCTGTTCTGGAAATTGAAGCCGGCCGAACCGGTCAGGTACCAGCGGTCGTCGAATTCCTGCGCCGACGCAGCCTGGGCAAACGCCAGACCACCCAACAGCGCGGCGGTAAGGATCTTCTTATTCATGAATACAGCTCCTTGTTTCGAGGGTATGAAACCGGTAGAGGCATGGTCGAGCACAGCGATTTCGTTCGTCGCGTCCGAAAGATGGCCGTTCCGCACGCCAACGGGGTGCACATTATGCGTTGGGCCGTGAAGGCGACGTTAACGGACGCATAACAAATAGAACGCCCCCGCGACACCCCGCCACCTGCGAAACGCACCGTATACAGCTTCATCAATCAGCGCAATAGCCAAGCGGGCCGGGGGCTGCGGCCAGATACGACGCACTGCAGCATCATACGGCATTTATTCAGCATGCAAGGAATGCCGCTCACGGTTTCCACCCGTCGGGACGGCATGCCGCCTGCGTATGATGCCGGCATCCCTCCTCCACCGAACGGTACCTCCATGAACGCTGTCGGCTTCCGCCACCCCCTGCCGATCGACGCCCCGCTGGCGCTGGAGGATATCGTGCTGCCGGAGCCCGGTGCGCCGCGCGGCCACGACCTGCTGGTGCGCGTCCAGGCGGTCTCGGTGAATCCGGTGGACACCAAGCTGCGCCGCAGCGGGCCGGAGGAGCAGGCTCCGCCCCGCATCCTGGGGTTCGACGCCTCCGGAACGGTCATCGCCACCGGGCCGGACGTCTCCGCGTTCGCGGTCGGCGACGAGGTCTACTACGCCGGCGATGTCACCCGCTCCGGCTGCAACGCGCAGTTGCACCTGGTCGACGAGCGCCTGGTCGGCCGCAAGCCGGCCACGCTGGACTTCGCCGAGGCCGCCGCCCTGCCGCTGACCACCCTCACCGCCTGGGAACTGCTGTTCCAGCGCATGCCCTACCAGCTGGACGGCCGCCGCCATGCCGGCAAGGTCCTGCTGGTGATCGGCGGGGCGGGAGGGGTCGGCTCGATGGCGATCCAGCTCGGCCGCCATGCCGGCTTCACCGTGGTGGCCACGGCGTCGCGCGAGGCGACACGCGCGTGGTGCCGGCAGATGGGCGCCGAGCAGGTGATCGACCACCGCCAGCCGCTGGCGCCGCAGTTGCAGGCCCTCGGCATCGGGCAAGTGGACGCGGCCCTCAACCTCGCCGATACCGACCGCTACTGGCAACCGCTCGGCGAGCTGCTGGCACCGCAGGGGCATGTCGGCCTGGTCGTCGAACCGGCGGGCGAGCTGCGCATCGGCGACCCCTACAAGGCCAAGTGCATCGGCATCCACTGGGAGTTCATGTTCGCGCGGGCGCGCTTCCGCACCGATGACATGATCGAGCAGCACCGCATCCTGACCCGCGCTTCCAGCCTGATCGACGCCGGCGAGCTGCGCACCACGCTGACCGCGCGCAGCGGCCCGATCAACGCGGCGAACCTGCGCGATGCGCACCGGCTCGCCGAATCCGGCCGCAGCATCGGCAAGCAGGTGCTGGAAGGCTGGGACTGAGGTCCGCCTTCCGGCCATGGCGCGGCCGCTGCGGCGGCTCCCCCGGCGCGGCCCCGGCCTGATACCGTTGCGCCCCGCTCCTGCCGACCGGTCCTGCCGCCGATGCCCCGCCGCGCCCTCGCCCTACGCCTGCTGCAACTGCTGCTCGGCCTGTTCCTGTTCGGGATCGCGTCGGCGCTGATGATCCGTGCCGGCATCGGCATCGCCCCCTGGGATGTGCTCGCACAGGGCATCTCGCTGCGCAGCGGCTGGGGTTTCGGCCTGGTGACCAACCTGGTCGGGGTCGCGGTCCTGCTGATGTGGTGGCCGCTGCGGCAGCGGCCGGGCGCCGGCACGGTGCTGAACGTCCTGCTGATCGGTCCCAGCGCGCAGCTCGGGCTGCACGTCCTTCCCGCCGTGCAGGGCTTGGCATGGCAGTCGCTGCTGTTCGCCGGCGGCCTGGCGTTGATGGCCGTCGCCACCGGCCTCTATATAGGTGCGCGTTTGGGGCCGGGACCGCGCGATGGTCTGATGACCGGGCTGCACGCGCGGCTGGGGTGGCCGGTCTGGAAGGCGCGCACGCTGATCGAGGCCAGCGCACTGGCGGTCGGCTGGTGGCTCGGCGGCAACCTCGGGCCGGGCACCGTGGCCTTCGCCCTGCTGATCGGCCCCCTGTGCGGGATCACCCTGCCCCTGTTCGACCACCGGCCCGCCCAGGCGCTGCCCACGGCCGGACCCGCGCCCGACTGACCGTGCGCGCGGACTTGCCGCCGCGCACGATTCACGGCAGGCTGGGGCAATCCGTACGCAAGCGTATCCAGCATGACGCCCGCCAACGACACGCCCTACCCGCACCTCTTCGCCCCCCTGGACCTGGGTTTCACCCAGCTGCGCAACCGCATCCTGATGGGCTCGATGCATACCGGGTTGGAAGACCGCGCTCGCGACTTCCCCAAGCTGGCCGCCTACTTCGCCGAACGCGCCGAAGGCGGTGCGGCGCTGCTGGTCACCGGCGGCTTCGCGCCGAATGTCGTCGGCTGGCTGGCCCCGTTCGGCAGCAAGCTGTCGCGCCCGTGGGAAGTGAGCCGGCACCGCCAGGTGACCCGCGCCGTGCACGGCCACGGCGCCAAGATCTGCCTGCAGCTGCTGCATGCCGGCCGCTACGGCTACCACCCGCTGCAGGTGGCGCCGTCGCGGCTCAAGGCACCGATCAACCGCTTCACGCCGCGCGCGCTGTCGGCACGCGGGGTCGAACGCCATATCGCGGACTATGCCCGCGCCGCCAGGCTGGCCCGCGACGCCGGCTACGACGGCGTCGAGGTGATGGGCTCGGAAGGCTACCTGATCAATGAATTCATCGCCCCGCGCACCAACCGGCGCGAGGACGCCTGGGGCGGCGACGCCGCCCGGCGCATGCGCTTCGCCGTGGAGATCGTACGCCGCATCCGCGAAGCCTGCGGACCGGACTTCATCCTCATCTACCGGTTGTCGTTGCTGGACCTGGTGGAAGACGGCAGCAACTGGGAGGAGATCCTCCAGCAGGCCCGGGCCATCGAAGCCGCCGGCGCGACCCTGATCAACTCCGGCATCGGCTGGCACGAGGCGCGCGTACCGACCATCGCCACCTCGGTCCCGCGCGCGGCCTTCGCCGGGGTCACCGCCAAGCTGCGCCCGCACGTGGGCGTGCCGGTGATCGCGGTCAACCGCATCAACATGCCCGACGTGGCCGAACGGGTGCTGGCCGACGGCCAGGCCGACATGGTGTCGCTGGCACGCCCGCTGCTGGCCGACCCGCAGTGGCCGGCCAAGGCCCGTGCCGGCAGGCCGGACGCGATCAACACCTGCATCGCCTGCAACCAGGCCTGCCTGGACCGCATTTTCGTCAACCAGCGCGCCACCTGCCTGGTCAACCCGCGGGCCGCGCACGAGACCGAACTGGTCTACCGTCCCGCCGCCGCCCGCAAGCGCGTGGCGGTGGTCGGCGCGGGTCCGGCCGGCCTGGCCTGCGCCACGGTGGCCGCCGAGCGCGGGCACCGGGTCACCCTGTTCGATGCGGCCCGCGAGGTCGGCGGCCAGTTCAATGTCGCCAAGCGCATCCCGGGCAAAGAAGAGTTCCACGAGACCCTGCGCTATTTCCGCCACCGCCTGGCCGATACCGGCGTCGAGCTGCGCCTGGGCACCCGCATCGACGCGACCGCGCTGACGGAGTTCGACGAGGTGGTGGTGGCCACCGGCATCACCCCGCGCAAGGCCGCCTTCCCCGGGGCCGATCACCCGATGGTGGTCGGCTACCTGGACCTGCTGCTGGGCCGGGTCGAGGCCGCCGATACGGTTGCCGTCATCGGCGCCGGCGGCATCGGCTTCGATGTCGGCGAATTCCTGGTGCATGCCGGCCCGTCACCGGCGCTGGACAGCGCGCGCTGGATGGCCGAGTGGGGGGTGGATGCCCGCTTCGAGAGCCGCGGCGCGTTGGCCGACGCCCGCCCCGAACCACCGGCCCGCAAGGTCTGGCTGCTGCAGCGCAGCCCGGGCAGGCCCGGCGCCCGGCTGGGCAAGACCACCGGCTGGATCCACCGCGCCACGCTCAGGGCCAAGGGCGTGCAGATGCTGGGCGGAGTGGAATACCTGGGGGTGGACGACCACGGCCTGCGCATCCGGGTCGAGGGCCGGGAGCAGCTGCTGGAAGTCGGCACCGTGGTGGTCTGCGCCGGCCAGGAGCCGGAGCGCAGCCTGGCCGACGCGTTGCGCGCCGCCGGCCGCGAAGTGCACGTGATCGGCGGTGCCGACGTCGCCGCGGAGCTGGATGCGCGGCGCGCCATCGACCAGGGCAGCCGGCTCGCCGCGGCCCTGTGACCCCGAGCGCCGGGGTCCGCCGCCCGGCAACGAAGCTGAATGTCAAGATTCCGCATTCAGGATGAGTTTCGGATTGCCCCCCTACCTTGCGCCCCACTTTCCGCTCACCCCCCAGACCCGGTGAGCGCGGCGCGGCCGCTCCGATCCTGATCGAGAGACCGCCCACGGGGCGGCCCCGATCCCAGCGCCGCCTCCCCATGACGCCAAGCCCCCGTCGCCCGGTTCCAGGCTCCAGCAGGAGGGAACCGGCAGGCTGCGGCCAAAACGGAGCAAGGAGAACCATGAAACTGGCCTGGATTTTCTGGCTGTCGCAGTTGTTGCCGCAGCCGGCCGCCGATTCGTTGTGCCTGAGCACGACCGTCTACCTCGAAGCCCGCGACCAGACCCTGCGCGGCCAGCAGGCCGTGGCCGAAGTCGCCCTGCGGCGCCTCGACAGCGGCCTGTGGGGCGACTCCATGTGCCAGGTCGTGACCGCGCGCAAGCAGTTCGCCCCCACCCTGGTGGCGCCGGAAACGCGCCTGCGCAACAACGATGCATGGGCCGAGGCCGTGGACGTGGCCTTCGCCGCCGAGCGCAACTGGGCCCTGCCGGCCGGGCAGCGCCAGGAGATCGTCCCCGGCGCCAGCCACTTCGCCGCCCATGCCATCGCCAGCCCGAGCTGGCGCAACGCCTACCAGGTGGCGACCATCGGCGGACATACCTTCTACCGGGTGCAGTCGCTCAAGCCGCGGACCTCCTGAACCGGCCGTCTCGCTTCCGGCGCGGTGCACGCACCGGGGCACACGGCAGCGGCCATAATGCGGGAGCCATTCTCCCGTGAGGTACCCGATGAAGCTCTACACCAAGCCCGGCGCCTGCTCCCTGGCCGACCACATCGCGCTGCTCTGGTCCGGCCTGCCGTTCCAGCTGGAGATCGTGGACCGCGCGACCATGAAGTCGCCCGCCTTCCTGGCGATGAATCCCTCCGGCGCGGTGCCGGTGCTCGAGGACGACGGCTGGGTACTGACCCAGAACGCGGCGATCCTGCACTACATCTGCGACAAGGCGCCCGGCGCCGGGCTGGACGGCGGCAGCGACCCGCGCACCCGTGCCGAGGTCAACCGCTGGCTGTCCTTCGTCAATGCCGACCTGCACCCGGTGTACTACCCGCTGTTCGGGGCAACCAAGTACCTGGAGGACGAGGCCGCCATCGCGCGCAGCCAGCAGAATTCGCGCGACAAGCTCCAGGCGCTGTACCAGCGCCTCGATGACCGCCTGGCGCAGGCCGACTGGCTGGGCGGCACGCCGCGCGCCTCGATCGCCGACGCCTATGCCTATGTGACCCTGCGCTGGGCCCGCGGACTGAAGCTCGACCTGGCCGGCATGACCGCGCTGGACCGCTTCGAACAGCAGATGCAGGCCGACCCGGCCGTCAAGGCGGCGCTCAAGGCCGAAGGCCTGGACTGACCTCCCCGCCCCGGTCGGTACGTCCTTGGGGGCCGCCGGCGCCGATGCCGGCGGCCCTTCGCGTTTCCGGCCCGACGGCTCCACGTCTCTCCCGGCCCGGCAGCACGGGTACCGCTGCCGGCACCCGCGCTGCCACGTCCCATCGCACACCGCCTTTCCTGCACGGGCCGGAGCACACTCCGCGGCCCCGCCTTCCCGCGCGGGCACGGGCACGGATGTCCCGCGGCCGGCACGTTGACACGGCTCCGGTGCTGGCCGACCCTCCTTGTTCATCCGCTGTGCCGAGTGACCATGCGCCGCCTTGCCCTGTTGACCGCCTTGACGATCCCCGCTGCCGCCCTTTCCGCAGCCCCCGCACCGGCCGCGCCCCAGGCTTCCGAGAATGCGATGACCCTGCCCGCCCCCCCGGCCTGGCTGGCCGATGTCGAAGCCGGCTACGACCGGCATCACCGTGTATCCGGCATCGAATCGCGGGTGTTCACCGCCGAGGACTGGTGGTCCATCGCACTGCCGCTCCTGACAACCGATCGCGGTTTCACGGTGGAACAGATCGCACAGAGCGCCGAAGGCCGGCCCCTGCGCCATGTGCGCTGGGGCGAGGGCCCGACCCGCGTGCTGCTGTGGTCGCAGATGCACGGCGACGAAAGCACGGCGACGATGGCGCTTGCCGACCTTTTCCGCTTCCTGGGCGAGAACCCGCGGCATCCGCTGGTGCAGCAGCTGCACCGCGAGACCACCCTGCATGTCGTCCCGATCCTCAATCCCGACGGTGCCGCCCGCTTCCAGCGCCGCAACGCCCAGGGCATCGACATCAACCGCGATGCCGCCGCGCTGGCCTCGCCCGAAGCCCGGGCCCTCAAGGCGCTGCGCGACCGCCTGCAGCCCCCGTTCGGCTTCAACCTGCATGACCAGCGCCCCGGTTACCGCGCCGGCGCCTCGGACAAGGGGGCGGCGATGGCCTTGCTGGCACCGCCGTTCAACGAGGACAACGACGTCAACGAGGTGCGCGGCCGTGCCTACGGCGTGGCCGCACTGATCCGCGCGGCGATGGAGCCGCGCATCGGCGGCCACATCGCCAAGTGGGACGACCAGTTCAATCCGCGCGCCTTCGGCGACCTGATGACCCGCTGGGGCACCAGTACGGTGCTGATCGAATCCGGCGGCATCGAAGGCGACCCGGAAAAGCAGCGCCTGCGCCAGCTCAACTTCCTGGCCCTGCTGGTGGGCTTGCAGAGCATCGCCGACGGCAGCCATGCACAGGCGCCGCGGGCGCTGTACGCCGACCTTCCGGAGAACGGCAAGGTGTGGCCGGACCTGCTGGTGCGGGGAGCGACCCTGGCCAATCCCGGCACCGCCACCGCGCGCGCCGATGTCCTGGTCAATTTCAAGCATGCGCTGGCCGAACGCGGTGGACGCATCAGCGACATCGGCGACCTCGGCGCGGTCCGGGCCCGCCGCGTGATCGATGCGCAGGGGCTGTACCTGGTCCCGCTGCCGGCGGCGGCGGGCGAGGACGGCCGCATCGACACCGACCGTCCGGCCCGTTTCGCGCTGAGCCGCGATGCCGCCGGCAAGGACGTGGTGTGGACGCTCGACGGCGATGTCGACCCGGACCACCGCGCACCGCCCGGTACCGGCGGCTGACCGGTTGACCCGGCCCCGCCCGTGCTCAGAAGGGCGCGGGCGAGCGGAACCGCAGGGGCGCGCCGGTTGCCGGATGCGCGAACCCCAGCTCGCAGGCGTGCAGGTGCACCCGCGACGACGCCTGCGCGCCATAGAAGACATCGCCGACGATCGGATGCCCCAGGCTGGCCAGGTGTACCCGCAGCTGGTGGCTGCGGCCGGTGACCGGCTCCAGCGCCACCCGCGTGCGCAGGCCCGCGGCATCCCGCTCACGCACGCGCCAGCGGGTCAATGACGGCTTGCCGTGCACCGCATCCACCCGCTGCCGCGGGCGGTTGGGCCAGTCGCAGATCAGCGGCAGGTCGATCTCGCCCGCATCGGCCTCGAGCAGCCCCTCCACCACCGCCTCGTAGCGCTTGTGCACGCCGCGCTCGCGGAACTGCGCCGACAGTGCGGCCTGTGCCGGCGCGCCACGGGCGTACAGCATCAGGCCCGAGGTGACCTGGTCCAGCCGGTGTACGGTCAGCGCGCCGGGGTACAGCGCCTGCAGCCGCGTCACCAGGCAGTCCCGGTTTTCCGGCAGGCGCCCCGGCACGGACAGCAGGCCGGCGGCCTTCTCCACGACCAGCAGCGCCGCGTCGATGTAGTGCAGCGTGATCGCTTCCTCTGTCATTCCCCGCTCCATCCGTGCCCCCCGGCGATGCTCCGGCGGAGCCGGCCGCCGCATCACAAAAAACGGGGAAGCCAAGGCTTCCCCGTTCATCGCTCCATCGTAGGCCGGGGCGGTTACAGCAGGTCGGCCACGCCGGCGCGCTCTTCTTCCAGCTCGCCGAGGGTGATGTCGATGTACTTCTGCGAGAAGTCGTCGATCGGCAGGTCCTTGACGATGGTGTAGCTGCCGTTCTCGGTGGTCACCGGGAAGCCGAACACCACGCCCTCGGGGATGCCGTACGAGCCGTCGGACGGCACGCCCATGGTCACCCACTTGCCCTTGCTGCCCAGCACCCAGTCATGGACATGGTCGATGGCGGCATTGGCGGCCGACGCCGCCGACGACAGCCCGCGGGCGGCGATGATGGCCGCGCCCCGCTTGCCGACGGTCGGGATGAAGGTGTTGGCGTTCCACTCCTGGTCGTTGATCAGCTCGGCCACCTTGGCACCGCCGGTGCTGGCGAAGCGGTAGTCCGGGTACATGGTCGGGCTGTGGTTGCCCCACACGGTGAACTGCTCGAAGCTGTCCACGCTCTTGCCGGTCTTGGCGGCCAGCTGGCTCAGCGCGCGGTTGTGGTCCAGGCGCAGCATCGCGGTGAAGTTCTTTGGATCCAGGTCCGGTGCCGACTTCATGGCGATGTAGGCATTGGTGTTGGCCGGGTTGCCGACCACCAGCACCTTCACGTCGCGCTTGGCCACGGCGTTCAGGGCCTTGCCCTGCACGGTGAAGATCTTGGCGTTCTCCAGCAGCAGGTCCTTGCGCTCCATGCCCGGACCGCGCGGACGGGCGCCGACCAGCAGGGCCACGTCGGCATCCTTGAACGCCACCATCGGATCGGCGGTGGTCACCACGCCGGCCAGCAGCGGGAACGCGCAGTCTTCCAGCTCCATCACCACGCCCTTCAGCGCGGCCTGGGCCTTTTCGTTGTCGATCTCGAGCAGCTGCAGGACGACGGGCTGGTCCTTGCCCAGCATCTCGCCGGAAGCGATACGGAACAGCAGGGCGTAACCGATATTGCCGGCGGCGCCGGTCACGGCAACACGTACAGGAGCTTTCATGGGGGTTTCCTCTGCTAAGAAAGGGGGAGGCCGGGCGCCGCGCCCTGCCGTCACGTCACCGGAGGCAGGGCCGCGGGCGGCGCGGCGCGCGGGAACGGCCACCGGGCGGCGGCCGGCGCCGGGTCAGGCGGCGAGCACCTTGTTCCACTCGTCCACACGCGCCGCCTGGGCGGCCAGCACGGCGGCGGCATCGCCTTCCAGGGTGATCGCGTTGATCAGGTCGCCCTGCTTGACCGAGTCGACCACGTCCTGGCCTTCCAGGACCTTGCCGAACACCGTGTGCTTGCCGTCCAGCCAGTCGGTCTTGATGTGGGTGATGAAGAACTGGCTGCCATTGGTGTTGGGGCCGGCATTGGCCATCGACAGCGAACCGCGCTCATGCGGCACGCCGTTCGTGGTCTCGTCTTCGAAACGGTAGCCCGGGCCGCCACGGCCGGAGCCCTCCGGGCAGCCGCCCTGGATCATGAAGTCGGCGATCACGCGGTGGAAGGTCAGGCCGTCATAGAACCCGCGCTGGACCAGGTTGACGAAATTGGCCACGGTCAGCGGTGCCTTGTCGGCGAACAGCTCGACCTTGATCGGGCCGCGGGACGTGTCGAAGTTGGCGATCAGGGACATGGGAATCCTTGTGGGTGAAGACGGTTTTCGCAGGGGGCATAGGATACACCCGCCCCCGCCGGGCATCGCGGTCCCCGTCACCCCGCCCGCTGCCGGCTGAATACCCGCCGGACCGGCGGTGGCCGGGTACTTTTCGCGGATACGCCGCATGCCGGTATAATCTTGGACTTCTTTTCCCCATCCACGGCGCCGGCTGGCCGTCTTTCGCATGTCTATCGAAAATCTCCGCAACATCGCCATCGTCGCCCACGTCGACCATGGCAAGACCACTCTGGTCGATTGCCTGCTCAAGAACTCCGAGACGCTGTCCGAGCGGACGGTGCTGGCCGAGCGCGTGATGGACAGCAACGACCAGGAAAAGGAACGCGGCATCACCATCCTGGCCAAGAACACGGCCATCAAGTGGAACGGCAACCGCATCAACATCGTCGACACCCCCGGACACGCCGACTTCGGTGGCGAGGTCGAGCGCGTGCTGTCGATGGTCGACTCGGTGCTGATCCTGGTGGACGCGATGGACGGCCCGATGCCGCAGACCCGCTTCGTCACCCAGAAGGCCTTCGCGATGGGCTTCAAGCCGATCGTGGTCGTCAACAAGGTCGACCGCCCCGGCGCCCGCCCGGAATGGGTGATCGACCAGGTGTTCGACCTGTTCGACAAGCTCGGCGCCACCAACGAGCAGCTCGACTTCCCGATCGTCTACGCCTCCGGCCTGAACGGCTATGCGGGCCTGGAGGACACGGTGCGCTCCGGCGACATGACCCCGCTGTTCGACGCGATCATGAAGTACGTGCCGCAGCCGGACGTGGATCCGGAGGGCCCGTTCCAGATGCGCATCAGCCAGCTGGACTACAACAACTTCGTCGGCGTGATCGGCATCGGCCGCATCCAGCGCGGCAAGCTCAAGAAGAACATGCCGGTCACGGTCATCGACCGCGAAGGCAAGAAGCGCCAGGGCAAGGTGCTGCAGGTGCTGGGCTTCATGGGCCTGGAGCGGATCGAAGTCGAGGAGGCCCAGGCCGGCGACATCGTGGCCATCTCCGGCATCCAGGAGCTGACCATCTCCGACACCCTCTGCCACCCCGACGCTCCCGAGGCGCTGCCGGCACTGACCGTCGACGAGCCGACCATCTCCATGACCTTCCAGGTCAACAACTCGCCGTTCGCCGGCAACAAGGACCTGTCCGGCGGCAAGTTCCTGACCAGCCGCCAGCTCAAGGAACGCCTGGAGCGCGAGACCGTGCACAACGTGGCGCTGAAGGTCGAGCAGCTGGAGGACGCGGACAAGTTCCTGGTGTCCGGCCGCGGCGAGCTGCACCTGTCGGTGCTGATCGAGACCATGCGCCGCGAGGGCTACGAGCTGGCCGTGTCGCGCCCCGAGGTCATCATCAAGGAGATCGACGGCCAGCTGATGGAGCCGGTCGAGCAGCTGGTGGTGGACATCGAGGAAATCCACCAGGGCGGCGTGATGGAGAAGCTCGGCATCCGCAAGGGCCAGCTGAAGAACATGGAGTCGGACGGCAAGGGCCGCGTGCGCCTGGACTACATGATTCCGGCGCGCGGCCTGATCGGCTTCCAGAACGAGTTCAAGACCCTGACCCAGGGCTCGGGCCTGCTGTTCCACGTGTTCGACCACTACGGACCGAAGGAACAGGGCGCCATCGCCAAGCGCCCGAACGGGGTCATGATCGCCAACGCGCCGGGCGCCACCCCGGCCTATGCGCTGGGCCCGCTGGAAGAACGCGGACGCCTGTTCGCCGCCGAGGGCGACAACGTCTACGAGGGCCAGCTGATCGGCATCCACTCCAAGGACAACGACCTGACCGTCAACGCGATCAAGACCAAGCCGCTGACCAACATGCGCGCCTCCGGCAAGGACGACGCGATCAAGCTGACCCCGGCGATCAAGTACTCGCTGGAGCAGGCGCTGGACTTCATCGAGGACGACGAGCTGGTCGAGGTCACTCCCAAGGAGATCCGCCTGCGCAAGAAGCACCTCACCGAGAACGACCGCAAGCGGGCCTCGCGCAGCGCCTGACGCGGTGGACGCGCGCAAGCCCTACAACCCGGATCCGCACGCGCATCCGGGCCTTGCCGCCATCGCCCTGCTGGAAGCGGGGAAGGCCCTGCTGGCCTTCCTCGCCGCCGCCGGCCTGGAGGTGTCCGGGCCGGCGCCGCTGCGCACCCTCATCGATGCGCTGATCCGGCGCATCGGTGCCGATCCCGAGCAGGGCGCGTTCTCCACCCTGCTGGGAATGATCACCCCGGACACCGTGCATGTCGGCGCCGTGGTCCTGTCCGCCTACGGCCTGCTGCGGGCACTGGAGGCCTGGGGCCTGTGGCGCGCCAGGGCCTGGGCCTCGTGGCTGGGCTGCATTTCCGCCGCGCTCTACCTGCCGCTGGACGTGTACGCCATCGTCCGCCATCCCGGCTGGGCCTCCTGGCTGCTGCTCGCGGTCAACCTGCTGGTGGTCTGGGTGCTGGCACGCGATCTCGGCCGCCGCCGCGGCACCCGCGCGCTGCCCTAGCGGGCACCGCTGAGGGGCCGATTGCCAAGCCCGTCGCGGCCCGATAGCCTGCCCGGCATGCCGTACTTCCGGACCCCTGCACACTTGGCACTCCTGCCCCTCCTCGCGGCCTCCTTCGCCAGCGGTTGCCAGCAGACCGCCGCACCGGCCCCGGAAGCGGTCTTCCCCTACCAGGAAACCGGCATCGCCGAACTGCAGGCGCGCATGACCGCCGGCGAGCTGGACAGCACCACCCTCACCGAGGCCTACCTGGGGCGCATCGCCCTGCTCGACCACGCTGGCCCGACCCTGCGGTCGGTGGTGGAGATCAACCCGGATGCACGCCGGGAAGCCGCGCAGCGCGATGCCGAACGGCGCGCGGGACGCGTCCGCGGCCCACTGCACGGCATGCCGATCCTGCTCAAGGACAACATCGGCGCCACCCCAATGCACAACACCGCCGGATCGCTGGCGCTGAAGGACTTCCGTCCCGAGCGCGATGCATTCCTGGTGCAACGCCTGCGACAGGCCGGCGCGGTGATCCTGGGCAAAACCAACCTGAGCGAATGGGCCAACTTCCGCTCTCCCCGGTCCACCTCGGGCTGGAGTGCGGTCGGCGGGCAGACCCGCAACCCGTATGCACTGGACCACAATCCCTGTGGCTCCAGCTCCGGCAGCGCCGTGGCCGTCGCCGCCAGCCTGGCCGCCGCCGCCGTCGGCACCGAGACCGACGGCAGCATCGTCTGCCCGGCGGCGGTCAACGGCATCGTCGGCTTCAAGCCCACCGTCGGCCTGGTCAGCCGCGATGGCATCATCCCCCTCTCCTTCAGCCAGGACACCGCCGGACCGATGGCGCGCACCGTCGCCGACGCCGCGCTGCTGCTGGGCGCGATGGCCGGCCGCGACGAAGCCGACCCGGCCACCGCGGCGACCCCGGGGCGCGCGGTCTACGACTACGGCGCCCGGTTGCACGGCGATGCCCTGCGCGGTGCGCGTATCGGCGTGCTGCGCAATGCCTTGTCGGACCACCCTGCCATCCGCCCGGTCCTCGACCAGGCGGTGGCCACCCTGCGCGCGGCCGGCGCGACCGTGGTGGAAACCCGGCTGGTCAACGAGGACGCCTGGGCCCGCGATGAACTGACCGTCCTGCTGCATGAATTCAAGGCCGGGCTGGAGCGCTATTTCCGGGAATGGCGCACACCGGTGGATTCGCTGGACGCGGTGATCGCCTTCAACCGTGCGCACGCCTCCCGGGAGCTGGCCTTCTTCGGCCAGGAACTGCTGGAGCAGGCACGCGACAGCGGCTCGCTCAACGATCCGGCCTACATCGCCGCCCGTGCCAATGCGCGCCGCCTGGCCGGGCCGGAAGGCATCGATGCCACGCTGCGCGCCGACCGGCTCGACGCACTGGTGGCTGCAACCAGCGGCCCGGCCTGGCTTACCGCCCTCGGCGACGGCGATGGCTACCCGGACGGCAACTACGGTGCGGCCGCCGTCGCAGGCTACCCGAGCCTGAGCGTGCCCATGGGCCATGCCAACGGACTGCCGCTGGGGCTGCTGTTCATGGGCGGCGCCTGGAGCGACGCGCGCCTGCTGGAACTGGGGCACACTTATGAACAGCTCACCCGCGCGCGCAGGCCACCGACCTTCGCCAGCGGCAGGACGCCGCCGTAGACCCCCGGGGCATCGCGCCCCGCCCCCTCCGGGAGAGGCGGTGCGGCAAGGGAAAATGGCGTCCTGACGGAGCGGGCATCACCGCCGCCGTCCGCACCTCATCCGCCCTCCGGGCAGCTTCTCCCGAGGGAGAAGCAGCGTCCGCCGCCTGCGCTCAACCGCCCTGCTTGCGCACGATCGCCATCGCGATCTCCAGCGACTGCTCATAGTTCAGGCGCGGATCCACGGTCGACCGGTAGGCCCGCTCCAGGTCCACCTCGGTCAACGCCCGCGCACCGCCGGTGCACTCGGTGACGTCCTCGCCGGTCAGCTCCAGGTGCACGCCGCCAAGCCGGGTGCCGGCCGCCGCATGCAGCTCGAAGGACAGCTCCACTTCGCGGCGGATGTTGTCGAAGCGGCGGGTCTTGTAGCCGTTGCGGGTGCTCTCGGTATTCCCGTGCATGGCGTCGCATACCCACAGCACCCGCCGGCCGTCGCGCTTGACCGCCTCCAGCAGCGGCGGCAGCTTCTCGGCGATCTGCCCCGCCCCCATGCGGTGGATGAAGCTCAGGCGCCCCGGCTCGTCGTCCGGATTGAGCACGTCGATCAACCGCAGCAGCTGGTCCGGCTGCACCGACGGCCCGACCTTGAGCGCGACCGGATTGCGCACCCCGCGCAGGTATTCCACGTGCGCGCCGTCCAGCGCCGCCGTGCGCATGCCGATCCAGGGGTAATGGGTGCTCAGGTTGAACCAGCCGGACTGGCGCGGCACCTGGCGTGTCAGCGCCTGCTCGTAGGGCAGCAGCAGCGCCTCGTGCGAGGTGTAGAAGTCGACCCGGTTGAGGTTGTGCACCTGCGCGCCGGACAGCGTTTCCATGAACCGCACCGCATCGCCGATGCCACCGACCATCTTCTGGTACTCGGCCGCCAACGGCGAGCAGCCCATCCAGTCCAGGTTCCAGTATTCGGGATGGTGCAGGTCGGCGAAACCGCCATCGATCAGCGCCCGCACGAAGTTCATCGTCAACGCCGAGTGCGAATGCGCGGTGATCATCCGCTGCGGATCCGGCACCCGCGCCACCGCGGTGAAGGCCGGGCCGTTGATCACGTCGCCCCGGTAGCTGGGCAGGGTCAGCCCCTCGCGGGTCTCGGTATCGGCCGAACGCGGCTTGGCGTACTGCCCCGCGAAGCGTCCGACCCGGATCACCGGCTGGCGCAGCCCGTGCACCAGCACCAGGCTCATCTGCAGCAGCACCTTGAGCCGGTTGGAGATGGTGGCGGATTCGCAGTCGCCGAAGTTCTCCGCGCAGTCCCCGCCCTGCAGCAGGAAGCGGCGTCCTTCCTGGGCCTCGGCCAGCTGCTGCTTCAGCGCCAGGATTTCCCAGGAGGTCACCAGCGGCGGCAGCTGCCGCAGCTGCGCCAGTGCCGCCTCGAGCGCCTGCGCATCGGGATAGCTCGGCATCTGCAGCGCCGGCCGCCCACGCCAGCTGTCCGGCGCCCAGTGCGATGGGGAGGCGGCCGGGGACAACGACGGAGACAGGTTCATGCGGTTACCGTTTGGTGCAAGGAGATACGGGGGGACTCAGAACAGCCGCGTCTTGCGCGCGCGCAGCCCGGCGAACAGCGCCCAGGCGGCCAGCAGGACGAACCACACCAGGCTCCACATCGGCATGCTCAGGCCCAGGAAGACCCAGTCGATGTTGCCGCAGTCCGCAGTACCGGTGAGGACCGTGCGGAACACTTCGAACGGCCCCATGGTCTGGCTGAGGAAGCTCAGCGGGGGGCCGCAGCTGCTGCCCAGGTCTTTCGGCAGCAGCTGGACATAGACATGCCGTGCGGCGATGCCGGCACCGACCGCCGCCGCGATGAAGGCCAGCGTGCCGTGCAGGCCGCGGCCCGCGCGCGAGGATGGGCCATGCAGCGCACCCAGCAGGAACAACAGCCCCAGCGCAGCGAACGCGATGCGCTGGAAGATGCACAGCGGACAGGGCTCCAGCCCCATCTGCAGCTGCATGTAGATCGCGAACGCCAACAGCCCCGCACAGGCCAGGAAGCCCAGCAGGAACTGCGCGCGGAAAGTCCAACGCAGAGGGTTCATCACGTCATTCCGACCCAGTGAGCCTGCAAGCGTAACAGGCCCGCCGCTGCTAAGCAGCAGACCCGCCATGACCAACGCGCATAAGCACGAAGCCCGGCCAGGGCCGGGCTTCTGCTTGCCGCATCGCGGAGCGGAGGTGGCCGATTACTCGGCGACTTCCTCGGCAACCACGGCCGGGCGGTCGACCAGTTCGACATAGGCCATCGGCGCATTGTCACCGGCGCGGAAACCGCACTTCAGCAGGCGCAGGTAACCGCCCGGACGGACGGCATAACGCGGGCCGAGGATGGTGAACAGGTTGCCGACGGCTTCCTTGTCGCGCAGGCGCGCGAACGCCAGGCGGCGGTTGGCGACGGAGTCGACCTTGGCCAGGGTGATCAGCGGCTCGGCGACGCGGCGCAGTTCCTTGGCCTTCGGCAGGGTGGTCTTGATCAGCTCGTGCTTGAACAGCGAGGCGGCCATGTTCTTGAACATCGCTTCGCGGTGGGCGCTGGTGCGGCTGAACTTGCGGCCGGATTTCTGGTGGCGCATGGGATGGAGTCCTTGAAGTTGAATGGTGGAGCGTTGAACGTCGTTGTCGCCTTCCTGGCGTTGCTGCATGGACTGCGGATGGTCCCGGCCGCCCCTCCTGGACGACCTGCCCGCGGACCTGGGGTCCGTCGTGGCAATCCGCGGCGCCGAGCCGTGCTCGACGCGCGGTTACAACTGTCGGGCATCGCCCGACCCTGCAATCGCCTGAGGCTCCACCGCAGGCGGTGGAGCCTCCAGGCCCGGCCGGTGTCAGCCCAGCATGCCGTGGGCGGCAACGCCGGCCGGCGGCCAGTTCTCCAGCTTCATGCCAAGCGACAGGCCACGCTGGGCCAGCACTTCCTTGATCTCGGTCAGCGACTTCTTGCCGAGGTTCGGGGTCTTGAGCAGTTCCACTTCGGTCTTCTGGATCAGATCGCCGATGTAGTAGATGCTCTCGGCCTTCAGGCAGTTGGCCGAGCGGACGGTCAGTTCCAGGTCGTCGATCGGACGCAGCAGCACCGGGTCCACGCCGTTGTTGGCCGGCTTGGCCGCACCACGGTCGCGGTGGGTGAAGTCGCCGAACACCGACAGCTGGTCGCTGAGGATGTCGGCCGCGGTGCGGACGGCTTCCTCGGCGTCGATCGTGCCGTTGGTCTCGATGTCGATGACCAGCTTGTCCAGGTCGGTGCGCTGCTCGACGCGCGCCGCTTCCACGGCGTAGGCGACCCGGCGGACCGGCGAGAACGAGGCATCCAGGACCAGGCGGCCGATGGCGCGGGTTTCTTCGTCCGGACGGCGGCGCGAGGCGGCCGGCTGGTAGCCGAAGCCACGCTCGACCTTCAGGCGCATGTTGATCGCCGTGTCCTTGGTCAGGTTGCAGATCACCTGCTCCCCGTTGAGGACCTCGACATTGTGGTCGACCTTGATGTCGGCAGCGGTCACCACGCCCGGACCCTGCTTGGACAGGGACAGGGTGGCGCTGTCGCCGGAATGCATGCGGATGGCCACATCCTTCAGGTTGAGCAGGACTTCCAGCACGTCCTCCTGCAGCCCCTCGAACGTGGTGTATTCGTGCAGCACGCCGTCGATTTCAACTTCCGTGATGGCGAAGCCCGGGATGGACGACAGCAGCACGCGACGCAGGGCGTTGCCCAGCGTATGCCCGTAACCCCGCTCCAAAGGCTCGATCACGACCTTGGCGCGGGTGTCGGTGAGGCGTTCGATCTGCGGGCCGCGAGGACGCAGAACCTGGTTGGCGGTAACCGTCATGTTGCGGGTTCTCCTAGTGAATTCCTGGCCGTCGCCAGGAATTCTCCAATGTGAATTACTTCGAATACAGCTCGACGATCAGCGCTTCGTTGATGTCTGCCGGCAGATCGGCACGATCCGGGATGGCCTTGAAGACGCCGCTGAACTTCTTCGAATCGACCTCGACCCACGACGGGCTCAGGTCATGCTGCTCGGCGATGGTCAGAGCTTCCTGCACGCGCAGCTGCTTCTGGGCCTTCTCCGACAGGGCGATCGCGTCCCCGGCCTTGACCTGGTACGAGGCCAGGTTGACCGACTTGCCGTTGACCGTGACGCCACGGTGCGAGACCAGCTGGCGCGCGGCCGGGCGGGTCACGGCGAAGCCCATGCGGTAGACGACGTTGTCCAGGCGGGTTTCCAGCAGCTGAAGCAGGTTCTCGCCGGTGTTGCCCTTCTTGGTCGACGCTTTCTTGTAGTAGTTGCGGAACTGGCGCTCCAGCAGGCCGTAGATGCGCTTGACCTTCTGCTTCTCGCGCAGCTGGGTGGCGTAGTCGGACAGCTTGCCCTTGCGGGCGGTGGCGCCGTGCTGGCCGGGCTTCTGCTCCAGCTTGCACTTGGAGTCCAGCGCACGCGCGGGGCTCTTCAGCAACAGGTCGGCGCCTTCGCGACGGGCGAGCTTACAGGTAGGACCGATATAACGAGCCATTTCTTATCGCTCCTTTAGACGCGACGCTTCTTCGGCGGACGGCACCCGTTGTGCGGGATCGGCGTCACGTCGATGATGTTGGTGATCTTGTAGCCGACGTTGTTCAGCGAACGCACGGCCGACTCACGGCCCGGACCCGGACCCTTGATACGGACTTCCAGCGACTTCACGCCGTAATCCAGCGCGGCCTTGCCGGCCTTCTCGGCGGCGACCTGCGCGGCGAACGGAGTCGACTTGCGCGAACCGCGGAAGCCGGCACCACCGGAGGTCGCCCAGGACAGTGCATTGCCCTGGCGGTCGGTGATGGTCACGATGGTGTTGTTGAAAGAAGCATGGACATGGGCGACGCCATCGGTGATGACGCGCTTGATCTTCTTCTTGGTCTTAGCAGCTGCGGGCTTAGCCATTTTCTAGGGTCCCTTACTTCTTCAGAGCCTTGCGCGGACCCTTGCGGGTACGGGCATTGGTCTTGGTACGCTGGCCACGCAGCGGCAGGCCGCGACGGTGACGCAGGCCGCGGTAGCAGCCCAGGTCCATCAGGCGCTTGATGGCGATGCCGATCTCGCGGCGCAGGTCGCCTTCGACGATGTACTTGCCGACTTCGGCGCGCAGACGGTCAACTTCCGGCTCCGACAGGTCGCGGATCTTGGTGGTGGAAGTAACGCCTGCGGCTTCGCAGACCTTCTTCGAGCGGGTACGGCCGATGCCGTAGATGCTTTGCAACCCGACCCAGACATGCTTCTGGGCTGGCAGGTTGACGCCTGCAATACGCGCCATGACGCGGTTCTCCAGCTGAGTGATGGCCGAATGCGCACCGCGCGGCGCGCCGTTCCGGCAGGATGGATCAAAAAAGTGAACTAGCGATTCTAGCAAAGGTCTCGGTTCGTGCGTAAGCCCGTGGAACACGAGGTTCCATGTGCCCGGCATGGGGAGTGTGCCCATGCTCCGGCGCCGGATGTGCCTGGCCGGGGGAGAGGATTCCCCGGGCCGCCCGCGCTACTCCTGCGCGGAACAACCACATCACACCCCCACCCGAGACCGCTGCGGGGACCGCCCTTCTGTTTTGAAGGCCGTCCCCGGGAACCGGGGCGGCCTTCGCGCTATGAAGCGGAAAGTATAACGGCAAGCTCAACCGCGCGCAAAACCACCGCGGTTGCCGCCCTTCAGGTTCGCCTTCTTCAACAGGCTCTCGTACTGGTGCGACATCAGGTGCGCCTGCACCTGGGCGATGAAGTCCATCACCACCACCACCACGATCAGCAGCGAGGTGCCGCCGAAGTAGAACGAGGCGTTCAGCTGCGTGCGCATCAGTTCCGGCAGCAGGCAGACGATCACCAGGTACGCCGAGCCGGCCGCAGTCAGGCGGGTCAGCACGCCGTCGATGTACTCGGCGGTCGCCTTGCCCGGACGGATGCCCGGGATCAGCGCACCCGACTTCTTCAGGTTGTCGGCGGTTTCCTGCGAATTGAACACCAGCGCGGTGTAGAAGAACGCGAAACCGCTGATCAGCGCCGCGAACACGATCATGTGCAGCGGCTCGCCCGGGCCGAGCGCGTTGGCCACGCGCTGCAGCCAGGTGGCCGAGCTGGCCTGACCCGACCACATCGCCAGCGTCGCCGGGAAGGCGAGGATGCTGGAGGCGAAGATTGCCGGGATCACGCCGGCCATGTTCAGCTTCAGCGGCAGGAACGAGGTCTGGTTCATGTAGGCGTTGCGGCCGCCCTGGCGCCGTGCGTAGTTCACGGTGATGCGGCGCTGGCCGCGCTCCACGAACACCACGAAATAGGTGAACGCCAGGACCACGATGACGATCAGCAGCAGCGAGATGAAGCTCATGTTGCCGTCACGGTAGGCACCCAGGGTGCTGATCACCGCGGCCGGGAGACCGGCGACGATGCCGGCGAAGATGATCAGCGAAACGCCGTTGCCGATGCCGCGCTCGGTGACCTGCTCACCGACCCACATCAGGAAGATGGTACCGGCCGTCAGCGCCACCACGGCGGTGAAGACGAACGCCACGCCGGGGTTGTAGACCACCGCCGCGCCGCCCGGGGACAGCTGGTTCTGCAGCGCCAGCGCGATGCTGCCGCCCTGCACGATCGCCAGCAGCACCGCGCCGATGCGCGAGTACTGGGTGATCTTGCGCCGGCCGGACTCGCCTTCCTTCTGCATGGCCTTCAGGGCCGGGAAGATGTGCACCGCCAGCTGCATCACGATCGAGGCCGAGATGTACGGCATCACGTTCAGCGCGAAGATGCTGAAACGGTGCAGGGCGCCGCCCGAGAACATGTTGAACATGTCCACGATTCCGCCGCCCTGCGCCTGCATCAGCGCAAGCATGGCATCGGGATTGACGCCCGGCACCGGCACGTAGCAGCCGATGCGGTAGACGAGCAATGCCCCGAGTACGAACAGAAGACGCTGGCGAAGTTCGGTGAACTTGCCCATTCCGCCCGCGAGGTTACCGATGCCAGCTTGCGCCATGTTTCCGTTACTCCTGTACGCTGCCGCCGGCAGCTTCGATCGCGGCCTTCGCGCCGGCGGTCGCCGCAACACCCTTCAGGGTGAACGCCTTGGTCAGCTCGCCCTTGAGGACGATCTTGGCCTTCTTGGCCGTCGAGGGGACCAGCTTCGCCGCACGCAGGGCCGCGAAATCGATCTCGCCCGCTTCCAGGCGCTCCAGGTGGTAGGACAGCACTTCGGCGGTGTCCTTGGCGATCCGCGAGCGGAAGCCGATCTTCGGCAGACGGCGCTGCATCGGGGTCTGGCCGCCTTCGAAGCCGGCCTTGATCTTGCCGCCACCCTTGCGGGCGAACGAACCCTTGTGGCCGCGGCCGGCGGTCTTGCCCAGGCCCGAGCCGATGCCGCGACCGACGCGGGTGCGCTCGGTACGGGCGCCCGGTGCCGGGCTCAGTTCATTGAGACGCAGAGTCATGATCGATTACTCCTCAACCTTGACGAGGTAGTGAACAGTGTTGATCAGACCCCGCACCTGCGGGCTGTCCTTCAGTTCACGCACATCGTTGAGCTTGTTCAGGCCCAGGGCCCGCACCGACAGGCGGTGGCGCGACTGGGTTCCACGCAGGCCGCGCACCAGGCGCACCTTTACGGTCTTGTTGGACTCATTAGCCATGGTTGAGTTCCTCCACCGACTTGCCGCGCTTGGCCGCGATGCGTGCCGGCGACTGCATGCCCGCCAGGCCCTTCACGGTGGCGCGCACCAGGTTGATCGGATTGCGCGAACCGGTGGCCTTGGCCAGCACGTCCTTCACGCCGACGGCTTCCAGCACGGCGCGCATGGCGCCACCGGCGATGACACCGGTACCTTCCGACGCCGGCTGCATGAACACGCGGGCCGCGCCGTGGCCGTCCTTGACGGTGTGCCACAGGGTGCCGTTGTGCAGGTCCACGCTGACCAGGTTCTTGCGGGCCTGCTCCATCGACTTCTGGATGGCGACCGGCACTTCGCGGGCCTTGCCGTAGCCGAAGCCGACGCGGCCTTCGCCGTCGCCGACCACGGTCAGCGCGGTGAAGGTGAACTGGCGGCCGCCCTTGACGGTCTTGCTGACGCGGTTGACCGCGACCAGCTTCTCGATCATGCCGTCGTCGATCTTTTCTTCGCGGTTGCGGTCGCGATCGCGACCCCGCGGCTGACGCTCTTCTGCCATGTTGATTCCTTGGTTGTCTGGATATGTACGGCTCGGGGCCGCTTATGGTTGTGGAATGACGCGTCGTTCCGGTGGGCCGCTGCAGAAGAGCGGCGCCGCCCCGCCTCACTCAGGCGGGCGAGCAGGCGGACAGGAGGCCCGGAGCCCCCTGCCCTGATCCCTTAGAACTGCAGGCCGGCCTCGCGCGCGGCATCCGCCAGGGCCTTGATGCGGCCGTGGTAGCGGTAGCCGGAGCGGTCGAACGCGACCTTCTCGACGCCGGCGGCCTTGGCACGCTCGGCGACGATGCGGCCGACCTTGGCGGCGGCGTCGGCGTTCTTGCCGTTCTTCAGGCCATCCTTGACGTCGGCCTGGGTGGTGCTGGCCGAGGCCAGGACCTTGGAGCCGTCGGCGGTGAAAACCTGCGCGTACAGGTGCTGGCCGGTACGCAGCACCGACAGGCGCGGAACGCCCAGGGTGCGGATGTGCGAACGGGTCGACTTGGCGCGGCGCAGGCGGGCGATGTTCTTGTTCATGGTCTTTATCCTCGAAAGCTGAAGGCTTGCTTGCCCCGGGACGTCCGCACGCAGGCGGCGGACGTCTGTCGGGGATCCGCATTACGCCTTCTTGGCTTCCTTGCGAATGATGTTCTCACCGACGTACTTCACACCCTTGCCCTTGTAGGGCTCCGGCGGACGGTAGCCGCGGATCTTGGCGGCGACTTCGCCGACCACCTGCTTGTCGGCGCCCTGCACGACGACTTCCGTCTGCGACGGGGTCGACAGGGTGATGCCTTCCGGCGCCACGAACACCACCGGGTGCGAGAAGCCCAGCGACAGGTTCAGGTCCTTGCCCTGCATGGCGGCGCGGTAACCCACGCCCACCAGCTCCAGCTTCTTCTCGAAGCCTTCGGACACGCCATGGACCATGTTGGCCAGCAGCGAGCGGACGGTGCCGGTCAGCGCCGCGAAGGTATCGTCCTTCGGGTTCAGCGTGGCAACGCCGTTGTCCAGGGTGATTTCGACGCCGGCGGCCTTGTTCAGCGACAGGGCGCCCTTCGGGCCCTTCACGCTCACGGATTCCGGCTGGATGTTCAGTTCAACGCCCTTGGGCAGGTTGATCGGCTTCTTGGCTACGCGGGACATGGTCTACTCCTTCTCGCTTAGGCCACGAAGCACAGGACTTCACCGCCGACGCCCTGCTGGCGCGCCTGCGCATCGGTCATGATGCCCTTGGAAGTGGAAATGATGGCGACGCCGAGGCCGTTGAGGACCTTCGGCAGTTCGCTCTTGCCGCGGTACTGGCGCAGGCCCGAACGCGAATAGCGCTTCAGGGTCGCGATGACCGGCTTGCCCTCGTAGTACTTCAGGACGATTTCCAGCTCGGCCTTGTTGTTTTCCAGCGCGTTGACGCGCAGGTCGGTGATGTAGCCCTCGTCCTTCAGGACCTGGGCGATCGCCACCTTGATCTTGGACGACGGCGCCTTCACCGTCTGCTTGCCCACCGCGGCCGCATTCTTGATGCGGACCAGCAGGTCGGCGATGGGATCAGTCATGCTCATGTGTCTACCTCTGAGTGCACCGATATCCGCTTTCGCGAAAATCTCGAGTTTTCCCGGAATGGGCCGGGGCCCTGTGTCGCGTGTCCCGCCCCGTTCCCAGGACGGGCAAGGGCGGGATTATACGACAAAAAGTCCGACTGGCGTCGGACTTTTTGAATCGCTTCCCGCACCCGGCGGGAAGTCCGCCGGCCGGACCCTGCGGCCCGGCCGGTGGGGAGTTACCAGCTGGCCTTGCGCAGGCCCGGCACGTCGCCACGCATGGTGGCTTCGCGCAGCTTGTTGCGGCCGAGGCCGAACTTGCTGTACACGCCACGCGGACGACCCGACAGCTCGCAGCGGTTGCGGTGGCGGCACGGCGACGAATCGCGCGGCAGCTTGGCCAGCTTGGTCGCAGCCTCGATCTTCTCGTCGTAGCTCGCGTCCACCGAGGACACGATCTTCTTCAGAGCCGCACGCTTCTCAGCGTACTTTGCGGCCAGCTTCTTCCGCTTGATGTCGCGGTTGACCATGGAGGTCTTTGCCATTTCGGTTTCCTCGACGGATCAGTTGCGGAACGGGAACTTGAACGCTGCAAGCAGCGCCTTCGCTTCCGCATCGCTGTTGGCGGTGGTGGTGATGGCGATATCCATGCCGCGGATCGCATCGACGGCGTCGAAATCGATTTCCGGGAAGATGATCTGTTCCTTCACGCCCATGTTGTAGTTGCCGCGGCCGTCGAACGAACGCCCCGACACGCCGCGGAAGTCACGCACGCGCGGCAGCGAGATGTTGATCAGGCGGTCGAGGAACTCGTACATGGTCTTGCGGCGCAGGGTGACCTTGCAACCGATCGGCCAGCCATCACGGATCTTGAACGAAGCCACCGAGACGCGCGACTTGGTGACCACCGGCTTCTGGCCGGTGACCTTGGCCATGTCGGCCACGGCGTTCTCCAGGACCTTCTTGTTGGTGGCCGCTTCGCCGACGCCCATGTTGAGCGTGACCTTGACCAGCTTCGGCACTTCCATCGGATTGGTGTAGCCGAACTGCTTCATCAGCGCCGGCACCACTTCTTCCTTGTAGATTTTTTCGAGACGGGGAGTCATCAGCTCATTCCTCAGGCGTCAATCGCCTCTCCGCTGGAGCGGAACACACGCAGTTTGCGTCCATCCTCCAGCACCTTGAAGCCAACGCGCTCGCCCTTGCCCGAAGCCGGGTTCAGGACATTGACGTTGGAGATATGGATCGACGCTTCACGCTCGACCACGCCGCCGGCAACACCTGCCTGCGGGTTCGGCTTGGTGTGGCGCTTGACGATGTTCACGTTGGCGACGACCACGCGGTCGCCGTCGACGCGGACGACTTCGCCCTGCTTGCCCTTGTCCTTGCCGGTGTTGACGACGACCTGGTCGCCCTTCTTGATACGGTTAGCCATGATTATCTCCTGTCGCTCACAGCACTTCGGGAGCGAGCGAGACGATCTTCATGAACTTCTCGTTGCGAAGTTCACGGGTCACCGGCCCGAAGATGCGGGTGCCGATCGGCTCCTGCTTGCTGTTGAGCAGGACGGCGGCGTTGCCGTCGAAACGGATCAGCGAACCATCGGCGCGGCGCACACCCTTGCGGGTGCGGACCACGACGGCGTCGTACACTTCGCCCTTCTTGACCTTGCCGCGCGGGATCGCGTCCTTCACGGTGACCTTGATGATGTCGCCGATGTGGGCATAACGGCGCTTCGAGCCGCCCAACACCTTGATGCACATCACTTCCTTGGCACCGGAGTTGTCAGCGACGTCGAGGTAGCTCTGCATCTGGATCATGATTCAGGCTCCTTATTTCGCTGCGCGGGTGAGGACTTCCACCACCCGCCAGTTCTTGGTCTTGGACAGCGGCGCAATCTCGGTCACGCGCACGAAATCACCCTCGTTGCAGGTGTTCTCGGCGTCGTGGGCGTGCAGCTTGGTCGAGCGCTTGATGTACTTGCCGTACAACGCATGCTTGACCTGGCGCTCCACCAGCACGGTGACCGTCTTGTCCATCTTGTTGCTGACGACACGGCCTTCGACCGTGCGCAGCGTCTTGCTTTCGGTATTTTCGCTCATAGCAGCCATCCTTACTTCGTGCTGCCGATCAGGTGCTTGACGCGAGCGATCTCGCGGCGCACCCGGCGGGTTTCGTGGGTCTTCGGCAACTGGCCGGTGGCGGCCTGCATGCGGAGCGAGAACTGCTCCTTGCGCAGGTCGGTCAGGTGGGCCTTCAGTTCGTCGGCCGACTTCTCGCGGAGTTGTTTGATGTCCATCAGCGCACCGTACGGGTCACGAAAGTGGTGGTGACCGAGAGCTTGGCCGACGCCAGGCGGAACGCCTCGCGCGCCACTTCCTCGGAGACACCCTCGATTTCATAGATCATGCGGCCCGGCTGGATCTGCGCGACCCAGTACTCCACGCCACCCTTACCGGCACCCATACGCACTTCGATGGGCTTCTTGGTGATGGGCTTGTCGGGGAACACGCGGATCCACATCTTGCCGCCGCGCTTGACGTAGCGGCTGATCGAGCGGCGGGCCGCCTCGATCTGGCGCGCGGTCAGCTGGCCGTGAGCGGTGGCCTTGAGGCCGTACTCGCCGAAGCTGACGGCATTCGCACTCCAGCTCAGGCCGTCGTTGCGGCCCTTGAACATCTTGCGGTATTTGGTTCGCTTGGGTTGCAACATTGCCGTTACCTCGCTTCACGCGCCGGGCGCGACGGACGGTCGCCACGGTCACCGCGATCGCCGCGATCGCCGCGCGGGCTGTCGTCCTGCTTCTCCTGGCCAACCTGGGCGAAATCGAAGATCTCACCCTTGTAGATCCAGACCTTGATGCCGATGATGCCGTAGGTGGTGCTGGCTTCGGCGAATCCGTAGTCGATGTCGGCACGCAGGGTGTGCAGCGGCACACGGCCCTCGCGGTACCACTCCGAACGGGCGATTTCAGCACCGTTCAAGCGGCCGGAGACGTTGACCTTGATGCCCAGCCCGCCCAGACGCATCGCATTGCCGACCGCGCGCTTCATGGCACGGCGGAACATGATGCGGCGTTCCAGCTGCTGCGCGATCGACTCGGCAACCAGCTGCGCGTCCAGCTCCGGCTTGCGCACTTCGGTGACGTTGATGTGCGCCGGAACGCCCATCACTTCGCTCACTTCCTTGCGCAGCTTCTCGATGTCCTCGCCACGCTTGCCGATCACCACGCCCGGGCGGGCGGTGTGGATCGTCACGCGCGCGGTCTTGGCCGGACGCTCGATCAGGATCTTGGAGATACCGGCCTGCGCCAGCTTCTTGCGAAGCATCTCGCGGACCTTCAGGTCGGCCGCCAGGTAGCTGGCGAACTCGGCCTTGTTGGCGTACCACTTGGAGTTCCAGTCCTTGGCGATGCCGAGGCGGATACCAATCGGATGTACTTTGTGACCCATCTTATTTGCCCTCGCCCACGACCACGGTGATGTGGCTGGTGCGCTTGAGAATGCGCGTGCCGCGGCCCTTGGCCCGGGCCATGAAGCGCTTCAGCGTCGGACCCTCGTCGACCATGATGGTCTTGACCTTGAGCTCGTCGACGTCGGCGCCCTGGTTGTTCTCGGCGTTGGCGATAGCCGACTCCACCACCTTCTTGATGAGGGCGGCGGCCTTCTTGTCCGAGAACTTCAGCAGGTTGACCGCACGCTCGGCCGGAAGGCCACGCACCTGGTCGGCGACCAGACGGGCCTTCTGCGGGGAGATGCGCGCGGTGCGCAGGATTGCTTTCGCTTCCATCGTCATCTCTCCTTACCTGCCCGACTTCTTGTCGCCACCGTGGCCCTTGAAGGTCCGGGTGATGGCGAACTCGCCGAGCTTGTGACCGACCATGTTCTCGTTGATGAGAACCGGGACGTGGTTCTTGCCGTTGTGCACGGCGATGGTGAATCCAACCATTTCCGGCAGGATCATGGAGCGGCGCGACCAGGTCTTGATCGGCCTCTTGCTGCCCGCAGCGGCCTCCACCTTCTTGACGAGGTGGTGATCGACGAACGGACCCTTCTTGAGTGAACGTGCCATGGTCGATTAACCCCTACGATCGCGAACAATGAATTGCTGGGTGCGCTTGTTATGGCGCGTCTTGTAGCCCTTGGTCGGCACGCCCCACGGGGTGACCGGGTGCGGGTTGCCCTGGCCGGCCTTGGCCTCACCACCACCGTGCGGGTGGTCCACCGGGTTCATGGCGGCACCGCGGACGGTCGGCTTGACGCCGCGCCAACGCGCTGCACCGGCCTTGCCCAGCTTCTGCAGGTTGTGCTCGTCGTTGCTGACCTCGCCGATGGTGGCGCGGCACTCGACCGGCACCTTGCGCATCTCACCCGAGCGCAGGCGCAGGGTGGCGTAGACGCCTTCACGGGCCACCAGCTGCACCGAAGCACCGGCGGCGCGGGCGATCTGGGCACCCTTGCCCGGCTTCAGCTCGATACCGTGGATCGTGGTACCGACCGGGATGTTGCGCAGCGGCAGGGTGTTGCCGGTCTTGATCGGGGCATGCGCACCCGAGATGACCTGGTCACCGGCCTTCAGGCCCTTCGGGGCGATGATGTAGCGGCGCTCGCCGTCGACATAGCACAGCAGGGCGATATGGGCGGTGCGGTTCGGATCGTATTCGATGCGTTCCACGCGCGCCGGAATGCCTTCCTTGTTGCGCTTGAAGTCGATGATGCGGTAGTGCTGCTTGTGACCGCCGCCGACGTGGCGGGTGGTGATGCGGCCGTGGTGGTTGCGGCCACCGGACCGGCTCTGCGGCTCCACCAGTGCCGCGTGCGGCGCGCCCTTGTGCAGATCGGGCGTGACCACGCGCAGGGCCGAGCGGCGGCCTGCGGAGGTGGGCTTGAATTTCATCAATGGCATGGGATGTACCTCAGGCCTTGGCCGTTACATCGATGGACTGGCCATCGGCCAGACGCACGTACGCCTTGCGCCAATCGCCGCGACGGCCAGCGCGGTTACGGAAGGACTTGTTCTTGCCCTTGACGTTGACCACGTTGACGGCCTCGACCTTGACGTCGAACAGCTGCTCGACCGCGGCCTTTACATCGGCCTTGGTGGCTTCGTTCGAAACTTCGAAGACGTACTGATTGGAGAGTTCCTGCAGGCGCGCGGTCTTCTCGGAAACCCGCGGAGCGCGCAGCACGCTGAAGATTTTTTCGTTGCTGCTCATGCCAGCCACTCCTCGACCTTCTTGACCGCATCGGCGGTGATGACGACCGTGTCGGCACCCACCAGCGCCACCGGGTCCAGGCCCTGGACGTCACGCACTTCCACGTAGGGAACGTTGCGTGCCGACAGGTACAGGTGCTCGGAAGCCTCTTCGGTGACGATCAGCGGGCGCTTGCCCACTTCCAGGCCGGCCAGCTTGGCGACCAGGCCCTTCGTGCTGGTCGCTTCGACGTCGAAGGACTCCACGATGGTCAGGCGGCCCTGGCGGTTCAGCTCGGACAGGATGGCGCACATGGCGGCGCGGTACTGCTTGCGGTTGACCTTCTGCTCGAAGCTGCGCGGCTTGGCCGCGAAGGTGACGCCACCGCCGACGAAGATCGGAGCGGTCAGGGCACCGTGGCGTGCGCCACCACCCTTCTGCTTCTTCGACTTCTTGGTGGTGCCGGCCACTTCCGAGCGCGTCTTCTGTGCCTTGGTGCCGGCACGCGCGGCGTTGCGGTAGGCAACGACGACCTGGTGGACCAGATCCTCGCTGAAATCGCGGCCGAACACGGCGTCGGAGACCGAGACCTTGTTGTTGCTACCCGTGATAACGAGTTCCATCGTCATCTCTCCTTATGCCTTGCTCGCCGGACGCACGATCACGTCGCCACCGGCTGCGCCAGGCACGGCGCCGCGGATGGCGATCAGACCACGCTCGACGTCGACCTTGACCACTTCCAGGTTCTGCGTGCTCTGCTGCACGGCACCCATGTGACCCGCCATCTTCTTGCCCGGGAAAACGCGGCCCGGGGTCTGGCGCTGGCCCAGCGAACCCGGCGCGCGATGCGACAGCGAGTTGCCGTGGGTGGCGTCGCCCATGGTGAAGTTGTGGCGCTTGATGGTGCCCTGGAAACCCTTGCCCTTGGTGACACCCTGGACATCGACCTTCTGGCCGACGGCGAAGATGTCCGCCTTGACCTCGCCACCGACGGCGTAGTCGCCGACATTGGCGTCGTCGACGCGGAACTCCCACAGACCACGGCCGGCCTCGACCTTGGCCTTGGCGAAGTGGCCGGCCTGCGGCTTGTTCACCAGGGCGGCCCGGCGGGCGCCGACGGTCACCTGCACGGCACTGTAGCCGTCGCTCTCGACGGTCTTGACCTGCGCGATGCGGTTCGGGGTGGCTTCGATCAGGGTCACCGGGATGGAACGGCCATCTTCGGTGAACACGCGGCTCATGCCGGCCTTGCGGCCCACGAAGCCCAACGAATACTTCTTCGTCATGGTCGCAGCCCTCAGGTCAGCTTGATCTGAACGTCGACGCCGGCAGCCAGTTCGAGCTTCATCAGCGCGTCCACGGTCTTGTCGTTGGGGTCGACGATGTCGAGCACGCGCTTGTGCGTGCGGGTCTCGTACTGGTCACGCGCGTCCTTGTCGACGTGCGGGGAGACGAGAATGGTGTAGCGCTCGATCTTGGTCGGCAGCGGGATCGGGCCACGCACTTGCGCGCCGGTCCGCTTGGCCGTTTCAACGATCTCGCTGGCCGAACGATCGATCAGACGATGATCGAACGCCTTCAGCCGAATCCGGATCTTTTGGTCCGCCATGACGGTGTTCCTATAGGTCTAAAGAGCGACAGGCCCGGCCTCTTGTGTACCGGCCCCCAGTGAATGCGCCACCCGTCCCGAACCGGCCCGGTGCGACGCGCGCATCCCTTCAAAACGACAAGGCGGCCCGGTTACCCGGCCCGCCCAGACACAAACAAACGCGCGGAAACACCCCGATACGCTCCGGAGCGACCCCACGCGACCTGTCCTTAGTCTGGCGAATACGAGGCGCGTCCTGCCCCTCCTTTCGCTGGCTGCGAAGCACATGCAGGGCATGCATCTTCGCGAGTGGTCGTGCATTCTGTCAGCATTCTTTCCGCTTTGCAAGCGCCGGCGACAGGCCGCCACTCGGCCGGCCGCCGGGCGGGCGGGGCGCCGTTCAGCGCCCCGCCCCATCCTTCAGTCCACCGCTCCGGCGCCAGCCTGCAGCAGGCTGTTGAACAGCAGCTTGAACGAGCCGTGGGTCTGCGAGCGGAAGGTGATGTCGGTACCGAAGAAGGTCAGCCGACCCGGGCCGACGTCGGCCTCGGCCGCCAGCACCCCGCCCTCCAGGTACCCCTGGCCCCAGGCCCAGCCGCTGCGCAGCGGCGCGGCCGAATCGAAGCGCAGCAGCGGGCGGATGTCGTCGCGCCCCGCCGGCAGGTCGAATACCGGCGCGTTGTCCCAGCGGCCATCGGAGAAATAGACATCCAGCCGCGCCGGCAGCCCCCATGCGACGGGCTGCGACTTGTCGACCGCCACTTCCAGCACGCTGCCGGGGATGTAGTACTCGCGCGGGTTCAGCGGACGCAGGCGGCCGTCGCCCTCCTTCACCCGCAGGTGGCTCTGCAGCGGCAGGCCCAGCTGCAGCGCCAGCCCGCTGGACGAACCGGTGGCGACGACATGCCCCCCTTCCTGCAGGAAACCGCGCAGCGCGGCGAGCGCAGGCTCGCCCTCCAGCTCACCGAGCATCGGGTGAAACTCGGCGGGGATGCCGGCCGGATCGGGCGATTTCTGGGTGCGCCCGGCCTTGCCCTCGATCGCCAGCGCCTCGGGCAGCGGCAGGGCACCGCTGGGCAGGATCACCACATCGAAGCGGCGGCGCAGGTCCCCCTGCAGGATCTGCCGCGGATACACCACCTCATAGTCGAAGCCGAAGTTCTCCAGCACCAGGCGGGTCCAACCGGAGATCATGGAGCCACCGTAGTGGTCCCACAGCGCGATCCGGGGCGCCCGGACCGGCACACCCTCCCCGACGCCGCGACCGGCGGCCGTGGCCACCACCCCGGTTCCATGCAGCGCCGACGCCATCGCCTCCGGCGTGGCCCGGGGCACGAAGAACGCGCCATCACGCGCCGGCAGGCGCTGCACCGCCACGCCCGCCTTGAGCAGGCGATTGACGGCGATCACGCTGTTGTTGGCGCGCGCGTCGAGCACATAGCCGCTGTTCGAGGCCGGCACCGGCGCATCCGCCGGCACCTGCAACTGCCCGGCCGGCAGCGGCTCGAACGGGCCGTCGAAGCCCTCCAGCACGCGGTCGAAAGCGACCCCCATCTGCAGCGCCAGCGTCCAGCCCGCCGAGTCGTAGGGCGCGATCGGCGGTCCGCCGTCGTATTCGAAGTCATGCGGATGGTCCTGCGGCTCGAACATGTCACGCAGGTGCGGCCGGAAAGCCTGGTCGGCCTTGACCACGTACGAACCGGCGGCGTACTTGCGCCCGGCGACGGTGAACGGCCGCGATGCACGCTGCACCTCCACGCCGGCCAACTGCAGGGCGTTGACGAAGGCCGTTGCCGTCGGGAAGTCGGCCTGGCCCGCCGGGATGATGTAGCCGCGCGGGTCACGCTGTTCCGGACGCCGCAGCATCGACTCGACCTGTGCCGCCTCCAGCCCCACCTGCCCAGGCGCATTGCGTGCCGCCGCCTCCTTGGCCGCGGCCAGCGCGCTCGGGCTGGCCGTCCAGTAGTCGGCACTGCCGCGCTCGATGGAGTTGCGGCCCATGCGGTAGATGTTCCACAGCAGCTGCTCGCGGTTGCGCGACGCGTAGTCCAGCAGCGCCCAGTTCGCGGTCAGGCTGTAGTCGATGGACTGGCGGAAATGCCAGGTCTGCGCCGGCACCGGCGCCGGCAGGTTGCTGTCGGGCAGCTGCCGCTCCGGCAGGAACGGAATCTGCATCGGCGTCGGGTTGCCGGTGATCTCGGTCAGCACCCCGAGCATGTTGTGGAAGTACGGCATGGTGCGCAGGCCACCGTTCCACCAGGTGGAATACACGCTGCCGCCCTTGGACACCGCCCCCGGCTTGTTCTCCTGCAGGTAGCGCAGGTTCATCGCCGAACCCAGCGCCTCCAGCCCGACCGGGATCATCGCGTCGATGTTGTAGTTGTACGGATCGCGGTACGGCGGAATGACGATGACCGTGCCCTTCGGCGAGGTCTGGTGGTGGTTGTAGACGATCTGCGGGTACCAGCGGGTGTACATGGCCAGGTTGAGGTTGCGCGTTTCCTGCAGCGCGGCCATGTAGAAGTCACGGTTGTTGTCGTGCCCGGCGTACTTCTGGTACAGGCGCGGCGGCTTGTCCAGCACGCGCTTGGACGGCTCGGACTCGCGCATGTACCAGCTGGAATACAGCTCCTGGCCGTCCGGATTCGCATGCACCAGCAGCACGATGGTGTCGTCGAGGATGCGCCGGGTCTCGGCGTCGTCGCGGCTGGCCAGCTGCCATACGGTCTCGATCAGCTGGTGCGCGCCGACGGTCTCGTTGGCATGCAGGCCGCCATCGATCCACACCACCGCCTTGCCCTGCTCGGCCAGGCGGCGTGCGACGGCTTCGTCATCGCGCGCCCGCGCCAACCGCTCGGAAATGTCCCGGTACTCGTCCAGCTTGGCCAGGTTGGCCGGCGACGATGCGACCAGCATCAACTGCGGACGCCCCTCCGACGTCTCGCCCAGTTCGACCAGCCGGAAGCGATCGGAACTCGCCGCGATCTTGCGGAAGTACGCCTCGGTCTGGGTATAGGTGGCGAGCATGTAGTCGTCGCCGATGGTGAAGCCGAAGTGCTCCTTCGGCGCCGGTACCGCTGCCTGTGCCACGGCGGCCAATGCCGCCAGCGCCAATGCCAGCGTCGCCCTGCGCCGCCCGTGTCGTGCTCTTCGCACCATCCCGTGTTCTCCTTGCGTTTGTCTTGCCGATGGCCGCGGCCATCGCACCCACCTTAGCCGGGGTCGCGGCCCCGCTTCACGTAGCAAAGGTCATGCGGATGCCGCGGCCAGGGCGCGCGGCTGCGCGGCCCGTACCTACAAGAGGCGGGCTGCGCGCTTTTTCCGCCATCCCGGAACAGGGAGGCCGCCGGAATCCGACCGCGCCGGATGATCGGAACCCGCCGCCCGGACAGCGGCACGCCGGCCCGTCATCCGCCGCCACGCGCATCGACCTCGACACCGGCCACGCCATCCCTGCCGCCAGCTGCATGGCATGCCCGTAAGGAGGATCATCAACGGAGCAGACGCGGGCACAAAAAAAGGGCGGCCCCGAGGCCGCCCTTCTTCCATGCTCCCCATGGACGGGGAGCATGCGATCGCCTGGCGATTACTTGGTGATCTTGGCGACCACGCCGGCGCCGACGGTACGGCCGCCTTCGCGGATCGCGAAACGCAGGCCTTCGTCCATCGCCACCGGGTTGATCAGGGTGACCGCCATCTTCACGTTGTCGCCCGGCATCACCATCTCCACGCCCTCCGGCAGCTCCACCGCACCGGTGATGTCGGTGGTGCGGAAGTAGAACTGCGGACGGTAGCCCTTGAAGAACGGGGTGTGACGGCCGCCTTCATCCTTGGACAGCACGTACACCTCGGCCTCGAAGCCGGTGTGCGGGGTGATCGAACCCGGCTTGGCCAGCACCTGGCCGCGCTCCACGTCGTCACGCTTGGTGCCGCGCAGCAGCAGGCCCGCGTTGTCGCCCGCCTGGCCCTGGTCCAGCAGCTTGCGGAACATTTCCACGCCGGTCACGGTGGTCTTCTGGGTCGGACGGATACCGACGATCTCGATTTCGTCGCCCACCTTGATGATCCCGCGCTCGATGCGGCCGGTCACCACGGTGCCGCGGCCGGAGATCGAGAACACGTCTTCCACCGGCATCAGGAACGCCTTGTCGACGTCACGCTCCGGGGTCGGGATCCAGGTGTCCAGCGCGTCCACCAGCTTCAGGATCGCCGGCACGCCGATCTCGCTCTGGTCGCCTTCCAGCGCCAGACGCGCCGAGCCCGACACGATCGGGGTGTCATCGCCCGGGAAGTCGTACTTGCTCAGCAGCTCGCGCA
>NZ_JAIKTS010000010.1 GCF_023556335.1 Stenotrophomonas mori
GCTCAGCATTCGATGACGTTGACGGCCAGGCCGCCGCGGCTGGTTTCCTTGTACTTGTCCTGCATGTCGCGGCCGGTGTCGCGCATGGTCTTGATGACCTTGTCCAGGCTGACCTTGTGCTTGCCGTCGCCGCGGATGGCCATGCGCGCGGCATTGATCGCCTTGACCGCGCCCATCGCGTTGCGCTCGATGCAGGGGATCTGCACCAGCCCGCCGATCGGGTCGCAGGTCAGGCCCAGGTTGTGCTCCATGCCGATCTCGGCGGCATTCTCGATCTGCCCCGGGTTGCCGCCCAGCGCGGCCATCAGCCCGCCGGCGGCCATCGAGCAGGCCACCCCGACCTCGCCCTGGCAGCCGACCTCGGCGCCGGAGATGGAGGCGTTCTCCTTGTAGAGGATGCCGATGGCCGCGGCGGTGAGCAGGAAGTCGAACACCCCCTGCTCGGTGCTGCCGGGGCAGAAGCGGTCGTAGTAGTGCAGCACCGAGGGCAGGATCCCGGCCGCGCCGTTGGTCGGGGCGGTGACCACGCGGCCACCGGCGGCGTTCTCCTCGTTGACCGCCAGCGCGTACAGGTTGACCCAGTCCAGGGTGGTCAGCGGATCGCGCATGGCCGCTTCCGGGCG
>NZ_JAIKTS010000011.1 GCF_023556335.1 Stenotrophomonas mori
GCGCGGCGGCCCACGCGCAGGCCGCCGGGCAGGGTGCCCTCGGAGCGGATGCCACGGGTCACGCAGGCCTGCATGGCCTCCCAGATCTCGCGCAGGCCGGCCCTGATCTCGTCCTCGCTGCGCCAGCACTTCTCGTTCTCGAACATCATCCGGGCGATGCTTAGGCCGCTGCGCGCGGCCTGGGCCAGCAGCTCGTCGCCGCTCTTGAACGGGTAGGGCAGCGGGGTCTGGTCGGGGACGATGCGGTCGTCGGCGGCATCGTCGGCGTTGACCACGAAGCCGCCGCCCACGGAGTAGTAGTCGCGGGTGGCGATGACGGCCTCGTCGGCGTCGAAGGCGGTGAAGCGCATGCCGTTGGTGTGGTAGGGCAGCTTCTGGCGCTTGTTCAGGGCCAGGTCGCGCTTTTCGTCGAAGGCGATCTCGTGGCGGCCCATGAGGTTGATGCGCTTGCTGGCGCGGATGCGGGCCAGGGTGTCGGGAATGATGTCCGGATCGATCAGGTTGGGGCGGTGGCCCTCCAGGCCGAGCAGCACGGCGGTGTCGGTGCCGTGGCCGCGTCCGGTCAGGGCCAGCGAGCCGAACACCTCGGCGCGGA
>NZ_JAIKTS010000002.1 GCF_023556335.1 Stenotrophomonas mori
TGCAGGTCATCGCGGCACCGGCCGCCAGCGTCGTCGACGGGCAGGTCACCGGGCTCAGGCCGGCCAGGGCATCGAGCACCGTCACGCCGCTCAGCGCCACGTCGCCGCTGTTCTTCAGCTCGAAGGCATAGGTGATCGTGTCGCCCAGGCCGTACGGGCCGGTCGAGCTCACCGTCTTCTCCAGCTCCAGTGCGGGCATGGGATCGACCGTCACCGTCACCACCGCGGTGTCGCAGACCGCCCCGTGCGGTGCGGCCAGGCACACCTCATAGGTGTACGTGGTGGTCCCGCTGAAGCCGGTGGCCGGCGTGAAGGTGATCCGGCCCGTCGTGGCGTCGACCTGGGTGGTGCCATGCGCCGACGGCACGGTCACCGTCACGCTGCCCGGATCCAGGGTGCCGTTGACCGCGCTGTCATTGTCGAGGACCGAGGTGGTCACCGGCGTGGTCTTCGGAGTGTTGCCCGCATCGTCGTCGGTCGCCTCGACCGCCAGCAGCAGCGTGGTCACCGTCGGGCTGTCGCACGGGGCGGCGGCGGTGCAGGCCGGATCGCCCCCGCCGGTCACGCGCGCACGGTTTTCCACGCGGGCACCGGCCTGGGCGGTCGCGGTCACCGACAGCGTGAACACCGCGCTGTCGCCGGCCGCCAGGCCCTGCGCCACCGCGCAGGTCACCGTCTGCCCGGCGACGCTGCAGCCGGTGACCGGCGTGGTGATCGTCAGCCCCTCGGGAACGGTGTCGGTCACGACCGCTTCGGCCGTGGTCGCCGCGGTGCCGCGGTTGTGCAGGGTGATCGTGTAGTCGAAGACGGTCCCGCGCGGCGCGGTCGCCGGGGCGCTCTTCTCCAGTTCCAGTTCCGGTGCGCCGGCGTTCACCGGGATGACGACGGACGCGCTGCAGACGCCATCGCCCTGGGTGAAGCTGCCGCCGGCCGCGGCGCACGCCACGCCACGGTTGGTGGTCCCTGCGGGCGGCGCGACCGTGGCGGTGTTCTGCACCGTGGTCTGCGCCTGGACCGGCCAGGACGCCGAGGCGGCGAGCAGCACCGCGATGGCGGTACGCGCCAGCCAACCGGACACGGCGCGCGGCAACACGGGTCGGAGCACCACGGCGGTGCCGGTGGTGCGGCGGGAACTCTGGCGGAACAGATTCATGACACTCCCCAAGGACTACCTGCTCGCACGCCCGGGGGCGTACGGCGATGATTTCCGGGCGCTCCCGCCGCGCCCGAGGCACGGTCCGGGAAGGTCCGGGTTGTTTCGTTGCGTTATGGCGCCGCGCTGCCGGCCCGGATCAGCGGTGTGCCGCCACCCCACCGGTCTTCGACGGCCACCGGCCCTCCCCCGGCGCCGCTCCCGGATCCGCCGGCGATGCACGCCGCTCCCCGGCGAGGGCCGGGCGGCAACGGAAACGGTTCGCACAGGACGACATGCCGCGGCTCCGGGGTCAGATGTAGCGCGACCAGAGCACCGACGCGCTCGCCGGTGCAGTGGGCGTGGATTCGCTGCCGCCGCTGCACAGCGGGATCAGCTCCAGGCTGCCGTTGGCCGAGCCCACGTCCACGGTGACTCCGCCCGCGGAGATCACCGTGTTGGCGGTGGCGTTGCTGCCCACGGTCAGGTTGCCGTGGATGGTGACCATGGCGCCGCTGGTGCTCAGGGTCTCGCCCAGCAGCACGCTACCCTTGATCAGCCAGCCGGCGGCGGCCAGGTTCTTCTCGGCGATAACGCCGGTGTTGGCCACGGGCAGGCCGGTATGCACCCGCGGATTGCCGAAGGCGTCCGGGTTGGCCGGATCCTCCCAGGTCACCAGCGCGCTCGGGCTGGCGCACAGGTTGGAAGGATAGAAGGCCCCGCCGCAGGTACGTGCCGCACCGGCATGGTTGGGCGCGGTCAGTGCCAGCGAAGCCCCGCTGTTGGGCAGGCTCACGCTGCCGGCGCTGATCAGGGTGTTGACCAGTTCGGTGGCGTTGCCGCTGACCTGCAGGCCGGCATCGAACCAGAGCACCCCCGGCGGCATCTGCGTGACGCCGTCCAGGCGCCATTGGCCGGCACTCTGGCCGACGTTCAGGCAGCCCTTGTCGTTGCCGTAGCTGCAGGTCATCAGCTGCTGCAGGAGCGTCCGCTGCGCGGGCGTCGGGTCGGCGAGCGGATAGACACCGTCGATGGCGGTTCCGTCGGCGCGCTTGACGTTGCGGATGGTCAGGTACGCGCGGCCTTCCGCGTCGCGCTGGAACACATAGTTCGCCATGGCCAGGAAGTCGCTGGCCTTGAGCGGCTTGACCCGCGCATCGCACCACTTGACGCCCGGCAGGCCCGGGCTGGTGCCGGCCACGTTGTCCTGCAGCGTGGCCGGCTGCGGCGCGGTGGTGGTGCTGAAGCCGCCGGCGATCCGTCCCTGGCCGATGCCGAACGACTCCCAGCCGGTCAGCTTGACGCCGCCGCCGCCCACCAGTTCGGCGATGGTGGCGCCCGGCGTTTCGAGGTTGCCGGCGGCCCAGACCTGGGCATAGCGGCCACGTGCCAGCAGCGGGATGTGGTAGCCCCACAGCTTGTCCACGCTCAGGTCGAAGGCCCCCTGGCGGATCTGGCCGCCGTCCACCGACACCGCCTGGAAGGCCAGCACGTCGGGCAGCCGGGCGTCTTCCGGACCGGAGAGGCGCTCGGCCACCGCGGCGACGCCGCTGACGGCGCCGGTCTGGGGATCGATGTCCAGCCCGGCGTGGTTGAGGTCTAGCAGGAACCGGGTGGCCGGCACCGCCGGGGGATTGCCCTCTGCGGTGGTGATGACGATCAGGCCGTTGCCGCGGTCCGGCAGCAGGACGCCACGGGTCCACGGAACCGGCCCGGTCGCGGACAGCAGCCGGCCGCCGACGACCGAGGTGCCCAGGGCCGCCCCGCTGCCGTCGTGCACGCGGACCGCATAGCCGCCGGCCTGCACCAGCGACACCGAGGTGCCGCTGACGTTGCCCATGTCCACGTTCCGCCCCCACAGCGAGATGCCCGCGGGGATGCTGCCGCCGATGGTGATGTTGTTCTCCGACCAGAGGTGGCCGTTCGCGGTGAGGCTGCCGCCGGACACGTTGGCCGAGCCCTTCACGCAGCCGGAGATGCGCGCGCCGGAGTTGCCGGTGACGCGCAGGTCGCCGGCCACCACGATGTTCTCGTAGTCGGTGGCGTTGACCACGTCCATGTTGCCGCCGGTGTATTCCAGGTCGCCGTTGAACACCATCGGCGCGGCGGGCATCGACGCGCACACCGGCGGCGTGCCCGGGCCGCCGCTGCCCGGCGCCACCTGGTAGACGACATCCAGGGTCGCGGTGGTCAGGGCGCTGCCCAGTCCGGCCTCGCCGGTGACGCGGGCGCTGACCCGGTACTGTCCGCCGCCGTGGTCGTCCACCGCGGTGATGGTCGCCGCGCGCACGCCCAGGGCGCCGAGGCCGGACACGGCCTTGGTGTCGCTGCCGACCCATCCCGGCCAGACCGCCTTGTCCACCTGCAGCAGGTACAGCCGCAGCGCCTCCACGCCGCGCCACGCCGCCGCCTGCGCGGCGGTGGCCGAATGCGTGGTGAGCTGCCGCGACTGCGCGCCGCGCAGCGAGTACACGGTGGCGGCGACGGTCACCGAGACCGCCAGGCCGACCGCCAGCACGATCAGCAGCGTGGCGACACCGCGCTGCCGGCGCGGCGGATGGAAACGACGGCCATTCCTGGACATGGGTGGACTCCCCTGGCGCATCACGACGGGACCGCGGCCGCGGCCAGATTGGGCAGGCACACGGAGAACAGCGGCTCGCCGCTGCCGTCCACGCGCTTGAGCGACACCCGCTGCACGGCCGGCAGGGTGGCGGCGTCCTGCTGCATGTAGGGCAGGCAGGCCGCGCGCTCGAGACTGAAGACATGGCCACCGGCGAGCGACATCCCGCCGCGCTCACCGGCCAGTTCGAACAGGCTGCCGTCGGGGTTCTTCGGCATCAGCGCCATCGGCATGCGCTCGTTCGTGTCCCAGTCGACCGCGGCGACGCTGTCGCAGCTCTTGGGCGGCAGGCGGTAGAGCCCCGCGGTCTCCACCCGCAGTCCGGCGCAGGCGGACGCGCCGTCCTGCAGGTAGCGCCATACCACCTGCCGGCCGGCATCGCTCAGCGCGATCCGGTCGTCGAGGCCCGGCGCCGGCTCGACCCCGAACCCGGCGGCCTGCAGGTCCAGCTGCGCGGCCAGCAGGCCGGCGGCCATCTGGCCGTCGCGCAGGGCAGCGCGCGAGGCGTCGGACGACACCGTCACCATGGTCTTGTAGAGCACCAGCATCGCGGCGATGGTGATCAGCGAGATCACCAGGCCGACCATCATGCTGATCAGGCTCTGCCCGCACTGCCCCCTGCGCGGGCGAGGCATCGAGTGGCACATGTTCATTGCCTCGTCGACAGCAGCAGTGCCGCGTCGTCCGCGTCGGCGCCGCCCAGGCCCAGGTCGCCGGCGGCAACCGCCAGGTCGACCCGCTGCGGGGCGTCCACCGGGTGGGTCACGCCGGCCACGGTGACGTTCGCCGAGGCGCTTTCGCAGGCGATCGCCACCCGCGCATCCCCGGCCGGCAGCGCGATGCGGACATCGCGGCCGTCGCACAGGGCCACGCCATGGCTGTGCAGTTCGCTGCGCAGCCGCTCGACCGCCAGGTTCTCCACCTTGGCATCGTGCTGGCTGCTCATCACCTTGGCGGCGACGTGCGCCAGGCCGGCGCCGATCACGCTGGTGATCAGCACCGCCACCAGCGCTTCGAGCATCATGTCGCCGCGCTGGCCGCGCGGGCGTTCAAAGCAGGTCGACATGCAGGGCCTCCTGGTCGCCGAACCCGATCGCGATGCGGTGGTGGTCCGCTCCGCCGCCGCAGTCGCCGCTGCCGGCCACCTGGCTGCCGCGGTTGTCGAACGCCACGCAGGCGAGATCGCCGACGGCGTTGCCGCTGTCGTCGGCCAGCTGCGTGGTGGTGCCGGTGGGCAGGGTGCCGTTCCATGGCGCCTGCGGACCTCCTGTCACTTTCACCTGCAAGGCATCGCCGCGACGCTCGAGCCATGCGGCCACGTCGCCGGCGGCGACCGCCCCGGGATTGCGCAGGGCCAGCGCCCTCGCCTGGGATACCCCCTCCCAGACGAGGTTGCGGGCCTGCATCTGACGGTTGCTGTCCATCCAGCCCCGGGCGAACGGGGTGCCGGCAGCCGCCAGCACCGCCATCACCGCCACGGTCACCATCAGTTCGATGAGCGATACACCCCCCTGGTGTCGCATCACCAATCCCCCACCAGGCAGCCGGACGGCGCCTGCGGACCGGCATCCTCCAACGTCAACGTGCAGCCTTCGAGCCTGGCGCCCACCCCCGTGGCGGTCAGGACGTAGCCGCTGCCGTCGGCCCGGGCCGAGAAACCGAAGTCCCCCGCCCGTGCGGCCGGTGTCCAGGCGGCAAATGCCGACTGGACCGCGCTGGTGTCGGTGGCGACGACATCGGGATACGCCAGCGTGCGCTGTCGATGGTTCTCCAGCACCGCCGACAGGGCCCGCAGGTCCGCCTGGGCGGTGCGGGTCTTGCTGCGCGCGACATAGTTCCCGTACGCCGGCAGAGCGATGGCCGCGAGGATGGCGAGGATCGCCACCACCACCATCACCTCGATCAGCGTGAAACCCCCGATAGTCCTTCGACCCACGACATTCCCCCCTTGGATGCCATCCCCCGAGAAGTAAAAGCGGCATTGGTCACACTAAATCCCGCCCCTACTTCGGGGCGCAATCGTTGTCCAGTCATGACAACGATGTCAAGTGCTTTCAACCGTATCGGAAAAGAACCCCGCAATTTCTGCGAAAATCCGTCATATGGACGCCCAAGACGCCCGGCTGGTTTTCTGCACCTGCCCCGATACGGCAACCGCACACGCGCTGGCCCGCCACCTGGTGGAGCGGAATCTGGCCGCCTGCGTGAACTTGTTGCCGCCGATGCAGTCTGTCTACCGCTGGCATGGACAGCTGGAACAGGCCGAGGAAGTACAGCTGCTGATCAAGACCTGCGCGGATCGGCTGCCTGCGCTGTCGGCCGCCCTCCAGCGGCTGCACCCCTATGAAGTGCCGGAGATCCTGGCGCTCACCCCCAGTGCCGGGCTGCCGGCGTACCTGGACTGGATTCGGGCACAGACCCGTGAGGAAGACCCACGTTGAAGAGGTTGCTGCACTATTTCGCCCCCCTGCTCCTGCTCGCCGCCAGCGCCCTTCCGGCCTGGGCGATCGACGACAAAGACCTGCTGCCGGTGGACGAGGCCTTCGCCCTGCGCGCCGAAGCGACCGCACGCGACCGCATCGAACTGCACTGGGACATCGCTCCGGGCTACTACCTGTACCGCCACCGCACCCGCGTCGTCGCCGGCCCGGGGTTCGAGGCCGGCGAGCTGCGCCTGCCGGCCGGCGAGAAGAGCCATGACGAGTTCTTCGGCGATGTCGAGACCTACCGGCAACAGCTGAAGGCGGTACTGCCCGGCAGCGCCGACGCCGCCACCGGCACGGTGACCCTGGACATCCGCTACCAGGGCTGCGCCGACGCCGGCGTCTGCTACCCGCCGCAGAAGCGCACCGTGGACGTCGTCCTGCCCGGCGCCGCCGCGGCGGCCAGCGGCAGCGGAGGGAGCAGCGGCGGCGGCGCCCCGATGTTCAACCCGCTGGCGCGCGCCGACGGCGGCGGCCTCACCCTGCCCGGCGCCGACGGCGCGCAGCGCCTGCCGCTGCCCTCGGAACAGGCCTTCGGCTTCGAAGCGGTGGTCGATGACGGCAACCGCCTGCTGCTGCGCTTCTCGCCGGCGCCGGGGTACTACCTGTACCGCGACCGCACCTCGCTGGCGCTGGAAGGCGCCTCCGGCATCCGCCCCGGCAAGCCGCAGTGGCCGGCGGGCACCTCGCACCGCGACGAGCACTTCGGCAACGTGGTGGTGTACTTCGATCCGGTCGACGTCCCGCTGCCCCTGCGCCGCGAACGCACCGACGCCAGCCCCGCGACCCTGGTCGTCACCTTCCAGGGCTGCCAGACCGACGGCATCTGCTACCCGCCGATGACCCGCCGGGTCCGGCTCGCGCTGCCGGCCGGGCAGGTGTCGCCCAGCAACGAAGCGGCCGTCGCCTCGCTGGTCATCCCGCCGCTGCCCAGCGGCCAGGCCGACGACGCCACGCCGACGCCCGCCGCCACCGATCCCGGCGCGCCGACCCCGCTGGTGGTGCGCGCCAACGGCATCGACGACCCCGCGCTGCAGGCCAGCCCCGATGCCTCGGCCGAGAACCCGCGCCGCAGCCAGCCGCCCGCGGCCGCCGGCAGCTCCGATCCGCTGGGATGGATCCTGCTGCTGGCCCTGGCCGGCGGCCTGGTCCTCAACCTGATGCCCTGCGTGCTGCCGGTACTGTCGCTGAAGGTGCTGGGCCTGGTGCAGAGCGGCGCAAGCCGCCAGCACGCCCGCCGCCACGCGCTGTGGTACACGCTGGGCGTGCTCACCGCGTTCGCCGCCATCGGCGCCCTGGTGCTGGCACTGCGCGCCGCCGGCCAGGCCGCCGGCTGGGGCTTCCAGCTGCAGCATTCCTGGTTCATCGCCGCCCTCGTGTACCTGATGTTCGCCGTCGGCCTGAGCCTGTCCGGGGTGTTCACGCTCGGCAGCACGCTGGGCGGGCTCGGGCAATCGCTGGCCAACCGCCAGGGGGCGACGGGCGACTTCTTCACCGGCGTGCTGGCCTGCGTGGTCGCCAGCCCGTGCATCGCACCGTTCATGGGGCCGGCGCTGGGCTACGCCTTCACCGCTCCGCCGGCGATGGCCATGCTGGTGTTCCTGACACTGGGCCTCGGGCTGGCGCTGCCGTTCCTGGTGATCGGCTTCGTGCCGGCACTGGCCCGGCGCCTGCCCAAGCCCGGCCCGTGGATGGAGACCTTCAAGCAGGTGCTGGCCTTCCCGATGTACCTGACCGCGGTCTGGCTGCTGTGGGTGCTGGGCAAGCAGCGCGGCATGGACGCGGCGGCGCTGCTGCTGGGCGGCGGCACGGTGCTGGCGCTGGGCCTGTGGTGGTTCGACCGCAGCCGCTGGCACAGCCGCCGCATCGGCATGGCCCTGGGCGGCCTGCTGATCCTGCTGGCGCTGGTCCCGGTGTGGGGCGTGACCCGCATGGAGACCCCGGCACGCAGCGCCAGCGAAGGCACCCAGGCCTACTCGCCGGAACTGCTGGACCGGCTGCGTGCCGACAACCGCGTGGTGTTCGTCAACATGACCGCCGACTGGTGCGTCACCTGCAAGGCCAACGAACGCAACGTGCTCGACCGCGACGCGTTCCGCGACACCCTCAAGCGCGTGGACGCGGTGTACATGCGCGGCGACTGGACCAATGTCGACCCGCAGATCAGCGCCTTCCTGGAAAAGCACAAGGCGGTCGGCGTCCCGCTGTACGTGGTGTACGGGCCCGGCGCGCCGCCACGGGTGCTGCCGACGGTGCTGACCCATTCGGTGGTCGAGGACGCGCTGCTGCGCGCGGCCCGCTGACATGCGCCGCGCGTCGTGGTGGGTGGCAGGACTCGCGGCGGCGGCCGGGCTCGCCGCCGGCGCGTGGCTGAGCCGCCCGCCGGCCCCGGCGCACGCGGCGATGACCGACACCGACAGTGCCGTGGCCCCGGCACTGGCCCCCGGCGCGCCCATGCCGCACTTCGCCCTGCCCGACCTGGACGGCACCCTGGTGCAGTTCCCCGGGCAGTTCGCCGGGCGGCCCCTGCTGATCAATGTCTGGGCGAGCTGGTGCGCGCCCTGCGTCGAGGAAATGCCCGAGCTGGCGCGCTTCGCCGCGCTCCAGGACGACACCGGCCCACAGGTGGTCGGGCTGGCGCTGGACAGTGCCGATGCGGTGCGCGGGTTCCTGCAGCGGGTGCCGGTGGGCTATCCGATCGTGCTCGACACGCCCGGCCCCCGCGACGCCAGCGTCGCGCTCGGCAACACCCGGGGACTGCTGCCGTACAGCCTCCTGGTCGATGCCCAGGGCCGGGTGCGCAAGCAGAAGCTGGGGCCGTTCAAGGCCGGCGAGATCGAGCACTGGGCCGCGCCGGCGGATCCGCGGCCGGCACCGGCCACGCCCTGAGCGGACGGCGCCGGCGCAGGCACCACCACCGTCCCTGCACGGCCGCCGCCGCGCCCGGCGAAGCTCCCGGGTGCGGCGGCAGGCGGTTCCGTCCGGCGCCGCGCCGGCCCCTCAGTCCCGCGCGCGCGGCCTGGCCACGCGCGCGGCGAATGCCGGCAGCACCAGCAGGGTCAGCGCGGTCGCGGTGAGCAGGCCGCCGATCACCACCGTCGCCAGCGGCTTCTGCACTTCCGCGCCGGAACCGCTGGCGATCGCCATCGGGAGGAAGCCGACGATCGCCACCAGTGCCGTGGTCAGCACCGCGCGCAGGCGACTGGCGGCGCCGTTGATGGCCGCCGGCAGCGGCGGGTCGCCGGCCTCCAGCCGCTCGCGGATCGCCTGCATCAGCACCAGGCCGTTCAGGGTCGCCACGCCGGAGACGGCGATGAAGCCGACCGCCGCCGACACCGAGAACGGCATGCCGCGCAGCAGCAGCGCCAGCAGGCCGCCGACCAGCGCCAGCGGCACGCAGCTGAACACCAGCGCGGCCTCCCTGCCGCTGCGCAGCGCCATCACCAGCAGGCTGGCGATCAGCAGGAACACCACCGGCACCACCGTCGCCAGCCGCTTCTCCGCACGCTGCAGGTTCTCGAACTGCCCACCCCAGGCCAGGTAGGCCCCCGCCGGCAGCGCCACCCCCGCCACCGCGGCCTGCGCCTCGGCCACGAACCCGCCCAGGTCACGGCCGCGCACATTGGCCTGCACCACCACCCGGCGGCTGCCGTTGTCGCGGCTGATCTGGTTCGGCCCTTCACTGACGGCGATGCGCGCCACCGACGACAGCGGCACCGTCCATCCGGCCGGCGTGGCGACCGGCAACGCGGCCAGCTGGTCCGGATCGCTGCGCGCGGCATCGTCCAGCCGCACCACCACGTTGAAGCGGCGGTCGCCCTCGAAGACCTTGCCGGCGGCGGTGCCGCCGATGCCGGTGGCCAGCGCTTCGCTGACGTCCGCGGCGGTCAACCCGTACCGTGCCGCGGCCAGGTGGTCGATCTTCACGTTGAGGGTGGGCAGGCCGGCGACCTGCTCCACCCGCACGTCGGCCGCGCCGTCCACCGCGCGCAGCTTCATCGCCACCTGGTCGGCGACCTTCCGCAGCTGTTCGAAGTCGTCGCCGAAGACCATCACCGCCAGGTCGGTGCGCACCCCGGAGATCAGTTCGTTGAAGCGCAGCTCGATCGGCTGGCTGAACTCGAAGCTGTTGCCCAGCTGCTGCCCTGCCAGTTTCTCGAAGCGCGCCACCAGTGCCTCTTTGCCCAGCTTCGGATCGGGCCAGTCCTTGCGCGGCTTCAGCATGATCACGCTGTCGGAGATGTTGGTCGGCATCGGGTCCAGCGCCGCTTCGGCGGTACCCGTGCGCGAGAACACGGTCGCCACTTCCGGCTGCGTCGCGATGGCTGTCTCCAGTGCCAGCTGCATCGCCAGCGACTGCTCCAGCGAGGTGGACGGCACGCGCAGGGCCTGCATGGCCACGTTGCCCTCGTCCAGCGTCGGCATGAACTCGCGCCCCAGCAGCGAGAACGCGCCGGCCCCGACCCCCACCATCACCAGCACGCCGGCCAGCACCGTGCGCGGATGCGCCACGGCCGTACGGATCGCCGGTTCGATGCGCGCGCGCAGCAGGCGGATCAGCATCGTTTCGTGCCCGCCGTCGTCGGCATGCGCACCGCCGCTCCGCGGCTTCGGCTCGCGCACCAGCAGTGCGGCCATCGCCGACACGAAAGTGAAGGAGAAGATGAAGGCGCCGACCAGGGCCAGCATGAAGGTGGCCGCCATCGGGTGGAAGGTCTTGCCCTCCACGCCTTCCAGGGTGAGGATCGGCGCGAACACCAGCAGGATGATCAGCTGCCCGAACGCCGCCGGACGCGCCATCCCGCGCGCCGACTCGGCGGCCACGCGCAGGCGCTCCATCGCGGTCAACGCACGCCCCAGCTCGGCGCGGCGCTGGCCCAGCATCAGCAGCGTGGACTCGATCACGATCACCGCGCCGTCCACCAGGATGCCGAAGTCCAGCGCGCCCAGGCTCATCAGGTTGCCGCTGATGCCGAAGCGGTTCATGCCGATCACCGCGAACAGGAACGACAGCGGGATCACCAGCGCGGTGATCGCCGCCGCGCGCAGGTTGCCCAGCAGCAGGAACAGCACCGCGACCACCAGCAATGCGCCCTCGGTGAGGTTCCTGGCCACGGTCCTGATGGTCGCGTTGACCAGCTCGCTGCGGTCCAGCACCGGTACCGCCACGATGTCCGCCGGCAGCGAGGCATTGACCTGCGCCAGCCGCGCGGCGGCGGCCTGGGCCACGGTGCGGCTGTTGCCGCCGGCGATCATCAGCGCGGTGCCGAGCACGGCTTCATGGCCGTTGCGGCTGGCCGCGCCCAGCCGCGGCGCGCGGCCCAGGGCCACGTCGGCGACATCGGCCACGCGCACCACCACGCCATCGCGGGTGGCCACCGGCGCCTGCGCAAGATCGTCGGTGGTCAACGCCAGGCCATCGGCGCGCACCACCAGGCCTTCGCCGGCGCGCTGCACGAAGCCGGCACCGGCCTGCACGTTGGCGCGCTGCAGGGCGGTGACCAGATCGGCCAGGCCCAGACCCTGCGCGGCCAGCCGGGCGCTGTCCGGATGCACCGCGTATTCCTTCACGTAGCCACCGATGGTGTCCACGCCGGCCAGCCCCGGGCTGGAGCGCATCTGCGGCGCGATGATCCAGTCCTGCACGGTACGCAGGTAGGTGGCGCGCTCTTCCGGCGTGCGCAGCAGGTCGCCTTCCGGCGTGCGGTAGACCTCGCCGGCCTGCCAGCCGGCATCGCCGGGCCTGGCCAGCCTGGCCGGATCGAACGCGGTGAAGTCCACCGTCCACATCAGTACCTCGCCGAGCCCGGTGGTGACCGGCGACAGCAGCGGCGAGGTGCCGTCGGGCAGGTCGTCGGCGGCCTCGCGCATGCGCTCGGCCACCTGCTGGCGGGCGAAGTAGAGGTCGGTCGCGTCGGTGAAGATCGCGGTGACCTGCGAGAACCCGTTGCGCGACAGCGAACGGGTGGTGGTCAGCCCGGGAATGCCGGCCAGCGCAGTCTCCAGCGGGAAGGTCACCTGCCGTTCGATCTGTTCCGGCGTCAGCGCCGGCGCCACGATGTTGATCTGCACCTGGCGGTTGGTGATGTCCGGTACCGCGTCGATCGGCAGCCTGCCGAGCTGGTACAGGCCCCAGGCCGCGACCAGCGCCGCCAGGAACACCACCAGCCAGCGGAAGCGCACCGCGGCTTCGATGATCAGCTTGAACATGGTCGCCTCCTCAGTGGCCGTGCTCGGCTTCGCCCTTGGCCAGCTCGGCCTTGAGCAGGAAGGCGTTGGCAGCGGCAATGCGTTCTTCGCCGGTCAGCCCGGCGAGCACCTCAACGCGGTCGCCGGCACGCCGCCCGGCCAGTACCGGCTGCACCTTGAAGCCGCCCTCGACGGCCACGAACACCGCACTGCGGCCGTCGACGTTCTGCAGGGCATCGGCGGGCACGCTGAGCGAACCGTCCCGGCCTTCGGTGACCACCACCGCCGATGCCGGCGAGCCGGCCGGCGGCAACGCGGCCTCCAGCGGCGTGGCACGGATCACCGCGACGCCGCCCTGCTGGCGGACGTCGGCGGCCGAACCGGTGACGGTGGCGGTGAAGCCGCCGCCCGGCACGCTCACCTCCAGGGTCATGCCCGGTGCGACCTGCGCGGCCAGCGCCGGCGGTGCGGTGAACACCAGTTCGTTCATCGCCGGATCGGCGACGTCGGCCACCGCGCTGCCGGCGGCGACCACGGCCCCCGGCGTGACCTGCACGTTGCCGACGATGCCGGCCAGCGGGCTGGTGATGCGCACACGGCCGCCGGCATCGGGCGCGCCGCTGGCGGCCACCTGGGCCTGTGCCGCAGCGGCCCGGGCCTGCGCCGCCAGCGCGCGTGCGCGCGATGCTTCCAGCTCCTGGCGGGCGACCACGCCCTGCTCCACCAGCGCCCTGTCGCGGCCATGGGCCAGGCGCGCGGCCTCGGCCTCGGCCGACGCGGCCAGGGCGTCGGCGCGGAACACCGCGGCCTCGCCGCTGACCACGATGGCCAGCGCCTGGCCCTGCGTCACCGGGGTGCCCGGCGCGACCAGCACGCGTTCGACACGGCCGGCCACGGCGGCGGCCACCGAGGCGCGCGCCCCCACCGCCGGCTCGACCCGGCCGGACAGGCGGGTCGAACCGCCACCACCGCGACCGATAGCGACCACCTCGATACCGGACGCCTTGATCTGTTCCGGGGTCAGCTGCACCACGCCTTCATCGGCATCGGCATCGGCATCGGCGGCATGGCCGTGGCCGTCATCGTCTGCGGCCGTGGCAGCGGCCGGTTCCGGCGGCTGCGCATTGCCGGCGCAGCCGCCCAGGAGCACGGCCAGCAGCACGCCGCCGGCCAGGGGGAAAGAACGGGACAGGATCATGGGGCCTCCACAAAGGGTGCGCGCCCTTCAAGGCGCGCAAGAGCGATTTCGGCGCCGACGCGCGACAGGCGCGCATCCACGGCGGCGGCGCGGGCGGCGATGAGGGCGCTGCGCGTGCTGCGCAGTTCCAGCTGCGAGATGCGCCCGGCATCGACGCCGACGCGCGCCAGGCGGTACGCCTCTTCGGCGGCGACCACGCTTTCATCGGCCGCCCGGGTACGGCTGCCGGCCGCCGCCAGCGCCGCCAGCGCCGCCAGCCGATCGGCGCCGCTGTCGCGGCGCTGCCGGTCCAGCCGCGCCTCGGCCGCGCGGCGCTCGGCATGCGCGGCCCGGACACCGCCGGCGTTGCGGTCGAACAGCGGCAGACCAAGGCTGATGCCCAGCGTGTAGGCGCGTTCGCGCTCCTCGCGGAACCGGGTCTGCACAGCGGTGACGCTGAGGTCGGGCAGCGCGCGCTTGCGTGCCACCTCGATCTGCCGGGTGGCGGCCTCGGTCTCGGCTTCGGCGATGCGTACGGCCAGGGCCACACCGCCCGCGCCGCGCGGCAGGGGCGGGGTGCGGTCGAGCAGGCTGCCGTCGATCGCGCGCACCGGCCCATCCAGCAGCGCGGTGCCGGCCAGGCGGGCCAGGGCGGCATCGCGGAAGGCCTGCGCCTCCTCGCGCATGGCAGCGGCGTTGGCCACGTCGCTGCGCGCCTGCACCGCACGCAGGCGTGGTTCGCGGCCCTGCGCGACCATCGCCTCGACGGCGTCGGCATCGGCGCGGGTCAGCGCCAACACCTCGTCGGCCAGGGCATGACGACGCAGCGCGGCTTCCGCCTCCGCGTAGACCGCGGCCAACTGCCCGGCGACATCGCTGCGGCCCTGCGCGCCGCGCAGGCCGGCGGCCTGCGCCTCGGCCCGGGCGGCACGGACGCGCGCGCCCCGCTGGCCCCAGACCTCCAGTGGCTGGGACAGGGTGAGTACGGTCTCGGCCTTGTCCAGGCCGGCATAGGCGCCGCTGCCCCAGGCGTTCTCGGTGGACCAGGACAGGGTGGGATTGGGCAGCGCACGGGCCTGGTCGGCGCGCGCAGCGGCGGCGTCGGCCAGTGCCGCACCCTCGCGGGTGCCGGGCAGCTGGTCCAGGCGTTCAAGCAGGGTGTCGTAGGACGGGGCGGCTTGCGCCGCCGCCGGCATCGCCGGGGCCAGGCCCAGCAACACGGCGACGGCCAGCCCGGCCGCACGCAGCGGCCGACCAGGGACAGTCGACATAGGAAGTTCCGGAATCGAAAAGGAATCAGGACCCGCGGCGACCGCCGCGGGGCAGGTTCAGATCAAGACCGGGGAGGACGCGTGGGGCCGCCCAGCGCGACGGCGTGGGCCGCGGTTCCGGGCGTGGCGACCCACACCGCGGGCGCCGGCTCGCCGTGGGACGGCGACAGCTCGGCAGGAAGACTGAGGCTGGAGTGGTGGCAGTGGCCATGGCCGCAGGCACCGTCCGCGGCCGCATCGTGCGGGCTACCCGCATCGACGGCATCGGCCTGCACCTGCCCGGCCACCGCGTCGGGCTCGACGAGGCAGGCGAACGCCTCCGACACGGGCACCACCACGAAGGCCGCCATCAGCAGCATCAGCAGGTGGAGCACGGTCTTGCGGGAGGCCAGGAGCATGCCGGCGAGGCTAGCAAGCGGTTCTGCGCGGATACAATATCAATGCCCGGCCACGTCCGGCGGCGACCGTAACCCGGGGGCGGAACCGCCAGCAGCGCCCGTGCCCATGCCTTGCGGACGGGTGCCGCCACCGTCCGGATGCCGGCGGGCCTCTTCCGATACCGCCCGCCGCCGCGCGCCATGCGGGCGTTTGGCGCGGGTGTCGGCCGGGGCCGGCGCGGCCCCGCCGGAAGCCCGCGACCCTCGACCGCGCGCACCCTGCGCCTGGCGGCCGGCTTGCCGGGAAGGACCTGGCGGCCGCGGCCGCGGCGTCTGCCGCCGCCGGCCCGTTCCCCGCAGCCGGCGCCAGGCCGGGCCATGGCCGCAGGCACCGCACCTTTTCAAGCAATCGATTGAAACGCCGGCAAGTTCGCCGAACTGGACAGCATTGCCCGGTTCCCGCAGACTGCCGCCCTTTCCCCTCCAACGCTGGCACATGGCACGACTGCTGGTCCTCCACGGCCCCAACCTGAACCTGCTCGGCACGCGCGAACCGGAGGTCTACGGCCACGCCACGCTGGCCGACATCGACGCGGCGCTGCTGCGCCAGGCCGAGGCTGCCGGGCACGAACTGGAGAGCCTGCAGTCCAACGCCGAGCATGTGCTGGTGGACCGCATCCAGGCGGCGCGCACGGACGGTACCGCCTTCATCCTGATCAATCCGGCCGCCTTCACCCATACATCGGTGGCGCTGCGCGACGCACTGGCCGCCGTGGCCCTGCCCTTCATCGAGATCCACCTCTCCAACCCGCACGCACGCGAACCGTTCCGCCAACACAGCTACCTCAGCGACAAGGCCGCCGGTGTCATCTGCGGCTTCGGCGCGGACAGTTACCGTTACGCCATGGACGCCGCGCTGCGGCGTCTCTGAGCCCCTACCCCCGCGCCGTCGCGTCCGCGCGCCGCCGCCGATCCTACCCACGAGGCACCTTATGGACCTGCGCAAAATCAAGAAGCTGATCGACCTGCTGGAAGAATCGAATCTGGCCGAGATCGAAATCAAGGAAGGCGAAGAGTCCGTGCGCCTGTCGCGCACCCCGGTCGGCGGCTTCGCCGCACCGGCCCCCGCGCCGGTCTACGCCGCGGCGCCGGCGGCAGCGCCGGCCATGCCGATGAGCTCGCCGGTCGAGGCCGCCACCGGCGGCACCCCGAAGCCGGGCAACGCACTGCCGGACGGCCACGTGCAGCGCGCACCGATGGTGGGCACGTTCTACGCCTCCTCGGCGCCGGACAAGCCGGCCTTCGTCAGCGTCGGCCAGACCGTCAAGGCCGGCGATACGCTGGCGATCATCGAGGCGATGAAGATGTTCAACCCGATCGAGGCCGAAGTCGCCGGCACCGTGGTGGCCATCCTCGGCGAGAACGGCAGCCCGGTGGAGTACGACCAGCCGCTGTTCGTGATCGCCTGAGGCGCCGGCCATGCTCGACAAAGTCGTAATCGCCAACCGCGGTGAAATCGCGCTGCGCATCCTGCGCGCGTGCCACACCCTGGGCATCCGCACGGTCGCGGTGCATTCCACCGTCGACCGCAACCTCAAGCACGTGGCGATGGCCGACGAGTCGGTCTGCATCGGCCCGGCTCCGTCGACGGACAGCTACCTCAACATCCCGGCGATCATCGCCGCGGCCGAAGTCACCGACGCCCAGGCCATCCATCCCGGCTACGGCTTCCTGGCCGAGAACGCCAACTTCGCCGAACGCGTCGAGGAATCCGGTTTCATCTTCATCGGCCCCAAGGCCGACACCATCCGCCTGATGGGCGACAAGGTGGAAGCGATCCGCGCGATGAAGGCCGCCGGCGTGCCCTGCGTGCCCGGCTCGGGCGGCCCGCTGGGCGACGACCCCGCGACCAACATCAAGATCGCGCGCGAGATCGGCTACCCGGTCATCGTCAAGGCCGCCGGCGGCGGCGGCGGCCGCGGCATGCGCGTGGTCTACACCGAAGGCGCGCTGGTCAACGCCGTGGCCACCACCAAGCAGGAAGCCAAGGCCGCGTTCGGCAACGACATGGTCTACATGGAGAAGTTCCTGGAGAACCCGCGCCACGTGGAGATCCAGGTCCTCGCCGACGGCCAGGGCAACGCCATCCACCTGGGCGAACGCGACTGCTCGATGCAGCGCCGCCACCAGAAGGTGGTGGAGGAAGCACCGGCGCCGGGCATCACCCCGGAGCTGCGCGAGCAGATCGGCAAGGTCTGCGTGGAGGCCTGCGTCCGCATCGGCTACCGCGGGGCCGGCACCTTCGAGTTCCTGTTCGAGAACGGCCGCTTCTACTTCATCGAGATGAACACCCGCATCCAGGTGGAGCATCCGGTGACCGAGCTGATCACCGGCATCGACCTGATCGCCGAGCAGCTGAAGATCGCCGCCGGGCACAAGCTGTCGATCAAGCAGAGCGACATCAAGATCAACGGCCATGCCATCGAATGCCGGATCAACGCCGAGGACCCGGAGACGTTCCTGCCCTCCCCCGGCACCATCACCGGCTTCTACCCGCCGGGCGGCCCGGGCGTGCGCGTGGACACGCACATCTACGGCGGCTACCGGGTGCCGGCCAACTACGACTCGATGATCGGCAAGCTGATCGTGCACGGCCCCGACCGCGACACCGCCATCGCCCGCATGCGGGTGGCGCTGAGCGAGATGGTGGTGGACGGCATCAAGACCAACGTCGCCCTGCAGCAGCGCATCATGCGCGACAAGGGCTTCCAGGCCGGCGGACAGAACATCCACTACCTGGAAAAGCGCCTGGCCGAGCGCAAGAACCAGTCGATCGCACTGACCTGAGCCGGCGCCAGCCGGCGGTGCAGGGAAGAAGAAGGCGGGGACACCCGCCTTCCTCCGTTTCCGCGCAGGAGCGCGACGGGACATTGCCGGGAAGGCGCCATCGCCGCCCAGGAGGCGCCCGTGCCGGCCTGGCGCGCGCATTCGGCCGCCCGCTCGTCTAGGATGCCCGCTTCCGTACCGCCGCCGTCCATCCCATGCCCTTCCTCGAACTCACCCTGCGCTGCACCGAAGCCACCCAGCCCCGCTACGAGAACGCCCTGGAGGACGTCGGCGCACTGGCGGTGACCCTGCTGGACGCCGATGCCGACACCGGCAACGAGCACGCGATCCTGGAGCCGGGCGTGGGCGAGACCCCGCTGTGGAACGCACTGGTGCTCAGCGCCCTGTTCCCCGCCGAGACCAACGCCCTGGCGCTGCTGGCCGCCCTGGAGGCCTTCGACCCCGGCCTGGACTGGCACACCGCCAGCTTCCGCGCGGTCCAGGACGAGGACTGGGAACGCGCCTGGCTGGACCAGTTCGAGCCGATGCGTTTCGGCCAGCGCACCTGGATCGTGCCGTGGAACCACGCGCTGCCGGAGGAGGCCCGGGACGCCGGCGCCGCGGTGGTGCGCCTGGACCCGGGCCTGGCGTTCGGCTCCGGCACCCACCCGACCACCGCGCTGTGCCTGCGCTGGCTGGACCAGCTCGCCGCCGACGGCCGGCTGGAGGGCGCCACCGTGCTCGACTTCGGCTGCGGCTCGGGCATCCTCGCCCTGGCCGCGCTGAAACTCGGTGCCGCCGGCGCGGTGGGCGTGGACAACGATCCGCAGGCCCTGGTGGCGACCGCCGACAATGGCGAGCGCAACGGCACGCGGATCGCCGCCTACCTGCCCGGGGACGAACCCGCCGCCACCTATCCGGTGGTGGTCGCCAACATCCTGGCATCGGCGCTGGACGCCCTGGCCGACCAGCTCGCCGCGCGCACCGCGCCGGGCGGCCGCATCGCCCTGTCGGGCATCCTGCAGGGCCAGGAGGACGAGCTGCTGGAGCGCTACGCGCCCTGGTTCGAGCAGCTCGAAGCCGTCCAGGACGGCGACTGGATGCGCATCACCGGCGTACGCCGTGCTTGAATGAAGGCCCGCCTGGACCGTCCGACATGAGCACACCCCCCGTCCCGCCCCATCCGTCCCTGGCCACGCTGCTGCGCAGCGGGGAGCCGGCGGCCGGGCCGGGGCCGGGCCCGGCCACCGGGGACACGGCGGACGCGGAGGACCGCATGCCGCCGGTAGTGGCAGCCGTGGACACCGGCGCCGCCACCGCGCCGGTGACCGGCGGCGCGTCCCCCAGCTTCCTGCACGCCGCGCGCCACGCCCGTCCCGCAGCCCGGCGCACGCCACGCTGGCAATGGCTGCTGCTCGCGGCGCTGGCCCTGCTGCTGGCGGTGCAGGTCGTGGTCGCCGACCGCGCCACCCTCGCCGCGCGCGCCGGCACGCGGCCGTTGGTCGCCGGGCTGTGCGCGGTACTGCGCTGCAGCCTGCCGCCGTGGCACCAGCCCGACGCGTTCACCATGCTCCAGCGCGACATCCGCCCGCTGCCCGGCACCGAAGGTGTGCTGCAGGTCCAGGCCAGCTTCCGCAACGATGCGCGCTGGGCGCAGGCCTGGCCGCAGCTGCGGCTGTCGCTGGCCGATGCCGATGGACGCGTGACCGGACGCCGACTGCTGTCACCGGACGACTATCTCGGCGGCGCCCACGACCCGCAACAGCGCCTGGCGCCGGGCCAGAGCGCACAGGTCGCCTTCCTGCTGCGCGAGCCGGCCGCGACCACCGTGGCCTACACGTTCGAGTTCCGCTGAACGCCGTCGACGACGGCCGCCACGGGGGCCGGAATGGCGGCGTCCCCGCCCACGCGCTAGACTTCCTCCCCCGCACCGGGCGCACTCGCGGCCCGGCTCCGCTGAATCCTGGAATCCCCTTGAACGCTGCCGCTACCCGTCCTGACAACAGTCGTGGCGCTCCGAAGCCGCCGCTGCGCGAACACGTCGCCCAGGCCGTACGCCGCTACCTGCGCGACCTGGACGGCTGCGATGCCGACGATGTCTACGAGATCGTGCTGCGCGAGATGGAGATCCCGCTGTTCGTGGAAGTGCTCAACCACTGCGAAGGCAACCAGAGCCGTGCCGCCGCCCTGCTCGGCATCCACCGCGCCACCCTGCGCAAGAAGCTCAAGGAATACGGGCTCACCTGAGGCCCTGCCGGACGGGCCGCCGCAACGCCGCCCGCAGAGCCCGGCCCCGCCGCGCTGGAGCACTCACGGCATCCTCTCCACCGCCTATCCGGCGCCGCACGCTCCCTGTGGAGCGCAGCCCCGCTGCGCTGGCCCCCTTCGCGCTCCGCCCGGCCCACCCCGCTTGGCGCAGGCCTTCCGCGGCGCATGCAGGGCACCCTGCGCGTCCGCCGCGGCCACGGATGCGGCGGCGCGGCTACAATACCGCCCCGTTTCCGCTTCCCTCGCCTTCCATGTCCGCTGACCTGCTGCCCGTACGCCGCGCCCTGCTGTCCGTTTCCGACAAGACCGGCCTGATCGACCTGGCCCGTGCGCTGGCCGCGCGCGGCATCGAGCTGCTGTCCACCGGCGGCACCGCCAAGGCGCTCCGCGAGGCCGGCCTGCCGGTCAAGGACGTGTCCGATGCCACCGGCTTCCCGGAGATGATGGACGGCCGCGTCAAGACCCTGCACCCGATGGTGCATGGCGGCCTGCTCGGCCGCGCCGGCACCGACGACGCGGTGATGGCCGAACACGGCATCGCCCCGATCGACCTGCTGGTGCTGAACCTGTACCCGTTCGAATCGGTCACCGCCAGGGCCGACTGCAGCCTGGCCGACGCGGTGGAGAACATCGACATCGGCGGCCCGGCGATGCTGCGCAGCGCCGCCAAGAATTTCGCCCGCGTCGCCGTGGCCACCCGCCCGGACCAGTACGACGCACTGCTGGCCGAACTGGCCGCCAACGACGGCCAGCTCTCGGCCGCCAAGCGCTTCGAACTGTCGGTGGCCGCGTTCAACCGCGTCGCCCAGTACGACGCGGCGATCAGCAACTACCTGTCCGCGGTCAGCGACACCGCCGCCGTGGTGCCGGTGCGCGAGGAATACCCGGCGCAGATGAACTCCACCTTCGTGAAGGTGATGGACCTGCGCTACGGCGAGAACCCGCACCAGAGCGGCGTGTTCTACCGCGACCTGTACCCGGTGCCGGGCACCCTGGCCACCTTCGTGCAGCTGCAGGGCAAGGAGCTGAGCTACAACAACCTGGCCGACGCCGACGCCGCCTGGGAATGCGTACGCCAGTTCGAGGTACCGGCCTGCGTCATCGTCAAGCACGCCAACCCCTGTGGCGTGGCCGTGGCCGCCGATGTCGGCGCCGCCTACGAGATGGCCTACACCACCGACCCGACCAGCGCGTTCGGCGGCATCCTCGCCTTCAACCGCACGCTGGACGCGGCCACCGCCCGGGCCATCCTCGACCGCCAGTTCGTCGAAGTGCTGATCGCCCCGGACTACGAACCGGCCGCGCTGGAGTACGCGACCAAGAAGGCCAACGTGCGCGTGCTGCGCATCCCCGCCGGCGACGCGCGCAACAACTACGACACCAAGCGGATTGGTTCCGGCCTGCTGATCCAGAGCGCCGACAACCGTGGCATGACCGCCGACGAGCTGAAGACGGTGACCCGGCGCGCGCCGACCGCGGCCGAGCAGCGCGACCTGCTGTTCGCCTGGCGCGTGGCCAAGTACGTCAAGTCCAACGCGATCGTCTACGCCAAGGACGAGCGTACCGTCGGCGTCGGCGCCGGGCAGATGAGCCGCGTGTACTCGGCCCGCATCGCCGGCATCAAGGCCACCGACGCGGGCCTGGTGGTGCCGGGCTCGGTGATGGCATCCGATGCCTTCTTCCCGTTCCGCGACGGCCTGGACGCCGCCGCCGACGCCGGCATCACCGCGGTGATCCAGCCGGGCGGTTCGATGCGCGATGCCGAGGTGATCGCGGCCGCGGACGAACACGGCATCGCCATGGTGTTCACCGGCGTGCGCCACTTCCGCCACTGAGCGCGGCGCGTCCGGCGACTGCCGGCACGCGCGCTGCCGCCGGAAACGGCCGCCTAGGGCGGCCGTTTCCTTTTCCCGCGTCGAACGCCGGGCGCCTCAGAACTGGTAGCTGATATCGGCGAACACGCTGCGGCCGATGCCCAGCTGGGCGCTGTTGGCCGGGCGCCCCGGGGTCACCACCGACTGGTCGAACACGTTGCGCACGCCACCGCTGATGCGCAGCGCCTCGTCCGCGGCCGGACGCCAGGACACGAACGCATCGTGGGTCTTGAAGCTGCGGTCGATCAACGGCTGTCCCGCGGCGTTGGCCGGCGGGTTGTTGGGGGCCGCGAAGTACCAGTTCATGCGCCAGCCCAGGTCCACGCCGATCGGGGCGATGTGGTAGCCCGCGCTCAGCAGCAGCTTGTCGGCGAAGGCGTGCGGCACGTCCAGGCGGGTATGCGCATCGCGCACCCGCAGGCGCGAATACACCAGCTCGCCGTTCCAGTCGCCCTGGCGCAGGCTGCCCTCCACCTCCACGCCGCGGCGTTCCACCGCATCCAGGTTCCGGTACTGGTTCAGGCGTCCGCGCAGGGTCCCGCCGGGACCGGTATCGCCCGGCACCGACGGCCGCGGGTCGATGTCCACCAGGCTGATGAAGTCGCTGAAATCCCCCTTGAAGGCATTGACCTTGAACAGCAGCGCGTCCAGCCCCGTGGCCTGGCTGAGGTCCAGCGCGAAACCGGCCTCCCACTCCTTGCCGGTCTCGGCCTTGAGCCCCAGGTTCGGCACCCAGAACGTCCACGGATTGCCGGCACCGGTGGCGTACAGCTCGAACGCGGACGGCGCACGGAAGACTTCCGAGTAGTTGGCGAACAGCCGCAGCACCCCGGTGGCCTGCCAGCCCAGTCCCAGCCGCGGCGACCAGCGCTGGCTGCGGTAGGTCTCGGTCGACTCCTGCGGCAGCGGGTTGCTCAGCCGCCCGGCCTCGCGCTCGAAGCGGTCATAGCGCGCCGCCAGCAGCAGGTCCCATTGCGAGCGCCGGCCGAAGCTCAGGTTGTCCTGCAGGTACAGGCCGTAGTCGCGCGCCTCGGCCGCGGCCAGCAGCGCGTATGCGCGGGTGTACTTGTCGAACTGGTCCTCCTTGCGCCAGGTCAGGTCGACGCCGGCCTGCAGCACGTGGTGCACCGCGCCGGTGTCGAACGTGGCGATGTTCTGCGCGTTGATCCCGCCGTAGCGGTTGCGGTCGATCAGCCCGGTGTACTCGTCCGGCTGCCCGATCAGCTGCAGGTCGTGGACCTTGCGGTCGTACTCGGTGCGGTTGTGGAACGCATCGACCGCCAGCCGCACCCACGGGCTGGCCGGATCGTAGGTCCAGCTGGCGGTGATGTCGTCCTGGGTGTGCACGCCGGTGATAACCGTATCGGCCCACTCGCTGAGGTGCCACAGCGTGTTCCAGGGGTTCTGCACATGCTGGCGGCTGCGCTGCAGCTTGAGGTGCAGCTCGTGCGCCGGCGCCGGCGCATAGCGCAGCTTGAGCATGCCGTCGCGCTTGCTGCTGTCGTTCTCCACCACCTGGCCGCCGGCCAGCTTGTGGTCCCCGGCCTCGGTGAAGCCGAGGCTGAGCAGGTAGTCGAAATCGCGCGTGGCGTTGGTGCCGAACAGCTGTGCCGAACCATGCTGGCGGTTGTTGTGGTTCCAGCCAAGGCGCACCCGCGCGCCGAAGCGTTCCGCGCCGCGCAGCAGGTCGCGCGCGTCCTTGGTGCGCATCTCGACCACGCCGCCGAAGGCGCCGCCGCCATGCACCACGCTGGAGGACCCCCGCACCACCTCGACCTCGCGCAGCAGGTCCGGGTCGACCGAGAACGTGCTGATCTGGTTGGCGAAGTTGAAGGAACGGCGGGCGCCGTCGACCTTGACGATGATGCGGTCGTCGTCGGCGAAGCCGAAACCACGCAGCGTGAAGTTGCGGCCGATGTCGCGGCCCAGGTCGTAGTCCAGGTTGAACCCCGGGACCAGGTTCAGCAGGTCGACCATGCTGCCGACCTGCTCGCGCTCGATGACCTCGGTGGACAGCACGCTCACCGCGCCGGGATAGGACAGCGCATCGCCCTTGATGCGGCGCGCGGTGACCGTGACCTGTTCGAGATTGGCGGCGCGCGGGTGCCGGTCGCCGTCATCGGGATCGCCGGCCGCGCCGACGGCTGCTGCGTCGCTGCCGCCGTCGGCGGCCTGGGCGGCACTGGCCAACCCCAGCGCGATGCCGAGGGTCAAACGGGAAAACAGGGGGGATAGGTGCATGGAATCTCTCGCTCTGGCCTGAAGGAAAAAGGGCTGGCGAGAAACGTCCGCGGATGTGCGGACCGGCTGGCTCTGGAAACGCGGGCGGAGATTAGCAGCGGACCGTAAGGGCAACAAGTAAATCCTTCCGACACCCGCTAGAATCGCCCGTCCCTTCCGATGGATTCCCCAGGCGCCATGCACAGACGGCCCGGCGACGGCGAGCGCGCACCGGCGAAAGCGTCCCTGCGCGGGCGGTGCACGGCCGCTTCCGGCGCGGTGCGTGGCGGCCTGCCGCTGCTGGCGATGCTGCTGGCCGGCTGCGCCGGCGACGCCCCGGACGCCGCGCGCCAGGCGGCGGTGGCCGCACTGGGCGACACGCTGCCCATGCCCTACCGCGACGGACTGGTGGTGGAATCGGCGCGCAGCGAGGGCCGCGACGTGGTGCTGTCGATCCGCTTCCCCGAAGCGACGGTGGCCATGGCCGAGGCCAAGCCGATGCTGTTCCAGGCGTTGCGCGAGGACGAGCAGGCCGCCATGCGCGAACTGTGCGGCCTGGCGGTGCTGGAACCGGTGCTGGCCACCGGCGGCGGCGTGCGCCGGCGCTTCATCGACGCCGACGGCGCGCCGTTCTTCGAGACCCGGCTGGCGCCGGACGACTGCCTTTCTTCTCCACGCTCTTCTCAGGACCCGTCCCCATGAAAATCCTCGTCATCGGCTCCGGCGGCCGCGAACATGCCCTGGCCTGGAAGCTGGCGCAGTCCGCGCGCGTGAGCGAAGTGATCGTCGCCCCGGGCAATGCCGGCACCGCCACCGAAGGCAAGTGCCGCAACGTCGCGGTCAAGGTCACCGACATCGCCGGGCTGCTCGCGCTGGCCCGGGACGAGGCTGTCGGGCTGACCGTGGTCGGTCCGGAAGTGCCGCTGGTGGCCGGCGTGGTCGACACCTTCCGCGATGCCGGCCTGCGCATCTTCGGGCCGACCGCCGCCGCCGCGCAGCTGGAGGGCAGCAAGGCCTACGCCAAGGACTTCCTGGCCCGGCACGGCATTCCCACGGCGTTCTACGCCGTGCACACCGAGGTGGCGCCGGCCCTGGCCTACCTGCGCGAGAAGGGCACGCCCATCGTGGTCAAGGCCGACGGCCTGGCCGCCGGCAAGGGCGTGATCGTGGCGATGACGCTGGACGAAGCCGAGGCCGCGGTGCGCGACATGCTCGGCGGCAACGCCTTCGGCGATGCCGGCGCGCGGGTGGTGATCGAGGAGTTCCTCGACGGCGAGGAAGCCAGCTTCATCGCCATGGTCGACGGCCGCACCGCCCTGCCGATGGCCACCAGCCAGGACCACAAGCGCGTGGGCGACGGCGACACCGGGCCGAACACCGGCGGCATGGGCGCCTATTCGCCGGCGCCGGTGGTCACCCCCGAGGTGCATGCGCGCGTCATGCGCGAGGTGATCGAGCCCACCGTCGCCGGCATGGTCGCCGACGGCGTGCCGTTCACCGGCTTCCTCTACGCGGGCCTGATGATCGACACCGACGGCGCGCCGAAGGTGATCGAGTTCAACGTGCGCTTCGGCGACCCGGAGACCCAGCCGGTGATGCTGCGCCTGCAGTCGGACCTGGTGGACCTGGTCGAGGCCGCGCTCGACGGCGCGCTGGCCGGGGTACAGGCGCAGTGGGATCCACGCCCGTCGCTGGGCGTGGTGATGGCGGCCAAGCCGTACCCGGAAACGCCGGTCACCGGCGACGTCATCAGCGGCCTGGCCGACGTGCCCGGCAGCGCCCAGGTGTTCCATGCCGGTACCGCGCTGGATGCCGACGGCAACGTGGTCAGCGCCGGTGGCCGCGTGCTGTGCGTGGCCGCGCTGGGCGACAGCGTGTCCGATGCCCAGCAGCAGGCCTATGCGGGCGTTGCGAAGATCCACTGGACCAGCGAGTTCCACCGCAACGACATCGGCTGGCGCGCGATCGCACGCGAGCAGCGGTAAGCCCTCGGTGTGACGGAAGGCGGGAAGGGCGGCCTTAAGACCGCCCTTTTGTTGCATGCCTTTGCCGGCGGGATGCACCACCGCACCCGGGCGAGGAGCACTCAACGCCGGGCTGCCCCTGCCGCTCGGCCCTCGCCCCCTCAGCGGTGCACGCTGCCGATGCTCGCCGCGGGATAGCGCGCACCGGCGGCCACGTCCACCGGGAACACCGCGTCGATGCGGGTCCGTTCGTCGGCATCCAGCTCCACGTCGAGCGCGCCCAGGTTTTCCTCCAGGTAGGCCAGGCGCTTGGTGCCCGGGATCGGCACCATCTCTTCGCCCTGCGCCAGCACCCAGGCCAGCGCCAGTTGTCCCGGACGCACGCCCTTGGCGGCGGCGATCGCGTTGACCTGTTCCACCAGCGCCAGGTTGCGGGCGAAGTTCCCGCCCTGGAAGCGCGGCGAATGGCGCCGGTAATCCCCGTCCTCGAAATCCTCGGGGCTGCGGATCGCACCGGTCAGGAAGCCACGGCCCAGCGGCGAGTACGGCACGAAGCCGATGCCCAGTTCGCGCACCGTGGACAACACGCCGTTGTGCTCCGGCTCGCGCGACCACAGCGAGTACTCGGTCTGCAGCGCGGTGATCGGGTGCACCGCATGCGCGCGGCGGATTGTGTCCGGCGCCGCCTCGGACAGGCCCAGGTAGCGCACCTTGCCCTGCTCGACCAGCCGCGCCATGGCCCCGACCGTCTCTTCGATCGGCACGTCCGGGTCCACGCGGTGCTGGTAGTACAGGTCGATATGCTCCACGCCCAACCGCCGCAGGCTGGCCTCGCAGGCGGCCTGCACATAGGCCGGACGGCCATCGACACCGCGCGCCTGCGGGTCGCCCGGATCCAGGCGGATGCCGAACTTGGTGGCCAGGACCACCTGCGCCCGCCGCCCGGCGATGGCGCGTCCGACCAGCTCTTCATTGGTATGCGGGCCATACATGTCGGCGGTGTCGAGCAGGGTGACGCCCCGCTCCAGCGCGCGATGGACCACCGCGATGGCGTCGGCCTCTTCACCACGGCCGCCATAGAACGCGCTCATGCCCATGCAGCCCAGGCCAAGGGCGGAGACCGTCGGGCCGTGACGGCCCAGGGTACGGGTTTTCATGGAATCTCCTCGAGGGGGGAAAGAGACAGGGTGGCCGCGACCGCGTCGGCCGGGGCCACGCCCAGCCGTCGCTGCCGTGCGGCGCCGAGGTACAGGCCGTCGCTGCCGGCGGCGGCACCCCGCAGGCGCCCGGCAGCGATCACCGTGACACCGTCGGTGCCGGCCAGCCGCAACGCGCCCGCCAGCCCGTACCGGACATGGCGCAGCCCCGCGGCGGGGAAAGGACGGCGGCGCATCGGGACATCTCCTGTGGGGCACTTGCCGGACGCGGCCATTCTGCGGCTGGCGCCAGCATCTATAAATCCGCAGAATCGGGATGATTCTTTAAGCAGGACTAATCAATGGCGTCCCATCCCCTGCCCGCCATCGCCGCATTCGCCCGGGTCGCCCACCACGGCAGCTTCACCCGCGCGGCGGCCGAGCTGGACGTGTCGCCTTCGGCGCTGTCGCAATCGATCCGCGCCCTGGAGAAGCGCCTGGGCGTGCGCCTGCTCAACCGCACCACGCGGCGGGTGGCGCTGAGCGAGCACGGGGCGCGTTTCCTGGACCAGGTACTCCCGGGCCTGGAGCGGATCGACGCGGCCTTCGACGATCTCGACGCGCTGCGTGGGGTGCCCAGCGGCCGCCTGCGCATCAACCTGGCACGGGTGGTGGCGCTGCGCACCGTGCTGCCGCGGCTGGCCGACTTCCAGGCGCGTTATCCGCAGATCACCCTGGAGCTGTACGCCGACGACGCCCTGTCCGACCTGGTGGCCGGCGGGTTCGATGCCGGCATCCGCCTCGGCGAGTGTCTGGCGCGGGAAATGGTCGCGCTGCCGGTGAGCCCGCCGCAGGAACTGGCGGTGGTGGCGTCGCCGGCCTGGCTGGCGCGCCACCGCGCGCCACGCACGCCACAGGAGCTGATCGGGCTGGAGTGCGTGCGCTTCCGGCGCATGGGCACCGGCCGCCTGCACCCCTGGGAATTCACCCAGGCGGGCCGCGACATCGAGGTCGACGTCGGCGGCCGGCTGATCGTCAACGACGGTGAGCTGGCACGGCATGCGGCGCTGGCCGGCATCGGCCTGGCCCAGCCGCTGCTGGCCGAAGTCGAGGCGGACATCGCCCGCGGCGACCTGGTACGCCTGCTCACCGACTACACGCCGCCCTTCGACGGCCTCTACATCTACTACCCCGCCCGCGAACAGCTGGCGCCGAAGCTGCGGGTGTTCGTCGATTTCCTGCGCGAAGGCCCGGGCTGAGCGGCGCCGCGCACACGGGGGCGCCGCCCTAGGGATCGAACCCCAGCAGCAGCGGATCGTGGTCCGAGCTGCGCCAAGGGCCAGGCAGGTTGCGGCCCTGGTAGCCCGCCGCATCGGCTTCGTCGGCGTTGATGTGCCACTCCGCCGCACCGCGCAGCCGCGCCGCCATGCCGGGATTGAGCAGCGCATGGTCGAGCCGCCCGCTGAGCCCGTTGTAGACGTAGCTGTAGGGATCGGCCACGCCGGCACGCTGGAAGGCGTCCTGCCAGCCCTCCGCGTGCAGCCGGCGGATCGGCGCCTCCATGGCATAGGCGTTGAAATCGCCCAGCAGCACGGTGTCACCGCTGCCGCTGCCGGTCGGATCGCCCTGCAGCCACGTGTGCAGCAGCCGCGCCGAGGCCTCCCGCGTCGCATTCCAGCAGCCCTGGCCATCGCCCTGGTCGGCATCGGCGCCAAGCGCTTCGCTGCAGCCCTTGGACTTGAAGTGGTTGGCCACGACCACGAACGGCCGTCCGTCGGCCCCCTTGCGGAATGCCTGCGCCAGCGGCACGCGGCTGCGCTCGCCGAACGGTTCGCGCTCCAGCACCGCCGGCGCGCCCAGCGGCGTCACCCGCGAAGCGCGGTAGAGGATGCCCACCCGGATCGGATTGTCGCCCGGGCCCCGGCCGGCATCGACGAAGGCCCAGTCGCCGGTGCCCGCATTGAGCGCGCGCACCAGCCCGGCGATCGCCGACGCCGCACCGTAGCCATCGTTCTCCAGCTCCATCAGTGCGGCGACGTCCGCGTCCAGGCCGCGGATGGTGGCGATCAGCTTGGCCTCCTGCGCATGGAACTGCGCGGGAGTGGCCGCGCCACGCGGCGTCGGGAAACCGCCGCCACGGCCGTCGCCATTGAAGTAGTTCTCCAGGTTGAAGGCCGCCACCCGCAGCCCGCCCTCCACCGTCGGCGCGGGCGGGCGCGCCGGGTCCGGCACCGCGAGCGGCGCGGTCACCCACAGCCGAGGGTCCGCGTCGCCCTGTAGGTCGACCACCCCTTCCACCCCCTGGAACACCATGCCGGTGCGCAGCGCGGTCGCCATGTCCTGCCGGGCCGCATCATCGTCCGCGGCTACCGCAACGGTGTCGAGCAGCAGCCTCCGGCGCGCATTGGCCGCGACCAGCGCCGCATGCGCGGCGGTCCCGGCGGCGGCGCGTTCACTGGGCTGCCAGAGGCGGCCGTCGAACGCGACGATCAGCTCGCCATGGCGTGCGAACCGGTGCTGGCCGCTGAGCGTCAGCGGCGCGGCGATGCGTACCCGCATGCCTTCCAACGCCCGCCAGTCGGCAGGCGCCTCTGCCACGACGGTGACCGCCGGCGCGGACCGGGCCTGCACGGCGGTGGCGGTCTCCGCCTTGAGCACCGTCCGCAGCGCGCCGCGCGTGCCGGCCGGCTGCGACTGCAGTGTGCCGGTCACCCGCAGCCATTGCCCGGCCTGAGCCGGGACCGCCGGATCGAGCAGCACCAGCATGCCGTCGGCGGTGGCCGCGTCGCCATCGCCGGCATCCTGGATGAAGACCCCGCCGCCACGGTCGCGCAGGTCGGCGGTGACCATGCCTTCAAGGGTGGCGCGCGCACCCGGGCGCGGCGGCTGCCCGACCTCGCCGTGCAGCTGCCCGATCGCCACCGGCGGCGGTGCGTCGCGCTGCAGGGAATGGGCCGGCGCGGCGACGGCGGCCAGCGCGGCAAGGACCAGGGACAGGACGGATCGACGCATGGAGGGCAGCACCATCGGAAAACGGAAACGGAAACAAAAACGAAAGCGCCGCCGGAAGGCGGCGCTGCGGCTGCGTGTGGACACCGCTTATTTCAGGTTGGCCAGCATCCAGTCCACGGCGGCATGGATCTGCGCCTCGCTGAGGCCGGCATTGCCGCCCTTCGGCGGCATCACCCCGCCATCGGGGCCGGTATAGCCCTCGATGGCGTGCTTGTAGAGGGTATCGGCACCCTGTGCGATGCGCTTGTCCCAGTGCGAGTGGTCCAGGGTCGGCGCCAGGCCGACGCCGGTCAGGTGGCAGGCGGTGCACAGCTTGTCGAAGATCTCGCCGCCGTCCAGGGTGCCCCCGTAGGCGCCGCCCGCGGCCGCGGCCCGCGCCGCCGCCGCGACGGCCGCCGCGGCCTGCGCCGCCGCGCCGGTGCTGCCGGCGTACACCGCGCCGGCCGGCGCGATGCGCTGGTTGGTGCGTTCGACGGCAAGCGGCGACGGTTCGGTGGGAATCGCGCCCTGCAGGAACGCCGCGAAGATGATCAGCCCGATCGTGATGACGGCCAGAAAGGCGATCACGATGGAAAAACGCTTCAGGAACTGAGAGTCATGATTCCGCACGAGTCAATACCCCTGGCAGGTAGTCGGTGGACCACAGCTGTCGGCCAGTATAGACCAGCGTCCGGGGCCGACCGCAACGCATCCGGCCGGCGCCGTGCCTCGGGCCCGGCGGCCTTTTCCTCCGCCACCGGGCGCCCGGCCCCGCGCGCCCGGGCGTCGGCCACTACCGTGCCGCCGGCAACCCGGCGGCACGCAGGCACAGCGCGCAGACCGCCTCCACCAGCTGTTCGCCGTCGCGCAGGCCGTCGCGGCTGGGCGCGGTCGGCCCGACCAGGGCCTCGGTGAACGCACCGACGATGCAGGCCGCGCTGATGTCCAGGTCCTGGGGCGGCAGCTCGCCCGCCGCCACGCCGTCGGCGAGGATGCGCCTGAACACGTCGCCGAACAGGCGCCGGCAGCGGATGCGCTCGGCATCGACCTGGGGATCGACCGGCTCGGCGATGAAGGCATAGGCCAGGCTCGGGCCCGCCAGTGCCCGGCGCACGAACGAGGCCACCGCCCGCTGCAGCCGCTGCGGCGCCGGCAGCGCCTCGTCCGCGATCGCCGACAGGATCTCCAGTTCGTACGCCACCGCCGCGCTGAGCACTTCCACGAACAGCTCCGCCTTGGACTGGAAATGCCGGTAGATCAGCCCGGTGGAGACGCCGGCCTCGGCCGCGACCGCGGTGACCGGCGCATTGCGGTAGCCCCCGCTGGCGATCAGCCGCCGCGCAGCGGACAGGATCGCCGCCCGGTTGCCGGCAAGGCGTTTCTCCATCCGTTCCGAGCGCTGGTAGGCCATGGCGCGATTCTAGGATCAATTATTGAATTTGTGTTCACTTTTTTATCCGGACCCGCTAGGCTGCGCGGAAACGCCCGTGCCGACGGCCATCCGTCCCCCCACCCCGGAGCGCCCCGCCAAGCAGTACTGGAGCCGCCCCCATGCACGTCCCCACCCTGTCCTTCGATCTCGGCGAAGAGATCGACCTGCTGCGCGACAGCGTGGCGCAGTTCGCCGCGGCCCAGATCGCCCCGCTCGCCGGGGAGGCCGACGCCGCCGGCCGCTTTCCCGCCCACCTCTGGCGCCAGCTTGGCGAACAGGGACTGCTGGGCATGACCGTGGAGGACGCCTACGGCGGCACCGGCATGGGCTACCTGGCGCACGTGGTGGCGATGGAGGAGATCTCGCGCGCGTCCGGCGGCATCGGCCTGTCCTACGGCGCGCACTCCAACCTGTGCCTCAACCAGCTGCGCAAGAACGCCAGCGAGGCGCAGAAGCGCGCCTACCTGCCCAGGCTGTGCAGCGGCGAGCACGTCGGCGCGCTGGCGATGAGCGAGCCGGGCGCCGGCTCGGACGTGGTGTCGATGGCGCTGCGGGCCGAGCGCCGCGGCGACCACTACCTGCTCAACGGCAGCAAGATGTGGATCACCAACGGCCCGGATGCCGACGTGCTGGTGGTCTATGCCAAGACCGACCCGCAGGCCGGCGCGCGCGGCATCACCGCGTTCATCGTCGAAAAGGGCATGAAGGGCTTCAGCACCGCGCAGAAGCTGGACAAGCTGGGCATGCGCGCCTCGCCTACCTGCGAGCTGGTGTTCGACGACTGCGAGGTCCCCGCCGGGAACGTGCTGGGCGAGGTCGGTGGTGGCGTGAAGGTGCTCATGTCCGGGCTGGACTACGAGCGCGTGGTGCTCGCCGGCGGCCCGCTCGGGCTGATGGCCGCGGCGCTGGACGTGGTGCTGCCCTACGTGCACGAGCGCCGGCAGTTCGGCGAACCGATCGGCACCTTCCAGCTGATCCAGGCCAAGCTGGCCGACATGTACGTCGGCCTCAACGCCTGCCGCGCGTATGTCTATGCGGTGGCGCGGGCCTGCGACCAGGGCCGCACCACCCGCCAGGACGCGGCCGGGGCGATCCTGTACGCCGCCGAGAAGGCGACCTGGGCGGCCGGCGAGGCCATCCAGATCCTCGGCGGCAACGGCTACATCAACGACTATCCCACCGGCCGCCTGTGGCGCGACGCGAAGCTGTACGAGATCGGCGCGGGCACCTCGGAGATCCGCCGCATGCTGATCGGGCGCGAGCTGTTCCAGCGCACGGCATGATGGAAGCCGCCCTCCGTCCGGCGTGAGCGCGGCGGTCCGCCATCCGCCGCGCTTCCCCTGTCCCCGCGCAGGGGCGGCGCGCGGCGCAGGGAAGGGACAGAACGTACGGGATGCCCCGCGTGGATCTTCCCGAGGCGTCGCCCGCTCCTCACCCGCCCTTCGGGGCAGCCTCTCCCAGGGGGAGAAGGAAACCGCAGGACATCTGCCATGACCGTACTGAAAACCCGGCTGCAACCCGGCAGCGAGACGTTCGAAGCCAACCGCGCGGCGATGCAGGCCGTGGTCGACGACCTGCACGCCACACTGGAACGCACCGCACGCGGCGGCAGCGAGGGGGCCCGCGCCAAGCACACCGCACGCGGCAAACTGCTGGTGCGCGAGCGGATCGACGCGCTGCTCGATCCGGGCAGCCCGTTCCTGGAGATCGCGCCGCTGGCCGCGCATGGCATGTATGACGACCCGGTGCCCTGTGCGGGGCTCGTCGCCGGCATCGGCCGCGTGTCCGGCGTGGAATGCCTGATCGTCGCCAACGACGCCACCGTCAAGGGCGGCACCTATTACCCGGTCACGGTGAAGAAGCACCTGCGCGCGCAGGAAATCGCGCAGCAGAACCGCCTGCCCTGCCTCTACCTGGTCGATTCCGGCGGCGCCTTCCTGCCGCTGCAGGACGAGGTATTCCCGGACCGCGACCACTTCGGGCGCATCTTCTACAACCAGGCCAACCTGTCCGCGCAGGGCATCCCGCAGATCGCCTGCGTGATGGGCAGCTGCACCGCCGGCGGCGCCTACGTGCCGGCGATGAGCGACGAGACGGTGATCGTCAAGGAGCAGGGCACGATCTTCCTCGGCGGCCCGCCACTGGTGAAGGCCGCCACCGGCGAGGTGGTCAGCGCCGAGGAACTGGGAGGCGCCGACGTGCACACCCGCATCTCCGGGGTCGCCGACCACATGGCCGACAACGACCTGCAGGCGCTGGCGCGGGTGCGTGCGATCGTCGCCAGCCTCAACCGGCGCCCGCCCGCACCCGGCGTGGCGCTGCTGCCCGGCGAGGAACCGCTGTTCGACGCACGCGATCTGTACGGGGTGATCCCCGCCGACACCCGCAAGCCCTACGACGTGCGCGAGGTGATCATGCGCGTGGTCGACGGGTCACGCTTCGACGAGTTCAAGCCGCGCTACGGCAATACGCTGGTCACCGGCTTCGCGCACGTGCACGGGCACCCGGTCGGCATCCTCGCCAACAACGGCATCCTGTTCTCGGAGTCGGCGCTGAAGGGCGCGCACTTCATCGAGCTGTGCTGCCAGCGCGGCATCCCGCTGGTGTTCCTGCAGAACATCACCGGCTTCATGGTCGGCCGCAGGTACGAGCACGGCGGCATCGCCAAGGACGGCGCCAAGCTAGTGATGGCGGTGGCCAACGCGCGGGTGCCCAAGTACACGGTGGTGATCGGGGGTTCCTTCGGCGCCGGCAACTACGGAATGTGCGGGCGGGCGTACTCGCCGCATTTCCTGTGGATGTGGCCGAACGCGCGCATCGGGGTGATGGGCGGCGAGCAGGCCGCCAGCGTGCTGGCCACGGTCAGGCGCGACGGCATCGAGGGCAAGGGCGGGCAGTGGTCGGCGCAGGAGGAGGATGCCTTCAAGCAGCCGATCCGCGACCAGTTCGAGCGGCAGGGCCATCCTTACTACGCCAGCGCGCGGCTGTGGGACGACGGCGTGATCGATCCGGCGGATACCCGCCGGGTGCTCGGGCTGGCGCTGGCTGCCAGCCTCAATGCCCCGGCGCAGGACACGCGGTTCGGCGTGTTCCGGATGTGATGGCCACCGGCATGAGGCATGCCGAACTGGAAGGCCGCGCCTTTGCTTCGGTTCCTGCCGTCGCCTCCGCTTCTCCGGGCTCCCTTCCCCAGCGACGGAGCCGACGGACGAGGCCCGCAGGGCGGGGTGCATCGATGCACGCCGTTTTTCGACACGACAAGGATGCCGTGTCGAACGATCCCGGCGGCGGAGCGGACCCGATGCGCGCCGCGCATCGGACGCGAAGGCAGGGAGTGCTTTCTTTTGGCCACCTTTTCCTTGCACGAGCAAAGAACAGCGGCTCGCCCCCCGACAGGGGAGCGAACGCTTTTCAATCCTTCAAGCTGCCGCCGTGCAGCACGTCATGGACAACGCCATGTTCGACAAGATCCTGATCGCCAACCGCGGCGAGATCGCCTGCCGCGTCATCGCCACCTGCCACCGCCTGGGCATCGCCACGGTGGCGGTGTATTCGGACGCCGACCGCGACGCGCGGCACGTGCGGCTGGCCGACGAGGCCGTCCGCATCGGCCCGGCGCCGGCGGCGGACAGCTACCTGCGCGGCGAGGCCATCCTCGAGGCCGCGCGCCGCACCGGCGCGCAGGCGATCCACCCCGGCTACGGCTTCCTGTCCGAGAACGCCGGTTTCGCGCGGGCCTGCGCCGAGGCCGGCATCGTCTTCATCGGCCCGCCGGCCAGCGCCATCGACGCGATGGGCGACAAGAGCGCGGCCAAGGCGCTGATGCAGCAGGCCGGCGTGCCGCTCACGCCCGGCTACCACGGCGAGCGCCAGGAGCCCGCGTTCCTGCGCGCGCAGGCCGACGCCATCGGCTATCCGGTGCTGATCAAGGCCAGTGCCGGCGGCGGCGGCAAGGGCATGCGCCGGGTCGAGGCCAGCGCGGACTTCGAGGCGGCCCTGGCCAGCTGCCAGCGCGAAGCACAGTCGGCGTTCGGCAACGCGCACGTCCTGGTGGAGAAATACATCGAGCGGCCGCGCCACATCGAGATCCAGGTGTTCGGCGACGGCCACGGCAACATGGTCCACCTGTTCGAACGCGACTGCTCGGTGCAGCGCCGCCACCAGAAGGTGCTGGAAGAGGCCCCCGCGCCCGGCATGAGCGAGGCCCGCCGTGCCGCGATGGGCCAGGCCGCCATCGACGCCGCACGCGCGGTCGGCTACGTCGGTGCGGGCACCGTGGAGTTCATCGCCGCGCCCGGCGGCGAGTTCTGGTTCATGGAAATGAACACCCGCCTGCAGGTCGAGCACCCGGTGACCGAGATGATCACCGGCACCGACCTGGTCGAATGGCAGCTGCGGGTCGCCGCCGGCCAGCCGCTGCCCCGGACCCAGGCGCAGTTGCGCATCCAGGGCCATGCCATCGAAGCGCGGCTGTACGCCGAGGATGCCGATCGGGGGTTCCTGCCCTCCACCGGCCGCCTGCACCATCTGCACCTGCCGGCGGCCGGCGCCCATGTCCGCGTCGATGCCGGGGTCGAGCAGGGCGATGCCATCACCGCCTACTACGACCCGATGATCGCCAAGCTGATCGTCCACGACAGCACCCGGGAACGGGCGCTGCAGCGCCTGCAGCAGGCACTGGGGCACTGCCGGGCGCTCGGCGTGACCACCAATGCCGACTTCCTGCGGCGGCTGGTGATGACCCCCGCCTTCCGCGACGCCGACCTCGATACCGCGCTGATCCAGCGCGAACACGCCGCGCTGGAGGTCGCCCGGCACGCGCCGCACGCCCATGACTGGGCGCTGGCCGCGGTCCTGGCCGCCAGCGCCACCGGCACCGCCGGGCGCGGCGGCTCACCGTGGGCGCTGGCCGACGGCTGGCGCCTGGGGACGGCCGCCCCGCGGCAGGTCACCCTGCAGGCCGGACCGCAGCGGCGCACACTGCCGGTGCACGGTGGCGACGGCCACTGGCAGGTGCGGCTGGAAGACGACACCGTGGTCGTCACCGGAACGGTCGGCATCGATGCCTTCGCACTGCAGGTGGCGGGCGTGCTGCGGCGCGGGCCGTACCTGTACCAGGCCGGCGACCTGCAGCTGCTCGCCGGCGCCTCGGCGCTGCGCCTCACCCTGCACGACCCGGTGGCCGATGCCGCGCAGCCGGGCGACGACGACAGCGGCCTGCTGGCACCGATGCCCGGGCGCGTGGTCGCCCTGCTCGCCGAACCGGGCACGCGGGTCGCACGCGGCACGCCGCTGCTGGTGATCGAGGCGATGAAGATGGAGCACACCCTGCAGGCGCATGCCGACGGCGTGGTCGAGGGCTACCGCGTGCGCAGCGGCGACCAGGTGGAGGACGGCGCGGTGCTGGTGGATTTCCAGGCCGCCGACGCCTGACGGCGGCCGCGCGCGGGCGCCGTCAGCGGCCACCGGCCCTGCCGGACCGGTGGATGCCCCGCCATGCTCCCTGCGCCACCGCACCGCCCTGGCGGTACGGTGGCGCCGCGACCGGCGGCCGGGGTCAGGCCGCCTTTTCCGACGCGAACTGCGCTTCCTCGGTGGAGCCGGTCAAGGCGGTGACGCTGGAAGCGCCCCCCTGGATCACCGTGGTCACGTCGTCGAAATAGCCCGCGCCCACTTCCTGCTGGTGCGAGACGAAGGTATAGCCCTGCCCGCGCGCGGCGAACTCCGGTTCCTGCACCTGCTCCACGTAGTGGCGCATGCCCTCGCCGCGCGCATAGTCGTGGGCGAACTTGAAGGTGTTGAACCAGTTGATGTGGATGCCGGCCAGGGTGATGAACTGGTAGGTGTAGCCCAGTGCGGCCAGCTCGTCCTGGAAGCGCGCGATGGTCCGGTCGTCCAGGTTTTTCTTCCAGTTGAACGACGGCGAGCAGTTGTAGGACAGGCGCTTGCCCGGGCTGGCCGCGTGCACCGCCTGCGCGAACTCGCGGGCGAAGCCCAGGTCCGGGGTGCCGGTCTCGCACCACACCAGGTCGGCGTGCGGGGCGTAGGCCACGCCGCGGCTGATCGCCTGCTCCAGGCCGTTCTTCACGCGATAGAAGCCTTCGGCGGTGCGCTCGCCGGTGACGAACGGTGCATCGTTCGGGTCGACGTCGCTGGTCAGCAGGTTGGCCGCCTCGGCGTCGGTGCGGGCCAGCACGATCGTCGGCACGCCCAGCACGTCGGCCGCCAGGCGCGCCGCCGACAGCTTCTGGATCGCCTCCTGGGTCGGCACCAGCACCTTGCCGCCCATGTGCCCGCACTTCTTCACCGCGGCCAGCTGGTCCTCGAAATGCACCGCGGCGGCGCCGGCGACGATCATGTTCTTCATCAGCTCGTAGGCGTTGAGCACACCGCCGAAGCCGGCCTCGCCGTCGGCGACGATCGGCAGGAAGAAGTCGATCGCGTCCTTCTCCTCCAGCCTGCCGTCGACGATGTTCTTCCACTGGATCTCGTCGGCGCGCTGGAAGGTGTTGTTGATGCGCCGGACCATGGTCGGCACCGAATCGTAGGCGTACAGCGACTGGTCCGGGTACATGGTCTCGGAGCTGTTGCCGTCGGCCGCCACCTGCCAACCCGACAGGTACACCGCTTCCAGGCCGGCCTTGGCCTGCTGCATCGCCTGGCCGGCGCTGATCGCGCCGAAGGCGTTGACGTAGCCCTTCTTCGCCTCGCCGTTGACCAGCTTCCACAGCCGCTCGGCGCCGCGCCGGGCCAGGGTGTGCTCCGGCTGCACGGTACCGCGCAGGCGCACCACGTCGGCGGCGCGGTAGGGACGCGTGATGCCGTGCCAGCGCGGGTTGGTGTCCCAGTCCTGCTGCAGGGCGTCGATCTGTTGCTGATGGGTGCTCATGGTGGACTCCTCGTTGGGCATGGCCTGCGGGTACGGCGCCGACGACCACCGCGGCGCCGGCGGGTGGCCGGCGCCGCGGTCCGGGCCGGACCTGCAGGAAGGAACGGAAAGGCTCAGTCGAGCTGCCGGTAGGCCGGCACGGTCAGGAACTCGGCCAGTTCATCGGCACGGGTCAGCGTGTCGAGCAGGCCGATGGCGTCGGCGATGCGCCCGCCGCCGGGCAGCGCCGTGGTGTCGCCCAGCTTCGCCGGCAGCGTGCGCAGGACGCTGTCGAGCAGGCCGGCATCGATCGCGGTGCCGTCGTCGAGCTGCCGGTCGCCGGCATGCAGCCATTGCCACAGCTGGCTGCGGCTGATCTCGGCGGTGGCCGCATCCTCCATCAGGTTGTGGATCGGCACGCAGCCGTTGCCGTCCAGCCAGGCGGCCAGGTAGCGCACGCACACCTCGACGTTGTTCTCGAAGCCGGCGCGGGTGATGGTGCCCGGGCAGGGCGCGACCAGGTCGTCGCGCGCGACCCGCACGTCGCGGCGCAGCACCGCATGCTGGTTGGGGCCGGGCATGTGCTCGTCGAAGATCGCACGTGCCACCGGGATCAGCGCCGGGTGCGCCACCCAGGTGCCGTCGTGCCCCGCGCGCACCTCGCGCAGCTTGTCGGCGCGCACCCGTGCCAGCGCCTGCTCGTTGGCGGCCGGGTCGTGGTTGATCGGGATCTGCGCCGCCATGCCGCCCATCGCATGCGCGCCGCGGCGGTGGCAGGTCTGGATCAGCAGCTCCGAGTACGCCTTCAGGAACGGCTGGGTCATGGTCACCTGGCCGCGCTCGGGCAGCACCTTGTCGGCATGCCGGCGGAAGGTCTTCAGGTAGGAGAAGATGTAGTCCCAGCGCCCGCAGTTCAGGCCGACGATGCGGCCGCGCAGCGCGTGCAGGATCTCGTCCATCTCGAACACCGCCGGCAGGGTCTCGATCAGCACCGTGACCTTGATCTGCCCCTGCGGCAGGCCCAGCATGCCTTCGATGTGCGACAGCGCGGTTTCCCACAGCGCCGCCTCCTCCATCGACTCCAGCTTGGGCAGGTACAGGTAGGGGCCGCGTTCCTTGCGCATCAGCGCGCGGGCGTTGTGGAAGGCGAACACCGCCGCATCGAACAGGCCGCCGGCGATCGGCTGGCCATCGATCTGCACGTGCTTCTCGTCCAGGTGCCAGCCGCGTGGGCGCACGATCAGCACCGCCTGCTCGGCGGACGGGCGCAGCGCATAGGCCTTGCCCGGCCGCCCGTCCACCGCCGGCGCGGTGTACGCCAGGTCGCCGCGGACCGCGTCGATCAGGGTCTGCTGGCCGGCCAGCACGTTGCGCCAGGTCGGCGAGGTCGAATCCTCCAGGTCGGCCATGAACACCCGCGCGCCGGAATTCAGCGCGTTGATCACCATCTTGGGATCGGTCGGCCCGGTGATCTCCACCCGGCGGTCCTGCAGCGCCGCCGGGATCGGCGCGACCGTCCAGTCACCGGTGCGGATGGCGGCGGTATCGGTACGGAAATCCGGCACCCCGCCCTGGTCGAAGAACGCCTGCCGCCGCCGCCGGGCGGCCAGCCGTGCCTGCCGCTCCGGCTCCACCGAGCGGTGCAGCGAGACCAGCAGCGCCAGCGCACCGGCCGGCAGCAGCGCCGACTGGCCTGCGAGCCGCGGTGCCACGGTGATGCCCGGCGTCGGGCGGACGGGGACGGGGACGGGGACGGGGACGGAAGGATGGCTGCAGTGGGCGGTGGCGACAGCGGACATGGCGGAACCCTGCGGGTGTCGGGGAGCTCCACCGTGCGACCGGAGACGATTATTGGCAAAACAGTTTTTGCAATACAAAACATAAGCTGTGCTAATAATTACCTGAAATGACCCCCGGGACGCCCGCAACGCCGCGTTTTTCCTACAAGTCCGACCGGCTCAAGCCACTGCGCGCGTTCTGCCAGACGGTGCGCCTGGGCTCGGTGTCACGGGCCGCGGAAGCCCTGTTCGTCAGCCAGCCGGCGGTGAGCCAGCAACTGCAGGCCCTGGAACGGGAGCTGGGAGTCGTGCTGTTCGAACGCAGCGGGCGGCGCCTGGTCCCCAGCCGCGAGGGCCAGCTGCTGTACGAGATGGCGCAGCCGCTGGTGGAAAGCCTGGACGGGCTGGAAGCCGGCTTCCGCGACAAGGTCCGTGGACTGGACGCCGGCGAACTGACCGTCGCCGCCAATGCCTCGACGATCCTGTACCTGCTGCCGAAGATCGTCGAGGCCTTCCGCCAGCGCCACCCCGAGGTCCGGCTCACCCTGCAGGACGCGATCAGCGCCGACGGCACCGCCCTGCTGCGCAGCGACGCCGCCGACCTGGTGGTCGGCTCGATGCTCGACGTGCCCGGCGACCTCAGCTACGCGCCGGTCTACGACTTCGAGCAGGTGCTGATCACCCCCCTCGGCCACCCGCTGGCCGGCATGCCGTCCCCCACCCTCGACGACCTCTCGCCGTGGCCGCTGATCCTGCCACCGAAGCGGCAGATCACCTGGCGGCTGGTGGACCTGGTGTTCCAGCGCCACCGCGTGCCGTACACGGTGGCCCTGGAAGTCGGCGGCTGGGAGGTGATCAAGCAGTACGTGGCGATGGACATGGGCATCTCCATCGTCACCGCGCTGTGCCTCAACGACAGCGACCGGGAACGGCTGGCGATCCGCCCGATGGCCGGCTATTTCCCGTCGCGCAGCTACGGCGTGACCGTGCGCCGCGGCAAAGCGCTGTCACCGCAGGCACGCGCCTTCATCGAGCTGATCCGCCCCGACCTGTTCGCACCGCGCCAGTACGACGACACCGGCCCTTCGGAGCGTTGAGGCCACACTGCGACCGAGCAAATACGCGTATCGACGCGTCCTCAGTCCGGTCGAAGTTCGACGTGCCTGCGCATGGCACGCATTCACCTCTCGACCACCACAAGACGGTGACACTGCCCGATCACGCTGGCGGGAGATCACCTTGGCCGCTCCGACACACCCCCGTACCGCCTCCTCCACCGTTGGCGGCATGAGCCGGCGCCAGCAGATACTGCGGCTGCTGCTGCGCTACCGCAATGCCGGGGTCTTCTCCGGGCTGCAGCTCGACGGCGGACCGCTGCGCCGCACCGCACCGCCCGCGGATGCCGATCCGACCCAGTTCGTTGCCGACCTGGAAGCGCTGGGCACCACCTTCGTCAAGCTCGGCCAGGTCCTCTCGACGCGGCCGGACATGATCCCGCCCGAGTACGTGGCCGCGCTGGAACGCATGCAGGAACAGGTCGCGCCGATCCCGGTGGAGCAGGTGCGCGCGGTGATCGAGGAGGAGCTCGGTGCGCCGGTCGCCCGGCTGTTCGCCGAGTTCGACCCCGAACCGCTGGGCTGCGCGTCGATCGCCCAGGTGCACCGTGCGGTGCTGCACGATGGCCGCGAAGTGGCGATCAAGGTGCAGAAGCCGGACGTCGCCGCGCAGCTGCGCTCGGACCTGGCGGTGCTGCGCAACTTCGCCAGCGCCGCCGACCACCTGACCCGGATCGGACGGCGGGTGCGCTTCGTCGATTGGCTCGACGAATTCGCCAAGACCCTGCGCATGGAGCTGGACTACGAGGCCGAGGCCGCCAACCTGGACCGCTTCGGCCGCCACCTGGCGCCGTATCCGGAGCTGTGGGTGCCGCAGCCGCTGTGGGACCTGTGCCGCAGGCGCGTGCTGACCATGGAGCGGGTGCACGGCGTGCGGGTGGATGCGATCCCGCCGGTGCGGCGCACCGAACAGTCGATGCTGCCGCTCGCCGCGGCCCTGGTGCGGGGCTACCTGGACCAGATCTTCGTGCATGGCGAGATCCATGCCGATCCGCACCCCGGCAACCTGCGCGTGACCGACGACCAGCGCCTGGCGGTGTTCGATCTGGGCATGGTCGCGCACGTGCCGCCGCGCCTGCGCGAGCGCCTGCTCAAGGTGCTGTTCGCGGCGGTGGACGGACGCGGCGAGGAAGTGGCCGACGAGATCATCGGCATCAGCACCCGGCTGGAGGACTATGACGAGGAACGCCACCTGCGCCTGACCGGGCAGATGATCGCGCGCTACGCCGCCAACGGCACGCTGTCCGAAGGCCACGTGGTGCTGGAGATCGTGCGCATCGCCACCGCCTGCAACCTGCGCACGCCCCCGGAGCTGAGCCTACTGGGCAAGGCGCTGCTCAACCTGGAAGGCGCTTGCCGGCTGCTGGCCCCGGAACTGGACACCCGGCGCGTGGTCGAGCACCAGCTGCAGCACGTGATGCGCGCGCGCTTCGGCAAGTCGCTGTCGGTCGCCAACCTCGCCAGCGAAGCGATGGAGCTGCAGCAGTTGCTGCGCACCGGCCCGCGGCGGATGTCCGACATCCTCAGCCTGGTCGCGGAGAACCGCCTGCAGATGAAGGTCACCGGCCTGGAGGAATCGCGGCTGATGGAGAACATCCAGAAGGTCGCCAACCGTATCGCCGCGGCCCTGATCACCGCCGCGCTGCTGCTGTCCTCGGTGCTGCTGATGCGCCTGCCGAGCGGCCTGTTCCTGTTCGGCTACCCCGCGCTGGCGATGCTGCTGTTCCTGCTCAGTGTGCTGATCGGGCTGGGGCTGATCCTGAGCGCGCTGCTGTTCGACCGGCGCACGCGGGCACGGGCCCACGAGGAGCGCGGACGCCGCTGAGCGGCCCGCCCCGGCGGCACCGACCACGGCCGCCGGCACCGCCCCGGCAAGCGGCGAAATATGCCGTATCCGGCATAATTTCAATATTACAACGCCGCGGATGCTTCCGTTTCCACGGTTGTTTGGCCGCACGTTGGGCAAACATGCACCGCATCCTGCGGCCATCTCCGCCCATGTTCGCAGCCGGCATTTTCATGCCGTTTCCAGCAAACATTTCAGTCAGGTTTGTATGTGCATGATTCCGTCATCCACCTTTCATGCGCCTGACATGGCGCCGTGGATCGCGCCATGCCTGCATCTGCCAGGGCGCCTCCTGTCTCCACTACCCAAGTGACCGCATGCATTGGACCCTCTGGCTGTATCTGCCTGCGCTGTTTCTGCTGTTGCTGTCCACCGCCACCCTGGCCCGCACCAAGGGCGGCCTGCTGTCGCTGCTGCTGCTCGCACTCAGCGCCTGGTGGCTGATCGACCAGCTCAGTGGCGACGGCATCAACTCGGCCACGCTCTACCACCTGCGCAGCGACATGGAGGGCGCCGGTGTCGGCGACTTCAAGGGCTATATCGCCGCGTTCCTGGTCCTGGTGCTGCTGTCCCTGAGCCCGCTGCTGCTGGCGCGCGTGCGCCGCTTCCGCCTGCCGCGGCACGGGGGCGCACTGTCGGCCGGCTTCGTGGCGCTGCTGGTCGCGGCGACACTGGGCAGCCCGCTGTACGGCGACGCCCGCCGCCTGTACCAGCAGATGAAGCCGGTGGACTACAGCCTGGTGGCGCCGGAGTACGCGGTACCCGCGCAGCCGCTGGCGCGTCCGAAGAACATCGTCTGGATCTACGGCGAGAGCCTGGAGCGCACCTATCTCGACGAGACCGCGTTCCCGGGGCTGATGCCCAACCTGCGGCGGCTGGCCGATGAAGCGCTGGATGTCCGCGATGTCGCGCAGGCCGACGGCAGCGGCTGGACCATCGCCGGCCTGGTGTCGTCGATGTGCGGCGTGCCGCTGACCACCGCCCAGGGCGACGAGAACAGCATGGGCCGCATGGGCCACTTCCTGCCCGAAGCGTTCTGCCTGGGCGACTACCTGAAGCAGCAGGGGTACAGCAACCACTACATGGGCGGCGCCAACGGCCAGTTCGCCGCCAAGGCCGACTTCCTCGCCAGCCACGGCTTCGACGATATCCGCGACCTGGCCTGGTTCAAGCAGCAGCGCATCGCCTCCCGGCACTTCTCCAACTGGGGCATCCATGACGATGTGCTGCTGGAGCGCGCGTTCGACCGCTTCCTGGAGCTGTCGCGCGCCGGCCAGCCGTTCATGCTCACCGCGCTGACCATGGACACCCACCACCCCGCCGGGCACCTGCCGGTGGCCTGCAAGGGCACCCGCTATCCGAGCCCGCATGGCGACATCGGCCTGCTCAAGGCGCTCAAGTGCAGCGACCGGCTGATCTCGCGCCTGGTGGACCGCATCCGCGCCAGCGCATACGCCGACGACACCCTGGTGGTGGTCGCCTCCGACCACCTGGCCATGCCCAACGACCTGAGCAGCGTGCTGGAGAACCTGCACCGGGAGAACCTGCTGCTGTTCCTCGGCAAGGACATCGCGCCGCGGCAGCTCACCGCCGAGGCCGGCACCACCCTGGACTCCGGCGCCACCCTGCTGCACCTGCTGGACCCGGCGCTGGACGCGATCGGCTTCGGCCGCTCGCTGCTGGCCACGCCGCGGCCGGCCAGCGCCAGCGTCGCCGCGCTCAAGTCCGACCCCTCCGACTACGCGCGCTACCGCGCCTTCGCGCGCTCGCTGTGGCTCGGCGACCAGACCCGCATGCTGCGCCTGGACGACGACGAGGTGCTGGTCGGCGTACAGAAGGTACAACCGCCGGTGCTGCTGGAGTACGACGCCCAGTGGGCGCTGGAGTCGGTCTACCTGGAGAACACCTCGCGCAAGTTCGACGAAGCCGATCCTCGCCACCGCCTGGCCTATGTCGACCGCTGCACCGCGTTCGAGGACGGCTCGGCCGACGGCGACTGGTGCGCGCTGCTGGTGGACAGCGACCAGGGCATGCGCCTGTACCGCGATGCGCAGTTGCGCCGCGGGATCGCCATCGACGCGCCGCTGGAGCCGCTGCACGGCCCCCGGCCGAGCGTGCGGCAGTCGCGCATGATCAGCCGCCAGGCGCAACACACCCGCCCCGGCCAGTACGTGCTGGAGCTGTATGCCAGCCAGCGGCCGGCGCGCGCGTTCTGGGTCGAGGCGGTGTCCTCGCAGCGCAAGGTCGTCGTCGCCCAGCAGTGGGTGCAGCCCGACCGCGATGGCCGCATCCGCCTGCCGCTGGGCGTGGACGAAGAGATCGACGACCTGGAGATCCGCGCCTGGCTGAGCCATGCCGAGAAGCTGGCGGTGGACAGCTACGCGCTGCTCCCCGCCGCCCGCGGCCGGCCGCGCTCCTGACGCGCATCCTCGGCAGTCCGGGCGGCACCCCGCCGCCCCCGGCCCCGGTGGGCGTCAGCCTTCGCCGCGCGGCGGCGGCGCGGGCCCGTCGCGCAGCACGTTGATGTCGGTGGGCGTGACCAGGGCGATGCCGTTGGCCGCGGCCTGCTGCAGCAGCGCGAACAGCAGTTCGCTGCGCGTCCCGTAGACCGCGCGGGCGCTGGGCACGTAGGCGAAGCAGTTCATCGCCACCAGGCCACCGCTGATCGAATCGATGAACACCAGCGGCGCCGGCTCGGCCAGGACCTTGTCGTTGCCGGCGAATATCTCCAGCAGCAACTGCCGCAGGCGGCCCACGTCGGTGCTCAGCGGCACCGAGAACTGGATCTGGATGCGGCCCAGCGCGTCGGCCATCGTCATGTTGCGGATGGTCTTGGTGATCAGCTCGGAGTTGGGCACGATCAGCGTGGACTTGTCGCCGACCTGGATCTCGGTCGAACGCACCGAGATGCGGCGGATGTCGCCCTCCTGGTCGCCGATCTTCACCCAGTCGCCGATCTTCACCGGGCGCTCGGCCAGCAGGATCAGCCCGGACACGAAGTTCTGGGTGATCGCCTGCAGGCCGAAGCCGATGCCCACCGACAGCGCGCTGGCAAGCAGCGCCAGCTTCTCGAAGCCGATGCCGAGCGTGGCCAGCGCCCACAGCACCGACAGCACGATGCCCAGGTAGCGCGCCACGGTGCTGATCGAATTGCGCGAGCCCACGTCCAGGCCGGTCTTGGGCAGCCAGGTGTCCACCAGCCACTGCTGCACCACCTTCACCAGCGCCAGGCCGAGCATCAACACCACCGCGGCCCAGAACAGCGCCGAGGGGCGCAGCAGCTGGCCGCCGACCTTCAGGCCGTTGCCGAGCGTGTCGGCCCAGCCGGCCAGCGCGCTTGCACTGCCGAAACCGCGGGTGACCGCGGCGATGCCCAGCACCACCAACCCCACCCGCAGCACCGCCGACAGCAGCACCCCGGCCTGTTCCAGCCGCGCCGGCGCCACCCCCGTGGACAGCCGCAGGGTGCGGCCGAAGGCGCTGCCGGGCGCGAACAGCCACAACGAAAGGTCGTCGCAGAAGCGGGTCAGCAGCAGCACCGCCAGGACCACCATGGTCATCCAGACCATCTGCTGGGCGACGAACAAGGCGAAATTGAGGTAACCCAGCACGGCCGCCACCAGCGCCGCCAGCACGGTCAGGTGCCCCCCCAAGCGGGCCAGCACCAGCCAGCCGCTGCGCGCGGCCCGCGGCGGCTTCGCGCCCGCCGCCGGGTCGGCCTGACGCTCGGCCCGCGCGGCCGCCGCCGCACGGCGCCGGTGCAGCCGGGTCAGGGTCACCAGTGTCGCCATGATCAGCAGCACGTAGGTCAGCGCGACCAGGCCGTCGAGCGCGACCGTGCTCACCTGCGAGGTGCGCGCCGCGCGGTTGATCTCGCGCACCAGCACGGTGACCCAGGTCAGGCCGGCCGCACTCCAGGCCAGCCGGCGCAGCCGCTGCGCCGCCGGATCGTCGATCGCGAGCAGGCGCCACGACGCGCGCCGCGGCTGCAGCAGGCTGGTCGCCAGCGCGGCGATGAACGCCGACACGAAGGTGGCCCAGACGAACGTCCGCGCCACCGACTGCAGCCGCGGCGGGATCGCCGAGATCGCCTCCAGGCTGCCGGTCATCACCAGCGCCGCCAGCCCCGGCAGCGCCGTGCCGACCAGCAGCAGCCAGACGGCCAGCCCGGACCGCCGCAGGCGCCCCGCCGGCGCGCGCTCGGACGCGGCGTAGCGCCACCCGAGCCGCCGCAGCCACAGCCGCAGCGGGAACACCATCAGCAGGGCCAGCCCCGCGCCCAGCAGGGGCGAGCTCCAGCCGTGCGCGGCCACTGCGCTGTGCAGGCCGCTGGCGGCCTGCTGCCGGAAGCCCTGGATGCGGGCGAGATCGCCCGGCAGCTGATTGCCGAAACGCCGCCAGAGCGCGGGCGACAGCGGCGAACCGACCTTGCGCCCGAGCTGCTCCCCGAACTGCTGCGCGCGCGTCTTCTCGATCGATTCGCTCAGCTGCCGCGCGTCCTCCGCCACCAGCCGCCCGCGCTTGATGTCCGCGTCCAGGTGGCTGCGCTGCTGTTCCAGCGCGGCACGCTGGCGGGCGATGCCGCGTTCTTCCGGGGTGCTGTCCTCCACCGGCCCGAGCTGCGCCATGCGTGCATCGAGCTGCTGCAGCTGCGGGGCCAGCACCGCCACCGCCGCGTCCGCATCGCGCTTGGCCTGCAGCGCCTGCTCGGACAGCATCTTCAGGGTTTCCGGCGCCCCGGCATCGGACAGCGAACGGCGTACCGCCTGCAGCGCGCGTTCGGCGCCACCGATGCGCAGCTGCGGCGTCGCGCTCTCCCCGGCGCCGGCATCGGCGGCCAGCACCGGCAACGGTGACAGACTACCGCCGGCCAACAGCACCAGCAGCACCAGCAGGCAACACAGGGGGTGGCGTCGGCGACGGAACAAGGGCGCATCCACAGGCAGGCGCGGACCACCGCGCGTGCCGCGACTATAGATCAGCCCGCGTCCACGCTCTGCCAAGCCGTGCGCATCCCGGAGCGACAGGTGCCCCGGCGCACCGCCGGGCGCCGGCAACGCTCAGTACTTCAACCCGAGCTCGGGCACCTGCGCGCGATGCAGCGCGTACAGCTCCTGGAACTCTTCCTCGCTCAGCTCGTCGGGCGCGTATACCGCCACCGGCTCCCAGTCGCGGTCGGTCGGCAGCGGCTGCCGCGGCCCGGCGCGCAGCGAATAGCTGCCTCCCTGGTATTCCACCAGGTCTGGAACCTCCTCCCAGCGTTCGCGCGCATGGCGCTGCGGGTCCTGCAGAAGAATCACGACGAACATCGGCCTCTCCCGGTGCGGGCCTGCAAGCCTAGCGCAAGCATGGACGCCGCGTGCATGGGCACGTCGCATTCACGGCCGCTGGCCTATAGCTCGGCCGTCCATCCTCCCGGGAGTCTCCATGTCCCATCCCCCCCTGCCCACCGTCGCCCACCTCGACCTGCCACGCTATCTCGGCACCTGGTACGAGATCGACCGCCTGCCGATGCGCCACGAGCCCGAGGACGCCACCGACGTCAGCGCGCACTACAGCCTGGACGAGGACGGCGGCATCCGCGTGCACAACCGCTGCCTCCGCGACGGCCGCCTGGAAGAGGCCATCGGCCAGGCCCGGGCGGTGGACGCCTCCAACAGCCGGCTGGAAGTGAGCTTCCTGCCCGAGGGCCTGCGCTGGATCCCGTTCACCCGCGGCGACTACTGGGTGATCCTGGTGGACAGCGGCTACACCACGGCCCTGGTCGGCAGTCCGGACCGCGCCTATCTGTGGCTGCTGGCGCGCACGCCGCACATGGACGAGGCCCCCCGCCAGCACTACATCGCCTACGCGCGCCAGCAGGGCTTCGACGTGCAGCATCTGATCCACACCCCGCACACCGGCCGGCCGACGGCCTGACCGGCACCCCCGGGCGCACCCATGGACCTGAAGAGCGGCTACCCGTTCTGGGCGATCAGGAACGGGCTGATGCACGCCTATCCCCCGCTGCATGCGCCGTTGCGCTGCGAGGTGCTGGTGGTCGGCGGCGGCATCACCGGCGCCCTGATCGCCGACGACCTGGCCCGCCATGGCCATGGCGTCGCGGTGGTGGAACAGCGCGACATCGGCTGGGGCTCCAGCGCGGCCAGCACCGCGCTGCTGCAGTACGAGATCGACACCCACATGGTGGTGCTCGCCCGGCGTTACGGCGAGGACGCCGCGGTGCTCGCCTACCGCGCCTGCGCCGAAGCGATCCTGCAGCTGCAGGATCGCGCGGCGGACGTGCGCGGCGTCGATTTCCGCCGCGGCGACAGCCTCTACTACGCCAGCCACGCGCGCCACCGCGCCGTCCTGCATGCCGAATATGCCCTGCGCCGCAAGCACGGCTTCGCGGTGCACTGGCTGGAGCCGGACGCCATCCGCGCCGCCTACGGTTTCCAGGCGCCGGCGGCCCTGCTCAGCGACCTGGCCGCCAGCCTGGACCCGTACCGCATGACCCATCGCCTGCTGCGGCGGGTGTGCAGGAACGGCGGCCAGGTGTTCGACCGCACCACCATCGCCCGCCTGCAACCGGCCCGCGGCGGCATCCTCGCGGTCACCAGCGACGGCCTGCCCGTGCACTGTGGCCACGTGGTGATGGCCGCCGGCTACGCCGGCGAGCGCTGGATCGACACGCGGGTCGCCCGCAACCGCAGCAGCTACGCATTCGTCACCGACCCGTTGCCCGCCGCGGCACTGGGACCGTTGCGCCGCACCATGCTCTGGGAGTCCGCGCGGCCCTACCTGTACCTGCGCAGCACCGCCGACCGGCGCCTGCTGGTCGGCGGCGAGGACGATGCCGTGGACCTGCCGGCGCGCCGCGACGCGCGGGTGGACCGCAAGGCGCAGCGCCTGGTCGCCAAGGTCCGGCAGCTGTTCCCGGACCTGCCGCTGGTGCCGGCTTTCGCCTGGGCCGGCACCTTCGCCGAAACCGCCGACGGCCTGCCGTTCTTCGGCGCCCACCCGCACTGGGGGCCGCGGGTGCTGTTCGCCATGGCCTACGGCGGCAACGGCATCACCTATTCGATGCTCGGCGCCGGGCTGCTGCGGGCCACGCTGGAACGGCGGCCGCACCCGCTGGCGGCGCTGTTCGGGTTCTCGCGCCTGGACTGAACGCGCCGGCCACGACAGCCCGGGTTCACCGCCGCCGCGCTAGCGTCGGCGTGTCCCCCCTGCCACGATGACGGCCCCAGCCAGGAGCGCCAGCGCGATGAACCGGTTCCCCATGATCCTTGTCTGCCTGCTGGCGCCGGCCCTGGCGACGGCGCAGCCGGCCGGCAGCACGCCGGGGTCGCTGGACCTGAGCGTGCCGCAGGCGCCGCTGCACTATCTCAACGATCCGTCCTACCAGGCCGATGCCCCGGGTACCTATTACGGCGACCACAGCGGCCCGGCGCCGCGCAGCGACGCCGCAGCCGCGACGATGGTCGACGACAAGCTGCAGGTGCACGGCACGCTGAGCACCGGCATCGGTTACTCCAAGGCCTTCGGCAACAGCCACTGGAGTTCGGCCAACATCAACCTCGGCAAGAGCTACAACACCGACGAAGGCAAGACCCGGCGCGTGGACCTGAACATCCACGTCAGCCAGGGCAAGGGCGCCGGCCCGTTCGGCTACGGCCCGGGTCCCTGGTACGGCGGCTGGTGAGCCGGGGCGGCGGGCGTCAGCCGCCGCAGCGCATCCAGGCGCAGTCGATGGCGTCGAGCGCAAGATGCAGCAGCAGGCCGATGCCGAACAGCCGGGTGCGGCGCGGCAGCAGCAGGCCCGCGTAGACGGCGGCCGCCGGCGCGGTGTGCAGCGGATGGAAGCCGATGCTGCAGCGGTCCGGCGCATACACCGGGTCGGCCAGCAGGTGGTCCAGGTCGATCACCCAGCCCAGCAGCAGGCACAGCCAGGCGCGCGCGAAGCGCGGCCGCCAGAACAGCCAGGCCAGCAGTGCCGGCACTGCCGCATGCAGGCACAGATGCAGGACCGCGCGCAGGCCCATGCCCGCTCAGCGCGTCCGGCGCGGCGGAACCCCGCGCACCGGCCGGCTACGCATCCGCCAGCGACGCCATGTCGATCACGAAGCGGTACTTCACGTCCGCGCGTTCCATCCGCGCGAACGCCTCGTCGATCTGCTGGATCGGAATCGACTCGCACGCCGGGTAGACCTCGCGTTCGGCGCAGAACGCCAGCAGCTCGCGGGTCTGCGCGATGCCGCCGATCAGCGAACCGGACACCTGGCGGCGACCGCGCATCAGCGAGGCGGCATTGACCGGCATCGATTCCAGCGCACCGACCACCACCAGCTGCCCGGCGACATCCAGCAGCCGTACATAGGGGTCCAGGTCGTGCGCCACCGGCACCGTATCGATGATCAGGTCCATCGACGCGGCGGCCGCCTTCATCGCCACCGCATCGCGCGACAACAGGACCCGGTGCGCACCGAGGGCCAGCGCGTCGTCGGCCTTGGCGGCGCTGCCGGTCACCAGGGTCACCTCGCAGCCCAGCGCCACCCCGAGCTTGACCGCCATGTGTCCCAATCCGCCCAGCCCGACCACGCCCAGCCGGGTGCCGGGCCCGGCACGGTGCTGGCGCAGCGGCGACCAGGTGGTGATGCCCGCGCACAGCAGCGGCGCCGCGCGCGCCAGGTCCAGCGCCGGCGACAGGCCGATGGCGAACGCCTCGTGCACCACGATCCGCCGCGAGTACCCGCCCTGGGTGGTTTCGCCACTGAGGCGGTCGCGGCCGTTGTAGGTCATGGTCGGGCCCTGCCGGCAGAACTGCTCCTCGCCGTGGCCGCACTGGTCGCATGCCTGGCAGCTGTCGACCATGCAGCCCACCCCGACCGGATCGCCCACCTTCAGGCCCGCGACCGCGCTGCCCACCGCGGCGACCCGGCCGATGATCTCGTGCCCGGGCACCATCGGGTAGCGGGCACCGCCCCAGTCGTTGCGCACCTGGTGCAGGTCCGAGTGGCAGACACCGCAGTAGAGGATGTCGATCACCACATCGTGCGGGCGCGGCGCACGGCGCGCGATGGCCAGGGGCTGCAACGGCGCACCGGCCGAAAGCGCGGCATAGGCAGGAGTGTGCATGGGGGCGTCCCGGTAGGCTCGCCGCCGATTGTAGCGGGCGGCGGCGACCGCCGGCGTTACACTGTGCGGCCGCCGGGCCATCGCGCCACGGCCGTTCCGGAGTGGTGATGATCAACAACGATGTCCTGCGCAGCCTCCGCTACATGCTGGACCTGGGCGACAAGCATGTGGTGGAACTGGTGCACCTGGCCGATCCCGCGTTCGACGTGGACCCGGCGCAGGTGCACGACTTCCTGCGCCGCGACGACGAACCGCTGTTCGTGGCCTGCCCCGACGCGGTGCTGGCGCGCGTCCTCGACGGCCTGATCCTGCACTGCCGCGGCCGCGACGACGCGCAGCCGCAGCGCGCACCGGAAGCCCGCATCACCAACAACCTGGTCCTGAAGAAGCTGCGCGTGGCCTTCCAGCTCAAGGACGTGGACATGCATGCGATCTTCGACGCCGCCGGCTTCCCGCTGTCCAAGCCGGAGCTGTCGGCGCTGTTCCGCCAGCCGGACCACAAGAACTACCGCCCCTGCGGCGACCAGCTGCTGCGTAATTTCCTCAAGGGCCTGACCACGCGCCTGCGCACGCCGTAACCCCGCCGGCGCAGTACCGCGAACGCCCCGCCGGGCAGGGCCCGGCGCTACAGAACCGCCGCGAACCGCCACGCCTGTAGAGCGGGGCCATGCCCCGCTGGGGCAGTCCCGGGAAAGCCCCGCCGGGCAAGGCCCGGCGCTACAGAACCCCCGCGAACCGCCACGCCTGTAGAGCGGGGCCGCGCCCCCGCTGGAGCAGTCCCGGGAAAATCCCGCCGGGCAAGGCCCGGCGCTACAGAACCGCCGCGAACCGCCACGCCTGTAGAGCGGGGCCGCGCCCCGCTGGGGCGATCCCGATAAAATCCCGCTGCCCGCCATGCGCTGCCCCGTACCACGGGCGCACGGCCAGGCGCCGACGCTGCCGGCTTCCTGGCCCGCTGCTCTCCGTGGGCGGCTTACCCGCTGGAACGCGCGCCGGCCGCCCCCTCCTTGCCGCCGTGGTGGCCCATCTTGGTGTCGCCGTTGATGCCCCGGTTCCGGTTCGCCGTCACCTGCCCGCCCCGGGCACTTTCCGGCAGGTGCGCGCTGTCGCGGTGCCGGTCCGCAGCGGCCGCCCTTGCGGGGGACGGTGCATCGGCGCCCCGCTGGCGATGTCGCTGAGGATCGGGCAGTCCGGCCGCTCGTCGCCCGCGCAGCCTTCGGCCAGGGCCTGGACCGTGGCCACCATGTCCTGCAGCTCGGCGATGCGCTGCGTCAGCACGGCCACGTGTTCCAGCGCCATGCGCTTGACGTCGGCGCTGTGCCGAGTGCGGTCGCGCCACAGCTGCAGCAGCTCACCGATGCGCTCCACGCTGAAGCCCATGTCGCGCGAGCGCTTGATGAACCCCAGCGTGTGGAGGTCGCGCGGACCGTACAGGCGGTAGCCGGCGCCGGTGCGCGCCACCGGACCGATCAGGCCGCTGTCCTCGTAGTAGCGGATCATCTTGGCGGAAATGCCGGTGGCCCTGGCCGCCTGGCCGATGTTCATGCCGTCCTCCATCGCCATGCCTCCGTCAGGCCCGCTCCGGCCGTGGCTGGAAACGCCGCAGCCGCAGCGCGTTGCCGAGTACGAATACCGAGGACAGCGCCATCGCGCCGGCCGCGAACACCGGCGACAGCAGCACGCCCCACAGCGGATACAGCACGCCCGCCGCCACCGGGATCAAGGCGGTGTTGTAGGCGAACGCCCAGAACAGGTTTTGGCCGATGTTGCGCATGGTCGCCTTGCTCAGCGCGATGGCGTCGGGCACGCCCTGCAGGCTGCCGGACATCAGCACCACGTCGGCCGCCTCGATCGCCACGTCGGTACCGGTGCCGATCGCCATGCCGACATCGGCCGCGGCCAGCGCCGGCGCATCGTTGATGCCGTCGCCGACATAGGCCAGGCGCCCATGCGCGGCCTTCAGCCGTTCGACCGCGTCGACCTTGCCCTCGGGCAGCACCTCGGCCACCACCTCGTCGATGCCCAGCTGGCGCGCGATGGCCCCGGCGGTGGCGCGGTTGTCGCCGGTGATCATCGCCACCTTCAGGCCCAGCGCATGCAGGCGGGCGATGGCCGCCGCGGTATCGCTCTTGATCGGATCGGAAACGGCGATGATCGCCGCCAGGCGGCCGTCCAGCGCGGCATACAGCGGCGTCTTGCCCTCCTCGCCCAGCCGCTGCGCGACCGCGGCGAAGGCATCCACTTCCAGGCCGAGCGTACGCATGAAACGGTCCGCGCCCACCTCCACGCGCACGCCGTCGACCTGCGCACGCACGCCATGGCCGGTGACCGATTCGAAGGCCTCCGCCGCGGGCAGCACCAGGTTCTCCGCCGTCGCCGCGGCGACGATCGCCCGCGCGATGGGATGCTCGGAACGGTCCTCGACCGCCGCCACCAGGGCCAGCACCCGGGCGCGGACGACGCCGTCGGCCAGGTGCAGGTCGGTCAGCAGCGGCCGGCCTTCGGTCAGGGTGCCGGTCTTGTCCACCGCCACCACCGCCGCTTCCTTGAGCAGTTGCAGTGCCTCCCCCTTGCGGAACAGGACGCCCAGCTCGGCGCCACGGCCGGTGCCGACCATGATCGAGGTCGGGGTCGCCAGGCCCATCGCGCACGGGCAGGCGATGATCAGCACCGCGACCGCGTTGACCAGGGCGAAGGTCAGCGCCGGTGAGGGCCCGAACACCCACCAGGCGGCGAAGGTCAGCAGCGCCAGCGCCATCACCACCGGCACGAACCACATCGTGATGCGGTCCACCAGGCCCTGGATCGGCAGCTTGGCGCCCTGCGCCTGCTCCACCAGGCGGATGATCTGCGCCAGCACCGTGGCGCCCCCGACCGCGGTGGCGCGCACGCCTAGCGTGCCGGTCTGGTTGACGGTGCCGCCCACCACCCGGGCCCCGGCCGTCTTGGCCACCGGCACCGGCTCGCCGGTGATCATCGATTCATCCACGTAGCTGTCGCCATCGACCACTTCGCCGTCCACCGCGATGCGCTCGCCGGGGCGCACGTCCACCACGTCGTCCAGCGCCACCTGCGCCAGCGGCACCTCCACCGCGCCACCGTCGCGGCGCACGCGCGCGGTCTTCGCCTGCAGCGTGAGCAGGCGCTTGATCGCCTCGGAGGTGCGGCCCTTGGCACGCGCTTCGAGCATCCGCCCGAGAAGGATCAGCGTCACGATGACCGCCGCGGCCTCGTAGTAGACGTTGACCGTACCGGCCGGCAGCAGTCGCGGCAGGAAGGTCGCCACCAGCGAATAGCCGTACGCGGCCAGCGTGCCCACGGCCACCAGCGAGTTCATGTCCGGAGCCGCGCGCAGCAGTGCGGGAAGCCCGGCGCGGTAGAAGCGCCGCCCGGGGAACGCCAACACCAGCGTGGTGAGCACGAACTGCAGCAGCCAGCTGTTGTGCGTGCCCAGCGTGGCGGCGACCGCCGCGTGGAAGGCCGGCACCAGGTGCGCGCCCATCTCCAGCACGAACACCGGCAGGGTCAGGCCCGCCGCCAGCAGCAGGTCGCGCCGCAGTCCGCGCAGCTCGTCGTCGTGGCGGCGGGCATCGTCACCGTCGTCCCGGGCGGCCTCCAGCAGGCGCGCGGCGTAGCCGACCCTGGCGACCGCGGCGACCAGCGCCTCCGGCTCCAGGCCCGCGTCGCCCTGCACCACGCCACGGTGGGTGGCGAGGTTGACGCTGGCCGAGCGCACACCGGAGACCTTGGCCAGGGCGCGCTCGACACGGCCGACGCAGGACGCGCAGGTCATGCCCTCGATGCCCAGCTCGAACGGTGCCGGCGCCGGCACCTCGTAGCCGGCCTTCTCCACCGCCGCGACCAGCGCCCGGCGGTCCACGCCGGCACCTTGCACGGTGGCCCGGCCGGTGGCCAGGTTCACCGCGGCCGCGGCCACGCCGGGCACCGCGGCCAGGGCCCGTTCGACACGGCCCACGCAGGATGCGCAGGTCATGCCCAGCACCGTCAGGTCCTGGGTCCGGTCGCCGTCGCGGGCGGAATCGTGGTGCTTGGGAGTCATCGCCTGCTCACCTGGGGTTGTCATGATGGCGGCACCTTAAAGCTTCCCATGAGGGGAAGGTCAACCGCCCCGGATCATCGCCCGCCGCGCTTGACCTTGCCACCGTGGCAAGCCCCACACTGCCCCTCCCTTCCCGTGAGATCCGCCATGAAACTGCATATCGACGGCATGACCTGCGGTGGCTGCGCACGCAGCGTCACCGCCACCATCAAGGACGTCGACGCCGCCGCGTCGGTCGAGATCGAACTGCCCACCAAGCAGGTGAACATCACCTCGACCCTGCCGGTGGAGCGCTTCACCCGGGCACTGGACGAAGCCGGCTTCCCCGCGCGGCCGGCCAACGGCTGACCCCGGCCGCCCCGGAACGGCCCGCCGGGCATTGCCCGGCACCGGCACCGGCGCCGCGGCGCACAGCCGCGGCCGCAGGGGCCGCCGCGTGGGGCCGCCCGATGGCGAGCCGGCCGCGGCGCGCGGACCGCCTGCAGTTCCACCGGGCCCGCACCGCAGGCGGCGCCCCCCCACAGCACGGCACCAGACAGGCGGCGGCCCAGGCGCGCAGGCATCGCACACGCCCTCCATGGATAGATGGCCCTCGTGCGCGGGCACCGCGGCGACGCGCCAAGCACCGGCGCTATCATGGCGGCCTCCCACTTCGGCGGCAGTCGCGTGCAGACCATCCTCACTCCGGTATCGATCGGCGAGCTGATCGACAAGATCACCATCCTGGAAATCAAGGCCGAGCGCATCGACGATGCAGGCAAGCGCGGCAACGTGCGCACCGAGTTGGAAGGCCTGTGGCCGCTCTGGCTGCAGCAGCAGGCCGAACGCCCCGAACTGGAAGCGCTCAAGCAGCAGCTCAAGGCGATCAACGAGCGCATGTGGGACATCCAGGACCAGCTGCGCGCCAAGGAACAGGCGCAGGCCTTCGATGCCGGGTTCATCGCCCTGGCGCGCGGTGTCTACGGCACCAACGGCGAACGCGTGGCGGTCAAGAACACCATCAACCGGATCGCCGGCTCGGCGCTGGTCGAGGAAAAGCAGTACCAGGGCGAATAGGCCGGCGGCGACCCGGGCAATGAAAAGGCCAGGTCGAAGACCTGGCCCGTGGCTCCCCAAAAAGACGGTGTACTCAGCGCAGCGGTGCCGGCGCCTCGCGCGCCGGTTCGGCGGCCACCGGTGCGGTCTTGATCGACAGGCACATCGGGCACACGCTCTCCAGCACCTTGATCGCGGGCCGGTACACCGTCTGGCATTTCATGCACTGGACCATTCCAGTCGTGATGGCTTCCATAAGCCCTCTCTTTGTCGTTGTTCGATCCGGCAATATCGCGGCAGCGGCGATGCTTTTCAAGCCGGCGCCGGTTTCCGCGCCGGTCCCGCCGCACCCGGCCGGCAGCGTGGCGTGACGCGCCGCAGACATCGCGCCCGGCATCATGGCCGCATTCTTCCGATGCCATAGCGGGTGCGCCATGCGGGTGTTGACCCTGTGCCTGTTGCTGCTGCTCGGCCTGACGTTGACGATCGGCGGCGGCATGCTGCTCGCGCTGCACGGCAGCGCTTTCTACCTTCTCAGCGGGCTGGTCCTGCTGCTGGTGGCCCGCGGCCTGTGGCGCCACCGCCGCTGGAGCAGCTGGCTCTATGCCGGCTGGCTGCTCGCACTGCTGGCCTGGTCGCTGTGGGAGGCCGGCCTGTACGGCTGGCCGCTGGCGACCCGGCTGGGCCTGCCGGTGCTGCTCGGCCTGCTGCTGGCGCTGCCGGCGGCGCGCCGTTCGCGCCCCTACGGCTACACCGGCCCGGCCGGCTGGCCGGTGCTCGGCACGAGCCTGCTGCTGGGCGTGGTGGCGCTGGCCGGCATGGCCCGCCACCCCCACGAAACCCGCGGCCGCCTGGCCGCCGCGCCATCCGCCGCCCCGCCCGCGGACACCACCGCGCCGGCGCCCGGCGAATGGCCCGCCTACGGCCGCAGCACCCATGGTCAGCGCTATTCGCCGCTGCAGCAGATCACCGCGGCCAACGTCGGCCGCCTGCAGCTGGCCTGGCAGATGCAGACCGGCGACGTGCGCCTGCCCGACGACGTCGGCGAGACCACCTATGAGGCAACGCCGCTGAAGGTGGGCGACACCCTCTACCTGTGCACGCCCCACAGCTGGGCACTGGCGCTGGACGCCGATACCGGCAAGGTGCGCTGGCGCTTCGACCCGGGTGCGGGCATGGAACCGCAGCGCCAGCACCAGACCTGCCGCGGCCTGTCCTGGCATGCCGGCTCCGCGACGGAGTCCGCCGACGGCCGCGCCTGTGCCGCGCGCGTCTTCCTGCCCAGCGCCGATGCCAGGCTGCACGCCCTGGACGCCCGCACAGGACAGCCCTGCGAGGATTTCGGCGACCACGGTGCAATCGACCTGACCCACAACATGCCGTTCAAGCAGCCCGGCTACTACTACTCCACCTCGCCGCCGCTGGTGGCCGGCGACAAGGTGATCGTGGCCGGCGCGGTCAACGACAACTACGCCGTCGATTCGCCGTCCGGCGTCATCCGCGCTTACGACGCGCGCAGCGGGCGGCTGCTGTGGAACTGGGATTCCGGCAATCCCACCCGGACCGCGCCGCTGGACCCGGCCGACCCCGGGCAGGTCTACAGCGCCAGTTCGCCCAACAGTTGGGCGGTGGCCAGCGCCGACGAAGCATTGGGCCTGGCCTATTTCTCGATGGGCAACCGCACCCCGGACCAGCTCGGCATGTTCCGCAGCCGCGCCGAGGAGACCTATGCGTCCTCGGTCGTCGCGCTCGATCTGGCCAGCGGCCAGGTGCGCTGGGTGCACCAGTTCGTGCACCACGACCTGTGGGACATGGACACCCCGGCACAGCCGTCGCTGCTCGACCTGGACCTGCCGCAGGGGCGCACGCCGGCCCTGGTGGTGCCGACCAAGCAGGGCGACGTCTACGTGCTCGACCGCCGCACCGGCCAGGCGCTGCTGCCGATCGGCGAACGCCCCGCGCCGCGGGGCACCGACATCCCCGGCCAGCGGCTGGCCACGCATCAGCCCTATTCGGCGCTGAGCTTCGAACCGCCACCGCTGCGCGAAGCCGACATGTGGGGCGCCAGCCTGGTCGACCAGATGCTGTGCCGGATCCAGTTCCGCCGCCTGCGCTACGAAGGCCGCTACACGCCACCGTCGCTGCAGGGCTCGCTGATCTACCCGGGCAACTTCGGCACGTTCAACTGGGGCGGCGTGGCGGTGGATCCACGGCGCCAGGCGATGTTCGGCATGCCCACCTACCTCGCCTTCGTCTCCACCCTGGTGCCCAAGACGCAGTTGGAAGGGCAGGCACTGAACACCGGCGAGCATGGACTGAACGAGAACAAGGGCGCCGACTACGCCGTGGAACTGAAACCGTTCCTGTCGCCGCTGGGCGTTCCCTGCCAGGCGCCGCCCTGGGGCACCATCGCCGCGGCCGACCTGCGCACCGGCATGGTCGCCTACCAGTACCGCAACGGCACCATCCGCGACCTCTCGCCGCTGCCGGTGCCGATCCGCATGGGCGTCCCGGGCATCGGCGGGCCATTGCTGACTGCCGGGGGCGTCGCGTTCCTGGCCGCCGCCGTCGACGACAACTTCCGCGCCTACGACGTGGACAGCGGCAAGCTGCTGTGGAACGTGCGCCTGCCCGCCGGCGGCCAGGCCACGCCGATGACCTACCTGGACAGCCGCGGCCGGCAGATGGTGGTGCTGGTGGCCGGCGGCCACGGGTCGATCGGTACCCGCGCGGGCGATTACGTGCTGGCCTACACCCTGCCGGGTAGCGACTGACGGAGCGGCCGCACGGGCGCCACACGCCCGTGCCCGGGCCGGTATACGGGTCCGCGCACGCCACCGCGGGAACCGGCATGCAGGCCTGCGCCACATGCCGCGACGACCACGGCCATGGCCGTCGCGATGTGCCGGTCGGCAGGCCGGCACCGGCCACGCGCTGGAACCTCCCTGCCGCTTTTGGTAAGGTCCGACGCTTGTTCAGCGCACTGGCGATGATTGATTCCGCCCTTTCATGCGCTGCCTCGACGGCACGGCAACGGCTGCGGTGTTGATGCCCGCAGGCGCTTGCCCCTGCCTCCATTCCGTCGGCCTGTGGCCACGCACCGGGGAGAAACATTGGAACCCATCGACAATCTCGCTTCATTCCACCAGCTTTCAATGCCGGTCGTGATCGCCCTGCTGGTCCTGTTCTACGGCGGCACCCTGTGGCTCTCCATCCGCATCAGCCGCCGCGATGAAAGCGTCGACGGCTACATGACCTCCAACAGCCAGGTCGGCTTCGGTCTCTCCACCGCCAGCATGACCGCCACCTGGATCTGGGCCGCATCGTTCTACGCCGCCTCCACCTCCGGCTACAAGTACGGCATTTCCGGCCCGCTCCACTACGGCATGTGGGGCGCGCTGATGATCCTTTTCATCTATCCCTTCGGACGCCGCATCCGCGCCGTGGCGCCGGACGCGCACACGCTGGCCGAAGTCATGCAGGCGCGCCACGGCCGCACCAGCCAGATGATCCTGGCCGGCTCCAACCTGGTCGGCAGCGTCATCAGCCTGATGGTCAACTTCACCGCCGCCGGCGCGCTGATGGCCATCCTCACCCCGCTGGACTTCCAGACCGGCGTGCTGATCGCCGGCATCGGCGTGCTCGCCTACACGCTGTGGTCGGGTTTCCGCGCGTCGGTACTGACCGATTTCGCGCAGGTGATCGCGATGCTCGGCGCCGCCGCGCTGATCATCCCGCTGGTGTACTTCGGCGCCGGCGGCACGCAGATGGTGCATGACGGCTGGAGCCTGCTCAGCAGCGAACAGGCCAGCCTGTGGTCCAGGACCGCGGTGCTGGAACAGGGCGCACCGTTCTTCGTCGCGGTGCTGGCCTACGCCATCGGCAACCAGACCATCGCCCAGCGCCTGTTCGCGGTGCGCGAGGACCTGATCAAGCCGACCTTCATCACCGCCACCGTGGGCTACGGCGCCACCGTGATCGGGCTGGGGATGATCGGCCTGATCGCGCTGCTGGTGGGCGTGGTGCCGGTGGATGGCGACCACAACAACCTGCTGCCGCAGATGGCCTCGAGCTACCTGACGCCGTTCTTCGTCGGTGTGTTCTTCGTGATGGTGATCGGCTCGCTGTCCTCCACCGCCGACTCGGACCTGGCGGCGCTGGCCGCCATCGTCATGACCGACGTCTACGCGCGCAACCTGGCGCGCGGCCCGGTGGTGCCCGAGCGCATGCTGTGGGTAGGCCGCATCACCATGATCGTGGCCACCACGCTGGGCGTGGTGTTCGCCAGCTTCCAGCTGGACATCCTGTCGATGCTGGTGTTCGTCGGTGCCCTGTGGGGTGCCATCGTGTTCCCGGTGATCGCCAGCTTCTACTGGCCGCGGGTGACCAGCAGCGCCTTCAACTGGTCGGTGCTGGTGGCCGTGGTGCTGTTCATCCTCGCGCGCTTCGGCCTGGTGCCGCTGCACGGCGCGAGCGGTGCGGTGTTCGAAGCCCTGGCCGCGGTCGGTGCCGGCGTGGTGCTGGGCCTGATGAGCTTCGGCTTCTTCGGCCTGCGCTGCGCGCTGGTGGTCGGCGGCCTCGGCACCCTGGCCGCATTGCCGTTCATGCACGGCTTCCTGCGCGACTACCCGGTGCTGCTGAGTTCGCTCACCGCCTATGGCAGCAGCATGCTGGTCTGCACCGCGCTGAGCCTGCGCAGCCGCCAGAACTTCGATTTCAACCGGATCCGGCAGCAGGTGACCACGTTCGCCGACGCTGCCGACGACGACAAGGAGAACTCGCATGCATGACCTACTGGTGAGCGCCTACATCCTGGTATGGCCGGCGGTGGTCGCCGTGGTGCTGGCCCTGATCGTGCGCGGCGTGTGGCGCGACAGCCGCCGCGCACGGCGGCGCGGCGAAGACATGGTCTGAGCCCTGGCGCGTGCCCGCCCGGCTCACTCCAGGGCCAGCGCGGGCACGTCGTACCAGTGCGCCAGCGGAAACCGCGCCGCGGTCCAACGGCGCAGGAAGCCGCGGCTGTCGGCGGCGATCACCGGATCGTCGCGGTCGTCGCGCAGGTTCCAGGCGACGCCGTGCAGGCCGATGCCGCGCGCGGCGAGCGCTTCCAGGGACAGCAAGGTGTGGTTGATGCTGCCGAGCCGGCCCGACGTCACCAGCAGCACCGGCCAGCCCTGGCGGGCCACATGGTCGATGCACAGCAGCTGCGGGGTCAGCGGCACCATCAGCCCGCCGGCTCCCTCCACCAGCACCGCGTCGTACCGCGCGCGCAGGCGCGCGGTCGCGACGGCGATGGCCTCCAGGTCCAGCGCGCGCCCTTCCAGCTCCGCCGCAAGGTGCGGCGAGGCCGGATAGGCGTACAGCGCCGGCATGGTGGTGCCGTCGCGGTCCTCGTCGAACAGGCCCTCGCCCATCAGCCGCCGGTGCAGGAGGATGTCGTCCGAGACACCGGTACAGCCGGTCTGCACCAGCTTCTGGGTGATCACCCGGCGGCCCTGCCCGATCCACTGCCGCGCCAGCCAGCCGGTCGCCACGGTCTTGCCGATCCCGGTGTCGATGCCGCTCACGAACACCACCTCGCCGCTCATCCGCGCAGGTCCCCGGCCTGCAGCTCCGCGACCAGCCCGACCATGCCGTCGCACAGGCGCTGCAGCTGGCCGTCGTCGATGACATAGGGCGGCATCACGTACACCAGCCGCCCGAACGGGCGGATCCAGATCCCGCGATCCAGCAGGCGCTGCTGGACACGTTCGGCGCGCAGCGGCGCGGCCAGTTCGATCACGCCGATGGCGCCGAGCACGCGCACGTCGGTGACCTGCGCCAGGCCGCGCGCCGGCGCCAGCCCGTCGCGCAGGCCGCGCTCGATGCGCTGCACGTTGCCCTGCCAGTCCTGCGCCAGCAGCAGCTGCGTGGAAGCGAGCGCGACCGCGCAGGCCAGCGGATTGGCCATGAAGGTCGGCCCGTGCATGAACACGCCGGCGTCGCCGGCGGCGATGGTGTCGGCGATGTCGCGGCGGGTGAGCGTCACCGCCAGGGTCATGTAGCCACCGGTCAGCGCCTTGCCGATGCACAGGATGTCCGGCGCGATGCCGGCATGCTCGCAGGCGAACAGCCGACCGCTGCGGCCGAAGCCGGTGGCGATCTCGTCGCAGATCAGCAGCACGTCGTGCTCGCGGCACAGCCGCGCCAGCTCGCGCAGGTACTGCGGATGGTAGAAGCGCATGCCACCGGCACCCTGCACCACCGGCTCGATGATGAAGGCGGCCAGCTCATCGCCGTGCTCGGCGAACAGGCGTTCGACCGGCGCGATGTCGGCTGCCTCCCAGGTACCGCCGAACGGGGTGGCCGGCGCGGGCACGAAACGGCGCGACGGCAGCGCCGCGCCGAACAGGCCGTGCATGCCGGTGACCGGATCGCATACCGACATCGCGTTCCAGGTATCGCCGTGGTAGCCGGACCGCGTGGTGGCGATGTTGTGCCGGCCCGGGCGGCCGCGGGCGGCCTGGTACTGGATGGCCATCTTCAGCGCCACCTCCACCGCCACCGAACCGGAGTCGGCGTAGAAGAGCGCATCCAGCGGCTGCGGCACGATCGCCAGCAGCTGCCTGCCCAGGGCGATGGCCGGCTCGTGGGTGAGGCCGCCGAACATCACGTGCGACATGCGCCCGAGCTGGTCGATCGCCGCCTGGTTGAGGACCGGATGGTTGTAGCCGTGGATCGCGCACCACCACGAGGCCATGCCGTCGATCAGCTGCGTGCCGTCGGCCAGCTCCAGCAGCGCGCCCTCGGCACGCGCCACCTTCAGCGCCGCCACGGAGGCGCCGAGCGCGCTATAGGGATGCCAGAGATGCTCCCTGTCGAATGGGTCAGTCAGCATGTGCGTATCGGATGCCGCCGACGGGGCGGCCTGCGGGCGCGTACCTTACCGCGTCGTCCTGCGCTTGGCACCGGGCAGGCTCAGCTCAGGCCGGCAGCACGCCGCCGCGCCGTTGCGGCTGGGTTTCGTGCACGAACACCGTGTAGGTGTCGGCCGGGTGCGCCACGCCGGCCAGGTCCAGCGCATGGCCGATGGCGCCGCGGTGGTAGGTGGCGTGGTTGAGGATGTGGAACAGGATCTCGCCGCGGGTCATGCAGCCGTCGCGGCCGTCGGCGAACCGGAACCGCACCGGCGCATCCCATTGCGCGGTCGTCAGCGCCGCCAGGTAGCCGGCGTACCAACGGTCCGAATCGACCAGGCGCTCGGCCAGTACCGCCAGCGCCGGCACCTCGGCACTGTTGGTCGCGGCGTGCGGTGCCGGTGCGTCCAGCAGCCGTGCCCGGAACAGCGCCTCGACGAGGGCGATGTGGTTCAGCTGCTGCCGCGCGAAGGCGACACTGGCCGGGAAGGCCTGCGCGTCCACCGCGTGCACCGCTGCCAGCGTCCGCTGCATCGCCCAGCGCTTGTAGGCGAAGGCATCGATGCACAGCGCCTGTCCACTGCCGGCCGCCACCGGCATCAACGGTCCCGCCCGGCAGCCGGCACGGCGAGCCGTGCCGCGCTCATTCCTCGTCGTCCTCGTCGTCTTCGTCCTCGTCCACTTCGTCTTCCTCCTCGTCCTCGTCGAACGCGTCCAGCTCCTGCACGCGCAGGAAGTTGGGCAGTGCATCGGCGAAGTCGATCTGCCGTCCGTCGGCGATCATCGCCCGCACCTCGCGCTTCATCGCGCTCTCCACCAGGGCGAAACACACCACCGCTTCGGCGCTTTCCTCGCCGCCTTCATCGAAGATCGCCACCCAGCCGGCAGCGGGCATGATCTGGAGGATGTTCTCTTGCATCGGAAGCCACCTGGTTCGAGGGTGCACAGAGCTTGCGCGAAGGACAGGGCCAGCGCAATCGCGGCGCCCCGGTTCAGGCACCCGCCCTCCGAAAGCGGTGCGGACCCGGCCCGACGGACCCGCCCGGAACCGCGCCCGGCCGGGGTTTCCGGACGGATATTCGGTCAGAATGGCGCCACCTCACCGGCATGGCGGCAGATGGCTTCCCTCGCGACCCTCGACCTGCGGAAACTGATCCTGGCGCTGACCCTGCTCGGCGCCCTGGTGCCGTTCGCCAACACCTTCTATGCCAGCTACGAAGTGCAGCGCCAGCAGCTCATGGACAACACGCTGGAGAGCAACTATGCCTACGCCAACAAGCTGGCCAGCAGCACCGATGAATTCATCCGCTCCGCGCAGCTGCAGCTGTCCTACACCGCGCAGTTGCTGGTCGGGCACATGGGCGATGCCCGGCGCCTGGGCGAGGAGGCCACGCGCCTGCGGCTGATGAGCAGGAGCTTCAATTCCATCACCATCTTCGATGACACCGGCAAGGTGCTGGCCACGTCCCCGGAAACGCTGAAGCTGCAGGGCAGGATGCTCGACAGCGACGCGGTCCGGGCCACGCTGCGCACGCGCCAGCCGCTCATCAGCCAGCCCTTCCTCTCGGTATCGGGCAACTTCATCGTGTTGATGGCCTGGCCGGTGACCACCCCGGAGGGCGAATTCCTCGGTGCCATCGGCGGCGCCATCTACCTGCAGCGGGAGAACTTCCTGGACCACCTGCTCGGCCAGCATTTCTACCAGGACGGTTCCTACCTCTACGTGGTCGACGGCAACAAGCAGATCATCTACCACCCCGACAGCGCGCGCGTGGGCGTGGTGGTGCTCGACAACGCCGCCATCAACGAGGTGGCCGGCGGCCACAGCGGCAGGGCACTGGTGGTCAACAGCAAGGGCGTGGACATGCTGGCCGGCTATGCCCCGGTGCCCGCGACCGGCTGGGGCATCATCGCCCAGCGCCCGCGCGAGGCGACCCTGGCACCGCTCACCTCGCTGATGCGCACGGTCCTGCACAAGACGCTGCCCTTGGCGCTGGCCACCCTGCTGGTGCTCTGGTGGAGCGCACGGCACATCTCGCGGCCGCTGCGCCTGCTCGCCGAAGGCGCCCGCGCCATGGACCGGCCCGGAACCGCCCACCGGATCCAGTCGGTGCGGTCCTGGTACTTCGAGTCGCACGAACTGAAGAAGGCCCTGGTGCTGGGCATCGGACTGCTGCAGAAGAGCATCGCCAAGCTGCGCGAGGACGTGGGCACCGACCCGTTGACCCGGCTCGGCAACCGCCGCCAGCTGCAGGCGACGCTGCAGGCGCTGGAAGCCGCGGCCACCCCGTTCGCGGTGGTCTCCCTCGACATCGACCACTTCAAGACGGTCAACGACGGCCACGGCCACGATGCCGGCGACCGCGTGCTGCAGCAGCTGGCCGCGCACATGCGCGCGGTGGCGCGCACCGGCGACGTACCCTGCCGGGTCGGCGGCGAGGAGTTCCTGATGGTCCTGCCCGCCACCACCGCCAGCGGCGCCGCTCAGCTGGCCGAGCGCCTGCGCCGCCAGGTGGCGGCGGTGGACACGCCGCCGGTCGGGCGCATCACCGTGTCGCTCGGCGTCGCGGCCTGGCCGGCGGACGGCACCGCGGTCGCCGACGTGCTCAAGCAGGCCGACGAACGGCTGTACGCGGCCAAGCGCGCGGGCCGCAACCGGGTGGTGCTGGAAGTACCGGTGACCTCCTGAGCGCGGCTGCGGGAGCCCGGCATGCGGGCTGGAAACCGTATCAGGCGGCCGCTCCTCCGTGCTGCTCGATCGCGGCGCCCGGGACACGGCGCCGCGCACGGCCGGGGCCGCACCTTGCGGCCCGTGGCACGGCCGGCCGCGGCCTCCGGTGGCGGGCCGTCAGTTCCTCAGCCGCACTTGCTGTAGCCGCAGTTCAGGCAGGTCTCGCACCCGTCCAGGATCACCAGCGCCTTGGTGCTGCACGTGTGGCACATGCCCGCGCTGGACGGGAAGCGGGCACCCTCGCCGGTGACCTCGACGTCTTCCCCGCGCCTGGCCGGGAGGACGCCCACCGCGTCAGGGGGGGTTTTTGAGCACTCCTCGAACTGCCTGTGCTTCTCGGCGACCAGCGCGCGCTGGTGGGCACTCATTTCCGGATCGTGCAGCAGGCCGATCGACGTCAGGTGGTCTTCGACGATGGAGCCCAGCTCGGCGACCAGCGAGGGCATGTACACCCCGCCGGCCTTGAAGTAGCCGCCCTTGGGGTCGAACACCGCCTTCATCTCGTCGACGATGAAGGTGACGTCGCCGCCCTTGCGGAACACCGCGGACATGATCCGGGTCAGCGCCACGATCCACTGGAAATGCTCCATCGACTTGGAGTTGATGAAGATCTCGAAGGGACGGCGCAGCTCGTGCTCGGTGCCGGCGTTGAGCACGATGTCGTTGATGGTCACGTAGAAGGCATGTTCCACCAGCGGCGACTTGATCTTGTAGGTACTGCCGACCAGCACGTCGGGGCGCTCGATGCGCTCGTGCATGTGCACGATGTTGCTGTCCTCCGCGGCGTCCCGCTCCGCCGCCGGGGCCGCCGCCTCCCGGGCCTTGTCGGCCGGGGTGATGACAGCGTAGCCCTTGAGTTTCCTGTCGATCTTGACGGCCATGGTGCGGGCCCTGGTTGTACGTTGCGATGCGGAATGCCGCGCCCCGCCCGTCGCCGGGCGGGGCGCGGGGAACGCCCTACCTGCGGACGGCCTTCTTGACCGCCTTCTTCGCCGTGGCGGCCTTCTTGGCCACGGCCTTGCGGGCCGTCGTCGCCTTTTTGGCTACCTTCTTCTCGGCCTTCTTGACCGCCTTCTTCGCCGTGGTGGCCTTCTTGGCCACGGCCTTGCGGGCCGTCGTCGCCTTCCTGGCTACCTTCTTCTCGGCCTTCTTGACCGCCTTCTTCGCCGTGGCGGCCTTCTTGGTCGCGGCCTTGCGGACCGCCGTCGCCTTCTTGGCTACCTTTTTCTCGGCCTTCTTGACCGCCTTCTTCGCCGTGGCGGCCTTCTTGGTCGCGGCCTTGCGGACCGCCGTCGCCTTCTTGGCCACCTTCTTCCCGGCCGACGTCACCGCCTTCTTCGCCGTGGCGGCCTTCTTGGTCGCGGCCTTGCGGACCGCCGTCGCCTTCTTGGTCGCCTTCTTCCCGGCACCGGCGACGGCCTTCTTGGCGGCGGCCCGCTTGCCCGCGCCCTTCTTCTTCAGCGCTGCGGCTTCCGCCTCGGCGCTGGCCTTGGCGGCCTCCAGCTTGCGGCGCACGCCGGACACGGTCTTCTTGACCTCCTTCTTGGCGGCGGCGGCCTTCTTGGCAACGGCCTTCTCGGCCTTCTTCACCACCTTTTTCACCTTGGCGGCCTGCTTCTTCGCGCCCGCCTCGACCTTGCCTGCCCGGGTCCTGACCGCGGCAACGGCATCGCCCGCGGTGGCGGCAATCGAATCGCCCAGGTGGCTCGCGGTTTCCTTCATGTTCTCGGCAACCTGGGAAACGGTCGCTGTCACACCATTACCATTGCTCATAAAGCCCTCCTAAGGGCATCGGGTCTGTAACAGTGGCGATGCTAAATCCAAACCGGTGAAGCAGGGAACATGGCGCGGCCTCCGCCGCCGGCAGGGGACCCGGCCGAGGGCCGGGCCAGGGTCAGAACTTGCCGTAGTAGTCTTCCTTGAGTGCGTCGAACAGGTTGGCGGCGGTATGCATCTCGCCGTCGTACTCGATCTGCTCGTTGCCCTTGACCTCCCCCCACCTCGCCGCCCTCCAGCTCGAAGCGGTAGGTGGTGTTCTCCAGGTCCGCTTCCTTGACCAGCACGCCCTGGAAGGCGGCCGGATTGAAGCGGAAGGTGGTGCAGCCCTTCAGGCCCTGCTGGTGGGCGTAGCGGTAGATGTCCTTGAAGTCCTCGTACGGGTAGTCGGTCGGCACGTTGGCGGTCTTGGAGATCGAGCTGTCCACCCACTTCTGCGCGGCCGCCTGAACGTCGACGTGCTCCTTCGGGGAGATGTCGGCGGCGGCGATGAAATAGTCCGGCAAGCGCGCCTCGGGGGCGTCGGCGAACGGCATCGCGTCGGCATTGACCAGGGCGCGGTAGGCGAGCAGCTCGAAGGAGAACACGTCCACCTTCTCCTTGCTCTTCCTGCCCTCGCGGATCACGTTGCGGCTGTAGTGGTGCGCGAACGACGGCTCGATGCCGTTGGAGGCGTTGTTGGCCAGCGACAGGCTGATGGTGCCGGTGGGCGCGATGGAGCTGTGGTGGGTGAAGCGCGCCCCGGTCTCGGCCAGCTCGTCCACCAGCTCCGGGGCCACCGCCGCGATGCGCTGCATGTAGCGGCTGACGAAGCGCTCGTACCAGTAGCCGCGCTTCTCGTCGCTGTCCTCGGCATCGGCCAGGGCACGCGCCACGCGCTGGTAGGTGCCGTCGATGTCGGCATCCAGCGCTTCACCGGCCTTGGTCTTGAGACGGTACTTCGTGTCCCGGATGTCCTGCGAGGCGGGCTGCAGGGGGACGGGGTCCGAACGGGTTGGATGGCTGACCACTTCCAGGCGCACCGTGCTCATGATCGCGGGATTTCTCCTTGCGCACCTTGCGGTGCGGGTTACCGTGCTCCCGGCGGGATACGGCGGCGAGGAGGCACCACGCACCGTCCGGCTGGCGCCGTGGGCGCCGCCGGAGGGGGAAGTGTCCGCATCGTTTCGGTCGTCATCGCCTGGCTTCCGGCGGGGTGTTCGCACCCCGGGGTTCAACCCTACCTCTTGGGGACGCACTTCACATCAACCCAACATCTTGTGGCTGATGGCCCGATCAAGCTTACCCACCGCAAGGGTGATGTCAAACGCGGCAGGGCCCTGTCCGCCGCCCCCGGTACGCGCCGCGGAACGACCGCGTACGGCGGGTTTCATTGTCGATTTAGGCGCGTGCGGCCACACTCCCGTTCAGCATCCCGTCCCACCCCCGGACGCCGCGCCGGCGTCCCAGCCTGGAACCTTCGGCCCCTATGCGACCGCTTCCCACCCTGCTCACCCTGGCCCTGGCCGCCGCCTTCGGCGGATTCACCGTCAGCGCCATCCATGCCCACCTGGACAACCGCGCCGAGGCCGCGCCCAGCGCCGTGGTGCCCGCCACCGCCGCACTGCCGGCCGTGGTCGCCGGACAGCCGGTGCCGTCGCTGGCGCCGATGCTGGAGCGGGCGATGCCGGCCGTGGTCAGCGTCAACACCAAGCAGGTGGTCCGGGTGCGCAACCCGTTCTTCGACGACCCGTTCTTCCGCCGCCTGTTCCCGCAGGTGCCGCAGGAGCGCATCAACGAGTCGCTGGGCTCGGGGGTGATCATCGACGCCGACAAGGGCTACGTGCTGACCAACCACCACGTCATCGACAACGCCGACGACGTGCAGGCGACGCTGGCCGACGGGCGCACGGTCAAGGCCGAGTTCCTCGGCTCCGACCCGGACACCGACATCGCCCTGATCCGCATTCCGGCCGACAAGCTCACCGCGCTGCCGCTGGGCGACAGCAACCAGCTACGTGTCGGCGACTTCGTGGTCGCCATCGGCAACCCGTTCGGCTTCAGCCAGACCGTGACCTCGGGCATCGTCTCGGCGGTCGGCCGCAGCGGCATCCGCGGGCTGGGCTTCCAGAACTTCATCCAGACCGATGCCTCGATCAACCCCGGCAACTCCGGCGGCGCGCTGGTCAACCTGTCCGGGCAGCTGGTGGGCATCAACACCGCCAGCTTCAACCCGCGCGGCAGCATGGCCGGCAACATCGGCCTGGGCCTGGCGATCCCCTCCAACCTGGCGCGCGACGTCGTCGAGCAGCTGGTCACCAAGGGCGTGGTGGTCCGCGGCACGCTCGGGCTGGAAACCCAGAACCTGAGCCCGCAGCTGGCCCAGGGCCTCGGCCTGGCCGAGGCGCGCGGCGCCCTGGTCACCCGCGTGCTGGCCGGCTCCGGCGCCGCCGATGCCGGGCTCAAGGCCGGCGACGTGGTGCTGGCGCTCAACGGCCAGCGCGTGGACAACGCGCAGGCCCTGCACAACTTCGAAGGCCTGTCGTCGGTGGGCAGCCGCGTGGAGCTCGACGTCCGCCGCGACGGCAAGCCGCTGCAGCTCCAGGCCACCCTCAAGGAGCAGCCGCGCGCGGTCGGCGGCGACACCCTGGACCCCCGGCTGGCCGGCGCCACGTTCGCCGACCTGCCCGAATCGCTGCGCCAGGCCGGGCTCAACGGCGTGCTGGTCAGCGAGGTCGCACGTGGCAGCCGCGCCGCCCAGTCCGGGCTGGCCAGCGGCGACATCGTGCTGGCCGCGAGCAGCGGCGAGTTCGTCGACCTGGCCAGCTGGCGCGCGAGCTTCGACGCCCGGCCGCAGCAGCTGGTGCTGCGCATCCTGCGCGGCAACGCACCCGGGCAGCTGGTGATGCGATGATCGACCCCGCCGGCGCGCACGGCCGCCGCCGCGCGCCGGCACTGACGTGCCATACACCTGGCGGCTGGTATTGCTTGCACCCTGCGCCGATGCGAAGGCGCCGACCCTGGACCCCCTGAGGAGACACCCGATGAGCCCCACCAACACCGACAACATGAAGGAACACCTGGGCGACGCCGGCACCCACCTGAAGTCGGCCGCCAAGGCCGCCGGTTCCGCCGTCAAGGGCGCCGCGGACGCCGCCGGCGACGAACTGCGCCTGGGCAAGGCCAACATGAAGGCCGAACTCTCCGACAGCGCGCTGTCCGGCCTGGCCGCCGCCGAACTGGGCGGGGCCGCCGCGAAGGAGCAGATGGATGCGTTGATGGACAAGGGCAAGGACCTGGTCGACAGCGCCGCCGACCTGATCCGCGAGCGTCCGCTGGCGTCGTTCGGCGTCGCCTTCGCCGCCGGCTGGATCATCGCCAAGCTCGCCCGCAGCAACGATTGACCGGAACGTGAGCGAGGACACGCCAAGGCCGGACACGGCCGAGGACGGCGCCGGCGGCGACACCGGCGCGACCCCGGGGCTGGAGGAAAGCATCCGCGAGGTCGGCGGCGCCGGACGGCAGACGCTGGCCTCGGCCGGGCTTGCGCTGCGCTCGCTGCGGCGGCTCGCCTCCAGCGACTTCGCACTGGCGCGCAGCGCCTTCGGGCGCGCACTGGCCTGGAGCGGGGTGGCCATCGTGTTCGGCGCCTCGGCCTGGCTGCTGCTGGCGGCCACGCTGATCGCGCTGCTGCACTACCTGGGGCTGTCCTGGCTGCTGTCGCTGCTGATCACCTCGCTCGCCAGCCTGGGCGTCACCGCCTATGCGATCTGGCGGGTCTCGTTCTTCTTCCACCACACCGGCATGCATGCGACCCGGCGGCAGCTGTCGCGGCTCGGCCTGTTCGACGAGGCGGGCACGGACGAGGACGACGAGGACGAACCGGATGCAGGCACGCCGGAAGGAGGCGCGACGCGATGAACTTCGACGCCCTGCAACGCCGTGTGCGCCGCGCCGAGACCGTGGTGGAACGGCGCATGGACGAAACCGTCCAGCACTGGGATGCGCTGGAAACCGCCTGGCGCCGCAGCTGGACCCCGGGCCGCATCGTGGTCGTCGGCCTGGCCGGCGGCTTCCTGGCCGGCAAGCTGGAACCCGGCGGCGCCTTCAGCGGCGCACGCTGGCTGCAGATGGTGGGCTCGGTCTCCGGGCTGGTGAGCTCGGCGCAGGCCTCGATCGCCTCCCTGCGCGAGGCGGCGATGGCGGCCGCCGCCGGCCTGGCCGCCTCGGCCGCGACCGCCGCGGCTGACGGCGAGGCCGCGCAGGCGGCCGGCGACACGCCGGAGCCGACGGATACCGGACCCGCCGCATCGGCACCGCCGCGCCCCGCGGAAGCGGCCACGGAACTGTCCGAACCCTGAGCCGCACCGGCAGCCCCGCGGCCGGTGCCGTAAAATGGCAGCGTGAACTTCCCTGTCCTAGCCATCACCCTCGACCTGGACGACACGCTCTGGCCGTTCGCGCCCATCGGCGCCCGCATCGACCAGGTGCTGCACGACTGGATGCGCGTCCACAGTCCCGCCACCGCGGCGATGTACCCGGTGGAGGCCATGCGCGAACTGCGCGTGCGCACCTTCGACGACAACCCGCACCTGCATTACGACCTGAGCGCGCTGCGCCGCCTCACCCTGACCGAAGCACTGCAGAACAGCGGCGCCGGCATGGAGCTGCTGGAACCGGCCTACGAGGCGTTCTACGCCGCGCGCAACCAGGTCGAGTTCTATCCGGACGCACTGGATGCACTGCACCGCATCGCCGCGCGCGTGCCGGTCGCCGCGGTCAGCAACGGCAACGCCGACCTGCAGCGCATCGGCATCGGCGAGCTGTTCGCCTTCCAGCTCGGCTCGCGCGAGTTCGGTGCCGCCAAGCCCGACCCGGGCATCTTCCACGCCGCCTGCGAGCGCCTGGGCGTCGAGCGCGGCCAGGTCCTGCACGTGGGCGACCACGCCGAGATGGACGTGGCCGGCGCGATCCGTGCCGGCCTGCGCGGCTGCTGGATCAACCGCGACGCACAGGCCTGGCCGCATGCCGGGCTGCAGCCGGACCTGCAGTTCGACACCCTCGCCGGGCTGGCCGACTGGCTGGACGCGCGGGCCTGAGCCGCATGCCGGGACCGGGCCGCATCGAGCAGTGGAACGCGCCCCGGGGCCGCGGTGTCGTGCCGGCGTTCGCATCGCCGGCCGCCGCGGGTGATCTCGCGGCCCTCGCCCACGCCGGCCGCGGCTCCGTCGAGCCCCCCGCACCCGCTGGCCGCACGCGGCGGCGGCCGGACGCGACCGGCCCCGCCTCCGCGGCCGGTGCAGGGCGCGGAACACCGCGGCGGCGGAACGCGGCGGGAATACCCGCACGCCACCACCGTGCGCCCCTGCAGGACCACCTGCCGCGCGCCGTGCTGGCCGTGGCGCTGCTCGCCCTGGCCGCCGGCAGCCTGCTGCAGGCCTGGCCGCCCGCGGTCACGGTGGCCTACGCGGCGATGGGCCTGGCCAGCTTCCTCGCCTACCGCCACGACAAGCGGGCCGCCGCCAGCGGGCGCCAGCGCACGCCGGAGAGCACCCTGCACCTGCTGGACCTGTGCTGTGGCTGGCCGGGCGGCCTGCTCGCCCAGCAGCGCTACCGCCACAAGACCCGCAAGCTCCGTTTCCAGTGCGTGTTCTGGCTCACCCTGCTGCTGAACTGCGCCGCGCTCCTCTGGCTGCTGCCGGCCCTTCCCAGCCCCCCGTGATCCCCGCGCCGACGGCCCTGCGCCGCCGGTCCCCCCGACTACCAGGAATGCCCCCATGACCCATCCCTCGCTTCCCACCGGCTTCACCTCCGACACCACCGGTGCCCGCCCGCTGCACGTCCTCGACACGGCCGCCTTCGCCGCCTGGCGCGAGACCCAGCCGGAGGCTGTCCGCGCCTGGCTCGACAACCAGCAGTTCACCGCCGCCGCCGGCAGCGCCGTGCTGCTGCCGGGCACGGACGGCATCGCCGGCGCGGTGCTCGGCGTGGGCGATCGCGCCGACGCCTACGCCTACGCGCATGCGCCGTTCGCGCTGCCCGCCGGCAGCCGCTGGCAGCTGGCAGGCGGGCTGGATGCCGATGCGCTGGCCAACCTGCACCTGGGCTGGGGCCTGGGCAGCTACCGCTTCGCCCGCTACCGCACCCCGACGCGGGCACCGGCGCAGCTGGCCGCAGCCCCCGCGCAGGAGGTGTGCGACCTGATCGCCGCCAGCCTGCGCGTGCGCGACTGGGTCAACACCCCCACCGAGGACATGGGCCCGCAGCAGCTCGAAGATGCCGCGCGCGCATTGGCCGACGCCCACGGCGGCGCACTGGAGGTGATCGCCGGCGACGAACTGCTGGAGCAGAACTTCCCCACCATCCACGCCGTCGGCCGCGCCTCGCACCGCGCACCGCGCCTGATCGTGCTGCGCTGGGGCAAGGCCGATGCCCCGCACCTGGCGCTGGTCGGCAAGGGCGTGTGCTTCGACACCGGCGGGCTGGACCTGAAGCCGGCCGACGGCATGCGCAACATGAAGAAGGACATGGGCGGCGCCGCACATGCGCTGGCGCTGGCCGGGCTGGTCATGGCCCAGCAGCTGCCGGTGCGCCTGACCCTGGTGGTGCCGGCGGTGGAGAACGCCGTCGGACCGGACGCGTTCCGCCCCGGCGAGGTCATCACCACCCGCAAGGGCCTCAGCGTGGAGATCGACAACACCGACGCCGAAGGCCGCCTGATCCTGTGCGACGCGCTGACCTACGCCTGCGAACAGAAGCCCGCGACGATCATCGACTTCGCCACCCTCACCGGGGCGGCGCGCATCGCGCTCGGACCGGACCTGCCGGCGCTGTTCAGCAACGACGACACGCTCGCCCAGCAGTGGCTGGCGGCCGGCGACCGCACCCGCGACCCGGTCTGGCGCATGCCGTTGTGGCGGCCGTACCTGCGCTATCTCCACAGCGGCATCGCCGACCTCGCCAACGCCGGCTCGCGCATGGCCGGCAGCGTCACCGCGGCGCTGTACCTGGAGCGGTTCGTGGACCCCGGCCTGCCGTGGGCGCACCTGGACGTGTATGCATGGAACGACGGCGAGCGTCCCGGCCGGCCCGCCGGTGGCGAAGCACTGGCACTGCGCTCGGCCTGGGCGATGCTCAAGGCCCGCTACGGCGGCTGAGCCCGCATGGCCACCGACCGCGGCTTCGTCGACTACGTGGCCGAGCAGATCGCGCTCGGCCCGCGGCTCACCCATCGCAGGCTGTTCGGCGAGTACGCGCTCTACGTGGACGACAAGGGAGTGGCCTTCGCCTGCGACAACCGGTTGTTCGTCAAGCCCTCCGCCGCGGCCGACGAGCTCGCGCCGCAGTTGCCGCGGCTGCCGCCCTACCCGGGCGCGAAGGGGTACCCGGTGGCCGACGAACTGCTGGACGACCCGGACCGCCTGCGCGAACTGATCCTGCGCACCGCGGAGCTGATGCTGCCGCCGAAGCCGAGAACGAAGCGCGCCCGGCGCTGACCGGCCGCCGGCGCACGTTCCCGGCGGCCCCCGTAGAACGGGGCAATGCCCCGTTGCGGCATTACCGACCAATGCCCCGCCGGGCCACCGCCCAGCACCACCGCCCCCGCCACCTTGTAGAGCGGGGCAATGCCCCGCTGCGGCATCACCGACCAACGCCCCGCCGGGCCTTGCCCGGCGCTACAGCCAGCCTTTCTGCCGCGCCAGCCGATACGCCTCGATGCGATTGGCGACACCCAGCTTGCCGATGCACTCGGACAGGTAGTTGCGCACGGTGCCATGCGACAACCCGAGCTGCTCGGCGATCTCGTTGGCCGAACGGCCCTCGCCGGCCAGGCGCAGCACCTGGCGCTCGCGGTCGTTGAGCGGATCGGCCTCGGACCAGGCCTCCACCGCCAACTGCGGGTCGATGGCGCGGCCACCGCGATGCACCTGGCGCAGGGCCTCGGCCAGCTTCTCGGCCGGTGCGTCCTTGAGCAGATAGCCCTGCACGCCGGCGTCCAGCGCGCGGCGCAGGAAGCCGGTGCGGGCGAAAGTGGTGACGATCACCACCTTCGTCGCCAACCCGTGGCGCTGCACGCGCTGGGCCAGTTCCAGCCCGGTCAGGCCGGGCATCTCGATGTCGGTGACCAGTACGTCCGGGTTCAGCCGCTGCAGTTCGCACCATGCCGCCTCGCCATCGGCGGCGGCACCGACCACCTCGATGTCGGCCTCCAGGTTCAGCAGCGCCGACAACGCGCCGCGCACCATCGCCTGGTCTTCGGCCAGCAGGATGCGGATCATGCGCGCGCCTCCCTGGCGGTCAGATCAGGGTCGGAAACGGGAGAAGCCATGGGCGCGCCTCCGCCTCCCAGCGGCACGGTCACCGTCAACCGCGTACCGCCACCACGCGGCGAGTCGATCCGCAGGGTGCCGCCCAGCGCCGCCACCCGTTCGCGCATGCCGGCCAGACCGTTGCCGTTGGCGGACACGCCACCGCGGCCGTCGTCGCCGACCTCCAGCACCACGGCACCGGCGTCGACGCGCACGGCGATCACCGCCTCGCCCGCCTGCGCATGGCGGGCGATGTTGGTGACCGCCTCGCGCAGCACCATCGCCAGCCCGCACTCGATCCAGGCGGGCATCGGCGGCGGCGGCGAATGCCGCAGGTGCACCCGCGAGGATTCCAGCAACAGGTGCGCCGAGGCGAGCTCGGCGACCATGTCGGCGGCGCGGAAGCCGGTGACGGCGCTGCGCACCTGTGCCAGCGCGTCGCGCGCGATCTGCTCGGCCTCGGCCAGCTCGCGCTGCGCACGCGCCGGGTCGCGCTCGAACAGCTTGCGCGACAGCTCCATCTTCAGCGTGATCAGTGACAGGGTATGGCCGAGCAGGTCGTGCAGGTCGCGGCCGATACGCTCGCGTTCAGCGGTGGCGGCCAGGCGCCGCACTTCCTCGTGCGACAGCCGCAGCGCCGCGTCCTTCTCGCTGCTCGCGCGTTCGACGTTGACGATCAGGCCGATGCCCACGGTCAACGCCGGGATCCAGGCCACGGCCTGCCACGGATAGCCGATCCACCAGGCCAGCGAGACGAAACCGGCGTTGAGCAGTACCAGCTCCAGCAGGTACCGGCGCATGCCGATACAGCGGTTGTAGCGCAGCATCACGCAACCGAACACGAAGTAGTTCATGCCCGAGGGATAGCTGCGCAGCAGCACCGTCGCCAGCGCGACCATCGCCAGCGCGAAGAGCGGGGCGTTGCGCCGGGATGCCACCAGGGTCATCACGAAGAGCAGGATGAACAGCGGATACGACCACAGCGTGATCAGCGCCCAGCGCAGGGTGAAACCGCCACCGAACATCGGGGTGATGAACACCCAGACCGTCCACAGCAGATGCACGGCATCGGTCCACGGCCACTTGCCGAGCCTGAGGTTGTCGGCCACCACCGAATCGGGGGCGGGCTCCAGCCACGCAGGGAGATGGCGGTGGTTCACGGGGCGGTTCCTGTCATGCAGGCGCCGATGATGCCATCAGCCATACCGGCGCGGGCGGCGCATGGCGATGGCCGGGACCACCAGGATGAATACGGCCAGCCACCACGGCTGCGGCCAGGCGTTGCCGGTATCGAAGCCGACCGCCGACTGCGCCCGCGCGCCGCCCCGCGGCGGCGGCATCCGCAGCAGGAACCCCAAGCCCGGACAGGAAGGCCATCGGCGGGTACGGCAGGTTGCCCATGGCCGGCGCGCACCGGCCCTTCACCGGCCTGCCTGGCAGCCGGCCCAGTGCGCAGACCAGCGCCGGCCGCCGCACCTGCACCGCTCGCGGCCGCACGTCCGCCAGGATCCGCCCCGGCGTCTGCAGCAGGATGGTGGCCAGCGCGGCCAGCGGCATCGCCATCACCCTCCTGCCGGCCGGACCGGCCGGCATCGGCTCGCAGCAGGCCGATGCCAGGGGCCGTGCCGGCGCCGTGCGCGCCGAGCTGGGCCCGGGCCTGCCCGGCGTGCAGGTCCGGGCCCACGCCAGCCAGCGCCTGCAGCGCGCCATGCTGCCTGCGCACGCCGCGCAGGCTGGCCAGTCCCCCGTCGTTCACGCCCATCCGCCCGCTCCGCCCGGCAAGGGCACCAAGGTATCGGAGCGCGCCACCGCCCTGCAGTGCGGGCGGTCAGGCGAAGCGGGTGACACCCGTCACCTGCGCCATGCGCGGGCGTTGCCTAGAATCGGACCCCGTCGCCGGCGGGCCTGTCCCACCGGTTTGGAGTACCTTCCGTCACTTCTTCCCGCGGACACCGTCCTGTCTCCGATGAACACCTCTTCCGACCTGCTCAAGGAACTGCGTATCGACCGTTCCGCACCGGCGGCACCCGGCCCGTCTTCGCCACGCCGCTGGCTGTGGTGGGTGATCGGCCTGCTGCTGGCCCTGCTGCTGGCGATCGCCGCCGGCATCTTCTTCAGCCGCGGCACGCCGGTGGTGGTGGAGACCGCACCGGTGGTCGCCATCGGCCAGGACAGCGCCAGCGCCTCGGTGCTCGATGCCAGCGGCTACGTGGTGGCGCGACGCATGGCCACGGTCTCGGCCAAGATCACCGGCAAGGTGCGCGAGGTGATGATCGAGGAAGGCATGCGCGTGGAGGAAGGCCAGGTCATGGCCACGCTCGACCCGATCGACGCCAACGCGCAGCGCGCGCTCAACGCTGCCCAGCTCGATGCCGCGCGCAGCCAGGTCGACGGCCTGCAGGCCCAGTTGCGCCAGGCCGACGCGGACGCCCAGCGCCTGCAGCAGCTGGTGGGCCGGCAGCTGGTGTCGCGCTCGCAGTACGACCAGTCCGTCGCCCAACGCGACAGCCTGCGTGCGCAGCTGGCCACCGCACGCCACAACGCCCGGGTCGCGCAGGACGCGCTGGCCATCGCCGACCTGGGCGTGGACAATAACGTGGTGCGTGCGCCGTTCTCCGGGGTGGTCACCGCCAAGGCCGCGCAGCCGGGCGAGATCGTCTCGCCGCTGTCGGCCGGCGGCGGTTTCACCCGCACCGGCATCGGCACGATCGTGGACATGGATTCGCTGGAGATCGAGGTCGAGGTCGGCGAGGCCTACATCGGCCGCGTGCAGCCGAAGATGCCGGTGGAAGCCGTGCTCAACGCCTACCCGGACTGGAAGATCCCGGCCGAGGTGATCGCGATCATTCCCACCGCCGACCGCGGCAAGGCCACGGTCAAGGTGCGCGTGGCGCTGAAGGTGACGGACCCGCGCATCGTGCCGGAGATGGGCGTGCGGGTGAGTTTCCTGGAAAAGCCGACCGAGGCCGGGCAGAAGAAACCCGAAGGCGTGCGCGTACCGGCGGCGGCGATCGTGCAGCGCGGCCCGGACGCGGTGGCGTTCGTGGTCGGCGGCGACGACACGGTGCAGGCGCAGGTACTGAAGACCGGAGTGGAGATGGGCAAGGACCGGCAGGTGCTGTCGGGCCTGTCGGCGGGACAGACGGTGGTGGTGGACCCGCCGCCGGCGTTGAAGGAAGGCGACAAGGTGGCGCTGGCCGGCGACGCGGGGCGGTGATGCGCAGTGGTCGGGCCGTGTGACGCCCGGCGTCGCTTGACGAACCACCCAGCAGGCAGCCACCTCGAATTCTGCTGTTGCTGTTGCTGTTGCTGTTGCTGTTGCTGTTGCTGTTGCTGTTGCTGTTGCCCGTGATTCTGCTGTTGCTCGTCGCTTTTGACTTCCGGGTCCCCTTCCGCAGCGACGGAGCCGGCGGGAAGAACCCGAAGGGCGACGTGCAGGGATGCACGTCGTTTTTCTACGCGACAGGGATGTCGCGTAGAAAAATCCCGCCGGCGGAGTGGACCCGGAGTGCCGCAGGCGCGGAGGGCGCGGAGGCAGGGGCGTGCTTTCTCTTGGTTACTTCTCTTTGCACGAGCAAAGAGAAGTAACTCGCTCCTGCGAAGCAGGAGTGAAAGCTCTGCTTTCATGTTTCCGCCTTGGTTGTTGCTTCTTTCCAAAGCCAAGGCCCAAGCAACGGCTGAAGCAGGATCAAGAGCTTTCGCTCCCCTTCGGGGCGCGAGCTACTTTTCTTTGCTCGTGCAAAGAAAAGGTAGCCAAAAGAAACACGGGCCGGGCCGCGAGCCGATGCGGCTTCGCCGCATCGGTTCCCTGCGCTCCTCGCGGGCCAGGGGGACGGCGCACAACTCGCTTCGCTCAGACACGTGCGCCTCTTCGCCCCCTGTCCCGCTGCGGTGCTCGGCCCGCTCTACGGCCGGGGAAGTCAGAAGCAGGAAGCAAAAGCAACAACCGCAACCGCAACCGCAACCGCAACCGCCGAAGCATCACATCCATCCACCCGCTCCCGCCCCAGGCGGGAGGATGAAAGCAGAACGGCGCGGCAGCGCCCACCATCCACCGCATCACCCGCAGAGGACCACCCATGAGCGACCTCGTCACCCTCCGCAACATCACCAAGACCTACCAGCGCGGCCCCGAGAAGGTGCAGGTGCTGCACGGCATCGACCTGGACATCGCCCGGGGCGACTTCGTCGCGCTGATGGGCCCCTCCGGCTCGGGCAAGACCACGCTGCTCAACCTGATCGGCGGGCTGGATACGCCCAGCGGCGGCCAGATCGCCATCGAGGGCCAGCGCATCGACCAGTTCAGTGCCGGGCAGCTCTCCACCTGGCGCAGCCACCATGTCGGCTTCGTTTTCCAGTTCTACAACCTGATGCCGATGCTGACCGCGCAGAAGAACGTGGAGCTGCCGCTGCTGCTGACCCGCCTGTCGGCCGGCGACCGCAAGCGCCGTGCGCAGATCGCACTGACCCTGGTCGGCCTGGCCGATCGCCGCGACCACCGCCCCAACGAGCTGTCCGGTGGCCAGCAGCAGCGCGTGGCCATCGCCCGCGCCATCGTCTCCGACCCCACCTTCCTGATCTGCGACGAGCCCACCGGCGACCTGGACCGCCAAAGTGCGGAAGAGGTGCTGGGCCTGCTGCAGCTGCTCAACCGCGAGCACGGCAAGACCATCATCATGGTCACCCATGATCCGAAGGCGGCCGAGTACGCCAGCCATACCGTGCACCTGGACAAGGGCGAGCTGGCCGACGCCCCGGCGCACTGAGGGAGCCCGGTCATGAACTATTTCTCGTTGATATGGGCGCAGCTGTTCCGCAGCCGCACCCGCACGCTGTTCACGCTGCTGTCGGTGGTCACCGCGTTCCTGCTGTTCGGGATGCTCGATTCGGTGCGGGTGGCGTTCACCAGCGGCGGCAGCGTCGCCGGCGCCAACCGCCTGGTCGTCGCCTCGCGGCTGTCGATCACCCAGTCGCTGCCGATCCGGCTGGAACCGCAGATCCGCCAAGTGGCCGGGGTGCGCGACGTCACCTACGGCATGTGGTTCGGCGGCATCTACCAGGACCCCAAGAACTTCTTCCCGAGCTTCTCGGTGGCACCCAACTACTTCGACATCTACCGCGAGCTCGAGATTCCCGACGACCAGCTCGACGCCTTCCGCACTACCCGCACCGGGGCCATCGTCGGCGCCTCGCTCGCCCGGGAGTTCGGCTGGAAGATCGGCGACACGCTCCCGATGCAGGCCACGATCTTCCCGCGCGGCGGCAGCAACGACTGGCCACTGGAGCTGGTCGGCATCTTCCACGCGGACACCGCCACCGCGGAGAACCAGGAACGCCAGTTGATGATGAACTGGAAGTACTTCGACGAATCCAACGACTACATCAAGAACCAGGTCAGCTGGTACACGGTGACGCTGGACAACCCCGACCATGCCTCGCGCGTGGCGCAGGCCATCGACGCGATCTCGGCCAACTCCGACCACGAGACCAAGAGCCAGACCGAATCGGCGTTCCAGCAGGCCTTCATCAAGCAGTTCGCCGACATCGGCATGATCGTCACCTCGATCATGGGTGCGGTGTTCTTCACCCTGCTGCTGCTGACCGGCAACACCATGGCGCAGGCGGTGCGCGAGCGCATCCCCGAGCTGGCCACGCTGAAGACGCTGGGCTTCAAGGACGGCACGGTGCTGATGCTGGTGATGGTCGAGTCGGTGCTGCTGGTGGGCCTGGGCGGCGCGATCGGCCTGGGCCTGGCGGCGCTGGCGCTGCCGGCGATGGCCCCCAGGACCATGGGCATGCTGCCACCGCAGGTACCGCTGCAGACCTGGCTGATGGGCCTGGGGCTGATCGTGCTGATCGGCCTGGTGGTGGGCGTGCTGCCGGCGCTGCGCGCCAAGCGGCTGAAGATCGTCGACGCGCTGGCCGGACGCTGAGGAGAAGAGCATGAAGACATTCGTTTCCAATGCCGTGGTGATCCTCGTGCTGGCCATCGGCCTCGTCCTGTGGATCGCCCTGCCATGGGTCGGCGTGCTGGCCGTGGTCGTCGCCATCGCGCTGTGGCTGCCGCTCAGCCGCGGCGGGCGGCTGGCGCTGGCCGCCACCCGCATCGGCCTGTCCAGCCTGCCGCAGCGCTGGGGCGCCTCCTCGGTGATCGTGGTCGGCATCGCCGGCGTGGTCGGCGTGCTGGTGGCGATGCTGGCGATGGGCGAAGGCTTCCGGGCCACGCTCAACAGCACCGGCGACGACACCACCGCCATCGTGCTGCGCGGCGGCTCGCAGGCCGAGACCAACTCGGTCATCACCCGCGAACAGGTGCCGCTGCTGGGCAACCTTCCCGGGGTGGCGCGCGACCCCGAGGGACGGGCACTGCTGTCCCCGGAACTGTCGCAGGTGGTCAACCTGGTGTCCCGTGGCGACGGCACCGACGTCAACGCCCAGTTCCGCGGCGTCGGCGACATGGCCTGGACGGTGCACGACAAGGTGAGGATCACCGAGGGCCGCGCGTTCAAGCCCGGACTGCGCGAGATCGTGGTCGGCGAGGGTGCGCGCGGCCAGTTCCGCGACATGGAGGTCGGCGCGACCCTGACCCTCGGCAACCAGGCCTGGACGGTGGTGGGCACGTTCGCGTCCGGCGACGCGCACGACTCGGAGTTGTGGACCGATGCCCAGACCCTGGCCACGACCTACCAGCGCGGCGCCTGGCAGTCGATCAGCGTGCGTACCGAGGGCGCCTCCGGCTTCCAGCGGTTCAAGGAGGCGGTGGCCGCGGACCCGCGCCTGAAGCTGGACGTGGAGACCACCGGCGACTACTACCGCAAGCAGGCCGGCGGACTGAACACGCTGGTCAGCGTCCTGGGCACGGTGATCGGCGCTATCATGGCGATCGGCGCCGTGTTCGGTGCGCTCAACACCATGTACGCGGCCGTGGCCACCCGCGCCCGCGAGATCGCGACCATGCGCGCGATCGGTTTCCGCAGCCTGCCGGTGGTCGTCGCGGTGATGCTGGAGACCCTGCTGTTGGCGCTGGCCGGCGGCCTGTTCGGCTGCGCCGTGGCCTGGCTGGTGTTCAACGGCTACAGCGTCTCCACCATCGGCAGCAACTTCAGCGCGGTGGTGTTCAAGTTCCACGTCACCCCCGGACTGTTGTGGAGCGGGCTGAAGTGGGCGCTGGGCATCGGCCTGGCCGGCGGCCTGTTCCCGGCCCTGCGGGCGGCGCGGCTGCCCATCACCACGGCCCTGCGCGAAACCTGAACGCGCCCGGCGCGGCGGCGTCCGGGGCGCCGCCGCACCGACCGCACGCCGGTCGCCGCGACGGGATGGCGGAAACTTTTCCTTCGCGCATCTATCCGTATGGTCCATCATGCGCCCCGCCGGAGAAACCTCCGGAGGTGGCGCGACGGCGTAACGACGGATGCCGCGCCCCTCCCCCCGCGGTGATCGCATCCGTTCATTTCGTAGTCAGTAAAGGAAAACCCCCGAAGATGTCTTTGAAGTCCACCCCCCTCCGCTCTGCGATCGCGCTGGCACTCGCCACCGGCTGCAGCGCCCCCGCCCTCGCACAGTCCGACAGCGACGGCACCACCACCCTGGACCGCGTGGAGATCACCGGCTCGCGCATCCGCCAGGCCAATCTCGAAACCGCCAAGCCGGTCATCGCGCTCAGCCGGGCCGAGATCGAGAAGAAGGGCTACGTCAACGTCGCCGACATCCTGCAGGACGTCACCGCCGCCGGTGCGCCGGCGCTGAGCCGCGCGTCGGCGCTGTCCTCGGGCCGCGATTACGGCGGCATGTTCGTCAGCCTGCGCAACCTCGGCCCCGAGCGCAGCCTGGTGCTGATCGACGGCCGCCGCATGGGCGTGAGCGCCGGCGGCTACGCCGACGTCGGCTCGATCCCCTCGGCCATCGTCGAACGCGTGGAAGTGCTGACCGACGGCGCCTCGGCGCTGTACGGCTCGGACGCCATCGCCGGCGTGGTCAACATCATCACCCGCAAGAACTTCGACGGCGGCCAGGCCAACGCCTACATCGGCCAGTACAGCGAAGGCGACGGCCAGAAGCACTCCTACAGCGCCACCTACGGCAAGACCTTCGAGCGCGGCTGGATCACCGTCGGCGCCGAGAAGGTCGAGGAAGACCCGGTGCTGGGCGGCGCGCGCGAGTTCACCGCCTACCCGAACGGCCCGTACCACCCCAACGACGGCCTGAACGGCACCACGCAGTGGGGCTGGGTGGACGTCGACGGCAGCAAGCTCAGCGTCGGCCCCGGCGGCGACCCCTCGGACGTGGGCAACTTCCGCCCCACCGGCCAGTTCCCGCAGGCCAACACCAAGACCAACATGACGCTGCTGTCCTCGCTGCAGCGCAAGTCGGCCTTCGCCAACGGCGGCTTCGACATCACCGACAACCTGCGCATTGTCGGCGACGTGCTGTACAGCGAGCGCGAGTCGGTCAAGCAGCTGGCGGGCTACCCGTACCAGGTGTCCTCGGCCCAGGTCGCCTCCGGCGCGCGTGCGCCGCTGTCCAAGGACAGCGTCTTCAACCACTGGGGCAAGGACGTGCTGTTCGCGCACCGCACCGAAGAGTACCCGCGTGCGACCAACAACAGCCTGACCACCAAGCGCGCCAGCCTCGGCCTGGAAGGCAGCTTCGAGACCGGCGAGCGCTACTGGGACTGGAACGTCAGCTACATGTACAACCGCAACGAAGGCAAGCGCCACACGTTGCAGAGCATGTACCAGCCCAACGCCAACACCGCGGTCGGGCCGTCGTTCATCGACGCCGACGGCGTGGCCCGCTGCGGCAGCCCGGGCAACGTGATCCAGGGCTGCGTGCCGTGGAATCCGCTGGCCCCGATGGGCAGCGACGCGGTCGGTTCGCTCGGCGACCCGGCGGTGCGCGACTACCTGTTCACCCGCTTCAAGGACGACATCCAGAGCACCACCAAGGTGGCCAGCGCCAACCTGTCCGGCTCGCTGTTCGCGCTGCCGGCCGGCGACGTGCTGATGGCCTTCGGCGTCGAGCACCGCGAAGAGGAAGCCAGCTACGTGCCGGACCTGATGGTGCAGAAGGGCGAGATCGCCGGCACCAGCGGCCAGCCGACCCGCGGCGCCTACAAGCTCGATGAGGCCTATGTCGAGTTCCAGGTGCCGCTGCTGTCCGACCTGCCGTTCGCGCGCGAACTGTCGCTGGATCTGGCCGGCCGCTACTCCGACTACGACAACTTCGGCTCCACCACCAACAGCAAGTTCGGCCTGAAGTGGAAGCCGATCGACGACCTGCTGGTGCGCGCCACCTACGGCACCGGCTTCCGGGCGCCGACCGTGGACGACCTGTACGGCGGCACGGTGACCACCCGCGACCGCATCACCGATCCGTGCGACCGGTCCTTCGGCGCCGCCGCACGCAACGATGCGGTCGCCGCCCGCTGCGCCGCGGCCGGCCTGGGCCCGGACTTCCGCCAGAAGACCGGCGACGGCGAGGTCGCCACCACCTCCGGTGCGCAGGCCGTGACCGACTTCACCTCCGGCTCCAACCCGGACCTGAAGCCGGAAACCGCCAAGACCTGGACCGTGGGCCTGGTGTACAGCCCCGAGTTCGTGTCGGGCCTGGACGTCAGCCTGGACTGGTGGAAGATCCGCATCAACAACGTGATCGTGGGCGAGTCGGCCACCGACATCCTCAACCAGTGCTACGTGCAGGGCATCGATTCGGCCTGTACGCGTTTCACCCGCTACGGCTCGGGCAGCAACCAGGGCCAGGTCAGCGGCATGAACCGCTCGCTCAACAACGCCGGCTACCAGGAAACCGCGGGCTACGACCTGGGTGTCCGCTACCGCCTGCCGGAGCTGGCCATCGGCCGCTTCGCGATCAACTGGAACACCACCTACGTGGACTACCTGTCGCGCAAGAGCGACAACGTGGACACCACGCCGGTGGAACAGTTCACCGGCTGGGGTGGCGACTTCCGGGTGCGCTCCAACTTCAACCTCGATTGGCAGTACGGTGACCTGGGCATCGGCTGGACCACCCGCTTCTACTCGGGCATGAAGGAGAAGTGCTCCTACGACCTGAACGGCGGGCCGGAGTGCAATATTCCGGACTTCCGCTCCGGGTACACGGACATGCAGCCCAGCCGCAAGGTCGGCTCCAACACCTTCCACGACCTGCAGGTGCGCTACGCCCTGCCGTGGGACGGCACCGTGTCGCTGGGCGTGAACAACGTCTTCAAGCACGAAGGTCCGATCATGTACAGCCAGCCGAACAGCAGCTTCACCTACTACGGTGGCTTCGACATCGGCCGCTTCATCTACATGAAGTACCAGCAGCGCTTCTGATCGCCGCGACACCGCAACAAGGCAAAGGCACCGCAAGGTGCCTTTGCCGTTTCCGGAGCCGTCGCGAAACCGAACACCCCACAACCGTCATCGCATTGTCATCCGCATGCGGTAGAGCCGCGGCGGTACAGCCGCTACCGTGGCGCGTTCCCCGTTCCGGATCCCCGCCATGCTGCGTTCGCTGGCGCTGGCCTGCGTCTGCGTGATGCTGGCCGGCTTCGCCCTCTCCTCGCCCCTTCCCCCGCTCTCGCTCAGCGCGCGCCTGGCCGCGCCGGGCGGCACCTCGCCGCTGGTCCCGCGCGCGCGCATCGACGCGCTGCTCGCCACGCTGCCGCACCGCGAGGGCCGCGTCGCCGGCAGCGACGGCGTCGCACTGCACTGGATCGCCTTCGACCCCGGCGACTACCGCCTGCAGTACCGCTATCTCGGCCAGGGCGATCCCTTCCCCGAATTCGCGATGGACGCCTCCGCGCCGGCCGCGACCGCGCCCGCGCCCGCCCCGCGCGGCACGGTGATCCTGCTGCATGGCTGGATGATGGACGGCGGTTCGCTGCTGCCCTGGGCCCTGCACCTGGCCGAGGGCGGCTACCGCACGATCGCCCTGGACCTGCGCAACCACGGCCGCTCCGGGCACGCGCCCTCCGGCTACGGCACCCGCGAGGGCCGCGATGTCGCCGCCGCCCTGCAGGCGCTGGAGGCCGTTGGCGAGATCGATGGCCCGGTGCACCTGATGGGGGTGTCCTACGGGGCCGCGACCGCCATCTTCGCCGCCCGCGAGCTCGGCCCGCGGCTGCGCAGCGTGGTGGCGATGGAGTCCTTCGACAACGCCGGCCAGGCGATCCGGGCGATGGTGCCGCACATGCTCTCGCGCCCGCCCGAGCGCTTCGGCGATCGCCTTGCGCTGCCGCTGGCACGCTGGCAGTACGGCGGCCGCGGGCTGGACGATGCCATCGCCGCGGCCGACCGCCGGCTCGGCCTCGACCTGGACCGCGTGGACGTGGGCCGGGCGCTGGCGCAGGTGCCCAGCTGCGTGCTGCTGATGCACGGCCGCGACGACGCGCACATTCCGGTGGCGCAGGGCCGCGCCCTGGCCGCGGCCGCGCCGCGCGCCCGCTACCTGGAGCTGGCGGACGAGGACCACCTGAGCCTGCCGATGCGCCTGGACCGTCTTTCCGGCGTGGTCGACGACTGGCTGGCGCGGGTGCCGGCCGCCGGCGCGCCCTGCCCGGCGCCGGCCCCGGCATTGCCGCCCGCGGTGACCGGCGGCCTGGCCGCGCGCTGAGCCGCGGCCGCCGCGCTCAGTCCGCCGCGGCGGCGCCGCAGGCGGCCACGCCGGCGCAGTAGCGGCGCTCCTGGTGCGCCTGCAACGCCTCGTCGGTGAACCGCACCGGCAGCAGCCGGTGCCCCTGGAACGCCTGCACCTGGTCGTTGGAATGCGGCGAATTCCAGTCCCCGGACTGGCCGCTGCCCAGCACCGACCAGGCCTTCAGCGGCGTCGAGAACTCGACCATCATGATCCAGTTGTCGCCGAAGCCGGCCAGCGTCTCGCCGGCGGCCTGCGCCCCCATCTGCCGCTTGCCGTCGGCGGCCGGCACATAGCGCATCACCTGGAAGGTGCCGTAGCTGCCGTCGGCGCCGGCGCCGGGAAGGTCATGGCCGCGCAGGCGGATGCGGTTCACCTCGCCCCAGGCCACCGCTTCGCTGCCGTACTGCGCGCGCACGTCGGCCACCGCGTCCTGCAGGTGCCGCAGCGCCTGCGCCGGCTCGGCCAGGCCGCGGGGCGTGCGCAGCGGCGCGTCATTGCTCCACGGCTGCGCGAACGGCTGTGCCAGCGCCGCGGAGTGGCGGTCCCAGAATGCCTGGAACAGCACCGCGCCGCGGCTGTCCGCCGCCACCTGGCGGTCCCAGGCGGCAAGCACCGCGCGCGCGGCGCGCAGGGGCTCGGGCAGTCCCGGCTCGGCCTCCAGCGCCGCCAGCAGGTCGGGGAGCACCCGCTCGGCCAGCAGCATGCGCGGGCTGAACTTCAGGTCCAGCACGTCCTGCGGCGAATAGCGCTTGTCGCCGGCCAGCAGGTCCAGCGCCAGCTGCGGCCGCAGGGCGATCGGCCCGCGCTGGAAGTAGGCCGGGTAGCGCGCCGGGTCGATCCAGTCGTCCGGCGAGGCCCACCACGGCGGGTTGTTGGCGTTCTGGACGATGCCGCCCGGTGGATTCAGCAGCGCCGGCATGTCGTCCAGCCCATGTACCCGGGTCCAGATCCGCGACGCGTCGGCGGGGACGTCCAGCGAGTAGTCGGTGCCGTCGTCGGGACGCTGCGGGATCGGCGCGTTCCACAGGTAGTAGATGTTGCCCGGGCGGTCGGCGTAGATGTAGTTGCAGCCGAAGGTGGGGTGGTCGCGGAAGACCTGCTGGAAGGCCTGCAGCGAGCGGGTCTGCGCCAACCGGTAGAACCCTTCGAACTGCAGCGGTGCGTCCAGCCGGGTGGTCCGCACCGCGAACGCACGGCCGCCGACACGGTGCACGATCGGTCCCAGTTCGGATTCCCAGTAGGTGCGGGTGCGGGTCGCCAGGCGGCCGTCGGCCTGCTTGACCTGGATCTCGACCTGGCGCGGCACCAGCGCCCGGACATCTCCCTGGTAGCGGTAGTGGTCCGGTTGCGACGGATCCAGCTCCAGCGCGTACAGGTCGTCCAGGTCGGCGGCGTGGACGGTGTTGGCCCAGCCCAGATCGGCATTGAAGCCCGCCCACAGCACCGGGTAGCCCGCCAGGGTGTTGCCGTAGAAGTCGAGCACGCCGGGCACGCGGATGTGCGCCTCCCAGTACAGGCTGGACCAGTTCAGGTGCGGGTTGGCCAGCAGGATCGGGTGCCCGCCCTCGGTCCGCGCCCCGGACAGGGCGAAGGCGTTGGAACCCGGGCCCTCCTGGTTCGGCGCCGGTGCGGCGTGCATCGCGGTGGCCTCGCCCGGGCCGTACTTCCGGTCCAGGCGCGCGATGATCTCCGGCGCGATCAGGGGCGGGATCGCATTGGAGCGGATCAGCGCCATCGTGTCGGCCGGCGTGAACCGCGGCACCCATTCCGGAAGCGTCTCGCGGTGGCCGTCGACGTAGCGGTTGAGGCCGGCGGCGAAGGCGGAGACGACCGTGCGGAAGGTCGGGCTGACCCGCTCCAGGTCCTTTCCGGCCTCGGCCAGGTTGTCGAACCGTCGCATCGCGAAATCGTTGTCGGCCTCGGCCTCGCCGAAGATGCGCGCGGCCTCGCCGCGCGCACGCACCATCCGCCGGGCGATCTCGACCATGTGGTCCTCGGCCTGGGCATAGCCGAACGCGAATGCCGCGGCCTCCTCGCTGCGCGCCTGGATGTGCGGCACGCCACGGTCGTCGCGCACGATCTCCACCTGCGCCGCCACCGCGTCCCAGTGTGCGGTCTCGGCGGCGTGCGGCGCGGCGGCGAAGGCCGGCGCCGCCGCCAGGGCCAGCAGGCCGGCCAGGAACGTGCCGCGGGCCAGGCGGCGGGAATCAGAAGTCATAGGTCAGCTCCGCGTAGATCTGCCGCCCGAGGGGGCTGTAGCTGCGGTAGAAATACGGATAGTTCGTGTAGCTGTCATCGCGCGGGTGGAATGTGTTGAACACGTTGTTGACGTTCAGGCCGAGCGTCGCCTGCGGCAGGATCTTCTTGGCGATCCCCGCGTTCCAGATCACGTACGGCGCGATGCGCCCGGTGTTGGCGAAGTTCGGCAGCGAGCCCCAGCGGTAACCGTACACCGTGGCCTGCCAGTCGTCGCGGTTCCAGTTGACCTGCCAGTTGGTCTTGCTGCGGAAGTTGCGGTAGCGCAGGTCGTCGCGCTCGTTGATCAGCGCATCGCCGGCGAACAGCTGGCTCTCCAGCTTGGTGACGATGGTGTAGCCCAGGCGCAGGTCGAAGGTGCCCAGGCCACCGGCGTCCAGGCTCCAGCGCAGCGAGGTGTCCACGCCCTGGGTGCGCATCATCGACTGGTTCACCGGGTAGGAGGCGTAGCGGGTGATGGTGCCGGTATCCGGATCGCGCGCGACCAGCCCGGTGTAGAACTGGCACGACGGCGAACCGCCGTCCACCGGCTGGCCGGCCACGGTGGTGCCCAGCAGGCAATTGGCGTACTGGTCCATCAGGAAGTCGCTGTCCAGGTCGGAGACCGCGCCCTCCAGCTTGATGTCGTACCAGTCGGCGCTGAACGACAGGTTGCGCGCCACGTCCCACACCAGCCCGACGGTGTTCGAGGTGCCGGTCTCCTCCTGCAGCTTGCGGTTGCCCGAGTAGGTGCCCTGCACCTGGTCGTAGTAGTCGCTGGACCCGGAGGTGCACAGCGGGTCGCTGGGATGCAGCCCGTCCACGCGGCAGCGGTAGATGTCCGTCAGCCAGTAGAAGTTGCTGGACTCGCCCGAGTACAGGAAGGTCATGTCCGGTGCGCGGAAGCTGGTGGCATGGGTGGCGCGCAGCAGCAGCGAGGACACCGGCCGCCATTCCAGGCCCGCCTGCCAGGTGAAGGCGCCGCCGACGTCGCTCTGGTCGTCGTAGCGGTCGTAGCGGCCGGCCATGCTGGCATCCAGGGTGGACAGCAGCGGAACGCCGAACTCCAGCCCCAGCGCGTAGCGGTTGCGGGTGCCGCCGCCGGTGATCGCGGTCCAGTTGAAGATGTTCTCGCCACCGGCATGGTCCGGACGGGTGCGGACGTCGGGGTCGAGGTTGAACGTCTCGCGCCCGGCTTCGAGCACCGCGGCCATCTTGACCGTACCGGCCGGCAGATCGAACAGGTCGCCGTTCATGACGAACTGGGCGTTGCTGATGTTGGAGTCGCCCTTGTTGGTGAACACCGTGCTCAGGTCGTTGAAGGTCTGCGCGTCCACCGGCCCGAACAGGCGGCCGACCTGCACGCTGCGGATCTCCATTCCATCGCTGGTGTGGCCCTGCAGGGGACCGAGGAAGTAGTCGTTGACGCGCTGGGTGACGAAGAAGCGGCGGTCGATCGACAGGTCGTAGCGGGAGTGGCTCAGGCTGGCGTCCCAGTCGAACCGGTCGCCGAACATCCGACCGCGCATGCCCACGTTCACGCTCAGCGCGCGCTCCTTGTACTCGGCCGGAGCCTGGCCGCCGGTCTGCCCGGGGGTCAGCTTGCGGCCGGCGCTGACCACGCCGATCGCCGGGTCGTACACGTTGTTGGACATGTACCAGTTGAACATCGTCTTGTTGTAGCTCTTGTTCTTCGATTCGCTGGCCATGAGGTTGAAGTAGGCCTGGGCCGAATCGCCGACGTCGACGTTGCCGGACACCAGGCCGGAGACCTGGCTCACCGCGTTCTGGATCGAGTAGCGCGATACGTAGTCGAACACCCCGCAGCGGTCGGGCGCGGTGGCCGAGGCCGACGACCTGAAGGGGGTGTAGCGCGGATCGGCACCGGCACAGGCACCGGCCAGCGCGTCCGGCGAAGCGGTCAGCACGCCATTGGCGTCCGGCCACAGGTAGGCGTTGCCGACATTGTTGAGGAACACGCCCTGCTGCGCGGTGGCCGCGTCCGGATCGCCACGGTAGGCGGGGTTCTGGTACTCGTCGCGCAGGAAGTCGCGCTGGCTCGCCATGACCGCTTCGCGCGCCATGTACTCCAGCGCGTAGGTGACGCTCCAGCGGTCCCCGGACTTGCCGCCGGACCACTGGAACACGCCGGTATCGCCACCGCCGCCGGTGCTGGTGCCGGCGCGCACGCGGAACTGGTCGCCCTGGTAGTCGCTCTTGGTGATGATGTTGATCACCCCGGCCACGGCGTCGGAGCCGTAGATCGCCGACGCGCCGCCGCTGAGGATCTCGATGCGCGCCACCGCGCCGGCGGGAATGCTGGCCAGGTTCACCGCGGTGGAGCGGAAGTCGTAGGCCTGCGGGTAGTTGGCCATGCGCTTGCCGTTGAGCAGGACCAGGGTGTAGCCGGGCCCGATGCCGCGCAGGTTGACGAACTGGCCGTTCGGCGTGCCGCCGGTCTGGTCCATGTCGGTGCCGACGTCGCCGGTGGACTGGTTGATCGTCACCAGCGCATCGCGCACGGTGGTGAAGCCCTGCTTCTCCAGCTCCTCGCCGGTGATGACGGTCACCGGCGACGGGCCTTCGCTCTGCGAGCGGGCGATGCGCGAGCCGGTGACCGAGACCTTGTCCATCTCGGTGACGCCGGGCGCGTCCTGGGCGGAAGCGGCGGTCTGCGCGTGGCCGGCGCCGGAAGCCGTGGTGAGGATGATCGACAAGGTGACTGCAAGGGGCGTTCTACGAATCATGATGGCTTCCTGGCTGAGGGCTCTACACGGAAGGAACGGGAGGTACATCCAGTTGTCGAAAACGTGCGCGCCCGGGCGGGGGGAGCCGCCACGGGTGCGCGGAACCGCGCCGGAGCGCTAGGGGGAGGGAGAGGGGGAGGGAGAAGGCGCGGCGCCGCCGCGGCGGATCGGGTGGCCGAGCAGCGCCTCCAGTGGCGGATAGAGCTCGGGCATGTCCATGGTCGCGGACAGCCGCAGGCGCTCGCGCGGGGCCGCGACCACCTGCACCGGCATGCCGGTCTGGACCTTCGCCGATACCAGCGGCGCGCCCGCGGAGAAGGTCATGATCAGTTCCGGGAACGCCGCCAGGCAGGTCGCGCCCTGCTCCAGCAGCAGGTACTCGTTGACGAACCGCAGCACGGTGCCGGCGCGGTCGTCGAGCCGCAGCCAGCCCACGTCCAGGCCGTCGCGGCGCTCGCAGACGTATTCGGCGACCACGCCTTCGGCCGCCACGCGTCCCCCCAGTTCCCGGCAGACGCCCGCGACACCGTCGGCGACATAGGCATGGCCCAGGGCGATCGCCGCGCTGATCGCGCCCGGCGCGCCACTGCGGCAGGCCTCGGCCACCGCCACCGGGTTGCGCGCCACCGAGACGAAGCCGCCGACCGCGACCGAGGCCTGGCGCACGACCGCCGACGCGGTTTCCAGTGAACCGCTGATGGCGCCTTCGACATACTCCGCGTCGAGGCCGCCGGAGAATCCCTGTACCGAGCGGTAGCCCGGTTGCCGGTGCAGGCCCAGCGAGCCCATCAGGCTGGTGGGGTGGGCGCGGCCGTTGCAGGCCAGGTCGATCACCGGCAGCCCGGAGAGCGCCGCCTGGACCCAGCCGTTGATGCTGGTCTCGGCGCCGTTCTCGTTGGTGTTGATCGCCCTGATCGGCAGCGCCGGGTCGGCATGGGCACGCGCCAGCTCCAGGGCGCGCATCATGTGGAACGGCTGGATCGGCGCCTTCTGGCTGGACGGCGTGCCCACCAGCGCCACGGTCACGCACGCCGCCTCCGGCGCGAACTCGTCCGCGCTCCACAGCTCCGGCTGTCCCAGTTCCAGGGCGAGCGCGGCGTTCTTCAGGCCGTTGTCGACGTGGCCACCACCGCCGCCGCCGAGGATCGCCCCGCCCATCACCGCCGCACGCACATCTCCGATGGTCAACTTGCGCTTCATCTCTATGTCCCCGATGAGTACCGACACCCAGGCGCGGGATCGCTACCTGGAAAAGCTCTTGCCCAGGCCCGTGGCGAACCCGCACAGCGCGTCGCCGGCGATCACCCCGCCGGCGAACACCTCCAGCGACTTGTCGCCGCCGGTGCCGGCGCGGCGGCGGTGCCACAGCCGGTACGCCAGGCCGAGCGCGACCATCCAGCCCGCGGCCGGGTTGACGATCAGCAGGCCGGTCGCGAACAGCACCCCCAGCTGCCGGCGCACGCCGCCGACCGCCTGCAGCACCGCGCCGACCAGGCCCCACAGCACCAGGCTGCGGGCGAGATCGGGCGAGGCGCCGGTCTTGATCGCGGCCACATACGCCTGGTTGATCGGTGCCACCAGCCCGCGTGCGAAGAACAGGTCGTGGGTCGCGGCCACCACCACCGCCGCGACCGCGAACCCGATCAGCCCGGCCAGCCACTGCTGGCGGCGGCCGTCCCATTCCAGGCGCGGGTCGCGGCCCTCGCCGCGCAGCAGCCAGCCCGCCTTGAGGTCGTAGCCCATGTCGGCGAATGCCGGACCGGTCGCGGCCGAAAAGCCGGCCAGCACCACCAGCGCCTCCGGCGGGAAGCCGATGAGGATGCCGATCAGCAGCGAGATCAGGGCGATCGCGAACGCCGGGAACCAGCCCGAGTGCATCGCGGCGATGCCCACCAGCATTTCGTGGACGAAGGCCGAGAACGTGCCGTAGACCACGAAGCCGACCAGCATCGGCCAGTGCATGCCGGTGTAGACGCCCGTCCCCAGGGTCAGCAGCAGCATGATCAGCAGGTAGCCCAGCCAGCCCAGCCGCAGCACGCGCCCGGAACGGACCGGCGCCATGCCGGCCACGGCGACCGCGTCCGCGCTCCCGTCGGTGGCCGGCGCGCCCGGACGCATCCGCCGCGACACCGCGCGCCCGATCTGCAGCACCGCCATCGCACCGGCGCCGATCATCATTCCGTGGGGCACGTAGGCGGCGCCGAGGTCGATGCCCGCGAGCGGCCCGGCGTACCCGCGTACCAGCAGGCCCAGCGCGAACGCGACCATCGCCGCCATGCCGCCGATCAGCGCCACGCCCAGCGCCGACATCGGCAGCCCGACGAGATTGCCGGCGACCCCGCAGGCCAGCCCCGCCAGCAGCCTGCGCGCCTGGCGGCCACCGGCGTCGCCGGCCTTGATGGCTTCCGCCGAAGCCACGCCCATCGGCCAGGCATGGGTCGCCGGAAACGCCGGCGTGCCGAACAGGCGGTACAGCAGGTAGCCGTCCAGCAGCATCGCCAGGACCATGCCGGCCAGCATCGGCGTCACCATCTGCGGCAGCCCGAACAGGAACGGGATGCCGATCGGCAGGAACAGGCTGTTGGCCGCACCGAAGGTGGCCGCGGAGATGCTGGTCTGGGCCAGGTTCTGGGAATGGATCGAGCGGTAGCCGGCGAAGGCCGACAGCGGAATCCGCGCCAGCGCCATCGCCGCCAGGGCGCCGATCAGCGAGGTGTTGGGGGTGATGCCCAGGCTCACCAGCATCTGGATGCCGACCACCGCGCCGCACAGGCTGAGCGCCAGCGTCAGCAACAGGTTCGCCGGCGCCAGCGCGCGCGGATGCGGGAGCTGTTCTGGGTTGCCTGCGGACGTCTCGAGGGGCTCGCGCACTGGGTTCACCGCCGGGGTTATGTTCTATAATATGGAACTATATTCCACATTGTGATATATAGTTAGGCGGCTTCCCTTTGGCTTGTCAAGTGCTTGTCATGATTTCCCCAACGCACCGAGAATCCAGTGCCCCCTCCCACCCGCGAGACGCCGCGTGAGCACACTCAGCAATGCGATGCAGGTCCTCCAGCTGATCGTCCGGCTGCGGCGCGACATTTCCGTCACCGATCTCGCCACCCAGCTGGACATCCCCAAGAGCTCGGCCTCGCGCACGCTCAGCCAGATGAGCCAGCACGGCTTCCTGGAGCGCGACCCGGTCACCCGTGCCTACCGGCCGGGGAAGATCATCATGGAAGCCTCGTTCCACCTGCGCAGTTCGCGCAGTGCGTTGTCGCTGATCGAGGCGCAGCTGGACCGGCTGGTGCAGGAAACCGGCTACACCCTCTATGTGGACCTGCTCGACGGCGCCGATTCGCTGGTCATCCAGATGCGGATCGGCGGCGGTTCGCTGCAGGTGTACACGCCGCCAGGCACCCGCCTGCCGGCCTACTCGACCTCGGTCGGCCGGGCGATCCTGGCGCGCCTGGACGATGAGCGGGTGCTGCGCCTGGTGAGCGGCAGCATGCAGGCGCGCGCCAATCCGGATGCGCTGCAGACACCGAAGGAACTGCTGACCCGGCTTGCCGAGATCCGCCGCCGCGGCTGGTCGCTGGCGCGCGGCGAGTTCGTCGCCAACGTGGCCGGCATTTCCACCTCGCTGGAAGATCCGGACACGCACCAGATCTACGGCTTGAGCATCGCCCTGCCGTCCCAGGACCTGACCGAGTCGCGGATCAACGATTTCAGCCAGGCGCTGGTCACCGCGACCCGCGACATCGGCCAGCAGATCGGCGATCCGTACTGGCTCGACTTCCGCGCCAGCTGAACCACGCGCACGCCGCGCCGCTCAGAGCAGTGCGTCGAGCACCGACGTCACCACGCTGCCGGACGTGAGCACCGGCAGCTCCAGCGCACGTGCCAGCCAGGCACGCTGCGCTTCGTCATAGCCCATGCAGTCCAGCACCACCAGGCGCACCTCGGCCGCACGGCGCAGCTCCTCGACGGCGTGCTGCCAGCCGCCGCAGCCGGGCGTATACGGCGAGGCCACCGTGCACACCGGCTTCAAGCCGGCGCGCCGCCATTTGGTCGGGGTCTCCGGCAGCTGCTCGCTGGCCGGTGCCACCACTCCGATCGCCGCCCCCGGCATCAGCCCGGCCACCACCGCGGGAAACAGCACGTCCGGCTGGACCAGCAGCGCCCTGCGGGTCCGCAGGCGGTCGAAGCGCCCGGTGCACAACAGCAGGATGGCCTCGATGCCGTCCGACTCCAGCCGGTCGATCAGCGCCTGCAGCCCGGTCTCGACCTTTTCGCTGCAAATCGCCACCACGCGCCCGTCGCGCAGCTTGGTCACCAGCGGGATGCCGCCGGCGCCGGGCGCGTAGCGCGCCGCCACCTCCGCCGCGTCCAGTCCGTCCAGCAGCCCGCACTCCTGCAGCCGCAGCGACCGGCCCTTGCCGGCCAGCGCCTGCCCGATGGGCGCGACCATGTCCGGACGCGGGGTTTGTCCGATCGTCACCAGCGCGAGGGATGAAATCACGGCGGAAGTTCCATTTATTAGAACTTCGTATTATATTTTCAAACTCGCTCGCTGTCGATGGCGTTCAACGCCCGCGCCCGCCGCTCCCGGCGCGTGCGCCGCCAGGCATCACCGACGAAGACCAGCAGCCCCAGCCAGATCAGGGCGAAGCCGACCCGCCGTTCGAAACCGAACGACTCGTGCAGCACCAGCACGCCGACCAGCAGCTGCAGGGTCGGCCCGATGTACTGCAGCAGGCCGACCAGCGACAACGGAATGCGGCGCACCCCATAGGCGAAGGCGATCAGCGGCACCGCGCTGACCACGCCACCGAACACCAGCAGCAGGTCGTTGCCCCAGCCCCAGCCGGAAGCGAAACCGCCGCCGTGGCCGTGTTCCGACCACAGCACGAAGGCCACCGCGGGCGCCACCATGAACAGGCTCTCCACGCCCAGCCCGGTCACCGCCTCGACCGCCACCAGCTTGCGGATCAGCCCGTACAGGCCGAAGGTCACCGACAACCCCAGCGCGATCCACGGCGGGCGGCCGCTCTGCCAGGTCAGCCAGGCCACGCCCAGCGCCGCCAGCGCCACCGCCAGCCATTGCAGCCGGCGCAGGCGCTCGCCCAGCACCGCGACCCCCAGCACCACGCTGAACAGCGGGTTGATGAAGTAGCCCAGGCTGGTCTCGACCACGTGGCCGGCGTTGACCGCCCAGATGTACAGGCTCCAGTTGGCGCTGATCAGCGCACTGGCCAGGCCCAGCAGCCAGAACCGCCGCCGCGTCTCCCAGACCGCGCGCAGCCAGCCCCAGCCGCGCGCGAGCGCCAGGCCGCCGATCAGCAGTACCGCGCTCCAGACGATGCGGTGGGCGATGATCTGCAGCGACGGCACCTCGATCAGCAATCGCCAGTACAACGGCACCAGGCCCCAGATGACGAACGCCAGCGTGGTCGCCAGCAGGCCGTTGCGGTGCTCGCGGGCGGCGCTCATGCGCGTCGCCTCCGCGCCAGGGTGATGACCACGACCCCGGCCAGGATCACCGCCATCGCGCCCAGGTCGGCGGCGCTGAAGCGCTCGTGCGCGATCCACACGCCCAGCGCCACGGCGATCACCGGGTTCACGTAGGCATAGCTGCTGGCCAGCACCGGGCGCACGTTCTGCAGCAGCCACACATACGCGGTGAATCCGACGATGGAGCCGAACAGGCTCAGGTAGCCCACCGCCAGCAGGCCCTGCAGCGTCGGCGGCGCGGTGAAGCGCTCGCCGCGCAGCAGCCCCGCCGCCACCAGCACCACGCCACCGCACAGCATCTGCCCGGCGGCGGCCATCAACGGCGACGGCAGGTCGCGTCCCCGCGACCAGATCGACCCGGCCGCCCAGCCCAACGGCGCCACCAGCAGCAGCACCAGGCCGGTGGGCGTCGCGGTCAGGCTGCTGCCGGCGTTGAGCCACAGCACGCCGGCAAAGCCCACCGCGATCCCCAGCCACTCCCCGCCCGCCACGCGCTCGCCGCGGAACGCGGAGAACAGCGCCATCCACAGCGGCACCGAGGCCAGCGCCACCGCCGCCATCCCGGAGGAGACGTCGCGCTCGGCCAGCACCACCATGCCGTTGCCCAGCAGCAGCAGACAGGTGCCCATCACCGCCAGCGTCGGCCATTGGCGGCGGGTCGGCGCGGCCACGCCGCGCCAGCGCAGCACCGCGTAGAGCAGGGCACCGGCGATGACGAAACGGACACCGGCGATCACCGACAGCGGCGGCATGCCGCCTTCCAGCGCCAGATGGATGCCCAGGTAGGTCGAGCCCCACACCACGTACACCAGGAGCAGCGCGAGGACGACCCGGCCCCCTCGTGCGGGGGCGGGCAACGCGGGAGCGGAGGAGGACATGGTCGGTGTTCGCGGTTGGACGGGAGCAGATTCTAGGCGTTCGCCGCCCGCCGCAGCAGTCCGAAAAACGGCATGCTGTATCCGCCGCCCGCTCTTCATGCCGGCTGCGCTAGGGTGGCCGGGAGCGTCGGCGGGCCCGCCGGCCGCACCGGTCGCGCCCGCGGCCCCACCCTGCGAGGACCTCCCGCCCATGAGCACCGCCACGACCGCCGATCCCGCCGCGTTGCGGCGGTCGATCGCCAACACCCTGAAGGGCTCCGCGGGCAACCTGGTGGAGTGGTACGACGTCTATGTCTACTCGGTGTTCGCGGTCTACTTCGAATCGCGGTTCTTCTCCGCCGAGGACAAGAACTCCACGCTCTACATCTGGGCGATCTTCGCCGCCACCTTCCTGATGCGGCCGATCGGCGCCTGGTACTTCGGCCGCTTCGCCGACCGCTACGGACGGCGCCTGGCGCTGACCGTGTCGGTGTCGGTGATGGCCGGCTGCTCGTTCGTGGTCGCCCTCACCCCCACCGCCGGCACCCTCGGCCCCTGGGCCGCGCTGATCCTGCTGCTGGCCCGACTGCTGCAGGGCTTCGCCACCGGCGGCGAATATGGCACCAGCGCCACCTACATGTCCGAAGCCGCCCTGCCCGGCCGGCGCGGCTTCCTGTCCTCGTTCCACTACGTCACCCTGGTCGGCGGCCATGTGCTGGCGCAGCTGACCCTGCTGCTCATGCTGGTCTTCTGGGACACCGCGCAGATCTCCGACTGGGGCTGGCGCATCGCCTTCGGACTGGGCGGCATCGCCGCGATCGTGGTGTTCTGGCTGCGGCGCTCCATGGACGAGTCGCTGGAGCAATCCTCCATTGCCGCCGCGCGCGAAGGCAAGGCCCGCGCCTCGGGCTCGATGCGCGAACTGCTCGTGCACCAGTGGCGGCCGCTGCTGCTGTGCTTTTTGATCACCGCCGGCGGCACCGTGGCCTTCTACACCTACTCGGTGAACGGCCCGAAGATGATCCAGAGCGCGTTCGCCGGCGACGACCCGATGGTCGGGACGCTGATCAACCTGGGCGTGCTGGCGTTCCTGATGGTGCTGCAGCCGGTCGGTGGCTGGCTGTCCGACCAGGTCGGGCGCAAGACCCTGCTGGTGTTCTTCGGCGTCGGCGGCGTGCTCTACACCTGGTACATGGTGACCCGGCTGCCGCAGCAGCACGATGCGCTGCTGGCCTTCCTGACCCTGGCGCTGGGCTTCGTCATCCTCACCGGCTACACCTCGATCAACGCGGTGGTGAAGGCCGAGCTGTTCCCCACGCACGTGCGCGCCCTCGGCGTCGGCTTCGGCTACGCGCTGGCCAACTCGCTGTTCGGCGGAACCGCGCCGCTGCTGTACCAGGGCGCGCTGCGCACCGGCCATGTCGGCGCCTTCGCCGCCTATGTCACCGCGGTGATCGCGGTGTCGCTGGTGGTCTACGTGTTCTTCCTGGAGAACAAGGGCCCGAACTGGCTGGACGGAACGCGCTGAACCGCGGCCCACGGGCCACGCCCGCAGCCGCCGAGCGTGCCTCCATCCCGGCGCCCGTCCGAGCGCGCCGGCCGACGGCTGCCCGTCACGGGATTGCTAGTATCCCCGGTGTTTTCCCCGGGCCGAGGCCATCCGCATGCCGTCGTCACGCTCCCTCCATTCGCTGCTGGTGCTGTGCGCGCTGGCCGCATGTCCCGCCGCCCTGCAGGCGGCCGCGGCGGCGCCCGGAGACGGGTTCTTCACCCATGCGATCGATGCCACCGCGGATGCGCCACTGGTCGCGCGCGGCACGGATGGGCGGCTGCGCTACGCGCCCTACCGCGAACGGGGCGGTGAGCTGGCCCGGCATATCGTTCCGGACTTTTCCCGTGCCGGCTACCGCGGCGGCGGCGTGGCCCTGCCGCCCCGGCGGACGCTGCCGGTGCGCATCGTCCTCGCCCCCACGCCGACGGGCGATGACCATGCGCGCATCCAGCAGGCGCTCGACACGGTCGGCGCCCGCACACCCGACGGGTACGGCGTGCGCGGCGTGGTGCTGCTCCGGCGCGGCCACTACCGCGTGTCCGCGGGGCTGGTGATGCGCAGCGGCGGCGTCGTGCTGCGTGGCGAGGGGCGCGGCAATGACGGCACGGTCATCCGTTCCACCTACCGCGGCCGCCAGGGGCGGATCATCGAGGTGGGCAGCCGCGAACCGGCACGGCCGACGCAGGCGGCAGACGCCCGCGCGGTGCGGATCGACGCCGCGCAGGTGCCGGTGGGCGCGATGCGCCTTCCCCTGGCGTCCGCGGCGGGCTATGCCGTGGGCGACGCCATCGCCATCGTCCGCGAGCCGAACGCCGCCTGGCTCGGTGCCGACGGCATCGACACGGCGCGCTATGGCTGGACGCCCGGGGACTTCACGATGGACTACGAGCGCGTGGTCGCGGCCGTGGACGGGAACACCCTGACGCTGGACGCGCCGGTGGTGGACGCCCTGGAAGCCCGCTTCGGCGGCGGCCGCGCGTACCGCATCGCTCCCCGGCGGATCAGCGGCGTCGGCATCGAGGACCTGCGGCTGGAAGGCGACCCCGATACCGGCACCGCGTTCCGGACACCCGACGATGGGCCGTACATGGCCATCCGCTTCGGCGGGGTGCGCGACTCCTGGGTGCGCAACGTCACCATGCGCCATGTCTCGCACGGCATCACCGCGCACAACGGCGCGCACTTCAACACCTTCGAGGACCTGGCGTACCTGGACCCGCGCTACGGCGCGACCGAGGGCATGCGCCGCTATGCGTACAACTACGAAGGCAACGCCTCGTTCAACCTGACCCAGCGCTGCTACGCCGAGCAGGCGCGGCACAGCTTCGTCACCGGCGCGCGCACGCCCGGCCCGAACGTGTTCCTGGACTGCCTGGCGGTGGACGGCAGCAACGACAGCGGTCCGCACCACCGCTGGTCCACCGGCACCCTGTACGACAACACCCGCGACAGTCAGCTGCGGGTGCAGAACCGGCGTCGCAGCGGGTCCGGCCACGGCTGGGCCGGCGCCCAGCAGATGTTCTGGAACACGGGCAGCGCGCACCGTGTGCTGCAGGCGCCGCCGCATGCGATGAACTGGAGCGTGGGACAGATCGGCGACGCCGTGGCCGGCAAGTTCCCGCCCGAGGAACCGGCCGGGATCGTAGAGTCCGCGGAGCGCGTGGCGGTCCCGCGCAGCCTCTACCTGCAGCAGCTGCAGGACCGCCTCGGCAGGCGCGCGGTGGCCGCGGTGGCAAGCCCGGCGCAACGGCACGGACGGGTATGGGAGCTGCTCGCGGCCAGCCGCGGCGAGTAGCCGGGCGACGGCGCGCGCCGGGCGGTCAGCGCCGTGCCGCGTCGCTGGCCCCGCGGGCGGCCGCGAATTCCGCGTCCTCGTCCCAGCGCGGCCAGTGGCGGCTGTTGGCCAGTTCCAGGCCCAGGTCGTAGACCAGCAGCGTGTCGGCGGCCAGGCCACGTGCGTCCCACGACGGCGACCAGGCATCGCAGGCCTGGTGGTAGCACCGGGCGAAATAGGCCTCGCGCAGCGCGCGGCCGGCAGCGACGCCGCCGTCCCGCTTGTCCAGGCCGGCGCCGACGGTGATCGCCGGCACGCCCTTGCGGGCGAAGGCGAAATGGTCGGCGCGGTAGAAGAAGCCCGCTTCCAGGTCCGGGTCCGGCGACCAGCGCCGGCCGCGCGCCCTGGCGACGCGGTCCACGTCCGCCTCCAGCGAGACGCGGCCCCTGCCCCAGGTGGCGATGTCGGCGGTTTCGCCGTCCGGGCTGAACATCTCGATGTTCAGCACCGCGACCGTGGTCTCCAGCGGCGCCAGCGGATGCTCGGCGTAGTAGCTGGCACCGAGCAACCCCTTCTCCTCGGCGGTCAACGCCAGGAAGTACAGCGTGCGCTGCGGCCGCGGACCGGCGGCGAACACCCGTGCCAGCTCCAGCACCGACGCCACGCCGGTGGCGTTGTCGATGGCGCCATGGCGCACCGTGTCGCCGCTGTCGTCGGGTTCACCGATCCCGAACGCATCCCAGTGCGCGGAGACGATCACCGTCTCATCGGGATGGGTGGTGCCGTCCAGCTTCGCCACCACGTTGCGGGTGACCACCGGCTCGCGCTTGATCCAGAAGCTAGCCGACAAGCGGGCGTCGCCCAGCGGCACCGGGTGGAAGTCGGCGCGCATCGCCCTGCGCTTCTCCGTCTCGAAATCCAGCCCGGCGGCGGCGAAGATCCGTTCGGCCAGCGCGCGCTGCATCCAGCCGCGCAACGGCGTGTGCAGCGCGCGCGCCTCGGCGTCGCCGCGCTGGATGTCGAACAGCGGCGAAGTGCCGGAGGCCTTCACCGTCGCCCACGGATAGGCCGCCGCCGCGGTCTCGTGCACGATCAGCACGCCCTCGGCGCCGCGCCGCGCGGCCTCCTCGAACTTGTACGTCCAGCGCCCGTAGTAGGTCACCGCCCTGCCGTCGAACGCGCCGGGCGCGTCGGCTTCGAAGTCGGCATCGTTGATCAGCACCACCGCGATCTTGCCGGCCAGGTCCACGTCCTTGTAGTCGTCCCAGTGGCGCTCGGGCGCATCGATGCCGTAGCCGACGAACACCAGCGGCAGGTCCTGCCGGTCCACCACCTCCTGCGGACTCAGGCTCTGCAGGGTCAGGTCCTCGCCGTTGTGCAGGCGGGTACGGGCGCCGCCCTGCTCCAGCCAGGCCTCGACCTCGCCGACCACCTGGGCACGCACCAGCGGCACGTCCTGCACCCAGCCGCCGTCCTCGCCACCGGGCTGCAGCCCGGCCTCGCGGAACTGTTCGACCAGGTAGTCGACGGTGCGCTGCTCGCCGGCGCTGGCCGGCGCCCGGCCCTCGAACGCATCCGATGCCAGGACCTGCACATGGCGCGACAGCGCCGCCGGGTCGATGCCCCCACCGGGCAGGTCGTTGGCCGCGCTGGCGACCCCACCGACGAACAGGCAGGACGACAGCAGCAACATGCGCATCGGATTCACGGCGGTACCGGCAACAGGGGGAAGCCGGCGATTTTAGCGCGCAGGGCGCACGCGGTCAGGCGCGTCGAGCGGGCGGTCGCCTCAACCGCGGTCCAGCCAGCACGCCAGGCCCTGGGCGTTGAGCTCGATGTCCAGGCCCAGCACCCGCAGCACACCGGCATCGTCCAGCGTGCAGCCGTGCCTGCGCGCCCGCTCCAGGTAGAGCCCGCCCAGTGCCGCCACCAGCGCGGCATGGCGGTCGTCGCGGCCGGCGCAGGCGCGGCCGATGGCGGTCATGGCATCGATCTGCGCATGCAGGTCGGCCGCCAGCCGCACCGGATCGTGCACCGGCCCGTAATGGGTCAGGTACATCGTCTCCGGGTCCTGCGCCACCAGGCGTTCGATCGAGGCGTGCAGCGGGGCCGGCTCGAACTGCACCGGCGAGGTGCTGGGAACGATGAACGCCCCCTGCGCACTGTCCAGTTCGCGGTAGGACAGGCCGAAGGTATCGCCGGTGAACCAGCTGCGGCTGTCCGCGTCCCATACGCACAGGTGGTGGCGGGCATGCCCGGGCGTGTCGATGCAGCGCAGCTCGCGGCCGGCCAGCGACACCCGGTGGCCGTCCTCGGCCACCACCACGCGGGCGGCCGCCACCGGCACGACCTGCCCGTAGCTGCGCGCCATTTCCGGTTCGCCGTAGACCGCGGTGGCGCCGGCGACCAGCCGCGCCGGATCGATCATGTGCGGTGCGCCGCGCGGGTGCACCAGCAGGCGGGCGTTGGGCAGGTGCTGGAGCAGCGTACCGGCGCCGCCGGCATGGTCCAGGTGCACGTGGGTCAGGATCAGCCAATCGATGGCGTCGGGGGCCAGGCCGGCACGCGCCACGGCCTCCAGCATCCGCGGCAGCGCAAGGGCGGTACCGCAGTCGATGAAGGCGCCGCGGCCGTTGTGCACCAACAGGTAGGCGGCGTCGAAGTGGTCGCGCTGGAACGCGGTATCGATGACGTGGATGCCGTGTGCGACGGTCATGGCCTATGGCTCCTCCTGGCGGGGGTCAGCGGTACAGCACCCGCGGCCGCAGCAGCAGTGCCAGCGCCATCACCGCGAGGAATGCGCCGTAGGCGTAGAGCACCGCCAGGATCTGCTTCCACAGGCTGTCGGCGGCGGCATCGGCCGCGCCGACGCGGTAACCCCAGTGCATGAAGCCGACGCTCAGCAGCAGCGCCAGCACCAGCATGGCGCCGTCGAACAGGCGGCGGGCGCGGTGCCGCGGCTGGCGCGGGAACCACCAGTACAGCGCGGCCATCACCCCGAACCAGGGCAGGAACAGCAACAACGACAACCAGGCCATCGCAAGCTCCTTCAGGGGGCGCGCCGCCGTGGCGCACCCGGTGTGTTCCCGCTGCGGCCGCCCGCCCGGAGGGCGCCGGCCTCAGGCGGCCTCGCGCAGCTGGCGCAGGGCCGCCAGCACCACTCCGGCCTCCGCCTCCAGCGTCACCGGCGCGGCGCGCAGCGCGTCGTCGTGCTCGGCCTGCTTGAGCGCGGCGATCCGCTGGCCGGCATCGCGCGGCGAGTCGAAGCCTTCGCTCTGCAGCAGCAAGGCGCCCTGGCCGTCGAGCAGCTTGAAGTAGAAACGGCCGTCCTTCTCGCGGTACTGCTTGAACACCGGCAACACCGCCCTGTCCACGGCCGTGGCCGCGGGGGCGTCGGTGGCGGCGGACAGCGCACGCAGGCCCACCGCATGGCGCAGCGCCTTGAGCAGCGGTATGGCGAACCGTTCGCGCAGCTGCTGGCCACGGCGGCAGAGCAGCGCCTCGATCTTCTCCGGCTCGGCCATCAGCGCCTCGTAGCGCGCGCGCAGCGGCGCCAGTTCGCTGTCGATCCGCTCGAACAGCTGCTGCTTGGCCTCGCCCCAGCCGATGCCGTCGGCGAAGGCCTGGGCGAAGGCGGCGCTCTGCTCCGCGCTGGCGAAGGCCTGGTACAGCTGGAACAGCGCCGAACCGGCGGTGTCCTTCGGCTCGCCCGGCGCACGCGAGTCGGTGACGATCGAGAACACCAGCTTCTTCAGCTCCTCGCGCGGAGCGAACAACGGGATCACGTTGTCGTAGCTCTTGCTCATCTTGCGCCCGTCCAGGCCCGGCAGGGTCGCGACCGCATCGTCGATCGTCGCCTCCGGCAGGACGAAATAGTCCTTGCCGTACAGGTGGTTGAAGCGCTGGGCGAAATCGCGCGCCATCTCGATGTGCTGGATCTGGTCGCGTCCCACCGGCACCTTGTCGGCGCCGAACACCAGGATGTCCGCGGCCATCAGCACCGGGTACATGAACAGGCCCGCGGTGATGCCGGCATCGTCGTCCTGCCGCTCTTCGCGGTTGCGGTCCACCGCCGCCTTGTAGGCATGGGCGCGGTTGAGGAGGCCCTTGCCGGCGACCACGGTCAGGTACCAGGTCAGTTCGGTGATTTCCGGGATGTCGCTCTGCCGGTAGAGCCACACCTTCTCCGGATCCAGCCCGGCGGCCAGCCAGCTGGCGGCGATCTCCAGCGTCGAGCGCTGCACGCGCTGCGGATCCTGGGTGTTGATCAGGCTGTGCAGGTCGGCCAGGAAGAAGAAACTCTCGGTATCGGCGGCGCGGCTGGCGGCGATGGCGGGACGGATCGCCCCCAGGTAGTTGCCGATGTGGGGAGTACCGGAAGGCTTGATGCCGGTGAGGACGCGGGTAGTCATGGACGCGGACGTGACGGACGGATGAACCGCGCCAGTGTAACCGGCGCGCGGCAACCCCGCCGCCGGCCGCCATCCGTTCCAGGCTGTGTCCCCCGTCCGGAGCCCGCCATGTACCGCCTTCTCGCCTGCCTGCTGGCCCTGCCCATCCTGTGCGGCTTCCGTCCGGTGCCGATGCCCCCGCCCGCCCCCGCGTCCGCCCGGGTGGCGCTGTCGCTGGTGGACCGCGACAGCGGCCGGGAACTGCCCGAGTACCGCCATGGCGGCCGAGCGTGGGTGCCCGCCGCGCCCGGCCACCGCTATGCGGTACGCCTGCGCAACCTCACCGGCGAGCGCCTGCTGGTGGTGCTGTCGGTGGACGGGGTCAATGCCATCACCGGCCAGACCGCCGCGCCGGAGCAGCCCGGCTACGTGCTCGGTCCCTGGCAGGACAGCGAGATCGCCGGCTGGCGCAAGTCGTCCTCGGACGTGGCGCAGTTCGTGTTCACCGACCACGGCGACAGCTACGCCAGCCGCACCGGCCGACCCACCGATGTCGGCGTGGTCGGGATCGCCGTGTTCGGCGAGGCGCGCCCGCCGTCGGTCCCACACCCGCCAGTGCCACCGCGCCCGCTGCCGCGACTGGCCGCGCCGGCATCCGCGGTGGCCGCGGAGAGCGCCCGCCAACGCAGCGCCGACGGGGGCCGCCCGTCCCTGGGAACCGGGCATGGCGCACGCGAACGCTCGGACAGCGCCAGCGTCCAGTTCCAGCGCGCCGGGCCGCGGCCGCTCCAGATCGCCACGCTCCGCTACGACGCCTACGCGCGCCTGGCGGCGCTGGGCATCGTGCCCGGCGTTCCCGCACCGCGTGCGTTCCCGGCCGGCTTCGTTCCCGACCCGCCGGCCCGGCCACGCTGACCGCGGCCGCGGAAACGCGAACGGGCCGCATCGCGGCCCGTTCCCTTGCCCAATTCACCGCAGCATCGCCGCGGCGTGTGGCCCCGGCCGGCTCAGCGCCAGTCCGGGTCTTCCTTGTGCAGGGCATCCTGGAAGTCGCGCACTTCCTTCTCGGCGCGGTCCTTGGCCCAACCGTAACGCTCCTGGAGGCGCCCGGCCAGGTACTCCGAATTGCCTTCCGCCACCTTGAAGTCATCGTCGGTCAGGTCGCCCCACTTGGCGCGGGCCTTGCCCTTGAGCTGGGTCCACTTGCCGGAAATGATGTCTTTGTTCATGCGGATCTCCTTTCGGGGGAATGGCGGCAGTTCCGCCGCAGGACCAGCATGCCGCGCACGGTGTTGAGGGTGCATCGACGATTCGTTGATTTCCGCTGATGTCCTTGAACCACACCTGAGTGCACCGGGGGGGGACGGAAACGCACGGGGCCGGCATGTCGCCGGCCCCGTGCGTTTGCCTGTGTGGCGGAAGGTCAGCGCTTGGCCGCGCCCTCCACCTTCTCGCCCGCCTTCTGCACGTCCTTGCCGGCACCGGCAACGGTGTTGCAGCCGGACAGCACGGCGATCGAGAACAACGACACCATCATCAGGGCGACCATGCGCTTCATGTCTTCAACTCCTCAGGGATTCGGGGGGTGCGGGTACCGCGGCGGGGATCAGCACTTGCCGTCGCTGCAATCCTCGGCCTTGTCTTCGACCTTCTGGCCGGCCTTCTGCATGTCCTTGCCGGCACCGGCAACGGTGTTGCAGCCGCCCAGCATCGCCACCGAGAACAGGCCCAGCATGGCCAGCATCAGCATTCGCTTCATCACTCTGTCTCCTTGCCTTGGATCGGCGGCTGCCGGTCGCGGTGGCTCCGCGGCCGGTGTCCCCGCGCGTGGAACAGAATCTGGCGGCTGCGCCGTGCAGCCAGCGTGAATGCCGGGGCCACGCGTTCAGCGAGGTCGCGCCCGCATCAATCCCGCATCAGCGTGGACTTGCCGAACAGGCTCTCCACCAGGTCCACCGCCAGCTTGGCGGTGCGGTTGCGGCGGTCGAGCAGCGGATTGAGTTCGACGATGTCCAGCGACCCCATGGCCCCGGTGTCGGCGATCATCTCCATCACCAGCTGCGCCTCGCGGTAGTTCACCCCGCCCGGCACCGTGGTGCCCACGCCCGGCGCGATGCTGGGATCCAGGAAGTCGACGTCGAAGCTGACGTGCAGGTGGGTGTCGGCATCGACCCCGGCCAGCGCCGCCTCCATGGTCCGCTTCATGCCGCTCTCGTCGATGTAGCGCATGTCGTACACGTCCACCTGGTACTGCTTGATCAGCCGCTTCTCGTCCTGGTCCACCGACCGGATGCCGATCTGCCGCACCTGCTGCGGCGAGATCGCCGGTGCCTCCCCGCCCAGCCGGGTCAGTGCGTCCGGGCCCAGCCCGCACAGGCAGGCCACCGGCATGCCGTGGATGTTGCCCGACGGGGTGACCTGGGAGGTGTTGAAGTCCGAGTGCGCGTCCAGCCACAGCACCCGCAGCTGCTTGCCCTGCGCGCGGCACCAGCGTGCCACCGCGGTGATCGAGCCGATGCCCAGGCAATGGTCGCCCCCGAGCATGATCGGCAGGCGGCCCTCGCGCAGCTCGGCCTCGGTCGCTTCCATCAGCGCCCGGTTCCAGGCCACGACCTCGTCCAGGTGGCGGTAGCCCTCCACCGGGTCGGTCCAGGGGTTGCGCGGCCCGGGCAGGTTGCCGACGTCGCGCACGTCCACGCCGCGCGCGGCCAGCGCCTCGGGCAGGCCGGCGATGCGCAGCGCCTCCGGCCCCAGGCGGGCGCCGCGGTGGCCGGCACCGACATCGGTGGGTACGCCTATCAACGAGACGGGACGATGGGTAGGCATGGCTCCTCCGTTGCAAATGAAATCATTGTAGACGCAGGCCCGCCGCGGCCGCTCGCGGCGGTGCGTCAGATCCGCGGGGAACCCGACGGCCGTGCCCGCACGCCGGCCGCTCCCCGCCGCGGGGGACGCACACAGAGCGACGGCAGGGGGATGCCCTGCCGTCGCTCCTCACCCGGGTACCGCCATCGGCCTATTTCAGGCCGCGGTTGTGCAGCAGCGGTTCCACGCTGGGGTCCTTGCCACGGAAATCGCGGTAGGCCGTGGCCAGGTCGCGGGTGTTGCCGATGGACAGGATCTTGTCGCGGAACACCTGGCCGTTCTCGCGGGTCAGGCCGCCGTTCTCCTTGAACCACTCGAAGGCGTCATGGTCGATCATCTCCGCCCAGAAATAGGCGTAGTAACCGGCGGAATAGCCGCCACCCCAGATGTGGTCGAAGTAGCTGCTGCGGTAGCGCGGGGGCACCTGCGCCAGATCCACCTTGAAGCGCTTGAGCGCGCTGGCCTCGAACGCGTCCACGTCCTGCAGCGGCGCATCGGCGGCCTGCGTGTGCCAGGCCAGGTCCAGCAGCGCCGCCGACAGGTACTCGGTGGTCATGTAGCCCTGGTTGAAGGTCTTGGCCTTGGCGATCCGCTCGACCAGCGCCTGCGGCATCGCGTCCTTGGTGCGGTAGTGCTTGGCGTAGTTGGCGAACACCTTCGGGTCCGATGCCCAGTGCTCGTTGAACTGCGACGGGAACTCGACGAAGTCGCGCGGCACGCTGGTGCCGGCCACGCTCGGGTACGTCGTGTTCGAGAACATGCCGTGCAGGGCATGGCCGAACTCATGGAACATCGTGGTCACGTCGTCCCAGCTCAGCAGGGCCGGCTGGCCGGCCGCGGGCTTGGTGAAGTTGCTGACGTTGTAGACCACCGGCCGGGTACCGGCCAGCCCGTCCTGTTCGACGAACACGTCCATCCAGGCGCCGCCGGACTTGCTGTCGCGCTTGAAGAAATCCGCATAGAACAGCGCCAGCGGCTGGCCGTCGGCGTCGGTGACCTCGAACACGCGCACGTCCGGGTGGTAGACCGGCAGGTCGGTGCGTTCCTTGAAGGTGATGCCGTACAGCTCGGTGGCGGCGAAGAACACGCCGTCATGCAGCACGGTGTCCAGCTCGAAGTACGGCTTGATCTGCGATTCGTCCAGGTCGTACTTGGCCTTGCGCACCTGCTCGGCGTAGAAGTCCCAGTCCGAGGCGGCGGCCTTGAAGCCGCCCTTCTGCGCGTCGATCACCTGCTGGATCTCGGCCAGTTCGCCACGCGCCTTGGCGGTGGCCGCGGGCACGGTGTCGGTCAGCAGCTTCAACGCGTTGGCCGGGTCCTGCGCCATCTGGTCGGTGAGGTTGTAGGCGGCGTAGTTCGGGAAGCCGAGCAGCTTGGCCTTGGCGGCACGCAGCTGCGCCAGGCGCTGGAGGATGCCGCGGGTATCGTTGCCGTCGCCCTGCTCGGTCCGCGTCTCCGATGCCTGCAGCACGCTGGCGCGCAGCGCCCGGTCCTGCAGCGAGGCCAGGACCGGCTGCTGGGTGGTGTTCTGCAGGCCCAGCACCCACTTGCCGTCGAGCGCGCGGCCCTTGGCGTCTTCCGCCGCCGAGGCCAGATCGCCGTCGGACAGGCCGGTCAACCGCGCCGGGTCGTCGACCACCACCGCGGCGGCGGCGGTGCCCGCGACCAGCTTGTTGTGGAAGTCGTTGGCGAGCGTGGCCTCCTCGGCGTTGTACTGCTTGAGTGTTTCCTTGTCGGCATCGCTGAGCTGGGCGCCGGCCTTCACGAAGCTCTGGTAGGTCTCCTCGACCACGCGCAGCTGCTCCGGATCCAGCCCGGCACCGGCACGTCCGTCATGGACCGCCTTGACCCGTTCGAACAGCTTGGCGTCCAGGTGGATGGCGTCGCTGTGCGCGGCCAGTTTCGGGATCACCTCTTCCTGGATCTTCTGCCGCTCCGGATTGGTATCGGCCTGCACGACGCTGAAGAACACGCGGCTGACCCGGTCCAGGACCGCGCCGGACTTCTCCATCGGCAGCAGGGTGTTGTCGAAGGTGGCCGGCTGCGTGTTGGCGACGATCTGCGCGATCTCCGCGCGCTGCTGGCGCATGCCTTCCTCGAAGGCCGGCAGGTAGTCGCTGTCCTTGATCCGGTCGAACGCCGGCGCCTGGAACGGCAGTGTGCTGGCACTCATGAACGGGTTGGCCGACGCCTCGGCCGGCTGGCCGTCCTGTGCGGAAGGGGGGGCGTTCACGGGGGTGTTGGACTCCTTGCCCGAACAGGCCGCCAGCGCAAGGCTGATGGCGGCGGCCAGAATGACGGTGCGCGACATGGTACGTGCTCCTGGTTGCATGCAGCCGCCCACCCTACTCCCTCGCCCCCGGCCCGGCATGTGCCGATGGTGGCGCCTGCCTGCACGGCGGTGGCCGGTTCAGCCGCTGCGCGGGCGGCGCAGCGCGGCGAATGCCGCCAGGGCGCCGGCCCGGCCCGCGGCCAGCTCCACCTGCGGCCGCGCCGGGTAGCCCGGCGCCATGCGGCGCGCCAGCGCCGGGTGCTCCCAGGGGGCGAAGCGCGCCGGCACCGGCAGCCCGGCCAGTTCCGGCACCCAGCGCGCGATGTAGTCGCCGGCCGGATCGAACCGCCGCGCCTGCGCGACCGGGTTGAACACGCGGAAGTACGGCGCCGCGTCGGCCCCGGTGCCGGCGGTCCATTGCCAGCCCTGGGTGTTGTTGGCCAGGTCGGCATCCACCAGCGTGTCCCAGAACCAGCGCGCGCCGTGCAGCCAGTGCTGGCGCAGGTGCTTGCTCAGCCAGCTGGCCACCACCATGCGCACGCGGTTGTGCATCCAGCCGGTCTGCCACAGCTGGCGCATCCCGGCATCGACGACCGGCACCCCGGTGCGCCCGTGCCGCCAGGCATCCAGCAGCGCCGCGTCGGGTGCCGCCCAGGGGAAATCGTCGAAGCGCGGATCCAGGTTGTGCTCGGGCACCCGCGGGTAGTGGTGCAGCACGTGGTGGGCGAACTCGCGCCAGCCCAGTTCGGCGAGGAAGCGCTCGCGGTCGGCCTCGGCCAGGGCATCGCCGGCGGCCAGCACCGACGCGGCGATCCTGCGTACCGAGATCTCGCCGAAATGCAGGTGCGGCGACAACCGCGACGTGCCGGCATCGGCAAGCACATCGCGGCCCTGCGCATAGCCGTGCACGGGCCCGTCGAGGAAGGCCTGCAGCGCGGCCCGGGCGCCGTCCTCGCCGGGCGTGAAGCACTGCCAGAAGCCCGCATCCCACCCCGGCCGCGGTGCCGGCAGCAATGCCTCCAGGCGGACCCCGGCTGGCAGGTCGTCCGCATCCAGCGAGGGCAGCCGCGGCGGTGCCTCCCAGGTGGCCGGCGTCCGCCAGTGCGCGCGCGCGGCTTTCCAGAACGGCGTGAACACCCGGTACGGGTCGCCCTGCCGGGTCGCCAGCTCCCAGGGCTCGAACAGCAGCGCGCCGTTGAGGCTCTCCGCGTGCAGGCCGGCCTGGCGCAGGCTGCGCTTGATGTGCGCGTCGCGCTGCTCGATGGCCGGCTCGTAGCGCCGGGTCCACAGCACCGCTTCGGCGCCGGTGCGCGCGGCCAGTGCCTGCAGGGTGTCCAGGGTGGGGCCACGCAGCAGCAGCAGGCGCGAACCGCGGCGCTCCAGGCCGGCGGCCAACGCCGCCAGCGAGCGCCGCCGCCAGGCCTGCGAGGCGGCCCCGGGCGCCCACGCGCCCTCTTCCTCCGGCGCATGGATGTAGACCGGCAGCGGCCGCAGGCCGCGGTCCAGCGCCGCGCGCAGCGCCGGCTGGTCGTCCAGGCGCAGATCGTCGCGCAGCCACACCAGCGCGATGCCCATCGGCTACACCGTGCCGCGGTTGCGGCCGATCCACGGCCGGTACCAATGGCGGATCGCGGCCATGTCGGCGGCATCGTCGCCGCTGGTGTGGAACGGTGCGCCGAAGCCGATGACTTTCTCGGGGTAATGGAAGTAGGCCGGCACGATCGGTACCTGCGCCAGCCGCGCGATGCGGATGAAGCCTGTCTTCCACTCCTTCACCGGCTTGCGCGTGCCCTCCGGCGCCAGCGCGAACCAGATGCGCTCGCTGCCCTGGATCATCGCCACCGCCTGCCCCACCGTGCCCTGCGGGCTGCTGCGGTCCAGCGGCACCACGCCCAGGCGGCGCAGCAATGCCCCCAGCGGCCACCAGAACAGCTTGTCCTTGCCCAGCACCCGCGCCTCGATGCCCAGCGCCAGCTTCGCCGCCAGGCCCCAGATGCCGTCCCAGTTGGACGAATGCGGAGCGGCGATGACCACCGCCCGGGCCAGGTCCGGGACCGGCCCGGCCACGCGCCAGCCGCCCAGGCGCAGCAGCGTGCGCCCCAGCCAGCGGGTACCTCCATTGCCGCGCACCCGCGGCACGTTCGGCGGAACCCGGGGCACCACCGGCGACGGCTTGTCCACGCCTACTCCCAGTTGCGTTGCGAACGGCCGCGCTTGATCTGCGCGCGCCCCTTCTTCTCTTCCAGCCGGCGCATCCGAGAGCCGTAGCTCGGCTTCGTCGCCACCCGGGCCTTGGGCACCACCAGCCCGGTGCGGAGGAAGGCCACCAGGCGTTCGCGGGCATCGCAGCGGTTGCGTTCCTGGGTCCGGAACCGCTGCGCATCGATCACCAGCACCCCGGCCTCGGTGAGGCGGCGGTCGCGGCGCGCCAACAGGCGCGCGCGCACCGGCTCGGGCAGCGACGGCGAGCCGGCGACGTCGAAGCGCAGCTCGACCGCCGTGGAGACCTTGTTGACGTTCTGCCCGCCGGCGCCGCTGGCGCGCACGAAGCGCTCGACGATCTCCGATTCGGGGATCGCCAGCGAGGCATCGACGGCGAGCGACAGGGTGGCCATGGCGCCGATTGTATCGGCCCGGCGCGCCGCCATCGCATTCCGCGGCGACGGCACGGCTGCTAGGCTGCGGCCAGGTCCGGAAGGAGCAGCACATGTCGTCCGCTTACTGGTGTGTCGTGATCGCCGCGGTACTGCCGTACGTCTGGGTCGCCGTCGCCAAGGGCCGGCCCGGCTACAACAACCGCAACCCCCGCGCCTGGGCCGCCAGGAGCGACAACCACCTGGTGCAGCGCGCCAACGCGGCGCACCTGAACGCCTTCGAGAGCTTCGCGCCGTTCGCCGCCGGCGTGGTGCTGGCCCAGCTGGCCGGCGTGGCCGCGCAGACGGTCACCGCGCTCGCCATCGGGTTCGTGGTGCTGCGCGTGCTGCACGGCCTGCTCTACCTGGGCGACCAGCCGCTGCTGCGCAGCCTGTCGTGGCTGGGCGGCTTCGCCTGCACGCTGGCGCTGCTGGTGCTGGCGGCGCTGCAGGCCGCCTGAGGCGCTAGCGGCCGTCCGCGTTCCAGCCCAGCAGCTGGAAGGCCTTGCGGAACTCGGCGTCCAGCGGCGCTTCGACCTCGATGCGGCGCCCGTCCTGCGGGTGCGGGAACGCCAGCCGCTGCGCGTGCAGCAGCATGCGGTGCACGCCGTGCATGCGGAACGTGCGGTTGTGGCGGCCGTCGCCGTGGCTGGTGTCGCCGATCAGGTGGTGGAACACGTGCTTCAGATGCCGGCGGATCTGGCGGAACCGGCCGGTCTGCGGCTGGCAGCGCAGCAGGGCGTAGCGCGACGTCGGAAAGCCGTTCGACGGGACCGGCAGTTCGCCGGCCAGCAGCTTCCGGAAATGCGTGACCGCCGGTTTCTTGACCGGCTTGCCGGGGCCGCCGTCGAGGTCGTGGTCGACGGTGAAGGCGTCCTCCGCCGGCCAGCCGCGGCATACGGCAAGGTAGTCCTTCTCCACCTCGCCGCCCATCAGCGCCCTGCCCAGGGCACTGGCGGCATCGCGGTCGAAGGCCAGCAGCAGGCAGCCGCTGGTGGCGCGGTCCAGGCGATGGACGAGGAAGATCGGCCGGCCCAGCTGCTCGCGCAGGCGGTCGGCCAGGAAGTCGTCCTCGCCGCGCGCCAGCTTGCTGTCGTGGACCATCAGCCCGGCCGGCTTGTCGACCACGGCCAGCCATTGGTCCTCGTACAGCAGCGGCAGGGGCGCGCCGGCCGTCGCGGCGGCGTCCACCGCGGCGTCCGCTGCCGCGCTCATCGCCGCAGCCAGGCCGAGGCCAGTGCCAGCACCCCCACGCCGCCACTGACCCACGACCACAGCGGCACCGTGGCCAGCAGCGGCCCGCCCGCCTGCAGCCCGTGCAGCAGGGCGGCCACCACCATCAGCCCGGCACCGGCGACCGCGGTGACCACGCGCCGCTGCATGCGCCGCAGGGTCTGGTCGAGATCGACGAGGTCCTGCGACCGCATCGACAGCTCGTGCCGGCCCTCGACCTGCTGGCGCAGCCAGGCATGCACCAGCACCGGCATGTCCGGCGTGCGGGTCATGATCTCCGGCAACCGCCGGCGCAGCTCCTTGAGCGCGCGGCGCGGGCTGTAGCGCTCGCGCAGGATGCGTTCGAGCACCGGCCGGGCCACCGCCCAGATGTCGATCTGCGGGTCGAGCTGGCGGCCGACGCCCTCGATGTTGAGCAGGGTCTTCTGCAGCAGGATCAGCTGCGGCTGCAGGGTCAGCTGGTAGCGCTGCGCGGTGCGGAACAGCTTGAGCAGCACCTCGGCCAGCGAGATCTGCGACAACGGCCGGGTGAAGTACGGCTCGCATACGGCGCGCACCGCCGCCTCCAGGTCGTCGATGCGCACGGTGGCCGGCATCCAGCGCGCCTGCACGTGCAGCTCGGCGATGCGCCGGTAGTCGCGGTTGAAGATCGCCATGAAGTTCTCGGCCAGGTAGTACTGGTCCGCTTCCGAGAGCTGGCCCATGATGCCGAAGTCCAGCGCGATGAAGCGCGGGTTGTCGCGGCGCGCCGGATCGGTGTCGACCCAGATGTTGCCGGCGTGCGCGTCGGCGTGGAAGAAATTGTCGCGGAACACCTGCGTGTAGAACACGCGCACACCCTTGGCGGCCAGCGCGCGGCGGTCGATGCCGGCCGCGTCCAGCGCGGCGATGTCGTCGGAGGGAATGCCCCAGACCCGCTCCAGGGTCAGCGCGCGCTCGGCGGTGTGGGTCCAGATCACCTCGGGCACGTAGAGGTCGTCGGAATGTTCCCAGAAGCGGCGCAGCACGCTGGCGTTGGCGCCCTCGCGCTGCAGGTCCAGCTCGGCGGCCAGGGTGGTCTCGATCTCGGCCACCACCTCGCGCGGACGGATCTTGTCGGCACGCGGATGGGTGCGCTCGACCAGCGCCGCCAGCGACTTGAGCAGGGCGATGTCGGCATCGATCTGCCGCTCGATGTCCGGGCGCAGCACCTTGACCACCACCTGGCGGCCGTCGGGCAGCGTGGCCGCATGCACCTGCGCGATCGAGGCCGAGGCCAGCGGCGTGGTGTCGAAGCCGGCGAACGCCTCGCTGACCGGCAGGCCCAGCGCCTGCTCGACGATCGCCCGCGCCTGCTCGCCGTCGAACGGCTTGACCCGGTCCTGCAGCAGGGTCAGCTCGACCGCCACGTCCGGCGGCACCAGGTCGCGGCGGGTGGACAGGATCTGCCCGAACTTGACGAAGATCGGCCCCAGCTCCTGCAGCGCCAGGCGCAGCCGCGCACCGCGCGGCAGCGAGGCGATGTCGCCGCGTGCGCGCGGCACGAACGGCCTGGCCAGGCGCAGCCAGCGTTCGGCCGGGGTGCCGTCGAACAGGTCGTCGAGCCGGTAGCGCAGCATCACCCGACCGATGCGGTTGGCGCGGAACATCGCGCGCGCCGCCTTCATGCCCGGGCTCCGGCACGCAGCCGCGCGACCCGCGCGGCCAGCCGCTCGACATCGTCGCGGGTGGCGTCGACATCGTCGTGGAACGCGTCCAGCTCCGCGCGCGGCACCACGTCGCGCGACTCCTCGGTCACGTACTCGGCCGCGGTCTGCGCCAGATCGGCGGCGCTGCGGCGGGCCTGCACCAGCGCCGTGCGCAGGGCCTGGGCGATCTGCACGCCCAGCACCTCGCCGAACACCGCCACGAACGGCTGCTGCCAGTCCGGGTCGAAGCCGGTGGCCAGCTGCTGCAGGCGCCGCGCCAGTTCGGCGTCGCCGGAAACCTTCACCCGCCCCGCCGGTGCAGCCCCCGGGCTGCGCCGCGCGTTGGCCAGGAACGGCAGCTGCGCCAGGACCCCACCGAGGGTGCTGCGCACCGCCAGGTCCGGCTCCAGCGACGGATCCACCGGCCCGACCGTCAGCCGCTGCCCGTCGACCCCGATCTGCAGCGCCAGCGGCGGCGACTCCAGGGTCAGGGCGATGCGCCGGCCCTCCAGCGGCCGCAACGCGGCGCGGGTATCCGGGTCCAGCGCCAGGGCGCGGTTCAGCGCCGCTTGCAGGGCGCGGCCGGCGAGCGGCTTGAGGAGCTTCAGGGGAGAGGCAGGCATGGGCCGCATTCTACCGAAGCGCGGACCGCCGCCGGCGCCCGTGCCGCCGGCATCAGCCGCCGTTCACCCCGGCCGGCACATCGCCGGCGCCTGTTCCCCCTCGCCGGATTTCGCCCCATGCTATGCACCTCAATGCAATGGCAGGAGCAACAGGCTATGGGCAAGACCCGGGTCGGCATCATCTTCGGCGGTCGTTCGGCCGAGCACGAGGTCTCGCTGCAGTCGGCGAAGAACATCCTCGACGCGCTGGACAAGGAGCGGTTCGACGTCAGCCTGATCGGCATCGATAAGCAGGGCCACTGGCACCTGAGCGATCCCGGGCAGTTCCTGCTCAATGCCGGCGATCCGTCGAAGATCGCGCTCAACCGCTCCGGCAACGCGCTGGCGGTGCTGCCCGGGCGCGAGCAGGCGCAGCTGGTGCCCAGCGACCCGGCCACAGCCCTGCAGCAGATCGACGTGGTGTTCCCGATCGTGCACGGCACCCTGGGCGAGGACGGCTCGCTGCAGGGCCTGCTGCGCATGGCCAACCTGCCCTTCGTCGGCGCCGGCGTGCTCGGCTCGGCGGTGGCCATGGACAAGGACGTGGCCAAGCGCCTGCTGCGCGACGCCGGTCTGCCGGTGGCCCCCTTCGCCTGCTTCGGCCGCGCCACCGCGGCCGGCGCCGACTACGACACGCTGGTGGCGCAGCTGGGCACGCCGTTGTTCGTCAAGCCGGCCAACCAGGGGTCATCGGTGGGCGTGAGCAAGGTGCGCGACGCCGGCGAGTTCCAGGCGGCCATGGCGCTGGCGCTGTCCTTCGACCACAAGGTCCTGGTGGAATCGGCGATAGACGGCCGCGAGATCGAATGCGCGGTGCTCGGCAACGACGCGCCCGAGGCCAGCGTCTGCGGCGAGGTGGTGGTGCATGACGACTTCTACGCGTACGACACCAAGTACATCAATGCCGACGGTGCCGAAACGGTGATCCCCGCCGACATCCCGGCCGATGCGCAGGCGCGCATCCGCGAGATCGCCATCGCCGCCTACCGGGCGCTGGACTGCGCCGGCATGGCCCGCGTGGACGTGTTCCTGACCGCCGCCGGCGACGTGGTGATCAACGAGGTCAACACCCTGCCCGGTTTCACCCGCATCAGCATGTATCCCAAGCTGTGGGGGGCCAGCGGCGTGGGCTATACCGAGCTGATCACGCGGCTGATCGAACTGGCGCTGGAACGGCATGCGGCCGACAAGGCGCTGCGCAGTTCGATCACCGCGTCCTGACGGCGCGCCCCGGCGCCCGGGCTGCCTGGCCCGGACACCAGGGCGTCCAGCTGCCCGTGCGGCGGCCGGTTACGGGCCGCCGCACGGGCGGCGTCACGCTTTCTTCCGGAACAGCGAGATCACCGCCAGCACCAGGAACACGACGAACAGGATCCAGGCGATGTTGCTTGCGGCGCCGGCGATGCCGCTGAAACCCAGCAGCGCGGCGATGATGGCGATGACGAAGAAAACCACTGCGTAGTGCAGCATCTCGACCTCCTCGAGGGCGGTTGCCATGTGGGCGAGGCTCCACTGTGCCAAGGCGCACATCATCAGACGGTGATGAACTGCGACGGCGGCATCCCGAAGTGGGCACGGAACGCCGCGGCGAAGGCGCTCTGGCTGGCATAGCCCTGGGCCAGGGCGACGTGTCCGATCGGACGCCCCGCCACCAGGTGCTCCAGCGCTCCCAGCAGGCGCGCCTGCTGCCGCCAGCGCGCGAAGCCCAGGCCGGTCTGGCGGTGGAACTGGCGCTGGAAGGTCTTGCCGCTGACCGCCATCTCGCCGGCCCATTGCGCCACGGTGCGCGCATCGTCGGGCTGCGCCAGCAACCGCTCGCACACCGCCGCCAGGCGCGGCTCGCTCGGCCACGGCAGCTGCAGCGGCGGCAGCGCCTGCTGCAGCCGCAGTTCATCCAGCAGCAGGCCCAGCAGGTGCCGGTTGCGGCCCTCCTGGGGATACAGCGGCGGCAGCCGGGTCACCGCCAGGATCAACTCGCGCAGCAGCCCCGGCACCTCGATCACCCGGCTCTCGGCCGGCAGCCCCGGGAACCCGTCGACGAACAGGCTGCGCATCCGTACCGCACCGCGCATGCGGATGTCGTGGACCTGCCCGGGCGGCAGCCACAGCGCACGGTTCGGCGGCACCACCCAGCGCTGCCGCTCGCCGCCCACCAGCATCACCCCGCGCACCGCATGCACCAGCTGCGCGCGCGGATGCTGGTGGGCGGGCACGCGGTGCCCGTCCGGGTAGTCGGCGGCGACGCCGGTCATCGGCCGGGCCGAGGATTCGTAGAAATGACGGGGCAGGGAGGCGCGGGGCATGGCCGCGCCAGTATGTCCTTCCAGCGACAAAAATCGAGCCCTGCGCGAAAACCGGAAGCAGTCGCCGTTGCTACGGTAGGAGTGCGCCCGCCACCCGTGCGGCCCTGTCCTCCCGCGCCCCCGCGCCTCCGCCTGCCATTGCCATGCTGACCGATCCTTCGCGCCGTTACCGCCCGTTCCCGCCCATCGACCTGCCGCACCGGCAGTGGCCGTCCGCCACCCTGGCGCAGGCCCCGACCTGGCTCTCCACCGACCTGCGCGACGGCAACCAGGCGCTGTTCGAGCCGATGAACGGCGCACGCAAGCTGCGCCTGTTCGAGGAGCTCGTGCGCATCGGCTTCAAGCAGATCGAGGTCGGGTTCCCGGCCGCCTCGGCGACCGACTTCGGCGTGGTCCGGCGGCTGATCGAAGAGGACCGCATTCCCGAGGACGTCACCCCGATGGTGATGACCCAGCTGCGCGCCGACCTGATCGAACGCACCGTTGAGAGCCTGGCCGGCGCACGCCGCGCCATCGTGCACCTGTACAACGCCATCGCCCCGGCCTGGCGCGAGGTGGTGTTCGGGCTGTCGGTGGACCAGATCGACGCCATGGTCGCCCAGCACGTCGGGCTGCTGCGCCGGCTGACCGACCGCCATCCGGAAACCGAATGGGTGCTGCAGTATTCGCCCGAGACCTTCTGCATGGCCGAGCTGGAGGTCTCGCTGCGGGTCTGCACCACCGCCATCGACACCTGGGACGCCGGCCCGCAGCGGCCGATGATCGTCAACCTGCCCACCACCGTGGAAGTGGCCACGCCCAACGTGTTCGCCGACCAGATCGAATGGATGCACCGGCACCTGCCGCGGCGTGACCACGTGGTGCTGTCGGTGCACCCGCACAACGACCGCGGCACCGGCGTGGCCTGCGCCGAACTGGCGCTGCTGGCCGGCGCACAGCGCGTGGAAGGCTGCCTGTTCGGCAACGGCGAGCGCAGCGGCAACCTCGATCTGGTGACGGTGGCGCTGAACCTCTATACCCAGGGCATCACCCCGGGACTGGACTTCTCCGACATCAACGCGGTGGCCCGGGTCGTGGAGGACTGCACCGCACTGCCGATCCACCCGCGCCACCCCTATGTCGGCGACCTGGTGTTCACCGCTTTCTCCGGCTCCCACCAGGACGCCATCGCCAAGGGCCTGGCCGCGCAGGACCCGGACGGCCCCTGGCGGGTGCCCTACCTGCCGCTGGACCCCAAGGACCTGGGACGCAGCTACGAAGGCCTGATCCGGGTCAACAGCCAGTCCGGCAAGGGCGGCATCGCCTTCCTGCTGCAGCGCGAACATGGCGTGGGCATGCCGCGGCGCATGCAGGTGGAATTCAGTGCCGTCGTGCAGAAACAGGCCGATGCCAGCGAGACCGAGCTGGACAGCGCCGCGCTGTGGTCGCTGTTCGAGCGCACCTACCTGGCACCGGCGCAGCAGGGCGCCTGGCGCTACCGCGGACACCGGCTGTCGCCTGCCGGCGACCGGCAGCACATCCGCCTGGATGTCCTGGACCCGCAGGGCGTGGCCCGCACCCTGCAGGGCGAGGGCGAAGGCCTGCTGTCCAGCGCGCTGGCGGCGCTGGGCCTGCCGCTGCGGGTGGACCATTTCCAGGAGAGCAGCCTCGGCCACGGCGTCGACGCGGAGGCGCTGGCGGTGATCGAGGCCGGCCACGCGGGCCAGAGCGGCACCCGCTTCGGTGCCGGCCGCCATGCCGACGTCGCCACCGCCTCGCTGCTGGCGCTGTTCAGCGCCGCCAACCGCTTCGTCGCCGCGCCGGCGCCGGCGGCAGCTCCCGCCATGGTCACCGCGGAATGAACCGTGCGGGCGGGCTCAGCCGCCCGCCCGCACGCTGGCGCGCAGGCGCTCCAGGCCGTCGGCGATCGTCACCCGCGGCCGGTAGCCGAAATCGCGCTGCGCCGGCGCCATGGAGTACCAGTGCGGCGTGCACAGCTGCTCGGCCAGGAAACGGGTCATCGGCGGTTCGCCGCGCAGGCGCAGCAACGGCCACGCCTTCTCGCAGACCGCGCCGAGGCGGTAGGCGGTCCGGAAGCGGATCGACTTCTCCACCGTCGGCGCTCCCATCGCCGCAAGCAGCCGGTTGAGCAGCTCGCGGATCGGCAGCGGCTCGCCGTTGGAGATGAAATACGCCTTGCCCGCGCAGGCCGCGCCCGCCACCAGGTGGTCGAAGGCGTCGAAGTGCGCCTGCGCGGCGTTGTCGATATAGGTGGTGTCGACCTTGTTCAGACCGTCGCCGACGATGCGCAGGCGACCGGCACGGGCGCGCTCGGCCAGCCGCGGCACCAGCTGCTGGTCGCCCGGCCCCCAGATCAGCCGCGGGCGCAGCGCCACGGTGGCCAGCTCGGCGCCGTTGGCGGCCAGCACTTCCTGCTCGGCGATGGCCTTGGTGGCGGCGTAAGGCGCCTGGAAATCCTCGCCATAGGGCACCTGGTCGGCGCCCAGCCCTTCCACCGGATGGGTGGCGCGGTGGGTCACGCTGGGCGTGGAGGTGTACACCAGCCGGCCGATGCCGTGCGCGCGGCAGGCCGCCAGCACGTTGCGGGTGCCCACCACGTTGGCCTGGAAATAGCTGTCGTAGCTGCCCCAGGCACCGGCCTTGGCGGCGTTGTGGAACACCGCATCGGCCCCGGCGGCGGCATGGCGCACCGCACCGGCATCGGCCAGGTCGCCCCGGATCTGCCCCACCCCCAGCGCCGCCAGCGCCGGGTAGTGGCCGCGGTTGAAGCTCAGCACCTGGTGCCCCCGCTCGATCAATCCGCGGCACAGCGCCTGTCCGAGGAAGCCGCCCCCGCCCGTCACCAGGATCTTCATCGCGATACCGCACCACTGTTGGAGAACGGCACACGATAGCCGCCGCGCCCGGTGCTGGCGACGACCCGGCCGCAACCCCTTGATCGCATTGGCCTTCACAATTCTTCATCGTCCCATCAGGCACTTCAGCCGGGGCTTGGCTGTACTCGCCGGCCCCGACCCGAGGAGCCGCCATGAAGCGCCTGATCCTGTTGTCCCTGCTGTTCGCCACCGCCCCTGCCGCCCCCGCCGGCGCGGCGCCGGCCGCCCTCGACGATGGCTGGAAGGTGGCCGATCCGGCCGCCACCGGCTGGCACGTCGAAACCCTGGAGGCGATGGCACGCGCCATCGCCGACGGCCAGGCCCCGGAAACCACCAGCGTGCTGCTCGTCCGCGATGGCGCGCTGGTCTACGAACGCTACTTCGGCGGCAGCGACCGCGACACGCTGCAGGACACCCGTTCGGCGACCAAGAGCGTGACCGCGCTGCTGGTCGGCGCGGCCATCGCCCAGGGGAGGATCCCCGATACGCAGGCCCGCCTGTACGACCTGTTCGGCGACCGCCACTGGCAGAACCCCGACCCCGCCAAGGAAGCGACCACCATCGAGGACCTACTGACGATGAGCGCGCAATGGGAATGCGACGACGACAACGTGTTCTCGGCCGGCAACGAGGAACGCATGTACGTGAGCGCCGACTGGGTGCAGTTCGCGCTGGACCTGCCGGCCAGGGGCTATGCGCCGTGGACGCAGCGGCCCCATGAGAGCCCCCATGGCCGCGCCTTCGCCTACTGCACCGCGAACGCCTTCATGCTCGGGGCGGCGGTGGAGAAGGCCAGCGGGCAGCGGCTGGAGGATTTCGCCGCGCAGGCACTGGAGCGACCGCTGGGCATCGTGCACTCGCACTGGGGCCGCGCCTCGGAAGGCACGGGCATGGGCGGCGGCGGCACCCGCTACCGCAGCCGCGACCTGGCCAAGCTCGGCCAGTTGATCCTCGATCACGGGCGCTGGCAGGGGCGGCAGGTGCTGCCGGCCACCTGGGTGGCGGCGATGACCACGATCCAGGCGCAGGCGCGCGAGGATGCGGACTACGGCTACCAGCTGTGGCGCTTGCGTTTCCCGGTACGCGGCGTGGAGCGCGGCGTATGGGCGATGTCCGGCAACGGCGGCAACTATGTGTTCGTGCTTCCGGAGGAGCGGCTGGTGGCGGTGATCACCCGCCGCGCCTACAACCAGCGGCAGGCGCATGCGCAATCGCAGGCGGTGTTCGCCGACTACGTGCTCAAGGCATTGCCTTGACCGCGCCGGTCTCGCCCGGCAGCAGGCCTCGGGCGCGCACCCGGGCGCGCTGCGCGGCCAGGTCGGCTTCGATGCGCTCCAGCAACGCGTCGAAACCCGGCCGCGCCCGCAACGGGGCCAGCAGCGGCGAGGCGCGAAGGTAGGCGGCATCGCGGTAGCCGGCCACGCGTGCGCGCTCGAGTGCCGCCAGCGCCGCCTCGGGTTCGCCCGCGGCCATCAGCAGCAACGCCGCATCCAGGCCGTCCAGCGGATCGGTGCCGCGCGCCACACCCTCGAGCAGCCCACCGGCCCGGCTTCGCAATTCGGCCGGCGCCGGCAGCGGCTGCGCCCCCGACACCCAGGCGATCGTCTGCGCCAGGCTGCCCTGCGGACGCAGGCGCAGCGCCTGCAGGCTGGCCTCGCGCGCCGGGCCGGCTTCGCCGCGTGCCAGCGCCAGCTCGGCCTGCAGCAGATGCAGCCCGGCATGCCCGGCGCCACGGCGCAGGGCTTCGTCCAGCGCCGCCTGCGCCTCGTCCCGGCGGCCGTGCACGAACAGGAACCGCGGCCAGGCCAGGTTGGAGAACACGCTGTCCGGGTACAGCCGGAAGCTGTCCCGGTAGCGCGCTTCGGCGGCCGCCGCATAGCCCAGCAGGTCGAGGTTGCCCGCGATCTGGATGGGCAGGAAACGCACCTTGGCAGGGTCGCGGACCTGGAGGTTGGCGTCCAGCGCCTCGACCAGACGCCCCTGGCGTTCCTGGAGGTAGGCGGCCGAGCCGCGCGCCGCATCGGCGCCGGGATCACGCCGCACCGCCTGCTCGTAGGCCGCCAGCGCCTGCGCCATCTCGCCGCGGCAGTCCAGGGCGTACCCCAGCGCGGCATGCGCGGCCGCCCACTGCGGCCGCGCCGACACCATCCGCGCCGCCAACCGCTGCGCCTGCATCGCGTCATCGGCGCTGCCGTCGTACTGGCAGGCGCGGGCGCTGTAGGCGCGGCTCAATCCCAGCGTGGCGTCCGGATCGTCCGGCGCCTCCTGCAGGCGCTGCCGGTACAGCACGATCGCGCGCTCGTTGTTGTCGCGCTGGCCGATGCCGGCATAGTGGTCGGCACGCTGCAGCAGGGGCGGGACGGGAGACGGCGGCCGGGAAGGCCACGACCGCCACGCGACCACGGCACCGGCCGCCAGCGCGCCGGCAAGGGCGATGCCGAGCCCGCGGCGCCACCGCCGCGACGCCGGCATGCCCAGCCCGGTCGTCTCGACCGCCTGCACCGGCACGCACAACTGGTAACCCTGCCCACGTACCGAGCGCAGGTAGCGCGGCTGCCGCGGATCGTCGTCCAGCGACTGCCGCAGCAGGCGCACGCGCTGGGTCACGGTTTCCTCGTTGACCAGCGCCGGCGCCCAGACCTGCGCGATCAGCTCGTCGAAGCCGACCACGCGCTGCCCCTGCCGCACCAGGTAATGCAGCAGGCGGAAGCTCAGCCCGCGCACGTCCAGCGCCACGCCGGCGCGCTCGACCCGCTGGCGCCGCACGTCGATCAGCAGGTCGTCCAGCCGGTAGCGCTCGTCCATCGCCTGGCGGCCTCAGCCGAGCCGGTCCTGCGCCCAGGCCGCCAGTTTCTCGCGGCCGATCTTGGCGTTGTGGCGGATGTCCACCGGGAACGCGCGATGGCGCAGGAAATGGTCGATCCCGGCCAACTGCGGATGGTCCGCCGCCAGGGCGCGCAGCCGCGGCTCGACCGCCGCCGCATCGGCGCCCGGCAGCAGCTCGTAGCACAGCACCGGCAGCTGGCGGCCCGGTGCGCCGACACCGACCAGGGCGGTGCGGCGCACACCGGGCACGGTGTTGAACACCGGCTCGGCCTGTTCGGTGTACAGCGGCCCGGCGGCGGTCTCCACGCGCTGGGTCTTGCGTCCGCAGAACCACAGCCGGCCCTGCTCGTCGAACCAGCCGACGTCGCCCATGCGGTGCACGATGCGCTCGCCGCCCTCGGCCAGGGGTTCGCGGATCTTGGCCACGGCGGTGGCCTGCGGCCGGTTGTAGTAGCTGTCGGTGGTGGTCGGGCCGGCGACGGTGATCTCGCCGACTTCGCCGGCGGGCAATTCGCGTACGCCGCTCCAGTCGGGAATCGGCGCGTCGTCGATGGCGATGATGCGCACCACGTTCGGCGCCACCACGCGGCCGACGCAGGTGCCGGCGCCGGCCTCGGTGGCCGCGCGGGTGTCCTGCAGTTCGCGGCCTTCGATCACCGCCACCGGCAGGCACTCGGTGGCGCCATAGGGCGTCCAGAACTGCGCGTGCCCGGGCAACAGCGCACGCATCTTCGCCACCACCTGCGGCGGCACCGGCGCGCCGGCCGAGGTCACCCGGGTCACCGTCGGCAGCGGCCGGCCATGCTCGGCCAGCACCCGCATCAGTGCCGGCGAGCCGAACAGCTGGGTCACGCCGAAGCGGGCGATGGCGTCGTGCAGCCGGCGCGGGTCGGCGCTGCCCGGCCGGGTCGGGTCCATGTCCGGGATCACGCTGGTCAGGCCCAGCGCCGGGTCGAACAGGGCGAACGGCGGGAAGGTCGGCAGGTCCACGCCGCCGGCCTGCATGCCGAAGGCGTTGCGCAGCAACTCGACCTGGCCGAGGAAATGGCGGTGGCGGTAGACCACGCCCTTGGGCACGCCGGTGGAGCCGCTGGTGAACAGGATGGCGGCCACGTCGTCGGGCGCGGTGTCGGCCAGCTGGCTGCCGGCGCCGGTCCCGGCGGCCTCGATCTTCGCCAGCGTGGTACCGCCCCAGCCCCAGCGGGTGCCGACGGTGACCAGCCGCGTGGCCGATGCCGCCCAGCCCAGCAGCCGCCGCGCCACATGCGCCAGCGGAATGCCGATGAACGCCTGCGGCTGCGCCTCGTCCAGGCATTGGCGCAGCGCGCGCCGATCGATGCCCGGGTCCACCAGCACCGGCACCGCGCCGACCTTGAACAGGGCGAACATCAGCAGGAAGAACGCCGGTCCCGGGCGCACCATCACCACCGTGCGCACGCCGCGGCCGATGCCATGGGCGGACAGGCCGGCGGCGATGGCGTCGCTGCGTGCGTCCAGGCTGCGGTAATCCAGGGTGACGTCGTAGGCGGCCATGCCGCCGGCGCCGGGGCGCCCGGGGCAGCGGATGGCAATCTGGCCGGGCCGTTCGCGCGCCAGTTCCGGCAGCCGCGCGGCGATGTTGCACGGAGGATTCATCAGGCTATTGTCGCCGCTGCGGAAAATTCTTGCGCGCGCTCCGGCGGCGTGGAAAATCTCCCCATCGCCATTGCCCGGGCCGGCGCCCGAGGGCCATCCCCATGCCTCACCCCTGCCTGGCCTGCGGCGCCTGCTGCGCACAGTACCGCGTGGCGTTCCATTGGCTGGAGTCGGATGCGCTCGGCGGTGGTGGCGTGCCGCACGCGCTGACCGAGCGCCTGGACGCGCACCGCCTGTGCATGCGCGGCACCTATTCGGACCCGGTGCGCTGCGTGGCGCTGGACGCGGTGGTCGGCGTGCGCTCGCGCTGCCGCATCCATCCCGACCGGCCGAGCGTATGCCGCGAGGTCGATGCCTCGTGGGAATACGGCAAGGCCAGTCCGCAGTGCGACCGCGCGCGCATCGCCCACGGCATGGCGCCGCTCACCGTGGCCGACTGGCGCTGGCGCGACGACGCGGACAACGACGACGACCATCCCGACGACAGCGGCAACAGCCCGTCGTCTCCACGCGCGGCTTGAGCGCGAGTCCGCGCCACGGCTTGCTGTGCAAACCGCGGGCCCCGGCGCATCGTCTTCCACATCCCCGCGCCTGCGAAAGCAGGGCAGGCCGGTGGCTCAGCCGATCGGATTGCGTTCCAGGAACGCCCGCACCGCCGGCACGATCACCTCGTGCTTGTCTTCCAGCACGTAATGGTTGGCGTCCTCGAAGGCCATCACCTCGGCCTGCGGCAGCGCCTTGCGGAAGCCGGCGAGGAAGTGGTGGTCGAAGCAGAGGTCGCGCAGGCCCCAGGCGATGAACGCCGGGCGGTCGGCGAACGACGGCAGCGCCTGCGCCGCGCGCTCCAGCAGCGGCCAGGCCCTGTCGGCCGGCGACAGCGGGATGTCCTGCATGAAGCGGATGGTGGCGATGCGGTTGTCCCAGCTGTCGTACGGCGCCACGTAGGCGCGACGCACGTCGCCCGGCATGCGCCGGCTCACGCCCAGCCACGAGGCGCCGGCCGAGAATGCGTTGAAGGTGCGGATGAACCACTCGCCCGGCTTCCAGTGCCGGCCCATGGCGATCTGCCACGGCATCGGCTTCTCCGCCGGCAGCGGGAACGCGGCGGTGTTGGTGATCACCAGGCGCTTGACCTGCGCGTTGTGCGCCAGCGCCCAGCCGAAACCGATCATGCCGCCCCAGTCGTGCACCGCCAGGGTGACCGGCCCGCTGATGCCGAGGTGCTCGAGCAGCGCGGTGACGTCGTCCACACGCGACTGCAGGGTGTAGTCGTAGCGACTGTCGTCGGGCTTGTCGGACAGGCCCATGCCGATGTGGTCCGGCACGATGCAGCGGTACCTGTCGTCCAGGCCGTTGACCAGGTGCCGCCACAGGTAGCTCCACGACGGATTGCCATGCAGCATGACGACCACCTCGCCGTCGCGCGGGCCGGCATCGATGTAGTTCATCGACAGGCCGGGGCGGACCTCGAAACGGTGGCGGGCGGCGGGGTAACCGGGGAACGGCATCGGGCGGCTTCACGCAATCGCGGACTGGGCGCGCATTGTAGGCCAATGCGCCTCGCGGCCCTCCGGCGGCCGAGGGCGGCACGGGGGCCGCAGCCGCGGCGGGCGCCATCGCAAGCGCGGCGTTCGCTGCCCTGATGACCCACGCCCGCACCGCGGACACGATCGTTGCCCGCCGGCCGGGCGCAGGGTACGCCCGGCCGCCATTCCCTTCGACGCCCCCGGCGGTGCGCACCCTGCATCGACGGGCGACGCTCTACGCCGCCGCCCGGGGCACCTGCGTGCCGGCGGGCTTCTGCTTCCCCGGCACCGGCAGGAACCACGCCCCGCCGCTCCGCTCCGAAGGCGCCCGCACCCGGCCCCCCGGTTGCCGCCACGCCGGAGGCGGCAGCGCCTGGCGCCGGCGGCAGCGGAGCGGCGCGGAGGCGGGCTCCGGTCCGACAGCGACTACCATGCACGCCTCCCCCACCCAGCGACCGCCATGTCCACGCCTCCCTCCTTCCTCGATGACAACCAGATCGAACGGCTGTCCAGCCTGCTCGAACAGCGCGCGGTGCCGTTCAAGGGCCTCAACCTCGAGGCGCTGGACGGCTTCCTGTCGGCCCTGGTGGTCGCACCGGTGGCCGCGCCGCCCGGCCAATGGCAGCCGCGCGTCTGGGGCGGCCAGCCGCCGCGCTGGAACGACGAGGACGAGGCCCTCCAGGTCCAGCAGCTGCTGATGGGCCACTGGAACATGTGTGCCGCACGCGCGCGGTTCGAAGGCGACGACCTGCCCGATCATCTCGCACCGCTGATGTGGCTCCCGGAAGACCCGGAGCAGGACGAGGACGCCCTGCCCGACTCCGAGCTCGATGTCGGCCGGGACTGGGCACTGGGCTTCTTCACCGCGGTCATGCTGCATGAAGCGGAATGGGACACGTGGCTGGACGAACACGCATGGATCGAGGAGATCTTCGACCTGCTCGACCAGCTGGCCAGCGGCGAACGCATCGATCCGCAGAACCCCGAGGCCCCGCCGGCCAGGGTCACCTACCGCGAACGCCTGGACATCACCATGGAGCTGCCGGCGATGCTGGCCGACCTCAACCACCACCGCGTCGACGCCCTGACCCCGCGCGTGCCGATCCGCCGCGACGCGGCACCCAGCCGCAACGACGACTGCCCCTGCGGCAGCGGGACGAAATACAAGAGGTGCTGCGGGCTGAACTGAGCGGACCGGGCAGGCCTGACCCGTCCGCCCATGCCGGGGAACGCAGCCCCGGCCTGCCCGGACACGGGCCCCTCCGATCACGGTGGCGGCCGCGCCCGCTCCAACCCGGTGCGGGCTCGGGGCCCGCCCGGCAGGCCCCAGCGCCGCCAAAGCGCATGCGGGCGGCCACCGCCCCTGCGAAGCGCGGGCTTGCCGGCGACGTGCCGGGCGGATGCCGCCATGCAAAACGCCCGCAAGGGCGGCTTGCGGGCGTTTCCGGGTGTCAGGCCCCTGCGGCCGGGCAGGCCGTCGCGGCGCTGCGGGCGCCGGTGTTACCAGACCACCTCGGCCATGGTGCAGTTCAGGCCCGAACCGATCCCCATAAGTGCGACGCGGTCGCCCTTCTTGAGCTTGCCCAGCTGGCGCAGCTTGCTCAGCACGATCGGCACCGAGGCCGGGCCGACGTTGCCGTGCTCGCCGAAGATGGTCATCACCTTCTTCGGGTCGATGCCGAAGGCCTTGATGAAGGCATTGGTGTGCGGCTGGCTGACCTGGTGGATGACGAACTGGTCGATCTCGTCCACCGCCCAGCCCAGCGCGATGCGCGTGGCTTCAAAGGTCTTGGTGGCCAGCTTGATGCCTTCGATCAGCAGCAGGCGGGTGTCGGTGACCATGCGGTCCAGGTTGCCCACGCACAGCTTGTTCCACTGGTTGGCCGCGCGGGTCACGCCCCCCTTGTAGCGCGGCGCGTCGGGCACCAGCTCGGCGCGGGCCAGCACCATGGCGGCGGCGCCGGAACCGGTGGTCAGCGCGGCGAACTCGTCGCGCAGCTGCTGGGCGGTGACGTCCGGCGCGCTCATCCGCTCCAGGGTCTTTTCGTAGACCAGATTGGAGCTCTCGCCGTCGACGATCAGCGCATAGTCGATGTCGCCGCGCTCGATCATGCGCGCGGCCACGTCCATGCCGTTGATGAAGGCCAGGCAGGCGTTGGCGATGTCGAAGGTGACGCAGTCCTCGCCGATGCCCAGGTTGCCCGAGACGATGGAGGCGGTGGACGGCTCCAGGTAGTCGCGGCTGACCGAGGTGTTGACCAGCAGGCCGATGCGGTCGGCGCCGACACCGGCGTCTTCCAGTGCCTTGCGGCCGGCCAGGGTGGCGGCGTCCGAGGCCTGGGTGCCCTGGTCCCACAAGCGGCGCGCGTGGATGCCGGCGACGTCGCCCAGCATGTCGGCACGGATGCCCAGACGATCCAGCGTCGGCTGCAGCCGCTCGTTGATTTCCTTGGAGGTCAGGGTATGCGGCGCGTCGACATGCGCCAGTCCCGCGATCGAGACATTCTGGAAGGGCATCGGAAGGCGCCAGGACTCAGGCGGAGGGGGCGCCATTCTAGCGGCTGCCTGCCCTTGACGCATCTTTAACGGTTTGCTGCCGGTGCGTATGGAGCGCGGGCCGGTGCGCGGCCCTGGAAACGCCCGCCGGCCGGCGCTCTCCGGGCGCCGGCGGGAACCCTCGGTGTCCGGGCGCGGCGGCACGTGCGGCCGGCCGCACGGCACCCGGGGATTATCCGCGCGCCGGCGTCAGGGGCACTGCCAGGCGCTGAACCGCTGGCTGCCGTCGGCCGGGCGGCCCAGTGCCTGGACGGCGTTGGCGCCGGCACTGGGGGCCTCGTTGCGCGCCAGGGTTTCCAGCTCTTCCTGCACCCGCAGCGGGTTGCGGTTGTAGAACGCCACCTTGCTCTTGACCGAGACCACGATCTCGCCCTTGCCCACGCAGCCCGGCACCACCGGGCCGGCCGGCAGCACCCGCACCGCCTTGCCGCCTTTCTCGATCGGCACCCAGGTGCAGGCGGCGGTGCCGACAATCAGGGCGGACAGGATCAAAACACGCATGGGCAGGTCCTTGTGGAGATCGGAACGGATTGTGCCGCGTCCGGATGAATCCGTCATGATCCGCGGCCCGCCCCGGAACGGGCGGGCCGCGGCGCCGGAGCGTCAGCGGGAGGCCGGCAGCGGGTTGCCGTCGCTGTCGATCACGCTCACCTCGCCCAGCTCCAGCGCGCGCACCGGCGCCTCGATCTGCTTGAGGTCGCCGACCACCACCCAGGTCAGCGTCGCCGGATCCAGGGTCGCCGCCGCCTCGGCCACCTGCGCCGGCGTGATCGCCTCGATCTCGGCCTTGCGCAGGAACACGTAGTCGTCCGGACGCTGGTAGCGGACGATGCCGCCGATGGCGTTCATGACCGCGGCGGCGGTCTCGTAGGCCCCGGGCAGGCTCAGCGTCTGGATGTTGCGGATGCGCGCGACTTCCTCGGACGTCGGCGGACGCTGGCCGCCTGCGAACTGGCTGATCTCGGCGTGCATCTCCCGCAGCGCCTCGGCGGTCTTGTCGATCTGCACCGGCGCGATCGCCATCCACGGCCGCTGCCCGAGCGCACCGCTGGCGCTGGAGCGTGCCCCGTAGGACCAGTGCTTGTCCTCGCGCAGGTTCATGTTCAACCGCGACGTGAAGTCGCCGCCGAGCACGCCGTTGGCGATGTCGAAGCGGGTCGCCCCCGGGTCCATGGTCGAGGGCACCACCTCGCCGGCGAACAGGTTGGCCTGCACCGCGCCGGGCTGGTCGATCAGGTAGACCCGGGCCTTGTCCGGACGCGCCACCGGTGCGGGTACCTGCAGCTGCGGTGCCGGCCCCTGGCCCTTCCAGTCGCCGAGGCGGCGCTCGAGCAGCGGCACGATCTCCTTCAGGGTGGTGTCGCCGACCACGATCAGGGTGGCGTTCTCCGGGCGCACCCAGTCGCGGTGGAACGCCAGCAGGTCGTCGCGGCCCAGCGCCTGGATGGCGGCCTCGTCGCCACTGCCGGTGAACGGGATCGCGTAGGGGTGGCCCTTGCCGTACAGCAGCGGCGGCAGCACCCGCATCGCCACCGCGCTGGGATGCACCTTCTCCTGCTGGATGCCGGCGATCCAGGTGGCCTTGATGCGGTCGATCTCGCTCTGGTCGAAGCGCGGCGCGCGCAGCACGTCGGCATACAGCGCCAGCGACGGCGCCAGGTTCTCCTTCAGCGCCGACAGGTAGACATTGGCGCCGTCCAGCGAAGCGCCGGCGCCGATGCGCGCGCCCAGTGCATCGGCGGCATCGGCGAAGGCCAGCGAACCGAGCTCGCCGGCGCCTTCGTCGAGCAGCCCCATGGTGAAGTTCGCGGTGCCCGGCTTGCGCCCCTGGTCGGCGGTGAAGCCGCCGGGGAACTCATAGCTGAACTGCACCACCGGGATGTCGTGGCGCTCGGCCAGGACCACCCGGGTGCCATTGCTCAGCGTGGCGCGCTGCAGGCGCGGGAATGCCAGTTCCGGGAACGACGCGGTCCGCGGCACGCCGGCGCTGCGGTCCACCGGCGAGGCCTGCACCCGGTACTTCGGGTCGACCGCCGGCACCGTGAACGGCGCCGGCGTGCCCGAGGGCAGTTCCTCCAGCGCCACGCGCTCGCCCGGCTCGACCACCAGGGTGTGGTCGCCCACGCCCAGCCATTTGCCGGCGACCGTGCCGAGGTCGCCGGCGCTGGCGTTCTGGATGGTGGCCAGCGAGGTCCGGAAGCAGCCCGGGTCGCCTTCGTAGACGGCGCATTCGGCCAGCGCGTCGGCCTTGCCGCCGAAGCCGCCGATGCGCTCGATGCCGCGGATGAAGCCGGCACGGAACGCGGTCTTGGCGCGCGCCAGCTCATCGGCGCTGGGACCGTCGGCGATCAGCTTCTTCAGCTCCTCGTCGATGACCGCCTCGACCCTGGCCGGGTCCACGCCCTGCTTGACCGTGGCCATGATCACGAAGTTCGAGCCCAGCTGCGACGGGCCGACCATGGTGCCGATGTTGTCCACCAGCTGGTCCTGGTGCAGCAGCCGCTGGTCCAGGCGCGAGGACTTGGCGCCGCCCAGCACCTGGGCGAAGAGCTGCAGCTGGTCGATGTCGGTGGTGCCGACCTCGGCGACGTTCCAGGCGCGGTAGATGCGCGCCTGCGGCACCTTGTCGGTCATCACCTCGCGGGTGGAGGCCGCCCGGCGGGCCACGTCCACCTTGGGCTGGGCCATGCTCGGCCCGGCCGGGATGTCGCCGAAGTAGCGGGCGACCTTCTCCCTGGCCGTGGCCACGTCGATGTCACCGGCCAGCACCAGCACCGCGTTGTTGGGGCCGTACCAGGTGCGGAACCAGGTCTTCACGTCATCCAGCGAGGCGGCGTTGAGGTCGTTCATCGAGCCGATCACGCCGTGGTGGTACGGGTGGCCGGCCGGGTACAGCGCGCGGGTCAGCTTGTCCCACACCTGGCCATAGGGCTGGTTCTCGCCCTGGCGCTTTTCGTTCTGCACCACGCCGCGCTGCTCGTCGAGCGCGGCCTGGTCGATCGCGCCGAGCAGGTGGCCCATGCGGTCCGACTCCATCCACAGCGCCATGTCCAGCGCGGTGGTGGGCACGTTCTGGAAGTAGTTGGTGCGGTCGGTATTGGTGGTGCCGTTCTGGTCGGTGGCACCGACCTGCTTGAAGGGCTCGAAGAACTCGCCGTGGTGGTTCTCGCTGCCCTGGAACATCAAGTGCTCGAACAGGTGCGCGAACCCGGTGCGGCCGGCCGGCTCGTCCTTGGCACCGACGTGGTACCAGATGTTGACCGCCACGATCGGCGCCTTGCGGTCGGTATGCACGACCACGCGCAGGCCGTTGGGCAGGGTGAATTCCTCGAAGGGGATGTCCACCGCGACCGGCGCCGGCGCCGCCGCGGCGGGCGGCAGCCCGGCGAAGCCGCCCAGGGCGGTGGCGAGGGCGACGCTGAGCAGGGCGCTGCGGGGTGTTGTCCGTTTCATTCCGCTTTCCTTGAGCAATGAGGTAGGCGCCGATCCTAACCGGACCGGCCTGTCGGCGGGATGCGCCACGGGTCACGGCCGGTGGCGCGCGGCCGCGCTGTCCGCGGACAGCGCCCGCCGGCACCGGGTGTCCGGACAGCGGACACCCTCACCTGCAGAAAACCCTTTCAAATCAATGCAATGGGATTGGCACGCCTCCTGCTTGACGCTACGCACCGCCACGCAGGATCCACCGAATGATGACTACAGGCTGAACAAAAAGCCAGGGAAGAGGAAAAAGCTTGCCTCCCCAGAACTGGTGTACTACATTACTACCACACCACTTATCAAAAACACTAAACAGGACCGCCATGAACACCACCGCCCTCGCCCTTGCTTTCGCCCTTGCCGCCGGGTTCTCCGCCACCGCCCAGGCCGGTGACATCCCCACCCTGGAGACCGTGCAGGTACGTCCGGCCGCCGACCAGCTGGCCCAGGCCGCGCGCGAACGCGGCAGCACGATCCCCACGCTCTCCTCGGTGCAGGTGCGGCCCAGCGCCGGCCAGATCATGGAGCTGGCCGCTGAGAAGGCCACCGCCCGGCTGGCGGCGCATACGCCGGTCGCGCTCGGTGCCAGCATCGGCCAGTGGATCGTTTCGCTGCCGGCCATCACCGTGCATCCGGATGCACAGCAGGTGCAGGCGCTGGCCGCGGAGCTGGCCGCCAGCCGGTTGTCGCGGATCGCCGACGAGACCCTCGCGCAGTGAGCCATCGCCGCCATCCGTCCGTGTCGTCTCCCGCCCGCGGGCGCCCCGCGCCGGCCCACTCCGCACGGCCCTAGGGCGGCGGCCACGGCGTACACTCCGCCGATGACCGCCGCCCCCGTTTTCCACGTCCTGCTCTATCAGCCGGAGATCCCGCCCAACACCGGCAACGTGATCCGCCTCTGCGCCAACACCGGCGCACGGCTGCACCTGGTGGAACCGCTGGGCTTCAGCCTGGACGACAAGCAGCTCAAGCGCGCCGGCCTGGACTACCACGAGTACGCGCGCATGCAGGTCCATCCGGACCTGGACACCGCACTGGCGCGCATCGCGCCCCGCCGGCTGTTCGCCCTGAGCACCCGCGCCAGCATCCGCTACGACACAGTGCAGTTCGCCGATGGCGACGCCTTCCTGTTCGGCCCGGAAACCCGCGGCCTGCCGCAGGACCTGCTCGATGCCCTGCCCGCCGGCCAGCGCCTGCGGCTGCCGATGCAGCCGCACAATCGCAGCCTCAACCTGTCCAACGCGGTGGCCGTACTGGTGTTCGAGGCCTGGCGCCAACACGGCTTTCCCGGCGCCGGCTGAGCCCGCGCCCGCACCTACCCGCCGGCCGCCTCCACCACGCCCAGGCGCTGCAGCGCCTGCAACCGCTCCGCGTCCAGTCCAAGCAGCCCGCCGAGCACCTGGCAGGTGTGCTGCCCGCGGAGTGGCGCCGCGTCGCCGTAGCGCAGCGGAGTGGCCGAGAACCGCAGCGGGTTGCGCACCATCGCCACCTGCGCGCCGCTGGCGTGCGGAAGCGTGATGCGCAGTCCGCGGGCCTGCACCTGCGGGTCCTGGAACACCTGGTCGATGCGGTTGACCGGACTGGCCGGCACGCCGGCGCGCTCCAGCCGCGCCAGCCATTCCGCGGCCGGCCGCGCGCGCAGGCTCCGCTGCAGCAGCGGCACCAGCACGCCGCGCTGCGCCACGCGGCCGGCGTTGGTCGCGTAGCGGGGGTCCGACGCCAGCCCGGGCTCCCCGAGCACCTCGCAGAAACGCGCGAACTGCGCGTCGTTGCCGACCGCCAACATGAAATGGCCGTCGGCCGCCGGCATCACCTGGTAGGGAACGATGCTCGGGTGCGCGCTGCCCTGGCGCTCCGGCACCACGCCGCCGACCAGCCAGTTCGAGGCCTGGTTGGCGAGCCAGGCCACCTGGGTGTCGAGCAGCGCCAGATCGATCTGCTGCCCGCTGCCGGTGCGTTCGGCATGGCGCAGCGCGGCCAGGATCGCGGTGGCCGCGTACATCCCGGTCATCAGGTCGGTGGCGGCCACGCCCACCTTCTGCGGCCCGCCGCCGGGCGCACCGTCGGCTTCGCCGGTGACGCTCATCAAGCCGCCCATGGCCTGGATGGCGGCGTCGTAACCGGCGCGCTGCGCATAGGGCCCGTCCTGGCCGAAGCCGGTGATCGAGCAGTACACCAGGCTCGGGTTGAGCGCCTGCAGGCTGGCGAAATCCAGCCCGTACTTCGCCAGGCCGCCGACCTTGTAGTTCTCGACCAGCACCTGGCTGCGCTCGGCCAGCGCGCGGACCAGCGCCTGGCCCTCGGGCCGGGTGAAATCGATGGCGACCGACTGCTTGCCGCGGTTGGCGCACAGGTAGTAGGCCGACTCGGTGGTGTCGCCGCCGTCGGCATCGGCCAGGAACGGCGGCCCCCAGCCACGGGTGTCGTCGCCAATTCCGGGACGTTCGACCTTGATGACCTCGGCGCCGAAATCGGCCAGCACCTGGGTGGCCCACGGCCCGGCCAGGATGCGCGACAGGTCGAGCACGCGGATACCTTCGAGCAGTTTCATCCGATCACCACGCACCACCTCCGGGAAGCAGGCAGGTTGCCATGCCGAAACGCCCGGCAACACCGCCACGCCCAACCGCGGCCCATGGCCCCGCCCGGCACGGCCTGCCCACGCTCAGTCGTCTTCTTCCGCCGCCTCGCGCCCCTGCTGGCGGATGAGGGCTTCCTCGCGGGCGTCGTTGATGGCCTCGCGGACGCCGTCCAGGTCGACCGCGCGCAGGTCCGGGGTGAATTTTCCGCTCAGCACGCTGTCCGGCTGCAGGTCGCCCGCCTGGAACCGTTCCCACATCTCCTCGCCATACCAGGTCTCGAACAGCTCCGGCGCCGAGCGCCCGAGCCAGGCGGTGAGGTTGTTGACGTCGCGCAGCAGCATGGCCCGCGCGGCGTTGTTGCCGCCGGCGCTGACCACCTGCGGGAAATCGATGACCACCGGGCCATCCGGGCCAACCAGCACGTTGTAGGGCGACAGATCGCCATGGACCAGCCCGCAGCACAGCATCAGCTTGACCTGCTGCACCAGCACCGCGTGGAACCGCCGGGCCTGCGCGGCATCGAGTTCGACCTCGCCCAGCCGCGCGGCGCTGTAGCCCTCGGCGTCGGTGACCAGCTCCATCACCAGCACGCCGTGGAAATAGCCGAACGGCTCCGGCACGCGCACGCCGGCTCCGCGCAGCTGGTACAGCGCGTCCACCTCGGTGTTCTTCCAGGCCGCTTCCTGCTGCCGGCGGCCGTACTTGCTGGCCTTGCCGATGGCGCGCGCCTCGCGCGAGCCGCGCACCTTGCGTCCTTCCTGGTACTGCACCCGCTGCTGGAAGCTGCGCTGGGCCATGTCCTTGTAGACCTTGGCGCAACGGATCTCATCGCCGCTGCGCACGACGTAGACCGCCGCTTCCTTGCCGCTCTTGAGCGGGCGCAGCACCTCGTCGATGACGCCGTCGTCGATCAGCGCCTGCAGTTGTGGAGGTGTCTTCATGTCCAGCCATGCGAAAAGCGGCCCGCATGATCGCATGCGGGCCGCCAGGCACCCGGAAGACGCATTCAGAACGCGTTGATGCCGGTCAGCTCGCGGCCGATCACCAGCTGGTGCACGGTTTCGGTGCCCTCGTAGGTGATCACCGACTCCATGTTCAGCGCATGGCGGATCGCGCTGTGCTCGGTGGTGATGCCGGCGCCGCCAAGCAGGTCGCGGCACTCGCGGGCGATGTCGATCGCCAGCCGGCAGTTGTTCCACTTGGCCAGCGACACCTGCTGCGGCAGCATCTGCCCGGCATCCTTCAGGCGCCCCAGCTGCAGCACCAGCAGCTGCCCGGCGGTGATCCGGCGGGCCATGTCGGCCATCTTGATCTGCGCGCTCTGGGTGGTGGCGACCGGGCGGCCGAACAGGATCCGCTCCTTGGTGTAGGCCAGCACTTCGTCCAGGCAGGCGATGGCCGCGCCCAGCGGGCCCCAGGTGATGCCGTAGCGGGCCTGGGTCAGGCAGCCCAGCGGCCCCTTGAGGCCCTTGACGTTGGGCAGGCGGTTGGCGTCGGAGACGCGCACGTTGTCGAAGAACAGCGCGCCGGTGACCGAGGCGCGCAGGCTCATCTTGTGCTTGATCTCCTGGGCGCTGAAGCCCGGCGTGCCCTTCTCGACCACGAAGCCCTGCACGCCCTCGTCGGTATTCGCCCAGACGATGGCGATGTCGGCCACCGAGCCGTTGGTGATCCACATCTTGGAGCCGTTGATGACCCAGTCGCCGCCGTCCTTGACCGCGCGCGTCTTCATGCTGGCCGGGTCGGAGCCGCCATGGGCCTCGGTGAGGCCGAAGCAGCCGATGACCTTGCCGCGCGCCATGTCCGGCAGCCAGCGCATGCGCTGCTCTTCCGAGCCGTAGGCGTAGATCGGATACATGCACAGCGAGCTCTGCACACTGACGAAACTGCGCAGGCCCGAGTCGCCGCGCTCCAGCTCCTGGCAGATCAGGCCGTAGCTGACACCGTTGAGGCCGGCACCGCCGTACTCCTCCGGCAGCGAGCAGCCGAGCAGGCCCATGTCGGCGATCTCCGGGATCAGCTCGTCCGGGAAGCGGCCCTGGTCGAAGCAGTCGCCGATGATCGGCAGCACGCGCTCGTCGGTGAAGCGGGCGACGGAATCCTGCACGGCGCGCTCTTCCTCGCTCAGCAGCGAGCGCACGTCGAACAGATCGAAGGGGTTGAGGGTCTTCAAGGTCATTGCTGTCTCGGAAAGCAGCCGTCACGGCGGGGGGAGGAAGTGGATAAGGTAGTCGATTCGGGCGCGGAGCATTGCTGCATCCGCACGTTGACAATCCACGCCCGACCCCCTCCCGGCGCCGGCCCGCGCACCGGCGGCGGCCGCGCCGCCACGGGCCGGCAGGGCGGGCACGGGCGAGGACGGACGCGGTATGGTGTCGCCCTTCCCGCCAGCGAACACCTGCCGATGCCCACCCCTTCGTCCGCGACCGCCCCGGCCCCCGTCACGCCCACCCTCGAGCGCGCGCTCAAGCCGCGCCAGCTGATCATGATGGGCCTGGGCAGCGCGATCGGCGCCGGCCTGTTCCTGGGCTCGGGCGTGGGCATCCAGGCGGCCGGCCCGGCGGTGCTGCTGTCCTACCTGGTCGCCGGCACCCTGGTGATCATCATGATGCACGCCATGGGCGAGATGGCCGCGGCGCGCCCGGCCAGCGGCGCGTTCTCGGTGTATGCCGCCGACGCGCTGGGCGCCACCGCCGGCGCCACCATCGGCTGGCTGTGGTGGGTGCAGCTGGTGATCGTGATCGCGGCCGAGTCGGTCGGCGCCGCCGGGCTGCTGGCGACGCTGTGGCCGCAGTTGTCGGTGCCGCTGACCTCGCTGGCGTTCATGGTGGTGTTCACCGCCATCAACCTGATGGGCGTGCGCAACTACGGCGAGTTCGAGTTCTGGTTCGCGATCCTCAAGGTCGCCGCGATCGTCGCCTTCATCCTGGTCGGCGTCGCCCTGCTGTGCGGCTGGCTGCCGGGCGTGGCCTCGCCGGGCCTGTCCAACGTGCTCGGCCATGGCGGCTTCGCGCCCAAGGGCCTGGCCGGCGTCGGCGCGGCCCTGCTGGTGGTGGTGTTCGCCTTCGGCGGCACCGAGATCGTGGCCGTCGCCGCCGCCGAGACCCAGGACCCCGAGCGCAGCCTGGCGCGTGCGATCCGTACCGTCGCCTGGCGCATCCTGGTGTTCTACATCGGCTCGATCGGGGTGATCATCGCCGTGGTGCCGTGGACCAGCGAATCGCTCAAGTCGCCGTTCGCGGCGGTGCTGCAGGCCGCCAACATCCCCGGCGCGGCCACCGGCATCACCCTGATCGCGGTGATCGCCCTGCTCTCGGCGCTCAACGCCAACCTCTATGGCGCCTCGCGCATGATCCACTCGCTGGCCGCGCGCAGCGAGGCGCCGCGCTGGCTGGCGCGCATCAGCCGCAACCAGGTGCCGATCCCGGCGGTGCTGGCCAGCGTGCTGTTCGGCTTCGCCGCCACCGTGCTGGAGCTCCTGTACCCGGACCAGGTGCTGCCGCTGCTGCTCAACATCGTCGGCTCGACCTGCCTGCTGGTATGGACCCTCACCCTGGTCTCGCAGCTGGTGCTGCGCCGCCGCGCCGAGCGCGACGGCACGCCGTTGCCGTTCCGCATGGCCGGCTTCCCCTACCTCACGGTGCTGGCACTGGCGATCCTGGTGCTGATCTTCGCACTGCTGCTGTCCTCGCCGGCCACCCGCGTGCAGTTCCTGTCGATGGCCGCACTGACCGCCGCCATCGCCGTCGCCAGCCGCCTGGCACGGCGCGTCCGCGGCGGCTGAGGCGTCCCGGCGCCTTTTCCGGCGCCCTCCCGCCGGCCCGCCACGGCGGCCGGCAGGCCCCGGGAAGCTCCCGCATCGCAACATCCGGGCAGGCCGTGCCACGTGTCCCGCGCGCGGCCACGCACGGCGGCCAGGCCGGCGCATGCACCCGCGTGCCGCATGCCGGCGCCCCGTCGCACCACCGTTTCCGCTGCAAGCATCCACTGGCGGCGGGCCTTCTGGCGCCCCTGACGGCCCGCGTCCGGCGCCCCGCCGTGCGCGCCCGCGCGCGCCCGTGCGGCCCGGGTGGCGAAGAAAGCGCCGCAGGCATTGACGCCGGCCCCGACAACGATTCCACTTGCCCCCGAAAACACCCCACGGACCCCCACCCGCACGACCATGATCGAGCTAGAAGATCTCATCCAGCGCGCCATCGACCCCGCCTCCGTCAGGCTGGAAGGCACCCTCACCAATCCCCCGTCCTTCGGGGTCTACCTGATCGAGGACACCGACGATGGCAGCAGCCACTACCGCTTCGGCAGCCACCCGGTGCGCATGCAGGAGCTGGAGGACCGCTTCGGCGGATGCGAGCTGGAATACCTGTTCCTGTCGCGCGAGGACGCCGCGGCGGTGAGCTCGGCCCTGAACAAGCGCGAGGAATGAGCCCCGCGCCGGCACGGACGCGGGAACGCCCGGGCGCCGCACCCGGGACGGCCCGGGCCACCGGCGCCTGACCGCACCGCCGGCGCTTTCCGGTCCGATACGCTGCGCGGGCGGGCGGCCCCCCACGGGCAAGGCCGCCGCCTGCCGCAGGCCCTCCGCGCGGCACGCTCCGTAACGCGCGCTACCGGTCCGGCCGCTGCGGGCCGATCACCCTCTTGAAGGGCGGCAGGGCATCGATGATGCGCTTGCCGTAGCGGCGGCTGAGCAGCCGCGAATCGAGGATGATCACCCGCCCGGTATCGGTCGACGTGCGGATCAGCCGGCCGGCGAACTGGGTCAGCGTGCGCAGCGCATGGGGCACGGCGATCAGGTTGAAGGAGTTCAGCCCGCGGCTCTCGAACCATTCGCTCAGCGTCGAGGTCTGCGGATCGGTCGGCACCGCGAATGGCACCTGGGTGATGACCACCGTGGTGCAGGCCGCGCCGGGCAGGTCCAGCCCCTCGCCGAAGGAGTTCAGCCCGAACAGCACCGACCCTTCCCCGGCCGCGGTACGGCGCAGGTGGGTATCGATCATCTTCTGCTTGGCACCCTCGCCCTGCACCAGCAGCTTCGCGCGCAGCGTGGCCGGCATCAGCTCGGCCACCTTCTCCATCTTCCAGCGCGAGGTGAACAGCACGATGCTGCCCTTGTCCCAGTCCAGCTCGGCGGCGAGGTACCTGGCCACCTCCTTCGGGTGGCGCTCGCGGTCGTCGGGCGTCGCCGGGAACGGCGGCACCACCAGCTCGGCCTGGTTGGCCAGGTCGAACGGCGAGGCCAGCGACACCATCTCCGCCTCCCCGGGAATGCCGTTGTCGATCGCCAGCGCCTGGAACCCGCCCTCCCCGCCCAGGGTCGCCGAGGTCATGACCACCGAATCCACCTCGTCCCACAGCAGCCTGCGCAGCACCGCCGCCGCCGACACCGGCGAGCAGTGCAGCACCTGTTCGCCGTCGCGGCCGAGGCTGATCCAGCGCGCCATCGGCGGCTGCCCTTCCGGGTCCTCGCGGCGCCAGCCGGCCCACAGGTCGTACTGCTGCTGGATCATCTCCAGCGCCATGCCCAGGCTGCGCTGCAGGCGCTCCTGCGCGGCATCCTCGGGCTTGCCCTTGGCCGCCTGCGCGGCCGCCGCGGTGGCCCAGTTGAGCAGGGTGCGGGTCTCGTCGGCCAGTTCTTCGACCGGCTGCCGCCAGGCCTCGGGAAGGCGGCCGTTGGCGGCCCGCCATATCGGTTCGCGGGCGTCCGCGGCCGGCGTCCATACCTCGGCGATGGCGTTGGCGAAGGCCTTGAGCAGGGTGCTCACCCGCGACGCGGCGTCGATGGCCTCGTTCGGCAGCAGGTTGCCGATCCGGTCCTTGTCCACCGCACGGTAGGCGGCGGCGATCAGGATCTGCAGACGGCCGGTACGCCGCGCCATGTCGTCCAGCGGCAGGCTGGCCGCTCCCTGGTCGATGGCGACATTGCCGATGTGGTGGCCTTCGTCCAGCACCAGCAGCATGTCCGCCGGCGCGGCGATCAGCGGCTGGCCATTGTCGGACTCGCCGATGGACAGCGCCGACAGCAGCAGCGCGTGGTTGGTGACCACGATCTGCGCCTCGCGCACCTCGCTGCGCGCGCGCAGCACCGGGCACTGCGTCGAATACGCGCAGCGGCGCCCGGCACAGCCCGAGGCCGGCGTGGTGATGCGCGGACGCAGGCCGGCGCTGACCGTTTCCGGCGCGGCATCGAGATCGCCGTTCCAGCGCCCCTCCATGAAGGCGCTCACCAGCTTGCCGGCCACGTCCATCTCGATCGGTGCCAGCGGCCGGTCGTGCAGCAGGCCCTCGTCGCCGAACATGCCCTCCTGGGCGCCCTCGCCCTGCGCCTCGACGGCATTGCGGGTGCACAGGTAGCGGGTGCGGCCCTTGGCCAGGGCCACCGTGGCCTGCAGGCCGGTGGCCTTGAGGAAGCTGGGAAGGTCGCGCTCGACCAGCTGCGACTGCAGCGCCACCGTGCCGGTGCTGACCACCAGCTTCTTCTTCGACGCCAGCGCGATCGGCACCCCCGCGGTGAGGTAGCCCAGGCTCTTGCCGACGCCGGTGGGCGCCTCGACGATGCCCACGCCGCCGGTGGCCAGGGCCCGCGAGACCACCCCGATCATCTGGCTCTGCGAACGGCGCGTGGCGAAGCCCGGAGTATTGGCCTGCAGCTTCGCGTAGGCATCGCGGATGGCCGTCTTCAGGTCCTCGGTCAACGCCCGCGGCGCTTCCACTTTTTCCGTCACGCCACTCTGCCGCCTGCTCCGTTCATGGCCGCCATTTTCCCATACCGCCGCGGCACCGCCGACCGCGACGGTTCAGCGGCGACCGGCAGCCGGCCCCCGCAACGCCCGCACCAGCGCCCAGGCCAGCAGCACGAGCCCGACCGCCTCCAGCAGCGACAGCGCGACATGGCCCAGGCCCAGCGATACATTGAGGGCGGCGATGCCGTCGAAATTGCCCATCGCGATCAGCAACAGCGGCAGCACCGTCAGCACCGCGCCGGACAGCGTCGTCGCCATCAGCAGCGCCAGCGCCCACAGCGCCGCGGTGCGGGGTGCCGCGCGCGGCGCGCCGAGCAGCAGCACCAGCGCCACCCCCAGCGCCACCATCACCGGCAGCCGGCGGCCGACCGAGACCAGCAGGGCATTCAGCAGTTGCAGCTCGTCCATGCCGCGCTCAGTCCGCGGTGACCAGCAGCGCGTCGCGCGCGCGCAGCGCGGCGTACACGTCATCGGTCCGCGGGCGCACGCCATGCCACTGCTGGAAGCTCTCGGCCGCCTGCTCCACCAGCATGCCCAGGCCGTCGAAGCTGTTGCGGCAGGCCGCGGCACGCGCCCAGGCCAGGAAGGGGATCGCCGCCTCGCCGTAGTTCAGGTCCACCGCGGTGGTCAGGCTGTTGACCAGCGACAGCGGCAGGCTGAAGCCGGCCCCGTCGCCGCGCCCCGCCGCCGTGGCGTTGATGATCAGCTCGAAATCGCCCTGCTCGCGCAGCGCGTCCCAATAGGCCGAGAGCGCACGTCCCGGCTCGCCCATCGCGTCCACCAGCGCGTCGGCGCGCTCGGGAGTGCGGTTGGCGACGACCAGCTCCAGGATGCCGGCATCCAGCAGCGCCGGCGCCACCCCGCGCGCCGCACCGCCGGCGCCGAGCAGCAGCACCCGGCGGCCGCGCAGGTCCAGGCCGTGACGCGCGGTCAGGTCGCGCACCAGGCCGGCGCCATCGGTATTGTCGCCATGCCAGGCCTGCCCCTTGCGCAGCAGGGTATTGACCGCACCGGCACGCTGCGCGCGCGAGGTGCGCGTGGCGCACAGCGCGAACGCCGCCTCCTTGTGCGGCAGGGTCACGTTGGCGCCCACCCCGCCGTCGGCGGCGAACGCCTCCAGCGCGGCGGCGAACGCCGCCGGTGTCGCTTCGATGGCGCGATAGTCGACCGCGATCCCCTCGGCCTCGCCGAAGGCGGCGTGGATCCGTGGCGACTGCGAATGGGCGATGGGCTGGCCGAAAACGGCATAGCGGGCGGCACTCATGGCGTTCCTCTGCATGACCTAGACTGGCGCGACCCCGGCTTGCGGAACCTCCATGCGGACCCGATCACTGCTGCTCGCGCTGTCGGCGAGTCTACTCTGTACGCCCGCTGCAACGGCACTGGCCGAATTCGGCATCGAAGGCATCGGCGTGGTCTCTACCCGCGCCGACGAACTGCGCGCCACGCGTTCGGCCGACGGCCGCCGGCTGGTCTGGGCCAGCAACCGCGAGGGCGGCGCCGGCGGCTGGGACCTGTGGCAGGCCAGCTGGGATGCCACGCGCTGGCGCGACGCACGGCCGCTGCCCTTCAATACCGCGGCCGACGACCTGGACCCGTTCCTGAGCGCCGATGGCCGCTGGCTCTATTTCGCCTCCGACCGCGCCGGTGGCCACGGCGGTTTCGACCTCTACCGCGTGGCGCTGCTCGCGGACGGCGGATTCGGCGCCCCGCAGAACCTGGGCGAAACCGTCAACGGCGCCGACGACGAACGTTCTCCGGCCCTGCGCGAGGACGACGGCACCCTGCTGCTGGCCAGCAACCGGCCAGGCGGCAGCGGCGGCTGGGACCTGTGGAGCGCGCGCCGCCAGGGCGAAGGGTTCGCCCCGCCGCAGCCGCTGGCCGGCCTCAACAGCCCGGGCGACGAGCTGGACGGCAGCTGGCTGCACGGCGGCCGCGCCATGGTGTTCGCGCGCGGCACCGGTACCGGCGGCGCGCAGTTGCAGCTCTCGCACTGCCGTCATGGCCAATGGAGCGCGCCCGAACCGCTGCCGCTGTCGTTCAACACCGCCGATGGCGATACCCGTGCCGCGCTCGCCGATGCCAGCACCCCGGGCGAGCTGCTGGTGAGCGGCCACGCCCGCGCACCGCGCGCCGGCGGCCGCGACCTGTACCGGATGCGCGCACCGGCCAGCGACGGCGGGGGCGACTGCCGATAGAGGCCACCCCAGGGCCCCCCACGTCCAGCGGACCATGCTGCCGGCGGCGCCGGGAACATGCCGGCGGGCTTCACCGGCACGGCCCTGGCGGGGCATGGCCCCGCTCTACAGGGCGGGGCGACTGCGTGCTGGTAGCGCCGGGCCGGGCCCGGCGGGGATTTATCGGGAAGGCCCTAGCGGGGCAGGGCCCCGCTCTACAGGGCGGGGCGACTGCGTGCCGGTAGCGCCGGGCCGGGCCCGGCGGGCTTCCGGGACGGCGTTCCCTAGGGTTGCCCGGGGGGCTGCGCGAGTACCGTGGCGCGGCGGCGTTCGTAGTCGGCATCGCTGATCCTGCCGGCCTGGTGCTGACCGGCCAGTTCCCGCAGCTGCGCCTCGACCTCCGGCGCCTGCGGTGCCTGCCGCTGTACCTGGCGTGCCGCGGAGGGCAGTTCCGGCGGGCGCCGTCCGGCGCGGACCGCGGCGACGATCAGCCACCCGATCACCCCCGCGAACACCGTGACGCCGATGACCCATACCACCCAGTGGTACGACTGCATGCCCGGTGCGTCCATCTCAGCCCTCCCTCAGCCAGCGCGCGATCTGCGGCGCGTAATAGGTCAGCACGCCATCGGCGCCGGCGCGCTTGAAGCCGATCATGGTCTCCATCACGCAGCGGCGCTCGTCCAGCCAGCCGTTGGCGGCCGCGGCCTTGAGCATCGCGTACTCGCCACTGACGTGGTAGGCGAAGGTCGGCACGCCGAACTCCTGCTTCACGCGGTACACCACGTCCAGGTACGGCATGCCCGGCTTGACCATCACCATGTCCGCGCCCTCGTCCAGGTCCAGCGCGATCTCGCGCAGGGCCTCGTCGCTGTTGGCCGGATCCATCTGGTAGGTGTGCTTGTCGGCCTTGCCGAGATTGCCGGCGCTGCCCAGCGCATCGCGGAACGGGCCGTAGAACGCCGACGCGTACTTGGCCGAGTAGGCCATGATGCGGGTGTTGATGTGGCCGGCCTCGTCCAGCGCCTGGCGGATCGCGCCGATGCGGCCGTCCATCATGTCCGAGGGCGAGACGATGTCCACTCCGGCATCGGCATGCGACAGCGACTGCTTCACCAGCGCGTCGACGGTGACGTCGTTGAGCACGTAACCGCGCTCGTCGATGATCCCGTCCTGACCGTGCACGGTGAACGGGTCCAGCGCCACGTCGGTCATCACCCCCAGCTCCGGGAAGCGCTGCTTGAGCGCGCGCACCGCGCGCTGCGCCAGCCCGTCCGGGTTCCAGGCCTCGGCCGCATCCAGCGATTTCCCGGACGGATCGACCACCGGGAACAGGTCGATCACCGGCACGCCCAGCTCCAGCGCCTGCTCGGCCTCGCGCAGCAGCTCGTCGATCGACAGGCGCTCCACGCCGGGCATCGACGGCACCGGGGCACGGCCGGGAAGCGCATGCACGAACACCGGCCAGATCAGGTCGTCGGCGGTGAGGGTGTGCTCGCGCATCAGCCGCCGCGAGAAGGCGTCGTGGCGCATGCGGCGCGGGCGGTAACGGGGGTGGAACATGGCGGTACTCCGAAGCGGGGGAAACTAGTGCAGCAGGTAGTCCTGCGGTTGCAGCGGTGCGGGCAGCGGGTGGTCGCCCAGGGCGTCGCGCACGTCGATCTCCAGCGTGCGCACCAGCGCGTCCAGCGGCAGGTCGTTGGACTCCAGCCCGAACGGCTCCTCCAGTTCCTCGCCCAGTTGGTCGAGGCCGAAGAACGCATAGGCCAGCACCATCGACACCACCGGCGTGGCCCAGCCCAGCGCACCGGCCAGTCCGAACGGCAGCAGCACGCAGAACAGCCACGCGCAGCGGTGCAGCAACAGGGTATAGGCGAACGGCAGCGGGGTGCCGGCGATGCGTTCGCAGGCGGCCTGCACCGAGGACAGGGCGTGCAGCCTCGCGTCGAAACAGCCATACAGGTAAGGGTCCAGCGCCCCCGCACGCAAGGGGCCGGCCAGCTCATCGGCGGCCTGTGCCAGCAGCGCATCGGGAACGTTGCGCCGCTGCAGCACATGCGCCTGGTCCGGCGCCAGCCAGGGCGCGGCGGCGGCCGCCTCGTCGCGGCCGCGCAGCCGTGCCGCCAGCGCATGCGCGAAACCGATCAGCAGCCACGAGACACGGCGGCGCAGCCGCGGGTCCTCCGGCAGCAGCGCACCGGCCTGGCGCGCCAGGCTGCGCGCCTCGATCAGCAGCTGGCCCCACTGCTTGCGCCCTTCCCACCACCGCTCGTGGCAGGCGTTGTTGCGGAAGCTCAGGAAGATCGACAGCACCAGCCCGAGCAGGGTGAACGGGGCCACCGCCAGGCCATCGGCGGCGAACGGCGCATGCAGCTTGGCGAACAGCGCCACGGCCACCGCCAGCAGGCCGATCGCCAGCACCCGCGGGGCGATGGCCGGCACGATCGAACCACGCAGGATGTACAGCAACTGCCAGCCGCGGGGGCGGGGTCGGATGATCATCGTTCGGTGGGATGCCGGCGGCGGGCCCGTGGCGCCGGGACATGCGCCCGGCAGGGCCCGTCATTCTACGCCCGGGCCCCGCCCGGCGGCGCGGCCTCTCAGAACAGGCCGCCGCCAAGACTGAGGCGGACCACGCCGACCACGATCACCCCCACGTTGAGCAGCAGACCGGCCTTGGCGCGGCCGCGGTTGGCCGGATGGGTGAACAGCAGGCCGATGGCCGCGATCAACGCACCGCACGCCGCGAACGGGATCACGAACCAGTTGCCCCAGCCCAGCAGCGGGATGAAGGCCACGACCATCCACAGCAGTGCCAGGATGCCCCAGACCAGGCTGATCAGACCCATGTGTTTTCCTCCTTATGGAAACAACCCGCCGATTCCGGATGGTACGCGTTCGGCCACCCGTGGGCCGCCGCGGCGGGCGGCGTTGGCGGCCGATTCAGACTTGGGCAAGGATGATCCATGAACCACCATCCCGGGGGAGTGAAGCCATGAGATTTCCGCTCGCGATCGCGCTGTCCGCCGTCCTCGCCACCGGCGGCTGCGCCAGCACGTCCAAGGTCATGCTGGGGCAGGCACGCGCACCGATCGATCCGGCCAGCGTGCAGATCTACACCACCCCGCCGGAAGGATCGCTGGAGATCGCCCAGCTGGAAGCCTCCAGTGCGGTCGGCTTCGGTACCCAGGGCCAGACCAACGCGGCCGTCGCCCGGCTCAAGCGCGAGGCCGCCGCGCTCGGCGCCAATGGCGTGATCCTGATGGGCGTGGGTGCCGGCGGCTCGCCGGTGGGCATGTCGGTCGGTGCCGGCAGCTACGGCCGCCACAGCGCCGGCGGCCTGAGCGTCGGCATCCCCACCCAGCAGAAGCGCGCCGCCGGCGTGGCGATCTGGGTGCCGCCGGGTGCCGGCCGCTAGGCAGGAAGGCCTTCCCGGTATGGCGGGCAGTCTCCGTCAACGAACCCGTGGGAAGTAGCCGGACCGATGTGTGATGGCAAGCGTGTGCCGGGGCCCTTGACCGCCCCCCAGCCCCGTCCACTCCCCCACGCTGAACGTCGATCGCCGCTCGGGCCGGAGCGCGGCTAGAAAAAAAAAAAGCCTCCACGATCTGTGGAGGCTTCCTTTCCGGAATGGATCTTCAGGGTACCTGGCATTTGTACAGGCAGTCGATGTAGGCATCGCCACAATCATCGACATTGCCGCCCATTGACTTGCATTGTTCATACGCCAGGCGGCAGGAGCGCGTGCAGAACGTCTCTGCGGCATAGGCCGCGCTGCCGAGGACGGACAGGGCCAGGACACTGATGACAAAGAATTTCGAAACCTTTTTCATGGCTACCGACTCTTTGGGCCTGAACATTCAGGCGTCGTCAGACTAGTTGCCCTGTTTCGCCCCACGAAAGATGTCTTCATCCCATTCTGGCGAATATCAGACTTTTCCTACAAAGATCGCAAGAGATCAGCGGTACCGATGTACCGCCACCCGGCCCCCTCTACACGGTGATGCAACGCCCCCGGCCCTGCCTGCATTGCCGCGCGGATCGCGGCGCCGGAACGTCGCACGCGCCTCCGCCCGCCGATGCGTGGCGGTCCGGCCGGCGCATCACTTCCTGCGCTGCGCGGGAATGAAGACCTCGTTGACCGCGGTGGCCAGCTGGTCCGGCGGCAGCAGCCCCTGGTCGAGCAGGAAGTTGTTGAAGGCCAGGCGGTCGAACGCGCCGCCGAGGGCCAGTTCGGTCTGCATGCGCAGCTCCAGGATCCGGGTGTAGCCATAGAAATAGCTGCACGCCTGGCCCGGCGAGCGCACCGTGTAGCGGTCCAACTCCTGGGCCGCCATGGCCTCGGACAGGCCCACGCCATCGACCAGCACCCGACGCGCCTGCTCGCGGTCGGTCTGGCCGAGGTTGAGCATCGGGTCGAGCATGGCCCGGGCCGCGCGCAGCAGGCGGAACTGCAGGGCGATCATCTGCCCGTCCAGCGGCTCGAACGGCACCATCTCCGCTTCGGCATACAACGCCCAGCCCTCGACGTTGACCGAGTTGAACGCGAACAGCGTGCGCGCCAGCGAGATGCCGCGCTCCACCATCGCCGCGAACTGCAGGTCATGGCCGGGGCGTCCTTCGTGCGCGCTCAGGGTCCACGCCGCCGAACCGAAGTTGAAGTCGTCGTACTGCGCCTTCTCACCGGAGGCGGGGTTGCCCAGCGGCAGCACGAAGGTGCCCTGCTGGCCGGTATTGCCGACCAGCGGCGCCGGCAGGTAATGCGGGGCCGGCGACGCGGCGCTTTCGGCGGCGCTGCCCAGGCGCATCTGCAGCGGACGCTGCGGCACGTCGACGATGCCCTGCTCGCGGATGATCGGGTCGATCGCGTCGATCACCCCGCGGTAATGCGATTCGAGCCGGTCGTTGCCGATGGTGTCCTGCTTCAGCGCGCGGATCACCGCCACGTAGTCGTTCGGGTCGGCGACCTCCAGGCGCTTGTCCCTGGCCACCAGCGGCGCCAGCTGGCGCATCGCCGCACGGGTCTCCATGTATTCGAGCTGGGCGCGCTGCACCAGCAGCGCCGGGTCGATGTCCACGCCCACGTCCTTGAGCTGGAAGGCGTACAGCCCGGCCGGCAGGCGGGTGTCGGTGCGGGCCTGCGCCAGCACGTCCTCCCGCGTCCAGGCGATGTAGTCCTTCATCTGCGTGGACAGGGCGGCCAGTGCCGCGTCGGCGCCTTCGATGCCGTACTTGGCGAACAGCGTGCCGATGCCGTCGATGTAGGTGTCGACGTTGGCGATGGCCTGCTCGACCTCGATCTTCGTAGGCTGCAGCAGGTCCGGGGTACCGCTCTTCTCGGCATAGCGCTGGCGCGCCAGGGTGGCCAGCGGCTGCGTGCCCGGTGCCTGGCCGACGTAGGCCTTCAGGCGGTCCAGCGCCCTGGCGCGGCGCTCGGCCGGCACCTGGTCGGACAACAGTCCGTTGAGGCCGCTGAAGACGATCTGCGGCACGTCCACCCACGGCATCAGGTGCTGTTCGTTGAGCGTGCTGCCCTCGATGCCGCGCTCGGCCGCGGCGATCATGATCTCCAGGTCCTGGCGCACGTTGGGGTCGCGCTCGACCTGCAGCTTCGCGCGCAGCCGGGTCCGCGCCTGCTCCAGCGCGGCACGGTAGCGGCGGGCGTTGTCCTGGCCGAGGTCGACCGTCTTGTCGTCATAGCCGGGGACGCCGAAGAAGCTGGCCATCTCCGGCTGGAACGGCGCCTGCGCCTGCAGCAGGATCTGCGCCAGCTCGTTGCTGTGGACCACCCAGGCGGGGGCCGCCGGCGCGGCCGGGGAGGCGGGTGCCGGGGCGGCAGCGGCGGTGCCGATGACGGTCGGGGGGACGGCAAGGGCCAGGGCGACAGCGAGAACCAACGGCTTCATGGGACGACTCCGGAAAGGATGCCGGTGAAACTACCCAGTCGACGCAGGAGCGGCAAGCGCACCCGGCTGGACGACGAGCCTTGGATGCCGGCCCGCCTGCACTTCCCCGACCGGACAAGGCGACCGGCTGCCGCCACGGGCCGGCGCCGTGCGGGACGGCGCGTACCCGGCTGGAACAGGACCCCGCGCGCGCCGGACGGCGGAGCAACCGCTCACCCGCCGCGCGGCAGGCCGGTGCAGGACGTCCCGCCGGGGAGGCGCAGGTCCGGCAGCGCCTCCCGACCGGCCGCTGCACCCACCGTTCCTCGAAGCCCCCTGCAGGTGGCGATACGCCCCACGGGGTCCTGCCGCACCGTGCGGCCCGGAGACACGGATCACCTTCCAGGCGCTGCCCACCGCGCCAAACCCGCTGGCGCCACCGATGACGCACTGCCCGGCCGCGATCGGCGCCTCCGGCACTGCCGCACCTGCGGGCGTTGCGCGGCGCGGGCGGCGGCCTCGCGGCAGGGCGCGCGGGACGCCGGCGATACGGCCATCCGCCGCGGTCCCATGCCGTTGACCCGTCTCCGGTGCCGAGCCGCGGCCCGGCGGCCGGCGGCAGCGTCCACGTCAGCTGGCGTCACCGGGTGCGCGACGGCGCGCCGGGCGCGGGCGCCGCATCCGGCGGAGGCGCTGGAAGCCGTGCGGCCGCGCCCCCGCTGCCGTTCAGGGTGCGAGGCAGCGTGCGAGGAAGCCCTCGGCGATGCGGTAGCGGTGCAGTGCGTCGGCACCGGACAGGCCATGCTTGGCGCCCGGGTAGGTCATCAGTTCGAACGGCTGGCCGCGCTTCTGCAGCGCGCTCATCAGGCTGGTCGAGTTGGAGAACAGCACGTTGTCGTCGGCCATGCCGTGGATCAGCAGCAGCGGCGAGGTCAGCCCGTCGATGTGGCTGAGGATGCGCGCCTCGCGGTAGCCATCGGGGTTGGCCGCCGGCAGGTTCATGTAGCGCTCGGTGTAGTGCGTGTCGTACAGGCCCCAGTCGGTGACCGGCGCGCCGGCCACGCCGCAGGCGTACTGGTCCGAGGCCTTGGCCAGCAGCATCAGGGTCATGTAGCCGCCGTTGGACCAGCCCTGCACGCCGATGCGCGCGCCGTCCACCCACGGCTGCCGCTTCAACCACGTGATCCCTTCGAGCTGGTCGGCCACTTCCACCGTGCCCTGCACGCCGTACAGCGCGCCGCCGAAGTCGCGGCCGCGGCGCGGGGTGCCGCGGTTGTCCAGCGAGAACACCACGTAGCCCTGCTGTGCGAGGTACTGGTTGAACAGGTGGTCGCCGCGGCCGGGCCAGCTGTCGGTGACCGTCTGCGTCGCCGGCCCGCCGTAGACGTAGACGGCGACCGGGTAGGTCTTGGCCGGATCGAAGCCGGCCGGCTTGATCAGGCTGTAGTGCAGCGGGGTCTTGCCGTCGGCGGCGGTCAGCGTGCCGTACTCGATGGGGCGCTGCGCATCCAGGTACCTCGCGTAGGGATGCCCGGGATCGGTCAGGGTGTTGTCCAACAGCGTGGCGATCTTCTCTCCGCTGGCCCGGTACAGCTCGATCTGCGGCGGCGTGGTGCTGTTGGACCAGCTGTCCACGTAGACGCTGGCGTTGTCGGCGAACGTGGCGCTGTGCATGCCCGGAGCCTGCGAGCGCTTGACCGGCGTACCGCCGGCCAGCGGCACGGCGTAGATCTCGCTGCGCAGCGGGGACTCGATGCCGGCACGGAAGTAGACCTGGCCGGCAGCCTCGTCCACCGCCAGCAGCGCATCCACCGGCCAGTCGCCGGACGTCAGCGCGGTGAGCGTGGCGCCGTCCTCGCTGGCCAGGTACAGGTGCTCGAAGCCGCTGCGTTCGGACGACCACAGGAACCGGCCGTCCGCGAGGAAGCGCAGGCTGTTGTGCAGCGGCACCCAGGTGCGGCTGGTCTCGGTCGCCAGGGTCCGCTGGCGGCCGTCGGCCAGGGTGGTCTCCACCAGCTCCAGGGTCTTCTGGTCGCGGCTCTGGCGCTGGAAGGTGAGCCGCTGCGGATCGCGCCAATCGACGCGGGCCAGGTAGATGTCCGGCTCGCTGCCGAGGTCGACCCAGGCCGGCGCGGCGCCGGCACGCGGCGCGACCACGCCGAGCCCGACCCGCACGTTGCGGTCGCCGGCGGCCGGGTAGCGCTGCTCGATCATCTCCACCCGGTCGGCGTACATCTCGTAGCGCTTCTGCACCGGCACCGGCGATTCGTCGATGCGGGCGAAGGCGATGGCCGAATCGTCCGGCGCCCACCAGTAGCCGGTGTGGCGGTCCATTTCCTCGTCGGCGACGAACTCGGCCACGCCGTTGCCGATGGTCGTGCTGCCGTCGCGGGTCAGCTGCAGCGCCCGGCCATCGGCGAGGTCGATCACCCACAGGTCGCGCGCGCGCACGAAGCTGACAAAGCCGCCCTTGGGCGAGATCTTCGGATCGGTGGCGAAGCCCTCGCCACGGGTGAGCTGGCGCACCGCGTCGCGGCCCTGCCTGCCCAGGTCGTACAGGTACAGCTCGCCGCCGAGCGGGAACAGCAGGGTCTTCGCGTCCGGCGACCACTGGTAGTCGACGATGCCGGACATCGCGGCGATGCGCTGGCGCTCGCGGCGCGCCTTCTCCTCGTCGCTCAGGGTCTCGGTGCCGGGCAGCACGACCTTGGAGTCGACCAGCAGGCGGGTCTGGCCGCTGGCGATGTCGTACTCCCAGAGGTCCAGCTGGTTGCGGTCGCTGTCCTTGCCGCGCAGGAAGGTCACCCGCGAGCCGTCCGGGGCCACCTTGGGCTTCATCAGGGTCGGTCCGGACAGGGGCGCGCTGCCGGTGATGGCTTCCAGGGTGAGCTTTTCGGCGTGGACGGCGGGCGTGGCGAGCATCATGGCAAAGGCAAGGAACAAGGGGCGCATGGGATTCCTGTCGTCGACAGAACGGATCGCGCCATCCTAGCCGAGCGTGGCCGCAGGCGCGCCCCGCGCGGCGGCCATGCCCCCGCCGGGCGGCGGCCATCGGCGGGGACGACCGTGCCGGCAGCGCGGCCCGGCGCGGTGGCGGTCAGCGCGGGCCGAACAGGTGCCTGCGCTCTTCCTCGCTCAGCGGCTTGCCGGCCTCCGGGTTGATGGTCGGCCCCAGCGCATAGGCGCGCCGGGTGGCGGGACGCGCGGCGATGGCCTGGTGCCAACGGTGCAGGTGCGGGAAGGCGTCGAAGTCGGCCGGCAGCTTGCTGTAGGCGCCGATCCACGGGTAGCTGGCCATGTCGGCGATGCCGTAGTCGTCGCCGGCCAGGTAGGCCGACCCGGCCAGGCGCTTGTCCATCACCCGGTGCAGCCGCCGCACCTCGCTGTCGTAGCGTTCGATGGCATAGGGAATGCGCTCGGGCGCGTAGACGTTGAAGTGGCCCATCTGCCCGCTCATCGGCCCCAGCCCGCCCATCTGCCAGAACAGCCATTCCAGCGTGGCGGCGCGGCCCCGCGGGTCGGCCGGCAGGAAGCGGCCGGTCTTCTCGGCCAGGTACAGCAGGATCGCGCCGGACTCGAACACGCTCAGCGGCGCGCCGCCGTCGGCCGGGGCATGGTCGACGATCGCCGGCATCTTGTTGTTCGGCGAAACCGCCAGGAACGCCGGCTGGAACTGGTCGCCCTTGCCGATGTCGACCGGCAGCAGCCGGTAGTCCAGCCCCGTTTCCTCCAGGAACAGGGTGATCTTGTGGCCGTTGGGGGTCGGCCAGTAGTACAGGTCGATCATGAATGCGCCTCCTCGTGGCGAGCGTCCGCAGGCCGTCTACGGTAGCGCTTGGCAGCCCCCGGGGGCGACCGCTAACCTTCCGCGTTTCCGCAACGCAGCATCCCTGCCATGTCCGCACACAAACCGCTGAGCCCGCTTCCCGCCCTGATCTTCGCCTCGCGCTGGCTGCAGCTGCCGCTCTACCTCGGCCTGATCGTCGCGCAGTGCGTCTATGTCTTCCTGTTCGGCAAGGAACTGTGGCATCTGATCCACGACGCGGACGCGCTGGGCGAGCAGCAGATCATGCTGATCGTGCTCGGGCTGATCGACGTGGTGATGATCTCCAACCTGCTGGTGATGGTGATCGTCGGCGGCTATGAGACCTTCGTCTCGCGCCTGGGCCTGCAGGGCCACCCGGACCAGCCGGAATGGCTCAGCCACGTCAATGCCTCGGTGCTCAAGGTGAAGCTGGCGATGGCGATCATCGGCATCTCCTCGATCCACCTGCTCAAGACCTTCATCGAGGCCGGCCAGCTGGGCCTGCCGCTGTGCGCGCCGGAGCTGGTGGCGACCGGCGTGGCCTGCACCAAGTTCACCTCCACCGGGGTGATGTGGCAGACCATCATCCACTGCGTATTCATCCTTTCGGCGGTGGGCATCGCCTGGACCGACAAGCTGATGGCCAACGGCCATCCCAGGCAGAACGGGCACTGAGTCCCGGGCGGCCGGGCGCCGTACCGCGGCGGCCGGCGGGGCCTGCCGGCCGGCCCCGGCCTCGTGCCGCCGGGGAAGCGGTGTTAGATTCCCCCCTTCGTCCGGGATCCGGCCGGTGTCGGGAAACGCCGTGCCGTGATGCACCCCCGGGCGGGCCACCATTCGCGTTCGTCGATTCAAGGGGAAGATTGATGTCGTACGTCACGATCCACCGCAAGGTCCACCTGCTGGTCCCCGCCCTGCTGGCCGTCGCCCTGGCCGCCTGCTCGGACAAGGACGGCTCCACCCCCGCCACCGCCGAAGACGCCCCGGCGCCGGCACCGGCCGCCGCGCCGGCGGAACCGGCGGTCTCGGCCAAGGTGCAGTCGATGGGCACCGACCAGCTGCGCGATTCGGCCAGCACCGCGCTGCGCGAGAACCGCATGTACGCGCCGGCCGGCGACAACGCCATGGAGTACTACCTGGCGCTGCGCGACAAGCTCCCCGACGACGCCAGCATCAAGAGCGCACTGACCGACCTGCAGCCCTACACCCTGATCGCCGCCGAGCAGAGCCTGGCCCGCGAGGACTTTCCCGAAGCTCAGCGCCTGATCGCGCTGATCGAGAAGGTCGACCCGGCCGCGCCGGCGCTGCCGCGCCTGAAGCAGGGTGTGGACAGCGGCATGCAGCTGGTCTCGCGGCGTACCCGCGACGAGGCCGACCGCGCCCGCCAGGACAACGAGAACCGCGCCCGCCAGCAGGTCGAACAGCAGCGCCTGGCCCAGCAGCTGGCCGCCGAGGCGGTGGCCGCACAGCAGCTGGCGGCGCGCCAGGAGGCGGCGCGCAAGGAAAGCGAGCGTCTGGAGGCCGAGCGCCAGGCGGCCGCCAAGCGCGAAGCCGATGCCCGTGCCGCCGCGCAGCAGGTCGCGGCCGCGGCCAAGCCGGCGGCCCCGCCACCGCCGCCGGCCGCGCCGACCCTGCGTGCGGTCAGCACCCCGGCACCGCGCTATCCGGCCGATGCCCTGCGCTCGGGCACGTCCGGCGAGGTGCTGGTGGAGATCACCGTGGGTACCGACGGCTCGGTCACCGACGCGCGCGTGCTGCGCGCCACGCCGCCGCGGGTATTCGACCGCGAGGCGCTCAATGCGGTGAAGCGCTGGCGCTTCGAGCCCATCGCCAGCCCGACCACCACCCGCCGCACCCTGGCGTTCCAGCCGAACCAGTAAGGCCGCCGCCGGCCTGCGCAGCGCGCGGGCCGGCACGCGGAAACGGCGCCCTCAGGCCGCCGGCAGCGGCGGCGTGCTCAGGTACTTCTCGCGGCGCACCTGCGGCGCCCCGAGGCCCGCGGCCCGCAGCGCCTCGAAGCAGGCGTCGACCATGGCCGGATTGCCGCACAGGTAGGCGATGTCGCGCGAGGGATCCGGCGCCAGCTCGGCCAGCTGCTGCTGCACGTAGCCGTGGCGCACGTCCGCGTCCGGCTGCTCCGGCAGCGCCCGCGACAGGCAGGGCATGTAGCGGAAACCGGGATGGGCGGCGGCGAAGGCGCGGAAATCGTCGCCGTAGAGCAGCTCGTCGGGAGTGCGCGCGCCCTGCAGCAGCACCACCTCCACCCCGCGCCGAGCGATCGCCTCGCCCAGCAGCGGCAGCATCGCGCGGTACGGGGTCACCCCGGTGCCGGTGGCGATCAGCAGGTAACGGCCGTTGCGGTCGCCGGGCTGCAGGCAGAAACGCCCGAACGGGCCGCTGGCGGTGATGTGCTGGCCGATTTCCAGCCCCTCGAACAGCGCGGTGGCGGCACCCCCGGGCACGAAGCCGACCGCGATCTCGGCCGCGTCGCCGGCGCCGAGCGCGGGGTCGTGGACCGTCGCCAGCGAATAGCTGCGCTTGGCCGCGGTCCCGTCGGCATAGGCGAAGTGCACCTGGATGAACTGCCCGGGCTTGAAATCCAGCGGCTGGCCGTCATCGCGGACGAAGTGGTAATGACCGACAGCCGGCGCCAGCATGCGGCGGCCGGCCAGCTTGAGGGGGAATTGGACAGGCACGGATGGGAAACAGTGTGTAGCCGGGTGGAGCCCGCGGGGCTTCTATAATAGCCCCTCGCACTTACCCGGCACCGCCACGGCGGCGCGAAGGCACGAGCTTGATATCCCCAACCGCTTCCGGCGCGCCCGCATTGCGCGTGCACGATCTCCGCAAGACCTACGACAACGGCGTGCAGGCGCTCAAGGGCGTTTCGCTGGAGGTCGCCCCCGGCGACTTCTTCGCGCTGCTCGGCCCCAACGGCGCCGGCAAGTCCACGCTGATCGGCATCGTCTCCTCGCTGGTGAACCTCAGCCAGGGCGAGGTGCAGGTGTTCGGCACCGACCTGGTGTCCGAGCGCAGCGCCACCATGCGCCTGCTCGGGCTGGTGCCGCAGGAGATCAATTTCAACCTGTTCGAGAAGCCGTTCGACATCCTGGTCAACTACGCCGGGTTCTACGGCCTCCCGCGTGCCGAGGCCGAGGTCCGCGCCGAGCAGGAGCTCAGGCGCGCGCACCTGTGGGACAAGGCGCAGATGATGAGCCGCACGCTGTCCGGCGGCATGAAGCGGCGGCTGATGATCGCCCGCGCGATGATGACCCGGCCGCGCCTGCTGATCCTGGACGAACCCACCGCCGGCGTGGACATCGAGATCCGCCGCGACATGTGGAAGACGCTGCAGGAGATCAACGCCGCCGGCACCACCATCATCCTCACCACCCATTACCTGGAAGAAGCCGAGCAGCTGTGCCGCAACCTGGCCATCATCAACCATGGCCGGATCGTCGAGCAGGGACCGATGCGCGGGCTGCTGGCCAAGCTCGACGTGGAGGGCTTCATGCTCGACGTCGAAGGCGAGCTGCCGGCGGCGCTGCCGGCGATCGACGGCGCGCGGCTGGTGGCGGTCGATGCGCACACCCTGGACCTGGACATGCCGCGGGCGATGGACCTGAACCGCGTGTTCGACACGCTCGGCACCGCCGGCATCCGCGTGCGCTCGATGCGCACCAAGAGCAACCGCCTGGAGGAGCTGTTCGTGCGCCTCACCGGCAACCTGGAGACGCCCGCCGCATGAATCCCTCCGCCGCCACTTCCGACCGCGCCCGCAACTGGGTGGCGCTGGGCACCGTCGTCCGCCGCGAGATCACCCGCATCCTGCGCATCTGGGGCCAGACCCTGGTGCCGCCGGCGATCACCATGACCCTGTACTTCCTGATCTTCGGCGGCCTGATCGGCTCCCGGGTCGGCGACATGGGCGGCTACAGCTACATGCAGTTCATCGTCCCCGGCCTGGTGATGATGAGCGTGATCCAGAACAGCTACGGCAACATCAGCTCCTCGTTCTTCGGCGCCAAGTTCGGGCGCCACATCGAGGAACTGCTGGTCAGCCCGATGCCGAACTGGGTGATCCTGGGCGGCTACGTCGCCGGCGCGGTGCTGCGCGGGCTGATGGTCGGCGCCATCGTGCTGCTGATCGCGCTGCTCTTCACCCGCCTGCACATTCCGCACCCGCTGGTGACGCTGAGCACGGTCCTGCTGGGCTCGACGATCTTCTCCCTGGCCGGCTTCATCAACGCGGTCTACGCCAAGAAGTTCGACGACGTCGCCATCGTGCCGACCTTCATCCTGACCCCGCTGACCTACCTGGGCGGCGTGTTCTACTCGGTCACCCTGCTGCCGCCCTGGGCCCAGGCGATGACCAAGGCCAACCCGATCTTCTACATGGTCAACGCCTTCCGCTACGGCCTGCTCGGCAGCAGCGACGTGACGCCCTGGGTGTCCTATGCGCTGATGCTCGGCTTCGTCGTCGCGCTCACCGCACTGTCGCTGTGGCTGCTGCGGCGCGGCGTGGGGCTGCGCAGCTGAGGGCAGGTCCGGCGACCCGCGCCGTCTTCTTGGAACAGCACTGGAGGATTCGATGTTCAGCCACGTCATGGTCGGCAGCAACGACCTGGAAAGGTCCCGGCGGTTCTACGACAGCGTCCTCGGGCTGCTGGGCGCAGGGGCGCCCTTCCGGATGCAGAAGCCGGACGGCCAGACCGCGCTCTTCTACCGCAACCGTGACTGTCTGTTCGCCGTCACCCAGCCCAAGGACGGCGCACCGGCGACGGTCGCGAACGGCGCGACCATCGGCTTCAGCTGCGGGTCCCCGGAGCAGGTGCGGCAGTTCCACGCGCTGGCGCTCGCCAACGGCGGGACCGCCATCGAGGACCCTCCCGGGCCGCGCGGGTCGCCTGCCGGGGACCTGTACATGGCCTATGTCCGCGACCCGGACGGCAACAAGCTCTGCGCCCTGCACCGGCTGCCCGCCGACGCCGGGACCTGACGCCGGCAACCGGCGCCGACGGCCACCCGCCCGCGGCGGCGCGGATGGACGCCACCAGGCGCGGCGGTTGCCGGCCGCCGCCCCGGCACCCGCATACGGGCCGATAATGGGGCGGTCCTTCGCGCCTCATCCCCACGGGAGTCTGCAGCATGCGCATCCTGATCCTCGGCGCCGGCGGTACCGGCGGCTACTTCGGCGGCCGCCTGGCCCAGGCCGGCATCGACGTGACGTTCCTGGTACGGCCGGCACGCGCCGCGCAGCTGGAACGCGACGGCCTGGTGATCCGCAGCCCGCTCGGCGACGCCGCCTTCCCGGTCGCGCACGTCGGCGCCGACGCCCTGCCGGCGCTGGCCGCGGCCCGGCCGTTCGACCTGGTGGTCCTGAGCTGCAAGGCCTACGACCTGGACGGCTCGATCGCCGCGATCGCACCGGCGGTCACCGCCGGCACCACGCTGCTGCCGATCCTCAACGGCCTGCGCCACTACGCCGCACTGGATGCGCGCTTCGGCCGTGACGCGGTGCTTGGCGGGCTGTGCTTCATCAGCGCCACCAAGGCCGACGACGGCGCCATCGTGCATCTGGACACGCCGGCGCGCCTCACCTTCGGCGAGCGCGACGGCGGCACCGGCAGCGCGCGGGTCGCCGCGCTCGCCGCCGCCTGCACGGCGGCAGGCATCGACCATGTCGCCTCGCCCGGCATCGCCCGCGAACAGTGGATCAAGTACACCTACCTGACCGCGCTGGCCGCCGGCACCTGCCTGATGCGTGCCGACGTCGGCCGGATCGCCGCCACCACGCATGGGCGCGCCTTCATGCAGGCGCTGTACCACGAAGGCCTGGCGGTCGCCGCGGCGGCCGGGCAGGCGATACCGGACAAGGCCCGGGACATCGCGCTGGCATCGCTGACCCAGGCCGGCTCGCCGATCAAGGCCTCGATGCTGCGCGACCTGGAAGCCGGGCAGCGCGTGGAGGCGGCGCACATCATCGGCGACATGCTCGAGCGTGCCCAGGCCGCCGGGCAGCAGGCACCGCTGCTGCAGGCCGCCAGCTGCCACCTGCAGGCCTACGAAGCGCAGCGCCCCGCCTAGGCACCCGGAGCGGGCGGCGCGTTCCCGCTGCAGCACCCGGGACACATCGCTCCGCTATGCTCGCGTCCCCGAACCGGCTTCAGGAGATCCCCACGTGCGCAGCCACTGGAACGTCCTCGGACACGGACTGGCAGCCCTGCTGCTGGTGGCCTGCGGTGCGCCGCCCGCTCCCCCGGAAGGCGGGCAGGCCGCTGCAGCGCCGGCGGACCCGGCCGACGCGGCGGCCGGTGGCGACCCTCTGGCCGACGCCGGGCCGCAGCCGCCACACCGTCCGGTGGACGCCATCGACGACCGCGACGGCCACCCCGTGGCGTTGCTGCCCTTCGACCTGGAGCGCCTGCCGCTCAGCCATGCCCCGCTCGGCGCGCTGCCGTTCTTCGGCCTGCCGCAGGGCTATGTCCCGCTGAACCCGCCGCAGCTCCGTGCCTGGGCGCGCTTCCCGTTCCGCCTCGGCGAGGGCGTGCACTGGGCGGAGGGACCGACCTGGTCGGCGCGCATCGCCACCGAGGGCGGCAAGGATTTCTCCGCGCTGGAACTGCAGCGCAACCTGGAGAGCCTGGTGGACGCCGCCGGCGGGCGGAAGGTGTTCGAAGGTCCGCTGCACCGCGACATCTACTACGGCCCGCAGCTGGAGGGCGAGATCGGCGGTGGCTTCATCGATGCGGTGAACCTGGACCGCGACGCGCCGACCGCGGTGTACGTGGTGCGCCAGGCGCAGCGCACGGTCTGGCTGCAGCTGGCGATGGATGGCAACGGCGCCGGGCTGGTGGTGCTGGAGCAGCAACCGTTCCAGGCCAGCGCGTCGTGGTCGGCCGAGTTCCCGCACCTGTCGCTGCCGGCCGGCTACCGCGAGCGCAACGCGCCCCGGCAGCGCGACTTCGACCGCTTCCCGTTCTGGACCGGCGAGCGTTTCGAACAGGTCGAGGGCCGCACCTGGGCCATCGACTTCGACAAGGGCGAGCGCGAGCACTCGATGCACGAGGTGCGCCGCAACCTGGAGGCGATGATGGCCGCGGCCGGCGGCCACAAGGTGTTCGAGGGGCGCATCCCCCGCGACCAAGCCGAGGCCCTGCCGCAGACCCTGCAGGCGGCCTACGGCGATGCCGCCGGCTACAACTGGCATGACCACGACCTCCTGGTCTACCGCGCCGCGCTGCCCGACGGCCGCGAGGTCTGGGTGCACGCGCGCCTGCAGTACCTCAGCGCCGGCTGGGTGGTGGCCGAACGCAGCGGCTTCGTGCAGACCGCCGCGCTGCTGCCGGCCGCGGACCTGAAGCAGGCGCTCGACAGCGACGGGCGCGTGGCCATCCAGGTCAACTTCGCCACCGATCGCGCCGAGATCCTGCCCGCCTCCGAACCGCAGCTGGCGCAGGTGCTCGACCTGCTGCAGGGCGATCCGGCGCTGCAGCTTGCCGTCGAAGGGCATACCGACGGCACCGGCGATGCCGCGCACAACCGCGCGCTCTCCGAAGCGCGCGCGCGTGCGGTGGTCGCCGCGCTGGCCGGCAAGGGCATCGACGCCGGGCGCCTGCAGGCCGCCGGCTTCGGTGCCGACCGGCCGGTGGCCGACAACGCCGACGAACCGGGCCGTGCCCGCAACCGGCGGGTGGAGCTGGTCAAGCGCTGAGCGCGCCCGGGCAGGCCGCCTCCGGTGGAGGCCGCCTGCCCGTCAGGCGGCCGCGGCCTGGCGCCGCTCGCGGCGGGCGTGCACCCAGTAGTACAGCGCCGGCAGCACCACCAGGGTCAGCAGCATCGCCGAGATCAACCCGCCGATCACCACCACCGCCAGCGGCTTCTGGGTCTCCGCGCCGATGGCGTGCGAGGTCGCCATCGGCAGCAGGCCGAACATCGCCAGCAGCGCGGTCATCAACACCGTGCGCAGGCGCTGCAGCGAGCCCTGGACCACCGATTCGTACAGCGACAGCCCCTGCTCGCGCAGCTGGCCGAAGCGGCTGAGCATCACCACGCCGTTCAGCACCGCCTGCCCGAACAGGGCGATGAAGCCGATCGCCGCCGACACCGACAGCGGGATGCCGGTCAGCAGCAGCGCGAGGATGCCGCCGATCATCGCGAACGGCACGTTGGCCAGGATCAGCGCGGCACTGGTGACGTCCTTGAAGGCATCGAACAGCAGCACGAAGATGATCAGCACCGACAGCGGCACCACCCAGCCGAGGCGCTGCATCGCCCGCTGCTGGTTCTCGAACTCGCCCGACCAGCTGACCCCGTAGCCCTGCGGCAGCTGCAGCGTGGCGTCCACGCGCTGGCGCATGTCGGCGACCACGCTGCCCATGTCGCGGCCGGCGATGAACACGCTGATCGCCTTCACCCGCTGGCCGTTGTCGCGGGAGATGTTGATCGCGCCACTGGCCATGCCGAAGTCGGCCACGTCGCCGAGGGTGACGGTGCGGCCCTCGCCGATGTCCACCGGCACCTGCGCGAGCCGCTGCAGTTCGCGGTCGCCATCGGCCAGCCGCAGGGTCACCGGGAAGCGCCGCTCGCCCTGCCACAGCTCGCCGACCTCGCGTCCGCCCAGGGCGGTCTCGATCACCGTGTCGATGGCCTTGACGCTCAAGCCGTAGCGCGCCGCGCGCTCGCGGTCGATGTCGATGCGCAGCTGCGGCAGGCTGCCGTCGCGGTCGATGAAGGCGCTCTCCACGCCCTCCACGTCGCGCACCTGCGCCAGCACCAGCTGGGCCTGGGTGTTGAGCTGGTCGAGGTCCTCGCCGCTGATCTTGATGACGATCTGGCCCTTGATCTGGGAGATGCTCTCCAGGATGTTGTCGCGCACCGGCTGCGAGATCGAGAACTCCGGCCCGGGAATGCGCTGTTCCAGGGTCCGCTGCATCCGCGCCACCAGCTGCGCCTTGTCCAGGCCGCTGGTCCATTCCTTTTCCGGCTTCAGCGCCACCAGCGCCTCGATCTGGTTGGCGCCCTTGGCGTCCGAGCCGTCTTCCGGGCGCCCCAGCTGCGCGACCACCGTGGACACTTCCGGCATCTGCCCGACCAGGTCGCGGATGCGCCGCGACTGGGCCTGGGCCTCGCTCAGGCTGGTGCTGGGGTCGAGCGTGGCGGTCAGCCAGATCGAGCCTTCGTCCAGTTCCGGCAGGAACTCGCTGCCCAGCCGCGTGCCCAGCGCCAGGGTCACCGCGAGGATCGCCAGCGCGCTCAGCGCCACCGCCCTGGGCCGCGCCAAGGCACGTTCCAGCACCGGCCGGTAGCCGCCGCTCAGGCGCCGCATCAGCGGGTTGTCCGCGCGCGGCGGGCGGCCGCGCCCCAGCCACCAGTAGCACAGCAGCGGCACCAGGGTCAGCGCCAGGATCAGCGCCCCGACCAGCGCCGAGGTGACCGAATAGGCCATCGGCGCGAACATGCGGCCCTCGTGGCGCTGCAGGGTGAAGATCGGGATGTGCGCGGCGATGATGATCAGCATCGAGAAGAACGTCGGCCGGCCCACCTCGCGGGTCGCCGAGAGCACCGTATCGAACGTGCGCCGGCGGTCGCTGCCCGGCGGCAGCAGCGCCAGCCGCGCCACGATGTGCTCGGTGACGATCACCGCGCCGTCGATGATGATGCCGAAGTCCATCGCCCCCAGCGACAGCAGGTTGGCCGGCACTCCCCACAAGGTCAGGCCGAGGAAGGTCGACAGCAGCGCCAACGGCATCATCGCGGCCACGATCAGCGCCGCGCGCGGGTTGTACAGGAACAGCCACAGCACCAGGAACACCAGCACCGCGCCTTCCACCAGGTTGCCGAACACCGTGCGCAGGGTGGTCGATACCAGCCACGAGCGGTCGTAGAACGGCTCGATGCTGACCCCGGCCGGCAGCTGGTCGCGGGAGATCTCGGCGATGCGCGCATGCAGCGCGTCCAGCACCTTGGACGGGTTCTCGCCCTTGCGCATCAGCACCATGCCGAACACGGCATCGTCGTTGCCGTCGTGGCCGACCAGGCCCTGCCGCGGCAGGCCGGTGTCGGCCACCGTGGCCAGGTCGCGCACCAGCACCGGCGCGCCGGCGCGCTCGGCCACCACGATGCGGCCGATGTCCTCCGGCGAGCGCAGCAGGCCGACGCCACGGATCAGGTACTGCTGCTGGCCCTTCTCGACGTAGCCGCCGCCGGCGTTGGAGCTGCCCTCCTCCAGCGCCTGTGCGAACGCCTCCAGGCTCACCCCGCGGTCGCGCAGCCGGTTCAGGTCCGGCTGCACCTGGAAGGTGCGCAGCCAGCCGCCGAAGCCGACCACGTCGGCGACCCCGGGCACCGTACGCAGCTGCCGCGCCATGACCCATTCCTGCAGGGTGCGCAGCTCGGTGGAATCCAGATGGTCGCCGCGCAGCACGTAGCGGTAGATCTCGCCGACCGCCGAGCTCATCGGCTCGATGCCCGGCTGCACGCCGTCGGGCAGGTCCACGTCCTGCAGCCGCTCGAGCACCTGCGCGCGGGCGAAATAGTCGTCGGCGCCGTCGTCGAAGGTCAGGATCACCATCGACAGCCCGAACTGGGTATGCGAGAACACCCGCACCGAATGCGGAATGCCGGCCAGCGCCACCTCCAGCGGCATGGTGACCTCGCGCTCCACCTCCTCGGCCGCGCGTCCCGGGTACAGCGAGACCACCGTGACCTGGGTATCCGACACGTCGGGGAACGCCTCCACCGGCAGCTCGCGGAAGGCGATCAGCGAGCTGCCGACGAACAGCAGCAGCGCCAGCATCACCATCACCGGCTGGCGCAGGCACCAGGCAACCAGGCGATCGATCATGGCGCGGCCTGCGTGCTGCCGTCGTTTCCGGACCGGGGCTGGTCCAGCAGCTGCTGCAGCAGCAGGCCGCCGTCGACCACCACCCGCTGCCCGGCGCGCAGGCCGTCATGCACCCAGGCACGGCCATCGCCGATGTCCTCGCTGCGCACCGGCTGGCGCCGGTAGCGGCCCTCGCCCTCGTCGACGAACACCAGCGCGCGGTTGTCGATCAGCAGCACCGCGGATACCGGCACCGCCACGCCCTGCGGCAGCGGCAGGGCCAGGGTCGCGCGCAGGTACTGCCCGGCCTTGAAGCGGCGGCCGCTGTTGTCCAGCACCGCCCGCGCCTGCACCACCCGGGTCTCGCGGTCCACGTAGTCGGCCACATGCTGCAGCGGCACCTGCCGCGGCTGGCCGCCGGCGTCCTCGATGCGCACCTCCTGGCCGGCGCGCACCTGTCCGGCCAGGTGCTCGGGCACGTCCAGCAGCAGCCACAAGTGGTCCGGGTCGCTGACCACCGCCAGCGGCTGTTCGCTCTCCGCCGACACGCTCATGCCGGGGCTGATGTTGCGCTCCACCAGGATCCCGTCCAGCGGCGTGCGCAGCGGCAGGCGCTGGTCGACGCGGCCGCCGTTGCCCAACGCCTGCGCCAGCGAGTGCGTACGCGCCTGTTCGGCGCGGCTGGCGGCGAAGCCGGCCTCGGCCTCGTCCAGCTCGCGCCCGGAGGCGATGCCGGCCTCGTGCAGCTCACGGACCCGCGCCAGCTCCTGCCGCGCCTGGCGCAGCTCGGCCTCGCCGCGCGCACCCTCGGCCTGCAGCTGGCCGAACTCCGGCGAACTGATCCAGGCCAGGGTCTGCCCGGCGCGTACCGGCTGCCCGGGGGCGGCCACCAGCTGCGCCACCTGCCCGGCCAGCGGCGCACGCAGGTAGGCGGTGCGGGTGTCGTCCCACGTCAGCCGTGCCGGCAGCGGCACCTGGCGGGTGCCGGCGGCCTCGGCGGCGACGCTGCGCAGCACCTGCAGCTGCGGGCTGTCGGGGGCGAAACGGATGCTGTCCCGGTCCACCTGCGGCGCGTCCACCGGCGCGTCGGACGGGCCGTGGCCGCAGGCCGCGAGCAGCGCGGCCAGCAACAGCGGGGAAAGCCGGACGCCACGCGCCGGGCCAGTCAGAACCATGCGACTCATCGGCATCAGGATCCTTGCAGGGAGGGAAGCGTGAGCAGCGCCTGCCAGCGCGCCCGTGCCACGGCGTGCTCCAGCTGCGCCTGCACGCGTTCGTGCTCGGCCTCGCGCCAGGTGCGGCGCGCATCGAGCAGGTCGGTGAGGCTGGCGGCGCCGCGCCGATAGGCCAGCTCCATGCCGTCCAGGGCCTGGCGCGCGGCCGGCGCGATCCGTTGTTCGTAGTGCTGGACCTGGAGCCCGGCCGCCTCCAGCTGGCCACCGGCCTGGCGCACCTGCGCGCGCACCTGGCGGTCGGCCTCGCGCTGCGCCAGCACGGCCGCGTCGTAGTCGGCCTCGGCCCGCTGGACCTGGCCACGGTAGTGGCGGGCGCCGACCAGCGGCACGCTGACCGAGAACCCGAGGGTGACACCGCCGATATCGTCCGGCTCGCGCTCCAGCTCCAGCCCGAGCTGGACGTCGCGGCGGCCCTGGCTGCGCACCAGGCGGCGCTCGGCATCGGCCGCCCGCACCCGCGCGGCCACCGCCTGCAGGTCGGCGCGCAGCGCCGGATCGAAACCGTCCGGCAGCGGTGCCGGCGTGCCGGCCGCCGGCCAGGGATCCTCGGCCTGCAAGCGCTCCGGCGCGTCCACGTGCCCGATCAGCAGCGCCAGCCCGATCTGCGCGTCCTGCCATTCCAACCGCTGCCCGCGCGCCTCGGCCTCGGCCTTCATCGCCTCCACCGCCAGGCGGTTGCGTTCGATCGGCGCGATCGCACCGGTGGCCAGCGCGCGCTCGGCGGCGGCCAGCGCCCGCGCCGCTTCGTCGCGGTTGTCCTCGGCCATCTGCAGCGCCTGCTGCGCGGCCTTCAGGCCGAAGTAGGCCTCGTGCAGCGCCAGCACCTGCGCGCTGCGCTGGTCCAGCAGGTCCAGCCGCGCCGCATCGCCGCGGGCCCGGGCGCCTTCCACCCGCAGCCGGCGCTTGCCGCCACGCTCCCAGGTCCACTCCACGCCCAGCGTGCTGTCCACCCGCTTGTCCTTCCAGCGGCCACCGCCCACGCCCTCCTGGCGGCTGATCTTGCTGCTGCCCACGCTCAGTTCCGCGGCCGGACGCCGCGCGGCGTCGAACAGGTCGCCCTCGGCGCCGCGCAGTTCGATCCGCGCGGCGAGGATGTCGGCATTGTTCCCGTGCAGCGCGGCCTCGGCCTCGGCCAGGGTCATCGCCGGGGCCCTGCCCGGCAGCCAGGGCAGCGCCAGCAGCAGCGCCAGGCAGGCGCTGCGCCGTGGCAGGCGGACAGCGGTGGCACGCGCCGGCAACGCCCCGGCGCGGCCGGCGGAACGCGCCGGACAGCGGGACGACACCACGGCGCCGTGCATCGATACGGACGGCTTGGCATTCATTGCCGCCACGGTAAGGTGGGGCACTTTCGGGAAACTTGCCCGACCCTTGCACGAAGCTTGCAATGCGCATCCTGCTGATCGAAGACGACCGCAAACTCGCCGAGGGCCTGCTCGGCGCGCTGGCCCAGGGCGGCCACGCCTGCGACCACCTGGACCGCGGCCAGCTGGTGCCGGCGGCGCTGGACGCCGTGGACTACGACCTGCTGATCCTCGACCTGGGGCTGCCCGACGGCGACGGCCTGGACCTGCTGGCGCAGCTGCGCCGCAGCGGCATGGACCGGCCGGTGCTGATCCTCACCGCGCGCGACGGCGTGGAAGACCGCATCCGCGGCCTGGATTCGGGCGCCGACGACTACCTGCCCAAACCCTTCGCGCTGGGCGAGCTGGAGGCGCGGGTGCGGGCCCTGGCGCGTCGCCGCGGCCCCGCGGCCCAGCTGCAGAGCATCGGCCGTCTGGTGTTCGACGCCGGCATCCGCGAACTGCGGCGCGACGACGGCACCCCGCTGGAACTGACCGCCCGCGAGCTGGCGCTGATCGAGATCCTGATGCAACAGCCCGGCCGCGTGGTGTCCAAGCAGCGCCTGTTCGATGCCGTCTACAACTGGGACGCCGACGCCAGCCTGTCGGTGATCGAGGTCCACCTGAGCCGCCTGCGGCGCAAGCTCGGCGACGCCGGCGCCGGTGTCGGCATCCGCATGCTGCGCGGCCTGGGCTACCGGATCGAGGCCACCGCGTGAGTCCCGCACCGTGGCGCCGTCGCGGCGGGCACGCAGGCGACGGCAGCCACAGCCTGCGCTCGCTGCTGCTGCGCCGGCTGTGGCTGCCGCTGCTGCTGCTGCTGCTGGCCAGCGCGGTCGCCTCCTATGCCCTGGCGCGGCATTACGCCGGGCAGGTCTACGACCGCTGGCTGTGGGATTCGGCGATGTCGCTGGCGCAGCTGCTGTACGTGCACGAGGGCGAGACCGCCATCGCCATGACCGACGCCACCGCGCGGATGTTCCGCTGGGATACCGTGGACCAGGTCCAGGGCCAGGTGGTGGACGGCGCCCGCACCCTGTTCGGCGACCACCCCATTCCGGCTCCGGCGCAGGCCGGCGGCGACGGCCCGGTGTACTACGACACCGACGTGGACGGCCAGCCGGTGCGGGCGGTGCAGGTCGCGGTGCCGGTCCCCGGCGCCGCGCAGCCGGTGCGGGTGCGGGTGTCGGAGACCCGGATCAAGCGCCATCGGCTGGAACAGCGGCTGCTGCTCTCCAGCCTGCCGCTGCAGGCGCTGGTGCTGCTGCTGGCGGCGGTCGCGCTGCGCTGGGGCACCGCGGCGGTGGCCGGCAACGTCAACCGTGCCACGCAGCGGCTGGCGGCCTTCGACGTGCACCCGCTGCGGCCGCTGCCGCTGCACGGCGACAGCCCGCGCGAGCTGCAGCCGGCGCTGGACGCCATCAACACCCTGATCGGCCGCCTCGCCGCCACCCAGCAGCAGCAGCAGCGCTTCGTCGCCAATGCCGCGCACCAGCTGCGCACCCCCCTGGCGGCGCTGCAGGTGCGCCTGGACAGCGCCCTGCGCGAGACCGATCCGGACGCGCGCCAGGCCGCGCTCGGTGCTGTGCTCGACGGCCTGACCCGGCTGCACCACCTCACCCACCAGATCCTGATGCTCAACCGCTCCGAGACCGCCGGCAGCGGCAGCGTGCAGCTGCGCCCGCTGGACCTGGCTCAGTTGTGCCGCGACACCCTGGAACGGCATGCCGACCGCGCCATCGCCCAGGGCACCGACCTGGGCTACGACGGACCCGAACAGGGCCTGCAGCTGCTCGGCGAGGCGCAGCTGCTGCGGGAAATGGTCGGCAACCTGATCGACAACGCGCTGCGCTACGGGCGCCGCGACGGCCAGGTGACCCTGAGCCTGTCGCCCTCGCCCCTGACCCTGTACGTGGACGACGACGGCCCCGGCATTCCCGCCGACGAGCACGACCGGGTGCTGGAACGCTTCTACCGGCTGGACACGCAGGGCGACGGCTGCGGCCTGGGGCTGTCCATCGTCAGCGAGATCGCCAACCTGCACGGCGCGCTCTTCCGGCTGGCGCGCTCACCGGCCGGCGGGGTGCGGGCCACGGTGGTGTTCCCGCCGCTGGACGGTCGCTGACGCCGGCGGCTCAGGCGCCGGGAACCGGCAGCCCGAAGAAGCGCCGCGTGGTCGCGGTGGCGTTGGCCGCGGTCCGCGCCACGTCCTCGCCACGGTCGCGCGCCAGCTCCTCGACGATGTGCGGCAGGAACGCCGGTTCGTTGCGGCGGTCCTTGGGCAGCGGCCGCAGCGTGCGCGGCAGCAAGTAGGGCGCGTCGGTCTCGATCATCAGCCGCTCGGCCGGGATGTGCTTCACCAGTTCGCGCAGGTGCGCGCCGCGGCGCTCGTCGCACAGCCAGCCGGTGATGCCGATGTGCCAGTCGCGGTCCAGGTAGTCGAACAGCTCGCGGCGCTCGGCGGTGAAGCAGTGCACCACCGCCGGGCCGAGCCGGCCCTCGAAGTTCTTCATCACCGCCAGGAAATCGTCGTGCGCATCGCGCTGGTGCAGGAACAGCGGCTTGCCCGCGCCATCCACCGCAAGGTCGGCGGCGATCTGCAGCTGGCGCTCGAAGGCCCGGCGCTGTGCCGGGCGCGGGGAGAAATCGCGGTTGTAGTCCAGCCCGCACTCGCCCACCGCCACCACTTCCGGGTGCGCGTGCAGCGCGCGCATCTCCGCGTCGCACTCGTCGGTGTACTCGACCGCGTGGTGCGGGTGCACGCCGGCGGTGGCATACAGCAGGCCGGGATGGCGCCGCGCCAGCGCCAGCGCCATCGGCGAATGCTCGCGGCTGGCGCCGGTCACCACCATCTGCGCCACCCCGGCGGCACGGGCGCGCTCCAGCACCGCGTCCAGGTCGCGTGCGAACGATTCATGGGTGAGGTTGGCGCCGATGTCGATCAGTTGCATGGCTGTTGGCCGGTGGTGCGGAAGCGGAAAGCGCGCATTGTAGGCGGTCATGCCGGTGCGAACCTTTATCCTTGCGCGATGGCACGTCCCGAGTTCCCCATTTCCCCGCTGCTGCCGGCCATCGCCGACAGCCTGGCCGCGCATCCGCGGCTGGTGCTCGAAGCCCCGCCCGGCGCCGGCAAGACCACCCAGGTGCCGCTGGCGCTGCTCGACGCGCCGTGGCTGCAGGGCGGGCGGATCGTGATGCTGGAGCCGCGCCGGGTCGCCGCGCGCAGCGCTGCGCAGTACATGGCCAGGCAGCTGGGCGAGCCGGTCGGCGAGACCGTCGGCTACCGCATCCGCTTCGAGAACAAGGTCTCCGCGCGCACCCGCATCGAGGTCGTCACCGAGGGCATCCTCACCCGCATGCTGCAGGACGACCCCGAGCTTGGCGGACACGGACGGGACCGCGTGGCCGCGCTGCTGTTCGACGAGTTCCACGAGCGCCACCTGGCGGCCGACCTCGGCCTGGCGCTGGCGCTGGACGTGCAAGCCGGGCTGCGCGAGGACCTGCGCATCGTGGTGATGTCGGCGACCCTCGACGGCGAGCGGCTGGCCACGTTCCTCGACGCGCCGCGCCTGTCCAGCGAAGGCCGCGGCTTCCCGGTGCAGGTCGGGCACTTCCCGGCACGCCGCGACGAGGCGCTGGAAGCGCAGGCCCGACGTGCGGTCGAACAGGCACTGGCGGCGCATCCCGGCGACGTGCTGGTGTTCCTGCCCGGTCAGCGCGAGATCGCGCGCGTGCGGGCGGCGCTGGAGCCGCTGCTTCCCGGCGACACCGACCTCCTGGCGCTGCATGGCGACCTCCCCGTCGAGCAGCAGTCGCGCGTGCTGCAGCCCGATCCGGACGGCCGCCGCCGCGTGGTGCTGGCCACCAACGTCGCCGAATCCTCGGTGACCCTGCCCGGCGTACGCGTGGTGATCGACGCCGGCCTGGCCCGCGAGCCGCGCTACGACCCCAACAGCGGGTTCTCGCGGCTGGACGCGGTGGCGATCTCGCAGGCCTCGGCGGACCAGCGCGCCGGCCGCGCCGGCCGCGTCGCCGCCGGCTGGGCGCTGCGGCTGTGGCCGCAGTCGCAACGGCTGGAACCGCAGCGGCGCCCCGAGATGGCGCAGGTGGAGCTGGCCGCGCTGGCCCTGGAACTGGCCGCATGGGGCAGCGACGACCTGCGCTTCGTCGATCCACCGCCGGCCGGCGCACTGGCCGCCGCGCGCGAACTGCTGCAGCGGCTCGGCGCGCTCGACGGCAACGCGATCACCGGCACCGGCCGGCGCCTGCTCGCGCTGGGCACCCACCCACGGCTGGCGGCGATGCTGATCGCCGCGACCGGCCCGCGCGAACAGGCCCTCGCCGCCGACCTGGCGGCCCTGCTGGAAGCACGCGATCCGCTGCGCCAGGGTGGCGACGCCCTGGCCGCCCGCTGGCGGGCGCTGGCCGCATTCCGCAACGGGCGCGCACCACACGACGCCAGCCGCAGCGCCTTGGCCGCCATCGACGCCGCGGCCCGGCAGTGGCGGCGACGCCTGCGCTGTGATGCCACGCCACCGGCCGACATCGAAGCACACGAGCTGGGCGACCTGCTCGCCCACGCTTTTCCCGACCGCATCGCCGCCCGCCACCTCGCCGATCCGCTGCGCTACCAACTGGCCAACGGCCGCAGCGTGCGTCTGTTCGACACCAGCGACCTGCGCGGCGAACCCTGGCTGGTGGTCAGCGAGCTGCGCCACGACGCACGTGATGCACTGCTGCTGCGCGCCGCGCCGGTGGACGAGGCGCGCCTGCGCACCGATTTCCCGCACCGCTTCCACCAGCACGACGTGGTGCGCTGGAACAGCGAACGGCGCGCACTGGAGGCACGCCGCGAATCCGGCTTCGAGCACATCGTGCTGGACAGCCGGCCGGCCGGGAGAGTCGATCCGGCGCAGGCCGCGCGCGCACTCACCGACGCGGTCCGCGAACTGGGCCTGGACGCGCTGCCGTGGACCGGCAACCTGCGGCAATGGCGCCACCGCGTGCAGGGCCTGCGCCACTGGATGCCCGAACTGGGCCTGCCCGACCTCTCCGACACCGCCCTGCTCGCCTCGCTCGACGACTGGCTGCTGCCGGCGTTTGCCGGCAGGACCCGCCTCGACGCCCTCGACGAACAGGCACTCGGCGATGCCCTGCGCTCCGGCATCGACTGGACCGCCCGCCAGCAACTGGACCGCTACGCACCGGTGCGCATCAGCGTGCCTTCCGGCATCGACCGCACCATCACCTACGCCATGGACGACGACGGCAGCACCCCGCGCCCGCCGGTGCTCGCGGTGAAGCTGCAGGAACTGTTCGGCCTGGCCGACACCCCGCGCATCGCCGACGGCCGCGTGCCGCTGTTGCTGCACCTGCTTTCCCCGGGCGGCAAACCGCTGCAGGTCACCGGCGACCTGCGCAGCTTCTGGCAGAACACCTATGCGGAGGTGAAGAAGGAGATGAAGGGAAGGTATCCCAGACATCCGTGGCCCGATGACCCCTGGAGCGCAACGGCGACACATCGCGCAAAACCACGCGGGACGTGAAGGATCATCTCCCGTGGCGACGGTGAAAGACGACCGGACTGCGGACTCATGCCCGGCGCGGCCCGACGATCCCTGGAGCGCGACCGCCACACATCGCGCAAAACCGCGCGGGACGTGAAGGATCATCTCCCGTGGCGACGGTGACACATGGCGGGACTGCGACCGGACGCCCCTTGCAGCGCGACCCCCTGTAGAGCGGGGCCCCGCCCCGCTAGGGGTCTTACCGGGAAGGCCCCGCCGGGCATGGCTCGGCGCTATGGAGCATCGCGATTGCCCTCGCCGCACACGCCCGCGCGGTGCAGCTGGACGCCCCTTGCAGCGCAAGCCCCTGTAGAGCGGGGCCCCGCCCCGCTGGGGGTCTTGCCGGGAAGGCCCCGCCGGGCATGGCCCGGCGCTACGGAGCATCGCGATTGCCCTCGCCGCACACGCCCGCGCGGTGCAGCTGGACGCCCCTTCCAGCGCAATCCCGTGTAGAGAGGGGCCCCGCCCCGCCGGGGGTCTTGCCGGGAAGGCCCCGCCGGGCATGGCCCGGCGCTACGGAGCATCGCGATTGCCCTCGCCGCACACGCCCGCGCGGTGCGGCTGGACGCCCCTTCCAGCGCAATCCCGTGTAGAGCGGGGCCCCGCCCCGCTGGGGGGTCTTGCCGGGAAGGCCCCGCCGGGCACGGCCCGGCGCTACGCAGCATCGCGATTGCCCTCGCCGCACACACCCGCGCGGTGCGGCTGGACACCCCCTGCAACGCAACCTCCTGTAGAGCGGGGCCCCGCCCCGCTGGGGTTTTGCCGGGAAGGCCCCGCCGGGCACGGCCCGGCGCTACGCAGCATCGCGATTGCCGGGGCCGCGGAAGACCGCGGCCTGGACCGCTCCGGCAATGGCGGGTCGGTTCCCGGCTAACATTCCCTGCACGCCGCCCCCGCGACACTGCGGGCCTGCCCCTGCGAACCTTCGAGGACTCCCCCATGAGCAAGTTCAGCGACATCACCGGATCGGCCCTGGAGCGGGCCATGGAACTGGCCGGCCATGCCGGCGACAGCCTCAAGAGCGGCGGCTCGAACGCGGCCGAATGGCTCAAGGCCGGTGCCGCGATCGGCGCGATGAAGACCGGCGGCCGGGCCGTGGGCCGGGTGGCACGCCGCAACCCGACCGCGACCCTCGCCGTGGCCGCGGTCGGCTTGGGCCTGATCGGCTACGCGGTCTACCGCAAGAACAAGCGCGACAACGCCGCCATCGAGGCCCGTTCGCAGCAGATCGCCCAGCGCCGCCGGGCATCGCCGTCGGTGGTGGACGAAACCAGCGATATCGGCAGCGATACCTGACACGCCGCGCGCCTCCTGCGCCGGCCCGGCACCCGCGCGCGGGCCCGCACCGGCTCAGGCCGGTGCGCGGTGTGCATCCAGCATCCGCCACTGCCCCGGCTGCAGGCCCTCCAGCGCATGCGTGCCCATGGCCGCACGCACCAGCCGCAGCGTCGGCAGGCCGACCGCCGCGGTCATCCGCCGCACCTGGCGGTTGCGGCCCTCGCGCAGGGTGAGCGCCAGCCAGGCATCCGGCACGGTCTTGCGGAAACGCACCGGCGGATCGCGCGGCCACAGCGCCGGCGGCGCCTGCAGCAGCTGCACCCGCGCCGGCAGGGTCGGTCCATCGTTGAGCTGCACGCCCTCGCGCAGCGCCTGCAGCCGGTCCGCGGTGGGCGTGCCCTCGACCTGCGCCCAGTAGGTCTTGTCCTGCTTGTGCCGCGGATCGGTCAAGCGGTGCGCCAGGCCACCGTCGTCGGTGAGCAGCAGCAGTCCTTCGCTGTCGTAGTCCAGGCGGCCGGCCGCGTAGACCCCTTTCGGCAACCCGAAACCGGCCAGCGTCGCGCGGGGCGGCTGGCTGCGGTCGGTGAACTGGCACAGGACGTTGAAGGGCTTGTTGAAGGCGATCAGCATGGCGGCCTACGGGAAAACGGACACAGGGGCGGCCGCGGGCGGGCAGCCGCCCGGCAGGCCCCGCCGGCTCAGCTCCGGCCCGGCTTCACGAAGCGCAGCGTCATCCGGTCGCTCTCGCCGATGGCCTGGTAGCGCGCGGCGTCGACAGCGTCGTGGTTGTTGGACGGTGGCAGCGTCCACACCCCGTTGGGATGCTCCCTGGCATCGCGCGGATTGGCGTTGACCTCGCTGCTCTCCGCGAGCCGGAAACCGGCCGCCTCGGCCAGCGCGATCACCTGCGCCTGGCCGACATAGCCGCTCTTGTCGTCGGCCGGGACGTCGGCCTTGGCACGGTGTTCGACCACGCCGAGGACGCCGCCGGGCCGGAGCACGGCGAAGAAGGCACGGAACAGGCCCTCGGCCTGGCCGCTGGCGCGCCAGTTGTGGACGTTGCGGAAGGTCAGCACCGCATCGGCCGAATCCGGCGCGCCCAGGACCGGTGCCGCCGGGTCGTAGGCGACCGTGACCGCCTGGTCGAACAGCGCCGGCGCATCGGCGAAGAGCGTCTGCAGCCCGGCGCGGGCGCGCTGCTGGTAGTCACGACCGCCGCCGGGCGGCAGCGCGTCCGGGTCGACCACCGCCGCCACGTAGCGCCCCTGGCCGCGCAGGTACGGCGCGAGGATCTCGGCGTACCAGCCGCCACCCGGGGTGATCTCGATCACCGTCTGGTCGGGCCGCAGGCCGAAGAACGCCAGTGTCTGCACGGGATGCCGGTAGCGGTCGCGGGCGACGTTCGCGGCGCTGCGCCAGTCGCCTGCGACCACCGCCTGCAGCGCGTCGGTGCCGGCGGGCGATGCGGGCGCCGTGGCCGGCCGTGCGGAAGCCGGCAGCGCGGCGAACAGCAGGCAGGCGGCCCAGTGGGCGGTGATCTTCATGGCAGGCTCCATGGCTGGTGTGCGGCGAGCCTAGCATGCGCGCCGGCGACCGCCGGCCGGTGGGCCGCGGCCCAGGCGGGATGTGATGCGCAACGCTGTTTTCACCTCCCTGCTACGGAACCGACACACCCGGCGTCTATGCTGTAGGGCCGGATGACAAGGAGGTGCGCATGACCCGATTCCGCGAACTCGGCCGTTCCGGCCTGCAGGTCGGCCCCATCGCCTTCGGTGGCAACGTTTTCGGCTGGAGCGTGGACGAGAAGACCGCGTTCACCCTGCTCGACGCGTTCGTCGAGGCCGGCTTCAACCTGATCGACACCGCCGACGTCTACCCGGCCTGGGTGCCCGGCAACCAGGGCGGCGAGTCGGAGACCATCATCGGCCGCTGGCTCAGGCACAGCGGCAAGCGCAGCCAGGTGGTGGTCGCCACCAAGGTGGCCAAGTGGGCCGACCGCCCTGGGCTGTCGGCGGCCAACATCGACGCGGCCATCGACGATTCGCTGCGCCGCCTGCAGACCGACGTGGTCGACCTCTACCAGGCCCACGAAGACGATGAATCGGTGCCGCTGGAAGAGACCCTCGGCGCCTTCGCGCGCCTGATCGACGCCGGCAAGGTGCGCGCCATCGGCGCCTCCAACTACCGCGCCGCGCGCCTGCGCGATGCCTTGAAGGTGTCGGCCGACTACCACCTGCCGCGCTACGAGAGCCTGCAGCCGGAGTACAACCTCTACGACCGCGCCGGCTACGAAACCGGACTCGAACCGCTGGCACGGGAGCAGGGGCTCGGCGTGATCGGCTACTACGCGCTGGCCAGCGGCTTCCTCAGCGGCAAGTACCGCAGCGCCGAGGATGCCGGCAAGAGCGGCGCGCGCGGCGCCAAGGTGGTCGCGCAGTACCTCAATCCGCGCGGGCAGCGCATTCTCGACGCGCTCGACGATGTCGCCGCCACCCACCGCGCCACCCCCGCGCAGGTGGCGCTGGCCTGGCTGATCGCACGGCCCGGGATCACCGCGCCCATCGTCAGCGCCACCGGCGTGGAGCAGCTGCACGAGGTGCTGGCCGCGGCCCGACTGGCGCTGTCGCCGCAGGACGTGGCCCAGCTCGACGCCGCCAGCGCCGAATCCGCCTGAATGCGGCGCGGGTTGAATCCCGCGCCGCCCCGGCCGTAGCATCGCCCTCGCAGGGACCCGCCCGCGACCGGAGACCGCTCATGCCGCATCCGCATCCCGACGACCCGCACGGCTTCGACCTGGATGCCGAGCTCGAGTACTGGCGCGCCGTGCACGCCATCGGCCGGCTCGGCCACCACGACTTCGACCAGTACCGGCACCTGCTGCGGATGGGCCTGGAGGTCTACCGCGCCTGGCCCGATGCCAGCGAGGAGCAGCGCTACCGCGTGCTTCAGGACAGCTACCACCGGCGCGCGCCGGGCCTGGCGGTAGCGTGGGACGAAGCACGCTGGCTGGTGCGCCATGCCTGGCAGCACGCCGGACAGGCGCGCGCGCTGCACTGAGCGGCGCGCGCCTCAGTCCGCCGCCAGCAGCCAGCCGCGCAGGGCGGCACTCACCGCCTCCGGCTTCTCCATCGGCGCCAGGTGCCCGCAGGCGGGGATCACCACCAGCCGCGACTGCGGCACCAGCGCGTGCATCTCCTCGCTCACCGCCGGCGGGGTGATGCGGTCGTTGGCCCCGCACACGATCAGCAGCGGATCGCGGTAGCCGGCGAGCACGTCGCGCCCCTCCACCCGCTCCAGCGCGCTCTGCCGCAGGAACACCTCCGCGCCCAGGCGCGCGGTCATGGCACGCACGCGCTGCACCAGCCCGTGGTCGCCCAGCCGCGAGGCATCGATGTAGCTGCGCATCAGCGTGTCGCCGAACCCATGGAACCTGCCGGGCAGGCGCACGCTGGCCCGCTGCGCGCGGCGCTGCGCCGCCCGCTCCGGCGAATCGGCATGCATCGAACTGCCGACCAGCGCCAGCCGCCGTACGCGCCCGGGCGCGATGCGCAGGATCTGCTGGGCGACGAAACCGCCGAGCGAGAACCCGGCCAGTGCGAACCGTGGCGGCGCCTGCGCCAGCACGTCCTCGGCCACCGCCCGCAGGGTGTGGCCGCGGGTCTGGTCGCCGACCGTGCAGTCGGCGATGTCGGACAGGTCGGCCAGCTGCGCGCGCCACAGTTCGGCATCGTTGAGCAGCCCGGGCAACAGCAGCAGCGGGATCTTGCCGGGTGCGTGCCCGGCGGTGGTGGCGTCCATGCCGCCATTGTCGCGCCGCACGCCGGCTTCGGGTACCGCCGGGCCGTGGATCGCGCGGGGCTGCCCGCGCACGGGTCAGGCCGGGGTCGCGGTCCGCACCGGCAGGGTGACATGCATGAGACTGGGATCGTCGACGTCGGAGCGGACCTTGAAGCCCAGCGTCCGGCACATCGCCAGCATGGTGCTGTTCTCGCGCAGCACCTGGCCCTCGACCACGTTCAGGCCCTGCCAGCGCGCGTACTCGATCATGATCTGCATCAGCTTCCAGCCGATCCCGTGGCCCTTGAGGTCGGAGCGGATCAGGATGCCGTACTCGCCGCGGTCGTAGTCGGCGTCGGCATGCAGGCGCACCGCCCCGAGCATTTCGCCGGTCGGCGGATCGATCGCCACCAGCGCGATCGAGCGCGCGTAGTCGAGCTGGGTCAGGCGGGCGATGAACTCATGGCTGAAGTGGCGGACCGACTGGAAGAAGCGCAGCCGCAGGTCGTCGTCGCTGACGCGCGCGAAGAAGGCGCGGAACAGCGCGTCGTCCTCCGGGCGTACCGGGCGCACGAAGGCCGTGCCGCCGTCGGCCAGGGCGATGCGGCGTTCCCATTCGGTGGGATAGGGAAAGATCGCGAAGCGCGGGTGGCCACGGCCCTTGTGCAGCCGCCGCGCCGGGGCGATGGCGATGCGCGCGTCCAGCGCCATCACGCCACCGGCATCGGCCAGCAGGGGGTTGAGGTCCAGGCCGCGGATCTCCGGGATGTCCGCGGCCAGCTGCGCCAGCTTGACCAGCACCAGCGCCACCGCGCGGACGTCGGCGGCCGGCACGTCGCCGTAGGCGGCGAGGATGCGCGATACCCGGGTACGGCCGATCACTTCGTGCGCCAGGCGCAGGTCCAGGGGCGGCAGCGCCAGGGTCTTGTCGTCGATCACCTCCACCGCGGTGCCGCCACGGCCGAACACCAGTACCGGGCCGAACACCGGGTCGTCGGCGATCCCGGCGATAAGCTCGCGCGCCTTGGGCCGCACCAGGGTCGGCTGCACCAGCAGGCCGTCCAGACGCGCCTGCGGCCGCAGCGTGCGTGCGCGCTCGAGGATCGAGGCCGCCGCCTGCTGCACCGCCTGCAGGGTACCCAGGTTCAGACGCACGCCATCGACGTCGGACTTGTGCGGGATGTCCGGCGAGAGCACCTTCACCGCCACCGTCGCGCCCTGCTCGAGCAGCGGCTGCGCCAGTTCCATCGCCTCCTGCGGGTCGCGCGCGACCATCACCGCCAGCGAGGGAATGCCGTAGGCCTCCAGCAGCGCATGCGTGGCCACCGGGTCCAGCCACTGCTGGCCCTTGGCCAGCGCCGCGTCGACCAGCGCGCGCGCGGCGCGCGCATCGACCACGAAATCGGCCGGCAGGCTCGGCGGCGTCTCCATCAGCGCCGCCTGCGCCTTGCGGTAGCGCACCAGGTGCTGGAAGCCGCGCACCGCCTCGGCCTCGCTCGGATAGGTCGGCACCCGCGCGGTGTTGAGGGTGGCGGTGGCCTGCTCGTCGTTGCCCAGCCAGACCGCGAACACCGGCTTGTCGCGGAGCGGGTGCGGGCACTGGCCCAGGGTCCGGGTCAGCGCCTGGGCGGCCTCCACCGACGAAGTGAAGGCGGTCGGCACGTTGATCACCAGCAGCGCATCGTTGCCGTCGTCGGCCAGCAGCGCCTCCACCGCCGCGGCGTAGCGCTCGCCGCCGGCGTCGACCACGATGTCCACCGGGTTGTCGCGCGACCAGCCCTGCGACAGCGCGCGGTCCAGGCGGTCGACGGTTGCCGGCGACAGCGTCGCCAGGGTGCCGCCGAGCGCCTGCAGCTGGTCCACCGCCAACCGGCCGATGCCGCCGCCGTTGCTGAGGATCGCCAGCCGGTGGCCCGGGAACGTGCCCCGCCGGCCCAGCGTCTCGGCCGCGGTGAACAGCTCGTCCAGCGCGCCCACCCGCAGCAGCCCGGCGCGGTTGAAGGCCGCGCCGTAGACCGCATCGGATGCGGCCAGGGCCTGCGAATGGGTCTCCGCGCGGGCATCGGCGGTGCGCGGCTGGCGCCCCGACTTGACCACCACCACCGGCTTGGCGCGCGCCGCGGCGCGTGCCGCGGACATGAACTTGCGCGCGTCGCTGATCTGGTCGACGTAGAGCAGGATCGCGCGGGTGCGGTAGTCGGCCGCGAAGTGGTCCAGCAGGTCGCCGAAATCCACGTCCAGCGCATCGCCCAGCGACACCACCGCGGAAAAGCCGATCGAGCGCGCCGCGCCCCACTCCACCAGTGCCGCGGCGACGGCGCTGGACTCGGAGATCAGCGCCAGGTCGCCGGCCAGCGGCGTGCGCGCGGCGATGGAGGCGTTGAGCCGCGCATGCGGCGCGATCACCCCCAGGCAGTGCGGCCCCAGCACGCGCATGCCCTTCGGCCGCGCCGCGGCCTCCACCTGCGCGGCCAGCGAGCCCGGTCCGCGCCCCAGGCCGGCGGTGAGGATGATGGCCGCGGCCACGCCGAGCTCGGCCGCCGCCGCCACCACCTGCGTCACCTTCGCCGGCGGCGCGGTGATCACCACCAGGTCCGGCACCCAGGGCAGGTCCTTGAGCCGCTTGACCGTGCGCAGGCCGTCGATCTGCGCATGGCGGGGGTTGACCCAGCCGATCTGGCCGGCGAACCCGGCCTCGCGCAGGTTGCGTACCACCGCGCGGCCGGCCGAGCGCGCGCGCGGACTGCCGCCGACGACGGCCACGGAGCGGGGACGGAACACGGTCTGCAGGTGGTAGGTGCTCATCGCGGTGCCGGCAACGGGAACGCGACCAAAGGTACACGCGTCGCGATGCGCATGGCATGAGCGTGATCAAGCGGCCGTCCGCCGCCTGGGCGGACGGCCCGCCGCGGCGCTACAGCAGGGTTCCGCCGAGGATCGCCGCGGCGATGCTGAAATAGATCACCAGCCCGGTCACGTCCACCAGCGTGGCCACGAACGGCGCCGACGCGCTGGCCGGGTCGAAGCCCAGGCGCTTGAGCACGAACGGCAGCATCGCGCCGGACAGCGAACCGAAGGTGACGATGCCCACCAGCGCCGCGCCGATGGTCACCGCCAGCAGCTGCCAGTGCTCGCCGTAGTCGTGCAGCCCGGCCAGCTGCCAGACGCTGATGCGGATGACCGCCAGCACCCCGAGGATGGTGCCCAGCACCACCCCGGTGGGCACCTCGCGCACGGCCACCTTCCACCAGTCGCGCAGGCGCAGCTCCTGCAGCGCCAGCGAGCGGATCAGCAGCGAAGTCGCCTGCGAACCGGAGTTGCCGCCGGAGCTCATAATCAGCGGGATGAACAGCGTCAGCACCACCGCCCGCGCCAGCGCGTCCTCGTAGTGCTGCATCGCGCTGGCGGTGAGCATCTCGCCGAGGAACAGCACGCTCAGCCAGCCGGCGCGCTTGCGGATCATGTCGAGGAAGCCGATCTGCATGTAGGGCCGGTCCAGCGCCTCGACGCCGCCGAACTTGTGCACGTCCTCGGTGGATTCGTCGATCAGCGCGTCGAGGATGTCGTCGACGGTGACGATGCCCAGCAGCTGCCGTTGCGCGTCCACCACCGGGATCGCCAGCAGGTCGTGGCGGCGGATCAGCTGCGCGACCTCCTCCTGGTCGAGCAGGGCGCCGACGGTCACCGGCGGATTGACCTGGGCGACATCGAGGATGGGGTCGTCCGGCGCGCCGGTGATCAGCCGGCGCATGGTCACCACCTGCTGCAGCTGGCCGGTGTCCGGATCGAGCACGTAGATCGCGTAGACGGTCTCGCGGTTGCGTTCCACTTCGCGGATGTGCTGCAGGGTCTGGCCCACGGTCCAGTCGGCGGGCACGCTGACGAACTCGGTGGTCATCAGCGCGCCGGCGGTGTTGGGCGGGTAGCTGAGCAGCAGCTGGATGGAGCGGCGCGCCTCCGGGTCCAGCAGCGGGATCAGCCGCGCGCGCGCGTCCTGGTCCAGCTCGTGGACGATGTCGGTGGCGCGGTCGTCGGCCATCAGGCCCAGCAGCGCCGCGGCACGCGCCGGCGGCAGCGCCGCGACCAGCTCGGCGGCATGCTGCAGTTCCGGGGCCTCCAGCAGCTTGACCGCGCGGGGCAGCGGCAGCGACGCCAGGGTCGCCGAGGCGCGCTCGCGCTCGAGGTGGTTGAGGTAGACCACGGCGTCGGCGGTGTTGAAGCCCGCCAGCGGCGCGCCCAGTACCGAGGCATCCGCCCGGGGACGCAGGAGTTGTTTCTGGTTCATGGTGATTCGCCTCTACCGGGTTGCGGCCGCAACGCCTGCGCCAGGCGAACCGGCCCTTCAGGCGGTCGCCGTCGCCGGCATCGAACAGGATCGACGTCTACTGTCGCTGGACATGGGTGGGACTCCGAAAGGGTGCTGCGCGGCGTCGGCCGGCAGCCAGGCGAGTCTGCCGCCGCGTCGCGATCGCGGTCAAGCGGCAGCAGGTGAAATTCCCACGCCGGCCGCCGCGCGATACTCTTTGCAGGCGCGTCGGCGCCCGGCCATCGGCGGCCCGGGCGCGGCGCTTTCCTTCGATGCGACCCGGGTGCGATGCCAATGCAGGGCGGCGGTCTGGAACTGGCTCTGGTGCTGCTGCTGGCGGCGGTGGTCGCCGTGCCCGTGTTCAAGCGCTTCGGCCTGGGCGCGGTGCTGGGCTACCTGGCCGCCGGCGTGATGCTCGGGCCGCACGTGCTGGCCTTCGTGCACGACGCCGAACGCATCCTCAACGCCGCCGAGATCGGCGTGGTCATGCTGCTGTTCCTGATCGGGCTGGAGCTGTCGCCGGCGCGGCTGATGGTGATGCGGCGCCCGGTGTTCGGCGGTGGCACGCTGCAGGTGCTGGTCAGTGCCGGCCTGCTCGGCGGGCTGTTGCTGCTGCACCATTTCCACTGGAAGAGCGCGCTGGTGGTCGGCACCGCACTGGCGCTGTCCTCCACCGCCATCGGTCTGCAGCTGCTGTCCGAGCACAAGGCGCTCAACAGCGACTATGGCCGCTTCGGCTTCGCCATCCTTCTGTTCCAGGACCTGGCGGCGATTCCGCTGCTGGCGGCGATCCCGCTGCTGGGCGGCATCCGCAACCAGACCCTGACCTGGCAGCATGTCGCCAGCGCCCTGGGCGCGCTGGCGGTGGTGATCCTGCTGGGCCGGCCGCTGCTGCGGCACCTGTTCGGTACGGTCGCGCGCACGCGCATGCCCGAGGTGTTCACCGCCAGTGCGCTGCTGGTGGTGCTGGGCACCGCATGGCTGATGCAGAAGGCCGGCCTGAGCCCCAGCCTGGGCGCCTTCCTGGCCGGCGTGCTGCTGGCCGACTCCGAATATCGCCACGAGATCGAATCGCAGATCGAGCCGTTCAAGGGGCTGCTGCTGGGGTTGTTCTTCATCGCCATCGGCATGAGCATCGACCTGGCGCGCATCGCCGCCGAGCCGGCGCTGATCGCGCTGGGCGTGGGCCTGCTGCTGGCGGTCAAGTTCGGGGTCCTGGTGCTGGTCGGCCTGGCCGCGCGCATGCCCCTGCGCAGTGCGCTGATGCTGGGCAGCGTGCTGTGGCTGGGCGGCGAGTTCGCGTTCGTCGTATTCAACGAGGCCGAGCGCGCGCGCCTGCTGGACCGCGTCGACCACGACCGCCTGGTGGCCATCGTCAGCCTGTCCATGGCGCTGACGCCGGTGCTGATGATCGGCCTCAAGCGCCTGCTGCGCCTGCGCGCGCCGAGCGCCCCGGCCCGGCCCGCACCGGACAACCTGAGCGAGGTCCCCGCCCAGCACCCGCAGGTGCTGATCGCCGGCATGGGCCGCTTCGGCCAGGTCGTGGCGCGCTTGTTGACCGCCCGCCACATCCCGTTCGTGGCACTGGAGGCCGATCCGGACACGGTGGAGGACCTGCGCCGCTTCGGCAACCACCTCTACTACGGCGACCCGACCCGGCCGGACCTGCTGCGCGCCGCCGGCGGCGACCAGATCCGGGTGTTCGTGATGGCCATGGACGATCCCGACACCAACCTGCGCGCGGTGCGCCTGATCCGCCGGCTGTATCCCCAGGCCCGGGTGCTGGCGCGCGCGCGCAACCGCCAGCACGCCTGGAAGCTGATGGACATGTCGGCCGAGCCGTTCCGCGAGGTGTTCGGTTCCAGCCTGGAGATCGGCGAGCGCGTGCTCACCGCCCTGGGGATCCCGGCGGCCACGGCCCAGGAACACGTGCGCCGCTTCCGCGCGCACGATGAGCAACTGCTCAAGGCCCAACACCTGGTGTACGACGACGAGGCCGCGGTGATGCAGACCTCGCGCGATGCCCGCGCCGACCTGATGCACCTGTTCGAGGCCGATGCCGGCGACGGCGACAGCGAGCCCCCCGCGGACCCCGCGCCCGCCCGCGGCGACTAGCGGCGCGAACCCAGCACGCTGTCCAGTGGCATGCGGGAGATGGACGGCCTGGTGGGCGGGCGTCGCGCGGCTGCCCGGACGGTGCCGCAGGCGGCTGCGGCGAGGGTCCCCGGCGACCGCGCCGCACCCGGTACGGGCCGCGCGCCGCCACGGACCGGCGGTACCCGTCGTAGAGTCGCCATCGCGTAGGAACCGCGCCGTCGCCCGGCGACCGCACGCCGCCCGGCACGATCGCCAGGGCGCGGCCAGCGGCGCGCTCCTCAGCTGCGGTCGCGCAGGAACCGCGCCATCGAGGAGACCCCCGGCAGCGCCGGCTCGAACTCCCCGGCGATGTCGATGAAGCCGCGCATGACCGCGATCTCGCGCGGGGTGCGGCCCAGGGCGTCGCGCAGTTCCGGATCGGCGCCGGCGCGCAGCAGGCGCTGCACCAGCAGCGACAGGCCGTGCAGCGCCGCCAGGTGCAGGGGACCGAAACCGCGCGGGTCGCGTGCGTCCAGCGCGACCCCTTCGTCGAGCAGGCGCTCGACCGCGGCCAGCACCACATGTTCATCGCAGGCGGTGCCCGGCTCGGCACGCGCGCCCAGCAGCAGCAGCAGCGGCGTGACCGTTCCCGCCGACGGCTGGTCCGGCTCGGCGCCGGCCAGCAGCAGCGTGTCCAGCAGCGCCAGCAGCCGCGAGCGGTCGCGGGCGGTGAAGCCGAACAGCGCCGCGCAATGCAGCGGCGCCAGTTGCTGGTCGTCGCCGGCATGCACATCGGCGCCGGCGGTCAGCAGCCGCGCGACCAGGTCGGGCAGGCCCAGCGCCGCGGCCAGCATCAGTACGGTGACGCCGCCCGGCAACCGGTGGTCGATGCGGGCGCCGGCGTCCAGCAGCGCGGTGACGATGCCGGACTGGCGCATGCTCACCGCCGCCGACAGCGGCGTGGCGCCGCTGGACGCGGCATGCTGCGGATCGCCGCCGCGCGCCAGCAGCAGGTCCACGACCGCGGCATGGCCGCCGCCGGCCGCCCGCAGCAACCCGGTGCAGCCCTGGGCATCGACGGCATCGACCGGCAGCCCGAGATCGATCAGCCGCCGTACCGCATCGGCGTCGCCGGCCATCGCCGCGGCCGCCACGTCGGCGTCGCGCAGGGGGCGCAGCGGCAGCGGCCAGGCGCGCCAGTCGAGCCAGTCGGCGAGGTCGCGGCGGCCGCTGGACAACGCCACCCCCAGCGGGGTCTGGCCGTCGGCGGCGCGCGCGTCGGGCGAAGCGCCCTGCATCACCAGCAGTTTCAGCGAGGCCTCGCGCGCCAGCGCCGTGGCCAGGTGCAGGGCGGTCATGCCATGGCTGTCGCGGGCCTCACGGTCGGCACCATGCACCAGCAGCCACTGCTGCACCCGCAGCCATCCCAGGCGCACGGCCAGCGCCAGCGGCGGATCGCCCACCGGCGAGGTGCCGAACGGGTCGGCGCCGCGCTCGAGCAGGTCGAGCACCGCCTGTTCGGTCCCGCGCGAGCCCTGGTCGTGCTGCACGCAGGCCGCCAGCAGCCGGCCAAGGCCGCCGCGTCCGGCCGGCGAGACGCCATGCCGCAGCAGTACCTGCACCGTGGGAAGCGCGTCCACGCCACGCGCCAGCAGCGCGAACATCGGCGTGTCGCCACAGGCATCGCGCTCTTCGGCCGCGGCCCCGTGGACCAGCAGCCAGTCCACCACCGCTGGCTGCAGCGCCAGCGCCGGATCGTGCAGCAGCCCGCCCAGGTCGGCGGCCGTGCACAACCGCGCCAGCGGCGCCATGCCGTCGGTATTGCCGAAGGCCAGCGCTTCGCGCAGCAACGCCAGCGGTGCGCGGTCGTCGAGCCGCCGCGCCGGCGCCGCCTCGTCGCCCTCGCCGGCGGCGAGGGCGTCGCTGACCGCCGACGGCAGCGGATAGCCGGGATCCAGCAGCGAGACGATGCTCCAGCGGCCGGCCGCGGCGGCATGGTCGATCGCGCGGCGACCGTCCGCGGCCGCCAGCCCGGCATCGATACCCAGGTCCACCAGGCGCCGCACCAGCGCCGCGGTGGTGCCTTCGGCACGGCAGGCCAGCAGCACCGCATTGCAGCCCTCGCCATCGACCGCGGCGACCTCCGGCGCATGTGCCAGCAGGCGTTCCAATACCCCGGCGCGGCCGTTCGCGGCCGCATCCAGCCACGGCGTACGGCCGGCCGCGTCGCGCGGTTCGACATGCGCGCCGGCACCCAGCAGCACCTCGACGATCTCCGCATGGCCGGCGGCGGCGGCCTCGTGCAGCGCGCTGCGGCGGTTGCGGTCGCGCGCGTCCAGCCGCGCCTTGTGCTTGAGCAGCAGCTGCACCCCGGCCGGATCGTCGTCCTCGGCGGCGACCGCCGAGATCAGCACCGGTACGCCACCGGGCGGTTCCACCTTCGCGCCCCGCTCCAGCAGGAAGCGCGCCAGGCGCCAGTTGCCGGCCTGGCAGGCCAGCGCCAACGGGCTGTGCCCCTCCTGGTTGAGCGCGTCGATCTCGGCCGCGGCATCGCGCAGCAGGGCCGCCACTCCGGGGTCGGAGCTGCGTGCGGCATGGTGCAGCGGCGTGTTGCCCTCGGCATCGGCGGCGCGCGGATCGGCACCGTTGGCCAGCAGCGTCATCACCGCCTCGGGCCGGCCATGCCAGCTGTCGCGGGTGGCCGCCAGCAGCGGCGTCATGCCGCGGTGCGCCAGGTTGACGTCGACCCCGCGGGCGATCAGCGCACGCAGCAGGCGCAGGTCCGGCAGCACCGCCGCCAGTACCGCCAGGCTGCGCTGGTCGCGCGCGTCGGCCGGCGGCAGCGCATGCGCGTCGGCGCCGGCCTCGAGCAGCTGCAGGGCGCGGTCGACCCGTCCGCCGCGGGCGGCGTCGTACAGCTGCGGCGCCCGTTCATGCGCCTCCATCGGTTCCAACGGCGCCGGCTCGGCCAGCGCCTCGGCGAACGGATCGAAGGCCGGGGCCGGCGGCGCGGCCGCGACCACCGGCGCCGCCACGGGCAGCGCCTGCACCAGCGCATGCAGCACCGGCGACAGCAGCACCACGGCCGCGGCCAGCGGCCAGCGCAGCGCGCCATCGACCAGGTCCGGCCAGGCCGGCGCGACCACCGCCGCGCACAGCAGCCCCAGCGCCAGGGCCGCCCACAGGCCCTGCCAGGAATCCAGGCCGCGCCCGGACACGGCCGCCCAGCGCGCGCGCAGGCTGCCGCCTTCGCGCTCCAGGGCCTGCCACAACGGCCAGGTGCGCCACAGCGCCAACAGCGCCACGCTCACCGCCACGCACAGGGCCAGCACCGCCTGCAGGCTGCCGCTGTCGCGCAGCGCCGCCAGCGGCCATGACACCAGCACCGCGAGCAGCACCGCGGCACCGGCCCACAGCGCCAGCAGCGGCGGCAGCTCGCGTGCCCAGGACGCGAGCGGCGTGACCGCACGTGTGCGCCGCCACCACGACACGCCCAGCGCGAATGCCGGCTGCGCCAGCGCCCCGCACAGGGCGGCGACGAGCCCCCCGCGGACGGCGGCGAGCGCCAGCAGCGCACCGACCGCCAGCGCGCCCAGGCCCCGGATACGCGCGATGTCAGTCATCGCGACCGTCGATGCGGGGAGGCGTCACCGGCGCCAGCGGGGGCGGCGGCAACTGCAGATGGAATCCGTGGTCGGCCAGGTTGGCGCGCACGCGCGCGGCATCGGCCCGGGCCAGGCGCCGGCCGGGCGTCAGGGCGACCTCCAGCACGAAGGCGAACGGCGCCAGAGCGGTACCGATCGTGGAGGGAATCGCGTCGAAATCGTCGCGCTTGGCAAGGTAGACATAGGTGTCCGGCTTGCGTTGGCTTTTGTAGACGTAGGCATGCATGCCCGCGGGCTTGGCCCTGCTTGGGAATGCGGGGATTGTGTCGGAAACCGGCAGCGGACGAAAGGCATCGCGGTCCAGGCGGCCGGGCAGCTCGCCCGCAGCCAGCATTCAGGTTCCTGCCGCGGCGGACGGGCGCGCCGCCATTCACGCCGCGCCGTTCACGCCGCTCGGCCCGGCCGCGGTCCTGCGCCGGGAGCCGGGGCAGCCGTTCAGTCCACCCTGGCGTAGACCCCCTCCAGGGCAACGCCGGCGAGCAGCGCTCCCGCATAGCACTCATAGGTCGCGGGGCTGCGGAACGTGTTCTGCTTGTAGTAGCTGACGATGTCCACGACCGCATTGGCACCGCGCGCCCGCGCGCCATCCAGCAGCGCCGACAGTGCCACCCAGCGGCAGGCGTCCGCATCGCTCTTGTTCACGGCGTTGGTCTTCTTGTTGGTCACGTCCTCGCCCAGGCGCTCGCACACCCGGACACTCTGGCCGGCCAGTTAGAAGCGGACGCTGCCGTCGATCCCCGCATCGCGGGCCTGCTGCGAATGGAGTAGTTCCTGCAGCGACTGCTCGACACGGGTCTCGCGGGCGGACGCCAGCCCCGGCAGGGCCAACAGCACGCAGGCGAGGATCAGGTTGATACGGAACACCGGAAGACCCCTTGTCGCGGCTGGGGGTCAGCAGGGCCAGCGGCGGAAGACCAGTGAGGTGTTGATGCCGCCGAAGGCGAAATTGTTGCTCATCACGTACTCCGTCTGCAGTTCCCTGCCCTGCCCGACGATGTAGTCCAGCGCACCACAGCGCGGATCGATCTCGTTCAGGTTCAAGGTCGGCGCAAACCAGCCCTCGCGCATCATCTCGATGCTCATCCATGCCTCGAAGGCACCGCAGGCCCCGAGCATGTGGCCGACGTAGCTCTTGAGCGAACTCACCGGAACGGCGCTGCCGAACACCCGTGCCGTCGCCTGGGTCTCGGCGATGTCGCCATGCTCGGTGGCAGTGCCATGGGCATTGACGTAGCCGATCCGGGATGCCTCGATCCCGGCGTCCTGCAGGGCCAGGTGCATCGCCTGGGCCATCGTGTCGGTGCTGGGCTGCGTGACATGCTGGCCATCGCTGTTGGTGCCGTAGCCGACCACCTCGGCCAGGATGTCCGCACCGCGTTCCAGCGCGTGTTCCAGCTCCTCCAGCACCAGCGTGCACGCGCCCTCTCCCAGCACCAGGCCGTCGCGGCGCGCATCGAAGGGGCTGGGCGTGGTCCCGGGAGCATCGTTGCGCACGCTGGTGGCGAACAACGTGTCGAACACCGCGGCGGCAGTGGCGTCGAGCTGTTCGGACCCGCCCCCGAGCATCACCAGCTGCTTGCCGGAGCGGATCGCCTCGTAGGCCGAACCGACCCCCTGGCTGCCGGACGTACAGGCGCTGGAGGTGGTGTAGACGCGCCCGCTCAGGCCGAAGAACACCCCGATGTTGACCGGGGCGGTGTGGCTCATCATCTTCAGGTAGGTGGTGGCGCTGATGCCTTCGGTGGTGAACTCGTTGAGCATGCGCCCGAACTCGCCGGTGGCCTCGTGGCTGCCCGACGACGAGCCGTAGGCGACACCGGTCAGGCCGCTGCGCAGCACCGGGTGGCCGGCCAGGCCCGCCTGCTCGAGCGCCAGTTCGGCGGTGCGTACGGACATCACCGCGACCCGTCCCATCGAGCGGGTGGTCTTGCGGTTGTAGTGCGCCGGCAGGGTGAACGCCTGTGCCGGCGCGGCGAGTTTGGTGTTCAGCCCGGCATAGACGTCCCACTCGGGCATCGTCCGCACCGCATTCCGGCAGGAGCGCAGGTGCGCGCGTATGCTCGCCCAGTCATGGCCCAGCGGGCTGATGGCGGCGGCGCCGGTTACCACGACGCGACGGTCCTGGCCTGCCATCAGACCATTCCTCCGTTGACCGAGATCACCTGCCGGGTGATGTACGCGGCGGGTTCGGAAAGCAGGAACGCCACCGTCGCCGCGACTTCCTCCGGGCGCCCGACCCGGCCGGCCGGGATCAGCTTCAATGCGTGCTCGACGACTTCGTCGTTGAGCATTTCGGTGTCGATCAGGCCCGGCGCGACGCAGTTGACGGTGATGCCACGGCTGGCGAGCTCCAGTGCCAAGGCCTTGGTGGCGCCGATGATCCCGGCCTTCGAAGCGCTGTAGTTGACCTGCCCGCGGTTGCCCGCCACCCCCGAGACCGACGCCAGCGTCACGATCCGCCCGGGCTTGCGCCGGCGCACCATCGGCATGACCAGGGGATGCAGGACGTTGTAGAACCCGTCCAGGTTGGTGTGGACGACCTGGTCCCAGTCCTGCGCGCTCAACGCCGGGAAGGCGCCGTCGCGCGCCACGCCGGCATTGCAGACCACGCCGTAGTAGGCGCCATGGCTCTCCACGTCCGCCTCGAGCGCGGCCCGCGCCGCGGCACGGTCGGCCACGTCGAAGCACAGCACCCGTGCCTGGCGGCCCATTTCCCGTATGTCGGCCACGACCGCCTGCGCCTCCTCGACGCGGCTGCGGCAGTGCACCGCGACGTCGAAGCCGTCACGGGCCGCACGCAATGCGATCGCGCGACCGATACCGCGGCTGGCACCCGTCACCAGCACGCTGAGATCCCCTGTCATTGCTGTCCGTTCTCCAGATAGGTCAGTGCATCGGCCGGTTCGTACACCGACACGTTGGCCGCGGCCCATTGTTCGCCGTCCGCCATCAGCTGGCAGGCGAACATGCCCAGCCCATTGTCTCCCAGCAGTTCGCAGCGCGCATGGACCTGCAGCCGCGTGCCGCTCGGGAACACCGCCCGTGCCGCGCTGTAGCGCCGGCTCCCGAGCAGGAACCCGATGCTCGGCACGCCCCCGGCCCGGCGCGCCCGATACCCGGCCCAGGCGGCGATCGCCTGCGCCATGTACTCGATGCCCACCCAGGCGGGTACGCCGCCATCGGCGACGAACAGCCCCGAATCGGGCACCACCAGTTCGGCGCGTATCGATTCTTCGTCCCAGTACAGGACCCGGTCGAGCAGGCACATCGCATGGCGGTGCGGCACGACGTCCTCGATCGAATACGGTTCAGTCATGCGCCCTCCCCTCCAGTGCGAGCACCGCGTTGCTGCCACCGAAGGCGAACGAACTGCTGAGCACCCGGCGCGGCACCCGGGCCGCGTGCCCGCCCGCCGGCACCAGCGCCAGCCGCGGCAGTGCATCGTCGTGGTGGCCGTCCCACCAGTGCGGCGGCAGGCGCCCTTCCGGGTTCGCCGCCAGCGTGATCCAGCAGAGTGCCGCTTCGATGGCGCCGGAAGCCCCCAGCGCATGCCCGGTCAGCGGCTTGGTCGAACTGCACGGCACCTCGGGCCCGAACACCTGCCGCATGGCGGCCGCTTCCATCGCATCGTTGTGGTGGGTGGCCGTGCCATGCAGGTTCACGTAGTCCACGCTGCCGGGTTCCCAGCCGGCGCGGTGCAGTGCCTGGCAGAGCGCATCCACGGCGCCGCGGCCGCTCGGGTCCGGTGCCGACATGTGGTGCGCATCGGAGGTTTCGCCCCAGCCGGCAAGCCGCACCGGGCCGGGCTCCCGGGTCACCAGGAACAGGCCCGCGCCTTCACCGATGTTGATTCCGCCGCGGTTGCGCGAGAACGGGTTGCAGCGCTGCGCCGAAACCGACTCCAGCGCGCTGAAGCCGGCAACGGTGAAGCGGCACAGCGTATCGGCGCCGCCGGCGATGACCGCATCGACGATGCCGGCGCGCAGCAGGCGTGCCGCCGACATCAGCGCCTTGGCGCTGGACGAGCAGGCGGTGGACAGTGTCCAGGCGGGCCCGTCGGCGCCGCTGCGGTGGCGGACGAAGCGCGCGGCGCTGCCCATTTCCTGCTGGCCATAAGCGAACCCTTCCGGCCACTGCCCGCGCTTCTGGCGGATGCGCAGTGCCTGCTCGGATTCTCCGATGCCCGAGGTGCTGGTCCCCACCACCACCGCCACCCGCTCGGGGCCGTGGCGGGCGATGGCCGCGTGCACCGCCGGCAGGATCTGCGCCAGCGCGGCGTCCAGCAAGGCGTTGTTGCGGCCGCGGAGCGCCTCCGGCAGCTCCGCCAGGGACGGCACCGCACCGAGCACCTCGCCAACCGCCAGGACCTTTCCGGGCAACAGGACACGGTTGTCGCTCAGCCCGCCGGGCACCGCCGCGAACAGCCCGTCCGCCACCGCCGCGCGTCCCCTGCCCAATGCGCACACCACTCCCAGGTCGTTCAGGAATACCGGTACTGTCATGGGTCCTGGCCGGTCATCTCGATCGATTCGATGCGCAGCGCATAGCCTTCGGCGCGATTCTCCAGCAGCAGGCTGCCGTCATCCCGGCGTTCCAGCTGCAGCCACACCGTGCCGGCGTGCGACAGGCCACGGTGGCGGCCATCGTCGTCCACCGTCCAGCCGGCCGGCAGCACCTCCGCGATCGCCGCCGTCGGCCACAGCGCGAACTGCAGGTCGTCCAGCACCCGCTCCGCCCGCACCTGTGGAGGCAGCCATGGCGCGCGCTGCTGCGTCAGCTGGCGGCCATCCCATTGCAGCCGCACGCCGGTGCGGCCCATGGCCTGCACCGCCAGCTGCACGCCATCGGCGTCCGCTTCGAGCAGCGCATCGAGATCGCGCTCATGGCTGCCGAAACGGAAGTGCAGCTGCTGCTGGAGCGCCAACGGCGCGGGCAGGCGCGAAGGCGACAGCTGCAGTGGCGGCAGCTCGACCACGGGACGCGGCCTGCTGCCGGCGCAGGCGGCCAGCAACAGGCACAGCAGCATCGGCAGGATCAGGCGCTGCACAGCTCCTCCAGGACCCGCATGCGGCGCCCGCTGGGATCATCGACATAGGGATTGTCCGTATCCCACGCGTAGCCGGCGAGGATGGAGGAGATCATGCGCCGCACCTCGGGCTGCTGATGGGGATGGTAGATGATCTTCTGGAAGCCGCCCTGGTACCAGGCCTCCACGAAACGGCGGAAGGTCTTGACGCCGGCCCGCAGCGGCACCGAGAACTCCGCCTCCCAGTCCACCTGCTCGCCGGCATAGCGGCGCGCCAGGCAATCGCTGGCCAGCTGGGCCGACTTGAACGCGATGGTGACGCCGGAGGAGAACACCGGGTCGAGGAACTCCCCGGCATTGCCCAGCAGGGCGTAGCCGGGCCCCCACAACGAGCGGACATTGGCGGAATAGCCGGTGATGGTGCGCACCGGCAACACCGCCCACTCGGCGTTCGCCATCAACCGGCTGAGATTGGGGTCCTCGGCAACGATGGCCTGCAGCTTCTGCAGGTTGTCGCCCTCGTAGCGCTCGAAGAACGCCGGCTCGGCGACCACCCCGAGCGAGCAGCAGCCGTTCGAGAACGGGATGGTCCAGTACCACACGTCGATGTGTTCGGGATGGGTGGTGATCAGGATCTTGTTGCGGTCGAAGCCGGCGCCCATCGGAATATGGTCGCGCACGTGGCAGAAGATGGCCCCGCGCACCGGGAAGTTCGACGGCGACTCCAGTTCCAGCAGGCGCGGCAGCAGGCGGGCGAAACCGGAGGCATCGAGGATGAAGTCGGCCTCGATGCGGTACTCGCTGCCGTCCGGCCTGCGCACGTCCACCGACGGCTGTTCGCCCGGGCGCACCGCCAGGACCTCGTCACCGAAGCGCAGGGTGGTTCCCATGCGCTCGGCGCCGCGCGCCAGCACGTTGTCGAAATCCGCGCGCTGCACCTGGTAGGTGGTCCCCCAGCCCGGCGAGAACTTGTCGCGGAAATCGAACGCGGTCGTCGCCGTGCCATGGACGAAGGCCGCGCCGTTCTTGTGCTGGAATCCCGCTTCGACCACGTCCTGCAGCAGGCCGGCCGCCTCGATGTACTCCATGCTCTGCGGCAGCAGGCTTTCGCCGATGGAGAAGCGCGGGAACTGCTGGCGTTCGATCATCAGCACCTGCCGCCCCCGCTTGCACAGCATCGCCGCGGCCACGGAGCCGGCCGGACCGGCGCCAATGACCAGGATCTCGGTGCGTTCGACGGAGGGCAGAGCAGCAACTGGGTCTTCCACGGCAGCGTTCATCGGGACGTCCTTGAGAGTCGGGTAAATGGAGGGGTCAGGGTGCCGGAGGTGCCGGCGGGATCGGGGATGGCGGCGGCAGCGACTCGGGATCCGGGCGGAACAACGGCGAGATCAGCCATACCAGCCCGATGCCGAACAACAGCGTCAGGCCGAAGGCCCGCAATGCCGGCGTCGCCGACAGGCCCAGCAGTCCGAACGACAGCCAGGTGCTGGCCGCACCCACGCAGACCGCGAGCCACGCGCTCGCGTCGCCGCGGTGCTCGACCAGGAAGATCCCGTAATCGATTCCCATGCCCAGCAACAACAGCAGCGCCAGCACGTTGAACAGCTGCAGCGGCTGGCCGAACAGGCCCAGCAGGCCCAGTGTCAACGCACCGGCGATGAGGGTCGGGGCGAACACCCGCCACGCGCGCGAGCGGTAGCGCAGCCACAGCGCGCCGAACACCAGCCCGATGCCGACCAGCAGCAGCCCGCTCATAAGCGTCCGGTAATGGGCCAGGAGCTGCGAGAAGTCCGCCGTCCGGTCGACCCAGCGCACCCCCTGCAGGCCGTCGGCCGCGGTCTCCAGCGCCACGAGCGCGTCGGCCCGGGAAAGATCGTCGACCATCACCACACTGGTCAGCCGCCCGTCCACCTCGCCAAGCCAGAGGTGCCGGAAGGGGCCGGAGGCGGGCGAATCGATGAAGGCCTCGGCGGTCAGCGGCGCGTCCTTGAAGGCCGGCCGTTCCAGGCGCTCGCCCACGACCTCGGAGATCGCCGCGAGCACCGCCGGTTCGACCGCGTCCACCAGCCGCGCATCCGCCGCCTGGCGTGCTGGCGACGGCAGCCAGTCGCTGATCGCGCGATAGCCGCCGATGCGCTGCGCATCCACCAGCGCACGCAGGCGCTCGGTCAGGCGCTCCTCGTGCTCCAGCAGCTGCGCCGCGGTACGCCCCTGCACCAGGTAGAACTGCGCCGGGCTGGGCATGCCGAGCAGCTGGCTCAGGCGGACCTGTTCGGCGATCAGCGCCGGCGGCGAGGATTGCAGGCTGCGCAGGTCGTCGTTGCTGTGCAGGCGCAGGATGCCGAGCGCCGCCAGTGCCAGCGCGGTGCCCGCGAACAGGGCCACCTGGCGCCAGCCCTGGAGCCTTGGCCAGCGTTCCAGGGTGTCGCCCAGCCAGTGCGAAAAACGGCTCTGCCTGATCTTTCCGCCATCCAGCCAGGGAAACCAGAAGATCACCGTCAGGAAGGCCGAGGCCAACCCGACGACGGAGAACAGCGCCATCTGCCGCAAGCCCGGGAACGGCGCCAGCCCCAGTGCCAGGTAGGCCAGCGCACTGGTCAACAACGCCAACCACAGCCCCGGCAGGAGATGCCGCAGCAGCGCCCAGCGATGGCTGCGCGGTTCCGCCTGGCGGGCCGCGAACCAATGGATACCGTAGTCCTCGGCCACGCCGACCAGCGAAGCGCCGAACACCAGGGTCAGCACGTGCACCTTGCCGAACACCAGCACCGTCACCGCCAGCGCCACGCCACAGCCGATCAGCAGCGACGACGCCACCAGCAGGATCGGGCGCAGCGAGCGGAATGCCAGCCACACCAGCAGGAGGACCGCGGCCAGCGAGCCCCAGCCGATGAGGTTGATCTCATGGTTGGCCTGGACCGCCGCGGCCTCGGCGTGCAGCGGCACGCCGGCATGCAGGATCTCCAGCCGCGGCGCAGCGCGCCGGGCGGCCGCGTCGGCACGCTCCAGCACCCCCCCGAGATAGCGCTCGCCATCCAGCTGGAACGCGGAGTCGCGCGTGTCGTACTGCAGCGCGGCCCAATACTTGCCGTCGGCCTGCAGCAGGCCGTCCTCGCCCACGCGCATGCCCGATCCCTGCGCCTGCTGCTGCCACCACTGCGGCCACAGCGCAAGCGGATCCTCACGCCACTCGGTGAGCCGCGGCGCGCCCATCGGGCCGTAGAGACTGGCCATCGCGCGCTCGGCAAGCCCGGCGATCTCGGCATGCTGGAGCTCTTCGCGCTGTTCCGGTGTCAGCAGGCGGTCCCGGTACGGTGCGTAGAACGCGCGCGCCTGCTCGAACCAGCCCTCGATCGACCCGTTCGGCCGCAGCAGCTGTCCGTCGGCATCCGTGCGTACCGCATCGGCGAATGCCGCCTCCGCGCGCCGGGTCGCCTCGGGGTCGTCGCTGCCGAGCAGGACGACCAGCTGCCGGGAGCTGGCGTCGGCGATCCGGCGGGTGGCGTCGGACAACAGCCGGTCGTGCGCGTCGCGCGGCAGCAGCGCCAGGATGTCGGTGTCGATGCGCGGCTCTTCGCTCCACAGCTTCCACTGCTGCACGGCCAGGACCAGGAGCAGCGCCAGCCAGGCCAGCCCCAGCCAACGCCACCAGCGCTGCAGGCCCGTGTATGCGGTATCAGTCAAGGCGGCCGGCCTCGTCGGCGGTAAGCGATGCCGGCGTGTCCGCAAGGTCGCTGAACTGGATGCGGGTACGGTCCTGGTTCGCTTCGACGATCTCCACGTCGCGCACGTACCGGTCGCCCTGCAGCGTCATCGAACGGAAGGCCCGCGCGAGCATCGCCGACTTGGGCGTCAGCTGCAGCCGCCAGCCCTGGTCCACGCGCGTGGCGTCGACATGGAACTGGCTGGACAGTGCCCCGACATCGCCACTCATCAATGCGAACATGATCGCGTTGATCGAGCGCATCGCGGGCTGCTGGCGGGCATCCAACTCGACCCGCGTGCTGCCGTCGCGCTGGCGGCTGAGGATCCGATCGGCGGTCACCACCACTTCCGACGGAAACGGCTTGAGCGTGGTCCAGATGACGCCGCGCTGGCGCGCGACCAGGAACCGGCCCTGCGAGCGCAGCGGATTCCTGAACCCGCTGACCTGCTTTTCCTGGCTGAACTGGCCGCGCAGCACCTCCGGCCGCGCGACCATCTCGGTGATGGCGTCGATGACCGGCTCGGCCGCCCGTGCCAGCGGCATCACCATCCACAGCAGCATGCACGCGGCCAGCGGCCACCAGGCGTTCGAACGCGTCATGGCGCGGGTACTCCAAGCCGCTGCCACAGGACCGCGGGGCACTGGTACAGCATCTCGTTGCTGGTGACGTCGACCGCCACCTGGATGGTCATCGCGCGCGTCAGCAGCTGTCCATCCCGCGCGTCGTGGATCTCGTACTGCATCTTGAGCCGGTTTTCCCATTCGACGATCTCCGCGCTGACGCGCAGGGCCTGCTGGTAGCGCAGCGGGCGCACGTACTTTATCCGGGCGTCGACCACCGGCCACAGGTAGCCGGATTCGAGCATCTGCGGGTAGTCGTAGTCGTGCCGCTGGAGCAGGGCGCAGCGCGCGATCTCCAGGTACTTGAAATAGTTGCCATGCCAGACGACATGCATCGGGTCGCAGTCGTGGAATGCCGGGGACAGTTCGATTTCGCAGGCCGGGTTATGCATCGGCATAGAGCTCCCATCGTTGCGCGCGGATATCCTCGAGAAGCGTCCGCAGTTCATGGTCGAGCGCCCGATCCTCGTCGAACAGCGCGATGCGCTGCCTAAGGTCGGCGTACATGCCGGCAAGGTCGCCCTGCAGCTGCGCGTCGAGCCCGACGCGCTCGCGCAGTTCCAGCCCCTGCCGCGCAGCCACCAGCATTGCGGCGGCCACCTGTTCGGTCAGCTCGATCACCCGCAGGCAGTCACGCGCGGCGATGGTGCCCATGCTGACCTTGTCCTGGTTGTGGCACTCGGTGGAGCGGGAGAACACCGAGGCCGGCATGGTCTGCTTCAGGGCCTCGGCGGTCCACGCCGAAACGCTGATCTGCAGCGCCTTGAGGCCGTGGTTGATCGCCGCGCGCGGGCCGGTGGCCGCGGAGAGGTTCGCCGGCAGCCCATGGTTGTAGCGCGCGTCGACCAGCAGCGCGAGCTGGCGGTCGAGAAGATCGGCGACGTTGGCCACCGTGGTCTTCAGCGTGTCCATCGCCAACGCGATATGGCCACCATAGAAATGGCCGCCATGCAGGATGCGTTCGCCGTCGACGTCGATCAACGGGTTGTCGTTGGCGCTGTTGAGCTCGGTCTCGATCAGCTGGCGCAGGAACGGAAGGCTGTCCTCCAACACGCCGATCACGTGCGGCGCGCACCGCAGCGAGTAACGGTCCTGCAGGCGCTGTCCGTTGCGGGGCGGACGTTCGCTGTGCAGGTCGCCGCGCAGGCGCGCCGCGGTGCACGACTGCCCCGGGTGCGGCTTCGCCGCGAACAGCGTTTCGTCGAAGTGGTGCGCGTTGCCGGCGCTTGCGAGGACGTTGAAGGCGGTCAAGCGCGTGGCCAGCCGCGACAGGTAGTCGGCGCGCTGCCAGGCCAGGCAGGCCAGCCCGGTCATCACCGCCGTCCCGTTCATGATCGCCAGGCCTTCCTTGGGCCGCAGCCGCAGCGGCGCCATGCCGATCTCCGCCAGCACCTCGGCGGCCGGCCGCACCTGCCCTCCGTAGCGCACGTCGCGCTCGCCGCACAGCACCGCGGCCACGTAGGACAGGGGCGTCAGGTCGCCACTGGCCCCCACCGATCCCTCGGCCGGAATCAGCGGCAGCACGTCGTGGCGCAGCAGGGTGGCCAGGCCCTCGAGCAGCGGCAGGCTGACGCCGGACATGCCGCGCACCAGCGACGCGAGCCGTGCAGCGACCACCGCACGGGTCTCGGCCGGATCAAGGTACCGGCCCAGGCCGCACCCGTGGTAGGCGTACAGATGGTGGGGCAGCTCGGCCACCAGCGCGGGCGGAATGTTGACGGTGCACGAATCGCCATAGCCGGTGGTCACGCCATAGATCACGCCGTCCTCGCGCAGCAGGCGGTCGAGGAAGTCCGCCCCCCGCTGGATGCGGGCACGGACGTCGGGGGCATCGCTGAGCATCGCCTCTGCGCGCCGCCCGGCCAGGGCGACCACGTTTTCTATGGTCAATGGTGCGTCGCCGAAGCGGCACGCGGGGACTGCGTCACTTGCCATGGAATTCCTGATCCCAGAAGGGAAAGAAGTTGAACCAGTCGAAAGGGGAGCGGGCGAGTTGCCGCTCCAGCCAGTGGGCGAAGCGCTGCGCCTGTTCGGCAGTCGCCGCGTCGCGCGATCCGCGCGGCAGCACGATGCGGTCGCTGAAGCGCTCGAAGTCGACACGGTAGCCCTGGCCGTCATGCAGGCACGACATGGTGTAGACCGGGCATGCCAGCGCCGCGGCCAGGGCATAGGCGCCGATCGGAAACGGGGCGCGGTGGCCCAGGAAGTCGGCGGTCACCGTACGCCCGGCCTGGACCGGAACGCGGTCGCCGACGATGGCCACGAATCCACCCGCAGCCACCTTGTCGGCCAACGCCATCGCCGTCGCCGGCCCCATGTCCGAGACCTGCACCAGCTCCACCGTGGCCAGCGGGTCCAGCCGCCGCAGCAGGCCGTTGAACCGGCGGGCATGCGCGGTATGCACCAGCACGGTGATGCGGAACCCCGGAACCTGTTCGGCCAGTACCTGGCACAGCTCCAGGCAGCCGATGTGCGCGGTGAGGATCAGGCCGCCTTCGCGGCGCGCGATCTTCTCCAGCATCAGCTCGCGCCGCAGCTGGACGCGCTCCGCCGGGTAGCGCCCTCCCAGGCCGAGGATCTTGTCCAGCAGCGTATCGGCGAACACGAAGAAGTGCCGCAGGCTGTCGCGGCGACCGGGCGTCCGGCGCAGCACCCCGGTATGCGCCTGCAGGCGCTGCAGGTACTGCAGCGATGCCCGCCGGGCGACACCATTGGCCAGCCAGTGGCACAGCACCACCGGCCAGAGGCATGCGCGGAACGGCCAGCGCCCGAACCACCGGTGCACCCAGCACAGCAGCATCACCCCGGCCACCGAGGTGGATTCGCCGATGTCGGCCCAGTGGGGCGTGGCACGCGCGCGCATCATCCGCCCCTTGCCCAGCGGTGCCACAGCAGCCGCGGCGCGCGCGCGAGCATGCCGAAGAACAGGCGTGCATGCATGCCGCTGATGCGCAGGTTGTCCCGCCAGACGTCGAAATGCGAAACCCCATCAAGCGGATAGGTCACGCGGGTCGAAAGGTGCTGCACCGGCACCTGCCGCCAGAACAGCCGCACCAGGATCTCGCTGTCGAAATCCATGCGGCGGCCGATGCGCTCCTCGCCGACCAGGCGCAGCACCGGTGCCAGCGGATAGACCCTGAAACCGCACATCGAGTCGCGCAGGTGCAGGGAAAGCGTATTGATCCAGACCCAGACATGCGTGGCATAGCGGCCGTACAGGCGGGCCTTGGGAACGCTGGCGTCGTAGGCCGGGATGCCGCAGATCACCGCCTGCGGACATGCCCGGGCGGCGGCGACGAAACGCGGCACGTCGCCGGTGTTGTGCTGGCCGTCGGCATCGATCTGCAGCACATGGCTGAATCCCCGTCGTGCCGCTTCGGCGAAGCCGGCCAGCATGGCCCCGCCCTTTCCCTGGTTGCGTCCCAGCCGCAGGAGCGCCACGCCCGGCAACCCGGCGAGCGCGTCCAGCACCCCGGCGCAGGACGCATGCGAGCCATCGTCCACCAGCAGGCACGGCAGGCCGCCGGCGCGCACGCCGTCGACCACCGCGGCAATGGCGTGCTCGTGGTCGTATACGGGTATCACCGCCAAGGGCGCGAAAGCACCCTCGGCCGCCAGCCGCTCCTCAGGCATCGTCGAAGACCACCTTTCCACTGGCATGCACACCGTGGCCGGAGGTATACCGGAAAGCCAGTACCCCCCGCCCCGCATCCCAGTCCAGGCGCAGCGACAGGACATCGCCCGGACGGGCGACCTGCTGGAACTTCACCGCATCCATGCGGACGAAGCGGGGCGGGATCGCGAAGGCCTCGCGCCCGAAATGGATGGCCCAGTCCAGCTGGGCGACGCCCGGCAGGATCCGCGCCTGGGGAAAATGCCCCTCGAATACCCGCAACGAAGGCTCCAGCGCCAGCTCCAGGGCCGCTGCGGCGGCCGAGCGCTCGGTCCAGCGCGGTACCGGCCGCTCGGGATGGAAGAGTGCCGCCAGGCCGCTCTGCGTGACCTTTCCCTGCGGGTTGAGTGGAAGCCCGCCGACCAGCCGCCAACGGCGTGGACGGGTCACCGCATCGTGCCCCGCAGCGAGCACCGCATCCAGCGCCCGGGTGAACGCCCGGCGTGTGGCGTCATCCGCGTCCAGCAGCGATGGATCGGCCGGCACCAACACCGCCGCCAGCTGTTCACGCGCACCGGCCAGGACCAGGACGCGCGCCTCGGCGATCCGCGCATCGGCGCGCAGTGCGCGCTCCAGGGCATCCAGCGAGACGCGCCGCTCCTCGATCTTGACGATGCGGTCGACGCGCCCCAGCAGGCGGAAGCGGCCGTCCGCCAGCACCTCCACCCGATCCTGCGTATTCCACCAGTCATCGTTCTCCAGGTGCGGGGATGCGACGGCCAGGCAGCCGTCGCTCTCCACCCGCCACTGCACCGACGGCAACGGGCGCCACGCCGCCACGGCCGCGCCCTCCCAGCGGCGCCAGGCGATGCCGCCGGTCTCGCTGCTTCCATAGATCTCGGTGGGCGCCACCCCCAGCCACTGCCGCACCTGGCGGGCCGCATCGTCCGGCAGCGGCCCGCCGGACGAGAACACCGCACGCAGGCGGCCTCGCACGCTGGCCCAGTCCAGTTGCTCGGGCAGGCGCTTGAGGTGGGCCGGCGTCGCCACGAGCACCGACTGCGAGGCCGACAGCGCTCTGGCCAGGTCCTCGTGGAAGAATCGGCGCGGCTGGATCACGTGCCCGGCGGCCAGCGGCCACAGCACCCGGAACAGCAGCCCGTAGATGTGCTGGTGGGACACCGTGCCGTGCACCTGCACGCCGTCAAGTTCCGCACCGAACGCATCCTGCAGTGCCTGCACTTCGCTCGCCAGCTGGTGCAGGCGTTTCCTGATCGGGCTGGGCTCGCCGGTGCTTCCCGAAGTGAAGACCACCAGCTCGCAGGCGTGCATGTCCAGGCGCTGCAGGGCCGCCGCGTGATCCTCCGGCGCCTCCACGGCCGGCCAGGAGGGGGCGATGTCCGCGGCGAACCCGGCTACCCGCGGGCGCAGGGCCGCGCGCGTCGCGGGCAGGTCGTCCGGGCAGATGACGACCCGCTTGCCGGCATGCCACGCGCCGAACAGCGCGGCGGCAAACGTCATCGTGTCCTCGAAGTACACCGCCCAGTCGCGGCCGGCATTCGCCGCGAACGCTGCCTGCCAGCGCCGCACCCGGTGGTGGAAGCCGGCGTGGTCGATGGTCTCTCCGGCATGCACGCCGACGCCGCGGCCTGGCCGCGGCCGCTCGAGCAGGCGGTCCAGGGCAACCCACTCAGCCATGCGAGTGCGCCGCCTTCACCCTTCGTCGCACCAGCCACTCCCCTGCGAACAGAACACCCATCATCACGTACGCCAACACCCCGTTGTACAGCGCCCAGACCCGGTCCGAGGCCCACAGCGCGGTCATGAGGGCCACGCTTCCGTTGAATACGAAAAAGACACACCACACTTGAGTGACCCGGCGGGTATGGACCACCGCGAACGCCGGCAGGTCCGGCTCCTGCAGCCGCGCCAGGCGCTCGACCACCGGCGGGCCGAAGCGGAGGCTGCCGCCGAACACCAGCAGCAGCACCGCATTGACCAGGACGGGGTAGAGCTTGAGCGGCAATGTCTGGCTGGACAGCGTCGCCGCCAGCGCCAGCGCCCCCGTCCCCGCCGCGACCACCGCCCACTGCGCCTGGCGGGTCGCCAGCCAGCGCATCAGGGCCAGCACGAACAGCCCGAGCGCAAGCCAGCGTGGATCGAAACGCCCCATCGCTCCATAGACCAGCAGCGGGTAGGCCAACGACAACGCGCCGAACACGAGCATGCGCAGGCGCGTCATCTCCGGAATCCGCGGAACCGGTCAGGCAGCCTGCTGGCCGGGCAGCAGGCTGTGGACGACGTCGACCACGTCCTGGACGCTGCGTACGGCCTTGAAGGCTTCCGGCTGCAGGTTGCGGCCCAGCAACGGCTTGAGCTGCACGATCAGGTCGACCGCATCGATGCTGTCGATATCGAGGTCCTCGTACAGGCGCGCCTCGGGGACGATGCGATCCGGCTCGATTTCGAAGCTCTCGTGGAGCAGGCGGACAATATGGTCGAACAGTTCAGTCTTGGTCATGACAGTTCCTTGAGCGCTCATGCCTGGCGGGATACCACGAACTCGCCCAGTGCGCGCACGCTGGAAAAGTGGCGGCGCGTCTCTTCCGAATCAGCCGACAGGCTGACGCCATATTTTTTCTGCAGAGCCAACCCCAGCTCCAGGGCATCGATGGAATCCAGCCCCAGGCCTTCCACGAACAGCGGCGCGGCCGAATCGATATCCTCTGGAGCGATGTCCTCCAACGAGAGCGACGAAATGATCAATTCCTTGATTTCGTGCTCAATTCCCTGCTCGGTGCGATTGTTCATACGGATCGAAATAGTGGGTAAGGTGATCGGTGAGCCGCCGCGCGGCCAATGCCTCCGCATTGGGCGGACCTGCCCGTTCCAGAAACGGCGCAATGGGGATATCGTCGCCGATCTCGATGCAAACGTGAAAACTTCGTGAAGGCACAAGATACCATTTCTGGCCTTTGCCAAGGGTGGGCGGTACGCAGGTGATCCGCACCGGCGTGATGTCCAGCTTGCCGCGCACCGCGATATTGGCGGCACCGCGCTGCAGCCTGGGCCGCTGTCCGGGCACGCTGCGGGTTCCTTCCGGGAAAATGACCAGGGCTCCCCCGTCGCGCACCGCCTGGATGCATTCCTCCACCAGTCCCGCGCCATCGTCGTTGGCGATGTACCCGGCGGCCCGCACCGGCCCGCGCATGAACGGGTTGCGCGCGACCGCGCGCTTCACCACGCAGTCCGCATTGGGCAGCAGCGACACCAGGAACACCACGTCGATCAATGTCGGGTGGTTGGAGAGGACCAGCAGCCCCTTGCGCTGCAGCCGTTCGCGCCCCCGGATCTCGTAGGTCAGCACGCCCAGCCGGTGCATCAGGCCGACATGCCCGGCAAAACTGAGCTGGACCAGCCGGCGGGCGATGGCCTGCCGCCGCTCGGGACGGCGGATCAGGAGCAGCAGGGGCATCAGCAGGCCGCCCAGCAGCAGGCCGCCGACGCCGAACGCGGCGAAACTGACGCCCGTGGCCAGTACCCGCCATCCATGGTCGAGCCGGCGCCTGGCCGCGTTACGCATGACGCCGCCATCTCCAGCGCATCTCCTCCGTCGCATGGACGTATTCACGTTCGCCCGCGAGCAGGAAGCGGTGTGCATCCAGGCCGCGCGGCAATGCCGGCGTCGGCGCTTCCGGCCCTGCCTGCGCTTCCCAGTCCAGGCTCACGCGCACTCCCGGGCAGCCCGCCGGCCGCAGGCGCCAGCACCAGGCAAAACCGGCTTCGGGCTCGGTCGAGAACGCCGAATAGACGGCCGGCAAGGGGGCCTCGTAGGCGATGACCCGCACTTCCTGCGCACCGTCGGCCAGCAATGCCGCGGCTTCCATGCACGCCGCTTCGACGGTTCCGCCGCCGGCCGCCAGGGCCAGGTAGTTGCCGCGGTCGCCGCGGATGATCGAGTACATCGCAGCGACCGCGTTGTGGACGGAAAGGCCGAACGCGGTGGGCGACATCGCCTGCTCCTCCACCAGCGCCTCGAGCAGCGACAGCGATCGCGCCACGTCACCGTGACGGGACGCGAACACCAGCGGGAACGGCGCGTGATCGCCGGGCGGCTCGCACCAGCACGCAACCTGGATGGCCATCCGCCCCAGCCGCTCGATCCGGCGGCGCTGGAGGGCGGGGACTTCGGCCAATACCGGCGCCTCGTCGCCCAGCGGCACCCAGGGCGCGGCCGCCCAGGCCCGCCACTGTTCTGCATCGGTCAGGCCGGGCGCCCAGGCCGACCAGCCCACAACGGAAAACTCGATCATTCAAGCCATCGCGATTGAACGGAAAATCCTTCACCTTGCGCCGCAATCATGCCGGCACACCCCAGGTTCCGGAAAGCTCCGGAGCCGCATTCCCTTCGGTTCCACCCCCTCGCGGCGCACCGGTCCACCTCCTGGATACCACGGCGCGAAACCGCCTTTCCAGCAGGGCGCCCCCCGGCGCAACCTGCCCGCCCAGCGTCCCGGCTGCTTGCTGGGAGCGTCGGCGAAGCCAAGCTATCATGCCGGCCAGCAACTGGCAGCAGATCCATCCCAACAAGAATGAGCAGTTCCCCCCCCTCGACGCCGCCCTCCGCCGTACCCGCTTCTGCCGAGAACGTCCTGTTCCAGGCGTGCTACATGCCCGCGGACCGGCGCGACGCCGTATTGGCCGATCCGTACACGCTCGCCGCCTTCGGCTTCGGCATCGGGGCCGGCGGGCCGGAAGCACCGCACTGGCTGCAGATACCCCTGGCCCAGCACGGCGCCGGCCGCATCGAAGTCTGGCGGGGTGCATCGCCGGCCGAGCGCGGCATCGAGGGCCGCGTGCGCTGGTCGCGCAACCGCGAGATGCTGTTCACCGCCATAGAGATCGATGAGGCCGGCCATGGCATCGAGGCCGCCTCGGCGGCCGCCTATGCCGAGATCACCGCGTTTCTGGCGCAGGATGAACAGCCGCACCTGCTGCGCACCTGGAACTACCTGGATGCCATCACCGAGGGTGAAGGCGACGATGAACGCTACCGGCAGTTCTGCCTCGGGCGGGTCCGCGGATTGCGCACGCTGGACGAGGCCACCCTGCCGGCCGCCACCTGCGTGGGCGGTTTCGACGGCCGGCGCCGTGTGCAGGTGTACTGCCTGGCGGCGCGCCAGCCCGGCATTCCCCTGGAGAACCCGCGCCAGGTCAGCGCCTACGCCTACCCGCGGCAGTACGGTCCGCAGTCACCCAGCTTCGCCCGCGCCATGCTGCCGCCCGCGGCCACCGGGCTGCCCCTGCTGCAGTCGGGCACCGCGGCGATCACCGGCCATGCCTCCCGCCACGCGGGCATGCTGCTGCGGCAGTGCGACGAAGTCCTGCTCAACCTGGCGAGCCTGATCGACGCCGCCCGCACCCACCGCCCCTCGCTGTCGCCCCGCCTGGGTGGGGGATCGCTGCTGAAGGTCTATGTGCGCGAGGCGAACGACATGCAGGCCGTCGCCGATCACCTGCGGCAGCAGGGCTTCGATGCCTCGATGTGCCTGGTACTGCACGGCGAGGTCTGCCGCGCCGAGCTGCTGGTCGAGATCGAGGGAATGCACTACTGAACGGTGGCCGCCGACAGGCCCGCGGCCACCCCGCGGGTACGTGTCCCGGCGGTCAGTGATACCCCATGTCCGCGGTGACCTTGCCGCGGAACACGCGGTAGGACCACACCGTGTAGCCGAGGATCACCGGCAGCAGCAGCACCAGCCCCACCATGCTGAAGCCCAGCGAGGAGGTCGGCGCCGCCGCCTGCCACAGGGTCATGCTCGGCGGCAGCAGGTAAGGCCACATGCCCAGCACCAGGCCGATGAAGCCCAGTACGAACAGCGCCAAGGTCAACAGGAACGGCGGCAGGTCGCGGCGCGGATGGGCGGCGCTGCGCCACAGCGCCACCGCGACCAGCAGCGTCAGCAGCGGTACCGGCGACAGCCACCAGAAGTGGCCGGCGCTGAACCAGCGCTCCATCACCCGCGACTGCAGGAACGGCAGCCAGGCACTGACCAGGCCGATGAAGGCGATCACCGCCACCACCAGCGGCCGGGTCAGCGAACGCGCCAGGGCCTGCTCGCGGCCGCCGGTCTTGAGGATCAGCCAGGTGCTGCCCAGCAGCGCATAGCCGCTGACCACCGCCACCCCGGTCAGCATCGAGAACGGGCTGAACCAGCCGAACGCGCCACCGCTGTACTGCCCGTCGCGCAGCGGCAGGCCCTCCACCAGTGCGCCCAGGATCACCCCCTGCGCGAACGCGGCCAGCAGCGAGCCGAGCGCGAACGACACGCTCCACAGCCGTCGCGAACGGTGCGCCTTGAAACGGAACTCGAAGGCCACGCCGCGGAACACCAGCGCCACCACCAGCAGCAGCACCGGAAGGTACAGCGCCGACAGCAGGGTGGCGTAGGCCGGCGGGAAGGCGGTCATCAGCCCCGCGCCGCCCAGCACCAGCCAGGTCTCGTTGCCGTCCCAGATCGGCGCGGCGGTCGTCATCATCACGTCGAGCTGCCGCTCGTCCTCGGCGAACGGCGCCAGGATGCCGATGCCCAGCACGAAGCCGTCCAGCACCACATACATCAGCACGCCGAAGCCGATCACCGCGAACCATGCCACCGGCAGCCAGGTCGCCAGGTCCATGTCAGCCCTCCTCCAGGGGTTCGTCGGCACCGGACAGCGGGCGCGCCGGGGTGGGCACGGTGCTGTCGTGCGACGGCGGCTGCGGCGGCGGCGACGGCGCTGGCCCGGTGCGGATGATCTTGACCAGGTACCAGATGCCCCAGCCGAACACGAAGGCATAGCCGAGCGCATAGACGGCCAGCGACAGCGCGACCATCCAGGTGCTGTGCGGCCCGACCGCGTCGGCGGTGCGCAGCAACCCGTACACCACCCACGGCTGCCGCCCCATCTCGGTGACGAACCAGCCCGCGACCAGCGCGACGAAGCCGCTGGGCAGCATGCCGTTCCAGGCGCGCAGCAGCCATTTCGACTGCAGCAGGCGCCCGCGCCACAGCTGCAGGGCCGACAACCAGGCCAGTGCCAGCATCAGCATGCCCAGCCCGACCATGATCCGGAACGCGTAGAACACCGGCACCACCGGCGGCCGCTCGCTGGCCGGCACCGTGGTCAACGGCGCGAACGTGCCGTCCAGGCTGTGGGTCAGGATCAGGCTGCCCAGCCGGGGGATCGCCACTTCGAAACCGTTGCGTTCCGCGGCCTCGTCCGGCACCGCGAACAGCACCAGCGGCACGCCCTCGCCGGGCGCGGCCGGGTGCCAGTGCGCCTCCATCGCCGCGACCTTCATCGGCTGGTGCTCGAGCGTGTTCAGGCCGTGCAGGTCGCCGGCCAGGATCTGCAGCGGCACGCTCAACGCGGCGAACGCCACCGCCGCGGTCAGCATCTTGCGGCCGGCCTCCACGTGCACGCCACGGCGCAGGTACCAGGCGCCGACGCCGCCGATCACGAAGCAGGTGGTGATGAACGACCCCAGCGCCATGTGCGCCAGCCGGTAGGGGAAGGACGGGTTGAACACCACCTGCCACCAGTCCGTGGGATGCACCACGCCATCGACCAGCACATGCCCGGCCGGGGTATGCAGCCAGCTGTTGGAGGACAGGATCCAGAACGTGGAGAACAGCGTGCCCAGCGCCACCATGCAGGTGGAGAAGAAATGCAGCCGCGGCGGCACCCGGCCCCAGCCGAACAGCATCACCCCGAGGAAGCTGGCTTCCAGGAAGAACGCGGTCAGCACCTCGTAGGTCAGCAGGGGGCCGATCACGGAGCCGGCGACTTCGCTCAGGCGCGGCCAGTTGGTGCCGAACTGGAAGGCCATGACGATGCCGCTGACCACGCCCATGCCGAAGGACACCGCGAAGATCTTCTGCCAGAAGAAGAACAGTTCGCGCCAGACCGGGTTGCGGGTGCGCAGCCAACGCCATTCGACGAATGCCAGCCAGCTGGCGGTGCCGATGGTGAAGGCCGGGAACAGCACATGGAAACTCACGACGAACCCGAACTGGATCCGCGACAACACCAGCGCTTCCACGCGAACCTCCCGGCCGTCTGCGACCGCTGCATTCTGCGCGGCGCGCGCTGGGCGGCGGATGTGACCCGTTGTCGCAGTGCGTCAAACCGTCGCAGCACCGGCCGCGGCCAGACCATGGCGCGCCCCCGGGCGCGGCCGTCATGACCACTGGCCCAGCCCCGCACAGGGGCCGCCTGATACGCTTGCCGGTTCCTGTTCACCGGTGTCCGACATGCCCAGAATCCTGTCCCTGTCCCTGCTGTTGCTGGCCGCATGCGGCAGCGCCCATGCCTCGCCGACGCCGATCACCATCGAGCAGGCGATGGCCGATCCGGACTGGATCGGGCCGCCGGTGGAGTCGGCCTGGTGGTCCTGGGACAGCCGGCAGGTGGAATACCCGCTCAAGCGCCAGGGCAGCCCGGTGCGCGACACCTTCCGCCAGCCGGTGGCCGGCGGTACCGCGGCGCAGGTCGCCAACGACCAGCGCGCCACCCTGGACGCCGCCGACCGCGTCTACGACCGGCAGCGCCAGCGCATGGCGTTCGTGCGCGACGGCAACGTGTTCGTGCGCGACCTGCGCAGCGGCGCCCTGGCCCAGCTCAGCCACGGCAACGAGCGCGCCTCCGGTGTGGCCTTCGCCACCGACGGCGGGGTGATCTGGAACATCGAGGACCGCTGGTACCACGGGAAGCCCGGCGCCGCCGCCACCCTGGTCGCCACGCTCGAGGCCGCGCAGGACCCCGCCGACGCGCCGGCCGCCGATGTCCTGCGCGACCAGCAGATGCGCACCCTGGAAACCCTGCGCCGCGACCGCGCGCAGCGCGACGCCCTGCGTGCGCAGGACGAACGCTGGCGCCAGGCCGATCCGACCCGGGCGCCGGCGCCGGTCTACCTGGGCGCCGACGTGGAGATCGTCGACAGCGCGCTCTCGCCCGATGCCCGGCACCTGGTCGCGGTGACCCGGCCGAAGGACTTCGATGCCGGCCGTGGCGGGAAGATGCCGCTGTACGTGACCGAATCCGGCTACGAGGAAAGCGAGGACACCCGCACCCGCGTCGGCCGCAACGGCGGTGCGCCGCATGCGCTGTGGCTGATCGACACCGCGACCGGCCAGGTCCGGCCGGTGCCGCTGGACGGTCTGCCCGGCATCGCCAGCGATCCGCTGGCGGCGCTGCGCAGGGCCGCCGGCAAGGCACCGCTCAAGGGCGAGCGCGGCGTGCAGCTGATGAGCGATTTCATGGGCGGCGGCATCCGCTGGAGTGCCGACGGCCGCCAGGCGGCGGTGATGCTGCGCGCCAACGACAACAAGGACCGCTGGATCGTCAGCATCGGCGACGACGGCCGCCTGCACCCCCGCCACCGGCTGACCGACCCTGCCTGGATCAACTGGGGCTTCAACGATTTCGGCTGGATGGACGATGACCGCACCCTGTGGCTGCTGTCCGAGGAATCCGGCTTCTCGCACCTGTACACCCAGGCCGGCACCGGCAAGCCGCGCGCACTGACCCGCGGCAACTGGGAGGCTTCCGCGCCGGTGCCCACGGCCGACGGCAAGGGCTTCTACGTGCTGTGCAACCAGCAGGCACCGCACGACTACGAGGTCTGCGGCGTCGATGCCGCCAGCGGCGAGGTACGCGTGCTGACCGACCTCGACGGCGTGGAGGATTTCTCGCTCTCGCCCGATGGCCGGCAGCTGCTGGTGCGCTATTCCGGCGCCTACCTGCCGGCGCAGCTGGCGGTGGTGCCGGCCACCGGCGGCGAGGCGCGCGTGCTCACCGACACCCGCAGCGCCGCGTTCAAGGCCCGCGAGTGGATCCAGCCGCAGCTGGTGGCGGTGCCGTCCCGGCACGGTGCCGGGGTGGTCTGGGCCAAGTACTACGGCCCGGCGCAGAAGGAGCCGGGGCGGACGTACCCGATCGTGATGTTCGTGCACGGCGCCGGCTACCTGCAGAACGTGCACCAGCGCTACCCCACCTACTTCCGCGAGCAGATGTTCCACAACCTGCTGGTGCAGAAGGGCTACATCGTGCTGGACATGGACTACCGCGGCAGCGAGGGCTATGGCCGCGACTGGCGTACCGCGATCTACCGCAACATGGGCCACCCGGAGCTGGAGGACTACCAGGACGGCCTGGACTGGCTGGTGGAGAACCAGCAGGGCGACCGCGACCGCGCCGGCATCTACGGCGGTTCCTACGGCGGCTTCATGACCTTCATGGCGCTGTTCCGCGCGCCGGGCACCTTCAAGGCCGGCGCCGCGCTGCGCCCGGTCGGCGACTGGCACCAGTACAACCACGAATACACCAGCAACATCCTCAACACCCCGGACATCGACCCGGAGGCCTACCGCGTGTCCTCGCCGATCGAATACGCCGACGGGCTGCAGGACCACCTGCTGATCGCCCACGGCATGATGGACGACAACGTGTTCTTCCAGGATTCGGTCAACATGACCCAGCGCCTGATCGAGCTGCACAAGGACAACTGGAGCATCGCGCCGTACCCGCTGGAGCGCCATGGCTACATCCGCGCCGACTCCTGGCTGGACCAGTACAAGCGCATCCTCAAGCTGTTCGAGGAGCGCCTGTGACGCCGGCCTCCGGCCGGGCCCGGCGCGGCCCGTGAACCCGCCCATCCACATCGTCACCGCGGTGATCCTGGATGCGCGGGGGCGCACGCTGGTGGTCCGCAAGCACGGCTCGGACACCTTCATCCAGCCGGGCGGCAAGCGCGAGCAGGGCGAGGATGCCCTGCACACGCTCGCCCGCGAGCTGCGCGAGGAGCTCGGCGTGGCGCTGCGCGCCGGGTCCGCCCGTGCCCTGGGCACCTTCGAGGACCGCGCGGTCAACGAGCCGGGCCGGCGCGTGCGCAGCGAGTCGTTCCTGGTGCAGGTGGACGGCACCGCCCAGGCCTGCGCCGAGATCGCCGAGCTGGCCTGGATCCCGCTGCACCCGCCGCACGGGGTCCGGCTGGCGCCGTTGAGCGAGCACCACGTGCTGCCGGCGGCCCGGCAGCCGGCCGCCGGGACTGGGCAAACCGGCGCCGGACGGCGATAGTGCGCTCCCTCCCCGCCTGCGGCACGCCTGCGTGATTCCACCCGATCTTCCCGTGCAGCGCCCCGCACGCTCCCCGGCGGAGGCGTTCGTCGACGTCACCGCCAAGCTGTCTTTGCTGATGGCCGGGCTGTCCGTCGCTTGGAGCCTGCTGCAGCTGCTGGTGGTCGCGGCGCTGGGGCGGCTGGATCCGGTGGCCTGGCTGCAGCGGCAGGGGCTGCCGGTGCCGGCGGCGGTGCAGTGGATGGCTGGGCATGCGCTGGCGCTGAGCCTGCTGCTGGTGCTGCTGTCGGTGGCGCTGCTGCTGGTGTCCTGGGCACTGCTGCGCCGGCGCGGCTGGGGGCGGACCGGTTTCATCGTGTTCCTGGTCGTGGTGGCCGCCGGCAACTTCGCCCTGCTGCCGCTGATCGACAGCCTGTTCAGCGCGATGCACGCCTTCCTCCCGGCCGACTTCCTGGCCTCGCCCGATGGCCGCGAAGCGCTGGCGCAGTTCCAGGCCAGCCGCTGGACCGCCCTGCTGAGCGCCGGCGCCACCGCGGTGGCCTTCGCCGCGCTGCATGCCTGGCTGGTGGCCAGGCTGTGCCGCGCCGACGTGCGCGCCCTGTTCCACTGAGCCCGCGGGGCCGGACCGCCCCATGAATGCGGGCGGGGCGGCTGCGCTACAGTAGCCGGATGAACGACTTCGAACGCGTACGCGACTACCTCACCGGCCTGCAGGACCGCATCTGCCAGGCCATGGAAACCGCCGACGGCCGCGCCCGTTTCGTCGAGGACCGCTGGCAGCGCGCCGACGGCGGTGAACGCGCCCGGCCCGCCGGCGACGGCCCTCTGCTGGGCGGCGGCGGCCGCACCCGGGTGCTGCGCGACGGCGCGGTGTTCGAGCAGGCCGGGATCGGCTTCTCCGATGTCGCCGGCACCCGCCTGCCGCCGTCGGCGTCGGCGCACCGTCCCGAACTGGCCGGCGCCTCCTGGCGGGCCTGCGGGGTCTCGCTGGTGTTCCACCCGCTCAATCCCTACCTGCCGACCACCCATGCCAACGTGCGCTACTTCCAGGCCGAGCGCGACGGCGAGCCGGTGGCGGCCTGGTTCGGCGGCGGCTTCGACCTGACCCCGTTCTATCCGTTCGACGACGACGTACGCCACTGGCACCGGGTCGCGCACGACCTGTGCGCGCCATTCGGCGACCACCGCTACAGCGAGCACAAGCGCTGGTGCGACGACTATTTCTTCCTCAAGCACCGCAACGAGACCCGCGGTGTCGGCGGCCTGTTCTTCGACGACCTGCAGGGTGACTTCGCGGCCGACTTCGCCTACCTGCAGGCGGTCGGCGACGGCTTCCTGGACGCCTACCTGCCGATCGTCGAGCGCCGCAAGGACACGCCATACGGCGAACGCGAACGCGAGTTCCAGCTGTACCGCCGCGGTCGCTACGTCGAGTTCAACCTGGTCTACGACCGCGGCACCCTGTTCGGGCTGCAGAGCGGCGGCCGCAGCGAGAGCATCCTGATGAGCCTGCCGCCGCGGGTGCGCTGGGAATACGGCTACCAGCCCGCCAGCGGCAGCGACGAAGCCCGCCTGGCCCAGTACCTGGTAGCGCGCGACTGGCTGTGACCGCCGCGGATGCGGCACCCCTTCCGGGCGGCCGGCTCACCGCGGCCCGGCCGGGGCATCGGTCTCCGGACGACGCGGCACGATGGTGATGTGGCCGTTGGTCTCCAGCAGCGCCAGCGCCACCTCGTCGATGCCGCGGCAGCCCTGCTGGCGCAGGGCCGCCTCGAAGTCCGCGCGGGTGACCAGCTCCCGGCGCAGCACCGAGGCCAGCAGGCGGCCGTCGCGGGCGATCAGCACCGGTTCGCCTTCGAGCAGGCGCTCCATGCCCCGGTAGCGGGTGCTGAGCCAGCCCACCGCGTAGTTGATCGCGATCAGCGTCGCCGCCAGCAGCAGGCCGCCGGCCAGCGACGTGTCCTGGCCCAGCAGCGCGTTCTGCACGGCGTTGCCCAGCAGCACGATCAACAGCACGTCGAACGGGGTGATCTGCCCCAGCGCGCGCTTGCCCGACAGGCGCACCATGCCCAGCACCACCGCGTAGACCACCACCGCGCGCAGCACGAACGCCCACCACGGCATCGCCAGCGAGAACATGTCCGCCATCGGCCGGCCTCCTTCGGCTCCGGATCGCGGCCCCATCATGCCGGGCCCCCGAGCGGTACGCGAGCGGCGCCGGCACGCCGCCGCACGGGTGCGGAACCGCCGCCGGCCAGGCAAAAAAAGCCCCGCCGACCAGGGGGGGACGGCGGGGCTGGAGGAACGGGAATTTGGGGAGGAATCCCCGTTCCTAGATCTGCTCCAGGGGATGGGAGAGATCCGCGACAGGCATTGCACCTGTCGGCGGTTATATGACCACTGTGGACATTGACGACACGTGAAGAACGCCGGCGCCCGACGGCCTGATTAAGCGCTTATTCATGCATATCAGGCCGCCGTGGCGATGAATGCACACAGCGCTACGCAACGTTCCATTGGCGGTGCTTCCGGGCGCCTTCCGGGCCTCTGGAACAGCCCATTTCGTTCCAGTCGAAACCATCGCCGGCGGGCCGCCGCGCGACCCGCCGCGCAGCGTGCCGGAACGTCGCCGCGACGCCGACCGCGGGCGGCGGCCGTCCCGGCCCCGTACGCGGCCGGGACGCGCCCTCAGTGGGCTTCGTCCCAGTTGCCGCCCACCCCCGTGTCGACCACCAGCGGCACCCGCAGGTCGGCCGCCGCGGTCATCCGTGCCTCCACCTCGACGCGCAGCGTGTCGATGAAGTCGGCGTCGGCCTCGAACACCAGTTCGTCGTGCACCTGCAGGATCATCTGCGCCCGTGCGCGATGGCCGGCCAGCCAATCGTCCACGCTGACCATCGCGCGCTTGATGATGTCCGCCGCGGTGCCCTGCATCGGCGCGTTGATCGCCGCGCGCTCGGCGCCGGCGCGCAGTCCCTGGTTGCGGGCATGGATGTCGTTCAGGTACAGGCGGCGGCCGAACAGGGTCTCCACGTAGCCCTGCTCGCGCGCCTGCACGCGCATCCGCTCCATGAAGTCGCGCACCGCCGGGTAGCGGCTGAAGTACAGCGCCACGTAGTCCTGCGCCTGGCCGCGGTCGATGCCCAGATTCTTGGCCAGGCCGAAGGCGCTCATGCCGTACATCAGGCCGAAGTTGATCGCCTTGGCGGCGCGCCGCTCGTTCGCCGTGACCTCCTCCAGCGAGCGCCCGAACACCTCCGCGGCGGTCGCGCGGTGCACGTCCACGCCCTGTTCGAAGGCGCGGATCAGGCCGGGGTCCTCGGAGAGGTGGGCCATGATCCGCAGCTCGATCTGCGAGTAGTCGCAGGCCATCAGCGCCCGCCCGGCCGGGGCCACGAACGCGCGGCGGATGCGGCGGCCGTCGTCGGTGCGCACCGGGATGTTCTGCAGGTTGGGATCGGACGAGGACAGCCGGCCGGTGGCGGCGCCGGACTGGTGGTAGCTGGTATGCACGCGCCCGGTGTCCGGATTGACCATCTCCGGCAGCTTGTCGGTATAGGTGCTGCGCAGCTTGGCCAGGCCGCGGTATTCCAGGATCACGCGCGGCAGTTCGTGCTGTTCGGCGATCGCCTCCAGCGCCTCCTCGTTGGTGCTGGGCTGGCCCTTGGGGGTCTTCACCAGCGCGGGCAGCCCGAGCTCGTCGAACAGCACCGCCTGCAGCTGCTTGGGCGAATCCAGGTTGAAGCTGCGCCCGGCCAGCTCGGTGGCCTTCTGCTGGGCGGCGAGCATGCGCGAGGACAGGTCGGCACTCTGCCGCCGCAGTTCGGCGCTGTCGATGCACACGCCGTTGGCCTCGATCCGCGCCAGCACCGGCACCAGCGGCATCTCGATCCCGCGGTACACCGTCTCCAGCACCGGTTCGTCCGCCAGCCGCGGCGCCAGCACGCGGTGCAGGCGCAGGGTGATGTCGGCATCCTCGCCGGCGTACTGCCCGGCCTCGTCGAGGCCGACCTGGGAGAAGGGAATCTGCTTGGCGCCCTTGCCGGCCACGTCCTCGAACTTGGTGGTGGTGTAGCCGAGGTAGCGCTGCGCCAGCGAATCCATGTCGTGGCGGGTGGCGGTGGAGTTGAGCACGAAGCTCTCCAGCATGGTGTCGTCGGCGTAGCCGCGCACCTCCACGCCATGGCGGCGCAGCACGTGGATGTCGTACTTGCCATGCTGGCCCAGCTTCTTCCTGCCGGCGTCCTCCAGCAGCGGCCGGAGCGCGTCCAGCACCTGCGCCATGGGCAGCTGTGCCGGCGCCCCCGGGTAGTCGTGGCCGACCGGGATGTAGGCGCCCTTGCCCGGCTCCACCGCCAGGCTGATGCCGACCAGGCGCGCGCGCAGGGCGTCCAGGGCATCGGTCTCGGTGTCGAAGGCGAACTCATCGGCGGCCTGCAGGCGCTCCACCCAGGCCTGCAGCTGCTCGCCGCTCAGCACGGTCTCGTAGTCGCCCCGGGCGGCCAGGGCCGGATCGATGCCGGCCACCGGTGCCGCATCGCCCGCCTTGACGTAGCCCGCCGCCGTGCCGCGCAGGCTGACCCGGGCCTCGTCGGCGGCGGCCGGCGCGGCGACACCGCCGAGCTCGCGCAGCGCCTGGGTGAAGCCGTAGCGCGCATACAGCCCGCGCAGGCTGTCCACGTCCTGCTCGCGCAGCTGCAGGTCGCGCGGCCCCTGCGCCAGCGGCACGTCGGTGCGGATGGTCACCAGCTCGCGGTTGAGCGGCAGCCGCGGCAGCGCCGCGCGCAGGTGCTCGCCGATCTTGCCCTTCATCGCCGGCGCGGCCGCGATCACCCCGTCCAGGTCGTCGTAGGCGGCCAGCCATTTCGCCGCGGTCTTGGGGCCGCACTTCTCCACGCCCGGGACGTTGTCCACGGCGTCGCCCATCAGCGCCAGGTAGTCGACGATCTGCTCGGCGCGCACCCCGAACTTGTCCATCACCGCCGCATCCGAATCGGTGCGGCTGCCGGTCATGGTATTGACCAGCACCACCCCCGGACGCACCAGCTGGGCGAAGTCCTTGTCGCCGGTGGAGATGGTCACGTCCAGCCCGTCGGCGGCGGCGGCCAGCGCCAGCGTGCCGATCACGTCGTCGGCCTCCACCCCGGGTTCGCGCAGGATGTCGATGCCCAGCGCGTGCACGATGTCGCACATCGGCTGCACCTGCGCACGCAGTTCGTCGGGCATCGGCGGCCGGTTGGCCTTGTACTCGGCGTACAGGTCGTCGCGGAAGGTCCTGCCCGGCGCATCGACCACGAAGGCCACGTACTCGGGCTTCTCCTTCAGCGTCGCGCGCAGCATGTTGACCACGCCGAACAGCGCGCCGGTGGGCTCGCCGGCGGCGTTGGACAGGGGCGGAAGCGCATGGAAGGCGCGGTACAGGTAACTGGACCCGTCGATCAGGACTAATCTGCTCATGCCGCGATTCTACGCGCCCGCGTGGGCACGGCGCCGACACGGCATGGGGCATAATCGCGGCTCTTTCCCGGCAAAGGCAGCCGCCCATGAAGACCCCGATGCTCGCCTCCCTGCTCCTGCTCGCCGGCTGCGCCAGCCTGGGCGGTGCCGGTGCCCCGCCGATGGACCTCAAGGGCGCCGAGGTGTCCACGCGCACCATGGACAACGGCGACACCGTCGAGGAATACCGGGTCGCCGGCCAGCTGCGCATGGTCAAGGTCACCCCGGCGCGCGGCGCGCCGTTCTACCTGTACGACCGCAACGGCGACGGCCGCATGGACAACGACAAGGACGGCGTCTCGCCGGTCTACTGGAAGCTCTACAGCTGGTAGGCCCGCGGCACCCGCCGCCGCACGGGGCCGTTCAGGGCCGCTGCACGCCCTGGCCCAGCGCGCGCAGCGCCTCGTCGCGCACGCTGCGTTCGGCGGCATTGAGCATGGCCGGATCGCGCGCGACGATCGGCCGCAGGTAGCGCCGCTCGACCCCCGCCATCGCCTCCGGGTCCTGCAGCCGCTTGAGCACCGCATACAGCCGCGAGGCGCTTTCGGTGGTATGCACGTCCAGGTCGCCGCGGCTGGCGGCCCGCATCGTCAATGCCTTGGCGTGGGCCTCGCGGGCGGCGTCCAGGCGCCCGGCCCGGTTCTCCATCCGCCCCACCACGTCCCAGTTCGCCGAGATCAGCCAGTAGTCGCCGGGCATGCGGCGCTGGTTGCCCTCCATCGCCGCATAGGCCATTGCCCGGGCCTCCTCGTGGTAATCGGTGTCGGCCAGCATGCTGGCCAGTCCGCTCAGGCTGAACAGGGTGTCCGGGTGCTCCGCGCCCAGCACCCGCCGGCGCTGCGCCAGCAGCTCGCGCTGCACCTGCAGCGCGCGTTCGAAGCGGGCGGCATCGTCCTGCTTGGCCAGCACCCGGACCAGCTCGGTCTTGCTCTGCATGACCGCCGGATGGTCATCGCCGAGTACCTGCTGCTGGTCGGCCAGCAGCTGCTCCATGAACGCCTGGACCTCGGTGAAGGCCGGCTCGGCCTGCGCCAGCCGCACCATGTTGTAGCCCTGCAGCGCCGTCGCCGAGAGCGTGTCGGGATGGAGGGCGCCGAGGCTGCGTTCGCGCCGCCGGCGCACCTCCCCGGCCAGCGCGAGGGAGTCCTCGTACTCGTTGAAGGTGTTGCGCAGCCGCGCCAGCAGCAGCATCGCCGCCAGCGTGCGCGGCGCGTCGTCGCCGAAGCCGGCACGGAAACGCGGCAACAGCGCCTCCATGCGCCGCAGCGCCTCCTCGCGGCGGGTGAGCCCGGAGAGCGTGGTGACGATGTCCAGTTCCAGCTCCAGCAGGGCCGGCGCATCGCGCTCCAGGCGCACGGCCCAGGCATCGGCCAGGGCTTGCTGGTGCTGCAGCGCGGCGGCCAGCCCGCCCTGGGCGGCCATCACCCGCGCATGCAGCGTGCCCACCCGCAACCACAGGGGGTCGTCCGCCGTCGCCGCCCCGTGCAGCGACAGCGCCTCGTCCAGGAGTTCCCGCGCCGCGCCGAGTTCGCCCTGGCGGTGGCGTGCGTCGGCCAGCTCGGCCAGCGCCGACGCCACCGGCGGCTGCCCGGGCTGCTGCGCGCGCCGCACCGCCAGCACCGCCTGCAGTTCGCGCACCGCGGCCGGATAGCGGCCGATCGCGACCAGCACCTGCGCCAGCGACTGCCGCAGGTCGGCGGACAATCCGGCGTCGGCGGCGACACCGTGCTGCAGGCGCTCCAGCGCATGCGCCACCACGTAGCGCTCCAGCAGGTCGCGGGCGATGTCCGGCGCCGGCACCGCCCTGGCCTGGGCGGCGGCCAGGGCATGGCCCATCGCATCCACGTCCACGCTCTGCAGCATGTCCTGCTGGAACGCGACCATGCGTTCCAGCTGCTGCTGGCGGAGCCGGGCCACCGCCTGCTGTTCGCGGGCCTGCCGCAGCGACCACAGCGAGGCGCCCAGGCCGACGACCACGCACCCCAGCATCAGCGTCGCCAGCACCGCCGGCAGCCGGTGCCGCTGCAGGTACTTGCGCACCACCAGCGCACGCTGATGACGGACCACCAGCGGTGGCACCTGCCGCTGCCAGCGGTCCAGGTCGGCCAGCAACGCCGAGGCGCTGTCGTAGCGCTGCGAACGCCGCGGATCGGTGGCGCGCCGCACGATGGCATCCAGGCCGTCGCTCAATGCCCGCCGCAACGCGCGGCGGCTGCAGCGGCAGGCGCCGGCCAGCCGCTGCTGCGCATCCGCGTCCAGCGCCAGGAACGCGCGCAACGGCGACAGCGGCTGCGGCGGCCGCGACGGCGGCCGCTGCCCGCACAGCAGCTCGTGCAGCATCGCTCCGAGCGAATAGACGTCGCTGCGCGCATCGATGTCCATGCCGCTCTGTTCCGGGCTCATGTAGCCCGGGGTGCCGCCCGAGGTACGCTCGCCGGCCGCCGGGTCGCCGGCGAGCGCGATGCCGAAGTCGATCACCTTGGGCTGCGGCACGCCGTCGAGGCTGCCGACCAGCACGTTGCTCGGCTTCAGGTCGCGGTGGATCACGCCCTTCTGGTGGGCATGCTGCACCCCCTGGCACACCTGCATCATCAACCGCACCCGCTGCGCCAGCGGCGCGCGCTGCTGCGCGCACCAGCGCTCGATGCCCTGGCCGTCGATGTACTCCATCACCAGGTAGGGCCGCTCGCCGCCCTCCACGCCGGCATCGTGGATCTGCGCGATCGCCGGATGCTGCATCTGCGCCTGCATCCGGCATTCGAATTCGAAATGCGCCTGCGACCGCTCGTCCAGCCCCGGGTTGGCGATCATCTTGATCGCCACCTGCTGTTGATAGGCGCCATCGGCACGGTGGCCGCGATAGACCCGGCCCATGCCGCCGGAACCGATCAGCGCGTCCACCGCCCACGGCCCGCAGCGGGTGCCCGGCGGCAGCACCGGCGGCGGCACCCGGCCGATCTCCGACACCGCCCGCTGCAGCGGCCCGCGCACGCGCACGGTGGCCTCCGCCTCGACCGCCAGCATCGCCAGAAGTTCGCGCCGCAGCCCCGCATCGTGGAGCGTTTCGGCCTGCACGAAAGCCTCGCGGTCGGCGACCGCCAGGGCACTGGCGCGATGGAACAGGTCCTCGAGCCGGCGCCAGCGTTCCGGCGTCAGCATGGGGTCAGCCGCGCCGCCAGCCACGCCCGCACGAAGCGCAGGTCGCGCTCGGCGGTCGGCAGGGAGATGCCGAGCACCCGCGCCGTCTCGGCCACGCTCAGGCCGAGCAGCTCGGTCAGCGCGAAGGCACGCGCCTTGCGTTCGTCCTGCTGCGACAGCGTCTCGAACACCTCGGCGATGCTGAGCAGGTCGACCGGCTGCATCGCCGGATCCACCAGGTTGACCGTCAGCGTCACCTGCCTGCCACGGCGCTTGCCGCGATCGCGCATGCGCGCCAGGTCCACCAGCAGGTGGCGCATCTGCAGCGAGACCACCGCATAGAAATGGTCGCGCGAGGCGAATCCGTCGCCGCGTGCGGACAACCGCATCCACGCCTCGTTGACCAGCTCGGTCGGCTGCAGCCCGTCCCCCGCGCCGCGCGCCAGGCTGCGTACCGCGATCCGCCGCAGCTCGCCGTAGACCAGCCTCGCCAGCGCATCGCCGGCCACGGTCTGGCCGTCCTGCCAGCCGGCAAGCAGACGGGTGATGTCGTCGTCGGGCGACTGCATCTTGTCCAGGCTCCTCCTTCGCTCGCTGTCCTGCCGGGGCCGCACGCTGGAACATCGGCAACAGCGCCGGTCCCGGGGGGCGGCCACCGCCGGAGGGGCGGAAAGGCAGCGTCGTCGCCACCCGACCACCGGCAGGGCCGGAGCGATCCTACGCCAGAGTGGCGGAGGGATGCAGCCGCAGCGCGGCACCCTGCGCGGGCGGCACGCCGCCGGGATGCCCCCGCCACGGCGGATGGAGGGCGGGCGCGACATCCTCGGACGCGGCCCTGGCGGTGGACAAAAGGCCCGCCGCCGTTCCGCACGGCATGCGCCGCCTCCAGGCTGCCCTCCCCGGCGGCCTGGAGGCGGCGACAGGCCGGTCCTGCCGTCCCTGGCCAGGGCCCCCAGCGGGAACCAGCCCCCCGACGCTCGGACCCCGCGCCAGCCCGGGCCCGCCCGGCCCCACGGGGCGCATGGCCCGCGGCAGCGGCCGGACGACCCGCAAGTCTGGAAGCCGCCGGCCACGGCCGCCCGACATTCCGTCTCAGGAAAAAAGCGGCCGCACGATGAGGGGTTCGCGCCGCTACCCGCGGTAGTTACTGTGGAGGCCCGCGGAACGGGCCATGACCCCACCGCCATGACACCCATGCACCGTACTTCCCCGCCCGACGCGCACGCCGACGACCGGGACCGCAGCACGCCGGCGCATGCCGGCGCCGGCCGGGCACAGCGCCAGGACGCGCGCCTGCGCGGCATCCTGGTCTACATCGACGCCCACCTGGGCGACAGCGGCCTGGATGCCGACAGGATCGGCGCGGCGTTCGCGATTTCCCGTCCCACCCTGTACCGCCTGTTCCAGGACCTCGGCGGCGTTGCCCGGCATGTCCGCGAACGGCGCCTGTGGCTGGCGCACCGCTACCTGGCGCACGACCCCGACTGCAGCCTCACCTGGCTGCTGTACGAGGTCGGATTCGCCTCGGAACGCCAGTTCCAGCGCGCCTTCCAGGCGCGCTACGGGCTCTCGCCCGCGCAGTGGCGGATCTGCTGCCGCGCGCGGCTGCGGCGGCCCTCCGCGGCCGGCCGCCGCCCGGTCGCGGCCGACCCGGGCGGGGACGCCGCCGGCGTCAGCGGATGACCAGCACCGGCACCGTGCTGCGCGCCAGCACCTCCGCCGTCTGGCTGCCGAGCAGCACCCGGGTGACGCCGCGGCGTCCATGCGAGGTCATCACCAGCAGGTCGCTGCCGCAGGCCTCGGCCGTCTCGATGATGCCGTCCGCCGCGTAGCGGTCGAGCAGGTGGTGACCGTTCGCTCCGGCGATGCCCGCGGCGCGCGCCGCGTCCAGCGCCGGTTGCAGGATCTTCTGCGCGGCGGCCTCGCGGTCCTGCTTGTACTCAGGGCTGGCCTCGTAGCCCGCGCTCCAGCCCATGGCGTCGTACATGCCCACCGCCCACGGCTCGGACACGGTGACCACATCGACCTGCGCGCCCAGCTGCGCGGCCAGCTCCAGGCCCTTCTGCAGCCCCTTGGCGGCAAGCTCGGAACCATCGGTTGCGATCAGAATGCGCTTGTACATGCGGCTCTCCTCGGTAGCAGGTGTGTAGGCACACCATTGCACACCCGCCGTGGTGCCGGTGCATTGCGTTCGATCAAGCCCCGCCCCGCACCCGGCTAGCGGCCGCCGCGCCTGCCCTCCGCCAGCCAGCGCAGGCCCAGCAGGCACAGCGCCGGCATCGCCAGCGCCTGCACCAGCAGCGGGCGCACACTGTCGCCTCCCAGCCATACGATCCACAGGGTGCCCAGCCCCGTCACCAGCAGGCTCTGGAGGGCGTAGTACAGCGCGACCGCGGTTCCGGCATGGTCGCCGGATCCGGCGAGCGCCCCCTCGGCGGTGACCGACACCATCAGCACGATGCCGGCGGCGATCCCCCACATCGGCACCACGACCGAAACGAACGAAGGGGGCATCGTCGCGGCACACAGGCCCAGCGCGATCGCACCCGCCATGACCAGCAACGCGCCCCGGCCACAGCAGCCGGCCACTCCCCAGCGGCCGGCCGCGCGGCCGGCCAGCCGGGTGACCGCGACCATCACCAGCGCCACCGACGCGAACGCCAGGCTGAACGCCATCCGCGACAGGCCGGCGCCCGTCATCAGCAGCCGCGGGGCGATCGAGAAGAACACGAAGAAGCTGCCCATCGCCGCGCTGAAGCCCAGCGTGTAGACCCAGAACGCCCGCCTGTGCAGGACCGCGCCCCATGCCGGTGGCCGCCGCGGGCCCGCTGGCGGCCGCGTCTCGCTCCAGCGCGGCCATGCCCGGCCTACCGCGATGGCTCCGAGCGCCCCCAGTGCGGCGAAGATCCCGCGCCATCCCAGGCCCAGGGCGAGGGCCGCCCCCAGGATCGGCCCCAGGGCCGGCACGAAGGCCAGGATCGCGCTGAACAGGCCATAGACCGTGCGGCCCTGCGGCGTGTCGGCGTACACATCGCGCACCGTGGCGAAAGTGGCGACCAGCGCGGCCGAGGCACCCAGCGCCTGCAGCACGCGCAGCCCCAGGAACACCCCGCCGGTATGCGCCAGGGCGAGGGCGAACGACGCCAGCGTGAACAGCAGCGCGCCTCCCAGCAGTACCGGCCGGCGGCCACAGCGGTCGGACAGCGGCCCGAACAGCAGCTGGCCGGTGCCCAGCACCAGCAGGTAGCTGCTCAGCGTCAACTGGACCAGCGTCGCCGACGTGCCCAGCGCGGCCGGCATGTGCGGGATCACCGGCAGGTAGATGTCCATCGCCAGCGAGGCCAGCAGATCGAACGGGACCATCAGCAGCAGCGCCGACGGCAGCGGGTGGGCCCAGGAACGGGCCGGATGAACAGGCATGGCGAAACCTCCGTACGGACATGCGATCCGACGGCGGCGCGTGGTGCGATCTGGAAGAACAGCAGCGGCCGCCGCAACAACAGCAGAGCGTTGTTGCGGCTTAGCGGACTGCGAGCGGGTCGGCTCCCATCAGTACGGTCCCGTGCGCGGTAGTGCGCCGGCGCAGTGTAGCGCAGGCCGCGGCGGTGACCGCGCTACAGCACCGTCAGGTGCGCGTACGCCATCACCAGCCACTTGCTGCCGGCGTCGGCGAACTCCACCTGCACGCGCGCATGCGCACCGGTGCCCTCGTAGTCGGTGACCATGCCCTCGCCGAACTTGGGATGGTTGACCAGTGCGCCGAGCCTGACCGGCGGCGCCTCGACCGCGGCATGCCCCATGACGCGGCTGGTGCCCAGCGAGGCCGGCCGCGAGACCTGCACCTTCGGACGCACTTCATTCAGCAGTTCGCGGGGAATCTCGCGCAGGAAGCGCGAGGGCAGGCTGTAGTTGTCCTGGCCGTGGATGCGCCGCGATTCGGCATAGCCGAGCAGCAGCTTCTGCCGCGCGCGGGTGATACCGACATAGGCCAGGCGGCGCTCTTCCTCCAGCCGCCCGCTTTCCTCGAGCGAACGGGCGCCGGGGAACAGGCCCTCCTCCAGGCCGGCCAGGAACACCAGCGGGAACTCCAGGCCCTTGGCCGAATGCAGGGTCATCAGCTGCACCCCGTCCTCGCCGGCCTGGGCCTGGCCTTCACCGGCCTCCAGCGACGCGTAGGACAGGAACGCGACCAGTTCGCTCATGTCGGCGGCGCCTTCCTCGTCCTCCTCGCGCTGGATGAAGCGCGAGGCCACCGATACGAGTTCGTCGAGGTTGTCGCTGCGCGATTCCGAATCCAGCGCGTTGCGGCTTTCCTTGCCCCAGTGTTCGCGCAGCGCCGAGCGCAGCAGGACGTGGTCGATGCGTTCGGCCAGGGTCATCCGTGCGGTCTCCACGCCGATCTGCTGCACCAGGTTGGCGAAGCCGGCCAGCGCGTTCTTCGCGCGCGCCGTCAGCGTGCTCTCCTGGGTGGCGAGCATCGTCGCCTCCCACAGCGACAGCGCCTGCGCGCGGGCGATGCGCCGCACTTCGTCCAGGGTGCGCTCGCCGATGCCGCGCGCCGGGGTGTTCACCGCGCGCTCGAACGCGGCGTCGTCGTTGCGGTTGGCCAGCAGGCGCAGGTAGGCCAGCGCGTCCTTGACCTCGGCGCGCTCGAAGAAGCGCATGCCGCCGTACACCCGGTAGGGCACCTGCTCGGCCAGCAGGACCTCTTCGAACGCGCGCGACTGCGCGTTGCTGCGGTAGAGCACGGCGATGTCGCCATAGCTGCCGCCGTCGCGTACCCATTGCTTCGCGCGCTCGACCAGGTAGCGCGCTTCGTCCATCTCGTTGTAGGCCGCGTACAGGTCGATCGGCTCGCCATCGCCGCTGTCGGTCCACAGCTGCTTGCCGATGCGGTCGGGGTTGTGCGCGATGACCGCATTGGCGGCGTTGAGGATGTTGGCGCTGGAACGGTAGTTCTGCTCCAGGCGGATGGTCTGCGCGCCCGGGAAGTCCTTGAGGAAGCGCTGCACGTTCTCGACCTTGGCGCCGCGCCAGCCGTAGATGGCCTGGTCGTCGTCGCCGACCACGAACACGTTGCCCGAGTCGCCGGCCAGCACCCGCACGAACGCGTACTGGATGGCGTTGGTGTCCTGGAACTCGTCGACCAGGATCTCGCGGAAGCGGGCGCGGTAATGCGCCAGCAGCGCCGGGCTGTCGCGCAGCAGCTCGTGCGCGCGCAGCAGCAGCTCGGCGAAATCCACCAGCCCCGCGCGGTCGCAGCGCACCTGGTACTCGGCATAGGCCTGGCGCATGGTCTCCAGCCACGCATCATGCGGTTCGGGCTGGATGTGCTGCGGGCGGCGGCCTTCGTCCTTCTGCTGGTTGATCCACCAGGCGACCTGCTTGGGCGGGAACTTGCCGTCGTCCAGCTCCAGTCCCTGCACCACCCGCTTGACCAGCCGCAGCTGGTCGTCCGAGTCCATCACCTGGAACGCCTCGGGCAGCCCGGCATCGGACCAGTGCAGCCGCAGCAGCCGGTGCGCCAACCCGTGGAAGGTGCCGATCCACATGCCCCGCGCGCCGTTGCGCAGCTGCAGGTCGATGCGGTGGCGCATCTCGCCGGCGGCCTTGTTGGTGAAGGTCACCGCGAAGATGCCGTGGGTCGGCACCCCCTGCACTTCGTTGAGCCAGGCGATGCGGTGGGTGAGTACGCGGGTCTTGCCGGAACCGGCGCCGGCCAGGATCAGGTAATGGCCGGGGGGGGCGGAGACGGCCTCGCGCTGCGCTGGATTGAGCGCGTCGAGCAGGTGGGAGACATCCATGCCGGCATTTTAGTGCCTGTTGCCGGCGGCGGGGCCCATCAGGGACCGCACGGCCCCGCTGGCAGCCACCCAGAGCACGCCCCAGGCCGCTCCCAGGCGGTGCGCCAGGGTGACCACCGCGATGTCGCGCCAGGGACCGCCGGCGGCCGCTTCCCAGGCCAGCTTGAACGCCAGCAGCAGCAACAGGCCCGCGGCCACGGCACCGCCACGCCGCAGCAGCACGATCACCAGTACGCCGTGCAGCAGGCCGGACATGCCGGCGTACCACTGCAGCGTCGGTTGCAGCGCCATCAGCGCCAGCGAGATCACCGGCATGCCGGCCACGGCGCCGACCCCGATCTCCGGGACGATCCGCTGCCGTGCCGCCACCGCGACAATCACCAGCAGCGCGGCCAGGTTGAGCGCCGCATGCGTCGCGTCCAGGTGCAGCAGGTGGCCGCTCCACAGGCGCCAGGCCTGGCCCTGCGCCAGGCCGTCGCGGTCCAGCAGCAGCGCATCGAAGACCGGCGGCCAGCGCAGCGCCAGCACGCTGGCCAGCGCCGGCAGCAGGATCAGCGCCGCCGCAACAGCAGCAGCCCGGCCCCGGCCAGCAGCACCAGTTCCCATCCGCGCACGCTCCCGCCACCGCCGCGGCGCCACTCACCGCCGGAGCGGCGGTCCACCAGCTTCACCTGGCCTTCCTCGCGGGCACGCACCGCGAAGTCGGCGATCGCCGTGTCCAGGTTGGTGGTCATCTGCCCCATCGCCGCGGTGAAACTCTCGCCCGCCAGGCGCCCCTGGACCTCGTCCACGCGCACCGCGGTGGAGCCGGCATCGCGCTGGTCGGTGCCCGGCGCGCGGAACAGCAGCGCGCGGCTGGCGACATCGAAGACCGACGTATCGACGAAGGTGCTGACCTGGTTGCGGTTGCCGTGGATCGTGTAGGCGCCCACCAGCGTCCAGTACAGCAGCGACGCCGCGTTCTGGTCGGTGCGCACGATCTGGTCGTAGGAGACCAGCGCCACCAGGTCCACGCCATGCATGCGCGCCACCTGCTCCAGGTTGTCGAACCCGCCGCCGGGCCGCAGGTACTGGCCCGGGATCACTTCGATCCGCTCGATGAACGGCTGCTCCTTGAAGGTGCTGCGCACCTTCTCCAGCAACGCGCTCTGCTCGGCCGGGCCGACCCCCATCGGATCGTTGCGCGAGGGCACGAACATCAGCCCGACCCGCGCCGGCAGCCGCACCTGCGGCGTGGCGCTCTCGTCGGCCGGCTTGAACGCCTCGCCCTTGGGATACAGGTAGTCCACCACGCTGCTGGAAACGCCGCGGCGCTGGCCGCCGTCGAACAGCGTGGCGCAGCCGGCCAGCAGCAGCACCAGGGCCGCGGCCGCACCCACACGCATCCGCGCACGCAGCGCTCCGTCCTTACTTCGCATACCTGTCTCCCGATGTGGTCGCGGCACTATACGCGCGCGGCCAGTGCGGCGGCAGCCTGCGCCGCCTGGCCGCGCAGCTCGGGAATGGCCAGGCTCTCCCACAGGCCGCCGATGCGCAGGCTGCCGACGATGCGCACGCGCGGCTCGACGCGGCCATCGGCGGCGACCAGCTCGCCGTCGGCGGTGCTGTCGATGCCGATGCCGTGCGGCCCCGGGCGCGCGATGCCGCTGCCCAGCATCTGCTGCAGCAACGGGTTGCGCATGGCCTGGGCGCGCATCTCCACGCCGGTGGCATTGATGACGCAGCGCACGTCCAGCTGGAAGGGGCGCCGCCGGGCATCAAACGCCGTCAAGCGCACGCAGGCGCCTTCGGCGACCGCGCTGTCCAGCCGGCCACGGTGCAGGTGCAGGCGCCCCTGCGCGCGCATTGCCAGCAGGCTGGCATGCACCGGCACGGCGATGCGGTGCCGGTGCACGTCCCAGTAGCGCACCGCATGGCGCAGGAAACGCCGCTGGTCCTGCACCGACAGCGACTGCCACAGCGCCTGGCCCAGCGGGCGGATGCGGTCCATCACGCTCTGCCACGGAATACCGTGCCGGGCGGCCTCCGCGGCATGGCGGCGCAGCGTACGCACGCGCTGCCGCAGGGTCATGGCCAGCAGCGGTTGCGGATCGTAGCCGGCCGCCGGGCCGGCCGCGTGCGGCAGCGGCAGCAGCGCGTGGCGCGACAGCACATGCACCTGGCCGCGGTGCCCCGCCGCGGCCAGCGACACCACGCAGTCGGCCATGCTCAGCCCGGAGCCGACGATCGCCACGTCGGCATCGGCGGGAATCTCCCGCACCGCCTCGACCTCCCAGGCATCGATGCAACGGCCGGCAGGCAACGACGACACGCCGCGGGCCGGCAGCGGACGCAGGGCGTTGCCGGTGCACACCGCCACCGCGGCGGCCCGCAACGGCGGGCCGGATGCCAACTGCAGGGTGATGCCCTCCTCCCCTGCCGCCATCGCCGTCACCCGCTCGCCACGCACCTCCAGCCGCGCCGGGCTGGCCGCCACCGCCTGCTGCAGGCGGTGGCGCAGGTAGGCGGCATAGTGCAGCCGGGGAACGAAACGCGCCGCCAGCGCCTCGCGGTCGCTGTCGGGAAACGCACCGCTCTCGAGCAGGTAGTCGAGGAAATCGTCGGGGCGGTCGGGGAAGCCGCTCATCTTGCCGGCCGGCACGTTCAACAGGTGCCCGGGATCGCGGGTGGCGTAGGCGATCCCATGCCCCAGCGGCAGCCGCGGCTCCAGGATCACCAGGCGCAGGCCGTCGCGGGCGCCGTGCAGCGCGCCGATGGCCGTCAGCAGGCCGCTGGCGCCGCCGCCGATGATGGCGAGGTCGCAGACCTGCGGCTGGTCGAAAGCTGTCATGGGCCGATTGTAGGGGATGCCGCCGCCCGCGCCTGATGCCACCGGCACATGTGCTGATGGGCGCGCCCCATGGCGCCTGTCATGCGCCTGAAACACGGAACCCGCCTTGCGGCGGGTTCGGCGTCGAACGGCGGGAACAGCAATCCGCGTGGATTACTTGATCTTGCCTTCCTTGTACAACACGTGCTTGCGGACCACCGGGTCGTACTTCAGGAATTCCATCTTCCCGGGGGTGTTCTTCTTGTTCTTGTCCGTGGTGTAGAAGTGGCCGGTACCGGCCGAGGAAATCATACGGACCTTGTCGCGCTTGCCTGCCATGATGGTTTACTCCTCAGACCTTTTCGCCGCGGGCACGCAGCTCAGCCAGAACGGAATCGATGCCGTTCTTGTCGATGGTGCGCAACGCATGCGCGGAAACACGAAGCTTGACCCAGCGGTTCTCGCTGGCGACCCAGAAACGGCGCTCGTGCAGGTTCGGCTGGAAGCGGCGACGGGTCTTGTTGTTGGCGTGCGAGACGTTGTTACCCGTCTGCACCTTCTTGCCGGAAACTTGGCAAACTCGGGACATTGCGCACCTCGGTAATGTCGGTTGTCTCTTCCTTGGCCAGGAAGAGGGCGGCCCCGGCGGTGGTCCGCCGCACGTCACGGGAATCGGTCGCGCCGCGGGGCGGCCGGGCGACGTGCTGCCGGCCACCGACCCGGATTCCCGGGCACAGCGAGCCGCGTATTATGCGGCCGGGCCGCTCTCCTGGCAAGCGCGCCTTACGGGCGCTCAGTCGCCCAGCAGCCGGCCGGCGATCTCCAGGGCCCGCAGCGGCTCCAGGAGCGGCGCTCCGCCCGCCGCCCCGGCCCCGGCCTGGTTGACCATCAGCACTTCGGCATCGGCCAGGGCCAGCCAGAACGTCACCGCGGTTCCGCCGGCATCGGCCTGCGTGCGGATCGCGGCGGTGCCGCCCCGGGCCGCGAACGCCGGCACCGGCACCGGGCTGATCCCGGCACCGGCCGGCGAGCCGTCATCGACCGGTACCGGCGCCATCCCGGGCGCCACCCGCGCCTGCAGGCTGAACGAACGCCCGGCCTGCCTGTCCCACCAGGCGCATTCGAGGCTGCCGGCCGTCTGCCCGGCCCCGGCCGCTACCCGCTCCATGCCGTTGACCAGGTCGCCCAGCACCCCGCCCAGGCGGTCGCAGTCGGCGATGGCCAAGCGCGACACCGTCGCCGGCGCGGCCACGGGCGCCGGATCCCGGCCCGGATCCGGATCGCCGGCGCCGCCCTGCGGAAAGCAGCCGGCCAGCGGCAACAGCAGTACAGCCGGACCCCACCTGCGGACCCCATGCATCCCCTTCTCCCTTGCCGCGCGGACCCTCCGCGCACCGTCCGCGCGATGATAGCGCCCGCTCATTCGGGCGCGAATGACAGGCTGCGCCGCCAGCGCAGCGGCGTGGCCGCACGCGCCGGGTCCGGCGGGAACAGGCTCATGTAGCCGGCGGCGAAAGCGCGGTCGCGGAGGTGCTCGCCGATGCCTTCGGCGACCTCGATCTCGACATGGGTCACCCGCCCCTCGGGATCCACCTCCATCACCCAGACCAGCCGGCCACTCCATTGCGCCGCCGGGAACAGTGATGCGTCGTAGTTCGGGCGGCCGACCACATAGGGACTGTCGCGCTCCAGGGAGTAGGGCGACGCGTCGATGCGCGGGTCGACCCGGATGGAGGCCTCCTGGCTGCGGCCGTCCCCCAACCGCGCCGTCACCGTCCACGCACCCGGCACGCCGCCCTGGCCGAGGTCGGCGGGATAGCAGCGCTTGGTGCCGCGGTAGTCGGGGGACGAGTGCCGCGCGACCGTTTCGCCCCGCGCATCGGCCAGCGTGATCCACAGGCCACCGACGTCGGTGTCGGCCGTCTCGGCCGCCACGCAGATCTGGTGGTCGTGCCCGGCCTCGGTGACGAACTGGCGCGTCTGCTGGCGCGCGATGGCATCGGACGCGGGCTTGGACCAGAGGAACTCGATATAGAGGCTGTCATCGGCGCTGGCGCTTCCGGCCACCGCCGACAGCAGGATCATCCGCCCCGCCATGCCTGTCCGCATCGTCTTCTCCTCGCCATGCCGGGGGTCCGTGGCGATCCTGGGCCGCCACGGACCCGCCGTCAAACAACGGCCCTGCCGGCGCCGGATTGGGCGCCCGCCGTGGGCCGGGCCGATTCCGATGCCGCAGGCGGCCCGCCGATGGCACAACCAGGCAGCGGGCGTGCCGGGCGCGCGCGGCAGCCTGCCGCCTCTCCGCCGCGGCTGCGGCGGGATCAGGCCTTCTTGCGCTCTTCGATATAGGCCTGGATCTGCTGCTCCAGCACCGGCAGCGGCACCGACCCCTGTTCGAGCACGGCATCGTGGAAGGACTTGATGTCGAACCGTTCGCCCAGCGCCTTCTCCGCCTGCGCGCGCAGGCGGACGATGGCGATCTCGCCGAGCTTGTAGCTCAGCGCCTGCGCCGGCCAGGAGATGTAGCGGTCGACTTCGGTGGTCACCTCGTGCTCGCTCAGCGCGGTGTGGTCGCGCAGGTAGGCCAGCGCCTGCTCGCGGCTCCAGCCGTAGTGGTGCACCCCGGTGTCGATGACCAGCCGGCAGGCCCGCCACATCTCATAGGTCAGCCGTCCGAAGTCCTCGTAGGGCGTCTCGTAGATGCCCATCTCCACGCCGAGCTTCTCGGTGTACAGCCCCCAGCCTTCGCCATAGGCGGAGATGTAGGCGTTGCGCCGGAAGTCCGGCTGTCCGGTCTGCTCGGCGGCGAGCGCGCCCTGCAGCGCGTGCCCCGGATCGGACTCGTGCAGGGTCAGTGCCGGCAGGTTGTACAGCGGCCGCGCCGGCAGGTTGTAGGTGTTGAGCCAGTAGGTGCCCATGCCACCGCGGCCGGCGGTCCAGAACGGGGCGATGTCCGGCGGCACCGGCACGATGGTGAAGCGCGCGCGCGGCAGGGTCATGAACTTGCCGATCACGCCGTCCACGCGCTTGGAGATCCACGCCGCGCGCCACAGCAGCTCTTCCGGGGTCTTGGCGTAGAACTGCGGGTCGGTGCGCAGGAACTCGAGGAAGTCGGCGAAGCGGGTCTGCGCGCTCTTCCCCTTGAAGTCCACCTTGTCGATGATCGCGTTCATCTCCCGCTGGATGCGGGCGACTTCGCTCAGGCCCACCGCATGGATCTCCTGGGGGCTCATGTCCAGCGTGGTGTATTCGCGGATCTGCTGCCGGTAGAACGCCTCGCCATCCGGCATCTTCTCCGCCGCCAGCGTGGTGCGCGCCTGCGGCACGTACTCGTCGCGGAAGAACTGCAGCAGGCGGGCGAAGGCCGGCACCACGCTGCCGCTGATCGCCTGCCGCGCGGCCTCCTGCAGCGCCTGCCGTTCGGCGGCCGGGAGGCTGGAAGGCAGTTTCTCGAACGGCGCATACAGCGGCGAGGCGGTGGGGTCCTTGAGCTCGGCGACGGTCGCGATGGAGACGTCGCGGCCCTCGAGCACCGCGCGCGGCACGCTGAAACCACGCGCCAGACCGGCGCGCATGTTGACCATCTGCTGGTCGAAATAGCGCGGCACGTCGTTGAGGCGGGCGATGTAGTTGCGGTAGTCCTGCGCGGTCTTCATCTCGCGCCGCGCCATGAAGCTGAGGTTGGACCAGAACGAGGAGTCGGAGTTGAACGGCATCTCGTAGGTCCGCAGGCGCACCGCATCGGCCAGGCTCTCCACCTGGTAGCGGTAGATCGCGTAGTTGACCTGGTTGTCGGCCGACAGCGTGGCCGGATCGATCGCCTGCAGCTGTTCCAGCACCCCGTCCCAGACCTTGAGCCGTGCCTGCTGCGCGTCGGCGCCGACATCGGCCAGGCGGGTGGCGGCGGCCGGACCGTCGCTGTCCTCGCTGGCCTCGCCGCCACCGGTCTGGCGCCAGGCCCATTCCTTCTCGTAGATCGCCTGGAAACGCGCATCGGCGGCCCGGGTGGCGCTCGCGTTCGAGGGCGCGGCGGCGGTGGCCGCGGCCCCGGGGGCGGCATGGACGGCGGCGGCCGGCAACGACAGGGCGAGCAGCAGGGCGGTGGACAGGGCGGTTTTCACGAACGGACGACTCCCGGAAATACAGGCCCCGATCATGTCACCGGCGGCGCCGGCGTGCATGGTTCGAAAGTCCTGCGCGCCGCCCGGCACCTGTGCGTGCCGGTTCCCTGCCGGCTGCCGCGGCGCCGGCGGACGCCGCCTCCGGCAGGCTCAGTGCCCGGCGCGGTCGCGCCGCCAGCCGCGGTGGCGGATGTCCAGGCGCAGGCTGTACAGCGCGGTGAAGGCCGGGAACAGGTTCTGGATCACGCCCACCGCATCCTGCTTGGCCGAAAACACGAAGTAGCTCAGCGTCATCAGGCTGCCCAGCACGCTCATGTACCAGAACAGCCGCGGGATCACCGGCTTGCCGGCGCGCCGCGAGGCGACGAACTGCACCAGCCAGCGGCCGCCGAACATCAGCGCGCCGGTCAGGCCGATCAGCTTCCACGGCGACATGTGCACGCCGGTCCACTCCAGCCAGGCCAGCGGCTGGTTCATGAACTCCATGCTCAGAGCTCCTCCACCGCCGTGCGCCGGCTGCGTGCGATCAGCCACGCCACGCCGCGCAGGTCGCGGATGCCCACCAGCGCGCGGCCGAGGTTGGTGTACTTGGAGACGCCCGCGGTCCGCTGGCGATGGTTGACCGGGACGCTGGTGGTCGTCCAGCCGGCGCGCTGCATAAGCGCCGGCAGGTAGCGGTGCATGTGGTCGAAGTACGGCAGGTCGAGGAAGGCAGCCCGCTCGAACAGCTTGATGCCGCAGCCGGTATCGGGCGTGTCGTCGCGCAGCATGCGCGCGCGGATGCGGTTGGCCCAGCGGCTGGCCCAGCGCTTGGACCCGGAGTCCTGGCGGTCCACGCGCCAGCCGGCGAACAGCTTCACCTCCGGCGCCGCCGCGGCACGCGCGGACAGCAGCATCGGGATGTCGGCCGGGTCGTTCTGGCCGTCACCGTCGAGGGTGGCGATCCACGGCGCCCGCGCCGCCTTCACACCGGTGCGCACCGCCGTGCTCTGCCCGCATTGGCGGACGTGGTGCAGCACCCGCAGTTCCGGGTGGGCCGCCTTCAGCGACCGCAGCACCTGCAGGGTGTCGTCCTTGGAATCGTCGTCGACATAGACGACCTCGAAATCCATCCGGCCGCGCAGCGCGGCGGCGATCTCGGCCACCAGGGGCGCGACATTGTCGCGCTCGTTGAAGACGGGGACGACCACCGAAAGTGCGGGTTGGTTCATCGCGGGGATCCGTGGGTGCGAGGTGGACGGGAGCGCGCATTTTCCTGCACGCGGCTTGACGGCGCATGAGCCGGCCGCTGCCGCGGCCCGTCGGCGCGCCCTTGGCCGGACCGCTTCAGGCGTCCGCGCCGAAGTAGTCGCGGCACCAGGCCACCACCGGCGGCAGCCCGGTCTCGATCGGCGTGGCCGGATCGAACCCGAAGGCCGCCCGCGCCCGCGACGTATCGGCCATGGTCTCGACCATGTCGCCCGGCTGCATCGGCCGGTAGCGCTTGTCCGCGGCGCGCCCGGCCGCGGTGGCGATCACCTCGATGAAACGCTCCAGCGCCACCGGCACATGGTTGCCCAGGTTGAACAGCCGATGCGGGTGCGCCGCCTCCGGGGCCGCGTCCAGCGCGCCGAGGATACCGGCGACGATGTCGGAAACATGTGTGAAGTCGCGGCGCATGCGGCCTTCGTTGAACACCTCGATCGGCCGGCCCGCCAGCACCGCGCGCGAGAACAGCAGCGGCGCCATGTCCGGGCGGCCCCACGCCCCGTACACGGTGAAGAAGCGCAGCCCGGTGGCGCGCAGTCCGTACAGCTGTGCATAGGCGTGTGCCATCAGTTCGTTGGCGGCCTTGGTCGCGGCGTACAGCGAGCGCGGCTGGTCCACCCGCTGGTCCTCGGAGAACGGCGGCGTGGCCGAATCACCGTAGACCGAACTGCTCGATGCATAGACCAGGTGCTGGACGCCGTGGTGGCGGCACAGCTCCAGCATGTTGACGAACCCGGCCAGGTTGCTGTCGACGTAGGCGTGCGGGTTCTGCAGCGAGTAGCGCACCCCCGCCTGCGCCGCCAGGTGGATCACCCGCGCCGGCTGCAGTTCCTCGAACAGTGCGGCCAGGCCGTCGCGGTCGCCGAGGTCCAGGACCCGGATGTCCGTCTGCGGGCACAGCGCGGCGACGCGGTCGCGCTTGAGCTGCGGGTCGTAGTAGTCGTTGTAGTTGTCCAGTCCGACCACGCGCTCGCCGCGCGCGGCCAGTGCCTGACAGGTGTAGGCGCCGATGAAGCCGGCGGCGCCGGTGACGAGAACGGTCATCAAGGGGTTCCGGAAAGCGGAGGTCCAGGCGCCGCGCGACGCCGGCGGGAGCGGTCGCGGGGCGACCCGCCCATGATAGCCGGGTGCGCCGGCGGCCACGTGGCCGGTACCGGCCACGGCTTGCGCGGGCGACGGAGGCGGCCGGAACATCCTGCCCATGCCGGAGCCGCATGGCACATGCCGCACGGACGGGCGCGGCCGGGTTGCAGCCTCTCGGCAGTCCTGCCGCGGCCCGGGCGGGCACCGCGCGGACGTACGGCTGCTGGCGATCGCCCCCGGCCGGGCGCGCCGGGAACGTGGTCCGCGACAGCCGCCGCTCAGGACGCCTGGCGGGTGCGCAGGCGCTCCAGCACGCCTTCGAGCGTGTCCAGGTCGGTGTAGTGGATCACCAGCCGGCCCTTGCCGGCCCGGCCGTGGGCGATCGCCACCCGGGTCCCCAGCGATTCGGACAGCTCGGTCTCCAGCGAGGCGATGTCGGCCTGCGGGGCGGCCGGTGCCGGCCGCGCGCGGCGGGCGCCCGGCACCTTGCCGGCGGCGAACTGCTGGGCCCGGTGCTCGACCTCGCGCACCGACCAGCCTTCGTCGGCGGCTTCCTCGGCCAGCTTGGTCGCCAGCTCCGGCGCCAGGGTCAGCAGCGCGCGGGCGTGGCCCATCTCCAGGCGGCGGCTTTCCAGCAGCACGCGCACGCCCACGGGCAGGTCGATCAGGCGCAGCAGGTTGGACACCGAGGCGCGCGAGCGGCCCACCGCCTGCGCGGCCTCGGCATGGGTCAGCGAGAATTCGGAGATCAGCCGCTGCAGCGCTTCGGCCTCCTCCAGCGGGTTGAGGTCCTCGCGCTGGATGTTCTCGATCAGCGCCATGGCGATGACGGTGCGGTCCTCCAGCTCGCGTACCACCACCGGCACTTCGTCCAGCCCGGCCAGCCGCGAGGCGCGCCAGCGGCGCTCGCCGGCGACGATCTCGTACTTGCCGCCGGCGACCTGGCGCACCAGGATCGGCTGGATCACGCCCTGCGCCTTGATCGATTCGGACAACTCGCCCAGCTTGGCCTCGTCCATCTCCCGGCGCGGCTGGTACTTGCCCGGCTGCAGCAGGTCGATGGCCAGCTTGCGCAGCGCCTCGCCCGGCTGCGGCTCGGCCACCGCCGCCACCGAGACCGGCGTCACCGCGCCCTTGGGGCCGAGCAGCGCGTCCAGGCCGCGGCCCAGGCCGCGCTTCTTCACTGTGCTCATCAGACAGCCTCCATGGCCCTGACGGCCCTGTTGCGTTCATCGGTGCGGCGGATGAGCTCTCCCGCCAGCCCGAGGTAGGCCACGCCGCCGCGCGAGGCGCGGTCGTAGCCGACGATGCTCTGGCCATGGCTGGGCGCCTCGGCCAGGCGCACGTTGCGCGGCACGATGGTACGGAACACGCGGTCGCCGAAATGCTCGGTGAGTTCGGCCGACACCGCGTTGGCCAGGTTGTTGCGCACGTCGAACATGGTCCGCAGCACGCCCTCGATCTCCAGCGCCGGGTTGAGGTTGCCGCGCAGCGCCTCGATGGTCTCCACCAGCGCACTGAGGCCTTCCAGCGCGTAGTACTCGCACTGCATCGGCACGATCACCGAATCGGCCGCGGCCAGGGCGTTGAGGGTCAGCAGCGACAGCGCCGGCGGGCAGTCGATCAGGATGAAGTCGTAGCCGTCGCGGATCGGCGCCAGCGCACGCTTGAGCCGCTGTTCGCGGCCCTCCTGCTCCATCAGCTGGATCTCGGCCGCGGTCAGGTCGATGTTGCCGGGCAGCAGGTCGTAGCCCTCCGGCGCCCGGACCAGGATCCCGGCCGCGGTGTTCTCGCCCAGCAGCAGGTCGCAGGTGGACGCGGCGACCTCGCGCTTGTCCACGCCGCTGCCCATGGTCGCGTTGCCCTGTGCATCGATGTCGACCAGCAGCACCCGCCGGGACGCGGCGGCAAGGGCAGCGGCCAGGTTCACGGCGGTGGTGGTCTTGCCGACGCCGCCCTTCTGGTTGGCGATGGCGATGATGCGGGCCATGCGGGTGGGCCTCATGGACGGGAAAGGGTGGGACTGGGCATTATGCGGGCTGGCGCCGGTTCGGGGAAATCCGGCCCCGGCGGGCCCGTGCCCGCCCTTCCCGGCGCGTCCGGACGCACCGGCGCCTAGGCCCGGCGGCCGCACACCACCAGGTGGCGCTCGCCCACCAGCCCCGGCACCTGCAGCGGGCGCACGTCCAGTGCCTGCCAGTCCCCCGGCAGCGCCGCGATCTCCTCGTGCGGGTGCACGCCCTTCATCGCCAGCAGCTGGCCGCCGGGGCGCAGCAGGTGGCCGCCGACCGCGACGATGCCGGCCAGGGTGTCCATGGCGCGGGCGGTCAGGTTGTCGTAGGCGGCCGGCTCGTCCAGCGCCTCGGCGCGGGACTCGGCCACCCGGGCGTTGCCCAGGCCCAGCTGGCGCACGGCCTCGCGCAGGAAGCGCGCCTTCTTGCCGTTGCTCTCCACCAGCGTCACCTGCAGCCGCGGGCGGGCGATTGCCAACGGGATGCCCGGCAGCCCCGGACCGGTGCCGAGGTCGGCCAGGGTGCCCGACTCGATATGCGGCACCATCGCCAGCGAATCCAGCAGGTGGCGGGTCACCATCTCGCGCGGATCGCGGATCGCGGTGAGGTTGTAGGTGCGGTTCCAGCGCACCAGCAGGGCCAGGTAGGCCAGCAGCGGCGGCGCCAGGGCGGCGTCCAGGCCCATGGCCTGCAGCCCGTTCCGCAGGTCGGCGGCGACCTCGGGCGGGAGGGAGGTGTCGTTCATGGGGGGATTATCGCAGGCCGCCGCGCCGGCAAGGGCCGGCCACCCCGGACCGCACCCGCCGTCCGTGGCCCCGCCGGACGCGGCCCGGGTGCCTGCGGGGATCGGCAGGCGCCGTCGCGGACAGCGCAGCGGCGGTCCGCCCTCAGAGCGGATACCACGCCAGCGCCGCGCGGAAATCGGCCGACGCCTGCCATTCGTGCAGGTGCCAGCGGCCCGCGTCGCCCAGCCCCGGATCGCACCAGGCCAGGTACAGGGCGCCGTCCTCGCCCGGGGCGAAGCGCAGCCTGTGCAGGCCGAAGGACAAGCCGTGGCCGTGCGCCTTGAGCAGCGCTTCCTTGGCGCACCAGACCCGGAAGAACCAGTGCTCGCATTCGGCCGCCGCCAGCCCCTGCAGCCAGGCGATCTCCGCGGGATGGAAGAAGCGCCCGATCACCTCGCGCATCTGCCGCCGCGGACGCTGGCGCTCCAGGTCCACGCCCAGCCGCACGCCTTCGCCCAGGGCCACCAGCAGGTGCCCGCCGCTGTGGCTCCAGCCGGTACCGTAGTCCGCCAGCGCCCCGATCAGCCACGGCCGGCCGCGCTCGTCGCGGGTCAGCGGCAGCCGCTCCGGGGCGGTGTCCAAGGCGTCCGCCAGCAGTACCCGCGCCTGCGGCTCGCCGCGGGTGCCGGGCTGGTGCGGCAGCTGCCACACCCGCACCGGGCCGAAGCGCCAGGCCGGCTCCGCGGCCATCAGCCCCGGCCCCCGGTCCACGGCCGCTTCACGCCCGATCGTCTTGACTGCGGGGGCCGCGCCAATCCGGGGGCGGCAACAGAAGGAGGCACGGACATGGGCATCATCGTCTGGTTGATCGTGGGCGGCATCGTCGGCTGGCTGGCCAGCCTCATCATGCGCCGCGACGCACAGCAGGGCATCATCCTGAACATCGTGGTCGGCATCGTCGGCGCGATGATCGCCGGCTTCCTGTTCAGCGGCGGCAGCATCAACGGCGCGATCACCCTGCGCTCGTTCCTGCTCTCGCTGCTGGGCGCGGTGATCCTGTTGGCGATCGTCAACCTGTTCACCCGCAACCGCGTGCGCTGACCGCCGCGGACGCCGGCCCACCCGGGCCGGTGGCGGCCGTCCGCCCCGCGGACAGGCGCCGCCGGCCCGTCACGCCGCCGCTCACCCCAGCTGCACCCACGCCGGCGCATGGTCGCTGGGCCGCTCCCAGGTGCGCGGCTCGCGGTCGATGCCCGCGGCCACCACCCGCGGCCGCAGCGCTTCGGACACCAGGGTCAGGTCGATGCGCAGGCCCAGGTCGCGGCGGAAGCCGGCGGCCCGGTAGTCCCACCAGCTGAACACCCCGGCCTCGTCGCTGTGCAGCCGGAAGCCGTCGTGCAGGCCCAGCCGCAGCAGTCCCTCCAGCGCCCCGCGCTCGGCGCTGGAGGTGAGGATGTGGTCCTCGTTCCAGACCGCCGGGTCGTGCACGTCGCGCGCGTCCGGGGCGATGTTGAAATCGCCCATCACCACCAGCTCCGGGTACCGGCCCAGCTCCTCCTCCACCCAGGCATGCACCGCCTCGAGCCAGCGCAGCTTGTAGGCGTACTTGTCGGTGCCCACGTCCTGGCCGTTGACCACGTACAGGTTGATGATCCGCACGCCGCCGACGGTGCCGGCGATGGCCCGCATCTGGGCATCCTCGAAACCGGGGATGCCGATCCGCACGTCCTCGATGGGGCTGCGCGACAGCAGCGCGACGCCGTTGTAGGTCTTCTGCCCGGCGAACACGCTGCGGTAGCCCAGCTCCAGCAGCCGGGTGTCGGGGAACTTGTGGTCCTCCAGCTTGGTTTCCTGCAGGCCGACCACGTCGGGGGCGAAACCGGCCAGCCACTGTTCCAGGTGCGGCAGGCGGACATTGAGCGAATTGACGTTCCAGGAAGCGATACGCATACATCATCCAGTCTTCTGCTTTCTTCCACTACCTTCATGCCCGGCGCCATACGCCCGCGATCACGGTGCGGTGCGCCGGGACGCGATGGATCCTCTCCGACGCCTTCGGCCGGCGGAGCCCAGCCCGGCACGAACACCGTCCAAAGGGGACGGCTTGAGCAACATGATGCTGTTGGCTTCCCCCACAATGAAGACCCGTCGATGATCGTGAACAACACGCGGACCAACGGCACAGTGGGTTGGACCGGCTATGCAGGATGCCCCTGCATCACGCCATAAGACAACCCTGACCGGCCTGACCTAGTTCAGCCGTGCCTTGATCAGGGGACGCAACAGGTAGTTCAGCACGCTGCGCTTGCCGGTCAGAATATCCACATCGGCCACCATGCCGGGGATGATCGGCAGCGTCTGGCCGTGCCGGCTCAGCTGGCTGCCATCGGTGCGGATCAATACTTGGTAGAACGACTCCTTGCCGCGTGGCGTCTGTTCCTCGATGGTGTCGGCACTGATCTGTTCGACCGTCCCATGGAGTTCGCCATAGATCGTGTAGTCGTATGCGGTGATCTTGACCTTGGCCGGCATGCCGGGCACCAGGAAGGCCACATCCCGTGGCTTGATCCGGGCCTCCACCAACAAGCGCTCTTCCACGGGAATGACCTCCATGATCGGCTCCCCCGGCGGGATGACACCACCGCGGGTATTGATCAGCACCGTGTTCACGCGGCCGCGGACGGGGGAAAGGATCTCCGTACGCCGCAGCTGGTCCTGCCGTTGATCTACGATGGGCTCGATGGCCGCCAGTTGCGCCTTGAGCTTGGAACGTTCGGTGTAGGCGTCCTGGAAATAGGTATTGCGCAGTTCGCCGAGTTTGCCGGTAAGCGTTGCAATCTCCTGGCTGAGCTTCAGTTCCTCCATCTGGCTCACCGCATTGCGCGCGACCAGCGGCCGCACAATCGCCAACTGCTCCCGGGCGATGGCCAGTTGCTGGCTGATGGCTGCGCTGCTCTGCTCCAGCGTGGCACGCCGTGACCGGTACAGGCCCTGCTCCGAGCGCGTCAACGCACTATCGGTGGCGATGTCCGCGGGAAAGTGGATGGCGCCTGTACCAAGAACCTCCGCGTCCAGCCGGGCAATGGCGGCACGCAGCACCTGCGACTGGTTGGCAGACTCTTCGTAGTTGGTCCGGAAATGGGTGGCCTCAAGCCTGACCAGGGGCTGCCCCACTTCCACCAGGTCACCCTCCTTGACCAGCAGTTGATCGAGGATGCCGCCCTCCAGGCTCTGGATCTTCTGCATGCGGCTGAAGGGCACAACCCTGCCTTCGCCCCGCGTGACCTGGTCCAACTGCGCAAAGGCAGCCCAACCGATGGCGATGGCCACCGTCGTCAGCAACACCCACAGCAATGGCCGGTAGACCGGGTGCGTGGTGGCAAGCAGCGGGTCTGAAAGACCACGCCTCAAGCGTTGCGCCAGCTTGCGCTTGTGCTCAGCCATGACGCATCTCCGCGGCCTTGCCGCCAGCCTGCACCTGATTGCCCTGCACCACCTGGTCCAGCTCGCCGTCCATGATGATCCGCCCGTTACGCATCACCACCGCGCGATGCGCCAATGCCAGCATGCTGCGTTTGTGCGTGGTGAGTACCAGTGTGCGCTGCCCCAGCCAGCGCTGAAGGAACTCCACCACATGGGTTTCGCTGTGTTGGTCGAAGGCTGCGGTGGGTTCGTCCAGCAATACGATGGGAGGGTCCTGCAGGATCACCCGCGCCAGCCCGATGGCTTGTCGCTGTCCGCCGGACAGGCTGCCATTTCCCAGCACCCGCTGGTCCAGCCCCTGCGGATTGCCGCGCACGAAGGCGCCCATTCCCACCGCGTCCAGCGCCTCGAGCAATTCATCATCGTCCCACGTCGCCCCTTCCAGGTTGAGGTTGTCACGCAGGCTTCCATGGAACAGGGCGACATCCTGCGGCAGGTAACCGATGTTGCGGGCGCGGTCGGCCGGATCAATCTGCGAAAGCGCAACGTCATCCAACAACAGCGTTCCCTGCTGCGGGGCAACCCAGCCGGACAGCAGCCGCAGCAGGCTCGATTTGCCGGCACCGTTGCCCCCCAACAACGCCACCCGCTGCCCCGGTGCGATGGTCAACGCCTGCACGTCCACCACATCGGGGCCATCGGCGAAGGCCATGCGCACATCCTGCAACTGATAACCACCCTGCAGACGCGGCTTGTACACGAACCGGCTGCCTTCCGGGCGCTCCTGCGCGGAGCCCACCAACTGATCCAGGCCCTCCATCGCCACCTTGGTGTGCTGCCAGCGGCCAAGCACCGCAGCCACCTGCGCCAGTGGTGCGATGGCGCGGGAGGAAAGGATGGATGCAGCCACCAGTGCGCCCACGGTCATGGCGCCGTCATTGATCCGGTACACACCGAACGCGACTACCCCGACGTAGCACAGTTGCTGCACCACGGCTGCGCCGTGGCTGAGGCTGGCAGTCAGCGTGCTGGACTTCAGCGAGGTGCTCGCCAGCTGTGCCGTCAGTGCTTCCCACTGTTTCAGGCTGCGGCCTTCGGCCCGCGTGGCCTTGACTGTTTCCAGGTGTTCAAAAGCCTCCAGCAGGACGCTGTTCTTCACCGCGCCCTCGCGCAGGTTCTGTCGCGACAAGGCGCCCAGGTGGCGTTGCGCCAGCAGCCCGGGGATCACCATCAGTACACAGCCGATGACCGGAACCCAGACCACATGGCCGCCAATCAACGCGATCAGCAGCAGGAACACGAACACGAACGGCAGGTCGCTGAGCAATGCTGCCGTGGAGGAAGTGAAGAAATCACGCACCCCCTCGAACTCCCGCACCTGGGTACTGAATGCCCCCATCGACGCGGGCTTGGCGGAAATGCGCATCCCCAGCACGCGCGAGAACAGCAGGCTGCCCAACTGCAGGTCCAGGCGCTTGCCCAGCACATGCAGCAACTGCCCGCGCAGGACGCGCAGCACTCCTTCGATCACCACCGCCAGGGCAACGCCGCTGGCCAACACCCACAAGGTATCGAACGCCGCCACCGGCACCACCCGGTCGTAGACCTGCATGGCAAAGAGAGCGCTGGCGATGGCCAGCAGGTTGGCCACGAATGAGGCCACCCCCACTTCCACATAGGAACGCCACAAGCGACGCAACGGCCCGTAGAACCAATGTTCGGGACGGCTGGCCGCAAAATCACCGGCGCGCGGATCGGCACGGAAGCGCGCCTTGGCAAACACCGCCGTGCCGCTGTAGAGCTCGGCCGCCATCTGCCGCGGCAACGACTGCGTGCCCCCGTCAGCCTGGGGCACCTCCACCTGCACGTCTGCCTTGTCGATACCTGTAAGCAGCAGTGTGTTGCCGTTGTTGAGCAGCAACAGCGCCGGCAGCAGGTAGGCGTCCATGTCATCCAGCCCGTACGGGACGACTCGCGCATTCAAATCAGCGCGGCGCAGCGCGCGCGGCACCCGCGACAGGGGCAGCCGGCCCTGCTCCAGGGCAATGCCCTCCACCAATTCTGCCGCACCCAGCGGCCTCCCGAGGCGGGCGCACAACAGCAGCAACCCTTCCTGCAGCGGATCAAGCGCACGCTCGTGCGCACCTGCCGTTGTTTCAGTGCGTGGCATCGGCACGGGGGGGACCTCCAAGCAGCACTCCAAGCTGCCCAACCTGGGCTGCGGCGCGGTAATCAATACGGATGCGTTCCATGCGCAACGTGGCCAGTTGACGTTCGGCTTCCATCCGCTCGCGCTCCACGCTGAGCAGGTCAATGATGTCGCGACGCCCCACCTGGAACTGATCGCGATAAAGGCTGCCCACACGGCTGGACTCTGCCACCTGCTGGTCCAGCGCCTGCTCACGCAGTGCCAGCACCTGTGCACTGTCTGCCAGCGTGCGCATCTTGCGCGCCAGGTCACGGCGTGTTGCTTCAGTGGACCATTGCGCGGCGTCCAGGCGTTGCCGCGCGGCAAGCGGACGACGGAAACTGCTCAGGCCATGGGTGATGTCCATGCGCAGCCGCAGGGAGACACTGGCGTCATTTTCCATATGCCCGCCGATCTGCCGACGCAGTGCCGAAGCCTCCACGTTGAGCTGCGGCCGAAGCACAGCCCGCGCCTCGGCCAATTCGGCTTGGGCAGCGGCGGCCGCTTCATCCGCCTGCCGCAGCAGCGGTGCTGCTTCAATCGCCGCCGCCAGCCCCGCATGCTGCCAGGGCCATTCCGTGTCAGGCAGCACGGGCATCTGCAACTGCCCCGGGTCTTGCCCGAGCAGCAACCTCAGTTGGCTATCGGCGTCCTGCAACGCCCCCTCTTCCATAGCCAACTGCTCACGTCCGCGTGCCAGTTCCAGCTGTGCGCGGTCCCGCTCCGTGCGATCGGCATAGCCGCTGTCACTGCGGTTGCCGGCCATGGTCCGCACGTTCTCCATGCGGCGCAGGAAGTCACGTACAACGGCAACCCGCTCGCGCGCCAGCATCACATCGAAATAGGTTTCGATGATGTCCAGGGCTGCGTCGTCACGTGCAACCTCCAGCGCACTGAGGTAGCGCCGCTGCGTGGCATTGGCCGCTTCCACCTGGCTGCGCGTGCGCCCCCAGTCGAACAGCATCTGCGACAACGTGGCGTCGTAGGCGACCTCAGACATGCGGCCGGCCTGCGGTCCACCTGAAAGTTGCAGTGCAGGGAAATACCCGTCTTTTGCAATATCCACCTGCGTCCCGGCACGTTCGGCATCGGCCAGCGCCGCCCGCACCTGCGGGTGGATCGCCAGCCCCGATTTCACCGCCTGTTCCAGCGGCATCGCCTGTGCGCACAATGGCAGGCAAACCCCGAGGAACCAAGCGGCTCCTCGGGCAGGGCCATGACGCGGCCGGACATACTGCCTGTCACGACGCATCACACCACGACCTGCACCGTGTTGTCCTCGATCAGCAGCGTGGTGCTGCCGAAGGTATAGACGTCGTAGGTAGTGCCATTGATCAACTGCGTGCTGCCGGTATTCACCGCGCCCACGACATTCAGGATGTCGTTGTTCTCGCCGGTGATCTGCAACGTGTTGTTGGCATCGGTTATGGCATCCACCTCCGCTGCGGTCAGGGTCAGCACGCTCCCTGAATCGCCCTTGCCGAGGTCGATGCGCTCAAGGTTGCTGAGGGTACCGACGCCGACGGCGCTGTAGTCCAGGTCGATACCGTTGGCCAGGAGGAGCGTATCGAATCCCGCACCACCATCGATACTTACAAAATCGATCGCAGTGATCTGGATGGTGTCGTTGCCGCTGCCGGCCACCACATGATCGCCGGTGCCCACGTTCAAGATCAGGTCGCTGCCGTCGCCGCCATTGATGTACTCCGAACTGCCGTGGGCACCGGACAGCACGTCGTCGCCGTAAGTTCCATTGACGTTGATCTGGCCGATGTTGAGCGCCAGACCGCTGGGGACCAGAGTGATCCCGTAGGCGGCACTATCGTTGCCGCTGGAGTCGGTGGATACCAGGCTGAACGAGATCTGCGAGCCCAGGTTGAGGATGTCAGTCCTGTTCACCCCCAACTGGCCTAGGGTGGTCGGGCTCAGCAGGTCCAGCGAGAAGGTGCCCGACGAGTCCGTCTGGATCGGCAGCAGTTCGGTGTTCAGCGTCGGAGTGATGACCCGGATCACCACGCTGGAACCGGGCTCGGTGGTGCCACTGAAATGGAAGCGCGGGTTCAGCGGGTTGAGGCTGACGTCCAGACCGAAGTTGCCGATGGTCACCGGCTGCTCGATGCTGCTGCCGACGCCGATGCTCGCCACGTTTCCGGGGTTGCCGGCCGGGTCGTGACCGACCACCGCCACCTGTGCATGGAGAAGCTGGTCCCAGCTGAAGTCGATGTCAAGGCCGGTTAGCAGGTTCAGCGAGGTCAGCCCGCTGTTGTCGGCGGTCACCGCAGCGGTGGCCTCGATCCCGCCGACGTCGACGGTGACCATCAGTTCCGTGCCAGGCTCCGCCGAGATGGTCAGGAGGCTGCCGACCAGGGACAGCACCGGGGTCGCCGGCGGAATGGTGTCGATGGTGAACGGCACCGGGGTCGACGCGGTGCCGCCGTCGATGTCGGCGGTGACGGTCGAGGCGCCCTCCGGGAACGGGCCCATGCCGCCAGGAGGCGTCAGGGTCAGGGTCAGGTTGCCGGCGGCGATGTCGCCGGCGGTGAGGGTATGGCTGACCTCGGCCTCGTAGCCGTTCTGCCCGGCGAACTTGACCGTGACCACCTGGCCGACCTGCATGGTCGGACGGACCGTCACATCGACCTGGATGCCGTCGCCGATCTCCGCGGCGTTGATCCAGGTATCGGCGGCTTCCGGCACGCTGATGGTCGGCGGCGCCAGGTCCGGCGCGTTGATGGTGGCCGGCCCGCTGACGTTGCCGGCGGCGTCCACGGCAACCCCGGCGATCAGGTCTCCGGTGATCAGCGGCGGCGCGAACGGCAGGCCGAAGTTGCCGGCGCCGTCGACGGTGACCGTGATCGGGTTGGCGGTGTCGCCGTTGACCACGATACGCACCTGGCTGTTCGGCTCGGCGGTGCCGGTCAGCAGCGCGCCGTCGGCGCTGATGCTCAGCAGAGGAGCGGATGGCGCCACCGTGTCCACCGTGGTGCTGGCTGGACCGCTGGCGTTGCCTGCGGCGTCCTCGGCGACGGCATTGATCACCGTACCGTTTGGCAGCGGTGTCCCCGGGGTGAACGTCCAGTGGCCACTGCCGTCGGCGGTGGTCTCGCTGATCGGGTTGCCGTTGCCGTCGGTGAGGATCACTTTGGCGCCGACCTCGGCGGTGCCGGTGATCACGCTGCCGTTGCTGGCATTGATCACCGGCGTGGCCGGCGCCACCGTATCCACCGTGGTGCTGGCCGGACCGCTGGTATTGCCGGCCGGGTCCTGGGCCACGGCATTGACCACCGTGCCGTTGGCCAGCGGCGTGCTCGGTGTGAAGGTCCAGTTGCCGCTACCGTCGGCGAGGGTCTGGCCGATCGGGTTGCCATTGCCATCGGTGAGGATCACCCGGGCGCCGGGTTCGGCGGTGCCGCTGAGTTCCACACCGTTGCTCGGGTCGATCACCGGGGTGGCCGGAGCGACCGAATCCACTGTGGTACTGGTCGTACCGCTGGTGTTGCCGGCGGCGTCCCGAGCCATCGCCTTCACCACTGTGCCGTTGGCCAGCGGCGTACCGGGCGTGAAGGACCAGTTGCCGCTGCCGTCGGCTGTGACCTGGGCTATCGGGTTGCCGTTGCCGTCGGTGAGGATCACCGTCGCCCCGGCCTCGGCCGTCCCGCTGATGACCGTGCCGTTGCTCGGATCGAGTACCGGGACGGCCGGCGCCACTGTGTCGACGGTGGCACTGGTGGGACCACTGGTATTGCCGGCCGCGTCGCGGGCCACCGCATTGACCACTGTACCGTTGGCCAGCGGTGTCCCAGGGGTGAACGCCCAGTGGCCGTTGCCGTCGGCGGTGACCTGCCCTATCGGGTTGCCGTTGCCGTCGGTGAGGATCACCGTCGCCCCGGCTTCCGCCGTACCACCGACGACGACTCCGTTGCTCGGATCGATCACCGGCGCCGGCGGGGCGATGGCATCGACGGTGACGCTGGCCGGACCGCTGATGTTGCCGGCCGCATCCAGGGCGACGGCGTTGATCACCGTACCGTTGGCCAGCGGGATGCCCGGGGTGAACGTCCAGTTGCCGCTGCCGGCGGCGGTGGCCTGGCCGATCGGGTTGCCGCCGCCATCGGTGAGGATCACCGTCGCGCCCGCTTCCGCGGTACCGCTTATCTCGGTGCCGTTGCTCGGATCGATCACCGGCGCCGCCGGGGCCACGCCATCCACCGTGATCACCGCCGGCGCACTGTCGACATTGCTTGGGCTGCGCGCCACCACGTTGACCACCGTGCCATCCGGCAGCGGGATGCCTGGAGTGAAGGACCAGTTGCCGCTGCCGTCGGCGGTGACCTGGCCAATCGGGTTGCCGTTGCCATCGGTGATGATGATGGTGTTGCCGGCGTCGGCCCCGCCACTGATCACCGAGCCGTTGCTTGGATCCACCCGCGGGATTGACGGCAGCGAGGAATCCACCGTCGTCGTGGCGGGAGGGCTGGTATTGCCGGCGGCATCGGTCGCGGTCACGTTGACCACGGTGCCGTTGGGCAGTTGCGAACCGGGCGTGAAACTCCAGTTGCCGCTGCCATCGGCGGTGGTCTGGCCGATCGGGTTGCCGTTGCCGTCGGTCAAGGTCACGGTGCTGCCCGGCTCGGCGGTACCGTTGAGCAGGTTGCCGTTGCTCGGATTGACCACAGGCGTGTTCGGCGCCACCGCGTCCACGGTAGTGCTGCCCTGCGGGCCGGTATTGCCCGCAGGGTCCTGGGCCACGGCGTTGACCACCGTGCCGTTGGCCAGCGGCGTGGCGGGCGTGAAGGTCCAGTTGCCGCTGCCGTCGGCGGTGGTTTCGCCGATCGGGTTGCCGTTGCCGTCGGTGAGGATCACCTTGGCCCCGGCCTCCGCGGTGCCGCTGATGGTCGTGCCGTTGCTCGGATCGATCACCGGCGCCGGCGGCGCCACCGCGTCCACCGTGGTGGCGGCCTGCGGGCCGGTATTGCCGGTCGGGTCGGTGGCCGTGGCGACGATCACCGTGCCGTTGGCCAGCGGCGTGCCCGGCGTGAAGCTCCAGTTGCCGCTGCCGTCGGCGGTGACCTGCCCTATCGGGTTGCCGCCGGCATCGGTGAGGGTCACGGTGGCACCGGCCTCGGCGGTACCGCTGATGACGACGCCGTTGCTCGGGTTGATCACCGGCGCCGGCGGCGCGCTGGAATCGACGGTCACCGTCGCCGGCGGGCTGCTGTTACCGGCGGCGTCCTCGGCCACCACGTTGACCACAGTACCGTTGGCGATCGGCGTGGACGGGGTGTAGGTCCAGTTGCCGCTGCCGTCGGCGGTGACCTCGGCGATCGGATTGCCGTTGCCGTCGGTGAGAATCACCGTGCTGCCCGGCTCGGCGGTGCCGCTGAGGCTGCTGCCATTGCTCAGGTTGACGGTCGGCGTGGCCGGCGCGATGGCGTCCACGGTGGTGCTGCCCTGGCCGCTGGTATTGCCGGCCGGGTCGGTAGCGGTGGCGTTGACCACGGTTCCATCCGCCAGCGGCGTGGACGGGGTGAAGCTCCAGTTGCCGCTGCCGTCGGCAGTGACCTGCCCGATGGGATTGCCGCTGCCATCGGTCAGGGTCACGGTGGCGCCCGGTTCGGCGGTGCCGCTGATCTCCGCGCCGTTGCTCGGATTGACCACCGGCGCGGCCGGCGCCACCGAGTCCACGGTGGTGCTGGCCGGAGCGCTGGTATTGCCGGTCGGGTCGCTGGCCGTGGCGTTGACCACGGTGCCGTTGGGCAACGGCGTGCCCGGTGTGAAGCTCCAGTTGCCGCTGCCGTCGGCGGTGACCTGGCCAATCGGGTTGCCGTTGCCGTCGGTCAGGGTCACGGTGGCGCCCGGCTCAGCGGTACCGCTGAGCGTGGTGCCGTTGCTCGGGTTGAGCACCGGAGCCGCCGGGGCCTGCGAGTCCACGGTGACGCTGGCGCCCGGGCTGCTATTGCCGGCGGCGTCCTGGGCCACCACGTTGACCACGGTGCCGTTGGCGATCGGCGTGGACGGGGTGTAGGTCCAGTTGCCGCTGCCGTCGGCGGTGACCTCGGCGATCGGATTGCCGTTGCCGTCGGTGAGGATCACCGTGCTACCCGGTTCCGCAGTGCCGCTGAGGCTGCTGCCGTTGCTCAGGTTGACGGTCGGCGTGGTCGGCGCGATGGCGTCCACGGTAGTACTGGCCGGGGCACTGGTATTACCGGCCGGGTCGGTCGCGGTGGCGGTGGCCACGGTGCCGTTGGCCAGCGGCGTGCCCGGTGTGAAGCTCCAGTTGCCGCTGCCGTCGGCGGTGGTCTCGCCGATCGGGTTGCCGTTGCCATCGGTGAGGCGCACCTTGGCCCCGGCCTCCGCGGTGCCGCTGAGGGTCGTGCCGTTGCTTGGATTGACCACCGGCACATCGGGCGCCATGGCATCGATCGTGACAACAGTGGGCGGGCCGGCGTTGCCATGCTCATCCACAGCAACGACAGTGACTTCCGCGCCATCGCTCAAAGGAACATCCGGCGTAATGTGCCAATGGCCGTCCTCGCCAACTCCTCCCCGGGCGATAGCTTGCCCGTTGGCATCAAAGGCGATGATGGACTGTCCGGGCGCCGCCGTGCCGGAGATGTGGCTCCCATTGCTGGGCTCAACGATTGGGGCATCGGGAAAGTCCGGTGCATTGACCGTGGTGACGGCGCTGCGGTTGCCTGCAGGATCAACCAGCACGACGTCCAAGGTTTCGCCTGCAGTCAAGGGCGGCTCAAGTGCAAGGGTGAATTCGCCATCGGCCCCCACAACGCCAAAGATGTCCGGCTCGCCATCACCGTCGAGATCCACGCTCACCGTCGCACCGGGCTCGCCGTTGCCGCTGATGCTGCTGCCGTCAACGGCCACTGCCACCGCACTTGCAGCTGCCGGCGGTGTGGTATCCGGCGCAACCACCTGTACGACACTGCTGGTATTGCCTGCTGGATCGATCAGGACGACGCTCAGGCTCTCACCATTGGTCAACGGTGGCGCCAATGCAATGGAGAACCTGCCCTGCGCATCGACCTTGCCGGTGACATCGGCACGCCCGTCACCATCGAGATCCACAGACACGATGGCGCCCGCCTCACCGGTTCCCGTCAGCAGCCTGCCATCCGGGCTGATCATCAATCCGTACGGCGCAGCCGGAGGCTCGGTATCCGCTACAGGCACGGGTGTGGGTACGCGTGCGCTGCCATCTGACGCCGCGGCCAGGCCCACACCAACCATGCCAACTCCGCCCAGCAGCATGGCCACGCCCATCCCATCGGCGGACGTCAGCAATTCAAAGCCGGCGGGACCCGCCGTCCCTCCACTGGTGGCAAACAGCGGGCCATCGCTGGCCATCGCCGGCATCTCCACCACCACCAGCATGTCATCACCATCTACCAGGAACAGGTGGCTGGGCGGCTGCCCCTCCATGTAGAAGTTGACGAGCCGGATCGTCTGCCCATCCTTCAGCTGCACCAGCAGGTCCGGGCCCTGCTTCACGTACCCGGCTATCTGGTCCATTGGGGCATCCAGTGCCACGTTGCTGCTCTGCCGCAACGTCAATCCACCATCACCCACAAGGCTAGCGGCGACGTCCGCCGTAATTTCCTGGTCGCCAGCGACGACTTTTGCGCGAATGATCATGAGGCTCTTGATCTCGGTAGTGGAGTACAGCCCAAGTCCCGACGACGGAACGCCTCCGGTCCGGCCTGCGTTGTACCATGGCACCGTAAGAGCCCATCGGCACAATTGGTGAAGCCTGCAGCTTGGCTGCGATGCAACACGAGCCGCTTTCATGCCTCCAGGCCGTTTCGGTCCACCGGCGGCGCAATCGCCCCACCGCCATAGCCCACCGGCGCATGGGGCAGTGAATACGATGCGACCGGCGGCTGGCCCCATGGCGACCAGCCCACCGTCGGCGGCCGCGAGTGCCGCATCGATACGGGCAGGCGTCCACCACCCATCCACCGGAAGCGGTGCACCCGGCCGGGCCGCCCGTGTCCACAGCTGCGCGGACGCGGCCGCCGATCCAGCGCGACGCACTCATCCGCGGCCACCGGCTCCACGACAGGGCGGCGCTTCAGACCGATTATGCGCTGCCACTACAAACAAACGCTATCGCATGAATGTCCGGGAACGCACTTTTTCAGGGGTCCTATTCGCGCAGACTGCCCCGCAGGATGAGGGGAAACCATGCGTAGCAAGCTGTTCGTACCCGGTGCCCGGCCGGAGCTGTTCGACAAGGCGATGGCCGGCCCGGCCGATGTCCTGTCGTTCGATCTGGAGGATTCGGTCCCGGAAGCCGGCAAGGCCGCCGCGCGCGCCGCGGTCGCCGCCTTCCTGGCGCGCGCCGACGTCGCTGCCAGCGGACGGCGCCTGATCGTACGCAGCAACGCCGCCGAGAGCCCGCACTTCGCCGCCGACCTGGCGGCACTGGCCCGGCCGTCGGTGTGGCTGCTCAACCTGCCCAAGGTCGAGTCCGCGGCACAGGTCCGTGAGGCCGCCGCCGCGCTGGAACGCGCCGAGGCCGGCAACGGCGTCACGCGCCCGATCGGCCTGCTGCTCAACATCGAGACCGCCCGCGGCCTGCGCCTGGCGGCCGGGCTGGCGGCCGCGCACCCGCGGGTGGCCGGCCTGCAGCTCGGGCTCGGCGACCTGTTCGCGCCCAACGGCATCGCCCGCACCGCCGACAACGTCCACGCCGCCCTGTTCGCGCTGCGCATGGCCGCCGCCGAAGCCGGCGTGTTCGCCTGCGACGGCGCGTTCCCGGACATCGGCGACGCGGACGGCTTCCGCGCCGAGGCGCGCATGGCGCAGGCGCTGGGCTTCATCGGCAAGAGCTGCATCCACCCCTGCCAGGTGACGCTGGCCAACGCCGTGTTCGACGTGCCCGAGTCCACGCTCGAGGACGCCCGCCGCATCGTCGCCGCCGCCGCGGCAGCCGACGCCCTGGGCCGCGGTGCGTTCCTGTTCGAAGGGCGCATGATCGACCTGCCCTTCCTGCGCCGCGCCGAGGCGCTGCTGGCCACGGTGGCCGGCAGCGCACGCACGGCCTCCTGACCCTCTTCCCGCCGAGCTTCCCCGATGCCGACATCCGCCACCGCGTCCACCCTCCCCCTGCCCCGACGCCTGCTGCGCGGCCTGCGCCTGTTCGCGGCGACGGCGCTGCTGGCGCTGGGCGGCACCGCCGCCGCGGAGAACCTGAGCACGGTGGCCTCCGGCACGCTGGCGCCGCTGCCGGCCGATGCCGTCCAGCCGCGCCTGCTGGCGGTCGATGGCCGCGACGTCGCGCTGTCCGCCGGGCGCGGCTGGCTGCTCGACGGCGACGGCGCGGCCTGGGAGCCGCTGGCCCTGGCGCCGGCCAGCGGCACCGATGACATCCGCATGGCCGTCAACGCCGGCGGCCAGGCCTGGCTGCTCCGCGGCGTCGCCGGCAACCGCAGCGACCGCCTGCAGGGCGCGCGGCTGCAGGGACGCACGCTGGCGCTGGGGCGCACGCTGGCGCTGCCGGCCGTGCTCGGCGACGCCCAGGCCGCGGCGCTGGGCGACGTGCTGTACGTGGCCGGCACCGACAAGGACGGCCGGACCCGGCTCTACCGGCACACCCTGAGCGTGGAGAGCAGCGGCTGGCAGGCCGTCGCGGCGTGGCCGGGCGACGGCACGCTGGTCGCCCTGCAGGGCCAGAAGGGCGGCCTGTATGCCGCGATCGGCAACGCCGCCGGCACCGCGCTGTGGCGCTGGACCGCCGACCAGGGCTGGCAGGAAGCGCCGGCGCCGGACGGCCACGTGCTGCCCGGTTCGCTGCGGGCACTCGGCCAGGCGCACCTGCTGATGCTGGTGCGCGGCGCCGACGGCACCCGCCTGCGCAGCTTCCATACCATCACCAGCGCCTGGGCCACGCTCGACGGCCCGACGCTGCAGAGCGAGCCGCTGGCGGTCGCCGCACGCGGCAACGGGCTGCTGTGGGCCGGCACCGACGGCAGCGTGCACCGGGCCGAACTGCAGGGCGGCAAGCACCTGCTGGGCTGGCTGGACTGGAGCGTCATCGCCCTCTACCTGATCGGCATGATCGGCATCGGCGTCTACTTCTACCTGAAGGACCAGACCGCCTCGGAATCCGACTTCTTCGTCGGCGGCCGCAGCATTCCCTTCTGGGCCGCCGGCATCAGCCTGTATGCCACCAACACCAGCTCGATCAGCTTCATCGCCATCCCGGCCAAGGCCTACGAGACCAACTGGCAGTACCTGACCAACAACCTGGTGGCGGTGCTGGGCCTGATGTTCGTGGCGGTGTGGATCGTGCCGCTGCTGCGGCGCCTGGACCTGATGAGCGTGTTCTCCTACCTGGAGACCCGCTTCCACCCGGCCATCCGCATGCTCGCCAGCGCGCTGGCCATCGCCATGCAGATCGGCAGCCGGCTGAGCGTGATCCTGTTCCTGCCGGCGCTGGCGATCGCCACCATCACCGGCATCGACGTGGTCTGGAGCGTCCTGATCATGGGCGTGTTCAGCATCATCTACACGGTGATGGGCGGCATGCGCGCGGTGGTCTGGACCGATTTCGTGCAGGTGTTCGTGAAGATGGGCGGGGCGATCTTCGCCATCGGCTTCATCGTCTGGACGCTGGGCGCCGATTTCGACGGCATCCGCGAAGCGGCGATGGCCGAGCACAAGACCAAGCTGCTGGACTTCAGCTTCGACCTGACCAAGGCCACCGTGTGGGGCTTCATCTTCCTGGTGGTGTTCGACGTGGTGCTGACCTTCCCCAAGGACCAGGTGCTGATGCAGCGCACGCTGGCGACCAAGTCGGACAAGGAGGCCGGCCGCTCGATCTGGATCTTCGCGGCGATCATGATCCCCGGCGGCTTCATCTTCTACAGCATCGGCACCGCGCTGTGGATGTACTACAAGCACAACCCGGGCCGGCTGGACCCGCTGCTGCCGATCGACGCCACCTTCCCGCTGTTCATCGCCGCCGAGCTGCCGCCGGGCGTGACCGGGCTGATCATCGCCGGCATCTTCGCCGCGGCCATGTCCACCCTGTCGAGCATCATCAACAGCGTGGCGACCCTGCTGTCGGTGGACTTCTACGACAAGCTGGCCAGGAACCCCACCGAGCGCGGCAGCGTGCGCTTCGCCGAGATCATGACCGTGGTCGTCGGGCTGGTCGGCATGGGCCTGGCGCTGGTGCTCTCGCGCTACGACATCCACTCGCTGTTCGACGTCTCGATCGAGCTGGCCGGGCTGCTCGGCGGCGGATTCGCCGGCGCCTACACCCTGGGCATGTTCACCCGCCGCGCCAACTCCCCCGGGGTGGCCATCGGCATCGGCGGCAGCATCGCGCTGACCCTGCTGGCCTGGTCGTTCGACCTGGTGCACCCGTACTTCTACCTGGGCATCTCGATCCTGCTGTGCATCGTGATCGGCTACCTGGCCAGCCTGTGCTTCCCGACCCCGGAGCGCTCGCTGAAGGGCCTGACGATCTACCGCCAGGACGCAACATGAACGGAAAGCGCGCGCCGGCGACGACCATGACGTTGGTTGGATGCCGGCGGCCATGCCGTCCTGTAGCGTTGCCCCGACCCCGGAGGCCCACGCAGTGGAAACCCAGTTCCTCAACACGTTCGTGACCGTCGTCGACCGCGGCTCGATGGCCGCGGCCGCGCGTTCGCTGCACATCACCCCGGCCGCCGTGGCCCAGCAGATCCGCACGCTCGAACGCGAGCTGGGGGTGCCGCTGATCGCCCGTGCCGGGCGCACCGTCAGCGTCACCGAGGAAGGCACCCGCATCCTGCAGCGCGCCCGCGACCTGCTGCGCGGCGTGGCCGACCTGCGCAGCGTGGCCAACGAGAGCGGCATGGCCGGCGAACTGCGCCTGGGCGCGTGCCCGACCGCGCTGGGCGGCCTGCTGCCGGACATCCTGGCGCGGATGGTGGCCAAGTTCCCCGAGATCAACGTCTTCATCAAGCCCGGCTATTCGGCCGACCTGTACGGTGCGGTGGAGTCCGGCGACCTGGATGCGGCGATGGTGCTGCAGGCACCGTTCGCGCTGCCCAAGACCTGCGACTGGCAGCTGCTGCGCGAAGAGCCGCTGGTGGTGCTGGCGCCGGCACGGCTGGCCGGGGCCGACCCGCACCAGCTGCTGCGCGAGCAGCCGCTGGTCCGCTACGACCGCCACGAATGGGGCGGGCGCCAGGCCGACGAGTACCTGCGCCGGGCCGGCATCGTCCCGCGCGAGCGCTTCGAGCTCAACGCCCTCAACGCCATCGCGGTGATGGTCGACCGCGGGCTCGGCGTGTCGCTGGTGCCGGACTGGGCACGGCCATGGCCGGAGGGGCTGGCGGTGGCCCGGTTGCCGCTGCCCGAACCCAGCGAGCCGCGCCGCATCGGCCTGGTATGGTCGCGCGCGTCGGTGCGCCTGCGCCAGGTCAACGCGCTGCTGGAGGAAAGCCGCGCGGAGCTGCTGCCGCGCCGCGGCTGAACACGCGCGCGGCGGGGTGCGGTGCCGGCACCCTCAACAAAAGCTAGGCAGTGAACATACGAATCCGCGCTTCTATCGTCATCAAGCCGCCCCTAGTCTTCGCCCATGACCGGCCAGGGCGTGGCCAGACCCCGTAGAGGGTCGGCCCACCCGCGCCGGCGCGACGGGCCCGCGCCCGGACCTGTTTCCCGGTGCTGACGACTCCCCGGTCTTCGACGCCGCAATCCACTCGGGGGGAGAGAAAACCATGAGCAAGCCCATCGATGCAGCCCGCGTCGGATCGACACGCGCCCGCCTGTCGCTGGCCATCGGCATCGCGCTGACCGCCACCAGCCTGGCCGCCACCGCGCAGGACAACGCCGACGCGGTCAACCTGGACAACGTGATCGTCACCGGCACCCGCGCGCCCAAGGCCGTGGACCGCATCCCCGGCGCCGTCAGCATCGTCAGCCTGCAGGAAGTGCAGAACTCGCTGAGCCTAACCGAGGACGCCACCGCGGTGCTCGCGCGCACCATCCCCGGCTACTCCGAGTCCACCCAGGCACTGACCAACTCCGGCGAGACCCTGCGCGGCCGCATCGCCCTGCGCCTGTTCGACGGCATTCCGCAGACCTCGCCGCTGCGCGAGACCAACCGCGCCGGCAGCTTCACCGACCTGGGCGTGATCGGCCGCATCGAGGTCGTCAACGGCCCGTCCGCGGCCGAAGGCGTCGGCGCCGCCGGCGGCATCATCAACTACATCTCCAAGACCCCCGAGGAAGGCAGCCACACCCGCGTCGATACCCGCTGGAGCACCCAGGGCCGCGACGACAGCGACGGCTGGAAGGTCGGCGTGACCTTCGGCCACAAGGAAGACGCCTACGACCTGCTGCTGGCGACCTCGTTCGTCGAGCGCGGCATGGCCTACGACGGCAACGGCCGCAAGATCGGCATGCGCGGTTCGGGCACCATCAACGACTCCGAGTCGAAGAACCTGTTCATCAAGCTGGGCACCAACTTCGGCGAAGCCGACATGCAGCGCCTGCAGGTGTCGGTGAGCCGTTTCAACCTGACCGGCAAGGGCAACTACACCGGCGTGATCGGCGACCGCGCCAACAACGTCACCTCGACCTCGATCCACGGCACCCCGCTGGGCGCCAAGACCGAGTTCAACGACTTCAACCAGGTGGCGCTGTCCTACAGCCACTCCGACTTCTTCGGCGGCACCCTGCTGGCCGACGCCTACCGCGCCGACCAGCACATGCGCTACCCGGCCGAGGACGGCGCCGACCGCCAGGACCCGCTGCTGGCCCCGCTCGGCACCCTGATCGACCAGTCCGAGGTCAACTCGGAAAAGAAGGGCGCACGCGCCTCCTGGACCCGCGGCGAGCTGTTCAACGTCGACGGCCTGGAACTGCGCGTGGGCGTGGACCACGTCAAGGACACCACCGACCAGCGCCTGGCGCTGACCAACCGCGTCTGGGTGCCGCCGATGGAGTACACCTCCACCGCGCCCTACACCCAGCTCAGCTGGGACGTCGGCAACCTCACCCTGAGCGGCGGCGTGCGCCGTGAAAGCGGCGAGCTGCACGTGGACAGCTACACCACCACCTACTACAACAACCGCGTGGACGTGCAGGGCGGCACCCTGAAGTACCGCGAGACCCTGCCCAACGCCGGCCTGGTGTACCGCTTCACCGACGGCCTGTCGGCGTACGCCTCCTACTCCGAAGGCTTCAGCCTGCCCAACGTCGGCATCCCGCTGCGCAACATCAACCAGCCCGGCTACAAGGTCGACGGCATCCTCGACCTGCAGCCGATCATCGTCGAGAACAAGGAGATCGGCTTCAACTGGCGCGGCGGCAACGCCTCGGCGAGTGCCTCGTACTACCGCAGCTACTCCGAACTCGGCGTGTCGCTGAGCACCGACCCGGTCACCGGCGACTTCGTCATGAACCGCGGCCCGGTGCGCATCAACGGCATCGAGCTGACCGGCAGCTACGACTTCAGCGACGACCTCAAGCTCAGCGCGCTGTACTCGCACATCGTCGGCAAGACCTGGTTCACAAAGAACGGTCCGCTGGACAAGCGCATGGGCGCCAACGACGTCAGCCCGGACAAGATCGGCCTGAACATGTTCTGGCGCTTCGCCGAGCAGGCCGACCTGAACCTGGGGACCACCACCCTGCTCTCGCGCACCATCAACCGCGGCCGCAGCGGCGCCGAGCACACCTCGGGGCGCACCCTGCTGGACCTGAGCGTGAACTACGACACCGGCCGCTTCGGCAAGCTGACCCTGGGCCTGGAGAACCTGCTCAACAAGCAGTACATCCTGACCACCTCCGAGGCCAGCAATGCCAACGACGACTGGATGGCCGGCCGCGGCCGGGTGATCTCGCTCTCCCACAGCATCGCGTTCTGACCGTCGTACCCGCTCCCGAGCGGCGTCCCGGCTACCGGGGCGCCGCTTTCTTTTGCCCGCGCGCCCGCCCCCGGACGCGCCATCACCCCAGCATTGCTGTGGCCTGAAGCAAGCAGGCTTCCCTTTGCGCCGTGGCGCCCGCCGTCTAGGCTGGTCCCCGGGATGCGCCGTCCAGCGACGCAGCGCATCGCGCCCCTTCCGAACGGACCGGCCCGCGCCGGCGACACCGGACACCCGCATGCACCGCACCGCCAACGCCATCGCCCCCCTGCCGCGCCGCATCGCGCGCTGGCTGCCGGCCGCACTGCTGGCGGTGCTCGCCGCCAACGCCGGTGCCGCCCCCGCCGGACCGGCGCGCTGGCAGCGGCTGGATGCCTTCCTGCAGCAGGCCACCGGAGCCGACGGCTATCCGGGCGCGGTGGCGCGGGTGGAGGTCGCCGGGCGCCCCGTGTTCCAGGGCCACTGGGGGCATGCCGACCCGGCGCGCAGCCGCCCGCTGCACGACGACGCCATCTTCCGCATCTACTCGATGACCAAGCCGGTCACGTCGGTCGCGGTGCTGATGCTGCTGGAGGAGGGCAGGCTGTCGCTGGACGACCCGCTGTCGCGCTTCCTTCCCGACTTCGCCGACCGCCGGCAGGTCGTCGGCGGCGACCTGGACCACCCGCGGCTGGTACCGTCGCCGCGCCCGCTCACCCTCCGCCACCTGCTCACGCACACCAGCGGCCTGGCCGCCGACAGCGACACCCACCCGCTCGCGTCCGCGCTGCTGGCGCGCGCGGACGTGGACAGCGCCACCTCGCTGGAGGACGTCGCCGCACGCCTGGCCACGGTGCCGCTGGCCGATGCGCCGGGCACCCACTTCCACTACGAAGGCGCCAACACCGAGCTGCTGGCGCGGGTGGTGGAGGTCGTCGCCGGGCAGCCGTTCGCACGCTTCCTGCAGCAGCGCGTCTTCGATCCGCTGGCGATGCACGACACCGGCTTCGAGGTGCCCATGGCCCAGCGCGGCCGCGTGGTCGCGCTGCCCACCGGCGATGCCGCGGGCCGCCTGCGGCTGGCCGACACCGCCAGCGCGCGCACCCCCGGCGTGCGCCTGAAGGGCTACGACAGCGGCGCCGGCGGCCTGTATTCCACCGCCGCCGACTACCTGGCGTTCGCGCGCATGCTGCTCAACGACGGCGAGGAGGGCGGCGTCCGGCTGCTCTCGCGCCGGACCGTCGAACTGATGATGGCCGACCAGCTCGGCGGCTTCGAACCGGCGATCGCCGGCGCCACCCGGGGCGAGGGCTTCGGCCTCGGCGGCTACGTCGTCACCGACCCGGCCGCACGCGGGCGGCTGGGCAGCGTCGGCCAGTTCGGCTGGTCCGGCGCGGCCTCCACCTATTTCACCATCGACCGCCGCGAGAAGCTGGTGGCGATCCTGCTGATGCAGTACCTGCCCGGCGACGGCGTCCGCCTGCCCTCCCCGGCCACCCCGTTCTACACCCTCGTCTACCAGGCCCTCCCATGACCTCCACTGTGCTTGTCGCCGGTTCGGCCAACCTCGACTTCGTGGTCCGCGCGGCGCATGTGCCGGCGCCCGGGGAAACCGTGCTCGGCCGGGACTTCCGCACCTTCCCGGGCGGCAAGGGCGCCAACCAGGCGGTGGCCTGCGCGCGCGCCGGCGGCGCCGCCACGCGCATGCTGCTGGCGCTGGGCGACGATGATTTCGCCCGCCCCATCGAGGCCTCGCTGCACGGGGCCGGCGTGCAGCTGCACACGGTGCGTGAGACCGGGCTGCCGACCGGCACCGCCTTCATCTGCCTGTCCGACGATGCCGAGAACGCGATCACCGTCGCGCCTGGCGCCAACACCGCGCTGGAGGCCGGGCACCTGCCCGCGCTGGACGGCGTGCAGTGGCTGCTGCTGCAGCTGGAAACCCCGCTGGACACGGTGCTCGCGCATGCGCGCGCGGCACACGCGGCCGGGGTCAGGGTGGCGCTCAACGCCGCGCCGGCGCAGCCGCTACCGGCCGCGCTGCTGGCACAGCTGGACCTGCTGATCGTCAACGAAGGCGAGCTGGACGTGGTCGCCGGGCAGCCGCCGGACCTGGCCACCGGCCTGGCGCGGCTGGACGTGCCCTGCGTGATCGTCACCCTCGGCGCGCGCGGCAGCCTGGCCCGCTGCGCGGGCCGCACGCTGCTGCAGCCGGCGTTTGCGGTCGCGCCGGTCGACACCACCGCCGCCGGCGACACGTTCTGCGGCACCCTGGTGGCGGCACTGGCGCGCGGCGACGGCCTGCAGCACGCCCTGCTCGCCGCCAGCGCCGCCTCCGCGCTGGCCTGCACCCGGCTCGGCGCGCAGTCCAGCATTCCCACCCATGCCGAGGTCGCCGCGCTGCTGGCCGACCCCGCCCGTGTTCCCGATGCCCACGCCCATGCCGCACTCGCGGCGTGGTGTGCGCTGTAACCCCTGTGTTCCCTGTTGGATGAATGCCATGACCACGCCCTACACCACGCCCGACTACGACAACGAAGCCGCCGACCGCGGGCGCGAGGCGATCCGCACCGAATACAAGTTCTCGCACGTCACCACCGGCCGCTACCTGCCCACCCCGGGCAAGGCACCGGCATGGCCGTTCGCCGACATCGGCAGCTGGATGATCGACGCCAACGCCAGCGCCGCGGACTGGCTGACCGAGCTCAAGGACTGGCGCCGCGAACACCTGGTGCGCATCGGCTACACCGACGTGAACTACCGGCGCCCGGAACTGCAGTGGGCGCAGCGCAACTTCGTGCACGCACAGATGATGGTCGAGGACCGCTATTTCTTCGACGTCGAGACCGCGCAGTACACCGTCGACAAGTACCTGGACGACCTGATCGAACGCTTCGGCGGCATCGACTCGGTGCTGATCTGGTACATCTACCCGAACATCGGCATCGACGACCGCAACCAGTTCGACCTGGCCCACACCCTGCCCGGCGGCCTGGACGGGCTGAAGACCGCGGTGCAGGCGTTCCAGAAGCGCGGCGTGCGGGTGTTCCTGCCGGCCAAGCCGTGGGACCACGGCACCCGCGATCCGGGCGTGACGCACTGGGACGGCATGGCGCAGATCATCAAGGCGACCGGCGCCGACGGCATCAACGGCGACACCTTCAACGGCGTGCCGCGCGCGTTCTTCGACGCCTGCGACGCCAACGGCAACCCGGTGGTGGTGCAGCCCGAGTCCACCATCAGCTCGGAAGAGCAGCTGATCTGGAACGTGCAGAGCTGGGGCAAGAAGGCGCCGGACGGCCCGGTGCCGCCGGTCTCCAAGTGGAAGTGGCTGGAGCCGCGCCACATGGTCAACTACGAGAACCGCTGGGGCCGCAACCGCAACCACGACCTGCAGTACTGCTTCTTCAACGGCATCGGCTACAACGCCTGGGAGAACATCTGGGGCATCTGGAACCCGTTCACCGCGCGCGATGGCGAAGCCCTGCGCCGCATCGCCGCGATCTACCGCCAGTTCCCGCAGCTGGTAGTGTCGATGGACTGGGAGCCGTACCAGGTCTGCTACCAGGGCGGCATCTTCGCCAGCCGGTTCCCGGCTGACGGCCTGTGCCTGCACACCTTCGTCAACCGCAACGAATACGCGGTCGACGGCGAGCAGATCGGCCTGCCGCATGTGGATGGCACGCGCTACTACGACGTGTGGCACGGCGTGCCGCTGACGCCGGTGGTGCGCGACGGCCTGGCCATCATCGAACTGCCGATGGAAGCGCGCGGCTTCGGCGCGGTACTGAGCGTGCAGCCCGGCGTCGCGGTCGACAGCCTGAACGGCTTCCTCGCCGCGGCCGCCGCACGCGCCGAGCGGCCGCTCAACAGCTTCTCCGCCGCCTGGAAGGCCTCGCCGCAGCAGCTGCGCGCGATCCCCGCCACCGCACCGCAGGCCAGCGCCCCGGCCGGCATGGTCACCGTTCCGGCCGGCGAATTCGTGTTCGCCGTCGGCGGCATCGAGATCGAAGGCTTCAACTGGGCCGGGCAGGACGTGCAGTTCCCCTGGGAGGACTGCCCGCGCCGGCACCACCGCAAGCGGATGCAGATGGCCGCGTTCCATATCGACCGCCATCCGGTCACCAACGCGCAGTTCAAGGCCTTCATCGACGCCACCGGCTACCGGCCGGACGACGACATCAACTTCCTCGCCCACTGGGTGGACGGCGCGCCGCGCACCGGCTGGGACAACAAGCCGGTGGTCTGGGTATCGCTGGAGGACGCCCGCGCCTATGCCGCCTGGGCCGGCAAGCGCCTGCCGCACGAATGGGAATGGCAGTACGCCGCGCAGGGTGGCGACGGCCGCCTGTATCCCTGGGGCGACGACTGGGACGAAACCCGGGTGCCGCGCGTGAACCGCGGCCGCCGCGTGCTCGCGCCCGACGACGTCGATGCGCACCCGCGGGGCGCCAGCCCGTTCGGCGTGGAGGACCTGGTCGGCAACGTCTGGCAGTGGACCGACGAGCACTTCGACGCGCATACCCGCGCGGCGATCCTGCGCGGCGGCTCCAGCTACCAGCCGCAGACCTCGCACTGGTACTTCCCGCAGGCCTACCGCCTGGACCAGCACGGCAAGTACCTGCTGATGGCGCCGGCCAAGGACCGCAGCGGCATGCTCGGTTTCCGCTGCGTGGTGGACGCGGCATGACCGCGGCCATCGCCAGCGGTCAGCTGCTGGTCGCCCCGGCGGCGGTACGCCTCGACGGCGTGTTCGGGCAGATGCTCGCGGCCAACCGCGGCGGCCGCCTGAGCCACTTCATCGTCGACGAGGACAGCCCGTCGATCAGCATCTTCGGCCAGGCCCACAAGCAGCAGAACCAGGAAGGCGACTGGTACGGCGAACACGCCGGCAAATGGCTCTCGGCCACGGCGCGTGCCGTGGCCCAGGGCGGCCAGGCGGAACTGGAGGCGAACCTGCGCCGCGTCGCCGACTGGCTGATCAGCCAGCAGGACGACGACGGCTACCTCGGCAACTACGCCGCCGACCGCCGCTTCACCGTGCCGCAGCCGCCAAGACCGGAGAGCTGGAACGGCGAACCGGCGCTGCGCACCTGGGACATCTGGACCCACAGCTACCTGATCCTCGGTTTCCTGGAGACCTGGCGGGCGCTGGGCGAGGACCGCTACCTGCAGGCCGCACGGCGCATCGCCGACCTGTGCTGGCAGGCGCTGGACGCCGGCATCGACATCACCACCCTGGGCAACCACCACGGCATGTCGGCCACGGTGCTGCTGGATCCGGCCGCCGACCTGTACCTGGCCACCGGCGAGCCGCGCTACCTGGCGCTGGCCGAGACCATCCTGCGGCAGGCCAACGCCAATCCGCGCCTGGCCCTGCTCGACCAGGCGCTGGCCGGCGAGGACGCCGCGTTCATCGCCACCGGCAAGGCCTACCAGCTGTCATGGAACCTGGTCGGCCTGGCCAAGCTCTACAAGGCCACCGGCAAGGCCGACTACCGGCAGGCCGTGGACACCCTGTGGAACAGCATCCGCGAGCGCCACCTGACCCTGGGCGGCGGCCCGTGGGGCGGCGTCGCGCACCGCTCGCGCGAGGTGTTCAACGCGCCCGGCAGCTTCTTCCCGCAGGCCTATGTCGAGACCTGCTCGGTGCTGGCGTGGATGCAGCTCAACCGCGAGCTGCTGGCCATCACCGGCCACGCGCGCTATGCCGGGGAACTGGAGCGCACCGCCTACAACGACCTGCTGGCGGCGATGGCACCCAACGGCGAGGACTGGTGCTACTACACCTTCCCCAACGGCAAGCGCGTGCACACCACCTACTGGCGCTGCTGCAAGTCCTCCGGCGCGATGGCGGTGGAGGAACTGCCGCAGGTCGCCTACGGCGTCGCCGCCGACGGTGGCCTGCGGGTCAACCTGTACGGCGCCGGCGAGGCCACGCTGCCCCATGCCGGCGCCGGCGAGGTGGTGCTGCGGCAGCAGACCCGCTATCCGTTCGACGGGCAGGTGACCCTGCACGTGTCGCCCGCGCGCAGCGCCACGTTCAGCGTGGGCCTGCGGATCCCGGCCTGGGCCGAGGAAGCGCGCATCCGGGTCAACGGCACCGAGGTGCCGGTGCAGGCCGGCGAGGACGGCTTCGTGCAGGTCCTCCGCGAATGGACGGACGGCGACCAGGTCATCCTGCAGCTGCCGATGCGGCCACGGCTGCACCATGCCGCCAACGTCAACGTGCAGGAATCGCGCGCCCCGGACGGGTCGCCGGTGGCGCAGGAAGTGCTGCGTTGGGAGTACGTGGGCCTCAGCTACGGCCCGCTGGTCTACGCCACGCCGCTGATCGACGGCTTCAAGACCGACGAGACGGTGCGGCTGCCGGCCGGCGATCCGGCCACGTGGCTGCAGGTCGGCCCGGACCACGGCGAGGGCGCGGCGGTGACGATGCGCCTGGACTGCCGCGCGCCGCTGGTGTTCGAACCGTACTACCGCTGCGGTGGCCGTGAGCATGGCGCCTGGCGCCTGACCTGGCTGTCGCTGGCCCCCCGGCCGTGACCGCCCGCATCTCCCATTCAGCGTTTTAGGTCCTCGCTGAAAGTACCCGCACGCTATGTTTCTTCCCGGAGGCGCGGAGGAAACTGCAGACAAGGAATCGAGCGCACCCCATGTCAGGAAGCCACCCCCCTTCTCCCTTCGATATCGCCCGCCGCGACGGGGCCCCCGGCCCGCTCAGCGGCGTGCGCGTGCTCGACCTCAGTGCCTACATCGCCGGGCCCTACGGCTGCACGCTGCTGGCCGACCAGGGTGCCGAGGTGATCAAGGTGGAGCCGCCGAGCGGCGACAACCTGCGCAAGTACCCGTCCACCCTGGAAGCGGAAAGCCGCGCCTTCCTCGGCGTCAACCGCTCCAAGCGCGGCGTGGTGCTGGACCTGAAGCAGGCCGACCAGCGCGCGCTGCTGATGCGGCTGGTGCGCGGCGCCGACGTGCTGGTGCACAACTTCCGCCCCGGGGTGCCGGCGCGGCTGGGCATCGACTTCGAGAGCCTGAACCGGATCAACCCGCGGCTGGTGTACTGCGCCGTCACCGGCTACGGCGAGAGCGGTCCGTTGCGCGACAAGGCCGGCTACGACCAGGTGCTGCAGACCATGACCGGCATGTGCGCGATGCAGGGCAAGCCCGGCGGCGCGCCGGAGATCCTGTACGGCTCGGTGGTGGACTACTACGCGGCGGCGCTGGTGGCCGCCGGCGTGTCCTCGGCGCTGTTCGAGCGCGAGCGCAGCGGCGAGGGCCAGTACGTCGGCGTGTCGCTGCTGCGCAGCGCGCTGACCATGCAGTCGGCGCGGATGATCTGGGCCGAGGGCGAGCCGGAAGGCGTGGGCCGCGACATGCGCTCGGGAGGCGTCACCGGCATCCACCCCACCGCCGACGGCTGGCTGTACATCTCGGCCAACACGCCGCACTTCTGGACCGCGCTGTGCGAGAAGACCGGCCTGGCCGAGCTGGCCGGCGACCCGCGCTACGACAGCGTGCGCAAGCGGGCCGAGCATTCGGCCGAACTGCTGGCGCGGCTGCATGCCGCGCTGGCCGCACGCAGTGCGCTGGAGTGGGAGGCGCTGTTCGGCGAGGACGTGCCCTGCGCCGCGGCGCGCAAGGTGGAAGACATGTTCGCCCACCCGCAGGTGCAGGCCGAGGACATGATCGCCACCCTGGCCCACCCCTTGCTGGGCAGCTACCGCGGCATCGCCCGCCCCATCGTGTTCGGGCGCACGCCCGGCCCACAGCCCTTCGCCGCCCCGGTGTTCGACCAGGACACCGATGCCGTGGCCGCCGCCGCGGCCGGCGACGGCCCCTGACCCGGAGGACCGCATGCCCCCCCTGTCCAAGCTCGCCCGACTGCGTGGCCTGTCCGTGGTGGTCGCCGACACCGGCGACTACGAGGCCATCCGGCGCCTGCGCCCGGTGGACTGCACCACCAACCCGACGCTGGTGAAGAAGGCCCTCGACCTGCCGGTCTATGCCGGCCTGATCGAGCGCGAGCTGCAGTGGGGCCGGGCCCAGCCCGGCGACCGCGACGATGTCGCCCGGGCCGTGGTCGACCGCCTGACCATCGGCGTGGGCGCGATGCTGGCCGGGCTGGTCCCGGGGCGCGTCTCCACCGAGGTCGATGCCGACCAGGCCCACGACAGCGCCGCGACCATCGCCAAGGCCCGCCAGTTCATCGCCCTGTACGAGGCGGCCGGCGTGCCGCGCGACAAGGTGCTGATCAAGATCGCCGCCACCTGGGCCGGCGTGCAGGCCACCCGCGTGCTGCAGGCCGAGGGCATCGACTGCAACCTGACCCTGATCTTCAACCCGACCCAGGCCCTGGCCTGCTCGGAAGCCGGCGCGTTCCTGATCTCGCCGTTCGTCGGCCGCATCCTCGACTGGTACGTGGCCAACGGCCAGGCGCCGGCCAGCATCGACGCCGACCCGGGCGTGGTGTTCGTGCGTGGCGTGTATGCCGAGTTCAAGCGCCGCGGCTCGGCCACGGTGGTGATGGGCGCCTCGTTCCGCTCCACCGCGCAGATCGAGGCGCTGGCCGGCTGCGACCGCCTGACCATCTCCCCGGACCTGCTGGAGAAGCTCGATGCCGACTTCGGCGAGCTGCCGCGCAAGCTGGTGCCCGGCGCCGCCGAAGCGGTGAGCGTGGCGCCCATCGACCAAGCCCGCTTCGATGCCGACCTGGCCGCCGACCCGATGGCCACCGAGAAGCTGGCCGCCGGCATCGACGCCTTCGCCCAGGACCTGAACACCCTGCGGCGGCACATCGCCGCGCGACTCGCCTGAGAGGACTGCCATGACCCTGCTGCGCTCACCGCTCGTCCCCCTGCTCGCCACCGGCCTGTGCCTGTTGGCCAGTGCCTGCGCCACGCCCGCGGCCACGGCCCGCGATGCGGTTCCCGAGATCCGTCCCGGGGTCGCCCGCGGCTACCTGGAGACCGCGCAGCTGCCGGACAGCATCGCCCTGCTACCGCCGCCGCCGGCCCCCGGATCGGCCGCGTTCGCGCTGGACGAACAGGTCAACCAGGCCCGCGCGCTGCGCGGCTCGCCGCGCTGGCAGCAGGCCATCGCCGACGCCAACCTGCAGTTCCCGGAAGCCGCCTCGATCTTCGCCTGTGCGATCGGCAGCCGCATCGACGAGGCCACCACGCCGCGCCTGTACGGCCTGCTGCGGCGTACCCGTACCGATGCCGCGGTGGTCAGCGACGCCGCCAAGGACCGCTACAACCGCACCCGCCCGTTCGTGGCCAACGGCGAGGCCACCTGCACCCCGGACAAGGAAGCCGGCCTCGCGCAGAACGGCTCGTACCCGTCGGGCCACACCTCGATCGGCTGGGCCTGGGCGCTGATCCTGGCCGAACTGGCGCCGGACCGCAGCGATGCGATCCTGGCCCGCGGCCGCAGTTACGGCGAGAGCCGCCTGGTCTGCAACGTGCACTGGCACAGCGACGTGCTGTCCGGCCGCTTCATGGGCTCGGCGGTGGTCGCGCGCCTGCACGGCGACCCGCGGTTCCGCCAGGACATGGACGCGGCGCGCTCCGAACTGGCCGCCGCCCGTCAGGCCACCGGCAGCACCCCGCCGGCCGGCTGCGATGCCGCCGCCGCCGCGCTGGCCCAGCCGCTGCCGGTCACCGCCTACTGACCACACCCCGGGTTCGGATACCGGTTGCTCTCTCCCCCTTCCGGTATCTCCGCGGCCGGACCGTCATGGTCCGGCCGCGGTTCTTTTGCCCCCTCGCCGCCGACCGCGGCAGCAGGCCGTTCCCCCGGCCGCCACGCCCCACGCCCGTTTCCGGCGCGGGCGATCCTTTCCGCTGAAACCGATGCCGTGCCCGCACTGGCCGCGGCCCGCGCATCCGCCCACACTGGACGATCCGTGCGATCGCCGCGGGTGCTGAATGCCCCGGCAGCCCGCCCGCACCCCTCTTGATGATCGCCGGGCGGTATTGCATCGTCTGTCACAGCACATCGCCATCGCATTCTTCACCGTAGGGAACGCCATACCATGTTGGTACGCGAACGGGACATTCCGATCGGCTTCGGTCCCAACCCTCTCGAGGCGCGGGCCGAGGCCCTCAAGGCGCTGGACATGCACTCGCTGTGGAACGCGTGTGTCGACCTGATCAGCTACTTCCTGCCCTGCCATTCGTGCACGCTGATGTACGACATCCACCATGGCTACCTGCCGCAGAAGGGCCTGCACTTCCTCGGCGAGATGCCCGAAGGCAGCGAACTGCCGGCGCGCAGCCTGGACGTGGCCGCGCCCTACCTTGCCAAGAACCCGCGCATCCACTGGTACACGCTGTCGCAGATCGCCTCCGACGATGCCGGCGCGCACCAGCGCCTGCAGGCGCAGAACCCGGCGCCGGGCTGGGAGGAATTCATCCACCTGGCGTTCTGGCGCGACGATGCGCTGGACGCGGTGCTCAGCATCCGCATGCGCCTAGGCCATGAACGGCTCAACGAGCTGCAGAACAGTTTCCTCGGCGAACTGCACCAGTTGATGGGCGCGGGGCTGCAGCGGGTGCACTCGCTGCAGAACGAGCGCCGCACGCTGTTCCAGTCGCTGCTCGAACGGCAGGTGCTGCCGGACATCATCCTGGACCACGAGCTGCACCCGATCAGCTTCTCGCCGGCGCTCCGCCAGCTGTGCGGGGAGTGGCTCAATTTCGACGACCGCCACGAGGTGCTGCCGGAGGCGATCGCGGTGCCGCTGCATACCTGGCTGACCCACGCCAACGAGCAGGGCATCGACAGCGGCCTGCAGCTGCGCCATCCCAGCCAGCCGGACATGGAGCTGCACATCACCCTGGAGGGCCAGCTGCTGGTGCACCCCGGGCAGCCGATGTACCTGCTGCGGATCGCCCGCTCGCCGGCGTCCACCGCACTGCGCGGGCCCAAGGCCTGGGTCAAGCTGTCGCCCAGCGAACGGCGGGTCGCGGAACTGGTGGTGCAGGGGCTGCGCAACGAGGAGATCGCCAACCACCTGGGGCGCTCGCGCAAGACCATCGAAAGCCAGATCAGTGCGATCTACCGCAAGCTCGATGTCGGCCATCGGGCGCAGCTGGTCCGCCTGCTCAGCCCGGTGTGCTGAGCAGGCGGATCTGCCGGGGGCCGTCGCCCCAGGGGGGAGGACAGGACCTGGCGGTTACGGAACGAACAGGAAGTAGTCGTGCGCGGCGCGCGCGAGCTGGGCGATGGCCGCATCGCGGTCCTCGCTGCTGGCGCGCGATTCGACGAACACCGTGACGATGGCGTGGCCGCGGTCGCCCGGCAGGGTGATCACGCCGACGTCGTTGATCACGTCGCCCACGGTGCCGGTCTTGTGCGCCACCGGGGTGCGCTTGGGCAGCATGCCGCGCAGGCGCGCGTTCCCGGTGCGGGTGTCGAGCATGATGTCCTGCAGGACCTGCACGCTGTCCTTGCTCAGTACGTCGCCGGTCCAGACCTTCTGCAGCAGGGTGGCCATCGCCCGCGAGGAGCTGGTGTCGCGCGGGTCGGCGTTCCAGGCATCGGCATGGCTGCGGCGCTGCTGTTCGCTGCGCTCGCTGCGCGACAGCTCGCCGTAGGCCTGCGGCCCCATCGGCGCGGCCTGCGAGGCGCTGTTGCCGCGGTAGTTGGCCAGCAGCTCCCAGATGTAGCGGTCCACGCGCATGCCGCTGACGCCCAGCGCCTGCATGCGGGCATTGACCGCGTCGGTGCCGCCGCCCAGGCGGATCAGGATGTCGGTGGCGTTGTTGTCGCTGACGGTGATCATCATGTGCAGCAGGTCGCGCACGGTGATGGCCGAGCCGGCGCTCAGGTGCAGGTCCATCGGACCGCCCATTTCCGGATAGACGTCGTCGGCGCCCAGGGTGACCTGCTGCTGCAGGGCGAGCTTGCCTTCGTCCACCAGCTTCAGGATGTGCACGGCCACCGGCACCTTGACGGTGCTGGCCATCGGGAACGCACGGTCGGCATTGACGTGCACGCTGCGGCCGCTCTCCAGGTGCACGATGGTCGCACCGAGTTCGCCGGGCAGCAGCGCGGCCAGGCGCTGGGCCTCGGCCTGCAGCGGTGCCGGCGCGGTCGCCGGTGCGCGGGCCATGGCCACGGCGGGCGCCAGGCCGCAGGCCAGCAGCGAGGCCGCGACGAGCACGCGCAGGCGCAGGGGGGAACGGTGGCGGGTGTGGGGTTTGGACATCGTTGGATCCTCGTGTAGCGGAAAGAACGGCGCCGGGTCCTGCCCGGACCCGGCGCCGTCATGACTCAGAAGCGCATGCGCGCGCCCAGGGTGTAGTAGCGGCCGACCACATCGTAGTACGGCGAACCCACCGCGCCGAGCGGCGACTTCTTGTCGAACAGGTTGCTGATGTCGGCGTAGATCTCCAGCTCGTTGTCGCCGGACAGCGGGATGCGGGCCTTGCCGCCGACGTCCCAGTACATGTACGACCCGATGTTGCCGTTGGTCAGCACCAGCTGGTTGTTGTACACGCCCGGGGAGATGTAGCGGGCCCGGGCATGCGCCGCGTAGCGGTCGCCGCGCCAGCCGAAGCTGGCGTTGCCGCGCCAGCGCGGGACACCCGCACCGCCGGTCAGGCCCTGCGACTTCACGTACTCGAAGTCGTTCTTGCCGTCGAAGGTGGTCAGGCTGTCGATCCAGGTCGCCAGCACGCGGGTATGGAAGGTACCCGGCATCGACGGGAACAGCTTCGACGCCGGCAGCGTGTAGAGCAGGTCCAGGTCGACGCCGTTGGTGCGGTACTCGGCCAGGTTGACGTAGTTGGACTTGATCTGCTCGATGTCGCCGTTGGCGTCGCGCTCGATGCGGTTGCACATCGCCTGGTTGCCGGCGATGCAGCGCAGCACCGTTTCCTGTGCCGAGACCTGGGTGATGACGTCCTTGATCTCGATGTCGAAGTAGTCCAGCGACATGATCAGGCCCGGGATGCTGGCCGGCGCCCAGGTGAAGCCCGCGGTCAGGGTGTCGGCCCTCTCCGGGGTCAGCAGCGGGTTGCCGCCGCCGATGATCAGCGCATTGATCGAGCTGCCGGTCAGCGGATCGCTGATCGTGGACCAGCCGGTGGTGCTGGTGGTGTACATCTCCGACAGGTTGGCCGAGCGGATGTCGCGCGACCGGGTGAAGCGGCCACGGAAGCCGTCGAAGAACTCGTTGGTCAGGCCGTACTTCCACGACCAGATCGAGCCGGAGCTGTCGTAGTCGCTGAAGCGCGCGGCGGCGTTGATCTGCAGGTCGCGCAGCGCGGTGACGTCGCGCAGCAGCGGCGCGGCGACCTCGGCGAACGCCTCGCGCACGGTGAAGCTGCCCGACATCGGCGACGAGCTCCAGGTGGTGAAGGCCTTCGCCAAGTCCTGGGCGCCGACCTTCTGGTCGATCTGCTCCTTGCGCGCTTCCAGACCGACCGCCACCGACACCTCGCCGGCGGGCAGCGAGAACGGTTCGCCGCGCAGGTCGATGCCGGCCGCATCGAGCTTGTTCTTGGTCATGCGGCGCGGGGTGCCGGTGACGTAGGCCGCGGCCTCGGCCGACGGCGAACCGTGGCCGAACAGGTTGATCGGCACGCAGCCGGAGTTGGGGTTGGTCAGGGTCACGCGGCACACCGCCTTGCCGGTGGCCGGGTCGATCACCGCATCGACCGCGTCGCGGTAGTTGGCGGTGAGCAGGAAGCCCGGCGCCTCCAGGTCGTACTGGTTCTCGCCGTGGCTGTAGTAGCCACCCCAGCGCCAGTTGTCGCCGACCACGCCGTCCAGGGCCACCGTGAACTGGGTCGAGCGGCGGTCGTAGTCGACGTCGGGGAAGGCGAAATCGCTGTTGAAACGGCCCATGCTGAAGCTGGTCTCGCCGGCCGCCACCAGGGTGTCGCGCACCGCCTGCGGCAGGAACGCGTTGTCCACGTTCATGGTCAGGCTGCCGCGGTTGTGGTCGCCGAACCACGGGAACTTGTTCCAGCTGCGCGAATGGCGCACGTCCACGGTCAGGCCGACATCGTCGGTGAGGTTCCACGACAGCCGCGCCATTGCGTTGTAGCGGCGCTGCGGGGTCACCAGCGAGTTGATGTCCTCGTTGTTCGGGCTTTCACCGCCCTGGATCAGCGAATTGCCGTTGTAGCCGGCGAAGGGACGCAGGCTGCCGTCCGGATTGAACGCCTGCCCGGCCAGCACGCCGCTGGTGATCAGGCCGCCGATCGCGGCGTTGCCGTAACCGACGTCGCCATGCATGGTGTAGGTGCCGTCGCCGTTGGACAGCTGCGCGGTGCGGCCCAGCCAGGAGCGCGAGGTCTTCGGGATCACACCGTCGCTGTTGAGCATCTCGCCGCCGATCACCACGTGGCCGCGGCCCTGGGCGATCTCGAAGCCGGTGGCCGCCGAGACGTACTGCTTCTGGTTGTCCGAACGCGAGGACACGCCGCCCTGGACGTCGATCTTGGTGCCGACCAGCTGGCTGTCCAGCTGCACGTTGACCACGCCGCTGACCGCGCCCGAGCCCCAGGCCGCGGAGGCGCCGCCGGTCACCACGTCCACGCCGCTGATCAGGATCGAGGGGATGCTCGCCAGGTCGTTGTCGCTGGAGAACCGGCGGCCGTCCAGCAGCACCAGGGTGCGGCTGAGGCCGAGGCCACGCAGGTCCACCGGTGCGCGCGCGGCGTCGACGCCGGTGGTGTGGGTCTGCGGCGACATCGTGCCGCGGAACTGCGGCAGGTCGTTGAGCGCGGCGGCGACGTTGTTGTGGGTGGACAGCTGCAGATCCTCCGGCGTCACCTTGACGGTGGGCGTCGGCGCGTTGAAGCCGGGGCGATCGATGCGCGAGCCCGATGCGGTGACATTGACGCTGGAGATCTCCACCACCTTCTCGTCATCGGCGTTCTTTTCCTGCGCGTACGCGGCATGGGACAGGCCCACCATGCTCAGCGTAATTGCCGTGGACAATGCGGTTCTTGCGATACGGCACGACATACGGTTCCCCACGATTGGACTGGACGAAACGGGTGCCGCCGACATGGCGGAGCGACCCTTCGACCGCATCTTAGGAAGCCGCTTCGCGGTTCCGCATCAGGGGAAACCCCCAGTGCCGATGCCGCACTGCGGCAATTCCGGCCCCCGCCGACGGCCCCCGCGCAGGCCGTCGGTGGCCCCGCGGCGGCAACGACTTCGACCGCTGCACCGTGCGCGACGGACGCAAGCGCCTGTCCGGTTTCCACAACGCCGGCCACCGGCCGGACATGCACGCACGCGCTGTACGCCACCGCGAAAAGCACCCGCCCGCGCACCGACGCCGGCATGTACCGCCACGGCTACGCGGTGGACTACGAAGGGGTGGACGACGTCCGCGCCGCACGGCCCGACGCCCTCGCCCGGTGCCATGCCCACCGCACCTTCCGCCCCCAGGAATTTCCGGGCAGCAACCCGTCGTCCAAGGAAGACAACGATGTCGGCATCCGCGGTGCGCGGGGACGGCTCGACTGCAGCCTGAACTGCAACTACGGACGCGACCGCTATCGGTTCACCAGCGACCCGCCCACCGTCGACGGCGGCATCCACGGCGGGAGCGGCATCCGCGGGCAGGGCGAGCGCGACGAGCCCGACGCCGTGCCGGAACCGGCGCGCCGGGCATACGGGCCGGCGGACCCCTTCGCGTCGGCGCGCCCGTCGGCCTCCAGCGGCGCCACGCCACGGGCTCCGGCACGGCGCGGCCACCCACCCCCGGCCCTGTGCCCGCGCACCTGCCGGCGGCGGCACGGCATGCCCGGCACCGCGACCACATGTTTACAACATGTTGTGTTGACCATGCGCCACATACCCACTATGTTGTGCCCACTCCTCCCGGTCAGCCGCCGCCGCCGGACGCAGCAGTACACGTCCCGCGGCCCGCCCTCCAAGCCAGCCGTGTCGACGCGGCCGCCATCGCGCGGACCCTGTTCGTCGCCCACGGCCCGGCTACCGGCCGCAGGCGCAGGCGCATGCCGACGACCCGGTGTTCCCACGCCCTGGCATCCCCCCGAACGCCCTGCGCACCGGTACCGCGTGCGGGGCCGCCACGGCATCGGCGCCGCCGCGCGCGCGAGCCTGGAGATGCAGCCCCATGACCGACACGCCCCTGCACACCGCCGATGTGGCCGGTGCAATAGACGCCCTGCGCAGCAGCGGGGAATGCGTCCCGACCTGGATCACCAAGGAGGCCGGCAACCGGCGCCTGGCCTTCGACGCCCAGCGCCTGCAGCGCAGCATCGACGCCGTCCATGCCGAGTTCCCGCAGCTGGACGCGGACGACTACCGGCGCGTGGTGCAGGCGATGGTCGAGCGCAAGCCGAGCCTCAGCGCCGACGACCTGGTCGACCTGCTGATCCGCGAGGCCGAATCGCGCGTGGACCTGGTCGCGCCGGAATGGGAGCAGTTCGCCGCGCGGCTGTACCTGCGCCGCCTGTACAAGCGCGCCAGCCGCAACCGCTTCTACGACGTCGGCCTGAAGTACGGCTCGTACGTGGGGTTGCAGGAGAGCCTGGCCGACCGCGGCATCTACAGCAACGACATCCTGCGCTGCTACTCCAAGGAGGAACTGCAGCGTGCCGGGGAGATGATCGACCCGGAACGCGACCGCCTGTTCGCCTACAACGGCCTGTACCTGCTGGCCACCCGCTACCTCGCCAGCGACGGCAGCCGCGAGGTCTACGAGCTGCCGCAGGAGCGCTGGCTGACCATCGCGCTGTACCTGATGCAGGACGAGGGCGGCGCCGGCGAGAGCGGCCGCGCGCGGCGCATGCAGCTGGTCGGCGAGGCCTACTGGGCTCTGTCCAACCTGTACATGACGGTGGCCACGCCGACCCTGGCCAATGCCGGCAAGGTCGGCGGCCAGCTGTCCAGCTGCTTCATCGACACGGTGGACGACAGCCTGCAAGGCATCTACGACTCCAACACCGACATCGCGCGCGTCTCCAAGCACGGCGGCGGCGTCGGCGCCTACCTGGGCTATGTGCGCAGCAGCGGCGCGCCGATCCGCGGCGTGCCCAATTCCTCCGGCGGCGTGGTGCCGTGGATCAAGCAGCTCAACAACACCGCGGTGTCGGTCGACCAGCTCGGCCAGCGCAAGGGCGCGGTGGCGGTGTACCTGGACATCTGGCACCGCGACATCGAGGCCTTCCTGGACCTGCGCCTGAACAACGGCGACCAGCGCCTGCGCGCGCACGACGTGTTCACTTCGGTGTGCGTGCCGGACCTGTTCATGGAAGCGGTCGAGCGCCGCGCCGACTGGTACCTGTTCGACCCGCACGAGGTGAAGCAGGCCAAGGGCTGGTACCTGCAGGACTTCTACGACGAGCAGCGCGGCTCGGGCAGCTTCCGCGACCGCTATGCCGAGCTGGTCGCCGACGAGCGCATCAGCCGCCGCACGGTGAAGGCCATCGACCTGTTCAAGCGGATCATGCTCAGCCAGCTGGAGACCGGCAACCCGTTCCTGTTCTACCGCGACGAGGTCAACCGCCGGAACCCGAACAAGCACGCGGGCATGGTCTATTCCAGCAACCTGTGCACCGAGATCCTGCAGAACATGAGCCCGACGCGGATGATCCAGGAGATCGTCAGCGGCGACCAGATCGTCACCACCCGCCGCGCGGGCGATTTCGTGGTCTGCAACCTGTCCTCGATCAACCTCGGCCGGGCGATCAGCGCACCGGACGACCTGCTGGCCACGGATGTGCTGGAGCGCCTGATCCCGATCCAGGTGCGCATGCTCGACAACGTGATCGACCTCAATGCGCTGCCGGTGCCGCAGGCCACCATCACCAACCGCAAGTACCGCGCCATCGGCCTGGGCACCTTCGGCTGGCACCACCTGCTGGCGCAGCAGGCGATCCAGTGGGAATCGCCGGACGCCGAGCAGCTGGCCGACCGCCTGTACGAGCGCATCAACTTCCTGACCATCCAGGCCAGCGCGCAGCTGGCGAAGGAGAAGGGCCGCTACCCGATGTTCGCCGGCAGCGACTGGCACACCGGCCGCTACTTCCGCGACCGCGACTACACCGGCGAGGCGTGGGACGGCCTGGCGCGCGAGGTGGCCACGCACGGCCTGCGCAACGGCTGGCTGCTGGCGGTGGCGCCGAACATGAGCACCGCGCAGATCGCCGGCTCCACCGCCTCCATCGACCCGATCTACAGCGCGTTCTACTACGAGGAAAAGAAGGATTTCCGGCGGCCGGTCGCCGCACCGGGTCTCTCACTGGAAACCTGGCCGTACTACGAGAAGGGCGCCTACAAGGTCGACCAGTTCGCCAGCGTGCGCCAGAACGCGCGCCGCCAGCGGCACGTCGACCAGGCGATCAGCTTCAACCTGTACGTGCCCAGCACCATCCGCGCCAGCACGCTGTTGGAGCTGCATCTGACGGCCTGGCGCGAAGGCCTGAAGACCACCTACTACGTGCGCTCCAACGACATCGACACCAGCGAATGCGAGTGGTGTTCCAGCTGACCGGAACGCCCATCCAAGGCCGGGCCGTGCTCGGCTCCGGTTGGAACGGCAGCCGAGCGCGGGCTCGGCTCTACACACGCAACACGAAGGCAGACGACCATGGCAACCCCGCTCGACCGCATCAAGATCCTCGAACCGCGCCACCCCAACCGCAGCACCGGCATCATCAACGGCCGCACGTCCGGGATCCTCAACTGGAACGACATCCCGTACCCGTCGTTCTACCGGGCCTACAAGGAACTCTCGACCAACTTCTGGATCCCCGACGAGGTGGACATGAAGGCCGACGCGCGCCAGTACGGCGAGCTGTCCGGGCGCGAGAAGAACGCCTACGACTCGATCATCGGCCTGCTGGCCACGCTCGACTCGCCGCAGACCCGCTTCATCTACAACGTCGCCGAGTACATCACCGACCCGGCCGCGCACGCCAACGCGGCGATCATCGGACAGCAGGAGGTCATCCACAACGAGAGCTACAGCTACGTGCTGGCCTCGATCACCGACCTGCCGAACCAGAACCGCATCTTCGAGATCGCCCGCACCCACCCGACCATCATCAAGCGCAACGCGCCGATCATGGGCGCGTATGACGACTTCATGCGCGAGAAGACCGCCGAGACGCTGCTGAAGTCGCTGATCCAGTCGTCCATCCTGGAAGGCATCAACTTCTATTCCGGCTTTGCGTACTTCTACAACCTGGTGCGGCAGAACCGCATGACCGGCACCGGCAAGATCATCAGCTTCATCAACCGCGACGAGCTGGCCCACACCAAGTTCATCAGCGAGCTGATCCGCGCCATCATCGGCGAGAACCCGGAGCTGCAGACCAACGAGCTGACCGCCTACGTGCACCAGGCGTTCGAGCACGCCATCGAGCTGGAGACCCAGTGGTCCTCGGAGGTGCTGGACGGCATCGACGGCATCGACGTGGAGGAAATGACACGTTACGTGAAGTACCGCGCCAACAAGATGGCCGGCATGCTCGGCATCGAGCGGCTGTACAGCGACACCACCGACAATGTGATGCCGTGGATCAAGGCCTATGCCGACAACTTCACCGAGACCAAGACCGATTTCTTCGAGATGCGCAACGCCAGCTACAAGAAGACCAATGTCGACAACGGCTTCGACGACCTCTGACCGGCCGCCGGCACTGGACATCCTGATGGTGGTGGCGTCGCTGAGCGGCAATACCCGTGAACTGGCGCGGCGGGTGGCCGCGCGCTGCCGCGACGCCGGCCATGCGGTGCACTGGTACGAGGCCGACGACCTGCGCCAGGCGCCACCGCTGGCCGCCGATGCGGCCGACCTCGTGCTGCTCGGCTGCTGGACCGACAACGCCGGGCGCACGCCGGCGGAGATGAAGGCCTGGGTGGCCGGCATCGCCGCGCGCGGCGAGCAGCCGCGGCAGCTGGCGGTGTTCGGCACCGGCGAGACGCAATGGGGCGCGGAGTACTACTGCGGCGCGGTGCACCGCCTGCTCCGCTACTTCCGCAGCGACTACCCGCCCCTGGAGATCGAGCAGATGCCGCACGGCGAACGCAACGCCGCGGCCATCGCCGCCTGGACCGACGCGGTACTGGCCCACTACCGGAGCAACACCGATGCAGATCATCGACGCCACCACGCCTGAGCAGTTCCGGCAGCTGCTGGCCGAGCACCCGCGGGTGCTGGTCGACTTCCACAAGGACCAGTGCCCGGGCTGCCGGATGCTGGCGCAGTCGCTGCAGCGCGTGGCCGGCGGCGCCGCCGGACAGGGCACCACGCTGCTGCGCGTGCAGCTGGAAGTGCTGGGCGAGGCCTTCTTCCGCGAGCTCGGGCTGCGGCAGACGCCGACGCTCGCGCTGTTCCGCGACGGCGACGAACGTACCCGGCTCCCCGGCTTCCAGTCGCCGCAGCAGATCGAGGCGGCCATCGCCCGCTTCCTCGCCTAGCCCGCGGCCCGGGCCGCACGGTGCCGGCCGGTACGCCGCGCGGGCACGGCCCGCCCGCGACCGCCGCCGGACCATGGCGCCCCGCCCATCATGGCCGGGCAGCGAGGGCCGTCCGTCGCCGGGCGGCCCTCGTCGCCTCCTGCCGGACCGCGGTCAGTGCTCGGCGGCCCGGCTCGCGCCGACTCCGGTCTCGGCACGCACCTGCTGCGCCGGATAGGCCGCGCGTTCGGCCTTCGCCCGCGCGCTCCGGTCCAGCACCGAGAACAGCCAGATGGCGGCGAACGCCAGGGTCATCGAGAACAGCGCCGGGCTGGTGTACGGGAACGGCGCGCTGCCGGCCGGATTGCCCAGCGTATCCACCCAGACCGACGGCGACAGCAGGGTCAGCAGCAGCGAGGAGGCCAGGCCCAGGAAACCGCCGATCACCGCGCCACGGGTCGTGCAGTCCTTCCACAGCAGCGACAGGATCAGCACCGGAAAGTTGGCCGAGGCGGCGATGGCGAAGGCCAGCGACACCATGAAAGCCACGTTCTGCTTCTCGAAGGCGATGCCCAGCAGCACCGCGATCACTCCCAGCACCACGGTGGTGATGCGCGACACCCGCAGCTCCGAGCCCGCCGGCGGCTTGCCCTTCATGATCATCGTCGCGTACAGGTCGTGCGATACCGCCGAGGCGCCGGAGAGCGTCAGGCCGGCGACCACCGCCAGGATCGTGGCGAAGGCCACCGCCGATATGAAGCCCATGAACAGGTTGCCGCCCACCGCCTTGCCGACCAGCACCGCGGCCATGTTCGGCCCGCCCTGGATGGTGCCGGTGAGCGGGTCGGCGTACTCGGGGTTGGTCAGCACCAGGGCGATGGCACCGAAGCCGATGATGAAGATCAGGATGTAGAAATAGCCGATCCAGGTGGTGGCCCAGAGCACCGACTTGCGCGCCTGCTTGGCATCGGGAACGGTGAAGAAGCGCATCAGGATGTGCGGCAGGCCGGCGGTGCCGAACATCAGCGCCATGCCGAAGGAGATCGCCGAGATCGGATCCTTGACGAACCCGCCCGGGCCCATGATCGACAGGCCCGCACTGGCCGCTTCCTCCGCGTTCTTTCCGCCATTGGCGGCGATCTGGGTCTTGACCCGGACCGCTTCGGAGAACAGCGCCTCGAAGCTGAAGTTGAAATGCCACATCACCATCAGCGCCATGAAGGTCACGCCGAACAGCAGCAGGCAGGCCTTGATGATCTGTACCCAGGTGGTGGCGGTCATGCCGCCGAACAGCACGTAGACCATCATCAGCACGCCGACCAGCAGCACCGCGACCCAGTAGTCCAGGCCGAACAGCAGCTTGATCAGCGCGCCGGCGCCGACCATCTGCGCGATCAGGTAGAACAGCACCACCACCAGCGTGCCGGACGCGGCGAACAGGCGGATCGGCTTCTGCGCGAAGCGGTAGCCGGCGACGTCGGCGAAGGTGAAGCGGCCCAGGTTGCGCAGCCGCTCGGCCATCAGGAAGGTCAGGATCGGCCAGCCCACCAGGAAGCCGATGGCGTAGATCAGGCCGTCGTAGCCGTTGGCCATCACCGCCGCGGTGATGCCCAGGAACGAGGCCGCCGACATGTAGTCGCCGGCGATCGCCAGGCCGTTCTGGAAGCCGGTGATGCCGCCGCCGGCGGTGTAGAAGTCCGACGCCGAACGGGTGCGCGCGGCCGCCCACTTGGTGATGCCCAGGGTGGCCAGCACGAAGGTGGCGAACATGGCGATCGCGGTCCAGTTGGTCGGCTGGCGCACGGTCTGGCCGAGGTCGCCGCCGGCCGCCAGGGCCGCGCCGCTGGTGGCCAGCAGGGCGAGCAGCGCGCCGCTGTACAGGACGGGGCGGGTCATCGGCTCTCCTCCACGATCTGCTGGGTCAACTGGTCGAACTCGCGGTTGGCGCGGCGCACGTACAGGCCGGTGATGAGGATGGTGAACACCATCAGCCCCAGCGCGATCGGAATGCCGAGCGTGGTGACCTTGCCGGCGGCGACCGGCGTGGCCAGGAACGCCTTGTCGAAGGCGATCAGGCCGATGTAGCCGTAGTAGGCCAGCAGCATGAGCACGGTCAGGGTCCAGCCGAGCCGGTTGCGGGCCGTGCGCAGGCGCCGGTAGGCCGGATGGGAGGCGATCCGCTCAACACGGGGATCGACGGAAGCATTCATCGGGATTCTCCTGGTACGGGACGGCGGACGACAGGCCGCGGCGGTGGCGTGGAAGCTCGCCGTGGGGAGAGGGAAAGGAGGCGGCGCCGGCACCGCATGCGGGCCGGCGCCGCCGGTTCAGAAGCTGTACTTGGTGGTGAACTGCACGCGGCTGATGTCGCCCTTGCGGCCGTTCTCGATCTCGCGCACGCCGTACATCAGTTCGGCGCCGACATCGACCTTCGGCATCGGGGTGTAGAACACGTTGCCGCGGATCGACTGCACGCGCCTGGTCACCAGGTCGCCGGTGATCGCGGCATCGTTGTCGTAGTCGCTGCGGGCATAGATCAGGTTGCTGCGCAGCCGGGGCGAGAACGCATGCCGCCAGCCCACGTAGGCGGCGACCACGCCGGTCGGATCGAGACGGTCGCGCAGGGCGTCGTAGCCGCTGTCGGCGGTGATGCCCAGGCCGATGTAGCGCGCGATGCCCTCGCCGGCGGTGAGCTGGTAGTGCAGCGTGTCGCTGGCGCCCATCGCCCACTTGCCGCCCACGCTGACGCCGCCGCCGGTCGCGGTGGCGTGCGCGCCGGTGGCGCGGTTGTCCACCTTCAACTGGCGCAGCAGGCCGGCCATGCCGAACGTGCCCCAGTCGCCCTTCCATCCATAGCGCACGGTCATGTCCGGCAGCGCACCGCGGTCGGAACTGGCCGCCGCCGGGACGTTCCAGGTGCCGGCCACCGGGTCGTAGCTGCCGGTGAGGCTGGTGGTTTCCGGATTCTCCAGCGCCACGCTGAGGCCGCCGCGGGTGTAGCGCAGCTGCGCCTGGCGCACGAACACCACGCCATCGGTGGGGCCGACGAAGTCGGCCGCCTCCGGCAATGCGCCGGCATCCATGAAATTGGACCAGGTCTGCCCGGCCAGCCAGCCGTTCCAGTACATGTAGGCGTGGCGCAGGGTGACGCCATAGGTGTTGGTGGCGGTCTGGTTGCCCAGCGCATTGCCGAAGAAGTCCATCTCCAGCATCGCCCCGGCCTTGTCGCCGTTGTCGGCCACGTGGTCCACGCCGAGGTTGAAGCGCGAGAACTTGGCGTGCGCGTTGTAGTCCACCCCGGAGGCCCTGCCGTTGCCGCCGGCACCGGGTACCGGCGTCTGCCCCGGCAGGTACAGCGCGCGGCCGGTGGCGTCGTCGGCGAGCTGGCCGTCACCGGTGCGGGTGGCGAGGAAGTCGACCTTGATGAAGCCGCCGACCTTGAACGTGGTGCCCGGCGCGGCGCCGGGCGTGATGCTGGTGGCCTGGATGGGCGGCGCGGCGGCGGCCGCCGCCGGCGCGGTGGCCGCACCCTGTCCGGTGGCTGTCCCGCGGGCCTGCCCGTCGGTCCGCACCATGGCCTCCTCGGGCACCTGGCGATGCGTGAGCAGCTGCTGCACCTGGCGTTCCAGTTCGGCCACGCGGGCTTCCAGCGCCTGTTCCCGGGGCGTCTGCGCGAGCGCGATGACCGGCGCCGACAGCACCAGCGACAGCGCCACCACCAGCGGCCGGCGCATCCTGCACCCGGGGGTGTGCGCCGGGAGACGCACTCGATCCAACACGTGTCTGTTCATCCGCTCTGCCTCTCTCCGACGGGTATCGACGGCCGCTTCGCTTGCACGGTCGAGGGCAGGGTGCGGGGCTTCCGCCGCGGACGGCTATTCGCCATTAGTCGAAAGCGGCCCCCCATTCGACCATCGTCTAACACCGGGGGCAGCGCGCACCCGGGTGGATGCGGCACACTTGGGAGGTTCCGGCCGCGTCGCAGGATGCGGCTGCTTCATTGGTTACACGTGCAAAAGGTGAGGATTTGCCATGGCTGACATCTATCCCGTCGATCCCGCATTCGCCGCCAAGGCGCGGATCGACAAGACCACCTACGAGCAGCAGTACCGCGAATCGGTGGAGAATCCCGATGCGTTCTGGGCCAAGGCCGCGGAGCGCCTGGACTGGATCACCAAACCCACCCGGATCCGCAACGTCAGCTACCAGCTGGACGATTTCCGCATCAAATGGTTCGAGGACGGCGAGCTCAACGTCAGCGTCAACTGCCTGGACCGCCAGCTGGCCACCCGGGGCGACAAGACCGCGATCCTGTTCGAGCCCGACAGCCCCGATGCACCGGCGCAGAAGGTCACCTACCGGCAGCTGCACGAGCGCGTGTGCCGGCTCGGCAATGCGCTGCGCAACCTCGGCGTGGGCAAGGGCGACCGCGTCACCATCTACCTGCCGATGATCGTCGATGCCGCCGTGGCGATGCTGGCCTGCGCACGCATCGGCGCGGTGCACTCGGTGGTGTTCGGCGGTTTCGCCGCCAACTCCATCGCCGACCGCGTCGGCGACTGCGGCAGCAAGCTGATCATCACCGCCGACGAGGGCCTGCGCGGCGGCAAGAAGGTGCCGCTGAAGGCCAACGTCGACGCCGCGCTGAAGCTGCCGGGCACCCATACGGTGGAGACCGTGCTGGTGGTGCGCCATACCGGCGCGGCGGTGGACATGCAGGCGCCGCGCGACCGCTGGTTCCACGACGTGGTGGACACCCAGCCCGCGCAGTGCGAACCCGAGCGCATGAACGCCGAGGACCCGCTGTTCATCCTGTACACCTCCGGTTCCACCGGCAAGCCGAAGGGCGTGCTGCACACCAGCGGCGGCTATCTGCTGTACGCGGCCTACACCCATGAAGCGGTGTTCGACCTGCGCGAGGACGACATCTACTGGTGCACCGCCGACGTCGGCTGGGTCACCGGGCACAGCTACATCGTCTATGGACCGCTGGCCAACGGCGCCACCTCGGTGATGTTCGAGGGCGTGCCCAACTACCCCGACACCTCGCGCTTCTGGAACGTCATCGACAAGCACCAGGTGACGATCTTCTACACCGCCCCGACCGCCATCCGCGCGCTGATGCGCGAGGGCGAAGCACCGGTGAAGAAGACCTCGCGCGCCTCGCTGCGCCTGCTCGGCAGCGTCGGCGAGCCGATCAACCCGGAAGCCTGGCGCTGGTACCACGAGGTGGTCGGCGACAGCCGCTGCCCGATCGTCGATACCTGGTGGCAGACCGAGACCGGCGGCATCCTGATCTCGCCGCTGCCCGGCGCCACGGACCTCAAGCCGGGCTCCGCCACCCGACCGTTCTTCGGCGTGCAGCCGGCGCTGGTCAACGCCGACGGCGAGATCCAGGACGGCGTGGCCGAAGGCAACCTGGTCATCCGCGACTCGTGGCCGGGGCAGATGCGCAGCGTCTACGGCGACCACCAGCGCTTCATCGACACCTACTTCCGCACCTATCCGGGCAGCTACTTCACCGGCGACGGCTGCCGCCGCGATGCCGATGGCGACTACTGGATCACCGGCCGCGTCGACGACGTGATCAACGTCTCCGGCCACCGCATCGGCACCGCCGAAGTGGAAAGCGCCCTGGTCGGCCACCCGAAGGTCGCCGAGGCGGCGGTGGTCGGCTTCCCGCACGACGTGAAGGGCCAGGGCATCTACGCCTACGTCACCCTCGTGGCCGGCGAGGCGCAGACCGACGACCTGCTCAAGGAGCTGGTCACCTGGGTGCGCAAGGAGATCGGGCCGATCGCCGCACCGGACCACCTGCAGTGGGCGCCCGGCCTGCCCAAGACCCGTTCCGGCAAGATCATGCGCCGCATCCTGCGCAAGATCGCCGAGAACGCGCCGGACCAGCTGGGCGACACCTCGACCCTGGCCGACCCGTCGGTGGTCGCATCACTGGTCGAAGAGCGCAAGGTGCGCTGACCCCGCTGACCCCGCTGGCCCGGACCACGCCGAGCGCGTGGCCCGGCCAGCCCCCGCGGTGGCCCTGCGCCGCCACGGGACCGGGCGCAGGGACGCGCCGGATGCCACCGCGCCACGGGCCGCACGCAGGCCCCAGGCGCGGCGCGGTGCTGGACACCGCCGCGCATCGCCATGATCCTGCGGCCCTGCCCTTCCCTCCGCAGGACAGGGCGCCAACCGCCATAGCCGGACCGTTCGCCCCATGCCCACGCTGCTGATCGCCGACGACCACCCGCTGTTCCGCGAAGCGCTGCGCGGCGCGGTGCAGCGGGTGATCCCCGGCGTGCGGCTGCTGGAGGCCGACAGTGTCGAGGCGCTGTACGCGCTGGCCGAGCAGCACCCCGACGCCGACCTGGTGCTGATGGACCTGAACATGCCCGGCGCGCAGGGCTTCAACGCGCTGGTGCACCTGCGCGCACTGCACCCGCAGCTGCCCATCGTGGTGGTGTCCGCGCGCGAGGAGCCGACGGTGATGCGCCGCGCCCTGGACCATGGTGCGTTCGGCTTCATTCCCAAGTCGGCCGATTCGGACACCATCGGCCAGGCGCTGGGCACCATCCTCGATGGCGAACGCTGGGCGCCGGCCGAAGCCCACAGCCTGCCGCCCACCGACCGCGAAGAGCGCGAAGTGGGCCAGCGCCTACGCGAGCTGACCCCGCAGCAGTACCGCGTGCTGCTGATGCTCGGCGCCGGCCGCCTCAACAAGCAGATCGCCTACGACCTGGGTGTTTCCGAAGCGACCATCAAGGCGCACGTCACCGCCATCCTGCGCAAGCTCGGCGTCACCAACCGCACCCAGGCGGTACTGATGGCCGGCAAGCTGGCCATCGACGACGACAGCATGGTGCTGCCTCCCGACGAGGACTAGCCCGCGGCGCGATGCGGCGGCAGGCCGTCGCCGCCTTCCCGGCGCGTTTCCCGCCCCGGGCCCCCGCGGGCGCGGCATGTTAGAATGCGCGTTCCCTTGGGGAGTAGCCTGCTTCCGGCATCCGGAAGCGCACGCATCAACATGCTCGACCATTGCGTCGTGGTGCGTGTGACCGGTTTCTTCGGTTGGCGAGACCAGCGGCACGCGTGCGCAACTTCCGGTTGGGCGCGCCGTGTGCCGACCGCGTCCGCCCGACCAGGTAAACCCGATGTCCCCGATCTCCATCCTGCTTGTCGGCTTCGCCATGTCCACCGACGCCTTTGCCGCGGCGATCGGCAAGGGCGCGGCGATGCGCCGGCCGCGGCTGCGCGACGCCCTGCGCGCCGGCCTGATCTTCGGCACCATCGAAGCAATCACGCCGGTGCTCGGCTGGCTGCTGGGCCGCGCCACCTCGCAGTACGTCGAGGCCTTCGACCACTGGATCGCCTTCATACTGCTCGGCGCACTCGGCGCGCACATGATCGTGGCCGGCCTGCGCGCCGACCCCGAGGACGCCGGCGACGACGACGACAACCGCCACCACCGCTTCTGGACCCTGGCCGCCACCGGCCTGGCGACCAGCATCGACGCCGCCGCGGTCGGCGTGAGCCTGGCGTTCTTCGACGTGCACATCGGCATGGTCGCGCTGGTCATCGGCGTATGCACCCTGGTCATGGTGACCCTCGGCATCATGCTCGGCCGCGCCCTCGGCGCACTGGTCGGCAAGCGCGCCGAGATCGCCGGCGGCGTGATCCTGATCATCGTCGGCGCCAGCATCCTGCACGAACACCTGACCGGCGCCGCCTGACCCGGCCACACGGCAGCGCCCGCCCATTACAGAGCGGGGCCGCGGCGGGGCATCACCGGCAACGCCCCGCCGGGCACGGCCCGGCGCTACCGAACTCGACAACTTGCCCCCCTCCTGTAGAGCGGGGCCACGCCCCGCTGGGACACCAGCGGCAACACCCCGCCGGGCACGGCCCGGCGCGACCGGGCCCGGCAACCTGCCACCCCTGTAGAGCGGGGCCACGCCCCACTGGAGCATCACCGACAACGCCCCACCGGGTGCGGCCCGGCGCTACAGCCGCCAGGCGGTGAGGAAGGCGCGCAGGGAGGCCGGTTTCACCGGCTTGGTCAGCACCCGGTAGCCGCACTCGCGTGCCTGGCGCTTCAGTTCGTCGCGGCCATCGGCGGTGAGCAGGGCGCCGGGCAGGGGCCGGCCCGCGGCCTCGCGCAGCGCGACCAGGGCGTCCAGCCCGTGCATGCGGTCGTGCAGGTGGTAGTCGGCCAGTATCACGTCGGGGTCTTCGGACAGCTTCTGCAGGGCGATGTCCACGGTGCTGGCGGCGATCACCTGCACCTGCCAGCGCCCCAGCAGTGCGCGCATGCCGTCGAGGATCTCCTGGTCGTTGTCCAGGCACAGCACGCGCAGCCCGGCCAGGGCATTGTCGCTGGCGGCCGGGCCGGCGGCCCGCGGCGGTGGCGGCACCGCGGGCGCCGGTACCCGCGGCAGGGTGATGGAGAACATGCTGCCGCGTCCAGGCTGGCTGCGGGCGTTGAGCGCGTGGCCGAGCAGGCGCGAGATGCGCTGGCAGATCGACAGCCCCAGGCCCAGCCCCTGCTCGCCCCAGTCGAACGGCTGCGGGTAGCGGTGGAACTCGTTGAAGATCTGCCGCATGTGGTGCTCGGGAATCCCCGGCCCGGTATCCCACACCTGCAGCTCGACCCGGGCGCCACGCGCGCGCAGCGCCAGCACGATGCGGCCATGCCGGGTGTAGCGCAGCGCATTGGCCATGAAGTTCTGCAGCACGCGGCGCAGCAGCCGGCGATCGCTGTACACCCAGGCCGGGCGCGCGAACACGTGCAGGCGCAGGCCGCGCCCGGCCGCCACCGGGGTGTACTGCGCGGCCAGCTCGCGCACCAGTGCGGCGGCGTCGAAGTCGGCCAGGGCCGGGCGCAGGCCGCCGGCCTCCAGCCGCGATACGTCCAGCAGGCCATCGAGCAGTTCCTCGGCGGCGCGCAGCGAGGCGTCCACGCGCTCGGCCAGGTAGCGCTGTTCCTCGTTCTCCTGCGCGCCGTCACGCAGCGCCGAGGCGAACAGGCGCGCGGCGTTGAGCGGCTGCAGCACATCGTGGCTGATCGCGGCGAGGAAGCGGGTCTTGGACTGCTGCGCCAGTTCGGCGGCCTGCGAGCGCTCGGCCACCCGCTGCTCGAGGGTCTCGTTGGCCTCCAGAAGCGCGCGCTCGGCGTGCTTGAAGTCGGTGATGTCGTTGTAGCTGGTGACATAGCCGCCGCCGGGCAGCGCCTGGCCGCGCAGCTCGATGACCTTGCCGTCGGCATCGGTGCGCTCGAACACGTGCGCGGTCCCGGCGCGCATGTGGGCGATGCGGCGGTCGATCTGCAGCTCGATGTCGCCCTCGCCCAGCTCGCCGCGCTCGGCGTTGTAGCGGATCAGGTCGGCCACCGGGCGGCCGACGTAGAGCATGCCGTCGGGGTAGCCGAACATCTGCTGGTAACGGCGGTTCCAGGCGGTCAGGCGCATGTCCGGGTCGACCACGCTGACTCCGGCGCTGATGTTCTCCAGCGTGGTCGACAGGATCTCGCGGTTGAAGCGCAGCTCCTGGCCGGCCTCGTCGAGCACCGCTACCACCTCGCCCAGGTCCATGCCGGAGCCGCGCAGCAGGCTGGTCAGCAACAGCCGCGCCGACGCCGCGCCGATCGAGGCGGCGAGCAGGCGCTCGCTGAACTGCACCCAGGCGCGGTCGGCGGCCGCGGCCGGCTGCAGCTCCCGCTGCAGCGCCTGCGCCTGGTCGGCGAAGGCGCGCTGCGCGCGCTGTTCGCCCACCACCCGGGTGGCCAGCGCCAGCAGGTCGCGCACCTTGACGTGCGCGGGCCAGTCGCCGACCACCACCGGACGCTGCGCGTACGGTTCCAGGAACGGCCCCGCGCGCAGGCGCTCGGCGACCCCGGGGCGCCAGCGCATCGACACCAGCAGCATGGTGGCGGTGTTGAGCAGCAGCGACCAGAACGTGCCGTGGGTCAGCGCATCCCAGCCGCTCAGGCCGAACAGCTGTTCCGGCCGCAGCCAGGCGATGCCGAACGGGCCGCGCTCGACCAGCGCCAGGTCGAGCCAGCCGCCATGGCTGAGCGCCGGCAGCAGCAGGGTGTACACCCACACCCCGAAGCCCACCATCATGCCGGTGCCTACCCCGCGGCGGCTGGCGCCGCGCCAGTACAGCCCGCCGAGCAGGCCGGGGGCGAACTGCGCCACCGCGGCGAAGGCCATCAGCCCGTAGGTGGCCAGCATGGTGTCGTTGTCGCTGCCGCGGTAGTAGCCGTAGGCCACCAGCGCCAGCAGCAGGATCGCCAGGCGACGGGTCCACAGCACCCGCGAGGCGACGTCGGCGGCCACCCGGTGCCCGCCACTGCGGCGCAGCAGCAGCGGCATCACCAGGTCGTTGCTGATCATCGTCGCCAGCGCGATCGAGGACACGATCACCATGCCGGTGGCGGCCGAGAACCCGCCCACGTAAGCCACCAGCGCCAGCGCGGTGTTGCCGTCGCTCATCGGCAGCGCCAGCACCAGCCCGTCATCGGCCACGCCGCCACTGCCGAGCAGCGCGGTGCCGGCCACCGCGATCGGCACGATCATCAGCGAGATCAGCACCAGGTAGCCGCCGAACAGCCAGCGCGCGCGGCGCACGTCGCCGACGTCGCCGCACTCCACCACCGCCACGTGGAACTGCCGCGGCAGGCACACCAGCGCAAGGAAGCTGAGCAGGGTCTGAGACACGAAGCCGACCGGCGGTGTCGCCTCGAACAGCGTGCGCGCCGACTGCACCACCGTGGTGCCGCGGTCGGCCAGCCACACGTAGGCGAACACGCCCAGCGCCACGATCGCAAGCAGCTTGATCATCGACTCCAGGGCGATGGCCAGCATCATGCCGTGGTGGTGTTCGGTAGCGTCCACCTGGCGGGTGCCGAACAGGGTGGCGAACAACGCCATCAGCAGTGCCACGTAGAGCGCCGGGTCGCGCAGCACGCCGCCGCCGCCAGCGTCGCCGGTGAGCACCTGCAGGCTCATCGCCACCGCCTTGTACTGCAGCGCCAGGTACGGCACCACGCCGATCAGCGCGATCAACGCCACCAGCGCCGCCAGCCGCCGCGAACGGCCGTAGCGGGAGGAAATGAAGTCGGCGATCGAGACGACGTTCTCGCTGCGCGCGATCAGCGCCAGCCGCTCGATGATGCGCCAGCCGAACAGCAGCAGCAGCAGCGGCCCCAGGTAGATCGGCAGGTAGCCGATGCCGTAGCGCACCGCGGTGCCGACCGCGCCGTAGAAGGTCCATGACGAGCAGTACACCGCCAGCGCCAGGCTGTAGACCACCGGCCGCAGCCAGGGCCGGTCCGGGTACAGCGGCCGGCGGTCGCCCCACCACGCCACGCCGAACAGCAGGGCGGCGTAGCCGAGCGAGACCAGCAGCAGGATCCAGCTAGAGACCAAGGGCGAGTTTCCGGACGGGCCGCGGCCCAGTGTAGCCGGCGCGCGCCCGGCACCAGGGCATGCGGCTCAATAGGGAATGGCCACGTCGTCCTCGGAGCGCGGCGACACGTCCACCGCCGGGGGACGCGCCGGCAGGTACAGGCGGAAGCAGCTGCCCTCGCCCAGCGCGCTGGCGACCTCGATGCGGCCGCCGGCGGCGGCCACCAGGTTGGCCGCCACCGCCAGGCCCAGGCCGGTGCCCTGGCCGCTGGGCTTGGTGGTGAAGAACGGCTCCAGGCAGCGCTGGCGGACCTCTTCGCTCATGCCGTGGCCGCTGTCGCGGACCTCGATGCGCAGCTCCTCCCCCGGCGGCGGGCAGGCCAGGGCCAGGCGGAAGCGGCCGCCGTCGGGCATGGCCTGCTGCGCGTTGGCGGCCAGGCTCAGCAGCAGCAGCTCCAGCTGCGCCGGATCGAAATGGATCTGCCGCTGCACCTGGCCGGTGTCCAGCTCGAACGCCACCCGCGCGTCGAACAGCTGGCGCAGCATCGGCTCCATCGCCGCCACGGTGCGCGCGGCGTCCAGCAGCTGCGGCCGCGCCACGTCCTGGCGGCTGAAATCCAGCAGCCGCACGGTCACCGCCTTGGCCCGCCGTGCCGCCGACTCCACCCCGCGCAGCGCCGCCTTGAGTTCCTCCGGGTCGTCGCTGCGGCGTTCCTTGCCGGCATAGCCCATGATCAGCCCCAGCAGGTGGTTGAAGTCGTGCGCCACGCCACTGGCCAGGCGCTCCACGTTCTCGATCCGCAGCGCATGCGCCAGCTGCGCGTGCGAACGCTCCTTCTCCTCCATCTCCAGCTGCAGTTCGTCGCGGCGCCGCGCCAGGTCGGCCTCGCGGCGGCGGGAGAGGCGCAGGTTGTCGCGCATCGAGGACATGCACTGGTCGAGCACGAAGGCGGCCATCAGCACGCCCAGGCCCGCCAGGGCCAGGTCGCGGGTGGCCAGCGCCACCCGCGCCGGATGGTAGAAACCGCCGGCCGCGTCCAGCCAGGCCCCCACCACCAGCAGCGCGCACAGCCAGATCGCCGCCAGCCACAGCGCCCGCCGCCCCAGCACCGCGCCGGCCAGCAGCACCGGCAACAGTTGCAGCAGCTGCCCGGGCATCTGCGCCCGCAGCCCCCAGCTGGCGTACGCCACCGTCGCCAGCAGCAGGTTGAGCAGCACGAACAGCGCCGCCGCGAGCCGCAGCCGGCCCCGCCGCAGCGGCAGCAGCGGCACCAGGCACGCCAGCACCCCGCCCACCCCCAGCAGCAGCGACGGCGAGACCAGGGTGGCCGGCGCCCACAGCAGGAGCAGCACCTGGTAGCAGGCCATCACCAGCAGCAGGCGCCGCAGCATGGCCGCCGCGCGTGCGCGCGGCGCACTGGCGACCCGCTCCCTCCAGCGGGCGGGGGTGGCGGGTGGAAGCGGCAGGGAACCGTCGGGTTCCCCCGGGGACGGGGAGTATGGGGGCATCGGCAAGGGGGCCCGCGGCCGGGGCGTGGCACGTCGTCTGGATGAACGGCGCTATATTACGGTCCATCCGCCGCCGGCGCCGGGCCGCCTTCAGCCACCCGCGCCCGGAACGGCCTCCTACTCCGTCCGGAAGCGCACCCTTGATGTCCTGCCCCCCCCGCACCGCCCGCCTGTTCCTCCGGTGGTCCTGCCTGCTGTCCGTGGCGCTGGCCGCCCCCGCGCAGGCCGACGCGCGCTTGATGGACCAGGTGACGAACTGCCATGCGGTGATGCATGGCTCGCCGCCCGAAGCGCTGACGATCGCCAACGAGCTGCTGGCGATGCCGGCGCTGCCCATCCCGGTGGAGATCGGCGCGGTGAGCTGCCAGGGCTATGCGCTGCATCTGCTCGGCCATGGCGAGGGCAGCCTGGAGGCCGCCGCCCGCCTGCAGGCGTTGATGACCACCCCCGGCCTGGCAACCGAGGACCGCGACCGCGCGATGCGCTTCGCGGCCGCCCTGCTGCAGCGCAATGGCCAGACCCAACAGGGCCTGCAACTGCTCGAGACGATGCTGGAGCTGGGCGTCGCCGAGGCCGACATCAGCGCGCAGATCACCGCGCTGACCGGGATCTCGCTGATCCGCGCCGAACAGATGGACGACCCCGAAGGCGCGCTGCGCTACCAGCAGCAGGCGATCGCCCTGTCGCACCACCTGCGCCGCCCGGCGCTGCCGCAGGACGTGATGCTGCACTACAACTACGGCTACACGCTGCTGCGCCTGAAGCGCTACGAGGACGCCGAGCGCGCCTTCGCCCGCGTCGAGGCGATCGCCCGGCGGGTGTCCGACCAGGACGTGATCCTGCACCGGGTGCGCGGCCACCGCGCCGAGCTGCTGCACGCGGCCGGCGACCTCGACCATGCGCGGCAGCAGCTGGCGGCGCTGCTGCCGTGGCAGAAGGACAACGACCCGCTGGGCCAGGTGGTCACCCTGCAGCGGCTGGCGCGCATCGCCCTGGAACAGGCGCAGCTGGAGGCCGCGCGCGGCTTCGCCGAGGAGGCACTGGCGGTGGCCGAGCCCGGCAAGTTCCCGGAGGGCGTCCGCGACAGCCTCGACCTGCTGACCGAGATCAGCATCGCGCTGGGCGAGGCCGACCAGGCCCGCGACTACCTGCGCCGGGCGCGGCAGCTCGACCAGTCGCGGATGAAGGGCGACAGCCTCAACCGGCTGGCGCGGCTGCAGGCCAAGGCCGAACAGGCCCTGGACCCGATCCGCACCAATGCCGTGCAGGAGGCCAGCCGCGACCGGCTGCTGCGCAACGCCGCCCTCACCGCGGCGGTGGTGTTCCTGCTGCTCGGCGGCGGCCTCTACCTGCGCATGCGCCGCCAGCAGCGGCGGCTGCGCCAGCTGGGCATCACCGATGCGCTCACCGGGCTGCCCAACCGCCGCGAGGCCGAATACCTGCTCAATGCGGCGGTCGCCAGCGCCAGCGGCGCGCAGCGCACCGCGGTGCTGCTGCTGGAGATCGACGGCTTCAAGGCGCTCAACGACCTGCACGGCCACGCCGCCGGCGACGTGCTGCTGCGGGCGGTCGCCGATGCCCTGGTCGAGCACTGCGATGCCCATGACCGGGTGCTGCGCTGGGGCGGCGCGACGTTCGTGGTGATCCGCGCCGACACCGCGCAGGCCGCGGCCTTCGCCCTGGCCGCCCACCTGTGCCGCCGCATCGAGCGGTTGCAGGTGGATGTCGCCCACGGGCAGTGCCTGACGCCCAGCGTCTCGGCGGGCATCGTCGCCCACCCGCTGTTCCCCGGCACCACCCCGGACAACGCCGACACCCTGCGCGCGGTCAGCCGCGCGCTGCAGGTGGCGCGCCGCAGCGGCGGCGGCGGCTGGGCCGGGCTGTGGGGCCACCCCCAGGGCCGCGAGGCCGACCTGCATGCGGTGCTGCGCGATCCCGAGCGGGCCGCCGCCCAGGGCTGGATCGCGCTCGGCAGCAGCCGCCCGATGTCCTGGCTGCCGCCGGCCGCGGCCGGCGCCCGGCGCTGAGCCCCGGGCCCCCGCCGCACCGGGTCAGTCGGCCAGGTCGAAGCGCACTTCCACGCGGCGGTTCGGCAGCAGGCACTCCAGCAGCGCCGCGCGCGGCTTGACGCCGTCACACTGCTGCACCTGCTCGGTATCGCCGCGGTACTCGTAGCCGATGCTGGCCGGATCGATGCCACGGCCGACCAGCAGCTCGCGCACGGTCTGCGCACGACGCTGCGACAGCCCCTGGTTGTAGTCGAAGCCGCGGCCCTGCATGCGGTCGGCGTGACCGACCAGGGTGACCCCGGCCAGGGTCCGCCGCTCCTCGGCGATCGTCGCCAGGGCGCGGTCGATGCTGTCCAGCGAATAGGTGCGGATGTCGCGGTAGCCGTCGCGGTCGAACTCGAACAGCACATTGGCGATCAGCGGGCCGGGGGCCGGCGCCGCCGGGGCGGGGCCCTCCGCGGCGACGCCGCACTGCCGCGCCATCGCCTCGGCGTCGTTGACCAGGTCCTCGGCGATCTGGATGTACGGCTTGGAATGGCGCCACTGCTGCTGGTTGAACTCGTTGCCGGCGTGCACCAGCTCGACCTCGCCGCAGGCCACGGCCTGCTGCGCGCAGGCGAAGCCCGGGGTGCCGTGGATCGCCTTCAGGCGCTGCCACAGGTCGTCGCGCAGGTACTTGGCGCCGTTCACCAGCGGGGTGTCGGTGGGGATCGGCGAAATGCCGTTCTCCATGTCCACGATCAGCTTCTCCGACTCGGTCAGCGCTTCCTGCGGGAACGCGCTGCGGTCGTTGCGGGTGTATTCGTGGAAGGACACGTCCAGCCAGCACTGCGCCTTGGACAGGTGGTAGTCGCGGACCGGGCGGCCGGCATCGTTGAGCGCCTGGATGCGGCCCTGGGTGGCGTCGTAGCCCTGCAGGTCGGCATGGATGGCCTCGTCGGTGATGCGCTTTTCCTGCGGCAGGAGCCGGGTCTGCTGGGCGCCGGCGGTGCCGGCGACGGCGGACAGGACGGCGGCGGCCAGCAGTGCGCGCGACAGGGGGGAACGGGTATGCGGTGATTTCATCGGGTCGTCCTCAGCGGGCCGGGTCGCGGTAGCGGACCGGGTCACGGCGGAAAAGGTCTTCGTCGAACTTGAAGCGCAGGCGCAGGAACAGCCCCTGCTGGGTGTACTCGTAGCCGTTGAGGTCGCGGTCGCCTTCGAAGCCGGTCCAGTTGTAGCCGGCCGACAGCCACAGGTTCTGCCGCAGCAGGCGGCCCACTTCCACGCCGTAGGCGTACTGGTTGGCGCCGTACTGGCCGCGGAAGGTCGAGCCGAGCACGCCGACGTCCCAGTTCTCGGTGATGTCGTAGACGATCCGACCGGAGAACAGCACGGCGCGGAAGCTGCTGTTGACGCGGCCGCCGTCGCTGTAGGCGAACTGGTCGCGCTGCCACTTGCCGGCCACGCGCCCGGTCAGCCACCACGGCCGCGACGGGTGCCAGTCGGCATGCGAGGAGACGATATGGGCGCGGGTGCGCACGTCCTGGCTGGTGCCGTTCACCGCCTGGCCGCCGACCAGGGTCAGGCCGCTCTCGTCGCGCTCGAGCTTGTACTCGTAGCGCATCAGCGCGTTGACCCGGTTGCGGTCGGTGTCGCGGTAGGCCAAGCCCAGCTGGAAGCGGTCCTGCAGGACGTCGCCCCGTTCCTTGTAGTTGGTCGCCAGCAGGTAGTTGCGTCCCAGCAGGGTCCAGTCGCGGCTGAGCTTGCGCGCCACCATGAACTGCACCAGGGTGGTGTCGAACGCCTCGTTGACCTCGGTGTGCGGCACGTCCTCGGAGATCCGGTGCTCCACGCGCAGGGCGCCGCGCCACAGCGGGTTGGCGCTGTAGTCCAGCGCCAGCGCCAGGCCGGTGCTGTCGCCGGTGTCGCCGGCGATCACGTTGACCCGTTCGGCCGAGCTGCTCAGGCGCAGGCCTTCGCGGATGTCCCAGGTGTTGCGGATGCCGGAGGCGGCCTGGACGTCGCGGCCGCTGATCGCGTCGCGCAGCCGGTACTCGCTGAACGCCTGGGTATCGCGCAGGTAGGTGCTGTCGACGCCGAACACCAGCGCATCGGCCTCGCGGTCGGTGGTGGTGATGCCGTAGGCGCTGGTCAGGCCGGTCTGCTTCTCATAGCGGCCGTACAGCCGGCTGCGCTCGAACACCTGGTAGTCCACGCCGGCGGCGACCCGGCGACGGTCCTCGCCGTTGACGCTGTGCTCGTACTCGGCACCGCCGCTGAAGCGGTCGTTGAAGCGGTAGCCGAGGCCGAAGCGGGCGCTGTCCGACTCCAGCCGGGTGCCGACCGGGAGATCGCTGGTGAGCGTGCTGCCGGACGAGGAGCCGTTGATCACCATCAGCCCGGTGGCCGGGTCCAGCGCCTGCTGGCCGTAGCCGAGCGCGCCGCCGCCCATGCCGGTGGCGAAGCCGCCGGTGAGGCCGCCGGTCTGGCCGAACGGCGACCCCATCGACCAGGGCGACGTCACGCCGATGGTCTCGCGGATGCTGCGCAGCCCGAAATCCACTGTCAGCCGCTCGGTGGCGCCCACGCGCACGCCGGCGCCGCCGGCCTCGCGCTTGCCGCCGTCCGGGTTGCGGTCCTCGCTGCGCAGGCCCTCCACGTACAGCTCCAGGCGCGGACCGACCGCATAGCTGAAGCGCGCGTTGTACTCGCCGCGGCCGCCGTACAGCGGCGAGGCCGGGTTGTTGAACGCCGGGTCGGTGCGCGCCGCGAACAGCCGCGCGTCGAACTTGTCGCCGGCATGGGCGAACTCGACGCGCCACGCGTCGCCTTCCACCTCGCCGGTGACATCCTTCAGGCCCTGCGAGGTGACCTGGTTGAGCGCATTGGTGTTGACCTCGCTGCGGGTGCGCGCGAACTCGGCCACCAGCAGGGTGTTCTCGCCGAAGCGGTAGCCGGCGTTGACACTGCCCATGCGGAATTCCGCATGCGGGTTGCGGTCCTCGACCGCCGCCGCGCCGACTTCCAGGCGCTCGGTCACCTTGAGCTGGCCATCGGCGCCGAACACCCAGAACTTCTCGGTCTGCTGGTCCAGCTCGTAGGTGATGCGCAGCGAGACCGGGTTCAGGTCGCTGTCGAACGAGGGCATGAACTGGTTGAGCAGGATGCGGCCGGAGAACGGCTCGAAGCTGTAGTCCACCAGCCGTGCCAACGGCTTCACCGAGACGATGCGGGTCGGCTGGTTGCGGTCGCGCACGATCATTTCCACGCGCTCGCTGCCTTCCAGCACCGCGTTGTTGCGCAGTGCGTACGGGCCGCTGCCCTGGCTGCGGAACTCTTCGATGATCTGCCGCAGCGAATCCTCGATGGCGAACACGTTGCTGCGCACCCGCTCGCTTTCGAAGTGCCAGCCCAGGCCGGTGGCAGTGCGGTTGTAGGTGCTCAGGCTGCGCTGCGGGACCGGGCCGCTGCCACCGATGCCGGTGCTCGTGGCCAGGGTGTCGCCGGTCTGGAAGTCGCCGTACAGCAGGTAGCTGCGCTGGTTGTCGATGCGCACGTACAGGCGTTCGGCCGAACGCGCGTCGAAGCCGCGCAGCGACGAGTCGCCGTACACCGGGTAGAACTCCTCCGGCTGGATGTCGCGCAGCAGGCGGCCGCGCACGTCCTTGTCCGAGTCGTAGGCCGCGGTCAGCAGGTACTCGCCCTTGATCCGGCCCTTGACGAAGAACGCGGTACGCGCGGCGGCATTCGCCTTGCCGTTGTTGAACTGGCGCTCCCAGCGGCGGATGTCGCGGTCGAACGCGTCATGGTGCTGGACCGGCGAGATCAGCCCGGCATTGGACTTGTTGCGGAAGTTGACCACGCCCTCGATCAGGCCGGTGGCCAGCAGCTCGCGCATTTCCGGCAGGAAGCCGATCACGCCTTCGGCGGTATGCCCGCCGGCGGTGATGCGCAGCACCACGTCCTGCGGCTCGTGCGGCGCCAGCAGGTCGAACTCGGCCACGCCATCCTCCACCAGCAACTGCACGCCGGGGGTGAGCTTGTCGGCATCGGCCGCGCCGGGGCCGAACTCGTCGGTGCGCGAACCCGGCAGGCGGATGCGCCCACCGCTGTTCTCGATGGTCGCGAACGCCTTGCCGGCCAGCGGCTTGCCTTCGCCATCCAGCAGCTGCACCACCACGTGCACCGGGGTCTGGCCGTCTGCGGGCACGCCGTCGCGGTCGACCTCCACGCGCACCCTGTCCACGCCGCGGTTGAGGCTGTAGTCCACCTGCCCGGAGCGCGCGGCCAGGGTTTCCGGCGCGGCGTCGGTGCTGGCCGGCGAGCGCGGGTACAGGGTCGAGGCATCGCCCAGCACCGGGGTGAAGCGGTGGCCGCTGCCCACGCTCTGGGCCAGGGCCGGCATCGCCACGGTCGCCAGGGCACAGGCCAGCAGGCTCAGGCGCGGGGCCGCGCGCAGGGAATGACGCCGGCTCATGGCTGCACCTCCTGCGGGGCGGATGCGGACGGCGGGTTGGGTCTGGGTTCCACGATCGGTCTCTGGTTGGCCGAGTCCGTGGCCTGCTGCGGCGCACGGACCGGCTTGCTCTCGAAGCGCAGCGGCGACTGCCCGGACTCGTTCTCCGGCGCGCGCACCTCGCCCTGGGTGCGGCGGGCCTTGACCTGCTCCAGCACCGGGTTGGAGCAGCTGCCCTCGATGAAGTCGGCGCGGTGCAGCTCACCGTTCTTCAGGTCCAGGAACAGGCTGTCGGCATCGCCCAGGTTGCGGTTGCTGCTGGTGGTCAGGCGCGCGCCGAGCGGCAGGGTCGACGGATCGACCTTCAGCGTGTGGCTCTGCGGCGGCAGGCCGCAGTAGCTGTACTTGCCCTCCGAGTCGGAGATCAGCCAGGTGCCGTCGGAGAAGTACAGGCGCACGCCCGGGATGCCCAGCTCTTCCTCGTCCTGGACGTGGTTGTTGTTGCAGTCCACGAACACCTTGCCCAGCACGCAGGCTTCCTCGGTGAACACGCCACCGGTCACGCGCACGCGGTACTCGGCGCGGTTGGAGGGCACCGAGCCCGGCACCGGGGTCAGGCTCACCGGCTCGATGCAGCCGCCGTCGATCGAGCAGCCGTGGGCCTGGGCGCGGTTGACGCCGTCGCCCTGCATCGCACCGACGCCGACCCGTACGCGGTAGGTCAGCACCCGCTGCCCGCCGACGTCGATCGACCCCAGGGTGAAGCCCAGGCGCGGGCCCGGCCTGCCCAGCGGCTCGTCCAGCGCACGGCCGTCGACGCGCGCGGTGCCGTCGATGTAGGTGAAGCCGCGCGGCAGGGTGTCCACGATGTTGACCGTCTGCAGCGGGCTGCCGGCGGTCTGCCGCACCGTGATGGTGTACTGCACGGTGTCGCCGATCTCGGCGATCCGGCGGTCACCGGTCTTGGTGATCACCAGCCCGGTGGCCTCGGCGGTATCCAGCGGGATGTGGTTGTGGACGATGCCCGCGGTGGCCGAACCGGCGTACAGGGTCAGCCAGTACTGGGTGTCGCTGCCCACCGCGCCGGTCGGTGCGGTGGCCTGCGGCTGCACCGTATGGGTGGTGCCGGCGGCACCGGCCGGCGACAGGCTGCCGTCCTCCGGCACGATCAGCGTCGACACGAAGCGGTAACCGCCCGGGGGCGCCACCGTCAGCCGGAACTCGCAGCGTGCCGGCGCACCGGGGCCGAACACGAACTGGTAGTAGCCGCGGGTGCCCACGGTCATCGAGACCGCGTTGCCTTCGACGGTGTAGCCACCGGCGCCGGCGTTGAGGATCGCGGTCAGCGGGTCGTAGCCGTTGCACGCGCCCACCGGCTGCAGGGTCACGATCGAGCCCGGGACCGGATCGCGGGTGGTGGCGTCGTAGACCACGCCCGACGGATCGACCGGCAGGCTCTGCTGCGGCAGGTGTTCGCCCGGCTTGAGCACCACCTGCAGCTGGCTGTTGCCGCCATCGCTGACGCGGCAGGCGCTGGCGCCGCCATTGGCCAGCGCGGCATCGACGTCGCACGCCACCCCGGTACCGGCCGCGGTCTCGCGGTTGACCGGCCAGGCCCACACCACGCCCGAGGACGGATCGCGGAACTGGATGTTCCACTTCACGCCCGGGACCAGGTCGGCGAAGCGGTAACTGCCGTCGGCCGCGGTGGCCGCGGTCTTGACCACCGCGCCGCTGTCCGGATCGACCAGCTCGACGGTCCAGTCCTGCAGGCGTTCGTCGCCGCCGTCGAGCAGGCTGTCCTCGCTGCCGATGTCGAACCACACGGTGCCGCCGACCGAGGCGGCCAGCTGCACTTCGTTGGGAACACGGCAGGCGTTCTGGGTGATGGCCGGATCGCAGACCGGGAGGTCGGTCACCTCGCCCTCGAACGCGGCGCGCTCGGCAGGCGTCGGGGTGCGGAACTCGTTCTCACCGCCACCTTCGACCAGCACCGCGTTGTTGACGGTGCCGGCACGCGCGGCGGATTCGGCCACGTCGGCGCGCACGGTGATCGTCGACGGCGACGTCGCGCCGGCGTTGAGCACCTCCGAACTGCGGCACTGGAAGCGGCTGTCGCCACGGGCGCCGGTGCAGGTCCAGCCGTCGCCGGACGGCGTGTCCGCCAGGGTCAGGCCCGCCGGCAGGCGGTCGCTCACCAGGTACTCGCCGGACGAGGCCTTCTGTCCGCCGTTGCGCACGGTGATGGTGTAGACGGCCACGTTGTTGACGGTGAACTTCGGCGTGGTCGAGGACTTGCCGACCAGCATGTCCGGCGAATCGCCGATCTCGCCGAAGTTGTTGTCGATGGAGGACGCCCCCACCGGCAGCACGATGCCGCTGATCGCCGAGGGCACGGTGTCCCTGTCCGTGGCCACGCCGACGCTGTTGCCGTCGATGGTGCCGGCGGTGGTGATGCCGTTGAGCGTCTCCGGCGGCTGCGTCGGTTCGGTCACGGTGTAGGTGCCCGGGCGCAGGTTGTCGAACTGGTAGCTGCCGTCGACGTCGGTGGTCATGGTCACGTTGACCGGGTTGCCCAGGTCGTCGGTCCCGCTCAGCACCACGGTGACGCCGGCATAGCCGCCTTCGCCGGCCTGCTTGATGCCGTCGTCGTTGCTGTCGTTGTAGACGAAGCCGCCGATGCCGCCGGGCGGAATCTCGCCGAAGTTGTTGCCGGTCGAGGTCTGGTCGACGCCGACCTTGATGCCGGTGATCTTCGACGGCCCGTCGTTCGGCTGGCTCGGCGTACCGCCGGTGCTGCCGGCCACGGTCGTGCCGTCCAGCGTTCCGCTGGGCTGGTCCGGCTCGGTCACGGTATAGGTGCCCGGCGGCAGCTCGGTGAAGCTGTAGGTGCCGTCCGGTTCGGTCGTGGTGGTCAGGGTGATGGGCGTACCGTCGTCGGCGACGCCCTCCAGTTCGACGGTCACGCCGCCGATGCCGGTCTCGCCCGGATCGACCACGCCGTCATTGTTGCGGTCCAGCCAGACCTTGCCGGTGATGGCGCTGCTGCGCGGGATCTCGGCGAACAGGTTGTCCACCGAGGTGGCGCCCGGAACGCTCAGGTCGATGCCGGTGATGGTGCTGGGCAGCGTGGTCACCGCGCTGGCGGTACCCGAGCTCTGGCCGCCGATGGTGCCGGCGGTGGTGATGCCGTTGGCGGTGCCGGCCGGCTGGTCGGGCTCGGTCACGGTATAGATGCCCGGACGCAGGCCGTCGAAGCTGAAGCGGCCATCGGCATCGGTGGTGAGGGTGACGGGTGTGATCGGACCGAGGTCGTCGACCCCCGTCAGGGTGATGGTCACGTCCTTCAGGCCGACTTCGCCGGCGCCGGACTGGACACCGTCGTTGTCCAGGTCCAGGAACACGCTGCCGGACAGGGAGACCGGCAGGATCTCGCCGAAATCGTTGCCGCGCGAATGCTTGCCGGCGCCCAGCACGATGCCGGACACGGCCGACGGCGTGGTCGCCACCGCGGTGGCGGTACCGCTGGAAGCGCCATCGATGGTGCCCGCCAGGGTGACGCCGTTGAGGGTGGTGACGCTGGCACCGTCCACCGTGACCACCGGCTGCGTCGCCTCCTGGGTGACGGTGTAGGTGCCGCTGACCAGGTTGTCGAAGCGGTAGCTGCCGTCGATGTCGGTGACGGTGGTCAGGTTCACCGTGGCGTTGTTGGCATCGATGCCGCTCAGGATCACGGTGACCCCGGCGATCGGCGGTTCACCCGCGTTGCGGACCCCGTCGTTGTTGACATCCAGCCACACGTTGCCGGAAAGCGTGCCTCCCAGCTCGCCGAAGTTGTTGTCCGGCGACCCGCCCACCGGCAGGCCGGTGATGGTGACCACGTCCGGCGTCGCGCTGGCGAGGCCGTTCTCCTGGCCCTGGCCCAGGCCCGCGGGCTGGGTCTCGGTGATGCGGTAGTTGTGGCCGATCACGGCGTCGGCATACAGGTAGCTGCCGTCGCTGCCGGTCTCCTGGGTGTGGACAGTGGTCCACACGCCCGGGCTGGTTTCCTCCTCGATGACGATGGTGACGCCCGGCACCGGGACGTCGATGCCCGGGTCGTAGCGGCCGTTGTCGTCATGGTCCACGTACACGATGCCGCTGATCGGCGCGCTCTTCAGTTCGCCGAACAGGTAGCCGCTGGCATCCTGCCCGGCGGTCAGGCCGATGTCGCTGATGACATTGCTCACCGAGGCGTCGCCCGGCACGTCGGCGTTGCCGGCCACGTGCTTGCCGTCCAGGTAGGCCGGCTGGGTCTCGGTAATCGTGTAGGTGCCTTCCAGCAGGTCGGCGAACCGGTAGTTGCCGTCGCTGTCGGTGATGGCGGTGCGGGTGACGCCCTTGCCGGTGACGTCGGTGCCGGTCAGGGTCAGGGTGACGTTGGCGATGCCCTGCTCGCCACTGTCGCGCTGGCCGTTGTCGTTGGTGGCGGTGTTGGCCGAGAAGTCCTCGTAGACCGAACCGGACAGCGACCCCAGCTTCTCGCCGAAGTTGTTGTTGTTCGAGCCGGCCGCCGGCAGCGCCGCGATGTCGATCACGTTGCTGCTGTTTTCCGCGGCGTCGGCATAACCGTCGGGCTGGGTCTCGGTCACGCGGTACTTCTGCCCGACGCTCAGCTCCTCGAAGCGGTACTGGCCGTTGCTGTCGGTCTGCACCGTCACCGGCTCCGGATCGTCGGCGGTGCCGAAGATGCCGTCCGGACCCGCGCCTTCCAGGGTGATGGCCACGCCCATCAGGCCGCCGTTGGGCTGCGAGTTGAGGCCGTCCTGGCCGGCCGCGTCGCCGGCGTCGAAGCTGCCGTTGTTGTTGCGGTCCAGGTACACGGTGCCGGTGATGCCGGCCACCGCGTCCTCGCCGAAGTTGTAGTCGCTGCCGTCCTCGCCGCTGGCCAGCGAGATGCCGGTGATGAGGTCGGTGGTGGCATCCTCGGCCTCGGCGGTGCCACCGCCGTTGCTGCCCACGTTCACCGCGCTCGGGCGGTTGCGGTACTCGCCGTTGCCCGGCAGCACCTCGCGCAGGGTATAGGTCGTCAGCGGATCGAGGTCGTTGAAGGTGTAGAAGCCGGAGCTGTTGGTCTTGGTCGTGGTCACCACGTTGCCGGTGGCCGCGTCCAGCAGCTCGATCACCGCATCGGCGATGGCGCCGTCGCCGGCGTCGCGGACGTCGTTGTAGTTGCTGTCCACGTACACGTAGCCGGACAGCGCCGGGCGCCGCACTTCGGGGAAGTTGTAGCGCACCGCGGCGGTGTCGGCCGGCAGCACGATGCCGGTGTAGACCGAATCGGCGGTCTTGACCGGGTTGACGGTGGCGAAATCGCCGCCGGCCGAAGGAGCCTCGGCGCCGCTGGTCGGCGGATTCACCGGGCCGTTGACGTAGGTCGTCGGCTGGATCTGGGTCAGGGTGTAGCCGGCCGTGTCCGCCGGCGGCAGATGGTCGAACACGTAGCTGCCGTCGGCACCGGTGGTGGCCTCGACGTAGCCGGTGCTCCCGCCCAGCGGATTGCCGTAGGCATCGGTTCCGCTCAGCCGCAGCTTGATCCCGGAGATGCCCGGTTCACCGGCCTGCTGGATGCCGCCATGGGTGCCCGCACGGTCGCGGTCCTCGAACACCACGCCGGCCAGCGAGGACTTCTTGACCTTGATGTCGTAGGGGTCGTCGTTGTTGCCGGGATTGGGGTCGTGCTGGTCGCTGTCGGTGTGCGCGGTGTTGCGCACGTCGCCGGCGCCCGGCCAGGTGGTCCAGCGCACCGGCACCAGGATGCGGGTACGGCCGCCCAGTGCCAGGTCGCCCATGCGGCAGTCGATCGTGTTGTCGCTGCTCAGGCTGCAGTTGCCGTTGCCGGTGGTCACCACCTCGGCATCGCTGGTGGTGCCGTGCTTCTGCCACTGGATGGCACCGGCGCCGCCGAGCACTTCCAGTCCCTCCGGCAGGGTGTCGGTGACGACCACGCCATTGCCGCGCGCCGGGCCGTCGCCGCTACGCAGGCGCGACAGGCTGTGCCCCGGACCGTGGTTGTAGACCTCCAGCACGTACCAGAACGGCTGCAGCAGGTTGACCACCGGCGCGCTGGCCGGCAGCGGCTGGGTCGGATCGAGCTGCGGCTGGTCCAGCACCGCGGTCTTGGTCATCTCCAGGTCGGCGCGGAGACGGATGGTAGTCGACTCGCTGGCGTGGTTGTTGCCGGTGTTGCTCTCGTTGGAGCCGACGGTGACCTCGTTGGCCAGGGTGTCGCCACCGGCCTCCGGCGAATTGCCGTACTCGTAGACCAGGTACAGGTAGCTGGTCGAGCCGACGGCGATCACGCCCTCGCGCAGCGGGCTGGTGCCCACGCCGGGCATGGTGCAGGTCAGTTCCTGCGGTGCGCCGATCGTCGGGTTGCTGCTGCCGGCGCTGACCGCGCACGGGCTGGCGGGATCCTCGGCCAGCACCAGCGGACCGGTCATCGCGGTCTGGGTACCGGTGCGGGTGCCCACGAAGGTGACCTTCACGTCGGGACGCGGCGGGGTCAGGGTGTCGGTGATGACGGTGCCGGTCGCCAGCGACGGGCCGCTGTTGCGGACGTTGATCTGGTAGAAGAGGCGGTTCTGGGCCTCGTTGCCCGGACGCGCGTCGTAGCCCAGCGGATCGATGCCGCCCGTGAACCCCTGGTCGTACTTGTTGATGATCAGCTCGACCTTGCCGCTGTCGAAGCGCAGCGTGGCCTCCTTGCTGTCGTTGGTGGTGTTGGTGTTGTAGTCGTAGGTCTCGCCGCTGGGCAGGGTGCCCGACGTCGCGCTGTCGGGCACGCCGTCGCCATTGACGTCGAAGTAGAAGTCGGCGGTGTTGCGGAACTCACGGCCGGTGTTGCCGCTGTTGACGTTCGGACGGATCTTGATCGTCACGCTCTGCGCGTTGTTCCGCGGCATGCTCTCCAGCCGCGGGCACAGCAGGACCAGCGCTGCATCGCTGGCACCGGTATTGGCGTAGGACATGCCACTCGGCGCCGGCGTGGCGGTGATGCCCGATGCCAGCGGCGTCTGCACGGTGCAGGCGGTGCTGCCGCCGCCGGTGCGCACCGCGGAGATCAGCACGAAGCCGGCATCGTTGGCCGGAAGCGTGAAGGTGTCGCGGAACACCACGCCGGTCACGCCCGAGGCCCCCATGTTGCGGTAGTCGATGACGTAGGTGGTCTCCACGCCGGCACGACCGGGGTTGCCGGAGGTGATCTTCTTGGCGGTGGTGGCCATGTCCGCCACCGGGTGCACCTGCACCCAGTCCGACGCGCTGTTGTTGTGGTAATTGCTCTCGCCGATCGCACCCTGCCGGCTCGGATCGATGGCGATTCCGGCGGTGTTGCACCAGCTGCCGGCCGGCATCGCGGCCGTGCCGCAGGTGCCGGCGGCGCGGCCGACACTATCGGTCATGCCGCGGTTGACGCGGAAGCTGACCGTGACCGTGGCGTTCTTGGCCAGGACCTGGTCGTTGGAGCGCAGGGTCAGGGTGCTGTTGCTCCCCGTGGCACCGCTGTGCGTCCAGCCGATGGGCAGGCCGGTGATGTGGGTGACCGTGGTGGTGTTGTTGATGAAGTTCGGGATCAGGTCGTCCACCACCACGCCGGCGGTCGCGTCGCCGTCGTTGCCGATGACCAGCGTGTACTCCACGTAGTCCTCGTCCGCGGTCAGCACCTTGCCGCCATCGGGGGTGGTGGCGGTCTTGCCGATCTTCAGGTCGGCACGCAGCGCGGTGGCGCGCGCGGTGCCGTCGGCGCAGTCGTTGCCGGAAATCGGATCGCTGTTGATGCTGCCGCCGGTCTGCGGTTCCAGCGAGCCGCCCGAACCGCCGGTGCAGGCACGGTTGGTCAGCGCGTCGCCGGCGGCGAGTGCCAGCGTGTTCAGGGTCAGGCTGCGGCTGCTGCCCACGGCCACCGGGTAGGCGGCGGTCAGGGTGCAAGTGACCTTCTGCGCGGTATGACCGTCCCAGGCACGGTCCACGGAGCAGCTCCAGGTATTGTTGCCGCCGCCCACGCTGACCGACGTCCCGGGCGCGATCGGCAGCCCGGCGGCATCTACCCACTGTTCGCCCAGCGCCAGGGTGTCGACCACCTGCAGCTGGCCGGTGACCGCGCGCGGGCCGAGGTTGGTGACCTTCATTTCCGAGGTCAGCATGCTGTCGGAACGGTCGCCGCTGCCGTTGTAGATCGGCACCAGTTCCGGCAGCTTCCGCTTGGCCATCTCCAGGTCGGCGCCATCCGGCAGCACCGTGAAGGTGGCCTGGCCGCTGTTGTTGTCCGGATTCGCGTCGGGCGTGGTCGTGCTCACCTGCGCGGTGTTGGTGACCGAGCCTTCGCTGTTGGGGCCGGTGGACGGCACCAGTGCGCGCACGGTGATGTCCTCCTGGGCACCGGCGTCCAGCTCTCCACTGCGGGTGCAGCGCACGCGCTGGCGTCCCGGGGTGGGGGTGGTGACCTCGCAGCTCCAGCCGGCCGGTGCCGTCGGCGTGCCCTGGACCTCGAAGCCCTCGGGCAGGTCGTCGACCACCACGATGCCGGCCGCGGCGCTGGGGCCCAGGTTGCGCGGGGTCAGGGTGAAGGTCATTTCCTGGCCGGCCGAGGCCGGCGCCGGATTGGCCTTCTTGCTGAGGCTCATGTCGGCGCCCGCGGTCACCTGGGTGTCGACGGTGCCGGTGTTGTTGTCCGGCCGGGGATCCGGGGTGACGCCACCGGCCACGTGGGCGGCGTTGGTGACGGTGCCGCTGCCGACATTGACCTTGGCGCGGAAGCTGTAGCTGACGCTGCCGCCGTTGGCCAGCTGCCCGGCATAGGTGCCGTTGGCGCCGTCGAAGGTCCAGCCGGCACCGCTCTGGCTGCCCGCGACCAGCACCACGCCGCTCGGCAGGTCGTCGGTCACGGTGAAGCCCGAGGCAGCGCTCGGGCCGTTGTTGCGGACGGTCACGGTGTAGGTGACCTCACCGCCGCCGATCACCGGATCGGGGGTGGCCTGCTTGCTCAGCGCCAGGTCGCTGGCCGCCTGCAGGGTGGTGTCCTGGATGAAGGTGTTGTTGTTGGTGTTGGTGTCGCCGCCGTAGAACGCTTCGGTCGCGCCCAGGCTGGTGATCGGGGTTTCCAGGTCCGGCAGGGCGTTGGCATAGCCGATGGCCGCACGCAGCGTCATCAGGCCGGGCGCGCGGCCCACCGTGGAGACCCACAGCTCGAAGTTGTAGGGCGTGGTGGCGGCGTTGGCATCGTTCAGCGTCGGGTTGACGCAGACCACGCGGGTGAGCCCGGTGCTGGCGACCCCGGCGACACTGCAGCTGGAAGGCGTGGGCGCGGTCAGGCTGGTGCCGGCCGGCAGGTCGAAGATCGTCACCGTGTCGGCGGCATCGACGTTGACGCCGTTGGTGACCGTGACCTGGTAGCGGACATCCGCGCCGGCCGGTACCGGATCGTAGTCGATGTCGCTGACCGTGGTGATCTGCAGGTCCACCGCCAAGGCGGGCAGCGGCAGCGCCAGCAGCGCCGCAAGTGCGGTGCGCCAGCCGGCGCCGCGCAGGGCGCGGGCGAACACATTTCCACGCGCGCGCCCAAAGGCAGCGCGATCGGCCTGATCGTCTGAATGATGCACGGGATGTCCCCTGATTTACTGCGGTTGCGCCCTGCCCGGCTTGTCGATCAAGCGCGGGCCCGGCAACGCGGCGGTTGCCGCGCACACCGTCTCCGGCATGCGCCATTGCCCTTCCCAGGGCAAGTGGGGCGGCATTCTGGGCAGGGGGTCGGGTGAAAACAATGCCACCCGCCGTCAATTACTCACACTTGCTCACACTTGCTCACGAACGACGGCCGGATTCGGTCGTGGTGCCCCCGGCACCGGCAGCGCGGGTCCGGGCACATCGGCGCACGATTGCGCCCCCGGCACGCGCACGGGCGTGCCGGGTATGGAAGAGGCAGGTGCAGCGGCGGGATGCTAGCGGGAGACGCCGCCGTCGACGGACTCGGCAACCAGCAGATAGCCGACGCCACGCAGCGAGCGGATCGGCGGCGGTGCGCCGGTGGCGCTGCGGGCACGCAGGCGCAGGCGGTGCACCAGCACCTCCAGCCGATGCGGGTCGAAATCCCAGGGCTGGTCGGTGATCGCCGCGATCAGCCGCTCGCGGTCCACCGCCTTGCCCGGCGTGGCGAACAGCTCATGCAGGAAGCCGCGTTCGGCGGCGGTCAGGGTCAGCACCTTGCCGTTGGGCGCGCACAGGTCCCAGCCGTTGGCGCGCAGGCTCCAGGCCGCGTCCACGTCCCGGGGCGGCTCCTCGACCATGACGGCGGTGACGGGGACGGGGGCGGCCACCGGCAGCGGGGACGGTTCGCGGGACGGCAGCCCCAGCCGCCGCGCCAGGCTGTGCAGGGCCGCCACCAGCACCGGCAGCTCCAGCGGCTTGGACAGGTAGACATCGGCCCCCATCGACAACCCCTGGGCCATGTCCGCCGACCCACTGCGGCCGGTCACCAGCACGATGCCCATGCCGTCGGTGCGCCGCAGGTGGCCGGTGGCGCTGAGGCCATCCTCGCCGGGCAGGCCGACGTCGAGCACCAGGATGTCGCAGCGGTCCACCGCCAGTTCGCGGTACAACGCCTCGACGCTGCCGATGCCGCGCACCGTCGCGCCATGGCACTGCAGTTCCTCGAGCATCATGCCGCGCCATTCCGGGTCGTCCTCGACCACCCAGATCCGCACCCCGGCCAACCGACACTGGACGTCCGTCGGCGCATCCTCCTGCATCGTTTCCCCCACGTGCTTGTGCTGCCCCTGCCCGGCCATTTTAGCCAGTCGCGCAACCGCTGGCTTGAACGTACCCGACGCCGATCGTTGCGTCCGAAACCACCCGGGCGGCGGACCGCCCGGGCGCGGGGTTCATTCCTGCGGCAGGCCCATCTCCGCCAGCAGCGCCGGCGCCGGATAGACCTTGGCCAGCAGCCAGCGCAGGTAGCGCATGTCCACGTGCACGGCGCGCTTGTAGCGGGGATCGAACCACCAGCTGGCACTCACCGACTCCCAGTTGGAATCGAAGTTCAGGCCGATCAATTCGCCGCGGGCGTTGAGCACCGGCGAGCCGGAGTTGCCGCCGGTGGTGTCCAGGTTGGTCAGGAAGTTAACCGTCTGGGTCTTCAGCACCGGATCGGCGGTGCTGCCGAAATCGCCCTTGGCGATGGCGTCCAGCAGCGGCCGCGGCGCATCGAACGGATAGCGGCCGGTGTCCTTCTCGACGATGCCGGCGACCGTGGTCACCGGCGTGTAGCTCACCGCATCGCGCGGATGCAGCGCCTCGACCGTTCCGTAGCTGATGCGCAGCGTGCCGTTGGCATCCGGGTACACGGCGCGGCCCTGCCCGGCGCGCCAGGCGAACAGCGCCTGCATGTAGGAGGGGCGCAGGCGCAGCTGCTCGCCTTCGCGTTCCTTGCGGTCCCGCTCGGCGTTCAACTGCGCCATCACCAGGGCCGAGGCGACCGACACCAGCGGATCGGCCTCGATGAACCCGCCCTTGCGCGCGGATTCGAAACGCGACAGCCGCTGCGCTTCCTCGCCCAGCCGGGTGTCCGCGTACAGGGCGTCCAGGTGTCGGGCCAGCTCCGCCGGCGTGCGCCCGAACAGGTTGTCGTAGTGCGCATCGCGCTGGCCATCGGGCAGCTGCTGGTAGCGGGTAAGCAGGGCGGTGAGGAGCGCCTTCTCGACCGCCGGATCGTAACGGCGCTGCACCTGCTTCAACACGCCCTCGATCAGCGCCTGGTCGCGCTGCTGGTAGCCGCTCTCGCGCTCGGCGTCGGGCTTGGCCGACTCGATGCGGAGGCGTTCCAGCAGCAGCGCCGAGCGCAGCAGCTGGGTCTGGCTCGACATCAGCGTCACCAGGAGCTCGCTGGCGCCCACTTCGCGGTCGGCGGCCAGCGAGGCGAACAAGGCGTCGATGTCGGCCTTGTACTTGCCATCGGCGGCGGCGAGCATCGCCTGCTCGTCCTGCGCGCGCCGGGTCTTGGCATCGCTGCGCAGCAGGCCTTCCAGTTCGCCGGCGGCGCGCTTGCGGTTGTTCTTCAACGACTGCAGCTGCGAGGCGTAGCGCGTACGCGCATCGGCGTTGTCCTTGCCCTGCGCTTCGATGACGTCGATCAGCTGCTGGAACACCTCCACCCGGCGCGGCAGCACGGAATCGATCTGGTTGGCGAACTCGGCGGCGGTACGCAGGCGGTAGGTGGTGCCGGGGTAGCCGGCCAGCATCGCGTAGTCGCCCTCCTTCGGGCCGTCGGCAGCCATCTTCAGGTGCGCCGGCGGCTGGTAGGGCACGTTGTCGGTGCTGTACGGCGCGGGCCTGCCGTCCTTGCCGACATAGGCGCGCAGCAGGGTGAAGTCACCGCTGTGCCGCGGCCACATGAAGTTGTCGATCTCGTCGCCGTAGTTGCCGATGCCGCGCGGCGGCGCGTAGACCAGGCGGATGTCGGTCAGCTCCAGCTGCCGGATGCGGTAGAAGTCGGTGCCGTAGTACATGTTGGCGACCGAGCAGCGCACCCCGCCCTCGGCCTCGCAGTCGGCGACGATGCGCTTGCGCGCGCCTTCCACGGCATCGTAGTAGGCACGGCCGGTCTTGCCGCGCGCGTCCTTGAGGACCTCGTCGGTGACCTTGTCGAAGCCCACCGTCACCAGCACCCGGTAGTCCGGATTGGCCGAACGTTCGTCGGTGCGGTCGCGGGCGATGAAGCCCTCGTCGATGAGGTCGTGTTCCTTGCTGGCGTTGTACTGGATCACGCCATAGGCCACGTGGTGGTTGGTCAGCAGCAGGCCGTCGCCGGAGACGAAGGCGCCGGTACCGCCCCCGACCCGCACCACCGCGCTCAGCGGCGGCGCGGTGACATCGGCCAGGCCGCGGGGTTCCCCCTGGAACCCGGCGTCCTTCAGCGCACCCGCCAGCTCCGGCAACTGCGTGGGCATCCACATGCCCTCGTTGGCGTGGGCGGCGGTGGCCAGGGACATGCCCAGCGCCAGGGCGGCGGCAAGCGGTGTGCGGGTCATGGAAGCTCCAGCGGAAGGCAATACAGGCGCCGACAGTAGCGGCGCCCGCACGGAGCGGCAACCGCCAGCAGTCATGCCGCCGCCCGCGGTTCCGGTACCCGTGCGGCCCGCCTACAATCCCGATCAGGATCTGAACAGGTGTATCAAGGATGATTGTCGGTATCGATCTGGGCACCACGCATTCGCTGATCGGCAGGCACGGCGCCGACGGCCCGGTGCTTTTTCCCAACGCGCATGGACAGGTACTGACGCCCTCGGTGGTCAGCGTGTCGGCCGACGGCGTGTTGGTGGGAGCGCCCGCGCGCGACCGCCTGGTCAGCCACCCGGGCGACAGCGTGGCCGGCTTCAAGCGCTGGATGGGCACATCGCGCCCGACCCGGCTGGGCAGCCACACGTTCCGTCCCGAAGAGCTGTCGGCCCTGGTGCTGCGCGCCCTGCTGGCCGACGCCGAATCCGCGCTGGGCGAACCGGTGACGGAAGCGGTGATCAGCGTCCCTGCGTATTTTTCCGACGCGCAGCGCAAGGCCACCCGGGCCGCCGGCGAACTGGCCGGGATCCGCGTCGAGCGCCTGATCAACGAGCCCACCGCCGCGGCGCTGGCCTACGGACTGCAGCAGCGCGACCACGAGGGCCGCGTGCTGGTCCTGGACCTGGGCGGCGGCACCTTCGACGTGTCGGTGCTGGAGCTGTTCGACGGCGTGGTCGAAGTGCATGCCAGCGCCGGCGACAATTTCCTGGGCGGCGAGGATTTCCTGGAACGGCTGCTGCAGGCATTCCGGCAGGAACTGCAGGTGGACACCGCAGCGCTGGACGGCGCCGGACAGGCGCGGCTGCTGCACCGCATGGAGCTGTTCAAGCGCGAACTGAGCACCCGCAGCGACGACGCGCAGCTGGACATCACCCTGGGCGGGCGCGACCTGCACTGGCAGTTGGACGAGGCACGCTACGCGCAGCTGTGCGCGCCGCTGCTGCAGCGGATGCGCGCGCCCATCGAACGGGCGATCCGCGATGCGCGGCTGCAACCCGATGCGCTGGACGACATCGTGCTGGTCGGAGGCGCCACCCGCATGCCCATGGTGGTGCGCCTGGTCGCGCGCATGTTCGGGCGCCTGCCCCTGCGACATATCGATCCGGACCAGACCGTCGCCGCCGGCGCCACCGTGGCGGCCGGCATGAAGGCACGGGACAGCGCACTGCGCGAGGTGGTACTGACCGACGTCTGCCCCTACACGCTGGGCACCCAGGTCTCGCGGATGGGACCGGACGGCAAGGAACGCACCGGCTATTTCCACCCCATCATCCAGCGCAACAGCGTGGTGCCGGTCAGCCGCGAGGACGTGTTCCATCCGGTGCACGCCGCACAGAGGCTCCTGCGCATCGACGTGTTCCAGGGCGAAAGTCCCACCGTGGACCGCAACATCAAGCTGGGCGAACTGCAGGTCCCCTTGACCACCGGGAGCGAGGACCGTTCCGTCACCACCCGTTTCACCTACGACGCGGACGGCATCCTGCAGGTCGAGGTCACCGAGAATGCGACCGGCAGTCGCCATGAGCTGGTGTTGGAGCAGAACCCCGGCGTGCTGTCGCCCGAGCAGATCCAGCAACGCCTGCAGGCCCTGGACATGCTCAAGATCCATCCGCGCGAGCAGCAGCCCAACCTCGCCCTGCTGGCCCGCACGGAGCGCATGTATTCCGAATACGTCGATCAGCGCGACCAGCTGCAAGGCTGGCTGCTGCAGTTCCGCGAAGTGCTGGAAAGCCAGGACCCGCAGCGCGTGGAACAGCACCGGCGCGAACTGAGCCGTGTCCTGGACGAACTGGAGGGCGTGCATTGAACTGGGCGCTGGAGATCCTGGAACTGGACCCGGGCGCCGATGAACGGACGATCAAGCGCGCCTATGCACGGCTGCTGCGCAGCAACCGCCCGGATGATGATCCGGATGCCTTCCAGCGCCTGCACCAGGCCTACCAGGCCGCGCTGAACTGGCATCGCCACCAGCAGGAGTTCGAGCAGGACGAGTTCGCATGGGAAGCGCACATGGATGCGGAGCCGGCGCGTGAATCCGTTGCGTTGACGCAGGAGGCCGTACAGGACGTCACGCTGTCCGGTGGCCAGCCGCGATCACCCCGCCCCGCATCCACCACGCTGCATGGGGTGCCATCGCACACCCTCGAAGAAGACCCGGCGCTGGAACCGGTCACTGCGTTCCAGCCAGTCAGCGTGCCGCTGCCGCAGATCGACGTGGAAGCGCTGGTCGCGCGCATCATCGACGCGGCGCAAACGCTGCCCGACACCGAGCTCGGCCCGTGGTTGGAGCAGTGCCCGGAACTGTGGTCGATCCGTGGCAAGAGCGATGCCGGTGCGCGGCTCCTGGGGCGGCTCCAACAGCCGGAGATCGCCATGAACGGTGCCAGTTTCGACCTGATCGTCACCACGTTCGGCTGGGACGAGGTCAGCAACCACGTCGATCCGGACATGCTCAAGGCCCTGGGGGGCACCCTGCATGCGCGCTGGCTCCTGCTGGCCGGCAACGAAGCGCAGCTGGCGCTGCTGCTGCTGACCGGCGACGGCGACCCGGTGAGCCTGGCGGAGGCTCGCCGCTGCCGCATGCGGCTGGTACGTCCCTGGCATCGGGGACGTGCGCTGCTCAGTGCGGCACGGCCTTCCTGCGTGACCAGGATGCGCGCCATGCTGCAACGGCTGGACTGGTACGGGAGCGAACTGCCCTGCCCGCCGATCGATCAACACCAGCTCCGGTTCTGGCGTGGTCTTGTCGACAGGAGCCGGCCTGGCGGCAACCACCTGTTGGTCGGCGTGATCCGCAGCGCGCTGCTGTCGTGCCTGTGGCTGTTGCCCCTGGTCGCCGTATACGGACTGCTCGCCGCCAGCGACCTGCTGGCTGGAAAGGGTTGGCCCTCGCCCGGCGGCCTGGTGACGTATGCCGCTGCCGGCATGGGCATCATGCTGCTGCTCGGCATGGGAACCTCGCCATGGGTATGGGCAGGATCGCGGATCGCGGCGTCGCGCCCGTTCCAGCAGCTGCTGCGCCTGCGCTGGCTGGTGCTTCCCGGGCTTGCCCTTGCCGGCATCGCCGGATACCGCGTTGACCCGCTGCTGAGCGCGGTGGCCGGCGTCGGCGCAGCGTGGCTCGCGTTCATGGCGGCCATGCGCATGTTCCCCACGCTCGCTCCGCTGAGACCGATAGGCGGCCTGGGGCTGTTCCTGGCAGCCGTGTTCATGGCCGATACCTTGAACGTGCCGTATGGCACCGTCTGCGGCAGCATGGCCCTGCTGCTGCACGTGGGTACCCTCTGGTGGTCGCGGCGCGCCCGGCGTTAGCCGCGGCCGGGCCAGACCGCTCCCGCCCCCAGGCCGGGGCAGGGAGCCGCCCGGCCCGCGTACCGGCGGCGGCTACTTCTCCGTGCGCCAGTTCACCGAGCCGCGGTTCTCCACCGTGCTCGATTCCACTTCGACGTCGAAGCCCCGGCGCAGCAGGTACTTGAGGGTGAGCACCGAGCCGCTGCCGATCAACGAGACGCCATAGCCGACGTAGAGCTTGGGCGTGATGTACTTGCCCACGCCGATCACCGAGCCGCCCAGCGCGCGCGACTGGCTGACGCCCGCGTCGTCCAGGCCCAGCTTGGCGCCGACCTGCGCGGCCAGCAGGCCGCTGCCGGCCGACAGTGCCGCCGAAGCCGCGTTGACCTGCTGGGCCTGGTCGCTGCTGGCCATGCTCAGGCTGCGCCCCAGCACCAGGTAGGCCAGCGCCTCGGACTGCGACATGGCCGGATCGGACCAGACGTCCACCCGCGGCGCCTGCGCGCGGCCGCTGACATGGATGCCGGCGGTGACCTCGCCGATCTCGCGCTGCGCCTTGATGTTGATCCGCGGGTCGGACACGATGCCGTGGTTCCACAGCAGCTGGCCGTCGGTGATGGTCAGGTCCTGGCCATAGGCCTTGTAGCGGCCGCCGACTTCCAGCCCGCCGTTGGCGGTCATCTCGTGTCCCGGCCGCGCCCGCACCTGCATCTTGCCGGTCAGCGCGCCCTTGAGGCCGAAGCCGTTCATCCGGACCTTGTCGCCGAGGCTGACCGTCAGGTCCATGTCCAGCGGCGACGACGGCCCTTCCTCCGGGTCCACCGGGTCGCGCACCACGATGTCCTCCGACACCGAGGTGCCGCGGTCCAGGCGTTCAAGGTCCAGGTCGGCCTCGGGCACGTGCACGCTGCCGCGCAGCTCCATCGCCGTGCCGGCCAGGGTGAACTCCAGGTCCGGGTTGGCGACCACGCGCATCTCGCTGGTGTTGGCCAGCAGCACGTTGTCGCCGTGGATGTGCAGCTGCAACGGCTGCGCGTCGCCGAACCACGACAGGCCGCCGTCCACCTGCAGCGCGCCTTCGCCGCCGGTCTTGGCCGAGGCGCGGATCCGTGCCGACCCGTCGGACTGGGCGGTGAACTCGCCCACGCCCTCGCTCAGGGTCAGCCCCAGCGCCGGGAACTCGCCGGTGAAGTCGCTCAGCCGCGCTTCGCCGCCCAGCAGCGGCTGCGACCGCGTGCCGCGCAGGCTGACGTGGCCTTCGACCAGGCCCTTGGGCCGCACCAGGTCCGGCGAGAACAGCTCGATCCAGTACAGCCGCGCCATGTTCATGTACAGCTCGCCGGTCAGCGCCGCGCCCGGCTCCCAGCCGGTCTGCACCCGGGCGTCGATGAAGCCGTCGCCCTTGAAGCCCACGCCCAGGTAGCCCTGGATGCTGCCCGGCTGCATGTCCACGTTGATCGAGAAGTTGTCGTAGTGCAGCAGTTCGCCGCGCGCGTTGTCGCCCAGGCGGACGCCGCCGTCGGGGGAGGCCACCTTGAAGCTGCCCTCCCAGGCCTCGCCGCGCGGGCGCAGGCTGCCGTCCAGGGTGACTTCGCCACGCAGGTGGATGCGCCGCCCTTCGTTGGGCGGCAGCCAGGGCTGCACCAGGGTCAGCGGCAGCGCGTCGCCGCGCACCGCGAGCCCGGCACGCGGCCAGTCCGCGCTCACGCACAGGGCACCGCCGGTGTCCGCTCCCAGGCAGGTATCGTCCAGGCGGATGGCGCCGTCCTGCACGCTGAAGCCGGCCGCCTGACGCAGCTGCCAGGGCTCGCCCTTGACCGGTGCGATGCGCAGCGTGCCCAGCTCGCCGCGCCACGCCTGGCCGGCCTGGCGCACGCTGCCTCCCAGGCTCAGCGCCCCCAGTTCGTTGCGGGTGGCCGCGTCCAGCCGCAGGTCCTGCAGGCTGCCGCGCGCCTCCACGCGCACGCTGTCCAGCAGCATGCCCGCCTCCACCGCGGCCGCCTGCAGTTGCAGCGTCCCGTCGCCGCCCTTCCAGGGCAGGTGGCCTTCGAGGCTCACCTGGTCGGCTTTCCAGTCCTCCCACTGCAGGCCGCTGCCGCGCAGATGCGCGGTGATGTCCGGCTGCGCCGGGGTGCCGCGCAGGCGCAGGGTGCCGGCCAGGCTGCCGGTGGCCTCGGGCAGCAGGTCGGACAGCCGCAGCGGCTCCAGGGTGGCGTCCACGTCCAGGCGGTCGCCGACCTTGCCCTTGGCTTCGACCCGGCTGTCGCCCAGCACCAGGTGCAGGTCGCCCTCGCCCTGGGTGCCCTGCAGGGTCCCCTTGGCGCGCGCGTCGACGCCGCGGCCGCGCAGCCGGCCATGCAGCCGCGGCAGGTCCAGGGTGGCCTGCAGGCGCAGCGCGTCGCTGCCGGGCGGCGACGGCAGCTGCGTACCGGTGGATGCCAGGGTGCCGGACAGGTCGCCCTCCCAGCCGGGCAGGAAATAGCCGGGGTCGAAGCCGGCCAGCCGCGCGTCCACGTCCCAGGCCAGCGCCGGCTGCCAGGCCGCCGAGCCGCTCAGGTCCAGCGTGCCGCCCGGGGTGGTGGCCTTGAAGCGTTCGATGCGCGCCTGCTGGTCGCTGCCGCGCACGTCGAAATCCAGGTCGGCATCCTGGGCCTCGCGGGCCACTTCGGCCTTGCCCACCGCGGCCCAGTTCTTCAGGTGCCCGGCCACGCCGAGCCGGGCCTGCTTGAGGTGCATCGGCACCGGTGCGGCGTCCGTCGCCGGGTCGGGCTCCGGGGTCCAGGTCAGCTGGCTGGCCACCACCGCGAAGCGGAAACCGGGATTGTCCGCGTCGCTGAAATCCGCGGTGCCCTGCAGGCGCACGCTGCCGCCGAAGACCTCGGCCACCAGCGGCGCGACCGTCAGCACCTGGTTGTCGATAGCCACGCTGGAAGGCGCCAGCACCAGCTCCTGGTCCCCCTGGCGTACGCGGCCCTGCAGCTGTGCGTTGCCGCCGCGCCCGCGCGCGGTGAGGTCCAGTGCCAGCGGCGCGGGCGCCTCGGCCAGGAAGCGCGCCGGCACCAGCTGCCCGAGGTCCAGCGCCTCGCTGCGCGCGGACACGGTCCATACCGGATCCTGGCGGCCATCGAGCACCAGGCTGGCATGCAACGGCCGGGGCGCATGGCCGGCCAGCGCCACTTCCATGTGCGACAGGTCGCCGCGCGCCACCAGGCCCAGCCCCGCGGCCTTCTGCCCGGGACGCGCGGCCATCCGTGCCCGCACGGTCAGGTCGGTGCGGTAGTCCTGGCGCGGACGGTAGTGGCCGTCGATGTGGAAATCGCCGAGGTCGCTGTCCACCGCGAGCGCGGTCGCCGCGAACTCGCCGTCGGCCACTTCCAGTCCGCCGCGGATGCGGCTGATGTCGATCAGCGGCTGCTGCAGCTGGGTGATGCGCAGGCCGTCGACCTCGATGGTGTCGGCCTGCAGCGCCAGCGGCAGTTCGATGGCCGGCAGCACGTCCGGCCAGCGCGGCAGCTCGAACGGGGTGTCTTCCGAGGGCCCCAGCTCCAGCCGCGCGTCACGGATGCGCAGCGCGTCCAGGCGCAGCTTGCGCCCCAGCAGCGGCCGGATGTCCGGGTCCAGGTAGGCCTGCGCGGCGCTGAAGTGCAGGCCGTCGTAGCGGAAGTCGAGGTCGTGCAGGATCAGCGGACCGGCCAGCGGGCCCTCGACCTTGCTCCAGGTCAGCGACGAGGTCGCCGGCAACCGTGCCACCACCTGGGCCAGCAGCACGTCGCGGCCGGCCACGGTCTGCAGCAGCCAGTACAGCCCCACCAGCACCAGCACCACCAGCACGGCGATGCCGATGCCGCTGCGTACCGCCAGGGTGCGCAGGCGTGCGCGGCGACGCGCGCGCAGGTCGGCGATGCGCGCCTCGCGCGCTTCCGGGGTGAGGTCTTCGCTGGGCCGGCTCACAGGTCCGCTCCGATGTTGAGGTAGACCTGGAACTGCGAGTCGGGATGGTTGAGGCCGCGGGCGATGTCGATGCGCACCGGCCCCACCGGCGACTTCCAGCGCACGCCGAGGCCGACGCCGGTATGCAGGTCGATGGTGTTGTCGAAGGCGCTGCCGCTGTCCACGAACACCGCCGCGCCCCAGGGGCCGCCGCCGAAGTAGTGCTCATATTCGGCCGAGCCGACCACCAGGTTCTTGGCGCCGAGCGCGTATTTGTCCGGCGGCGGGGTGCGCGGGCCGACCTCGCGCCAGGCGTAGCCGCGGATGGAGCGGTCGCCACCGGCGAAGTAGCGCAGGCTGGGCGGCATCGCCACCAGGTCGCTGGTCCAGGTGGTGCCGACCTGGCCACGCAGGATCAGGCGGTCGGACGCGCCGACCGGCACGTACCAGCGCAGGGTGGCGTCGGCCTGGACGAAGCTGGTGTCCGAACCGGCTCCTTCCACGCCGCCGCGCAGCGTGGCGTTGCCGCTCAGGCCACGCCGCGGGAAGCTGCGGTCGTCGACGTCGACGTAGTCGGCGGTCAGCTGCGGATAGACCAGGGTGGTGTGCTGGTAGACGGCATCGTTGAACTGGTCGTCCGAGCCGTAGCGCCAGCGCTCGCGCAGGGCGTTCATCGAGACGATGGCGGTCCAGTGCTCGTTGATCTCGCCGCTGCGGCTGGCGATGAGCTTGAAGTTGCGCATGTCGATGTAGCGCGTCTGCTCGTCATAGGCGCTGACCGCGAAGGTGTACCAGCCATCCAGCCAGTGGAACGCCGGGATCCGGTAGCTGGTGATCAGGCTCTTGCGCTTCTGCGCATAGTCCAGCTGCGTATCGAGCTTGTGCCCGCGGCTGTTGACGTAGCGCCGCTCGACCCCGCCACGCACACCGGGGCCGCTCTCGCTGCCGTAGCTGAGACCGGCGGTGTAGACGGTGCGCTTGGCCCGGGTCAGCTTGACGTTGACCGGCACTTCGCCGTTCTCGTCGGCGTCCTCCGGATGCGGCTGGATGTCGATGACGCTGAAGTAATCGAGCTTGGTCAGCGATTCGCGCAGGCGGTCCAGCTTGCCTTCGTGCCAGTAGCTGCCCTGCTCCCAGTACACCAGCGGTTCGAACAGGCCGGGCCGGAAATAGTCGTACTCGAAGGTGATCGGCCCCATGTCGTAGCGGCGGCCGCTGTCCCAGGTGAGGAAGATGTCGGCGGCGTTGTCGGCACGCACCACGTCCACCCTGCGCTGGGTGAAGTCGGCATCGAAGTAGCCGCGCTCGGACAGGCGCCGGCTGATGGTGACCTTGCTGGCCTCGTAGCTGACCGAATCGAAGGGCTGGCCGGCCTTCGGCGTGAAGGCCGCCAGGTCGTCCTGCAGGTAGCGGTCGCGCGCGGCCGGCCCGGTGATGGCCACCTCTTCCTCGCGCACCGCGACCTGCGCGCCCTTGTCGACGTGGATCACCACCCGCACGTCCTCGCCCTCGCGCGGGCTTTCCACCCGGATCGTCGGGTTGTAGTAGCCGAACGGCTCCAGCGCCTTGCGGGTCTGGCGCTCGGCCTGCGACAGCAGGTATTCCAGCCGGGACTCGCCCTGCGGCTTGCCGATCGCGTCGTGCAGCGACAGCGACACCTCGATGTTCTCGATGATCTCGGCGTCGTCGCCCTTGTCCAGGCCCTTGATGTCGACCTTGCGGACCGTGCCGCGGGCATGGGCCAGGGAAGCCACCAGCATCAGGCCGGTGGCGAGGAGCACGGAAACGGTTCGGGAGGGCTGCATGGCGTGCAGGATACCGATGCGGACATGAGCGGCAAAATCACACCGCCACGACACCGCGGCCGGTGCGCGCCGGCGGCCTTCCGGCGGGGCCCTGCGGCCGGCGCCGCGCCCCGCGCGGACGCCGGCCCGGACCACCCTAACCGGCGGTCCGGCAGGCCCCGGAACCGCCGGGAATCAGCCCGACAGGTGCTCGATGGCGGCCACGCTGCCCAGGCGCCCGCCCAGCGTGCGCAGCAGCGCCAGGCGGTTGCCGCGCAGCGCCGGGTCCTCGGCGTTGACCATCACCTGGTCGAAGAACCCGTCCACCTGCGGGCGCAGGCGGGCGAGGCGGCCGAGCACGGCCACGTAGTCCTTCTGCTGCAAGCTGGCGTTGGTGTCGTCGATGGCGGCGGTGACGGCTTCGGCCAGTTCGCTCTCGGCCGGTTCGCGCAGCAGCGACGGATCGATCTGCCCCGGAATTTCACCCTCGGCCTTGCGCAGGATGTTGCGGATGCGCTTGTTGGCCGCGGCCAGCGCCTCGGCCTCCGGCAACTGGGCGAAGGTGCCGATGGCGTCGATGCGGCGGTCGAAGTCGTACAGCGAGGCTGGCTTCAGTTCGGCCACGGCGTTGAAGTGGGTGGCTGGGACGCCCTTGTCGGCGTAGTAGCCCTTCAGGCGGTCGAGGATGAAGTCGTAGAGTTCCGGAAGAGCTTTGCCTTGGATCGTTTCCGCCTCCAAATGGATAGATTCCGACTGATCAGATATCTGCTCGAATCCCTCGAAAATTAGATCCTTGATCGAAAAATCAAACCCACTCTCAATGATCGTCCGCGCCAGCCCCAGCGCATTGCGGCGCAGCGCAAACGGATCCTTGTTGCCGGTCGGCTTCAGGCCCGCGGCGAAACCGCCGGCCAGCGTGTCCAGGCGTTCGGCGATGGCCAGCACCTTGCCCAGTGGGCTCAGCGCGATGTCGTCGCCGCCGAAGCGCGGCCGGTAGGCCTCGTCGATGGCCAGCGCCACCTCCGGCGATTCGCCGCCGGCCACGGCGTAGTGGCGGCCGGCGATGCCCTGCAGCTCCGGGAACTCGTTGACCATGCGCGACTGCAGGTCGTTCTTGGCCAGCCCGGCGGCCCGCCCGGCCTGCACCGGATCGGCGCCGACCTGCGCGGCGATGGCCTGCGCCAGCGCACCGACACGCTGCACCTTGTCGGCCACGCTGCCCAGCCTGGCCTGGTAGGTCACGCTCTTCAGGCCCTCGCCCATTGCCGCCAGGCCCTGCTTGAGGTCTTCGTCGAAGAAGAACTTGGCATCGGCGAAGCGCGGGCGGATGACGCGCTCGTAGCCCTTGGCGACTTCGGCCACGTCCTTCGACGCGATGTTGGCGATGCCGATGAAGTGCTCGGTGAGCGTGCCCGCTGCATCCAGCACCGGGAAGAACTTCTGGTTGACTTCCATAGTCTCGATCAGCGCTTCCTGCGGCACCGCCAGGAAGTCGCGCTCGAAGCCACACAGCACCGCCGACGGCCACTCGACCAGGTTCACCACCTGCTCCAGGTTGTCCTCGGTGATGCGCGCCATGCCGCCGGCCTGTGTGGCGGCGGCCTCGACCTGGGCGACGATGCGCGCGCGGCGCGCGTCGGCATCGGCCAGCACGCTGGCGGCTTCCAGCGCGCCGAGGTAGTCGTCGGCGCGCTCCAGCCGCACCGGGCGGTCGGCCATGAAGCGGTGGCCACGGCTGAAGCGGTCGGCCGCCAGCCCGAACAGCCCGGCCTCCACCACCTGGTCGCCGTGCAGCAGCACCAGCCAGTGCACCGGGCGGGCGAAGGCATGTTCGTGCGCGCCCCAGCGCATCGGCTTGGGGATCGGCATCGCGGCGATGGCCTCGCGCAGGATCTCCGGCAGCAGCGCGGCGGTCCTGGCTCCCGGCACGACCGAGCGCAGCACGAAGCGCTCGCCCTTGGCGTCGGTGGTGCGCTCCAGTGCGGTCCAGTCGATGCCGGCCTTGGCGGCGAAGCCCTGCAGCGCCCTGGTCGGCGCGCCGTTGGCGTCCAGCGCGATGTTCAGGTACGGGCCGAACACCTCCGAATGCTGTTCGGGCTGCTCGGTTTCCACGCCCGGCAGCAGCACCGCCAGGCGGCGCGGGGTGGACAACGGCTTGGCGTCGCCGCGCTCGACGGCGATGCCGCGCTTGCCCAGTCCGTCGATCACGCCCTCGAAGAAGGCCTGCGCCAGGCCCGGCAGCGCCTTGACCGGCAGCTCCTCCACGCCCAGTTCGATCAGCAGCGGCTGCATGCTCATGCCCGCACCTCCTTGGCGGCCACGGCCTCCAGGCGCTTGGCCTCGTACAGCCTGGCCACGGCCTGGGCCAGCGCGCGCACGCGCAGGATGTAGCGCTGGCGCTCGGTCACCGAGATGGCGCGGCGCGCGTCGAGCAGGTTGAACGAATGCGAGGCCTTGCAGACCTGCTCATAGGCCGGCAGCGGCAGGCCGGCCTCGACCAGCGCCTGCGCTTCCTTCTCGCAGGCATCGAAGCGGTGGAACATCTCGGCCACGTCGGCGTGCTCGAAGTTGTAGGTGCTCTGCTCCACCTCGTTCTGGTGGTAGACGTCGCCGTAGGTGACCGCGGCGCCGTCCGGGCCGTAGGTCCACACCAGGTCGTAGACGTTGTCGCAGTTCTGCAGGTACATGCACAGCCGCTCCAGGCCGTAGGTGATCTCGCCCAGCACCGGGCGGCACTCCAGGCCGCCGGCCTGCTGGAAGTAGGTGAACTGGGTGACCTCCATGCCGTTGAGCCAGACTTCCCAGCCCAGGCCCCAGGCGCCCAGGGTCGGCGATTCCCAGTTGTCCTCGACGAAGCGCAGGTCATGCACCAGCGGGTCGATGCCCAGCGCCTTGAGCGAGTCCAGGTACAGCTGCTGGATGTTGTCCGGGCTCGGCTTCATCGCCACCTGGTACTGGTAGTAGCGCTGCAGGCGGTTGGGATTCTCGCCGTAGCGGCCGTCGGTGGGACGGCGGCTGGGCTGCACGTACGCGGCATTCCAGCTTTCCGGGCCGATCGAGCGCAGGAAGGTGGCCGGGTGGAAGGTGCCGGCGCCCACTTCCAGGTCCAGCGGCTGGATCAGCACGCAGCCCTGCTTCGCCCAGTAGTCGTTGAGGGTCTGGATCATGCCCTGGAAAGTGATGGGAACGGTGGGAGTCGCGGACATGCTGCCTGGGCCGTACGGAGGAGCCCGCTAGTATAGCGAGGGGCCGTTGCCGGGCCGCGCGGGAGCGCCGCCAGGGCCGCCAGGCAGGCCGCCGGTGATGGCGATGCGGCATCAGCTCATGCCGCGGCGCATGCACTCGGCGACCCTGGCGGCGCACGCCGCGGACACCGGAAAACCCCGCGAACGCCCGCCAGCACTGGCGCGGCGGGCGCCGACCCGCGGCCGCGGCGGTCGGCGCGGCCGGGGCCGGTCGACCGCCATGCCCGCCGCAGCGGCCGGCGACGGCTTGAAGGGGGCGGGCGGGGGCTGCCTACAATCGCCCCGCATCCTCCGCCCCCACACCGCGCAATGACCGCTCTGCCGTTCCTCATCATCGAAACCGGGCAACCGTTCCCCGGCCTGCGCCGCTACGGCCGCTTCCCGCACTGGATCCGCGTCGCCGCCGGCCTGGCGCCGGCGCAGACCGTGGTGGTCGACGTCCAGCAGGGCGAACCGCTGCCCGACCGCGGCCGTTTCGCCGCGGCGATCGTCACCGGCTCGGCCGCCTATGTCACCGACCGCGCCGACTGGAGCGAACGCAGCGCCGACTGGCTGCGCGAGGCCGCGCACGCCGGGCTGCCGCTGCTGGGCATCTGCTACGGCCACCAGCTCCTGGCGCATGCCCTGGGGGGGCAGGTGGACTACAACCCGGCCGGACGCGAGTCGGGCACCATCCGCCTCGACTTGGAGCCCGCCGCCGCCGGCGACCCGCTGTTCGCCGGGCTGCCGGCCAGCTTCGCCGCGCAGGCCACCCACCTGCAGACCGTGCTGCGCGCCCCCGAAGGCGCCACGGTGCTGGCCCGTTCGGCCCAGGACAACTGCCATGCGTTCCGCTGGGGCACGCAGGCATGGGGCCTGCAGTTCCATCCGGAATTCGCCACCCACCACATGCGCGGCTATGTCCGTGCCCGCGCGGACTGCATCGCACGCCATGGCGGCTGCGCGCGCCGGGTCGCGCGCGAGGTGAGTGCGGCCCCCGAGGCCCGGCGCCTGCTGCGGCGCTTCGTGCACCACGCCCGCGCCGCCTGAGCGCACGCCGGCCACGGCGTGCGCTGGAATGCACGGTCCCGCGGCCGCGGCTCGCCCGTCACCCGGGTTCGGGCGATAATCCGCCCACGCCGGCAGCGTGGCCGGTGCTCCCCCTCTTCGGAACTGCAATGGGCGATATTCGCAAGGTGCCGGCCTCCGCCGGCGCGGAATGGCTGCTGACCGGGTTCGGCCTGTTCAGGCGTGCGCCGATGGCGCTGGGCGCGCTGGGCATCCTGTGGGGAATCGGCACCTCGCTGGTGCTGTCGCTGTCGATGCTGGTGCCGCCACTGGCGCCGCTGGTGCAGTTGCTGTTGCTGCTGGCCGGCCCGCTGTTCATGGGCGGGCTGCTGTGGGCGGTACGGGAAGTGGACCAGGGCCGCACGGCGCGGCCGGTGCACCTGCTCGAAGGCGTCCGCGAGGGCCGTGCCCCGCACCTGCTGGTGGCACTGCTGCCGCAGGTGGTGGCGGCGCTGCTGCTGGGTGCGCTGCTGCTGGTGCTGGTCGGCACCGACGGCCTGCAGCGGCTGTCCGAGGTGATGCTCCGGTTCAACGAGATCAGCCGCTCCGGCGCACAGCCGGATCCGGCGCAGATCGAGGCGCTGGTGGCGACCCTGCCGGCCGCGCGCATCCTGCTGTGGCTGCTGCTGCTGATGGCCAGCTTCGCCGCGGTCACCCTGGCGCTGTTCGTGATGCCGCCGCAGGTGATGTTCCAGCGGGCCGGCGGCTGGCATGCGCTGCGCCGCAGCCTGCGCTCGAGCCTGCGCAACCTGCCGGCGATGCTGGTGTTCTTCGTGCTGGCGTTCATCGCGATCTTCGCCATCTACTTCGCGGTGGTGATCGCCGCGGCGGTCATCGGCCTGATCGCCGGCCAGGCCGCGGCCATGGCGGTGGCACAGCTGCTGTTGATGGCAGTGCTGATGCCGGTCTTCGCCGGCTCGGTCTACGCGGCCTGGAAGCAGATGCTCGGCCCGGCCGGCGGCGTCCCGCCCGCCCCCGCTCCCGGCACGGTGCTGGAAGCCTGAACCGCGGCGCCCGCCGGCTCAGCGGCCGCGGGCGCGCTTGACCAAGTACATCGCCTGGTCGGCGGCATGCAGCAGCGCGTCGACCTCGGCACCGTCCTCGGGGAAGGTGGCCAGGCCGATGCTGGCGGCGATCGCCAGTTCGATGGCGTCGCCATCGCCGCGGTGGACCATCGGCGCCTCCAGGCAGACACGCACATCCTCCAGCCGCCGACGTGCCGCTTCCAGGTCCTCCAGGTCCTCCATCACCAGCGCGAATTCGTCGCCGCCGAGGCGGGCGACGGTGTCGTTGTCGCGCAGCGCGCTGCGCAGCCGGCCCGCCAACTCCACCAGCAGCGCGTCGCCCGCGGCGTGGCCCCAGGTGTCGTTCACTCCCTTGAAGCCGTCCACATCGACGTAGATCAGCGCGAACTTGCCGCCGCTGCGCGCCGTGCGGTGGTAGGCGTTCTGCAGGCGGTCCATGAACAGGGCGCGGTTCGGCAGCCCGGTGAGCATGTCGTGCATCGCCAGGTGGCGCATCTCCTGCTCCATCTGCCGGCGCTGTTCGATCTCGATCTCCAGCTGGCGGTTGCGCTCGGACAGTTCGTGCAGGGCGTCGCGCAGGGCGACACGGTGGCGGTACAGGTCCAGGAACACCTGCACCTTGGACAGCAGGATGGTGGTGTCCAGCGGCTTGGCCATGTAGTCGACCGCGCCGAAGCCGTAGCCCTTGAGGCGGTAGACGTCGTCGGCGTAGGTGGCGGTGACGAAGATGATCGGCGTCTGCCGCGTGCCCTCCTCCTGCGAGAGGATCTCGGCGACCTCGAAGCCGTTGATGTCCGGCATGTAGACGTCCAGCAGGATCAGCGCGAACTCCGCGTCCAGCGTGGCCCTGAGGGCGTCGTTGCCCGAGGCGGCCTCGACCACGTCCACGTCGAGCTTGGCGAGCACGCGGCGGATCACCAACAGGTTGGCGGGGTTGTCGTCGACGGCGAGGATTTTCGGACGCGGCGGAACCGCCGGCACGGTCATGGACATAGCGACTCCAGCAGGGCGGGGATGTCCGCCAGCGGCAGGCAGTGGTCGGCGCCCGCCAGTTCAAGGGTGGCGGCCGGCATGGCCGGCGCCTGCGCGGTGCGCGGGTCTTCCACGATCACGCGGCCGCCGGCCGCGCGGATCCGCCGGCAGCCCTGCGCGCCGTCGGCGTTGGCGCCGGTGAGCAGCACCGCCAGCAGGCGGTCGTGCCAGGCCTCGGCGGCCGACTCGAACAGCACGTCCACCGACGGCCGGGAGAACGCCACCCGCGGATCGACGCTGAGCGCGAACCGGCGGTCGCGCTCGAACAGCAGGTGGTAGCCGGACGGCGCCACGTAGACATGGCCCGGCTGCGGCACGCAGCGCTCCTCGGCCTCGCCGACCGGCAGGCCGCTGCGCGCGGCCAGCAGCTCGCAGAACAGGCGCATGTCCTCCGAACCGCTGTGGCAGACCACCACCATCGGCGCCGGCAGCGGCCGCGCCAGGCCGCCCAGCAGCTGCTGCAGCGCCGCCAGCCCGCCGGCCGAACAGCCGACCACGACCGCCCGTGGCGGTGGCGGCGTGCCGCTCACGCCCAGCCTCCGGCATGGCGGTACAGGCGCAGCTCGGCATCGATGGGGACGAAGTCGCGGGCGCTGGGCGCGAAGCGGATCGACTCGCGGTTGCCCAGGCACAGCACGCCGCCGCGGGCCAGGCTGTCGCGGAACAGGCCGAGCACGCGGTCCTGCAGCGAATCGGAGAAGTAGATCAGGACATTGCGGCACAGGATCAGCTGCGCCTCGCAGAACACCCCGTCGCACACCAGGTTGTGGTTGGCGAAGGTCACGCGCTTCTTCAGGCTCTCGTCCAGCTTCATGAAGTCGTAGCGCGCATGGTAGTAGTCGGACAGCGTGTGGCGGCCGCCGGCGGCCAGGTAGTTCTCCGAGTACAGCCGCGCGTCGCGGATCGGGAAGATGCCTTCCTGGGCCCGGGCCAGGGCCTCGTCGCTGAAGTCGGTAGCGTAGATCTGGCAGCGCTCGTACAACCCGGCCTCCTTGAGCAGGATCGCCAGCGAGTACACCTCCTGCCCGTGCGCGCAGCCGGCCTGCCAGATGTTGATGTGCGGATGGGAGGCCAGCACCGGGAACACCTCGTCGCGCAGCCGGCGGAACACCGACGGGTTGCGGAACATCTCCGAGACCGGCACCGACAGCCGCGCGATCACCGCCGGCACCAGGGCGTCGTCGCGCAGCACCCGCGCGGTCAGCTCGCCCACGTGCGCCAGTTCCATCGACTGCGCCAGGGCCAGCACGCGGCGGCGCAGCGAGGCCGGCGCATAGCCGCTGAAATCGTAGCCATGGCGCCGCGCCATGGCCTGGACGAAGGCATCGACCTCGATGTCGTCGATGTCCTCGCCGTTGCGCGGGAGGGCGGCGCCTACTTTTGCAGCCATACGCGCATCATCGACAACAGCCGGTCCAGGTCCACCGGCTTGGCGAGGTAGTCGTTGGCTCCCGCATCCAGGCACTTGTCGCGGTCGCCGTGCATGGCCTTGGCCGTCACCGCGATGATCGGCAGGCTGCCCCACCGCGGCTGCTTGCGGATCTCGCGGATGGTCTCGTAGCCGTCCATGCCCGGCATCATGATGTCCATCAGCACCAGCTCGATGCCGGCGTTCTCCTGCAGCTGCTGCAGCGCCTTGTAGCCGTCCTGGGCCAGCACCACGGTCATGCCGCGGGCGCGCAGCGACTTGGACAGCGCGAACAGGTTGCGCATGTCGTCGTCCACCAGCAGCAGCGTGCGCCCGGCCAGCTGGGTGTCGTCGGTGGGCGTGGCGCCGGCGCCGCGCGAGCCGATGCTGTGCAGGAACAGGCTGACCTCGTCGAGCAGGCGCTCGGGCGAGCGCTTGCCCTTGATCACGATGCTGTCGGTGTACTGGCGCAGCTGCAGGCTGTCCTCGCGGCTGAGCTCCTGGGCGGAATAGATCACCACCGGCGGTACCGCGACCAGGTTCGCCGCCTTCTCCAGGAACTCGATCCCGGAAATGCCGCCCAGGTTCAGGTCGAGCACGATGCAGTCGTAGCTGTGGCTGGCGATGCGCGCCAGCGCCTCCTCGCCCGAGGCGACCTGGTCGATCTCGACGTTGTCGGCCTGCAGCAGCCGCGTCAGCGCCAGCCGCGAATCGTCGTCGTCGTCGACCAGCAGCAGCTTGCGGACGATCTTGCCGGCGACCTCCAGCAGGTGGTCGAAGGCGGCGATCAGCGCCTTGCGGTCGACCGGCTTGGTCAGGTAGCCGACCGCGCCCAGCGCCACGCCCTTGGCGGCCTCGTCCACCGCGGAGATGAAGTGCACCGGGATCGCCGCGGTCGCCGGATCGTGCTTGAGGTGCTGCAGCACCGACCAGCCGTCCATGCCCGGCAGCATCACGTCGAGGAGGATGCCGGTGGGCCGGTAGCGGCGCGCGAGCTCCAGGCCGCTCTCGCCGTCGGCCGCGGCCAGCGCGCGGTGGCCCTTGCGGCGGATCAGGTCGACCAGGATGCGCGCGAACGCGGGATCGTCCTCGATGGTGAGGATCACCGACTCGCCCGCGGCGATGGCCTGGCGGTCGTCGGGAATCCAGTCGATCAGCGGCGCGGCGAGCGCCCGCGCGACCGGCTTCGCGCGCGGCGGCGGCGCGGCCGCTTCCGCCGCCGGGGCCTGCAGCGCCGCGCGTGCGCGCAGCGGCGACAGCGGCAACACCAGGGTGAAGCGGCTGCCGCGCCCGGGCTCGCTGTCGGCCACCAGGTGGCCGTCCAGCAGCTGGGCCAGCCGCCGCGCGATGGCCAGGCCCAGACCGCTGCCGCCGTAATGCCGGCTGGTGCCGGAATCGATCTGCTCGAACGCCTCGAAGATCGAATCCAGGCGCTCGGCGGGGATGCCGATGCCGGTGTCGGCCACCGTCACCGCCATGTGCGGCTGGCCGGCGGCGGCGCCGACCCGGTTGAGCAGGGCCGCGTCGGCGGCATCCAGGCGCAGCGTCACCGTGCCTTCGCGGGTGAACTTGAAGGCGTTGCCGAGCAGGTTGTTGAGGATCTGCTGCAGCTTGGAGCGGTCGGTGACCAGCGCCTCGGGAAGCTGCGGATCGACATCGATGGCGAACTCCAGCCGGCTCTCCACCGCCATGTGCCGGAAGTGGCGCATCACCTCGCGGGTGATCGCCTCCACCTGCACTTCCTCGCGGTGGACATCCATCTTGCCGGCCTCGATCTTGGACAGATCGAGGATGTCGTTGATCAGGCGCAGCAGGTTCGAGCCGGAGTCGTGGATCACCGCCGCCGCCTCGACCTCCTCCTCGTCCAGGTGGCCGCTTTCGTTCTCCGCCAGCTCCTTGGACAGGATCAGCAGGCTGTTGAGCGGCGTGCGCAGCTCGTGCGACATGTTGGCCAGGAAGTCGGTCTTGTACTGGCTGGCGCGTGCCAGTTCGTGGGCCTTGAGCTCGGTCTCGCGCTGCAGCACCTGCAGCACGTCCTTCTGCTCGTTGAGCACCTCGGTCTTCTGGCGCAGCTCCTCGTTGGACGCCTGCAGCTCCTCGGCCTGCACCCGCAGCTCCTCTTCGGAGGCCGACAGGCGCTGCGCATGCTCCTCCAGCTCCACCGTCTTGCCCTGGAGCTCTTCATTGGTCGCGCGCAGCTCCTCCTCCTGCGCCTGCAGCGCCACCTGGGAGCGCTGCAGCTCCTCGGCCTGGGCCTGCGTGTGCTCCAGCAGCGCCTGGGTCTGCTCGGCACGGTGGATGTTGTCCAGGCCCAGCGCGGTGGACGGCAGCAGGCTGTCCAGGAAGGCCTCCTGGGCCGCGCTGAACTGGCCGAAGGTGCCGAATTCCAGCACGCCCAGCAGCCGGCCCTTGAGCAGCAGCGGCACCGCCACCAGCATGTTCGGCTGGGCTTCGCCGAGGCCCGAATGCACGCCGAAGAAGCCGTCCGGCACGTGCTGCACGCTGATGCGCTTGCGCTCCAGCGCGGCCTGGCCGATCAGCCCCTCGCCCAGCGCATAGCGCAGGCCCAGGTGCTTGCGGCGCTGGAACCCGTAGCTGCCCTGCAGGCTCAGCACCTTTTCGTCCTCGTCCCAGGCGAAGAACACGCCGATGGGCGCATCGATCCGCGGCGCGATCTGCGATACCAGCGCCTGCGCATACGCGTCCGAGGTCGCCGCCGCCTGCAGCAGGGCGCCGACCTCGCCGGCGCTGAGCTTGACCCAGGTCTCGTCGCGCGACGTCACCGAGTTGTGCCGGAACACCTCCAGCGCGCGGGCGATGGCGCCGATCTCGTCGCCGCGGCCGAGGCCGCTGATCTCCACGTCCAGCTCGCCGTTAGACAGGCGGGTCATCTTGTCGGTGAGGCGGTTGATCGGCGACACCACCAGCCGCGACACCATCCACAGGGTGCACAGGATGATCAGGAAGCCGGCGACCAGCAGCGCCAGCGACAGCCGGTGGGCCAGGCCGATCCAGCGGCTCATCTGCCCGCGCTCGTCGAGCAGGATCGCCAGCTCCGTGTCGTAGATGCCGTCCAGGGTCTCGGCCAGCGCGTTGCCCTGGCCGCCGCTGCTGATCGCATGCAGCCGCTGCAGCGGCGTCGTGTCCGCGCTGGCCGTGCCCAGCACGTCCAGTGCCTCCTTGTCCCAGGCCGCCGCCTGCGCCTGGACCTGCTGCAGACGCTCGCGCTGCGCGGTATCGCCGTTCCCTCCGGCCACGGCCGCCAGGGCCGCTTCGAGCGCGGCGTCGCGCTGCCGGCTCTGGGCCTGCAGCGTCCGCAGTTCCTGCTCACCGTCGCCCAGCAGGTAGTTGCGGGCGGCGATCTGCTGCAGCCGGACCGCCTGGACGGCGTACTCCACCTGGCGCACCACCTCGATCCGCTGCCCTTCGCGGCGGCGCGCGGCATCGTCCTGTCCGGACGTCCGGTAGCTGACGATGCTGGTGGCGAGGAAACACAGGAAGATGAGCGCGAATGCCGCCAGCATCTTGCCCATCAACGAAATATTGCTGATCCAGCTGTCTTTTTTCTGCGTCATGGGCCACCCCCTGGCTGCCGGCCACCGTGCCTGCACCGCCGCGCGGACCGGAGTCCGCCGGAAAGGTAACGCACACCGCCTGTACGCGCCTTCACGCCCATTCAGGGTGCAGCGGTGCGGTCCTGGTCACGGGGCGCCAGCCAGCGCGCGGCATGCAGGCCCAGTTCGTAGAGGATGCACATCGGAATGGCCAGCATCAGCTGCGACACCACGTCCGGCGGCGTCAGCACCGCCGCCACCACGAAGATGCCCACGACCGCGTAGCCGCGGCCCTCGCGCAGCTGCTGCGGCGACACCCAGCCCAGCAGCACCAGGATCACCATCGCCACCGGCAGCTCGAAGCTGGCGCCGAAGGCGAAGAAGATCGCCAGCACGAAATCCAGGTAGGCGTTGGCATCGGGGGTGATCGCGATGACATCGGGGCGGAACGTGGTCAGGAAGTGGAACACCGCCGGCAGCACCAGGAAGTAGGCGAACGCGCAGCCGATGTAGAACAGCGCCACCGCCGATCCCAGCAGCGGCATCGCCAGCCGCTTCTCGCGCGCGTACAGCCCGGGCGCCACGAAGGCCCAGACCTGGTACAGCAGCCAGGGCGCGGCCAGGAACACCGCGCTGAAAAAGGTGAGCTTGAGCGGCGCGAAGAACGCGCCGGCCGGGTTGGTGGCGATCATCGACTGCCCGGCCGGCAGCTGCGATATCAGCGGCATGGCCAGGTGCGAGTACAGCGCGCGCGAGAACGGCAGCAGCGCCAGCAGCACCGCGCCCAGGCCGAGCAGGCCGCGCACCAGGCGCGCGCGCAGCTCGATCAGGTGCTCGATCAGCGGGCTCTCGGTGAAATCGGCACTCATCGCGGCGGCTCCGGTGTCTGCCCGGTGCCGGAGGGCGCCGGCCCAGCCTCAGCGGAGGGCGCCGGCTCCGCGGGCGCATCGCCGGGGTCCACCGCGGAGGCCGCGGCGTCCGCTTCCGGCGTCCGCGCGACGTCGCGCTGGAGGGTATCGGCGGCCGCCTGCACCTGGCGCGCCTGTTCGCGCAGCCCGTCGCCGGCCTGCTGCACCGAGCGCTGCACGTCCTGCAGGCTGCGCTTGAGGTCCTCGGCTTCCAGTTCGCGTTCGAGCTCCTGCTTCACCGAATCCCATTGCCGGCGCGCGCGGCGCACCCACAGGCCGGCGAAACGGGCCGCCTTCGGCAGCCGTTCGGGACCCAGGACCACCAGCGCCACCACCGCGATCAGCAGCAGCTCGCTGAAACCGACGTCGAACACGCGCGCGCCCGCCCGGTCAGCGGGACGGGCGGTCGTGCTCGGACGGCTGCTCCTCGCGGCGGCTGCCGGCGGTGCGCGAGGCATCGTCCAGCCGCGCCGGCGGCGCCTCGTCGTCCTCGCGCATGCCCTTCTTGAACTCCTTGACCGCGCTGCCAAGATCCTTGGCGCCGCTGGTCAATTTCTTGGTGCCGAACACCAGCAGCACGATGACCAGCACGACCAACCAGTGCCACAAGCTGAAACTGCCCATGATCCGCTCGCGTTGTCTGTGGGGAGAAAGCCGAGCATAACGCACCCCGCCCTCCCCCAGCGCCGTGCCGAAGGTCAGTCCTCAGTGGCCGTCGTCCAGCGTTTCGGTGCGGATCTCGTCATCGGATACCGGCTGGAAGCCCTGCTGCGGAACGCTCTCGGTGGACGCCGGCTGCAGCGGTGCGGTGGTCGCGGTATCGGCCGGGGCCGGGAGCGGCGGCACGGCCACCGCCTCGGTGCGCGCACCGGTGGCCGGCGCCGCGGCGGCGGCCCCCTGGGTGCCGCGCTTCTCGCGGGCGGCATAGGTCGATTCCTCGAGCCGGTCGCGGAACGCCACCACGTCGCTGGACGGGGCGGCGGTCAGGCGGCCTTCGATGATCATCCGCGGCGTGGTGCCTTGCCCGTAGGCGTCGAGGTTGGCGGCGTCGTCGATCGACAGCACCGCGCCGTCCAGGGCCACGCCGGCGAACAGCCCGCGCGCGCGCGACCACGACCAGATCTCGGCCTTGAGCTGGCCGTCGGTGGCGGCGGCGGCGTTGCGGCCGACCGGACCGGCGGCCACGCCGGCATCGGCGCCGAGGGTGAACTTGCCGTTGACGATGTTGTCCAGGCTGCGGCTGTTACGGAACACCAGGATCACGTCGGAGGACTGCACCCCGGCCTGGAACCCGATGCTGCCGCCGGTGAGCTTGACGAACACCGGGTTGGACCAGGCGCCGTCGGGGGTCTTGACCGACATCAGCCCGTGCCCGCGGCGGCCGCCGATGACCAGGCCGGCCTTGATGGTGTCGGGAATGACGATGATCGCGCGGCCCTCGTCGAGCAGCTTGTCGGGGATGCCCTGCTCGGGGATCTCCTGGATTTCGCCCAGCACCCGCACCGCGTTGCGGGCGCGCTGGTCCTGCTGCGGGCCGGCCACGGCGAGGACGGGGAGCAGGCTGGCGGTCAACAGCAGGGCGAGATACGGCAGGCGGCGCATGGCGGACTCCACAGGTCGATGCACGGAAAGATACGGCAAGCTCGGCAAATTAGAAGCGGCGCGATGAACGTGGTGGAAACGCCGCACGGCACCGGAACACCGCGTACCGGTGCCGCCGGCCGGCGTCCGCCGGCCGCGGCGACGACGGCGCGGATTCTCACCCCGGCCCGCACCTGCGAGAATGGCGCCATGTCCGACGCACCCACCGCCCTGCTCGCGGTCAACCTAGGCACGCCCGAGACACCCACCGCCGGCGCGGTGCGGCGTTATCTGGCCGAGTTCCTCGGCGATCCCCGCGTGGTCTCGATCCCGCCGCTGCTCTGGAAACCCCTGCTGCACGGACTGATCCTGCCGTTGCGCAGCGGCCGTTCGGCGCAGAAGTACGCGCAGGTATGGCTGCCGGAAGGCTCGCCGCTGGCGATCCATACCCGGCGGCTGGTCGCGAACATCGCCCGCGAACTGCCGCAGTGGCAGGTGCGCGAGGCCATGCGCTACGGGCAGCCGGCACTGCTGCCGGCACTGGATGCGCTCGCCGGGGACGGCGCCCGGCGCATCGTGGTGCTGCCGCTGTATCCGCAGTACTCCACCACCACCACCGCCTCGGTCGAGGACCAGGTGCGGCAGTGGTCCGGACGCCACCCCGGGGTGGCCGTGCACACCGTACGCGACTACGCCGACGATCCGCACTGGGTTGCGGCGGTGGCCGACACGATCCGCGACCACTGGCAGCGGCATGGCCGTGGCGAGGTCCTGGTGTTCTCCTTCCACGGCATCCCGCAGCGCCTGGCCGACGCCGGCGACCCCTATCCGCGGCGCTGCGAGGCCAGCGCGCGGGCCATCGCCGCCGCGCTGGAGCTGGACGAGAGCGCCTGGCGGCTGACCTACCAGTCGCGCTTCGGGCGCGAACGCTGGCTGCAGCCGTATGCCGAGCCCACCCTGTGGGCGCTGGCCGAGGGCGGCGCGAAGACCCTCGACGTGGTCTGCCCCGGGTTCGCCACCGACTGCCTGGAAACACTGGAGGAAGTGGCGATGGGCTTCGCGGCGACGGTCGCCGAACGCGGCGCGGCCCTGCGCTACATCCCCTGCCTGAACGACACGCCGGCCCACGCCCGCGCACTGGCCGCGCTGGCCGCGGCGCACCCGGCGTGACCACGCCGTTCGTGCTGGACGCGGGCGGGCTGCGGGTGGCCGGGATGCGTGCCGGCACCCGCGGCGGGCTGCCGGTGCTGGCCCTGCACGGCTGGCTGGACAATGCCGCCAGCTTCCTGCCGCTGGCCGCGGCACTGCCGGAGCCGGACTGGGCGCTGGTCGACCTGCCCGGGCACGGCCTGAGCGCGCACCTGCCCGCCGGCGCGTCCTATGCGCTGCCGCAGGCGGTCGCGCAGGTCCTGGCCATCATGGACGCGCTCGACTGGGAGCGGTGCGTGCTGCTGGGCCATTCGATGGGTGCCGGCATCGCCAGCCTGGTGGCCGCGGTGGCCCCGCAGCGGATCCAGGGGCTGATCGCCATCGAAGCCCTCGGTGGACTGGCGGCACCGGCCACGGAAACCGTTTCCCGGTTGCGCGCGCATGTGGCGGCCCTGGCCGCCGCCGGCGGCAAGCAGCTGCGGGTGTTCAACGACCTCGCCGCCCCGGTGCGTGCGCGCATGCAGGCCAACCAGCTCGACGAGGCTTCGGCGCGGCTGCTGGTCGAGCGCGGCGTGCGCGCGGTCGAGGGGGGCTGGAGCTGGTCCAGCGACCCCCGGTTGATGCTGCCGACCGCGGTGCGCATGACCGAGGCACAGGTGCTCGATGTGCTCGACGCCATCACCTGCCCGGCGCAGGTGATCTACGCCACGCCGGCACAGGCGTATTTCCCGGAACCGGAACGCAGCCAGCGCGCGGCGCGGTTGCGCCACGGCCGCCTGCACACCCTGCCCGGCGGCCACCACCTGCACATGGACCAGGCCGATGCCGTGGCGGCGCTGATCCGCGGCTTCCTGCCGGCGCTGTAGCTCCCCGGAACGCTCCACAGCCTCCCGGGCGCCGGTGCATGGCCGCACCCGGCGCGCGTGGCGGGAGACGCTTCCGCCCCAGAGCAGACCTCCCGGGGAGGGCGGATGGGGCGTCACGGGACGGCGCCAGCGGGGCAGGGCCCCGCGCTACAGGGGGATCGGCATGCAGGCGACGGGAGCGGAGCGGGCAGCGCGCCATTGCCTGCGCGGGCGCTCGGCGGGGCCGCAGGAAGGCGCCCGCGGAGCAGGGCGACGGGCGGTGCGCCCGCTCAGGGCTGCAGCAGCTGTCGCAGGGTCGCCTTGAGCCGCCGGCCTTCCTCGCGCAGGTAGTCGCGCTCCTGCCGCCAGTGCGGGAAACGCGCTTCCACCTCGGCCCAGAAGGCCGGGGAATGATTGGCCTGCAGCAGGTGGCAGAGCTCGTGCACCAGCACGTACTCGAATGCCGGCGGGCGGGCCAGCGCCAATGCCAGGTCCAGCGCCAGCGCGCCGTCCGGCGCCAGCGATCCCCACTGCGAGGACATCACCTTCAGCCGCAGCCGCGCCGGCGCGCGCGGCAGCCCCGGGAGGTAGCCGGGCAGCCAGCGGCCGATGTCGGCCCGCATCTGCGCCTCGTAGAACTCGCGCAGCACCCGCCGCAGCGAGGCGTCGCCGGCACGCGCGGACAGCTGGATGCAGGCGCCGCCGGCATCCACGTCGATGCGGGTGAAGCGGCCGTCCTGCCAGCGTACCGGCAGCAGCGCACCGCGCAGCGGCAGCGCGCCCGGCTGCTGCGGCACCAGCGGCGGCGCCAGCAGGCCGTCGCCGTCGAAGTGCGCGAGCTGCTGCTGCAGCCATTGCCGGTTGGCGTGCAGGAAGCGCTCGCCGGCAGCCAGGCTCGCGCGCAGCGGCAAGGTCAGCCGTGCGCCCCGCTCGTCGACGCTGAGCTTGAGCCGGCGCGCACGCGGATCGCGCACGCGCAGCACGTCGATTTCGGCTCCGTCCAGGCGCAGGCGCACGGTATCGCGCTGGATCACCGGCGTGGCGGGAGCGGACGGGCGACGGAAGAGACGCTGCATGGCACCAGCATAGTCCCTGCGCCGCGCGCGATCCGGGTCAGGCAATTCCTGGTTCAGCTGTCGGCCTTGCTCAGCTTGAAGGCCTGCTCGAGCAGCAGGAACAACCGTCGGATCTCACCGCTCTGCAGCGCGAAGCGCGCATCCAGTTCGGCGCGGCGGCCGTCCTCGTCGATGTGTTCGAGCTGGTCCAATGCGCCGTCGAGGAACTTGAGCTTGCGCACGATCAGGTCGTCGCCGAGCACGAAGGACAGGTTGTCCTCGAACACCAGCGCCAGCTTGGTGACCTGCTTGCCGGCGTCCAGGTGCTTGTCGATCTCGTCGCAGCGCAGTTCCTGGTGCTGGCACTTGACCACCGCGCCTCCCTCCACCGGGTCCTTCATCTCGCATTCCTCGCCCAGGCTCAGGCCCTCGGGCAGCGGTTCGCCGGCGATCCACGCGGTCAGGATCGCGCGTGGCGCGACCTCGGCGTTCAGCGGCATCGCCGGGAAGCTGCCCAGCAATCCGCGGATGTCGCTCATCACGTTCTCGCCGGTCTTGCGGCTGGAGCTGTCCACCGCCACGTAGCCGTGCTGCAGGTCGAGGAAGGCGTCGGTGCGCGAGCTCTTGACGAAGGCGCGCGGCAGCAGTTCATGCAGCAGCTCGTCCTTCATCCGCTTGCGTTCGCGGCCGCCGGGCTTGCGGCCTTCCTTCTCCTCGATCTCCTCCAGCTTGCGCGCCAGCAGGTCGTTGACCACCGCGCCGGGCAGGATCTTCTCTTCGCCGCCGACGGTCAGCCACAGGGCGTCGCCGATACGGTGCGAGAACTGGGCCTTCTCCTCGCGCCCGAAGGGCGAGATGAAACCGCGCGAGCTCATTTCCAGCGCGCCGACCGGCTTGAGCACGGCCTCGGGCAGCAGGGTATCGACCTCGGCGAAATCGACCGACGTGGGAAAGCGGAACAGGGTGAGATTCTTGAAGAACATGGCATGACCGGTAAAGGAACGGATGGGTGGGCCGGTCGCCCTTCGGAAGGCGATCGGCGGTGGGGTCCGGCGCTGCGGCCGGAACGCCCGGAAGGCGGGGTGGGCGGTGGCGCCGCGGACCGCGGCGCGGCCGGGCGGCGGGGCACGGGCGGCGCGCCACGACCACGGTACCGCATCGCCACCCGCCGACGGGTGGCCTGCGGCCTCATTCAGTCCGCCCCGGCACCGGGCGGATGCGCCGCGGCCGGCACGGCCGGCCCGTCGCCGCCCAGCCAGGCGTGCAGGTCGGGCAGCGGCGCGTCGGCGCGCCGGCCCAGCGCCCTGAAGTCGAACAGCGACGGGTCGGCCATCTGCGAGGGACGGATGTCGCCCAGCGCGCGCGCGATCTGCTCGATGCGGCCGGGATGGTCTTTTTCCCACTGCTGCATCATCAGTCCGACCTGCCTGCGCTGCAGGTTTTCCTGACTGCCACACAGGTTGCAGGGAATGATCGGGTACTGCCGCGCGGCTGCGTAGTCGATGATGTCGCTCTCGCGCACATAGGCCAGCGGGCGGATCACCACGTGCCTGCCGTCGTCGCTGCGCAGCTTCGGCGGCATGCCGGCGACCTTGGCGTGGTGGAACAGGTTCATGAAGAACGTGGCCACCCTGTCGTCGCGGTGGTGGCCCAGCGCGATCTTGGTGAAGCCGTTGGCCTCCGCATGGTTGTACAGCGCGCCGCGGCGCAGCCGCGAGCACAGCGAACACAGGGTCTTGCCTTCCGGGATCACCCGGCTGACCACCGAATAGGTGTCCTGTTCGATGATCTGGTACGCCACGCCGAGCCCGGCCAGGTACTCCGGCAGCACGTGCTCGGGGAACCCCGGCTGCTTCTGGTCCAGGTTCACCGCCACCAGCTCGAACGGCACCGGCGCCTTCCTGCGCAGCTGCAGCAGGATGTCCAGCAGGGTGTAGCTGTCCTTGCCACCGGACAGGCAGACCATGACCTTGTCGCCGGCCTCGATCATGCCGAAGTCGGCGATGGCCTGGCCGACCTGGCGGCGCAGGCGCTTGGCCAGCTTGTGGTGGTCGCGCCCGGCCGGGCGCGGATCGCGCGCGCGCGGCGCGGGATCGGGCAGGGAAATGACGGCGTTCATCGCCCGCATTCTACCGGCTGGCCTGTCGGCCAGCGACGCCGCGGCGGTTTCAACAAAGCGTCATCGGCCCGTCACGGCGCGATGACAGCATGCCGGTCCCCTCCGCCACGCAACAGGCCGCACCGTGCTCCACAACCGTCTTGCCTGCGCCGTGTTCCACGCGCTCCTGCTGTCCGCCCTCGTTCCCGCCACGGCCTCGGCCGACGAGGCCGCCGCCTCCACACCCGCCTCCGCCAAGGACCTGGATACGGTGGTCGTCACCGGCCGCAGCGGCACCGGCGTGCGCACCAAGGCCGAGACCAGCTACTCGATCACCACCATCGAGGAAGAACAGCTGCGCATGCAGGCGCCCACCAGCGTCACCGAGGCATTGAAATCGGTGCCGGGCTTCTGGGTCGAGGCATCCGGTGGCGAGGCCAGCGGCAACATCCGCGCGCGCGGCATCCCGGTCGACGGTTTCGGGTCGGTGACCCTGCTGGAAGACGGCATCCCGGTGGTGCACGACCCGGCGCTGGGCTACCTCAACGGCGACCAGGCGTTCCGCCTGGACGAGACCATCGAGCGCATCGAAGTGGTGCGCGGCGGCCCGGCCTCGGTGATGTACTCCAACGCCCCGGCCGGCGCGATCAACTTCATCCCGCGCCAGGTCGGCGAGGACGCCAGCGGCGTGTTCAAGTACACCGTCGGCGACAGCGGCCTGAACCGCCTGGACTTCGCCTACGGCAGCCCGCTGGGCAACGGCTGGAAGCTGCTGCTGGGCGGCTTCTATCGGGTCGAGGACGGCGTGCGCGACCCCGGCTTCAACAGCAACGACGGCGGCCAGTTCCGCCTCAACCTGGCCAAGGAATTCGAGGGTGGCCGTTTCAGCATCGACGCCAAGCACCTGGACGACCGGGTCGCGCTGTACCTGGGCATCCCGATGTACACCAACGGCAACGGCGACATCCGCGCGGTGCCGGGCTTCGACGGCAACCACGGCACCCTGGCCGGCCCGGAGACCCGCCACCTGTCGATGAAGACCGCCGACGGCCGCGGCTGGGACTTCGACAACGCCGAGGGCACCCACGTCAAGCGCGACCAGCTGACCCTGAAGCTGGAAACCGAACTGGGCGCCGGCTGGGAGCTGGCGCAGTCGGCCCGCTTCAGCAAGACCGACACCATCCGCAACGGCGTGTTCCCGAACTCGCTGGCGCCCGCCGCCACCTTCCTGGACGGCCAGCAGGGCCTGCTGGCCTCGGTACCGGGCGCCACCGCGCTGGGCCTGCGCTACGTCAACGGCAGCGGCGGCTTCGACACCGCCCACCAGAACGGCAACGGCCTGCTGGTGGTCGGCGGCCTGCGCGGGCTGGACATCCCGGTGCGCGAGTTCGTCAGCGACACCCGGCTGATGCGCAGCTTCGACCTGGGCAGCCAGCAGCACAACCTGACCCTGGGCTACTACATGGCCTCGACCAAGGAGGACTACACCCGCTATTCCTCCTCGGTGCTGATGGATGCGACCCACAATGCCGGCCTGCTCGACCTGGTGGCGCTGGACGCCAATGGCCAGGTGCTGGAGACGCTCAGCGACAACGGCGTGTGGCGCTACGGCTATGAATGGAACAACGCCTCCGGCGAACAGAAGACCCACGCCTTCTACATCAGCGACGAGTGGCAGCTGAACGACCAGCTGCGCATCGACAGCGGCCTGCGCTGGGAGAAGGCCAGCAGCAGCGGCTGGAACGAGGTGCGCCGCAGCGTCGACGGCGGCACCCTGGCCACCTCGCAGATGCTGACCGGCTCGGGCCTGTACGTGAACCACGACCTGAGCTCGGACGACCTGGGCTGGTCGATCGGCGCCAACTGGCAGTTCAACGACAGCATGGGCCTGTTCGGCCGCTGGACCTCGGCCTTCCGCCTGCCCAGCCTGGGCAACTACATCACCCGCAACGACAACTGCGACGCGACCTCGGCCGAGACCGTGGCCGCCTGCGCCGCGGCCAACGGCAAGGCCGCCGACACCCAGACCATGGACCTGGCCGAGGTCGGCTTCAAGTTCGCCAACCCGGTGTTCAGCGCCTACGCCACCGCGTTCTACACCAAGTACGACAACGTCGGCTTCAGCAACTACCGCTTCAATCCCGACACCGGCGTGTCCACCCGCGAAGCCGGCTATGCCAGCACCCGCACCTTCGGCCTGGAGCTGGAGACCGCTTGGTACCCCAGCGACTGGTTCGACCTGCGGGTCAATGCCACCTGGCAGGACGCCCAGTACCGCGACCTGCGCTACAGCGAGCTGGTCAACGGCGCACCGGTGCTGCGCGACTTCGTCGGCAACCAGCTGATCCGGGTACCGGAGCTGGGCGCGCGCGTGGTGGCCGGGGTCAACCTGCTCGACCAGCGCCTGCGCCTGCAGGCCGCCGCCGAGCACCAGGGCGCGCGCTACGTGGACACCGCCAACTCGGTGCGGCTGCCGTCCTACGAGCTGCTCAACCTGAGCGCGCGCTACGAGCTGACCGACCGTTTCTCGATCTACGGCTACATCGACAACGTCACCAACTCGCTGGGGCTGACCGAGGGCAACCCGCGCGCCGGCGAGCTGGCCAGCAGCGATGCCGGCGCCAACGCCTTCATCGCGCGCCCGCTGCTGGGCCGCAACTATCGCCTGGCCGTGATGTACCGGTTCTGATGCGCGCCCTGCTTCCCGCACTGCTGGCGGCGCTGGCCGCCAGCACCGGCGCCGAGGCCGCGCAGACCCTGCAGCTGCAGGGCACGCTGACCGGCGCGGACCATCAACGCTACCGGGAGCTGCCCTTCGAGGTGCCGGCCGGCACCGCCCGGGTCGAGGTCGCGCTGCAGCATGCCGGCGACGGCGAACGCACCGTCATCGACCTGGGCCTGCTGGACGCGCATGGCTTCCGTGGCTGGAGCGGCGGCGCGCGGCGGTCGATCAGCGTATCGCGCTACGACGCCAGTGGCGGCTACCTGCCCGGCGCGTTGCCGGCGGGCCGCTGGAAGGTGCTGCTGGGCATTCCCAACATCCGCGCCACCGTGCGGACGCCCTACCGCGTCGAAGTGACCCTCTGGGACGAGGCCGACGTGCAGGCCGGCCGGGACCGGGCGCCGCTGGTGCTGCGCGACACCGCGGGCTGGTACCGCGGCGACCTGCACATGCACAGCACCCACAGCGACGGCAGCTGCAGCAGCCAGCAGGGCGCCAAGGTGCCCTGCCCGCTGTTCCTCAGCCTGCAGGCGGCGGTCCGCCAAGGCCTGGACTTCGTCGCCGTCACCGAGCACAACACCGTCTCGCACCTGGAGGAGCTGGCGCGCCACCAGCCCTGGTTCGACCGCCTGCTGTTGATCCCCGGCATGGAGGTGACCACCTTCCAGGGCCATGCCAACGTGTTCGGCGTGAACGGCCCGCTGCCGTTCCGGCTGGGCGACACCCTGCCCGACTGGAACCCGCTGCTGCGCCAGGTCAACGACAGCGGCGCGCTGCTGTCGATCAACCACCCGGCGCTGCCGTCCGGCGAGGACTGCATGGGCTGCGGCTGGACGCCGGCGACACCGGTGGACATGGGTGCCGTCGCCGCCGTGGAAGTGGTCAACGCCGGCCAGGCCGACGGCCCGCGCGCCGGCGTCGGGTTCTGGGAACGGCAGCTGCAGCAGGGCCGGCGCCTGACCGCCATCGGCGGCAGCGACAGCCACAATCCCGATGCCGACGGCGGCACCACGCCGGTCGGCCTGCCCGCCACCCTGGTGCACGCCCAGGCACTGTCGCGCGAGGCGATCCTGGCGGCGATCCGCCAGGGCCGGGTGGTGGTGGACGTGGCCAATGTCGCCGGCAGCCGGCTGGACCTGTCGCTGCAGGCCGACGACGGCCGCCGCGCCGCCATGGGCCAGGCACTGGCCCTGCAGGCCGGGCAGTGGGCGACGCTGGAGGCCGAACTCGACTACCCGGATCCGGCGCGGCTGGAGTTCATCGTCGATGGCCGGCGCCAGCCCGCGGCGATGGCGCGGGACGCGGACGGCAGCCGCCGGGCACGCCTGCGCTGGCAGGCCGACGGCGAGCGCCACTGGCTGCGGGTGGACGTGCGCGGCGACGACGGACGCCTGCTGATGCTGGGCAATCCGGTGTACGTGAACTGGCCACACTGAGGCGCTAAGCTGGCGGCATGTCCACACTGCCGCCCGCCGCCGACCTGCACCAGCGCATCGCCGAACTGCGGGCCGAGCACCGCGCTGGATGCGCGCATCGCCGGCCTGGCCGCCAACCCGGACGACGAACTGGAAGCCAAGCGCCTGAAGCGGCGCAAGCTGCAGCTCAAGGACGGCATCACCCGCCTGGAGAGCCTGCTGATTCCCGACGAGCCGGCCTGAGGCCGTCGCGGTTCCGCGGCCGCCCGCGGGCAGCGCACCGGCATCGGGGCAGCCGGACCGCCGCAGCCGACACCAGGGTTGCCACGGGCTCCGGAGCCGGCACGCGCGGGCGGTCCGCAGTCCTCCGCGCCTGGGCAGGCGTCCGGATGCGGCGCGTCGGCGGTGGCGTCCCCGGCACCGGGCCAAGCGTGCCGCCGGCGCTGCCGGCACGGCAGCGTTCCGGGCGGCGGTTCAGCCCGCCGCCGGCGCCTCCGGCTTCACCGCTTCCGGGCTGACGCGTTCGATGGTGTGCCGCAGCTCGCGGCCGAGGATGAACTTGGCGTCCTTGGCCCAGGCATCCAGGCGTTCGTCGAACAGCAGCTTGCTGTTCTCGTCCGGCCACACCAGGCGCAGCTGGCGCATCTTCTGGATGAAACCGCGGAACAGGGTGCGGTCGAAGAATTCCGGCGCCGCCGGCGCATAGAGCAGGCTCAGGCGCTGCGCTGCCTGCTGGCACAGGCTCTCCAGTTCGGCCGCACCCAGCACGCCCGGACCGTTCTTCACCAGCACCGAGATGGCGATGTAGTAGCGCTCGAACGCCTGCTGCAGCGAATGGCCGATGGCACGCAGGCGGAACACCTCGTCGGTCTGCCCGGTGTTGCGCGCGAGCATCCCGCCCTCGTCCTCGCCCACCTGCTGCAGCAGCCCTTCGCGCACGAACACGTCGATGGTCTGGTCGATGCGCGCGGCGAACTCGTCCTCGCTCCACGGCAGGAACAGTTCGGCCTGCAGGAACGGGTACAGGCCGCGGCCCAGCCGCAGCAGGCTGGCGCGGTTCATGCGGCGGTTGTTCTGGAAGCAGCACGCCACCCACGACGACGCGGTGAACAGGTGCAGCACGTTGTTGCGGAAATAGCTGAGCAGCACGGCGTTGTCGCCGTTGACGCTGAGCACGTCGCCGAGCGGGTGCTTGACCCGGGTGAGGACATTGATCTCCTCGGCGTGGGCGATGATCCGCTCCGGGGTATGCGGGGTGACCGTGACCCGGTCCGAGTACGGCATCTCCACCAGCAGCTTCTTGCACAGCTCGATCTGCGCGATCAGGTCGGACTCGCCCATCGCGTGCTTGGGCGTGGACAGCAGCGCCAGCGCCAGCAGGTTGATCGGGTTGACGTCGGCCGCGCCGTTGATGTGCACCTGGATCTGCGCGGCCAGGGTATCGACGGTGGTCGACAGCCAGGCCGGCTTCTCGTCCTCGCTCACCGGCTCGCCGTTCCACTCCGGGGCCTTCTCGGCCAGCACGTCGTTGAGTGCGATGGGCTCGCCGAAGTTCACCACCACCTGGCCGAAATTCTGCTTGAGCACCTTGGGAATCCCCCACAGCAGCGCCCAGATCGACTCGCTTTCCTTCGGCCGGCCGGACAGCTCGTCCAGGTAGCTGCCGCCTTCCATCAGCTTTTCGTAGCCGATGTAGATGGGCTGGAACAGCACCGGCTTGCGCGGCTGGCGCAGGTAGGCGCGCAGGGTCATCGAGATCATGCCGCCCTTGGGCTGCAGCAGGCGCCCGGTGCGCGAGCGCCCGCCCTCGACGAAGTACTCGATCGAATAGCCGCCGGCCACCAGCTGCGCGACGTACTCGCTGAGCACCGCCGAATACAGCGCATTGCCCTTGATCGAGCGGCGGATGAAGAACGCGCCGCCCTTGCGCAGCAGGGTGCCGACCACCGGCAGGTTGAGGTTGATGCCGGCCACGATGTGCGGCGGCACGATGCCGCGGTCGTACAGCAGGTAGCTCAGCAGCAGGTAGTCCATGTGGCTGCGGTGGCTGGGCACGTACACCACTTCGTGCCCGGGCGCGGCCTGCTTGAACTTGTCCAGGTGGTGGACCAGCACGCCGGCGTAGATGCGGTTCCAGACGTGGGTCAGCATGAAGCTGGCCGAGCGCACCACCGGGCTGGAGTAGTCGGCGGCGATCTCCCAGGCGTAGCCCTGCGCCTTCTTCCAGGCATCGGCCGGCTTGGAGTTGTCGCGCTTGGCCTGCGCGGCGATCGCCTCGCGTACCCCCTCGGCGTCCAGCACCTTGTCCACCAGCAGGCGGCGGGTGGACAGGTCGGGGCCGATGATCGATTCGCGGATGCGGCGGAAGTGGGCGCGCAGCACGCGCTGCAGCTTGCGCACCGTGCGCTCCGGCTCCAGGCCCTCGTCCACCGTGGCCCGCAGCGACACCGGCGCGGCGAAGCGCACGATGCTGTCGCGACCGTTGAGCAGCACCGCCAGCAGCCGGCGGAAACGCCCGACCAGCGCCCAGTTTTCCGAGAACAGCACCGCGAACCAGCCACTCTGCTTGTCCGGCGCGCGACCGACGAAGATCGACACCGGCACCAGCTGCACGTCCAGCGCGGGATCGGCCCTGTGTGCCTGCAGCAGCCGCGCCAGCGAATCGGAGTGGGTGCGGGCACCGCGCTGCTCGGGGATCAGCGCGTTGTTGCTGGACCGCCGCGACAGCGCGACGTAGGCGCGCTTGCGGCCGGTGGGATCGCCGGGCAGCGGCACCAGCGGCGACGGCAGGCCGGCGTCGCGGCAGGCCTTGTCCAGGATCAGCGCGTTGGACAGGCCATAGCCTTCCAGCACGTACACCACCGGCTGCGCGGGATCGTGCGGCAGCTGTTCGGGCTCGATCTTCAGCCCCAGCCACGGTTCCACCAGCCGGCCGAGCAGGCGCGCCCAGAGCGGGCGCCGGCCGGGACGCGCGGAAGGACGGCCGCCCGGCGCCGGTGGCATCGGGGAGCGGGCATCGCCCTGGGGCAGGAGTTCGCCCTGTTCGGGCCGGGAGTTCGGTTTCGACATCGGCGACATTATGGCTTAGCGGCCGCCACCCGGTTTCCCGTGCCGTCGTCGTCGCCGGCCGCGGGCGGCGGCGCGTCCTCCGGCGGCGGCGAGGCCGCGCGCGCGGCGGCCAGCACGGCCTCCACCTCGGCCAGGGTGCGGACCAGGTACCACTGCCCCTGGCGACGCTCCAGCGCCACCTGGAGCTCGATCTCGCGCGCCCCCAGCGGGTACTGCACCTGCACGGTGGCGCGGTCGCCCTGCTCGCTCACCAGGCCGGTGCGCAGCTGTTCGATGCTGTCGTCCAGCGGCAACCCGTAGCCGGCCAGCACCTGCTTGACGGCGGCGGCGAACGGCTGCAGGCGGGTCAGGCTGCCGGTCATGCCCGCCGCCTGGAAGTCGCCGTCGTCCTGCAGGCCGGTGGCCCGGGCAGCGGCGGTCAGGGTGGCGACCGTGGACTGGGCCAGCTTGGGATCGGACAACGGCGCGGCCTGCGCCCATTCGCTGAGCGCCTTGACCAGCTGCACGTAGTGGGCACGCTGGGCGTCGTCGTAATCGCCCTGCTGGGCGATGTACTGCTCGCCGAACAACCCCAGTGAATGCGCCGCCTGGCGCACGGCCGCGGCCTGCCCGGCGATCTGCGCCTTGAACGCCCGCTGCAGCCCGGCTTCGGCCTCCGGCGCGGCCAGGGCACCCAGCAGCGCCGGCAGCTTGTCGTGCAGCGGCAACTGGTCCAGCGGCCAGCGGCTGTGGCCCTGGGCCCAGGCGGCCTCCAGTTCGGCGTACTGCCCCGGCGGCACCGACGCCCGGGCGTAGGCGGCCAGGTCGTTGCGCTGCAGGTGCTGGACCAGCTCGCGCACGGCGGCGGCCGGCTCGGTGGCCGCGCCCGGCAGCGGCTCCTGCGAACGGCGGCAGCCCACGGCCAGCACCGCCACCGCGCAGACGGACAGGAATACGGCAGCCGGACGGCTGCAAGATGAACGGCGTTGCATGGCGTCGTTGCTCCTTCCTCCCCCGGAACCGGGGCATCTTGCGGCCTGTCAGGTGACAGCGGCAAGCGCGGACGGGCAGGTGGCGGCCCCGCTCCGGGTCGGTGCCCGGCAACGCCGCGGCCGGTTGGACGGGCGCAAAAAAAAGAGGCCGCCCTCCGTTGCCGGCAGGCGAACCTCTCTCAAACCGGCTGCGCCGGGGACATGTGACACATCGCCGGCATCGCCGGGACGGGCACAGCCTACGCGTCCCCGTCAGTTAATGCAACACTTCATGAATAATCATGCAAGTGATTGATTTTTATCGATTGCATCCGAAATTTCGCGCTGTATTTCCAGTGCGGCGGCACGCGGGTCCGGGGCCAGCCGGATCGGCCGGCCGACAACGATGGCATCGGCGCCGTCGGCGAATGCCCGGGCCACGCCCACCGTGCGCTGCTGGTCGTCGCCACCGCCGCCGTCCGGGCGGATCCCCGGACAGACGATGGAAAAACCGGCGCCGGTGGCGGCCCGGATCGGAGCGGCCTCCTGGCCGGAAGCGATCACCCCGTCGATACCGGCACGCTGCGCGGCCAGCGCACGCTCCACCACCACCTCCACCGGGGCGCGGTCGATGCCCATCCGTGCCAGGTCGGGACGGCCCATGGAGGTCAGCACGGTCACCGCCAGCAGGCGCATGTCCGACGCATTGGCCGCCGCCGCGGCCTCCATCATCGCCGGATGCCAGCCGTGGATGGTGCAGTAGCTCACCGGCCAGCGCGACAAGCCGCGGACAACGCCGGCGATCGTGGCGGGAATGTCGAAGAATTTAAGGTCCACGAACACGCGCTTGTCGCGTTGCGCCAGGGCGTCGAGGACCGCGAAATAGTCCCCGGAGGCCAGCAGCTCCATGCCGATCTTGTAGAACGACACGGCATCGCCGAGGCGTTCCACCCATGCGATCGCCTGCGCGCGGTCGGGCACGTCCAGCGCGAAGATCAGGCGCTCGCCGGCACCCAGCGGCAGGGGCCCTCGGCTCATTGCGCCACGTCCAGGGCACCGTGCTTGGCGGCACGCCGCTCGGCTTCCGGGCGCGACCAGGCATTGTCGAACTGCGCCGCTTCCCAGCCGCCGTAGGTCGGGTTGGACAGCATCCACCAGCGCTGGCCGAACCAGGCCTGGTGCGCCTGCAGCAGGCCATCGCGGCCGGCCTGGGTATTGGCGCTGATCGCCGCGAAATCGCCCAGCTGGTCGCCGACCTGCATCAGCACGCGGTACTGCTGCGCCACCAGGCGGCGGCGGCAGGCCTTCTCGCTGCCTTCCTGGGCACAGCCCGGCACATGCTTGTCCACGCCCAGATAGACGTCATCGCCGGCCACCGGGAATCCCAGCCGGCGCAGGTTCGCCAGCGTCACCGCCTTCATGTGTTCGGTGCGGTTGGTGATGTAGATCAGGGTCACGCCCTTGGCCGCCGCGGCCTGCGCGAACGCGACCGCGCCCGGCACCGCACCGGCCTTGCCCTCGGACACCCAGGCGTCCCAGGAGACGTCGTCGTAGCTGCCGCCATCGCGCACCAGCCGCGCCTGGTAGGGCGAGTTGTCCAGCACCGTCTCGTCCACGTCCACCACCACCGCCGGCTTCAGGCCCGGCGCCTGCGTGTCGCCGCCTTCCTCGGGCAGCAGGGCGGTCCAGCCGGGATCGGCCAGCGCACGGTCCAGCTGCGCGGCGGCCGCGCGCCAGGTCTGCAGGGCGTTGGCACGGTACTCCTGCGACCGCTGCACCCACAGCACGGCATTCAGGTTGTCGTTGGCGGCCGCGGCCACCGGTACCGCGGCGTCAGGCGCGCGCTCGCCCTGCAGCAGGGACTGCGGGGTGGTGCAGGCGGCCAGCGACAGCACGGCGCCGGCCAGCAGGGAAAAACCAGGAAGTCGGGACATGGGCATTGCGTCCGGATAGCACGAAAACCCGCGCAGTTTAACGGCTTGCCCGCGCCGGCGCCGCGGCCCCCGCCGCAGGCCGCTCGGCTATGCTGGCGCCCCCCGCGCCACCGGATGCCGACGATGACCGACGCCCCCGCCTTTCCGCCCGCCCCCGTCCTGGATGCAGCCCAGGCCCGGGTACTCGGCTGCCTGATCGAGAAGGAGGCGACCACGCCGGATGCCTATCCGCTGACGGTCAACGCCGCCCAGACCGCCGCCAACCAGAAGACCGCACGCGAACCGGTGATGAACCTGGATGCCGGCAACGTGCAGCACGCGCTGCGCCAGCTGGAGGCGATGGGACTGGCGCGCCAGCACTATTCCGCGCGCGCCGAGCGCTACGAGCACCTGCTGGGGGCGACGCTGGACCTGCCGCGCCAGCAGGTCGCGCTGCTGGGCCTGCTGCTGCTCCGCGGCCCCCAGACCGCCGGCGAACTGGCCACGCGCGGCGAGCGCATGGCCCGCTTCGCCGACGCCGACGACCTCCGGCACCAGCTCGGCCGCCTGGTCCAGCGCGAACTCGCGGTGCTGCTGCCGCGCGCCGCAGGACAGCGCGAGGACCGCTACATGCACCTGCTCGCCGGGCCGGTGGACATGGAGGCGCTGGCCGCGCAGTACCGGGCACCGTCCGGTGCGGCCGCGGACGCCAGTGCGCTGGAACCGCGCGTGCAGCAGCTCGAAGCCGCCGTGGCGGCGCTGCAGGAACAGCTGGCGCAGCTGCAGGCCCAGGTGAACGGCTGAGCCCCCGCGCGATCGCGGATGCGGACCATGCCCCGCCTGCCTTCCACCGGAAACGCCAACGCCCCGTCCCCGCACCACGGACGCCGCTACCGCCGTAGAGCGGGGCCTTGCCCCGCTGGAGCCATTCCCGGCAAAGCCCCGCCGGGCGATGCCCGGCGCTACAGATGCCGGTTACCGCCGTAGAGCGGGGCCGGGCCCCGCTGGAGCCATCCCGGCAAAGCCCCGCCGGGCGGTGCCCGGCGCTACAGATGCCGGTTACCACTGTAGAGCGGGCCCGTGCCCCGCTGGAGCCATCCCGACAAAGCCCCGCCGGGCGATGCCCGGCGCTACGGATGCCGGTTACCGCCGTAGAGCGGGGCCCTGCCCCGCTGGAGCCGTCCCGGCAATGCCCCCGCTTCTCATCCGGGGTCGCCGGGCGCGTTGGAGAGCGCCCGCACTTCCTCGTCCCTTCCCGGCAGGCGGGTCATGCCGCCGGCCCGGAACCCGGGCTTTTCCGGCAAGGCTGGGCGGGCGCCGGTTGTCCGGCGTCACGATTGCGCACAGCGTGCCCGTCCCCCAGAAGGTCCCGCGCATGGCGCAGCACCGCCTGCATGGCCTCGCGCGCGCAACCGTGGCCGGCAGGGCATAGCCGACGTCGGGATGCAGCAGTGTGGCGTGGCGCACCGGCCCTGCCGTGCCCAGCCAGGCTCCATCACCGCGCCACTCGAGTACGTACAGGCCATGACCGTGCCGTTCGCAGCTCGCCGGCGGGCCGCTGCGGAGGCGGTCCCGTGCCTGTTCCGGCGTGCGGAGGCGGCGGTCGCCGATGCAGCGATGGACATCCGGCGCGTTGAACAGCTCCCGCACGCCACGGCATCGCCCTCGTCGCCGCCCGGCAGACGCGACCGCGGCCGTCCGGTTTCGACCCGCATCGCCCCCGCACACCGCCATGCAGCCTCGCCCCGCCAGCGGACTGGTGCACGCACCGGAGGAGGTGCCTAGTCGAACAGCGCCTGGATCGCCGCCAGCCCCGCCTGGGCGCGCTCCTGTTTGTTCGCCGCATCGGCCACCGGATCGGCGCCGTCGCGCTGCAGTTCGGCCGTCGGCAGCTCGTCGAAGAAACGGCTGGGCTTGAGCCGGACATGCTCGCCGAACTTGCGCGTCAGCCGGCTGTAGCTCATCCACAGCCGGGTCTTGGCGCGGGTGATGCCGACATACAGCAGGCGCCGCTCCTCCTGCAGCTGGCCTTCGTCGAGGCTGACCTGGTGCGGCAGCACGCCGTCCTCGCAGCCGACGATGAACACGTAGGGGAACTCCAAGCCCTTGGAGGCGTGCAGGGTCATCATCCGCACCTGGTTGCCGCCCTCGTCGCCATCGTTGCGCGAAATCAGTGCCAGCTGCGCGGCCATGTCCGCGGCGCTGGCGCCGCGCGGGCCGTTCTCGAACCACGATGCCAGCTCCTCCAGGTTGCCGGCACGGCGTTCGTAGCCGGCGGTGTCCTTGGCCTGGTTGCGCAGTTCGGCCAGCAGGCCGGAGTCCTTGGCCACGCGCCGCACCAGGTCGCCGGAGGACAGCTGCCGCATGTCCATGCGCAGCGCGCGCAGGATGTCGGTGAACCGGCTCAGGCTGTTGGCCGCGCGCGGGGTCAGCAGCGCCAGCGCACCCATCGCCTCGGCGGCCTGTGCCATCGACATGCCCTTCTCCGAGGCCAGCTCGGCGAGCTTGGCCAGGGTGCCCGCGCCGACATCGCGGCGCGGCGCCTGCACCGCGCGCATGAAGGCGCTGTCGTCGCCCGGATTCACCAGCAGCCGCAGCCAGGCCAGGGTGTCCTTCACTTCCTGGCGTTCCAGGAACACCGTGCCGCCGGTCAGGTGGTAGGGCACGCCGACCATCTGCAGTGCCTTTTCCAGCGGACGGCTCTGGAAGTTGCCGCGGAACAGGATGCAGAAATCGCTCCACGGGATGCCATGGCGGGTGGCGACGAACTGGATCTCGGCCGCCACCTTCTCCGCCTCGTGCTCGCTGTTGCGGCACTCCCACACGCGGATGCGCTCGCCGTCGGCCTGGTCGGACCACAGCGTCTTGAGGTGCTCGTGCGGGTTGTGCGCGATCAGCGCGTTGGCCGCGCGCAGCACGCGGTTGGAGCAGCGGTAGTTCTGCTCCAGCTTGATGATCTCCAGCGCCGGGTAGTCGCGGCCCATCTGCTGCAGGTTCTCGGGATTGGCCCCGCGCCAGGCGTAGATCGATTGGTCGTCGTCGCCCACGCAGGTGAAGTTGCCGCGGTCGCCGGCCAATTGCCGGAGCAGCCGGTACTGGGCGTCGTTGGTGTCCTGGCACTCGTCCACCAGCAGGTAGCCGATGCGTTCGCGCCAGGCCGCGGCGGTGTCCGGATTCTCCTCCAGCACCTGCACCGGCAGGCGGATGAGGTCATCGAAATCGACCGCGTTGAAGGCGGTCAGGCGCGCCTGGTAGAGCGCGTACACGGTGGCTGCGTTCTTCTCGCGGCTGCTGCGCGCCGCCGCCGCCGCCTGCTCGGGCGACAGGCCGGCGTTCTTGGCCCGCGAGATCAGGTTCTTCATGTCCTCGATGTCGTCGGGCTTGGCAGTGCTGCCGCCGAGCAGGTCCTTGACCTGCGCGGCCGCGTCGTCGGCGTCGAAGATCGAGAAACCGCGCTTCAGGCCCGCCGCCGCATGCTCGATCTGCAGGAATTTCAGGCCGAGCGCGTGGAAGGTGCAGAGCGTCACCTCGTCGGCCTGGCCGCCGCGCAGGCGCTTGCCGACGCGCTCGCGCATCTCGCGGGCCGACTTGTTGGTGAAGGTGATCGCGGCGATGCGGCGGGCGCTGTAGCGGCCACTGCCGATCAGGTGCGCGATCTTCTCCACGATCACCCGGGTCTTGCCGCTGCCGGCGCCGGCCAGCACCAGCAGGGGGCCTTCGGTGTGCAGCACCGCCGCGCGTTGGGGGGGATTGAGGGAGTCCAGCATGGGGTCGGGTCCATCGCAGGGCGGCAGTGTAAGCCATCGGCCGGGCCGACCGGCGCACGCGTTAAAATGCGCCATGGCCAAGCTCTACTTCTACTACTCGGCGATGAATGCCGGGAAGACCACCACCCTGCTGCAGTCGGCGCACAACTACCGCGAGCGGGGCATGCGGGTGGCGATCATGACCCCGCGCCTGGATCACCGCGCCGGGCGGGGCGTGGTCGCCTCGCGGATCGGCCTGCAGGCCGAGGCCATCGCCTTCGAGCCGGATACCGACCTGCGCCGGCTGATCGAACACGACATCGCCACGCAGGGACGGCTGGGATGCGTGCTGGTGGACGAAGCGCAGTTCCTGAGCAAGGCGCAGGTGTGGCAGCTGAGCGAAGTCGTCGACCAGCTGCGCATCCCGGTGCTGTGCTACGGCCTACGGACCGATTTCCGCGGCGAGCTGTTCGAGGGCAGCCAGTACCTGCTGGCCTGGGCCGACGAGATGCAGGAGATCAAGACCATCTGCCACAGCGGCAAGAAGGCGACCATGACCGTGCGCGTGGACGCCAACGGCTTCGCCGTGCAGGACGGCCCGCAGGTGGAGATCGGCGGCAACGACCGCTATGTATCGGTCAGCCGCGCCGAGTTCAAGAAGATCACCCGCGGCGAGGGGCGGATCGACCCGATGCAGGCGCCGCTGCCGCTGTAGGCGATTTGCATCCGCGGGGAAGTTTGCAGAGGATGAAGCGGTCGTTCTGGTTCTTCACCGCGGATATCCAATGCCACCACTCCACGGCCACCGCGCCGGCTTCCATGAAGCGGTTTCCCGCCCCGCGCTTCCCGGCGAGGGCGTCCTGGTCACCGACGAGCACACCGGCCTGCAACAGGCGCGCATCGTCCGCCATCCGGTTTTCGGCGGCCAGTTGTTCCTCGATGGCGACTTGCAGATCTCCGAGTCCGATGCCGCCTACGGCATCGCCATGACCAACCCGCTGCTGGGCCTGGAGCGGCTCGAGCGGATCGCCATCCTCGGTGGCGGCGACGGCGGCGTGCTCTGGCAGCTGCTGCGCAGCCTTGAACCACGCACGCCACGCCCGCGGGTGACCCTGGTCGAGATCGACGCCCGGGTGATCGAGCTGTGCCGCGCCCACCTGCCGGCGGTATGCGGCGACGCCTTCGCGCATGCCGATGCCGACCTGCGCGTCGGCGATGCATTCGCATGGATCGCCGACGCGCGCGGCCTGGACGCGGTGATCTACGACCTGACGATGGACCCGGTGCGCGAGGGCCAGTCGCGCGATGCGTTCGTGCGCCACATCGTGGCGCTGGCCGCCCGCGCGCTGCGGCCGGGCGGGGTGTTCTCGATGCAGTGCTGCGGCCACGGTCATGCCGACCCGGCCGACCGCGCCGAACGCCGCCGGCTGCTGCCGGTCATCCGCGACGCGATCGACGCCCATTTCCAGGACCGCTGCGAACAGGAGGTGCTGATTCCCTCCTACCGCGACCTGTGGACCTTCCTGTGCGCCCGCACGCCGGCATGAGGCCGGCGGCGGTCAGTACAGCGTGCGCCGGGCCGCATCCGGCGGCGTGTACTGGTACAGCCAGGTCTCGGTGAGGGTGCGGCCGCCGCTGCGCAGGTACAGGCGCAGGTCGATCTGCCCGGTGCCGTCGTCCGGCGGCACCAGGTCGAACATCGCACGGTAACCCTGGATCTCGCGCAGCGGGCGTGCGGAGACGATCTCCACCCGGCCGCGGCTGGCTTCGACCACCGCTTCGACCTCGGCCTTGTCGATCAGCGCGGCCAGTTCGCCGCCCTCGAAATCCACCGCGAAGCGCCAGGAGAAATAGTCGCGCTTGCGGCCGATGACCCCGCCCAGCCCGGTGCGGCTGGCCACGCACTGCGCCAACGACGGCCGCGCCGGCGGCTGCGCGCCCCAGTACAGGCGGTAGCCGATCAGCAGCTCCTGCCCGGGCTGCGGCTTGGCCGCCGGGTTCCAGAAGGCGACGATGTTGTCGAAGGTCTCGTCGACGGTGGGGATCTCCACCAGCTGCACCGAGCCTTCGCCCCATTCGCCCTTCGGCTCCACCCACAGCGAGGGCCGCTTCTCGTAGAACACGCCGTCGTCCTGGTAGTGGTCGAAGTTGCGGTCCCGCTGCAGCAGGCCGAACCCGCGCGGGTTGCGGTCCATGAACATGTTGAAGCGCAGCTGCTCGGGATTGCACAGCGGCCGCCAGATCCATTCGCCGCCACCGGTCCACAGCGACAGCCCATCGGTGTCGTGGATCTCCGGCCGCCAGTCCCAGGCCATGCGGCGGTCGTTCTCGCCCACCTGGTACATGCTGGTGCAGGGCGCGATGCCCAGCCGCTCGATCTCCCTGCGCGGATACAGCGCGCTGTCGATGTCCATCAGCAGCACGTCGCCGTTGGTGATGGTGAAGCGGTAGGCGCCGGCCACGCTGGGCGAATCCAGCAGGCCATGGACCACGATGCTGTCCGAGCCGGGCCCGGGCTGCTCCAGGTAGTAGGCGATGAAGTCCGGGAATTCCTCCGGCTTGCCCATGCCGGTGTCGATCGCCAGCCCGCGCGCGGACTGGCCGTACTGGCCCTCCTTGCCGACCGCACGGAAGTAGCTGGCGCCGAGGAAGGCGGCGAAGTCGCGGTCGGTGTCCTTGCGGGTGTTCAGGCGGAAGCCGGCGAATCCCAGGTCGGCCGGCAGGCGGTCGCCGTGGATGCCGCTCTTGCCGTAGTCGAACGCGGCCGGGTCGTAGGCCAGCTCCTGCGCCTGCCCGTCGACCACGTCGAACATCCGCACCGGGGTGTGGAAGTACAGGCCAAGATGGAAGAACTTGGCCTGGAACCTGCCGGGCTGGTCGGCCCACAGCGCGTGGTCCTGGCGGTAGCCGATGGACTGGTACTGGTCCCAGTCCAGGGCTTCCACCTCCGCCGGCAGCGCGCGCTTGTGGCTGCGGTACGGCGCCTGCGCGAGGGCCCGGGCCTGGCCCTTGAGCGCGGCGAAATCGAACGGCTGCGGCTGGCCGATGCGGCGCAGGCCGAGCTGCCGCTTGTCGGTGGCCGCGCAGGCCGGCAGGACGGGGAGGCCGAAGGCGGCCAGGGCGAGCGAGGCGCGGCGGAGAAAGTCGCGTCGATGCATGCGATGGTCCGGATTGGGATGGAGGGATGATAGGCAGCGGCGGGTGAACGAAGCGACCCTGCCGCGCGGCGGGCGGCTCACCGCTGGCAGCGGCCGCACCAGACCGTCGCGCGCTGGCCGATGCTGGCGTGGCGCAGCGCCTGGCCGCAGCGCACGCAGGCAGCGCCCTCGCGGCCGTAGACCGACAGCTCCTGTTCGAAGTAGCCGGGCGCGCCGTCGGGGCTGATGAAGTCGCGCAGGGTCGTGCCGCCGCGGGTGATGGCGTGGCCGAGGATCTGCCTGGCCGCCGCGGCGAGCCGCCGGTAGCGTTCGCGCGAGACCCTGCCCGCCTCGCGCAGGGGGCTGATTCCGGCCATGAACAGGCTTTCGGCGGCATAGATGTTGCCGACGCCGACGACGATGCGCTGGTCCATCAGGAACGCCTTCACCGGCACCCGGCGGCCGCGGCTGCGCGCGAACAGGTAGTCGCCGTCGAAGGCGTCGTCCAGCGGTTCCGGACCGAGGCCGCCCAGCAGTTCGTGGGTCTCCCCCGGTGCCTGCCACAGCAGGCAGCCGAAGCGGCGCGGATCGTTGAAGCGCAGCAGCCGGCCGTCCTCCAGGCTGATGTCCACGTGGTCGTGGGCACGCACCGGGGTATCGCCGGGCAGCACCCGCAGGCTGCCGGACATGCCCAGGTGCAGCAGCGCACTGCCGGCAGCGGTGTCCAGCAGCAGGTACTTGGCGCGGCGGCGGATCGCGGTGATGCGCTGGCCCGGCAACTCACGCTCGATCTCCGGCGGGATCGGCCAGCGCAGGTCCGGCCGGCGCAGGATCACGCCGTGGATGCGGCGTCCCTGCAGGTGGGGTTCCAGGCCGCGGCGGGTGGTTTCGACTTCGGGCAGTTCAGGCATGCGCCGATTGTAGGGGCGGGCGCACGCCTTCGCTTCGCGCGGCGCCCCACGGTTCGCGGGGCGGACCGCGGGCCCCGTCTCTCGCCTGCCACGCCCCCCGCCTTCGGCGCGCCCCCTGACTCAGGGGGACACGCCTTCGCTTCGCGCTGGCGCCCCACGGTTCGCGGGGCGAACCGTGGGCCCCGTCTCTCGCCTGCCACACCCCCCGCGCCTTCGGCGCGCCCCCTGACTCAGGGGGCCATGCGTCAAAGCCTCGACAGATCGCAGGTGCGGGGCGGGCCCCGCACACCGGCGTTACCGGTACCGCGTCGGTTGTCGGAAAACCGCGGTCAGCGGGGCGGCGCCATCAGTTCGCGGGCGCTCAGGTAGCCGTCGCCGTCCGCGTCCTGCCTGCGGAAACGCTCGAGGATCACCCGCTTGTGCTGCTCGCGGGTGATCGGCCTGCCGCGGCCGCCAGGCTGCTCTTCCGGCTCCAGCACGCCATTGCCGTTGCGGTCCATGCGGTCGAAGGCATAGAGCATCCACTGCAGGTACTCGTCCGGGCCGATCCGGCCATCGCCGTCCAGGTCCATGCGCCGCAGGTAGTCGCCGGTGTCCTGCACCTGCGCTGCTGCAGCCCCCGGCAGCAGCACCGCCAGCAGGAACGGCAGACGCCGCACGAGGCGGCGTCCATGGGCGCAACCGGCGGCGCGACCGGTCATGCCGCGTTGAGCGAATAACCCTTCAACCGCGCGGCATACGCCTGCAGTGCCGCCACGCCGCTGGCCTCGGCCTCCAGGCACCAGGCCTGCAGGTGCCGGAGCCGTTCGGCGGCGTCGTGCGTGCGCGCCTCCAGCAGGGCGGCCAGGCGCGCGCGGTGCTCGACCAGCAGCTGGATGCGCGGGCGCTGCTGCACCCAGGCCTGCAGCTGCTCGCGGCATGCCGGCTTCAGCCAGCGGCCATCATTGACCAGGCCGTTGCGCAGGCGCCGCGGCAGCAGCTTGCGCAGCTTGGCGCCGGCGGCGGCGGCCTCCTCGCGCAGGGCCGGGGCGAACACGTTGCGCTGGTAGTCGGTCATCGCCTGGAAACGGTGCGACAGCAGGGCTTTCAGGGTGTCGGCATCGGGCACGGCGATGTTCGGGCGGATGTCCATGGTCGGCGCCACGCGCAGCACCTTGGCCAGTCCGAGCGCCTGCAGCAGGCGGATCGCCTGCCAGCCGATGTCGAACTCCCAGCGGCGCATGGAGAAGCGCGCCGAGCTGGGGAAGGCGTGGTGGTTGTTGTGCAGTTCCTCACCGCCGATCCAGAACGCCCAGGGCGTCAGGTTGGTGGAGGTGTCGGCCGATTCGAAGTTGCGGTAGCCCCACCAGTGGCCGAGGCCGTTGACCACGCCGGCGGCCCAGAACGGGATCCACGCCATCTGGATCGCCCACAGGGCGATCCCGGGCAGGCCGAACAGCACGAAGTTGACCGCCAGCAGCACCACCGGGCCAAGGTTGGCATGCGGGGTGTACAGGCGGCGCTCGATCCAGTCCTCCGGCGCGCCACGGCCGTACTGCTCGATGTCCGCGCGCAGGGTGCGCGCTTCGCGGTACAGCTCCACGCCACGCCAGAACACCCGGCCGATGCCCTTGGTCACCGGGCTGTGCGGATCCTCGTCGGTCTCCACCCGGGCGTGGTGCTTGCGGTGGATGGCCACCCATTCGCGGGTGATCATCGAGGTGGTCAGCCAGGTCCAGAACCGGAAGAAATGCGCGATCAGCGGGTGGAAATCCACGCCACGGTGCGCCTGGCTGCGGTGCAGGTACAGCGTGACCGAGAAGATCGTGAGCTGGGTGAACACCAACAGCACCGCGAGCATGCCCCACCAGCCGAGGCCGGCGACGCCGCCGACAAGGAAGTCGAAAAGGGTATCGGACATCGGGAAAACTCCAGGCAGCTCGGTGGCAGATGAAACCGTGGGTACCCATGATGGGGCCTGTCGCGGCAAACTTCACCCATCCGGCGCGGTGCGCCGTGCCCTTCCTTCAGCTGCCCGGCCCACGCCTGAATGTCCATCGCTCCCACCCCCGCTGCGGCACCCCTGATCGAACTCGACCATGCCTGCGTGGTCCGCGGCCAGGTGCGGGTCCTGCACGACCTGGACCTGCGTATCGACCAGGGCCAGCACACCGCGATCCTCGGCCCCAACGGCTGCGGCAAGTCCTCCTTCATCAAGCTGATCACCCGCGAGCTGTACCCGCTGGCGCGCGCCGACGGCGTGGTGGCGGTCAAGGTGCTGGGCCAGAGCCGCTGGCAGGTGGACCGGCTGCGCTCGCAGCTGGGCATCGTCACCGGCGACCTGTCCAGCAACCTGGCCGACATGCCCGGGCTGAGCGTGGAGGAGGCGGTGATCTCCGGCTTCTTCGCCAGTTTCGTGGTGCCGGCCCACCAGGACGTCACCGACACCATGCGCGAACGCGCGCGCGAGGCCTTGGCGCTGGCCCGCGCGCTGCCGCTGCTCGGCCGCAGCTACGCCGAACTTTCCGCCGGCGAGACCCGCCGCGTGCTGATCGCGCGGGCACTGGTCAACCAGCCGCGCGCGCTGCTGCTGGACGAACCTTCCACCGGACTGGACCTGGTCTCGCGCCAGCACCTGATCGACACCATGCGCCACCTTGCCCACCAGGGCATCACCCTGGTGCTGGTCACCCACCACATCGAAGAAGTGATACCGGAGATCCAGCGCGTGGTGCTGATGAAGTCCGGCCGCCTCTTCGCCGATGGCGAGCGCGGGCAGCTGCTGCGCGGCGGGCCGCTGTCGGAGGTCTTCGGTGGCCCGATCGAGGTACGCGAGGAGGACGGCCGGCTCACCGCCTGGGCCCGCGCGCTCTGACCACGGCGCGCTTTGGTGCGATGATGCCGGCTTCGCCTGCGGAGCCCTCCATGACCACGAACCCCCGTTGCGTGTTCCTGCCGTGCCAGGGCGCGGCCCTGCTGCTCGCCGCCGCGCTGGCCAGCGTCGCCGGCCTCGCCGCCGCGCGCGCCGGCAGCCCCGTGCCCGCGCCGGTGACCACCGGCTACCTGCAGGGCAGCGCGGTTCCCGACAGCCTGGCGCTGAGTCCGTCGCCACCCGCCGCCCGCTCGGCCACCGCCGCCGTCGACGAGGCCGTCGCCGCCCAGGCGCTGGCGCTGCGCGGCAGCGCGCGCTTCCAGCAGGCACGCCTCGACGCCGCGGTGGACTTTCCCGAAGGCGCCGACCAGTTCAGCTGTGCGCTGGGCATCAGCGTCGACGCCACCCGCACCCCGGCCCTGCACCGCCTGCTGGAGCGCAGCCTGATCGACGCCAGCGCATCGACCAAGGCCGCCAAGGCCCGCTATCAGCGTGCGCGCCCGTTCATGGTCAACGGCGAACCGACCTGCACGCCGGAGGAGGAGCAGGCGCTGCGCGGCAGCGGCTCGTACCCATCCGGGCACACCGCGATCGGCTGGGCTTGGGCGCTGATCCTGGCCGAAGCCGCACCCGAACGCGCCACCGCGCTGCTCGAGCGCGGCCACAGCTACGGCCAGAGCCGGCTGGTATGCAACGTCCACTGGTACAGCGACGTGCAGGAGGGGCGGACCCTGGCCGCCGCCACCGTCGCGCAGCTGCACGGCAACGCCGAGTTCCGTGCCGACCTGGACGCGGCCCGGCACGAGATCGCCCGCGCGCGCGCCGACGGTGCGCGACCGGCGCGTGACTGCGGTGCCGAGACCACCGCCCTGCAGACCCGGCTGTCCGAAGCCCGCTGACGCGGGCGCCGCACTGGGGCTAGAGTGGCCTCACATCCATGCCGGGGGGCTCCATGTCCATGCCATGCCGACACCTGCGCGCGCTGCTGGCCGCCGCACTGTCCGTCTGCGTCTTCACCGCCCATGCCGGGCCCCCGCGCCTGATCGGCTACGTGATGGACGACCCGGCGCCGCTGCAGCTGCCGGCCGAGCGCCTGGACGTGGTCAACTTCGCCTTCGCCAAGGTCGCCGCGGACGGCACCATCGTGCTGCCGCCGGAGGTCGACCCGGCACGCCTGCACGCGCTGGTCGGCCAGCGCGCGCGCAATCCCCGGCTGCAGATCGTGCTCTCGATCGGGGGCTGGGGCGCCGGCAACTTCTCCGAGGCCGCCGCCACCGCGGCAGCGCGGGCGCGCTTCATCGACAGCGGCGTCGCGCTGCTGCGGCGCTTCGACCTCGACGGCCTGGACATCGACTGGGAATACCCGGGGCTGGGCGATGCCGGCATCAGCCACGCCGCGGATGACCGCGGCAACTTCACCCTGCTGCTGGAGGCCCTGCGGGCACGCCTGGACCGCGAGGGCGGCGGCGCACGCCGCTACCTGCTGACCATCGCCGCCGCCGAGGGCCGCTTCGCCGACGGGCTGGAGCTGCCGCGCATCGCCGCCGCGCTGGACTGGATCAACCTGATGACCTACGACTTCCACGGCAGCCTGACGCCGACCACCGGCCACCATTCGGGGCTGGGGCGCTCGGCGCGCGCCGGCGCCGGCGCGCGCACCACCGAGGACGCCGTGCGCTACTTCCTGGATGCCGGTGTGCCGGCGGACAAGATCAACGTCGGGGTCCCGTTCTATGGCCGCCGGTTCGGCGACGTGGACCCGGCCGACGACGGTCTTTACCGGCCGTTCGCCAGCGACGGCGGGTTCATCACCTGGCGCGACATCGTCCGCACCCGGCTCGATGCGCCGGGCTGGGAACGCCACTGGGACGCCGACGCGCAGGTGCCGTGGCTGTGGAATCCGGCCGAGCGCCAGCTGATCACCTACGACGACCCGCGCTCACTGGCGATCAAGGCCGCGCATGTCCGCCGCAACGGGCTCGGCGGCATCATGTACTGGGAGCAGCGGCTGGACGACGGACAGCTGTTCGACGCGCTGTACGAGGCGCTGCACGCCACGCCCTGACGCTCGCGGCCGCCGCGCCCGCAGGCCGCCACCGCACCGGCCGCCCGGGCGGCCCGCTGCGCCGGGTGGCGGACGGCTGCCGGGGCCGGATCGCCGCACCCGCACCGGCGAACCGGCGTTGGATCGCGATTGGGCCGGCAGCGGGTATGCTTGCGCGGTTTCCCGGCCCCTGTTCCGTCGATGACTCCCACGCACGCGCGCCTGCTGCTGTCCCTTTCCCTGTCCGGCCTGCTGGCCGCCTGCGGGGGCGAGAACGTCCGCCCCACCGCACCCGCGCCTGCCGCGCCGGACACCGCGGCCGCGCCGGTGAAGATCGGGGTCGCACTGGGCGGTGGCGCCGCCAAGGGGTTCGCCCATATCGGCGTGATCAAGATGCTCGAGGCCAACGGCTTCGAACCGGTGGTGGTGGCCGGTACCAGTGCCGGCAGCGTGGTCGGCGCGCTGTACGCCAGCGGCATGGACGCGTTCGAGATGCAGCAGAAGGCGGTGGCGCTGGACCAGGCCAGCATCCGCGACGTGCGGCTGTTCTCCGGCGGGCTGATCCAGGGCCAGAAACTGCAGGACTACGTCAACGCCCAGGTCGGCAACACGCCGGCCGAGCAGCTGCGCAGGCCGTTCGCGGCGGTGGCCACGCAGCTGGAGACCGGCGAGCGGGCGGTGTTCGTGCGTGGCAACGTCGGCCAGGCGGTGCGTGCCTCCAGTTCGGTCCCCGGCGTGTTCGAGCCGGTCACCATCGGCGGCAAGACCTTCGTGGATGGTGGCGTGGTCAGCCCGGTGCCGGTGGACGCCGCCCGCCAGCTCGGCGCCGAGTTCGTCATCGCCGTGGATATTTCCAGCCGCGCCAGCGGCGAGCGCCCGAGCGGCCTGCTGGGCACGGTCAACCAGTCCATCGCCATCATGGGCCAGCGGCTGGGCGAACAGGAGCTGGGCCGTGCCGACGTGGTGATCCGGCCCGCGGTGCTGGACATCGGCGCGGCCGATTTCGAGCAGCGCGGCCGCGCCATCCTCGAAGGCGAAAAGGCCGCGATGGCGGCGATGCCGCAGATCCGCGCCGGCATCGCCCGCCTGCAGAACGCGCACGCCACCCGCGTGCGCGACGCCGATGCGCGTGCCAGCGCGGCGGCGGCCGAGGCCTACCAGCGCTGCCTGGACGGCCGCTCACGGCTGGACAAGCTGCGCGGCAAGGAAGGCGGCTGCGCCGCGCCGGCGCGCTGAAGCGGCTGCCGGCGTTTCCTCCGGCCGGCGCGACGTCTCCCGCTTGGGGCGCCGGAACATGCCCGCCCCCTGCGGCGCCCGGTGGGCGCCTGACCGGGAATGCTCCAGCGGGGCGGGGCCCCGCTCTACGGAAGAATGGATCGTGGCGGATCCGCGGCGTCCGGCGGGTTTGACCGCGAATATCCCGGTGGAGCGGACGGCCCAAGCCAACGCCGCCGTCTCCCTCCCGGCATGCAGCGACCCGGCCCGCTCCCGCCCCTGCCGTCTCAACCGCGGCCGAGCTGCGACAGCGGCAGCGCGCGGAACTCCTTCACCGTGCGCAGCACGAAGCTGGAATTGACGTCGGCGACGCCGGACGCGTTGAGCAGCTTGTCCAGCAGGAACGCGGAGAAATGGTCCAGGTCGCTCACGTAGATGTGCAGCAGGTAGTCCATGTCGCCGGTGAGCGCATGGCAGGCGACCACTTCGTCCCACAGCTGCACCGCCGCGATGAAGTGGTCGATCGCCGCCTGGCCATGCTTGGACAGCTGCACGCGCACGAACGCCTGCAGCCCCAGGCCGAGCGCGCGCGGTTCCAGGCGCGCGCCATAGCCGCCGATCACGCCCTCCGCTTCCAGGCGCTGCAGCCGGCGCAGGCAGGCCGAGGCCGACAGGTTCACCCGGGCGGCCAGTTCGGCATTGGTGGCACGGCCGTGCTGCTGGATCTCGGCCAGCAGGCGAAGATCCGTGCGGTCTAGGGAGATGGAATTCATTTTGCATCCGGTGACGGCGTAGATCGCGCAAGAATATTGCACATTCTGGCGATGGATGCGCAATTTCGCACACCTGTTGCGTCCACGGCTTCCTACCATGGGAGCCGTCCCGTCCCTCCTGGAAGCCGCCCCATGCAGACCGTCCCGCGCCGCGTCGAACACCAGCAGACCGACAAGGGCTACGTGCCGGTCTACACCACCGCCGTGGTCGAGCAACCGTGGGACGGCTACAGCGCCGACGACCATGCCACCTGGCGCACGCTGTACCGGCGCCAGCGCGAGCTGCTGGTCGGCCGCGCCTGCCGGGAGTTCCTGGATGCGCAGGACGCGATGGGCATGAGCGCGGACCGGATCCCGCGCTTCGACCAGCTCAACGAGGTCCTCGGCGCCGCCACCGGCTGGACCCTGGTGGGCGTGGAGGGCCTGCTGCCGGAGCTGGAGTTCTTCGAGCACCTGGCCAACCGCCGCTTCCCGGTGACCTGGTGGATCCGCCGCCCCGACCAGATCGACTACATCGCCGAACCGGACCTGTTCCACGACCTGTTCGGCCACGTGCCGCTGCTGATGAACCGGGTGTTCGCCGACTACATGGCCGCCTACGGCCGCGGTGGCGTCAAGGCGCACGCCATCGGCCCGGACGCACTCCAGCACCTCACCCGGCTGTACTGGTACACGGTGGAGTTCGGCCTGATCGACACCGCCGAAGGGCTGCGCATCTACGGCGCGGGCATCGTCTCGTCCAAGGGCGAATCGCTGTACTCGCTGGAATCGGCGGCGCCGAACCGGATCGGCTTCGACCTGGAGCGGATCATGCGCACCCGCTACCGCATCGACACCTTCCAGAAGACCTACTTCGTCATCGACAGCTTCGCGCAGCTGATGGCGGCGACCGAACCGGACTTCACCCCGATCTACGCGCGGCTGGCGGAGCAGGCGCACCTCCCGGCCGGCGACGTGCAGGCCGGCGACCGGGTGTTCCAGCGCGGCAGCGGCGAAGGCTGGGCCGACGGCGGCGACGTCTGACCCCCCGCGCCGCCGGAAACGGAAACGCAGAGGCCGCCCAAGGGCGGCTTCTTCATTCGTGCGCTCCACGAGGGATGCCGCGCCGGAAGACCTGCGCAACGCCATCGCCCGCATCGTCGCCGGCCAGGCCCTGCCGGCCAGCATCGATGCGGTGCGCCGGCGCTACCGCCGCCACGCCGACGCGCCCGAAGAGCCGTCCAGCCCGAAGCAAGGGGCGGTGCTGCGGAGGATGGCCGGCGGCGGCGGCAAGCGCGAGATCGCCGGCAGTCTGCTTCTGGCCGGGCGCACGGTGGAGAACCACGTCTCGACACGCTGGACGCCCGCGACCGCATTCGCGCGGTACTCAAGGCGATCGCGCTGCGCATCCCCTGAAACCGGGAGCGCGCGGCGCGTCACCCCCGGGCCGCCGATCAGGCGGCGGAGGCGGCCCAGACGCTGTCGGCATGGCCCCGTTCCATCCGCCGCCGGCTGCGATGGGCGATGTAGAGCATCACCGGCACGGCGACGAGCGCGGTGGCGTCCACCGGCCAGCCGCCGGGATGGTTCCAGGCGCCGCCGAGGCCCCACAGTCCGGCCAGGCTCGACAGCGGAATAGCCAGGGTGAGCGCCGCGCTGGCCCACAGCAGCTCCACTGCGCCACGCGCGGGACCGCGTAGGAAGGCCCAGCCGATGCAGGCGAAGAACACCGCGTAGTAGACCCCCTGGTGCCAGGTGCCCGGGTCCTGCACCTGCGCCGGCAGCCACTTGGTGGCGGCGATGGTGGCCGAGATGCCGGCCACGCTGCCCAGGGCGATGCCGCCGGTCAGGCAGCCCAGCACCCACGCCGAGCGTTTCTGCGCCACGCTCTCGGCGCCGCGCTGCTTCTTCCGCCGCGATTCGATCCACAGCACGTTGCCGGTGTAGAACAGCGCCGCGCCGGCCAGCCCCATCAGCACGTACAGCCAGCGCACGGGGTTGCCGCCATAGCTGCCGAAATGCAGCACGAAGAACGCATTGACCGCTTCGCCCCAGCCGTCCAGGTGGCCGGGCAGGTCATGGGTATCCACCGTGCCGCTGTAGGGGTCCAGGTCGGCGCGCATCCAGGTGCGGCCACGCGCGCCACGGCGTATGTCCAGGCCCATGACATAGGCTTCGGCCTGGCCTTTGCGGTTCTGCTGGAAGCCGAAGTTGTGCACCTGGAACCCGGGCAGCTGCGCCTCGACGCGGGCCAGCAGTTCGTGCGCCGGCAACGGCGTGTCGCCCACCGGCGGTGCGGCATGCTCGCCCCAGTCCATCTGCCCGCCGTACAGGACCTTGGCCTGGGTGGCGTAGAACGGCGTGTGGAACGCGAAGCCGACGCTGGTCAGCGCGATCATCAGGTGGAACGGCAGGCTGAAGATGCCCAGCGCGTTGTGCGCGTCCAGCCACATGCGCTTGAGGTTCTTGCCGATGCGCAGCGCGAACACGTCCTTGGTCAGCGTCGGCAGCAGCACGATCAGCCCGGACAGCAGCGCCACCGCATAGGCCAGTGCCACCGCACCCATCACGAAGCGGGCCACGATGTCCGGCAGGGGCAGGCCGACGAACTGGTGCATGCGGTCCACCAGCTCGGCCACCTTGGCCTTGCGCAGCCGCTCGGTCTGCAGGCGGCCGTCGGCGTCGAAGCTGGCGCCGTATTCGATGGTTTCGCGCGGTCGCGGCCCACGCTCGCTCCAGATCACCCGTGCCGGCTGGTCCGGTGCGATGTCGACCACGATCGCGTACCGCTGCGCGGCCTGCGGATGCGCGGCCACCACCGCCGCCAACAGCGCCTCGGCATCGGCCAGCGGCGGCGGCGCGTCCAGCGCGGAGGGGGGCGTCGCCCAGCGCTCCAGCGGCTTTTCGAACATGGTGATCGCGCCGGCGTAGAACGCGACGAACAGCATCAGGCCGCAGACGATGCCGACCCAGATGTGCACGTCCTTGTAGACCTTGATGATGTCGCTGCCGATCTTCATGCGTGCTTCAACCCAATCCCGTCTTCAATGCCCACAGCAGCCCGGACGCGGCCAGCGTGGCCGCGCCCAGCCACGCCCAGGCACGCTGGGCGTCGCGGAACAGGAACACGAAGCCGAGCACCGTGGCCCACAGCGGCACGATCATCCACATGTTGAACTGCAGCTTGCCCTCGCCGGCGAAGCCGCCCGGAGTCAGCAGGGCGATCACGCCGCTCAGCGCCACCGACAGGGGGTAGCCCAGCAGCGTCCCGGCCAGGGTCTTGCCGAGCCAGTGGCGGCTCTGCAGGCGCACGCGCGGGGCGCTCATGCCGCCCCCCGCGACCGCACCCGGGCCCGCCAGGCGCCCAGGAACGGGGCCAGCGACCAGACAAACATCAGCAGCACGCTCCAGGCGAATACCGCCTCAAGCGGTGCCAGCAGCCGCAGCATCGCCAGCAGTGACACCAGCGCGCAGGCCGCGGTGGGCCAGGCGCGGTGGCGTGCCGGCCAGGGGCCGGCCGCCCGCCACAGCTGCTGTGGCGAGGCGAGGTAACTGAGCAGGGCGGCCGCGGTACCGGAAGCGGTGGCCAGAAGGGCGTACAGCAGGGTCATGGCGGGCGCCTTGCGGAAGGGGCCGGCATCCCGCCCCATGGGCGGGATGCCGGGATCGGGTCACCAGGTCCAGCGGGCGTTGGCGGTGATGGTGCGGCCGGTGCCGTACCAGCACGACGAGGTGCCGGTGCAGGTGGTGACATAGCGCTTGTCGGCGATGTTGCCGATGTTCAGCGACAGCATCACGTTGGCGTCGGTCACCCGCGACAGGTCGAAGCGGATCGCCGCGTCCCACAACGTGTAGGAGGGGATGTTCTCCGGGTAGCCGGAGGTGATCGTGCCCAGGTTGCTGCCGACGATCAGGGTCTCGCCGTAGTAGCGCAGGCCGGTGGCGAGGCTGAAGCCTTCCAGGGCGCCCGACTGGAAGGTGTAGTCACCCCACAGCGAACCCATCCAGTCCGGCACCATCGCCAGTTCCTTGCCTTCCCACACCGTGCCGCTCTTGACCAGCTCCGAATCCATCCGCGACAGCGCGCCGATCACGCTGAAGCCTTCCAGCGGGGTGATGCGCGCTTCCAGCTCGACGCCGCGCACCTTGGTCTCGCCGGCACTGATGTAGCAGGCGGTGATGCCGCCGGCGCCACAGACGTTGCCGTGGTCGGTATCGGGGATGGTGTCGTCCTTCTTGCGCAGGTCGTAGGCCGCCAGGGTGAACAGGCCGTCGAAGCTGGCCGGCTGGTACTTCACGCCCACTTCCCACTGCTTGCCGCGGGTCGGATCGAAGGACTTGCCGTCGACGTTGTCGAGCGGGGTGCGGGCCGAAGGCTCGAACGACTCCGCATAGCTCAGGTACGGCGAGAAACCGCTGTCGAAGGCATACAGCACGCCGGCGTTGCCGCTGAAGGCTTCGTTCTTCAGCCGGGTCGTGGCCGAACGCGGCGGGCAGGTGCCGGCACCGGTGCAGGCCTGGCTCCAGGACTCGTCCTTGAACCAGTCATAGCGGCCACCGAAGGCGAGGCGCCACTTGTCCAGCGCGATCTGGTCCTGCACATACACGCCGGTCTGGGAGGTCTTGCCGCCGCTCAGGCCGATGCTGTCGGGGAAGCCCGCCGGCAGGCCGGTGTGGACCGGATTGAAGATGTCGATCGGCTTGGGGTTGCGCGGATCGGTGGGCGTCGCGCGCGGGCCCTGCAGGCGGCTGCCGGTCTGGTCGCCGCGGCGCCAGTCGGCGCCGACCAGCAGGGTGTGCTCGGCCGCGCCGGTGCTGAACTTGCCGATGATGCGGTTGTCGATGCCGTCGGTGTCGGCATCGCCCAGGCCGGCGGCCTGGCGGCGCGCCTGGGTGCGGCCATCGGCGTCGAGCGCACCATTGGTGACGATGCCGCGGTACAGCGACTCCACGTGCATGTGGCGCGCGCTCTGGCTGAACGACCACTGCTCGTTGAAGGCATGCTCGAACAGCCAGCCGGCGTGCCAGACGGTGGCATTCCAGGTGTCGAACTCCGGCTCGCCAATGAAGGTGGTGTTCTTCATGTAGCCGTGCTGGGTCGGGATCAGCGTGCCGTCCATCGGCAGGAACTGGTAGGTGCTGCCGCCCTCGTCCTTCTGGTAGTAGCCCAGCAGGGTCAGGCGGGTCTTGTCGGCGATCTGGAAGGTGTAGCTGGGCGCCAGGAACCAGTGCTTCTGCTTGACCGTGTCGACCTGGGTGTCGCCGTCGGCGTAGCGGCCGACCAGGCGGGCCAGGTGGCGGTCGTCATCCGTGCCCGCGCCCACGTCGAACGCGCTGCTCCAGGTACCGTGGCCGTCCACGCCCAGCTGCAGCACCTGCCGCTGGCCCGGCTCCGGGGTCTTGCTGACCTGGTTGACCATGCCGCCGGGAGCGACCTGGCCGTACATCACCGCCGACGGGCCCTTCAGCACTTCGACACGCTCGATGTTCCAGGTGTCGATCTTGCCGCGGTTCCACGCGCTGCCCTGCGGCGGAGCGCGCAGGCCGTCCACGGTCATCTGACCGCTTTCGCTGCCGGCGTTGAAGCCGCGGATGCGGAAGTCGTCGTAGCGGTTGTCGGAGCCGGAGCTTTCCAGCATCACGCCGGCGACGTAGCGCATCGCTTCGTTGAGGTTGACCACGCCACGCGCATCCAGCTCCTCGCGGGCGATCACCGACACCGACTTGGCGGTCTCGGCGATCGGCGTATCGGTCTTGGTGGCGCCGGAGGTGTGGGTGGTGACGCGATAGGCATTGACCTGGACCGCATCGAGCGTGCGGGCGGAATCACCGGCCGCCTCATCGGCAAGCACGGCGAACGGCGACAGGGCCAGCGCGATGGCCAGCGACAGCGTCGCCGGCCGGGAAACGGTACGTACGGAGGGGGAGTGCATGAGAGCCAACCTGGATCGTGGGGGGTGACGTTGGCTGACTGCGGCTGCAGCGGCTGACCGGTAAAAGTGTAACAAAATACGAATCATTAACAATAACCACGACAGCTGGCCCGGCCGGGCCTCCTGGAAACCGGCGACTTGTCTTGCCGGTCACGGTTGCCGTGTAAAATCCGCGGTTTTCCCTGTCAGGACCCATGGCGAAAGCTTCTTCACGGGCGCCCGTCCTGGGCCCGGCGTACATTCGCCTGCTGGCCCGCTTCAGCGCCGCCGACCTCCCGCGCACCCCTCCCGCGCTGACCGAGCAGCTGGCGCACTGGTTCGACTGGAACCGTGCCATCGCCCTGTCGCGTGCACTGGACACCTGTGCGCCCGCCGCCACCGAGGCCGCCTTCGATGCCGCCGAGGCGGCCGAGTGCGCCCGCCAGCGGGGCGTGCTGCAGGCGGCCATCGACGCCGACATCGACCTGTCCCCGCCGCGGCGCAGGGACGCCGCCACCGGCATCGATCCCGGCTACCGGCCGTACCGCCAGCACTGCCTGGCCACGCAGCAGGCGATGCAGGCGACCACCGGACGGCTGCGCGGGCGGCTGCGCGACCTGCTGGCCACGCAATCGCCGGCCAAGGCCCGGCTGGCCGAGGTGGACGCGGTGATGGATGCCACCCTCAGCCCGCGCGAGCAATCCCTGCTGGCCACCGTGCCGGCCCTGCTGGGACAGCACTACCTGCGCCTGCGCGAAGCCGGCACTCCCGACCCGCCCCGTACCCCCGGTGCCGACGCACCGGACGACTCCCCCGCGGCACCCGATGCCGGCCCCTGGCTGGCGCGCTTCCGCCAGGACATGCGCACTGCGCTGCTGGCCGAGCTTGAGCTGCGTTTCCATCCCATCGACGGCCTGCTCGCAGCGCTGCGTACCCGGTAACCGCCCTTCCATGTCCAGAACCCTTCCTGCTCTCCTCGTGTTCCTCGGCGGCCTGCTGGCCGTGTGCTGGATCGGCGCCGGCTACCTCGGCAGCCATCCGCTGGCCGCCGCGATCGCCGCCCTGATCGCCGCCTGCTACCTGGTCGGCGCCGTCGAACTGCTGCGCTACCGGCAGGCCACCGCCAGTCTGTCGCAGGCCTTGCCGGCACTCGGCGCTGCCGCCGGCGACCCGGATGGATGGATGGCGCGCCTTCACCCCGCGCTGCGCACCAGCGTCCGGCTGCGCATGGAGGGCGAACGCGTGGCCCTGCCCGCACCGGCGCTGACGCCCTATCTGGTCGGCCTGCTGGTGCTGCTGGGCATGCTCGGCACCCTGCTGGGCATGATGGCGACCCTGCGCGGCACCGGCCTGGCGCTGGAAAGCGCCAGCGACCTGGACGCCATCCGCAGTTCGCTGGCCGCGCCGGTCAAGGGCCTGGGCTTCGCCTTCGGTACCTCGATCGCCGGCGTCGCCAGCTCGGCGGCGCTGGGCCTGCTCTCGGCGCTGCTGCGCCGCGAGCGCGCGCAGGTGGTGCAGCAGCTCGACGCGGGCATCGCCGCGCAGCCCGGGCACCTGTCGCCGTCGGCGCAGCGGCGCGAAACCTTCCGCCTGCTGCAGGAACAGAATGCACTGATGCCGGCCCTGGTCGAGCGCCTGCAGGCCCTGGCCGGCACCCTGGAACGCCAGCAGCACGACGCGGGCGAACGCCTGCACGGCAGCCAGCAGGCGTTCCACCAGCACAGCCAGGCGGCCTGGACGCAGCTGGCCGCATCGCTGCAGCAAGCGCTGCGCGACGGCATCGCCCAGCAGGCCGATGCCGTCGGCACCGCCCTGCAGCCGGTGGTGGCGACCACCATGGCCGGCCTGGCGGAGAAATCCGACCAGCTGCACGCGGCCATTGAACAGTCCGTACGCCGCCAGCTCGACGGCCTGGACAGCGCCGTGCAGGGCGCGGCCAGCGCCGCCCGCGACAGCTGGAACGCCGCCGTCGCCGAGCAGCAGCGCGGCAACAGCGTCCTGGCCGAGAGCCTGCAGCAGGCGCTGCAGCAATTCGCCGGCACCTTCGAGCAGCGCTCGGCCGCGCTGGTGGAAGGCGTGGCGACGCGGCTGGAAGAGAGCACCGCCCGCACCGCCGGGACCTGGGACAGCGCACTGGCCCGCCAGCACGAAGCGCATGACGCACTGGCCCAGCGCAACGAACAGGCGCTGGCCGTCGCCGCCGCCCGCTTCGACCAGCACGCCCGCACCCTGGTCGATACCCTGCAGCAGTCGCACGGCGAGCTGCAGTCGGCACTGGCCGCGCGCGACGAACAGCGGCTGGCGCAGTGGTCGCAATCGTTGTCGACCATGCTCGCCACGCTCGACGAGAGCTGGCAGCGCAATGGTGCGCAGGTCGCGCAGCAGCAGCAACAGGTCTGCGATGCGCTGGCGCGCACCGCGGGCGACGTCTCGACGCAGCTGCAGGCCGCGGCCGGCGGCGCGCTGGACGGCATCGCCGGCACTGCGCAGGCGTTGACCGACGCGGCCGCGGCCTTCGCCCGGCGCAGCAACACGATGATCGACGCCCTGCAGCGCTCGCACGGCGAGCTGCAGGACGCGTTGCAGGCGCGCGACGGCGAACGCCTGGCGCAGTGGCGCGACGCCTTTGCCGAACTGACCGGCGCGTTCGGCCAGCGCTGGGAGCACAGCAGCGCGCAGGTCGCCGCCCAGCAGCAGCAGGTCTGCGACACCCTGGCGCAGACCACCCAGGCGATCCACGAACAGGCGCAGGCGCAGGCCCGCGATACCCTGGCCGAGATCGAACGTCTGGTCGCCACCGCCTCCGAGGCACCGCGCGCCGCGGCCGAAGTGGTCGCCGAGCTGCGCCAGAAACTGTCCGACAGCATGCTGCGCGACACCGCCACCCTGGAAGAACGCGGGCGCCTGCTGGAAACCGTGCAGACCCTGCTCGACGCGGTCAACCACGCCTCGACCGAGCAGCGCGGCGCCATCGACGCGCTGGTCTCCACCTCGGCCGACCTGCTGGAGCGCGTCGGCAGCCGCTTCACCGCACAGGTCGAAAGCGAGGCCGGCAAGCTCGACGACGCAGCCGCGCACGTCACCGGCAGCGCGCTGGAAGTGGCCAGCCTGGGCGAGGTGTTCGGCGGCGCGGTGCAGGCGTTCGGCCAGTCCACCGAGACCTTGAACGAACGCCTGCAGGGCATCGAATCGGCGCTGGAGAAATCGCTGGCGCGCAGTGACGAGCAGCTCGCCTACTACGTGGCGCAGGCGCGCGAGGTGATCGAGCTGAGCATGCTGTCGCAGAAGCAGATCATCGGCGAACTGCAGCAGCTGGCCGGCACGCGTGACGGAGCCGGCACCGCATGAGCGACGAGATCGAGTTCGACGCCGACTCCAGCGCCACCACCTGGGCCGCGTTCGGCGACCTGATGTCGGTGCTGCTGGGCGCGTTCGTGCTGATCCTGGCCAGCGTCATCGGCATCCAACTGCTGCTGCACAACCGCCTGGACGAGGAAGTGAAGCAGCGCCAGGCCGAGGCCGCGCGGCTCAAGACCCTTGAGCAGGCGCTGGCCGCACCGCTGGCCGCCGGTCGTGTGACCGTGATCGACGGCCGCATCGGCATCAGCGGCAGCGTGCTGTTCGCGCTCAACTCCGACCAGCTGCAGCCGGAAGGACGCGAGCTGCTGCGGAGCATCGCCGGGCCACTGCGCGACTACCTGTCCGCGCGCGACGAGATCCTGATGGTCAGCGGCTTCACCGACAACCAGCCGGTGCGCGCGGCCAACGCCCGCTTCGCCGACAACCTGGAGCTGTCGGCGGCGCGCGCGCTCACCGTCACCCGCACCCTGATCGCCGACGGCGTGGCCTCGTCGTCGGTGTTCGCCGCCGCGTTCGGCGCCGAGCAGCCGGTGGGTTCCAACGACGACGAGGCCGGCCGCGCGAAGAACCGCCGCGTGGAGATCGCGCCGATTCCGCGCCACACGTCCAATGAAGCGCCCGGCGGCAAGACCGATGCCCGCTGAAGCCGGCGACGTCCACGCGCGGCTCGAAGCCTGGCGCCAGCAGGGCGCCGACCGCATCGACCCGCTGCGCTTCGCGCTGATGACCGCGCTGGCGCAGCGCGCGGCGCGCCACGACGGTGCGCTGCGGCGACGTCTGGACACGCGCCTGCGCGTGCTGGCCGATGCCTATGCCGCGCTGCCGCCCCGCCCGCAGGCGGCGGAACCGCCGCGCGCCACAGAGACCAGCCCGCTGAAACAGGTGCTGGACCGGTTCGGCCGTCCGCCGCGGCCGGATGCGCCCGCGCAGGTGGTCGCGGCGCTTCCGTCGGGCGGCACCGGGGACGCCACGCCGGCTGCCGATCTGGCCGCGCCGATGCCGGTGCTGGACGAGTTCCAGCAGCTGTGGACCCGGATCCGCATCGACAGCCTGCTGCGCCAGTGCCTGGACGACCTGCCCGAGGACGCCGGCCCGCTGCATTCCCGCGTCCTCACCTACCGCGCCATGGCGGTGATGCGCGAGGTCTGCCCGGACTATCTGCAGCACTTCGTCGCCTATACCGACGCGCTGTCGTGGCTGGAGCAACTGGGCGGCATCGCGGCCGCCGGCAGCGACGCCGATGGCGCGGCCAGTCCGCGCAAGCCTGCGCGGGCCGGGGGACGCAGGAAAAAGTAGCACCCCACACTCATTGCCCCGAGGCTTCGCGCCGCAGCCACTGGCAGAAGGCGGCGACGGCCGGATTGCCGTTGTCTCCCTGCGGACGCACGATCCAGAAAGCATAGGCATTGGCGAGGGATTGATCGAATGGCCTGAACAGGCGTCCCTGACGCAGATCCTGTTCGACCAGCGGCGCCAGACCCAAGGCCAGGCCATGCCCGGCCACGGCCGCTTCCAGAGCCAGATAGTGGCTGGCGAACACCGGGCCACGCGCGGCATCCACCCCTTCCGCGCCGGCCGCTTCCAACCAAGCCTGCCAATCCGGCACGCCGGCACGGCCAAGCGCGCTCCTGTCCTGCAACAGCGTGTGGTGGCGCAAGTCGCCGGGCGTGGCCAGCGAAAACCGGGCATCCGCCGCCAGCGCAGGCGCGCAGACCACGAACACCGGCGCCTCGAGGAACCGCTCGGCATGGACGCCTGGATAGCCGCCGACGCCATAGCGGATGGCAACATCGACGCCGTCACGAGTGAAGTCGGCATGGCTGTCGCTTGTCTCGACGTGCACCTCGAGCTCGGGATGATCGTGCTGGAAGCGGTGCAAGCGTGGTGCGAGCCATCTGGCCGCGAAGGATTCGATGGCGCTGACGCGCAGGCTCGCCGACGCAGGCGCGATGGCCCGGTCCAGGGCCAGGTCGAGAAGCCCGAACACCTCGCCCAGCGATGTCGCCAGCGTTTTACCCGCGCCGGTCAATTCGACCGCGCGGTGCCCACGATGGAAGAGCCTCACGCCCAGATACTCTTCCAGCCGCTTCACCTGGTGGCTTACCGCCGCAGGGGTCACGAACAACTGCCCGGCGGCCGCCTGGAAGCTGAGGCTCCGCGCCGCCGCCTCGAAAGCCCGCAGAGCATTGAGCGGTACGGGATGGCGGGGTCTCATGATCGCTTCGGGTCTGTGCCAGCTGAGGCCAAATCCTAGCAAGTTATTTTTTCTAATGCGGCTACCGAAATATCTCGTTTGTCGCCCTGACCGGCGCTGGCGATGATCCCCGCACCCAGTCACCAGGCTCCGCCCATGGAATGCGTACACCTGCAATCCGACGTGCTGATGTTCGTCGGCGACGATCATGAATCAGTCGCCACCGCCTTCATTGCCGGCGACGATGTGCTGCTGGTCGACTCACTCGGCAGCCAAGAGGATGCACGCCGGCTGCAGAGCAGCCTGTGCGGAGAAATGGGCAAGACGGTGCGTATCGTCGCAGCCACCCACTTCATGAGCGACCACATCGCCGGCATGCGGCTGTTCGATGAAGCGACGACGATTGCGCACCGCCATCACCGCCACACGTTCCTTTCGCAGAACCGACAGGTCGATGCGTTCTACCGCGAACCTCAGGTATTGTTCGACGGCGACCTGCGGCTGCGCTGGGGCCGGCATGAACTGCACTTCCTGCACAACCCCGGCAGAACCCTGGACCACATCAGCGTGGATGTACCCAGCGCTGACCTGGTCTGCGCCGGCGACAACATCGTCGGCAACACCGTGTATGTATCCAAGGCCGACCCCACGCTGATCCGAGGTGCGGTCAAACGGATGCGTCAGCTTGGACGCGGCACCGTGGTCGGTGGCCACATGGGCCGGTTTCCCCCTGCCGTACTCGACAATGCCCTCCACTACCTGGACCGGCTGCAGCTGGCGGTGCTGCGCATCCGCATTGATGTCGCGATGCCCGACGTCAATGGCCACATCGCTGCGATCGCCATCGAGGACTGCCTGGCGCCCGGGATCGAGCCGTCCGCGTTCGAGCGCGAATGGCACCAGCACAACCTGGAAGCCATCGTCGCGCAGTCGACCTTCTCGCTCGATGCCGCGCTCGCCGTACGGCGGGAGCGCGCATGAACGCCGGCAAGTGTGGTGCCGGCCGGGCCAGGCCACGCAGGCGGTTCCTTGCCGGTTGCGCCGGTTTGGCGACCCTGGCACTGGTTCCGCCCGCTGGATGTGCATTGGCCGCGGCCGGCGCCGATGCCTTGCGCATCCAGCGTCTGGCCTGGGCGGGCATCCGTCTGCAGTTGCCCAGGGAAACCCTGTTCATCGACCCGCTCGCCAGCCCCGAGGCTTGGGGAACCGCGCTCCGCGACCGGCTGATTCCGGTCGATGACGCCGTCGGCAGTACCAATGTCCTGATCACCCATGCGCACAACGATCACTTCGATGCGGCTGCAGTGGCCACCGCCTTGGCCAGGGGCGGCACCCTGGTGCATGCGTTGGGCGCCGCGCCGCGCCCCACACCGGCGAATGCCCAGCTCCGCCCCAGCGCGCTGTGGGAGCCGCAACTGCTCGGAGGCTTCACCGCTGCCGCCGTACCTGCCGTGGACGGCAATGGCGACCCGCAGGTGTCCTGGGTGGTAACCGCCGGAGGCCGGCGCATCTTCCACGGCGGTGACACGCTCTGGCACGGGAACTGGTGGCGCATCGCCCGCCAATTCGCTCCGTTCGACGCTGTCTTCCTGCCGATCAACGGCGCGCGCTTCGGTTTCCTCAAGCCGGCGGTCGAACAACCCGGCGTGCTGACCCCGGAACAGGCGGTGGCGGCGGCAACGATCCTGGGCACACGGCGGCTGATCCCGATCCACTACGGCATAGCGGGAATGGACGAATACGTGGAAGTCGAGGACGCCATCGGGCGGCTGCGCGAGGCCGCGCAGGGAAAACCACTGGCGATCCAGGCACTGGCACCCGGTGACTGGCTGGATTGGGAGTAGCACGGCAAGCAGCCCGCACACGTCACGAAGGCGCGGTCGCCCGCACCTTCGTGACACCATATCGCCAGACGATACAGCCGCTCAGGCGGCGGTATCCACCAGCACCAGTTCGGTGTCTTCCAGCGCGCGCAGGGTGATGCGGCTTTCGCCGGTGATGGCGGCGCCATCGCGGGCCTCCAGCACCACGCCGCTCACCTCCACCCTGCCGGTGTTGGGCACCAGGTAGCCGTGGCGGGTGGCGTCGCTGAAACGGTACTCGGCGCTTTCGCCGGCCTTCAGCGTGGCACCCAGCACGCGGGCGTCGGCACGGATCGGCAGGGCATCGTCGTCGCCCGCGATGCCGCTGGCCAGGGTGACGAAGCGGCCGGAACGCTCGCCCCTGGGGAACGGCTTGGCGCCCCACGCCGGCGCCCCGCCGCGCGCGTCGGGGATGATCCAGATCTGGAAGATCCGGGTCACGCCCGGCTCCAGGTTGTACTCGGCGTGGCGGATGCCGGTGCCGGCGCTCATCACCTGCACGTCGCCGGCCTCGGTGCGGCCCTTGTTGCCCTGATCGTCCTGGTGGGTGATGGCGCCTTCGCGGACATAGGTGACGATCTCCATGTCGGCATGCGGATGCGGCGGAAAGCCGGTGCCCGGCTGGATGGTGTCGTCGTTCCACACCCGCAGGGCGCCCCAGTGGACGCGCGCCGGGTCGTGGTAGTCGGCAAAGGAGAAGTGGTGCCTGGCATCCAGCCAACCGTGGTTGGCTCCGCCAAGGCTGGCAAACGGGCGGCGCTCGATCATGGCGTTCTCCTGCATGGGTGGTTGCAATGGGGCCAGTCTAGGCGCGCGCCAGCACATCCGGAATGGAAGGAATGAAAATTCATCCTTTCCATTTGTGACATCATCAACCCCCTTCTTCCGGCCATCGCCGCCATGCGCCAACTCCCCGACCTGGAAGCCTGGGCGATCTTCGCCAAGGTCGCCGAAGCCGGCTCCTTCGCCCGTACCGCACAGGCGCTGGGGCTGTCGCAGGCGACCGTCTCCAAGGCCATCACGCGGCTGGAAACCCGCATCGGCACCGCCCTGTTCCACCGCACCTCGCGGCGCATGTCGCTGACCGCGGCCGGCGAGGCGGCACTGGAACGCGCTGCGCGGATCCTCGACGAGGGCGAGGCGGTGGAGGCCGAGGCCGCCGACCGCTCGACCACGCTGCGCGGGCCGGTGCGGGTGGCCGCGCCGATGTCGTTCGGCGTGGCGCAGCTGGCACCGCTGCTGCCGGCGTTCATGCACCAGCACCCGGACGTGGAGCTGGACATCCAGCTCAGCGACGCGCAGGCGGACCTGGTGGCCGAGCGCTTCGACCTGGCGCTGCGCATCGCCACCCTGGCCGACTCCGGCCTGCGCGCGCGGCGCCTGTGCCAGGTCCGCATCCTGCTGGTGGGCGCGCCGGCCTATTTCGCCGAACACGGCCGGCCGACGCATCCGCGCGACCTCGCCCGCCACCGCGGCTTCCAGTACAGCTACACCCGCGGCGGCCATGGCTGGCGTTTCCGCCACGCCCGCCATGGCGAGTTCGCGCAGAGCGTGCCGTGCCCGCTGCGGGCCAACAACGCGGAAGTGTTCGCCGCGGCGCTGCGCGACGGCCTCGGGCTGGCGCTGCAGCCGGAATTCATGGTCTGGGAAGACCTGCGCGACGGCCGCCTGGAAACGGCGATGGACGACTGGCAGGTGGAGCCGATCGCGCTGCACATCGTCACCCCGCCCGGCCTGCGCCGCCCGGCGCGGGTGCAGGCGCTGATCGACTACCTGGCCGCCGGCCTCGAACGCGCGCCGTGGGCGACAGGTGCGGGCGGCAGCCGATAACTTCGGCGATGGCGATGACCCTGGGGATGCGCCAGCTGCTGGCGCTGGCCGCAACCGCGGACGCGACCGCGCAGGTAACGGACCGCATCCTCATCGAAGGCCGCGCGTACGCGCTCAACACCCATCCGCTGGAAAGCCGGCTGCGCGGCCGCCGCGACTTCCTGCCGGAGAACGTCTCGCGCAGCACCGCCAACTGGCACGGCCAGGTCGCGCACTGGGGGATCGACGGCGACCGGCTTACGCCGAGCACTACCTGGGCCTGTAGCACCCCGCGGAATTGCCGGGAGCCTGCCGTGCGGCCCCGGCCACGGACACGTCCATGGGCGGCCCTATCCCCGTGCCCGGCCCAGCCGCTGCGCCAGGCCCGACCAGCGGCTGGCATGGCGTGCCAGCGCGGCGTCGATCAGCGCCGCATCGCCGGCCAGGTGCAGGGCGTGGCGGGCACGGGTGATGCCGGTGTAGAGCAGTTCGCGGCCGAGCACGCGGGCGTCGCGACGCGGCAGCTGCAGCCAGACCTCGTCGAACTCCGAGCCCTGGGCCTTGTGCACGGTCATCGCGAAGGCACTCTCGTGCGCGGGCAGGGCCGCCGGATGGAACGGGCGCGGCGCGGCCGGGTCGTCGCCGGGGAACCAGGCGGTGGTGCCACGGCCGCTGCCGTCGTCCAGGCAGATGCCGACATCGCCATTGAACAGGCCATGCCGGTAGCTGTTCTCGCCGACGATCACCAGGCGGCCGTGGAAATGGCCGGGCGTGCCGCCGCGCGCCGGGGCGCCGGACAACAGCGCCTCGATGCGGGCGTTGAGCCCGCGTGCACCCTGCGGGCCTTCGCGCACCGCGGTGAGCAGCCGCAGGCGGCCGGCGACGGCCAGCGCCTGCGCCGGGTCCGGTGCGGCGGCCAGTGCCGCCCAGTAACGCTGCAGCGGCGCGCGCCAGGCCTGCAGCGGATCGTCCTCGCCCTCGTGGAAATGCACGCCGGACAGGGTGCCTTCCCGGAGCAGCGCCAGCGCGCGCGCGGCGTCGCCGTCGCGCATCGCCGCGGCCAGCGGCGCCAGCTGCAGCGCCGCGCTCTGGCGGTAGCCCCGCTGCAGCTGCACCCGTGCGCCGGCGAAGCCCGCAGGTGACGCCGCGACCGCGGCGGGCGGCAGCGTTCCCAGCAGGGGCTGCAGCGCCTGCGCGTCGGCGGCCGCGACCCGGCTGCCGTCGCCCGCGGCGCGCAGGATGGCGGCGAGCACGTCGCCGGCCTCCACCGAGGGCAGCTGGTCGGGATCGCCCAGCAGCACCAGGCGCGTGCCGTCGGCCACCGCGTCCACCAGCTTGGCCATCAAGGGCAGGTCGATCATCGAGGCTTCGTCGACCACGACCGTGTCGTACGGCAGCGGGTTGTCGGCATGGTGGCGGAAGCGCGGCGATTCGGGGATCACCCCCAGCAACCGGTGCAGGGTGGTGCCGGTGGTCGGCAGCTGCGCGCACAGGGCCGCATCCACGCCCTGCTGCGGCAGCGCCTGCACCGCGCCACGCAGGCTCTCGGCCATGCGCTCGGCGGCGCGCCCGGTGGGCGCGGCCAACGCCACGCGCGGCGGCGCGCGGCCGGCGGCATGGGCCTGCGCGGCCAGCAGCACCAGCAGCCGGGCGACGGTGGTGGTCTTGCCGGTGCCCGGCCCGCCGGTGACCAGCAACAACGCATGGCGCAGCGCGAGCGCGGCGGCACGGGCCTGGCGATCCCCGGCCACGGGGCCCGCCGGCGCGGCCGCGAACAGGTCGCCCTGGCCCGCCCCTTCCGCAGCGGGGAACAGCTGCGCGAACACCGGCGCCAGCCCGGCCAGGTCGCCTGTCTCCAGGGGCGCCGCACCGATCCGCTGCAGGCCCTGCGCCAACCGGCGCTCGTACTCGCGGTAGCGGCGCAGGTACAGCAGTCCGTGTTCCCAGACCAGCGGCGCCTGCATGGCCTCGGCCTCCGGATCGTGCGTCGCGGCCACCCAGGGCGAGGCCTGCAGCTGCGCGCTCCAGGCCGCCGCTCCGGGCCACGGCAGCGCCCCGTCCAGCAGGCGCTCCGGCTGTGCCGGGTCGAAGCCGGCATGGCCCTGGGCCACCGCGTACGACGCCAGCGCCGCGGCCGCGAGCACCGCGTCGGGCGTGTCCGGGTCGAGCCGGCGCAGGCTCTGCGCCAGCGCATGGTCCAGCGCGCGCAGCGCCCCGGCGCGGACCAGTGCGGCCAGCAGGCTCATGCGCCCTCCCCGCCGCGTGCGCGCAGCGCCGCCAGGCGCTCCTCGCCCCCCGCGAACAGCGCATCCAGCGCATCCACCAGGGACGCCTCGAAGCGGTGCGCGTACACGCCCGGCGAGGGTATCCGGGCCGGCTCCAGGCCGCGGCAGAACAAGTAGCGGATGCCGCCGAAATCGCGCGCATAGTCGTAGCCGGCGCCCAGCCGGAAACGCAGCCAGCGGTGCAGGGCGACGGTGTAGATCAGCGCCTGCAGGTCGTATTCGCTGTGGCGCATGGCCGCCTCCAGCTGGGCGGGGGCGTAGCCGGGCAGGCGGTTGGACTTGTAGTCGAGCACGTACCAGCGGCCATCACGGTGGTAGGTGAGGTCGATCTTGCCGGTCATCAGCCCTTCCAGGCGGTCGCGCATCCCGAACGCCTGGCGGCCGCGCACCACGCCATGCGCGTGCAGTTCGCGCAGCAGTGCCGGCACCGCGGTGGGCTGCATCGCGAAGTGGAACTCGATCTCGGCCCGCCGCTCGCCGGCGTCCAGCGCATGCAGGGCGCCGCCTTCGGGCAGGGCCACGGTCAGGGTGCGGCCGACCAGGTCGGTGAGCAGGGCCACGCCGTCGTCGACAGTGTCGTCCACGTAGCCCTCGCCGCGCAGGGCCACCGCAAGCACCTCGGCCTGGCCCGGCGGTGCGGCAGCGTCCGGCCGCCAGCCGGCCCAGGCGCCGAAATCGACGCCTTCCAGCGCCGTGTGCAGGACGTTGCCGAAACGGCTGCCGGCGAAGCGCGGATCGAACGCCGCCGCCTCGAGGCCCGCATCGCCGTCGCCGGCCGGTCCGGCATCGCCCGGCGGCGGTTCGTCGGCGGCACCGCCGGCGGCCTCGGTGGCCGCGGCCGCGGTGTCGTGCCCGGCCTCGGCCCGCGCAAGCTGGGTGAAGCTGTAGACCCACCAGTCATGCGCCAGCGCACGGCGCACACGGCGCACCGGGGGCAGGGCCTGCCCGCGCTCGGGCGCCAGCCGCGGGGGCAGCGCGTCCACCGGGTCGTGCACGATGTGGATGTCGGCATGCGCGGCCAGTGCGGCGGGGTCGTCCAGCAGCGGCCCCAGCGGCGAGCCGGACAGGCCGGCCAGCGCACCGGTGGCGATCCACAGCGCATGCTCGGCCCGGGTCAGGCCGACATACAGCAACCGCGCGGCCTCGGCCGCTTCTTCGGCGGCGGCCTGCTGGCCGACGGCCTTCCAGTCGGCGGCGTCCTTGTCGATCTTCCAGTGCAGCACGCGCCGCTCGCCGTCGTGCACGATCCGGCAGCTGTCGGTATCCGGGGCGCGGCCGTCGATGCCCACGAAGGGCAGGTAGACCAGCGGGTATTCCAGGCCCTTGCTCTTGTGCAGGGTGACGATCTGCACCCGGTGCGCGTCCGATTCCAGGCGCAGCAGCTGGGCCTCGTCGCCCGCGTCGGCCCGGGCGATGCAGGTCTGCAGCCAGTCGAGCAGGCCGTGCAGGCCGATGCGGCGGTTGCCGGCCTCCTGCAGCAGTTCGCCCAGCTGCAGGTAGTTGGTGAGCCGGCGCTCGCCATCGACCAGCGCCAACAGGCGCTCGGCCTGCTCCGCGCACACCTCGGAGAGCATCGCCAGCACGCCGCCGCGCTGCCAGCGCTCGCGCCACTGCAGCAGGCGGTCCTGGTGGCGGCGCTGGCGGTCGCCGTCGTCGGCCAGGGCGGCGATGGCGGCCGCGCTCTCGCCCAGCAGCACGGTCGCCAGCGCCGCGCGCAGCCGGCCCTCGTCGGCCGGTTGCAGCAGGGCCAGCAGCAACAGGCGCAGCTCCTGCGCCTCGGTGCTGGCGAACAGGCTGCGGCGGCCGGCGGCGACCGCCGGAATGCCGACCGCGGCCAGTGCCTGCTGCACACGCAGCGCCTCGCGGTGCGACCGCACCAGCACCGCGATGTCGCCCGGCCGCGGCGGGCGCCCGTCGATCAACGCTTCGCCGCGGCGGGCCGCCGCCAGCACCCGGTGGATGTGGGTGACGCAGGCCAGGGTCGCGGCGTCGCGCGAGTCGTCGGCCTTGAGCGGTTTGCCGTCCGCATCGCCGGCGATGACGTGCAGGGTCAGCGGCGGGGCCGGGGCGCCTTCGAGCTGATAGTCGGCATCGTGGCGCTTGCTGCCCGGCGCTACCGGCTCGAAGCGGATCCGCGGATCCAGGAACGCCCGCTCGCCGGCCGCGGCGTACAGCGCCGCGACCGCGCGCAGCAGCCCCGGCCGTGAGCGGAAGTTGTGGGCCAGCCGCGGCGCCTCGACCGCCTGGTCGCGGGCCTGCAGGTAGGTATGCACGTCGCCGCCGCGGAACCCGTAGATCGCCTGCTTGGGGTCGCCGATCAGGAACAGCGCGGCGTCCCCGGAGGCACCGCCGAACACGCGGCGGAAGATGTCCCATTGGCGCGGATCGGTGTCCTGGAACTCGTCCACCAGCGCGAAGCGGTACTGCGCGCGCAGGCGCCCGGCCAGCGCATCGCCGCCGTCTCCGGCCAGCGCCGCGTGCACGTCGTCGATGAGGTCGTCGTAGGTCAGCAGCCGCTGCTGGCGCTTGTGCAGGGCCAGCCGCCCGCGGGCCTCCCCGCGCAGCCGGTGCAGCAGGACGATGGACTGCTGCCGGCGCCATTCGTGGAACCCCGCCAGCGCCTGCAGGTAATCGGCGATTGCCGGCTGCAGGGGCGAGACCGGCGTGCTGCCGGCCTTGGCCTTGGTAGTCCGGGCGGTGAGCGCGTCGAGGGTGAGCCGCTCCAGCCGCCCGTCCAGGGCCGCCCACGGATCGGGATGGCGGGCCCAGTGCAGCAGGTGCTGGAACAGCGGCTCGATCCAGTCGGCCTTGTAGCTGGCCTTGTTGAGCACGCCGCCTTCCAGCGCGGCACGCAGTTGCTGCAGGTAGGCCTCGCCATGCTCGACCAGCGCGTCGGCCAGGCGGCGGGCGGCGGCGGCACGCAGCGGGCGGGCATCCTCCAGCGGCGGGTCCGGCAGCGCCGGCAGCAGCGGCAGGCCGCCGACCAGCCGCGGCAGGTCGGCGGCCAGCGCGTCGGGGGTCTTCCACAGGCTGGCCAGGGCGTCCAACAGCGCGTCGCTGTCCGCCTGCTGGCGCCACAGATCGGCCGCCAGGGTGGCGTACAGTCCGCCGGTGTTGGTCAGCAGCTGCGGTGCGGCGAAGCTGTGTCCGCTTTCCAGCGCATGCTCGGCCAGCACCCGCGCGCAGAACCCGTGGATGGTGAAGATCGCCGCCAGGTCGGTCTCCTCGGCGGCGATGCGCAGCCGCCGCGCCAGCTGCGCCGGGCTCTCGCTTCCCTGCCGCAGGTGGCGCTGCAGGAGGGTGCCGGTCACGTGCTGCTCGGGGCTGTCGCCGGCGGTCGTCGCGTGCGCCGCCAGCCGTGCCGCCAGGTCCAGGCGCTCGCGGATCCGCCTGCGCAGCTCCTGGGTCGCGGCATCGGTGAAGGTCACCGCCAGGATCTGGCCCATGCGCAGGCCCTGCTCCACCACCAGGCGGGTGAACAGGGTGGCCAGGGTGAAGGTCTTGCCGGTGCCGGCACTGGCCTCGATCAGGCGCAGGCCCGACAGCGGCAGGTCGAGGTACGGGTCGGCGGGCACGGCCGGCAGGGAGGACGGCTTCATGCCGGCACCTCGCCGGGCTCCAGCGCGCGGCCTTCGCGCAGCGCGGTGAAGACCACCAGGCTGTTGTGGATAAAGCTGTTGGCAGTGGCCGCCGATGCGAACGGATCGGCGCCGCGGAACGCCAGCTGCAGGGCCTGGCCCTCGCGCTCGCCCCAGCTGCGCTCGCTGCCGTTCCATTTCTCGAGGGCCGCCCGCATGCGCTTGTCCGGCGGCGCGCCGTAGATCGCCCAGCCGGTGTACGGCGCGAACGGCAAGGGCGCCTGCAATCCCCGGGAACGCAGGCGCATCAAGGCTTTCAGGGCGTCACGCGCCTGCCCGGCGGGAACCGGCGGCAGGATGTGCGGACCGTGGTCGCCGTGGCCATCGTCGACGAACTGCAGCAGCGCCCGGCCCTCCCCCGCGGCATTGGCCAGCAGCCAGTCCAGGCCGCTGCGCAGCACCCAGGCCACGCCCGGTGCTCCGGCCTGCAGGCGCGGCAGGCCCTGTGGATGGATCTGTGCGATGCGCCCATGCACGCGGACACCGTCGATCACCACGTCGCAGGTCTGCGACTGCAGCGGGGCACCGTCGTACCAGTGCGCGAAACGCTCCGCGCAGGGCCGGACCTGCTCCAGCAGCCCGGCGAACTGCTGCCGGCCGAAAGCACCGGAAGGCAGCAGCGCGCGCGCGCGCAGGCGTGTGTACAGACCGTCCTCGTCGTCCTCCAGCAGCGCCGTGAGCACCTGCTGCTGCAGCGCGCTGCGGTCGCGGCCCCCGGAGGGCAGCGTCAGCGGCTCCAGGTCGTCGCCGATCTCGATGTCGTCGGGCAGGCGCAGCCCGAGGTGCTGCGCGAGGTACTGGCCGGCCGGGTCGGCGAGGAACCGGCGCAGCGCGTCCAGTGGCAGGTCCGCTTCCACGGCGGGCGCGGCCGGTTCCGCCACCGCGGCGGCGTCCGCCCACGGTGCCGGCACCCGCCGCTGACCACCGACCGCGGCGGCCGCCCGGTGCCACTGGCGGCGGTAGCTGAAACGCCGTGGCTCGCCATCACCGCCGAACGCGGCCGGCACGAACGGCTGCAGCGGATGCCGCACCACCAGCGCGGCGCGCGCGGCCGGAGGATCGTCGTGGCAGGCGGCGGCCGCATCGATCAGTTCGCTGACCAGCACCGACGGCTCGCGCCGGCTGCCGTCGCGCGCGTCGGCACCGAGGTAGCTCAGGTAGAACACGTCCTGCGCCGAGGCCAGCAGCTGCAGGAACAGGAAGCGGTCGTCCTCGCGCAGCGAGCGGTCGCCATGGCGGCGGCGCGGGCTGCCCAGCTCGGCGGTGAGCCGGCTCAGCCCGGCGGCCGGATCGCGGCGCGGAAAGTCGCCGTCGCCCAGGCCGAGCACGCAGATCACGCGGAACGGCAGCAGCCGCATCGGCACCATGCGCCCGAAACTGACGCCGCCGGTGAGCAGCGGCGCCCGGGTGTCGGCTTCGGACAGCACCGCGGCGAAGTGGGCGCGGACCGCCTCGGCCGGCACCGGCGCGTCGAAGCCGGCGTTCGCGGCGTCCTCGGCGAATGCGTGGATGAGCTTGCGCAGGCGCTCCAGCGCGCGCTGGGTGGACGCGTCGGCCGGTGGTTCGGGCAGCAGCGCGTCCAGCAGGCCGAGCAGGCGCTGCCGCCACTGCGCCGGCGGCAGCGCCTCGGCCAGCGTCTTCTGGTGGCGGGCGAGCACCCGCAGCAGCCGGACCAGGGCATCGAGCGCGGCCAGCGCGCCGCCTTCCAGTTCGGGCCAGGGCGCCACCCCCGCCAGATCCCGGTCGCTGCCGCTGGCGTGGCCGAGCAGCAAGCGGTCCAGCGCGAACTGCCAGGTGCAGGCATCGTCGCGTGGCGCCTGGTGCTGGCCGCGGTGCGCGGCATCCAGGCCCCAGCGGGCGCCGGCGGCCTGCAGCCAGCCGTGCAGCCGCTCGAACGCGGCCGCGTCCAGCCCGGCCGCGGCCGCCAGCGGCGGGCTGGCCAGCAGGTCGAGGATCTCGTTGCGGCCGAAGCGCGACACCGGCAGCCCCAGCAGCTGCACGAACACGTCGGCCAGGGGCTCGCCCTGCAGCGGGCTGGCGTCGGCCAGCGCCCAGGGAATGTGCTCCTCGCCCCCGCCGCGGCCGCCGAACACCGATTCCAGGTACGGCACGTAGGGATCGATGTCCGGCGCCAGCACCGCGATCTGTCGCGGCTCCAGCGGCGGGTCGAAGCGCGGATCGTCCAGCAGCGCGCGCAGCTGGTCGTGCAGCACCTGCATTTCGCGCAACCGGGTATGGCAGGCATGCACCTGCACGCTGGGATCGTCCAGTCGCAGTGCCGGGCGCAGTGGCGCCAGCGGTGCCGCACGGCGGTGGAACAGGTCGGCCTGCAGGCGGTGCAGCAGGCTGTCGCGCAGACCGCCCTGGTCCAGGGTCGGCCCGTCGCGCAGCTCCGGATCGACATAGGCGGCGATCTCGCCGGACGGATGCACCACCTCGTAGCTGCCCAGCACCGCCATGAAGTCGCGCCCGGCCGCCCCCCAGGCCTGCAGCAGCGGGTTCTCGCCGGCGGCGCTGCCGAACGGGTCCTCCACCCCGCCGCGCAGGCGCTCGGACAGGGTCTGCAGGTCGCCCCACCACGCGCGCGTCGGCGTCGGCAGGTAGAAATGCAGGGTCCCGACCCGGGCCTGGGTGGCGATCACCCGCAGCACGTCCGGCGAGACGTTGAGCGCGGCGAAAGCGAACAGCCGCGACGGCAGGCCCTGCGGCAGCGGCTGGCTGGCGCCCTCGAAGCGCGCCAGGTAGTCGTTGATGCGGCGCGCGCGGTGCTGGCGACCGGCGGCGATGCGCCGCCAGAGAAGCGCCTGCGGGTCATCGTGGTCGGCGCCGGCCTCCCAGCGCAGCAGCCAGTCGCGGCGCCAGGCCTGGTATTTCTCGAACACCGCGCCCAGCTCGGCCGCCAGCGCCCAGCACCGCAGCGGGTCGCCGCCGGCACCGCCGTCGCGCTCCAGGTAGGCGCGCAGGCCGGCCATGGCCGGCTGCCGCATCAGGGTGTCGTCGGTCAGTGCCGCGTACAGCCGCCAGTGCAGGCCGGCCGCGCCGAGGTCGTCGTGCTCGCCGGGCACGTTGGCCTTGAGCGCGCGCGCGACGAACTCGCCGGGGGTGAGGAATTCCAGGTTGGCGGCAATGCCGTACTCAGCCGCCAGCGTGGACTGCAGCCAGCGCCGCATCGCCACCTGCGGGATCAGTACCGTATCCGCGGCCAGCAGCGGCTGGCCCGGCGCCGGCGCGCGCAGCGCATGCGCCAGCAGCGACGCCAGCACGTCCAGCGCATTGGAATGGTAGAGGCGGAAATCCGGAGCGGCGTCGGGCATGGCCCGGCCATTGTGCCGGAGCGCGGTCGCGGCCGGCGCGACGACCTGCACCGCGCGCGGCCGGCGGCCGATAATGCGCGCCCCTGGCATCGACGGACCCCGGCGCACGTGAATCCCCGCATCCTCCTGGTCGTGGCCGCCGCCGCGCTGCTGGCATGGTCGTTCTGGCGCAACGACGCCTGGCTGCAGCTGTGCGCCGGCCTGGCGGTGTTCCTGTTCGGCATGCAGACCCTGGAGGAAGGGCTCAAGCAACTGGCCGGCGGCCGCCTGGAGAAGCTGCTGGCGCGCGGCACCTCCACGCCGCTGCGCGGCCTGCTGTGCGGCGTGGCCGGTACCGCGGTGCTGCAGTCGAGCACCCTGGTGTCGCTGCTGGCGATCGCCTTCATCAGCTCCGGGCTGATCCAGCTGGCCGGCGGCATCGCGCTCATCCTCGGCGCCAACCTCGGCGCCACCAGCGGCATCTGGCTGCTGGCGCTGGCCGGGCAGAACCTGAGCCTGTCCCCGCTGGCCCTGCCGTTGCTCGTGTTCGGCGTACTCGCCGGATTCACCGGCGCGCGCGGCAAGGCCGCCGGCCGGGTGGTGCTGGGCGTGGCGCTGGTGTTCCTGGCCATCGACCAGATCAAGGCCGGCTTCGACGGCTTCGGCGGCGGCTACGAGCTGGCCGCGGGCAGTGCCGGCGGCCTGGGCACGATGGCGCTGTTCGTGCTCGGTGGCCTGCTGCTGACGGTGGTGCTGCAATCCAGCCATGCCGCCCTGATGCTGACCCTGGCGGCACTGGCCGCCGGCCAGCTGCAGCTGGAGCAGAGCCTGGCCATCGCCATCGGCTCCAATGTCGGCAGCAGCGTCAGCACCGCGGTGGTCGGCATGCTCGGCGGCAACCGCAGCGGCCAGCGGCTGGCGCTGGCGCACGTGCTGTTCAACGTGGTGACCGCGCTGCTGGCGTTCGCGCTGCTCGCGCCGCTGACCTGGCTGGTGGGCGCGCTGGCCGGCGCCGCCGGGTTCGGTGACAACCCGCTGCTGCAGCTGGCGTTGTTCCATACCCTGTTCAACGCCGGCGGGGTGGCGCTGTTCTGGCCCTGGCAGCCGCAGCTGGCGGCGCGGCTGCTACGCTGGCTGCCCGACCGCGCCGACGCCGGCATCGGTGGCGACGCGCGGGTCCGCGCACGCCACCTCAGCGACCAGGCCCTGGAGTCGGCCGATGCCGCCGCCGCCGCGGTCGCGCGGGAACTCGAGCACCTCGGGCAGCTGAGCCTGGAGGTGATCTGCCAGACGCTGTACCTGCCGCTGGGGACACGGCAGACCCCGCCCGGCGAGGATGCGCTCGCGGCCGTGCCCGACGGCGATGGCCCGGACGCGGAGCTCCTGTACCAGCAGCGGGTCAAGGGCGTCTACGGTGACCTGCTGCGCTTCATGGGCCGGCTGGAAGTGGTGCTGGACGCCGAGCACCAGCGGTTCTGGGCCGGCAGCCAGGCCGCCGCGGCGCGCATGGTCGATGCGGTCAAGGACGCCAAGCACCTGCAGAAGAACCTCGGCCAGCGGCTGCGCGCGGACGACTCGACGCTGCGCGGCAGCTACGTGGCGCTGCGCGGGCACCTGTCCGCACAGCTGCGCGCACTGCGCGACCTTGCCCCGCTGCCGGCCGCCGGCGACGGCGATGCACGGCACGCGGCACGGCAACCGGCGCTGGAGGCGCTGGAACGCCAGGACACGGCATTCGTCGAAGCCTTCCGCCAGCAACTGTTCGCCGCGGTGAAGCAGGATCGGCTGGACGGGCTGCAGGCCGGCTCGCTGCTCAACGACCTGGGCTATGCGCGGCGCATCCTCGCCAGCCTGCGCGGCGTGGTGGCCTTCGCCGACGAACCGGACGCGCTGCGCGCGCTGCATCCCCCTCCTGCGGTGGACCCCGGATGAGCCTGGAGAGACGGGCCGTTCCGCCCATGGACACGCCGCCGGGCGGCGGCTCCGGCGACAATACTGCACGGTCCAGTTCTCTTTTGTTCAGCTGGGCCCGATAATCCTGCCACGTTGGTTTTCCGTTAAAGGCCGCCATGTCTCCGTCCCGGACGCCCCTGGTGCAGTTGTCCGACGTCCGCATCGACCGCGGCGGGCGCACCATCCTGCGCGACGTCTCGCTGACGGTGCCGCGCGGCAGCATCACCGCCGTGCTGGGACCGTCGGGCACCGGCAAGTCGACCCTGCTGGCGGCCCTGACCGGCGAGCTGCGCCCGGTGGCCGGGCAGGTGCGGCTGTTCGACCGGGACATCCCGCACGGCAGCCGCGCGCTGCTGGAGATGCGCCGCAACGTCGGCGTGCTGCTGCAGGGCAACGGCCTGCTGACCGACCTGACCGTGGCCGAGAACGTGGCCCTGCCGCTGCGCACCCACACCCGCCTGCCGGAGCCGGTGCTGCAACGGCTGGTGCGGATGAAGCTGCACGCGGTGGGCCTGCTGGCGGTGGCCGACGCCTGGCCACGGGAGCTCTCCGGCGGCATGGCGCGTCGCGTCGCGCTGGCCCGGGCCCTGGCGCTGGACCCGCCGCTGATGATCTACGACGAGCCGCTGACCGGACTGGACCCGATCGCCTCCGGGGTGATCATGAGCCTGATCCAGCGCCTCAACGCCAGCCTCGGGCTGACCAGCATCATCGTCAGCCACCACGTGCACGAAACCCTGCCGATCTGCGACCAGGCGCTGGTCATCGCCAACCAGGGCATCGTCTTCTCCGGTACCCCGGACCAGTTGCAGGCCAGCGCCGACCCGCTGGTGCGGCAGTTCCTGCATGGCGAGCCGGACGGGCCGATCCCGTTCGACGCCGCCGCGCGCACGAGGATCTCCTGATGCCGTTCGCCTCTTCCCTGCGCTCGCTCGGCCGCGCCGGCCTGTTCTCGCTGACGGTGCTGCGCGGCTCGTTGCCGACCCGCGACTTCCTGGCCGAACTGACCCGCGAGATCTACAAGATCGGCGCGCGTTCGCTGCCGATCATCGCCGTGGGCGGCGCCTTCGTCGGGCTGGTGCTGACCCTGCAGGGCTACCGCACGCTGACCACCTTCGGCGCCGCGGACGCGCTGTCCACCCTGCTCGGCCTGTCGCTGTACCGCGAGCTGGCGCCGGTGCTGACCGCGCTGCTGTTCATCGGCCGCGCCGGCAGCTCGATCGCCGCCGAACTGGGCCTGATGCGCGCCACCGACCAGATCAAGGCGCTGGAGCTGATGGCCATCGATCCGGTGGCCAAGGCGGTGGCGCCGCGGTTCTGGGCGGCGGTGCTGACCGTGCCGCTGCTGACCGGCATCTTCTGCTCGCTGGCCATCGCCGGCGGCTGGTTCGAAGCGGTGCAGGTGCTGGGCCAGGACAACGGCACGTTCTGGTCCGGGCTGCGCGGCAGCGTCGATTTCTGGGACGATTTCGCCGTGGCGCTGCTCAAGTCGGCGATCTTCGGCGGCACCGCGGCCCTGGTCGCGGCCTACGTCGGCTTCCATGCCGAACCCACCATCGAAGGCACCTCGGTGGCGACCACCCGCGCGGTGGTGAACGCCTCGCTGCTGGTGCTGATGTTCAACTTCGTGCTTTCCGCCCTGATGTTCCAATGATGCGAGTCCCTCGCAGAAGCCCGCCCGTGCCGGTGCGGGAATCCGACGAACAACCCGCTTCGGTCGACCCGACGAAGCGCCTGCTGGACCTGGAGTGAGACAACAACATGGCCATCCGTGGACCTCGACTCGAATTTTCCGTCGGCGCCTTCCTGCTGCTGGCACTGGCCTCGCTGCTGGTGCTGGCGGTGGCCTCGACCAACCAGCGCTTCGGCATCGGCGGCGGCGACTACGTGCTCAAGGCACGCTTCAGCCAGATCGGCCAGCTGCGCAGGCAGGCGCCGGTGAAGATCGGCGGCGTGACCATCGGCCAGGTGGCCGATATTCAGCTGGATCCCGTTAAATACGACTCCATCGTGACCCTGGCGCTGGATGGCACGTTCAAGGACCTGCCCGCCGACACCTCGGCCGGCATCTTCACCAGCGGCCTGCTGGGCGAGAGCTATATCGGGCTGCAGCCCGGCGGCGATCCGGACGTGCTCACGTCCGGCGACGAGATCGTATTCACCCAGCCGGCGGTGGACCTGATCCAACTGGTCGGCAAATACATGTTCAGCGGACCCGGCGGCGGCAGCGCCGAGCCCGCTCCGGACGCCCACGACACCCCCGGCATGGAAGAACCCTGACATGAGAACCCGACTGTTTTCCACCCTGCTCGGCACCGCCCTGCTCGCGGCCGCCCCGTCCCTGACGCTGGCCCAGGCGCGTCCGGCCGCCACCGCCGCACAGCCGTCGGCGGCCGCGCGCACCGTGCTCGACGCCAGCACGCGCATCCTGTCCACCCTGGAAGCGCGGCGCGCCGAGTTCCGCGGCAACCCCGCGGCGCTGCGCAGCTTCATCGACAGCGAGCTGAGCCGCGGCTTCGACCGCGAGTACGCCGCGCGGCTGGTGCTCGGCGTGCATGGCCGCGGCGCCGCCGATGCCGACGTCACCCTGTTCGCCGATGCCATGGCCGACAACCTGATGGCGCGCTACGGCTCGGCGCTGCTCGACATCCAGGGCAAGCCCAGCTTCCGCTACAAGAGCGAAACCGCGCTGCCGGGCAACCGCGGCGTCAAGGTGTCCACCGAACTGGTGCGCGGCGGCAGCGACCCGACCCCGGTCGAGTACCTGATGCGCGAGGTCGGCGGCCAGTGGAAGATCTTCGACGTGATGATCGAAGGCATCTCCTACGTGCAGACCTTCAAGAACCAGTTCGATGCGCCGCTGCGGCAGAAGTCGATCCGCGAGGTGGCCACCGAACTGCGCGCCGGCAGCATGCAGGCCGGCGACGCACCGGTGCCCCGTGGCCGGTGACGCCAGCGCCCGCGTGCAGGACGGCACCCTGCACCTGACCGGCACCCTGGACCGGGCCGCCGCCACCCGGCTGTGGCCGCAGCTGCTGGGCCAGGCCGCGCGACTGCGGCACCTGGACCTGGGGGCCGTCGAACGCGTGGACAGCGCCGGCGTGGCGCTGCTGGCCGAGCTGGCCGCGCGCATCCGCGCCAACGGCCACGCGGCCACCCTGTCCGGCAGTCCCGCCGGCCTGGAAGAACTGTGCGCGGCCTACCGGCTGGCGCCCGGCCTGGACTACAACGCCGCGCCGGGAGCGCACTGAAATGATCCTGCATCGCACGCTTCCCCTGCTGGCCACCGCCCTGCTGCTCGGCGCCTGCGCCGGCAAGCCGGTGCGCACCGCCGCCGCCCCGGACGCGGTCGTGGCGCCATCGGCCTGCAGCGATCCGGACGACTGCCCCGCGCCGGCGGCAAGCGCCGCGGCCACGGTCTCGCTCGCGCCGGCCGAGGATGCGCGGACCACGGACGCGCCGCCCCCGGAACCGGCCATCGACACCGCAAGCACCGACGCCGAGGACGATTTCGCGGCGCTGTACGGCAGCAGCCCCGGCGCCGCGAACGGCGACGGCTCGGCGCCCGCCTACGATCCCTGGGAGACCTACAACCGCCGCATGCACCGCTTCAACCTGGCGGTGGACCGCGGCGTGGCGCGGCCGCTGGCCACGGCCTACGTGCGCACCGTGCCGCGCGTCGCCCGCACCGGGGTGAGCAACTTCTTCAGCAACCTGCGCTCGCCGTTGACCCTGGTCAACCAGCTGCTGCAGGGGCGCCCGGACGATGCCTGGGACACCCTGGGCCGCTTCCTGATGAACTCCACCCTGGGCCTGGGCGGTCTGTTCGACCCGGCCGGCAAGGCCATGGTGCCGCGCCGCAGCGAGGATTTCGGCCAGACCCTGGGCGTCTGGGGCTGGCGCGATTCGCGCTACGTGGAGCTGCCGTTCTTCGGTCCGCGGACGGTGCGCGACGTGTTCGGCCTGGCCGGCGACACCCCGCTGTCGCCGCTGCGTCGCATCGAGATGGACAAGCTGCGGCTGGGCCTGCAGGGCCTGCAGCTGGTCGATACCCGCGTGCAGTTGCTGTCGCTGGACGACATCCGCGACAGCGCCGTGGACGAATACGCACTGACCCGCGACGCCTGGCTGCAGCGCCGCAACTACCAGATCGAGCGCGACATGCGCGGCGATCGCCAGCGCCACGAGGACGACGAGCAGACCACCATCCCGGTGGATGCGATGCCGATGCCCGACTGGGGGCGTTGAGCCGGCGCCTGCGGCCGCCCGCGGTGGACGCGGGCGGCCATGTTCATGGTGCTGGCCGGTCCGGCCGGCGCTCCGCCAGCGCCAGCACCTGGACGCTCACCGCGAAGGACTCGTTGCCCGGCAGCCGCCCATGCGCCCTGCGCACCCGCTGGAAGCCCCGCGCCTCGTAGAACGCGATCGCCGCCCCGTTGCCTTCCAGCACCTCGACCGCCAACGGCCCGCGGGTCGCCGCCACGACGGCATCGACCAGTGCGGTGGCGATGCCGCGGCGCTGGCTGGCCGGCTCCACGTACAACCAGGCCAGCTCGTCCTCGCCGAAGGCCGCGAAACCGCGCACCCGCCCGCCGGCCTCCGCGACCAGCAGGCGGTAGTCGAACAGCCCTTCGCGCGCCGCCGCGGTCTCCAGTGGCACGAACGCCGGCGCCAGGCCGGCCGCGTGCAGCTCCTGCCGCCGCGCCGGATCGTGGATGGCGCACAGGCGTGGCCAGTCCTCCGGGCGGTAGTCGCGGATCGGGATCAGCATGCGCTGGACGTCGGTACCCGACACCGGGGCCGGCGGCCGGGGCCTATGCCGCCAGCGCGGCGTCGATCGCCGCCTGCAGGCCGGCGTCGTCGGCCGCCACATCCGGCGCGAAGCGGCCGATCACCCGGCCATCCCTGCCCACCAGGAACTTCTCGAAGTTCCACAGGATGGCCGGTGCCGGATTGGGTTCGATGCCGAAGCCGACCAGCTTCTCGCGCATCGGGCCTTCGCCGGTCGCGGCCGGTTGCGCGGCGGTCAACTGCCGGTACAGCGGGTGCGCATCGTCACCGGCGACGCTGATCTTGGCGAACATCGGGAAGGTCACGTCGTAGGTCAGCGTGCAGAACTGGCGGATCTCGTCGTCACTGCCGGGTTCCTGGCCGTTGAAGTTGTTGGCCGGGAAACCCAGCACTTCCAGGCCGGCGTCCTTCTTCGCGCGATAGAGCTTCTCCAGCCCCTCGTACTGCGGGGTGAGGCCGCACTTGGAAGCGACATTGACCACCAGCAGCACCTTGCCGGCGTAGTCGCCGAGCGTGGCCGGCGCACCGTCCAGGGTGGTCAACGCGATGTCTTGGAGGGACGTGGTCATGGTGGACTCCTGCGGGGAAAGGAGCGCAAGCATAGCCGGGAACCACCGCCGGCACGGGCCGGGACCCGGCCGTCTCCGTCCGCGTGGCCGGCGGCCGGCACCGGGCCGCTGCCGGGAGGGCTCAGGCCGGGTCGGCGCCGCTGTCCTCGCTCTCTCCCTCCGCCTCGTCCTCGCCGCCGGAATCGCCGAGCAGCGCCTGCGAGGCATCGGCCGACAGCGATTCCACGCCGCGCAGCCGGCGCTCGATGGTGCGGGTCTTGCGGCTGGCCTCGCCGAGGCTGCGGCCGACGGTGGTGATCTGCTTCTCGGCCTTCTCGAGGATGCCGGCGAACTTGCCGAATTCGCTCTTGACCGCGCCGAGCAGGCTCCACACCTCCGACGAGCGCTGCTCGATGGCCAGGGTCCGGAAGCCCATCTGCAGGCTGTTGAGCAGCGCGGTCACGGTGGTCGGGCCGGCGATGACCACCCGGTGCTCGCGCTGCAGCCCGTCCACCAGGCCCGGGCGGCGGATCGCTTCGGCATAGAGGCCTTCGGTGGGCAGGAACATCACCGCGAAGTCGGTGGTGTGCGGCGGCACGATGTACTTGTCGCAGATCGAGCGGGCCTGCACCCGCAGCGCGCGCTCGAGCTGGTTGCCGCTGGCGCGCACCGCCTCCAGGTCACCGGCGTCCTGCGCATCGAGCAGGCGTTCGTAGTCCTCGCGCGGGAACTTGGAGTCGATCGGCAGCCACACCGGCGCCTGGTCGTTGCCGCGCCCGGGCAGGCGCACCGCGAAGTCGACCATCTCGCCGCTGTCCGGGCGCACCTTCACCCCGCGCGCGTACTGCTCGGCGGTCAGGGTCTGCTCCAGGATGTTGTCCAGCTGCACCTCGCCCCAGCTGCCACGGTTCTTGACGTTGCTCAGCACGCGCTTGAGGTCGCCGACCCCGGTGGCCAGCTGCTGCATCTCGCCCAGCCCGCGCTGCACCTGCTCCAGCCGCTCGGAGACCAGCTTGAAGGACGAATCCAGGCGCGCGTTGAGCGTGGTCTGCAGCTTCTCGTCCACCGTCTCGCGCATCTGCTCGAGCTTGGCGGCGTTGTCGCCCTGCAGGTCCTTCAGGCGCGCCTCCAGGGTCTGGCGCATCTCGCCGATGCGCTGTTCGTTGCGCTGGGTGAGCTCGGCCAGGCGCTGGCCCAGCACGTCGCCGAAACGCTGCTGCACCTCGCCGCTCTCCTGGCGTGCCGTGCGGGTTTCCTCCAGCAGCGCCCGCTGCAGCGTACCCAGCTGCTCGGCGAACAGCTCCATGCGCGCCTGCTGCTGCTGGCCGAAGACCTCCAGCTGCCCGCGCACTTCCTGTAGGCGCGCGTCGAGCAGCTGCGCCATCCGTTCGCGGGCGCCGGCGCTCTCTTCGCGGCCCTTGCGGGCATCCTCGGCCAGGCTGTCGCGCAGCAGGTCCAGGCGCTGGTCGGTGCGGATGGACAGGTCGGTGAGGTTGCGGCCGAAGCCGTCCATCCGCGCGTCCTGCTGCCGCGCCATGGCTTCCAGCTGCTCGCGCAGCTCGCCGCGCCCGCTGCGCTGTTCCTCGCGCAGCGCGGCTTCCAGCGCGGCGCTGCCGGTTCGGCGGACCAGCTGCAGCACCTGCAGCACGAGCACGGCCAGCAGCAGGCCGGCCAGGATCAGGGTTTCGGTTTGCATGCCGCAAAGTGTAGCCCCGCCGGTTCCCCCGGCCGCGCGCGGCGACGGCGGCGGGCACGGCGCCCGCACCGGAGCGCCCCCTGTCCGTGCCCGCGGCGCTCGGAGCCGCGCGTATGCTGGATGCCGGCAGGAGTGGCCTCCAGCGGTCCCGCTCGGTACGTCGCACTGCCCGGAGCCGGCGGCCGCGCCGCCCATGGAGGTGGCTATGACGATCCACTGCAAGCGCGCCTATGCGCCCGCCGCCGGGAGCGACGGCCAGCGCTTCCTGGTCGACCGGCTGTGGCCGCGCGGCGTCAGCCGCGCGCAGCTGCAGGCGCAGTGGCTCAAGGAGGTGGCGCCGAGCGACGCGCTGCGGCACTGGTTCGACCACCGTGCCGAGCGCTGGGAGGCGTTCCGGCAGCGCTACTGGCAGGAGCTGGCGGCCCGGCCGCGGCGGTTGGCGCCGCTGCGCGATGCGCTGGCACGCGGGCCGGTGACCCTGGTCTACGGGGCCCGCGACAGCGACCACAACCAGGCGGTGGCGCTGCGCGGCTACCTGCTGGCCCACCCGCGCCGCACACGTTGAGGAGTGCCGGCACACCCCGCGGCGGCCCGCGCGACCGCCCTGCGGCGGTGTGGCCACGGCCGTTTGTCCGCACTTTGTGCCGAATCCGGCAGCCCGACTATCGCCCATCGCCAAACCCATGAAAACAGCGGGAAATTCTGGCTTTGCTGCACCGCATTCGGCGACACTCGGGCAACTTTTGGTACTTCCCTGAACCGCGAGGTCCGCATGAAGTCCTGGCTCCGGCGCAAATCCATCGATCAACTCACCCAGCACGAGGAAGGCCGCCGGCTGATTCCCTCGCTCAGCTGGCCCCACCTGGTGGCCCTGGGCATCGGCGCCATCGTCGGTACCGGCATCTACACCCTGATCGGGGTGGGGGCGGACAAGGCCGGCCCGGCGGTGCTGATCTCCTTCGTCGTCGCCGGCATTGTCTGCGCCTGCGCGGCGCTGGCCTATGCCGAGCTGTCGACGATGATGCCGGCGGCCGGCAGCGCCTACACCTACAGCTACAGCGCGCTGGGCGAGACCATCGCCTGGGTGGTGGGCTGGAGCCTGATCCTGGAGTACTCGCTGGTGGTCAGCACCGTGGCGGTGGGCTGGTCGGGCTACTTCGTCGGGTTCCTGGAGTGGCTGCATGCCTCGTTCGGCTGGAACGTGGTGCTGCCGCAGGCACTGGCCGCCGGCCCGCACGTGGAAGGCGGCTTCCTCAACATCCCGGCCATCGTCATCACCTTCCTGGTCGCCGGCATGCTGATCGCCGGCACCCGCGAGAGTGCGACGGTCAACGCGGTGCTGGTGGTGTTCAAGCTGATCGCGCTGGCGGTGTTCGTGGCGGTGGCGTTGCCGGCCTTCGATCCGGCCAACCTGGAACCGTTCATGCCCTACGGCTTCCCCAAGTCGCTCGGCCCCGACGGGGTGGAGCGCGGCGTGATGGCCGCCGCGGCGATCATCTTCTTCGCCTTCTACGGCTTCGACGCGATCTCCACCGCGGCCGAGGAGACCAAGAATCCCAAGCGCGACCTGTCCATCGGCATCGTCGGCTCGATGATCGGCTGCACCCTGATCTACCTGCTGGTGGCGCTGGCCGCGATCGGCGCGATGAGCTACACCGTGTTCGGCAAGAGCGCCGAGCCGCTGGCGCTGATCATGCGCGAGCTGGGGCACGGCACCGCCGCGCTGGTGATCGGCGTCGTCGCCATCATCGCCCTGCCGACGGTGCTGCTGGCCTTCTTCTACGGCCAGAGCCGGATCTTCTTCGTGATGTCCCGCGACGGCCTGCTGCCGCGCCGCCTGTCGCTGGTGAACAAGCGCACGGGCACCCCGGTGACCATCACCCTGTTCACCGCGGTGCTGGTGGCCGCGCTGGCCGGCGTGGCGCGCCTGGACGAGATCGCCGCGCTGGCCAATGCCGGCACGCTGGCCGCGTTCACCGCCGTCGGCCTGTGCCTGCTGGTGCTGCGCAAGCGCGAGCCGGGACGGGTGCGCACCTTCCGTACGCCGCTGGCCTGGGTGGTCGGCCCGATCGCGATCCTCGGCTGCATCTACCTGTTCTTCAGCCTGCCGTCCTCCACCCAGAAGTGGTTCCTGATCTGGAACGCGCTCGGCCTCGGTGTGTACCTGCTGTACAGCCGCCGCAACGCGGTGCTGGGCAAGGGCACCCAGGCATGACGCCGGGGCCGCTGGCGACCATGCTTGGCCTGGTCGCCGCCGGCATGGCGCTGTCCGCTCCGGCGGACGCCGCCGCCCCCGACCTGGTGTCGGCGAACTGGATACGGGTCGAGGAGAACCACGCCGTGCTTTCCTCGGAAGGCCGCGACTACCTGTTCGACAGCTACATCGTCCCGTTCGAGCAGCCCTACTACATCCATGTCCGCGCCCGCGATGGCGGGGCCCTGGAGCGGGCGCAGGCGGAGCGGCTCGCCGAGGACTACATCCGGCCCCGCGGCTGCACGCAGCCGCTCCAGCGCCGGCCCGACCTCGATGCCGGCGACCCCGCCGAAGGCGTTCTGGTACTCGGCATCCAGTGCTGAACCCTGGCGGGACGCGGGACGCCGCTGCCGCCTGACAGCGACAGGGAAGCGCGCCCGCCCCCTCCACGCCGGAGGCCGGCGAGGCCCGTCCGCGGCGCGTGATCGGCGTTTCCCGTGCCTGCGCGTGTGCCCTGCCCCAGGCCGGGCACACCGCCACCGGCCTGCAGGGGAGCGCCGCCGGCGCCCCCTGCGGAGAGCGGTATCAGCGGGCCTGCCGGGCCGCGTACTCCTGCGCCTGGCGCATCACCCGCAGCACGTTGCCGCTCCAGATGTTGGCGATCTGCGCCTCGCTCAGGCCGCGGCGCTGCAGCCATGCGGTGATCTTGGGCAGGTCGGTGGTGTCCTCCATGCCGACCACGCCGCCGCCGCCGTCCCAGTCCATGCCGATGCCCACGTGGTCCGGACCGACGACGTCGAGCATGTGCCCGAAGTGTTCGAAGAAGTCGTCCAGCGTGGCCTTGCGGCGCGGGTACTGCTCATCCAGTTCGGCCAGGCCGGCGGCCAGTTCCGCCCCCTTGGCCATGGTCATGTGGTCCCAGCCGCCCAGGCGCTTCTCCAGCGCTTCCTCGGCCTGGATGCGCTCGGGGCTCTTGGCCTCGTCCAGCAGGTAGCCGCCATAGGCGTTGGCCTGGATCACGCCGCCCTTGGCCGCCAGCTGGCGCAGCCGCGCGTCGTCCAGGTTGCGCGGATGGTCGTAGACGGCCTTGGCCGAGCTGTGCGAGAGGATGAACGGCACCGGCATCATCTCCAGCAGGTCGTCGAACACCCCGTCGGAGGCGTGCGACTGGTCGACGACGATGCCCAGCTTCACCGCCTCCTCGACCAGCGCCCTGCCCGCCGGGCTCAGGCCGTTCCATTCCGGTCCCTTGGGATCGGTGGCCGAATCGGCGAACTCGTTGTTGGCGAAGTGCACGGTCGACAGCAGCCGCAGCCCGGCGGCGTGGTAGATGCTGAGCAGCGACGGGTCGGCCACCAGCGGGCTGCCGTTCTCCATGCTGATGTAGACCACCCGCTTGCCGGCGGCCTTGATGCGCGCCGCATCGTCGGCGGTCAGCGCGAGCTGGAAGGTGTCCGGGTTGGCCGCCAGCATTTCGCGGATCTGCATCAGCCGCAGCAGGCCATGGTCGCGCTCGGCGCGGTGCGCGGCGAGGCTGCGGTCGCCCTGGTCGGTGTAGATCGCCCAGAAGCCGCCGTCCAGCGCGCCCTCGACCATGCGCGGGTAGTCCACCTGCGACAGCGCGTTGTGGTCGTGGCGCTGCATGATGTCGAAATCCGCACGCGCGAAGTTCGCCGGCGTGTCCAGGTGCGAATCGAGCGTCAGCAGGGTCTTCTGCAGCGCGCTGGCCTTGCTCAGCTCGGCCGCGCTGAACTCGACCGCCGACGCCGCCAGCGGCCAGCACAGGGACAGGGATACCAGCAGGGACAGGGGACGCAGCGTCATGGGAGCCTCACCGTTGGGGGAAACACAAACCTTAACGCCGCGGCCGGGCCGGCGGCCAGTGACCGACGGCATGGAGCGTCTCCGCCGCGGTTCCGGAAAATGGACCTCCGTGGCCGGCGGCGCGCGGGCTCAGTCCAGCACGCGGCAGAACACCGCCTTGAGGTAGCGCGACTCCTGCGCATGGGCCATGAAGGGATGGTCGGGGCCGGCGCCGGCCACCTTCAGGACCTGGATCGTGCGCCCGGAGAAGTAGGCGGCGCGCCGCAGCATGTCCAGGAACTGCTCCTCCGACACCAGGCCGGTGCAGGAGAACGTGGCGAACAGCCCGCCGGGCCTGACCACGCCCAGCGCCAGCTTGTTCATGTCCAGGTACTTCTTCAGCGCGGTGATGACCTGGTCGCGGTCGCGGGTCATCTTGGCCGGGTCCAGGATCACCACGTCGTACTGCTCGCCGCGGTTGGCGGCCTCGCGCAGCCAGGGGAAGATGTCGGCCTGCACGAACTTCGGGCGCACGTTGTTGAGCCGCGCGTTGCCCTTGGCGATCTGGATCACGTCCTGGTCGATGTCCACGCCCAGCACTTCGCCGGCACCGCGCGCGGCCGCGTACACGGCGAAGCCGCCGGTGTTGCAGCACAGGTCGAGCACCCGCTTGCCCTCGACCTGCTGGCTCAGCCACTGCCGGTTCTCGCGCTGGTCGGCGAAGAAGCCGGTCTTGTGCGCGCCGGCCGGGTCGGCGCGGAACTTCACCCCGTATTCGCTGATGACCGCCGGCTCGGTGGTGGTGTTGCCGTGGAAGTCGAAGCTCTCCTGCTTCTGCACGTGCTCGTCGGCGAAGCTGTGGAAACGGCAGCCGGGGAACTGCTCCCGCAGCGCCTCGTAGATCCACTCGCGGTGGCGGAACATGCCGGCGGCGAAGAACTCGACCACGATCAGGTCGTCGTAGCGGTCCACCACCAGCCCGGACAGGCCGTCGCCCTCGCTGTGCACCACGCGCCAGGCGTTGGCCACCGCGTCCAGCCCGAGCACCCCGCGGCGCAGCGCCACGGCGTCGGCGATCCTGCGCGCGAACCAGGCCTGGTCCACCTGCACTTCCGGACGGGTCTCCAGGATGCGCACGGCGATCCGCGAATGGCCGTTGTAGAAACCGCGGCCGATCCATTCCCCGTCCACCCCGACCACGTCGACGATGGCCCCGGGCTTGGGCCGGACCGCCGGTTTCTCGACCAGCTTCTGGAAAATCCACGGGTGGCTGGAGCGCCACGCATTCTTCAGGCGTACGACGGGAAGTGGGGTAGTCATGGCGGCATTGTAACGGGCCGCCGGCGGACGCCAGAGCGCGTTCATTGACTGCCGGCGGCACAGGCCCCAGTATCGGCCCCTGAAGGGGAGTAGCTCCCAGACGTTGTCGCCGTCAGTTCGGGCCGCCAGGCTCCGGTGCAACGGCAATCCCGGCCCCGGGATTGTGAGCAAGACCTTCGCCGTACTGGCGAAGCTCTGTCCCGGTCTCCCCCGATTCCGCGTCCAGGTCCTCGGCCAGTACGGCCCCGAGATCCCTGCTCACATGACCGGAATTTCCCATGATCCAGACCATCGGTAATCCCTGGCTTTGGGGCGGCTTCATCGCCGTCGTCATCGCCGCCCTGTTGATCGACCTGGTGCTGATGCGCCACGGCGGCCCGCACAAGGTGACCTTCAAGGAGGCCCTGCTGTGGTCGGTCGGCTGGGTCGCCCTGGCCTTGGCCTTCAACGCCGGCCTCTGGTACTACCTGAACGAGACCGCCGGCAGCGCGGTGGCCAACGCGGTCGGCCTGCAGTTCCTGACCGGCTACCTGATCGAGAAGGCCCTGGCGGTCGACAACATCTTCGTGTTCCTGCTGATCATGGGCTACTTCGCGGTGCCCGAGACGCAGCGCCAGCGGGTGCTGGTCATCGGCATCCTGGGAGCGATCGCGCTGCGCGCGGTGATGATCTTCGCCGGCACCGTGCTGGTCAGCCAGTTCCACTGGCTGCTCTACGTGTTCGGCGCGTTCCTGCTGTTCACCGGCTGGAAGATGTGGACCAGCGCCGGCCAGGAACCCAGCTTGGACGGCAACCCGGCACTGGCGTTCATGCGCAGGCGCCTGCGCATCACCGACACGTACGACGGCAACCGGCTGGCGGTGGTGAAGGACGGCGTGCGCTGGTTCACGCCCATGTTCGTGGTGCTGGTGCTGATCGCGGTCACCGACGTGATCTTCGCGGTGGACAGCATCCCGGCGATCTTCGCCATCACCACCGATCCGTTCATCGTGCTGACCTCGAACGTGTTCGCGGTCTTGGGCCTGCGCGCGATGTTCTTCCTGCTGGCGGGCATGGCCGACCGCTTCCACCTGCTGCCCTACGGCCTGGCGGTGATCCTGGGCTTCATCGGCGCCAAGATGCTGCTGATCGACGTGCTCAAGATCCCGGTGCCGGTCTCGCTGGGCGTGGTCGCGGCGATCCTGGCGGCGACGATGGTGCTGAGCCTGAAGCTCCCGCCCGGCGACCGGGCCTGAGCCTGCGGGCCGCCGGCGGCCGGGGGCTGCAACGGCACCCGGTCCCTGGCGCGGCCTGCTGCGCGGCGGCGGCCCCCGGGCGTGGGGCGACGCCCTCAGCCAGACAGCTGTTTCGACACCGCCCGCACCACCTTGATGAACTGCTGCTGCAAGGGATAGCTCATGGTGTCCTCCATCTGCAGGATGCCCATGGTGCGTGCGCCCGCCTGCCCGGCGATGCCGGCGACGGTGATGCCCGGGTGGGCCATGTGGCGCACCGACGAGGCGGGCACCAGCGCGATGCCCAGGCCTTCCATGGCAAACGCGGTGGCCGTTGCGATGTAGGTCACCTCGAAGGCCGGGAAGACGTCCCCGCCGGCGTCCGCGAAGGCCTGGTTGACCGCGGAGCGCAGGCTGGTGCCCCGTTTCGTCAGGATCAGCGGCTCGTCCATCAACGCCTCGATCCGGACCTCGCCCCCGCCGGCCAGGGGGTGCGCACTCGGCAGCACCGCGACCAGCTCCTCGGAGAACAGCGCTTCGAAGTTCATGCCCCCTTCGAACATCCGCGCACTGGTCAGGCACACATCGCACCTCCCCTCCTTGATCGCCGCAACCAGCTCCTGGTCCACCGTCTCGAGTATCTCCAGGCGGACATCGGGAAAGGCCTGCCCGAACGTGGCGATCACACGCGGCAGCAGTTCCGCGGCGATCGAAGGCAGCGCGCCGATCTTGAGCTGGCCCAGGCGCCCTGCCGCCAGCTGCGCGCTCTTGGCGCGCACCTCGTCGGCGGTCGCCGCCAGCCGCTCGAACTCCTCCAGCAGCTCGGCACCGGCAGGGGTAAGCCGTACGACGCGTGTGGTCCGGTCGAACAGGGGAACGCCGATCGCATCCTCCAGGCCCTTGATCTGTATCGAAATCGTGGACTGGGACGTGGAGATGCGCTCGGCGGCCGCACGAAAGCTGTTGTACCTGGCCACGGCCAGGAACATCCGCACCTGACGCAGCGTGGGTTCGGGCATCGGAAAGACTCGCCAATTGATCTGTTTTACAAAAGATGCATTGCCTTTATTTCACTTGTCAAATCATTTGCCACATCAAACAATGGATCGCGAACAGGAACACAGCCGCGGGCGCGCCTCCCCTGGACGCAACGCCGCCAGCACCGGGCACGTCCCGCCTTCCGGAACAGACCATTGGCCTTCTTTCCATTGAAAACCTGCGTCATCGGACTGGTCGCGGCCTCGATCGCGCTGGGGGCCCAGGCCGGAACCCTCCGGGTCGTGCCCAGCGCCCCGCTGCAGATCCTGGACCCGCTTTCCACCACGGCGCACATCACCCGTGACCATGGCTTCATGGTGTACGACACCCTGTTCGGCACCGATGCGACCGGCGCCATCCAGCCGCAGATGGTCGAGAGCTACAGCATCGACGCGGCGAAGACGACCTGGACGTTCACGCTGCGCGAGGGCCTGGAATTCCATGACGGCAGCCCCGTCACCTCCGCCGACGTGATCGCCTCGCTCCAGCGCTGGCAGACCCTGGACATCATGGGCGGGAAGATGAAGGAGCGCACCGTGCGCATGCGGGCCGACGACGACCGGACCTTCCGGATCGAGCTGTCCGCGCCCTTCGCGCTGATGCTCGAAGCGCTTGGCAAACCCTCCTCGATCGTGCCCTTCATCATGCAGAAGTCGGTCGTCGATGCGGCCGGCACGGGACCCGTCACCCGGATCGTCGGCTCCGGGCCGTTCCGGTTCGTCCAGGAAGCGTTCAAGCCGGGCGAGCGTGCCATCTATGCCAGGAACGCACGCTACCGGCCGCGCGGCGAACCGGCATCCGGGACCGCCGGCGGCAAGACCGTCAGGGTGGACGCGGTCGAATGGGTGTTCCTGCGCGATCCGCAGACCGCGGTGAACGCGCTGCGCAAGAAGGAGGTCGACTTCCTCGACACCGCGCCCTTCGAACAGGTGCCCGATCTTCAGAAGGATCCCGGGCTGGAGGTCATCGACCGCCCCCTGAGCCTTTCCTACGTCATGCGCTTCAACGCGATGACGCCTCCCTTCAACGATCCGAGGGTGCGCCGCGCGGCGATGCTCGCGATGAGCCAGGAGGCGATCCTCAAGGTCCAGGTCAACGTTCCCGGCGCCTTCCAGAGCTGCACTTCGGTGTATCCCTGCGGCACGACGTATTCGTCCCCGTCGGCCCACTACACCGGAAAGCCGGACTTCGCCGCGGCCCGGCGGCTCCTGGAGGACGCCGGCTACGACGGTACGCCCGTCGTCATCCTCGACACGCCGGAAGTGCGCGCGCAGAACAAGACCGCCGCCATGATCTCGGCGCTGCTGCGCCTGGCCGGTTTCAGGACCCGGCTGATGCCCCTGGACTGGGCGAGCTGGCTGCAGAAGCGCACGAGTATGCTGCCGCCGGACCAGGGCGGCTGGAGCATCTTCGTCGCCGGCTGGTCGCCCCTGGACCTGACCGTGCCGCTGTCGTCCGCGCCGCTGACCGCCAGCGGCAGGGCGGGCTGGCCCGGCTGGTTCGAGGACGCAGAGGTGGAGTCGCTGCTGGCGCAGTTCGCCGACACCCAGGAGCCGGCACGGCAGAAGGCCATCGCCACCCTGATCCAGGAGCGGATCCTGGCCCAGGCCGCCATCGTCCCGCTCGGGCAGGCGAGCAGCTACTCGGTGGCGCGCCGGCATTCGCTGGACGGCCTGCTGCCGCGCATCGCGGCAACGGTGTACTGGAACGTGTCCCTGTCCGACAAATGATGTCCTCACCTGCAACGGCTGGAACAGCATGAGCACCTATGCCCTCCGTCGGCTCCTGTCCACCCTGCCGGTGATAGTCGCGGTGGCGGTCCTGGTCTTCGTCGTCCTGCGGCTCGCGCCCGGCGACCCGGCCCTGGCCATCGCCGGTGACGGCGCCACGCCGCAGGAGCTGCAGCGCATGCGCGCCCAGCTGGGCCTGGACAAGACCCTGTTCGAGCAGTTCCTGATCTGGGGCCGGTCGATGCTGCGGCTGGACTTCGGCAATTCGCTGTACTACCACGTCCCGGTCACCACGCTCATCGGCCAGCGCATCCTGCCCACGGCGAACCTGGCGCTGCTGACCATGCTCATGGCGGTACCCACCGCGGTCGGTCTGGGCACGCTCGCCGCGTCCCGGCAGGGCAGCCTGGTCGACCGGGCCGTGAACGCCTTTGCCGTCCTCGCGTTCTCGGTCCCGGTGTTCGTCCTCGGCTACGTGCTGATCTGGCTGTTCGCCGTCCACTTCGCACTGCTCCCCGTACAGGGGCTGGGCGCGGAGGGCGCGAGCCCCGGGGTCAAGCTGCTCCACTACCTGCTGCCCGCGGTCGGGCTGGCGTTCGGCCAGATCGCGCTGTTGACGCGCGTCACCCGAGCGTCGGTCATCGACACCCTGGGCGAGGACTACATCCGGACGGCCTATGCCAAGGGCGCCAGCGCACGGCGCGTGCTCTGGCGCCATGCCGTCCGCACGGCCGCGGTCCCCATCGTCACCGTCATCGGTCTTTCATTCGCGGTGCTGATCGGCGGCGTGGTCGTCACCGAAACGGTCTACGCGATCCCCGGGCTCGGCAAGCTCACCGTGGACGCGGTGCTGGCACGCGACTTTCCCGTCGTGCAGGGCCTGGTGATCTTCTTCTCGGCGCTGTACGTGGGCATCAACCTCGTGGTCGACCTCCTCTACATGGCGCTGGATCCACGCATCCGCTATTGACGCGCGGGCCGCTCGCTTCCCATCGCCAAGGGGAGCGGCCGGTCCATCCGTTCTCCGCCGCCGGCCAGCGCACGGCTGCCTTGACCAGGAACCCTTCATGCCAACCCCGCACGTCCCTCCCTGCCACCTGCCTCCCCTGGCCGCCGACGCACCATGGCGCGCCACGATGCGGGCCATGGCCCGCCATCCCGGTGTCCAGGCAGGATCGGCGGTGCTGGGCCTGCTGGTGCTGATGGCCCTGTTCGCTCCCCACCTGAACACCATCGATCCGGCCGCGATCGATCCCGACCATGTCGGTACCGCGATCGGCCAGCGGGCCGTCTTCACCGACCTCTCCGGCAACAGCGTCGAACGCCTGTTCTACTTCGGCACCGACGGCATGGGCCGCGATGTCTACAGCCGGGTGCTGTACGGCGCGCGCGTCTCGCTGGTCGTGGGCACCTGCGTCGCGGTCACCGGCGTCCTGCTGGGTGGCCTGCTCGGCCTGTTCGCCGGCTATGTCCGGAGGCTGGACGGGGTGCTGATGCGCATCATGGACGGGCTCATGGCGGTGCCGTCGATCCTGCTGGCCATAGCCCTGGTCTCGCTGTGGGAGGTGTCGCTCGCGACCCTGGTCATCGCGATCGCGCTGCCCGACCTTCCGCGCGTCGCCCGGGTGGTGCGGGCGACGGTCCTGTCGGTCCGGACAGCGGCGTTCGTGGAGGCGGCGCGGATGATGTCCGTCCCGGCCTGGAAGATCATGCTCAGGCATATCCTGCCGGCGGCGGTGGCGCCCCTGGCGATCCAGGGCACCTTCATCTTCGGCTCGGCGATCCTGGTCGAAGCCGTGCTCTCGTTCCTCGGAGTCGGGTTCTCCAGCGACGTGCCCACCTGGGGCAACGTGATGGCCGACGGCCGCGTCAACTTCAACCTCGCGCCCCACCTGGTGCTCATCCCGGGATGCTTCCTGGCCTTGACCATCGTCGCGGTGAACATGCTGGGCGACGGCCTGCGCGACGTCCTCGACCCCAAGTACGCGCCGCGGGACACCTCACGATGAATCCTGCGGTCCTTGAGATAGTCGACCTCCACGTCCGGCTGCCCGACGGTGCGGACAGGCGCCATGCGGTGAACGGCCTGTCACTCACCATCGGCGAAGGCGAAATCGTCTGCCTGATCGGCGAATCCGGGTCCGGGAAATCGGTCATTGCCCACTCGATCATGGGGCTGCTGCCGAACGCACTGTCGGTGTCCTCCGGAACCATCCGGGTCCTCGGCGACGATGTCGCGGCGATGTCCCCGGAGACGCTGCGCACGCTGCGCGGCAACCGGATGTCCATGATCTTCCAGGAGCCGATGACGGCGCTGAACCCGGTCGAGCGCTGCGGTGCGCAGATAGAGGAGTTGCTCCTCATCCATGGCGAACGCAGGGCCGGGACGCGCCGCGCGACGACACTGGAGATGCTCCGGCAGGTGCACTTCGCCGACCCCGAGCGCATCTACCGCTCCTACCCGCACCAGCTGTCGGGAGGCCAACGGCAGCGGGTGATGATCGCCCTGGCGCTCTGCCTCAAGCCGGCCCTGCTCATCTGCGACGAACCGACCACGGCGCTGGACGTGACCACCCAGGCCGAGATCCTGGCGCTGATCCTCGAACTGAGGCAGCTGCATGGAACGGCGATCCTGTTCATCACCCACGACATCGGGGTCGCCCGGCAGATCGCGGACAGGATCGCGGTGATGCGCCTGGGCGATGCGGTCGAGGAAGGCCCCTGCGCGGCTGTCCTGGACACCCCCGCCACCGCGTACACGCGCCAGTTGATCGCGGCCGTGCCGGCCCTGCAGCCGATGCGGGTCCAGGACCGCCCGGCGCAGGCGCCCATTCTCGAGGTCACGGACCTGTCCAACGCCCACCGGCAAACCGCCGGCCTCTTCGCGGCGGCGAAGGAAACCGTGGTCGCGCGCAACATCAACCTGGTGATCCGGCCCGGCGAGACCCTCGGGGTGGTCGGTGAATCCGGGTCCGGAAAATCGTCGCTCGCCCGCTGCATCGCCGGTCTCGACTCCTTCGACGGCGGCGAGATCCGCATCGGCGGCAGCTCGGTGTCGCAGCGGCGCCGGCGCAGCGAGGACAAGGCGTTCCGGCGCCAGGTGCAGATGGTCTTCCAGGACCCGTACCGCTCGCTCAACCCGCGGCGACGCGTGCTCGATTCGATGATCGAAGGCCCCATGAACCTGGGATGGAGCCGCGAGGCCGCGGTCGAGAAGGCCTGTGCGCTCATGGACCGCGTGCGCCTGTCGCGCTCGGTGCTCGGCCGCTACCCGCACGAGTTCTCGGGCGGCCAGAGGCAGCGGATCTGCATCGCCCGGGCACTGGCATGCGAGCCGAAGCTGCTGATCGCCGACGAGGCCGTCTCCGCGCTGGACGTCTCGGTGCAGAAGGAAATCCTGGATCTTCTCGAAGAGGTCCAGGCGCAGTTCCAGCTGGCGATGCTGTTCATCACCCATGACCTGCGGGTGGCGGCGCGGCTGTGCGACCGGATCCTGGTCATGCAGGCCGGCCAGGTCATCGAGGAAGGAACCGCCCGGCAGGTCCTTGCGGCGCCCGCGGCGCCCTATACGCGGCGATTGATCGCGGCCATCCCCGGCCACCCGGACAGGAGGCCGCAGCCATGACCCGCCCGCAGCAGATGCCACGGAAGCGCACGCTCCGGCTGGGCGCCGGCGCCGGCTTCGCCCGCGACCGGATCGAACCGGCGGTCGACCTGGCCGAACGTGGCGACCTCGACTACCTGGTGCTCGAATGCCTGGCCGAACGGACCATCGCCCACGCGCAGCAGGCAAGGAGCGCCGACCCGGCCAAGGGGTTCGACCCGATGTTCGCATCGCGGATGCGCGCGCTTCTTCCCGTGCAGCAGCGCAAGGGATTCAGCATCGTCACCAACATGGGCGCGGCCAACCCCCATGCCGCCGGCAGGCTGGCGCTGGCCATCGCCGACGAGCTGGGCGTGACCGGGCTCCGCGTCGCGGTGGTGGAAGGCGACGATGTGCTCGAGGCCGTCCTCGCTTCGGAGCTGGACTTCATCGAGTCCGGCGCCCCCCTCAGGGCGGTCGCCGCGAGCGTGATTTCGGCCAACGCCTACCTGGGTGCGGAGGGCATCCGCGACGCACTGCGCGGCGGCGCCAACCTGGTGATCTGCGGACGCGTGTCCGATCCGGCGCTGTTCCTCGGACCGCTGGTATACGAATTCGGCTGGTCCATGACCGATTGGAACAAGCTCGGCGCCGGCACGCTGGTCGGCCACATGCTCGAATGCGCGGGGCAGGTCACCGGTGGCTACTATGCCGACCCGGGCGTCAAGGAGGTGCCGGCGCTCGAGGACCTCGGCTTTCCCATCGGCGAGGTCGATGCTTCCGGTGCGCTGTGCATCTCCAAGCTGAGCGGCACCGGCGGCGTCGTCTCGGTGGCGACGTGCAAGGAGCAGCTGATCTACGAGATCCACGATCCGCGGCGGTACCTGCAGCCCGACGTGATCGCCGACTTCTCGAACGTCCGCATCGAGCAGCTCGGGCCCGACCGGGTGCGGCTGACCGGCGCCACGGGCCGGGAACGCCCTGCCATGCTCAAGGTATCCGTCGCCTACAGCGAAGGGTTCGTCGGAGAGGGACAGATTTCATACGCGGGAACGGGTGCGGCGGACCGCGCGCGCCTGGCGGGCGAGGTGGTCAAGGCCCGCCTGCAGCGCGCGTCGATCACGCAGAGCGAGCTGAAGTTCGACCTGATCGGCATCGATGCCCTGCACGAGGCCATCGGCCAGCGGCCGGCGCCCCCCTACGAGGCCCGCCTGCGGGTCGCCGCCAGGACGCCGTGCCGGGAGTCCGCGGAGGCGATCGGGCGCGAGGTCGAGGCGCTGTACACCAACGGCCCGGCCGGCGGCGGCGGCGTGACCGTGGCCACGCGCGAGGTGATTGCCGTGCAGTCCGTCCTCATCCCCAGGCAACAGGTCACGACCACGGTAAAGGCATTGTGCAGATGAAGATCAAGCTGAGAGAGATCGCCCACTCGCGCAGCGGCGACAAGGGCAACCGATCCAACATATCGGTGATCCCGTTCGACACCGCGCACTACCCGCACCTGTGCCGGGTGCTGACCGCCGATGCGGTCCGGCGGCACTTCCAGGGCATCGTCGCCGGCGAAGTGGCGCGCTACGAACTGCCGGCGATTTCCGCGCTCAACTTCGTCCTGGACAACGCGCTGGGCGGCGGGGTGACCCGCTCGCTGTCGCTCGATGCACACGGCAAGTCGTTGAGCTCGGCCATGCTGGAGATGGAGGTCGAGGCCCCCGCCGGGGCGGCCGGCGCCACGGGACGGTGCGCGCCGGTCGAGCACCTGCCGAAGGCGGAGGATTTCCTCCTCTGGCCACCCAACGTGCAGGCGCATGGCTACCGCATCGTGGACCGACTGTTCAACTCCCGGACCATACGCAGATCGGGCAGCCCCACGCCGTTGGTGTACGGCGCGCCGTTGGAGGTCGAGTACGACGCGGCGGGCGTGGCCTGCGGCATTCCCGGGTTCATGGACCGGAACGCCATCAGCGGCCTGCTGGTGATCAAGGACGGGACCGTGCGCGTCGAGCGGTATGGCCTGGGGCTGCAGCCCTGCGACCGCTGGAGCACGATGTCCACCGTCAAGTCGATCACCGCGACGCTGGTCGGGGTCGCGGTCAAGGATGGCGCGATCGGATCGCTGGACGACAGCGTCACGCGGTACGTTCCGACACTGCGTGGCTCGGCCTACGAGGCGGTCTCGATCCGCGACCTGCTGACAATGTCCTCCGGGGTCGCCTGGAACGAAGACTATGCGGACAAGCATTCGCACGTGAACCGTTACAGCAAGTCCTTGGCCGACGGCATCCCGGGCGGGGTGTTCGAACTGCTCCGCGGGCTGCCGCGGGCGCATCCGCCGGGCGTGCATTGGCACTACAACACCGGCGATACCTTCCTGCTGGGCGCGGCCCTGCGCTCGGCGGTGGGCATGCCGCTTGCCGAGTACCTGTCGAAGCGCATCTGGGGACCCTGCGGCATGGAGTTCGATGCCTTCTATACCCTGGAGTCGCCGGAGGGGCTCGAGATCGGCGGCAGCCGGGCGGGGGTCGCACTGCGGGACTTCGGGCGCTTCGCCATGTTCCTCCTGGACGAAGGCCGGGTCGACGGGACGTCGATGCTGCCCCAGGGCTGGAATGACGAGGCCGCTGCGATGACCTTCGTCTTCACCGACAAGCAGAAGGCCGAGTCTCCCGATATCACCTCCGGCTCACTGGGCGGCTATGGATACAGCTGGTGGATCGCCGAGGACGGCGCGATGATCGCGGCGGGATTCGCCGGGCAGCGCATCTACGTCAACCGCCGGCAGCAGCTGGCGATCATCACCCTGGGCGCGTTTCCGGAGCCCGGTTTCCGCGGCCCCGGCGACCACGACCGGCGTGCCGAAGTGGTCCGGTTCACCGAGGCGGTGAAAGCAGCCCTGTGCTGAGCCGCGCCCGGGAGCCCCGCGGCAGCGTCCGGCCCCTGGCCCGCGCTGCCACCGCCCGGCCGAATGCGCGCGCCACGTCGGTGCCCGCCCGCCGCAACGCGGCGGGCAGCGGCCCCTAGGGCTCCTCGTCCCGCGCTTCGAAGCGCCGCATCCAGTGCAGCAGCGAGGCCTCCTGCGACCGGCCCAGTCCCTCGGCGATCTGCGCATAGTCGCCGGGACGTTCGTCCTGCCCCAGCTTGAAGGTCGAATGCACGGACACGATCTGTGCACGGAACGCGACCACGTGGCGGGCCAGGTGCGCGTAGCGCCCTTCCATCTCTTCGAGCTGCCAGGCCTTCGGCCGTCCCGCCTCCATCTGCGCGACAAGGGCGGACAGTTCGTCGCGGATCGCGCCGGGAGCATCGTGCAGTTCCACCTTCAGCTGGAAGGCGGCCGCACAGTAGTTCCAGGTCGGTGCCTGGGTCCGGTCGTCCAGCCAGCTCGCCGAGACATAGGCCTGGGGACCGAGAAAGAACGCGGCCGCCATCGGGTCCTCGCGCAGCCGCGCGGCAAGCGGGTTGCGCAGCGCCAGATGGCCGAGCAGATGGCTCAGCCGCCCGTCCGCGGCATAGCCGCAGCGCAGGGGCAGCGGACTGTGCATCAGCGCCTCGGCCTTTCCCGAAACCACCCAGGCCAGGGGATTTCCTTCGATCAGCGCGACCAGGTCGGCCTGGTTGCGCGCGGCGTAGCTCTCGTCATAGGCGTGGCCCATGCAGGGATTCTCCAAACAGGAACAAGCAATTGCGTGGGGGACGGTGGCGGCCCCCCGAGGGGCCGCGCGCCCCTGGGAGCGGCGTTCGGGTCATCGCCGGGAAGCGCCGCAGCGCTCCCCCGGGTGCCGGGCCGGGCGAGCGCTGTCGCCCGGTCAGTGCGGGCGCTCGAGCCAGTCCAGCACCCGCTCGAGCACGTCCCGCTCCTGTTCGCGGGCCTCGAACCAGTGCGGCGCGCGCGGATACCTGACCATCTCGACCGGCGTCCGGTTGAACTTCAGCGCCCAGTAGAACTGCTCGCCCTGCGAGATCGGCACGCGCCGATCCTCTTCGCCATGCAGCACCAGCACCGGCACCTTGACGTTGTGGGCATGGCGGATCGGCGAGTTGCGGTCGTAGGCATCGCGGCGCTCGAGCACGTTGCCGAAATAGCCGGGAAGGTATTCGTAGGGAATGTCGGTGGTCATCGCCATCACACCGAGGTCGATGACCGCCGCACCGACGATCGCGGTGCGGAAGCGCTCGCTGTGGCCGACCGCCCAGGCCGAGAGGTAGCCGCCGTAGCTCCAGCCGCCGATGGCGACGCGCGCGGGGTCGGCGATGCCTTCCGCCTCGAGAAGGTCCAGCCCATCCAGGACGTCCTGGAAGGGCCCGGCCCCCCAGTCGTCGCGCGCCAGTTCGGCGAACGCATTGCCCTGCCCCACCGAGCCCCGGGGGTTGGGGAGCAGGACCGCGTAGCCGCGCATCGCCAGCGACTGCGCCCAATCGTGCCAGGAGCCCAGCCAGCCCGACGACCACGCATCGGCCGGCCCGCCGTGCGCCTGGACCAGCGTCGGCAGCCGCGTACCCGGCCGCCACTGTGGCGGCAGCACGAGCACCCCGTGGATCTCGCGGTCATCCCGTGAGCTGCGCCAGACCAGGTCGCGCACCTGGCCCAGCGGCCAGTCCCGCACCTGCGGGTTGGTATCGGTCAACCACTGCACGTCACCGCCGGACACGACGGCGAGTTCGGGCGGCGCATCCACGCGACCGTTGACCAGGGCGACCCGCCCGTCACGCGCGAGGCTGAAGCCCCGGGAGGGGCCATGCAGGGCGAGCCGTTCCCTGACCTGCCCGCTGCGCGGATCGACCTCGATCAACCGCGGACGTACCCCCCGCAGGCCCATTCCCACCAAGGTGCCGTCGTTCTGCCACTGCACTGCCCGCAGCGAGCCGGGCCAATGCGTTCCCAGCTCGACCCGGGACGCGTCCGCAAGCGTATAGACGACCTGGGTTCCGGTATGGCCGTAGGGCCCGAGCTGGCCATACAGCAGCCGGCGTCCATCGGGCGACCAGCGCAGCGCCACCGCGGAGGCGCGCTCGGTGACCGTGCGGAGAAGGCGCCCATCGGCCGCCGACACCAGGATCACCCGCGAGCGGTACCAGTGGTGGCCCAGGCCCACTTCGTCCGATACCCGCAGCGCGAACGACTCCCCGTCCGGCGCCCAGGCCATGTCCTGCACCTGCAGGCCCGGCCGGGTCAGCAGGCGTGCATTGCCGCCCGCCGCGTCCTGTATCCACAGGCGGGTGTACTGCCCATCGTGTCCGACCTCGATCGCATCGTCCTTGCGCTCGATCCGCGCCTTCTGCTCCGGCGACAGCGGATCGACGGCCAGGTAGGCCAGCCGCTTGCCGTCCTCCGACCAGGCAAAGCTCTTCACCTCGCCGTGCGACGCGGTCAGCGGCCGCGGCGTGCCGGTATCCAGCGCCAGCGTCCAGACCTGCGTGCGCGCCCGCGGCGCCGTCTTTCCATCCGCCTGCGCGGGCAACCCGCGGGTGGACAGGAACGCCAGCCCGGTGCCATCGGGCGACCAGCGCGGCATGCGGTCGGCCGCGCCGTCCGGTGCCGGCAGTTCGAGGGCGCCGCCGCCACGCAGGGGCATCCTCCATATCCGCCAGCGGGCCGCGCCGCCGTCGGGCACCGGCGTTTCCATGCTGTAGGCCACCCAGCGACCGTCGGGATCGACCTGCGGATCACTCAGCTCCTTGAGGTCGACGATCTCCGCGGCGGAAGGCACATGCCGCGCCGCCTGCAGTGGCGGCACGCATGCCAGCATCACCAGCGCCGCCAGGGCAGCCCCCACGCCGCGTGCACGGAACCGCCGTCGCCCGGATTCGCCTGCGGTTCCCGCCCTCGCCATCGATCTCATCTGCCGTGTCTCCGTCATTGTCATCGCCACCGCGCAGGGAACGCGGTCCTCCCGCCAGGCCGTCGGCCGCTAGTACTTCCAGCTGACGGTAACGCCCAGGGTGCGCGGCCGCAGCAGGAACTCCGAGCGGCCGTAGAGCGCCAGGGTACTGGTCCCGTAACCGGAGAGCGGCACATGCTCGTTGGTCAGGTTGGTCCCCCAGATCGAATAGCCGATGTTGCCACGGCGCAGGTTCAGGCGGAGGTCGAACTGGTTGAACCCCGCGACGGTGGCGACCGGATCGCTGAGCGTCTGCGGTGCCTCGGACAGGTAGCGGTGCTGGAAGACCAGGCTGGGCTGCCAGGCGGTGTCGAAGTACCAGGTCAAGGTGTTCGACAGCTGCACATCCGAGGCGCCCGGCAACTGCTGGCCCCTGCGCAGCACCGGCGAGGCGGTCAGGACGTCTTCGGTCAGTTCCGCCTTCAGCAGCGTCAGGTTGGTCCGCCAGTTCACGTTGGGCGTGACGTCGAACGAGAGGCTGCTCTCCAGGCCATAGATGCGCGCCTTGCCGGCATTGGTGCCGTACGTGGCGTTGTCGGGACGCACCAGGCGCACCTGGATGTCCTTCCAGTCGATGTAGAAGACCCCCGCATCCAGTGCCAGGCGCCGGTCGAGAAAGCTGCTGCGGAGCCCGAGTTCGTAGTTCCACAGCTTGTCCGACCCCCAGCCGTCGGGCGTCACGAAATCGCAGGCGCAGGGGTAGATCGTGTTCGGGTTGCCGAGCCGGAAGCCCTTCGAGGCGACGGCGTACCAGGTGGTGTCGGCGCTGGGCCGGTAGCGGAGCGACATCTTGGGCACGAACCCGTCTTCGTCGATCCGGTAGGGGTCGGGGTGCTGGCTCGGTACGTAGATGAAGCCATAGCGGTCGATGCGGATGTCGTACCTGCTCTTGAACAGGCGTCCGCCGACGGTCAGGTTCCAGGCATCGGAGAAGTTCAGCCCGATCTCGCCGAACAGGGCCGACTCCCTGCCCTCGGCGACGGAGTAGCCGCGGACCACATTGTCGGTACCGTCATACTCGGCCTCCGGGCGGACCTTGCTGAGGATCCCGTAGGCGCCCTCGGCGCTGGTGAACGTGCGTGTGTCGCGGTCGGCGGTGGTGTACATGCCTCCCACCAGCCATTCCCAGCGGCCGTCGGCCGGCGACGCGAGCCGCACTTCGGCGGTGCGCATGTCGATGTCCATGTACTCGGTGGCATCGATGGGCGTGTCCACCGGCAGGAAGGGACGCAGCGCGCTGGTCCGGGACACATCGCTGTGCAGCTCGTGGGTCTTCTTGTCCCGGGACACGATCGCGGTCAGGTCGGCACCGTCGAAGGCGTGTTCCAGCCGTGCGGTGAACAGGCTGATGTCGTAGTCCGTGCGGGCCAGGAGCAGCGAGTTGCGTGCGTACTTCCCCTGCGCACTGTGGGCGTAGTTCTGGTCGTCGCCCTTGAGGACCTGGTACATGCCCATCAACGACAGGGTGGTGGCATCCGAAGGCTGCCAGACCAGCGAGGCGCGCCCACCGTTCACGCTGACATCGGTACTGCCCTTGTCGCCCGTTCCCGTGTTGTCGAGGTAGCCGGCATCCATGCGGGTAAGCCCGACGATGCGCAGCGCGAGCGTCTCCGAGACGGGAAGGTTGACCATCGCCTTTGCGGTGTAGCCAAGCTCTCCGTGCGCGTTGTAGGTGTTGTTGATACCGGCCTCGACCGCCGCGTCGAAGCCGCCGGGGTCGGCCCGGTTGGTGATGTAGTTGATCGCGCCACCGAGCGACGAGGCGCCGAACAGCGTCCCTTGCGGCCCCCGCAGCACCTCCACGCGTTGCAGGTCGAACGTGTCGATGTCGGGAATGCCCACCGCGTAGCTCGGCTCGGACAGGGGCACGTCGTCGATGTACCAGCCGGTGGGCCCCTGCCCCTGGTCGATGCCGGCGGTGGTTCCGACCCCGCGGATCACCGCGGTGGATTGGCCCGGCGTGCCGACATTGAACACCACGCCCGGCTGGCGGCCGAGATAGTCCGCATTGCTCTGTGCACCGACGGCCTCCAGTTCTTCCTGGCTCACCGCGGAGATGCCGCCCGCGACGTCCTTCAGCTGCCCGACGCGCTTGGAGGCCGTGACCACCACGTGGTCCAGTGTCACCGCGTCCCTGGATTTTCCATCCGCCGGGGCCGCGGAGCCGGCGACGGCCTGGGCCGACGCCGGCTGCGCCATGCCGGCCCCCAGGGCCAGGCAGCAGGAGAGGAACAGCAGGGTGCGGGCGTGGGCGGTGCGGGCAGGACGGCGGCATTGCTGGAACATGACGGACATTCCTCTGGCTGGCGACGAAGAAACAGGGAAGCGATCTGCGCCGCGTGCAAGCAGGGCGGCATGTGTCCATGAGGTGCGGCCCGGCGCCGGCGGGGGTCGGGCGCAGGACCGTCCGGTCCATGCCGGGACGCCGCCCTCCTTGCGCGGTGCGTCCGTGCGCCCCTGGGGCACGGCGAGACCTCCTTCGGCCCCGTACCGCCCCTGATTCCCGGAGATTCCCTCTGCCGGGTCCGTGCGGGCTGCAAGGCATGCGCTCTTCGGGAGCACCGTGCGCGTGGACTGTCCCGGGGCCGTTCGAACCGTCGAACGTTCCCGGCTGGCGCGGCGTGCATCGAAGTGGACCGAGACCGTCTTTCCCTCCTGACGGCCATTGTTTGGTCGGGCAATTTGATTTTACAAGTGAAATAAATCCAATGAATATCCATGAAATCGAATCAATCTTCCGTCCCCTCGGGTACGGGTGACCGGGCACGTGGCCCACGCGCTACGGCCTGGCCGCCGACGCTCGACGATCCGCCCCGCCGTCCGCGCCGGCGTCTTCCCGGGCTTGTCCGCGGGGCCATGCGGCGGGAATTGTCCCGTGGGCGGCACCGCGGTTTCCCGTCAGGGCGCTCTTGCATTCGCCGCGTAGCGCCGCAATCCCGGGAGGCATGGACACTTCCCACGCGACCGCCGCCGGCGGCCCGGCCCCCGACCGCAGCGACCGCCGCCGCCTCCTGCGCGCCTTCAACCTGAGCCTGGCTGCCGTGCTGCTGCTGGTGGCGGTGTTCGCCCTGCAGCAGGCCGGCTGGGACTGGCGGCCCTGGGCGGTGGCCCCGCACGACACCGCCGGCCTGCGCGGCCTGCTCGGTGCGCCACTGCTGCACGGCTCCGTCGAGCACCTGGCCGCCAACGCGGCGGCGCTGCTGATCCTCGGGACCCTGGCCGGCAGCGTGTACCCGCGGGCGACGCTGCGCGCCCTGCCGCTGCTGTGGCTGGGTTCCGGGATCGGCGCATGGATGCTCGGCGATCCCGGCAGCCGCCACCTCGGGGCCAGTGGCGTCACCCATGGCCTGATGTTCCTGGTGCTGGGGCTGGGACTGCTGCGCCGCGACCGTGCGGCCATGGCCGCCGGCATGATCGGCGTGCTGTTCTATGGCGGCATGGTGATGACCGTGCTGCCGCACGAACCCGGGGTCTCCTGGCAGTCGCACATGGGCGGCGCCGCCGCCGGCGTGATCGCCGCCCTGCTGTTCCGCCAGGCCGACCCGCTGGCGCCGCGCAAGCGCTACAGCTGGGAAGACGAGGAGGACGAGGACGATTCCGGCACGGCGCATGCCGATGCCGAGCTGGAGCCGCCCTCGCCCGGCGAGGTGCCGGTGCTGTGGCAACCCCGCGAAGGCCGCGACTACGACGTGGTGGTGCCGTTGCGGCCGCGGCCGCCCCGCGACGACTGACCACGCACGCCGCGACACGCGGCGGCTCTAGCGCAGGCGGCCGCCCACCGCCAGCCGCAGGCAGCCCCAGGCCAGCATGCCGACGATCAGCACCTCGCCCAGCCCGGCCGCCGACTGCAGCAGGAAGGCCGCTGGCCGTTCGTCCCAGTGATACGCATGCGGGCCCCCGCGCCAGGCACGGCTGTACAGGGTACCGGTGCACAGCGCGCGCAGCAGGGCGAAGGCCTGGGTCGCCTCCAGCACCGCCAGGAAACTTCCCAGCAGCGCCAGCACCGCGCGGATGCCCGGTGGCAGCGCAACGGCCCCGTCGCGGTCGCGGTCGCCATCCGGTGGCGGCGCTGCCGCAAGGGTCGCGTGCCGCTGCGCCGGCGCGCCGGGGGATGGCAGCGGCGGCATGTCGACGACCGCACCCGGCGGCGGCAGCCGCAGGTGGGCGGCGATCCGCTGCACCCAAGCGTCGGTCACCGCATGCCCGGGACGCACCGCCACGGTGTCGAAACTGAGTTGATGGGCGCCGCCGCTCCGCGCGAGCAGCCACAACCGCACCGGCGCCGGCCACGACGCCTTGCGCGCACGACGCCCGGCCACCGAACAGGTTGCGGCGGCTGCGCTGTACGCGGTTGCCGGCCCGGTCCAGCTCCAGGGTTTCGCGGAGCGGGAAATACCAGGCGCAGGCCAGGCCCAGCACCGGCAGCAGCGTCATCGCCAGGACCGCCAGCAGGCGCTCCGGTCCATTGCGCCCGGCCAGTTCACCGGACAGCAGCAGCGGCACGCCGGCGCAGGCCAGCAGGAACAGCAGCAGCAGCGCCTGCAGCAGCACATTGACCGAGTGGATGCGCAGCGTGTCGCCGCGCTCTTCGTAGCGGTAGCCGATGATCACCGTGCCTCCATGGGACGATGATCCGTGTTGCCGGTGATCGCCGGCAAGCACCAGGCCGGCTCAGGACGCCGGGCCGGCCTCCACCGCCTGCCGGCCCAGCGCCGGATCGTCGGTGAAGAAGGCATCGATGCCGGCCTGCAGGTAGGCACGGATCTCGGCGACCGCCCCCGGCGGGTTGCGCGCATCGGCGGCCCCGTGGCGCAGCGCCGGTGGCAGGAACGGATTCTCGGGACGGAAGGTGTAGGCCACCACCTGCAGGCCGGCGGCATGCGCGTCGGCGATCAGCGGCGTCGCCGCACCGAGGCGTCCCTGCGCGTCCACCGGCAGCAGGGCGCGCCGTTCCACGCCGATGGCATCGGCATAGCCGGCGATGTCGCGCAGTCCCTCGGGCGTCATCATTCCCGCATAGTCGCGGCCGCCGCCGGCGAGCGCCACGTCGGCCGGCAGCGCCTCCGGCTCGCCCAGCAGCTGCAGCAGGCGGATGTTCGAGGGCCGCCCGATGCGCGCGCGCAGCTGCCTCAGGTTGCCGGTCTCGAACGACTGCACCAGGATCGGCGCGACATTGGTGTAGGCGTTGCCGCGCAGGGTGTCGAGCAGGCGCTCCTCCATCGGCAGGCCGATGCCGCGGAAATAGCTGCCGTGCTTGATCTCCGGGGCCAGGCCGATGCCGCGCCCGCTGCGCCGCGCCTGCTGCACCAGGAACTCGACGATCTCGTCCAGCGTGGCGATGCGGAACTGGCCGTCGAAAGCGGTACCGCGCAGTTCCGGCAAGCGTTCGCGGGCATGCAGCGTCTTCAGCTCGGCCAGGGTGAAGTCCTCGGTGAACCAGCCCTCGACCGGCCTGCCGTCGATCACCTTGGTGGTGCGGCGCGCCGCGAATCCGGGATGCGCGGCGACATCGGTCGTGCCACCGATCTCGTTCTCGTGGCGCGCCACCATGACCCCGTCGCGGGTCATCACCAGGTCCGGCTCGATGTAGTCGGCGCCGTCGGCGATGGCCTGTGCGTAGGCCGCCAGGGTGTGCTCGGGCAGCAGCGCGCTGGCGCCGCGGTGCGCATACACCGGGACATGCGCGAACGACTGTGCGGGAGGTGCGGCCATTGCCGCCGAGCATGCCATGCACAGCACCGCCGCTGCGCCCCGTACCGCTGTGTCGAACACCGCCCGCTCCTGGTTTCCGCATCGAAGGCCGGGAAGTGTGCCGCGGCGGTGTGACCGGACCGGGACACCGGCCCGGCGGAGTCGCCCGGGGCTTCCCGGCGCGGGGCCTCAGGCGGGAAGCCGGTGCCAGCCGCCGGCGCCGGCATGCAGGCGTCCGGTGAGGCCGATGCCGCGCAGGAACGCCTCGTCGTGGGCCGCCACCAGCAGGGTTCCCGGCCAGGCCCGCAGCAGGGCCTCCAGCGCCTGGGTCGCTTCCAGGTCGAGGTGGTTGGCCGGTTCGTCCAGCAGCAGCAACTGCGGGGGGCGCTCGGCGTATAGCGCGCAGGCCAGCGCCAGCTTCATGCGCTCGCCGCCGCTGAGCGCCGCCGCCGGCTGCTGCGCGCGCGCGCCCTCCAGGCCGAGCAGCGCCAGCCGCGTGCGCAGGTCGGCCTCGTCCATCACCGGGTTGGCATGGCGCAGCTGCGCCATGACCGTGGCCTGCGGCAGCGGCAATGCCATGTGCTGGTCCAGCCAGGCCCATGGCACGTTCACCTGCGCGCTGCCGGCAAGGGGCTGCAGGCGCCCGGCCAGCAGCTTGAGCAGCACCGACTTGCCGCTGCCGTTGCGTCCGGTGAGCGCCAGCCGTTCGCCCCGCCGCAGCACCCAGTCGAGCCGCGCCCGCGGACCCTCGATGAACGGCAGTACCGCCTCCTCCAGCACCGCCACGCGCTCCGGCACCGTACCGGTGGCCGCCACCGGCAACAGCACCACGGGAGCGGCCGCGGCCACGTCCGCCGCCGCCTGCCGTACGTGCTCGTCCAGCCGTTCGCGCTGCTGCTGCCGCTGCAGATGGGCCTTGCCGGCACTGGCCTGCGCCCATTGTTTCTGCCGGCCCAGCAGGATCGGCGCCTGGTTGCCCTGTGCGGCCTGGCGGTTGCCGCGGGCGGCGCGACGCTCGCGTTGCTCCTGCTGCTCGCGCAGTGCCCGCTCGCCCTGGCGGCGCGCATGCCGGCGCTGCTGCAGGGTGTCCACGGCCGCCTGCCGCTGCTCGGCGCTGCGCGCCGCGTAGAACGCGTAGTTTCCGCCGTGGCTGCGGAGACCCAGCGGCGACAGTTCGACGATGCACTGCATGTCGTCCAGCAGCCCGCGGTCGTGGCTGACCAGCAGCAGGCCGCGCGGCCAGCGCCGCAGCTGTTCGCGCAACTGCCGGCGGCCCTCGGCGTCGAGGTGGTTGCTGGGCTCGTCGAGGATCAGGAAATCGGCGGCGGACAGGAAGGCGCCGGCCAGTGCCACGCGCATGCGCTGGCCGCCGCTCAGCCGGTGCGCCGGTGTTTCAGCCGACACGCCGTGCAGCTGCATCCGCTCCAGCTCGGCCTGCAGCTGCTCGCGCAGCTGCCAGCGGTCGCCCAGCACCTCGAAATCGGCGGTATCGCTGCTGCCCTGCTCGATGCGCTGCAGGGCGGCAAACGCCCCTCCGAGCCCGGCGAGGTCGACGACGCGGGCGCCGGGCGGCGCATCGACCTGCTGGGGCAGCCAGGCCACCGGGCCGGAACGCAGGCAGCGGCCGCGCGCGGGTGCCAGGCGCCCGGCCAGCAGCTGCGCCAGCACGCTCTTGCCCACGCCGTTGCGGCCGACCAGCCCGGTCGGCCGAGCGTCGAAGGTTGCGTCCAGATCGGAAAACAGCAGCCGGCCGTCCGGCAACTGCCAGGAGACGCGTTCAAGCGTCAGGAAGGGAGTCGTGGTCATTGCGTTCCATCCATGCCCGGGTCACCCGGCTGCCGATGGCAGCGGGACGTCGCGAGGCCTCGCCAGCAGCGGCTGGCAGGGCGGGCATCAATGGCGCATTGGACCGGACTCCGTGAGGGACAGGACCGCCATCGCGGCGGCAGGGCGAAGACTAACCGGCGATGGATGAACGGTTCAATGCCACGGACGGGTCATTTGCCGATGCAGAAGCTGGAGAAGATGCGGCCCAGCAGGTCGTCGGCGGTCATCCGGCCGGTGATCTCGCCCAGCGCGTCGTGGGCAAGCCGCAGTTCCTCGGCCGCCAGTTCCAGCTGCTCGTGGCGCAGCTGCGCGGCGGCGTCCTCCAGGTGGCCGGCGGCACGGGCGATGGCCTGTACATGGCGCAGCCGCGCGGAGAATTCGCCCTGCGGGCCTTCGCCGCCCTCCTCGCCGGCCAGCGCGCGCAGCCGGGCATGCAGCTGCTCCAGGCCCTGCCCGCTGACGGCGGAGATCGCGATCGCGTCCGCCTGCGCCGGCTGCGGCCAGGCCGGCAGCAGGTCGCACTTGTTGAGGACCCACAGCTGCCGTGCGGCCTGCGCCGCCGCGTCGCCGACGGCCTGGCGCCCGGCATCCGGGTCGCGCGCATCCAGCACCACGATGGCCAGGTCGGCGCGCTGCATTTCCGCGCGCGCGCGGCGCATGCCTTCGCGCTCGATGGCGTCGCCGCCCTCGCGCAGCCCGGCGGTATCCACCAGGTCCAGTTCCAGGCCATCGATGCGGATGGTCTCGCGCAGGGTGTCGCGGGTGGTGCCGGCGATGTCGGTGACGATGGCGCGCTCGCTGCCGGCCAAGGCATTGAGCAGCGAACTCTTGCCGGCGTTCGGCGGACCGATCAGCACCGCGTGCAGGCCGTCGCGCAGCTTGCGGCCACGCTCAGCGTCGGCAAGCAGGCGGGCCAGCGCCGCCCGCGCCTGTTCCACGCCGGTACGCACCTGCGCGCCGCCCAGGGTATCCAGCGGTTCGTCGGCGAAATCGATGGCGGCCTCGACGTGGATGCGCAGCCGCACCAGCTGGTCGCCCACCTCCTCGACCCGGGCCGAGAACACGCCATCCAGCGAACGCCGCGCGGCACGGGCGGCACGCACGTCGCCGGCGGCGATCAGGTCGGCGATGGCCTCGGCCTGGGCCAGATCGAGCTTGCCGTTGAGGAAGGCACGCTCGCTGAACTCGCCGGCGCGCGCCTGCCGCGCGCCGAGTTCGATGCAGCGGCCCAGCAGCTGGCGCAGCATCACCGGGCTGCCATGGCCCTGCAGTTCCACCACGTCCTCGCCGGTGAAGCTGCGCGGGCCGGGGAAGTACAGCGCGATGCCGTCATCGATCACCGCGCCGGCCGCATCTCGGAACCGTACGTAGTGCGCATGGCGCGGGTGCAGCGGCGGGCAGCCGAGCCCGCGGGCGATGGACAGCGACAGCGGGCCGGAGAGCCGCAGGATGCCGACGCCGGCGGCGACCGCGCCGCTGGCGATGGCGATGAGGGTGTCGCTGGCAGCGCTGTCGGTGGCGTTCATGGTCTACAGCGTCTGCAACTGCGCACGCGCCTGGTTGGCGCCGCTGCCCTGTGGCTGCAGTTCCAGGTAGGTGGTGTAGGCCTGCCGCGCCTTGGCCCTGTCGCCGGCATGGAGATAGGCGTCGCCGAGGTTGAGGTAGGCGACCGCGCGCGAGGGGTCGATCTTCAGGGTGTTCTCCAGCCAGCGCGCCGCTTCGGCATACCGCTGCTGGCGGTAGTACACGAAGCCGAGGTTGTTGGCGGCCTGGGCGAAGTCCGGGCGCAGCTTCAGGGCCTCGGTGAACTGCGCCACGGCCTCGTCGTAGCGTTTCTCGCGGTACAGCTGCAGGCCGCGGTCGTTGGCCTGCTGGGCACGCTGCCGGTCCGGGGCCGGGGTTGCCGCCGGGACCACCAGGGTGGTGCTGCCGCCCTGCAGGCCGGCCACCTGCACCCCTGCATCGGCGCCGTCCTGCACCGCGTCGACACGGCTGTTGAGTGCGATGGCATCGGCCGACAGCTGGGTGCTGTCGGCGTTGAGGAACTCCTGGCTGTCCGGTACCTGGAACACGAATTCGCCCCCCTGCGATCCGGGCAGGCTGCCGAAGGCCGGCGTCTGCTGCGACACCGCCGACACCGCCGGCGCCACGTAGGCGGCCAGCTCGGTGCCGGTGATCAGGCCGTCACCATTGAGGTCACCCTTGCCGGACAGGGCCTGCAGCAGCACCCAGGTGAATACCGAGTGCCCGTTGGGGCCGCTGTCGGCCACCTGCTGGTCGGCGCCGCCGGCGGTGAGCATCTGCCGTGCGGTGCGGCGCGCGTTCTCGCGCAGGAAGGCGGACGAGGAGCCGCCGGCACGGGTCAGGCCCAACCCGCTGTAGCAGGCATCCATCACGAACAGCACGTGCTTGGCCTGCAGGCTTTCGGCGATGTTCTGCACGTCGGTCATGGCGATGGCGTCGGTGGCGAACTCGTCCGGGTCCGAATCCACCGGGATGATGTAGCCCAGGTCGCGTCCCGAGGCCAGCTGGCGGGTGGCGCCATGGCCGGCGAAGAACACGAATACGCGGTCGTTCCTCTGGGTGCGGCCATCGGCCAGGCGGTCGTGGAACGCGGCCAGGATGTTGTTGCGGGTGGCGTCGCGGTTCTTGAGTACGATCACCTGCGAGGCCGGGAAACCGAACTGGCCGGTCAGGGTGTCGGCGACCGCCTGCGCGTCGCGGCTGGCATATTCCAGCTTCGGCCACTTGGCGTAGTCGTCGATGCCGATCACGATCGCCCACGACGTGGCATAGCCGGTGGTGAGGGTGGCGTCCTCGCGCGCGGTGCGGTGCGCGCGGCTGACCGAGAAGTCGCGGCCGTTCCAGCCGGCGAACTGGTAGCCGTCGGCGATCAGCCGGTCGAGGATCTGCGGCAGCGCCTTCACCGCGCGGTCGTGGATGTCATGGAACAGGATGATGCCGCGCTGCTCCTTCTGGACCTGTTCGACCACGCGCTGGACGATCGACTCGGGTACCGGGTCGGCCCAGTCCAGCGAGTCGATGTTCCACATGATCGACTTCAAGCCCGCCTCGCCGAGCAGCTGCAGGCCCTCGGCATTGCGTGCACCGTAGGGAAAGCGGAACAGCGGCGCGCGCTTGTCGCCGACCTGGCGCAGCAGCGCGTCGGTACCCAGGACCTGCTCGCGCAGGGCGTCGCCGCTGGTGCGCGACAGCTGGGCATGGGTGAGGCTGTGGTTGCCGACGGCATAGCCGTCGGCCATCAGCTGCCGGCTGATGCCGGCCATGGCCCCCAGGGTCACCTGGCCGTCGCTGCCGATGCGGCCGAGGTTGCGGCCCACTTCGAAGAACACCCCGGGCACGTCGTAGCGCTTGAGGATGGCGCTGATCTCTTCGGTATGGGCGCGGTGCGGGCCGTCGTCGAAGGTCAGCACCACGGTCTTGGGCGGCAGGCCGCGGCCGAAGATCTCGCGCTCGCCATCCTGCATCGACATCGGGTACGGCTCGATCACCCCATGGTCGCGCAGGATCGCCTCGCGGTCGTAGTGCTGCCGCAGGTGCGCCACGTAGTCGTCCCATTTCTCGCGCTTGAGCGCGATGGCCCGGGTGCGCTCGAAGCGGCTGAAGATGCGGGTGATCTCCTGGTTGTAGGTGCGCTCGATCTCGTCCAGCGCATCCAGGTCCTCGCCGATGCGCTGGTGCAGCTTGACCGCCGGCAGCGAGGAGTCGGCACCGATGCGGACATGCAGGTCGCGGAGCACCTCACGGAACGCCAGGCGATCGGCGTCGTACAGGTCCGGGGCCGATTCGACGTAGTCCAGCACCTGGCCGAGCACGGCGAACCGCTGCGCGCGGGTGTCGCCGAGCAGGATGTCGAACAGCCCGGCGATGGCCTCGCGCCGCTCCAGCCCCTCATGGAACAGCTGCTGGCCGATGCGCGTGGAGACACCGCGGTCGCCCGCGCTCTGGCGGTCCTCGTCGGCCAGCAGCACGATGATCCGCCGATGTCCGTCCAGCTGTGCCTGCAGGGCCGCCAGCAGGGGCGCCGCCTCGGCCTGTGCGCCCGGCGGAACGGCGGCGGGAACGGCAGCCGGGGATGCATCGACCGCCTTGCCGTCCGGCTTGCCGCAGGCGCCGATGACCAGGACCACCAGCAGCACCAGGGAAAGCCGCGGCAGGGGCGGCGATGTCGGACGTTGGGCGACGGGCATGGGACGGACTCGGGTCCTGGGGAAAGGAAGGGCGCGGTGGCGGAATTCTAGCGCCGCATGCAGAAAGCCCGCCTGGCGGCGGGCTTTCCGGGTTACTTGGCTTCGGCCTTGGCCGGCGGCGTGTGCTCGCCGTGCTTCTTGGTCATCCACCACTGCTGGGCCAGGCTCAGGCCACCGTTGACCACCCAGTACAGCACCAAACCGGACGGCATGAAGGCCATCATCACGCCGAACACCAGCGGCATCAGCTGCATCATCTTCTGCTGCATCGGATCCATGCCCGGGGCCGGCGTCAGCTTCTGCGTGAACCACATCACCGCCACGTTGATCACCGGCAGGATGAAGTAGGGATCGCGCGCGGTCAGGTCCTGGATCCAGGCGAACCACGGTGCCTGGCGCAGTTCCACCGATTCCACCAGCACCCAGTACAGGGCGAAGAAGATCGGCATCTGGATCAGCAGCGGCAGGCAGCCGCCCATCGGATTGATCTTCTCTTTCTTGTACAGCTCCATCATCGCGGTCTGGAACTTCTGGCGGTCATCGCCATAGCGCTCCTTGAGCTGTGCGATGCGCGGCTGGAACTTGCGCATCTTGGCCTGCGACTTGTACTGCGCGTTGGCCAGCGGGAACAGCGCCAGCTTGAGCAGGATCACCAGGCCGATGATCGACCAGCCCCAGTTGCCCACCAGCTTGTGGACCTGGTTCATGACCCAGAACAGCCCCTGGCCGATGATCGCCATCAGCGAGAAGCGGCTGTAGTCGACCACGCGCTCCAGCCCCTTCACGTCTTCCTTGGCGATCTGGTCGACCAGCTTCGGACCGACCCACAGGCGCGCCTGCGTGCTCACCTGCTGCCCGGGGGCGACGGTGAAGCCCGGGCCACGCGCCTCGACCACGTTGCGCGGGCCATTCTGCGAGAGCAGGTACAGCGAGGCCTGGTCGGCCTGCGGGATCCAGGCGGTGAAGAAGTGGTGCTGCAGCATCGCCAGCCAGCCATCGCTGATGGTCTGGTTGAGGTTGCCGTCCTTGAGGAAGTCGGAGAACGCCCGGCGCTGGTAGCCGTCGGCCGGGCTGTACCAGGTGGCGCCGTTGAAGCTGAAGGAGTCCGGGTTGGTCATGCTGCGGCTGAGGATCGCCGGGACCCGGTCGAGCTTGCGGAACACGTAGCCCTGCCACGGCGTGGTGCCGGCATTGCTGACTTCGTCCTTCACCGCGACGGCATAGTCGCCGCGCTTGAAGCTGTAGGTGCGGCGGATGCTGACCCCGTCCGGCCCGTTCCAGACGAAGGGCACCTGCAGTTCATCCCGGCCTTCGTCCAGGCGGTATTCGCGCGCCGCCTGGGCCGGCTGGAAGCCGCCCGCGCCCGGTACCGGCGAGCCGGACTGGCTGGCCCAGCCGCTGGTGGCGCTGTAGGGGTGCGTCCGTTCCTCAGTCAGCAGCTGCACCGGCGGGCTGCCGGCGGCCTTGCTCTGCGGGAACTGCAGCAGGTCGGCCTGGAGCACGCTGCGGCCATCGAGCACCAGCTTCAGCACGTCGGTGGTGACGGTCACCCGCGGCGCGGCGCCGGTGGCCGGTGCCGTCGCCGGGGCGGACACCGCCGGCAGGCCGGGCACCGCGGCCTGGGGCACGTCCCCGGCCGCAGGTGGCGCGAGGTCGGCATCGTCGGCGGCCGGTACGGCCGGCTGGCTGCTCTCGGCGGCCACCGGATCGGGCGCGTTCTTCTCGCGGCCCCATTCCATCCACAACAGCACCGCCACCATCAGCCAGGCGAAAATCAGGAATACACGGGTCTGGTTCATCAGCAGGCAGGCTCGGCTCGACCGGGCGGGCCGCCCGGCGCATTCAAGGAAGGAGAGGGGCGGTTGCCCCCGCGCGGCGGCATTGTGCCGTCAGTGCCCCCCGCCGGCAATGCGCCGGCACGGCGAAGCAGGCGTTCGAACGCCTCGCGGATCTGTGGGTTGCCGGCCACCTTGGCCGCTGAACGGGCGACCACGACATAGTCGCCCCCGGCCAGGTCTGCCCGGAGGTGACGTACTGCGTCACGCAGCACGCGCTTGATGCGGTTGCGGCCGACCGCCCGCGTATCGACCTTTCGCGACACCGCCAGCCCCAGCCGGGCGGGGGTTTCCGCTTTCAGCCAGTGCAGCGTCATCAGGGGGTCGGATACACGGCGGGCGCCGTTGAAGACCGTTGTGTATTCGGCACGCGTACGAACCCGCGCAGAGCGAGGGAATCGCTTGCGCGGGCCGGTGCTGATCACGATCGGGGTTGCATCTGCCGCACGCAGCGGCGAGGCAATCAAGCGCTGAGGACTTTGCGGCCCTTGGCGCGGCGACGCGACAGGATCTTGCGGCCGTCGGCGGTCTTCATACGCGCGCGGAAGCCATGGTCGCGCTTGCGCTTGAGGTTGCTGGGTTGGAACGTGCGCTTGGTGGCCATTTTGGCACCTTGTATGAATGGGACGGAAAGAACCGGAAATTCTATAGATTCCCCGCCCCTGCCGTCAAGCGCCGCGGGGCCTGCGGCGCACGCATCGCCGTCCCGGCTGTGGACGAACCTGTTGGCAACCCGGGGACAAGCATTCCCGGCTCCCCCTTGCGATGGTAGTCTGGGCCATCCACTTCCCCCCTTTCCGGCCCCGGGACCGGGCGGCTGCCTGCGCCTGTTCCACGAGCCTTCGACGATTATTGCTGATGGATGCCTGGTCCCGTTGTATCGAACGTCTGGAGGCGGAATTCCCGCCGGAGGACGTCCACACCTGGTTGAAGCCGCTGCAGGCCGACCACCGCGCCGACAACATGGTGCTCTACGCCCCGAATGCGTTCATCGTCGACCAGGTGCGCGACCGCTACCTGCCGCGGATCCACGAGCTGCTGCGGTATTTCGCCGACATCACCGACGTGCAGCTGGAGATCGGCTCGCGGCCGCGCCTGGCCGAACCGCCGCCGCCGTCCGCCACGGCGCCGGCCGGTGTGGCCAGCGTGGTGCCGCCGGTGCCCTTCAACGGCAACCTGGATTCGCACTACACCTTCGCCAACTTCGTGGAGGGCCGCAGCAACCAGCTGGGCCTGGCCGCGGCGTTCCAGGCCGCGCAGAAGCCCGGCGACCGCGCCCACAACCCGTTGCTGCTGTACGGCGGCACCGGCCTGGGCAAGACCCACCTGATGCTGGCCGCCGGCAATGCGATGCGCCAGGCCAATCCGGCCGCGCGGGTGCTCTACCTGCGTTCGGAACAGTTCTTCAGTGCGATGATCCGGGCGCTGCAGGAAAAGGCGATGGACCAGTTCAAGCGCCAGTTCCAGCAGGTGGACGCGCTGCTGCTCGACGACATCCAGTTCTTCGCCGGCAAGGACCGCACCCAGGAGGAGTTCTTCCACACCTTCAATGCGCTGTTCGACGGCAAGCAGCAGCTGATCCTGACCTGCGACCGCTATCCGCGCGAGGTCGAAGGCCTCGAGGCTCGGCTGAAGTCACGGCTGGCCTGGGGCCTGTCGGTGGCGATCGAGCCGCCGGACTTCGAGACCCGCGCCGCGATCGTGCTGGCCAAGGCGCGCGAGCGCGGGGCGGACATCCCCGACGACGTGGCCTTCCTGATCGCCAAGAAGATGCGCTCGAACGTGCGCGACCTGGAGGGCGCGCTGAACACGCTCACCGCGCGCGCCAACTTCACCGGCCGTGCCATCACCACCGAGTTCGCCCAGGAAACCCTGCGCGACCTGCTGCGCGCGCAGCAGCAGGCGATCAGCATCCCGAACATCCAGAAGACCGTGGCCGACTACTACGGCCTGCAGATCAAGGACCTGCTGTCCAAGCGCCGCACCCGTTCGCTGGCGCGTCCACGCCAGGTGGCCATGGCCTTGACCAAGGAACTCACCGAGCACAGCCTCCCGGAAATCGGCGATGCCTTCGCCGGACGCGACCACACCACGGTGCTGCACGCCTGCCGGCAGATCCGCACGTTGATGGAAAGCGACGGCAAGCTGCGCGAAGACTGGGACAAGCTCATCCGAAAGCTCAGCGAGTGAGGCGGCCGCGGCCGCCGGCAAGGCGGGCGACAGGGCGGAAACACGGCAGGGACATGGCGGTCGCGACGGTGGTGGAGGCGGGAAGCGGATGATGCACGCCCCGTGTGCAGGCGTCATCGCACAAAACCGTGCATCATTCGGGGACAGGCGCTGGGGAATCTGTGGATAAGAACAGCCGGAACGCCCGGCGGAAAATTATCCACAGCTTTCCACACCGGTCCAGGCGGACTAATACAGAGGCTTTCAATGCATGGAAATCATTATAAAACAATGACTTGAGTGTGTTTTAAGCCAAATCTGGCGCTACCAGCACCACCAAGCTTTTGATTTAACCCACATATTTAAAAGCATAGGGGCACGAAACCACATGCGTTTCACACTGCAACGCGAAGCCTTCCTCAAGCCGTTGGCCCAGGTAGTCAACGTGGTTGAGCGTCGCCAGACCCTTCCGGTTCTGGCCAACCTGCTGGTCCAGGTCCAGGACGGACAGTTGTCGTTGACCGGTACCGACCTGGAAGTGGAAATGATTTCCAGGATCGCGGTCGAGGATGCGCAGGACGGTGAAACGACTGTCCCGGCGCGCAAGCTGTTCGAGATCATCCGGGCACTGCCCGACGGCAGCCGGATCGTGATGTCGCAGACCGGCGAGAAGATCACCGTGCAGGCCGGGCGCAGCCGCTTCACGCTGGCCACGCTGCCGGCCAACGACTTCCCGTCGGTGGATGAAGTCGAGGCGACCGAACGGATGGTGGTTCCGGAAGCCGCGCTGAAGGAGCTGCTCGAACGGACCGCGTTCGCGATGGCGCAGCAGGACGTCCGCTATTACCTCAATGGCCTGCTGTTCGACCTGCGGGATCAGCTCCTGCGCTGCGTGGCGACCGACGGCCACCGCCTGGCACTGTGCGAAACCGCGCTGGAGAACAATGCAGGCTCCAAGCGGCAGATCATCGTGCCGCGCAAGGGGGTCACCGAGCTGCAGCGTCTGCTGGAAGGCGGCGAGCGCGAGGTGGAGCTTGAGGTGGGCCGCAGCCACGTCCGGGTCAAGCGCGACGATGTGACCTTCACCTCCAAGCTGATCGATGGCCGGTTCCCCGACTACGAGGCCGTGATTCCGATCGGCGCGGATCGGGAAGTGAAGGTGGACCGTGAAAGCCTGCGCGCCGCACTGCAGCGGGCGGCGATCCTGTCGAACGAGAAGTACCGCGGCGTACGGGTGGAGGTGACCCCCGGGCAGCTGAAGATCAGCGCGCACAACCCGGAGCAGGAAGAGGCCCAGGAAGAAATTGAAGCCGATACGCAGGTCAGCGACCTGGCCATCGGCTTCAACGTGAACTACCTGCTGGACGCCCTTTCTGCATTGCGCGATGAGTTCGTGGTGATCCAGTTGCGCGATTCGAACTCGTCGGCCCTGGTGCGTGAGGCCGGAAGCGAGAAATCGCGGCATGTCGTGATGCCCCTGCGTCTCTGACCGGAGGTTCCACGTGGAACACGAAAGAGCCCGGCAACTGCCGGGCTTTTTTGTGCATCGCCCGCATGGATGCCATGTGCCCTTCCCTCGCCGCTTGGTGGGCCTGCACTCTCAGGAAACCTGAGGGCTTCTGCGCTGGATACGGTCAGGAGCGCCCGGCGGGATTGGCATCGGGATGTCTTGAGCGGAAATTCCGTGGGGGTCCTGCCAGGCTTCAAGCCCGCGGATGGAGAACGCTGTTCCGGGCTCCGCTGGAGCAGGCTTCAAGGGCGATGCCCACTGCCTTTCCTGGGCGCGCCTTCCCAGGTCGAGGATTGGTGGGGGCTATGCGATCAATGATCTTGGGGAGCGATGGCATCCGATGTGTTTCACGTGGAACACATCGCCCTTTCAGCACAGAGATCTGTCCAAAGGCGTGATCAGCGACCACGTGGCTTGTCGAGCGCCTGGATCCGGGCTGTCCCCTGGATGCGGCGGATCGAAGCGTCAAGGTATCCAGGAAGTGCTCCGGATGTCCCTCATTCCAGTCGGGTCAATGCAGGGACGCCTCCTGTCGAGAAGGCTTGGTTGCTGCCTGTTGCCTGCCTGTGCGTTTGAGTCTTTAAGCTTCTAAATACAGTTATTTCTAGACTGTAGGTGGCGGTGGTAGTCGTGGATTTCATGTAGAAAACAATCAAGCTGTTGATTTTAAAGTAATTCATGTCGGCGAAACCCATTGGAAAAGCGCCGATCTATCCTGTGGATAGCAGTGAATAACGGGAGTACGCCCTGGAAAGCCGTTTGTTATCCACAAATGCCGCCCGGTCGCCACCGGACTTGTCCACATGTTGCAGTCGGATGTCCAGGTTGCTGATCGTGGGTCGGACGAACCCCGAGGGCTGCGGGCCGGGTTCATCCGGGCCAGCACGGGGCGTTGTCGGGATGCATTAAGCTGAGCAGCTTGCCGTCCGTGCTCCGTGCGGCGGTTTCCTGTCCTTCCCCGAGCATCAATGCATATCGTCCGTCTTGCCATGAGCCACCTGCGTCGATTCGATTCGGTGGCGCTCTCGCCGCGGCAGGGCATCAACCTGATCACCGGCGGCAATGGCGCGGGCAAGACCAGCCTGCTGGAAGCGCTGCATCTGATGGCCTACGGCCGCAGCTTCCGAGGCCGGGTCCGGGACGGCCTGGTACGGAAGGGGGCCGAACACCTGGAGGTGTTCGTGGAGTGGCAGGAGCGGCAAGGCGGGATGATGGTCGGCCGTCGCGCCGGTCTGCGCCACAGCGGACAGGCCTGGACAGGCCGGTTGGACGGCGACGACGTGCATCAGCTCGGCACCCTTTGTGCTGCTCTGGCCGTGGTCACGTTCGAGCCGGGCAGCCATGCGTTGGTGAGTGGCGGGGGAGAAACGCGTCGTCGTTTCATTGATTGGGGCTTGTTCCACGTGGAACCTGATTTCCTGGCCATGTGGCGGCGCTACACCCGGGCGTTGAAGCAACGCAATGCACTTTTGAAGGCGGGCGCGGCACCACGGCAACTCGACGCATGGGATGCGGAGCTTGCCGATGCCGGCGAGCCGATGACCTTGCGGCGCCAGGACTACCTGGAGCGCCTGCAGGCCCGGACGGTCGCGATCGCGGCAACCCTGGCGCCGGGGCTGGAACTGCGGGCGCTTCACCTCCAGGCTGGCTGGCGCCGGCATGAACTGTCCTTGGCGGACGCCCTGTTGCTGGCGCGGGACCGTGACCGCGCTGCCGGCTACACCTCGGTGGGCCCCCACCGGGCAGACTGGAGCGTGGAGTTCGCCACCATCCCCGGTCGCGATGCGCTCTCGCGGGGACAGGCCAAGCTCACCGCCCTCTCCTGCCTGCTTGCGCAGGCGGCTGATTATGCGGGGCAGCGTGGCGAATGGCCGGTGATCGCGCTGGACGACCTGGCGGCAGAGCTGGATCGCGAGCACCAGGAACGGGTCCTCGGGCAGCTGCGGGATACGCCGGCGCAGGTCTTCATCACTGCGACGGAAACCCCCAGTGGGCTGGCGGGCTCCCTGCGCCCTGCAGTCCGGTTCCACGTGGAACATGGCAACGCGACCCTGGTCGAATGAGCCTTCAGGGCGCGATTCCGGTCGGCGGGTATAATCGTCCGGCTACACCCCATCCCTCACGCTCCGTCCCAGGACGGCTGTGTGACCTGCGGAGCCTACGGCAAGCGCAATGAGCGAAGAACAGAACACCCCGGTCAGCAACGGCAACTACGACGCCAACAGCATCACTGCATTGGAAGGCCTGGAGGCCGTCCGCAAGCGTCCAGGCATGTACATCGGCGATGTCCATGACGGCACCGGCCTGCACCACATGGTGTTCGAGGTCGTCGACAACTCCATCGACGAAGCATTGGCCGGTCACGCCGACAACGTCCGCGTGACCATCCACGCCGACGGCTCGGTTTCGGTCTCGGACAATGGCCGCGGCATCCCGGCGGGCAAGCACGAGCAGATGAGCCAGAAGCTCGGTCGCGAGGTCTCCGCGGCCGAAGTGGTGATGACCGTCCTGCATGCCGGCGGCAAGTTCGACGACAACAGCTACAAGGTTTCCGGCGGCCTGCACGGTGTCGGTGTCAGTGTGGTCAATGCCTTGTCGGAGAAGCTGCTGCTGGATATCTACCAGGGCGGCTCGCACTACCAGCAGGAATACAGCAACGGGGTCGCGCTGGGGCCGCTGGCGGTCGTCGAGCCGACGACCCGCCGCGGTACGCTGGTGCGCTTCTGGCCGTCCCTCCAGGCGTTCAGCACCAATGCCGAGTTCCATTACGACATCCTGGCCCGCCGGCTGCGCGAGCTGTCCTTCCTCAATTCCGGCGTCAAGATCACCCTGACCGACGAGCGTGGCGAAGGCCGCCATGACGACTTCCACTACGAGGGCGGCATCAAGAGCTTCGTGGAGCATCTGGCGCAGCTGAAGACGCCGCTGCACCCGAATGTCATCTCGGTCGTAGGCGAACACAACAACATCACCGTGGAAGTGGCCCTGCAGTGGACCGACTCCTACCAGGAGACGATGTACTGCTTCACCAACAACATCCCGCAGAAGGATGGCGGCACCCATCTGGCCGGTTTCCGCGGCGCGTTGACGCGGGTGCTGAGCAACTACATCGAGAAGAACGGCATCGCCAAGCAGGCCAAGATCAGCCTGACCGGCGACGACATGCGCGAAGGCATGATCGCGGTGCTGTCGGTGAAGGTGCCCGATCCCAGCTTCTCCAGCCAGACCAAGGAAAAACTGGTCAGCTCCGACGTGCGCCCGGCCGTGGAGAACGCATTCGGCGCGCGCCTGGAAGAGTTCCTGCAGGAGAACCCGAACGAAGCCAAGGCCATCGCCGGCAAGATCGTCGATGCCGCGCGCGCGCGCGAAGCGGCGCGCAAGGCCCGCGACCTGACCCGCCGCAAGGGCGCGCTGGACATCGCCGGGCTGCCGGGCAAGCTGGCCGACTGCCAGGAAAAGGATCCCGCGCTGTCCGAACTGTTCATCGTCGAGGGTGACTCGGCGGGTGGCTCGGCCAAGCAGGGCCGCAACCGCAAGAACCAGGCGGTGCTGCCGCTGCGCGGCAAGATCCTCAACGTGGAGCGCGCCCGCTTCGACCGCATGCTGTCCTCCGACCAGGTGGGCACGCTGATCACGGCGCTGGGCACCGGCATCGGCCGCGATGAGTACAACCCGGACAAGCTGCGCTACCACAAGATCATCATCATGACCGACGCCGACGTCGACGGCGCCCATATCCGCACCCTGCTGCTGACCTTCTTCTACCGGCAGATGCCGGAGCTGATCGAGCGCGGTTACGTCTACATCGGCCTGCCGCCGCTGTACAAGATCAAGCAGGGCAAGACCGAGCTGTACCTCAAGGACGATCCGGCGCTGGACGCCTACCTGGCCAACAGCGCGGTGGAAAACGCCTCGCTGATCCCGGCCGCGGGCGAGCCGCCGATCGAGGGCGTCGCGCTGGAAAAGCTGTTGATGACCTACGCCAGCGCGCAGGAAGCCATCAGCCGCAATGCCCACCGCTACGACCGGACGGTTCTCGAAGCGCTGGTCGACTTCATGCCGCTGGACCTGGAGAGCCTGCGCGGTGCGGCGGCGGACGAGGGCCTGCAGGCGCTGGCCAAGCGCCTGAACCAGGGCAGCCTGGGAACCCCGCGTTTCACCCTCACCCTGCAGGAGCCGAACGAACAGCGTCCGGCCGCGCTGCTGGTGACCCGTCGCCACATGGGCGAGGAACACATCCAGGTCCTGCCGCTGGCGGCCTTCGAATCCGGCGAGCTGCGCCCACTGCACCAGGCGGCGCAGCTGTTGCACGGCCTGGTCCGGGAAGGCGCCAGCATCAACCGCGGCAACCGCTCGGCGGAGATCACCGGCTTCGCCCAGGCCCAGGCCTGGTTGATGGAGGAGGCCAAGAAGGGCCGCCAGATCCAGCGCTTCAAGGGCCTGGGCGAGATGAATCCGGAACAGCTGTGGGATACCACGGTCAATCCGGATACCCGTCGCCTGCTGCAGGTACGCATCGAGGATGCGGTGGCTGCCGACCAGATCTTCAGCACCCTGATGGGCGACGTGGTCGAGCCGCGCCGCGACTTCATCGAGGACAATGCGCTGAAGGTCACCAATCTGGATATCTGACACAATCCTGCGGCGCAGGCCGGCATGCAGTTGCATGCCGGCCTGGTTCCCTGGCCTGCCGCACAGGATTGCGATGACCGTTCCTTCTCCGCTTCGCCCGTCCCGTCCCGCGTCTCCTCCCGTGCCCGCGCCGACCGGTTCGCCCGTACTGGGGTTCGGACTGGACGTGCTGTTGGCCACCGTGCTGCTGATGGGGCTGAGCCTGTTGTGCGGGCTGTTCTGGGGGCTGTGGCGCGGCTTCATGGTCGGCGTGGAGGCCGCACGCGCCGGACAGGCCCCCGACGTCAGCGCGTTCTCCACGCTCGGCCAGCCAGGCGCCCTTGCGCAGATGCTGATCGCCCTGGTCGCCACCGGCGGAACCGCCCTGGCCCTGTATCTGTGGCGCCGGCGGGCCACACCCGCCGAGCGTGCGGCGTCGCGCCATGCGGTGCGGCGCGGTTCCACCTGGGGCTGGACCCTGCTGGTGGCGGCCGGGGTGTTCGTCGGCAGCAGTCTGGCCGGCTGGCTGGGCAAGCAGCTGGGCGTCGAACCGGTGCCCACCAACCTCTCGCTCATGGAAGAGGCGCTCGCCCGCTATCCGGTGTTTCTGGTGGTGTTTGCAGTGCTGCTGGCGCCCGCATATGAGGAGCTGCTGTTCCGGCGGGTGCTGTTCGGCCGGCTCTGGGCTGCCGGCCGGCCCTGGCTGGGCATGCTGCTCAGTGGCGCGGCGTTCGCATTCATCCATGAGATTCCCGGCACCAGCGCCAACGGCCCCGCGGAGATCGCGCAGCTGTGGCTGGTCTATGGCGGCATGGGCATCGCGTTCGCCTGGTTGTACCGGCGGACCGGCACGCTCTGGGCCGCCATCGTCGCGCACGGTCTCAACAACGCCATCGCCCTGGCCGCGCTGGTTTTCCTCGGGGTGCCCTAGCCGCTTCCCGATTGACGGAAATTTAAGCTGCACGCTCGCACACTGCGGACATGAACAAGGGATTCCCCTCCATCGCTCCCCTGTTGCTCGGCCTGGCTCTGGCCGCGCTGCTGGCCTCCTGTGCGACCACCACTTCGCCGACCGGGCGCCGGCAGCTGGTCGGCGGCTACTCGCAGGCGCAGCTGGACCAGCTGGGCGCGCAGGCCTTCGCCGAGACCAAGGCCAAGAAACCGTTGAGCCGCGACGGCCAGCAGAACGCCTACGTGCAGTGCGTGGTCAACGCGCTGGTGGCGGAGCTGCCCCAGCAGTACCGGGGAGTGCGCTGGGAGACGGCCCTGTTCGCCGACAACGAACCGAACGCGTTCGCGCTGCCGGGCGGCAAGGTCGGAGTGAACAGTGGCATCTTCAGCGTGGCCAAGAGCCAGGATCAGCTGGCGGCGGTGATCGGCCATGAAATCGGGCACGTCATCTCCCGCCACCATGAAGAGCGCATGACACGGCAGATGGGGGCATCGAGCCTGCTGCAGATCGCCGGCGCGCTGGCCGGCGACTATGGGCAGCTGGTGACCCAGGGCGGCGGCATCGTCGCGCAGACCGGCTTCCTGCTGCCGAACTCGCGCACCCAGGAAAGCGAAGCCGACATCGTCGGCCAGCGGTTGATGGCGCAGGCGGGCTTCAACCCCGCGCAGGCGGTGGACCTGTGGCAGAACATGATGGCGGCGGGAGGCGCACGGTCGCCGCAATGGCTGTCCACCCACCCCGATCCCGCCAACCGGATCCGCGAACTGCAGCGCGACATCCCCGCGCTGGAGCCCGTCTACCGACAGGCCCGTGCGGCGGGGCGTACGCCCCGTTGCGGTTGAGCGACGCGCATGGCCGCTCCGGACCCCCGCGGATTGATGCACTACAGCATCGGAAGTGATTTCTCCGTCAAATTATTTCTGTTACGTTTGGGGGCTCTGCTCCACCAGACTCTCCGTTTCAGCACCGCCCCCGCGGTTTCATCGAGGTGACCCCACATGATCTCCCGCAGCCATAAGCAGGTTCTGCTTTCCGTCCTCATCGCAACCGTGCTCGGTGGTGCCGTGGTTGCCGATGCCGCCGCCCAGGCGCGCTCGTCGGACCGTTCCGGCAACGAACGCCGGGGGCGCGATTCGGCCCGGGCCGAGGTGCTGTACCCGGAGGCCACCCGCGAAGAGCCCAAGGCCAAGGCGTCCTCGAAGATGGGCGGCAAGCTGCAGAAGCTGTTCGCCGCCTACAACAAGGACGACTTCGAGCAGACGCGCACGCTCGCCGAAGAGATCATCGCCGCCGACAGTGCCAACGAATACGACAAGGCGGTCGCCAACCAGCTGGCGTCGCAGGCGGCCTACAACCTGGACGACAGCGCCGCGGCCAAGCAGTACCTGGAGCAGGCGGTCGCGCTGAACCAGCTCGACAACAACGGCCACCTGCAGGCGCTGCTGATGCTGGCGCAGCTGCAGCTGCAGGACGAGCAGTACGCCGAAGGCCTGGCCAACCTGGACAAGTACTTCGCCGAATCGGGGTCGCAGAAGCCCGAGGAGCTGGTGATCAAGGGCCAGGCCCTGTACCAGACCGAGAAGTACGCCGAGGCCATTCCGGTCCTCAAGGCGGCCATCGACGCCTCCAGCGATCCCAAGGACAACTGGAACCAGCTGCTCATGGCGGCCTATTCCGAAGCCGGCCAGACCGGCGAAGCGGTCAAGGAAGCCGAGGCGCTCGCCGCCAGGAACCCGGCCGACAAGAAGGCCCAATTGAATCTCGCCAGCATGTACATGCAGGCCGACCAGATGGACAAGGCCGCCGCGGTGATGGACGCGCTGCGTACGACCGGACAGCTCACTGAAGAGCGCGAGTACAAGCAGTTGTACTCCATCTACGCCAACACCGAGAACAAAGAACGGGACGTCATTGCGGTGATCAACGAGGGCCTTTCCAACGGCATCCTCAAGCCGGACTACCAGGTCTACCTGGCGCTGGCCCAGTCGTACTACTACTCCGACCAGATCCCGCAGGCCATCGAGGCGTGGCAGAACGCTGCCCCGCTCTCCAAGGATGGCGAGACCTACTTGAATCTGGCGCGCGTACTGCACTCAGAAGATCGGATTCCGGAAGCCAAGCAGGCCGCCCGGGACGCCTTGGCGAAGGGGGTCAGGAACCCTGCCGATGCGAACAAGATCATCAATCTGAAGTAAGCAGTAATAACGCCTGAACCACTGCATTTGTGATGCGCAGCCGGTCAGGATTGGTATAAGCTTGGAGGTTCCTGCGGTGTCATGCACCGCTGAATCAGGGGTGTCGGATATCGCCGCCCCGGCCCCACTAACGAGTTCTTGGCGCATGACGGAACAACTGGTTTTCCACCACAGGTATGACGGCGAGAAAGAGCCGGGGTTGAGCTGGCCCCGCATCGCCGGCATCGCATTCGTAATCGCACTCCATCTGGCAGCCCTGATGATGCTCCTGATCCCCGCCGTGGCTCCCAAGGCCGCCAAGGAGAAGGAACGCAACGTCATGGTGACGCTGGTCGACGCTCCGCCGCCGCCACCGCCGCCGCCGCCGCCGCCGCCGCCGCAGGACACCCCGCCGCCGCCGGTCAAGAACCTGGCGCCGCCGAAGCCCTCGCCGCTGCCGCCGCCGCCGGAAGCCCCGGTGGTCGACATCCCGGAGCCCCGTCCGAACGACGTGGTGACGCCGCCGTCGCCGCCGTCGCCGCCTGCGCCGCCGACCGACATCCAGGCCAGCGTCGATATCTCGTCCAAGAACATGAACCCGCCGCGGTACCCGCCGGCCGCTTTCCGCGCCGGTATCCAGGGCGAGGTCATCCTGATCATTGATGTCGACGCCAGCGGCAACGTCACCAATGTGTCCGTCGAGAAGTCCAGCCGTAACCGTGACCTCGATCGGGCCGCAATGGATGCGGCACGCAAGTGGAAGTTCAACCCTTCTGTCATCAATGGGCAGAAGGCGGCTGGCCGCGTCCGCGTCCCGGTCAACTTTGCGCTGAGCTGACCCTCAAGGCGGCTCTTGGGCCGCCGCGGGGAAGCGTTCGACTTTAGCCATACCCTTTATCAACACCACACACAACAAAGGTAAGCGTCATGCTGCAGGAAATCTTCATCGCCGCTGCTGCCGGGGGCAATGCAAACAACGCGCTCTCGCAGATGGGCTTCGAGCATCTGATCCACGAAATGACTTCCCAGCCGGGTGAGTTCGCTGTTTCCTGGGTCGTGCTGTTGACCCTCGTCGTGATGTCGGCGATGTCGTGGTACTGGACCGTCATCAACATCTTCCGCTCCACCCGCCTGAAGTCCGCTTCGGACCGCGTGCCGGGCATGTTCTGGGAAGCCGCCAACGCCCAGGACGCCATCCGTGCGATGGAAGAGCAGCCGGCTTCCGAGCCGTTCTCGAAGATCGCCCTGGACGCCGCCCAGGCGGCTGCGCACCACCAGCAGGCTGGTGCCGGCGAGACCCTGAGCCGTTCGGAGTTCGTCGATCGCGCCCTGCGCCAGGCCGTGACCCGCGAAGCCAACAACCTGCAGGGCGGCATGATCCTGCTGGCCACCGTCGGTGCGACCGCTCCGTTCGTGGGTCTGCTGGGTACGGTGTGGGGCATCTACGGCGCCCTGATCAAGATCGGTGCGACCGGTTCGGCCTCGATCGACGCCGTTGCCGGCCCGGTGGGTGAAGCACTGATCATGACCGCCATCGGTCTGTTCGTTGCGATTCCGGCGGTGTTCGCCTTCAACTTCTTCAGCAAGATCAACAGCGCGACCGTCAGCAAGTTCGACACCTTCGCGCACGATCTGCACGACTTCTTCGCCACCGGCTCGCGCGTCCGCTGAGCCGTCGGCCGAGTAGTCCTCGCAACGATATAGACGGAGCCCGTTATGGCTTTCAGTAGTGGTAACAGCGCCGGCCCCATGGCCGACATCAACGTCACGCCCCTCGTGGACGTGATGCTGGTGCTGCTGATCATCTTCATCATCACGGCTCCCCTGATGTCCCACAAGGTCCAGGTGGAGCTGCCCGAGGCCAACCTGAACATCAATCCGGACGATGCCGAAAAGCGCTCGGGCCCGATCACGGTGGCAGTCAAGGAAGACGGTTCGCTGTACTGGAACGATGAGCCCGTGACCAAGGACACGCTCGAGTCGCGTTTCGCCACTGCTGCCCAGCAGACGCCGCAGCCGCCCCTCAATCTGCGTGGTGACAAGACCACCAAGATGAGCGTGATCAACGAGGTGACCAAGATCGCGCAGAGCCAGGGCATGCTGGACGTCGGTTTCGTTGCCACCAAAGAAAAGGGGCAATAAGCGATGGCATTCAGTAGTGGTGGAAACAGGGGCCCGATGGCCGACATCAACGTCACGCCCCTCGTGGACGTGATGCTGGTGCTGCTGATCATCTTCATCGTGACCGCGCCGATCATGACGTATCCGATCTCCGTGGACCTGCCGCAGCGGGTGATCAACCCGCCGCCGCAGCTGCGCGAACCGCCGCCGCCGATCGAGCTGCGGGTCGATGCCAGCAACCAGGTCTACTGGAACAACAGCCCGGTGAACGTGGGAGAGCTGCAGCAGCGGATGGAGGAAGAGGTACAGAAGGATCCGACCAACCAGCCGGAACTCCGTATCGATGCCAACCCCGATTCCGAGTACGAAGTCATGGCGCGGATCCTGGCCCAGGCCAAGAACGCGCAGATGAAGAAGATCGGTTTCGTGCAGTAACGCAATACCCAAGTCATGACGCGACTGGAAAACGCCCCCGCTAGCCGGGGGCGTTTTTTTTGTTCCGCTCGGGCATCGCGGCTGTGCTGGTGCAGCCGCGCCATGCCGGCCTGCGGCGTCCCCCACCCCAGCGGTGGCTGACCCGACGCCGCTTGCGGACTGCGGGGCGATCCAGGGCGAGCACGGCGGCGGCCATGCGCATGCAGCGGAATCCATGAGGATCCCGCCGAAGTTGCCCCGCTTGCGTCAGTGCCTGCTGCGGCAGGCGGGCGGCTCAGCGCTGGGGGCCGATCACCGCCAGGTAGGCCTTCACCGTCGCATCGAGTCCGTCGTACAGCGCTTCGCCGATCAGCGCATGGCCGATGGAGACTTCCAGCACCTGTGGAACATGCTGCAGGAAGCGGCCGAGATTGGCCTGCGACAGGTCGTGGCCGGCGTTGACGCCCAGGCCCGCGGCGTGTGCCCGCCGCGCGGCATCCGCGAACAGCTCCAGCGCCGCCTGCGTCGGGCCGGCTGCGAAGGCGTCGGCATAGGGGCCGGTATACAGCTCGATACGGTCCGCGCCGATCGCGGCTGCCGTGGCGATGTCGGGGTTGCCGGCATCGACGAACAGGCTGACCCGACAACCGTAGCTCTTGAGCTCGGCGATCAGCGGGCGCAGGCGCTCGCCATCGCGGGCGAAGTCGAAGCCGTGGTCGGAGGTCAGCTGGCCGTCGCCATCGGGTACCAGGGTCGCCTGCGCCGGTCGGGTCTCCGCGCACAGCGGCAGCAGCCCGGGGTAGCCCGGCCGCGGTGGCGCGAACGGATTGCCTTCGATGTTGAACTCGACCGCGTGCTCCCGGGTGAGCGCGGACAGGGCCAGGACATCGTCGCTGCGGATATGGCGCTGGTCGGGTCGCGGGTGCACGGTGATGCCGTCGGCACCCGCCTCCAGGCAGGTGGCGGCGGCACGCAGCACGTCCGGGTCGTTGCCGCCTCGGGAATTGCGCAGCACGGCGATCTTGTTGACGTTGACGCTGAGGGAAGTCATGGCGGAGAACGTTCTTCGGACAGGGAGGGGGAGTGGCTGGACGACGTGCGCGCACGCAGCTGCGCGCGCAGTGCGTCCTGTTCGGCCGGATGAAGCGCCGGCGGCGGCGCCTGCAGGCGGCCACCGACCCGGGCCGCGTACAGCCCCTTCAGCCACAGCAGCAGCAGCGCGACCGCCGCCAGCAGCGAGCACAGCAGCAGCCATGCTTGGGTGGTCGTGACCGCCAGGACCAGGGCGCCCAGTGCGAGCGCCAGGAACAGCCAGTGCATTGCATTCTCCCCCGGTGACCGGGCGAGTGTAGCGGCCTTTGCCCGCCGCGTTCCACGCAACGGGCCGCCTACAGCAGCGGTGATGCCAACCGTGCGAAGGCCTCCGGCAGCCGGTGCCGCCACAACGACCGCTTCCGGTCGGGCAGCACGCGGGTGGCCCGGCTGAACTCCTGCGCCAGGATGGCGTCGAGCTCGGCGGTCAGCCCGCGGTCGTGGTAGAGCATGGACAGCTCGAAATTCAGCCGGAAGCTGCGGTGGTCGAAGTTGGCGCTGCCGACGATGCAGGTGTCGTCGTCGGCGATGAACGCCTTGGTGTGCAGCATGCGCGGGCCGTACTCGTAGATCTTGACGCCGGCGCGCAGCAGCTCCTCGTAATAGGAACGGCCGGCCAGTGTCACGAACAAGGAGTCGCTGCGCCGTGGCACCAGCAGGCGGGTATCCAGGCCGCCCAGCGCCGCCGAGGTCAGCGCCATGCGTGCGGCCTCGCCGGGGACGAAGTACGGGGTCACCAGCCAGACCCGGTGCGCGGCTTCGTGGATGGCCGCTACATGCATGCGGTGGATCGCTTCCCAGGACGAGTCCGGGCCGGACACCAGCACCTGCGCCTGCACCCTGCCCTCGTCGCGGGTGGGGCCGTCGGGCGGGAACAGGTCGTCGCGGTCGAAGCCGGTGACCGCCTGCCCGCTCGCATAGATCCAGTCCTCCAGGAACACCAGCTGCAGGCTGCGCACCACATGCCCGGTCAGGCGGGTATGCAGGTCGCGATAGGCATCGGGATTGCGGCTGTCGTCCTCGTCGTCGGTGATGTTGATCCCGCCGGTGAACGCGACGCTGCCGTCCACCACCACCAGCTTGCGGTGGGTGCGCATGTTCAGCCACGGCCGCTTGAACGGCTTGAGCAGCTGCCGCGGGTGGAACCAGACCACCTCCGCACCGGCCTCGCGCAGCGGTTGCAGGAAGCGGCGCCGGATCCGCGACGACCCTACCGCGTCCAGCAGCAGGCGGACCGTCACCCCGGCCCTGGCCCGCTCTATCAGCGCGTCGCGCAGGGCGGTGCCGGCGTGGTCGGGTTCGAAGATGTAGTACTCCAGGTTCACATGGCGGCGTGCGCCGGCCACCGCCCGCAGGATGGCGGCGTAGGTGACCGCACCGTCCACCAGCCAGTCCACCTGCACGGCGGTACTCGGCGCCAGCCCGGTGGTGGCCTGGCCGATGCGCGACAGCTCGGTGCAGTCCACATCCGGAGGGCAGGCGCTGCTGTAGGACTCCATGCCTTCCCGCGACCGGCCCCGCCGCAGGCGCTGGCGTACGATCTTCTGCGGCCCGAGCACGTAGAACACCACCAGTCCGATGTACGGCAACGCCGCCAGCGACAGGATCCAGCTCAGGGTCGCCACCGGTTCGCGCTTCTGCAGCACGATGTAGCACGCCAGCAGGACCAGGTAGACCACGTAGGCGGTGGCCAGCACCTGGGCGATATGCGGGACGGTGGCAAGGCTGTCCCACAGGCCGTGGAGGAATTCGCGCATGCGGTGATTCTAGCCGCGTGCGGCGTGACGGCCGGCTTCGCGTGGCGGCGGGAAATGAATGCCGCGTCGCTGCGCCTGCGACCGCATCGCGCTAGCGTGATGCGATGAACACGCCGATCAAGGGCCGCGGTGCCACGGGCCGGATTCCCGGACGCTTCGAGACCCTCACCACCCATGCCGTGGACGACGGCTGGCAGGCCGAGGACGGTGAGGAATTCGCGCCGCGGGCACTGCGCACCGAAGTCCGCAGCGAGACCGCACGGCGCATCATCAGCCGCAACACCTCCCCCGATGTGGGCTTCGACCGTTCAGTGAACCCCTACCGCGGCTGCGAGCACGGTTGCTCCTATTGCTTCGCGCGCCCGACCCATGCCTACCTGAACCTGTCCCCGGGGCTGGACTTCGAGACCCGGCTGTTCGCCAAGACCAATGCCGCCGAGCTGCTGCGCCGGGAGCTGTCCCGGCCGGGCTATGTACCCAGGCCGATCGCGCTGGGCATCAACACCGATGCCTACCAGCCGATCGAACGCAAACTGGGCATCACCCGGCAGTTGATCGAAGTCCTGCACGAAACCCGTCATCCGTTCTCGCTGATCACCAAGAACGCACTGATCGAGCGCGACATCGACCTGCTGGCACCGCTGGCCGAGCAGCACCTGGTCAGCGTGCACTTCTCGGTGACCACGCTGGACCCGCACCTGTCGGCCAGACTCGAACCGCGCGCATCCGCGCCGCACGCACGGTTGCGGGCGATGCGGCGCCTGCACGAGGCCGGGATCCCGGTAGGCGTGATGGTCGCGCCGGTGATTCCCTGGATCAACGATGCCGAGCTGGAGGCGGTGCTGGAAGCCGCGCGCGATGCCGGCGCGCGCAGTGCCGGCTATGTGCTGTTGCGGCTGCCCTACGAGGTGGCGCCGTTGTTCCGCGACTGGTTGCAGGCGCACCACCCGCAACGGGCCGAACACGTCATGAGCACCCTCGGCCAGCTGCGCGGCGGCAAGGATTACGACAGCCGGTTCGGCAAGCGCATGCGCGGCGAAGGCGTATACGCACAGCTGCTTTCGCGCCGCTTTGCGCTGGCCAGCAGGCGCCTGGGGTTCAACGCCTCGCGCGAACAGTGGCCCTGGCTGGACTGCAGCCGCTTCGTGCCGCCGGTACCGCCGAAGAAGGCCTCGCCGCAGGGCGAACTGTTCTGATCCGCTGGGATCGATGCCGGCCAGGATTTCCGCCGCTAGGAAGGCGGGTCGCGGGCACTCTTGCGGCGTCCCCGTACGCGGTTGTGCGGAAGCGTGCTTGTCGGGCCCCGCGCGGCGGCGCGGACGGCCGTTGTGGTTCCGCCGTGTCTGGCGACGCGGATGCGGCGGGCGTGCGCCCGGCCGGTTCACGGAGACCGCCGGGCGTGTGCTGCGCGCGGCCATGGAAACGGGTAAGCCGTCAGTGCCGGGGCGGCAACGGCACGAATACCGGTGCTGCCAATCGACCTGCTCCACGGGAAGTGCCCGGGGGATGAGCGGAGCCGGCAGCAGGGGCATGCGTCGGCGTCTCCGCCGGGGAAGACGCCGGTCCCGGACCAGCGTGACGCGCCCGTGTCGTGCCGGGCGACGCCCGGCAGCGGACCGGCAGCCACCGCTGCAGCGGGGCGTCGTCCCCTCCCCCGCAGGCGCGGGGCTTCAGCCCCGCGTGTCGTGCTCGTGGTGGTATCGGGTGGCCTCGGCCACCTCGTTGCGCGAACCGAGGAACACCGGCACGCGCTGATGCAGCTGGGCGGGCTGGAGGTCGAGGATGCGTTCGCGGCCATTGGTGGCGGCGCCCCCGGCCTGCTCGACCAGCATCGCCATCGGGTTGGCCTCGTACATCAGCCGCAGCTTGCCGGCCTTGGACGGGTCCTTGTCATCCCAGGGATAGATGAAGATGCCGCCGCGGGTCAGGATGCGGTGCACGTCGGCAACCATCGAGGCGATCCAGCGCATGTTGAAATTCTTGCCGCGGGCGCCTTCCCTGCCGGCCAGGAGGTCGCGCACATAGCCCTGCATCGGCGCTTCCCAGTGCCGCTGGTTGGACATGTTGATGGCGAATTCCTGGGTATCGGCCGGCACCTGCATGCCGCGCTGGGTCAGCACGAACTCGCCGGTCTCGCGGTCCAGGGTGAAGGCGTGGGTACCGTGGCCGACGCTGAGCACCAGCATCGTGCTCGGTCCGTAGATGCAGTAGCCGGCGGCGACCTGGCGGTCGCCGGGCTGCAGGAAGTGTTCATCGCCGGGCTTGTCGACGCCGGCCGGCGCGCGCAGCACCGAGAAGATGGTGCCCACCGAGACGTTCACGTCGATGTTGGAGCTGCCGTCCAGCGGGTCGAACAGCAGCAGGAAGTCGCCGTGCGGGTACTCCGCCGGCACCGGCTGGCTGTGGTCCATCTCCTCCGATGCGCAGGCCGCCAGGTGGCCGCCCCAGGCATTGGCCTCGAGCAGGATCTCGTTGGAGATCACATCCAGCTTCTTCTGGGCCTCGCCCTGCACGTTGCCGGTACCGGCGTCGCCGAGCACCCCACCCAGGGCGCCCTTGCTCACCGCGATCGAGATGCTGGTGCAGGCGCGTGCGACCACCGCCACCAGCTGTCGCAGGTCGGCATTGATGCGCTGGGCGTGCTGTTCTTCGATCAGGAACCGGGTCAGCGACGTACGGGACATGGACAAGGACTACCTTCAGACGAAAGGAGCGCTATTGTCGCGGGTTGCCCGGATTTTTACGAGTTGAGGGACATCGTTTGTCCCCTCGCGGACGGCAAGGGTCATCGCGGTGTCGGTCCGGAGACGCCACGCACGCCATTCCCTGCCCCGCCTGGACGGTCCCGGACGGGCGCGCCTGCGCCCGGTTCCCGTGGCGCAGGCGCAAACAAAAAGCCCGGGACGGGCCCGGGCTTTCCGCTGGCGCTGTGGCGGGGATCAGCCGCGGCTGACCGCGCACACGGCCTTGGCGACGTAGTCCAGGTTGCCCTGGTTGAGCGCGGCCACGCAGATGCGGCCGGTGCCCACGGCATAGATGCCGTAGTCGTCACGCAGTGCATCCACCTGAGCCTTGCTCAGCCCCGAGTAGGAGAACATGCCGGCCTGCTCGCCGATGAAGCCGAACTGCGGCGCGCCCGCGGCGGCCAGCTTCTCGACCAGCCCACCGCGCAGGGTATGGATGCGCTCGCGCATCTCGGACAGTTCCTGCTCCCACACCGCGCGCAGTTCCGGGCTGGTGAGCACGCCGGAGACCAGGGCGGCACCGTGCGTGGACGGGCTGGAGTAGATCGTGCGGATCACGCGCTTGACCTGCGATTGCACGGCCTTGGCGTCGGTGGCGGTCGGCGCGACCATCGACAGCGCGCCCACGCGCTCGCCGTAGAGCGAGAACGACTTGGAGTACGAGTTGGCGACGACGAAGCTGTCGATGCCGGCGGCGGCGATGATGCGCACCGCGGCGCGGTCCTGCTCGATGCCCTTGTCGAAGCCCTGGTAGGCCATGTCGATGAAGGGGAACAGCTGGCGCTCCTTCAGCACCTCCGCGACCTGGCCCCATTGCGCGTCGCTGAGGTCGGCGCCGGTCGGGTTGTGGCAGCAGGCGTGCAACAGCACCACGGTGCCCGGCGCGAAGGTCTGCAGGTCGGCGAGCATGCCGTCGAAATCCACGCCGTGGGTCGCGGGATCGAAGTAGCGGTATTCACGCACCTCGAAGCCGGCCGCGCCGAACACCGCCCGGTGGTTCTCCCAGCTGGGGTTGCTCAGCGCCACGGTCGCGTGCGGCAGCAGCTTGCGCAGCACATCGGCGCCGACACGCAGCGCACCGCTGCCGCCGACGGTCTGCGAGGTGGCGACGCGGCCGGCGGCGACGAGCTCGGAGTCCTCGCCGAACACCAGCTTCTGGGTGGCCTGGGTGTAGGCCGGCAGGCCGTCGATCGGCAGGTAGCCGCGCGGCTTGGCCTCGGCGGCCAGCTGCTGCTCGATCTGCTTGACGGCGCGCAGCAGCGGAATGCGGCCGCCCTCGTCGTAGTAGATGCCGACGCCAAGGTTGACCTTGGTCGGGCGCGCGTCGGCGTTGTAAGCCTCGGTCAGACCCAGGATCGGGTCGCCAGGAACCTGTTCCACGTTTGCAAAGAAGGACACGGCGGTACTCGTTTCGGTGGCGGAGAGGGGCGTCGGAGGTGACCGGCACAGCGCGATCACGGACAGCTCACAATCGTAACAGGGCCGAAGGCCGATGGCGGTACGATTCCACACGCAACCGCCCTGCGCGCGCCGGCTTCACCGGCGATCGGGGATGATGCCGGCGTGGGGGCAGCCAGGTGGTGGGAACGATGATCGGATGGGGGGTGACGATGCTGGCGCTGGCCGGTCCAGCGGCCACCACGCTGGACAGCGTGCAGGTGCAGGCGGCGCGGGTGCGCGCCGTCGACGATGCGGACCTGCCGGCATCGATGACCACCCTCGACGTGGATGCGCAAGGCAATGGCCGCGGCGCCCTGGTGTCCGAGGCCCTGGCCGGGGTGCCCGGACTGCTGGCGCGGGAGCGCCAGAACCTGGCCCAGGACACGCAGCTGTCCATCCGCGGCGTCGGTGCGCGCTCCACCTTCGGTGTCCGCGGGGTACGCCTGCTGGTCGATGGCGTGCCGGCGACGATGCCCGATGGCCAGGGCCAGCTGTCGCACTTCAACCTGCTGGGGGCCGAACGCATCGAGGTGCTGCGCGGCCCGTTCTCGACGCTGTACGGCAATGCCTCCGGCGGCGTCGTGCAGCTGTGGAGCGGCGATGGCCGGGCGGGTGATCCGTGGCGGCTGCGCGCCGCCGTCGGTGGCAACGACAGCCACAGCCTCGGCCTGCAGCTCAAGGGCGCGACGCCGGCCCTGCGCTACAACGTGGCCGCCAACCATTACCGGACGCAGGGCTGGCGCGCGCACAGCGCGGCGCGGCGGGAATCGCTCAACGCCCGGTTCGGGATGGACCTGGGCCCGGAGCGGACGCTCGAGCTGGTGGTCAATGCCCTGGAGGCCCCCCATGCGCAGGATCCGCTGGGCCTGAGCCGCGAACAGGCCCAGGCCGCTCCGCGCCATGCGGCCGCCGTGGCCACTGCCTATGACACCCGCAAGTCGGTGCACCAGGCCCAGGCGGGGGCGGTCTACACCCAGCAACGCGACCAGCGGACCTGGCGGACGATGGCCTATGCCGGCCAGCGCACCGTGGAGCAGTACCTGGCGATTCCCCCGGCGGCGCAGGCCAGTCCACTGCATTCGGGCGGCGTCATCGGCCTCGACGGCGGCTATGGCGGGATCGATACCCGCTGGGCCTGGCAGGCGACGTTGGCCGGGCGGCCGCTGGAGCTGGTGCTCGGTGCCAATGCCGACCGCCAGCGGCAGCACCGTACCGGGTACGAGAACCACGTCGGCGAGGTGCTGGGCATCAAGGGCCGGCTGCGCCGCGACCAGCATGACCGGGTCGCCAATCTGGACCAGTTCGCGCAGGCCTGGTGGCGGATCGGGCCGCGCTGGTCGCTGTTGGCCGGGGCCCGCCACAGCCGGGTGCGCTTCCGTTCCGACGACCATTACATCGTCCCCGGCAATCCCGACGACAGTGGCCGCCGTGACTACACCGCGACCACGCCGGTCGCCGGCCTGGTGTTCCGTGCCAACGAGGTGCTGCGGCTGTACGCCTCGGCCGGCCGAGGCTTTGAAACGCCGACGTTCAACGAGCTGGGCTACCGCGCCGACGGGGGGGCCGGCCTGGCGCTCGACCTGGCGCCGGCGACCAGCCGCACGGTCGAGCTCGGCGGCAAGTGGCGCTTCCGCACCGGTGCCCGGCTCGATCTCGCGGTCTTCCGCGCCGATACCGAGGACGAACTCGCGGTGGCCACCAATCGCGGCGGCCGCAGCAGCTACCGCACCATCGGCGCGACCCGGCGCCAGGGCGTGGAGCTGGAATGGCGGCGTCCCCTGGGCGAGACCCAGGAACTGCAGCTTGCCTGGACCTGGCTGCAGGCCCGGGTGCGCGAGGCCTACCTGACCTGCACCGGGCTGCCCGCCCCATGCACCGTGCCGAGCGCCACGGTGGCGGCCGGCACGGCGCTGCCGGGGGTGCCGCGCCAGTACCTGCAGGCGCGCTGGCAGTGGCGGCCCGGTGCCTGGCAGCTGGCCGCCGAAGGCACGGCCTCCGCCGCCACCGTGGTCACCGATCTCGGTGACGCGCGTGCTCCTGGCTACGGCCTGCTGAACCTGGAGGCGGCCCGGCAGTGGTCCACCGCCCAGGGGGCCCTGCGGGTGTTTGCCCGCGTGGACAACCTGCTGGACCGCCGCTACATCGGTTCGGTCATCGTCAACGATGGCAATGGCCGCTACTTCGAACCCGGTCCCGACCGCACCTGGACGCTGGGCGTGCAATGGCAATGGGCGGTGCGCTGAGGCTGGCTGCCCTTGGGCCGCACCGCCGGCTCAGCCCGCCAGTACGGCTGCCTGGCGGGCGCGTCGTTCGATGCCGTCGCTGTCGCCGGCCTGCGCCAGGCCGGTGCCGGTCAGCCAGTCCGCGCCTACGCAGAGCACGTTGGGCAGGTGCAGGAACGGCCGCGCGTGGTCGGCTGCGGCCAGCCCCCCGGGGCGGAAACACACGCCGTCGAATGCCTGCGCCCAGGCCGACAGGATCGGGATGCCGGTGGCCGCGTCGGTCGCGGCGAAAGCGAAGGTGTCGGCTCCCCGTTCCAGCCCGCGCATCAGCTCGGCGGTGGTGGCCACGCCGGGCAGGAACGGCAGGTCGGCCCCGTGTGCGGCGGCATGCAGCCGGTCGTCGGCGCCGGGCGCGACCGCGTAGCGACAGCCTGCGACGCGTGCGCGCTCCATCTGCGCGGCATCGGCCACATCGGCCGCGCCGACGACCGCATCGGGAACCGCGGCGATGATCGCCGCGGCCGCCTCCAGCGCGTTGGCGGCGCGCAGGGACACTTCGATCACCGGCAGTCCGCCGCGGAACAGGGCCTGCGCCACGCGTACCGCGTCATCGATGCCGTCCGGAGCGAATGCCGGGATGACCGGTGCCAGGCGCAGCATCGCGCGCAGGCGCGGGTCAGCCGCGGTCATCGCCTGCGTCCTCGCATTCCACCGTCATCGAGCGGGATGCGGGGCGATACCAGTCCGGGCGGTTCGGTTCGGGGACAAACACGGTGCACTGCTCCATCGGGCGCTGGTAGACATGCAGCGATACCGCGATGTCGGTGGCGCTGGGGTTGTGCAGCACATGGTACTCGTCCGGCGGGATCAGGTTGCCGGCACTGCCGCGCTGGGCAGTCAGGGCCGGCAGCGGCACCAGGTGGCAGGCCTCGGGCGTGCGTGCCAGCAACCGGTAGGGCGTGATCTGCAGGGTGCCCTGCCAGATGCCCTCCACGCACCACAGGCCGTCGTGATCGTGCAGCGGCGTGTGCTGTCCCGGCCCCCAGGTCATGGCGACGACGCTGTAGCCGTGGCGCGCGCTGCGGCACAGTTCGCGCCGTGCATAGTGGTCGGCCACCGGCCTGTGCACCTGCGCGGGCAGGCGGATGGCCGGGTCGGCCATGGCCCGCAGCAGTGCCCGCTCGACCTGCGCCACCGTGGTGGCGGTCTCCGGCATCGCCATTGCCGCGTCGATGGCCGCCAACAGCCGCTCACGGCCACTGAAACCGGTGAAACCGGTGAAACCTTCGGTACCTGCACTCATGGCGCCAGTGTTGCGGACGGCGGGTGAACATGCGGTGGCGGCGCCCGTCGATGCCCCGCCGGCACCCGGCTGGTAGCATGTCCACCCCCGAAATCCAGGCGCCGTTCCCATGGCCGACTCCAAAAACCCGTCCGTCACCCAGGCCCAGGCCGAGGAAGCCGTGCGCACCCTGCTGCGCTGGGCCGGCGAAGACCCCGCGCGCGAGGGCCTGCTGGACACCCCGCGCCGGGTGGCCGAAGCCTATGGCGACTGGTTCAAGGGCTATCGCGAGGATCCCCGCGAGTACCTGGAGCGCACCTTCGAGGAGGTGGCCGGCTACGACGAGATGATCGTGCTGCGCGACATCGAGTACGAAAGCCACTGCGAGCACCACATGGCGCCGATCATCGGCCGGGTGCATGTGGGCTATGTCCCCAGCGGCCGGGTCGTGGGCATCTCCAAGCTGGCGCGGGTGGTCGAGGCCTATGCCCGGCGCTTCCAGGTGCAGGAAAAGATGACGGCGCAGATCGCCCACTGCATCCAGAGCGTGCTGCAGCCGCTGGGCGTGGGCGTGGTGGTCGAAGGCTCGCACGAGTGCATGACGACCCGCGGCATCCACAAGCGCGGTGTCAGCATGGTGACCTCCAGCATGCGCGGCAGTTTCCACGACGACGCCCGCACCCGCGCCGAGTTCCTGCGCTTCATCGAAGTCGGCCAGGCACGGCGCTGAGGACGCGCGGCAGGGCCTGGCCCTGCCCGCTCCGGGCGTCCGCGCCCGGCGGGCGCTGGCGTACGGAGTGCCGGCCCGCCATGCTTTGCCCGTACCGGCCATGCGCGCCGGCAACCTGGAGAAAGCGATGCATCTTGTCGAACTGGTCGCCCTGCTCGCGGTGGTCCAGTACTTGTTCTTCGCCGTCCTGGTCGGGCGCGCGCGTGGCCACTATGGCGTCAAGGCACCGGCGGTCAACGGCCATGAAGGCTTCGAGCGCATCTACCGGGTGCAGATGAATACCCTGGAGCTGCTGGTCGCCCTGCTGCCGGCGTTGTTCATCGCCGCCCGTTTCTGGCCGGCGGCCTGGGTGGCCGGGGTCGGTGCCCTCTACCTGCTCGGCCGCTTCGTGTACTGGCGGGCCTACGTGGACGTGCCTTCACGGCGGGGGCTGGGCTTCGCCCTGTCGATGGTGCCGGTGCTGGCGCTGCTGGCGATGGCCCTGGCGGGGGCCGTGCTGCGCTAGGCGCCGGGCATCGCATCCAGCCCCCGGCATGACCGGGGGCGCCGGTGCCGTCAGCGCGCCGAGAAGCCGCCGTCCACCAGGTGGTAGCTGCCGGTGATGAATGCCGCCTGCTCGGAAAGCAGGAAGCAGGTCAGGGCGGCGACCTCCTCGGCGGTGCCCAGGCGTCCGGCCGGGTGCAGGCCGACCAGGCCGTCGTAGGCGCCGCGGTCCATGCCGGCCAGCAGCGGCGTGTCGATGAACCCGGGACCGACGGCGTTGACGCGCAGGCCCCGCGCGGAATATTCCAGTGCCGCCGTCTTGGTCATGCCGATCACGGCGTGCTTGGCCGCGACATAGGCGGTCGATCCGGCCCAGCCGTTGTTGCCCAGGATCGAGGCCATGTTGACGATGGCGCCGCCGCCACTGGCCAGGATCGCCGGGATCTCGTACTTCATCGAATGGAAGACGCCGTGCAGGTTCACGTCCAGCACCCGGTGCCATTCCTCCAGCGGGTAGTCCGCGGTTGCCAGGCTGGCGCCGCCGATCCCGGCGTTGTTGACCGCCAGGTGCAGGCCGCCGTGCTCGGCGACGACGGCATCGACCAGGTGCTTGACCGCATCCGCATCGCCCACGTCCAGCTGCCGTGCGCTGGCATTGGTGCCAAGGGTGGTGGCCAGGGCTTCGGCGGCCTTGCGGTTCAGGTCGGCGACGACGACCCGCGCGCCGCTGGCCGCCAGTTGCCGGGCCACGGCTTCGCCGATGCCGGATGCGGCACCGGTGACGAGGGCGGTCTTTCCGGAAAAATCCAGGTGCATGGTGAGGTCTCCAGGGCAGCCAGGGAGGGCCGCCGCGCCGACCATGATGCGCACCCCGCGTGTCGCCGGCGTTGCGCTGGATCAAACCGCCCACCGCGGTTCAGGTGGCGAAGGTGTCCCAGGCCATGCGCGTGATCAGCACCACCACCAGCGCCAGGAACAGCTTCCGGATCAGGGGCGTGCCGCCGCGCAAGGCCAGCCGCGTGCCGGTCACCGAGCCGGCGATATTGGTGGACAGGTTGACCACCTTGGAGGCCGCCGAGGCGCGCAGGAAATCCAGGCCGAAGAAACGGATGAACAGGAAAATCAGGAAGCTGCCGGTACCCGGGCCGAAGAAGCCGTCGTAGAAGCCGATCACCGCCCCCATCGCCAGTGCGATGGCGAGTTCGCGGCGGCCGACGACGCGCGGCTGGTGCAGTGCGCCGAAGTCGCGCTTTGCCAGGGTATAGCCGAGCATCACGATCAGCAGCACCAGCACCAGCGGGCGTACCGCGTCCTTGGACAGCAGGCTGACCGCAGTGGCGCCGAGGAAGGCGGAGAGGAAGGCGGCAGCGGCTGCCAGCAGCACCGGGCGCCACGGAAACCGGACCGAGCGCGCGTAGCGCCAGGCCGCGGCACCGGTCCCGAAGACCGAGCTCAGCTTGTTGCTGCCGAGCAGGGCGGCCGGCGTATGCTGCGGCAGGAGCGTGAACAGGCCCGGCACCTGGATCAGGCCGCCTCCGCCCACCGCAGCGTCCACCAGCCCGGCCAGGAAGGCGACGATGAGCAGCCAGGGCAGCTCGGGAGGCAGGAATTCCAGCATGGTCGCGGGGAGCGGTGGGCGCGACAGCATACGCCTGCATGGCTGGCGGCAACGTGTGCGCCGATGGAACAATGCGCGCATGCAGATCCTTCCGGCCTCCCCCTGCCCCTGCGGCTCCGGTTCCGCCTATGAAAAGTGCTGCGCGCGCTGGCATGCGGGCGCTGCGGCGCCCGACGCCGAAGCGTTGATGCGCTCGCGCTACAGCGCCTATGTCGTGGGCGATGCCGCATACCTGCGGGCCACCTGGCACATCACGACCCGCCCGGGCACGCTCGAGCTGGAGGACCCCGCCGGCCCGCGCACGCATTGGCTGGGCCTGGAGGTGAAGGCGCACCGGGCCACCGGCGAAGACACCGCGGAAGTACGGTTCGTCGCCCGCTACCGCGTCGGTGGCGGCCGCGCCGTGCGTCTGCAGGAGCACAGCCGCTTTGTCCGCGAGCAGGGCCGCTGGTACTACCTGGACGCCATCGGCTGACTCCCGGCGCGCCATGACACCGCGCTAACCGCGGGGGACTAAGCTGGCAGGCATGCAGATCTCCAGCGCCGCCTTGCTGAAAGCCTCCAGCGCTGCGACCACGCCACCCACGTTGGCGGAGCGGTACCGCGCCGTGCGCCAGGCCAGCCTGGCGCTGGCCGCGCCGCTCAGTGCCGAGGATGCGATGCTGCAGAGCCTGCCCGACGCCAGCCCGGCCAAGTGGCATCTGGCCCATACCAGCTGGTTCTTCGAGCACTTCGTACTCGGGACGCAGCCGGGCCATCAGCCGTTGCAGCCGGACTGGCAGGTGCTGTTCAACAGCTATTACCAGAGCATCGGCCCGGCCCATGCGCGCGCGCAGCGCGGCCTGCTCTCGCGGCCGACCCTGGCCCAGGTGCTGGAATACCGCGCCCAGGTCGACCAGCGCATCGGCGACTGCCTGCGTGCCGGCCACCTGGACGCAGTGGCCCGGCAGCACCTGCTGCTGGGCCTGCAGCATGAGCAGCAGCACCAGGAACTGCTGCTCACCGACCTCAAGCACGCGCTGTGGAGCAACCCGCTGCAACCGGCCTACCGCGACGACCTGCCGTTGCCCACCCCGACGCCGGCGGCCGGGGCCGCGGTCTGGATCGAGCACCCGGAGCGCATCGTCGAGATCGGTGCGCCGGCCTGGCCGGCCCACGCACGCTTCGCCTACGACAACGAATCGCCGCGGCACCGGGTGCTGGTGCCCGCGCATGCGCTGGCCGACCGCCCGTTGAGCAACGCCGAGTTCCGCGCCTTCATCGACGATGGCGGCTACCGCGATCCGCTGCTGTGGATGAGCGAAGGCTGGGCCCGGGTGCAGGCGGAGTGCTGGAGCCACCCGCTGTACTGGGACCCGGCGCTGGAGCGTGAATACACCCTGGGGGGATGGCGTGCGCTGGATCCGGACGCGCCGGTCTGCCATCTCAGCTGGTTCGAAGCCGATGCCTGCGCACGTTGGGCCGGGGCGCGGCTGCCGGGCGAGTTCGAGTGGGAAGCGACCGCGGCCGCCTGCCCGGCCGCCGGGAACTTCGCCGATGCCGGGCTGCTGCATCCGGTGGCGCAGCCGTCCCTCGGTGCCGGTGCGCCACGGCAGTTGTTCGGCGACGTCTGGGAGTGGACCGCCAGCGCCTACGGCGCCTATCCGGGGTTCCGTCCCCTGGCAGGCAGCGCGGCCGAGTACAACGGCAAGTTCATGTGTGGCCAGTACGTGCTGCGTGGCGGCAGCTGCGCCACGCCCGCAGGCCATGTGCGGGCCAGCTACCGCAACTTCTTTCCACCTGCGGCACGTTGGCAGTTTTCAGGGCTGCGCCTGGCCCGGGACCTGTGATGGCGGCGCCGGAGCCGACGCTGGTCGACCGGCGTCCGGGTCCTGCGGAGATCACCGCCGACGTGCTCGCCGGCCTGTCCATGCGCCCGCGTTCGCTGCCGTCCAAGTACTTCTACGATGCCCGCGGCTCGACGCTGTTCGAGGCCATTACCCGTCAGCCCGAGTACTACCTGACCGGCGCCGAGCATGCCCTGCTGCGGGCGACGCTGCCGCGGATCGCCGCCCGCGTGGGCCCGCAGGCGCGGGTGGTCGAATACGGCAGCGGCAGCGGCCGCAAGACCGGCCTGCTGCTGCGCGCGCTGGACGATGCGGTCGCCTATACGCCGGTGGAGATATCGCGGACCGCACTGCTGGACAGCGTCCGGGCGCTTGCCGGCGATTTCCCGACGGTCGAGATGCTGCCGGTCTGCGCCGACTTCACCGTCCTGCCGCCGTTGCCGGCGCCCCGGCGTGCGGCCGGGCGCACGCTGTTCTTCTTTCCGGGCTCGACCCTGGGCAACTTCACCGGGCGCGCGGCCGTGGCCCTCCTGGAGGGCATGCGCGCGGCGATGGCGCCGCAGGGCATGGCACTGATCGGTATCGACCTGGACAAGGATCCGGCGACCATCGAGGCGGCCTACAACGATGCCGCGGGCGTCACCGCCGCGTTCACCCTCAATCTCCTGGCCCGCCTGAACCGCGAGATCGGCAGCGACTTCGACCTGTCCGGGTTCGCCCACCGTGCGCGCTATGCCAGGGCCGCACAGCGGATCGAGACCTGTCTTGTGAGCCAACGTGCCCAACGGGTGCATGTGGGCGGGCAGGCATTCGATTTCGTGCGTGGCCAGGCCATCCGCGTGGAATACAGCCACAAATACGACGATGCCGGCTTCGCCGCGATGGCCTCCGCCGCCGGGCTGCGCGTGAGCGGCGCCTGGGATGCGCCGCGGCGGATGTTCGGGCTGCGGCTGCTGCAACCGCTCTGAGGCACACGACGCCGGTGGCCGCGCCACTTATCATTCCCGCGTTTCCGGCGGGGCCGGTGCAAGGAGGTGGTGCATGATGTCGATCCGGATCCTGCCGCTGCTGGCCCTGGCCTGCGGACTCGCCGCGGTGCCGTCGGCGAAGGCGGCGCTCGCCGACTTCGGCCGCTGCGGAACCGGCCTGCGCGAAGCCGCCCTGGCGCAGGGAGGGCAGCCCGAACGTCTCGACCGGGTATTCGCCGACGTGGTGCCGGACATGAGCGTGCTTTCGCTGCTCGATGCCCAGCCGGAGTTCAAGACGCCGATCTGGGACTACCTGGCGGCCCTGGTGGATACGCAGCGCGTGGACGACGGCCGCGCGCGGCTGGCTGCCCACCGTCCGCTGCTCGATGGCATCGCCGCACAGTACGGCGTCGACCCCTTCACCGTGGTCGCGGTCTGGGGCGTGGAGAGCGACTACGGCCGCATCACCGGCAAGCGTCCCCTGCTGCAGTCGCTGGCCACCCTGGCCTGCAACGGACGCCGGCAGGCGTTCTTCCGCAGCGAACTGCTGGCCCTGCTCAAGCTGATCGACAACGGTGACCTGGCGGCCGAGGGCCTGGTCGGGTCCTGGGCGGGCGCATTCGGCCAGACCCAGTTCATGCCCTCCACCTATGCACGCATCGCGGTGGACGGTGACGGTGACGGGCGCCGTGACCTGGTCGCCAGCGTGCCCGACGCACTGGCGTCCACCGCCAACTACCTCAAGCGGTCGGGCTGGCGCAGCGGCCAGCCCTGGGGAGTGGAGGTACGGATTCCCGCCGGCTTCGACGCCGCACAGGCCGGGCGCGGCAAGCGACGGCCGTTGGCGGCCTGGCGTACCGCCGGCGTCACCCGGGCGGATGGCGGCGCGTTGCAGGTGGCGGCGATCAGCGACGACAGCCCGGCTGCGCTGCTGCTGCCGGCGGGCGCGGCCGGTCCGGCCTTTCTGGTGTTCCGCAACTACGATGCGATCTATTCCTACAACGCAGCCGAGAGCTATGCCCTTGCCATTGCGACCCTCGCCGATCGCCTGCGTGGCGGCAACGGGTTGGTCGCCGCGTGGCCCACGGACGATCCCGGCCTCGGCCGTGCCGAGCGCCGCGAACTGCAGGCACTGCTGAGCGCGCGCGGGCATGACATCGGCGCCATCGATGGCCTGATCGGCGATGCTACCCGGCGCGCGCTGCGGACCGAACAGCAACGGCTGGGCTGGCCCAGCGCCGACGGGCGTGCCGGCACGCGGATCCTGCAGGCCCTGCGCGATGCCGCGCCGGCCTCTCCCGCCCCGGAACGGTGAGCCCCGGGCGGATCCATCCATAAACAGAGGAAGCGACGTGTCGATGAAGGATGTGGAGGGCCTGAGCCTGGGCGAGCTGGACGGATTCAGCGTGTGGCGGGTGACGACGCCGTTCTCGACCGCGGCCATCAGCCTGTTCGGCGGGCAACTGCTGTCGTTCGCTCCCCGGACTGGCGATGAAGTGATGTGGTTGTCGCCCGCAGCCAAGCCGCCGCCGACCCCGATCCGGGGCGGGACGCCCGTGTGCTGGCCGTACTTTGCCCGCCAGGGCCAGGCACACGACGCGCCCTCGCACGGTTTCGTGCGGACACTCCCCTGGGAGCTGCGCGAGGCGCAGCGGGACGCCGACGGCAGCATGCGGCTGCGGCTGGCGCCGCCGGTGATCGCCGGCCTTTCCCTGCACCTGGTCATGAGCCTGTACGTCGGCCGCACGCTGGAACAGGAACTGCTCACCGAGAACGTCGGTCGCCGGCCGGTCCACCTCACCCAGGCACTGCACAACTATTTCCGTGTCGGCGATGCGCTCGCGACGACCGTGGAAGGACTGGAGGGGCTCACCTACCTGGACAAGCTCGACGGTGGCCGGGCGCATGTCCAGCAGGGAACCTGGCGCCTGGACGATCCCCGCGATCCTGGGCGATGCGACCGCATCTATACCGGCGCCGGTGGCCACTACGTCCTGCGCGATCCGGTACTGGGCCGGCGCATCGCCATCCGGACGCAGGGCAGCCGCAGCGCGGTACTCTGGAACCCGGGCGAGGCCGCGGCACGGGCGATCGCCGACATCGGCGCGGGCTGGCGCGACTATCTCTGCGTCGAGGCCGGCAATGTCGGTCCGGACGAGGTCGTGCTGGCGCCGGGAGCGCGCCACTGCCTGCGGCAGGAATTCCGGGTCGAGCCGCTGTAGCGGGAAGGCGCGCACCCTGCCCTGTGCCGCGCTTCCGGCGTGTGTCCGGAAGGGCGGGTCAGGAGCCGCGGCGGTGCAGCGCCAATAGGGTCAGCACGCCGGCGACCAGACCCCAGAACGCCGAGCCGATGCCCGCCATCGACAACCCCGATGCCGTCACCAGGAAGGTGACCAGTGCCGGCTCGCGCTCGCCCTCCTCCCTCAGCGCCACCGCCAGGCTGTTGCCGATCGTGCCGAACAGGGCGATACCGGCCAGGGCTGCGATCAGCTCCTTCGGGAAGGCCGAGAACACGGCCGCCACGGTCGCGCCGAACAGGCCGACGACGATGTAGAACACACCGGCGCTCACGGCGGCGGTGTAGCGGCGTGCGGCCTCTTCATCGACATCGCGGCCCATGCAGATGGCCGCGGTGATCGCGGCAAGGTTCAGCGCGTAGCCACCGAAGGGCGCCAGCGCCGCGTTGACGGCGCCGATCCAGCCGATCACCGGCGATATCGGTGCGTCGTAGCCGGATGCCTTCAGCACCGCCACGCCGGGAACGTTCTGCGAAGCCATGGTCACGATGAACAACGGCAGCGCGATGCCGAAGACCGCCGCCCATGACAGCGTCGGCAGGGTGAACACCGGGCGTGCCAGCTGCAGCGTCACCTGCTCCAGGTGCATCAGTCCCTGGCCCGCGGCGAGCGCGGCGCCCACCAGCAGGGTCGCGATCACCGCATAGCGCGGGAGCAGGCGCCGTCCAGCCAGGTAGGTGGCGAACATCGCCAGCACCAGCAGCGGCTGCGTGCCGACCGAAACGAAGACGTCCAGGCCGAACCGCAGCAGCACGCCGGCCAGCATGCCCGAGGCCAGCGAGACCGGAATGCGGCGCATGGCCTTCTCGAATACGCCGGAGAAGCCGGCCAGCATGCCCATCAGCGCGGCCAGCACGAACGCACCGATCGCATCGGAAAGCGGCAACGTCGTGGCACCCACCACCAGCATCGCCGCGCCGGGGGTGGACCAGGCGGTGACCACCGGCACGCGGTAGCGCAGCGACAGGCCGATGCAGGTCACGCCCATGCCGATGCCGAGCGCCCACATCCATGAAGCGATTTCCGCCTGTCCGGCTCCCAGCGCCTGGGCCGCCTGGAATACGATCACCGCCGAACTGGCGAAGCCGACCAGCACCGTGATGAAGCCGGCGACGATGGCGGGCAGCGAAAGGTCGCGGAACAGCGAGCGCGGTGTGGAGTCGATCATCGTGAAGGTGGGCCTGTGGGGTCACGCATTGTGGCCCAGCCCCGTCGCCGGCGCTGACGGGCTGGACACGTGCCGGCGATGGGAGCGCAATGCGCTCGACCGCATGCGGGAGTGCTGGTGGCTGGCCTTCCTGCATATGCCGCCGGTGGACGGCTGTTCCGGATGCCCCCGGCATGGAGCCTGGGAGGGCCAGGGGCAGCGGCATGTCAGGGAAGACGGCATGCGATCGAGGCGCAGGGAGATCGCATGCCGCGGCCCGGCGCCCCGCCCGGCTGCGTTCTAAGGGCGGCGCGGCGGGTGTCGCCCAAGGCCGCGTCCCCCTGTGGGAATGGCCCCCGGCAAGGCGGACATGCGATCGGATGCAGAAAGTGATTGCACATTTCACAAAGATGTCTAGAATGCGCCCCTTCGCTTCAGGGCGCCGCATCCGCGGCAAGGCTTCACCCTAATGCGGGAGGTTTCCGGTCCGCCAAGAAGGTGTTGACGTACCGGTAAAGGCTGCCATAATAGGCGGCTCGCTTCGACGGGAAGCCCTTGTGGGCGGGTTGGAGCGGCGGAGTTGGCGCCCTGCAGAGGTGTTGACGAAGCGTAAGGGCTGGCTATAATGGGCGGCTCGCTCCAGCGGAAACGCGGGGCAGGTGGAAGAAGGCGTTGAGGCCGATTCCCGGGTTCTTTGAAAGTATGCGCAGGTATCTTGTGA
>NZ_JAIKTS010000003.1:0-1577 GCF_023556335.1 Stenotrophomonas mori
TGGAGCTGGAGAAGAAGGTCAGCTCGACCGGCCCGTACGGCCTGGGCGACACGATCACCTACGCCTTCGAGCTGAAGAACAGCGGCGACGTGGCGCTGAGCGGCGTGACGGTGCTCGATGCCCTGGCCGGCCTGAGCCCGGTGACCTGCCCGTCGACGACGCTGGCGGCCGGTGCCGCGATGACCTGCACGGCCAGCTACACGGTGGCCGCGGCCGACGTGGCCGCCGGCAACGTGCACAACAGCGCGACCGCGCAGGGCACCCCGCCGGCGACTCCGGGCACCCCGGCCCCGCCGGCGGTGACCACCCCGCCGTCGCAGACCGACACCCCGATCGTGCAGGCCCCGGCACTGGAGCTGGAGAAGAAGGTCAGCTCGACCGGCCCGTACGGCCTGGGCGACACGATCACCTACGCCTTCGAGCTGAAGAACAGCGGCGATGTGGCGCTGAGCGGCGTGACGGTGCTCGATGCCCTGGCCGGCCTGAGCCCGGTGACCTGCCCCTCGACCACACTGGCGGCCGGTGCCGCGATGACCTGCACGGCCAGCTACACGGTGGCCGCGGCCGACGTGGCCGCCGGCAACGTGCACAACAGCGCGACCGCGCAGGGCACCCCGCCGGCGACCCCGGGCAACCCGGCCCCGCCGGCGGTGACCACCCCGCCGTCGCAGACCGACACCCCGATCGTGCAGGCCCCGGCACTGGAGCTGGAGAAGAAGGTCAGCTCGACCGGCCCGTACGGCCTGGGCGACACGATCACCTACGCCTTCGAGCTGAAGAACAGCGGCGATGTGGCGCTGAGCGGCGTGACGGTGCTCGATGCCCTGGCCGGCCTGAGCCCGGTGACCTGCCCCTCGACCACACTGGCGGCCGGTGCCGCGATGACCTGCACGGCCAGCTACACGGTGGCCGCGGCCGACGTGGCTGCCGGCAACGTGCACAACAGCGCGACCGCGCAGGGCACCCCGCCGGCGACCCCGGGCAACCCGGCCCCGCCGGCGGTGACCACCCCGCCGTCGCAGACCGACACCCCGATCGTGCAGGCCCCGGCACTGGAGCTGGAGAAGACGGTCAGCTCGACCGGCCCGTACGGCCTGGGCGACACGATCACCTACGCCTTCGAGCTGAAGAACAGCGGCGATGTGGCGCTGAGCGGCGTGACGGTGCTCGATGCCCTGGCCGGCCTGAGCCCGGTGACCTGCCCGTCGACCACGCTGGCGGCCGGTGCCGCGATGACCTGCACGGCCAGCTACACGGTGGCCGCGGCCGACGTGGCTGCCGGCAACGTGCACAACAGCGCGACTGCGCAGGGCACCCCGCCGGCAACCCCGGGCACCCCGGCTCCGCCGGCGGTGACCACCCCGCCGTCGCAGACCGACACCCCGATCGTGCAGGCCCCGGCACTGGAGCTGGAGAAGACGGTCAGCTCGACCGGCCCGTACGGCTTGGGCGACACGATCACCTACGCCTTCGAGCTGAAGAACAGCGGCGATGTGGCGCTGAGCGGCGTGACGGTGCTCGATGCCCTGGCCGGCCTGAGCCCGGTGACCTGCCCGTCGACCACGCTGGCGGCCGGT
>NZ_JAIKTS010000003.1:1669-411479 GCF_023556335.1 Stenotrophomonas mori
CCTGCACGGCCAGCTACACGGTGGCCGCGGCCGACGTGGCTGCCGGCAACGTGCACAACAGCGCGACTGCGCAGGGCACCCCGCCGGCAACCCCGGGCACCCCGGCTCCGCCGGCGGTGACCACCCCGCCGGCGGACGTGGATACGCCGGTCACCCGCGAAATCATCGCGGTGGACGACCCGCTGCCGCCGGTGGAAGGCAGCGTGGGTGCGGCGAATGCCGGCAATGCGTTCGACAACGACACGCTGGCCGGCCAGCCGGTGGCGCCCGCGCTGATCACCGCGACGGTGACCACGCCGGCGACCACGATCGATGGCGGTCCGGTGCCGGTCCTCGACCCGGCCACGGGCGTGGTCAGCGTGCTGCCGGACACGGCGGCGGGCGACTACCGCATCGCCTACCGCATCTGCGAGACCGCGGCTCCGGACAACTGCGCCGATGCGCTGATCACGGTGACCGTGACCGCGCCGGTGATCGAGGCGCTGGATGATGCCTCCGATCCGGTGCATGCCGACGAGGGCGGCACCACGCCGAGCGTGTTCGGCAACGACCGGCTTGGCGGCAAGCCGTTCCCGCCGGAGCGGATCACCCTGCAGCCGGGCGTGCCGTCGCATCCGGGGCTGGCGATGGACCCGGACGGTACGATCCGGATCGCACGCGGGGTGCCGACCGGCACCTACCAGTATCCCTACACCATCTGCGAGGTCCGCAACCCCGGGAACTGCGACAGCGCGGTGGCCACGGTGAGCGTGATCGGCGAGGCGTTGCTGCGCGTCACCAAGACCGCCGGGGTGCGCGAAGCGCGCGTCGGCGATCTGGTGCGCTACACGCTGACGGTGGAGAACATCGGCAACCGCGATCTGGAGGACGGCCTCCTGGTCGATACGCCGCCGGCAGGCTTCAGCTACGTGGAGGGTTCGCTGACGGTCGTCGAGGGCGCTCCGGTCGGCGCGGTCTCGGGGCAGCAGCCGCTGCGCATCGAGGGCCTGGCGGTCCGTGCCGGCGCCGCCGTGCGGCTGTCGTACCTGCTGCGCGTGGGCGCCGGCGTACGCGCCGGCAGCCACGTCAACCAGGTGCAGGCGCGCAGCATCACCGGCGAACCGTTGTCGAACGTGGCCACCGCGGCCGTGGCGCTGGCCGGCGATCCGTTGCTCGACGACAGCCTGGTGTTCGGCACGGTCTTCCACGACCGCGACGGCGACGGCTGGCAGGACAGCGCAACGCTGACCGGCATCCGCGTGCAGGGCGGGTTCGCCGCCACGGCCTATGTGCCCGGTTCGACCACGCTGGACCGGGGGGACGGTGCGCAGCCGCTGGCCGATGCCAGTGCGCCGCTGCTGCATGGCCTGGCGCTGGGCACCCTCGATGGCCGCCAGTCCGAGGCCGACCCGGTGCAGGCGCGCCAGCTGGTGATCCGCCAGGTGTTGCGCGCGCCGGCATTCACCGACGACTTCGTGCTGACCAGCGACCAGGGCGTGACCCTGCGCATGGACCGCGACGGCGTCACCACGCTGGAGAAGCGCGGAGAAGCGGCCAAGGGGCTGAATGCGGCCGAGCCGACCGTGCAGCGGCGCATCGCCCAGGCGGACAACGGCTACGTGGTGGAGTACGTGGTCGGCAACGCCGGCATCGACGAGCGGGGCATCCCCGGCGTGCGCATCGCCTCGGTGGAGGGCCTGCTGGTGGAAACCGACCAGTTCGGCCGCTACCACCTGGCCGGCGTGTCCGGCGGCGCCTGGGAACGGGGCCGCAACCTTCTCCTGAAGGTGGACCCGTCGACGCTGCCGGCCGATGCCCGCTTCACCACCGACAACCCGCTGCTGAGGCGGATCACCCCGGGTGTCCCGGTGCGGTTCGACTGGGGCGTGAGCGTGCCCGAGCAGGTGATCGGCAGCGGCAGCGAGCGGGTCGAGCTGCAGATGGGCGAGGTGCTCTTCGCTCCGGGCAGCGCGCAGATCCGTCCCCGCCATGCCGCGGTGGTGGATGCCATGGCCGCCCGGGTGCGCGAGTACCGGGGCGGGGACGTGGTGATCCAGGCCAATGCGGAGCACGAGGCCCTGGCGTTCGAGCGTGCCGATGCGCTGCGCACCGCGCTGCTGGCGCAGCTGGATGCGGACGTGGCCGCGGGCCTGACGGTCGGCGTGCGCACCACGGTGGACGATCCGGGCGCGCTGCTGGTGGGCGTGGACGAAGGCGGTGCGCTGCTGGGCACGGTCCTGTTCGATACCGACAAGGCGACGATCAGACCGGAGTTCGACGCGCTGCTGGACCGTGTCGCCGCGGCACTGGAGCGGATGGGAGGCGGCAGCATCGCCATCGTCGGACACACCGACGTGCGTGCTTCGCATGCCTACAACGCGGCGCTGGGGATGCGCCGCGCCCGCGCAGTGTTCGATGCGCTGGCCGCACGGCTGAGCCCGCAGGCGCGCAGTGCGCTGCGGGTGGAAATCGACAACGACCCGGCCACGCCGTCCGGCGTGCGCAGGTGAGGGGACGGGTCATGGACAAACGTATGAAGATGAAAGTGCTGGACTACACCCTGATCTGCCTGCTGGCGGGCGCCGTCCCGCTGGCGGCGGCGCAGGAGACGGCGGTGCCGGACGGGCAGGCCGCCGCCGATGCGGCAGAAGGGGCCGCGGTGGCGCTGGACTGCGCGGCCGGGGACTGCCATGGCGAGGACGGGCTGCTGTTCCGGCTGCGCACGCGCAGCTACGACCGTCCGGTGACGCGCGGCACCGATGCCACGGCATCGTCGCAGGCCCTGCAGCCGGACCGCCGGGTGGCGGTGTCGGTGGCCCCGCCGGGCCGGGCCGTGGCCAGCGGCGTGTTCTCCGTGGACCTGCCGGGCGGCGGAGTGGTATGGGCGACCGAGGACCCGGCCCTGGGCCTGCCCGAGCTGTCGGTATCGGCGCCATCAATGGTGGCCTTCGACGGCCGCCGCATCACCGCGCCGGTGCCGTTCTATGCGCGCGGCAACTACCCGGCCTTCATCGAAGCGATGGAGGTGCGCCTGTACCGCGCCAGCGATGCCGACCTGATCGCGCCGCTGGCGACGGTGCCGCTGCCGGTGGCCGCGGTCAGCCGCGCCGAATGGGACGGGGCACTGCCCGCGCAGTACCGCTTCCGCAAGGGCGACGAACTGGTCTACGTGCTGCGCGCCACCGGCGCCGGCGGGCAGGTGGACGAAACCGCCCCCCGCACCCTGCAGCTGGTGTCGCCGGAAGAGGCCGAGCGCGGCGCGAGCGCCCTGCGCAACAGCGTGGAACGCACGCGCGGCAGTGCCCTGGACAGCGAACAGGCGCAGCGCCAGAGCCTGATCGACAGCGTGTTCGCCGGCAACGGCCTGCGCCAGCAGAACATCCCGCTGTACGGATCGCGGGTGCGCATCCATGGCCGCGATCTTCCGCAGGACGTGCGGCTGACCCTCGATGGCCACGACTATCCGGTGGACCTGGAGCGCCGGTTCGCCGCCGAATACCTGGTCCCGGTCGGCCATCACCGCTTCGACCTCGGTGTGGTCCGGGCCGGCGACGACGCCGAGCACGGCAGCGTGCATCCGCTGGACGTGGAGGTCAGCGGCCGCTATTTCTTCGGCGTCGCGCTGGCCGACGTGACCCTGTCCCAGAACCGCGTGAGCGGCTCCAGGGCGCCTTTCCAGGGCGATGCCCGCTACCGTGACGACGTCATCAGCGATGGCCGGCTGGCGTTCTACGGCAAGGCCAAGCTGCGGGGCAGGTACCTGCTGACCGCGCAGGCCGACACCACCGAGCGCGACCTGCAGCGGCTGTTCGACGGCTTCACCAACGCCGACCCCAAGGATGTGTTCCGGCGCCTGGACCCGGACCTCTACTACCCGGTCTACGGCGACGATTCGCGCACCTGGCGCGATGTCGACACCATGGGCCGCTTCTACCTGCGCATGGACTGGGACAAGAACCAGGCGCTCTGGGGCAACTACGCCACCGGCCTGACCGGCACCGAGTTCGGGCAGTACCAGCGCGCCCTGTACGGCGCCGCGCTGGACTGGCGCTCCAATGCCAGCAACCGCTGGGGCGGTGCCGGCAGCGAACTGCGGGTGTTCGGCTCGCAGCCGGAAACCGTGCCCGGGCACAACGAGTTCATCGGCACCGGCGGAAGCCTGTACTACCTGCGCCACACCGACCTGCTGCCGGGCTCGGACGTGGTGACCCTGGAGGTCCGCGACCGCACCACCGGGCGTACCGAGAACCGGGTGGTGCTGCAGCGTGGTGCCGACTACGAGATCGACGCGCTGCAGGGGCGCATCCTGCTGACCCGGCCGCTGGCGCAGATCAGCCGCGACAACAGCCCGACCCTGACCCGCGACGTGCCGCTGGACGGGTTCGAGCAACGGCTGCTGGTGGACTACGAATGGGTGCCGTCGGGGTTCGCCGCCGACGAGCTCACCGTCGGCCTGCGCGGCAAGCACTGGTTCGGCGACCATGTCGGGCTGGGAGGCACCTATGTCGATGAACGCCGGGCCGGCGAGGACTACACCCTCAAGGGCGCCGACCTCACCCTGCAGGCGGGCAAGGGCACGTTCCTGAAGCTCGAGTACGCCCGCAGCGAATCCTTCGGGCTGCCGGCATTCTTCTCCGACAACGGTGGCCTGAGCTTCGTCCAGCACAACACGACCGCGCCGCACCGCAAGGGCCAGGCGCGCGCGGTCGAAGCGCGCGCCAATTTCCGCGAGCTGGGCTGGACCGAGCAGGAATGGAGCGCCGCGGCCTGGTGGCGGCGTACCGATGCCGGCTACTCCACCGCGCGCTACGACAACGGCCTGCCGGTGACCGAGTATGGCGCCGAACTGCTGGGCCGCTTCACCCCGACCCTGGGGCTGTACACGCGCTACAGCCGCGCCGAGCGCGGCGGGGCGGTGCTGACCCAGGCGCAGGGCACCCTGGAGTGGCAGGTCAGCGACGACGGCACCCTGGGCCTGGAGCTGCGCCGGGTGAACCAGGAGGGATACGTCCTGGAGTCGGCCGGCACCCTGGCGGCGGTGAAGTACCAGCACCGCTTCGGCAGTGCCCTGGAGCTCTACGGGGTGGCCCAGCTCACGGTGGACGACGACGGCGGCGCCTATGCCGACAACGACGCCTACACCCTGGGCGCCAAGCACCTGTTCGGCGACGGCTCGTCGCTGGGGGCGGAAGTCACCGACGGCGACCGCGGCAGCGCGGCGACGGTCAACGCCGAGTACCGGCTGGCGCCCGAGCATGCGTTCTATGCCGGCTACACCCAGTCGACCGACACCACCGCCTACGATTCGCTGTTCAATCCGCGGGCGCAGAACGGCTGGACCCTGGGCCAGCGCTGGCGCTTGTCCAGCCAGGTCAACGTGTTCAACGAAAGCCAGTTCCTGAAGGAGCGCGAGCAGAGCGGGCTGGCGCATACCTTCGGCATGGACTTCTATCCTGCGCAGGGCTGGAACACCGGCTTCACCCTGTCCAAGGGCGAGCTGGACACGCAGGCCGGAGGCCGGGTCGAGCGCCGGGCCATCAGCCTGTCGGGTGGGCGCACGTCGCCGCAGACCGACTGGCAGAGCAAGCTGGAGTGGCGCGAGGACAGCGGCGCCGAGCAGCGCCGGCAGTGGGTCAGCACCAGCCGCCTGACCCATCGTTTCAACGACAGTTGGCGCATCGCCGCCCGCGTCAACTACGCCGATACCGAGGACCGGTTCGATCCGCGCCAGGGGGCCCGGTTCGTCGAGGGCAATGTCGGCTTCGCCTACCGTCCGTGGAACAGCGAGCGCTGGGGCCTGTTCGGGCGCTACACCTACCTGTACGACCTGGCGAGCATGGGCCAGCTGGGCGGTGCGCGTTACGACCAGCGTTCGCGCATCCTCTCGTTCGAGGGGGTCCACCGGTACGACCGCCATTGGGAGTTCGCCGGCAAGCTGGCGCGGCGCGAGGGCCAGGTGCGGCTCGGCCGCGGTACCGGGCCCTGGCTGGACTCGGCCACCACCTTCGCCGCTGCCCAGGTGCGCTACGAGCTGCGCACGCGCTGGCACGCGCTGGGCGAATACCGCTGGCTGGACGTGAAGGACGGCGGCGCACGGAGCGGCTTCCTGGTGGGCGTGGACCGCGACCTCAATGCGCACTTCCGCATCGGCGCCGGCTACAACTTCACCCGCTTCAGCGACGACCTGACCAATTTCGACTACGACCACAAGGGCTGGTTCCTGAACCTGACGGGGACCTACTGATCGTCCGTCCGTGCACCGCGCCCGCGGCCACGGCGGCCCGACCTGCCTCTCCGGGCCCCGCCACAGGGGCCACCGCGTACTTCCGATGTCTGGGGAAACCATGAACAACAACGATCCATCGAGGGGTCCGGCCGGCGGCTCGCCGCAGGCGCGGCGCCCGCGCGACCACCACCGCCGGGCCCGGGCCCTGACCGCCGCGCTCACCCTGGCGCTCTCGCCCTGCGCGCTGGCGCAGGTGCTGCCGGAGGACATCCGGTACGCGGAGGACTTCGAGGCCGGCACCGGCACGATGAGCCTGGCGCTGGCCGACTACACCCACGGCGGCTATACGCCCTACAGCGCGGACGCCTATTGGCTGGACTACGCCAACTGCAACGGCGTCATCGTGCGCTATGCCGCGGACAACGGGTCCTCCGGCTTCTCAGGCGGGCACTGCAGCAATCCGGTCGGCAGCTGGAACGATGCCGTCGCCGGTGCGGCATCGCGCAACAACGTGCGGCGCCTGGCCGATGCGCTGGGGCAGGTGGACGCGGGCCTGGCCGGCTCCACGCCGGCCACCCGGCGCAACCATGCCTTGACCGCCTGGACCACCTTCAGGAACGGCAGCGACAACCTGAAGCAGTTCGAGACCGCATCGATGAACCTCGGCGCGGGGATGCGCTTCTACACCGCGCGCGTGGACGTGGCCGAGGCCTCCTGCAGCTGGAGCAGGAACGTGGGTACGACGTCCAGGCTGGACCTGTACCTGGTCTCCGGCAACGTCGAGCACGCCATCACCGACCGGCCCATCGAGGCCTGCGCGGACGGCCGGGCGGCGGACTATTCGTCGCCGGGACAGGCGGCCAACCTGGACGGCGGACTCGAGGCCGGAGCGAGCGGCGACGGCTGGGAGGGCGGCGGCGCCACGGTACGGGCCGGCCGCTTCTATTCCGATGCCGCGATGAAGATGGCGGACGCCTCGGCGGTCCGCGTGCGGCTGCGCAACCGCACCGGCTCGGGCGACGGCAACGATGCGGCGATCGACAACATCGTCATCACCGACGCCACCCCCAAGCTGGCCAAGGCGTTTAGTCCCGGCAGCCTGCCCGCTGGCGGCGGCACCGCGCGGATGGTGTTCACCGTCAACAACCGTCCCGATGGCCTGGCGAAGGTGGGCTGGCGGTTCACCGACACCCTGCAGGCCGGGCTGACCCTGGCCGGTACCGTGGCCGGTGGCACCTGCACCAACCACGACAACACCCCCGGCACCCGGGCCACCCTGGCCGGCACGGTGGGCGGGACATCGATCACGGTCAGCGGCAGCCTGCCCGGCGGGGCGTCGTGCACCGTGGAGTTCGACGTGGAGGTCGCCGCCAGCGTGGACGCCGGTACGACCCTGGAGAACTGCGCGGCCGACCTCAGCGCGCTGGAGTACATCGACGGCCCGGACGCCTGTGCGGTGCTCAGGATCACCCCGGCGGTCGACCTGTCGGTCACCAAGACCGCCGGCGCGGCATCGGCGGCCGCCGGCGGCCGGCTCGACTACACCCTCGTGGTCCGCAACGAGGGGCCGGACGCGGCCGACGGCGCGGTGGTCCGGGACGTCCCCGGGGCGGGCCTGGACTGCACGACGGCGTCCGGCGCCACCCTGGCCTGCGACGGCTCCGGCTGTCCGGCCGGGCCGCTCGATCCGGATGCCTTGACCGGTGCCGGACTCACCCTGCCGCACTTCCCCGGCGGCGGTGAGGCGCGCTTCACCCTGAGCTGCCGGGTCGACGCCAGCGGCAGCTGAGCGCCAGGGCCGCGGTGGACGGAAGGCGTGGTCCTTTTGCGGGGGCCGCGCCTTCCGCATGTCCGGGGTGCGGTGCGCGCGATTTGCGTCTGGCCCCTTGAAAGGCCACCGGCGAGCCCCATCTCCCAGCCAAGCCCGTTGTACGGGCGTTTTTAAGCGTGGTGCCACCATCGCCCGCCCGGGCGTGGAAACCGCCGGACTTTTCAGACCAATCAACAACTTAAGAGGTCTCACATGAGCATCAACCCGCTGCACGACCGCGTCGTGGTCAAGCCCATCGAAGCCGACGAAATCTCCGCCGGCGGCATCCTGATCCCCGATTCGGCCAAGGAAAAGTCCACCAAGGGTGAAGTCGTGGCCGTGGGCCCCGGCAAGCCGCTGGACAATGGCAGCGTCCGCGCCCCCGCGCTGAAGGTCGGCGACAAGGTCATCTACGGCCAGTACGCCGGTTCGACCTACAAGGCCGACGGTATCGAGTACAAGGTGCTGCGCGAGGACGACGTGCTCGCCGTCATCGGCTGAGCCACCGCCGCACCGGCCTGTTCCACCCCCTGATCCCCAATTTCCAGCCGCCGGGCCCGTCCCGGGGCTATCAACGAGGTAATCGCAATGGCTGCCAAGGATATTCGTTTCGGTGAAGACGCCCGTTCGCGCATGGTGCGCGGCGTCAACACGCTCGCCAATGCCGTCAAGGCCACCCTGGGCCCGAAGGGCCGCAACGTCGTGCTCGAGAAGAGCTTCGGCGCGCCGACCATCACCAAGGACGGCGTCTCCGTCGCCAAGGAAATCGAGCTGGCCGACAAGTTCGAGAACATGGGCGCGCAGATGGTCAAGGAAGTCGCTTCCAAGACCAACGACAACGCCGGTGACGGCACCACCACCGCCACCGTGCTGGCCCAGGCGCTGATCCGCGAGGGTGCCAAGGCCGTGGCCGCCGGCATGAACCCGATGGACCTCAAGCGCGGCATCGACAAGGCCGTGGTCGCCGCGGTCGCCGAGCTGAAGACCATCTCCAAGCCGACCGCCGACGACAAGGCCATCGCCCAGGTGGGCACCATCTCGGCCAACTCGGACGAGTCGATCGGCAACATCATCGCCGAGGCGATGCAGCGCGTCGGCAAGGAAGGCGTGATCACCGTCGAGGAAGGCTCGGGCCTGGAGAACGAGCTGGACGTGGTCGAGGGCATGCAGTTCGACCGCGGCTACCTGTCGCCGTACTTCATCAACAACCAGCAGGCGCAGTCGGCCGACCTGGACGACCCGTTCATCCTGCTGCACGACAAGAAGATCTCCAACGTCCGCGACCTGCTGCCGGTGCTGGAAGGCGTCGCCAAGGCCGGCAAGCCGCTGCTGATCGTGGCCGAGGACATCGAGGGTGAAGCGCTGGCGACCCTGGTGGTCAACACCATCCGCGGCATCGTCAAGGTCGTCGCCGTGAAGGCCCCGGGCTTCGGCGACCGCCGCAAGGCGATGCTGGAAGACATGGCCGTGCTGACCGGCGGCACCGTGATCTCCGAGGAAGTCGGCCTGTCGCTGGAGAAGGCCACCATCAAGGACCTGGGCCGCGCCAAGAAGGTGCAGGTCTCCAAGGAGAACACCACCATCATCGACGGCGCCGGCGACACCGCCGCCATCGAGTCGCGCGTCAAGCAGATCAAGGTGCAGATCGAGGACACCACCTCCGACTACGACCGCGAGAAGCTGCAGGAGCGCGTGGCCAAGCTGGCCGGTGGCGTGGCCGTGATCAAGGTCGGCGCGTCGACCGAGATCGAGATGAAGGAAAAGAAGGACCGCGTCGACGACGCCCTGCACGCCACCCGTGCGGCGGTCGAGGAAGGCGTGGTGCCGGGCGGCGGCGTGGCCCTGATCCGTGCGGTCACCGCGCTGGGCGCCCTGAAGGGTGCCAACGAAGACCAGAACCACGGCATCCAGATCGCCCTGCGCGCCATGGAAGCCCCGCTGCGCGAGATCGTCGCCAACGCCGGCGAAGAGCCGTCGGTCATCGTCAACAAGGTCAAGGAAGGCACCGGCAGCTTCGGCTACAACGCCGCCTCGGGCGAGTTCGGCGACATGCTGGAGTTCGGCATCCTGGATCCGACCAAGGTGACCCGTTCGGCGCTGCAGAACGCCGCGTCGATCGCCGGCCTGATGATCACCACCGAGGCCATGGTGGCCGAGGCGCCGAAGAAGGACGAGCCCGCCATGGGCGGCGCCGGCGGCGGCATGGGTGGGATGGGCGGCATGGGCGGCATGGACTTCTGATCCACCGTTCACCCTGATCCACCGCGTTACCGGAAACCCCGCCTCATGGCGGGGTTTTCGTTTGCGCGGTGGAATCCGGGGCCGCGCTGCGGGCGGTGGGAGCGTCGATGGCGCTGGTCCTGGTCCTGCTGCTGTGGGCGAAGGGCGGGAGAAGGGCCGGGCAAGGGGCACGCGCTACCGCTAGACAGCGGGGAAGGCGGTTGCCCGGCGCCGGCGGGCGCCGCAGTGCGTGTGGGAACCCGCCGCGTGGGGAACAGCTCGCCTGGCCGGGTCACGAAGCGCGGTGCCCGGCCCGCCGCGGGAGGCCAGGAAAGGGCGCGGATGTGTCCAGGCCGGGCGTTGCCGGTCGCGGATGTCGGCCCGGAAAGGGGCCGGAAGCGCGTGCGCCTCCGCGGCGCTGGCCGGCCGCCCCCCTCGCGGGCAACGGTGGGGCCGGAGCGCCGCGCCCGTGGGGGCCCGGCGGAGGATCAGGGGGCGACGATGAGCTCGGCCGCGCGCGCGCGGGTGGCGGCGGCCTTCTTGCCCCTGACCTGGATGCGGTTGGCGCTGATGCCGGCGCTCACCAGGGCGTCCTTCAGGGCCTGGGCGCGGCGTTCGCCCAGTCCGGTGGCGCTGTCGTAGCCCTCGATCGTGATCCGGCCCTTCTTGCCGATGTTGAGGTATTCGCCCAGTGCCTTGAGCTGGTCCGGGGCGGGGCCGGCCGGGGTGGCCTGGCCGGCGGCGAAGCTGTCGCCGACGAAGGTGAAGACCTCACCGCGGTTGTCGAACCGCGACGCCGGCAGGCGGTGCCCGGAGACCAGCTCGGCCTCCTCGCGCGCCAGCTTGGCCGCGTTCTGCTGGGCGCTGCTCAGGCGCGCGGCCTGGCGGCCGGCGACGCTGGTCAGCGCCGCTTCGGCATCCTGCCGCGCCAGGGTCTCGGCCTCGGCGGCCTGCCGCAGGCGCTCGGATTCCTCGGCCTGGATCTGTGCCTGCACGCGCAGGCGCTCGGCCTCCTGGCGGGCCCGCAGGGCTTCGCGGCGGCTGGCCTCCACCAGCAGCTCGCTGCGGGTGCGCTCGAGCTGGTCGACTTCGCGCCGTGCCGCCTCGGCGCGGGCGCTGGCCTCGGCGATCATCACCCGGCGTTCGGCCAGGTAGCGCAGCTGGTCCAGTTCGCGGCGCTTGCCCTTGGCCAGGTCGGTGACGGCCTGCTGCGCCTGCAACCGCTCGAGGATGGCCAGGTCGGTGGTGCGCATGTCGGCCTGCAGCGCGACCAGGCGCTGGTTCAGGCCGGCCACCGCCGGATCATCCGCGGCGGCGGCCAGGGACGGCAGGGCCAGCAGCCCGGCCAGTGCGTATGCATGCAGCCTCATCAGCGCGTCTCCCCGGTGGCCAGCTGGCGTTGCAGCCGTTCGACTTCGGCGCGGCGCTGGGCGAGCTGGGTCTGCGCCACCGCCTCTTCGCTCTGCACGCGCGCCAGGTCGGCGTCGACGGCGGCGCGCTGTGCCAGCACCGGGGCCTGCCGCCGTTCGCGGCGGTCGCCGGCGGCACGCTGCGCCTGCTCCAGCTGCTGGCGGGCCAAGGCCATGATGTCCGGGGCGTACTGGTCGGCATCGGCGCGGTCGGCGCGGTCCACCGCCTGTTGTGCGGTGGCCAGTTCGGCCGCGGCCGGGTCCTGTGCCAGGGCCGTGGCGCAGAGCACGGAAACGCATGCCGTCACGTACAGGAAACGCCGCAAGTGTGCGAAGCTAGGTTTCATAAGGGGAGCCGTCGCCATAGGGTTGTGCACGGCCATTGTCGTCAAGGCTGTGGTGTGCTTGCAACGGCGCGCCATCATTGTTCAGGGAACTGCATTCATGGATATCGGCTATTTCCTCAAGCTGATGACCGAAAAGAACGCGTCGGACATGTTTCTGACCACCGGCGCGCCGGTCCACATCAAGATCGAGGGCAGGCTCTATCCGCTGGGCAATACCGGGCTGCCACCGGGGATGGTGAAGAAGATCGCCTATTCGCTGATGGACGAGGGCCAGGTGCCGCAGTTCGAGCGCGACCTGGAGCTGAACATGGCCATCGCCCTGGCCGACGTGGGCCGGTTCCGGGTGAATGTGTTCAAGCAGCGCGGCGAGGTGGGCATGGTCATCCGCGCGATCAAGAACCGCATCCCCTCGATCGAGGAGCTGAAGCTGCCGGAGGTGCTCAAGGACGTCAGCATGACCCCGCGCGGGCTGGTGCTGGTGGTCGGCTCCACCGGCTCGGGCAAGTCCACGTCGCTGGCGTCGATGATCGACCACCGCAACAGCACCACCACCGGGCACATCCTCACCATCGAGGACCCGATCGAGTTCTTGCACCGCCACAAGCAGTCGATCGTCAACCAGCGCGAGGTGGGCCTGGATACGCACGCCTTCCACAACGCGTTGCGGAACGCCATGCGCGAGGCCCCGGACGTGATCCTGATCGGCGAGATCCTCGATGCCGAGACCATGGAGGCGGCGATCTCCTTCGCCGAGACCGGCCACCTGTGCCTGGCCACCCTGCACTCGAACAACGCCGACCAGGCGATCGAGCGCATCCTCAACTTCTTCCCCGAGAATGCGCACCGCAACGTGCTGATGAACCTCTCGCTGAACCTGCGCGCGGTGATCAGCCAGCGGCTGGTGACCGGCGTGGACGGCCGCCGCCGCCCGGCGACCGAGGTGATGCTCAACACGCCGGTGATCCGCGACCTGCTGCGCCGCGGCCAGGTGCACGAGCTCAAGCAGGCCATGGAGCAGTCGCTGGAGGAAGGCATGCACAGCTTCGACCAGTGCCTGTTCCGGCTGTTCAAGGAGGGCGCGATCGACCAGGAAGAAGCGCTGCGCGCGGCCGATTCGCGCGATGGGCTGGCGTTGAAGTTCCGCTTGTCCGAAGGCACCAGCGGCGAGCACGATCCGTACGCCGATTTCGCCGCGGCCTCGGCGGCGAGCATCACCCACGGTTTCTGACCGCTGCCGGCGCCGCTCAGGCGGCGTCGGGCTGGTTCTCCGGCCGCGCGGCGTCGAAGGCGGGCAGTGCCAGGCAGGCGGCCTCGATCCGCAGCAGGGTCGGGAAGCCGTCCAGCGGCAGACCGAAGCGGCGGGCGTTGTACAGCTGCGGCACCAGGCAGCAGTCGGCCAGCCCGGGGGCGTCGCCGTAGCAGAAGCGCCCGCTCTGACCGGTACCGGCCAGCTGCGCCTCCAGCGCGGTGAAACCGGTATGGATCCAGTGCTGGACCCAGTCGTCGCGTTCGCTCTGCGGCACGTGCCAGTGGCGGTCGAAGAACTGCAGCACGCGCAGGTTGTTGAGAGGGTGCACGTCGCAGGCCACCAGCTGTGCCAGTGCGCGCACCCGTGCCCGCGCGGCGGGTTCGGCCGGCAGCAAGGGCGGCGCCGGCCGGGTCTCTTCCAGGTAGTCGAGGATGGCCAGCGACTGGGTCAGCAGGTGCGGGCCGTCGCGCAGGGCCGGCACCAGCTGCTGCGGGTTGAGGGCGGCGTAGGCGGGGGCGTGCTGCTGGCCGCCGTCGCGCACCAGGTGCACCGGCACGATGGCGTATTCCAGCCCTTTCAGGTTCAGGCCGATGCGCACGCGGTAGGCGGCGCTGGAGCGCCAGTAGCTGTAGAGCGTCAATGCCGGGTGCATGCCGGACTCCGGGGCCTGGGGGTGGAGGGAGGGCCGGCGTGCCGCCGGCCCGGTGTCACGGCCGCTGTGCCTGCTCGATGCGCTGCTCGATGGCGCCGAAGAGGCTGTTGCCCTGGCGGTCGAACATCTCGATCCGCACCGTGTCGCCGAACCCCATGAACGGCGTGGACGGCTTGCCGTCGCGCAGGGTCTCCACGGTGCGGCGCTCGGCGAAGCACGAGGCGCCCAGCGTGGTGTCCTCGTTGGCGATGGTGCCGGAACCGACGATCGCGCCGGCGCTGAGCGGCCGGGTCTTGGCGGCATGCGCGACCAGCTGGGAAAAATCGAACTGCATGTCCACGCCGGCCTCCGGCGCGCCGAACCATTCCCCGTTGACGTGGGTCACCAGCGGCAGGTGCAGCTTGTTGTCCCGCCAGGCGTCGCCCAGCTCGTCGGGGGTCACGAACACCGGGCTGAGCGCCGAGCGCGGCTTGGACTGCAGGAAGCCGAACCCCTTGGCCAGCTCGGCCGGGATCAGGTTGCGCAGGCTGACGTCGTTGACCAGGCCGACCAGCTGGATGTGCCCGGCGGCCTGGGCCGGGGTCACCGCCATCGGCACGTCGTCGGTGATCACCACGATCTCCGCTTCCAGGTCGATGCCGTAGTCCTCGCTGACCACCTTGACCGGATCGCGCGGGCCATGGAAACCGGCGCTGGTGGCCTGGTACATCAGCGGGTCGGTATAGAAGCTCTCCGGCACCTCGGCGCCGCGCGCGCGGCGCACGCGTTCCACGTGCGGCAGGTAGGCGCTGCCGTCGACGAACTCGTAGGCGCGCGGCAGCGGCGCCGCCAGGGCGTGCATGTCCAGGTCGAAGGCGCCCTCGGCCTGGCCGGCGGCCAGCGCCTGGGACAAGGCATTCAGGCGCGGCGCGGCGTTGGACCAGTCCTCCAGCGCCTGCTGCAGGGTCGGCGCGATGCCGGTGGCGCGCACGGCGCGGGTCAGGTCGCGCGCGACCACGATCAGGGTGCCGTCGCGGCCACCTTCCTTCAGGGAACCAAGCTTCATCGGTGCATCCAGTCCTGGGCCGAAAACAGGTTTCGATTGTAACGAATGCCTCCACCGCGGCCAGCCTCGCCGGGGCGGCATGCATGCATCGCGCGCGCGCCGTCCGGCCCTGCAGGCGGCGGCGCCCCTCCTTGTACCGCAGGCCCGCGGCGGTGTCGCCCCGGGCCTGGCCGGCGCCGGCGTGCAGCGCGTCGCGGCCGGGCCGAGGGGTCGCTGAACGGGTGATTTTGTGCGGTTCTCAAACATCCCTTAGACTACGCCGGTCTGCCAGCGGCCGTCCGTTTCCCTTCCGGGACCGCCGGCGGCGCAGGAATGCCGGCCCCGTTGCCCGTTCCGCCCGCCCGCCCCCATTCCGACGCCTTTCGTCACGCATTCCGGTCCGCGCGCCTGCGCGGGTCGCACCCAGGATCTCGCAGCGCGGTTTACGGGAACGCTCCGAGCCGGCCGGTCGCCTCGACCGGCAGCGCAGGCCCATCCGGGCCGGCGCATCCCTACCTTGCGGAGTTTCCATGTCGTTCGAAGATCTGGGCCTTGCGCCCTTCCTGCTGCGCGCGCTCGCCGAGCAGGGCTACGAGAATCCCACCCCGGTCCAGGAGCAGGCGATCCCGCTGGTGCTGCAGGGCCATGACCTGCTGGCCGGCGCGCAGACCGGCACCGGCAAGACCGCCGCGTTCGGCCTGCCGCTGCTGCAGCACCTGGCCACCTCGGCGCAGGAAGTCCGCGGCGGTGCGCGCCGCCCGCGTGCGCTGATCCTGACCCCGACCCGCGAGCTGGCCACCCAGGTGCATGACAGCCTGCGCGGCTACAGCAAGTACCTGCGCATCCCCAGCACCTGCATCTACGGGGGCGTGGGCATGGGCAACCAGCTCGACATCCTGCGCCGCGGCGTGGACCTGCTGGTGGCCTGCCCGGGCCGGTTGATCGACCACATGGAGCGGCGCAGCGTGGACCTGTCCGGCATCGAGGTGCTGGTGCTGGACGAGGCCGACCGCATGCTCGACATGGGGTTCCTGCCCTCGATCAAGCGCATCCTCGCCAAGCTGCCCAAGCAGAACCGGCAGACCCTGCTGTTCTCGGCGACCTTCGCCGACCCGATCAAGCAGCTGGCGCTGGAGTTCATGCGCAGCCCGCGCGAGGTGATGGTGACCCCGCGCAACACCGTGGCCGAGACCATCGCCCACCGCGTGCATCCGGTCGACGCCGGGCGCAAGCGCGAGCTGCTGCTGCACCTGCTGGCGCAGGAGTCGCGCGAGCAGACGCTGGTGTTCGCCAAGACCAAGCACGGCAGCGACAAGCTGGCCACGTTCCTGGACAAGTCGGGCATCAAGACCGCGGCGATCCACGGCAACAAGAGCCAGAGCCAGCGCCTGCGTGCGCTGGGCGACTTCAAGGCCGGCCGCGTCACCGTGCTGGTGGCCACCGACATCGCCGCGCGCGGCATCGACATCAACGAGCTGCCCAAGGTCATCAACTACGACCTGCCGATGGTGGCCGAGGACTATGTGCACCGCATCGGCCGCACCGGACGCAACGGCGCCAGCGGCCAGGCGATCTCGCTGGTGGCGCAGGAGGATGCCAAGTACCTGCGGCAGATCGTGCGCCTGCTCGACCGCGACATGGACATCCGCGACGTGCCGGGCTTCGAGCCGCAGACGCCGATCCGCTGGGGCAACAGTGCGCCGGGCAAGGCCGAGCAGCCGGGGGGCGAGCGCCCGCCGCGCCGCGGCGGCGGTGGCCGTGGCGGCCAGCGGGATGCGGCGCCGGGGCCACGCCGTGGCGGAGCGGCCGCCAAGTCCGCCGCACCACGCGGTGAGGGCGGCGGTCCGCGCCGCGAGGCGCAGCCGGCCGGCACCGGCCGCCGCCGCCGGGGGGGCCGTGGCCGGGGCAAACCGGCCCAGCCCAGCAGCGCTCCCTGAGCGCATGCGGCGCCGCGATCCGGCGCCACCGCCCGACAATGCACAACGGCCGCTGCTGCGGCCGTTGTGCGTGAGGAAGCATCCACAGGAAAAAGGCCGCGTCCCTGCGGCCGGTCCCCTGGGACACGTGGAGGCCCTGCTCAGAAGGTCCAGGTCAGGTTGACGCGGTAGTTCCGGCCCGGTTCGCTGTAGCGGCCGATGCCGTCCTCGGTGGCGTAGCCGTAGAGGTAGAAGTCGCCGCGGGTGACGGTGCGGACGCGCGCCCACTGGTAGTAGCGCTCGTCGAACAGGTTGTAGACGCCGGCACTGATCTTCAGGTGGTCGTTGACGCGCAGGCTGCCGAACAGGTCGAACACGGTGTAGGCGTCGCTGAGGAACGGCGCCGCTGCCTGGCCGAACACGTCGCTGGCCTGGGCCACGTCCTTGCGCTTCTTGGCCAGGGCATGGGTGAGGGCACCGGTCAGCCGCAGCCGCTGGTCCAGGCCCTGCCAGCTCAGCCCGAGCACGCCGCGGTCCGGGTTGATGCTGTCCAGCGGCTTGCCGTTGCGCAGTTCGCCCTCGTTGTGCGAGTACACCGCACGCAGCATCCAGGCGTCGCCGAAGCGCCACAGGCCTTCGGCCTCCACGCCCTTGACGGTGACCTCGCCGGTGTTGCGCAGGACCGTGGTGGTGTAGCCGTCCACGGCTGCGCAGGTCGGGCAGGTGCGGTACTGGGTACCGGCATTGTTGAGCACGCGCACGCTTTCGATGAAGTCGTCGTAGCGGTCGCGGAACGCGGACAGGGACAGGCGCGCGTTGTCGGTCTCCCAGCGCCAGCCGAGCTCCAGGTTCAGGCTCTTCTCCGATTCCAGGTCCGGGTTGGAGGCGCTGGTCGGCACGCTGACCACCTGGCCGGTGGCGACCTCGGTGATGCTGGTGACGCTGGTGGGGGCATACATCTCGCCGGTGGTCGGTGCGCGGAAGCCGCGGCCGGCCTGGAACCACACGGTGTGGCCCGGCGCGAACAGGTAGCTGATGCCGGCCTGCCAGGTGGGCGAGGCGAAGCGCACCGGATGCACGGTGCCGGTGTTGTCCTGGAAGGTCGGCCCCAGGTGCGGGGTGTAGTCGTGGCGGTCGTAGCGCACGCCCAGGTTCAGCTGCAGGGCATCGTCGAGCAGGTCGATGCGGTCGCGCAGGTAGAGGTTCCAGGAGGCGGCATCGGTGCGCGGCACCTGGCCGGGGTCGATGGTCGCGGTGTCCAGCACGCCGGCGTTGTTCCAGCGGTAGTCGACGGCGCTGTAGTCGATCTCGCGGTTCTGCCAGGACGCGCCGTAGATCAGCGAGTGGGCGCCGGCGCGCTTGTCCAGGTCCACGGCGATGCGGTCCAGCACCTGCTCGGTGGAGCGGTCCTCGGCGCGCATGCAGGTCGCGGTGAGGGTGCAGGGCGTGGTCAGCGGCGTCACGGTGGGGTTGGCCGAGCTGCCGCTGCCGGAGATCACCCGGGTGATGCCGCGGCTCTCGGTCTTCTGGCGGTCGGCCTGGACCTCCAGGGTGTCGAACGCCGGCGTGTCGGCCTGCCAGAGGTAGCGCAGCCCGTAGCGGTCGCGGCTGTTGCTGTCGTCGCCCCAGCGCTCCAGGTAGCCCGGCGCGCTCACGCGGCTGAGGTTCTCCACCAGGTTGTCCACGCGGTTGCGCTCGTAGACCACTCCCAGGCGGTGGGCCGGGCTGAGCACCACGTCGACCTTGGCCAGGACGTTGTCGCTGTCATGGTCGATCGGGTCCGGCAAGCGCCGCGCGCTGCCGGTGGCGATCGCGGTGCTGTCGTACCAGCCCTCGGATTCGTGCGATTTGCGCTTGGTGTAGACCAGCATGGATTCGACGATGCCGGTGCGGTTGGCGACCGTGAACGAGCCGAGCTTCTCGTCGTTGTGGCCGGTATAGCCGAGCTTCACGCTGCCGAAGCTGTCGTTGCCGCTGGCCTTGAGGTAGTCGGCGGGGTCCTTGGTGGTGAACGCCACGCCGCCGCCCAGCGAGCCGCTGCCGCCGGCGATGGCGTCGGCGCCCTTGACCACTTCGACCTGCTTGAGGGTGTCGATGTCCACGCCGCCGCGGCCGGCGCGGAAGAATTCGTAGCTGCGGGCGGTCTCCATGCCCTCGGCCATGCCCAGGCCGTCGATGGTCATCGACACGCGGTCGCCTTCCATGCCGCGGATGTTGAAGCCGTTGTCGCCGAAGCGGCCCATGTCGGTGATGCTCACGCCCGGCAGGTAGCGCACCAGGTCTTCCATGCTCTCGGCCATTTCATCGTCGAGTTCGGCGCGGCCGAGCACCTGCACGTTCTGGGTGGCCGAGCGCGCCACCTTCTCGCGCGCGGCCTCCACTTTCACGGTGTCCAGGGTCCGTGCGTCCAGTGCGGCGTCGGCATGCGCCAATGGCGACAGGCCGGCGAGGACCGCCAGGGTCAGCAGGGAGGGAGAGGGTTTCATGGTCATGCTCCACAGTCAGGTCAGGAAAAGGTCGTCAAGGAATCGCCGCGGGTGCGGCTTGCCGTTCCTGGCTGCGGGGTCCGGACGGGGCCGGCGCGGTGCTGGGGTGGCGTTTGCGGGAGGCGCCCGACGCTAGCGGGCGTCGTTGCCGGGATGGGCGTGCACGGCGCCGATTTCGTCGCCGCGGCGCGGCGGGTGGCGGACCTGGCCCTGCGGCGCGGGCAGCGCCAGGCTCAGGCGTTGGCGGCCGCCGTGTTCGCGCGCGGCCTCCACTTCGATCAGGTAGTCGCCGGGCGGGCACGGCCGTCCCTGGTCGTCGCGGCCGTCCCAGGCCACCGTGTAGTGCCCGGGCAGCCGGGTGGGGCGGGCAATGCCGTGCACGGCGGCATCGTCGTCGCGTCCGTACAGGCGCCACCATTGCGGCAGTTCCTGCAGATAGCGGGAGCGGTCGCCCAGTACCAGCAGCTGCCGCACCGGGCTGCCGTCCGGCCGTGCGATCCACAGTGCGAGGTAGGGCGCACGGTAGCGCGCGCTGTCCTGGACCGGGATCTCGTACTCGATGACCACCGGCCGCGTCCACGCGGCTGGCTGCGGGGCTCCGGGCTCGGCCGCCAGCAGCCGGTGCCAGCCGCTGCTGGCGAAACTGACGCCCCGGTCGCTGACGATCAGCGCTTCCACGCCCGGCTGCTGTTCCACCCAGGCCAGGCCGTCGCGGATCGGCATCACGCTCAGTGCGGTGGCCAGGGCATCGGCGCTGGCGGCGTCGGGCGCCACCACCGTGGCCGAGGGCGGGTAGGCCATCGGCCAGCCCTGCAGCGGATCCAGCAGATGGCTGAAGTGCCGCCGGCCGACCTTGAAGCCGCGGCTGCGGTGGCCGCTGGAGGCCACCGCCTGCGAGGCCAGTTGCAGGGTCGCGCGCGGGGCCGCGTTGTCGGCGGGCGCCAGCGGGTCGGCGACCCCGACCCGCCAATGTCCGCCGCGGGCGGGAACACCCCAGTAGAGGGCATCGCCACCGATGTCCAGGGCGATGCCGAGCGCGTCCGGCGCGGCCTGGCGGGCCTGCTGCAACGCCAGGTCGAGGATGTGGCCCTTGGCCACGCCATCGGCCTGCCAGTGCAGGCCGGGCAGGGGCGCGACGGTGGCGGCGGTGAGGTCCGGCTCCAATCGTGCCAGGGCCCGTGCCTGCTGGCGCAGTTGCACGCGGTCGGGCAGGGTGGCGCTGGCCGCGGCGTCGCGCCAGGCCTGCAATGGTCCGCCGAGGCGGCAGCTGAAGGCCTCGTCGCTGGCGGTGCGCCAGTGTTCGCACAACTGCAGCAGCCGGCGCAGCTCGGGCGAGGGCGTGACCGGTGCGGTGGCGTGGTTCAGGCGCGCCAGCTCGCTGTCCTCGCGCCAGGTGCTGAAAACCGCGTCCAGCCGGGCGATCTCGGCCAGCGCCGCGGCATGCGCGGCGTCGGCCGTGGCCGGCGAGGCGCCGGCCACGCTCATCCGCAGCGAGGTGCCCAGCACCTGCTCGTGCGTGTAGTGCCGCAATGGCGGATCGGCCTGCGCGGGCGCGCAGGCCAGGGCCAGGGCACCGGCCAGGAGCCAGCGGAAGGAGGCGGACATGGGGGTTCCGTACCGGTCAGGGCGTGGCGCTGCCGTGCCCGGTGGCGGCCGGGGCCGGCTCGGGATCGCGTGCGTCGACCACGCCGTCGCCGTTGCTGTCGGCGCGGTCGAACAGGCGCTTGCCGGAGACCTGGTACTCGGCGAAGGTCATGCGCCCGTCCTTGTCGGCATCCAAGGCCTTGAAGCGCACCCGTGCCTGCTGCGCGGCGGCGTCGCGCACCTGGGCGGCGCGGCGGTCCAGGCGGTCCTCGAACTCGCCCAGGTAGTCCTCGAACCGCACCTGGCCGTCACCGCCACGGTCGGCATCGGCGAACATCGTCGCGCGCACCTGGTCGAACTCGGCGCGGTCGACGCGACCGTCGCCGTTGCGGTCGTAGATCTCCAGCATGCCGGCCAGGCTGTGCGAGGTCGGCATGCGCAGCGGGTCGCTGCTGCGGACCGGCCGGGTGCGTTCGGCCGGTCCTTGGGCCAGCAGCTTCTGGTAGCCGCTCCAGGTCCGTTCGCCGACGGCATCGAACTCGGCGCGGGTCAGGCGGCCGTCCTTGTCCGCGTCGAGCGCGTCGAAGCGGGTGCGGGTCTGTGCGACGTGGCCGGCGCGGGCCTTCTCCAGGCGCGCATCCAGGCGCCCCAGGTATTCGTTGACGTACTCGTCCTCGTCGACCACGCCATCGCCATTTTCGTCGGTCTGCGCGTAGCGCTGCTGGCGGAAGGCCACGAACTGCTCCCAGCTGACGCTGCCGCTGCCGGTGGCGTCGAACTGCTCCAGGAAGGCGGCCACGGTCGGCGCGACGTCGGTCGCGGGCGGGCGCTGCGTCTGGGCAGGGGAGGCGAACGGCACCGCCAACAGCAGCGGGGCCAGGGGAAGGAACTTGCGCATGGGGGTCTCCAGGAAAAGGCCGTGCCTCACGGCGTCAGCACGTGGAAGGTGAGGGTGTAGCTGTTGCTGTATTCGGGCACCGGTGCGCCGGCGGGGGCCGGGCTGCGGTGGCGGGCCAGGGCGAGGAAGGTGCCGGCGCGCGCGAGCGGCAGCCGTATCCGGCCCTCGGCGTCGCTCTCCAGGGTGGTCACTTCCGCGGTCCGGTCGGAGGTCCACACCGCCTCGGTCACTTCGACCTTCTGCCGTGGCAGCGGCGCGCCGTCGTACTGCACCACGAAGTCGAAGTGCTCGCCCACGTACAGGTCGCTGGGATGGGTGAGCGCGACGAATTCCAGGCCCTTGCCCCGCGCTGCGAGCGCGGCACGGTCGGGCGCACCGGCGGTGATGTAGGTTTCGGCCAGGGTCAGCGACTGGAAGTCGGAGATCACCTTGGCGCCGGCGGGGATCTTGACCGCCGGGTCGCGGGTGCTTTCGCGCTTGCCGCCCTGTTCCCAGGTGCGGAACAGCGCGCCGAGCCGCGCGCCGGTGCTGAAGCGGTAGGTGCCCTTGCCCGCATCCAGGCGGTGTTCCACGACGGCGCGGGTGCGCAGGCGCTGCACCGTCTCCGCCGCGCGGGTGACGCCGGCCGGGTCGGTCACCACGAAGTCGCTGTTGTCGAACACCACCTCGGGGACGAAGAAGGCCTCGGCGAAAGCCGCATCCAGGCTGACCGTGGCGCCTTCGCGCGCATCGAAGTGGGTGGGGGCGAGGAAGGGAGTATGCGCGGCGGCGGGCAGGGCGATGGCCGCCAGGAGCAGCGCGGTGCGGTGGAGTTTCATGAACGGGTTCCGATGAACAGGGCGATTTCACCCCGGCTTCACTATTCTATTTTATTGAGAATCATTTGCAAATAGGAATGAATCTCGCAAGTCGGCGCCGTGGAGTGATGCCGCAGGAGCCGGAGGGGACACCGGTGGTGCGCGGCGATGGCCGGGCATCGGGGGACCCATGGCCACGCCATGGCTCGGTCCTTGGGAGACGGGGGCATGCGGCCGGCAAGAGATGCCGGGCGATGACGGCCGGCGTGCGCAGCTCGGCCCCGGACGACGCCGCGGCCGGCGCCGGCATCGCCGGTGCAGCGTTCCGGTCCACGGCGCCCCCGGATCATCCACCGGGGCGCGGTCCTGCCGTGCCGGCAGCAGCGGTGGCCAGGGACCGGCCGGTGGTGCGGCCGCCGCGCGCGGCGCAGGAGCGTCCGGCCACTACAATCGCGGCATGGATATCTTCAAGGACTTCACCCTGGAGGCGGCCCACCGGCTGCCGAACGTTCCCCCCGGCCACAAATGCTCGCGCCTGCATGGCCACTCGTTCCGCGTGCGCCTGGAGGTGCGTGGCGAGCCCGGTCCGGCGTCCGGCTGGGTGATGGACTTCGGCGACATCAAGGTAGCGTTCCAGCCGCTGTACGAGCAGCTGGACCACCACTACCTGAACGACATCCCGGGGCTGGAGAACCCCACCAGCGAGCGTCTGGCGATGTGGATCTGGGAGCGGCTCAAGCCCGCACTGCCGCTGCTGAGCGCCATCACCGTGCATGAGACCTGCACGTCCGGCTGCCGCTACAGCGGCGACTGAGCCGCGCATCGGGCGCTGCCCGCGGGCTTCCGCCGCCCGCCGATCCGGGCTATGCTGCATCGCAACAACAGACGGGGCGATGCCATGCCAGCCAGGTTCGATACTGCGTTCAGCGACTACACCCGGCAGTTCACCGCGCTGGCCAACCGGGCCAACCGGTTGGCGCTGGAGAATGCCGAAAGCGCCGTCGGCGTGCAGTTGCGCACCTTCGAGCGCAATGCCACCGCCACCGTCGGCTTCCTGGGCGAACTGGCCCGGCCCGAACCGCCGCAGGACCTGCCGTCGCTGCTGCCCAAGGGGCTGCAGGTGGCGCAGGAAAACCTGCACCGGCTGGCCAGCGCCGGCCAGGAGATCATCGACCTCGGAATGAAGACCGGCCAGGCGCTGGGCGAGCTGGCGCGGCAGCCGCTGCAGGACGACGCCACGCCGCGGCCGGGTGGCAAGCGCCGCTGACCTGCGTTTCAAGCAGTGCGCGGATCCCCTCCCCCGCGCCCTGTCCGGACCCGGCAACAGTCTCTCCGTTGCCGGGTCTTTTTATGCGCGCAGCCCGCCGGCGGCGACCGGTGCGAGGTACCGTCGCGGCAGTGGCGGGCGGCCTGCCCGGGCTGCCGGCGGCCGGCCGTGGACAGGAATCGCCGCCGGGCTTGGGGGTAGACTCTGGGAATGTTCAGTTCTACCGCACTCACCGGCAGCAAGCCGGAACAGTACGCCCAACTGCTGGCCCAGGCCCGCAGCCTGCTCCACGGCGAACGCGACCGCATCGCCAACGCGGCCAACCTTTCGGCGCTGGTCTACCACGCCGTACCGCAGCTCAATTGGGCGGGTTTCTATTTCTTCGATGGCACCGAGCTGGTGGTCGGCCCCTTCCAGGGGCTGCCGGCCTGCGTGCGCATTCCACTGCACGCAGGCGTCTGCGGCGCCGCGGCCCGCACGGGCCAGACCCAACGGGTGGACGACGTGCAGGCCTTCCCGGGGCACATCGCCTGCGATGCCGCATCGCGCTCGGAACTGGTGGTGCCGCTGCGGCATGCCGGGGCGCTGATCGGCGTGCTCGACCTGGACAGCCCGGTTCCCGGCCGCTTCGACGACGACGACCAGGCCGGCATCGAAGCCCTCGCGCAGGCCTTCGTGGAGGCCCTGGCATGAGCGCCGCGAAGCTGCGCAACATCGGCCCCAAGAGTGCCGCGTGGCTGCGACAGGTAGGGCTGCGCAGTGGCGAGGACCTGGCGGCGGTCGGGGCCGTGGGCGCGTTCGTGAAGGTGCGCCGGGCCGGCTTCAAGCCCAGCCTCAACCTGCTCTATTCGCTGGAAGGCGCGCTGACCGGCTGCCATTGGCAGGAGGTGCCCGAAGCGCGCCGGCAGCAACTGGTCGCCGAGTACGAACGCGCCGCCAGCAGCCTGGCGGCGCCGCGCGCCGGTCAGGAGGCCGGGCCGGTCCGCGAGACCTACATGGGCGCCGGGGCGGGGGCATCCGAGCAGGCGGCCGATCCGGACGCAAGCGGGTTCGGCGACGACTGAGCCGCCGGCAGCCACACCCTGCGGCAGGCCAGCGCCGGTTTCAGCAACCGTGGCGAGCGCGGCTGGATCTCGGCGCAGGGCGCCTGGCAGAAGACCGACGGCATCAATGCCTGCAATGGATCGTCGGTGCTGTTCCAGGGCTGCTACGTGGAAGAGCCGGACCGCGACGGCTACCGCAACACTTCGCTCAACGTGCGCGGCGGCTATGCGCTCGCCGAGGCCCTGAGCCTGGAAGGCCACGTGCTCGATGCCGCCAGCCGCACCCAGTACGACGGCAACATCTTCGGCGGCAACGAGGCCGACAACCGCCAGCAGGTGTTCGGCGGCCGCCTGCTGTGGACACCCGGCGAGGCCGTCCGCCTGGCGCTGCAGGCGGGCCGCAGCAACGACCGTTCCGACACCTACTTCGCCGACAACGGCGCCCGCAGCCACGTCGGCACCTTCGACACCCGCCGCGATACCGCCAGCGTGCAGGGCGACCTCATGTTCGCCGCTGGCCAGCGGCTCAGCGCCGGCGTCGACTGGCAGAAGGATACGGTCACCAGCATCGAGTCCTACGCGGTGGACCACCGCGACAACACCGGCGTGTTCGTGGAATACCAGGGCCGCTTCGGCGCCCATGCGCTGCAGGCCAGCGTGCGCAACGACGACAACGAGCAGTTCGGCAACCACACCACCGGCAGCCTCGGCTATGGCGTCGCCCTCGGCAGCGGCCTGCGGCTGACCGCCAGCGCCGGCACCGGCTTCAAGGCGCCGACCTTCAACGACCTGTATTTCCCGTGGTCCAGCAATCCCGAGCTGGACCCGGAGAAATCCAAGAGCGTGAACCTGGGCATCGCCCAATATCGCCAGGGGTGGAACTGGATCTTCAACGCCTATGAAACCCGGGTCGACCAGCTGATCGCGCTGGACAGCACCTTCACCCCGTACAACACCGCCAGGGGGCGCATCCGCGGCGCCGAGCTGACCGGCTTCCTGGCACTGGTCGGCTTCGACATCAACGCCCAGGCCAGCGTCACCGATCCGCGCGACCGCACCCGCGGTACCGCCAGCTACGACAACTGGCTGGCGCGCCGCGCGCGCATCAATGGGCGCCTAGACATCGACCGCGGCTTCGGTCCGCTGCGGGTGGGGCTCACCGCCGCCGGCAGCGGCCAGCGTTTCGACAACGCCGCCAACAGCGTGCGCCTGGCCGGCTACGGCACCGTCGACCTGCGCGTGGAGTACCGCCTGGAGCCTGCAGGCACGGGCCGCCAACGTGTTCGACCGCAGGTATGAAACCGTGTCCTGGTTCAGCCAGCCCGGCCGCGAGTACCAGCTGACGCTGCGCTACCGTTCGCAGGACTGAAGCCGTCCCGCCCACGGCGGGTGCCCGCAGGGCAGGAGCGTTTTCCTGTCCTGCGTCCGTATGCGCCGCGACGGCGATGGCCCCGGCGGTCGCGGTCGCCAAGTGCCGCTGCCGGCCGTATGGTGGCCGCTCCCCGCAGCCAATCCGCCGCGTGCGCGGCGCGCTTCCATGACCTCCACCGACCACCGCGTCCAGGGCCTCGGCAACGACGAGGTCGCCGCCGATTGGCCGCCGATCGACGCCGCCGAGCTTGCCTGGCTGCAGCAGCACTACCCGCAGCTGCAGGGCCGGGTGCGCACGCTGTGGCACAGCCCGCGCCCGCTGTCGGCCGCGGCCCTGGTGGAAAGCGCGGCCGGGCGCGTGTTCGTCAAGCGCCATGCGTGCAGTGTGCGCACGCCGGCGACCCTGGGCGAGGAGCACCGCTTCATCGCCCACCTGGCCGCGGCCGGCGTGCCGGTGGTGCGGGTCCTGCACGACCGGCACGGACGCAGCGCGGTGGCACAGGGGTCGAACTGCTACGAGCTGCATGCGCCCGGCGACGGCCTGGACCTGTACCGGGACGCGCATTCGTGGACGCCGTTGACCGACCTGGAGCAGGCCCGCGCCGCCGGCCGCATGCTGGCCACCCTGCACCGGGCCTCGGCCGGCTATGCCGCGCCCCAGCGCGATACCCACCTGCTGGTGGCGCGCGACGACCTGCTCCGCGCGGCCGACCCGCTGGCACGGCTCGAACAGGAGCTGCCGGGGCGTCCGGGCCTGGCCGACTACCTGGCGCGGCACCCGTGGCGCGCCCAGCTGCGCCACGACGTGCTGCCCTGGCATGCCGGCGCGGCCCTGGCCGAACGTCTGCAGGCCGAGCCGCGGCTGTGGACGCACAACGACTGGCATGCCTCCAACCTGCTCTGGCGCCGCCAGGGCGGGGAGCCGCGGGTGGCCACGGTCTTCGATTTCGGCCTGGCCTCGCCCACCAGCGCACTGTTCGACCTGGCCACCGCCATCGAGCGCAACGCGGTGGCCTGGCTGGCGCTGGAGCGCGGCGCACAGGCGGTGCATGCCGCCACCGCGCTGGCGCTGGTCGAGGGTTACCGGCAGGTGCTGCCGCTGTCCGCCGAGCGCCTACGGCTGTTGGCCGACCTGCTGCCGGTGGTGCACCTGGACTTCGCCCTGTCCGAGGTGGAGTACTTCCAGGGCATCACCGGCTCCACCGCCAATGCCGACATCGCCTACCACGTCTTCCTGCGCGGCCATGCGCGCTGGTTCCGCGGCGGCCCCGGACAGGCACTGCTCGAGGCCCTGCGCCGCGCGGCCTGAACGCGCGTACGGGCCAATCCGTACCATTTGTGGTCAAATACGCGCCTGAAGCGGGGGTGCCTGGAACGACCAGGCTGAGAGAGTCCCTTGGAACCTGATCCGGTTTGCACCGGCGTAGGGAGCTTTGAGCAGCAGGCACACCGCCTTCGTGGCCGGTCGCGCGTGCGCGCCTTCGCTTCGTCTCCCCCACCGGCCGATGACGAACCGAATGAACCGCTGCTACCGAATCCCGCTGTTGACTGCCGCCCTGGGCGCGGCGCTGCCGCTGCAGGCCAGCCCCCTTGCCGACGACGCCTCCGAGCGCACCGCCACCGAGCTGGCCGCGGTGCGGGTCCAGGCCAGACAGGCCGATGCCCGGGACACGGCATCCAGCAGCTTCGGCAGCGGGGGCTGGAAGGACACCCCGGCCTCGGTCAGCGTGCTGGAGCGCGAGCTGCTCGACCGCCGGGTCGTGCGCACCCTGTCCGAGCTGGTACGCAACGATGCCGCGCTGGGCGACAGCTACGCGCCGGTGGGCTACTACCAGAACATCGCCATCCGCGGCTTCGCGCTGGACACCGCCACCGGCTACCGCTTCAACGGCCTGAGTGTCGCCGGCGAGCAGCGCCTGGCGCTGGAGAACGTGCAGCAGGTGGAGATCCTCAAGGGCGAAGCCGGCCTGGCCGCCGGCGTCATCGCCCCCGGCGGTGTCGTCAACTACGTCGGCAAGCGCCCGGCCGAGGTGCGCACCGTGACCCTGGGCACCGATGCGGAAGGGTCGCGCTACGCCGCCGTCGACGTGGGCCACTGGCTGACCCCGCGCATCGGCCTGCGCTTCAATGCGGCCTGGGACGACAGCGCCGCGTACATCGACCATGCCGATGGGCGCCGGAACTTCTACGCACTGGCCAGCGACTGGCTGCTCGGCGAACGCGGCAGGCTCGAGGTCGACGCCAGCTACCAGACCAGCGCGCAGCGCTCGGTCTCCGGCTACCAGCTGCTGGGCGCCCGCGCGCTGCCGCGCGGCGTGCACCGCCGGCAGATGCTCGGCTACCAGCACTGGCAGAAGCCGGTGGGCATCGACAGCCGCCACATCACCGCCCTGCATACCTACGACTTCAGCCCGGTGTGGCAGTCGCGCGTGTCGGCCAGCCACAGCCGCTCGGTGATCGACGACAACGTCGCCTTCGCCTATGGCTGCTACTACGCGGCCGGCTGCGCCGACGGCGGCGTGCCCGGCAACTACTTCGCGCCCGATGGCGAGTACGACATCTACGACTACCGCAGCCCGGACGACACCCGCCGCAACCAGCAGCTGCGCGCCGAGCTGCGCGGCCACGTCGCCACCGGCGCGGTGGCGCACCAGCTCACGCTGGGCGCGGACTATTTCCACCGCACCGTGGACAAGCGCCGCAACGTCAACGAGTACGTCGGCACCGCCAACATCCATGACCGCGAGGTGCCGCAGTTCCAGCCCTCGCCGCTGCAGCCCGGCCCGTCGGTGCGGCGCCTGGACAGCCGCCAGAAGGCGCTGTTCGTGCTCGACCGCATGGACCTCGGCGAGCGCTGGCAATGGCTGGCCGGTGGGCGCTTCGTGCGCCTGGACGAACGCGCCCGCAACAAGCGCGGAGTCCTGGAGCGCGAGAGCCGGGTCTCGCGGTTCCTGCCGCAGACCGCGGTGATCTGGAGCGCCAACGACACCCTCAACCTCTACGCCAGCCATGTGCGCGGGATCACCCTGGGGCAGGAAGCGCCGTTCTGGACCGCCAACGACGGCACCACGCTGCCGTCGGTGCTGTCGCGGCAGGTCGAGGTCGGCGCCAAGTACGCCCCGACCCCGGGCCTGTCGCTGAGCGCGGCGCTGTTCCGCATCAGTCGCCCGTTCCAGTACGCGCGACCGGACGACAGCGACTACGGCTACACCTTCGTGCAGCAGGGCCGGCAGGTCCACACCGGCCTGGAGCTGGGCGCGCAGGGACGCGTGGGCGCGCACCTGCAGCTCACCGCCAGCGCCAGCGTCCTGCAGGCACGCGCCCGCGGTACCGGTACCCCGGCCTATGAAGGCCACCCGCTGATCAACGTGCCGACCACCCGCGCCAGCGTGCATGCCGACTACGCGTTGCCGTCCGTCGCCGGGCTGGGCCTCACCGGCGGCTGGCGCTACGCCTCCTCCAACGTCGCCACCGCCGACGGCCGCGTGCGTGCGCCGGGTTACAGCGTGGTGGACGCCGGCCTGCGTTTCCGGCACGACCTGCAGGGCCGCGCGCTGGACTGGAACCTGTCGGTGGAGAACCTGTTCAACCGCTTCTACTGGCGTGACACCGGCAGCAGTTCGGGCGACTACTACCTGTTCCCCGGCGCGCCGCGTCAGGCGCGGCTGACGGTCACCCTCGCGCTATGACCCTGGCGACCCTGGAAGCAGCGGCGGTCATCGCCAGCGCCTTGGGCGTCTGGCTGATGGCGCAGCGGCGGATGCTGGCCTGGCCGGTCGGCCTGGTCTCCGTGGGCCTGTATGCCTTGGTGTTCTTCCAGGCCCGACTGTACTCGGACACCCTGCTGCAGGGCGCCTTCGCCGCGTTCCTGGTGTACGGCTGGTCCACCTGGCGGCGCCAGGCCCGGCACGACGGCCGCGTCGTCATCGCCCACCTGCCCATGCGCCGCGGCGCCCGCGACCTGGCGTTGGGCATCGCGGCCGGCGTCGCCCTGGGGGCGGCCATGCATGCCTGGACCGACGCCGCACTGCCCTGGCTGGACGCCCAGCTCGCCGCCCTCAGCCTGGTGGCGCAGTGGTGGCAGGCGCGCCGCCATGCCGCCACCTGGTGGCTGTGGATCGGCGTGGACGTGGTCTACGTCGGCATGTACGCGGTGAAATCGCTGCACGCCACCGCGGCGCTGTACCTGGTGTTCGTGGCGCTGGCGGCCATGGGATTGCGGGCCTGGAGCCGGGCAGGGCGCGTGGACCGGCAGCGGGAAGCCGCGCATCCCTGACGGGGCGCCCTGCCCGGTTGCTTGGCGGGGCGTCGTCGACAGCCGCCGGCAAGCGCCCGGGCGTCCACGCCGGTCGCTGCGGGACACGCCGCTGGAGATCCCCGTCCCACCCGGGCGGGATGACTGCAGGGAGTGTCGCCCCCGTGCGCTTGCGGTACCGCGCCCCGCGGCACCGTCGGCCGGATCCTGCCTTGGCGGCCACGGCGCCACGCTTCGACGCGGCGCGGTGCACGTGGACCTCGACCCCGCCGGGGCAATCATGCATGGTGTCGCCGACGTTCATACCCCAGGAATCGTATGGATACCGTTCCCGTGCCGACATCAGGCCAAGCGCCTGCAGTGGACGCCGTACCGGCCGCCGCTGCAGGCACACCGCTCCAGGAACTCAGCTTCCCCGCGCTCAACGCCGCGTTGGACGACTACCTGGCACGAACAGGCGGCACCCGGGCCGGTCCCTGGGAGCGCTGGTCGCTGATCGTCGGCATTGCCGGTGCCGGGTTGGGCATGTTGCTGGGCAGTGTTCTATCGGGGAAGGCCGGGGCTATCGTCACCCTGTCGGGCCTTGCCGTAGAAATCCTGGGCCTTGGCACCTCCATGTGCCTGCAGATACGTCGGGAGTGGCGCCAGTTCCGAGGGGCTCGCCGCGAACACGCGCGGGAGATCGAGGAGGGATATACGCAGTACCAGCAACTGGTCCAGCAGGTGCGCGCCTTTCCGCTGGAACAGCGTCGCCGGCGCCTGCGCTACATACGCGACCGGCGCACCACGATGCATGAGCGCCTGGGCTTGTTCACGGGCGGAATGGAACGGCTAGGGGTACTGCCCCTGCTCGTGGCGCTGTACCTGCAGTTCAAGGACTGGCGCTGGGGCAACTGGAACACGTTCGCCAATATCACCTTGGTACAGGGCCTCCTCGCGTTCGCAATCTTCCTTGCCTACGCGCTCTCGTGGCACCTGATCAACCTCCGCGTCCGGGTGCAGGCCTACGAGTTGCTCTTGGCCGAAGCCAATACACAGGATGGCGAGTAGTCGCAGACGCGCTCCAATCACCGCAGTAGAGCTGCCCCTTCCGCGATAGCAGGCAAGGACATGCCCGACACCACGAAGCGCCTCGCAACATGGCTTGCTCCATTGCTGGCCCTGCTACTCCTGCTGGCCTGGGCACTGCCGGCGGCCGCCGCCGACGTATGGGTGAACACCGGTACGGGTGTCTACCACTGCCCGGGCGGGCAGTACTACGGCGCCACCAAGCGCGGCCGCTTCATGTCAGAACGCGAAGCCGCGCAGCATGGGTATCGCGCCGCTTATGGCCGCAGCTGCTCCCCCGGCGAGGCCGCTGCCGGACGCCAACAAGTCATTCAACAGCTGACGCCGCCGGCCAGGACCGCTGCGCCAGCAGCCGCCACGCGCGTCTGGATCAACACCGGCTCGCACGTCTATCACTGCCCCGGCACACGCTACTACGGCGCCACCAAGCAAGGCCGCTATGCCAGCGAAGCCGACGCCGTCGCCAGCGGAAACCGGCCTGCGTATGGCGCCCGCTGCAACTGATGAGGACGCCTCGCCCGCCTGCTACCCTGAATGGGCTAGATGATTGGAGGCAGGCATGACCAACGCGGTACTCACCACATCCGAAAGCTCTGCCTACGACGATCAAATCGAGTACCACTATCACTTCCCGTCCACCTATCTGAGGCAAGCGCAAGCCGCCATAGGCGACTTCATCCTCTATTACGAGCCCCGCCGAACCACAGGGCCGCAGAGCGCTACAGGGCGCCAAGCCTACTTCGCCATGGCCAGGCTCACGGCCGTTGAGGCGGATCCGTACTCTCCGGACCACTATTACGCGCGCATCTCTGGGTTCATGGAGTTCGACCGTGCCGTCCCATTTAAGGAGAACGGGCATTACTACGAATCCATGCTCAAGAAGGAGGATGGCAGTACCAACAAAGGAGCCTTCGGGCGCTCCGTGCGCAACCTGCCACTCAACGAGTTTGCGGCCATCGTGCAGGCTGGGTTCGCGACCGAGTTGGAACCGTGGGAGGCCCCCACACCGGACGAGCCGATGTTCGACGTGGACCTAGCGGAAGAAGCGCCGCCAGAGTACGTGCCCCGCGCCATCGTCCAATGCGTCATCAACCGGAAGTTCCGCGATGCGCGCTTCAGGCGCCACGTGCGCAGCGCCTATGACAAGACCTGTGCGGTTACCGGCCTGCGCCTGATCAACGGCGGCGGCCGCCCCGAAGTGGAGGCCGCTCATATCCGTCCGGTCGAGAACGACGGGCCAGATACCGTGCGTAACGGCATTGCGCTGACGGGAACGGCGCACTGGCTGTTTGATCGTGGGCTGATGAGTTTCTCAGATGACTACGACATCCTGCTCTCGCCGCACGGCGTGCCCGACGGGCTGGACAAACTGATCCGCCCCGAAAGGACGCTCCTCCTTCCCGACAACCCAGCCTGGCGGCCGCACCCTATCTACCTCCAGTGGCACCGTCGGGAACGATTCAAAGCCTGAAAGCAGGAGCGCGACCTGCCTACGGCTCACGCTCCACTTTCCCTCCACTCATGCCGGTAACTCAATCACCAAGCGCCCCTCCTGCGCGGAGATCCGCAGCTTGGTGCCGATCGCGAAGCCAGGCTGCTCCAGCCATAGACCGCTGAGCCGCAGCTGCGGAACGGCCTGGTCACCGCCGTGGTCGTAGGCGCCGGCGTAGTGGGTGTAGCTGACCGTACATTGGCGTGGCCTGCGTGGGCGACGGGGTGCGCTCAGGCTGCCGGGGCGGTTGGGTGGCGGATCGGGTTGGAGGTCCGGTGGTGGCAGGGGCGGCAAGGCGTCGGGGAGCGCTTGTGCGGTTGCCGGCCACGAGTAACAGACTGACTGCTCGCCGGTTGATGCGCCGGACGCGCGGCGACGGCTCATGAGTCCTCCTGCGCGTCGCACGCGGGTTGGACCAGGCAACTGCACTCGCGCAGGACAACGTTGATGCGGGTAGACAGGCTGCGTAGGCATTGCGCCGGCACGCCGGGCTGGCAGAGCAGGTGCGTGGTGAGATCGTGGTTGGCCTGCTCGGTGGCCGCCAGTGCGGCCAGCCGCTGCATGACGTCGCCCACTTCACGCAGCAGGGCGTGCGCGCCCTCGGGCAACAGGTAGCCCGGCACGGGGGCCGGCGGGGAGGGTGGGGTGTACATGGCAACGCCCTCCTGGAATACGCCAAGTACCGTCGCCCGAAGGCGACGGGATGTCGGGAGGTTCGAAACCGCACAGAGCCGGCGGGCGTATTTCCCCGAAGGGTGTTGTATTAGCCGCCCTCCCGACGCAGGCATCGCGTCGGCTTGCACCCGAGATCAGGCACAAAAAACCCACCGGTTTGTCGGAGGTGGGTACCGCTCTGTGAGGAGTTTCGACGCTCCTTGGCCAATGAGGTTGCTACTCCTTGCAAGAAAGTCAATAGCGATGCATACGAACTGGCGAATGGAGGAAATCCCTACCCCCAAAGAAGAAAAATCTGAGACCCCGTAAAACGAGCGAAAAATCTAATAAACCCTCAGGACCCAATGCAGTGCACCGCACTTATAGCATCAGTAAAGCGACCAAAAAGTCCAGCACGTACACTTCCACCGAGGCTCATTAATTCGCAACTCAATACTGAGGCCTAATAAATACAATCCTATACCAAACGTAACTTTGGACGAACTTTAGGAACTCCGCCAGTAGAAGCCCTTCCCGAAACAACCGAAAGCTTAGTCAAGTTGAAAGTAAGTGCATCAATCTCCTCTACGCTTACCTTCAAAGCTTCTGCAATCTGCCTGCGCCCCTTACCATACTCACGCAGACTTTCCATGACCTTATCGAGCAGCTGCGACTTCTCTCGCTCCATGGGTTCAGGCTCATTGGTCCTATACCCATTCTTTGCGATTTCTATACAAAGATTACGATAGCCCCACTCACTGATAAGGCCAAGCGAACTAAATCTGTAGGCAACCGCCGCCAGGGAAACTCCCCAATAGTGCTTTAGCCGCATCAAATACTTAAGGGTGTACGCTGGCGGCTGATTGGCAATAACGCTATTCGCTGGCATCAAAAAAGCAGAAGCAAAAGCATCCGCCTGCCGCTCCATTTCAGGGCCGTGGCCCTCGCCATGCTGCATCGTATATACATCACGCACCAAATGCCCTAATTCGTGCGCAGCATCGAAGCGACTGCGCTCGGCAGACTTCATAGTGTTCAAGAAAACAAATGGCGTTCCCTCATGCCATATACAAAACGCATCCACATCCCTCGTCTCCTCCGCAAGAGAGAAAACACGAATACCTTTAGACTCAAGCAAATGGATGACATTCGGGATAGGCGCATTACCAAGCCCCCACACGCGCCGCAATGTAGCAGCAGCCTCCTCAGGCTCCAAATCACTGAGATCCGGAAGATTCAAGCTAGGCAGAGTAAACCTTTCCTCAATCCACCTATTGACCTGGAACGCAATAGCCCCCGCAGCAAATGCGCAAGCCTTCATTGCGTCCGTCATTTTGGAAAGCTTACGAAAACTTACCGCATGCCCAGAGACTTCAGGCATATTTTCTTCAATATAGAAAAACTGCTCCGGGAAATTCAAAACCCTAGCAATCTTAGCTAGGGTTTCCAAATCTGGAGTAGAAGCTCCGGATTCGTAATTCTGCAAGCTACGACTAGTTACCCCAACCTCCTTGGATAACTGAGCCTTCGTCAAACGCCGCCGCACCCTGGCAAATGCAATTTGCTTAGGATTAATCTCATACATAAACTCATACTCAGAATGCGCCCTTTTTGGGCACAACATCTACTGTAGCCGGCTCGATTGGCTCGTCTTTGCGAATCACAAACGTAGCAGGATCATTCGGAATAGGGCCAAAGACCAGACGCTCCCCCCAATCAGTGATCTTTTTATTACTAAACCCGGTGGGCAAGGAAAGCTCAAATCGAACTTGCTTCAGCACTCGGTCATAATGATAAAGCAACACCCAAACCTGAGTTTCTTTTTGCTTATCTTTTACCAACTTGAAAGCGTCGTGATTGAAAAGCTCTAATTGACTCCAATTCTTTTGAACATACCCCTCAGCAACCGCGCCTTTCTCAGCTTGATTTGCCGGCCCTTCATCAACATCCATTCCGGTCTCAGCGTTGCCCGTCATCACTACTATGGACACCGCCCTATCAGGCGAACTAATAAAGGGACAGTTCTTATTTTCGTGAATACGCCATTGGAGTTGAGCCAACAAAGTGCGGAGCTCCTCTACCGTGGCCAACCACTGTTTCACACCCGCAGCGGTCGGAGCTGAGGCGGGCGTCACGTCATTACGCGCACTTAGCCCTCCAATAACAACAATTTGGAAAAGAGCGGCTTTTAAATCGGGATGCAGCTCATGAAGGCGCGCCTCAACTTCCATGGGATCAGTGAGGACGACCTTCGCATTGCGGTTGCTGGAACTAGGAGGCGATAGCTCAAACTTACGCACGGCAGCATACCTTCAATTTTCCGGAAGAACGACCTCATACTGAGGTAAGAAAAGCGGAAAATCAAGCTGTCGTCGCGAAGCCTGCAGATGGTGCTGGCATCCACTCTTCGCGGGGCGCCGATGAACGATGGGCGCCGATAGCAAAAGGGGGCGGAATCGCCCCCTTTTGCTGCCATCTATCAAACCCCAACAGGATTCGCCTTCTCCGGATCAATGTTGTACTGCTTGATCGCCCGGGCCACGTCCTTCGCGGTCATCTTGCCGTCCTTCGCCAGCGCCGCGATGGCGGCGTGGGCGATGTAGTAGCGGTCCACCTCGAAGAAGCGGCGCAGGTTGGCGCGGGTGTCGGAGCGGCCGAAGCCGTCGGTGCCCAGTACCGAGTAGGTCATCGGCACGAAGGCGCGGACCTGGTCGGCGTAGGCGCGGACGTAGTCCGTTGCGGCGATGGCCGGGCCCTGGCGGCCTTCCAGCAGCTGGGTGACGTAGGGCTTGCGCTGGTCGGCTTCCGGGTGGAGGCGGTTCCAGCGTTCGGCGTCGAAGCCGTCGCGGCGCAGCTCGTTGAAGCTGGGGCAGGACCAGATGTCGGCGGTGACGCCGAAGTCCTTGTCCAGCAGTTCGGCCGCGGCAATGGCCTCGCGCAGGATGGTGCCGCTGCCCAGCAGTTGCACGCGCAGCTCGCCCTTCTTGGGCTTGCCGGCATCGGTGAGCAGGTACATGCCCTTGATGATGCCGTCGGCTGCACCGTCCGGCATGGCCGGGTGGGTGTAGTTTTCGTTCATCAGGGTGATGTAGTAGTACTCGTCGATCTGGTCTTCCATCATGGCCTTGGTGCCATGCTGGAGGATCACGGTGACCTCGTAGCCGAAGGTCGGGTCGTAGCTGCGCACATTCGGAATGCCGCCGGCCACCATGTGGCTGAAGCCGTCCTCGTGCTGCAGGCCTTCGCCGTTGAGGGTGGTGCGGCCGGCGGTGCCGCCGAGCAGGAAGCCGCGGGTACGCATGTCCGCGGCCTGCCAGGCCAGGTCGCCCACGCGCTGGAAGCCGAACATCGAGTAGTAGATGTAGAACGGCAGCATCGGTACGTTGCTGACCGAGTAGCTGGTGCCGGCGGCCATCCACGAGGCGATGGCGCCCGGCTCGCTGATGCCCTGCTGCAGCACCTGGCCGCTCTGGTCTTCGCGGTAGTACATGAGCTGGTCGGCGTCGACCGGCTTGTACTTCTGGCCGTACGGGGCGTAGATGCCGATCTGGCGGAACAGGCCTTCCATGCCGAAGGTGCGGGCTTCGTCGGCGACGATGGGCACCAGGCGCGGGCCGAGTTCCTTGTCGCGCAGGCTGATGTTCAGCGTCTGCACGAAGGCCATGGTGGTGGAGTAGCTGCGTTCGCCGGAATCCTTGAGCAGGCGCTCGTAGGTTTCCAGTCTGGGCGCGTTGAAGGACTTGTCGGCCTTCTGGCGGCGCTGCGGCAGGTGGCCGCCAAGCGCGCTGCGGCGCTCCTGCAGGTACTGCACTTCCGGCGAATCCGGGCCGGGGTGGTAGAACGGCACCTGGCCGTCCTTGAGTTGTTCGTCGGTGACCGGGATGTTGAAGCGGTCGCGGAAGTGGCGCACCGCGTCGTCGTCCAGCTTCTTGGTCTGGTGGGTCGGGTTGAGCGACTCGCCGGCGCTGCCCATGCCGTAGCCCTTGACCGTCTTGGCCAGGATCACGGTCGGCACGCCCTTGGTGTTCACGGCCTGGTGGTAGGCGGCGTACACCTTGTGCGGGTCGTGGCCGCCGCGGTTCAGGCGCCAGATGTCGTCGTCGGACAGGCTGGCCACCATGGCGGCGGTCTCCGGGTACTTGCCGAAGAAATGCTCGCGCGTGTACGCGCCGCCGAAGGCCTTGCAGTTCTGGTACTCGCCGTCGACGGTTTCCATCATCAGCTTCTTGAGGACGCCGTTGGTGTCCTTGGCCAGGAGCGGATCCCAGTAGGAGCCCCACAGCAGCTTGATGACGTTCCAGCCGCCGCCGCGGAACACGCCTTCCAGTTCCTGGATGATCTTGCCGTTGCCGCGTACCGGCCCGTCCAGGCGCTGCAGGTTGCAGTTGACCACGAAGATCAGGTTGTCCAGCCCCTCGCGGCCGGCCAGGGCGATGGCGCCCAGGGTCTCCGGCTCGTCGCTCTCGCCGTCGCCGATGAAGCACCACACCTTGCGGTCGCTCTTCTCGATCAGGCCGCGGTTTTCCAGGTACTTCATGAACTGCGCCTGGTAGATCGCCGCCAGCGGGCCCAGGCCCATCGACACGGTCGGGGTCTGCCAGAAGTCCGGCATCAGCCACGGGTGCGGGTAGGAGGACAGGCCGCCGCCGTCCACTTCCATGCGGAACTTGTCCAGCTGCTGTTCGTTGATGCGGCCTTCCAGGAAGGCGCGGGCGTAGATGCCCGGGGCGCTGTGGCCCTGGATGAACAGCAGGTCGCCCGGGTGGCTGTCGCTGGGCGCGCGCCAGAAGTGGTTGAAGCCCACGTCATACAGGGTGGCGCCGGAGGCGAAGGAGGCGATGTGCCCGCCCAGGTCGCCCGGCTTGCGGTTGGCGCGCACCACGGTGGCCATCGCGTTCCAGCGGATGATGGAGCGGATGCGCCATTCCAGGTCGGCATTGCCGGGGCTCTTGGCCTCCAGCTGCGGGGCGATGGTGTTGATGTACTCGGTGGTGGGGGAAAACGGCAGGAACGCGCCCGAACGACGGGTCAGCTCGACCATGCCTTGCAGCAACTGATGCGCGCGCTCGGGGCCCTCGACATCGATAACGGCCTTCAACGATTCGATCCACTCCTGGGTCTCCAGGGGGTTCGGATCGTCGTTCAGCACTTCATTCAACCAGTTCATTGGCGCTCCCAGTTACGGCACGCACGCGCGCGCTTGGCTTCGTATGTTTTGAACCGCAAATTGTAGCGCACCCGCCTGCCTGCGAAGCTCGCTACGGAGGCGTACGGGAGCATGCCGGGTGGCCGGCGCCTGCCGGTACCGGGCCACTTCCGGCGTGCGCTGGCCCGACGGGACGGCTGCCGGCGACCCTAGCAACGCTCTGTTTCATCCGCGGGTCCGGGCGCGCCGGCGCGGTGCCGTCCGCGGGCCGGCCGGTCCGCCGCCGTGCGCCGGGTGGGGCGGACGATGCACCGGGTGCCGCCGCCCGGCCCGGCCCGACGCGCGGCGGCCCCGTTGCGGCTGAAACTGTCGCATTGCACAAACAACCGTGTTATCAATGCTGCCCATGAACGCAGCCTCTGCCCGTTTTTACTTTTGGTACTACTTTCCGAAGCCGCTGGCGGAGGAAGGACTGCGCTCACCCTGAAGAATCCCTTCAGACGCATTCCCGAAAAGCCGCCAGCGCACCTGGCGGCTTTTTTCATGCCGCCGTTGCCGGGGGCAATCCCTTCAAGACCTGAACCGGAGATCCCGCAATGCCTCCCCACACCGACGACCTTCGCATCCGCAAGCTGGAGCCGCTGACCCCGCCGGCCGAGCTGATCGCGCTGCTGCCCTGCGACGATCAGGCCTCGCAGACGGTGGCCGACGCGCGCGCCTCGCTGCACCGCATCCTGCAGGGCGAGGACGACCGCCTGGCGGTGGTGGTCGGGCCGTGCTCGATCCACGATCCGGTGGCGGCGATGGAGTACGCCCAGCGCCTGCGCCCGCTGCGCGATGCGCTGGGCGGCGAGCTGGAGCTGGTGATGCGGGTGTACTTCGAGAAGCCGCGCACCACGGTGGGCTGGAAGGGCCTGATCAACGATCCGGACCTGGACGGCAGCTTCGACATCAACAAGGGGCTGCGGGTGGCGCGCGGGCTGCTGCGCGACATCAACAAGCTGGGGCTGCCGGCGGGCGTGGAGTTCCTGGACGTGATCTCGCCGCAGTACATCGCCGACCTGGTGGCCTGGGGCGCGATCGGCGCACGCACCACCGAGAGCCAGGTGCACCGTGAGCTGGCCTCGGGGCTGTCGTGCCCGGTGGGCTTCAAGAACGGCACCACCGGCGACGTGAAGATCGCCGCCGATGCGGTCGGCGCGGCCTCGCATCCGCACCGTTTCCTGTCGGTGACCAAGGAGGGCGGCACCGCCATCGTCGCCACCCAGGGCAATCCGGATTGCCACGTGATCCTGCGCGGCGGCAAGGCGCCCAACTTCGACGCGGCCAGCGTGCAGGCGGCCAGCGAGGTGCTGGGCACGTCGCAGCTGCCGCCCCGGCTGATGATCGACGCCAGCCACGCCAACAGCAGCAAGAAGCCGGAAAACCAGCCGAAGGTGGTCGAGGACATCGCCCTCCAGCTGGAAGGTGGCGAGGCGCGCGTGGTCGGGGTGATGGTCGAAAGCCATCTGGTGGCCGGCCGCCAGGACCTGGTCGAGGGCCAGCCGCTGGTCTACGGGCAGAGCATCACCGACGGCTGCATCGACTGGGACAGCACCGTGGCGGTGCTGGAGCGCCTGGCCGAGGCGGTCCGGACGCGCCGTCGTGCACGGCTGGAGGCCGCGGCCTGATCCGTGCGCGGGTGCACTGGCGCACGGTGCCCGCTTGCAAGTAGTTTACGCGGCGGGCGGCCTGGCGCCGCCTGCCCGCTGCACAGCGGGCCCATGGCTTGCCCGGCAGGCAGACCCTGCACCCATTCAAGAGGAAACCGTACGTGACGCAGACCCGTATTCTGATGTTGGCATTGGCCGCGACGCTGGCGCCGTCCCTGGCGCTGGCCGCCCGCACGCCGGTGGTGGATTCGGGCAGCGGCTGCCTGCAGAACCTGTCGGTGAGTGGCGGCTTCACCACCGGCAAGCAGTTCCTGGCGTCGACCGAGCACGAGGGCGTCAGCTATGCCGATGCCTTCCGCAAGACCGTGGCCGCGATCGAGGCCGAAGGGATGCTCTCGATCTCGCCGAACGAGCAGACCGGCTACATCGCCGCCGAGAACCCGGTGCGCGGTGGCACCAGCGTGCCGCTGCGCACCACCGTGCGTCGCCAGGACGACGGCGGCATCCGCGTGGAGGTGCGTTTCAGCATCAAGGGCGGGCAGATGACCTCGAACAAGGCCGTGGGCGAGGGCCTGTGCAAGATCGCCGACGCGGCCAGCCTCTAGCCCATGGCCACGCCGGAGGCGGCGGGCGGCTGGTTCCTGTACCTGCTCGAATGCAGTGACGGCAGCTACTACGCCGGCATCAGCACCGATGTGCAGGCCCGCTTCCGGGCGCACCTGGCCGGAAAGGGCGCGCGCTACACGCGGGCGCGCCCGCCGCTGAGGGTCCTCGGCGCCCGCGCCTATCCGGACCGGGCGGCGGCGTCGCGGGCCGAATGGTGCATCAAGCAGCAGCCGCGGGCCCGCAAGCTGGCCTGGCTGCTGCACGACGGGGCCGCGTCGCCCTGAAGCAGCGGCCACGGCGCCGCACCGGCGTGAGGGGTCCGTGATCCGCCCACGTCCGGCCGGTGCCTTATCCTGCCGGCCATGAACGCCTCCCCTGTCCGTCGAGCCCTGCCCTGGCGCGCGCTGCGCCTGGCCGGGCTGCTGCTGGTGGCCTGCTATGCGCTGTACCTGCTGGCGGGCAACGTTTTCCTCAACAGCCGTATCGGCCATGACCTGCTCAACCGCAAGCCGGAGGCGTTCACGCTGGACTGGAGCGGTGGCCGCACCTATTGGCCCGGACGGGTGACGCTGCACGCGGTGCGCATGGGCGGCCATGTGCGGCGGGTGCAGTGGTCGACCCGGGCCGAGACGGTGCGCGGGCGCATCGCGCTGTGGCCGCTGCTGCGGCGGGAGCTGCGGGTGCCGTGGGTCGAGGCCGACGGGGTATCCGGCAGTGTCGGCCGCGCCCCGCACGAGCGGCCCGCGCCTCCACCGCGCCCGGGCGGCTGGATCCTTGATTTCCCGCGGATCGCCACCGACAGCCTGCGGGCGGCCACCCTGGACGGCTGGCAGCTCGCCGGTGAGGGCCGGGCCGAGGTCGGGTTCGTCAAGCAGCTGCGGGGCGGACCGATGGAACTGCGGCCGTCCTCGCTGTGGTTCGAGGCCTTGCAGGTACGCCATGGCGACACGGCCTGGCTGCGCGGCACCACGCTGTCGGCCACCGCGGCGATGCCGCGGCATGTCGGCACCGAGCACCCCGGCCTGGCCAAGCTCGACTTGGTCGACGCGACCCTGGAGCTGCGCGGTACCACGGTCGGCCTGCAGTCCACGCTGGATGCCGAGGGCCGCTACGGATTCGCGGTGCAGCCCGGCGAGGGCCGGCTGCAGGCGGCATTGGCGCTGCGGCAGGGGGCGCTGGCGCGCGACGGCCGGCTGCAGCTGCGGCTGCCGCTGCTGAGCGTGGACGCCGGAGGCGGGCGCGTCGCCAACCAGCTGGACCTGCAGCTGGCGGTGGACGACGGCCTGCGGCTGCGCGCGACCCTGCCGGACCTGGATGGCCGCCATCCTTCGCTCGATGCCCATCTCGACCTGCCCGGCACCACCCTGCCGCTGACGGACTGGCGCCCGCGGCTGGTCGCGGCTAGCGGGGCGGTGCGCGCGCACGGCCACCTGCCGTCGATCGGCGCGGTGGTCGCGCTGTTCGCCGAGGCCGACTGGATGGGGCTGGAGGGCAGTGGCACGGTCGATGCCGACCTGCGCCTCGAGGACGGCCGGCTGGTCGACGGCAGTCGCCTGGAGGTGACCGACGTGGCGGCCCACGCCGACGTGCTGGGCAACCACTTCAGCGGCAAGGGCCGCGCGCGCGCGGTGATCGCCAACGATGCCGCCGGCCAGCCGCAGTCGCGTCTGGAGGTGGTGATGGACGCCTTCAGCGCGGCGCCGGCGCGCACCCCGGAGCGGCCGTACTTCAGCGGCGAGCGGCTGCGGCTGGAGACCGTGTCCGATGCACGCCTGGAGCGGATGGCCGAGAGCATGCAGGCGCGGCTGCGCTTCGAACGCGCGCGGATTCCCGACCTGACGCTGTTCAACCCCTACCTGCCCAACGACACGCTGCGCTTTGCCGGCGGCAATGGCCTGCTCAGTGGTGACCTGCGGCTGGATGGCGATGGCGATGTCGGCCAGGGGACCCTGCGGGTCGAAGGCCGGCAGGTGCGCCTGGCGGTGTCGGGCATGCAGCTGCGCGGCGACGTGGCGGTGGATGCACGGCTGCGGCGCGGCAACCTGCACAAGGGCGAGTTCGAGCTGGGCGACAGCCGGGCCAGCGTGCGCAACGTCGCCTTCACCGAGCCCGGCGGCACCACGCACTCCGGCTGGTGGGCGACGCTGGCCATCGACCGCGGCCGCGCCGAGTGGAAGACGCCGTCTTCGGCCAGCGGCAGCCTGCAGGTGTGGATGCGCGATGTCGGCTTCCTGCTGGCGATGTTCGCCGACCGCACCGACCTGCCGCGCTGGACGGCGCGGGTCGTCGATGCCGGCGAGGCGCGGCTGAGCGGGACCTGGCTGTGGAAGGACACGCGGCTGGTTCTGGACCGGGCGCATGCGGAGAACGCGCGCTTCGCGGTGGACGCGCGGCTGGCGCTGGAAGGTCCGCGCCAGCGTGGCGACCTCTACCTGAAGTGGGGCGTGCTCGGCGTCGGCGTGGAGCTGCGCGACGGCAAGCGTACCTACCACCTGCGGGGTGCCCGCCAGTGGTACGACAGCCAGCCGCGGCTGCTGCCCTAGCATCGGCCCCCGGCGCATGGCGCGGGGATGGGGGCGGGAAGCGGCCGGCGTGCCGGGCCGGCCAAGCGGGCTCAGGGCTTCATGCTGCCGGTGTCGAGCCAGCGCTGGTGCCAGGACAGCGCCTCGGGCAGCAGGTGCGGGGTGTGCTTGCCGTAGCTGTCGCGGCAGGCGCGCTGGAAATAGTCGTCCAGCAGGTCGCGGAAGTCCGGGTGCGCACAGTGGTCGATCACCGCGCGCGCACGGGCGCGCGGCGGCAGGCCGCGCAGGTCGGCCAGGCCCTGCTCGGTGACGATGATCGAGACATCGTGCTCGGTGTGGTCGACGTGGCTGACCATCGGCACGATCGAGGAGATGGTGCCGTTCTTGGCGGTGGACGGGCTCAGGAAGGTGGACAGGAACCCGTTGCGGGCGAAGTCGCCGGAGCCGCCGATGCCGTTCATGATGCGGCTGCCCATCACATGGGTGGAGTTGACGTTGCCGTAGAGGTCGGTCTCGATCATGCCGTTCATGCCGATGCAGCCCAGGCGGCGCACCAGTTCGGGATGGTTGGAGATCTCCTGGGTGCGCATGATGATGCGCCGGCGGTAGAAGTCGATGTTGCGCTTGAACTCCTCGTTGGCGTCCGGGCTGAGCGCGAAGCCGGTGCACGAGGCGTAGTCGAGCACCCCGGACTTGAGCAGCTCGAGCATGCCGTCCTGGATCACCTCGGTGAACGCGCTGAGGCCGCGCAGCCCGCTCTTGGCCAGGCCGGCCAGCACCGCGTTGGGGATGTTGCCGACGCCGGACTGCAGCGGCAGCAGGTTGGCCGGCAGCCGCCCACGGGCGACCTCGTGCTGCAGGAAGGCGATCAGGTGGCCGGCGATCTGCTCGCTGGTGGCGTCGATCGGGGTGAACGGGCTGTTGCGGTCGGGGCCATGGGTGCGCACCACCGCCACGATCTTGTCCGGGTCGCAGCGCAGCGCGGTCTCGCCGATGCGGTCGTTGCCCTGCACCAGCGGGATCGGCCGGCGCTGCGGCGGCAGGGCCGTGCCGTAGTAGATGTCGTGCATGCCGTCTACGCCGGCCGGCTGCCAGTCGTTGACCTCGATGATCACCTTGCGGGCCAGGTCCAGCCAGGTCTTGTTGTTGCCGACCGAGGTCGAGGGCACCAGGGCGCCGTCCTCGCGGATCGCCGAGACCTCGATCACCGCGGTGTCGATCTGCCCGTAGAGGCCGAACCAGACATGCTGGGCCACGTGCGACAGGTGGATGTCGATGTAGTCGAGCATGCCGTCGTTGATGCGCTTGCGGGCATCCGGGTCGCTCTGGAACGGCATGCGCATGGCGATGCCGTCGGCCTTGGCCAGCGCACCGTCCAGCTCCGGCGCGGTGGAGGCGCCGGTCAGCAGCTTGATCTGGAACGGCTGCCCCTGCTGGTGCGCCTGCTCGATCTGCCGGGCCAGCGCCATCGGCACCGCCTTGGGGTAGCCGGAGCCGGTGAACCCGCTCATGGCCACGGTCTCCCCGGGCTGGATCAGGGCGGCGGCGTGCTCGGCGGAGACCACACGGTCGCGCAGGCGCGCGTCCAGGATACGTTCGACAGACATGGTGGCGACAACACGTGCATGTAGGGAACGCCGATTATCCCGGATCGCGGCAGGGGGCGGTGCCCTACCTTGGTGGGACCCGGGCGCGGTTGAATGTGCATGGAGGGCGTGGTTGGCATGCAGGCCCGCCCGCGTCCCGGAGGACATGCGCGGCGGCCGCCCGCTGCTGGTGCCGGGATGTGTCCGCGCCCTCGCGGCCGGCGGGAGCGGGGGCCGGGTAGCGTCCGCATCCTCCGCGGCAGGGCCGGGGCTGGGACAGGCTGGCGGTGTCCGCGCCGGATGGACCGGCGGCAGGCCGCCTGTCCGGAGCGGGCTAAGGGTTTCCACTGAAAATTTTTGCACTGCAGCGTGCAAGTTGTCCGCGGAGCCCGCAGGATCGACCTGCATCCCGACGTGGGGGAGGGAGCAGAGCCCGCTGGCAGTTCGCTGTCAGCGGGCTTTTTACTTCCCGGGATCCGGCAGACGGTACGCCGGCCGGGCGTGGATGCCATCATCCCCGGATGACGATCCCCTGCACCGAACTGCCCGCCTCCCTGGTCCCGCTGCGGGACCGTGCCCTGGCCCGCCTGAAGCTGGCCGCACCCGCGCACTGGCCGCTCCCGGCCGACGTCCAGGCGCGCCTTGAACGGCTGGCCGTGGCCAGCGATTTCGCCATCGATACGCTGTGCCGCCAGCCGGACCTGCTGACGTCGATGGCGGAGGGGCGCATGCCGCCGGCACCCGAGCTGGACCCGCTGCAGCCCAGCGCCTGGCCGCTGCAGCTGCGCCGCTACCGGGCCGCCGTGTCCACCTGCCTGGTCTGGCGCGACGTGACCGGCCTGGACGACGTGGACGCGACCCTGCGCGCTGCCACCCGCCTGGCCGAGGAGTGCCTGCACCTGGCCCTGGCCGCCCTGGAACAGGAGTTCGCCCAGCGCCATGGCGTGGTGCGCACGGCCGAGGGCGGCGCGCAGCGGCTGGTGGTGTTCGGCCTGGGCAAGCTGGGCGGCGGCGAACTGAACTTCTCCTCGGACATCGACCTGGTCTACGCCTACCCGCAGTCCGGCGAATCCGATGGTGCACGGCCGCTGGCCGCCGAGGAGTATTTCGCGCGGCTGGGCCAGCGCCTGGCGCGGTTGCTGGACGAGACCACCGCCGACGGGTTCTGCCACCGGGTGGACCTGCGCCTGCGTCCGTTCGGCAGCGCGGGCCGGGTGGCGCTGTCGTTCACGGCCATGGACCAGTACTTCCAGCGCGAAGGCCGGGACTGGGAGCGCTATGCCTGGATCAAGGCGCGCGCGGTGGCCGGCGACATCGCCGCCGGCGAGGCGTGGCTGGAGACGCTGCGTCCCTTCGTCTATCGCCGTTACCTGGACTTTACCGCGCTCGACGGCCTGCGCGAGATGAAGGCGGCGATCGCCGCGGAGGTCGCGCGCAGCGACCGCTTCGACGACATCAAGCGCGGTCCGGGCGGCATCCGCGAGATCGAGTTCCTGGCGCAGACGCTGCAGTTGATCCACGGTGGCCGCGAGCCGGCCCTGCGCGAGCGCCGGCTGCTGCCGGCGCTGCAGGCGCTGGTGGAGGCAGGGCAGGTGGATGCGGCGGACGGCGCGGCGCTGGTCGATGCCTACCGCTTCCTGCGGCGGCTGGAGAACCGGCTGCAGATGCTGCGCGACGCCCAGACCCATCGCCTGCCGGACGATGCCCACGACCGCGCGCGGCTGGCCTCGGGCCTGGGCCATGCCGACTGGCCGGCATTGGTGCAGGCGCTGGATGCGCAGCGCCGGCGCGTCGGCGCCGAGTTCGACGCCCTGCTGGCCCCGCGCCGCGGCCAGGCGGCGCCGGACGCGCTGTCCAGCTACTGGCGGGTGCTGCCCGGCGGCGGCGAGGCGGCGGTGCTGGCCGATGCCGGGTTCAACGATGCGGCCGGCGCCGACCAGCTGCTGCGCGACTTCGCGCAGTCGCTGGGCGTGAAGTCGCTGTCCGACAGCGCGCGGGCGCGCCTGGACCGGGTGCTGCCGGCGCTGCTGCACGCCGCGGCCCACTCGCCGCAGCCCGACGCCGCCCTGCGCCGCGTGCTCGGGCTGCTGCAGGCCATCCTGCGGCGCACCAGCTACCTGGCGCTGCTGGACGAACAGCCCAGCGCGCTGACCCGCCTGGTCAACGTGCTGGCGCGCAGCGCGCTGCTGTCCGAACGGCTGGTGGCCTTCCCGCTGCTGCTGGACGAGCTGCTGGACACGCGGGTGGCGGGGCCGCTGCCCGAAGCGCAGGACATGCACGATGCCTGTGCCGCGGCGCTGGCGATCGACGATCCGGAAGTGGCGCTGCGCACCCTCAACGAGACCCGGCTGGCGCTGAGCTTCCGGATGGCGCTGGCCTTCCACGACGGCCGCCAGCGTGCCGTGGACTGCACCCGGCAACTGGCCCAGCTCGCCGACGCGGTGGTGGTCACCGTGCTGGAGATGGCGCGCACCGACCTGGTGGCCGCGCACGGCGAGGTGCCGGGCGGGCGTTTCGCCATCGTCGGCTATGGCAGCCTGGGTGGCCTGGAGCTGGGATTCGGTTCCGACCTGGACCTGGTGTTCCTGCACGACCATCCCCCCGAGGCCGAGGAGAGCGACGGTCCGCGTCCGCTGGAGAGCAGCCGCTGGGCGGCGCGGCTGGCGCAGAAGGTGATGGCGCTGCTGGCGGCGATCACCGCCGCCGGCCGCCTCTACGACATCGACGTGCGGTTGCGGCCCGATGGCGCCAAGGGAGCGCTGGTGTCGTCGCTGGCCAGCTACACCGAGTACCAGCGCGAGCGCGCCTGGACCTGGGAGCACCAGGCACTGGTGCGTGCCCGCGGGGTGGCCGGCGATGCGTCGCTGCTGGCCGACTTCGAGCAGGTGCGCACGGCGACCTTGGAGCGCGTGCGCGACCCGGCGACGTTGTTCGAGGATGTGCTGAAGATGCGGGCGCGGATGCGTGCCGAGCTGGACCGCAGCGATGCGGCGCGCCTGGACCTCAAGCAGGGCGCAGGGGGCCTGGTCGACCTGGAGTTCGTGCTGCAGACCGGCGTGCTGGCCGAGGCGGCGCGCAACCCGGCGCTGTGCGAGCCGCGTGAGACGCCGTTCCTGATCGCGGCGCTGGCCGCGGCCGGCTGGTTGCCGGGCGGGACCGCGGTGGCCCTGCATGCGGCGCATGCCACCCTGCTGGGCGTGGGGCTGTCGTGCACGCTGGACCGGCGCCCGCGGATCGCCGCGCCCACCGAGGCGATCGAAGCGGCCTGTGCGGCGATCTCTGCGGCGGCCAGTGCCCGTGGGCTGCCGTTCGAACCGGGCCGGCGCGGCCCGTGAGGCCCCAGGCCGGGCGCCGGCGCCGGGTCAGCGCACGCTGCCGGGCAGCGGCGCCATCTTCCACAGCAGGGCGCGGAACGGCGCCAGCAGGCACAGGCCGATGGCCAGCTTCACGGCCAGGTCGCCGGCGCCCCAGCTGATCCACGGCAGCGACGAACCAGCGAACGCGACCGACCAGAAGATCGCGGTATCCACGGTGGCGCTGCAGCTGGTGGCGACCATCGGCGCACGCCACCAGTTGCCGGCCCGCAGCCGGTCGAACACGGTGATGTCCAGCAACTGCGCGACGATGAAGGCCGAGCACGAGGCCACCGCGATGCGCGGTGTGGCGACCCAGACCGAGAGCAGCACCGCGACCGCGAAGCCGGACCAGGCCACGCGGCGCGCGGCGTGCGGCCCGAAGCGGCGGTTGATCAGGTTGCTGACCAGGAACGCCACCGGATAGCTGAACGCGCCCCAGGTGAGCCAGTCGTTGATCGGGTACTGCACCAGCACGTTGGAGGCGAGCACCACGACCCCCATCGCCAGGACCGCCAGCAGCGATGACAGCGGGGTGAGGGGAGCGAAGCGGGGGGAGCGGGGCTGGGGCACGGTAGGCAATGGCGGGCGACGCGGTCGGCGCCGCGCGGAGGCGGAGGAGGACAGGGACGGGCCGGCGCGGAGCGCGGACCGGGGGGCATTGTACGGGCCGGCGCGGTACCGCCCTTCACGGGCAGCCGGCGCCGCCGTGCGCCGGGAAGCGCACGGCGGCGGTAGGGTCAGAGCACCCGGGTACGGCTCTCGTCGGCGGTCTGGATGGTGGGAACGAAGGCCAGCGCGGTACCGGTGTCGTCGCGGACCATCCAGCCGCTGCCCTGGGGGCTGGGCTGGAAGGCGACCATCGCGCCTTCGCTGAAGCCGGCGGCGGGGTCGTCCTCGCGCTTGGGCCACTGCAGGGTGGCGGTGTTCTCGGCGTTCTGCGGATCCTCCAGGGTGACCCGGCGGCCGCCGTCGTCGGCGGTGGCGACGGAATTGACCCGCATGTCCGGCAGCGGCCCGGCCCCGATCCGCCGTGCCCGTTCGTCACGCCGCTCGCGCGAATCGCTGGACAGGTCGGCGGCACCGCGTGCGCCGGCCGCGGACAGGAACAGGGGGCCGGACACCACCATCACCGCGCTGTAGCCGGATATCAGCACGGATGCCCGGGAGCCGCCATTGAGGTCGTGGTCGGAGGCGCGGGCGGCGCCGGTCGGGAACGCGCTGGCCAGGGCCGTGGCGGCAATGACGGCGAAGGTGCTGTTTCGGAGCAGGGAGGTCATGGGGTGGACTCCTGGGGGGATGGGGAGGCGGTGGGCGCCGTTGCGCCTTGATGGGGAATCGCCAGCTCGCGCTCCAGGGCGCCGCTGCGAAGCAGGAAGTCGAAGACCGACTCCACGGTCACCACCGAGTAGTTGCCGGAGATGCGCTCGCTGGCGGGGTGGTCGGTGACCGCCACATTGTCGGCGAAAAAGCGCGCGCCCAGGCGCTTGCCGATGCCGATGTGCAAGCGCGAAGGGGCGTAGCCGCGCTGCTTGAGCCAGGCCAGGGAGCGTTCACGGGTGTCCAGCGCCGGTTCGCCGGCGGACTGCGCCATGGCCGCGGCGGTGACTTCCAGGATCCATTGGTTGGAGTTCTGGTAGCCGGCGTTGCCCGGGTAGGCCAGCATGCTGTAGCGCGGCTGGTGCAGCGCCCGCGCCCGCGGCGCGGCCCCGTCCAGCAGGGACTTCAAGGCGGCCTGCACGGCCGGCGTGGGGATGCCCACGCGCAGGTCGGTGGTGATCGCGCTTTCGCCGACCAGGTTCACCAGGCCCTCGCGGTACAGGTCCGACTGGTCGGTCTTGCAGCGGTTGAGCAGGTGCAGGACATCCCAGCCGCCGTCGGCGTTGCGCACCAGGAAAGCCAGGTGGCTGTGGCGCAGGCCGTACTTGCTCAGATCCTGGCCGCCACGCGCGGCGAGGGCGACATCGACGCCGGACAGGTCGTCGAGGGTGTCGGCGGTGACCGCGGCCATGTCGAACATGGCGGCCATGGTGGCCGGCGGAGGGTAGCGGGGAGCGCATAGCGGCTGCGCCGCGGTGGCCGTGGCCGACGCCGCCAGGGCGAGGCCGGCGGCGAACAGGGACAGGAAGGAGGGTTTCATCGGCCGCATGCTCGCATGCGCTTCGGGAACGGTATCGGAACGGGCGCCGGGCGCGTGGCCGCCGGCCTCAGAGGTCCAGCCGCAGCGCGACCTCGGCGGCGATCCGCGGGGTCTCGCGCAAGGGCTCCACCGGGTGGTCCGGGTCCACGTCCAGCAGCTGCAGCCCGTCGAGGAGCCGTCCACGGTCGCGCAGCGCGTTCTGGAAGTGCCGCAGCCGTCCGCGGGCCTTCTGGCTCAGCAGGACCCCGACCGGGGCGCGGGTGGCACAGGCCTCGGAGAGCAGGTTGACCGAATCCGGGGTGCACAGCACCCGGTCGGCCCAGCCCAGCAGGCCGGCATAGGGGTTGCTGCCGTCGCCGCCATCGCTCCAGATCACCCCGGGCACGTCGTCGAAGGCCCGCAGCAGCGCCTGGGTCACCGGGCGCGGGGTACGGCGCGAGGTGGTCGCCAGCACGCTGCCGCCTTCCTGGCGCAGGCGCGTGGCCAGTGCGGCCAGCAGGGGGGCGATGTCCTCCTGCCGCCAGGGCGCGTGGTCGGTGGGGCCGCCGACCAGCAGGGCGGTGCGTGGCCCCGGAAGCTGCTCGAAGCTGGCGAACGCGGCACGGCCACAGGCCAGCCACTCGTCGGTCACCGGATTCAGGCTGCCCAGCAGCGGCAGGACATTGGCGCCGCGCAGGCGGTCGTGCTCGGGCACCACGACCAGGTCCCAGTGACGGGCATCGATGCGCGGGTCGAGGATCTGCACGGTGCGTGTCCCGCGCCGGCCCAGCAGGCGCAGGGCGGCCGCGGCCTGCCTGCCGCAGCCGATGGCCAGCGCGGGCGAGACCAGGCCGGCGAGCCGCTCGAAGGCGTCGCCGAAGCCGCGCACGGCCCCGGGCGCCAGGCGCGGTGCCAGCCACCGCCAGGGCGCGCGCGGCGCCAGCTGCAGGCGCTGCTGCCCCCCCAGGCGCAGCGCCGATGCCAACGCCACGGCCTGGCGCATGTTGCCGGCGCGGCCGTCGGTGATCGTCCAGGGAAGCGTCGATCGTTTCGCGTATGGCATTGATTCGTTTCAATGAGGCCTGGTGTTGCAACAGTCGCCGCGCTCTACACTGCGGGCACTGTTGCAGTGGCATTGTCCGGGGACTCCCGGCCAAGACCACGACCGTAGCCAATCCATCACGGAGTTTCCATGTCTGATGTTCTTGCCGACGCCGCGCTCGACCAGCTGTTCCGCACGGCGCGCACCCAGAATGCCTTCCAGGACCGGCCGGTCGAGGACCGCCAGCTGCACGCGCTGTACGAACTGGCGAAGTGGGGGCCGACCGCGGCCAACAGCACGCCGGCGCGCTTCGTGTTCGTGAAGTCGGCCGAGGCCAAGCAGAAACTTGCCCCTGCGTTGTCCGAAGCCAACCTGGCCAAGACCCTGGCCGCGCCGGTGACCGTGATCGTCGGGTACGACGAGGATTTCCACGAAAAGCTGCCCTACCTGTTCCCGCATACCGATGCCCGGTCGTGGTTCGAGGGCCCGCGCGACGGGCGCCATGAGGCCGCGCTGCGCAACGGCAGCCTGCAGGGCGCCTACCTGATGCTGGCTGCGCGCGCGCTGGGGCTGGACGTGGGGCCGATGTCCGGCTTCGACGCCGCCAAGGTGGATGCGGCCTTCTTCGCCGGCACCGCCATCAAGACCAATTTCCTCGCCAACCTGGGTCATGGCGACCCGGCGGGGCTGTTCCCGCGGTTGCCGCGCCTGTCGTTCGACGAGGCGGCCCGGATCGCCTGACCGGCCGCCGCGCCCCGTGCCACGGGGGCGGCTCGCCGAACCCGTTCCCACTCCAGCTTCCGACACCACAGGAGACACCCATGTCCACCGTTACCAAGCTGCTGCTTCCCCTGGCCCTGGTGGCCGCCCTTTCCGCCTGCTCCGAGCAGGCCGGCACCCCGGCGCCGGCGGCTGCCGACGCCCCGCCAGCGGCCGCGGCCGATGCCCAGCCGGCCAAGGCGGTCGACGTGGCATCGGGCACCTACACCCTCGATCCGACCCACACCGACGTGCTGGTGCAGTGGAACCATCTCGGCTTTTCCAATCCGAGCGCGCACTTCGGCCAGGCCGATGGCACCCTGGTCTACGATGCCGCCGACGTGACCAAGTCGCATGTGGAAGTGACCCTGCCGCTGTCGGGCCTGAACAGCTTCACGGCCAAGTTCGACGAGCACCTGCGCAGTGCCGACTTCTTCGACGCCGCCACCTTCCCCAGCGCCACCTTCAAGAGCACCAAGGTCGAAGCGGCCGGCACCAACAGGCTGACCGTCACCGGCGACCTGACCGTGAAGGGCGTCACCCGGCCGGTGGTGCTCGACGTGACCGTCAACGGTGCCGGCGAGCACCCGATGGCCAAGGTGCCGTCGGTGGGCTTCGATGCCACCACCACGCTCAAGCGCAGCGATTTCGGCATGGGCGGCTATGCGCCGGCCGTCAGCGATGAATTGCGCGTGCGGATCACCACCGAGGCGTCGATTCCGAAGGCCGGCTAAGGCCGTGCCGGTGCCTGCGGGCACGCGGCGACGGTAGTACGCAGCAGAAGGCCCGCCCATGGCGGGTCTTCTGCGTCAGGGCCGGCTGCGGCCGCAGCCCGCTGGGGCGCACTGCGCCTGCAGCCAGGCGGCGACCGCTTCGCTTGGGGGTTGCCCGGCCTTCAATGCCAGGCCGCTGGCCTGCACGAACGCCTGCGATGCCTGCGCCAGCCGCTGGCGGGCGGCCAACATGGCCTGCCTGGCCGCGGCCTGTTGCCGGCGCAGCTGCACGAGGGGAGCCGAAGGCCGTCCGGGTGGGGCGAACTTCTGGTCGCGACGCAGCATGTCGGCCACCTGCGAGACCGCCGTTTCGGCCTGCAGCCCGTGCCATTGCGCCTGCACCACGGCCCGCAGCGCGTCGCGCAGCACTGCTGGGCACGCGAATCCGGCCAGGAGGGCATCGCAGCCGGTGTCGTCGGCCAGGCGTTCCCGGAGGGCCTCCAGGGCCGTGATCGTCAGAGGGGCCATTGCGTCAGGGTGCAGTGCGCCGGGGACCAGCGGGCGCTGGCGGGAGCCTGTGCCGGTGCGCTTACTCGCAGCGCACCGCGGTGATGGTGTTGGCCGCATCGAGGAACACCCGCAGGCGGTCCTGGCGGAGGTCCCGGGTGACCACGGTGGCCGGGCCGATCGGATTGACCAGGCCGGCGCCGCTTTCGCGTGCCAGCCGGCGCATGGTGGCCTCGTCACCGCTCTGGCCCAGGGCCCACTGCAGCTGCGAGGCATCGCAGTGGCCGTCGCCGGCGATGGTCGGGCCGGGCGTGGTCAGGCAGCCGGACACGCCCGTGGCGAGCAGCAGGGCGGTGGCGGGAAGGCGGAACAGGCGGCGGAAGAGTATCGTCATGGCAGGCAACCGGTGGGGCCGCCGGAAGCATAGCAGTCCTGTGCCGGGTGCCGGCGCCATCGGTGACGGAGGTCACGTTGCGTGATCGGCAGCCGCAGCGTTCATCGTCGACGGCAGGCGGGATTGCTAGGCTTGCGCGGATCGACCACCGAACCACACGCGAACACAACCGAACGGGAGCTGCAGACCATGGGAAAACCGGGGAAATCCATCATCGCAGCCTGCATCGCGCTTGCCGTGGGCGGACTGAGTCTTGGCCAGGAGGCGGATGCCTGCACCCGCTTCGTCTTCCATGGCGCCAACGGCGAAGTGATCACCGGCCGCTCGATGGACTACAAGGTGGATACCGATACCCACCTGTGGATTTTCCCGCGCGGCATGAAGCGCAGCGGTGAGGCCGGCCCCCGCTCGCTGGAGTGGACCTCGCGCTACGGCAGCGTGATCGCCGGGGCCTATGACTTCGCCACCACCGACGGCATGAACGAGGCCGGGCTGGTCGCCAACATCCTGTGGCTGGCCGAATCGGAGTACCCCGAGCTCAATGGCGGCAAGCCCGGACTGAGCATTTCCGCCTGGGCGCAGTACATGCTCGACAGCTTCGCCACCGTGGACGAGGCGGTGAAGGCCCTGGCACGCGAGCCGTTCACCCTGGTCACCGACAGCGCGCCGGGCGAGGACCGCCTGGCCACCCTGCACCTGTCGCTGTCCGACGCCAGCGGCGACAGCGCGATCATCGAGTACATCAAGGGCCGGCAGGTCATCCACCACAGCCGCGACTACCAGGTGATGACCAACTCGCCGGTGTTCGAAGAACAGCTGGCGCTGGACAAGTACTGGCAGAACATCGGCGGCACGGTGATGCTGCCGGGCACCAACCGCGCTGCGGACCGCTTCGCGCGGGCGTCGTTCTACGTCAATGCGCTGCCCAAGTCCGAGGACCCGGTGGAATCCATCGCCTCGGCCTTCAGCGTGATCCGCAACGTCTCGGTGCCCTACGGCATCACCACGCCCAACCAGCCGAACATCGCCTCGACCCGCTGGCGCACGATCGCCGACCACAAGCGCGGCCTGTATTTCTTCGAGTCGGCGCTGGCCCCGAACGTGTTCTGGGTGGACCTGAAGAAGATCGACTTCACTCCCGAGACCGGCAGGACCCAGCGCCTGGACCTGGGGCGTTTCCAGCGGACCATCTACTCGGGCGAGGCCAACGCGCAGTTCAAGGACGCCGCGCCGTTCCGGTTCCTCGGCATCTGACGCCCGCGGCGGGCCCCGGCCGGTGCGCCGGCCAGGGCCCGTGGCTACACTGCTGCGCCGCCGTCGCCGGCGGCCGAACCCACGGAGATACCCCGCATGCTTCACTTTCCTTCCCGGCGCGCATCGGGCGCCTGTGTCCTGGCCGGCCTGTGCGCCCTGGCATCGACGGCCCACGCGCAGGCGGCCGAGGCCGATGCCTGGCGGTTCCAGCTGACGCCCTATGTGTGGATGGCCGGCCTGGACGGCCAGGTGCGGCCCTTCAGCGGCGCGCCGCTGGTGGACGTGGACCGCCCGTTCTCCAAGCTGCTCAATGATCTGGACGCGGCCGCGTTCGTGACCGGTACCGCGCGCCGCGACCGCTTCGTGCTGCAGGCCGACTTCAGCCACGCGTCCGTCTCCAGCAGCGGTACGCTGCCGATCGGTTTGCCGGCGCGGGCCAAGGTGCGGCAGACCTCGTTGACCGTGACCGGCGGCTACAACTGGACGCCGACCGCGGCTGCCAGCGTCGATCTCATGGGCGGCCTGCGCAACTGGGACATCAAGGCCACGGTCGAGGTGCCGGGACTGGTGAAGGCGCATTCCAATTCGTCGTTCACCGACCCCATCGTCGCCGCGCGCTGGCGGCAGTCGCTGGCGCCGCGCTGGTCGACGCTCGTCTACGGCGATACCGGCGGTTTCGGCGTCGGTTCGCGCTCGACCTGGCAGCTGCTCGGGGCGGTGAACTACGCCGCGCTCGACAACCTGCACCTGTCCCTGGGCTACCGGCACCTGAGCGTGGACTACCGCGACGGCGGCCGCCGCCTGGATTTCAGCCAGGGCGGGCCGATGCTGGGAGTGACCTGGCTGTTCGGCACGGGCCGGCAAGCGGTGCAATAGCCGCGACGGCGGATGCGCGCGGGCGTTCCGGACGGGCGCCGCGGCGCGACCGTCAAGGGGCACGCCGGCCAGGGAGAATCAGGCCGGCGGACAGGCCGGTGTTTCCGGAATGGTGGCCGTCCGCGGCTGCCACGCGACGCCGCGGAAGGACCGGTGGGCGTCCGCTACTCGGCGTCCTCCGGGTGGGCTTTCCAGTAGCCGGTTGCGCGGATCCAGTCCTTGGGCACGCTCAGGTGGCCCTCCACGAACTTGCGCATCATCCGCGCACGCCGCGATTCCAGGGCGATCCAGTAGAACGCATCGCCCTCGGGCGCCTCGAAGTCCACCAGCGCGTCCTCCAGCAGGGTGCTGGTGGCCGGATCGACGCCATTGCGCTCCAGCCACGACACCCGCACCTGGGCGGCGCTGGGCAGGGGCTGGCGGTCGCCCTCCTCGGGGATCTCGATCAGCGCCTCAACCCGGGCATGTGCCGGGAATTCGGCCAGGCGCCGCGCGATCGCCGGCAAGGCGGTTTCATCGCCGATCAGGACATAGGCGTCGTAGTCCTCGGCGACCAGGTGCGATCCGCGCGGGCCCGCCACCACCAGCGGGTCGCCGGGCTTGGCCTTGGCGGCCCAGGTGGAAGCGACGCCGTGACCGTGGAGCACGAAGTCCAGCGCCAGCTCGCCGGCGTCGGCATCGTGGAAGCGCGGGGTGTAGTCGCGGGCGGGCGACGGCGGCAGGCCCTCGGGCCAGCGCGGGCCCGACGCGGTGAGCTCCGGGAACACGAAGGCGCCTTCGGTGTTGGGGAAGAACAGCTTGACGTGATCGTCCGGCGACGGGCTGTGGAAGCCGGCCAGCGCCTCGCCGCCGAGCACGATGCGCTGCATGTTCGGGGTCAGGCGCTCGCTGCGCAGCACCTGCAGCTGGCGGAAGCGGGGAGTGAGCTGGACCATCCTGTTTTCGTGGGATCGCATGGCAGTACCTGTGGTCGGTTGGCGCGGAGCGCCGTGGTGACCTGGCTGGAGGCGTCTGGCTGGGTCGTGGGGAAAGGGGTCATGCGTCGCGCTTGTCGAGGGCCAGCAGGTCGGCGACCTGCTCCAGCAACTGCGCGACGTGCTCGGCATCGACGTCCTGCCAGCGCCCGTGGCGCTCCATGAGCGCGTGGGTGAAGCGCTGCATCGCGGTGCGGACCGGCAGCGGGAGGTTGGCCTTGCTGATCGCGCGCGCGCTGTAGCGCGCGCGCAACTGGGCATCCTCCACGTCGCTGCCACGCAGTTTCAGCTGCGCCTGGCCCAGGGACGTGATGCGGTAGCGCTTGCGGCCGCCTTGTTCCTCGGCGGTCACCCAGCGCTGCTTCTCGAAATCGGCCAGCAGCGGGTAGACCGAGCCGGCGCTGGGGGTATAGACGCGCGAGAACATCTCGCTGACCAGCTGGATCAGCTCGTATCCATGGCGCGGGGCCTGTCCCAGCAGCGCCAGCAGCAGCAGGCGCAGGTCGCCCCGGCCGAGCGGGCGGGTGCGGGGGCGCGAGGGCGGGGTGAGCAGGCGTGAGGACATGGTTTTCGATATATCGGATCCGCGAAGACGATATATCGGATTGGAAGGGTGCGCAAGCGTGGATGGACCACTCGACGTGCCCGCCCGACAGCGTCGGCATCGGCGCCGGACGCGGGTTCTGTGCAGTCAGTTTGCTGACCGCGTGGAACGGGAAACCCGCATCGAGGAGTGCGTCGCGGGCCACGTCCAACGGGGCCGCTGTCGCCGCCGATGCGTAGGTATTCATGCACCTGACCCATCCCTTTTCGCTGCCTTGCCGGAACCTTTTTTCAGGCGTAGGGTCAATTGTCCGGGCAGCACTTTCGCTGCCCGGACAGCGGAGGGCCAGGCCGGTGCAGCAGCGGCACGAACCAGTTCCAGGCAACATCCGGCCGTCGGGCCGGAATGGGGCGGGGGTTCGGGCTTCCCGTGCCGCCTGGGCCTCTCCATCCCGCAAGCGCCCCGAGCCCTCCGGCCGGGGCGTTTTGCGTTTGCGCACATAGGAGGTAGTCATGTTCGAAGGGCAGCCACAGAGCGAGATCGATGCGTTGATCAAGGCCAACCCGGAGTTCAAGCAGCTGTATCAACAGCACAGAAAGCTGAACAAGAAATGCATGGATGCCGAGCTGGGCGTACTCCCGATCGACGATGCGACGCTGGGGCAGATGAAGCGCGAGAAGTTGCTCGCAAAGCAGAAGCTGCTGCGCATCTATGAAGAACGGCTCAACTGAACCTTCCCCCCGTTGACACGTTACTGCCGCGGGCGAAGGGGGTTTCCTCGTCGGACCCCCTGGCCTGCGGCGCCTGGGGCGGTGATGGCGCGCTTGCCTGACTTTCCACCATAACCATCGGATAATCGTGGTCCGGCCGCCCGGCGGCGCGATTCACAAGCATATCGATGGCAATCCATTCTTCCGTACTCGAACTCATCGGGCGCACGCCGATCGTCAAGGCGCAGCGCCTGGACACCGGCGTCTGCGAGCTGTATCTCAAGCTCGAAAGCGCCAACCCGGGCGGGTCGATCAAGGACCGCATCGGCCTGTCGATGATCGAGGCGGCGGAAAAGCGCGGTGACATCGCTCCGGGCGCGACCCTGGTGGAAGGCACCGCCGGCAATACCGGGCTGGGATTGGCGCTGGTGGCGCAGCAGAAGGGCTACAAACTGCTGCTGGTGGTCCCGGACAAGATGAGCCGCGAGAAGATCTTCAACCTCAAGGCGATGGGGGCCGAAGTGGTGCTCACCCGCTCGGACGTGGCCAAGGGCCACCCCGAGTACTACCAGGACCTGGCCCAGGCCATCGCCGAACGTACCCCCGGGGCGTACTTCATCAACCAGTTCGGCAACCCCGACAACCCGGCCGCGCACGAATTCGGCACCGGGCCGGAGATCATCGAGCAGATGGGCGGGGAACTGGACGCCATCGTCTTCGGCTGCGGCAGTTCGGGCACCATGACCGGCCTGTCGCGGGCCTTCGCCCGGCTGTCGCCGGCGACCGAACTGGTCCTGGCCGACCCGGTGGGGTCGATCCTCGCCGAATACATCAATGAAGGCACGCTCAGCGAGAAGTCCTCCAGCTGGCTGGTGGAAGGCATCGGCGAGGATTTCCTGCCGACGATCTCCGACTTCAGCCGGGTGACCCGTGCCTACGCCATCAGCGACGCCGAGAGCTTCCACACCGCGCGCGAGCTGCTGGGGAAGGAGGGAATCCTCGGTGGCTCGTCCACCGGCACCCTGCTGGCCGCCGCGCTGAAGTACTGCCGCGAACAGACCACGCCGAAGAAGGTGCTGGTGCTGGTGCCGGATACCGGCAACAAGTACCTGTCGAAGATGTACAACGACTACTGGATGCTCGACAACGGCTTCCTGGAGCGCAGCCAGTACGGCGACCTGCGGGACCTGATCCTGCGGCCCTACAGCGCCCGCGACACCGTGGTGGTGGGCCCCAACGACCTGCTGACCACCGCTTACCAGCGGATGAAGCTGTACGACGTGTCGCAGCTGCCGGTCCTGGACGGCGACCGCCTGGTCGGCATCATCGATGAGAGCGACGTGCTGCTGCACGTCTACGGCGACGAGGCGCGCTTCCGCGACCCGGTGGCCATCGCCATGGTCAGCAAGCTCGACCGCCTGGACGTGAAGTCCCCGGTGGAGGCCCTGCTGCCGGTGTTCGACCGTGGCCAGGTGGCCATCGTCATGGAAGGCGGCAGCTTCCTCGGGCTCATCACCCGGATCGACCTGCTGAACTACCTGCGCCGCCGCGTCCAGTAGGCTGCGGCCCCCGGCATGGCCGGTTCAGGCCGTGCTGGTAAAATTCCACCCCTTTAGCCGGAAAGCACCATGACGGATCAGCAATCACGCAGCCGGGACGGCGCGGACAGCCTTTCGCTTGCCACCCTGGCCATCCATGGCGGGCAGTCCCCGGACCCGAGCACCGGCGCGGTCATGCCGCCGATCTACGCCACCTCGACCTACGCCCAGTCCAGCCCGGGCGAGCACCAGGGATTCGAGTATTCGCGTACCCACAACCCCACCCGCTTCGCCTATGAGCGCTGCGTGGCGTCGCTGGAAGGGGGCACCCGCGGCTTCGCGTTCGCCTCGGGCATGGCCGCCAGCGCCACCGTCATCGAGCTGCTGGACGCCGGCAGCCACGTGGTGGCGATGGACGACATCTACGGCGGCAGCTTCCGCCTGTTCGAGCGGGTGCGCCGGCGCACCGCCGGACTGGATTTCGGGTTCGTGGACCTGACCGACCTGGCGGCGTTCGAGGCGGCGATCACGCCCAAGACCCGGATGGTGTGGATCGAGACCCCGACCAACCCGATGCTGAAGATCGTGGACATCGCCGCGGTCGCCGCCGTCGCCAGGCGGCATGGCCTGATCGTGGTGGTGGACAACACCTTTGCGTCGCCGATGCTGCAGCGGCCGCTGGCGCTGGGGGCGGACCTGGTGCTGCATTCGGCCACCAAGTACCTCAACGGGCACTCGGACATGGTCGGCGGCATGGTGGTGGTCGGCGACAACGCCGAACTGGCCGAACAGATGGCGTTCCTGCAGAACTCGGCGGGCGGCGTGCAGGGCCCGTTCGACAGCTTCCTGGCGCTGCGCGGCCTCAAGACCCTGCCGCTGCGGATGAAGGCGCACTGCGCCAATGCCCAGGCGCTGGCGCAGTGGCTGGAAACCCAGCCGGCCATCGAGAAGGTGATCTATCCCGGCCTGGCCTCGCACCCGCAGCACGCACTGGCGGCGCGGCAGATGGACGGCTTCGGCGGCATCGTCTCCATCGTCCTCAAGGGCGGCTTCGACGCCGCCAAGCGCTTCTGCGAGCGCACCGAGCTGTTCACCCTGGCCGAATCGCTGGGCGGCGTGGAGAGCCTGGTCAACCATCCGGCGGTGATGACCCATGCCTCGATCCCGGCCGAACGCCGCGCGCAGTTGGGCATCAGCGATGCGCTGGTGCGCCTGAGCGTGGGGGTCGAGGACGTGGAGGACCTGCGCGCCGACCTGGCGGAGGCGCTCGCGTGAGCCGGACCCGTCCGGCAGGGGAGGGTCCCGGCACACGATGAGCGCCCAGCTTTTTTCCCAGTTCGCTAAGAGCATACGCAAGCCCGAGTTCTGGGCCTATTCCAGCTGGCTGGATATCGTCACCCGTTATCGCCGCAGCCGCCTCGGGCTGTTCTGGCTGCTGGCCCCGGTCGCGATGTTCATGCTCGTCACCGGCCCGATCTACGCCAGGATCTTCCATCGCGACCTGCCCAGCTACATGGTGCACCTGGGCATGGGCTATGCGGTGTGGCGGTTGATGGTGATGGTGCTCACCGACTCGGTGACCGCGTTGCGCAGCAACAAGTCGTTCATCCTGGACGGCAACACCCAGCTCACCGACTACACGCTCAAGTCGATCGCCAAATCGGTGTTCTACTTCGTTTCGTCGATGCTCGGAATGCTGGTCGTGCTGTTCTGGTCCTCGGCGGTGCCGCCGGTGGCCATCCTCAGCCTGTTCGTCACCGTCCCCATCGTGCTGCTCAACCTCCTGTGGCTGGGGTACAGCCTCAGCATCCTGGGGGCGCGCCTGCCCGACCTGTCGCACCTGATCAATACGATCCTCATGGTCGGCTTCCTGTTCACGCCGATCATCTGGGAGGGAAGCCGCTACCCGGCGGACAGCCTTGGCGGACAGATCGTCAGGCTCAATCCCGCCTATCACATGCTGGAGATCGTCCGCGAGCCGTTGTTCGGGCGGATGCCCGAAGCATCGACGCTGCTCTATGTCCTGGCACTCACGGTGCTGGGATGGCTGCTCGCTCTTTTCCTCTGCCGCAGGTACTCGCGCTATGTCCCGATCTGGATCTGAGCGGGCAGCGCCGGGCGTATCGATCGACGTGCGCGATGCGTCGCTGGTCGTTCCGTACTACGTGCAACCCGAGAAAACCGCATCCTCCTGGCTGTCGACCCTGCTGGGGGCCGCCACCGCGGTTCCCAAGCGCCGCTTCGCCACGCTGCTGGACGGGCTGACCTTCAGCATCCGCGAAGGCGAGCGGGTGGCCCTTATCGGCCGCAACGGCGCGGGGAAGAGCACGCTGCTGCGGGTGCTGGCGGGCGCTTTCGAACCCACCAGCGGCACGGTGGAGGCGCGCGGTTCGCGGCAGGCGCTGCTGAGCATCGGCCTGGGCTTCAACCCTGAAGCCACGATCATGGAGAACATCTTCCTGCGTGCCACGGCCATGGGCATGCCGCCGCACGACATCCGGCACCTGGTCGAGCCGGTGCTGGAGTTCTCCGGCCTGGGCGAAGTCGCCAACCGCCGCCTGCTCACGTTGTCCAGCGGCCAGCGCATGCGGCTGGGATTCGCCATCTCGACGGCCATCCATACCGACATCATCCTGCTGGATGAATGGTTCGGCGCGGGTGACGCGCAGTTCGTCAAGCGCGCCCGCGAGCGGATGATGGGGCGGGTGGAGGGCAGCAAGATCGTGGTGGTCGCCAGCCACAATGATGCGCTGCTGAAGAAGCTGTGCAACCGCGGGCTGCTGCTCGACCAGGGAAAGGTCGTCTTCGACGGCAGCGTGGACGATGCGTTGGCGGCCTACCGCAAGCTGTATCCGCCCCCGAGCTCGCCGGTCGACCTGGCGAAGAAGGCAGCGCGGGACGAGGCCAAGGCCGAGAAGCTGGCGAAGGCGGCCAAGCGCGCCAAGAAGCTGGCCATCCTGGCGCGCCGTGCCGCCGATGCAGCGAAGGGTGAAATCGTGGAAGCCGGCCCGGCGGCGGTCGCCACGGGTGATGTCGCGCCTGCGCCGGCAGGCATCGCGGGACCGCAAGGCAAGGGCAAGGCGGCTGGCTGAGGATGCGCATCCTGCTGGTGGCCTACGAATTCCCGCCGAGCCGGTCGCCACGCGCGCTGCGCTGGGGTTACCTGGTGCGCGAACTGGTGCTTCTGGGCCATGACGTGCATGTGCTGCTGCCGGACCTGGGACAGCCGGGCATCGAGTTCCCCGCGGGGCCCGGGCGGGTGGTCCTGCACACCACCTTTGCCGGTCCCTGTGGCTGGCTGGTGGGCAGGTCCCGCCGGCGCCGTGCCCGGCAGGGCATCGCGGTGCCCTCACAGTCCGCGCCCACGCAAGGGGGCGCTCCCTCCGGCATAGAGCTCAACTGGCGCGGGCATGCGGTCGAGCGGCTCAAGCAGGTCGCAGGCTGGTTCCTGTTTCCCGACGTGCGTGCGGAATGGACCCCCTGGGCCCGCGCCGGGCTGCGCCGCCTGCTGGCCGAGGTGAAGCCCGATGTGGTGGTGACATCGCATGAGCCGGCCTCCACGCTGCCCCTGGGCCTGCAGGCGCGCCGCCTGGGGGCCGCCTGGGTGGCCGACCTCGGCGATCCGGTGGATGCGGTCTATACCCCCGCGCGCTGGAAGGCGCGGGCGCGGGCGCTTGAAAAGCGCGTGTCCGCCGAAGCCGATGCGGTCATCGTCACCACCGAAGCCACGCGCGAACTGCTGGTCGCACGACATGGCCAGGACCGCGCCCGCTGCCCTATCCTTGCCAATGGCTATGACGACCGCATCGTGCTGCCGGCGCATGCTGGCGAGCTGGACAGGGTGCCGGGCAGGCTCGAGCTGCTGTATGCCGGGCGCCTGTACGGCTATCGCGATCCGACGCCCTTGCTGCAGGCGGTGGCCGCGACGCCGGGAGTACGGTTGACCCTTGTGGTGCCCGACCCTCCCACCGGTGGCGAGGCCGCGATAGCCGCGGCGGCGGCGGGCCGGGTGCGCATACTGGGATCACTGCCGCACGCGCAGGTGCAGGCCATGCAGCGGGATGCCGACGTCCTGGTGAACATCGGCAACCGGGGCCTGCCTGCGCAGATACCCGCCAAGCTCTATGAATACCTGGGATTCGAGCGGCCGATCCTGCATCTGGATACCGGGGCTGGTGATGCCGCGGCGGATTGGCTGCGCGGCTTCAACCGGGGCTGGTTGTGCGCCGCCGAAACCGAGCCGCTGTCGGTGCTGCTGGCCGGCCTGGTGGAGCGCAAGCGGCAGGGCCTGCTGGGGCAGGGGCTGGAGCTTGCGCCGGTCGCGGAATACGCGCACTCGGCGCGAGGCCGGCGATTGGCGATCGTGTTGCAGGAAGTGGTTTCCCGGCAGGGGCTGGCGCGGCATGGTATGGCTGCCCGTGCGGCCGATGCGGGTTGAAGGAGACAGGCGTATGGCGGACGACGACGAACTTGTCGAGGCGCGGGCGGAAATCGCACGCTTGGAGCGGCGCCTGAGGCAGAGCCAGCACGAGCTTGAACAGCAGCGTCGCCAGGAGGAAGCGATCCTCGCCAGCACTTCCTGGCGCCTTACTGCGCCACTGCGCAGCCTGGCCCTGCGTCTGCGGGGGCTGCCTGCGCCGGGCGGCGCGGTCCGCAGCCGCCGGACCAAGCCCGGCGTGGATGACGAGGGAGACGGCGATCGTGCTGGGGGGCGCGAAGAGCCGGCGAGCCCGCAGCGGGGCGCGGATGCTGGCGTGTCGAGCCGCATCGCCAGCGTGAAGGCGCTCGTACCGGGGATTCCGGCCAGCGCGATCCGGTGTGAGGGCGAAAGCGACGAGAACAGCAGTCACCGGTTGCTGGACTGCGCGGCAGCGATGGGCTCCCTGCTGGACCCGGTGGTACTTGGAACGCTGTCGGACATGGCGGCGGGGGAGGCGGACGCCGGAGAACACCATGCAGGGCGCCGCGCCGACGCGCCGTCCATCGCCTTCGTGGGAAGTGGCGGGCTGCTCGGCGAACTGATGTTCGACGCCCGGGTCACCCCGGTATCGGAATCCGGCTGGCGAGAGGAGCTGCAGCCGGGCCGGTTCGCCTTCCTGCTGATCGAGACCGTATGGCAGCCGGTGCGGGGCCAATGGCGTTTCGCGCTGACCCAGGACGGTGCCACGCGACCTGAGCTGGAGCGGATGCTGCGGCACTGCCGCACCGTCGGCCTGCCGGTGGTGGTCTGGTTCCGTACCGGCAGCGACGACCATGCACATTTCGCCTGGCTGGCCGCACAGGCAGACCTGGTCGGCGCCATCGATGAGGCGTCGAGTGCGCGATTGCGTGCCGATGCACCGGACGCCCGGATCATGGTGTTGCCCGCGGCGGTGCAGCCGATGGTGTACAACCCGCTGCGGCCGCTGCCGTTGCTCGATGCCTCGAACCGGTCGCGTGGGCTGGCGCTCTACGACGGGTGGTGGGAGCTGCTGGAGCAGGCTGCGGAGGACCCGTTGCTGGTCGCGATGGGGGCGCAGCTGCGCATCACCGAGAGCGTCTGGGACGTGGCGGTCAAGCGGCTGGAGGACTGTCCCGCGTATCGCGACCGCATGCTGGGGCGCATCGGGGTGATGGAGCGCGCGGCATTGGGCCGTGTGTTCGGTGCCGAGTTGTTCACGGCCGCCCGGCTGCAGCCGGAGTGGACGCAATGGCAGGCACTGCTGCGTTCGGCCGCATGCGGGGCGATCACGGCGTGGAGCGGCGAGGGTGACCAATGGGCGCCCGGGCTGCCCTGCCGCGGGGCGCCGCAGACGCTGGCGGCGTCGCTGAAGGCGCTCCTGGCCGACCCCTTGCTGCGGGCCCGCCAGGCGCATGCCGGATTCCGCCAGGTCGTGTCGGCGCATTGCCTGGCGGATCGGTTGCAGGACATCGCCACGGCGCTGGAGCTGCCGGCGCCGGGCTTTGTCGAACCTGCGCCCAGCGTGGCCTGCCTGCTGGTGACGATGCGGCCACAGCTGTTGCCCCGCTGCCTGGAACGTTTCCGCAACGACCGTTACCCGAACCGGGAGCTGGTCGTGGTCCTGCACGGCGAGGGAGATGTCGCGGCGGCACGTGCGCTGGTCCGTCCCGGCGAGCGGATCCGCATCTTCCAGCTGGGTGCCACCCACAGCCTGGGCGCCTGCCTCAATTTCGCCTTCGCCCAGACCGATGCGGCGTACTGGGCCAAGATCGACGATGACGACCTGTATGGACCGGACTACCTGTCCGACCTGATGCTCTATCGCCGCGTCAGCGACGCACCGGTCATCGGCAAGCCGATCGCGTTCGTCCATTCCGAGAAGGGCGATCGGCTGCACTGGATGCCCTCCTGGATGGAACAGCGCTCGCTGCGGGTATGGCAGCCGGGACATGGGCTCCCTCTGCTGGCCGGTGGCACCCTGCTGGGGCGCGCCGAGGTGCTGCGGCAGGTGCCGTTCTGCGAACGCCGCCGACGGGGATGCGACTCCGATTTCCTGCAGCGCTGTCACGAACACGACCTGGCGGTACTGGCGGCCGACGGGTTCAACTTCGCCTTGTTCCGCAGTGAGCGCCCCGAATTCCATACCTGGAGGAGCGGCAGCGAGGAGCTGCGGGGCCAGTCACGCGAGTGCGGCCCATCGGCGGATGCCGGCTCCAGCGTGTTCGTCTGAGAACGGCGCGGCATGGAGCGGATTCCGGACGAAGGACGGGAAGAACTGGGACGTGCGCGCCGGCGCATCGAGGCCTTGCGGCTGCTCCTGCAGGCAAGCGAGTACGAGGCGGTGGCCCGGCACCGGCATGCGACCGCGCTGCAGGCCAGCAGCTCGTGGCGCTTGACGGCCGGCTGGCGGAAAGTCGAAGCGATCCTTCCGCGCTGGCGATCGGGTCGCGAGGCGGAAGAGCGGGCTGGTGCTGCGGCGATGCTCCCGGGACTGCAGGCACTGCAGCGCGTTGCCCTGATGGAGCGCTCGCTGCCTGCGCGCGCGATGCTCGCGGTGATGGCGACCGGCGATGGCGACGTCGAGGCATGGATGGGGGAGGCTGGAGCCGGCAGCGCCGCCGCCGCGCTGGTGCAACGGTGCCGGCAGGCGGATGCGACCCTGGCACTGGCCAGGACCCTCGCAGGCCAATGCCTGTTCGATGGTGATCCGGCACTGGCCGCCGCGCTGTACCGCTGGCACGTGGACGCTTTCGGTGGTCCCGGCTGGGACGCGGTGGACCATATCCAGTTCATCGACCTGCTCGATGGGTTGGGGAGGAAGCGGCAGGCCGAAGAATGGCTCGCGCGATCCGGCCTGCGCGAGCGGGCGCCTTGGGACCACGCTTGCCTGGCGGGCAATCTCGCCCAGGCCGGAGCGGATGCAGCTTCCCTGGCGCCGATGAACCGGCTGCTTGCGGCCCAGGGGCTGGAGCCCCTGGCGTTGCGCGATGCCCACGCGGCAGCCATCGACCGCCTGCACTGCGTCGCCCCGGTCTCCCGGCGATCAGGGCTGCCGCTGGTCAGCATCGTCATGCCGGTCTATCGCGCCGGAAGCGCGGCGGACACGGCGATCGCCTCGGTCTTGGCCCAGACCTGGCCGGAACTGGAACTGATCGTGGTCGACGATGGCAGCCCCGAAGCGGAGTTCGCCCGGCTGGAGGACTGGCCGGCCAAGGATCCGCGGGTGCGCCTGCTGCGGGCCGAGCGCAACGGTGGGACCTACCGTGCCCGCAACCTGGGCCTGGCCGAGGCGCGCGGCGAATTCGTCACCTGCCACGATGCCGACGACTGGTCGCATCCGCGAAAGATCGAACTGCAGGTGGAACAGCTGCGCCGGCACCCGGGCCGGATCGGCAACCTGTCGCGCTGGGCCAGGGTCCTTCCGGACCTGCGGGTCCAGCGCTTCAGCATGCGTGGGCACCTGGTGTATCCGAACCTGTCGTCCCTGATGTTCCGCCGTGCGCCGGTGATGGCGGCGCTTGGACAGTGGGACGAGGTGCGCTATGGCGCCGACAATGAATTCTACAAGCGGCTGGAGCTGGTTTTTGGCCGGGAGCTGGACGTGGTGGGGGCGATGCCACTGTCCTTTGGACGGGTGCACCGCTCGTCCCTGACCAGCGGCACCCTGGGCCGGGGGTATGTGTCCTTCGAGCGTCGCTGCTATGAGTCCGCGTGGCGGCATTGGCACCGTGGGCTGGTCCAGGCGCCGGGCGGCGCGCGGCTGACCGGGGCGGGGGAGCGGCGTTTCACCGTTCCGGCCTCGATGTTGCCCGATCGGAAGGCAGAGCCGGATCCGCGCTCTTATCGGCTGGTGGTCGTGGCCGACTACTGCCTGGAAGGGGCGGTCGCCGAATATTTCGCAAGTCGTATCCGCGACATGCTGGAGGGCGAAGGGCGCATCGCGTTATGTCAGATGCGTTCATTCGATGTCGCCTCGCTGTCCCATTGGCAGATCGATTGGCGCATTCAGGATTTGCTGGAGACTTCGGGTATCGACCTGCTTCATGCCCAGGACCGGGCCGAGTGCGAGCACATCCACCTGCTCTATCCACGCGTGCTAGAGTTCGCGACGCATCTGCGGGCCACTGGTATCCGTGCAGGCAAGGTGACATTCGAGCCGCCTGATACGTTGTCCGGCGAAGGCCACGTCATCCCGGAGTGGGATCGGGGCGGGTGCATGCGGGAGGCGGCAAGGCTGTTCGGCTCTGTGCCGTCCGGTGGCCCCTGACGCAGGCAAGGGTGCGGTGAATTGGACCCGTGGCGGATCGAATCCGGCCTACGGAGCGAATACCGGATCGTGTTTTCCGGATCAATCAGTTTTCACGAGGGAAATGAATGGGCAAGAGCGTCTATGTGGGGATGAGCGCGGACCTGGTGCATCCAGGACACCTGAATGTCATCCAGAAAGCCGCCGAACTGGGTGAGGTGACTGTGGGGCTGCTGACCGATCGCGCGATCGCCAGCTACAAGCGGCTTCCCTATATGACGTTCGAACAGCGCCGCCAGGTGGTCGAACAGCTCAAGGGCGTGAGCCGCGTGGTGGCGCAGGAGACCCTGGACTACGTGCCGAACCTGATGCAGTACAAGCCGGACTACGTTGTCCATGGCGACGACTGGCGTGAAGGCGTGCAGAGCAAGGTCCGTCAAGCCGTGATCGATACCCTCGCGCAATGGGGAGGGGAGCTGGTGGAAGTGGGTTACACCGACGGCATTTCCTCCACCCAGTTGAACAAGGCACTGCGCGAGATCGGCACCACGCCGGATATTCGCCGCAACAAGTTCCGTCGCCTGCTCGAGGCCAAGCCGCTGGTGCGGTTGATGGAGGCGCACAACGGCTTGACCGGCCTGATCGTCGAGAACGCGCATTTCGACGGGCCCGACGGGCGTCGTGAGTTCGATGGCATGTGGGGCAGCAGCCTTACCGAGTCCACCGCCAAGGGCAAGCCGGACATCGAAGCCGTCGACGTCACGTCGCGCACCCACACACTGCACGATATCCTTGAAGTCACCACCAAGCCCATCGTCTATGACGCCGATACCGGCGGCAAGCTGGAGCACTTCCAGTTCACCGTGCGCACGCTGGAGCGGCTCGGGGTCTCGGTGGCGATCATCGAGGACAAGGTCGGGCTGAAGAAGAACTCGTTGTTCGGCACCGAAGTGCCGCAGACGCAGGACACCATCGAGGGTTTCTGCGACAAAATCCGTGCCGGCAAGGCCGCACAGGTCACCGATGACTTCATGATCGTCGCTCGCATCGAGAGCCTGATCCTGGACCAGGGGATCGAGGATGCGATCACCCGCGCCGACGCCTACATCAAGGCGGGGGCGGACGGCATCCTGATCCACAGCCGGAGGAAGGAGCCGGACGAGATCTTCGAATTTTGTTCGCGCTACGCAAAGCTCGAACAGCGCCCCCCCCTCATCGTAGTCCCGTCCAGCTACAACCAGGTGACAGAGCGCGAGCTGATTGACCACGGCGTACAGGTCGTCATCTACGCGAACCACCTGCTGCGCGCGGCCTACCCGGCGATGATGGATGCGGCGCGCTCGATCCTGGAACACGGACGGTCCAAGGAAATCGACTCCAAGCTGTTGTCGATCAAGGACATCCTCGAACTGATCCCGGGGACCAAGTGATGTTGCAGCCGGCAACGGTATTCCAACAGTTCCGCGATCAGGGCGTGCGCCTGTTCACCGGCGTGCCCGATTCCCTGCTTGCCGACTTCTGCGCCTACGTCACCGACCATGCGCCGAGCGAGGATCATGTGATCACCGCCAACGAGGGCAATGCCATCGCGCTGGCAGCGGGGCACTACCTTGGCACCGGCGAGCCGGCGCTGGTCTACATGCAGAACTCCGGCCTGGGCAATGCGGTCAATCCGCTGCTGTCGCTGGCCGATGAGGAGGTCTACAGCATCCCGATGCTGCTGCTGATCGGCTGGCGGGGTGAGCCGGGCGTCAAGGACGAGCCGCAGCACGTCAAGCAGGGCAGGGTGATGACCGCCATGCTCGACGCCATGGAGGTGCCGTGGTTCGAGCTTGATGCCGGCATGGAGGATGCCGGCGAGGTGATCGCCAGGGCCAGTACATTGATGCGCGAACGGATGGCTCCGGTCGCACTGCTGGTACGCAAGGGGGCGTTCGCAAAATACGCCCTGCAGAAGGACGTGGTCACCGATTTCCCGATGAACCGGGAAGCGGCAGTGAAGTGCGTCGTGGATGCTCTCGGTGCGGACGACGTGGTGATTGCCACCACGGGAAAGACCTCGCGCGAGCTGTACGAATACCGCGCCGCCCGTGGTGATGGGCAGGGGAGCGATTTCCTCACGGTGGGCGCCATGGGCCATACCGCGTCGATCGCGATGGGCGTGGCCCGGCGTCAACCGGATCGCCGCATTGTCTGCATGGATGGTGATGGCTCGGTGCTGATGCACATGGGTGCGCTGGCGATCATGGGCCAGTCCGCATTGCGCAACCTCGTCCATGTGGTGATCAACAATGGCGCGCATGACTCTGTGGGCGGCCAGCCAACGGTTGGTTTCGAAATGGATCTGGTGGGTGTGGCAAAGGCCTGCGGCTATTGCGATGCGATTTCGGTTGCCGAGCCGGACGGTGTCCAGGCTGCACTTTCTGCTTTGGCGGGTCGGGACGGTGTGGTGCTTCTTGAGATCCGCGTGAACAAGGGAGCGCGGGATGACCTCGGGCGTCCGAAATCCGGCCCGGTGGAAAACCGTGACGTCCTGATGAAGAAGCTGGGCGTGTAAGCGCATCCTGGTTGAGGCTAGGGTGCTTCGCACATATCAATTATCGATGACTGTACTTGGGTAGGCCGTGACAAATTGGACTTATCGCAATCCGGTGCGGGTAGTGGCCGCAGCTGGAAGTTCGGCAGCTCTGGCCGACCATATCGACTTCCAGCGCATGGCACTGGTGACCAGCCCGGGATTTACTCGTCGCGGGGTTGTCGAGCGGATCCGGCTTTCCATGGGTACACGGCTGGTGGCGGTTCTCGATGATGTCAAGCCGAATCCGGATGTCCGTGACGTGGATGCCCAGGCGGTCCGGCTCAGGTCGCTCGGTATCGATGGGATCGTGGCACTGGGAGGGGGGAGCAGCATCGATACCGCGAAGGCGCTGGCAAGGGTGCTGCCACAACCCGGCAACGTGACATTAACGGACCACTTCAGGAGTGCGGAGGTTTTCGCTTCCGGGATCAACGCATTGCCGGTAGGGGCGATTCCCACGACGGCAGGCACTGGAGCGGAGGTCACACCCTTCGGCACGATCTGGGACTTCGAGTTCGGGAAGAAGTATTCGGTCGCGGGCGATGACCTCTATCCCTCCGTTGCGATCCTGGACCCTGAGCTGACACTTGAGCTGCCGGTGGAAGTAACCGTGTCCTCAGGGCTGGATGCGATATCGCATGCCCTGGAATCCGTGTGGAACCACAACGCCAGTCCTATCACCCTGGCCTTGGCGGCAAAGTCCCTGCAGCTGTCGCTGCATGCGCTCCCCGAACTTGGGCGGAAGCCCGGTGACATTGGCGCACGCAGTCTCATGATGCAGGCCAGCCTGCTTGCGGGTATGGCCATCAGCCAGACGCGGACGGCCTTGGCGCATTCGATATCCTATCCGCTGACCACTGAGTTCGGTCTTCCACACGGTATCGCCTGCAGCTTTACCTTGCCGGAACTTCTGCGTTTCAACCAAGTATCCGACGATGGCAGGATGACGCATCTGGCCCGCTCACTTGGGCATGCCGGTACAGATGCTCTTGCAGACGCCCTGGACGAACTTTTGCTGGTCGTCGACCTCCCGGAAGTTTTCAGAAAGCATGTTTCAAAAAAGTCCCAGGTGCTTGGGTTGTCCAACAGGATGATTGCCCCGGGCAGGGCGGAAAACAATCTGAGAGAAGTCTCGGGATCGCAATTGCTGGCGTTGCTCGAGGGTTCTCTGGAGCGCATTGGACTACAGGCATGAGCGAGGCAGAGGATATCGGGCGGCCCGACGCATCCGGAAAGGGCAGCTTCCGCGTCGGGTTCATCGTCACAGCTCCCTTCCATCTGTTTCACTATGGAGCGATCCGGCGTCACCTGGACTGCGATGTCGTGGTCTATGTCGATGTCAGGGATGATGATTTCGGCGTTACGCGCGCACTCGTCGAGAAGCACGTCGGGAATTGCGAAACCCGCTGGGTTCTCAATTCCCAGCTCGGGAAGATAGACGGTGAATGTGATGTGCTGGTATGCCAGACGCCGCTCACATTGATGAAATTCTTCGAAAAATCCTTGGTCGTCGCGGAGCAGTACAGCCTCGCCAAGGAACAGTACCAGTATGGGCTCTGGCGGGCACAGGCCAGCTTGAACCTGATGTACGGACATTACTCGGCGGGCGTCGTTTCGCCTTTCTCAACGGCTGTGGCGACGGGAAATCCCCTGTTCGACGCGCATGTGCCGAAGGATGGGCTGCCACAGCTGGAGAGCCAGGTGGGCGGGAAGCTGCGGGTGCTGTACATGCCGACGTATGGCGACCTGTCCGATCGCGCCTCCGTTCTGAAGGCGCTGCTGGCGCAAGGGGTTGAGCTCACGATAAAAGCGCATCACGCGGACTTCGAGATAAAGGCACTGGCCGACGAGCACGGGGTCCCTGTCTACTTCTCCGACTCGGATCCCATCGAACTTATCTGCGCCAGCAGCTTGGTTGTAAGCGATTATTCCGGCGCGATCTACGATGCGCTTGCCATGCGCAAGCCGGTGGCGCTTGTCGACTCGTTGAATCTCCAGAGTGCCGATGCGGCCAGGCTGTCGAGCGACGACGTATCCCATGCCAGTGTGAGTAGGCTGGCAGCGACCTGGCCGTTGGAAGGGGCATTGCAGGATGCCTACGACGAGTCGTACAGGAAACTTTCTGATGAAAGTGCCTACAAGGAATTCATCGGTCACTTCTATGTGAATTTCGGGTGTGCGTCGGCCGCATGCGCAAATGAGATCATGCGGCTGCACGAAGCTGGCGAGGTGCAGAGCTTTGCAGTTCAGCAGATCCGGGAAACGGTACGCCGCTATGTCGCCGAGAATAGAAGCCTGCGGCGGAAGTTGAAGTCTTCAAAGTCCAGGCGGCGCGGAGGTCGTCAGCCTGGGCTTCTGGCAATGCTGCTTCCGGATGCCATGCAGGGGCTTTGGGACGAGCCTATGAGGGTGCTGTTCCTGAAGTCGGTACGTTTTGGGCTCCTATCTTTGCCGGGTGGAGAGCGGGTGCTGCAGCGATTACGGGGGTTGCGCGGACGTCCTGCGGAGCACAGCGACCTGGTTGCCGGGCAGGACGCCTCCTCAGGGGAGAACGGTACCGGAGCGTCGCCGGGCGACGAATGCAGTGAGCTCTCCGAAGTGCCGCGTATCCGTAGACGCCAAGTCGCCGAACTCCTGCGGCAGTCGCTCGATGAACGTGGTGTGGAATACAGGGCGGAGGTCGACGACTATCGTGCCTATGTCGCGGTGCGCGAACAGGACCTCGATGTATTGCATGACGCTCTGGGGATCATGCAGCGCAATGTGGGCGTGGAAATCACCTTCTGGCTTGGATCGGGTACTCGCTACGATACCGTCCGCAGGTCAGGCGATCTGCGGCTGGCGGACCTGGCGGCCTGCGAGTCGTTCGTTCTGGGGGTCCCGTTGAAGGTCGGAAGCTATGCGATTGGGCGTGCGGGAGGTGTGGAAGTACTTCTGTTGACCGGGCAGGGCGCGCGGTTGACTGCCCGGCGACGGCGTGCGGAGAAGGCCGACTGGACACTCGAGTTCTCTGGCCGCGAGCGTACTGCGATGGCACGGGGCGAGCCGGCGGATGTAAAGCCCGGGAAGGACGGGCAGCATGTGGATGTCGTCTATACCTGGGTTGATTCGTCGGATGAGGAGTGGGCGGCCCAGCGACGGAAATGGGCAGGACTAAGCAACATAGTCATGGCGTCCGCAGGAAACGAAGAGCGTTACATGGACCGGGAGGAGTTGAGATATTCCCTCCGCTCACTCTGGTTGTATGCTCCGTTCATCCGGAACATCTACATCGTCACGTCCGGGCATAGGCCCGCGTGGTTGGCGGATGACAATGACAGGCTGAGGGTGGTTTCACATGATGTGATATTTCCTGACGAAGCCGCGCTGCCTACCTTTAATTCACATTCCATCGAGGCATGCCTGCACAGGATTCCAGGTCTTGCCGAGAATTTCCTTTACTTCAACGATGACTTCTTCCTTGGGCGTGAAGTGCGGTTTGAGGACTTCTATACGAAGGCGGGTCTGATGAAGAGTCGATTCTCGCCATCGTCCTTCGTTGCGGAGGACGAACCTGCACCGGATGCAATCCCCACCGACTGGGCTTCTTATAACGCCGTCAAGTTGATGCGGGATGAATTCGGCTTGAAGTTCGACCGGAAGCTAAAGCACATACCTTATTCAATGAAGAAGAGCATGCTGGAGGAGATGGAGGAGCGCTATCCAGACGCCTTCAGGAGTACAAGAGCCTCCCGGTTCCGGGACCATCGGGACTATGCCATTCCGTCGATGCTGAGTCACTATTATGGTGTCGCGACGGGCCGTGGTGTCGAGTGGGATGGCTTGCCCAAAGAGTATGCGTATGCCGATACCGGACGCAGGGATTTTCGCTCCAGGTTGGCGGGGATATCCAAGAGCAGCCCGATGTTCTTCTGTCTCAACGCGACGATGCACGAGGATATCGATTTCAAGGCGCAGGCGGAGTTCCTCAAGGAATTCCTCGATGCGCGCTTCCCAGTGCCCTCCCCATATGAGCGCTGATATTCCGGGACGCAGTGCGAGCTCTGGTCCATTGGCGCGGTGTTGATCTTCATTGATCCGGTGCTACGGATATACATGGAGCGGCACTGATATGGCATGGAAACTGTTGCATTTTTCCGCCGCCGTTTCGCTTGGGTTCTTGAGCGACCCATACAATGCCCTTGGCCGCGGCCAGGCACGGCTGCTGCCGTCGTTCTGGAAGTCAATATCAAGCAGTCGTGTTCAGGCACGACATCGTCACGGGAAGCTTCCGGTTGAGTCGGCTCCTAATGGCGGCCGTTGTGGCGGGCTTTCCGGAGTGCCCTCCAGAAAGCCCTCCAGAAAGCCCGCCGGAGAGCCGATTGGGGTGAGTCGCTCTTGTGGGGCATGACCATATGTTCAGGAGGACGCCATGATCAAAGTGAGCAACCCTTTCCGCTATTCGGACGAGCATGGAAATGTCATCGAGTGCGATAATCCCATAGGAGAATGTGTTTCCGTCATCTTCAGGGGGGGCGGAAACTTTCTGTCCATAAAGGGGGGCGTTCGCCGGAAGTCCTTGACGATCATGTTCGATTGCAACGGCGCGCGATGCGAGATCGGAGACAATCGCTTCAGGGGGAAGATCCGGCTTGGTGAGGGCTGTAGTGTCATCGTATCCGATGGTGTTACATGCACCGGGCCTTGCTACATATCCACCGCGGAGGGGTCCTCTGTGGCCATCGGTGAGGACTGCATGATCGCCTCTAGGAACGAGATACGCTCTGATGACGGCCACCCGATATTTTCGGTGGAAAGTGGGAGGCGGACAAACATGCCAAGGTCGATTTCCATAGGGAATCATGTCTGGTTGGCGGCTGGTGCGACGGTCCTAGGAGGAAGCTGCATGGGAGATGGATCCATTGCCGGTCTCGGCAGCGTGGTCAAGGGCCGGTTCCCAAACAATTGTGTATTGGCGGGGGTTCCAGCAAGGATCGTGCGGACGGATGTGGCCTGGGAGCGGCCACACCTTACTTTGGCCAAGCCTTATGTAAAGCCTGATTCGTCGTCTGTGGAACGATCCAGCTATTGGAGGCGCACCAAGGGCGAGGCTGTTCCAGAAAGCCAATCGACCATCAGACGCTTGTTCGCCGGGTTGAGGTCCGCGTTCCGCACGTCGGGTGCGAATAGTTGATGTCCTATGTCGTGCGATATGACGTGTTCATTGCGAGCGTTTGAGTGACCGGGTGGGTACGCAGGTTCCTGCGCCCTGTCTGGCGGGGCATTCAGCGGAAGGGTCCAAAGACTCGGCTGTTGGTACTTGATGCTGCAGTACGGCTTGGTATGCCGGTAAATGTCGAGCTTCTGCGTGGACTGATCGGCGAGCTCGACGATAGCGGGGCGCATCGTTGGGCCGCCTACTGTCTTGGTCGGCTCCACCGGCTGCTCCCGTTCGATCCGCACGTGTTGGCTGAGCGGATATCCAGGGATATCGAATCCCAGCATGTCCGTAGTGTGCGCAGGCTGATCGACACCGCGCGCAGGAAGGGCGGACTGCCTCCCATGCGCATGATAGAGATTGCCGGAAAACTGGCATGTCACGGCTACTGGGAGGAGAGTGGGCGCATTTTCCAGGAGCTCTCCCGTTTGCCGGAGGAGGGGGGCAGGCTGGTAAGGCAGTCCCCCTCTCTTCTCGTCGACAGGGCGCCCCATCGGCTCGGTCGGCTGGCTGACGACATCAGGCGCCTGGGCGCCATGTCGGGAGTGGGCATGGCGCCGGTGCAGCTGAAACTGGCGAGGCTGTGCTTTACCTGCGGCTACTTGGCTCTCGCCGCTGATCTCTATTCGAGTGCCGGGGCGCAAGGGACGCTGCCTTGGCGGGATGATGTGGCGTACCGCTATTCATTGGCACGTACGGGGGCGCCCTCGCCGCTGTCGGGTGATATAGGTGAGCCGCCTGCCGGCGTTCCCAAGCGGGCCGATGCGATGATGATGATCGCCTACGACAAATTGGCAAGGGATGACTATCCAGGCGCAGCATCTGCTTTGGAAGGTGCGATCCGCCTTCATTATTTCGATCGCGACGATGTGGAACTCCTGGTCAAGGAGTCACTGGCCGCCTTGAACGCGATTGATTCGCTCCGGTGCGGACCATCGAAGGTCGCTGCAGATCTGTTGGTTGCCGGGGAGGATGTTGATTCGGAATTCGGCGAGGACGGCAACAGAGGGGTGCCAAAGGTATTCATCTGCGGCTTTGGATGGTCGGGATCAGGAGCGGTTTACGACGATATCCGCGGCGTCCGCGGGTTCTGCGAATTCGAAGGTCCTGGTCACGACACCATTCTCAATGAAGACTCCGACAGCGAGGTGACCTTCATCCAGTCATCAACGGGGCTGGGGGGACTGTGGTTGCACCTCAAGCACCGGCAAACACTCGACTGGAGTCAGATGTGGGACTTGTTCTCGCTGCATGTCGTTGGCTTGGCTCCGATTGGTTACAGCAACTACAAGAGCTGTGCGGCCGCAGTGCGTCATGTACGGCGCTACGGAGCTCACTATATGAGGCCATTCTGTCAGTTGCTTCAGGGTTGTGGGGGGCTTCTGCGCAGCCCCCGCAAAGGCGGGCTGTTCCAGCTGCTGAGGGAGACCACCGAGGGACTGTGCACGATGCTGGTCGCCCAGAACGGCGGTAAAGCGGTGCTGTTCAACAATGCCGTGTTCGGCCGTGACGTGGAGATGCTGGAAATCTTCCGCGCATGCCATGCCGTGGCGGTATTCCGCGATCCGCTGGACGTCTACGCCGATCGCAAGGACAAGGACAAGAACCACTGGCGGACGCCGCGGCAACTGGCGGAGTTCTACGGTCGCGGCCTGCAACGCTACCTGGCCTATCGCACGGCGGCGGGCCGTCGCGTGGGGGCCACCCTGCGCGAAGTCCCATTCGAGCGCTTCGTGCGTGATTCCGCCTTTCGGTGGCGAGTGCGTGCCTGGCTGCTGCCCGGTCTGGAGGACAGGGGCCACACCTATTTCGATCCGCTCATCTCGAGCGGAAACATCGGCCTGCACCAGCGCAGTGTCGATGCGGAAGAGGCCGGGCAGCTGCAGCCGGCGACCGCGGCCCACCAGGAGATGGAGCGGCTGTCCAGAAGCATCTGGGGACTTTGAACCAGTCCACGCCGGCCGTAACGGGATGGGGATCACGGGTGCGGCAGGGCGGGTCACCGGGATGACTCGCAACTGTCATCAACCGGAAGCCTGGCTGAAACGTCTTTTGCCTAAAACGGTAACACGCGCAATCGGGGCCCGGCTCCGGTGCGCCTGTTCAGTGGGCAAACAGGAGGCCAGCCTTGAACACCATCGTCGATGCGGTGCTTGCAAGGCGGAAGGCGGTCACGCCGAGACAGTTGCTGGTTGTCGCCGTTACTTTCTCCCTGCTGCTGCTGGGGAGCGTGGCCGCGGCGGCGGGGCGGTATGCGCTCACGGCCATCGCGCTGCTTGCGCTGCAGGCGGTCGCGGTCATGGTGGTGCTGCTGTCGCAGCGGCGCATCTCCCAGCGTCTGAGCGAAGGCCTGCGAGGCCCGGGTGCACAGCAGGCCCGGCGGGGGAAGGGACGAAGCCTGCGCAGGTTCTCCGCGGCGCGCTATTACGCCAAGGCCAATGCCGACAAGTGCGTGGAGTTGGTCGGGCAGCTGGTGCTCGACCGTTCGCTGGACGGGCGTGACATCCTCGCCTACCGGGCGACCCGCGGTGAGCTGGACGTCGCCGGCATCCGCTCTCTGCTGGAGAGCTTCCGCATGCCGGGCAAGCGCGGAAGGGTCGTGGAGGCCGCCAGGGCCTTCGACAAGAGCGCCCTGCTCGGGTTGGCGCGAACCCTGTATCGCCAGGATGCCGGTGGCGGAGACCGGCTGGATGCGATCTCGCTGTACCAGCTGGCATTGGCGCTCTTCGGTCGTTCGGCGCTGGAAACGAGCGATTTCGAATGGCTGGCAAGCCTGTTGATCCAGGAGCGGCGGCTCGAGGAAGCGCTGGGTTGGCTGAGTGATCCGGTCCTGTCGCCGGCAGTGTCGGCCAACCACTATTTCCTGCGCGCCAATGCGCTCAATCCTTTCGTCGACCAGACTCCCGGCCTTTCCATCCGGCCTTGGCTGGATGCCCTCAACGCGGGCTATGGCGAATGGCAGCTGGCCGCCGTCGAAATGGCCGATGCGGCCGGCAACGCGTTTTCCCGCCTGGCGGCGGGCGTGCAGGCCGCCAGCGTGGATGGGCCTCTGGTGAGCGTGATCATGCCGGTCTACTGCGCGGGCGCGCATACCGACGTGGCGATCCGTTCGGTGCTTGCTCAAACCTGGAAGAACCTGGAGCTGATCATCGTCGATGACGGCAGTCCCGCCGAGCACCAGGCGGTGCTGACGCACTGGGCCCAGGCCGACGAGCGCATACGGCTGATCCGCTGTCCGCAGAACCGTGGAGCCTATGTCGCCCGCAACGCGGGCCTGGATGCGGCCCGGGGCGAATTCGTCACCTGCCACGATGCCGATGACTGGTCGCACCCGATGCGCATCAAGCGGCAGGCGAGTGATCTGGCCCGAAACTCCGGGCGCATCGCGAACCTGGTCAATCTGGTGCGCGTGGATGTGAACCTGGAGGTCCGCCATCGCCATCCCGGGCGAACCCTGCAGCATGTCGCGCTGTCCAGCCTCATGTTCCGCCGCGCGGAGGTGCTTGCGCGTGTGGGCTACTGGGATGCTGTGCGCAAGATGGGCGATGCCGAGTTCATCCACCGCATTGCCCTGGCGTTCGAGCAGAAGATCGAGAGCATTCTCCCGCCGCCGCTGCTGTTCGCCCTGCAGGACGTAGGCAGCCTGTCCGGTTCGGACATGTGCCGTGGCTTCATGCATCCGGAGCGGCAGCTCTACCGTACGCGTTACCGTGAATGGCATGAGCGCATCGCCGCGGGCGAGGCCAGTGCATACCTGCCCGCCAGTCCGGAGACGCGCCCCTTCCCGGCGCCGATGTCGTTCCTGCCGCATCGGGGTGGGCGCGAGCAGTTCGACGTGCTCTTCGTCTCCGAGCTGGGCTTCACCGGCGGCAACGTGCACTCGCTCATCCATGAAATGGAAATCTGCGTGGCGGCCGGCCTGAAGGTCGGTCTCGTGCATGTGCACAACCTGTTGTTCACGCACCTGGCCCGGCGTGAGCCCATCGACGCGCTTACCGCGCTGGTGGTGTCCGGCAAGGTCACCCAGATCGCGATGACCACGCCGGCCGATGCTTCTCTGGTGATCGTGCGGTGGCCGGCGTGCTTCCAGTACACCTCGTCACTGCCGTCCGGCATACGCGGGCTGCAGACCGTGGTGGTCGCCAACCATCCGCCCTACGAACGGCATCAGGACCGGCACTCGTACGAAATGGGGCAAGTGAGCCGGAATGTCGCCGAGGCCTTCGGCCCCGCGCCGCGCTGGGCGCCGCAGTCGGCCACGATCCGCCGCATGCTGGAGCCGCAGCTGCCGGGGGGGGCATTGCTGGATGTCGACTGGATCGCGGTGCTTGCCAAGGCGCCGGTGCGTACGCACCGGCGCGAGGTGCCCGTGGCGGCGCTTCCGGTCATCGGCCGGCACTCGCGGGACCACCACCTGAAGTGGCCGGAAGACCGCGAGACCCTGCTGAAGGTGTACCCGTCCGACGGGACGTGCAAGGTGCGGGTGCTCGGCGGTGTCGATCACGTCATTGCGTCCGGCGCCCTGCGTGCCGAGGATATCGAGGGCTGGGAGGTCCATGGCTTCGGTACGCTGCAGCCGCTGGATTTCCTGAGGTCCATCGATTTCTTCGTGTATTTCCACCACAAGGACTGGGTCGAGGCGTTCGGCAGGGTGATCATGGAGGCGATGTTCGCCGGTGCGGTGGTGGTGCTGCCGCCCACGTTCGAGCCGGTGTTCGGCGAGGCGGCGCTCTACGCCGAGCCCGATGGCGTACAGGCACTGATCCAGGCCTACTACCGGGACTGGCCGCGCTTCCAGGAGCAGTCCGAGCGTGCGCTCGCCTATGCCCACGACAACTGCACGCCGGCGGCCTACCGGCGCCGTCTTGCCCGGCTGGGCGTGCAGGCGCTGTCCGCCGACCTCGATGCCGAGGCCGCGTGATACGTGGCCCGGGCCATGCCGGCAGTATCGGCGGAGAAAGGCGTGCGGGAGCGGGCGTCCCGTGCCCGGGCGGCGCCGATACCTGCAGGCGGGTTGTGCACGGGCCGGCACCGCGGCCCTATCATTCCTCCACCGATACACGCGAGCATCCTGGTCGTGGACATGCGTCTGCGATCGAACCTGACGGGGGCTGCCGCGGTGTCGGCGCTGCCTCCCTCCCTTCCGTCCTGACGAGCCTGCATGTCCGCACCCCCCGAGAACGCTAGGTTGAGGCAGGACATCCAGGGGCTGCGCGGGGTCGCGGTGGGCCTGGTGCTGCTGTTCCATGTCTGGCCGCGCCTGCTGCCCGGGGGCTATGTCGGCGTCGACGTGTTCTTCGTCATCTCCGGCTACCTGATCACCTCGTTGTTGCTGCGCGAGGCCGCGGCTACCGGTGGCATCGATTTCGCCACGTTCTACCTCCGCCGCGCGCGGCGCCTGCTCCCGGCGGCGACGCTGGTGCTGGCCGTCGTCGTGTTGACGACGCCCTTGCTGCTGCCTGCGCATCGATGGGCGGAGACGGCGGCGGAGGTGGTCGCGTCGGCCACCTATGTCGAGAACTGGTGGCTGGCGCACGCGGCGGTGGACTATCTGTCGGCGGAGAACGCGGCCAGCCCTGTGCAGCACTACTGGTCGCTGTCGATCGAAGAGCAGTTCTATATCGTCTGGCCCGCACTGATCGCCCTGGCGTCCCTCGTGGCGGCACGCCTCCGGCTCGGGGCGAACCGGGTGGTGCGTGCCGTGGTCGTGGCCGTGGTCGGCGTTTCGCTGCTGCTTTCCATCCAGACCACGCGTGCCGAGCCGGCGCAGGCCTATTTCTTCAGCCATGCGCGGGTCTGGGAGCTGGCCATCGGTGCCGCATTGGCAGCCTGGCCGCGTGCTCTGCCGCGGCCGATCGCAGGCTGGCTGGGCCTGGCGGGTATCGTGGCCATCCTGTATGCGGCGATCACGTTCTCGGCGGCCACGCCTTTCCCGGGCTACATGGCATTGCTGCCGGTGCTGGGTGCGGCGGCGGTGCTGGCGGCGGGTGCGGACGGCGGCGGCTACCGCGTGCTGGCGATACGCCCGTTGACCTTCGTCGGAGACATTTCGTATTCGCTGTATCTGTGGCATTGGCCGTTGATCGTTTTCCACGCGGCGTATAGCGGACGGGAGCCAGGCCTCTGGAGCGGGCTGGCGCTTGTCGTCGTCGCGGTCGGGCTGGCCTGGGTGAGCAAGCGCCAGGTCGAAGACCGCTTCCGGCACGTCCGTGAGGGCGGCCGTGGCGTGGTGAAGCTGGTGGCTGCTGCCGCTATTCCGGTCGGGTTGGCGCTGGCACTGCTCGGGTATATCCATGCTGCGGGACGCGTGGATGCCACGACGCATCCTGGTGCGCGGGTGCTGGACGGTGTCCAGGCGCCGGAAGGCAAGGGCTATGCGCCGGCACTGGAAGCGCTGGGCCTGGATCGGGCGGCCGCCTATGACAATGGATGCCATCTGTCCTTTGCGGGCGACGAGCCGGTGGCCTGCCGCTTCGGAGATCCGTCAGGGGCCTTGAAAGTGTGGGTGGTGGGCGATTCGCATGCGGTGAACTGGCTGCCCGCCATCGAGGAAATCGCCAAGCGCCGGCAATGGAACGTCAGCAGCTACACCAAGTCTTCCTGTGGCTGGATGCCGGTGATGACACGGCGCGACGGCCAGCCGTACAGGGAATGCAGGGCCTGGGGGCAACGCCTGTTCGCGCTGCTCGAGCAGGAGCGCCCGGACGTGGTCATCGTGAGCCAGATGTACAGTCACCGGACCCATGCGCGCAACGGCGGGAAGGCACCTTCGGTCCCTGCCGCATTGCGCCGCACCTGGAGCCGGATCGAGGCCTCTGGCGCGCAGGTCGTGGTCATCGCCGACACGCCGCGCTGGGCGCGCGACCCGGGCCAGTGCCTGGCCCGCGACGCCGGCTGTGCGTTGCCGTTGCGGCAGCTCGCCCACCGCGATCCGCAGCTGTCGGCGCTGCGCAAGGCACCGACGGTGGGCCTGGTCGACATGACCGATACCGTGTGCCCGGACGCACGTTGCCCGGTGGTGATCGGCAATGTCGTGGTCTGGCGTGATCGCCACCACTTGACCGCGAGCTACGCGCGCTCGGCGGCGGATATCCTCGAACGGCGGTTGACCGCCGCATCCACGCGCCTGTCGCAAAACGAATGACGCCTGCCCCAGTGGGGCAGGCGTCGCACACGGGACACCGGCAGCGGCTCAGCCCAGCGCGGCTTCCAGCTCCGGCAGCACGGCGAACAGGTCGCCGACCAGCCCGATGTCGGCCACTTCGAAGATCGGCGCATCGCCGTCCTTGTTGATGGCGACGATGGTGCCGGCGTCCTTGATGCCGGTCAGGTGCTGGATGGCGCCGGAGATGCCGACGGCGATGTACAGCTCCGGAGCGATGATCTTGCCGGTCTGGCCGACCTGCATGTCACTGGGCACGTAGCCGGCGTCCACGGCCGCGCGCGAGGCGCCGACCGCGGCGCCGAGCCTGTCGGCGAGCGCGTAGACGATCCGGAAGTTCTCCTCGGAGCCGACGCCGCGGCCGCCGGACACCACGCGCTTGGCGCTCTGCAGGTCCGGGCGGTCGCTCTTGCCACTGGCCAGGCCGATGAAGCGGGTGTGCGTGGGCAGGGCGGCATCGCTGTCCAGGGCCTCCACCGGGGCGCTGCCACCCTTGGCGGCTTCCGCCCAGGAGGCGGCGCGGACGGTGGCGACCACGACCTGGTCGGCCGGGACCTCGACGGTGATGATGGCGTTGCCGGCGTAGATCGGGCGCTTGAAGGTGTGCGGGCCTTCCACGCTCATCAGGTCGGAGACCTGGTTGACGCCGAGCAGGGCGGCGACCGCGGGCATCAGGTCCTTGCCGGTGGTGGTCGAGCAGCCGAACACATGGCTGTAGCCGGCGGCGGCCTTGGCGACCTGGGGGGCCTGCACCTGGGCCAGGGCGTGCGCGTTGGCCGGGTTGGCCAGGGTGAGCACCCTGTTGACGCCGGCGATCTGCGCGGCCTCGGCGGCCACGCCGGCCGGGTCGGCGGCCAGCACCAGCACGTCGATGTCGCCGCCCACGGCGGCGGCGGCCGAGACGGTCTTGGCGACGGCGCTGTTGAGCTTGCCGTCCAGGTGTTCGGCGATGACGAGAATCTTGGCCATTACAGCAACCCCTTCTGCTTGAGTGCGGCCACCAGCTCGGCGGCATCCTTCACCATCACGCCCTTGCTGCGCTTGGCGGGGGCGGCATAGTGGGTGGTCTTGAACGTGTCGGCGGCGTCGACGCCGAGGTCGGCCAGCTGCAGGGTCTCCAGCGGCTTGGCCTTGGCCTTCATGATGTCCGGCAGCTTGATGAAGCGCGGTTCGTTCAGGCGCAGGTCGGTGGTGATCACCGCCGGCAGGTCCACCTCCAGGGTTTCCAGTCCGGCGTCCACCTCGCGGGTCACGGTGGCCTTGCCGTCGGCGACCTCGACCTTCGAGGCGAAGGTGGCCTGCGGGCGCGCCCACAGCGTCGCCAGCATCTGCCCGGTCTGGTTGGCATCGTCGTCGATGGCCTGCTTGCCGAGGATGACCAGGTCCGGCTGTTCCTTCTCCACCAGCTTGAGCAGGGTGCGCGCGGCGGTCAGCGGCTGGATGGCCTGGTCGGTGACCACGTGGATGGCGCGGTTGGCGCCCATGGCCAGGCCGTTGCGCAGGTGGGCCTGGGCATCGGCCGGGGCGATGGTCGCCACGACCACTTCGCTCGCCACCCCCTTGTCACGCAGGCGCAGCGCTTCTTCCAGCGCGATCTCGTCGAACGGATTGGGCGACAGCTTGACGCCGTCGGTAACCACGCCGGAACCATCCGGCTTGACCTGAATGCGGACGTTGTAGTCCACCACGCGCTTGTACGCGACGAGGATTTTCATGTGCTGCGGGATCCTTCGATTACGGGGGGCCGGCGCGACGCCGGACGGATGAACGCCCGATTCTAGCGGCTGGAGGATGTGCGCGCGAATGCACGGGCAGGCACGGCCGGTGCCCTCGCGCGATGCGGTGCGGACGGTTCATGCGCCGCTGATCGCCGGTGGCGGCCATGCCGGTGCGGGCCCGCCGTTCAGGGGCGGCAGGGCCAGCCGCCGGGGGGCTGGCTGTATCCTGTGTGCTCCGGCGCGGACGCCTGGAAGCTATCGGGAGAACAAGCAGTGTCCACATGGCTAGTGACCGGTGGAGCCGGTTTCATCGGCGGCAATTTCGTGCTCGAGGCGGTGGCCCGTGGCGTCAAGGTCGTCAACCTGGATGCCCTGACCTATGCGGGCAACCTGCGGACCCTGGCGGGTCTGGGGGGCCATCCCGGGCACGTCTTCGTGCACGGCGACATCGGCGACCGCGAGCTGGTCGGGCGGCTGTTGGCCGAACACCGGCCCGACGCCGTGCTGAATTTCGCCGCCGAGAGCCACGTGGACCGCTCGATCGACGGTCCGGGGGCCTTCGTCCAGACCAATGTGGTCGGTACCCTGGGGCTGCTCGAGGCGGTCCGCGACCACTGGAAGACGCTGCCGGCCGCGGCGGCCGCCGCGTTCCGCTTCCTGCATGTGTCCACCGACGAGGTCTACGGCACCCTGGGCGAAACCGGAAAGTTCACCGAAACCACGCCGTACGCGCCCAACTCGCCGTACTCGGCATCCAAGGCCGCGTCGGACCACCTGGTGCGGGCGTTCCACCATACCTACGGGCTGCCGGTGCTGACCACGCACTGTTCCAACAACTACGGTCCGTACCATTTCCCGGAGAAGCTCATCCCGCTGGTGATCGCCAAGGCGCTGGCCGGCGAACCGCTGCCGGTGTACGGCGACGGTCGGCAGGTGCGCGACTGGCTGTTCGTCGCCGACCACTGCGAGGCGATCCGCACCGTGCTGGCCGGCGGCCGGGTGGGCGCGACCTACAACATCGGCGGCAATGCCGAGAAGCAGAACATCGAGGTGGTGCAGGCGGTCTGCGCGCTGCTCGATGCGCGCCGGCCGCGTGCGGACGGGTTGCCGCGCAGCCGCCAGATCGTCCATGTCGCCGACCGCCCGGGCCACGACCGCCGGTATGCGATCGACGCCACCCGGCTGCAGGAGGAGCTGGGCTGGGCACCGGCCCGCACCTTCGAGCAGGGCCTCGCACTCACCGTGGACTGGTACCTGGCCAACCAGGCCTGGGTCGATGGCGTCCTCGACGGCAGCTACCGCCTGCAGCGCATCGGCACCGCGGCCTGATCCAGGGGAGACGACATGGTTCGACGCAAGGGCATCATCCTCGCCGGCGGTTCCGGCACGCGGCTGTATCCGATCACCCAGGGCATCAGCAAGCAGCTGCTGCCGGTGTACGACAAGCCGATGATCTACTACCCGCTCAGCGTGTTGATGATGGCCGGCATCCGCGAGGTGCTGATCATCAACACGCCGCATGAGCAGGCCCTGTTCCAGGCGCTGCTGGGCGACGGTTCGCAATGGGGCATGGACATCCGCTACGCGGTCCAGCCGCGTCCCGACGGGCTGGCGCAGGCCTACCTGATCGGCCGCGACTTCCTCGCCGGGATGCCCAGCTGCCTGGTGCTGGGCGACAACATCTTCCATGGCCACGGCCTGCGCGAACTGCTGGCAAGGGCCGATGCCCGCACGGCCGGCGCAACCGTTTTCGGCTACTGGGTCAATGATCCGGAACGCTACGGCGTGGCCGAGTTCGATGCCGCGGGGCGGGTCGTCGACATCCAGGAAAAACCGCTGGTGCCCCGTTCCAACTATGCGGTGACCGGCCTGTACTTCTACGACGGGCAGGCCAGCGACCATGCGCGCGAACTCAGGCCGTCGGCGCGCGGGGAACTGGAGATCACCGACCTCAACAAATGCTACCTGGAGGCGGGCACGCTGTACCTGGAGCCGCTGGGCCGTGGCTATGCCTGGCTCGACACCGGCACCCACCAGTCGCTGCTGGAAGCCGCCAACTTCATCGAGACCCTGCAGACCCGGCAGGGCCTTCAGGTGTGCTGCCCGGAGGAGATCGCCTACGGACAGGGCTGGATCGGCGCCGCCGAACTGGAGGCGCTGGCCGCGCCGCTGCTCAAGAGTGGCTATGGTCGGTACCTGAACAAGCTGCTGCAACGAGGAGTGGTGCCGTGAACGTGATTCAGACCCGATTGCCCGGTTGCGCGATCATCGAGCCGGCGGTGTTCGGCGATGCGCGCGGCTGCTTCTTCGAAACCTGGAACGCGGAACGCTTCGCGGCCCTGGGGCTGCCGGACCGCTTCGTCCAGAACAACGTGTCCACCTCCAGCCGGGGCGTGTTGCGCGGACTCCATTACCAGTGGCCGCGCCCGCAGGGCAAGCTGGTCAGCGTGCTGGAGGGTGAGGTCTACGACGTGGCCGTGGACATCCGCCGCGGGTCGCCGACGTTCGGGCGCTGGGAGGCCGTGGTGCTGAGCGCGGAGAACAAGAAGCAGTTCTGGATACCCGAGGGGTTCGCCCACGGGTTCGCGGTGCTGTCCGAGCGTGCGGTCTTCAGCTATCTGTGCACCGATGTCTATGTGAAGGAGGCCGATGCCGGCGTGCGCTGGAACGATGCGGCCCTGGCCATCGACTGGCCGCTGGCCGAGCCGATCCTGTCGGCCAAGGACCAGCAGGCCCCGTTCCTGGAAGACATCGCCGAAGACCGCCTGCCGGTCTATGCGCCGGCGCCGGAGCGCGGATGACGGTTCTGGTATTCGGCGGCAACGGCCAGGTCGGGCAGGCGCTGCTGCGCGCGCTGGCGCCGTTGGGCGCGCGGGTGGCCACCACCCGCAGCGGCACGCTGCCCGACGGGCGCGCGTGCGAGGTCGCCGATTTCGACCAGCCCGACCGGCTGCCGCGGCTGTTGGAGCGCCTGCGGCCGTCCGTGGTGGTCAACGCGGCCGCCTATACCGCGGTGGACCGTGCCGAGCGGGAGCCGGAGGCGGCATTCCGTGCCAATGCCGAGGCCCCGGACGCGATCGCGCGCTGGTGTGCCGCCCGCGGCGTGCCACTGGTGCATTACTCCACCGACTACGTGTTCGACGGGCAGGCAACGGTTCCTTACCGGGAGGACGCACCGACCGCGCCGCTGGGCGTGTACGGCGCCAGCAAGCGTGCCGGCGAACAGGCGGTGCGCGCCGCCGGCGGGCGCCACCTGATCTTCCGCACCGCCTGGGTATACGCCGCCCACGGCGGCAATTTCCTGCGCACCATGCTGCGCCTGGGCGGGGAGCACGCACGGCTGCGGGTGGTGGCCGACCAGGTCGGCACGCCGACGCCGGCGGCGCTGATCGCCGACGTCACCGTGCAGGCGCTGCGGCATCCCGGCGGGCTGTCCGGCACCTGGCACCTGACCGCGTCGGGGCAGACCAGCTGGCACGGCTTCGCCGAGGCGATCTTCGCCGAGGCACGGGCCGCCGGGCTGCTGGCGAGCGTGCCGGCGGTGGAAGCCATTCCCAGCACGGCGTACCCGACGCCGGCGAAGCGGCCCGCCTGGTCGGTGCTGGATACCGGCCGGCTGCGGCAGGATTTCGGTATCGCGCTGCCCTCCTGGCAGGACGGCCTGGCGCGGGTGATGGCGGAGATCGCGGCGGCCTGACGCGGCCCACCCCGGGCGCAGGCGCAGGCACAAGCCACGGCCGCGGGCCGGGATTCCCTCCTTCGCCGATCACGGGCGGACCGGTCCACGCGCGGCCGGTCTCCCCATGGAACGGGACCTTCGTCCCCGCCGGGGGACGAAGGCGCTGGTGCCGCCGCGCGGCCACCGGCGCTGCCGCGCGCGGGCGCCTCAGCTGCGCCCGTAGGTGTCCTCGAAGCGCACGATGTCGTCCTCGCCCAGGTAGCTGCCGGACTGCACCTCGATCAGCTCCAGCGGCAGCTTGCCGGGATTGCGCAGGCGGTGGGTGACGCCAAGGGGAATATAGGTGCTCTGGTTCTCGCTGAGCAGGAGGACCTCGTCGCCGCGGGTGACTTCGGCGGTGCCGCTGACCACCACCCAGTGCTCGGCGCGGTGATGATGCATCTGCAGGCTCAGCGTGCCGCCCGGCTTGACGGTGATGCGCTTGACCTGGAAGCGCTCGCCCTGGTCGATGGAGTCGTAGGCGCCCCACGGCCGGTACACCTTGCGGTGCCAGGTCGCTTCGCTGCGGCCTTCGGCCTTGAGCCGCGCCACCACGTCCTTGACCTCCTGCATGCGGTCGGCGTGACCGATCAGCACCGCGTCGTCGGTTTCCACCACGACCACGTCCTCCAGGCCCACCATCGCTACCAGTCGTTCGCTGTAGGCATAGGTGCGCCGGCAGTCGATGGCGATGACGTCGCCGCGGTGGGCGTTGCCGTCGCCGTCCTGGGTGGACACGTCGCGCAGGGCCGTCCACGAGCCGACGTCGTTCCAGCCGGCGTCCAGGGCCACGACCACGGCGTCGGCGGTCTTCTCCATCACCGCGTAGTCGATCGAATCGGGCGTCACCGCGGCGAAGGCCTCGGCATCGAGCCGGGTGAAGTCGGCATCGCGGCGCGCGCCTTCCCAGGCGGCACGGCTGCGCTCGAGCATGGCCGGGGCGCAGCGGGCCAGTTCGTCCAGATAGCGCGATGCACGGAACAGGAACATGCCGCTGTTCCACAGGTACTGGCCGCTGGCCACGTACTCGGTGGCGGTGGCCAGGTCGGGTTTCTCGACGAAGCGCTCGACCGCGCGCGCGCCTTCGCCGGGGGCAGCCTTGATATAGCCGTAGCCGGTTTCCGGGCCGCTGGGGACGATGCCGAAGGTGACCAGCTTGCCGGCGGCCGCCGCGCTCGCGGCCTCGGCCACCGCCGTGCGGAACGCGGCCTCGTCGGCGATCACGTGGTCGGACGGGAGCACCAGCAGCAGGGGATCGTCGCCATCGGCGGTGGCTTCCAAGGCCGCCACCGCGATCGCCGGCGCGGTGTTGCGCCCGACCGGTTCGAGCACGATCGCCTGCGGGTGCGCGCCGGCTTGCTGCAGCTGTTCGGCGACGACGAAGCGGTGCGCCTCGTTGGCGATCACCAGCGGGCCGCGGGGAGCAAGCGGGGCGACCCGCTGCCACGTGGCCTGGAGCATGCTCGCGGCACCGGCCAGCGGCAGGAACTGCTTGGGATAGGCTTCGCGCGAGAGCGGCCACAGGCGGGTGCCGGAGCCGCCGGACAGGATGACGGGAAGAAGGTCGGTCATGGCGGTCTCAGGCTGAAAGAAGGGCGGAAATCTCGTCGGTGCGCGCGCGCATCAGGGGGGCATCGCCGCGTGCTTCGACGTTGAGCCGCAGCAGGGGCTCGGTATTGGAGCTGCGCAGGTTGAAGCGCCAGTCGCCGAAATCAGCGCTGACGCCATCGGTGTGGTCGAGCGCCGGTGCCTGCGCGGCGAAGTGCGCCATCACCCGGGCGACGGCGGCCTTGGCGTCGTCGACGGTGAAGTTGATCTCGCCGCTGCAGGGATACGCCGCCATCCGGTCCTCGACCAGCTCGGCCAGCGACCGGCCGCTGGCCGATACCTGCTGGGCGAGCAGCAGCCAGGGGATCATGCCCGAATCGGCATAGGCGAACTCGCGGAAATAGTGGTGCGCGCTCATCTCGCCGCCATAGACCGCGTTCTCCGCGCGCATCTTCTCCTTGATGAAGGCGTGCCCGCTCTTGCACAGCACCGGGACGCCGCCGGCGGCCTGGACCATGTCCAGGGTGTTCCAGACCAGGCGCGGGTCGTGCACGATCTTGCCGCCGGGCTGCCGCGCCAGGATCGCCTGGGCGAGCAGGCCGACCAGGTAGTAGCCCTCGATGAAGCGGCCGGTATGGTCGAAGAAGAAGCAGCGGTCGAAGTCACCGTCCCAGGCGATGCCGAAATCCGCGCCGTGCGCGCGCACGGCGTCGGCGGTGGCGGCGCGGTTCTCCGGCAGCAGCGGGTTGGGAATGCCGTTGGGGAAGGTGCCGTCCGGTTCATGGCAGATGCGCACGAACTCGAACGGCAGGTGCGGCGCCAGCAGGTCGACGATGGCGCCGGCCCCGCCGTTGCCGGCATTGACCACGAGCTTCAGCGGCTTGAGCGTGGCGGTGTCCACGTAGGACAGCAGGTGCGCGACATAGGCGCTCTTGTCGTGCTGCGCGGTCTGTGCCGCCCGCGGCGCGGCCGGCGGGGCGTGGTCGGCGGCGACGGCGTCGGCAATGGCGAACAGGCCGCTGTCCGAGCTGATCGGCCGCGCCTGCTCCTTGACCAGCTTCATGCCGTTGTAGTCCATCGGATTGTGGCTGGCGGTGACCATCACCCCGCCCGCCGCCCCCAGGTGGTCGGTCTGGAAGTAGACCTCCTCGGTGCCGCACAGGCCGATGTCGATCACCTCGCGGCCTTCGCCACGCAGGCCGGCGGCCAGCGCGTTCTGCAGTCCCGGGCTGGTCAGGCGCACGTCGTGGCCCAGCACCACCGGGCCTTCGCCCAGCCGCGCTGCCAGGGCCCGGCCGATCCTGCGGGCGAGCTCTTCATTGAGCTGGTCGGGCACACGGCCCCGGATGTCATAGGCCTTGAACGCGGGTAACGGCATGCGGGGCAACCTGTCGATGCATGGAAGGTGCCCAGTTTAGTCGCTCGGCGATGAGCGGGCTGTCTGGCGGCTGGACGAAGGTCCAAGAGGGGCCGCTGCGCACTGGCGCTAGAATGCGGCCATCCTTCGACAATGGGCCTGGTGCGATGAGCGATCCTTCTACCCCGAGCGGGCGGCGCGGCAAGGTGTTTGCGGGCGCGGCCGAGGCCCTGGATGGCGTCGTCGCCGACGGACAGACCCTGGCCGTCGGCGGCTTCGGCCTGTGCGGGATCCCCGAGGCCCTGATCGCCGCGCTGCGCGACAGCGGGGTCAAGGGGCTGACCGCCATCTCCAACAATGCCGGTGTCGACGGCTTCGGCCTGGGCCAGCTGCTGGAAACCCGCCAGATCCGCAAGATGATCTCGTCCTACGTGGGCGAGAACAAGGAGTTCGAACGGCAGTTCCTGGCCGGCGAGCTGGAGCTGGAGTTCAATCCGCAGGGCACCCTGGCCGAACGCCTGCGTGCCGGCGGTGCCGGGATCCCCGCGTTCTTCACCGCCACCGGCTACGGCACGGTCGTCGCCGAGGGCAAGGAGACCCGGGTGATCGACGGCAAGCCCTACGTGCTGGAGACCGCGCTGAAGGCCGATGTGGCCCTGGTCAAGGCCTGGAAGGCCGACGCCGCCGGCAACCTGGTGTTCCGCCGGACCGCGCGCAACTTCAACCCGGCCTGCGCCATGGCCGGCAAGGTCTGCGTGGTGGAGGTGGAGGAGCTCGTGCCGGTGGGCGCGATCGACCCGGACCAAGTACACCTGCCGGGCATCTATGTCGACCGCATCGTCCTGAACGCGACGCCGGAGAAGCGCATCGAACAGCGCACCGTGCGCCAGGGCGCGTAAGCGCGCCCTGGCCGCCTTCCTGCCGGCGTCGGCGCGGATGCGCGCGGCCCGCGCAGGAACGGACGAGGCGAAGGAACCGCGGCCCGAGCGGCCGTGGCAGCCACTGAATACTGGAGACAACCGAGATGGCCTGGACCCGTGACGAAATGGCGCAGCGCGCCGCCCGTGAACTGACCGATGGCGCCTATGTGAACCTGGGCATCGGCCTGCCGACGCTGGTGGCCAACCACATTCCCGAAGGAGTCGATGTCTGGCTGCAGTCGGAGAACGGCCTGCTGGGTATCGGCCCGTTCCCGACCGAGGCGGAGATCGACGCCGACCTGATCAACGCCGGCAAGCAGACCGTCACCGCCCGTGCCGGTGCCAGCTACTTCGGCAGCCATGACAGCTTCGCGATGATCCGCGGCGGCCACATCGACCTGGCCATCCTCGGCGCCATGCAGGTCACCGACAAGGGCGACCTGGCTAACTGGATGGTGCCGGGCAAGATGGTCAAGGGCATGGGCGGGGCGATGGACCTGGTGGCCGGCGTGCAGCGGGTGGTGGTGCTGATGGAGCACACCGCCAAGAACGGCGAGCACAAGATCCTGCCCGAGTGCACGCTGCCGTTGACCGGGGTCGCCGTGGTCGACCGCATCATCACCGACCTGGCGGTGTTCGACGTCACCGATGCCGGGTTGGCGCTGGTGGAGGCCGCACCGGGAGTGACGCTCGAGGAGCTGAAGGCCAGGACCGGGGTCGCCTTCGCCTGAAGGCGGGGCGTCCTCCGCGGCCCGCGCTCAGCCGGGCCTGGACGGGAAGACCCCGGCCAGCACCTGCGCCGCGTTCTCCGCGGAAAAGTGGCGGCGTATGTTTTCCCGGCCGGCGTCGGACAGCCGCTGCCAGAGCGTGTCGTCGCGGTCGAGGCGGACCACGGCGGCGGCGAACGGCCCGGTGCCGTCGGCGACGAGCGCCTGCTCGCCGTCCTCGATGAACATGCCTTCGGCGGCGATCGGAGTGACGACCACCGGGAGTCCGTGGCTCATCGCGCTGTTCACCTTGCCCTTCACGCCGGCCCCGGCCCGCAGCGGCGCGACCGCCATCCGTGCATGGGCCATCAGCGGCCCGAGATCGTCGATGCGGCCATGGACCACGACGCCGGGCCTGCGCAGGGCCGTGGCGTCGGCGTCGGGAATGTCGCCCACCAGGTGCAGCGGCATGTCCGGTACCTGCTGGCGGACCCGGGGAAGGATCTCCTCGACCAGCCAGTGCACCGCGTCGCGGTTGGGCGGGTGGCCGAAGCCGCCGACGAACAGCATGCCGGCGCGCCCGTCCGGACCGGCACGGCACGGCAGGAGCGGATGGATGTTGCTCAGCACGCGGATGCGCGCATCGGGCAGCAGCCGGTGCAGCAGGCGCTGCTCCGGGCCGCTGACGACGAACGTGGCATCGCAGGCCCGTACCTGGCGCAGCTCCCGTCGGCGCGTGCGCGCCGCGCTGGCCCGTGCGCGGCGGTTTCCGGAGAGCGTCGCGGTGCGCCGTTCGCGCACGAAATGCAGGTCCACGGTATCCAGCGCCACCGTGGCCGAGGGGGCGAAGTGGCGTATCAGGCCCAGATGGTGTGCGGCCACGTAGTGGCGGCAGAGGAGCGCTCCGGCGAGGACCCCGGCATTCCGGCGCAGCCAGTCCGGGAGGTCGGGGCGGCCGCCGGTGCCGATCAGCTCCACCCCCTGGGCGGCAAGCGCGGCGGCCTCCGCGGTGCTGGCCCGGCCGCTGTCGGGCATGAAGGTCACCTGGAACCCCTGCTGTGCGAGCAGTTCGAAGATCGCCATCAGGCGCACGGAACCGGAGTCGCGGGTGCGGTCCGGGGTCACGGCGTCGATCACCAGGAGGCGTGGGCAGGCCGCGGGAGCGCGCATCGGTTGTGCCGGCGCCGGCGGAACCATCGCGGTGGCGGAGCGCAGCCGTTGCCCTGCCAGGGCGAGGGTCTGCTTCAGGCCGCGGTTGGCGAACGACTTGAGCCCCCCTCCCACGAGCCGGAAGCCGCGCCTGGCCTTCCAGATGAAAACAGGGAGTGGGGACGTGGGAAAAGGCATGCGCACTGGCGGGGCTGGCGAGGGCGGTAAGTGGCGGAGGCTGCCGGGAATGGTACGCCATGCGCCGGGGCCTGACTGGCCGCGCCGCGGCATCCTGTCGGCATGCCGAGCGAAGAACTGCAGCGGGCATCATGACGCGGGCGGCGGTTTCTCGTCGATAATCCGCCCCCGGAGGCACGCGGCGAGGGGGCGTGGAGGAACGCCGTGTCGATGTTTCCGTGCGTGTTCGCAGCCTGTTTAGGTTCGATCTTCTAGTTTCTAGCCTTTGCCCGTCACCCTGGAGAGCCCCGTGCCCTACGGAAGCCCTGTTCCCGCCCCTGCCGTTCGCCTGTCCGCGATGCCGGCTCCGTCCGCCTGTGCGCCGGTCCGCGCGCGGCAGGCGCCATGAGCGATCCGCACGGCGCCGCAAGGGATGCCGGCATCGCGGTGCTGCCGGCCGAAAGCCCGCTGCCGATGCCCGAGCAGTCGCTGCGGCACGGACGGCTGCAGGGCCGCCGCCAGGACACCTCGCCGCCGAACATCGTGCTGCGGCGCCTGTACGTGTTCGGCAGCACCGCGCTGATGACCGCGGCCGCGACCTGGCTGATGGTCGGGGTGCTGGCCCGCGGCGGGATCGATGTGCTGGAGGTCTGCCTGCTGGGGCTGTTCGTGCTGCTGTTCGCCTGGGTCGCGTTTTCCTTCGTCAGCAGCCTGGCCGGGCTGCAGGCCCTGCTGCGTGGCCGGCGCAAGCTGGGCATCTACCCGGATGCGCCGTTGCCGGTGCTGGGCGCCCGCACCGCGTTGTTGATGCCGACCTACAACGAGGATCCACGGCGGATGATGGCCGGGCTGCAGGCGATCTACGAGTCCGTGGCGGCCACCGGCCAGCTCGACCGCTTCGACTTCTTCGTGCTCAGCGACACCACGCGCGAGGCCATCGGCCGCGCCGAGGAGGACGTGTTCGCGCGGCTGCTCACGGCCACCGGCGGGACCGGAAGGCTGTTCTACCGGCGCCGGTCCGACAACGCCGGGCGCAAGGCCGGCAACATCGCCGACTGGGTGCGCCGTTTCGGCGGTGCCTATCCGCAGATGCTGATCCTGGATGCGGACAGCCTGATGACCGGCGACGTGATCGTCCGGCTGGCGTCGGCGATGGAACAGCACCCGGGTGTCGGCCTGATCCAGTCGCTGCCGTCGGTGGTTGGCGGCCGTACCGCGTTCGCGCGCATGCAGCAGTTCGGCGGGCGCGTCTACGGGCCGGTGATGGCGTATGGCGTGGCCTGGTGGCATGGCGCGGAGAGCAACTACTGGGGGCACAACGCGGTGATCCGCACGCGCGCGTTCGCCGAGCAGGCGGGGCTGCCGGAGCTGCCGGGGCGCAAGCCGTTCGGCGGGCACGTGCTCAGCCACGATTTCGTGGAGGCGGCGTTGATGCGCCGTGGCGGCTGGGCCACGCACATGGTGCCGTACCTGCACGGCAGCTACGAGGAAGGGCCGCCGACCCTGACCGACCTGCTGATCCGCGACCGCCGCTGGTGCCAGGGCAACCTGCAGCATTCCAAGGTGGTGCACGCCGCGGGCCTGCACTGGATCAGCCGGGTGCACATGCTGGTCGGCATCGGGCATTACTTCACCGCGCCGATGTGGGCGATGCTGATGCTGATCGGCATGGCCATCCCGCTGGTGCGCGGCGGCATCGACCTGGCGCAGGAGCTGCACCTGCGGCTGTCGCCGGTGCACTACTGGCGCGGCCTGGACGAGCGTGGCGTGCTGTGGGTGTTCGTCGTCACCATGGCGGTGCTGCTGGCCCCCAAGGCGATGGGCTACGTGGCCATGCTCGGTTCGCGCCGCGAGCGGCAGGGCTGTGGCGGCGGCCTGCGCGCGCTGGCCAGCGTGCTGCTGGAGACGGTGCTTGCGGCGTTGATGGCGCCAGTGGTGATGTACGTGCAGTCGCGGGGCGTCGCCGAGGTGCTCGCCGGCAAGGATTCGGGCTGGGATGCCCAGCAGCGTGATGATGGCCGGGTGTCGTGGGGGGCGCTGGTGCGCGGCTATGGCGGCTTGAGCGTCTTCGGCCTGGCGATGGGAGCGATGGCCTATGCGGTGTCGCCCTCGCTGGCGGCGTGGATGTCACCGGTGGTGATCGGCATGGTGCTGGCGGTGCCGGTGGTGGGGCTGACCTCCTCGCGCAAGCTGGGGGACTGGCTGCGCCGGCACCGCTTGCTGTCCATTCCCGAGGAAAGCGCGCCGCCGCCGGTGCTGGTGCGCGCGGCCGAACTGCGTGCCGCGGCGATGCAGGTGCCGCTTTCCGTGGAGGAGTAGCGCGCGGGCACTGTCTTGCTGCCAGGCAGCGCGCTTGAATCAGCGAAACGGGTCCTGCGACGGGCCCAGGGACCGCCTGCCGTCGCCGCGGCTTCCAGGTCCCCTTCCGCGGCGATGGAGCCGGCGGGGAACACCCGGAGGGCGGCGTGGCGGGATGCGCGTGGCTTTCCTGCGTCCCGCGCGTCGGGCGATACGCACTCCATTCCGCCCCGATACGCGGGCGTCTTCGCCCTTCGGCCCGCAGCGACAACCCGGCTGCCGGTGCTGCCGCGCCGGCAGGGGCATAATGCGCGGTACCTCGCTGGAGTTACATGCACATGCTGGAAACGGTGGAACAGGAAACCGGCGCGACGCCGGAATGGTCGGTGATCTGGCTGCACGGGCTGGGTGCCGACGGCCACGACTTCGCGCCGATCGTGCCGGAGCTGGTGCGTCCGCACTGGCCGGCGATCCGCTTCGTGTTCCCGAACGCGCCCAAGCGTCCGGTCAGCGTCAACAACGGCATGCCGATGCGGGCCTGGTACGACATCGTCAGCCTGGATTTCCGCAGCCGTGCCGATGCCGCCGGCGTGGCCGAATCGGTGGCGCAGGTGGAAGCGTTGATCGCGCGCGAACAGGCACGCGGGCTGCCACTCGAACGGATCCTCCTGGCGGGATTCTCGCAGGGCGGCGCCATCACCCTGTCCGTGGGCCTGCAGCGGCGGCAGCCCCTGGCGGGCCTGGTCGCGTTGTCCACCTACCTGCCGGAAGTCGACGCCGCCGCGGCGCAGCTGGTCGAGGGGGCCACCGCGCAGCCGGTGTTCATGGCCCATGGCAGCGGCGACCCGGTGATCCCGCTGCAGGTGGCCGAGCACAGCCTGCAGGTGCTCAAGGGATTGGGGTTCGCGGTCGAGTGGCACCGCTATCCGATGGCGCACCAGGTCTGCGCCGAGGAGATCCAAGCCCTCGGCGACTGGCTGCAGGCTCGTTTCGCGCAGCGCTGAGCGGCGCGGTGGAGAGTGGACATCCCGCACCGGCACGGCTACCCGCACCGGTGCGGCAACGACCAGGAAGGGGAGGGCGATGGACGTAATCATTGCCGATGACGAACCGCTGGCGCGCGACCGCCTGCGGCGGCTGCTGTGCGCGCATGGCGATGTCCGCGTGGTGGGCGAGTCCGGCGACGGGCAGGCGACGCTGGAGGCCTGCGCACGCCTGCGGCCGGACCTGGTGCTGCTGGACATCGCCATGCCGGGCCTGGACGGCATGGCCCTGGCGCGGCGGCTGGCCGACCTGGAAGCGCCGCCGGCGGTGGTGTTCTGCACGGCCTACGATTCGCATGCGCTGTCCGCGTTCGACGTGGCCGCGATCGACTACCTGATGAAGCCGGTGCGGGCCGAGCGGCTGGCGGCGGCTCTGGATCGCGGGCGCGCCCTGCTCGCCGGGCGCGACGCCGCGCCGGCGACGGCCGTGCCTCCAGGGCGGCGGGCGCTGTGCGCGCGGCTCGGGGGCCAACTGCGGCAGATCCCGCTGGAGGACGTGCTGTACCTGCAGGCCGAGGAGAAATACGTGGTGGTGCACCACACCCTGGGCCAGGACCTGCTGGAAGAGTCGCTGCGCTCGCTGGAGGACGAGTTCGGCCTGCGCTTCCTGCGCATCCATCGCAACTGCCTGGTCGCGCGCGCGCGCCTGCAGGCGCTGCGGCGCACGCCGAGCGGCCAGGTGCAGGCGCTGTTGCGCGATGTGCCCCAACCGCTGGAGGTGAGCCGCCGCTGCGTGGCGGCGCTGAAGGCGGAACTGGCCGCGGGCTGAGCACTGCGCCGATAATGGCGCCATGAAAACCCTGCGTATCGCCACCCGCAAGAGCCCGCTCGCCCTGTGGCAGAGTGAACACGTCGCCACCCGCCTGCGCCAGGCGCATCCGGGGCTGGTGGTCGAACTGGTGCCGATGAGCACCCGCGGCGACGAGGTGCTGGACCGCTCGCTGGCCGCCATCGGCGGCAAGGGCCTGTTCCTGAAGGAACTGGAGCTGGCGATGCTGCGTGGCGACGCCGACTGCGCGGTGCATTCGCTCAAGGACGTGCCGATGGCGCTGGACCCACCGTTCGCGCTGCCGGCGATCCTGGAGCGTGCCGACCCGGCCGATGCTTTCGTCTCCAACCGGTTCGCGGGCCTGGACGCCCTGCCGCAGGGGGCCCGCGTCGGCACGTCCTCGTTGCGGCGGCAGGCGCAGCTGCGCGCCCTGCGCCCGGACCTGCAGCCGCTGGACCTGCGCGGCAACGTCAATACCCGCCTGGCCAAGCTCGACGCCGGCGACTACGAGGCGATCATCCTCGCCTGCGCGGGCCTGGAGCGCCTGGCCTTCGGTGCGCGCATCCGCGACCGCCTGCGCCCGCCGCAGTGGCTGCCGGCGCCGGCCCAGGGAGCGGTGGCGGTGGAGTGCCGGGCCGATGCCGCGGCGGTGGTCGCGCTGCTGACGGTGCTGGACGATCCGCGCACGCGGCCCTGCGTGGAGGCCGAGCGGGCGATGAACCGGGCACTGGATGGAAGCTGCCATGTCCCGGTGGCCGGGCTGGCGCAATGGCGTGGTGAGGACCTGTGGCTGCAGGGACTGGTCGGCGGGGTCGCCGACGGCCGCGTGGTGCGCGCCGAGGCGCAGGGCCCGGCGCGGGACCCGGAGGCCCTGGGCCGTACCGTGGCCCAGGGCCTGCTGGACCACGGCGCCGGTGCGCTGCTGCGCTGAACCGCCGGTGCCGGTGCGGCACCGGGCGGCGCGGCCGCGGCGGGCTTACTTGAAGCTGTAGACCACGTTCATCGTGGTCAGGGTGTCGGTCTTGCGCTTGTCCTGGGCGACGTCGCTGTTGTAGCGGGCCTGCCAGCCGGCCTTCAGCGCGAAATGGCTGTTCATCGCCACGGAGACGCCGAAATCGTTCTGCGCGAAGGTGTTGTACGAGCCGGATTCGACCAGCAGCGTATTCACCAGCTCGGTGTTGCTGGTGATGCCGAACTTGAGGTCGAACAGGCCGCGGCCGATCAGCCCGGTGCGGCTCTCGTCGGTCTCGGAATTGTGGGTGCGGCGCACACCCGGACCGATCTGGGTGTCCAGGACCAGCCGCTCGCCGTCGATCAGCCGGGTGCCGTAGCCGAGACCGAAGCTGCCCTGGCGGTCGTAGGTGGCGAAATCGTCGCTTTCATAGCGCACGGTGGCGGTCAGCTGGCGGTGTTCGCCGAGCTGCAGGGCGCTGCCGGCACTGCCGGTGTAGCGGTTGGCGGTGGTCTGGCGCTTGCGGTAGGTGGCGCCGTTGTCGTCGCTCTGCTTGTACTCGGCACTGGAGCGCAGGCCGAACAGGTCCATGCTGTGCACCCAGTCGTCGTCGCTGTAGCGCAGCTTCAGCCGGCCGTTGAAGCTCTCGGTGGTGCTGTTGCCGCGCGCGGAGGCGAAGCCGAGCTCGCCGCCGCTGCCACTCCAGGGCGAGGTCATCGCGGCCGGGTCGGAGGTGTCGTCCGCCCAGGCCATCGGGGCGGTCAGCAGCAGCGGCAGCAGCAGGGAAGCACGCAGGGACATCGGGGGGTCTCCGGATCAGGGGGGCGGGAAGCGTTTCGATGATACCGGAAGCCTTTCCGCCGGCCGTCCGCCGGCGGCGGCCGGCTTTAGTTGCGGTTCGGTGTCCCCGCGGCGGCGGCCGGGCACCATTGCGCGCCCGAGTCGGACATAATCGGGCCATGGACCGCTACGAACGCATCAATACGCTGCATCGCCTGCTCAAATCGGCGCGTTATCCGATCACGGTGGTACGCCTGCAGGAGGAGCTGGGCTGTTCGCGCGCCACCGTCTACCGCGACCTGGCCTTCCTGCGCGACGCGTTGATGGCACCGGTGGAGGGCGATGGCGAGGCGGGCTTCCGTTACCAGAGCGGGGAGAACGAGCGCTTCGAGCTGCCCGGGCTGTGGCTGAGCTCGGCGGAGCTGCATGCCCTGCTCGCCTCCCAGCACCTGCTGGCGCGGACCGGCGGCGGGGTGCTGTCCTCGATGCTGGCGCCGCTGCAGCAGCGCATCGAGAGCCTGCTGGCAGCCCAGGCCGGGGTGTCGGCCTGGCCGGTGGAACGGGTGCGGGTGATCCCGCACCGCGGGCGCAAGCTCGACGAGGCCAGTTTCCGTACCGTGGCCTCCGGCGTGCTCGAACGCCGGCAGCTGTCCTTCGACTACCGGGCACGCTCGACCGACGAGGTCACCCGGCGCACGGTGTCGCCGCAGCGCATCACCCATTACCGCGACAACTGGTACCTCGACGCCTGGGACCATGGCCGCGAGGCGCTGCGCAGTTTCGCGGTGGACCGCATCCACAAGGCGCGGGTGGTGGACCAGCCGGCCCGCGACATTCCCGACAGCGAGCTCGATGAGCAGCTGGGGGCCGGCTACGGCATCTTCTCCGGTGCGCCCAAGGGCTGGGCGACCATCGTGTTCAGCGCCAAGGCCGCGCGCTGGGTGGCCGACGAGCACTGGCACTCCCGGCAGCAGGGGCGGTTCCTGGCCGATGGCCGTTACGAGCTGAAGGTGCCGTACAGCGTCTCGCGCGAGCTGCTGATGGACGTGCTGCACTACGGCTCGGACGCGGAGATCGTCGAGCCGCCGGCGCTGCGCGAGCAGGCCAAGGCGCTGCTGTCGCTGGCCCTGAGCAACTACGACTGAGGCCGGCCGGGCCGCCGCGGCCGCCTGGCCCGGGGCCGGCTATTTCCGGTTGGGGACCTCGAAGCCCAGCCGGTCGACCTGTTCGCGGTGCTGCGGCACCCGCTTGAGCTTGTCGGTGTTGACCTCGTAGCGGTCGCGCAGGCGCTGCGCCAGCTGCCGGTACAGCGCCGCATCCATGTCCGGCTCGCGCGCGAAGATCCAGGCCATCTCGCGGCCGGGATAGCCGATCAGCGCCCAGGAATAATCCGGCGCCACTTCCAGGATGCGCGAGTGGGTGGGCACCACCTTGTAGAACCAGGTGCGCCAGCGGCGGTTGCCGCTGTCCTCGTCCACCCGGGCACGCAGCTCCATCTCCTCTTCGGGCTCGTCGAAGCCTTCGCGGTACTGGTAGCGGATGGAGACCCGGTCGCCGCCCCGCAGCGCATAGGTGTTGACGCTGGCGACGTGGCCGCGCTCGACGAAGTTGGGTACCCGCCCGATCACGTACCAGCGGCCCATGAAGCGCTGCAGGTCCACCGGACCCTCGGCGTTGCCCTCGGCGGCCGGCGGCGGAGGCGGTTCCTGCGCGAACGAAGGCGGGGCCGGCAGCACCAGGCCGAGCAGCAGGACGGCAACAAGCGGGGGGAGCATTCGCATCGCGGACCATGATCGCCGTGGAGTATGACCGCAGCATGTTCGATGGCCGGCGATGGATGCGTCAATGGCAGGTCGCAGCCGATGAGATGGCGGGTGGGCAGGATCGCGGCCTACCGTCACGGAGACCGCCATGCGCCCGACCCCCGTTTCCTCCCGTTCCCGCCGTGGCCGCCCGGCACCGGACCCCCGGGTGCTGCGTTGCGTCAGGCAGGCCGCGCTCGCCGGGCTGGCGCTGGTGCTGGTGTGGCCGGCCCTGCGCGGCAGCAATCCCTGGATCGGCTGGTTGCCGCTGTGGTTGCTGGGCATGCCGCTGAGCGCATGGTGGGCGCTGTACCGTTTCCGTCTGCCGGCCGCCTGGCGCCGCGGCCGCGCGGGGCGGGATCGGCCGCGGCCGCAGGCCCGGCGCCTGCGGGGGGGCCAGGGCCGGCGCCGGGCGGCGGCACCGGCCGCCTGAGGGACGGCGGCGGCTTCCGGCCGGGTGCTGACCTTCGGCAGAGGAGGGGGTGCGCGGCCTGTGCTAGCGTTCGCGGCCTATGAACGCATGGAGCTGTCATGACCCGATTCCGCTGCGCCTGCCTCGCCGCAGGCCTGATTTCCGCGAGCCTGTCCGGAGGCCTCATGGCCGCTGAGGAGGAACAGGACGCCTACGCCTGGCTGGAAGACGTCACCGGCGACGCACCGCTGGCCTGGGTCAAGGAGCAGAACGCCAAGGCCGAGGGCCGGCTGGCCGCCACGCCCGCGTTCCGGCAGATGGAGGCGGGCATCCGCGAAGTGCTCGATTCCGACGCCAAGATCCCCGGCGTGGAGAAGATCGGCGACTACTACTACAACTTCTGGAAGGACAAACAGCATGAGCGCGGCGTCTGGCGCCGCACCACGCTGGTGGAGTACCGCAAGGCCGAGCCGTTGTGGGAAACCGTGCTCGACCTGGACGCGCTGAACGCGGCCGAGGGCGAGAACTGGGTGTGGCACGGCGCCAGCTGCCTGCGCCCGGACTACAGCCGCTGCCTGATCGCGCTGTCGCGCGGAGGCGCGGACGCGGACGTCACCCGCGAATTCGACCTGGCCGGCAAAGCATGGGTGGAGGACGGCTTCTTCCGCCCGGAGGCCAAGGGCGGGCTGGGCTGGATCGACCGCGACAACGTCTTCGTCTACACCGATTTCGGCGAGGGCTCGATGACCTCCTCCGGCTACCCGCGGGTGGTCAAGCGCTGGCGGCGGGGCACGCCGATGTCGGCGGCCACGCCGGTCTACGAGGGCACGCCCGAGGACATGTACATCGCCGCGATGCACGACGATACGCCGGGCTTCGAGCGCGACTTCGTCAGCCGCACGCTGGCGTTCTACAACAACGAGCTGTTCCTGATCGGCGCCGACGGCACGCTCGCCAAGGTCGATGCGCCGAATTCGGCCGAGAAGGGCGTCCACCGGCAGTGGCTGACCCTGGAACTGCGCGAACCCTGGACGGTGGGCGGCACGACCCACGCCGCCGGTTCGCTGCTGGCGATCGGCTTCGACGACTTCATGGCCGGCAAGCGCGACTTCCAGGTGCTGTTCGCACCGACCGACACCACCTCGCTGGCCGGGGTGACCTGGACCCGCTCGCATGTGGTGCTCAACGTGCTGGACGACGTCAAGAACCGCCTGGAGGTGCTGACCCACGGGGACGGCGGCTGGACCCGCGGCGAATTCGCCGGTGCTCCGGCGTTCGGCACCATCGGGGTGGGCGCGGTGGACGCGGACGAAAGCGACGCGGTGTGGATGACGGTCACCGACTACCTGACGCCGACCACGCTGGCCCTGGCCGAGATCGGCCAGGCGCCGGAAGTGCTCAAGACCATGCCGGCGTTCTTCGAGGCGAGCGGCAAGGTGATCGAGCAGCACTTCGCCACCAGCAAGGACGGCACCCGCGTGCCGTACTTCGTGGTGCACGACAAGGCGATGAAGCGGGACGGTTCCAACCCGACCCTGCTGTACGGCTACGGCGGCTTCGAGATCTCGCTGACCCCGTCCTACTCCGGTGGCATGGGCCGCGCGTGGCTGGACAAGGGCGGCGTGTACGTCGTGGCCAACATCCGCGGCGGCGGCGAATACGGTCCGCGCTGGCACCAGGCGGCGCTGAAGCAGAACCGCCACCGGGCCTACGAGGACATGGCCGCGGTGGCCCAGGACCTGGTCGCGCGCAAGCTCACCTCGGCCCGGCACCTGGGCGTGCAGGGCGGCAGCAACGGTGGCCTGCTCACCGGCAACATGCTCACCCAGTACCCGGAACTGTTCGGTGCGGTGGTGGTGCAGGTGCCGCTGCTGGACATGAAGCGCTACAGCCACCTGCTGGCCGGTGCCTCGTGGATGGCCGAGTACGGCAATCCGGATACCCGTGATTGGGACTTCATCCGGACCTTCTCGCCGTACCACCTGTTCGACCCGGCCAAGGATTACCCGCCGGTGCTGTTCACCACCTCCACCCGCGACGACCGCGTGCATCCGGGCCATGCCCGCAAGATGGCGGCCAAGATGATCGATGCCGGCAAGGACGTGACCTACTACGAGAACATCGAAGGCGGCCACGGCGGCGCGGCCAACAACGCCCAGGCCGCGCACATGTCGGCGCTGGCCTACAGTTTCCTGTGGGAGCAGCTGGGCGGAAAGTGAGGTTGACGGAGCGCCCCCGCAAGGGGGCGTCTCCGCGCAGGAACCGTTCCAGGGTAGCGGTCCGCGTGCCCGGGCGGTGGAGGCCACCTTCGAGGAGGACGTTGCGACGCAGGCGTTTCGCGTGGGTGTCGAGGGCGGCTTTGCGGTTGCCCTCTGCAGGCAGGTCCGGGTGTTGGTGATCGCGCTGATGGCCGGGGGGGCGTTTCCGGCATTGGCTCAGTCGCCGGTGGAAGAACCGTTGCTGGAGCTGCAATGCAACCAGGCGCTCTACCCGTTTCTTCCGGGCGAGCTGAACTATTGCCTCGGGCTGAAGATGTGGGCCAGGAAACACTACCGGCAGGGTGAGCGGCTTTTCCGGCTCGCCGCGGGCTGGGGCAGCAAGCCTGCGCAGTACGCGCTGGGAATCGCCTACTTCAACGGGGAAGGGCTTGCCGTCGACCGGCTGCTGGGGGCGGCATGGCTTCGGCTGGCCGCGGAGCGGCGCGATCCGGCCTTCCAGATCGCGGCCGAGACCGTGCATGCGGCATTGTCCACCGAGGAGAGACGGCGGGCCGAGGCGCTGTTTGACGCATTGTGGCCCCGCTACCGGGATGATGTCGCGGCGCTGCGCGCGCTGAGGAGATTCAAGCGGGAGGTCGCGACGGTCGCAGGAAACGCGGCCTACCGACCTGCGGTATGCGTGGCCGGGCTGCGCAGCAACGCGGGCCATGGGAGCCCTGAGAGTTCCGATGAATGCCCATCGGCGGAGCGCGCCGTCATCGCCCTGGAGGCGATGTCCGTGGCGTATTTCAAGGGCTGGAAGGGGGGGTGGGGGTCGGGCCGCTGGAGCCGCTCGCCGAACCGTCACCGCCCCTGCAAGGCGTGCCGCAACCGGCGGCTGGCGACCGCTGACGATGTGCCCCGGCTACCGGGGCGGTGGGTGATCACCGATCACCGGTGGTGCGGCCGTCCGGCCGGTGCTTCCCGGCGCAGGTGTCCATGCAGCCCATCCGGGACCTGCACCGGGTTCCGGGCCCGCCGTGGCGGACCCGGAACACCGACGCCCGGGCTCAGCGGGCGCGCTTCTCGATGCGGGTCACGCGGTCGCCGCGCGGGTCGTTCTCGCCCTGCGACTTGTTGACCGCGAACACCGACCCCTTGCCGTCGGCGTGGACGTGGTTGGGGAAGGTGCCGCCATCGAGGTTGGCGACCAGGGTCCCGCTGCGGTCCACCACCGCCAGGTTGCCGGAGGCGCGGCTGCTGACGTAGGCCAGCCCGGACACCGGGTCGACGGCGATGTTCAGCGGCGCGGCACCCACGGCCACGTCATGCTCGATGCGGCCGCTGGCGGGGTCGACGATCAGCAGGTTGTCGCTGCCCTGGGAGGCCACCAGCAGGCGCTTGGCGCCGGCATCCCAGGCCACGCCCGAGGCGCTCTCGGCATTGCTCAGCGGGATCACCTTCTCGACCTTGCCGCTGGCGACGTCGATCACCGCCGCTTCCGGGCTGGAGATGCTGACCGTGTACAGCTTCCCGGCCTCGGCATCCAGGGCCAGGCTCATCGGCGTGAACTGGCCGCCGCGCAGGGACGAGGCGATCTCGATGTCGGCGGCGGGCTGCAGCGTGGCGGCATCGAACACGGCGATGTGGTTGCCGCCCGTGGCCGAGACGAAGGCCTTGCCGCGCTGCGCGTCCACCAGCACGTCGCGTGCGTGCGACACCGTGCCGACCGGGAACTGCTTGACCAGCGACAGGTCGGATTGGCGGTAGACCGCGATGCTGTCCTGGCGGGTGTTGGTGACCCACACGTTGCCGTTGGCATCGTCCACGCCGACGCCGTAGACGGCGTAGACACCGCCGTCCCGCGGCGGCTGCCCGGCCGCGGCCGGCGGTGCCGGTGCGGGCGCCGGGGTGGCGCGCGCCTGCACCTTCAGGGTGCGCGGATCGAGCTTGACCAGCTCGGACTGGGTCACCGGCGGGCGGCCCACGGCCGAGGTCACGAACAGGGCGTTGGACGCGGCGCTGTAGCCGGACTGGTAGAGCCCGCGGACGACATGCGCGTCGCGCACCGCGAAACCGCTCGCACCCTGCAGCGGAAGGTCCGGGGAGACCTTGAGGGTGAACACCGCGGCGGCGTCGGGGCTGTCGACGCGGACCAGCAGCGGGTGCCGGCCGGGTGCGGCGTCCTGCGGCAGCGCCACGCTGGCGCTGAACCGGCCCTCGCCATCGGCCACCCAGGCCTGCGGGTTCAGCACGGTGGTGCCGCGCAGCAGGGTGACGCGCTGACCGGGCTTGAAGCCTTCGCCGGCCAGCTCGGCGGTGCTGCCCGGGGTGACCAGCTGCGACTTCAGGCTGATGCGGCCCTGGTAGTCGGTATCCGGGCGGCTGAAGGCGCCGTCGGCCAGGGCAGCCGGCACCGCGCAGGCCAGGGCCAGTGCGAGCAGGGCCGGGCGCGCGCGGCGCAGGGAACGTGGAAGGGAGTGGGACATCATGGACAAGGCCTCGCTACGGAGTGCGCGCCAGCGGCGCGGGGTGGTGGGCATGCCTTGGCCGCATGGACGGCCTGGGTAGGGGGAAACCGGTGCCGCTGCGGCGCCGGAAACGGGGGCCGCAGCGGGAATCATGGTGCCCGGTCGCCGCTGCGGTCGGGGACGCCGGCCAGCACGTGCAGCGTACGCATCAGCGAGGCACGCAGCATCGGCCCATGGCCGAGGCCGGGAAACGGGTGGTACTCCACGCTGAGCCCCGGAACCTGGCGCAGCCGCTGCGACAGCTGCCAGGCGGCGTCCGGCGGTGCCCCGGAGATGCGCCGCAGGTGGGCGACGACGCGTGGGTTGTTCATGTCGCGGCCGCTGAAGTCCGGCGAGCGCTCGCCGCCGCCCAGCATCAGCAGCACCCGGGCCGGATGCCCGGCATTGTTGTCGACGAAGCGCTGCTCGGGACCGTCGAGCAGCGCGCCCTGCGCCCACCACAGTGATGGGCTGGCGGGGACATAGGTCTGGAACGCGCCGCTGCGGGTATAGAGCGCATGCAGGGTGAACAGGCCGCCCAGCGAGTGCCCCCACAGCGTTTGCCGGTGCGCGTCCAGCGGTGCGCGCCGGGCGACCTCGGGACGCACCTGGCGTTCGAGCATGTCCAGGAACGCATCGGCGCCGCCACCGCGCGGAGCGTCGTCGCCGGCATCGGGGTCGGCCAGCGGGGTGTAGTCGCGGGTGCGCGCCGGCGAGTCGATGCGCAACGCGTTGTCGTAGCCGACGAACACCAGCAGCGGCGGCTGCGGGCTGCCGGCGAGCGCTTCCAACAGCGGGGCGTCGAATTCCATCAGCGCGGCGTTGCCGTCGAGCATCCACAACGCGGGGAAGCCGGCGGCCGGCGCCGGGCCGCGCGGGATGCCCAGGTTGATGCGCCAGCGGCGGTCGCCGTCGCTGCTGGTGACCACGAAGCGCTCGAAGCGGTAGTGCGGCGATGTCCGCTCGGCGACCGTCTCGCCGATGGTCTGCAGGGGGTTGCGCTGCTGTGCCTGTGCCCAGGGCACGGTGGCCAGCAGCAGCGCGAACAGTGCTCCCAACGTCGGCCATGCGGCGAACCGCCGCTGCATGCCGCCTGCTGCGTTCATCGCCGCGTCCCCATCAGAAGCCCACGTTCATGCTGGCCCAGTAGGCGCGGCCGGGCTTGTTTTCATTGGCCGGCGTGCGCTTCTCGATGCCTTCGGCGGTGATGGTCGAGATCCCCAGCGCCTGGCGGGCGATCTGCTGTGCGGTGACGTGCACGGCGGCGATGTCGGTGGCGTCGGCCGCCTCCTCCGCCAAAGCCGGGCCGGCGGCCAGGAACGACAGTGCCAAGGTGGCGAAGGGAGTGCGGTGGAAAGCACGGGTGTGCGGACACGCCCGCACGCTGCGGGTTGGGGACATCAGTCGGGCCTCTCGACGGGGGTGAGCAGGCCTCTGGCGATGGCGTGAGGCGCAGCAGTTCCGGATGCGGCTGGGCGCATCGGCCTGCCACGGACGCCGCGCATGGTATATCAGATGAGAATAGTTATCACTATTGAGGCGGCGCGCCTATCAGGTCCAGGCGTCCAGCTGCCGGAGGTCGTCGATCACCGCCAGTGCGCCGGCCGATGCGAGGTCCAGGTCGCGTGGATAGCCGTACCCCACCAGCACGATGGGCATGCCGGCGGCGTTCGCCGCACCCAGGTCGGTGGCCGAGTCGCCGACCATCAGGCAGTCCGCCGGTGCCTGGTTCAGCAGGTGCGCCGCATGCAGCAGCGGCTCGGGCGCGGGTTTGCGCTGGGGCAGGGTGTCGCCGCCGACGATATGCGTGAACCCCGCGGCGATGCCGAGGTGGTCCAGCAGCGGGGGAACCAGGGCCGACGGCTTGTTGGTGCAGATCGCCATCGGCACGCCGCGGCGCTGCAGCCGCTGCAGGGCGTCGGCGACTCCGTCGTACAGGCGCGGGCTGCGCAGCAGGCAGTCATGGTAGTGGCGCATGAACAGCGGCATGGTCGCGTCGAGCCCACGTTCGCTGCCGGCATGCGCCAGCGCGGTGGCCACCAGCCGGCGCACGCCTTCGCCGATCCAGCCGCGCACCGTGGTGTCGGACACGCGCGGCAGCGACAGGGCATCCAGCGTGCGGTTGACCGCCTCGGCGATGTCCTCGGCGCTGTCCACCAGCGTGCCGTCCAGGTCGAATATCACTGCCGCAGCACCCACGTGGCGCCCTCCTTGTCGGGAAATGGGGGAAGTGTAGCGGGGCGCGCGGGCCGGCCCCGGCTCAGTCCGCCGGCATGCCGCGGAACAGGTCGCCCTGCAGCAGGGCATCCTCGCGGTCGCGGAAGCCGGACAGGCCCACCCCGACCAGCCGGTAGCGGGTTTCCGGCGGCAGTTGCACCCGTTGGCACAGTGCCAGCGCGATGTCGCGCAGATCCTCCATCGAGGCCGGCGGCGCGTCGGGGGTCAGGCTCCGGGTGAGGATGCGGAACTGCGCGGTCTTGAGCTTGAGCACGACGGTGTGGCCGATACGGTCTGTGCGCCCGGTGGCGTGCCAGGTCTTGGCGGCCAGGCGGGAGATGGTCTCGTCGAACTCGCCCAGGCGCAGGTCTTCGCTGAACGTGTCTTCGGAGGAGATCGACTGCACCGGCTGGTCCGGCTCCACCGGGCGCTCATCGATGCCGCGCGCACGCCGGTACAGGCGTTGGCCGATGGTACCGAACAGCGCTTCCAGCTGTTCTTCCGGGAGGCCGCGGAGGTCGCCGACCGTGGCGATGCCCAGCGCGGCCAGGCGCGCCTGCATGACCTTGCCGACCCCCGGGAGGCGATTCACCGGCAGCGGCGTGAGGAACCGCTCCACGCGCGAGGGGGGCACCACGAACTGGCCGTCCGGCTTGCGCCAGTCCGAGGCGATCTTGGCCAGGAACTTGTTCGGTGCGATGCCGGCCGAGGCACTGAGCGAGGTGGTCTCGCGGATCCGCGCACGGATGGCGCGCGCGATCTCGGTGGCGATCCCGCCGCAGGCCGTCGTGCCGGTCACGTCCAGGTAGGCCTCGTCCAGCGACAACGGCTCCACCAGCGGGGTGTACTGCAGGAAGATTTCGCGGATCTGCGCGGATACCGCCTTGTAGCGGCCGAAATCCGGCGGCACGAACAGGGCGTCCGGGCACAGCCGCTCCGCGCGCATCGCCGGCATTGCCGAGCGCACCCCGTACCTGCGCGCCTCGTAGGACGCCGCGCACACGACCGAGCGCGCGCCCCGCCAGGCGACGACCACGGGTTTGCCGCGCAACGCCGGATCGTCCCGCTGCTCGACCGACGCATAGAAGGCGTCCATGTCGATATGGATGATCTTGCGCATGACCGAAGAGCGCGCCGGGGTGACGAAAGCGGCATGATAGCCCGAGGCTCCGTACGCATTGGTACGATGGCCCCGGACAGCGGACGTTTCCCGGGCCTGACACTACGGGGGCGTACGGTTAAAACTGTTGATTGAAAGCCCGCGCATCATGCATGCTCGGCCGTTGACCCACGTTTTCGTGATCCGGATTACCGCTTCGATGAACCGTCTCAATGCGTTCTCGCGCGAACAACTGCTGGCCAGTGCGCGCGGCGAGCTGTTCGGGCCCAACAAGGGCCGCCTTCCCAACGACCCGATGCTGATGTTCGACCGCATCACCGACATCCGCGATGACGGTGGTCCGCATGGCAAGGGCTTGGTGCGTGCGGAACTGGACATCCGCCCGGACCTCTGGTTCTTCGGCTGCCACTTCCTCGGCGACCCGGTCATGCCCGGTTGCCTGGGCCTGGACGCGATGTGGCAGCTGACCGGCTTCTTCCTCACCTGGCTGGGCGCCGAAGGGCGTGGCCGCGCGCTGGGATGCGGCGAGGTCAAGTTCACCGGCCAGGTGCTGCCCAGCGCCAAGCTGGTGCAATATGAGATCGATGTGACGCGGGTGATCAACCGCAAGCTGGTGATGGCCCAGACCGATGCCCGCATGCTGGTCGACGGTCGCGAGATCTACACCGCCAAGGACCTGCGGGTCGGCCTGTTCACTTCCACCGAGAGCTTCTGATGCGTCGCGTCGTCATTACCGGCATGGGCATCAACTCCTGCCTCGGCAACGATCCCGCCACCGTTTCCAGCGCCCTGCGCGAAGGCCGTTCCGGCATCGTCGCGCTGCCCGACCACGCCGAGGCCGGCCTGCGCAGTCAGATCGGTGGCCGCGTGGAGATCGATCTCGAGGCCCAGATCGACCGCAAGCTCAAGCGTTTCATGAGCGACGCCGCGGCCTACAGCTACATCGCGCTGCGCGACGCCATCGCCGACGCCGGCCTGGAGCCGGGGCAGGTCGGCAACCCGCGTACCGGGCTGATCGCCGGTTCCGGCGGCGGGTCCAGCGAATGGCAGGTGGAAGCCGCCGACCTGCTGCGCAACCGCGGGGTGCGCAAGGTCGGTCCGTACATGGTGCCGCGCACCATGTGCTCGACGGTATCGGCCAATCTGGCCACCGCGTTCGGCATCAAGGGCTTGAGCTACTCGCTTTCCGCCGCCTGCGCGACTTCGGCGCACTGCATCGGCGCGGCCGCGGACCTCATCCGCCACGGCGCGCAGGACATCGTGTTCGCCGGTGGCGGCGAGGACCTGCATTGGTCGATGAGCGTGATGTTCGACGCGATGGGCGCGCTTTCCACCGGCTTCAACGCCACCCCGGCGCAGGCCTCGCGTCCCTACGACGCCAATCGCGACGGTTTCGTCATCGCCGGCGGCGCCGGCATGCTGGTGCTGGAGGACTACGAGCATGCCGTGGCCCGTGGCGCGCACATCCATGCGGAGCTGGTCGGCTATGGCGTGACGTCCGACGGCGCCGACATGGTGGCACCGTCCGGCGAGGGCGCGGTGCGCTGCATGAACATGGCGCTGGCAGGGCTGGACCGGCCGGTCGACTACCTCAACACGCATGGAACCTCGACCCCGCTGGGCGACATCACCGAACTGGGTGCGGTCCGCGAAGTGTTCGGCGACAAGGTTCCGCCGATCTCCTCGACCAAGTCCCTGTCCGGGCATTCGCTTGGCGCCGCCAGCGTGCACGAGGCGATCTTCTGCCTGTTGATGATGCGCGACGGCTTCATCGCCGGCTCGGCCAACATCGAGCAGCTGGACGAGCGTGCCGCCGGTTTCCCGATCGTGCAGCAGAGCCGCGAGGCCAGGCTGGAGACGGTCATGTCGAACAGCTTCGGTTTCGGCGGGACCAACGCGACCCTGGTGTTCGGCCGGGTCTGAGGCGGGCGCACGGGTTCCGGCCGCCTCGACGAGGCGGGCACCGGACCCGTCCTGGGCGCCTGCGGCGGCGCGCGCCGCTGCGGCCCTCCGCCGTGGTCCGCGGGTACGGTCGCGCACGCCATGGCGGCCGACAGGGCGCACCCGCTCGGGCAGCCGCATCCGGCGTCCGCCGGGAAAGAAGAAAGAACACCCCGTACCTGCGCTGCGGCCTTCCTCGGCAGCGGCGCATGCCGGCGGCGTGCGCTGGCCGGCAGCCTCGCGGCGCCCGGATGCCGCCTTGCCGATGGCCCCCCGGCCCTCCCGGCCGACAGATTCCCGTCGCCGCCTTCGCAGCGTGTGGTCAGGCAGCGCAGTGCCTGCCTGTGATCCTTGTCTGTTGTGAGAGGTAGGGGAACGCCCTACCAGAGCCGACCGGCCCGGGGTCAGTCCCGGTTGCCGTCCTTGCGGCTGAAGTCCTTGATCACCTGCGCGAGCGCGTCGTCCTCGGCGAAAAAGTACGCCACCGGCACATCCAGCACCTTGGCCAGGCGCTGCAGCGTCTGCAGGTCGGGCTGGTGCACCCCGGTTTCATAGCGGTTGATGCGGGTGCTGGCGACGAAATCGTCCAGCCCGGCCCGGATGCCGAGGTTGCGCTGCGAAATGCCATAGCCCTCCCGTGCTTCGCGCAGGCGAACGCTGTAGACGGGGAGCTGCTTCTTCTCGACCAATTGCGCGCGTGTTCCGGACTTCGATGGACTGAAGCTTCCGAAAGGACGCTTGACATCGATACTACGTTAAACGTAGTGTGCGCATCGGTTTAATGAATGGACGCAATACGCACATCGCGGCCGGGCAGTGCGCCGGACGCGGGCGCGGCATGACGGGGGCGGCCTGCGGGCCGTCGCCGGGCCATGCGCCGCAAGGCCTGCCTGGAGGGCGGGTGCGATTCCCGACTGGATCGATGGCCGTTCCCGGGCCTCGGGGGAGTGCGCGCGTTTCCAGGCCTGCCCGCCGCATTGCGTCTGTCATCGCGGGATGGCGACCGGCCATCCCTTGGCAATCACTCATGGAAAGCAAAAGGACGCAGCATGAAGACCAGGGTTCTACGCAACGCCATCTCCATCGCCTTGCTCGCCATGGCCGCCGGGATCCCCGACGCGGCCATGGCCCAGGAAGCTGCCGCCGGCACGGAGGAGGTGCCGGAGGACGGGGCAGGGAAGCGGCCTGCCGGCTCACCTCCGTCCCGTTCGTCGTCGCGGAAGGGGGCGGCAGCCACGGATCTCAAGGCGGTGACGGTCACCGGATCGCGGATACGGGGCGGTGCGGCACCGTCGCCGACGGTGATCATCGGCGCGGAAGCCATCCGTGAAGAAGGGTTCGCGGATCTGGGAGAGGTGATCCGTGGTCTCCCGCAGAATGCCGGGGGAGGCCAGAACCCCGGTGTCGCCGCGGGCGCCACCGCAGGAGTCGGAGGGCTTGCCAACCAGAATGTCACCGGCGGATCGAGCCTGAATCTCAGGGGCCTGGGGCCCGATGCGTCGCTGACCCTGCTCAATGGCCGCCGCATGGCGTACGGAAGCTTCGTCCAATCCGTCGATATCAGTGCGATTCCGGTCGAAGCGGTCGAGCGCGTCGAGATCGTTGCCGACGGTGCCTCGGCCATCCACGGGTCCGATGCCGTGGGCGGTGTCGCCAACGTGATCCTGATGCGTGACTACGATGGGGTGAACGCAGGGGTGCGCTATGGCGCCGCCACGCAAGGCGGGCTCGCGACACGCGAGTACACCCTGACGGCGGGGACGACGTGGGCCACCGGCGGGCTGATCGCGACCCATCTCAACACCGACAATGACGGGCTGTATGCGCGGCAGCGTGACTACACCGCGCGCATGTTCGATCCCAGCACGCTCTATCCGGACACGGACCTGGAAAGCACCCTTGTCAGCATGCACCAGTCGCTGGGAGACGCTGTTGAACTCAAGCTGGATGCGTTGAGGACCGTACGGCACATGCTCACCTTCCCGAACAATGGCGGGCTGGGGGCGACCTACTTCATGAATACGACCCGGACCGAGACGGCATCGATCTCGCCAGGGATAGAGGTCTCGTTGCCACGCGACTGGATGCTCCAGCTTGGAGCGAACTGGGGCAGGGACCGTACCAATTATCGCCAGTTCGACATCGATATCCTCAACGGCGGCAGCGCACTCTGGAACTACCAGTGCTTCTGCAATGAGACAAGGGCCTATGACATCGGGGTGGAGGGCCCGGTGTTCACGTTGCCGGGCGGCGAGGCGAGGTTGGCGGCTGGAGGTGGGTACCGGAAGAACGCATTCCTGCAGCGCAATCACCTGGCCAACATGACGGCGATACAGGGCGAGGAGAGCAGCCGCTTCGTCTATGCGGAGGTCAACCTTCCGTTTGTCGGCCGGGATGCGGGTATTCCCGGCGTGCATCGGCTCGAACTGAATCTGGCGGCGCGCAGCGAGCATTACGACAGTTTCGGCCGGGTCACCACGCCGAAGGTCGGCTTGATCTACAGCCCGAGTGCCGATTTCACGGTGAAGGGGTCCTGGGGCAAGTCGTTCAAGACGCCCACCCTGTTGCAGCGCTACTGGATGAGGAGTGCCTCGCTCAGCCCGCCGGCGTACTACGGCGGCATCGGCTACCCGCCGGAGGCAACGGTCCTGGCGCTCTACGGTGGCAATCCGGACCTGGGGCCGGAGCGTGCAAGAACCTGGAGCGCGTCTCTGGCGTTCCATCCGGAGGCGCTTCCGGCGCTCCAGGCAGAGGTGACGTGGTTCGACATCGACTACACGGATCGCGTTGTCGAGCCGATCACCAACTTTGGAAGGGCGATGGGCAATCCGGTCTACGACCGGTTCATCAGCTATCGCCCGTCGCACCAGGAGCAGGCGGAGCTCATCGCGCTCGCCGACACTTTCTGGAATCTCGCTGGGGTGCCCTACGATCCCGATCAGGTTGCCGCGATCCTGTACGACAACTATGCCAATGTTGCCCGCCAGCACATCAAGGGTCTTGATCTGTCGATCTCGTACCGGTTCGACGTCGGTGCAGGCCGGCTGACACTGCGCGGTTCGGGAAGCTGGCTGGACAGCGCGCAGCAGACGTCGGAGATGTCGCCTTGGCATGACATTGCCGGATCGTTGTTCAGTCCCGCGAAGATCAACGCCAGAGCAGGCGCCGTGTGGTCGCAGGGAGGGTTGAGTGCCTCGGCCTTCGTCAACTACACCGGTGGAGTCACCAACAGGCTGGTCCAGGGCTCGACGGAGAAGACCTCGGCATTCACCACCGTGGACACGACGTTGCGCTATGAGCCGGACAGCACGGGCATCTGGCGAGGGATGGCGGTTGCCTTCTCCGTGCAGAACCTCCTCGATCGGGATCCTCCGTTCTACACCCCGCTGGGGCCGGCGGATCCGCCTTACGACTCCACCAACTACTCGGCGATTGGCCGCTTCATGAGCCTGTCCGTGTCCAAGCGCTTCTAGCCGTCGCAGCGGCCCCTGCACCGATCGGGTCGTCCGGCCGTCCGGAGGAACACGGGTAGCCGGACGACCGGCTCGGTCGGCCATGAATGAGGAATCCAAATGATGTGCACTTCAAGTGGACGTGCCTGGCTACTCCTGCTCGTCGTGCAGGGGGTGTTGCCCTGGAAGGGGCATGCCGGAGTCATCGCATCGCAACGTCTGGTGGAGGTGATCAATCTGTCCGCTCCGACGGTATCGCCGGATGGGCGCTATGTTGCGTTCCGGGCCGAGCAGGCGTCGATTGATCGGGACCGCAACGAGTCCACCTGGTACGTGCAGGCGATCGAGGGGACCTCGCCACCCAGGAAGCTGGGCGACGGAGGATTCCCGCTCCGGAACTCGTCGGGCCTGATCGATCACCCGCAGGTGGTCTGGTCACCGGACAGCGCTGCCATCTACTACCTCGCATCGATCGACCAGCAGCTGGATGTCTGGCGGGCAGCCATAGACGGCCGGGAGGCGGAGCGGGTGACCCGTGATCCCGGCGATGTCCGCGACTTCGTCGTCAGCCGGGATGGAAGGCGGCTGAAATACAGCGTAGGCGCAGCGCGCGCGGAGGTGGAACAAGCGGAGCGGGACGCCTACGAAAGCGGCGTCCGCCTGGATGCGCAGGTGCCCGTGGTCGGTGCCCTGGTCCATTCGAGCCGTACCCGGGGGAGGGCATCGTCGCCGCGCTACTCGAACCTTGGCTACGACCGGCGTGCCTATCTATGGGATGCGCCCGACCGCTGGAAGGAGATCGACCTTCAGACAGGTGTCGCGCACGAAATCGCCGCACCCGGGGTGCAGGGCACGGCACGGGAATGGGCGATTCCCGAGGGCACGGCGGCACCTCTCGGCGTGGAAAGGGAACCGGATTCAGGACGGGTGGCGCTGCTGCTGCCGGCCCGGGATTCCCACAATACGCAGCTGGCAGGCCGTGGCGACCTGGCGGTGATGCCCCATGAGCGGTCGGGGACTGTGGTCCGCTGCCCCGCCAAGGCATGTCTCGGCAGCGCGATCGCCACGATGCGGTGGCGCCCGGGAACCGATGACCTGCTCTTCACCGTGATCGACCAGGCGCATGGGCGCAGGCAATCGGTGTTCCGATGGAATGTCCGGAGCAATGAGGTCGCCCCCGTGGTGAGTTCGGACGGCCTGCTCAACGGCGGGCGGGGGAATCCTGTCCAGGCAAGCAGCGGGCGGCAGGCCCCGTGCGGGGTGACGCGTGAGGTGATGGTCTGCGTCGCAGCCGAAGCCAACCGGCCGCCGAGGCTGGAACGGATCGGCATCGAAAGTGGGCTGCGGCATGTACTCCATGCGCCCAACGCGGCGTTGGACTCCGATCTCCAAAAGACCGTTTCGGCGAGATTGCTGCGCTGGACCAGCGATGAGGGGAGGGCGTTCTCGGGCTACCTGCTGGAAGCCAGGAACAGGGTGCCTGTACGGTCGGCGTTGTTCATCAACTACTACAGCTGCGACGGCTTCCTGCAGGGGGGCGGGATGGGTGACGAATGGCCTGCGCCTTCGCTTGCCACGGCGGGGATTTCCGCGCTGTGCATAAATGCGCTGCCGTACAACGTGGATCCCCTCATCCGCTACCACGAGGGTGCCGATGCCGTCGGAAGCGTGGTCCGGCGCCTTGCGGCTGAAGGGCGCATCGATCCAGCCCGGGTGGGCATGGGGGGGCTGAGCTTTGGGAGCGAGGTCGCTTTGTGGACCACGATGAAGTCCAGCCTGCTCGCGACGGTTTCGCTTGCCTCGCCTTTTGGTTCGCCGCTCTGGTACACCTTGGCCAGCCTGCGGGGTGAAGCGGCCCTGTCGGCGATGCGCGGCAACTGGGGGCTTGGTGCACCGGATGAGACACCCGAACAATGGCGGACGCTCTCCCCGGCCTACAATCTGGACCGGATCAGGGTGCCGGTGCTTTTCCAGATGGCCGAGGAAGAGTATGGGTATGCGCTGGACTACGTCATACCCTTGGTGCGCACGCGGCGTGCGGAGGCCTATGTCTTCCCGGACGAGGCGCATAACAAGTTCCTGCCCAGGCACAAGGCGGCCGTCTACCAGCGCAATCTGGACTGGTTCCGGTTCTGGCTGCTGGACGCGGAGGACCGCGTGCCTGCGAAGGCCGCGCAGTATCGCCGCTGGCGCGCGATGAAGGATGCCGCCGCGGACAGGGCCGCGGATGTCGGCGGGGATCCTCCAGCGGAGGCCGGATAGCGGCCCCGATGTCGCGGCGGCATGGGCTGGGGGCGCCAGGAGTGATCTCCGATGCAGGCAGGAGGACCACGGGTGTGGCGATCAGGGATTCCGCACGGCTTCAGCGTTGGTGACGGATCCAGTTTTCGATGCTGCATAGATCGAATATGCGCATGAACGCGTGGCCCCGTGCCGATGAGGACGGGTCGAGGAACGCCCGCAACGCATCGACATCCAGGAGGCCTCTGGCCGCGAGCTCGCCACACAGCAGGAGCTCGCCTATGCGCGCCTGGTTGTGCCGGTAGATCGCTGCGCACAGTTGAAGGAAGTCTCCCTTGCTTCTTCGCTGGGCGACGCTGGCGGGAAGGGCATCGGCGAACGCGGCCCTGGCAACGGCGCGATTGATGCCCCCTGAAATCCACATCCAGGAGGGAATGGCCAGGCAGGCCTCCATGACCGGCTGCGAAAGCAGGGGAAGCCGCAGCCACGACACGGCACTGCGTGGCAAACCGTCCCGGAGGACCTGGGTGCCGATGAGCCCGGTCACGCGCTCCCTGTCACCGGGTGCCTGCTCTGCGGCGCCCTTGAGCCAGGGATGGGCGTCGGGTGGATCCACCGTGGCCGGTTTCAGGAAGCTCCAGTCCGCGGCCGCCGGTCCGGGGTGACGCGTGCGGAGCTTCTTTAGGGTGAGGCGGGCCGCCAGCCACAGTGTGCAGTGATGGAGCTCGGAGAGGTCGCGGATGGCTTTCAGTCCGGCAATCGGCCCTTGCTTGATGAAGGCATCCGCGGCAGGCGCGGCACTCGTCAGATAGGAAAAGACCGTGTCGCCTCCGCCGCCCGAATAGCTGGCACGCAGGCCTTCCCGCCGGGTGGTGTCCCGCACGATCTCGTCGGTGAGCTGTTGCAGCGGCCCCGCTCGCGGCATGACCAGCCAGGGAGCCACTGCCGGATCAACGCAGCTGTGCTCGGCAGTGAGCGCAAGACTCCGCAAGGGCAGTCCCGCATGCGTCGCGATCGCGCCGGCATAGCGGCGCTCATCGGCGCCTGGGAGGGCAGTGACCAGCGTTGCGCAGACAACGTGGGAAGAGGTTCTTCCGAGGCAGGCAGCAATGATCGAGGAGTCCAGTCCGCCGGACAGCTCCACCAGGATCGAACCGTCCACCCGGCTCCAGCTCCGGACCACGGTATCGATGACGCCGCGAAGGTTGCTGGCGGCCTCCTCGAAACCGGGTTGGTGATGCCTGGGGGAGACGAAATCCCAGGGGGACCAGGTGTGGCTGAGAGAGTCGTCCCCCTGTCCGAGGTGCAGGCTGCAGCCGGGCAACAGTTCCCGCAGGCCCTGCAGTGCCGTGCGCGAGCTCTTCACGAAGGTGTAGACGAGAAGTTGCGCAACGGTATCCCAATCGACCGCCCTGTCGAAAAGTCCCAGGTGGCTGGCGAGAGCGACATCCGAGGTGATGAAGCGACGCTCGGAGTCCGTCGCGTAGTAGCAGGCAATACCGCAGGACGGATCCCGGCTGACCACGGTCGCTGGTGACGGCCCGCGTGTTTCCTGCAGCAGTACATAATCGCCCCAGCAACGGTGCGTCAATGCGGTGCGGAAGGCCTGCGGATCGCCCTCCTGGGGCAGCTGTGAGCTGTCGTCGATCCTGCGGCCGTCACGGTGGAATACGCATCCCACCAGGACCCCTCCGCATGGCGTGTCCAGCAGCGGGGTATTCTCGGCTGCGAAGAGCCGGAAGTGGTTGCCATGGCGGTGTTCTTCCAGGCCATGATCGCGGAGGGCCGCCGCGGCGAGCGGACGACGTGTCGGGTCATCGACGCAGGCAGCACCCAGCAGGGCGATATAGCGATAAGCCATTCAGACCACCTTGATCGGGGTGTGCGCCATCGCGGTGCCGACGCTTTCGTTGAGGACCAGTCCGTCCACCTGGACCCAGCAATGGGCGGAAAAGGGCGCATGGGCGATGCCGAACACGATCCTCGAGTCCTGCCCGCGGCAGGCCAGGACGCGTGTGAGCGTCAATGAGTCCAGGAGGCAACGAGTCGGGACCGGCACCTGCCGGCGTGCACGCTGGAATGCCTGGACTGTTTCCAGCAGCCATTCCTCCGCTCGATGACGCGGAGAACGTACCGACCGTACACACCTCCGGCGATGTTCCGCGGCGGTTTCGAGAACGGCCTTCAGTGGCCGGTTCATCAGCTGGCGGCGCATCCACCACGTGGTGATGGACACTTCAGGGAGCAGCGTGATGGCAGAGCGCTTCTGCTGCGTGATGCACTCGATTGCACTGTCGGATGGCGCCGCGATACGTGGTGCTTCCTGAAGAGGAAGGGCATCGGACGCGTCCGACAGAATGCCCCCGTCGATCAGGGGTTGGAGAGTGACAACGTGTGCGGTTCCGGTATCTGCGTAGGCAAGGAACGCCTGCTCCAACGGTGGTGGCAGGCGGAAGTAGCGGTCGAGATCCACATCCAGGAAAATGACGATGCCATCAGAGACGCAGTAGGAAAGGCCGTGCCGCAAGCCCAGACGCATGCCCGATCCTCCAGTGGAAAGAAGGGCGCATCGGAAGATGCGCCCTCTGGTGTCAGTCCTGCGAGATTCCCATGTCCTGCTTGACGGCCAGGAACTCGGTGTTGCCCGGGATGCCTCCCTTCGTCTCCACGCTGGCAACGCCCAGTTCGATGACCGCATCCGCATCATGGCGGACGGTGCTCTCGGTGCTGTTCATCTCGTTCTCCTGGTGGTGTCATGGACAGTCATGACGCGTGGCAGCGTAGGAGGCGCGACGGTTCATTCTCAAATGATTATTGCGTTGCCACGCGATGATTGTTCCGGTCTGTGCGCCGGGTCGGGGAAAGGCGGATTCATGATCGTCGCGAAATACCGTGCAGGTGCGAACGGCACCCCATTCCGCCTGTGCGCGGGATCGGTGTGGCGGTGCGTCGCGCGGACGGCGGGTTGGCTCAGGAAAGGCGGTCGCGGCGGTCGACCAGCAGGGCGATGATCTGCGGAACCAGGTGCCGGCGCAGGGCATGGTAGCGCTGCAGTCCGGCCCTGAGCGCGGGCAGGTCGCGCCGCTGCCAGTGCCCGGCGAGCTCGGCCGGCGTCGGGGAGGCGTCGACGACCAGCGCCTGTTTCGCCCACCGTATCGGTGCGAGCCGGTCGTTGGCCTGCCTCAAGGCATCCTGCAGGGGCCGCAGTGACGTGGCGCGGGCGATGGCGTCGAACAGCCGCCACGTCTCCAGGGCCTCCTGGCCATCTGCGGAGCGTCCACGGTCGACGGTGTCCGCGGCCGGTGGCACGCCGGCCTCCAGGGCCATCGACAGCAGGCGTTCCTGCCAGTCGTACTGGTCGCGCAAGGCGATCTCGGTGGGCAGCGGTACCAGCAGTCCGTTGCGGGCGTGATCGGCTACCCGGCCCTCGCCGGCCAGCCGCGCGAGCGCGTAGCGTACCGGTGTCGGGCTGGTCGCGAATTCGGCGGCCAGGGCCATCGGGTCGATGCGTTGCCCCGGCAGGTAGCGGCCCGATCGCAGTGCCTGTCCGATCTGTCCGTGGAGATACGCGCTCTTGGAGTGGATCGCGCACATGGCGGGACTCCTTGTCTGCATACGCCGGTGGTGCGGATGGAACCGGACCCGGTGCCGGTCGGCGGGCGCCCGGCCAGGCGACCGCGCTGCATGCCTCGCGCCTGGGGTCGCCAAACGCGCATGGTGCAGCAATGTCCCGGCCGCGTATGTGACCTGTTCGATGGAATGCCGGTGGCCAGGGGCGTGGGCTCATGGCCTTTGGTTCTTTCACGCGGGGCGGCGGGGGGGCTGCGGGGATGCCGGCCAGGCGATCCGTTTCAGCGGAAAGCGCCTGTGTCCGGCCTTCGGTGCACCTCGACGCGGTGGCCGTTCTTGCCTATCGTCGGGGCTTCGACAACTGTGGGGAGCGGCAATGCGTGCTGGATATCTGTTGGGCCTGTTGTTGGCCGTCGGTACATCGCAGGCGGCCGAGCCGGTGGCGACGGTGCGGGTTGGTTTCGACCGTGCGGGCGTTACCGGTGTACGGGTCCAGGGCATGGCCGACATCGCCGCCGGGCGTGCTCTCAGCGCCGATGATCCGGTACGCATCGCCTCGATCTCCAAACTGGTGGCGGCGCTGGGTGTGATGCGCATGGTCGAGGCCGGGCAGCTGGACCTGGATACGGACGTGTCGGAGTGGCTGGAATGGCCGGTGCGCCATCCGCAGCATCCGCAGACGCCGATCACCCTGCGCCTGCTGCTGTCGCACCGCGCCGGGCTCACCGATGCGGCCGGATACTACGCCGTCCCCGTGGGCGGGCATCTGCGCGAGGTGCTGGAGGATCCGCGGGCCTGGGACGCGGCGCACGCGCCGGGCACGTTCTTCCGCTACGCCAACGTCAACTTCCCGATCATCGCCGCGGTGATGGAGAAGGCCAGCGGCGAGCGTTTCGACCGCCTGATGCAGCGCCTTGTGCTGCAGCCGCTGGGCATCGCCGCCTGCTACAACTGGGAGAGCTGCGACGATGCGACCGTGGCACGCGCGGTGGTCCTGTACGACGAAGCCCACCAGCCGGTGCGCGACGACAACCGTGGCAAGCGGCCGGCGTGCGCGGTGGTGGCCGCGGCCGATGGCAACTGTGATCTTTCCCGCTGGCGTGCCGGCGAGAACGGTGCACTGTTCGCGCCGCAGGGCGGGCTGCGCATTTCCGCCAACGGCCTGGCCAGGATCGGGCGCCTGCTGCTGGGCGAAGGCGAGGTGGACGGTGTGCGCCTGTTGAGCGCGGGCTCGGTGCGCCTGCTGGCGCAGCCGCTGTGGACCTATGCGCCCGGTGCCGGGGTGACGTCCGAGGAGGACGACAGCGGGCAGGGCGGCGATGGATTCTTCTGCCGCTATGGCCTGGCCATGCAGACCCTGGCGACGCCGGTAGCGGGCTGCCATGACGATCCGTTCGGTGACGGGGTGGCCCGTGTCGGCCATTCCGGCTCGGCCTATGGCCTGTTGTCGGGCTTGTGGATCGACCCGGTCAGCGGCACCGGCGTGACCTATTTCGCCACCGGCCTTCCGGAGGCGCGGCAGGGAACGCACTCGGCGTTCTCGGCGGTCGAGGAAGCGCTGACCCAGCCCTGAGTGCTGGGTGGGCCGCGGTCAGGGCCGTGACGACCTGTACGGGCGCGGGCTGCCGGCTAGCGGCGCCCGTCGCCCTCGCGGCGCTGCCGGCGCAGTGCGCTGCGCATCAGGCGCTGGAAGGTCGGGCACTGCAGATGGTCGGCGTGGCGGCAGTGCGCGGTATGCCGCAGGCCGTCGCGCAGCGCCTGCAGGCGCGCGATGTGCCGGTCCAGGTCATCGGCCCGGCGCTGCAGCTGCGGGCGGTCGATCACCGGAACGCCGTCGTCGCCGAGCATGCTGCCGATCTCCTGCAGCGAGAAACCGGCGGCGCGCCCCAGCGCGATCAGGGCGAGGCGCTGCATCACCGAGGCGTCGTAGACCCGGCGCAGGCCGTTGCGGCCGAGCGGCGCGATCAGCCCGCGGCTTTCGTAGTAGCGCAGGGTGGAGGCGGGAATGCCGCTCTGCCGTACGACCTGCCCGATGTCGATCTCCTGCATGCTTGACCTCAAGTCGGCCTCAACCGCGAGACTGCGCGCAACAGGGTCTCATGAAGGCGGGAAAACGATGCAGAGTGTGGAAGTCGTCATGCGGGTCATGGCGGTCGGTGCCGTCGCCACGGCGGTGACCGATCTGTGGGCGGCGATGCTGCGACGGCTCGGGCGTCCTGTCCTGGACTATGCGCTGCTTGGCCGCTGGCTCGGGCACCTGCGCCGCGGGCGCTGGCGGCATGCACCGATCCAGGCCGCCGCGCCGGTCCGGTGCGAGCGCCTGCTGGGCTGGCTGGCGCACTACGCCATCGGCATCGGCATGGCCGCGGCATTGCTGGCCGTGCTGGGCAGCGGCTGGTTGCGGGCACCGACGCTGGCGCCGGCGCTGGCCTTCGGGGTCGTCAGCGTGGCGCTGCCGTTCCTGGTGATGCAGCCGGCCTTCGGGGCCGGCATCGCCGCCGCGCGCGTGCCGCGGCCGTGGCCGGCACGGCTGCAGAGCGTCGCCACCCATGCGCTGTTCGGCCTGGGGCTGTACTTGGGGGCGCGGGTGTTGTCGATTTTTATTGTTTGAAATCAACGGGTTGATGGATCCGCTTGCGGGGCTGCTAGCCTTTCCTTCCCTTGTGGACGGAACAACGCCATGACCATCGATTCGCAGTCGGACATCGACGGCCTGCGCCGCGTCGGCCGGTTGGTCGCGCAGGTGCGCGAGGCCATGCTCGCCGCGGCACGGCCGGGCATGACCACCGCCGAGCTGGACCGTGTCGGCGAGCGGCTGCTTGCCGACCAGGGCGCGCAGCCCGCGCCGCGGCTGACCTACGGGTTTCCGGGCATCACCTGCATCAGCGTCAACGAAGAGGCCGCCCACGGCGTGCCCGGCGAGCGGGTGCTTGCCGCCGGCGACGTGCTGAACGTGGACGTGTCGGCCGAGCTGGGCGGCTATTTCGCCGACACCGGCGGTACCCGGGTCCTGCCCGAGGCCGCGCCGCGCGATCTGCGGCTGTGCCATGCCGCGCGCAGCGCCCTGGACAATGCCTTGAAGGTGGCGCGTGCCGGGCAGCCGCTGAACCTGATCGGCGCGGCGATCGAGCAGACCGCGCGCCGTTTCGGGTTCCGGGTGATCGAGAACCTCGGCAGCCATGGCGTGGGGCGCGCATTGCACGAAGAGCCGGAGCATATCCCCGGCTATTACGACCCGCAGGACACGCGCCGGCTGCACGACGGCATGGTGATCACCATCGAGCCGTTCCTGTCCACGCGCAGCCGCCGGGTCGAGGAGGGGGACGACGGCTGGACCTTGCTGGGCACTCCCGGCAACCGGTCGGCGCAGTACGAGCACACCTTGATCGTCACCCGCGGCGAGCCGATCGTGGTTACGCTGCACTGAGTGTGCCGCCCGCCGCGCGGCATCGACGCGGCGTGCACGTGGGCACGGCCAGGGTGGAGGTCCCGCTGCCCCCTCCCTGCCGCATGAAGACGCCGCCGCCACGGACCCCCGATGGCCGCTACCTGGTCGTACGCGGCCGGCTGTGGCGCATGGCCGATCCCCGCCTGCCGGATGCGCAGCGCCAGCAGGCGGTGCGGGCGCTGATGGCCGCACGCCGCGCGGTGGGGCTGGCGCGGCGGCGCGGGGACCGGGAAGCGCTGGCGCGCGCCGGCGCCGCGGTCGATGCGGCCAAGCGGCAGCTGGGCGAGCGCGGGCCGGTCTGGTGGGACGACGGTGCGCCGGACTACAACCGCCACCTGGCCAGGAACACCCCCTACGCGGCCTGGTATGCCGGCCTGGCCGTGGACGCGGCCACCGGCCGCGGGTCCTGAGCCCCTGCCCGGCGCACCGTGACCGGCGGTGCCTATACCTTGGTATATCCCGCGCATCCGCATGTGCATGGCGGGTGTGCCAATGCCCGCTGGCCGTGCCGGGAGCGCGGTGGGAAAATCTTCTCCGTCGCCGGGAACACGGTTTCCGGCCCGCAACCACGGCAAGGCGCGCCGCGCCGCCGATCCCTCGCAACCCGAGCCCCACCCCCGTCGGCCACGCCGGCCGGTGCCGGCCGCATGACAAGGAGGACGCCATGGACCCCGACCCGCATCGGCGCTTGCCTGCGCCCGCACGACTGTCCGTTTCCATGATCCAAGACACCGACCGGATGCCGGCTCCGGGGTTGCCACCCGCGTGATCGCGGGGGACCTCCGTGGCCGTGTGCCGGAGGAGGTTCCCATGCTGTTCCGCATCCTCGATACCCATTCCCACGACGTCCTGCAGCGCGCCCTGCGGGCAGCGGTCGCCGCGCACCGCCCCGCGGCGCTGCGTGCGCTGCTGCACGCCCGGGGCGAGCGGGCATTCGCCCGCGCCCTGGGCGACCTGTCCGGGCGTGTCGTCGCCGACGCCCTGTCCATGCTGCCGGCCGCCGCCCGCGGTGGCGTGCTGCGCCATCTGCCGCGTGCCGCGCGCAAGCGCCTGCACGAGATCGAAGGCGGCGATCCGCGCCAGCCCGTCGCCGCGCACCGCGTGGCGTGGGCCCCGCGCCTGTTCGCTTCCTGGTAGCGCCGGCGCCAGCGCCCGCTCCTTTCCGTCCACCCTTTCCGGGACCGTTCCCATGAAGATCCATTTCGCCGTACTGCCATTGGCCGGCGCCCTGCTGGCGGCCTGCGCCGGCCCGCATCCCTCCGCCGCCCGGGAGGGCGGTGCGATGTTCCATCACGACGGCGACGCCATCGTGGTGCCCGAGCAGTCGCCGCTCGGCGCGCGGCTGGTGGTGGCCGCGGTCCAGGAGCGTGCGTTCGCACCGCGGGTGGACGCGCCGGCCGCCGTGGAGGCCGAGCCGGAGAAGCTGCTGAAGATCGTGCCGCCGCTGGCTGGACGGGTGGTGCGCCTGCACCGCCGGCTGGGCGATGCGGTCGCCGCCGGCGATGCGCTGGCGACGCTGGATTCGCCGGAGCTGGGTGCGGCCCATGCCGAGCACGCCAAGGCCCAGGCCCAGTTGCAGCAGGCCCGGAAGGAGCATGCACGGCAGCGTGCGCTGCACGACGAGGACATCGCCGCCGCGAAGGAGCTGGAAGCGGCACGGGTGGCGCTGGCCGAGGCCGAGGGCGATGCCCGCGCGGCGGCCGACCACCTCGCGCAGGTGGGGGTCTCGGCCAAGAGCGGCTCGCGCCGCGAGTATGTGCTGCGCTCGCCGATCGCCGGCCGGGTGGTGGAGATGGAGGCCGCCCAGGGCGGGTTCTGGAACGACAACACCGCGGCGCTGATGACGGTGGCCGATCTGTCGCAGGTGTGGCTCACCGCGAGCGTTACCGAGCGCGACCTGCCGCGCATCGCGGTCGGGCAGCAGGCGCGGATCGAACTCAACGCTTGGCCCGGGCAGGCGTTCGAGGGTGAGGTGGCGTACATCGGCGACCTGCTCGACGTCGCCACCCGCACCGTGCCGGTACGGGTGGCGATCGAGAACGGCGACGGGCGCATGAAGCCGGGGATGTTCGCGCGCGCGAGCTTCGTCGCCGCCGACCGTCAGGCGTTGCTGGTGCCGGCCACCGCGCTGCTGCAGAACGGCCTGCATACCCAGGTGTTCGTCGAGCGCGCGCCGGGGCGTTTCCAGCCGCGCACGGTGACCGTGGGAGCCAGCGCCGGCGATTCCGTGGAGGTGCTGTCCGGGCTGCGTGCCGGCGAGCGGATCGTGGTCAGGAACGGGGTGCTGCTCAATGATTGACGCCATCGTCACCACCTGCTTCCGGCGCCGCGGCATCGCCTGGCTGGTGTTCGCCCTGGTCGCCCTGTACGGCCTGTGGAGCTGGAAGCAACTGCCGGTCGAAGCCTATCCGGACATCGCCGACGTCACCTCGCAGATCGTGGTGCAGGTGCCGGGCCTGGGCGCGGAAGAGATCGAGCAGCAGATCACCATCCCCCTGGAGCGCGCCCTGCTGGGAACCCCGGGCATGCACGTGCTGCGTTCGCGCAGCCTGTTCGCGCTGTCGCTGGTCACCATCGTGTTCGAGGACGGCACCGACGGCTATTTCGCCCGCGAGCGGCTGCAGGAACGGCTGGCCGAAGTGTCCCTGCCCTATGACGCGCGGCCGGAGCTGGACCCCTACACCTCGCCCACCGGCGAGGTCTACCGCTACACCCTGGAGTCGCAGACGCGCAGCCTGCGCGAGTTGTCCGAGCTGCAGGCCTGGACCGTGATTCCGCGGCTGCGCAAGGTGCGCGGCGTGGTCGACGTCACCAACTTCGGCGGGCTGACCACGCAGTTCATGCTGGAGCTGGACCCGTTGCGCCTGCACCAGTACGCGCTGTCGCTGGGCGAGGTGAGCGACGCGATCAATGCCAACAACGCCAATGGCGGCGGCAGCGTGATCGACCGCGGCGAGCAGAGCTACGTGGTGCGCGGGGTGGGCCTGCTGCGCTCGCTGGAGGACATGGGCAACGTGGTGGTGAAGAGCGAGGGCGGCGTGCCGGTGCTGGTCAAGGACCTGGGCACGCTGACCTACGGCAACGTCGAGCGGCGCGGCATCCTCGGCAAGGACGACACCCCGGACACCATCGAAGGCATCGTGCTCCTGCTCAAGGACCACAACCCTTCCGACGCACTGGCCGGCATCCATGCCGCGGTCGCCGACCTCAACGACAACCTGCTGCCGGGCGACGTCCGCCTGGTGCCGTTCCTGGACCGTACCGAGCTGATCGACGCCACCCTGCGGACGGTCGGCTTCACCCTGGCCGAAGGCATGGTGCTGGTCAGCCTGGTGCTGCTGCTGTTCCTGGGCAGCCCGCGCGCGGCGGCGATCGTCGCTTTGACGATTCCGCTGTCGCTGCTGATCGCCTTCATCTTCATGCACCACTTCGCCATCCCGGCCAACCTGCTGTCGCTGGGCGCCATCGACTTCGGCATCCTGGTGGACGGCGCGGTGGTACTGGTCGAGAACGTGCTGCGCCGGCGCGAGCAGGAGCCCGGACGGCCCCTGCGCGCACGCGATGCGATCCAGGCCACGCTGCAGGTGGCGCGGCCGATCTTCTTCGGCATGGCGGTGATCGTCTGCGCCTACCTGCCGTTGTTCGCCTTCCAGCGCATCGAATACAAGCTGTTCTCGCCGATGGCCTATGCGGTGGGCGCGGCCCTGGCCGGCGCCCTGGTGGTGGCGCTGACACTGGTGCCGGCACTGGCATGGCTGGCGTTCCGCACGCCGCGGCGGGTGTTCCACAATCGCGTGCTGGAAGCGCTGTCGGTGCGCTACGGGCGGTTCCTCGAACGCCGGGTCGGGCGTGGCCGCTGGCTGCTGGCCAGCTGTGGCGCGGCGCTGCTGGGCCTGGGCGTGCTGTTTTCCAGCCTCGGCCGCGATTTCCTGCCCTACCTGGACGAGGGCTCGCTGTGGCTCCAGGTGCAGATGCCCTCCGGCATCACCCTGGACAAGGCCGCGGAGATGGCCGATGCCCTGCGCGCGGCGACCCTGGAGTTTCCCGAGGTGTCGTACATGGTCACCCAGACCGGGCGCAACGACGACGGCACCGACTACTGGACGCCCTCGCACATCGAGGCCAGCGTCGGCCTGCACCCCTACCGGGAATGGACCTCCGGGTTGACCAAGCAACAGCTGATCGACCGTCTGGCCGCGCGCTATGCGCAGATGCCGGGCTACTCGGTGGCCTTCATGCAGCCGATGATCGACGGTGTGCAGGACAAGCTGTCCGGTGCCCACAGCGATCTCACCGTGAAGGTGTTCGGCCAGGACCTGGGAGAGGTGCGCGGCCTGGCCGAGCACATCGCCTCGGTGCTGGAGCAGGTGCCCGGCGCGGCCGATGTCGCGGTCGACGTGGAGCCGCCACTGCCCAACCTGAAGATCGACCTGGACCGGGCCGCGGCGGCGCGCCATGGCCTCAACGCGGCCGACGTCGCCGAGTTGATCGCCACCGGCATCGGCGGCGCGCCGATCGGGCAGCTGTACGTGGACGAGAAGAACTACGACATCGCGGTGCGGTTCCCCGAGCAGCACCGGAACAGTCCCGACGCCATCGGCGCGCTGACCCTGACCACGCCCGACGGCGCCCGCGTGCCGCTGGCGGACGTGGCCCGCATCGGCACCACCTCCGGCGAGAGCGTGATCGTGCGCGAGATGTCCGAGCGCAACATCATCGTGCGACTGAACGTGCGTGGCCGCGACCTGGCCGGCTTCCTGCGCGATGCGCAGCAGGCGGTGGAGCGCGGAGCGGCGTTCGACCACAAGCGCCTGCGGGTGGAGTGGGGCGGCCAGTTCGAGAACCTGGAACGTGCCGAGGCGCGCCTCGCGCTGATCCTGCCGATGACCCTGGGCATCATGTTCCTGCTGCTGTTCGGCGCGTTCGGCAACCTGCGCCAGCCGCTGCTGGTGCTGTGCACCGTGCCGCTGGCGATGCTGGGCGGATTGGCGGCACTGCACCTGCGCGGCATGACCCTGAACGTCTCCAGCGCGGTCGGCTTCATCGCCCTGTTCGGGGTGGCGGTGCTCAACGGCGTGCTGATGCTGGCGCAGATCAACCGCCTGCGCGGTGAAGAAGGACGCGGCCTGCGCGAGGCGGTGATCGAGGGCGCCCGCAGCCGCATGCGGCCGGTGCTGATGACCGCCTCGGTGGCCGCCATCGGCCTGACCCCGGCCATGCTCGCCACCGGGCTCGGCAGCGATGTGCAGCGCCCGCTGGCCACCGTGGTGGTCGGCGGGCTGCTCAGCGCCACGGTGCTGACGCTGCTGCTGCTGCCCTCCCTCTACCACCTCATCGAAGACCGTTTCGCCCGTCGCCGTGGCGGTGGATCCGCGACGCCGGCGCAGGAGACCCCATGAACGACATCGCACGCATCGCCACCCTGGCCGTGGCGCTGATGGCCGCCGGCTGCGCGGTCGGGCCGGACTTCCAGCGGCCGGAGGCACCGCGTACCGACGCCTGGATCCAGGGGCGCCTGCCCGGGACCACGGTGTCCGCACCGGGGCCGGTGGGCGACGCCCAGCGCTTCCTGCACGACCGCCCCGTCCCGGCGCGCTGGTGGACGGCCTTCGGGTCGACCGAACTGGATGCCCTGGTGGCGGCCGCGCTGCAGGCCAATCCCGATCTGCAGGCGGCCGAGGCGGCGCTGCGCGAGGCCCGCGAGAATGCGGCCGCACAGCGCGGCGGATTCTGGCCCGAGGCCGATTTGCAGCTGCAGCCGCTGCGCGAGAGGGCCGCCGAGGAGGACAGCAGCGCGCTGAGCCTGCACACCGCACAGCTGACCATCAGCTACGCGCCCGACGTGTTCGGGGGCAGGCGCCGCGAAGCGGAGGCCCTGGGCGCGGAGCTGGACGCGCAGCGTTTCGAGCGCGAGGCGGTGTACCTGACGCTGGTGGCCAACGTGGTCGAGAGCGCGATCGGCGGGGCCGCGCTGCGCGCGCAGCTGGCTGCCAGCGAGGCGCGGGTGGCGCAGTCGCAGCGGCTGTTGGAGATCGTGCAGCGGCAGCACCGGGCCGGCGATGCGGGCGGCAGCGAGGTCGCTGCCCAGGAAGCCGAGCTGGCGCAGGCACGGGCCGAGCTGCCGCCGCTGCACAAGGAGCTGGCCGCGCGCCGGCACCAGCTGGCGGCACTGACCGGGCAGCTGCCGGGCGCGGCGGCGCTGCCGGAGCTGCGCCTGGACAGCCTGTCGCTGCCGGTCGAACTGCCGCTCGGGGTGCCCTCGCAGCTGGTGCGGCAGCGCCCGGACGTGCGCGCGGCCGAGGCCCGGCTGCAGGCGGCCAGCGCCGCCATCGGGGTGGCGGCGGCGGCGCGGCTGCCGTCGATCACGCTGAGTGCCGGCGCCGGCCGCTACGGCACCCGGGCGTCGCCGTTCGGCCAGACCGGCAGCGGCTTCTGGTCGATCGGTGCGGAGCTGCTGCAGCCGCTGTTCCGTGGCGGTGCGCTGCGCCATGGCCAGCGCGCGGCGGTGGCGGCCTACGAGCAGGCCCAGGCGCAGTACCGCGCCACGGTCCTGGGCGCCTTCCAGGACACCGCCGACGCGCTGCAGGCCATCGTCAGCGACGCCCAGGCGCTGCAGGCCGCCCACGCCGCCGATGCCGCCGCGCACCGCAGCCTGGCCATGGCCATCCGTCAGCGCGCGCTGGGCGCCACGTCGCAGGCCGACCTGCTCCTCGCCCAGCAGGCGCGCGAGGACACCGCGATCGCCCTGGTCCAGGCCCGTGCCGAGCGGTTGGCCAGCACCGTGGCGCTGTACCAGGCGCTGGGGGGCGGCTGGCAGGCGGCCGCCGACGCCACCGCCGCGCGCGAATGAGCGCACCCCCCTCTGCAACGGGAGACGTTCCATGAAGCCCATCGAGACCCTGCTGAAGAACCTGTTCAGCGCCTTCGTACGCCGCCGTCGCGCCAGCGGCCTGTTCGGTCGTCCCGCCGTGCTCGACGGCATGGACCGCGGCGATGCCTCGGGCCCGGCGTTCGCGCAGGTGGCGCGCGGCCTGCGCCGTGCCGCCAGCGAGGACGTGGCCGCCGCCCTGGCGCGGCTGTCCTCGCACGCCGACGGCCTGGGCGCCTCCGAAGCGGCCGAGCTGCGCGACCGTTTCGGTCCCAACGAGGCCGGCCACGAGAAGCCGCTGCCGTGGTGGGAGCACCTGTGGCACTGCTACCGCAACCCCTTCAACCTGCTGCTCACGCTGCTGGCGGTGATCTCGCTCCTGACCGAGGACCTGACCGCGGCCGCGGTGATCGGGATCATGGTGACCCTGAGCACCCTGATCCGCTTCGTGCAGGAGGGGCGCTCCAACCGCGCCGCCGAACGGCTCAAGGCGATGGTCGGCAACACCGCCACGGTGCTGCGCCGGCAGGCGCTGGACCCGGAGGTGGCCGACATCGGCGCGAAGTACTTCGGCGTGCGCCTGCATGCGCAGCGTGGGGCCACCACCGTGGAGGTGCCGATCCGCGACCTGGTGCCCGGCGACCACGTGCTGCTGTCGGCCGGAGACATGATCCCGGCCGACTGCCGGCTGCTCGCCGCCAAGGACCTGTTCGTGTCGCAGGCGGCGATGACCGGCGAATCGCTGCCGGTGGAGAAGTTCGCCGACATCGGCCGGCCGTTCGAGTCGGTGTTCGATGCGCCCAACCTGGTGTTCATGGGCACCAGCGTCACCTCCGGCTCGGCCACCGCACTGGTGGTGGCGACCGGGCCGCGCAGTTACTTCGGCGCGTTGTCCGAGCGGGTCACCGCCAGCGACCGCACGCCGACCGCGTTCCAGGCCGGCGTCAACGGCGTGAGCTGGCTGCTGATCCGCTTCGCGCTGGTGATGGCGCCGGTGGTGCTGCTGATCAACGGCTTCACCAAGGGCGACTGGACCGAAGCGTTCCTGTTCGCACTGTCGGTGGCGGTCGGGCTGACCCCGGAAATGCTGCCGATGATCGTCACCTCGACCCTGGCCAAGGGGGCGGTGCTGCTGTCGCGCAAGAAGGTGATCGTCAAGCGCCTGGACGCGATCCAGAACTTCGGTGCGATGGACGTGCTGTGCACCGACAAGACCGGCACCCTGACCCAGGACCGGATCGCCCTGGAACGGCATACCGATGCTGAGGGCGTGCCGTCGGACGAGGTGCTGCGCTACGCCTTCCTCAACAGCTGGTACCAGACCGGGCTGAAGAACCTGCTCGACCATGCAGTGCTCGAGCATGCCGAACTGCAGCGGGAAATGCGCGTCGCCGAGGAATACAGCAAGGTCGACGAGATCCCCTTCGATTTCCAGCGCCGGCGGATGTCGGTGGTGGTGGCCGACCGCGACGGTGGCCGCACGCTGATCTGCAAGGGCGCGGTGGAAGAGGTGCTGGCCGGCTGCGGCCGCATCCGCGTGGAGGGTGCGGACGTCGCCCTGGACGGCGCGCGCCTGGAGCGGGTGCGCGCGGTCACCCGCGAGCTCAACGGCCAGGGTCTGCGGGTGGTGGCGGTGGCGGTCAAGGACAGCCCGGCGGCACAGTCGGTGTATTCGGTGCGCGACGAGGCCGGGCTGACCCTGGTCGGCTACATCGCCTTCCTCGATCCGCCCAAGGAATCGACCGCCCCGGCGCTGCGCGCGCTGGATGCGCACGGCGTGCAGGTCAAGGTGCTGACCGGCGACAGCGAGCTGATCGCCGCCCACGTCTGCGGCCGGGTGGGGCTGGCGCATGCCGACATCGTGCTCGGGCCGCAGGTGGAGGCGATGGACGATGCGGCACTGGCGCGGGCGGTGGAGACGCACGCGGTGTTCGCCCGGCTCACCCCGCACGACAAGGAGCGCATCGTGCGTGTGCTGCGCGGCAACGGCCACGTGGTCGGCTTCATGGGCGACGGCATCAACGACGCGCCCGCGCTGCGCGCGGCCGACATCGGCATCTCGGTGGACTCGGGGGTGGACATCGCCCGCGAAGCGGCCGACATCATCCTGCTCGAGAAGAGCCTGATGGTGCTGGAGGAGGGCGTCATCGAAGGCCGCAAGACCTTCTGCAACATGCTCAAGTACATCCGCATGACCGCCAGCTCCAACTTCGGCAACGTGTTCTCGGTGCTGGTGGGCAGTGCGTTCCTGCCGTTCCTGCCGATGCTGCCGCTGCAGCTGCTGGTGCAGAACCTGCTGTACGACGTGTCGCAGACGGCGATCCCGTTCGACGACGTCGACGCCGAGCTGGTGGCGCGGCCGCTGCGCTGGAACCCGGCGGACATCGGCCGCTTCATGCTGTTCTTCGGGCCGATCAGCTCGGTCTTCGACATCATCACCTACCTGGTCATGTGGTATGTATTCGGGGCCAACAGCCTGGCCGGGCAGGGCCTGTTCCAGTCCGGCTGGTTCGTCGTCGGACTGCTGACCCAGACCCTGATCGTGCACATGATCCGCACCCCGAAGCTGCCGTTCATCCAGAGCCGGGCGGCCTGGCCGCTGACCCTGGCCACGCTGGTCATCATGGCCATCGGCGTGGTGCTGCCGATGACCCGCCTGGGCGGCTGGTTCGGCCTGCAGCCGCTGCCGCCGGCCTACTTCCCGTGGCTGGTGGGTATCCTGCTCGGCTACGCGGCGCTGACCACGGCCATGAAGACGCTGTACATCCGCCGCTTCGGCTGGCAGTAGCCGGCCGGGCCCACCGCCCAGGGACAGAGAGGACCGATGCACGCCATCCATTTCAGCAGCCTGGAGACGCTGGTCACCACCTTCGTCAACCTCAGCGCGGCATTCCTGTTGGGGGCCACGATCGGCATCGAGCGCCAGGTGCGGCAGCGGACCGCCGGCCTGCGCACCAACACCCTGGTGGCGGTGGGCGCGGCGATCTTCGTATCGCTGGGCACGCGCCTGTTCGAGATCAACGGCGGTTCGCAGACCCCGATCCACGTCGTCGCCTACGTGGTCTCGGGCATCGGCTTCCTCGGTGCCGGCGCGATCATGAAGGAGGGCGCGAGCATCTCCGGGCTGAACACCGCGGCGACGCTGTGGGGCTCGGGCGCGGTGGGCGCCTGCGCCGGCTCCGGGCTGCTGGGCGAGGCGCTGCTGGCGGCGCTGTTCGTGCTGGCCGCCAATACCCTGCTGCGGCCGGTGGTCAACCAGATCAACCGCCGTCCGTTCCGCGAGGAGACCGGCGAGGCCACCTACCGGGTCTACGTGATCTGCGCGCGCGACACCCAGTCGGACGTGCGCGAGCAGGTGGCCGAGCTGCTGGAGGACGCCAGCTATCCGCCGCGCCAAGTCGAGGACCACCCGTTCGGCGGTGGCGAGGTCGAGATCGAGTTCACCCTGTACGCCACAGCGGTGCAGGCCGAGGAGCTGGATGCGGTGGTCGAGCGCGTGGAAGCCCTGCCGGGCGTGACGCAGGCGTTCTGGAATGCCGGCGAGGACACCTGAACCGGGCGCCCCCGGGGCCGCGTCGGCCGTGATCGGCGACAATACCGGGCCCCAGTGGCGGACGCGCGGTTCCCGGCGCGGGCCACCGGGCCTCCCGACGCCGCAGGTGCCTTCCATGTCCCCATCGCAGCGCATGCCCCTCGTGCTGAGGCTGGCGCTCATCGCCACGGTGATGGCGGTGATCTTCGTCGTCGACACCACGACCCGCTACGAGGTCGCCGCCGCCGTGTTCTACACCGTGGTGGTCCTGACCGCGGTGCGCCTGGTCGGGCGTACCGCGCTGCTGCTGCTGTGCGCCGCCTGCATCGTGCTGACCGTGGCCAGCCTGGTGCTCACGCCGCATGGCGACCTCCGTTCGGGGCTGGTCAACATGGGCATCAGCATCGCCGCCATCGTCATGACCACCTGGCTGGCGCTGAAGATGGAGGCCGCGCGCGCGGCGGCCCACGAGGCGCAGGCGCAGCTGCTGCGGATCACCCGCATCACCAGCCTGGAAGGGCTGACCACCTCCATCGCGCACGAGGTCAACCAGCCTCTGGCGGCCATCGTCACCAGCGGCAACGCCTGCCAGCGCTGGTTGGCGCAGGACGCACCGAACCTGGAGCGGGCACGCCAGGCGCTGGAACGGATCCTCGCCGATGCCGGGCGCGCCAGCGGGATCATCGCCCGGGTGCGCAGCCTGACCCGCGGCGAGCCGCCGCAGCGCGCGCCCTTCGATCTCGACGAGGCCGTGCGCGAGGTGGTGGAGCTGTCGCAGGCGAACATCGCGATGCACCACATCGTGCTGTCACTGGAATTGGCCGGGACGTTGCCGCCGGCGTTGGCCGACCGGGTGCAGGTGCAGCAGGTGGTCGGCAACCTGCTGCTCAACGCGATCGAGGCGCTGCTGCCGGTGGCGCCCGCCGCGCGCCGGTTGCGGCTGGCGTCATGCAGCGAGGACGGCATGCTCCTTCTGTGCGTGGAGGACACCGGGGTGGGACTCGCGCCGGGCATGATCGACCACCTGTTCGATGCCTTCTGGACCAGCAAGGACGAAGGCATCGGCGTCGGCCTGAGCATCAGCCGGGCGATCGTCGAGGCCAATGGCGGCCGCATCTGGGCCGAGCCGGGCGCCCGCGGCGGCGCGGTGTTCCGCTTCACCCTGCCGGTCGCCGACGGGGAGGCCGCGGCATGACCGGTGATCCGCAGGTGTCCCTGGCCGAGCCCGTGGTCTATGTGGTGGACGATGACGCCTCCGTGCGCGCGGCGCTGGAGGACCTGCTGGCGTCGGTCGGCCTGGAGGTGCGGGTATTCGGCTCGACCCGGGAATTCCTCGCCTTCCCGCGCGGCGACGCCCCGGGCTGCCTGGTGCTGGACGTGCGCATGCCGGGGCAGAGCGGCATGGATTTCCAGCGCCAGATGGCCGAACTGGGGGTGGCGCTGCCGGTGGTGTTCATCACCGGCCATGGCGACATCGCCATGGGAGTGGAAGCGATGAAGAACGGCGCCCTGGAGTTCCTGACCAAGCCGTTCCGCGACCAGGACCTGCTGGATGCCATCCATGCCGGCATCGACCAGGACCGCTGCCGGCTGCAGGGGGCCGCACGGCTGGCTGGCCTGCGTGCGCGCTGGGCATCGCTGAGCGCCGGCGAGCAGGAGGTCGTCCGCCTGGTGGTACAGGGCCTGCTCAATAAGCAGGTCGCCGCCGAACTGGGCATCAGCGAGATCACGGTCAAGGTCCGCCGCGGCCACGCTATGCGCAAGATGCAGGCGACCTCGCTGGCCGACCTGGTGCGGCTCACCGCGCAGCTGGGATTCTGAGCACCGCGCCCGCGGGGCGGAGGCTCGCTGCTACCGGGACTGCGGATGTCGGGGCGGCTGAGGCGCGGTAGCGCCGGGCCGTGCCCGGCGTGGGCTTTGCCGGGAAGGTGCCAGCGGGGCGGGGCCCCGCTCTACAGGGACGCTGCGGATATCGGGTTGGTCGGGCGCTGTAGCGCCGGGCCGTGCCCGGCGTGGAGCGCGGAAGGCCAAGGCGGGGGTGGGGTGTTTCGGATCCCATCAGTGCGTGGGCCAGCGGCGCCAGGCATGGGGGTAGTCGTCCGCATGCCGGCAGAGGCCGGCGCGCACGGGGTTCTGCATCAGGTAGGTGACGAGGGCGTGCAGCGATTCGTGATGGCGTACGGCATGGTCGTGGTAGCCGGGCTGCCAGAGGCGGCCACGGGTCCGCCGCAGCCGGTGGATGCGCCTGGCCGAGCCGGCCTTCATGTCCCGAAGGCACGCGGACAGTGTTCCCTGGCGCAGTTGGAACAGCCAGTGCAGATGATCAGGCATGACCACCCACGCAAGGGTCAGCGTGCGCTTGAGTCGGTCGGATGTCCGGAGCGCTTCCAACAGGGCATGCACGTGTGCGTCATCGAGGAACCAGGGATGCCGGCGAGCAGTCACGGTGGTTACCGAATAGACGTAGCCAACGCGGGACACCCGTCCCAGAAGCAGTTTGGGGCTGGCCATGGAACCAGCATGCCGTGCATGCACGGACAGGGCATGTCGGTGCGTGTCCCGGCATGACGTGGGGGAATGCCGGGAATGGGGTGGAGGCAGGTATGTGTTCGAGGATGGGGTGTCGCGGAAGCCCCAGCGGGGCGGGGCCCCGCTCTACAGGGACATCGGGCTGGTCGGGGCGCTGTAGCGCCGGGCCGTGCCCGGCGTGGGCTTTGCCGGGAAGGCGTCAGCGGGGCGGGGCCCCGCTTTACAGGAAGACTGCGGATGTCGGGCTGGTCGGGGTGCTGTAGCGCCGGGCCATGCCCGGCGTGGGCTTTGCCGGGAAGGCGTCAGCGGGGCGGGGCCCAGCTCTACAGAGAGGCTGCGGATGTCGGGGCGCCGGCGGCCGGGGTCAGGGGCGGGCGGGGAGGGCCTGCCAGTCGTTCTGGCCGGTGGTCAGGGTCCAGCCGACCAGGTCGGTCGCGGTGCGGCCCAGGGCGGTCTCGAAGGCGGCGGTCACGCTGCCGACATCGGTGCGCGCGGACGGTTCGGCGACCAGGAAGGTGCGGGCGGCGACCACGCGCTGGTCCAGGCTGTGGATCAGCTTGGCGTTGAGTTCGATGGTGGCGCTGGGCAGGGCCTTGCCGGCGTAGTCGGACTCGAAGCGGCGCAGGTCGATGGCGAGCTTGTAGTCCGAGCGGATGCCGGTGGCGGTGCGGGCGGCCGCGCCGATCCGTCCGGAATCCTCGAACCCGCGCAGCAGCGCCGCCTCCAGCATGTCGGTGGCCGGCTGCGACCAGGTCGCGCCGCGGTACACCTCCAGTTCGCCCGGGGTCGGCCGTACGTTGATGCGCGGGCTGTCCACCATGCGCGCGGCGACCGGCTTGGCGATGGCCAGCTGCCAGGGCACCTGCGGCCAGTGCGGGTCGGTGGCGATCCGCGCCTGCGGTGCATACACGGTGACGGGGGTGCGCTCGCCGCTGGCGAGCACCGAGCAGCCCGCCAGGGCCAGGAGGCAGAGCGGGGCGAGCAGGCGTGTCGGCAGGAGGGTGGTCACGGTTCGAACTCCTTCGGGGCGTCGCGGCCGAGCAGGTAGCGCGCCGGGTTGTTCTCGAGCCGGTCGCTGACCCGGCGCAGGTCGCGGATCAGGCCGCGCAGCTCGCCCAGGGTGGGACCGAGCTGTGCCAGGCCGTCGTTGGCGAAGCTGTTGATGGCGGCGCGGTTCTCGCCGAGGATCGCGTCGGCGTTGCCGGCGGCCGCGTCGAGCTTGGACAGGCTGGCGTCGAGCTTTTCCAGGGTCGCCGGCAGGCGGCGGACGATGTTCTGGTCCAGATGCTGCAGGGTGCCGTTGGCGGTGGTGAGCGCGGTATTGAGGTTGCGGGCGGCATCGCGGGCCTCGACCAGCAGCGCCTGGGTGCCCTGGTCGCGGCTGGCCAGGCCGCCGCTGATGGTCTCCAGGTGGGCCAGGGTGTTGGAGATGCGGTCCACGTTCTCGTCGCTGAGCAGTTCGTCCATGCGCTCGACCACCCGGTTGGCGACGTCGGTGATGTTCTGCAGCGCCGACGGCGAGGTCTGGATGGTGGGCGCGGTCTCCTTGCTGACCGTGGTCAGCGCCGGCGCCTGCGGGCTGCCGCCGCTGAGCTGGATGATCGCCGGGCCGGTGACGCTGGTGATCGCAAGCTTGGCGCGGGTGTCGGTCTTGACCGGGGTGGTGGAGTTCAGGCGCAGCAGTGCGACCACCTGCCGCGGGTCGTCCGGGGCCAGCGACAGGTCGGTGATCGAACCCACCGAGATGCCGTTGTACTGCACCGGGCTGCCGACCGACAGGCCGGTGACCGCTTCGTTGAACACCACGCGGTATTCCTGCCAGGTGCGGTCGGAGGAGTACTTGGCGGCCCATAGCCCGAAGGCCAGCAGGGCGACGCCGACGATCAGGGTGAAGGCGCCTATGAGGACGTAGTGGGCTTTGGTTTCCATGGCTCAGGCAGGCTCGGGCGTGTGGCCGCGCGCGGCGCGGGCGCGGGGGCCGTGGAAGTAGTCGCGGATCCACGGGTGGTCGAGGCGTTCGATCTCCGGCAGCGAGGCGACCGCGATCACCTTGCGTTCGGCCAGTACGGCGACCCGGTCGCAGATGGCGTAGAGCGTGTCCAGGTCGTGGGTGATCAGGAACACGGTCAGGCCCAGGGCTTCCTGCAGGGTCTTGATCAGGCGGTCGAAGGCGGCCGCGCCGATCGGGTCCAGCCCGGCGGTGGGCTCGTCCAGGAACAGCAGCGGCGGGTCCAGCGCCAGCGCCCGCGCCAGGCCGGCGCGCTTGCGCATGCCGCCGGACAGCTGCGAGGGCAGCTTGTTGATGGCGTCGGCAGGCAGGCCGGCCAGCTTCACCTTCAGCAGCGCCAGTTCGTAGTGCCAGCGTTCGGGCAGGTCCGGATGGTGTTCCTTCAGCGGCACCTGCACGTTCTCGCCCACGGTCAGCGAGGAGAACAGCGCACCGTCCTGGAACAGCACGCCGGTGTTGCGCTGGATGTGCAGCCGGGCCTGGGTGTCGTCCGAGCGCGCATCCACGCCCAGCACCTCGACGCTGCCGGCATCGGGCGTGCGCAGGCCGAGGATGGAGCGCATCAGCACCGACTTGCCGGTGCCGGAACCGCCGACGACGCCGAGGATCTCGCCGCGGCGCACGTCCAGGTCCAGGTCCTCGTGCACGGTCTGCGGGCCGAAGCGGTTGACCATCCCGCGTACGCGGATCGCCAGCGTGTCGTCGTCCTGTCCGTCGTTCCTGGAGGGAATCGCCATCGTGCCCGCCTCACCAGTCCACGTACATGAACCACAACGCGGCCAGCGCGTCGAGGATGATGACCAGCGAAATCGTCTGCACCACGCTGGAGGTGGTGCGCTCGCCGACCGACTGCGCGGTGCCGCGCACCTTGAAGCCTTCCAGGCAGCCGATCAGGGCGATGATCAGCGCGAACACCGGGGCCTTGGACATGCCCACCAGCAGGTGCCGCACCTGCATGGTGTCGTACATGCGCGCCAGGTACATCTGCGGCGGGATGTCCAGGTCGAACGCGCCCACGGTCACGCCCCCGGCGAGGCCGGCGATCATGGCGATGAAGGTCAGCAGCGGCAGCATCACCACCAGCGCCAGCACCCGCGGCAGCACCAGCAGGTCGATCGGGTCCAGGCCCAGGGCCTGGATCGCGTCGATCTCCTCGCGCGCCTTCATCGCGCCGATCTGCGCGGTGAAGGCGCTGGCGGTGCGTCCGGCCAGGACGATGGCGGTCAGCAGCACGCCGAACTCGCGCAGGAAGGCGATGTTGACCAGTTCGACCACGTACACCTCCGCGCCGAAGTCGCGCAGGATGGTCGAGCCGAGGAAGGCGATCACCGCGCCCACCAGGTAGGACAGCAGGGCGATCAGCGGGACCGCGTCCAGCCCCACCTGCTCCATCTGGTGCACGGTGGCGGTGAGCCGCAGCCGCCGCGGCTGGTGCAGCAGGCGGCCGAGCTTGGCCAGGTTCTCGCCGAAGAAGCCCAGCAGCACCACGATGTTGGTGCCGATGGCATGCACCGAACGGCCCAACCGGTCCAGCGCGGCGGCGAAGCCGTAGTCGCGCTGCGCGCGCGGCCGCTCGTCGGCGACTTCGTCGATGGTGCAGACCAGGGCATGGTGCTCGTCGCGGAACAGCAGCGCGTCCTCGTCCAGCCCGGCCTGGCGCGAGAAGCGCAGCAGCTGCAGGACGCCGGCCGAGTCGAGCTGCGCGATGCCGCGCGCGTCCAGTGCCTGCACCGGCGCCTTCACCCCCTGCAGCAGGTCGGCGGACTGGAGCGCGGTGGACAGCGTCCATGTGCCCGACAGCCGCAACCGGCCGTCGACATCGGGGTCCATCGTGCAGTGGGGCGGTTCGGCGGCTTTCATGGTGGTGGACGTGGGATGCCCGAAGCATACCCCGTCCCCCGTCGGCCGCGCATGAGCATGGGGCGCGGGAGCGATTCCGGGTGATACTAGCCGCCATGTCCACCGATGCCACCGCACCCGTCTCCAACCGCGCGACCTATGCGCAGCGCGTTGCGTTCGTCTCGGAGATCGCCGGCCGGCTGCACAGCTACGGCACCACCGCGCAGCGGCTGGAACTGGCGGTGGTGGCGCTGGCGCAGCGGCTGGACCTGGACTGCGAGCCGTGGTCGAACCCCACCGGCATCATCCTCAGCTTCAGCGATCCGACCCAGGCGATCGGCTCCAGCGACATCACCCGGGTGATCCGCCTCGGGCCGGGCAGCAACGACCTGCACAAGCTGGCGCTGGCCGACCAGATCGCCGACGCCGTGGCCGGCGGGCAGATGAGCATCGCCCAGGGCCATACCGCGCTGCGCCAGCTCGACCGGGACGCCACTTGGCGCGACAACGCGCAGATGCTGCTGTCGTTCTGCCTGGGCTCGGCCGGCGTCGCCGGCATGTGGCGGCTGCCCTGGCTGGATGTGGTCACCGCCGGCGTCACCGGGCTGTTGATCGGCCTGCTGCAGTTCTATACCGACCGCCATGTCGCCACCCGCGAGGCCAGCGATGCGCTGGCCGCACTGCTGGCCGGGTTCATCGCGGTGCTGGTGGCCAGCTACATCGGGCCGCTGAACCAGAACTCGGTGATCATCGCTTCGCTGGTGGTGCTGCTGCCGGGCATGGCGCTGACCAACGCGGTCAACGAACTGGCCAGCCAGCACTGGGTATCGGGCACGGCGCGTTTCGCCGGAGCGCTGACCACCATCATGAAGTTGACGGTAGGCGCGATGATCGCGGTGACCCTGGCCAACCTGATGGGCCTGGAGCCGGTGGTGCGCGCCTCGCGCCCGCAGGCGGACTGGGTGGAGTGGGCTTCGGTGATGGTGGCGGCCTTCGCGTTCGCCATGCTGTTCCGGGCCGCGATCAGGGACTACCCGTGGGTGATCGCGGCGTCGCTGGCCGGCTATGCCATTTCCCGCTATGCCGGGCAGCATTGGGGCGGGCCGGCGGGCATCTTCCTGGCGGCGATGCTGCTGACCGCGGCCGGCAACCTGTTCGGGCGCCTCAAGCAGCGGCCCGGCGCGATCATCCGCCTGCCCGGCATCATCATGCTGGTGCCCGGCAGCATCAGCCTGCGCGGCGTGCTGAGCCTGCTGCAGCAGCAGAACGTGGATGCCGGCGAGTCGGCGCTGCTGACGGTGCTGAACGTGGTGATGGCGCTGGTCGCCGGCCTGCTGTTCGGCAACCTGCTGATCCCGGCACGCAAGAACCTCTGAGGCGCCCCCCGGGGCGCGGTCGGCAGGGCCCCGCGGCTACCGCCGCGGCAGGCGTTCCAGCCCGCGCGCGATGCGCGCCACCGCCTCCTGCAGGCGTGCGACTTCCTGGGTATAGGCGATGCGGACATGCTGGCCGGCGCGGTGGTGGCCGAAGTCCAGCCCCGGCGTGAACGCCACGTGCTCGGTTTCCAGAAAGTGCGCGCAGAAGGCCTGTGCGTCGTCGGTGAACGCGCTGACATCGCAGTACAGGTAGAACGCGCCCTGCGGCTCGACGTCGATGCGGAAGCCCAGCGCGCGCAGCGCTGGCAGCAGGTAGTCGCGGCGCTGGCGGAACTGCGCGCGGCGCTGCTCGAAGATCGCGATGGTCTCCGGGGCGAAGCAGGCCAGGGCCGCATGCTGGGCCATCGACGGCGCGCTGATGTACAGGTTCTGCGCCAGCTTCTCCAGCTCGGGCACCGCCGCCGGCGGCGCCACCAGCCAGCCCAGGCGCCAGCCGGTCATGCCGAAGTACTTGGAGAAGCTGTTGAGCACGAACGCCTCGTCGTCCACTTCCAGCACGCTGGGCGCATCGAAGCCGTAGGTCAGCCCGTGGTAGATCTCGTCCACCACCAGGTGCCCGCCGCGGGCCTTCAGCGCGGCCGACAGCGCGGCCAGCTCGGTGCTGTCCAGGGTGGTGCCGGTGGGGTTGGCGGGGGAGGCCACCAGCGCGCCGACGCTGTCCGCGTTCCAGTGCCGGGCGATCTGCTCCGGGGTCAGCTGGTAGCCGCTGTCGGGCCCGACCGGCACCAGTTGCGCGGCTCCTTCCACCAGGCGCAGGAAATGCCGGTTGCAGGGGTAGCCGGGGTCGGCCAGCAGCCAGTGCCGGCCGGGATCGACCAGTAGGCTGGATGCCAGCAGCAGTGCGCCGGAGCCGCCAGGGGTGACCAGGATGCGGTCCGGATCGATGTCCCGGCGGTAGCGCTGCCGGTAGAAGCCGGCGATGGCCTCGCGCAGCGCCGGCAGCCCGCGCGCGGCGGTGTAGCGGGTATGCCCGGCGGCCAGCGCCGCCTGGCCGGCACGGACGACGGGCTCGGCGGTGGTGAAATCGGGTTCGCCGATCTCCAGGTGGATCACATCGTGGCCCTGCTGTTCCAGCGCGTTGGCGCGCGCCAGCAGGGACATGACGTGGAACGGGGCGATTTCACTGCTGCGCCGGCTGTAGCCGCGGGCGCCGGGGGCGGGGGTGTCCATCGGGCAATGATAGGCCGGCCGTGGTGGCCGCGGCGTTGCCGTGCCGGCGGGGCGTGGCAAACTGTGGGCCATGCGTGGTTGGCGTCCAACCCGCCCTGCCGGAGCGCACCGCGTGAAACCCACCCTCTGCCTGTTGGTTGCCAGCCTGATGATGAATACCGCCGCCGCCGCTCAGCCGGTCCCGCCCGATGTCGAGAAGCGTCCCCACACGGTCAAGGCGCCCTTCGGCGCGGAGCGCGCGGACGAGTACTACTGGCTGCGCGACGACACCCGCAAGGACCCGGCGATGCTGGCCTACCTGGCCGCCGAGAACCGCCATGTCGATGCGCTGATGGCCCCGCTCAAGCCGCTGGAGGAGTCGCTGTACGGCGAGATCGTCGGCCGCATCAAGCAGGACGACGCCAGCGTGCCCTACCGTGAACGCGGCTACTGGTACTACAGCCGCTACGAAGCCGGCAAGGACTACCCGGTCTACGCCCGCCGCAAGGGCGACATGCAGGCGCCGGAGGAGGTCCTGCTGGACCTGAACACGATGGCCGAAGGCAAGGGCTACTTCAGCGTCGGCGACATGGAGGTCAGCCAGGACAACCGCCTGCTGGCCTGGGCCGAGGATGCGGTCGGCCGCCGCCAGTACACGCTGCGCTTCAAGGACCTGGAAACCGGGCGGGTGCTCGACGACGTGATCGAGGGCGTGTCGCCGAACGTGGTCTGGGCCGACGACAACCGCACCCTGTTCTATGTCGAGAACGATCCGGAAACCCTGCTGACGGTACGGGTCAAGACCCATGTGCTGGGCACCCCGGCCAGCGCCGACCGGCAGGTCTACGAGGAGCGGGACGACAGCTTCTACATGGGCATCGGCCGCACCCGCGACGACCGCTACATCACCATCGGCGTGGAGAGCACGGTGTCCTCCGAACTGCGCTACACCCCGGCCGCCGACCCCGGGGCATTCACGGTGCTGGCCGCGCGCGCGCGCGACGTCGAGTACGACGCCGACCACTACGACGGCCGCTGGGTGATCCGCACCAACGCCGACGGCGCCACCAACTTCAAGCTGATGACGGCGCCGGAAGGCGCCAGCGGCCGCGGGCAGTGGCAGGACTGGATCGCGCACGATCCGCAGGTGCTGATCGAGGGCTTCGAACTGTTCGACGGCCACACCGCCATCGCCGAGCGGGCCGAGGCCCTGGAGCGCGTGCGCCTGCTGTTCGCCGACGGCCGCAGCGAGTTCGTCAAGGCCGACGAGCCGGCGTACTCGATGGGCCTGTCGACCAACCCGGAGCCGGACAGCGAGTGGCTGCGCTACACCTACACCTCGCTGACCACGCCGGCCACCACCTACGAGCTGAACGTGAACAGCGGCGAGCGCCGCCTGCTCAAGCAGCAGCCGGTGATCGGCTACGACCCGTCGCTGTACCAGACCGAGCGCGTCTGGGTCACCGCGCGCGACGGCGCGCGGGTGCCGGTGTCGCTGGTCTACAGGAAGGGCTTCAAGAAGGACGGCAGCGCCGCCCTGTACCAGTACGCCTACGGCAGCTACGGCATGTCGATGGACCCCGGCTTCAACCAGACCGTGGTCAGCCTGCTCGACCGCGGCATGGTCTACGCCATCGCCCACATCCGTGGCGGCGAGGAGATGGGCCGCGGCTGGTACGAGGACGGCAAGCTGCTCAACAAGCAGAACACCTTCAACGACTTCATCGACGTCACCCGCGCGCTGGTCGCGCAGGGCTGGGCGGCCAAGGACCGGGTGGCCGCGTCCGGCGGCAGCGCCGGCGGCCTGCTGATGGGCGCGGTCGCCAACCAGGCGCCGCAGGACTACCGGGTGATGGTGGCGCAGGTGCCGTTCGTGGACGTGGTGACCACCATGCTCGACGCCAGCATCCCGCTCACCACCAACGAGTACGACGAGTGGGGCAACCCCGAGCAGAAGCGCTACTACGACTACATGCTGGCCTATTCGCCCTACGACAACGTGCGGGCGCAGGCCTACCCGGCGCTGTTCGTCGGCACCGGCCTGTGGGACTCGCAGGTGCAGTACTGGGAACCGGCCAAGTGGGTGGCGCGCCTGCGCGACCTGAACACCGGCACATACCCCATCGTGTTCCGCACCAACATGGAAGCCGGCCACGGCGGCAAGTCCGGCCGCTTCCAGCGGTACCGCGAACTGGCCGAGTCCTATGCGTTCGTGCTGTCGCAGCTGGACGTGGCGCACTGACGGCGGCCGGACCATGCCGGAACCCGCCAGGCCTCCACAACAACGCCCGGTGCGCCTGCGCTGGGCCTGGTGGCTGCTGGCCTATGCCAGCCTCGGCGTCGGCATCGTCGGCATCTTCGTGCCGGGGCTGCCGACCACGGTGTTCGTGCTGATTTCGGCATGGGCGGCGTCGCGCGGCTCCGAGCGCCTGCACCGCTGGCTGGTGACCCATCCGCGCTTCGGCAGGTCCATCGAAGACTGGCAGGCGCATGGCGCGGTCAGCCGCAAGGGCAAGTGGATGGCCAGCCTGACCATGCTGGCCTGCGCCCTGATCATGCTCTGGTGCGTGCCGGTGGCCTGGGTCAAGGGGTTCTCGATCGGCAGCATGGCCGTGGTCTGCGCCTGGCTGTGGGCGCGGCCGCTGCCGCCACGGGAGCGCCGCCCGCCGGGGCCGTGAGCGCGACGCGACGCTCGGCACCGCAGGGCAATGGATATACTCGGGCCATGAACAAGCTGTCCCTCTCCCCGATGCTCATTGCGGCCGCGTGCGTGCTGCTGTTCCTCACCGCCTGCGGCAACAAGGGGCCGCTGGTGATGCCGCAGAAGCCGGTGCCGGTCGAAGAACCGGTGCCCGGCGAGGCGCCCGCACCCGCCGCGACCGATGCCGACGACGATGCCGCCGATGCCGAGCCGGCCGACGGCGTCCCGCATGAATAGCGCGCCGCGGCTGCGCTTCAGCAAGATGCACGGGGCCGGCAACGACTTCGTGGTGCTGGACCTGCGCGATGGCACGCCGCCACCGGACGCCGCATTGGCGGCGCGTCTGGCCGACCGCCACCGTGGCGTGGGCTGCGACCAGATCCTGACCATCGAGCCGCCGCGCGGCGAAGGCTCGGTGGCGTCCTACCGGATCTGGAACGCCGACGGCTCCCACTCGCAGCAGTGCGGCAACGGCGCACGCTGCGTGGCGGCGTGGCTGGTACGCGACGGCAGTGCCGCGGGCGAGGCGTTCCTGATCGACAGTCCGCTGCGCACCCATGAGGTGCGGCGGCTGGACGGCGGGCGGTACGCGGTGGCCATGGGCCATCCGGATTTCGAGCCCGCGCGGATCCCGCTGATCGGCTTCCCGCGCGCGCGCGAGGAATACGTGGTGCCGCTGCAGGGCGAGAACGTGCGCTTCGGCGCGGTCTCGATGGGCAATCCGCACGCGGTGCTGGAGGTGGGGCTGATCGATGCCGCGCCATTGGAGCGCCTGGGGCCGCTGCTGCAGCAGCACGCCTCGTTCCCGGAATCGGTCAACGTCGGTTTCATCCAGGTGCTGGACCGCGGCCGTGCGCGGCTGCGCGTGTTCGAACGCGGCGTCGGCGAGACCCTGGCCTGCGGCAGCGGTGCCTGCGCCGCGGCCGTGGTGCTGATGCAGCGCGGCCGGCTGGCGCGCGATGCGGTGCTGTCGCTGCCCGGCGGCGAGCTGCGGATCCAGTGGCCGGACGATGCGGCGCAGGTCGTGATGTCCGGCCCGGCGGCCTTCGTTTTCGATGGAGAGTGGATGGGATGAACGAGACCCTCGAGAAAATCGGCGCCCATGAGATCGCCGCCTGGCTGCGGCGCCACCCGGGCTTCCTCAAGCAGTTCCCCGACCTGGCGCTGACCCTGGTGGTGCCGCGCGACGACGGCCCCACCGCCTCGCTGGCCAGCTACCAGCTGGAGGTCCTGCGCGACAAGAACCGTGAACTGCTGCGGCGGCTGGCCGACCTTGGCGGCAACGCGCAGATCAACGAGCGGCTGGCCGTGCGCACCCATCAGTTGACCCTGGCGCTGATGCGCCAGACCAGCGCCGCCGACACGCTGCGGGCGATGGCCGCGTCGCTGGAGGAGGACTTCGCCGGCGACCTGGTGCGCATCGTCAGCCTGGAGGCGGTGCCCGAGCTGGAACAGGCGCCCTGGCTGCAGGTGATCGCGACCGGCGATGCGCGGCTGGCGCCGTTCCACGACTGCCTGCAGGACGGCGAGCCGATCTGCGGCCGGCTGCAGCCGGAGAAGAACGAGGTGCTGTACGGCGAGCGCGTCGGCGAGGTGCTGTCCACCGCATTGCTGCCGCTGCCGGGGGTCGGCCTGATCGCGGTCGGCAGCCACGATCCGAACCGGTTCTATCCGGGCATGGGCACCTTGTTCCTGCGCATGATGGGCGAGGCGCTGGCGGTGGCGCTGCAGCGGTTCCGCGCCGGCTGAGGCGCGCGCAGGATGGACGCCATCCAGGCTTTCCTGTCCTATCTGCAGGTCGAACGGCGGATGTCCGCGCATACGCTCGACGCCTACCGCCGCGATCTTGCTGCGCTGGCGCAGTGGTGCGAGGCGCAGCAGGCCGGCGCACCCGCCGGACTGGACAGCGACCAGGTGCGCGAGTTCATCGCCAGCGGGCACCGGCGCGGGCTCGCGCCGCGCAGCCTGCAGCGGCGCCTGTCGGCCCTGCGCAGTTTCTACGCCTGGCTGCTCCGCAACCGGGTGATCGCCACCAGTCCGGCCGCCGGCCTGCGCGCGCCGAAGGCGCCGCGCAAGTTGCCGCAGGTTTTGGACGCCGATGAGGCGGTGCAGCTGGTGGAGCTGCCGACCGACGCGCCGCTGGGCCTGCGCGACCGCGCCCTGCTGGAGCTGTTCTATTCCTCCGGCCTGCGGCTGAGCGAGCTGTGCGCGCTGCGCTGGCGCGATATCGATGTCGCCAGCGCCATGGTGCGGGTGCACGGCAAGGGCAACCGCGAGCGCACGGTGCCGGTCGGTTCGCATGCGCTGGCGGCGTTGCAGGCATGGCGCGGCGACAGCGGCGGCACGGCCGAGGCGCCGGTGTTCCCCGGACGCGGCGGTGGCCCGATTAGCCAGCGTGCGGTGCAGATCCGCATCAAGCAGCTGGCGCAGCGGCAGGGCCTGTTCAAGCACGTGCACCCGCACATGCTGCGGCACAGCTTCGCCAGCCACATCCTGGAATCCTCCGGCGACCTGCGCGGCGTGCAGGAGCTGCTCGGGCATGCCGACATCGCTACCACGCAGATCTACACCCACCTGGATTTCCAATACCTGGCCAAGGTCTACGATGCCGCACATCCGCGCGCGAAACGGCGCGGTGCGGCCGATCCCGAGTGAGCGGCGGACGACGTTGGCCGGCGGATGATGCCGGCGGGGGCGCGTTGAACGGACATCGCGCGACGGCCGCGCGTCGCGCAGCGCGGTGCCGGGGTCCCCGGCACGCGCACCGCCCTCCGCCGGTGCGGGATGGCGCCGGTCCGACCGTCGACAGTCGCGGCGGCCAGGCCTGCATCCTGCCCGCGCCCGGCGGACGGCCGACCTGAATCGCATGCCCGGGTCCGCGGGGCCGCGCTTGAACCCTCCGGGGACGTCCCCATTGTTTCCGGGACCCCCCGGAGGCCCCGCAATGGATCCCAGCCAGAACCCGAACGTTTTCCATGCCACCACCATCTGCTGCGTGCGCCGCGGCGACCAGGTGGCGATCGCCGGCGATGGCCAGGTGACGCTGGGCCACACGGTGATGAAGGGTAATGCGCGCAAGGTGCGCCGGCTGGGCCGCGACGGCCAGGTGCTGGCCGGTTTCGCCGGCGCCGCCGCCGACGCCTTCACCCTGTTCGAGCTGTTCGAGGCCAAGCTCGAGAAGCACGGCCAGCTGACCCGCGCCGCGGTGGAGCTGGCCAAGGACTGGCGTACCGACCGCCGCTACGGAAAGCTCGAAGCACTGCTCGCCGTGGCCGACCGCGAGACCTCGCTGATCATCAGCGGCACCGGCGACGTGATCGAGCCGGAGGACGGCATCATCGCCATCGGCTCCGGTGGTTCGTACGCGCTGAGTGCGGCGCGCGCGCTGCTCGCGCACACCGAGATGGACGCGAAGTCGGTGGCGACCGAGGCGATCAGCATCGCCGGCGGCATCTGCATCTACACCAACACCAACGTGGTGGTCGAGGAACTGTAAGGCGGCCGCGCCGGCCCCGGCCGGCAACCGCAGCGTTCCTGGCCTGCCAGGGCTGCCGGCCCACGGCCGGCACTTCCCCCGAATCCGTGAGCACATCCATGTCGAAGATCGAAGTTTCCTCCGCCACCATGACCCCGCGCGAGATCGTGCAGGAACTGGACCGCCACATCGTCGGCCAGCACGACGCCAAGCGCGCGGTCGCCATCGCCCTGCGCAACCGCTGGCGGCGGATGCAGTTGCCGGCGGAGCTGCGCAACGAGGTGATGCCGAAGAACATCCTGATGATCGGCCCCACCGGCGTCGGCAAGACCGAGATCGCGCGCCGCCTGGCCACGCTGGCCAATGCGCCGTTCGTCAAGGTGGAGGCCACGCGCTTCACCGAGGTCGGCTATGTCGGCAAGGACGTGGAGCAGATCATCCGCGACCTGGCCGATACCGCGGTCAAGCTGTACCGCGAGCAGGCCAAGGTGCGGGTGCGCACCCAGGCCGAGGAGAAGGCCGAGGACCGCATCCTCGACGCGCTGTTGCCGCGCCGCAGCGCCGGTATCGGCTTCGACGCGGAAGCCGCGCGCAACGAGCCGTCGGCGGCCGACAGCGAGACCCGCGTCAAGTTCCGGCGCATGCTGCGCGCCGGCGAACTGGACGAGCGCGAGATCGAGCTGGACATGGCCGCCAACGTCAGCATGGACATCATGACCCCGCCGGGCATGGAGGAGATGGGCCAGCAGCTGAAGTCGATGTTCGCCAACCTCGGCGGCGGCAAGTCGAACAAGCGCACCCTGACGATCAGGGCCGCGCGCCCGCTGCTGGTCGAGGAAGAGGCCGGCAAGCTGGTCAACGAGGACGACGTCCGCGCCGCCGCGATCGAGGCCTGCGAGCAGCACGGCATCGTGTTCATCGACGAGATCGACAAGGTCGCCAAGCGCGGCGATGCCAACGCCTCCGGCGGCGACGTCTCGCGCGAGGGCGTGCAGCGCGACCTGCTGCCGCTGGTGGAAGGCTCCACGGTGTCCACCAAGTACGGCACGATCAAGACCGACCACATCCTGTTCATCGCTTCCGGTGCATTCCACCTGGCCAAGCCCAGCGACCTGATCCCAGAGCTGCAGGGCCGCTTCCCGATCCGGGTGGAGCTGGGGGCGCTGAGCAAGGCCGACTTCGTGCGCATCCTGACCGAGCCGAGGGCCGCGCTGACCAAGCAGTACGAAGCGTTGCTGGCCACCGAGGGCGTCAAGGCCGGCTTCACCGGCGATGCCATCGAGCGCCTGGCGGAGATCGCCTTCCAGGTCAACGAGCGCCAGGAGAACATCGGCGCCCGCCGCCTGCACACCGTGCTGGAGCGGCTGCTGGATACGCTCAGCTACGAGGCGCCGGACCGCGATGGCGAATCGGTCACCATCGATGTGGCCTATGTCGACCGGTACCTGGGCGAGCTGGTGCAGGACCCGGACCTGAGCCGCTACATCCTGTAGCCGCGGCCGGCGGCAAAGCCGGGGCCCGCCGCCTGCGGGCTTCCCCGGGCCGCGCCGGCGGGGGCGCGGCGCCGCCGCCCGTCTCAGAGGTCCCAGGCGGCGCTGTCGTCGTCCTGCGGGAATACGCCCGGCTCGAACACGCCGTCGCGCACGTAGGCCTGCAGCACCACGTCCATGATCTTCAGTCCGTCGCGTTCCAGGTCGTATTCCTCCGGCTGCGCCATGGCGTTGTAGAGCGCGCCGGTGAGGCCGATGTGCAGGATGCGGCTGGCAATGGCCGCATCCGTGCCTTCGCGCAGCTGTCCCAGTTCGCGGGCCCGTTCCAGCGCCCGGCCCACCATGTCCAGTTCTTCCTGCGAGTTCTGCCGCTGCATGGACTGGATGCTCCGGCTTTCGCTGGACTGCTCGCAGCGCAGCAGGATCTCCATCAGGTGGCGCTGGCGCGGGTCGTTGGCCAGCTCCGCCAGCGAGACGCGGATCACCGAGCGCAGGTCCTGCACCGGCGTCTGCCGCTGCGGCGCATAGGTGCGCTGCAGGCGCTGCACGAACGGCATGCGCTCGCGCTCGATCATCGCCTCCAGGACTTCGGTCTTGTTCTTGAAATGCCAGTACACCGCGCCGCGGGTGTAGCCGGCGCGCGCGGCGATCATCGCCAGGGTGGTCGCGACCACCCCCCGTTCGTGGAAACAGGCCACGGCCGCGTCGAGGATGCCCTCGCGGGTGGCCTGTGATTCCTCTTTGCTCTTGCGTGCCATCGCCTCGTTTTGTTGTGCACGGTCCACATGAAACCTGTCTGAATTCTAGCAATTTACAAACAGACGTGTATGTATGTATTCTTCCGCGTTCAGTCCGCCAGCCATCGCGGTACGGTGCGGGGTTTCCCCGTCCCGTGCGCCGCCGAACGCCGCCATGGGCCTGCCGCATCGTCCGGCCTGGCCTGCGGCATGCGGCCTCTCACTACTTCCCGAGTCCTGCGCCATGAGCCGATCGATCGCCCGTCCCGCCATCCTGTCATTGCTGGTCGCCGGCGCATTGGCCGCCTGTGGCGGCCAGCCGCCGCAGCCCGAGGGCGGCGCCGGGAACGTCACCGTCGTCACCCTCAAGACCCAGCCGGTCACCCTGACCCGCGAGCTGGCCGGCCGCGCCACCGCCACCCAGATCGCCGAAGTGCGCCCGCAGGTCAACGGCATCGTCGCCAAGCGGCTGTTCACCGAAGGCAGCGTGGTCGCGCAGGGGCAGCCGCTGTACCAGCTGGACGACGCCGCCTACCGTGCCCAGGCCAACAGCGCGCGGGCGCAGCTGGCGCGTGCCGAGGCCAGCGCCAACGCCGCGCGCCTGGCCGCCCGCCGCAGCAGCGAGCTGATCGCCTCGCGGGTCATCAGCACCCAGGACGACGAGAACGCGCAGGCGGCGATGCAGCAGGCCGTGGCCGATGTCGGTGCCGCGCGCGCCGCGCTGGACGCGGCCAACGTCACTCTCGGCTATGCGCGCATCACCGCGCCGATCAGCGGCCGGATCGGCAAGTCCAGCGTCACCCAGGGGGCGCTGGTCAGTGCCGGCCAGGCCGATCCGCTGGCCACGATCAGCCAGCTCGATCCGATCTACATCGACGTCAGCCAGTCCTCGGCCGAGCTGCTGCAGCTGCGCCGGGAATTGAACGCCGGCCGCCTGCAGGACGTCGCCGGCATGCCGGTGGAGATCCTGCTCGAGGACGGCACGCCGTTCGCCCACCAGGGCGTGCTGGAATTCTCCGAGGTCAATGTCGATCCCTCCACCGGCACCTACGCCCTGCGCGTGCGCGTGGACAACCCCGAGCAGGTGCTGATGCCGGGCATGTTCGTGCGCGCGGTGGTCGGCAGCGGCGTCCGCCAGCAGGCCCTGCTGGTGCCGATGCAGGGCATCGCCCGCGACCCGAAGGGCGATACCAGCGCGATGGTGGTCGATGCCGAGGGCAAGGTCGCCGTGCGTCCGGTCACCGTCAGCCGCACCGTCGGCGACACCTGGCTGGTCGAGGAGGGCCTGGAGGCCGGCGACAAGGTGATCGTCGAAGGGCTGCAGAAGATCGCCCCTGGAATGCCGGTGCAGGCCACTGAGAAGGGTGCAGACGCCAAAACCGCCAAGCCGGCCGCGCCGGCCGCACAGCCGTAAGCGGAGACATCCATGGCTCGTTTTTTCATCGATCGGCCCATCTTCGCGTGGGTCATCGCCATCATCATCATGCTCGCCGGCGCACTGGCGATGCTCAAGCTGCCGATCTCCATGTACCCGGAGGTCGCGCCGCCGTCGGTGGAGATCAGCGCCACCTATCCGGGCGCCTCGGCCAAGGTGATCGAGGATTCGGTGACGCAGATCATCGAGCAGAACATGAAGGGGCTGGACGGACTGCTGTACTTCTCGTCCGAAAGCTCCTCCAACGGTCTGGCCACCATCACCCTGACCTTCCAGAGCGGCACCGATCCGGACATCGCCCAGGTGCAGGTGCAGAACAAGCTGCAGCTGGCCATGCCGCTGCTGCCGCAGGAAGTGCAGCGCCAGGGCATCAATGTGGCCAAGTCCTCCAGCGGCTTCCTGCAGGTGGTGGGCTTCGTCTCCGATGACGGCAGCATGGACGAGAACGACATCGCCGACTATGTCGGTTCGAGCATCGTCGATCCGCTCAGCCGCGTGCCCGGCGTCGGCAACATCCAGGTGTTCGGCGGCAAGTACGCCATGCGCATCTGGCTGGATCCCAACAAGCTGCACAGCTACCAGGTGTCGGTGGACGAGGTGACCGCGGCGGTGCGGGCGCAGAACGCCCAGGTGGCGGTCGGCCAGCTCGGCGGCGCGCCGGCGATCAAGGGCCAGCAGCTCAACGCCACCATCAACGCCCAGGACCGGCTGCAGACGCCCGAACAGTTCCGCGCCATCGTGGTGCGCAGCGAGGCCGACGGCTCGGTGCTGCGGCTGGGCGACATCGCACGGGTCGAACTGGGCGCGGAGACCTACGAGTTCGTGACCCGCTACAACGGCAAGCCCTCCACCGGCATCGCCATCACCCTGGCCACCGGCGCCAACGCCCTGGCCACCGCCGAGGGCGTGCGCACGGCGCTGGACGACCTCAAGCCGGGCTTCCCGCGCGGGCTGACCGCGGTGGTGCCGTTCGACACCACGCCGTTCGTGAAGGTGTCGATCAAGGGCGTGGTCAAGACCCTGCTCGAGGCGATCGCGCTGGTGTTCCTGGTGATGTACCTGTTCCTGCAGAACTTCCGCGCCACGCTGATCCCGACGATCGCGGTGCCGGTGGTGCTGCTGGGCACCTTCGGCGTGCTCGCGGTGCTGGGCTTCTCGATCAACATGCTGACCATGTTCGCCATGGTGCTGGCGATCGGCCTGCTGGTGGACGATGCCATCGTGGTGGTGGAGAACGTCGAGCGGATCATGGCCGAGGAAGGCCTGTCGCCGCTGGAGGCCACCCGCAAGTCCATGAGCCAGATCACCGGCGCCCTGGTCGGCATCGGCCTGGTGCTGTCGGCGGTGTTCGTGCCGATGGCCTTCATGTCCGGCTCCACCGGGGTGATCTACCGCCAGTTCTCGGCCACCATCGTCTCGGCGATGGCCCTGTCGGTGCTGGTGGCGATCGTGCTGACCCCGGCGCTGTGCGCGACCATGCTCAAGCCGTTGAAGAAGGGCGAGCAGCATGTGACCCACCGCGGTCCGGCCGGCCGTTTCTTCGGTGCCTTCAACCGCGGCTTCGACCGCTCCAGCGCCACCTACCAGCGCGGCGTGCGCGGCATCCTGGCGCGGCCCTGGCGGTTCATGGCGGTGTTCGTGGCGCTGTCGCTGGCGATGGTGCTGCTGTTCATGCGCCTGCCCAGTTCGTTCCTGCCCAACGAGGACCAGGGCGTGCTGATGGCGATGGTGCAGGCGCCGGTCGGCGCCACCCAGGAGCGCACCCTGGAATCGATCTACAAGCTGGAAGAACACTTCCTGGAAAACGAGAAGGACGCCGTGGAATCGGTGTTCTCGGTGCAGGGCTTCAGCTTCGGCGGCATGGGCCAGAACGCCGGCATCGCCTTCATCAAGCTCAAGGACTGGGGCGAGCGCGGCGGCAAGGACGGGGTGATGCCGATCACCGGCCGGGCGATGATGGCGCTGGGCCAGATCAAGGATGCCTTCATCTTCGCCTTCCCGCCGCCGGCGATGCCGGAGCTGGGCATCGCGTCGGGCTATTCGTTCTTCCTCAAGGACAACGGCGGCCACGGCCACGAGGCCCTGGTGGCCGCGCGGAACACGCTGCTGGGCCTGGCCGGGGAGAGCGACAAGCTCGCCAACGTCCGTCCCAACGGCCAGGAGGACACCCCGCAGCTGCGGATCGACATCGATGCGGCCAAGGCCGGTGCCCACGGGCTCTCGCTGGATGCGATCAACGGCACCCTGTCGGCGGCCTGGGGCTCGAACTACATCGACGACTTCGTCGACCGTGGCCGGGTCAAGCGGGTCTATGTGCAGGCCGACGACGCCTTCCGCATGAACCCGGAGGACTTCCAGCTGTGGTCGGTGAAGAACAAGGACGGGCAGATGGTGCCGTTCTCGGCCTTTGCCAGCCAGCGCTGGGACTATGGTTCGCCGCGCCTGGAGCGCTACAACGGCGTGTCGGCGGTGGAGATCCAGGGCGAGACCGCGCCGGACGTCGCCTCGGGCGTGGCCATGGCCGAGATCGAGCGCCTGGCCAAGCAGCTGCCGGAGGGCTTCGGCATCGAATGGACCGCGCTGTCCTACCAGGAGCGTGAAGCCGGGTCGCAGACACCGCTGCTGTATACGCTGTCGCTGCTGATCGTGTTCCTGTGCCTGGCCGCGCTGTACGAAAGCTGGAGCGTGCCGACCGCGGTGCTGCTGGTGGCGCCGATGGGCATCCTCGGCGCGGTGCTGGCCAACACCTTCCGCGGCATGGAACGCGACATCTACTTCCAGGTGGCGATGCTGACCACGGTCGGCCTGACCTCGAAGAACGCGATCCTGATCGTGGAGTTCGCCAAGGAGAACCTGGACCGGGGCGTGGGCGTGATCGAGGCGACCATGCATGCGGTGCGCGACCGCCTGCGGCCGATCATCATGACCTCGCTGGCGTTTGGCCTCGGCGTGCTGCCGCTGGCCATCGCCTCGGGCGCCGGTTCGGGGGCGCAGCGCGCCATCGGCACCGGCGTGCTGGGCGGCATGCTGGCCGGCACCGTGCTGGGCGTGTTCTTCATCCCGCTGTTCTTCGTGGTGGTGCAGCGGGTGTTCAACCGCCGGCGCCTGCCGGCCCAGGACGGCACCGCCGGCGGCTGACGCGGCCGGGCCGGAGAATGCAGGACGCGGAACGCCGGGCATCGCCCGGCGTTCCGCGTTCCGGGGACCGCGAGGCAGGCCGAGGGGCAGGCTGCCTCACGGTGCAGGGGAGGCGGGAGCGCCCGATGCAGGGCGACGCCGGCACCGTCGCGGCCGCTGCCCGGGTCCGGGCATGCATCGGGGTGGAGCATCGCGCCGCAGGGCGACGCCGGCACCAGGGGCGCGTCCCCCGCGCTGTGCAGGCGCGGCGGGGGGCTCCGCGGCTATTCGCCGATGTCCTCGTTCCAGACGTCCGGGTGCGCGCCGATGTAGCCCTGCATCATGTCGATGCAGCCGGCATCGTTCAGGTCGATGACTTCGACCCCGCTCTCGCGCAGCCAGTCGATGCCGCCGCGGAAGCTCACCGACTCGCCCACCACCACGGTGCCGATGTTGAACTGGCGCACCAGGCCGCTGCAGTACCAGCACGGCGCCAGAGTGGTGACCATGACCGTGTCGCGGTAGCCGCGCTGGCGGCCGGCCTTGCGGAAGGCGTCGGTCTCGCCGTGGATCGACGGGTCGCCCTCCTGCACGCGGCGGTTGTGGCCGCAGCCGAGCAGGCGGCCGTCGCGGTGGTACAGCGCCGCGCCGATCGGGATGCCGCCCTCGGCCAGGCCCTGCCGGGCCTCGGCGATGGCGGTGTCGAGCAGGGCGCGGTAGTCGGGGGTGGCGATCATGGGCGGGCCTTGGCGGGAGGAGCGCCCATCATAGCGGCCCGTTCCACCGGGCTTCCCGGGCGCCGACGCGCCGCCGGCGCGCCGCCGGCGCGGGAGTGCGATAATCGGCCCATGAGCGAATCCCCCTACAAGAGCGGCACCACCCACTTCGGTTTCCGCGACGTGCCGGCCAAGGACAAGCAGAAGCTGGTCGGGCAGGTGTTCACGTCGGTGGCCGACAACTACGACCTGATGAACGACCTGATGAGCCTGGGCATCCATCGGTTGTGGAAGCGCTATTTCGTCGCCACCGCCCAGGTCAAGCCCGGCGACCGGGTGCTGGACCTGGCCGGCGGCACCGGCGACATCGCGGTGCTGCTCAAGGAGCGGCTGGGTGCCGACGGCAGCGTGGTGCTGGGCGACATCAACGCCGGCATGCTGTCGGTGGGGCGCGACCGGCTCACCAACCGCGGCCACGTCGCCGGCTTCGAGTGGGTGCAGTGCAACGCCGAGGCGCTGCCGTTCCCCGACCAGAGCTTCGACCTGGTGACCATCTCCTTCGGCCTGCGCAACGTCACCGACAAGGACGCCGCGCTGCGCGAGATGTACCGCGTGCTCAAGGTCGGCGGCCAGGCCCGGGTGCTGGAATTCTCCGAGGTCACCGCCGACTGGTTCAAGCCGATCTACGACTTCCACTCGTTCAAGGTGCTGCCGAAGCTGGGCAGGCTGTTCGCGCGCGGCGACGGCGACAGCTACCAGTACCTGGCCGAGAGCATCCGCAAGCACCCGCCGCAGGACGCGCTCAAGGCGATGATGGGCGAGGCCGGGTTCGACCGCTGCCACTACAAGAACCTCAGCGCCGGCATCGTCGCCATCCATTCCGGCTACAAGATCTAGCGCGGCGCGCGTGCCGGACGCGGCTGCGTCCGGAGCGCGGTGCCGACACCCTCCGTTTTCCGCCGCAAAGGTAAGCCCATGCGTTCACCCTTCCTGATGCTGCCCCTGGCCGTCGCGCTTGCCGCCGGCTGCGCCAAGGACCCCGCCGCACCCGTTGCCGCGCCCGTCGCCGAGAAGCCCGCCGCCGCCGTGAATACCGTCAGCCGCAGCCACGATGAAAGCTCCTACGCCGAACCGGACAAGGTCGTCATCAAGGACCTGGCGCTGGACCTGAAGGTCGATTTCGACGCCAAGCAGATCGGTGGCACCGCCACCTACACGCTGGAGTGGAAGGACAAGGCCGCCCGGCAGCTGGTGCTGGACACCCGCGAGCTGACCGTGGAGAAGGTCGAGGCGGTCGCCGCCGATGGCGCCGGCTCGCCGCTGGCGTTCGTCCTGGCCCCTGCCGACAAGGTGTTCGGCAGCAAGCTGAGCATCGAGGCCCCGGAGCAGCCGGCCAGCGTGCGCATCACCTACCACACCGCACCGACCGCCTCGGGCCTGCAGTGGCTGGAGCCGGCCATGACCGAGGGCAAGAAGCTGCCCTTCATGTTCAGCCAGTCGCAGGCCATCCACGCCCGGTCGTGGGTGCCGCTGCAGGACACCCCGAGTGTGCGCTTCACCTACAGCGCGCATGTGGCCAGCCGCCCGGACGTGATGGTGTTGATGAGCGCCGACAACGATCCGCAGGCCGCGCGTGACGGCGACTACGCCTTCAAGATGCCGCAGCCGATCCCGTCCTACCTGCTGGCCATCGCCGCCGGCGACCTGGTGTTCGAACCGATCTCCACACGTTCCGGGGTGTGGGCCGAGCCGGCCATGGTCGGCAAGGCCGCCAAGGAGTTCGAGGACACCGAGAAGATGATCGGTGCCGCCGAGAACCTGTACGGCGAATACCGCTGGGGCCGCTACGACATGCTGGTGCTGCCGCCGTCGTTCCCGTTCGGCGGCATGGAGAACCCGCGCCTGACATTCGCGACCCCGACCGTGATCGTCGGCGACAAGTCGTTGGTCTCGCTGGTCGCGCACGAACTGGCGCATAGCTGGTCGGGCAACCTGGTGACCAACGCGAGCTGGAAGGACATCTGGCTCAACGAGGGCTTCACCACCTACGTGCAGGCGCGCATCACCGAAGCCCTGTACGGCGAGGAAGCGGCCGAGATGGAGCGCGAGATCGACCAGACCGACCTGCTCAATGAAGTGAAGGGCATGAGCGCGGCCGACCAGGCGCTGGCACTGCCGCCGCTGGCCGAGCGCGACCCGGACGAGGCCCTGAGCAACGTCGCCTACGTCAAGGGTGCCTGGTTCCTGCAGTTCCTGGAGCAGCGTTTCGGGCGCGGGGTGTTCGATCCGTTCCTGCGCGGCTGGTTCGACGACAACGCCTTCCAGAGCGCCGACACCGACCAGTTCGTCGCCTACCTGAAGAAGAACCTGCTGCCGAAGAACCCGGCCGCGGTGAGCGATGCCGAGCTGCAGGCGTGGCTGGAGGAACCGGGCATCCCCGCGTTCGCTCCCAAGGCGCGCTCGCGCAGCTTCGCCGTGGTCGACACCGCGCGCATCGCCTTCCTGGGCAGCGAGCAACTGCCCAGCAGCCAGGTGACCGGCGCATGGAGCACCCAGGAGTGGGTCCGTTTCATCGACGGCATGGGCGACACGCTGCCGCTGGAGAAGCTGGCGCAGCTGGACAAGGGCTACCACTTCACCGGCACGCCGAACGGCGAGGTCGCCATGCGCTGGTATCCGCTGGCCATCCGCAGCGGCTACACCGACGCCCGGGCGGCGGCCGGGGAGTTCATCCAGACGGTGGGCCGCCGCAAGCTGATCCTGCCGATCTATGCCGAGCTGCTGAAGACCCCCGAGGGGCTGGCGTTCGCCAAGGAGGTGTTCGCCAAGGCCCGGCCGGGCTACCACCCGATAACCACCGTCTCGGTGGAGGACATGATCGCCAAGGCCGAGGCCGCGCAGCGGCAATGAGCCGGCGCCGGTCCTGATGCTTTCCACGGCGGGCTTCGGCCCGCCGTTTTCGTTGGTGCCCGGCGGCGTGCGCAGGGGGCCGGTGCTGCAGGCGCGGCCGGACGCCGGGAACGGGGTGCCCATGACGTACGCGGCATGGCACGGCGCGGCGGGCGGAGGTCGCGCACGGACATGGCCGGCCGCGGCGAGGGTGACGTTGTCCGGGAAGTGTGTGACACTCGCCGGGCTCCTGTGCAAGGAGCATGTCCGGATGCCGCGTTTCGGGGGAAAGCGGCTCCGTGGATCGTTTCGGGGTTCCCTTCCGGGAATGAAACCGCACGGCGCGACGGGGTGATGCCCGGCGCGCGCGGGCGTTTGCGATTGTGTCTGAAAAGGGGGCGCACACGAGATGTCGAGCCTGTCATTCATCCCTGCGGTGCTGGCGCGGGCGTGCCTGGTCGGTGGACCGCTGCAGGATCCGGTCGTCGGCATGAGCGAGGCGCAGCGCAGCGCCGCCTGGGCCGCGCTGCGTTCGCGCGTGGTGTACATGGGCCGCTGGCCGGACCTGGACCGGCTGTCGGTGCATTTGTCTCCGGCGCTGGTGACGCGGGTCTGCGCACTGCTGTCGCGGCGCCAGACCGTGGCGTTCCTGGTGGCGCAGCTGGCCGAGGTCGACAGCCGCGCCAGCCAGGAGATCCTGGTCGAGCTGCATGCGCGCGGGCACCTGCAGTTCATGGACGGTGCAGCCGACGCCCCGGCGCCGGTGGAGACGCCGGCGGCCGCGGCCGACGGCACCCTGCGGCGGCTGTGGCGGCAACTGCTGTCGCCGCGGGGAGCGACCGGGTGACGGCGGCCAAAGACTGGAGCGTGGCGATCATGGGGCCGGTGGGCTCGGGCAAGACGACGGTGGTCCGCACCGCCAGCGACATCGCCACGGTCGATACCGAGGTGCGCCTGTCGGCGTCCGGCGAAGGCGACAAGCCGACCACCACCGTGGCGATGGACATGGGCACGCTGGAACTGGGCGAGGGTGCGCGGGTGCGCCTGCTGGGCGCGCCGGGGCAGGCGCGTTTCGACTACATGTGGGACATCCTGCTGGCGCAGGCGCGCGCGGCGATCGTGCTGGTGGACGGCACGGCCGCCGACGCCGAACGCCAGCTGCAGCACTACCTGGCGCAGGTGACGCAGCGCACGGTCGCGCGCGGGCGGGCGCTGTCGGCGGTGCTGATCGGCATCACCCGTGCCGACCGCGGCCAGGCCGTGGAACTGGAGCGGTTCCGCCTGCGCACGCGCGCCGGCGACTGCCCGTGCAGCGTCTGCCAGCCGCCGGTGGTGGCGGTCGATACCCGCGACCGCGGCAGCGTCGCACGGCTGTTGCTGGTGGCGACGGCGCTGCTGGAGATGAGCGAGCGGTTTCCCGAAGCGGCGCTGCACGAGCGGCTTGGCTAGGCAAGGACGGACGATGGCGATCGACAACAGGCAGGCGGCGGATGCCGTGGACGGACAGCGGCAGAGCGCGGCACGGCGCATCCTGCTGGGACTGCAGGCCGACGAACCGCGGGTGCAGGCGCTGGCCTGGGTATCGGCCGACGGGCGGGTCCTCACCTCGGTGGCGCCGCGGCTGGACCCGGACCGCATCGGTGCGATGAGCGCATCGCTGCTGGCACTGTCGCAGGCGGCCAGCCGCGAGGTGGAGCTGGGCGGACTGCGCCAGGTCATCCTCAACGGCGAGCAGCGGACGATGCTGTTCAGTGCGGCCGGCGAGGATGAAGTGCTGCTGATCGCAGCCGACAACCAGGTCAATCTCGGCCGCCTGCTGCTGCATGCGCAGCGCGTCAGCGGGCAGCTGGCGGCGCTGCCCTGACGGCCGGGGGCTGCACGCGGCCGGCGATTGTCCGATCATGGCGGTCCCCTCCGGAGAGCGTGGTCCCATGAAACCGATCCTGCCTGTCCTGCTGATCCTGTCGCTTGCGGCCTGCCGCGATCCGGATGCCGAGCGCCGGCAGCAGGAGGCCGCCGCCGCCCAGGCGCAGGCGCGCCGCGAAGCGGATGCCGAGGGCATCGGCAAGCTGTACGACGCCGCGGTGACCGCCACCGACTGGGAAAAGGCGAAGATCCATGGCGCCGCACTGCTGGACCAGTTCCCCGAATCGGAAGCGGCCGGGCGCATCGAGCCGGGGTTCGCCGAGGTCCGCGGGAAGGCCGAGGCCGCGCGCGAGCAGCGGCGCCTGCAGGGTCTGTGGCATTACAACCAGGTGGCCGCGCAGGGCGGCACCCAGCGCTCGGCGGCGATCTACAGCAAGGACCCGGTCGATGTGGACGGCAGCGGCCCCAGGCCGGTGCAGCTGGTGTTCCGCGACCATCCCGAATGGAAGCGGCACGCCTACCTGGTGCTGCCGGCCGGCGATTTCGCCCGGACCTGCTACCGCCGCTGCCAGGTGAGCGTGGCGGTGGACGGACAGGCGGCGCGGCCGATGGCCGCGTACCGGCCGGACACCGACGAGGCCATCGCCATGTTCATCACCGACAACCGCGGCCTGTGGCGGCAGGCGAGCAAGGCCGGCTCGATCGAGATCGGCTTCCCGGTGAAGGCCGGCGGCGAGCGCCGCGCGGTGTTCGAGGTCGGCGGCCTGGACGGCGGGCAGATGCCGGGCTGGGATTGAGCGGCGGCGTGCGCTCGTTGCCGCAGGTGCGCCACTGGGTGTTCGACATGGACGGCACCCTGACCGAACCGGTGCACGATTTCGAGCTGATCCGGCGCGAGCTGGGCATTCCTTCCGGTGCCGACATCCTGCACCACCTGGCCGGGCTGCCGCCGCCGCAGGCAGCCGCGGGCCACGCCTGGCTGGTGCACCACGAGCGGGCGCTGGCCGAGGCCGCCACGCCGGCGCCGGGCGCGGTGGCGCTGGTGCGCGCGCTGCAGACCGCCGGGTGCCGGCTGGGCATCCTCACCCGCAACGCGCGCGAACTGGCGCATGTGACGCTGGCGGCGATCGGGCTGGCGGACTGCTTCGCCGAGGTGGACATCGTCGGCCGCGGCGAGGTGGAGCCCAAGCCCTCGCCGGCGGGGCTGCAGGCGTTCGCCGCGCGCTGGGCGGTGGCGCCGGCCGCCATGCGCATGGTCGGCGACCACTATTACGACCTGGCCGCGGCGCGCGCGGCGGGCGTGCCCGGGGTGCTGGTCAACCAGCCCGACGGGGCGTGGCCGGGCCTGGCCGAGTACCGCCTGCGCGACTGTGGCGAACTGCTCGCCTGCTGGCAGGGCCGCGCGCCGGCCGGGTGAGCGGCGCCGGCGCGGCCGGGCCCGGACTCAGAGCGCGTAGCCGAACTGCTGCTTGAACTGCTCGTTGAATTCGTCGAAATCGAAGCGCTGGTTCTGGGTGCCGGGGTGCTCGACCTTGAGCGCGCCCATCAGGTTGCCCATGCGGCCGATGGTCAGCCAGTCGTAGCCCTTCTGGATGCCGAAGATCAGGCCGGCGCGGAACGCGTCGCCGCAGCCGGTCGGGTCGACCACGCGGCGCTCGTGGGCCGGCGGGATGTCGTAGCTCTTCTCCGGGGTATGGATCACCGCGCCCTTGGGGCCGCGGGTGGTGATGTAGGCCGCGACCCGGCCGACGATCTCCTTCTCGTTCCAGCCGGTGCGTTCCTGCAGCAGGTTGGACTCGTAGTCGTTGACCACCACGTAGTCGGCCTGCTCGATGAAGGTGCGCAGCTCGGGGCCGTTGAACAGCGGCATCGCCTGGCCCGGATCGAAGATGAAGGGCACCCCCATCTCCTTGAATTCCTGCGCGTTCTGCAGCATGCCTTCGCGGCCGTCCGGGCCGACGAGGCCCAGGGTCACCCCGGGAACGTCCTTCACGTGGTTCTCGTGGGAGCGCATCATCGCGCCGGGATGGAAGGCGGTGATCTGGTTGTTGTCATGGTCGGTGGTGATGAACGCCTGCGGGGTGAACAGCTCGTCGATCACCCGCACCCGCGACAGGTCGATGCCCAGCGCCTCGAAGTGCTCGCGGTAGGGGCCGAAGTCCGAGCCCACCGTCCCCATCGGCAGCGGGTCGCCGCCCAGCAGGTGCAGGTTGTAGGCGATGTTGCCGGCGCAGCCGCCGAACTCGCGGCGCATGCGCGGCACCAGGAACGACACGTTCAGGATGTGCACCTTGTCCGGCAATATGTGGTTCTTGAACTGGTCCGGGAACACCATGATGGTGTCGAAGGCAAGGGAACCACAGATCAGAGCGGGCATCGCGTACGGGCCTATGCGGGTGTGAGGGAACCGGCGCGAGGGGCGCCAAAGGCGACAAGGGTACTGGCTGCGGCGGTGCGCGACCAGAACCCGGGCGCGCCGGCGCGCGCGTGGCCGCCGGATTCTCCTTGCCCGTGCGGGGGTGGGTTGATAGGCTAGCCAACCCCCGTTTTCTGCCCATTTTTTCGCCATCCGGCGTGGGCGCGCGCCCTCAGGATCAGTTCCCCGATGTTCAAGAAGCTCCGCGGCATGTTCTCCAACGACCTGTCCATCGACCTAGGCACGGCCAATACCCTGATCTACGTCCGCGGGCAGGGGATCGTGCTCAACGAGCCCTCGGTGGTGGCGGTGCGCCAGGACCGGGCCATCGGCGGCACCCGTTCGGTCGCCGCGGTCGGGGCCGAGGCCAAGCAGATGCTCGGCCGCACGCCCGGGCACATCAGCACCATCCGCCCGATGAAGGACGGCGTCATCGCCGACTTCACCTACACCGAGGCGATGCTCAAGCACTTCATAAAGAAGGTGCACAAGTCGCGCGTGCTGCGCCCCAGCCCGCGGGTGCTGGTCTGCGTGCCGGCCGGGTCCACCCAGGTCGAGCGGCGCGCCATCAAGGAGTCCGCGGAAGAGGCGGGCGCCCGCGACGTCTACCTGATCGAGGAACCGATGGCGGCGGCGATCGGCGCCGGCATGCCGGTGACCGAGGCGCGCGGCTCGATGGTCATCGACATCGGCGGCGGCACCACCGAGGTGGCGGTGATCTCGCTCAACGGCATCGTCTACTCGGCCTCGGTGCGCATCGGTGGCGACCGTTTCGACGAATCCATCACCAACTACGTGCGCCGCAACCACGGCATGCTGATCGGCGAGGTCACCGCCGAGCGCATCAAGATGGAGCTGGGCTGCGCCTACCCGCAGGCCGAGGTGCAGGAGATGGAGATCACCGGGCGCAACCTCGCCGAAGGCGTGCCGAAGATGATCAAGATCAGTTCCAACGAGGTGCTCGAGGCCCTGCACGAGCCCCTCTCGGGCATCGTCTCGGCGGTCAAGCTGGCGCTGGAGCAGACCCCGCCGGAACTGGGCGCGGACGTCGCCGAGCGCGGCATCGTGCTGACCGGCGGTGGCGCCCTGCTGCGCGACCTGGACCGGCTGATCTCCGAGGAGACCGGGCTGCACGTGCAGGTGGCCGACGATCCGCTGACCTGCGTGGCGCGCGGCGGTGGCCGCGCGCTGGAGCTGGTGGACATGCACGGCAACGAGTTCTTCGCGCCGGAGTGATGGGCGCACAACCGGACGGGGGACGGGACATGACGGGGCGGTGCGCTTCCCGGCGCCTGCCGTGCGCCGGCCACCCGCCCACCGTCCGCGCGCCGGGCACGCCCGGCCCGTTCCCGCCTTTTCTCCCTTCGTTGCCAGCAGTCGTGCCGTGCCTCCTTACGCCGGACCACCCGTAGCTTCCCGCCAGGGCGACGCCAGCAGCACGCTGCGGCTGCTCGCCTATCTGGCGCTGGCGATCACCCTGATCGTGCTCGACGACCAGGGCGGCTGGCTGGCGCGCCTGCGGCAGCAGGCGGGCGTGGTCGCGCAGCCGGTCTGGGCGCTGGCCGGCCTGCCGGGGCGGCTGGGGGCGTCGGTCCGCGACAATGCCGCCAGCCACCAGCAACTGGTGGCCGAGAACCGCGAGCTGCGCAACCAGTTGCTGCTGGCCAATGCCCGGCTCACCCGGCTGCAGACCGCGGCGCTGGACAACGCGCAGCTGCGCGAGCTGCTGAACGTGGCCGAGCGCAGCGGTCTGGACGTGCAGCTGGCGCCGATCCTGGATATCGACCTGGACCCGGTGCGCCAGCGCCTGGTGCTGGACGCGGGCAGCCGCAAGGGCGTCCATGTCGGCCAGGCGGTGATCGATGCCGGCGGTCTGATGGGCCAGGTGATCGCGGTGACGCCGCTGCATTCGACCGTGCTGCTGCTGACCGACCCCGACCATGCGGTGCCGGTGACCGTGGCGCGCAACGGCGTGCGGCTGATCGCCTACGGCCGCGGCGACCGCCTGGAGCTGCGCGACATTCCGCTCAGCGCCGGCGTGGAGGTGGGCGACGAGATCGTCACCTCCGGGCTCGGCGGCCGGTTCCCGGCCGGCTTCCCGGTCGGCCGCATCCTGGAGCTCAGCCCCGACGATACCCATGCGTTCCTGGTCGGCGGGCTGGAGCCTGCGGCCAAGCTCGACCGCGGCCGCGACGTGCTGCTGCTGCGCTCGGTACCGGAAATCGCGCGGATGCCGGTGACCAGCGGGCTGGAGCCGCCTTCGCCCGGGCCGGCCGACCCGGATGCGGCGCCTGCCGCCGGCAGTGCCCGCGAGCCGGTGCCGCCGCCCGCGGACCGCCCCGCGGAGCCGCCGGCACCGGCAGGCCCACCGGCGGCCGCGGCGGGAGAGCGTCCATGAGCCGCCTGCGCAACCGCGGCTGGGTGTTGCCGGTCAGCGTGGCGGCCGCGCTGCTGCTGGGGCTGGTGCCGCTGCCGGCGCTGCTGCAGCCGATCCGGCCGTACTGGCTGGCGCTGGTGCTGGCCTACTGGGTGATCGAGACCCCGGAACGGGCCGGGCTGGGCTTCGCGTTCTGCATCGGGCTGCTGGCCGACCTGCTGTACGGCGGGATCCTCGGCGAGCAGGCGCTGCGGCTGGTGGTGCTGGCCTTCATCCTGCAGCGCTTCCGTGCCCGCATCCGCTTCTTCCCGTTGTCGCAGCAGGCCCTGGCGATCGGCGGCCTGCTGGTCAACGACCGCATCATCGACGCCGCCATCCATCTGTTCACGGTCGAGCCGCTGCTGCCGTGGAGCTACTGGTGGGCGCCGTTGCCGGGCATGCTGCTGTGGTTGCCGGTGTACCTGCTGCTGGACGCCGCGCGGCTGGGCAAGCGCGGGCGCTAGGCCATGTACGGGCGACGCCAGCAGAAGAACCCGCAGGCCGAGGTCGAGCAGTTCCGGCGGCGTGCGGCGCTCGGCTTCCTCGGCGTGGTGCTGGGGCTGGGCGTGCTCGGGGCCTGGTACTTCAAGCTGCAGGTGCTCGACCACGACGTCTACGCCACCCGCTCGGAGGCCAACCGCATCAAGGCGCGGCCGGTGGTGCCGGGGCGCGGCCTGATCTACGACCGCAAGGGCCGCCTGCTGGCCGAGAACGTGCCGGCGTTCCGGCTCGATGTCACCCCCAACAAGGTCGAGGACATGGCCGCCACGCTGGCCGGCCTGCGCACCCTGTTCGATCTCGACGACGAGGACATCGAGCGGTTCGAGCAGTCGCGCAAGGCGCGCCGCAGTTTCATCCCGGTGACCCTGAAACTGCGCGTCAGCGACGAGGAGATGGCCCGTTTCGCGGTGGACCGCTGGCGCTACCCGGGCGTGGAGCTGGAGCCCTACCTGACCCGCCGCTATCCCTATGGCGAGCTGCTCGCGCATGTCATCGGCTACGTCGGCCGGGTCGACGACAAGGACCTCAAGGAGCTGGGCGAGGGCAATGCCGCGCTGACCCATATCGGCAAGTCCGGGCTGGAGCGGTTCTACGAGCGCCAGCTGCGCGGGAAGGTCGGCTACGAGCAGGTGGAGACCAACGTGCAGGGGCGGGCGATCCGTACCGTCGGCCGGGTGCCGGCGCAGTCGGGCACCGACCTGCGCCTGTCCATCGATGTCGACCTGCAGCGGGCGATGGTGGAGGCCTTCACCGGCCAGGAGGGCTCGGCGGTGGCGATCGATCCGCGCAGCGGCGAGATCCTGGCCATGGTCAGCCTGCCGTCCTACGACCCGAACCTGTTCGTCAACGGCATCTCCCACGCGGACTTCAAGCGGCTCAACGAGAACCCGTCGCGGCCGCAGTTCAACCGGCTGGTGCTCGGCGGGGTCGCGCCCGGCTCCACGGTCAAGCCGTTCCTCGGCCTGGCCGGGCTGGACAGCGGCCTGCGGCGGCCGGAGGACAAGGTGCTGTCGCGGGGCATGTTCTACCTGCCGGGGGTGAGCCGCGGCTGGGGCGACGCCAACCGGGGCGGACATGGCTGGACCGACCTGCGTAAGTCGATCTCGCAGTCGGTGAACACCTACTACTACCAGCTCGGCACCGACATGGGAGTGGAGCGCTACGACCAGTACATGGGCGGCTATGGCTTCGGCACTCCCACCGGCATCGACCTGGCCGGCGAGATCGACGGCATCCTGCCGTCGCCGGCGGCCAAGGCCCGGCTGCGCAACGAGCGCTGGTATCCCGGCGACATGGTCAATGCCAGCATCGGCCAGGGACTGTGGAAGGTGACGCCGCTGCAGCTGGTGCGCGGCGCCGGCGGGCTGGCGTCCGGCCAGCTGCGCAGGCCGCACCTGGCGGTCGAGCAGCGCGTGGCGTTCGACCATGACTGGGCGCCCTTGCCGCAGCCGCCGGCCCGGCCGATCAGCCCCAATCCGGCCAACCTGCAGGCGGTGCGCGAAGGCATGATGGGCACGATGCAGCCTGGCGGCAGCGGCTGGCGCGTGGCCGCCGGCGCGCCGTACCGCATGGCCGGCAAGACCGGCACCGCACAGGTGGTCAGCCGCAAGGGCACGGCCGCGGTGAATCCGAAGAGCCTGCCGATGCACCTGCGCCACCGCGCGCTGTTCATCGGCTTCGCGCCGGCGGACGAGCCGCGGATCGCGATCGCGGTCGCGGTCGAGGGCGGAGGCTACGGCGGCGCCGCGGCGGCGCCGATCGCCCGCAAGGTGTTCGACGCCTGGCTGCTGGGCGTCACGCCCGGCGATGCCGACGACGCGCCGCCCGAGGGCGGAGGCGCGGCGGCCGGAAGCGCCCCGCCGGCCGCCGATGCCGGTACGCCGGACGCGCCGGAGGAGACGCTGCCGGCCACGGACACGGACACTGAAAGGGAAGCGGACACCGCGGCGCCGGCCGCAGTGCCGCCGGAGGAACGGCCGTGAGGGATTTCCTGCGCTGGTTGCTGGAGATGGTGCAGCGGCTCGGCCGCGGCCTGGACTGGCCGCTGCTGTTCGCGCTGCTGGCGCTGATGGGCATGGGGCTGGCGGTGCTGGACAGCGCCGGCGGCGGCAGCCTGGTGATGGCGCAGGGGGTGCGCTTCGGCGTCGGCCTGCTGGCGATGTGGGTGATCGCGCGCATGCCGATCCTGCGCATCCGTGCCTGGACGCCGATGATCTACGCGGTCTCGATGCTGCCGCTGCTGGCGGTGTTCGTGCTGGGCACCGGCAAGTACGGCCGGCAATGGCTGGACCTGAAGCTGTTCTACCTGCAGCCGGCCGAGCTGCTCAAGGTCAGCATGCCGATGATGGTGGCCTGGTACCTGCACCGGGTACCGCTGCCGCCGCGGATCCCCGCGGTGCTGGCGGCGGCGGTGATCATCGGGGTGCCGACCGCGCTGGTGATGCTGCAGCCGGACTTCGGCACCGCGGTGCTGATCGCCGCCAGCGGGGTCTTCGTGCTGTTGCTGGCGGGGCTGCCGTGGTGGTGGGTGGGCATGGGTGTGGGCGGGGTCGCGGCGGTCGCGCCGATCGCCTGGTTCTGGCTGCTGATGCCCTATCAGAAGGACCGCATCCTGATGTTCCTGGACCCGGAGAGCGACGCGCTCGGCGCGGGCTGGAACATCATCCAGTCCAAGATCGCGATCGGCTCCGGCGGGCTCACCGGCAAGGGCTGGGGGCTGGGCTCGCAGTCGCACCTGAACTTCATTCCCGAGCAGACCACCGATTTCGCCTTCTCGGTGCTGAGCGAGGAGTTCGGCTGGACCGGCGTCGCGGTGGTGCTGGCGCTCTACCTGTTCGTGGTCGGGCGCTGCCTGTGGATCGCGGTGCAGTCGCGCGACGGCTACTCGCGGCTGGTGGCCGGCGCCATCGGCCTGTCGTTCTTCGTCTATGCGCTGGTCAACGGCGGCATGATCTCCGGGCTGTTGCCGGTGGTGGGGGTGCCGATGCCGCTGATCAGCTACGGCGGCACCGCGGCGGTGTCGCTGCTGGCCGGCTTCGGCCTGGTGATGGCCGCGCGCAGCCACAACCCGGTGCACGGCGGCCATGGCTGAGCCGTGCAAGGTTCGCGCAAGCCGCCGCCGCTAGGGTACCCGCCGCATCGCCGCCGGCGCTGCACGCGCAGCACGGCCTCCCCGGGCCGCTGCACGGATCGGCGACCGGGGCGCAGGGAGCGCGCATGCGGGTCTATCCCTGGATCCTCCGCGGTGGCCGCGAGGTCTTCCGTACCCTCGACCTCCCACTGCTGGGTGCGCTGCTGGCGCTGATGGCGGTCGGGCTGGCGGTGCTGCACAGCATCGGCGGCCCGGTGCGCAGCCAGGCGCTGCACTTCGTGCTCGGGCTCGGCACCCTGTGGCTGCTGTCGCGGGTGGCGCTGCCGCGCCTGCGCGCGTGGACGCCGTGGCTGTACGCGGCGTCGATGCTGCCGCTGCTGGCGGTCTACGTGGTCGGCACCGGCAAGTACGGCCGGCGCTGGCTCAACCTGGGGCTGTTCTACCTGCAGCCGTCGGAGCTGCTCAAGCTGGGGCTGCCGTTGATGATCGCCTGGTACCTGCACCAGCGCCGGTTGCCGCCGTCGCCGCGCACGGTGGCGGTGTCGGCGCTGCTGATCGGCGTGCCGGCGGTGCTGATCCTGCTGCAGCCCAACCTGGGGACCGCGACCCTGGTCACCGCCAGCGGGGTGTTCGCGCTGCTGCTGGCCGGGCTGCACTGGGGTTGGGTCGGCGCCGGGCTCGGCGGCCTGGCGGTGGCCGCGCCGCTGGCGTGGTTCGGGTTGCTGCGGCAATACCAGAAGGACCGGGTACTGACCTTCCTGGACCCGGCCGCCGATGCGCTGGGCACAGGCTGGAACATCCTGCAGTCGCGCATCGCCATCGGTTCGGGCGGCTGGCAGGGGCGCGGGTGGGGGCGGGGCACCCAGGCCACCCTGGATTTCCTGCCCGAATCGACCACCGATTTCGCGTTCTCGGTGCTGGCCGAGGAGTTCGGCTGGCTCGGGGTGGTGGCGCTGCTGCTGCTCTACCTGTTCGTGGTCGGGCGCTGCCTGTGGATCGCCGCGCAGGCCCGCGATACCCATTCGCGGCTGCTGGCGGGCAGCCTGGGCCTGGCGTTTTTCGTCTATGTGCTGGTCAACGGCGGCATGATCTCCGGGCTGTTGCCGGTGGTGGGGGTGCCGATGCCGCTGATCAGCTATGGCGGCACCGCGGCGGTGTCGCTGCTGGCCGGCTTCGGCCTGGTGATGGCGGTGCGCGCGCACCGGCCGGTGCATGCCGGTTGAAAGTGGGACGCCGGTTCGCGGAATTTGATCTGGATCAAGTGCCGGCTGCGGCAATCGGACGACAATCCCGCCCGCCGCAGCCGCCGGCCAGCGCGTTGGCCGGCATGGCCGGAATCCGTCGAACGGGCGTGGGGAGACGCCCGGCGACCGAAGGGTTCCGGTCCAGACAGCGGCCGCGTCCGTGGGATGGGGATGCGGCCGCTGTCTGATTTTTCCGGTGCCGCGCATTCAGTTTCCGTCGCGGCCGGTCCGCGTCCGGCGCGCGCTGCACCGAGGGGTCAATCCCTTTGGTATTCATGGTGTTATTGATGGAAATTCATCCGTAACCTGTTAGGCTTCGGCGATGATCCGACGCGTCCTGATGAGTTGCCTCAGTCTCGGCCTGGTCGCCTGCGCGACCCCGCCGCAGCCCCCCGTTCCCTCCCCGCAGACGGCGGAAACGCCGGTCGCTCCGCCGGCCGCCGCTGCGCCGGCCGAAGCGGTCCCGGAGCGCAAGCCCGACCTGGCGCCGGTGGACCTGACCCCGGTGCCGTTCGAGACCGCCCGCGCCACCTTCGTGCGCGATACCGCGGCGCGCTACGGAATCGACCCGGCCTACATCGAGGCGACGCTGGCGCAGGCGCAGATCCGCGCACCGATCATCGCCGCGATGGCGCGGCCGGCCGAGCGGGTGAAGCCCTGGAACGAGTACCGGCCGATGTTCATCAGCCAGGCGCGCATCGACGGCGGCAAGCGCTTCCTGGCCGAGCACCGCGCCGAGCTGCTGCGGGTGCAGGAGCGCACCGGCGTGCCGGCCGAGGTGATCGTGGCGATCATCGGCGTGGAGACCAGCTATGGCGCCAACACCGGCAACCACCGGGTGCTGGACGCGCTGTACACGCTGGCGTTCAAGTACCCGCGCAGCGGCGATCCGGACAAGCTCGAGCGCGAGGTGCGCCGCGAGCTGTTCTTCCGCGACGAGCTGGCCAAGCTGTTCGAACTGGGTGCGCTGGAGAAGCTGGACATCACCACGCTCAAGGGCAGCTATGCCGGGGCCATGGGCATGGGCCAGTTCATGCCGTCCAGCTACCTGGACTATGCCGTGGACGGGAACGGCGACGGCCGCCGCGACCTGTTCAACAGCCATGACGACGTGTTCGCCTCCATCGCCAACTACTTCGTGAAGAAGGGCGGCTGGGTGCGCGGCGGCACGGTGGCGGTGCCGGCCACCCTCGATGCCGGCCGCGACGAGCTCAACCCGGTCGACTGGACGCCGAACCTGGACATGCAGGCGTTGGCCGCGCTGGGCTACCGGCCGCAGATTCCGGTCCGCGCCGGCGGTGCCCTGGCCACGCCGATCACGCTGGAAGGCAGCGCTGGCAAGCAGTACTGGCTGGGCTTCCAGAACTACTACGCGATCACCCGCTACAACCTGTCCAAGATGTACGCGATGGCGGTCTTCCAGCTGTCGCAGGCGATCGCCGGCCGCGAGCTGCCGCCGGCATGACGGCCCGGTGGCTGGTCCCTGCAGTGGTCGTGCTCGGGCTGGCCGCCTGCAGCAGTGCGCCGTCTCGCTCCAAGGCACCGGCCGGCAGCGGCTCCGGCGCGGTGGCCGGGAGCAGCATGCAGGGCCGCGGCGGGCGCCCGCCGCACTGCCCGGAAGGGTCGCCCTATGCCCAGGCGCAGGAAGATCCGAACACCCGCGGGCATTACCGTGCCGGCGGGCTGTACCGCCCCGGCGTGCGCGACAGCACCCCGGACCATGTGCCCGATGTCGACTGCATTCCCGAGCCGCTGGTCCGCGACGAGCCGCGCTCGGCGGTCGGCAACAAATCGCCCTACGTCGTGCTGGGCAAGGAATACCGGGTGATGGGCCGGGTCGACAACTATGTCGAGCGCGGTACCGCGTCCTACTACGGTGCCAAGTTCCACGGCCGCCTGACCTCCAACCGCGAGGTCTACGACATGTACCAGTTCACCGCCGCGCACAAGACCCTGCCGCTGCCCAGCTTCGCCCGTGTCACCAACCTGGACAACGGCGAATCGGTGGTGGTGCGGGTCAACGACCGCGGTCCATTCCACGAAGGCCGGGTGATCGACCTCAGCTATGCGGCGGCGGTACGCCTGGGCATCACCCAGCGCGGCACCGGGCGGGTCGAGGTGCGCGGCCTGACCCCGGCGCAGGACGCGCTGCTGGCGTCGCGCGGCGAGCGCCGGGCCGCGCGCGGGCGCTCGCCGGACCCGTCGCCGGCGGCCCCCACGGCAGCGGCCCCCACGGCAGCGGCGGCCCCGCCCAGCCGGATGGACCGCCTGGTCGAGGCCTTGCCGGCCGCGCCGGCCGCCGCCCAGGTGCAGGCCGCGGACGCGGCCGCGCCCACGGTGACCGTGCAGGCGCTGCCGGCGGAGACCCCGGCCACCGACACGCTGGGGGCGGTGCTGCTGCAGGTCGCCAGCTTCTCCAGCCGCGAAAACGCCACCCGCGCCCTGGGCCGGCTGAGTTCGGCGGGCATCCACGGCGGCATCCTCAGCGACGTGGTCGCCGGCGGCCGGACCCTGTGGCGCCTGCGGGTACCGGCCGACGACCTGGCCATGGCCGCGGAACTCGCGGGCCGCATCGCCGGTCTGGGACTGGGCAGTCCACAGATCGTCCGCGATTGAGGCTCCCGCGATGCCGCCGGGCGGCCCGCGCTCTGCGGCGGCCGGCCCTCGCCCTACAATGCATGCAGTGACCGCCCTTACTTTTCCTTGTCACGACAGGAACCGCTTTCCAATGAAATTCCGTTTTGCCGCCGCCGCCCTGGCCACCACCTTCGCCATCGGCCTGGCCTCCGCCCAGTCTCCCGCTCCGGCTCCCGCCCCGGCGGCCCCCGCGGCACCGGCGCAGGTGTCGATCCCGCCGGCCCCGGCGCCGTCCACCTCCACCGCCTGGGTGCTTATGGACTATGCCTCAGGCCAGGTGCTCGCCGGCGAGAACGTCCACCTGCCGGTGCCGCCGGCCAGCATCACCAAGGTGATGACCTCCTACGTGCTGGCCGCCGAGAGCCGCAACGGCAAGATCTCGCCCGACGACCAGGTGATGATGAGCGAGCGCGCCTGGCGCGAGGGCGGCGCCGGCACCGACGGCAGCTACAGCGGCTTCCCGGTCAACAAGACCGCGCGCCTGGAGGACATGGAAAAAGGCATGGCGGTGCAGTCGGGCAACGATGCCGCCATCGCCCTGGCCGAGCATGCCGCCGGCAGCCAGGAGGTGTTCGCCGAGCTGATGAACAGCTACGCCGCCAGACTGGGCATGAAGGACTCGCACTTCGTCAACGCCCATGGCCTGACCGCCGAGGGCCACCTGTCCAGCGCCTACGATCTGGCGCTGCTCGGCCGCGCCTTCGTGCGCGACTATCCCGAGACCTATGCCTACAACAAGATCAAGGAATTCACCGTAGGCAACATCACCCAGCCCAACCGCAACCAGCTGCTGTGGCGCGACCCCAGTGTGGACGGCATCAAGACCGGCCACACCTCGGCCGCGGGCTACTGCCTGATGAGCTCGGCCCAGCGCGGCGACCAGCGCCTGATCGCGGTGCTGATGGGCGGCGCGTCGGAAAAACAGCGGGCCAACGACAGCCTGGCGCTGTTGAACTGGGGGTTCCGTTTCTTCGAGACCCATCGCCTGTACGAGGCCGGCAAGGCCGTGACCGCGCAGCACGTATGGAAGGGCGCCTCCCGCGAAGTACAGCTGGGGGTGGCCGAACCGCTGCTGGTCAGCGTGCCGCGCGGCCGCTACGCCGACCTCAAGCCGAGCATGGACCTGCCCAAGCAGCTGGTGGCGCCGATCACCGCCGGCCAGCAGATCGGTACGGTCAAGGTGGCGCTGGACGGCAAGATCATCGCCGAGGCGCCGCTGGTGGCGGTGCAGGCGGTCGAGGAGGGTGGTTTCTTCAGGCGGCTGTGGGACGCCTTCATGATGTGGTGGAAGTCCTGACCCGACGGCGGATTCCCGCCTCCCGCGACCCACGGAAAGCCGGCGCCTGCGCCGGCTTTCCGCTGTCTGCGGCCAGGGGTCGCGGGCCGAATCAGCGGGCCGCGCCGAGGGGCGCGAGAACGGCCGGGGGCGCTGTCGCGGATTCCCGTTTCGCGGCACTGGACAAGCTTGCGCGAGGTGAAGGGCACTCGTTGTGCTGCGCCACAAAATTTCGTGAAGAGTGTGTGATGAGGTCGCGCATCTCCCGCCACGGCTGGGCGTCCCGGCCGCGGCTCATGCCCGCGTACCGGAACAGGGGAAACATGACGTATTCAATGAAGAGGCCAGCCTCCCGGCTGGCCATTGCGGTGGCGTTTGCCATCGCCGCCACGAACCTTCCCAGCCATGCCTTCTTCGGCAAGAAAGAGTGTAAGTCCTTGGAAGGAACCTTGCGCATTTCCGAACCCGATGACGGGCTGGGGGCCTGGGCCAGCTATGGACTGCCGGCGCCCTCGCGCATGCTCAGGGTGCTGGTGAACGAATCCAAGTGTTTCACAGTGCTCGATCGCGGCGTCGGGCTCGCGGCGGCGCAGGAGGAGCGCGCGCTGGCCAACGCCGGGCACCTGGCGGAGGGGCAGAACCTCCATGATGCCCAGATGCTGGGTGCCGACTATGTCCTGATTCCGGACATCATGTCGCAGAACGAGGATGCCGGCGGCGGCAGCATAGGCGGCAGCGTGTCGAACGGGCGGCCCAAGCGCGGCCTGATCGGTGGAGCGCTGAACGTGGCCACGCTGGGCGTCGCGGGCAAGCTGTCCGGTGGCATGAGCAGCCGCAGGCAGACGGCAGAAGTGGTGCTGACGCTGGTCGACGTGCGCACGTCGGCGCAGTTGTTCACGACCACCGGCGAGGCCAGGATCAGCGACCGCGCCTGGTCGGCGGCCGCGGCCGCGGGCAGCCCCAAGGGCAGCGCAAGCGCGAATGCCGGGCGGTGGACGAATACCGAGATCGGCCAGGTGATCCAGAAGGCGTATGAAGACGCCTACGAGAGCCTGATGGAGCAAGTGATGGACCGGCAGGCCCGGCGCCCTGGCGGGCGTCGCGGGGGCAGCATTCTGCTCAATACCCAGGCGGGCCCCGCGGGCCCGGAGGGTCGGCGCCTCCTCGAGCGCGAGGCGCAGCCGGATGTGCCGGGAGTGAGGCCCGCAGTGGCGGCCGCGGCAGCCGCCGCATCGGCATTGTCCGCTGCAGGGGCGCCGTCGGTGGCTGAGCCGCCGCTGGCCGCCGATGTCGAGGAGACCGTGGCGATGCACGCGCAGCAGCCGAGGGCGGCTGGACGGGAGGGCATCGACGCGAACACCCTGGTGGTGCGCCGGATCACCCGCCTGCTGGCCGCTGCTGACAGTCAGGCCGAGACGGTGGCCGAGCTGCGGACCGGCATGCTGGTGTTCCCGACAGGCGCGCGCGAAGGCGTGCTGGTGGAAGTCGAGGACGAAATGGGCAACAAGGGCTGGGTGCCCGAGGTCGCGGTGAACAGCGTCCAGTAGCGCACCGCGCTTGCCGATGGCCGGGCGCGGGGCCCGGCCGCGCCGGCGTGTACTCCCGGCGTGTCCGGGCGTGCGGCCGGCGCTCAGAGGGTCCGGCTGAGGGTGAAGCTGCCGAACACCGGCCGTTCCCGCTGTCCTTCGAACTCGCGGCTGCGGTGGTAGCGGGCCAGTGCGAACTTCCAGCGGCCGTGGATCAGCGCCACGCCGTAGCCGAGGTCGCCGACCACGTGGCGCTTGTCCACGCGGTGGCTGCGCCGGAAGGTGTTGCCGTCCAGGGTGATGTCGCGCAGCACCCAGCGCGCGTCGGCGGTCAGGAACAGGTGCCCGGACCAGCCCGGCAGGCGTCCGCCACGGGTCGGGGCGGTGTTCTCGCCGGCCGGCCGCATCGGCGAGCTGCCGAAGTCGTCGGGCAGCTTCCAGCCGGCGCGCAGTTCGCCGCCGGCATTGCCATGGGTGGTCAGGTTGCCCAGCGCGGCGCCGCCGTGGCCGATCGCGTCCCAGCTCCAGCCGGCCGGGGTGCGCGCGGGCCGGCGCCACATGCGTTCGTGCAGCAGCCTGAACACGGGTTCGTTGTGCAGCTGGTGCTGCCAGCCCTTGAACTTCTCATCGTGGAGCAGGCGATGCACGGCATCCTGCACCTGCTTGCCCTGGGCGGCAGGGCCCACCACGCCCAGCGCCAGCTGGGTGGTGCGCAGCTGGTTGCCGGTGCGCGCGTTGTAGCCGAAGTTGGCCAGCAGCGCGGCGGCGTAGGGGCGGTCGTCCTCGATCAGGTCGGCACGGCTGCGGTCGGTGGGGGTGAACAGCCCCTGGCCGATGCTGACGATCATGTTCTGCTGCTCGAACCGGCCCGGGTGCAGGCGTTCCAGGCGGCGGTTGAGCCAGCGCGCCGGGGCCGGCAGGCAGGGGTCGTCGGTGTAGTCCCGCAGGTTGGGCGAGACCAGGGTCAGCAGGGCGCCATTGGTATAGCCCTGGTCCTGGTGGCGGCCGCCGAACAGGTCGTTGTCGACGCGGAAGTTGACCGCCGGCGGGTGTTCGCGCAGCGCGCTGCCGGTACAGGTGGCGGCGGCATGGGCGGCGGCGCTGGGCAGCGCCAGCAGTGCCAGGGGCAGCCAGGAGCGGATAGCCATCCGAGGGTTCCGGAGGTGGGGCAAGCGGCCAGCTTAGCCCTGCCGGCGGTGGCCCGGCAGCCCGTCGGGCCGGATCACATCGTTGCGCCGTCGGGCCCGCCGACGCGGCCGCTGGTCCGGCGAGGGCCGGAAGGTGTTGGAAAGCGTCAGGGTGCTGGGGTAGCATCCCCGCCCGACCACCCCGCCGCCTGCCAGACTGGCCTCCCGCAAGAGTTCAGCTCGACCGCCGAGGGGTTTTCTGGCCAAAGCAACGCGCCGCGCAACGGCGCAGGTATACGGGGACACACACCACTATGCGTAACATCTTTTCGCCGCTGATGGCGGCCGCCGCCCTGACCGTGGGCATCGCTTCGCTCGTGTCGGTGCAGCCGGCGCAGGCATCGTTCAAGAACACCGGCACCCGGGCCCAGGAGCAGCGCAGGCAGGCGGCGGCGGACATCCCGGTCTGCCAGCGCCCGATCGGCACCATTTCGGTCATCGAGCCCGAGGACGCCACCCACTGGTGGACCGGCCAGCAGCTGCCGGCGCCGTCGCGCCTGATCAAGGTGTTCGTCAACCGTTCGCGCTGCTTCACCCTGGTCGACCGTGGCGCCGGCATGGCCGCCGGCCAGTTCGAGCGCGAGCTGGCCGCCAGTGGCGACCTGCGCGGCCGTTCCAACGTCGGCAAGGGCCAGATCCGTGCCGCTGACTACGTGATGGTGCCGGACCTGATCTCGCAGAACAGCAATGCCGGCGGCAACGCCATCGGCGGCCTGCTCGGCGGGCTGATCGGCGGCAAGGCCGGCGCGGTCGTCGGCGGCCTGAACTTCCGCAACAAGACCGCGGACGTGGTGCTGACCGTGACCGACGTGCGCTCTTCCGAGCAGGTCGCGATCTCCGAGGGGTCGGCGCGCAAGAGCGATGTCGGCTTCGGCGCCAGCGGTGGCCTGTTCGGCGGCAGCGGCTTCGGCGGTGCCGGGGTCGGCGGCTACGCCAACACCGAGATCGGCCAGGTCATCACCATGGCCTACCTGCAGGCCTACACCGACATCGTCGCCCAGCTCGGCGGCCTGAGCGACAACCCGTCGGCGTCCAACGCCCACCAGGCGGTCACCGTGGTCCGCCCGGGCCGGCTGCTGGCCAATGCCGCCGGCAGCGGCGCGGCGGTGCGCTCGCTGGACCCGGGCATGATGCTGTACCCGACCGGCGAGAAGCAGGGCGTGATGTGGGAGGTCGAGGACGAACTGGGCAACAAGGGCTGGGTGTCCTCCACCCTGCTGGAACTGTCCAAGTAAGCGCATTGCACCGGCATCGGCCGGTGCGACCGGGCAGGCGCCGGCCGCTGGCCGGCACGCCCCCGGGCAGGACAACGCAGCTTTCCGCGAAAGGGCCGCCGACAGCGGCCCTTTCGTCCTTTCCGGCCTTGGGTTTGCCGGGCCGCGCCCTGATAATGACGGGCATGGAAATCAAGTCCGACAACCCCGAACACGGCTTTCAGTTCCCCGGCACCTTCGAGCTGAGCGCGATGGGCGCGGCCAACATCGGCCTGGAGCGCGAGCTGCCGCAACGGCTGCAGGACGCCGGCCTGGAAGTGCTCAGCGAGCGCATCAGCTGGAAGCACTCCTCCAACGGCAAGTACGTCTCCGTGCGCATCGCCTTCAAGGCCGACAGCCGCGAGCAGTACGACGCCGCGCACCAGGCCCTGCGCGACCACCCGGAAGTGAAGTGGACGCTGTAGGCGAGGCCCGTCCGGGCACGGCCGCGCCGGCCGTGCGCCGCACGGCGACCGTGCGTGACCTCGGCCGGCAGCCGTATGCGCCGGTCTGGCAGGCGATGCAGCGCTTCACCGACGCCCGCGGCGAGGACGGTGCCGACGAACTGTGGGTGGTCGAGCACGACCCGGTGTTCACCCTGGGCCAGGCCGGCAAGGACGAGCACGTGCTGACGCCGGGCGACATCCCGGTGCTGCACGTGGACCGCGGCGGCCAGGTGACCTACCACGGCCCCGGGCAGATCGTGGTCTACCCGCTGCTGGACCTGCGCCGCCTCGGCATCGGCGTGCGCGACTACGTCTGCCGCATCGAGCAGGCGATCATCGACACGCTGGACGAGTGGAACATCGTCGCCGAACGCCTGGAGGGCGCGCCGGGCGTGTATGTCGGCGGCGCCAAGATCGCCGCGCTCGGCATCCGCGTGCGCCGTGGCTGCAGCTTCCATGGACTGGCCTTCAATGTCGGCCTGGACCTGGAGCCCTTCCATCGCATCAACCCCTGCGGCTACGCCGGGATGCAGGTGACCTCGGTGCTAGACTTGGGCGGCCCTTCGGGCGTCGAAGCGGTCAAGCCGGTGCTGCTGTCCCACCTGGCCAGGCAGTTCGGCCTGGACCTGAACGCCGATCCCCGATTGCCCGACCTGACTACGCGGCGCTAGAGGCCGCCGGAACGCCATGACAGAATCCACCAGCCGCTCCATCCCCCTGCAGGTCGTGCAGGGCGACCTTCCGTCCGCGTCGCTGCAGGCCGGCGCCAAGCAGCTCGGTGGCGACAAGATCAACCGTTCGCCGGTGCAGTTCGCCGATGCGCCGGTGCTGCGCAAGCCCTCCTGGATCCGCGTGCGCATCCCCTCCGGCAACGCCGTGCAGCAGCTCAAGGCCAAGCTGCGCGAGAACCGCCTGGTGACGGTGTGCGAGGAGGCCAGCTGCCCGAACATCCACGAATGCTTCGGCCACGGCACCGCGACCTTCATGATCCTCGGCGAGGTCTGCACCCGCCGCTGCTCGTTCTGCGACGTCGCCCACGGCCGCCCCAAGCCGCCGGACGCGGCCGAGCCGCTGCACCTGGCGCAGACGGTCAAGGACATGGGCCTGAAGTACGTGGTGGTCACCAGCGTCGACCGTGACGACCTGCGCGATGGCGGCGCCGGCCATTTCGTCGACTGCATCAGCGCGATCCGCGAGTTCAGCCCCGGTACCCGCATCGAGATCCTGACCCCGGACTTCCGCGGCAAGGGCCGCATGGAGCGCGCGCTGGAGATCCTGGCGGTCAACCCGCCGGACGTGTTCAACCACAACATCGAGACGGTGCCGGACCTGTACCGCAACGTGCGTCCGGGCGCGGACTACCAGTGGTCGCTGACCCTGCTGCAGAAGTTCAAGGCCCAGCACCCGGGCGTACCGACCAAGTCCGGCATCATGCTCGGCCTCGGCGAGACCCTGGAGCAGGTGCAGGCGACGCTGCGCGACCTGCGTGCGCACGACGTGGAAATGGTCACCATCGGCCAGTACCTGCAGCCCACCCCGCACCACCACCCGGTGCTGCGCTACTGGACGCCGGAGGAGTACAAGGCGCTGGAGGACTACGGCTACGCGCTGGGCTTCCACCACGTGGCGTCCGGCCCGATGGTGCGCTCGTCCTACCATGCCGACCAGCAGGCCGCCGGTGCCGGCGTCCGCGCCTGATCCGCGCCGTCCCGCGCCCGGTCCGTCCGTCCGCGGGCCGCGGGCGTCCGCCGCGGTTCACGTTCCGCTACGGTGCGCCGGCTAGGCTGAGGGCGCCCGGATGACAAGCCTCGAAACTTGCGGCACTGTCCGGTTGTCCGGCCTGTCCGCCGCCCACCCCCGCCTGGTGCCACGAGTATCTTGATGAACTACCGAGTTCCCGCCTTCCTGCTGGCTTTCGCGCTGACCGTGCCGGCGGCGCTGCTGGCCCGCGCGACACCGGCGGTGCCGGCCGCCGCGACCCCCGACCAGGCGACCACCGCGCGGCTGGTGTACGGGCTGCTGTCCGACAGCCGCTACGCCTATCGTCCGCGGCCGCTGGACGCGGCGACCTCGCAGGACGTGTTCAAGCGCTACCTGGAATCGCTGGACAGCGGCAAGCAGTTCTTCACCCGCGAGGACGTGGACGGGTTCGCCGGCCTGGCCGAGCGCACCGGCGCGGCGATCCGTGGCGGCGAACTGGACCCGGCCTTCGAGGTGTTCGCGGTCTACCGCCAGCGCGTGACCGAGCGCGTGGCCTACGCCCGGCAGCTGCTCCGCCAGGAGCCGGACTTCGCCGTCGAGGAGCGTTTCGACTACGACCGCAAGGACGTGCCATGGGCGGACGCCCCCGAGCTGGATGAACTGTGGCGCAAGTCGGTCAAGAACGACTGGCTGCGGCTGAAGCTGGCCGGCAAGTCCGCCGCGGACATCCGCAAGACCCTGGACAAGCGCTACGCCACCCTGCTCAAGGGCATCAACGAATGGAAGAACGAGGACGTGTTCTCGATCTTCCTCAACGCCTACACGCGTGCGGTCGATCCGCACACCGACTATTTCACGCCGCGCACGGCGGAGAACTTCAACCAGGCCATGTCGCTGTCGCTGGAGGGCATCGGCGCGCAGCTGCAGCGCCAGGACGACGTGGTGGTGATCCGCGAGATCATCGCCGGCGGCCCGGCCTCGGTGGACGGCACGCTGCAGCCCGGCGACCGCATCGTCGGCGTCGGCCAGGGCCGCTCCGGCCAGATGGAGGACGTGATCGGCTGGCGCATCGACGATGTGGTGGCCAAGATCCGCGGCGCCAAGGACACCCAGGTGCGGCTGGAGTACATCCCCGCGGCCGAAGGGCTGGACGGCAAGCACCGCATGGTGACCCTGACCCGCCAGAAGGTGCGGCTGGCCGAGCAGGCCGCCAAGGGCGAGACGATGACCATCCCCGGTGTCGACGGTGAGCCCGAACGCCGCATCGGCATCGTCAAGCTGCCCACGTTCTACCAGGACTTCGAGGGCCGCCGCCGCAACGCCACCGACTATGCCTCGGCCACTCGCGACGTCGGCCGGCTGCTGGCCGGCTTCAAGGCCGACAAGCTCGACGGCGTGGTGCTGGACCTGCGCAACAACGGCGGCGGCTCGCTGGACGAGGCGATCGAATTGACGGGCCTGTTCATCGAGCAGGGCCCGGTGGTGCAGGTGCGCGAATCCGGCGGCCGCGTCACCGTGAACAGCGACCGCAACCCGGGGGTGGCCTGGGACGGTCCGCTGGCGGTGCTGATCAACCGCGGCTCGGCCTCGGCCTCGGAGATCTTCGCCGGCGCCATCCAGGACTACGGTCGCGGTCTGGTGATCGGCGAGACCACCTTCGGCAAGGGCACCGTGCAGAACGTGGTGCCGCTGGACCGCTGGCCGGCCAGCGAGAAAGAGCGCTTCGGCCAGGTCAAGCTGACCATCGCCCAGTTCTTCCGCGTCAGCGGCTCGTCCACCCAGCACAAGGGGGTGGTGCCGGACCTGGCGTTCCCGGCCAGCGTGGATGCCAGCGAGTTCGGCGAGAGCACCTACGACAACGCGCTGCCGTGGACCCGCATCGCCGCGGTGCCGCATACCCGCTACGGGAACTTCGCGCCGATCGTGCCGCGGCTGGAGGCCCGCCACACCACCCGCATCCGCGACGACCGCGAATTCCAGTGGTGGCAGGAGGACGTGGACCAGTTCCGCACCGAGGCGGCCAAGAAGTACGTCTCGCTCAACGAGGCCGAGCGCCGTGCCGAACGCGACCGCCAGGAAACGCAGCGCAAGCAGCGCCAGGAGATCCGCAAGGCCCTGGGGCTGCCGCTGGACCCGCTGGCCGACGACGGCAGCGACGACGGCCTGACCGGCAACGAGCGCGACATCGTCAAGGACGCGGCCCGCGAAAAGGCGGCGGAAAAGCGCCCGGATCCGTTGCTGAAGGAGTCCGCCTCGATCCTGGCCGACGCCGTGAACCTGCTGGAGAACGACCGCCCGCTGTCGGCGCAGGTGCTGCCGCAGTCCACCGGCCCCGGACGCTGGGCCGACTGAACCGGCGCCGTCAGGTTTCCTCCACGCGGGCGGCGCTATGCTCCGGGGTCGTCCCGGATGTGGAGATGCCATGCGCAGGCGTTCGCGCCCTGCCTTGCCGCGCGCCCCGCGCCCCGCGGGTCCGCGCCGCGACGGGCCCGCCCCGGGACCGGCCGCGACCGGCCTGAGCGCCCGCCGATGACCCGGACCGGCCGCCATGTGCTGCCGGCCGTCGCCGTGCTGGTACTGGGCATGGCACCCGCCGCCGCCGGCGCGGGGTGCCTGCTGCCGTTGCTGCAGAGCCTGGGATGGCAGGTGCGGGACGCCGACGTGCGCGTGCCGACGGTCCATGGCGGTACGCCTTGCCGGCGCGCCTCGCTGGAGGCGGCCTGGCAGCACGGCGACCTGCAGGTGCGGGTGCCGCGCGGCTATGACGCCGACCGCCGCGACCAGGTCTACCGCGACCTGCTGGAACACCCGGCCACGCTGTGTGCCTACGCCTTCGTGCTGGGGGACGCCACCCGCCGCGCCACCGCACGGCTGCAGGCCAACTCCGGCTACCGCTTTTCCGCGCTGCAGCTGGGCTGGATCGGATTCGGCCCGCGCGGAGCGCAGGCGCAGGGCTGGCAGCGGTTCCGCAGCTTCGGGCGCGGCTATGCCCCGGCCGGCGGCAACACCGCGGCGATCGAGGCCTTCTACAGCGGGTGGGTGCGTTCCGAATGCGGCGTGGGGCGCCAGGTGGCGCAGCTGGCGACCCAGCGCGAACTGTACGGCGAGGCCGGCTTCGACCGCGAATTCACGGCGGGCGAGCTGTCGATCGGCACCTTCCTCACCCTGCACGACACGCCGAGCATCCTGCTGGGCAGCAACGCCGGCGAGTTGTTCGCCGACGGCAAGGCGGTGCGGACCTCCCGGCTGGGCCGCCAGGCCTTCGTCGGCGTGCCCGGTTTCATCGTCCATGTGTTCGACAAGCACTATCTGGACGACATCAACAACCAGGCCGAGAACTTCGTGATCACCGAGGTGAGCGCGGAAGCGGCCGATGCCCTCGCGCGGCACGGCGGGCTGGAACACTACGATGCGCTCAACCGGCGCCTGTGGGCGTTGTCGCGGCAGTTCCCGGGCAGTGGCCGGCGGCGTTTCGAGCGCTTGCTGTATGCGCGCGATCCGGCGCTGCGCGCGGCGGTGCCGGAGGCGCAGCGGCCGTTGCTGGCGCAGATGGACGCCGTGCTCGCCGACCCGGTCTACACCGGGGTGCATGTGTATGTGCACCCCAAGGGCGTGCGTCCGCTGGGCTACCACATCGCGCGCCTGCTGGACCGCAATCCGCGCACCCCCTACAGCATCGAGCTGGGGCTGCACAATCTGCACACGACGCTGTTCAGGCGCTGGCTGCGGGCGCAGCTGCGCGACTGCACCGCGTCCACCTCCTTCATCCAACCACGAGGCAACGTATGGAACTGGGCATGATCGGACTGGGGCGGATGGGCGCCAACATGGCGCAGCGTCTGCAGCGCGGCGGCCTGGAGGTGACCGGATTCGATCCGGGCGCGGAGGCCCGCGCGCGCCTGGCCGCAGCCGGTGGCGCCACCGCCGACAGCCTGGAGGCGCTGGTGCAGGCGCTGCCGTCGCCGCGGGTACTGTGGCTGATGGTGCCGGCCGAAGCGGTCGACCCGGTGCTCGAACAGCTGCTGCCGCTGCTCGCGCCGGGCGACCTGGTCGTGGACGGCGGCAACTCCTGGTACCGCCACGCGGCACGGCGCGCACAGCGCTGCGGGCAGGCCCGGGTGGCGTTCGTCGACTGCGGCACCAGCGGCGGGGTCTGGGGCCTGGAGGAAGGCTATTGCCTGATGCTGGGCGGCGAGGCGGCGGCGTTGGCGCGGCTGCGGCCGGCGCTGCAGGCGCTGGCGCCGGCGGCCGACCGCGGCTGGGCGCACGTGGGCCCGGTGGGGGCGGGGCATTTCTGCAAGATGGTCCACAACGGCATCGAGTACGGCATGATGCAGGCCTACGCGGAAGGCTTCGCACTGATGCAGAAAAAGCAGGAATTCGAGCTGGACCTGGCACAGGTGGCCGAGGTGTGGCGGCACGGCAGCGTGGTCCGTTCCTGGCTGCTGGACCTCAGCGCCGAGGCGCTGCAGCGCAATCCGGGCCTGGAGGGCATCGCCCCCTATGTGCAGGATTCGGGCGAAGGGCGCTGGACGGTCAACGAAGCGATCGAGCTGGAGGTGTCGGCGCCGGTGATCACGCTCTCGCTGCTGGAGCGGCTGCGCTCGCGCGAGTCCAACTCGTTCGCCGACCGGCTGTTGGCGCAGATGCGCAGCGGCTTCGGCGGGCATGCGGTCAAGGCGGCCAACGATGGCCCGTGACGGAATGCCGGGCCGGAGGGCGGCGGGGCGGCGAGCGCCCTGGCCGCAGCTGGGCGGCGTACTGCTGGCGCTCGCGCTGCCGCTGGGCGCGGTGGCCTTGCCGCCGGCGCCTCCGCTGCCGCCCCTGCCGCCCCTGCCGGCGGCGCCGCGCGAGGTCAGCGATGCCTGGATCAGCACCCGGCTGCGTGCGGCGCTGGTGCCCCTGCAGCGCCGCGGGGCCGCACAGGTCGAGGTGAACACCCTGGACGGCCGGGTGGTGCTGGACGGGCGGGTCGACAACGCCCTCACCCTGGAGCAGGTGACCGCGCTCGCCGGCGGCCTCAGGGGCGTGGTCGAGGTGGATGCCGGCGCGCTGCAGGTCGGGCTGGTCCCGGGAGCGCCCTGACCGTGGCGATGGGGCAGGCTGGCGTCGGGGCGATCGGCCCGGGGGCGCAATGGACGGCCGGAGGCGGCCATGGGGGGCACACGATGAACGGGGAAGGGGAATGAGGGTTCGATTCACCGACGATGCGCGCGACCGCTGGCGGTTCGCCGGCCTCGGGCTGGCCGCGCTGCTGATCGTCACGGTACCGTCGCTGCTGCTGCTGCGGCTCTCCCACGAGAGCGTCAATGCCGCCAACTGGGTCGCGCACACCCAGGCGGTGAGCGCGCGGCTGTACATCCTGCAGGCCGATATCCGCGATGTGGAATCGGCCGCACTGACCCTTTCCAAGGGGGTCGAATCCGAGGCCCTGCAGCAGCGGCTGCAGCGCGCCGACGATATCAGCGACACCCTGCAGGAGCTGTCCCGGCTGGTCAGCGACAGCCCGGCGCAACTGCTCCGGATCGGACGCATGTCGTCGATGCTGGAGCGGCGCATGGCGCTCGCCAAGCAGATCGCCAGCAGCGCCGAATCGCCGCGCCAGCGCGAGCTGATCAACGAGATGGCCTTCGGCTATCCGGTCCGCGAGATCGCGATGGAGCTGCAGCGCGACGAGAACGAGCTGCTGGTGCAGCGGGTGGCCGCGGCGGTGCGCCAGCAGCGCCTGTCGACGGTGGTCACCTGGGCGACGATGGCCGCGCAGCTGTTGCTGCTGGGGCTGGTGCTGTGGTTGCTGAAACGGCAGATGGGCCACCGTACCCGTGCCGAGCGCAGCATGCTGCAGGCCAGCGCCCGGGCCAGCTCGGTGCTGCAGACGGTGCGCGAGCCGATCGTGCTGCTGGACGGCGAGCAGCGCATCGTGCTGCACAACGCCGCGTTCACCGAGCTCTACAGCGAGGACGGTGCCGACGACGACGTCAACGGCCGGCTGCTGCACACCGTCGGCGACGGGGCCTGGGCCGATGGGATGGTGCGCCAGCGTCTGGCCGACGTGCTGCTGCGCGGCCGCGAACTGTGGGACTACGAGCACGAGCAGCGCGGCGCCGACGGCCGGGTGCGCTTCATGCTGATCAACGCCCGGCGCATGCCGCTGCCCGATACCGAGGACGAGGTGGTGCTGATGACGGTCAGCGACGTCACCCTGCAGCGGGCGGTGCAGTTGCGGGTGGAGGAGCTCAACCGCCAGCTCGAGGGCAAGGTCGCGCAGATGGAGGAAGTGAACAGCGAGCTGGAGGCGTTCAGCTATTCGGTGTCGCACGACCTGCGCGCGCCACTGCGGCACGTGGCGGGCTTCTCCGACAAGCTGGCGCGGCACCTGGGCGAGGACGCCGACGACAAGGCCCAGCATTACCTCAAGGTCATCGGCGATGCCGCCCAGCGCATGGCCGCGCTGATCGACGACCTGCTGGTCTACTCCCGGCTCGGGCGCGGTGCCATGCGCATGCAGGCGGTGGACATGCAGTCGCTGGTGGCGGACACCCGCGCGATGCTCGACTCCAACCTGCGCACCGAGAGCGAGGCGGACAGCGACGCACGCAGCGTGCAATGGAACATCGGCCCGCTGCCGGTGATGGTCGCCGACGAGAACATGATGCGGCAGGTGTGGCTGAACCTGCTCGGCAATGCGGTCAAGTACACCGCCGGCCGCGAGCACGCGGTGATCGACGTGTCCGCGCAGCAGCTGCCCGACGGCAGCCAGCAGTTCACAGTGTGTGACAACGGTGCTGGCTTCGACATGCAGTACGCAGGCAAGCTGTTCGGCGTGTTCCAGCGGTTGCACAAGGCCAGCGATTACCCGGGGACGGGCATCGGCCTGGCCAGCGTACGCCGGGTGCTCACCCGCCACGGCGGGCGCATCTGGGCCGAAGCGCAGCTGGGCCAGGGCGCGACCTTCCATTTCGTTCTTCCCCCCTCCGCGCCCGACGCGCACAGCTGAGGTCCACCCCGCATGAATCCGCTCCGTACCATCCTCATTGCCGAAGACAGTCCCGCCGATGCCGAGATGGCGATCGACGCGCTGCGCGACGCGCGCCTGGCCAATCCCATCGTGCATGTCGAGGACGGCGTGGAGGCACTGGACTTCCTGCTGCGGCGCGGCGCCTGGTCCGACCGCGAGGAAGGGCTGCCGGCGGTGCTGCTGCTGGACATCAAGATGCCGCGCATGGACGGCCTGGAGGTGCTGCAGCGGATCCGCGCCGAGGAGGACCTCAAGCGCCTGCCGGTGGTGATCCTGTCGTCCTCGCGCGAGGAAAGCGACCTGGCCCGCAGCTGGGACCTGGGCGTGAACGCCTACGTGGTCAAGCCGGTGGACGTCGACCAGTTCTTCAATGCGGTCAAGACGCTCGGGACCTTCTGGGCGGTCATCAACCAGGCCCCCGAGCTGGAGTAAGCCGTCATGCCCAACAAGGGAACCCCGTTGGGCCCGCTGCGCATCCTGCTGGTCGAGGATTCGGCCGAGGATGCGGAACTGCTGTGCGACCAGGTGCTCGATGCCGGCCTGGAGGCCGGTTTCGAGCGGGTCGACAACGAAGAGGCGATGCGCGCGCTGCTGGCGCGCTGGACGCCGGACATCGTGCTGTCCGACCTGAGCATGCCGGGGTTCTCCGGCTACCAGGCGCTGCGCATCCTGCGCGAACTGCATCCGCTGGTGCCCTTCATCTTCGTGTCCGGGACGATGGGCGAGGAGACCGCGGTGCAGGCCCTGCACGAAGGCGCCAACGACTACATCATCAAGCACCAGCCGGCGCGGCTGCCGTCGGCGGTGGCGCGCGCCATCCGCGAGGCGCGGCGCGAGATGGAACGGTTGCGGGTCGAGGACGAGCTGATGCGCGCCCAGCGGCTGGAGAGCCTGGCGCTGCTGGCCGCCGGCCTGAGCCATGACCTGCGCAACATCCTGCAGCCGCTGCTGATCGTCCCGGACCTGATCCGCGACCGCAGCGAGGACCCCAAGGTGGTGCGGCTGGCCGATGTGATCGCCGAGTGCGGGCGCCGCGGCCACGAGATGGTCGAGTCCATGCTGTCCTTCGTGCGCGGCTCGCGCCTGCCCAGCGAACGCATCGTCCTGCACCGGCTGTTCCAGGCCGTGGGCATGCTGCTCAAGAGCAGCCTGCCGGGCAATGTCGACCTGCACCTGGAGGTGCGCGACGACCGGCTGGCGGTGGAGGGCAACTACACCGAACTGCAGCAGGTGCTGCTGAACCTCGCGCTCAACGCGATCCAGGCCATGCCCGAGGGCGGCTGCCTGACCCTGCTGGCCGAGCGCGAGCCGGCCACCGGGGGCGAGCGCCTGCGGATCAGCGTGCAGGACCAGGGCACGGGCATGGACGAGGCGACCGTGGCGCGGCTGTTCAGCCCGTTCTTCACCACCAAGGCCAACGGCACCGGCCTGGGGCTGATGTCGTGCAAGCGCATCGTCGAGAGCCTGGGCGGACAGATCACGGTGCGCAGCCGCCTGCGCGAGGGCACCCGTTTCGACCTGCTGCTGCCGCTGCCGGCGGCGGTGGCACCGGCGCCGCGCGATGGCGCCATGCCGGTGCTCCCGGCCGGACGCGGCCAGCCGATCCTGATCGTGGACGACGAGGCCACGCGCCTGTCGCTGCTCGGCAACGCCCTGGCCAGCCAGGGCTACCGCGTGCGGCTGGCGGCCGACGGCGCGGCGGCGATGCGCCACCTGCAGGAGGCCGGGATGCCGGAGGTGGTGCTGGTGGACAGCGGCATCACCCTGCTGTCGGCGGGCCAGCTGCTCTCGGAGATGCAGGCCATGGGGTATGGCGGCCCGGCGATCGTGCTCGAGGAAAAGGACAACGAGGCCTTCGCCGACGGCCTGGCGCCCTCGGGAATCAGCGTGCATGTCCTGCCGCGGCCGCTGGAGATGCAGCGCGTGTTCCGCGCCGTGGCCGACGCGCTCGGCAGCCATTGACGCCGGCCCGGCGCGGACCGCGGGGTCCGTGCGGCCGGCCGCTGCACTATCATGTGCGCCCGATTCCCGCGCGTGGCGGCCTGCCACGACGAGCCGACCTCCGATGACGACCGTGCTATTGAGCCTGGGCAGCAACGTGCGCCCGCACCACCATCTGCAGGCGGCGGTGGAGGTGCTGCGCGCACGTTTCGGGACGCTCGTGGTGTCCCCGGCCTACCGCACGCCGGCGGTCGGGTTCGAGGGCCCGGACTTCCTCAACAACGCGGTCCTGCTGGAGACCGACCTGCCGCTGCCGGTGCTGGACGCCTGGCTGCACGCGGTGGAGGACGCCCATGGCCGCGACCGCAGCGGCCCGCGTTTCAGCGACCGTACCCTGGACATCGACGTGGTGTATTACGGCGACCTGGTGGTCGAAGGGCCGGGCCACCTGCGCATTCCGCGGCCCGAACTCAAGCATGCCTTCGTGCTCAAGCCCCTGGCCGATATCGCCCCGGACTTCATCGACCCGGTCCGCGGCCTCAGCCTGCGGCAGCTGTGGGACGCGCATCCCCAGCACGGCGACGCATTCGACACCGTCGACCTGGCCGCCCCCGGACCGTCGCTGTAGAGCGGGGCCGCCGCCCCATGAAGCCCGCCGGGCATGGCCCGGCGCCACAGGCGGCTTCCCGCATCCGTTGTAGAGCGGGGCAATGCCCCGCGGGCGCCGTCCCATGAAACCCGCCGGGCATGGCCCGGCGCTACAGGCGGCTGTCCGCATCCGTTGTAGAGCGGGGCCGTGCCCCGCGCGCGCCGTCCCATGAAACCCCGCCGGGCATGGCCCGGCGCTACAGGCGGCTGTCCGCATCCGTTGTAGAGCGGGGCCGTGCCCCGCGCGCGCCGTCCCATGAAACCCCGCCGGGCATGGCCCGGCGCCACAGGCGGCTATCCGCATCCGTTGTAGAGCGGGGCCGTGCCCCGCTGGCGCGGTCCCATGAAACCCCGCCAGCTTGCTCAGGTCAGGGTCCGTCCGCCATCCAGGCGCAGTGTCTGGCCGGTGATGTAGCCGGCGTCGTCGAGCAGCCAGCGCACCGCCGCGGCGATCTCGTGGGGGGTGCCGATGCGGGCCATCGGCGTGCGGGCCATCAGGACCTGCTTGGCCTGTTCGCTCTTGCCCTGTTCCGGCCACAGGATCGCGCCGGGCGCCACGGCGTTCACGCGCACGTGCGGGGCGAGCTCCAGCGCCAGTGCACGGGTCACCATCTCCAGTGCGGCCTTGGCCGCGGAATACGCCGGGTGGTCGCGCAGTGGCTGGCTGGCGTGCAGGTCGGTCAGGTTGACGATGGCGCCGCGCTGGCGGTGCAGGTGCGGGGCGGCGGCCTGGGCGAGCAGGAACGGTGCGCGCGCGTTGACCGCGAACAGCGCATCCCATTGCGCGGCCTCGACCGTCCCCAGGGGAGTGGGGAAGAAGTTGGATGCGTTGTTGACCAGGGCGTCGAGGCGGCCGAAATGCGCCACCGCCTGTTCCACCAGGTCGGGCAGCGCCTGCGGGTCGTCAAGGTCGGCCTGCAGCGCCAGCACGCTGCCCGGACGTTCGCTTTCCAGGTCGAAGGCCAGGGCCTGCAGCTCCTCGCCGGAACGGTGCGCATGCAGCGCCAGGCGGTAGCCGTGGGCATGCAGGTGGCGGGCGATGGCCGCGCCGATGCGGCGCGCGCTTCCGGTGACCAGGGCGACCCGTTGGGGATCCGTCATCTGCGTTTTCCTCGCTCGGCTATCCTGTGCATTGTCCCCGCAAACCGCCGCTCCATGCATTCCGACCTGCCCCTGCCCGATTCCGACGCGCTGGCCCACAGTGCGCAGCTGGCCGCGCACCTGCGCGCCGAGATCCTTGCCCAGGGCGGTGCGATGCCGTTCTCGCGCTTCATGGAGCTGGCGCTGTACGCGCCGGGCTGGGGCTACTACAGCGCCGGTGCCCGCAAGTTCGGCAGCGGCGGCGATTTCCTCACCGCGCCGGAGATGGGGGCGCTGTTCGCGCAGGCCACCGCCAATGCCCTGGCTCCCGCATTGCGGGCGCTGGGGCCGCAGGCGCGGATGCTGGAACTGGGCGGGGGCAGCGGCGCGTTCGCCGAGGCGGTGCTCAAGCGCCTGGCGGTGCTGGAGGCGCTGCCGGCGCGCTACGCCATCCTCGAACCCAGCGCCGACCTGCGCGAGCGCCAGCGCGAGCGCCTGCAGGGCGCGCTGGCACCGGAGCTGGGTGCGCGGGTGGAGTGGCTGGACGGCCCGTTCCAGGATGCCTGGGAGGGCGTGCTGTTCGCCAACGAGGTGATCGACGCGCTGCCGACCCCGCGGTTCCTGGTCGAGGGCGGCGAGGTCTACGAGGAAACCGTGGAGCTGGACGGCGAAGCGCGCTTCGTGCGCGGCGTGCAGCCGGCCGACCTGCTGCTGCATGGCGCGGTGCGCCATGTCGAACGCGATCTGCAACGGCCGTTCGCCGACGGTTACCGCTCCGAAGTGCTGCCGCAGCTGCCGTACTGGATCCAGGCGGTGGCCGGCGGCCTGCGCCGCGGCGCGCTGCTGTTCGCCGACTATGGCTACGCGCGGTCGGAGTTCTACCAGGACGACCGTCGCGACGGCACCCTGCGGGCGTTCTACCGCCACCATGTGCACAACGATGTGCTGCGCTGGCCGGGCCTGCAGGACATCACCGCGTCGGTGGATTTCACCGCGCTGGCCGAGGCCGGCACCGGCGCCGGCTTCGACCTGGCCGGCTACAGCCACCAGGCCGGCTTCCTGCTCGGCAACGGCATCGCCGCCCTGCTGGAGGACGCCGCCGAGGGCGCCGACGAGCCGGAGCGCATGCGCCTGCGCGACCAGTTCAAGCGCCTGACCCTGCCGACCGAGATGGGCGAGCGCTTCCAGGTGATGGGTTTCAGCCGTGACGTGGACCTGTCGGCGGCGTTTGCGATGGGCGACCTGACCTGGCGCCTGTGAACCGCGGGCCCGTGCACGGAGGCGATGCGGGGCGGGCGTTGCGCCGGCTGCCGTTGAAGCCGTTGCGCAACCTGCCGTTCTGGAGCGGGTTGTGGGCGCTGGCGGTGCTGGTGGTGATCGTGGCGTGCCTGGTGCCGCCGCCGCCGTTGCCGGCGCTGCCGGAGAACGGCGACAAGGCCGAGCACTTCATCGCCTACCTGCTGCTGTCGGCCAGCGCCGTGCAGCTGTTCCGGCCGGGCCGCCCGGTGTGGACGGCCGGCCTGGCGCTGGTGGCGCTGGGCATCGGCATCGAGGTGGCGCAGGGGACGCTGACCGCGACCCGTAGCGCCGATCCCTACGATGTCCTGGCCAACACCCTCGGCGTGGCTGCGGGGCTGGCGACCGCGCTGACACCGCTGCGCGACCTGTTGCTGCGGCTGCAGCCGCGCGCCTAGCCGCGGGCGCCGGGACGGCTCCCGGCGCCACCGCGCATGGACGCTGCGGCCCCGGCCCGCGGTGCTACGGGCGCAGGACCACCTGCTTGAGTACCCACATCGCCGGACGGGTGTCGCCGCTGAAGGTCATGCACAGGTCCGCGCGGCCACCGGCCGGCACCCGCAGCGGGGCGTGCAGGGTGATGAAGCCGTCGGCGTCGGGGGCCGCGGGGAGCGGCACGCTGGCCAGCAGCGGTCCATCGCAGCCGTCGCGGACCTCGAACTCGCCATGCGCGGCCACCGCCGGCCGGAAACCGCGCTTGGCTTCCTCTTCGCGCAGCAGCCCGAAGTTGTAGGGAATGCGTCCGGCCCGGACCTGGACCGAGGCGATGTCCTGCACCTGTGCGTCCTCCCACAGCCAGCAGGGGTTGAAGAGGGTCACGTCGAAGGTCTCGCGCGGTCCGTCGACGGGGGTGTCGTCCTCCAGCCGCAGCAGCAGGCGGCCGCCCTGCGGGCACTGGGCCAGGGTCTTGTCGGTGCGGGTGAGCAGCGAGGCCGCATCCAGCGTCCACCGGCTGGCGCTGTCGGCCAGCGGCCTGCCGTCGACGAAGGTCGCGGCCTTGAGGTCCGTGGGGACCTGCAGCGTCAAGGGCGCGGTGTAGGCCGGTGACCGGGCCGTCGGTGCGCTGCCGTCGGTGGTGTAGCGGATGTCGGCATAGCCCAGCGGATTGGCCAGCTCGACCTGTACGCGGTTGCCGGCGCGGTCGTCATGGCGCTGCATCGCCACCGACAGGGCGGTCTGGCCGTAGGCGATGCCCAGCGCCCTGTAGCGCTGCAGCTGGGCCGGCAGGCGCTCGAGGAAGCCGTCGTAGTCCTTGTGCCGGGCCGGCGTCCAGGCGATCTCCGCGAGCGCCGCCAGGCGCGGGAACAGGTTGTGCTGCAGCCGCTCCCAGGTGCGGGTGTGCTCGGTCCACATGTTGGCCTGCACCCCGAGGATGTGGTGCCGCTGTCCGGCCGGCAGTGCCGCCGGCACCGGGTCGAACGCATAGATCTTCTGCATCGGGGTGAACTTCGGCCGGCCCGGCGGCTCGTCCGGCAGGTCGGTCTGCAGGAAGTCCAGGTACAGCGTGTCGCCGGGGGTCATCACCACGTCGTGGCCCTGGCTGGCGGCGACGATGCCGCCGTCGATGCCGCGCCAGGACATCACCGTGGCCTGCGGCGGCAGCCCGCCCTCGATGATCTCGTCCCAGCCGACCAGCCGGCGGCCGTGCTCCTCCAGGAAGCTCTCCAGCCGCTTGAGCATGTACGACTGCAGGGCCTCCTCGTCCTTGAGGCCGAGGGCACGGAGATGCGCCTGTACCGCGGGCGAGGCCTGCCACTGGTACTTGACCGCCTCGTCGCCGCCGAGGTGTACATAGGGGCCGGGGAACAGGTCGATCACTTCGGCCAGCACGCCTTCCAGGAACTGCAGGGTCTCTTCGCGCGGGTTGAACAGGTACGGGTTCACGCCCCAGTCGTGCGATGGCTGGGTGGGGCCGTCGACCACGCCGTGTTCGGGATAGGCCGCGACCGCCGCCTGGGCGTGGCCGGGCACGTCGATCTCGGGGACGACGGTGATGTGGCGGGCGGCGGCATAGGCCACCACGTCGCGGATCTGCGCCTGGGTGTAATGGCCGCAGTACAGGTCGGGGGTGCCGTCGGCCCTGCGGCCGGCCTCGCCCTGCGGCACGCGGCAGCCACCGATCTCGGTGAGCCTGGGGTAGCGCTTGATCTCGATGCGCCAGCCCTGGTCGTCGGTCAGGTGCCAGTGGAAGGTGTTGAGCTTATGCGTGGCCATGACGTCGAGCAGTGCCTTGACCTGGTCCACGCTCCAGAAGTGGCGGGCCGAGTCGAGCATCACCCCGCGCCAGGCGAAGCGCGGCGCGTCCTCGATGCGCATCGCCGGCAGAGCGACCGCATCGGCGCGCGGGCCGGCCATCAGCTGCCACAGCGACATCGCGCCGTTGAACAGGCCATGGGCGTCGCCGGCCTCGATGCGCACGCCGTCCTCGCCGACGTGCAGCACATAGGCTTCGGGCGAGGTGTCCTTGCGTGGTGCGGCCAGGATGAAGTGGATGCCGGCGGTGGCCGGGTCGCCGCTGTCCACCGGCAGGTCGAAGGCGGTGGTGCGGGCGAGCAGGTCGGCGAACTGGCGGGCGACCCCGTCGGCGGCCCCCGCGCGGGCATGGATGCGGGTGGTGGCGGTCACCACGAACTGGCCGGATTCGGGGGTCAGCGAGACCGGAAGGGGAATCAGCGCGGGGCTGGCGGCAACCGGCGGGGCGACGGCCGGCGCTTGCCGGGCGCAGCCGGCGGCCAGGGCCAGCAGCGTGGCCAGGGCGGCGGCGTGCCGCAGCGCGGCAGGTCTGTTTCGGATCATCGTGTGGCGCTCCCGGGACGGCCGGGGCCGGAACGCCGCCGGCACCCGTCCGGAAAAAACGGGCCTGGAAATCCAGGCCCGTTGGAGGAAAGAAACCGCAATCAGCAGATCGGACGCATGCCGTGCCTCAGAAGGCGAAGCGCAGCGAGGCCATGTAGCGCCGGCCGCTGAGGTAGGCGCCACGGGTGAGCTGTTCCACGCCGGAGTAGGAGTGGTACTTCTCGTCCAGCAGGTTCATCGCATCCAGGCCGACGCTGAGGTTCTCGTTGATCCGGACGTTGACCGAGGCATCCAGCGAGGCGTACTTCATGGTCCACAGGTCGCGGCCGCCGCTGACCTGGGTGAAGTACTTGTCGCGCCAGCCGTAGGTCAGGCGGGTGCTGACGTGTTCGTTCTCGAAGAACGGGCTGATGTTGAACTGGTTCTTCGAGTTGAACGGCAGCGGCCGGCCGCCGGTGGCTTCGCCATCGGAATAGGTGTAGTTGGCGATGACGCCGAAGCCCATGCCGAAGTTCTGCTGCCAGGCCAGCGAGTAGCCCTTGATCTTGGCGTCGCCGGCATTGCGCGGACGGTCGACCAGGTAGGTGTCGTCCTTGTTCTGGTTCTGGTTCCAGTGAACTTCCGGGGTCGATTCGGTGAGGATGTAGTCGGACACGTCGCGGTAGAACAGCGAGCCGGCGACGATGGCGTTGTCGGAGAAGTACCACTCGGCCGAGAAGTCCAGGTTGGTGGACAGGTACGGCTTGAGGTTGGGGTTGCCGCCGCCGCCGGTCAGCGCGGTGTCGGACAGCCACAGGTACGAGGAGACGTCGGTGTAGTTCGGGCGCGCCATGGTCTTGGCGGCCGAGAAGCGCAGCACCAGCGAATCGGTGGCGTCGTAGACCAGGTTCAGGTTCGGAAGCACGTTGTTGTACTTGTTCTTCTTCACCACCGGGTCGTAGGAAGCGGCCAGCTTGTCGGCCGACCAGCTCGGCTCGGTGCAGCCGGCCAGGCCGGTGTTGCACTCGTAGCTGCCCGATTCCAGCTCGGTGCGCACATAGCGCACGCCGACGTTGCCGCGCAGGCGGTCGAAGCTGAAGTCGGCCTGCACGTAGGCGGCGCCGATGTCCTCTTCGATCGACCAGTTGTTGCGGGCGAACTCTTCGGCGCTGAACGGCGACACCACCGGCATCGTCTGCCACGGCGCCAGCCAGTCACCGCTGCTGATGTAGTCGGCCAGCTTCCAGCCGTCGATGGTGAAGCGCTTGCCGAGGTCGCCGTAGCCGCTGAAGCCCTTGAGGTAGTTGTTGGGCAGGTCGCGCGGGGCGAAGTCGGAGGCCTTGGCGTCACCGTAGCCGGCGACCGAGGCCAGACCGATGCCCTGCTGGATCTGGGTGGTCTCGTGCTTGCGCTGCTTGTAGCCGAAGCGCAGCAGGTACACCGGCGAATCGAGCTTCAGGCCGAAGTCCACCTGGCCGTAGGTCTCCTTGTCGGTGGTCGGCTTGTCGACCAGGTTGCCGCCCCAGCCGGTGTTCCAGGTGGGCTGGCTCGGGTCCGCGCCCCAGCCGCCGTCCATCTGGAACTGGTCCGGGTTCACGAACGGGTTGGCGCCGGTGAAGTGGACGCTGCCGGGGTTGCGCGGGGCGTCCTCGATCGACCAGGTGTAGTCGGTGCGCGCCAGGAACTCGCCGAACACCTGCTTCGGGCCACCGTCGGCCTTGGTGCGGCCGAGCTGGGTGGAGGCGAACCAGCGTTCGTCGTTCCAGTCCAGCTTGATGTCGTAGGTCTCGGACTCGACGTTGGCACGGCGGTTCTGCAGGTCGAACACCACCAGGCCGTTCTTGTGGCTGGCCTTGGTGATCAGGCCGTCCCTGACGGTGATGTCGCTGAGCGACTTGAGGCTGTTCCAGGTATTGCCCTGGTGGGTGAACATCGACTGCGCCATGTGGTCGAAGCTGGCGTCGATCTTCAGCGCGTTCAGCTCGATGTTCATCTGTTCGACCGGCTTGAACTGCAGCGCCAGCGAGTAGGTCTTGCGCTCGCGCTCCTGCTCGAAGAAGTGGGCGCTGGTCGCGTTCGGGCCGACGGCGTCGGGGTTGGCGTACAGGGTGTCGGCGCAGGCGCCGGTGCAGGTCGGGGCCGAGGTCGGCTGCGAGCCGTCCGGGTTCGGCGCCACCGACCAGTCGATCGGCAGGTTGGTCACCGAACCGTTGGCGCCGCTGTTGCCGCCGTCGATGTACTCGCCGGCGCGGATGTGGCCATAGGCCTCGACACCGTCGCGGCGGATGCTCTCGTTGGAGACCTGCGCGGAGACGATGATGCCGAAGTTGTCGGCGGCGTTCTTCCAGGCGAAGGCGGCCGAGGCATTGGGGTCGGTCTTCTTGACGCGGTCGTTGCGGCCGTAGCTGACGCGCCCGGAGACGCTGACCTTCTCCGGCATGTCCAGCGGCTTGCGGGTGAAGACGATCACGGTACCGCCGATGGAACCTTCGTCGATGCGCGCTTCCGGCGACTTGAACACCTCGATCTTGCCGACCAGTTCCGGGGCCAGCAGCGAGTAGTTGAACGTGCGGGTCGGGAAGTCGGACATGTTCCAGTCGCCCGACGCGATGGCCTGGCCGTTGAGCAGGGTACGGTTCAACGCCGGGTCGGTACCGAGGATCGAGACCTTCTCGCCCTGGCCGTAGGCACGGTCGATGGTCACGCCGGGGATGATGGTCATGGCCTCGGCCACGTTGGTGGCCGGGAACTTGCCGACGTCCTCGGCGGTGATCACGTCGACGATCGCGTCGGCATTGCGCTTGGTTTCGAGCGACTGCTGCAGGCTGGCGCGGATGCCGGTGACGACGACGCGGTCAAGGTCGGTCGCTTCGCTGGCGGCGCCGGCATCCTGCGCGTGAGCGGAGAAGCTCAGGCAGGTGACGATCGCGGCGGACAGTACGGACTTGCGGTACCTCATGATGTCTCTCCTCATCATTGCTGGGTTGTTGGGTTGAACGGCGGTGCGGTAGGGCGGTCGTGCGTGGGCCGGGACGGAACGGAAGGCGGGGTGCGCCTGCGGCGTGTCCGGACAGGGACGCCGCGCGGGGTCAGGTGGCGCGGTGCTGCAGGTACCAGCTTGCGGCGCCGATGACGCCCAGCTGCCCGTGCTCGACCAGCTTCACGGGAATGCGCTGCAGCGCCCGCGTCATCGGCCCCTTGTTGAGGAAGCGTTCGACGAAGGTGCTGCCGAGCAGGAAGGGGCCGAGCTTTGGCAGGATGCCGCCGGCCAGGTAGATGCCGCCCTGGATGCCGTAGAGCAGGGCCATGTCGCCGATGGTGGAGCCGAGGATTCCGCAGAACAGGTGCAGGGTGTCCACGGCCAGCGGATCGCTGCCCTCGCAGGCGGCGGCGCTGACGGCGTCGGGGGTGGTGTGCACGGGGGCGTTGCCGCGTACCGCGCACAGGGCGTTGTAGAGGTTGAGCAGGCCGGGCCCGGACAGGGCGCCGTGCTCGATGGAGACGTGTCCGCGCCCGCGCAGCATGTGCTGCAGGACGGCCATCTCCAGTTCGTTGCCGGCGGCCAGGGAGGCCTGTCCGGCTTCGGTGGCGAGCACGACCGAGCGCATGCCGACGGGGATCCAGACGGCGGCGCCCAGGCCGGTGCCGGGTCCGACGACGAGGGTGGGGCCGCGCTGGGTTTCGGCCGGTCCGGCCAGCTGCAGGACCTGGCTGCCGTCGATGTGGGCGGCGGCGTGGGCGACGGCCTCGAAATCGTTGACGAGGTGGACGGCGCGGAAGCCGAGGTCCTCGCGGATGCGGTTGGCCGACAGCGGCCAGGGCAGGTTGGCCGACAGCACGGTGCCGTCGGCCAGGGCATGGCCGGCGCTGGCGATGACGCAGTCGCGCACGCCGGGGGTCTCGGCACGCAGGTCGGCCAGGATCTGGCCGAGGCCGGGATGGTCGGCGCCGCGGTACTGGCGGTAGGCCAGGACATCGATGGCATCACCCTGCCCGGTGGGCCGGACCACGCCGACGCGGACGTGGGTGCCGCCGACATCGGCGGCGATCAGCGGCGCGGCCGATGTGGCCGTCTGCGGCTGGACTGGTTTGACGCTCGCGACCACACCTTCTCCCCGTGAATCGGCAGCCCCCCCTGGATGGCGCTGCGGCACCGGGAGTGTCGGCGCCTCATGACAACGATGTCAAGTCATGCCGCACAAAATTTTCACATCGCGACAGCGGCCCGGACACTGCGTATCCCGATGAATTAAAAGAAAAATTTGATTGCATCTGAAAACGAGCAGGCCGGGCGCGGCCTGCCCGTGGCGCCGTGGCGCGCGGGCGGTGCGGGTCCTGCCCGGGGGCCGCTGTCCGCGGCGTTGTCCTGCCGGGTCCGGCGCACCGGGTACGGGCGCCGGAAAGCGGGTATCGGCCGGCGCCGGGGCGCCGGCACTGGCGCCCCGGGCGGTGGCTCAGTCGCGCGGCGTGAGCTTGACCCAGTCCAGCGTCCACAGGTCCGGGCGGGTGTCGCCGGTGAAGCGGATGCAGAGGTCGGCGCGCGCCGCCGAGGCCGGGATCGGCGCCTCCAGCAGCACGAAGCCGTCCGCGTCCGGGGAGGCCGGCAGCGGCAGCGAGACCAGCGGTGTGCCCTTGCAGTCGGCCAGCACCTCCAGCTCGCCATGGGCGGTGCGGGCCGGGGCGAACGTCCGGCTCGGCTCGTCGTTGGCGAGCTGGAAGTTGTAGGGGATGCGCCCGGCACGTACCGCGATGCCGCCGATACCCGTCAGGTCCACGTCCGACCACAGCCAGCACGGGCTGAAGATGTTGACGTTGAAGATGGCGCGCTCGCCGTCGGCCGGACCGTCGTCCTCCAGTCGCAGCAGCAGCTTGGGGTCGCCGGGGCACAACCCGAGCTGGGTGTCGTCGCGGGCCAGCAGCGAGCCGGCATCGAGCGTGAAGGTGCGTGGCGCGGCCAGCGGACGGCCCTGGAAGAAGGCGGCGGCCTGGATCCGTACCGGCACCTCCAGCTGCAGCGGCTGGACATAGCGGGGCGAGCCGGCGTCGACCGCGCTGCCGTCGAGCGTGTAGTGCACCGGATAGCCCAGCGGATTGACCAGGTCCACGCGCACCTGGCCGGTACGGTGCTCGCCCTTGTCGCGCAGGTCCACCTGGAACGGGGTGCGCGCATAGGCGATGCCCATGGCCTGGTAGCGCTGCAGCTGGCGCGGCAGGCGCTGCAGGAACCCGGCGAAATCGCGCTGCGCCCGCGGACTCCAGCCGGTCTCGGCGACCGCGGCCAGGCGCGGGAACAGGTTGTGCTCGAGGTTGCGGTCGTTGCGGGTGTGCTCGTTGAACATGTTGGCCTGCAGGCCGAGGATGTGGGCGCGCTTGTCCGCGGCCAGCTCGTCCGGGACCGGCTCGAACTCATAGGCCTTCTGCAGGGTGATCGTGGTCGGACGGCCCGGCGGTTCGTCCGGCGAATCGGTCTGCAGGTAGTCCATGTACATGTGGGTCACCGGCGTCATGACCACGTCGTGGCCTTCGCTGGCGGCCTTGAGCCCGCCCTCGGTGCCGCGCCAGGACATCACCGTGGCCTCCGGTGGCAGCCCGCCTTCGAGGATCTCGTCCCAGCCGATCAGGCGGCGGTCGTGCCGTTCCAGGAACGTCTCCAAGCGCTTGATGATGTGGCTCTGCATTTCCATTTCGTCCTTGGCGCCGAGCTCGCGCATGCGCTGCTGCACCCGGGCCGAGGCGATCCACTGGTCCTTGACCGCTTCGTCGCCGCCGACGTGCACGTAGCGGGCCGGGAACATCTGGATCACCTCCTCCAGCACGTTCTCCAGGAACTGGAAGGTGCTTTCCTCGGTGTTGAAGAGGTTCTGGAACACGCCCCACTGGTTGTCGATGACCAGCGGCTGGTCGGTGACGCCGAGCTCGGGATAGGCGGCGATCGCCGCGGTGGCGTGCCCGGGCACGTCGATCTCCGGGATCACCTGGATGTGGCGGTCGGCGGCATAGGCGATGACGTCGCGGATCTGCTCCTGGGTGTAGTAGCCGCAGTAGCGGCGCGGCTCGCCGCTGGCGGGGTCGCGGCCGGCGTCGCCCAGCGGTACGCGGCAGCTGCCGACGGCGGTCAGCTCCGGGTAGCGCTTGATCTCCATGCGCCAGCCCTGGTCGTCGGTGAGGTGCCAGTGGAAGGTGTTGAGCTTGTGCTGCGCCATGGCGTCGAGCAGCTTCTTGATCTCCTCCATGCTCTGGAAGTGCCGGGCCGAATCGAGCATGAAGCCGCGCCACGGGAAGCGCGGGGCATCGTCGATGGTGGCGGCCGCGGCCTGGCCGGGGGTGTCGCCGGTCAGCAGCTGGGCGGCGGTGACCGCGCCGTAGAACAGGCCGACGTCGTCGCCGGCGCTGATGTCGATGCCGGTGTCGGAGACCTTGAGCCGATAGCCTTCGGCGGGCCGGGTGGCCGACGGATCGAGGCGGAAGCGGATCTGCGCGGCACCGGTGCTGTCGGCCACGGCGACAGCGGGGCCGCCGTTCTGCCGCAGCAGGTCCACGAACCGCGCCGCGGCGCGGCGCCCGGCGTCGTCGCTGCCTCCGGCACGGGCGGCGTCGCCGAGCACGAAGCCGGCGCCGGGGTCGGCCTGGTAGTGGGCGGGCAGCGGCACCAGCGGCGGCACGGTGCCGGCGGCCTGGGCCTGCAGGGCGGAAAGGCCGAACAGCAGGCAGGGGCCAAGCCAGGGGGCGCGTCGGCGCGGGCGGAGGGACGTCGTCATGGGCGGAGCTCCTGTTGCGGCGGCGCCGGGCGGGCCCGGCGGCGGCCTGGGATTGCGGGGAGTGCATGGCCGGGGCGGACCCGGCACCACGGTAACGGGATTGTGCGGTGGCCGCGCCCGCGGCCGTCCGCACATGAAAACGCCGGGCCCGGAATCGTCCAGGCCCGGCGGTCATGCGTTCCGGCGATGGCGCCTGCCGGAGTGGATCAGAACTTGAAGCGAGCGTTCAAGTAGTACTGGCGACCGTTGCTGTAGAAGGCGGCCGGGATGTCCGCGCTCTGGTAGTACTTGTAGGTCGGGTCGTTGAGGTTCAGCGCGTCCAGGCTGAAGCTCAGCCACTCGGTGGCCTTCCAGTTCAGCGAGGCCGACAGGGTGCCGAAGGAGTCCTGGTAGTACGGGTCGGCGGCCTTCGGGCCGATCAGGAACGAGGACCGGTAGGTATAGCCGACGCGCGCGCCGAAACGGTCGTTCTCGAACCAGACGCCGAGGTTGTAGGTGTCCTTCGAGTTGCCGATCAGGTTGTGGGTGCCGTCGCTCCAGGCACGCGACGAGCTGCCGTCGGAGTAGGTGTAGTTGGCGTCCACGCCGAAGTTCTCGCCGATCGGCTGCTGATAGGCTAGCTCGTAGCCGCGCACCTGGGCGTCGGCATTGACCGGCATGGCGATCAGGTAGTTCTCCATCTGGTTGGTCAGCTCGCTGAACAGCATGCGGTTCTCGCTGCCGAAGGACACGTAGTCCTTCATGTTCATCGAGAAGGCGCCGATGGACAGCAGGCCGCGCGGCATGAAGTACCACTCGAGGTTCACGTCGAAGTTGGTCGACAGCGTCGGCTTCAGCGCGGGGTTGCCGCCGGCGCCGGTGCGGCTGGCGTCCGAACCGCTGGCCGAACCGCCCAGGGCCGAGTAGTCCGGCAGGGTCTGGGTCTGCGATGCGGCGAAGCGCAGCACCAGGTTGTCGTCCAGGTCGAACTTGAAGTTGGCGCTGGGCAGCAGGCGGCCGCGGGTGTTGTTGTACTGCAGGCGGTTCCAGGCGCCGAACAGGCTGCTCACGTCCGGGTCGACGGTCGCCGCCACGAAGGTGTCGATGTCCTGGTCGATCCGGACGTAGCGCAGGCCGACGTTGCCGCTCCAGGCCTCACCGCTGAAGTTGGCCTGCAGGTAGGCGGCGAGGTTCTTCTCGGCCACCTTCCACTCGGCGCCGTAGTTGTGGCGGCCGGTCGGGCCGTGGTCGCCGGACAGCCAGGTGGAGTTGTTGATGACCGCGTTCTTCAGGGTGCTGAAGGAGTAGTACCAGAGGTCGCGCGGGAACTTGCCGCCGATGGAGCTGGCGAAGCCGCCCGGGAAGGCGGTGGTCGGAGCGGTCTGCAGCGCGCCCCAGATGTTGCCCGGGGTGGCGCCTTCGGGCGAGGTCGCTTCGCGTTCGTGCTTGGCGTAGCGCAGGCCGAAGTCGACGCTGCTGAGCATGCCGGTGTTGAAGTACTGGCTGAAGTCGGCGCTGAACCACTTCTCCTCGTCGATCGCCTTGACCCGCTGGTTGCCCCAGGTGCCGAAGCCGGTCACGCCGGCGACGCTGGTGTCGCCGCCGACGTGCCAGTCCATGGGCGCGCCGTTGCCGTGGGAGGTCCAGCCGGCGCCGTTGCCCTCGGCCAGGCTCACCTCGGCGATGAACTGGCGCGGGGTGTCGCCCACGCCCTTGGTGGTGCCGGCCTGGAACTTGGCGGTGAGGTCGTCGTTGACCTGCCAGTCGGCATCCAGGGTGACGTAGCTGCTCTTGGCCGTGGATTCACGGGCGATCATGTCGTAGACGGCGTAGTTCACCAGCGGCTTGCCGGCGTAGCTGGCCTCGGTCATCACCCCGTTCTTGATCACGTAGTGGTCGGGCACTTCGGAGCTGGCGAACGGCGAGCCACTGAACAGCGGGCCCATCATGAAGTTGCGGTTGTAGTTGTCGGCGTCCAGCTTGGAGCTGAAGCCCTCGATGCCCAGGGTGAGGTTGTCGGCCGGCTTGAACTGCAGCGCCAGCAGGCCGCCCTTGCGTTCGCGGGTCTGCTCGAACAGGGTCGAACCGACCAGGATCGGTACCAGCACACCGGCCAGGTTCGGGTCGGCGAGGGCCGCGGGATCATTGGGGGCGATGCGGTTCCAGCCCGACGGCATTTCCTGGGCTTCGCGGCGCAGCTCGCGCTTCTGGCTGAATGCCTGCACCATCACGCCGAAGGTGCCGTCGTCGTTGCGGTAATTGAACAGGCCGGACAGCTGCGGGTCGGTCGACTTGGCCTGCTGTGAGCGCACCGCGCCGATCGAGGCCTCGGCGGTGATCGGCTTGGAGAACTCCAGCGGCTTGCGGGTGATGATGTTGATCGAGCCGGTGGTGCCGCCGTCCTGCAGCTTGGCCTGCGAGGACTTGTAGACCTCCACCGAGCGCACCAGTTCGGACGGCAGCAGGGTGTAGCTGACGCTGCGGCCGACGTTGTTGCCCTGGCTGAGCACGAACCAGTCGGCCGAGCCGACGGTATGGCCGTTGATCAGGGTCTGGGTGAGGCTGTTGCTGGTGCCGCGCAGGCTGACGCGGTCGGCTTCGTCGAAGCCGCCCTCGTCGGCGCTGGACGAGCTGATGTTCACGCCCGGCAGGCGCTGCAGGGTGTCGGCGACGTTGTGCGCCGGCAGCTTGCCGACGTCCTCGGCGGTGACGACTTCGACGCGGGCGTTGGCCTCGCGCTTGGTATCCAGCGACTTCTCCATCGAGCCGCGGATGCCGGTCACGGTCACGGTATCCAGGTCGACGGCACTCTGGGCGGCTTCCTGCGCATGGGCGCTGAAGGCGAGGCAGCTGACGATCGCTGCCGAAAGCAAGGTCTTGCGGTGCATGTTGTCTCTCCTCAACATCGGGATGATGGCACTCGCGTGCCGGGGTACTGCAGGTGGTGCTGGTGCATCTGTTGCTTATGCTGCGGGGGCTTGCGTGGCCATGTTTTCCAGATACCAGCTTGCGGCGCCGATGACGCCCAGCTGCCCGTGCTCGACCAGCTTCACGGGAATGCGCTGCAGCGCCCGCGTCATCGGCCCCTTGTTGAGGAAGCGTTCGACGAAGGTGCTGCCGAGCAGGAAGGGGCCGAGCTTTGGCAGGATGCCGCCGGCCAGGTAGATGCCGCCCTGGATGCCGTAGAGCAGGGCCATGTCGCCGATGGTGGAGCCGAGGATTCCGCAGAACAGGTGCAGGGTGTCCACGGCCAGCGGATCGCTGCCTTCGCAGGCGGCGGCGCTGACGGCGTCGGGGGTGGTGTGCACGGGGGCGTTGCCGCGCACCGCGCACAGGGCGTTGTAGAGGTTGAGCAGGCCGGGCCCGGACAGGGCGCCGTGCTCGATGGAGACGTGTCCGCGCCCGCGCAGCATGTGCTGCAGGACGGCCATCTCCAGTTCGTTGCCGGCGGCCAGGGAAGCCTGTCCGGCTTCGGTGGCGAGCACGACCGAGCGCGTGCCGACGGGGATCCAGACGGCGGCGCCCAGGCCGGTGCCGGGTCCGACGACGAGGGTGGGGCCGCGCTGGGTTTCGGCCGGTCCGGCCAGCTGCAGGACCTGGCTGCCGTCGATGTGGGCGGCGGCGTGGGCGACGGCCTCGAAATCGTTGACGAGATGGACGGCGCGGAAGCCGAGGTCCTCGCGGATGCGGTTGGCCGACAGCGGCCAGGGCAGGTTGGCCGACAGCACGGTGCCGTCGGCCAGGGCATAGCCGGCACTGGCGATGACGCAGTCGTCGACCGCGCCGGTCTCGCCCACGAAGTCGGCCAGGATCGCGCTCAGGCTCGGGTGGTCGGCGCAGCGGTACTTGCGGTAGCCGAGGATCTCCACGCCCGGCTGCGCACCGCCGCGGATCAGGCCGATGCGGACATGGGTACCGCCCACGTCGGCGGCGAGGAAAGGCGGCGCGCCGCTGTCCTGCGGAAAGGGGTGCAGTGTTGAAGCGGCTGCGGTCACTCGGATTCCCTATGGCGTTGTGGGGAGCGCCCGGTAGGCGCCATTCGGGGGCCGAGTCTGTGGCCGTTTTGACAACGATGTCAACGAATCGATGAAACTTTCGATGCTGCATTGCAGCGGCGGACGCGCGCTCTGTCGGCCGAACGCTGTCGCGGGCGTGCCGCGAAAGCGTCGATGAAACCCCGGTGATTGCGATGCCGATGCCGCGCCGCGGCGTCTTCTTGCGCTCGCCGCGGCGGTCGTCGGCATGGTGGCGGCCTGCACGCGCTGTTGACAAACCTTGTGCTGTCAAACCATAAATGTGACAACGTTGTTTCCAGATGGGAACCGTTCACGACCCTGCATGTGCGGACATGCCGTCACCGACGCCGGTGCGGCCCGGGCATCGCGCATGTTCCTCCACGTCCGCATTGCGCTCCCACCGAGGGGCGCGCAGGACGGCGGGGCCGGGCTGGACGGACCGTAGCCACGGGCGGCGTGAACCGCCCTTCTCGTACTGCAGGAGCCTTGCCGATGTCCGCTGTTCCCGCTTCCTCGCCGCGCACCGGCATGGCGTCGTCGATCGCCATCGTCGGCGGTCTGTTCTTCATCCTCGGATTCTTCACCTGGCTCAACGGGCCGCTGATCACCTTCGTGCAGCTGGCCTTCCAGGTCAGCGAGATCGCCGCGTTCCTGGTGCTGATGGTGTTCTACCTGTCCTACTTCTTCCTGGCGATCCCGGCCTCGTGGGTGCTGCGCCGCACCGGGATGAAGCGCGGGCTGGCGCTGAGCCTGGTGGTGATGGCGCTGGGAGCGGCGGCGTTCGGCCAGTTCGCCACCTGGCGGATCTTCCCCGGGGCGCTGGCCAGCCTGTTCGTGCTGGGCGGCGGCATGGCGCTGCTGCAGACCTCGGTCAACCCCTACATCTCCATCCTCGGCCCGATCGAGACCGCCGCGCGCCGGATCGCGCTGATGGGCATCTGCAACAAGATCGCCGGCATCCTGGCGCCGCTGCTGCTCGGCTCGCTGGTGCTGCACGGGGTCGGCGACCTGGCCGCGGAAGTGGCCAGTGCCGATCCGGCCACCCGCGAGGCGCTGCTGTCCGGCTTCGCCGGCGGCATCCGCGGCTTCTACCTGGTGATGTTCGTGATCCTGCTGGTCGCCGCGGTGGCGGTGTGGTTCTCGCCGCTGCCGGAGCTGCAGGCCGAGCAGGCCAACGCGGTGCCGGCGGAGGCCGGCGCGGCCGTGCGCACCAGCATCTTCCAGTTCCCGCACCTGTGGCTGGGCGTGATCTGCCTGTTCCTCTACGTGGGCGTGGAGGTGATGGCGGGCGATGCCATCGGCACGTACGGCCATGCGTTCGGCCTGCCGCTGGACCAGACCAAGTTCTTCACCTCGTTCACCCTGTTCGCGATGCTGATCGGCTACCTCGTCGGCCTGGCGCTGATCCCGCGGGTGATCTCGCAGGAGCGCTACCTGGCGGTGTCGGCGGTGCTCGGCGTGCTGTTCACGCTCGGCGCCTTCTTCAGCCATGGCTACGTCTCGGTCGGCTTCGTGGCGGCGCTGGGCTTCGCCAACGCGATGATGTGGCCGGCGATCTTCCCGCTGGCGATCCGCGGCCTGGGGCGCTTCACCCAGACCGGCTCGGCGCTGCTGGTGATGGGCATCGCCGGCGGCGCGATCATTCCGCAGCTGTTCGCCCTGCTCAAGCACCAGGCGCCGGAACACTTCCAGCTGGTGTTCGCGGCGCTGATGGTGCCCTGCTACCTGTACATCCTGTATTTCGCCCTGGCCGGGCAACGTGCGGGACGCGCGCATGAGGGCTGAATCGAGCATCATTGACGGCAGTCAGTCAAGACAGGAAACAGTGATGCGCAGACCGACCATCAAGGATGTCGCCGAGCGGGCCAAGGTGTCGTTGAAGACGGTGTCACGGGTCATCAACAACGAGCCCTCGGTGATGCAGGCCACCCGTGCGCGGGTGCTGCGCGCGGTCGCCGAGCTGGACTACGAGCCGGATCCGTCCGCGCGCAACCTGCGCAGCAGCACCACCTTCGTCATCGGCCTGGTGTACGACAACCCCAACCCGTACCACATCATCGGGGTGCAGAACGGCGTGCTGTCGGCCTGCCGCGAGACCGGGTTCGGCCTGCAGATCCATCCCTGCGACTCGACCTCGCCGATGCTGGCCGAGGAGCTGGCCGACTGGGTGCAGCGCTCGCGCCTGGCCGGGCTGGTGCTGACCGCGCCGATGTCCGAGCGCCCGGAGCTGGTGGCGGCACTGAATGCGCGCGGCATCAAGACCGTGCGCATCATCGCCGCCACCGAGGATCCGGCCGACGGCGCCTGCGTGTTCGTGGACGACCGCGACGCCGCCTACGAGATCACCGAGCACCTGATCCAGCTCGGCCACCAGCGCATCGGCTTCCTGTGGGGCGGCCCCGGGCACCGTTCCAGCGGCGAGCGCCATGCCGGCTACGAAGCGGCGCTGAAGGATTACGGCATCACCCTGGACAAGCACCTGGTGATTCCCGGCGACTACACCTTCGACGACGGCTTCCGCGGCGCGCGCCGCCTGCTGGCGCTGCGCGACCCGCCGACCGCGATCTTCGGCTCCAACGACGAGATCGCCGCCGGGGTGCTGGCCGCCGCCAACTCGGCCGGCCTCAATGTGCCCTACGACCTGTCCATCGCCGGCTTCGAGGACAGCCCGTTCTCGCGCCAGTCGTGGCCGGCGCTGACCACGGCCAAGCAGGCCACCGGCGACATCGCCCGGCATGCGGCGCGGCTGCTGATCAGCCAGCTGCGCACCGACGCCTACGAAGACAACCCCATGCAGCTGCAGAACCAGGGCTTCGTGCCGCAGCTGGTGGTGCGCGGCTCGACCGCGCCGCTGCGCCAGCAGCCGTTGCGTCCTCCTTCCTTTTCCCCTGAACTTTCCGAGTAGAGCTTCCATGTTGCCCAGCGAGACCGAAACCCTGATGTTCAACGAGGCCGGTTCCAGCGCCTCCGTGATCGCCGCCCAGCTGGCCCGCAACCAGGGCGTGGTGCAGGCCCTGGCCGCCGAGCTGCGGCGCACCCCGCCGCCGTTCGTGGTGACCTGCGCGCGCGGCAGTTCCGACCATGCCGCCACCTACGCCAAGTACCTGTTCGAGACCCAGCTCGGCGTGGTGACGGCGTCGGCGTCGCCGTCGGTGGGGTCGGTCTATGAAGCGCGGCAGCGCCTGCAGGGGGCGCTGTACCTGGTGATCTCGCAGTCGGGCAAGAGCCCGGACCTGCTGCGCAACGCCGAAGCGGCCAAGGCCTCCGGCGCGCGCGTGGTGGCCCTGGTCAACGTCGAGGATTCGCCGCTGGCGCAGCTGGCCGACACCGTGATCCCGCTGGGCGCCGGCGCCGAGCGCAGCGTGGCCGCGACCAAGAGCTACCTTGCCTCGCTGTCGGCGATCCTGCAGCTGGGCGCCTACTGGAAGGACGATCCGGCCCTGGTGGCCGCGCTGGATGCCTTGCCGGCGGCGCTGGGCAAGGCCTGGGAATGCGACTGGCACGCGTTGAGCGATGGCCTGGCCGACGCCCACAACCTGTTCGTGGTCGGGCGCGGGCCGGGCTTGGCCGCGGCGCAGGAGGCCGCGCTCAAGTTCAAGGAGACCTGCGGACTGCATGCCGAAGGCTACAGCTCGGCCGAGGTCAAGCACGGCCCGATGGCGCTGGTCGGCAAGGGCTTCCCGGTGCTGGCCTTTGCGCAGCCGGACGAAACGGGCGCCGGCACCCGTGCTCTGGCCGACGAGTTCGCCGCGCGCGGCGCACGCGTGTGGCTGGCGGGCGAGGGCGGCAACCTGCCGGTGGTCGACGCGCCGCATCCGCTGTGCGCGCCGCTGCTGGTGGTGCAGAGTTTCTACCGTGCGATCAATGCGCTGGCCCTGCGCCGCGGGCACAACCCGGACCTTCCGCCGCACCTGAACAAGGTGACCGAGACGGTCTGATTCACCCGGCCGCGCCGGTGCGCGGCGGACACTGGCCTGGCGGGCACGGGCCGCTGGCGAGGCGGCCGACGGCCGTCGCGCCGCTGCCCGCCCGGCCGCCCCGGCCGCACGCCCCGGCGTGGACGGCGGGCCCCACCCCCCCCCGCGCCTTCCCGGTGCGGGACAGACGGAAGCCGGAAAATGAGTGGATTCGCATTGACCAATGCCCAGGTGCTGGGCAACGACGATTTCCACCGCGGCAACGCGGTGCTGGTGGAGCAGGGCGTGGTGGCCGCGGTGGTGCCGGAGGCCTCGCTGCCGGCCGGGGTGCCGCGCCACGACCTCGGCGGCGGCTGGCTGCTGCCGGGGTTCATCGACGTGCAGGTCAATGGCGGCGGCGGCGCGCTGCTCAACAACACCCCGGACGTGGACGCCCTGCGCGCGATGATGCGCGGCCACCGGCGCTTCGGCACCACCGGCATGCTGCCGACGCTGATCAGCGACGACGCGGCGGTGATGGCGGCGGCCATCGCAGCGGTGCGCCAGGCCATCGCCGAAGGGGTGCCCGGGATCCTGGGCATCCACCTGGAGGGCCCCTACATCGCGCCGGCGCGCAAGGGCACGCACGATGCGGGCAAGTTCCGGGTACCGGGGCCTGACGAAGTCGCGATGGCGACCTCGCTCGACAACGGCACCACCCTGATCACGCTGGCGCCCGAATGCGTGCCGGTCGAGACCATCCGGGCGATGGTCGCCAACGGTGCCATCGTCTGCGCCGGGCACACCGCCGGCGACTACCGGCAGACCCGCGCCGGGCTGGATGCGGGCATCACCGGCTTCACCCACCTGTACAACGCGATGACGCCCCTGCAGGGGCGCGAGCCGGGCGTGGTCGGTGCCGCGCTGGAAGATCCGCACAGCTGGTGCGGGGTGATCGTCGACGGCGTGCACGTGCACCCGGCGAGCCTGCGCGTGGCGCTGGCGGCCAAGCCGCGCGGCAAGGTGCTGCTGGTGACCGACGCGATGCCGATGGTCGGCGCGGACGATCCTTCGTTCGCGCTGTACGGCGAAGTCATCACCGCCGTGGACGGCGTGGTGCGCAATGCCGCCGGGGCGCTCGCCGGCTCGGCGCTGGACATGGCCACCGCGGTGCGCAACACGGTCGGCCTGCTGGGGCTGCCGCTGGCCGAAGCGGCGCGCATGGCGTCGACCTATCCGGCGCAGTTCCTGGGCATGGAGGACCGGTATGGCCACATCGCGGCGGGCTACCAGGCGGACTTCGTGCTGCTGGACGAGGCGCTGCAGGTACAGGCCACCTGGATCGCCGGCCAGCGGGAATGAGGGAGCTCCTCACCCTTCGGGCCGGGAAGGCACGGTTTCCGCGGCACGGGCATGCATGCCTTCGAGCCGCGGAGTGGGATACGGGTGACGCCTCGTAGCGTTTGATCGTACGAAGCCCCGTGTTGATCGGCCCAGGGCGCGGCAACGCGCTTCGCGTGAGCGCGTTACGTCTCTTTGTTCGTGCAGAGCGAAGGTAACCGGAGAAGGCAGGCCCTGCCTCCGTGCCCACGGCACCGACGTGCCGTGGGTCCACGCCGCCGCCGGGAGTCCTCGACGAGGCATCCCGGTCGCGTCGAACGACGACGTGGCTCCCTGCACGTCGCCCCTTGCGGGGGCTTGTCCGTCGGCGCCGTCGCTGCGGAAGGGCACCCGGCAAGTCAAGATCACGAGCAACAGCAACAGCAACAGCAACAGCAACAGCAACAGCAAGCCTCTGCGTGTGGTTCCGGCAAAGGCGGTCGTGTTCTTCAACTGACCGAAGAGCGGGTCAACCGCTTTCCCATGCAGGGCTTGCCAGCCTCCGACACCGTGTTTCCACGGGACACCCTTGATGACCCGCTCCCAATCCAGCCAAGCACCCGCCCGCTACGCCTCGGTCGATGCACTGCGCGGCCTCACCGTGGCGGCCATGCTGCTGGTCAACAACCCGGGTACGTGGAGCCATGTGTACGCACCGCTGGCGCATGCGGAGTGGAACGGCTGCACGCCCACCGACCTGGTGTTCCCGTTCTTCCTGGTGGTCGTCGGCGTCTCGATCGGACTCGGCGTGGTGCCGCGCGTCGAACAGGGCGCCGACCGCGGAGCGCTGACCCGCAGCGTGCTGATGCGCGCGCTGCGCATCATCGGGCTGGGCATGCTGCTGCACCTGCTGGCCTGGTGGTGGCTGGAGCTGCCGCATTACCGGCCGCTGGGCGTGCTGCAGCGGATCGGCGTGTGCTTCGCCGCGGGCGGCCTGGCAGCGATCTGGCTGCGGCCGCGCACGCAGGGGCTGTGCCTCGGCGCGCTGCTGGCCGGCTATGCGGCACTGCTTGCCATCGGCGGCTCGCTGGCGCCGCTGACCAACCTGCCCAGCCGCGTCGACACCGCCCTGCTGGGCCCGCTGCTCTACCAGCATGACCCGGCCACCGGCCAGGGGCACGACCCGGAAGGGCTGTTGTCCACGCTGGGGGCACTGGCGTCCACTCTGGTGGGCCTGCATGCCGGTGCACTGCTGCGCCGGCGTCCCTGGCGGCTGCTGCCGGCCGCGTTGCTGCTGCTGGCGGCCGGCGCACTGTGGTCGCACTGGCTGCCGTTCAACAAGAACCTGTGGACGCCCTCCTACGTGCTGTGGACGGCCGGGTGGGCGTCGGCGGCGCTGTGGCTGGCGCACATCCTGGTCGATTGCAGGCAGTGGCCGCCCGTGGGCCGCCGGTTCGGGGTCAATGCGATCACGGCGTACGCCGGCTCCTCGGCGATGGTGCTGGCCATGATGGCGACCGGCAGCTGGAACGGGCTCTGGCAGCATGGGTTCGACCGCTGGCTGACGCCGCTGGCCGGCGCGCAGGCGGCCTCGCTGGCGATGGCCCTGGCGTTCGTCGCGCTGTGGTGGTGGCCGCTGGCCTGGATGGACAGGCGCGGGATCTACCTGAAGATCTGAGGAGCCGTCCGCGCGGGTCCCGCTGCCCGCCGTCGGGCGGGGGGCAAGGGCCGCGGCTGGGCCGCCATGCGCAGGCGGCCGTCACCGGATCAGGGGGCTTCCGCATCCGGCCGCACGGTCCGACGGGCCCGTTGGACCGCGGCGATGCGTGCCTTCTTCAAGGCTTCGCCCACCGCCGGGCCGCTCAGACCCCCGGCGGCGAGGTCGCGGGCATTGACCGCCAGCGCGGCCGCATGCAGGCGCAGCAGCGTGGTGCGCTGCGGGTAGCCGCTGTCCTCGAAACCGAGCCGGCCGCGCTTGTCGCATTCGCAGGCCAGCGCCATCTGTGCGATGCGTTCGGGACGGCGGAAGCCGTCGCAGCGCCGGATCAGCTCCAGCACCGTGGCATCGCGCAGCTCGTCGATGCGGTGCACGTTGAGGTGTTCGCGGCACACCGCCTCGGCCAGCTGGCGGTGGTCGGCGGGTATCTTCAGGCGTTCGCACAGCGCCGCCAGCGGTTTCAGTCCGCGCTGTTCGTGCATGAGGTGGCGTGGCAGCTGGTCCGCCGGGGTGAGCGCCTTGCCCAGGTCGTGGGTGAGCGCGGCGAAGCCGATCAGGTCGTCGCCCGGCGCCAGCCGCGCGGCCATGTCGCTGACCAGTTCCTGGTGCACGCCGGTATCCACTTCCGGGTGGAACTCGGCGCGCTGCGGCACGCCGTACAGCGCTTCCACCTCCGGCAGGATCGACGCCAGCGCAGCGGTGTCGTGCAGGGTGCGCAGGAATGCGGAAGGCCGCGGCGAGCGCAGCGCCTTGCGCAGTTCCTGCCAGATGCGCTCGGGCACCAGCGCCTCCAGCTCGCCGCTGGCGGCGATCCGTCGCATCAGGTCCGCGGTTTCCGGGGCGAGGGTGAAGCCCAGCGGCGCGAAGCGCGCCATGAACCGGGCCGCGCGCAGCACCCGCAGCGGGTCCTCGACGAAGGCCGGTCCGACGTGGCGCAGCACCCGCGCCTGCAGGTCGCGCACGCCGCCCCACGGATCGACCAGTTCCCCGCTGTCCTCGTCGCGGGCGATGGCATTGAGGGTGAAGTCGCGACGCTGCAGGTCCTGCTCCAGGGTCACCGACGGATCGGCGTCGACCACGAAGCCGCGGTAGCCGCGCCCGCTCTTGCGCTCGGTGCGCGCGAGGGCGTACTCCTCGCCGGTGCGGGGATGCAGGAACACCGGGAAATCCCGGCCCACGGCCTTGAACCCCCGCGCTTCCATGTCCTGCTGGGTGGCGCCGACCACCACCCAGTCGCGGTCACCGGCATCCAGCCCCAGCAGGGAATCGCGGACCGCGCCGCCGACGAGATAGGTCTTCATGCCGGGCATGATGCGTGGAAACGCGGCGATGGCAAAACCCTGCGCGCTCCCTGGCGGGTCCGCCCAGGCGGGCACCGCCGGACGTGGCGCGCCGTGCGCGGACCTATGGCGCCGGGCAGGCGAAGCCGCGCGAGGGCGGGCCGACGCGGCCGGCGATGCGGTCGCCCAGCGGCACCGCCTTGCCGTTGAGGCGCCAGTCGTAGATCACGCTGAAGGCGAGCACGCGGGCGACGTACTCGCGGGTCTCCTTGTAGCTGATGGTCTCGATCCACAGGTCCGGGTCGTAGCCGGGCCGTTGCGACAGCCAGCGCGCGGTGGGTGTCGGGCCGGCGTTGTAGGCGGCGATGGTGACGTAGGGCAGCCCGTCGTAGGTGTCCAGCAACTGGCGCAGGTAGGCACTGCCGAGGGCGATGTTGGTGTCCGGGTCGTACAGGCTGGCGGCACCGCCATAGCCGGCCAGGCCGATGCGCTTGGCGACGGCGGCGCCGGTGGCCGGCAGCACCTGCATCAGGCCCATGGCGTTGGCGGGCGAGCGGGCGTTCGGGTTGAAGATGCTCTCGGCGCGGATCTCGGCGGCGATCCATGCCGGATCCAGGGCGTTGCGCGCGGCTTCACGGCGGATCGTGTCGCCGTGGTGCAGCGGGAAGCGCAGCGTGTACAGGCGCATTTCCTGGCCGCCCTTGAGGCCGAAGACGGCGCGGTCGAACCAGCCCTGTTCGCTGGCGGTCTCCACGGCCAGACGGCGCTGGGTGTCGTCGAAGCGGCTCAGGGCATCGGCCCATTCGCGCGCGGCCCAGGCCGGGCGCGCGAGCTTGGAGAGCTCCAGCGCACGCACCAGCGCCGGGTCGCGGGCCACCGTGGCCCGCGCCTGCGCACTGTCGCCGGGGGTCCATGGGCACAGGGCGTAGGGCTGTCCCAGCTTGTCGGCGGCGAGGAAGCCGTGGAAGGTCGGTTCTCCGGCCACGGCGCGGAAGAGCGGTGCGGCATCGGCGGCGTTCCCGGTCTTCTCCAGCATGCGTGCCTCGAACCAGCGCCAGCGCGAATCGCCGCGCTGCGCCTCGGGCATCCGCCGGATCGCGGCGAGCGCGGCCGGCCAGTCGCCGCGGGCGAGGGCTTCGCGCGTGCGCCATTCGTGCAGCCGTTCGTCGTAGGCCGATTCCGGCACCGCGGCCAGCCGCCGGGCCGAATCGGGCAGGTAGGAGGCCACCGTCCACAGGGCGATCTGGTAGCGCACCTGCGCCTGCTGCGCCGGTTCCAGGGCCAGGGCCTGGACGTACTGCGGCAGCTGCCGTTCGGCGCCGTCGGGGTCGGTCCTGGCCAGCTTGGCCAGGCCGTCGGCGGCGATGCGGCGGCTGCGGGCGGTCTTCGGCCAGTTCAGGGCGCGGGCATCGGGTTGGGCGACGAAGGCCGCATAGTCGTTGGCCTGCGCCAGTTCGGCGGCGGGAAGGCCGCGGGCGGCGTGGCGCATGACGCCGGGCTGCTGGGCGTCGGCGGCGGCGTCGATGCGCTCCCAGCGCAGCGCCGGCGTCAGTCCGCCGCGTTCGGCCAGCGCGGCGAAGACCGGGTCGCAGGCGTCGGGCAGCGACTTGCCGCTGCTGCGCCACAGCGCCTGCACCTCGCCGGTCCAGGCGGCATCGGCCTGGCCGGTGGCGAGACGGGCATTGAGCTGCGCGCAGTGCAGCCCCGGATCGTTGCCCGGTTGCCAGTTGGCGAGCAGCGCCGGCCAGTCCTGGCGCCGCGCCAGTGCCGGCAGCCAGACCGCACGGAAGGCACCGGCCACGGCCTGGCCCTGGTAACGCTTGAGGAAGTCCTGCGCGCGCGCGGTGTCGAGGCTGTCGATGCCGCGCCGCAGTGCGCTGTATTCGAGCCAGCCGTAGAGCGGGTGGTCGCGCAGGGCGGCGGCGGCCGTGGCGTCGAACTGGCCGCGCTCGGCCTGGTCGATCGCCCGGCGCATGGCCTCGCGCCGGGCATCCAGGGACTGGGCGCCGACGCTGGTGCAGACCAGCAGCAGCGCCGTGGCGAGGGGCAGCAGGCAGGGGGTCGGTTTCATCGGCAAAGCATAGCCGGGGCGTCGTCAACAGCGGGACGGCGATCCCGGCTCGCGCCTGAACGCGCCCGGCCGGCCGCTGCATGCCGGGCTGCGGATCCACCGGCGTGCGGCGGACGCCCGGCTACAGCGGCAGTGCGAAATCGCGCTTGAGGGTGCCCAGCGCCACCGAGGTGCGGAAGCGCTCGACGTTGTCGTCCGCACCGAACAGGCGTTCGCTGATGGCCTCGTACTCGTCCATGGACGCCACGGCCAGCACCAGCAGGAAATCGCCGTCGCCGGTGATCGAGTAGCACTGCTGTACCGCGGCCTCCTCCTGTATGCGGCGCTTGAACGGCGCCACCTGCGCGCGCTGTTCGCTGACCATGCGGACCTCGACGATCACGGTCAGCGGACGGCCGACCCGCGCGGCGTCGAGCAGGGCCACGTTGCGGGCGATCACGCCGCTGTCCTGGAGGCGGCGGATGCGCCGCTGCACGGCCGGCGCGGACAGGTGCACGGCCTCGGCGATCTCGCGCTGCGCGAGGCTGTTGTCCCGCTGCAGCAGGGCGAGGATGGCGCGGTCGAAAGCGTCGATGTCGGAAGGCGTGCTCATGATGAGGAAAAGTTGCGCTGGAAGAAGGCCAATCGAGTCCATCGCTCGCCGTCGCCACCCTACACTGGGCGCATGCAGACTTCCCGATTCGCGCCGCTGGTGCCGGTGCTGGCGGTGCTCGGCTCGGTGACTTCGCTGGCCATCGGCACATCCTATGCCAAACATCTTTTCCCGTTGATCGGCGCCCAGGGCACCAGTGCGCTGCGGGTGGGCTTTTCGGCGCTGTTCCTGCTGCTGCTGTGGCGCCCCTGGCGCTGGCACACCCGCCGCGCCGATGCCGTGTCGATCCTGCGCTACGGGCTGACCCTGGGCCTGATGAACCTGCTGTTCTACATGGCGCTGCGGACCATTCCGTTCGGCATCGCGGTGGCCATCGAATTCACCGGGCCGTTGACGGTGGCGATGCTGTCCTCGCGGCGGCCGGTCGATTTCCTCTGGGTGGGCTGTGCGGTGGCCGGGCTGCTGTTGCTGCTGCCGCTGGGCGGGGCGCCGGCGCTGGACCCGGCCGGGGTGCTGTACGCGCTGGGGGCGGCGGCCTGCTGGGGCCTGTACATCGTGTTCGGCAAGCGCGCCGGGCACCTGCATGCCGGCCACTCGGTGTCGCTGGGGCTGACCGCGGCGGCGCTGGTGGTGGTGCCGGTCGGGGTGGTCCACGCCGGCGCGCTGCTGTTGCAGCCACAGGTCCTGCTGGCGGGGCTGCTGGTGGCGGTGGTCTCCAGCGCGATCCCGATGTCGCTGGAGATGATGGCGTTGAAGCGCCTGCCGAAGGAGACCTTCGGCATCCTGATCAGCATGGAGCCGGCGGTGGCCGCGCTGTGGGCGCTGCTGCTGCTTGGCGAATACCTCAGTGGCCTGCAGTGGCTGGCGATCGCATTGACCGTGCTGGCCTCGGTGGGCAGCGCGGCGACCGCGCGGCGGCGTCCTCCGCCGGCGCCCGCCGCCGCCGCGTGAGGCCTCTGGCGGGGCCACGCTCCGCGGCGGCAGCCACCGGCGGTTGCCGGATTTCGAGCTGGAAGCGGCGGGCGACGCCGTCCGGCCTGCCGGCGGAGACCGGGGCCGCGCCGGCAGGCCCGGGACGCCGTGCCGGGTTCAGCGAAGGCTGTTGCGCGGTACTTCGACCTGCATCGCCAGTGCCAGGTGGTCGGAATGGGCGGCGGCGACGGCCGCGGTATCGACGGTCCGCAGGGTGTCGCTGATCAGGATGTGGTCGATCGCCCGCTCCGGCCGCCAGCTCGGGAACGTCGGTACCAGGCACCCGGGGGGCTGCAGCCGGGTCTTGCGGTAGAGCACCTGCATCTCCGGGCGTTCGGCCATGCAGTTGAAGTCGCCCATCAGTACCGCGTTGGGATAGCTGGACAGCAGGTCGGCGATGAAGTCCAGCTGCGACAGGCGCGAGCCGACGCCCAGCGACAGGTGGGCCACGGCCACCGCCAGGCCCTCGCGGCCATCGCCGAAACGTGCCAGCAGCACGCCACGGCCGCCGATGCGGCCGGGCAGGGCGTGGTCCTGCACCTCCACTGGTTCCAGCTTGCTGAGCAGTCCGTTGGCGCTGGAGGCGACGCCGCCCATGCGCCGGTTGGGCTGGTGGCTCCAGTAGTTGAAGCCGGCGCGCTGGGCCAGGTAGTGGGTCTGGTTGGTGAAGCCCGAGCGCAGGCTGCCGGGATCGGCCTCCTGGAGGCCGACGATGTCGCGGCCGCTGGCCAGCCGCGCGATGGCGTCCAGGCTCGAGCGCTTGCTGCCGGCCGGCAGCGCGTGCGACCAGCTGCGGGTGAGGTAGTCGCTGTAGCGGCGCGTGCTGGAGCCGGCCTGGATGTTGGCCGTCAGCAACCGCAGGGTGTGGGGGGGGGATTTCACGGCGGTCAGGACGCGGCGGCCACGCCCGGCGGGCGTGGCCGCGGAGGCGTCATTTGGCGTTGGCGGCGCGTTCGCGAGCGATCAGGTGGTCGGCGATGCGCAGCATGTCGTCGAAGCCCTTGCCCTTGACCAGGTACTTGCCGGCGACCACCAGCGACGGGGTGCCGCCGATCTTGCTGCGCTGGGCGAACTGCTTGGCGCGGTTGGTCTTGGCCACCACCGAGAAGCTGCCCATGGTGTCGGCGAAGGCCTTCGGATCAACCCCGTACTTGCCGTAGAACGCGGCGATGTCCTCGACCGAATCGCGGCCGCGCTCGCCCTTGAGCGACTGCTCGACATGGATGGCCGAATACAGCGCTTCATGGGTCTGCTCCTGCACGCCCAGCGCCTCGGCGGCGTAGAACGCGCGGCCGTAGTCGTCCCACATGCTGCCGAACATGGCCGGCACGTAGACGAAGCTGACGTCCGACGGCAGGCCGGCCTTCCAGGGACCGATGAGCGGCTGGAAGCGGGCGCAGGCGGGGCAGACGTAGCCGAAGAACTCGGCGACTTCGATCTTGCCGACGGCCGGCTGGATCGGCTGGCCGCCTTCGATGACCACGTAGTCGGTGCCGGCGACCGGCTCCGGGCCGACCAGGCGCGCCTGTGCCGGAACCGGGGCCGGCGCGGAGGGGGCGTCCTCGCCGCTGGCGGCCTGGGCCGGGGCGGTGGTCTCGCCCTCGCCCTCGCCCTCGGCGGCGGGTGTGGCCGTGGGGGCGGGCGCGGCTTCGGCGGCGGCCGCCGGCTGCGCGTCGGTCGCCGGGGCGACGGCGTCGGCGGAGCCGTCCTGGGCCTTGCAGGCGACCATCAGCGGAAGCAGGGCCGTCAGGGCCAGTACGAAGCGGATCTTCATCGGTGGATCTCCAGCGGAAATTCGTCGGGTCGTCAGGCCGTCGTGGGCGGCCGCGGGACGCATGATGCCATTATGTGCGGGGTTGTCTGAACCGGCCGCCGGGGCGGCCGGCGGACGCTCAGCGGGCCGCCCCGGCGGCGCGTTCGCGCGCGACCAGTGCGTCGGCGACGCGCAGCTGCTCGTCGAAGTTCCTGCCCTTCACCAGGTACTTGCCATTGACGACCAGCGCCGGGGTGCCGGGAACCCGCACGCGCATGGCGAAGTCGCGTGCCGCCTGCAGCTTCTCATCGACCTGGGCGCTGCGCAGCGCCTCGATGTAGCGCTCCGGCTGCACCCCGTAGCCGGCATAGAACCCGGCCAGTTCCTGCGGCGACACGTTCTGCATCGGCAGGCTCTGCCGCTGGTGCAGGGCCTTGAACAGGTCGCCATGGCTGCGTTCCAGCACGCCGACCTGTTCGGCGGCGTAGAAGGCGCGCGCATAGGCGTCCCAGTGGCCGCCGAAGGCCGCTGGCACCAGGGTGAGGCGCACGTCGGCCGGCAGCTTCGCCGCCCAGGCGGAGAGCTGCGGTTCGAAGTTGGCGCAGTGGATGCAGGGATAGCCGAAGACCTCCACCACCTCGATCTTGCCGGCCAGCGGTGCGAACGGGCCGGGCTCGGCGATCAGTTCGTAGTCCTGCCCTTCCACCGGTGCTTTCGTATCGGCGGCGCAGGCGGCCAGCGGCGACAGCGCCAGCAGCAGGAGGAACAGTCGCGGGAAACGTTTCATGGGGATTCTCCAAGCTGAAATGGATACGCCGACCGCGGAGGTCGGCGTAGCCGCGAACAAGGCCCGGGCCGCGGCGGCGGCCGCAGCGGATCAGGGCCGGGGGGAAGCGCTGGCCAGGTCGCCGTCGTCGGCCCGCGCGTGCAGGCCCTGGACGTAGCTGGACAGGGCCTGGATCTCCTGCTCGGTCAGGCGGGCGGCGACCTCGGCCATTATGCGGAACTGCGACGGGTCGGTCTCCTGGGTCTGCCCGGCCTGGTAGTGCTGCAGGCGCTGGGCGACATAGCCGGCGTACTGCCCGCCGATGTGCGGGTAGGCCGGGCCCGGGTTGCCGGCGCCGGTGGGGCCGTGGCAGGCGAAGCAGGCCGGGATGTCGCGGCCGGCGTCACCGCCCAGGTACAGCTTCTGGCCGATCTCGTAGAACTTCGTGCCGGCATACGGGCCGTCCTCGATCACCATGTCGTCGGCCACGCCGGCGCCGCTGCGCTGCCCGGCGTAGAACGCGCCGATGTCGCGCATGTCCTGCGCGGTGAGGTCCTGCACGAAGGGCAGCATGGCGGCCACCGCGCCCTCGGTGCGCTGGCCGCCGGCGATCAGCGCCAGCTGCCGGGCGGTATAGGTTTCGCTCTGTCCGGCCAGCCGTGGGTACATCTCCACCGGGGAGTTGCCGTCGGCGCCATGGCAGGCGGCGCAGACCTGCGCCTTCTCCTCGCCGGCGGCGGCGTCGCCGGCCACGGTCTTGCCGAGATCGATCTCCAGCGGCGCGGTCTGCACCGGGGCGTTGTCGGGCACCGGGATGACCGAGCTCTGTGCGAAGGCGACGACGGCGATGAGCGGAACGGCGAAGGCGGTGATGGCTGAGACACGAGCATGGCGCATGCGGAAGCTCCGTGTTGGACAGGCCGGGCGGGTTCCCGGCCGGCATCGGTCGGATTATCGGCGCCGTTTCCTCGCAGGGTCAACGCGCGATGCCGCATGCGGCGCCGCGGCATGCGATCCTATGTCCCATGTCACAGCTCCTAGAACGCGCCCATTACCTGCTTTCCGCCCACAACGCCCGGCAATTGCCGCCCGATGCGGGTGCCGAAGTGGCGTTCGCCGGCCGCTCGAATGCCGGGAAATCCAGCGCGCTCAACGCGCTGACGCGCCAGAACGCGCTGGCCCGGGTCTCCAAGACGCCCGGGCGCACCCAGCAGCTGGTGTACTTCCAGGTGACCCCGGAAGCGCACCTGGTGGACCTGCCCGGGTACGGGTACGCGAAGGTGCCGCAGGATCTGCAGGCGCACTGGCAGGCCTTCATCGACACCTATTTCCGCACCCGCCAGGCGCTGCGCGGACTGGTGGTGGTGATGGACATCCGCCATCCGCTGAAGGACTACGACCGGCAGATGCTGTCCTACGCGGTCCAGCGCGGCCTGCCCGCGCATGCCCTGCTGACCAAGGCCGACAAGCTCGGCCGTGGGCAGCAGGGGCTGGCGCTGCAGAAGGTCCGCAAGGAACTGGTGGCCGCCTACGGGGACACCGTCGGCGTGCAGACCTTTTCCGGCGAATCGCGTCTGGGCGTGGACCAGGCGCGGTCGGTGATCGGTGCCTGGCTGGGCCTGAACCCGCCGGCGCCGGACGGCGGCGACCGGCCAGCGGGCTAAGGGACCAGCGGCGAGAACTCGCCCGGCACCCAGGCGAAGCCGTCGCCTTCGCTGCGCACATGGCCCAGGCCGGGGAACGGCAGGTGCGCGCCGGCCACCCAGCTGCCGCGCGCGGCGGCCTCGGCCATGATCCGGCGGCGGCTGGCGATGGCGGCGGGACGGTCGCTGTCGGCCTCGTAGCTGGCCTCCGGCCGGGCGAACTGCACCGCATGGAAGTGCACGATGTCGCCCCAGACCAGCAGCTGTCCGCTGCCGCCGTCGATGCGCCATGAGACATGGCCCGGGGTATGCCCGTGGGTATCCACCGCGGTGACGCCGGCCGGCAGCGGGGTGCCGGGAGCGAAGCGCCGCAGCCGCCCGGCCGCCTGGTAGGGGGCCACCGCGGCCCGGGCCAGCGGGAACGCGAAACGCAGCGCCCGCGGTGCGCGGGCCTCATTGTCCGGATCCAGCCAATAGTCGGCGTCGGCCTGCGACAGCCAGACGGTGGCCTTGGCGAAGGCCGGCCGGCCGTCGGCGTCGAGTACCCCGCACAGATGGTCCGGATGGGCGTGGGTCAGCAGTACGTCGTCGACCTCCGCCGGGTCGTAGCCGGCCGCGCGCAGGTTGCCCAGCACCTGGCCGAGCCCGGGACCGAAGCACTGCGCGGTCCCGGCGTCCACCAGCATCAGGTGCGTGCCGCGCTGCACGAGGTAGGCGTTGACCGCGGTCTGCAGGCCTTTGCCGTCCTCCGGGACGTAGCGCTGGTCGAGCAGGCGGACGACGGCGCCGGGATCGATGCCGACCAGCTCCTGCCGGCCAAGGGCGACGGTGCCGTCGAACAGCGCGGTGACCTGCAGGTCGCCGATCCGCTGGTGGTACACGCCGGGGACCTGGGTGCCGGGGTGATGGGCGGTGGCGGCCTGGACGGGGCAGCCGAGCAGCAGCAGGGCCGCGGCGGCGAGGTGGCGGAGCGGGGGCAGGGGCATGGCGGAAGGTTCCAGGACAGGCGGCGGTGCCGCGGGCGTTCCATGCTGCGCCGGGGCGTGCGCGCGTACCGCTCAGAATGCGCCGCGCGCCGCTCAGGACGGTTCAGCTGTTGCCGATGGCCGAGGGGTCCATGCCGTAGCGTTCGGCGAAGCGCCGGTTGAAGCTGGACAGCGAGCGGTAGCCGGCGCGCGCGGCGACGGTTTTCAGGGGCAGGCGCGAGGTGTAGAGCAGCTGCATGGCATGGGCCAGGCGGGCGTCGCCGACCAGTGTGCGCAGGGGAGCGCCTTCGGCGGCCAGGCGGCGGCGCAGGGTGGCGCCGCTGAGGCCGAGGTGCGCTTCGAAGTCGCGCGATTGCCAGGCGCGGTCCGGATGCGCGGCGACCAGGTCGCGGATGCGGTCGCCGAGGCTGGGCGCCGGGGGAACCAGCAGGCCGCCCTGGCCCTGGTTGCAGAACGCCACGGTGAGGGCGGCCAGGGCCAGCCGCGCGCCGGTGTAGTCGCCGCGCTCCAGGGCCTGGCGCCAGTGCAGCAGCGGCGTGCCGTGCGCGGCCAGCGGCAGGCGAGTCAGCGTATCGCCGGGCCCGGGCAACGGGCCGCTCCACAGCGCGCGTGCCGCGGCCAGCACCTCGCTGCACAGCGGCACGATGGCGCTGAGGTAGAGGCCGGTGTGCGGATCGGGCAGGTTGACCACGTCGATCCGGCAGCGGCGGGTGACCAGGAACAGGTCGCCGGGGGCCAGCTCCAGGCGTTTCCCGGCAACGCTTGCGCGCTTGCGGCCCTGCAGCAGGATCGCGAACTGCGGGTGCGGGATCTCCACCGACGAGGCGCCATGCTCGCGGCGCGCGGTGACGCAGGCGTAGCCTTCGGCGCGCGGGCAGTCGGCCAGCGTCGCCAACTGTGCGAGCAGCGCCGCGGCGGGCTGCGGGCCGGTCTCCATCAGCCGCCGCTGCGGGTGTCGAACAGGGTGCCGATGGCGGCGGCCGCGGCCATCGCCAGGGCGCCCCAGAACATCACCCGCAGGGCCCCGCGCAGGCGCGGCGCGCCACCGACGTGGGCCGCCATGGCGCCGGTGGCGGCGAGGCCGGCAAGGGTCGACAGGGTGGTGATCGGCGCCACCCGGGCATGCGGCGCCAGCAGGGCGGTCAGTACCGGCAGGGCGGCACCGGCCACGAACGCGGCGGCCGAGGCCAGGGCCGCCTGCAGCGGCCGCGCACGGAGTTCGTCGGTGATGCCGAGTTCATCGCGCGCGTGCGCGCCCAGCGCATCGTGGGCGGTGAGTTGTATGGCCACCTCGTGCGCCAGCTCCGGCGACAGGCCGCGGCGGCGGTAGATGCCGGCCAGCTCTTCCAGCTCGGTGTGCGGGTCGCTGTCCAGCTCGTGCCGTTCCAGCGCCAGGTCGGCGCGTTCGGTGTCGGCCTGCGACTGCACGGAGACATATTCCCCGGCGGCCATCGACATGGCGCCGGCCACGGTGCCGGCCACGCCGGTGGCCAGCACCGTGGAGGCCGGGGCGCCGCTGGCGGCGATGCCGACCACCAGGCCGGCGACCGAGACGATGCCGTCGTTGGCGCCGAGCACGGCGGCGCGCAGCCAGCCGACGCGGTCGGAGCGGTGGGTTTCCGTATGTGCGGGGCGGTCCATGGCGCCAGTGTAGGGGGCGGCGATGTGGGTTGTCGCATGCGTGCCGCGCTTACGGCCGCCGGGCATGCGGTCACCGATGGGATGCTGAAATCCGCCACATCCACATGCCGGCAATGATGGCCACGATATAGTGCGCGCCAGGAACCGGTTCGCGAGTGCGTCGTGAGCGCAGGCCTGCGGTCCTGGATGGAATGGCGCGGGTGCACACCGCCGTTGGCCATGCCGGTAACAGGACCCAGGGCCGACGCCGCGGGCACCGGGCCGGTTCTTGTGATGCCGGGGGCCGACCCCCATGTCCCCGCCCTGAACCGAACCGTGCGAGCCAGACCTTGTCGAGTCCCAGCCACGTCGCCGACACCCCCATCACCGACCGCGATACGCTGCTGCAGAGCATCGCCACGGGCGAGAAGCCGAAGACGCAGTGGCGCATCGGCACGGAGCACGAGAAGTTCGGCTTCCGCCTCGACGACCTGCGTCCGCCGGCCTACGAGGGCGAGCGCGGCATCGCCGCGCTGCTTGCCGGGCTGACCCGTTTCGGCTGGGAGCCGGTGCGGGAGGACGGCAACACCATCGCCCTGCTGCGCGACGGCGCCTCGGTGTCGCTGGAGCCGGCCGGGCAGCTGGAGCTGTCCGGCGCCGCGCTGGAGAGCATCCACCAGACCTGCGTGGAGACCGGCACCCACCTCAACGAGGTGGCGCAGGTGGCCGGCGAGCTGCAGCTCGGCTTCCTCGGGATGGGCTTCCAGCCCCGCTGGGCGCGCGCGGACATGCCGTGGATGCCCAAGGGGCGGTACCAGATCATGAAGCGCTACATGCCCCGGGTCGGCACGCTCGGCCTGGACATGATGACCCGGACCTGCACGGTGCAGGTCAACCTGGATTTCGCCAGCGAAGCGGACATGGTGAAGAAGTTCCGCGTGTCGCTGGCGCTGCAGCCGATCGCCACCGCGCTGTTCGCCGATTCACCGTTCACCGAGGGCCGTCCCAACGGCTACCTGAGCTACCGCTCGCAGATCTGGACCGATACCGACCCGGACCGCACCGGCATGCTCGATTTCGTGTTCGAGGACGGGTTCGGCTATGAGCGCTACGTGGACTACCTGCTCGACGTGCCGATGTACTTCTCGTATCGCGACGGCGTGTACCACGACCTCAGCGGACAGTCGTTCCGGCGCTTCCTGGAGGGAGGGCTGGAGGCGTTGCCGGGCGCGCTGCCGACGCTGCGCGACTGGTCCGACCACATGACCACCGCCTTCCCGGAAGTGCGCCTGAAGAAGTACCTGGAGATGCGCGGCGCCGACAGCGGCCCGTGGAGCCGGATCTGCGCGTTGCCGGCGTTCTGGGTGGGACTGCTGTACGACCAGACCGCGCTGGACGCTGCCTGGGACCTGGTGAAGGATTTCAGCCTGGCCGAGCGCCATGCCCTGCGCGACGGTGTACCGGAGCAGGCGATGAACCTGCCGTTCCGCGGCGGCAGCGTGCGCGACCTGGCGCGGCGCGCGCTGGAGATCTCCCGCGAGGGCCTGCGGCGGCGCGCCGCGCTCAATGCCGACGGCCAGGACGAGACCCGCTTCCTGGACGTGCTGCAGGAGATCGTCGATTCCGGAAAGACCGCCGCCGAGCGCAAGCTGGCGCTGTTCCACGGCGCCTGGAACGGCCGCGTCGACCCGGTGTTCCGCGAGTTCGCCTACTGACCGCGGGGCCGCGGACGGCATTGCTAGACTGCGTGCGACCTACGCTGGAGGTGGCACGCATGGCCGGAACGACGGACGGAATCGTTTTCTATACCAGCCCGCAGTCGCGGGGCCGCATGGTTCGCTGGATGCTGGAAGAGCTCGGCGTGCCCTACCGGGCCGAGCTGCTGGACCTGCGGGCCGGGGTGAAGGCGCCCGCCTACCGGGCGATCAACCCCATGGGCAAGGTGCCGGCGCTGGTCCACCGCGGCGTAGTGGTCACCGAGACCGCGGCCATCTGCAGCTACCTGGCCGATGCCTTTCCGGCGGCGGGACTGGCACCGGCGCCGGACGACCCGCTGCGCGGCGCCTATTTCCGCTGGCTGTTCTTTGCTGCGGGCCCGGTGGAGGCCGCGGTCAGCGCCCGGGCGCTGGGCCTGCTGGCGCCGGCGGAGAAGGCCGGGATGGTCGGGTACGGCAGTTTCGACCGGGTGGTGGACACCCTGGAACTGACGGTCGCCGGCGCCGCGCCCTGGCTGCTGGGGGCAAGGTTCAGCGCCGCCGACGTCTACCTGGGCAGCCAGGTGCTGTGGGGCCTCATGTTCCGGACGCTGCCGGAGCAGCCGGTGTTCGTGGAGTACGCGGCACGGCTGCGGGCGCGGCCGGCCTGGCAGCGTGCCAGCGCGCTGGACGATGCCGCGGCGGCCTCGGCGTCTTGAGCCCTTGGGGGCGGCGCGGCGTTCCATCCCGCGTCGCGGAAGGTGGGCGCGGGATCAGCGGGACGCCGGTGGCCGGCTGCGCTGCAGTACCCATGCCACCGCCAGCATGGCCAGGGCAGACACTGCCATCGCCCAGGCGAACCCGCTGGCCACGGCGGCGCGGTACAGCAGCAGGGCGGGGGCGGTGAGGATGCCCTCATCCGGATGCTGGACCAGTGCGCGGGCCTGCGTGGCCAGTGTCGATTCCCCCAGGGCGGCGGCCCGGGTACCGAGGTGGTGGGTGGCGCGCAGGCTCATCAGGCTGCCGAGCAGCGCGATTCCCAGGCTCATGCCGGCCTGGCGCAGGGCGTTCATGGTGGCCGATGCGATGCCCGCGCGTTCCGGCGGCGCCTGCGCCATCACCGCCAGGCCGGTGGCCGGCACCGCCAGGCCCATGCCGGCGCCCAGTACGACCAGCGCCAGGCTGGCCGGCAGGGCCGGGGTGGTGGCGTCGAAGGCGGCGATCGCACATAGCGCCAGCGCCACCAGCGCATAGCCGGCGGTCAGCGCCCGGTCCATCCCCAGGCGGGCCACCAGGCGTCCGAACAGCAGTGAGACGACGCCCATCGCCAGGAACTGCGGCAACAGCTGCACGCCGGCGCGGGCCGCGCTGTGCCCCTGCGCCTGCTGGAAGAACAGGGAGAGGAAGAACAGGCTGGCGTAGGCGGTGAAGCCCAGTGCGAACGAGGCCAGGTTGAGCGCGCCGAAGCGCCGGTCGGCGAACAGCTCCAGCGGTACCAGGGGCCGCCGGGCCCTGCGCTCGACCCAGGCGAAGGCCGCCAGCGCGGCCACCGCGAGCAGCAGTGCGCCACGCGTTGAAAGATCCTCCATCCCGCGGTCGCCGATGCCGATCAGGCCATAGCTGAGTGCGCCCAGGGCCAGGATGCTCAGCAGCTGGCCTGCGGGGTCCAGGGCGGCCTGCTGCGGATGCCGCCATTCGGGAATGCTCCAGGCGCCGAGCAGCAGCGCCAGCAGGCCCAGCGGCAGGTTGATCAGGAAGATGCTCTGCCAGCCGATCCACTGCACCAGCACGCCGCCCAGCAGCGGGCCGAGCACCAGCGCCAGGGCGCTGAATGCGGACCAGCCGCCGATCGCACGCGCGCGTTGCGCAGGGTCCGGGAAGGCGCGGCTGAGGATGGGCATCGCACTGGGGATCAGCAGAGCTCCCGCCACCCCCTGGACCGTGCGTCCGGCGACCAGCATGGGCAGGCCGGAGGCGATGGCGCACAGCAGCGAGCCGGCGGTGAACAGGGTCACGCTGATCAGCCACATCCTCCGGTGTCCGTGGCGGTCGGCCAGCGGCCCGGCCGAGAGCATGAAGGCCGACAGCGCGATCGCATAGGCGTTGATGACCCATTGCAGGCCGGCGATATCGGTATCCAGTGCCTGCTGCAGGGTGGGCAGGGCGACGTTGACGATGCTGATGTCCAGCGACGCCAGGAACGTGCCCAGGTAGGCGGCCAGGACCAGGGCAGGGCGTTGGAAACGACGCATGGGACAGGCCGGCATGGGGAGGGGGTGCGGGCATTCTGGAGCATGACCGACCATTGGTCAATGACCGATGGTCTATGCCTGCCCTGGGCCCGGCGGTGGCACCGTGCCGGCACTGGGAGCGGCCGTTGCCGCCGGCGCGTCGAGCCGGCATGCCTGCGGGCTGGCCGCGCGGCAGGCATCCGGGACGAATGCCTGTGCTCCTGCAGGGCGGTCGCCGAGGCTGTCCTGTGGCCGTCACGGTGGGTCACGGAGAAAGTGGCGTGCGGGCCTTTGCCTGCATCCCGGACCCTGTGCGTGGGTCGACCGGCCGGTCCGGCGGCGGATGGCGGCACGGCGGGGAGGGACGCCATCCCGCTCCGGAGCCGGGCCCTGCGTGCCGGACGGGCCCGTGGCTGTCCCCGAATGCGCGAAGCCGGCGGTGGTGCCGTGGCCGCCGGAAACGAGGGGGTCCGGGTACCGGCTGCCCGGTCCGGCCGATTCCAATATACTGTCCCCCAGTACAGGATTGGAGGCAGTGGATGCCGCATTCGCCGGAAGAAAAAAAGAAGGTGCTGGCGCGGGTGCGGCGCATCCGCGGCCAGTGCGATGCGCTGGAGCGCGCGCTGGAGGCCGGTGCCGACTGCGGCCCGGTGCTGCAGCAGATCGCGGCGATCCGCGGTGCGGTCAACGGCCTGATGTCCGAGGTCATGGAGGCGCACCTGCGCGAGGAGTTCGGCCGGCCGGCGCAGTCGGCCGCGCAGCGGGCCGCGCGCGTGACCGAGATGTCCGGCCTGATCCGTTCCTATCTCAAGTAGGGGGCGGCCCCGATCGCGAAGGAGCGCTTCCCGGCGGCCTGTGGAGCGTCCGCCATGAAGTGCCGTCGCGCGCGACGCCGTTCCTGCCCAACCACGAACCACCGCAACAGGAGAGACCCATGAAATCACGTGCCGCCGTCGCTTTCGGCCCGGGCCAGCCGCTGCAGATCGTCGAGATCGACGTCGCCCCGCCGAAGGCCGGCGAAGTGCTGGTCAAGATCACCCACACCGGGGTCTGCCACACCGACGCCTTCACCTTGTCCGGCAACGATCCGGAAGGCCTGTTCCCGGTGGTGCTGGGCCATGAGGGCGCCGGCATCGTGGTGGAAGTGGGCGAGGGCGTGACCAGCGTCAAGCCGGGCGACCACGTGATCCCGCTGTACACCGCCGAGTGCGGCGAGTGCCTGTTCTGCAAGAGCGGCAAGACCAACCTGTGCGTGTCGGTGCGTGCCACCCAGGGCAAGGGCGTGATGCCCGACGGCACCAGCCGCTTCAGCTACAACGGCGAGCCGCTGTACCACTACATGGGCTGCTCGACCTTCAGCGAGTACACCGTGGTGGCCGACGTCTCGCTGGCCAGGATCAATCCGGACGCCAACCCGGAGCATGTGTGCCTGCTCGGCTGCGGCGTCACCACCGGCATCGGCGCGGTGCACAACACCGCCAAGGTGCAGGAGGGCGACAGCGTGGCCGTGTTCGGCCTCGGCGGCATCGGCCTGGCGGTGATCCAGGGCGCGCGCCAGGCCAAGGCCGGCCGCGTCATCGCCATCGATACCAATCCGTCCAAGTTCGAGCTGGCCCGGCAGTTCGGCGCCACCGACTGCGTCAACCCGAAGGACCACGACACGCCGATCCAGCAGGTGATCGTGGAGATGACCGGCTGGGGCGTGGACCACAGCTTCGAGTGCATCGGCAACGTCGAGGTGATGCGTGCCGCGCTGGAGTGCGCGCACCGCGGCTGGGGCCAGAGCGTGGTGATCGGCGTGGCCGGCGCCGGCCAGGAAATCTCCACCCGTCCGTTCCAGCTGGTGACCGGCCGCAAGTGGATGGGCACCGCCTTCGGTGGCGTGAAGGGCCGCAGCCAGTTGCCGGGCATGGTCGAGGACGCGATGAAGGGCGATATCGAACTGGCCCCGTTCGTCACCCACACCATGGACCTGGACAGGATCAACGACGCCTTCGACCTGATGCACGAAGGCAAGTCGATCCGCTCGGTCGTGCATTACTGAGCGGCCGCCTGCGATGCCACCGCCCATCCGCGTCGAACTGCTGCCGCACGATCCGGCCTGGGCGCTGGCCGCCGAGGCCGAGGCCTCGGCATTGCGGGGCGCGCTCGGCAGCACCCTGTTGACGGTCCACCATGTCGGTTCGACCGCCATTCCCGGCATCCACGCCAAGCCGATCCTCGACCTGATGCCGGTAGTGCGCACGCTGGCCGGACTGGATGCACGGCGCGACGCGCTCCAGGCCCTGGGCTATGCGTGGTGGGGCGAACTGGGGCTGCCGGGGCGGCGCTACTGCAGCAAGGACGACCCGCAGAGCGGCCGCCGCCTGGTGCAGCTGCACGCCTATCCCGAAGGCGCGGCGGACATCGCGCGCCACCTGGCGTTCCGGGATTTCCTGCGCGGAGACGCGCAGGTCGCCGCCGCCTACGACCGCGAGAAGCGACGCTGCCAACGCCTGCACCCGCACGACTCGCACGCCTACGGCGACTGCAAGGGCGCGTGGATACGCGAGGTCGAGGCGCGTGCGCTGGCCGCAGTGGCCACCCCCCTTCCTTCCAAGGAGTAATCCATGCAACGCATCGAACACCGCGCCTGTGCCGGCGGCTGGCAGGATGTCTATCGCCACCACTCGGCCACGCTGGGCTGCGACATGCAGTTCGCCGTCTACCTGCCGCCGCAGGCCGCCACGCAGGCGTTGCCGGTGCTGTACTGGCTGAGCGGGTTGACCTGCACCGAGCAGAATTTCATCACCAAGGCCGGCGCCCAGCGCTATGCGGCCGAACACGGGGTGATCATCGTCGCGCCCGATACCAGCCCGCGCGGCGACGGCGTGGCCGACGCCGAGGGCTACGACCTGGGCAAGGGCGCCGGCTTCTACCTCAACGCCACCCGTGCACCGTGGGCGACGCACTACCGCATGCACGACTACGTGGCGCAGGAACTGCCGGCGCTGGTCGAGGCGAGCTTCCCGGCAACCGCGGCGCGCGCCATCAGCGGCCATTCGATGGGTGGCCACGGCGCACTGGTGATCGCGCTGCGCAACCCCGGACGCTACCGGAGCGTGTCGGCGTTCTCGCCGATCGTGGCGCCGTCGCAGGTGCCATGGGGCGAAAAGGCGTTCACCGCCTACCTCGGCGAGGACCGCGCGGCCTGGCTGGCCTGGGATGCCAGCGCGCTGATCGCCGGCGCCGACGAGCGCCTGCCGCTGCTGGTGGACCAGGGCGAAGCGGACGAATTCCTGCAGACCCAGCTGCAGCCACAGCGCCTGCAGCAGGCCTGCGATGCGGCCGGCCATCCGCTGACCCTGCGTCTGCAGCCCGGCTACGACCACAGCTACTACTTCATTGCCAGTTTCATCGGTGAGCACATCGCGCACCACGCCCGCGCGCTGCGCGGCTGAGGTGCGTGGCGCCGGGCCGCGCAGGCCGGCGCCGGGCGACAAGGGGCGTCGGTTCGGTGGGGCCTCGGGGCCGGGATGTCGCCCTGGCCCGGCGGCCTGCACGGCCCGGCGGGCCAGGGCGCCGGCGGCCCGTCGACAGGCCGTGCCGGAAGTGGTCCACGGGCCGGTCGATCGATGCGGCGCCGCGATGGCGCCCGCGCCGGGTCCGGCACGCGGCCGCGGTTGTGGCCATCGCGCATGCGGTGGGCCGCCCGAGGAAATGCCGTCGGCTCGCCGCCGGCGGCGCGATGGAAGCCGGCATGGCCTGCCGGTCAGCCCCGAGGAGCGCGGGTCTCCACCAGGACCGGGCACGGCGCATGGTCGATCGTCCAGCGGCCGACCGACGGCTCGAACAGCCGCTGCAGGCGCGACAGGTGGCGGTGGCCGATCACGATCAGGTCGCATCCCAGCTGCCGCGCCTGCTCGCTGATCACTTCACCCGGGTCGCCGGCCGGCAGCCGCGCGACCGCGTCGACACCGCGTTCGCGCAGGTCGGCCAGGGCATCGGCCAGCACCGCCTCGGCCCGTGACCGCTGGCGCGCGGCCTGCGGATACGTGCGGCGGTCGTCGGCGCCGGCGTCGTCCGCCAGTGCGTACTCGGGGTCGAGCACGCAGAGCAGGTGCAGGCGGCTGCGGGGGCCGGCGAGCGCCGCCGCCAGGTCCAGCACGCGTTCGTGCTGGGGGCCGCCGTCGAGGGCGACCAGCAGGGTGGTGAACATCGGGATCTCCTTGGCTGGCCGCCGATGGTCGGCGACGGCGCCGCGGGCACCCATGCCGTGGGCCGCAGGCAAGACGTGCGTGCGACGCACGCCACCGCGCGGGGGCATGCCGTAGAGTCGTGCGGTTTCCTGGAGATCGTCATGCCCCTGCCGGACCTGAACCTGCTGCTGGCCCTGGATGTGCTGATCGACGAATGCAGCGTGGCCGCCGCTGCGCGGCGCATGGACCTGAGCGCACCGGCGATGAGCCGCACGCTGGGCCGCATCCGCGCCGCCCTCGGCGATCCGGTGCTGGTGCGAGCCGGCCGCGGGCTGGCGCCGACCCCGCGCGCGCTGCAGCTGCGCGAACAGGTCCGCGACGTGATCGAGCAGGCCCACCACATCTTCAATGCCGGCCGCGAGATCGACCTGCGCACCCTGGAGCGCACCTTCAATGTGCGTGCCAACGATGTCTTCATCGGCGGCTTCGGTGGGCGCCTGCGCGAGCTGTTCCGCGCGCAGGCGCCGGGCGCGGTGCTGCGCTTCGTGCCCGAGGGCGATACCGACGACGATGCGATGGCACAGGGGCGGATCGACCTGTACATCAGCACCGCCGGCAAGCATGCGCCGGACACCAAGGTGCAGAGCCTGTTCAGCACCTCCTTCATGGGCGCCGCGCGCGAGGACCACCCGCTGTTCGAGGGCGAGATCAGCGCCGAGCGCTTCGCCGCCTGCGACCATATCGCGGTCTCCCGTCGCGGCCTGCCACGCGGGCCGGTCGACGAGGACCTGGCCGCGCTCGGCCTGCAGCGGCGGGTGGCGCTGATCAGCCCGACCTTCCACGGTGCGATCTTCGCCGCCGCCGAGTCGGACCTGATCCTGCCGCAGATGCCGAGCGTGATGCGCGACCGGATCGTCGGCATGCGCCTGCCCCTGCGCCTGTTCCCGCTGCCGATCCCGGTGCGCACCGCCGCCATCGTCCAGGCCTGGCACCCGCGGCTGGACAACGACGCGGCCCACCAATGGCTGCGGCGCGCGATCAAGGCCATGTGCGACAGCGCAGAGGACGCCCGCCGCTGAGCCCGGCAGGCGTGCGCGTGATGCACGCCTGTCCTGCCGGTGGCGCCATTTTCCGGCGGATGCCGGCTTCCTAGACTGCGCTCCCCAATTCCACCGAGCGCACTCCGATGTTCCCCTGCATGCTGTCCGCCGCACGTACCGGGGCCGGCCGATGAGGCCGCCGGCCCCGGCCCTGCCGACGGCGATTCCCGTGCCTGCCGCGGCCGGTCTCGACCGCCGGGTCCTGGTCGGCCTGTGCGGCATATTGCTGGCGGTGCTGGTGTCCGGCTTCAACGAGACCATCACCAAGGTCGCGCTGGCCGACATCCGTGGCGCGATGGGCATCAGCGTCGACGACGGCAGCTGGGTCGTCGCCCTGTACAGCGCCATGTCGGTCAGCGCGATGGCCTTTGCCCCCTGGTGCGCGGCGACCTTCTCGCTGCGCCGTTTCGCGCTGGCGATGATCGCCGGCTTCATGCTGCTGGGCGTGCTCTGCCCGCTGGCGCCGAACCTGCAGGTGTTCCTGGTGCTGCGCGCGCTGCAGGGCCTGTGCGGTGGCGCGCTGCCGCCGCTGCTGATGAGCGTGGCGCTGCGCTTCCTGCCGCCGGGCATCAAGCTGTACGGCCTGGCCGGCTACGCGCTGACCGCCACCTTCGGTCCGAGCATGGGCACGCCGCTGGCCGCGTTCTGGGTCGAGCAGGCGGGCTGGCACTGGGCGTTCTGGCAGGTCGTTCCGTACTGCCTGGCGGCGATGGCGATGGTCGCCTGGGGCCTGCCCCGGGACCCGCTGCGGTTGGAGCGCTTCGCGCAGTTCGACGGCGTCGGCCTGCTGCTCGGGCTGCCGGCACTGGTGCTGCTGGTGCTGGGGCTGGTGCAGGGCCCGCGGCTGAACTGGTTCGACGCGCCGGTGATCACCCTGATGCTCGGCGGCGGCGGTGGACTGCTGGTGCTGTTCATGGTCAATGAATGGTTCCACCCGCTGCCGTTCTTCAAGCTGCAGCTGCTGGCCCACCGCAACCTCAGCTATTCGCTGGTGACGCTGGGCGGCGTGCTGTTCGTGCTGCTGGCGGTGATCTCCATCCCGTCCGGCTTCCTGGCCGGGGTGCAGGGCTACCGCCCGCAGCAGACCGCGCCGCTGCTGCTGTGGGTGGCGGTGCCGCAGGTGGTCGCGCTGCCGCTGGTGGCGGCACTGCTGAACCTGCGCGCGGTGGACTGCCGCTGGGTGCTGGCCCTCGGCCTGGCGCTGCTGGCGCTGGCCTGCTGGCTGGGCGCGCGGCTGGAGGTGGCCTGGGTCCGCGACAACTTCCTGTGGGTGCAGCTGCTGCAGGTGTTCGCCCAGCCGATGGCGGTGCTGCCGCTGCTGATGCTGGCCACCGGTGGCCTGGCGCCGCAGGACGGTCCGTTCGCGTCGGCGTGGTTCAACACCGTCAAGGGGTTCGCCGCGGTGCTGGCCGGCGGGCTGCTGGAGGCCATCGCCCAGGGCCGCCGCCACGTCCACTCCACCGCGCTGGTCGAGCGCCTCGGCGAACAGCCCTGGCTGGCCGACGGGCCGCAGCTGGAGGGGCGCCTGCAGGCGCAGGTGCAGGCGCTGACCTCGGCCGACCTGTACCTGGTGGTCGCGGCGGTCGCACTGGCCCTCATTCCCCTCATCGCCTGGATGCCCACCCGCATCCACCCGCCACGTGCCGTGGCCTGACCCTTCCGCAGGATCTCCCCCATGACGATCACCCGAACCTCTCTCCATGCCGGCCTCGCACTGGGCGTGCTGGTCCTGGCCGCCGGCGCCTGGCTGCTGCTGCGCGAGGGAACCCACCAGCGCACCAACAACGCCTACGTGGTGGCCGACTACACCCTGGTCGCCCCGAAGATCCCCGGCTTCGTCAGTGCCGTGGAAGTGCTGGACAACCAGGCGGTGCGGGCCGGCGACGTGCTTGCCCGCATCGACGACCGCGACTACCGGGTGGCGGTGCAGGCGGCGCAGGCCGACCTGGCGGGCGCCCGCGCCCGGCTGGTCACTGCCCGGGCCGCACTGGCCCAGCAGGGCGCGCTGATCGCCCAGGCCCGGGCCAGCGTCGACGTCGGCCGCTCCGAGCTGACCCTGGCGCATGCCGACCAGCAGCGCTACCGCGAACTGGCCCGCGAGGGCGCGGGCAGCGTACGCGACGCCCAGCAGGCCCTTTCCAGGCAGGCGGTGGCCAGCGCCCAGCTGCAGCAGGGCCAGGCGGCCCTGCAGGCCGCACGCCAGCGCACCGCCATCCTCGATGCCGGGGTGCGGGCCGCGCAGGCGGCGGTGCAGCTCGCCGAGGCGGCCCAGGCGCGCGCCGAACTGGATCTGTCGCACACCGTGCTGCGCGCGCCGATCGACGGCACGGTCGGCCGGCGCGCGGTACGCGTGGGCGCCTACCTGACCCCGGGCACGCCGGTGGCGGCCGTGGTGCCGCTGGAGCAGGCTTTCGTGGTCGCCAACTTCCAGGAGACGCAGATGGCCCGCATGCGCGCCGGCCAGCAGGTCGAGCTGACCGTGGACGTGTTCCCGGGCACGCCGCTGCGCGGCCATGTCGACAGCATCGCCCCGGCCACCGGCGTCACCTTCGCCGCCGTAGCGCCGGAAAACGCCACCGGCAACTTCACCAAGGTCGTGCAGCGCATCCCGGTGAAGATCGTCCTGGCGCCGGGCCAGCCGCTGCTGGAACAGCTGCGCGCCGGCATGTCGGTGGAAGTCCGTGTCGATCTCGCCAGCGGCCCGCATGCGCACAGCGCGCAGCGCCGCCCGGCCCGCAGGGGCGGGGAACGCGCATGAGCGGCGCGAGCGTGTTCCGTCCCTGCGCCGCGGCGGTGCTGGGCATGGCCCTGGCGGCCTGCACGATGGGGCCGGACTTCGTACGCCCGCAGGCCGGGCTGCCGGCGTACTGGCGCGGCGAGGCGGTGGTCGGCAGCGCGGTCGACGGCGACGCCGCGTGGTGGGCCGGCTTCGACGATCCGCTGCTGGGCCGGCTGGCCAGCCAGGTGCTGGACGCCAACCTGGACCTGCAGTTGGCGGCCAACCGCGTGCTGCAGGCCCGCGCCCTGCGCGGCGATGCGGCCGCCGAGCGCCTGCCCGGCCTCGTCGCCGGTGCCGGTGGCGTACGCGCCCGCAACAGCGAGGTCGGCCTGAACGATCCTTCCGGCAATGCCGGCCGCCGCGACTACGGGCTGTTCCAGGCCGGCATCGGCCTGGGGTGGGAACTGGACCTGTGGGGGAGGGTGCGCCGGCAGATGGAGGCCGCCGATGCGCGCGTGCGGATGGCCGAGGAGGACGCGCACGCGGTGCGCACCGCGCTGCTCGCGGAAACCGCGCGCGATTACCTGCAGTTGCGTGCGGCCCGGCAACTGCGCGCGATCACCGAGGACAACCTGGGCATCGCCCGCGACATCGAGCGGCTGACCGGAGCCCGCCGTCGCCTGGGGGTGGCCAACACGCTGGAGGTGGCGAGCGCGGCGGCGCAGGTGGCCGCGCTGGACGCGCGCCTCGTCCCGCTGCGGCACCGCGAAGCGCAGCTGCGCAATGCACTGGCGCTGCTGCTGGCGCAGCCGCCGCAGGCGCTGGATGCGGCGTTGCAGGATGCACGCCGCGACTGGCCGGCCTTGCCGGCGGTGGCGGTGGGCGTGCCCGGCGAGCTGGCCGGGCGCCGTCCGGACATCCGCCGGGCCGAGGCCGCGCTGCAGGCGGCCACCGCCGGCATCGGCGTGGCCCGGGCCAGCTTCCTGCCGCGCATCACCTTGACCGGCGATGCCGGCTTCCAGGCCCGGCAGCTCGATGACCTGGACGGCTGGAATGCGCACCGCTTCAGCATCGGCCCGTCGATCAGCGTGCCGGTCTTCCAGGGCGGCCGGCTGAAGGCCCGCCTGGCGCTGAGCCGGCTGCAGCAACGCCAGGCGGCGCTGCAGTTCCAGCGCACCGTGCTGCAGGCCTGGCATGAAGTGGACGAGGCCATCGAGGGCTATGCCAGCGAACAGCGGCGCAGCGAGCGGCTGCACGCGGCGGCGGTGGCGAGCGGGACGGCGCTGGAGGCGGCGCGCCGGCAATTCCGCGCCGGCGCGATCGACATGCTGGACGTGCTGGCCACCCAGCGCATCGCGCTGGACAACCAGGCCGCACTGGCCGACAGCCGGGCACGGGCGGCGATCGCGCGGGTGGATCTCTACCGCGCGCTGGGCGGAGGGTGGTGAACCGTGGCGGCGCCAGGCAGGCGCCGCCACGGGTGGGACGCGGCCGCGCGGGCCTCAGCGCACGTCGCGCAGTTCCCAGTGGCTGCCGGCCAGCCAGCGCAGGCGCTGCTTGAGCAGGTCGCCGGACAGCGCGGTGACGGCGACCAGGTCGATGCGCAGGTCGGCCTGCTGGCCGCTCACCGTCGCCGCCGGATCGGTCGCGCCCAGGCTGGGGTCGACCTCGTCGGGGTCGTCCTGGGTGGCGCGCCAGCGCTCGAACAGCGCCGGAGTGCGCAGCGCATCCTGCAGCTGTTCGGCGAAGGCCTCGGCGCCATTGGCGGTGAAGGACAGGCGGGGGTCGGGGCCGCGGGCGGCGGACGGGTCGGGCAGGGAAATCGAATAGTGCACGGGCATGTGGGTCTCCTTGTGGGGCCAGTGTGGCGCACCCGGCGTCGCGTGCGCGTCCACGCCGCCGCGGTCAGCCGTCGAACACATGGTCGGCGTCGGCGAAGCCGAGCGTCACCGCGCCCTTGCCGACATTGACCATGCCGGTCAGGCTCATCACGCTCTCGAGCAGGGTGATGCCATGGGCCTGGCAGGTGCCGCGCAGCGCGGCATAGCCCGGCAGCGCGCGCAGCTCCTCCAGCGGCCCGCCGTAGCTCATGCACAGCACCGGGGTCAGCAGGCCACCGGCGACGCGCCGGCGGGCGAAGTCGAACAGCCGCTGCACGGCGTTGTCGAAGCCCTTGATCTTGGCCACCGGTGCGGTCTGCCCGCGGTGGCCGTGCAGCACCGGCTTGATGTCCAGCGCGCTGCCCAGGGTGGCGGCGACCAGGCCGACGCTGCGGTCGCCCTTGTGGCGGGCGCGGGCGCGCATGTAGTAGAGGTCGCGGGTGACCATGTAGCCGTGCACGCTGCCGGCCAGCTCCTCCAGCCGTTCGCGCATCCGTGCCACGCTGGCGCCGGCCTCGCGCATCCGCACCGCCTCCACCGCGGTCACCGCCTGCGCGGCGAACAGGTTCTGGGTGTCGAGCACGCGCAGGGCGAACGGCGAGCTGTGGCCGGCGGCCTGGCGGATCGGCCGGTACTCGTTGAGGATGGCGAAGCTGGCCTGCAGCGCGTTGTCATGGATCGGGCTGCGGGTGCGGGTGATGGTCAGGCAGAACACATGGTCGTAATCGATCACCAGGTGCTGTAGGAACAGTGCGCGGATCTGGTCCACGCCGAACGGCAGGGTTTCCGCTTCGGCCCCGCGTTCGGCCACGTGGTCGCGGAGGAAGGCCAGCGTGGCCGCTTCGTCGCGGTGGTCGGCCTGCACGGCTTCGCCGATCCTGACGGTGATCGGCAGCAGCACCAGCCGGTGCCGATGGATGAACTCGGCCGGCAGGTCGCAGGCCGAATCCACGACGATTCCGATGCGCATGCACGGTCTCCGTGTCTGTCCAGTCCCAGTGCCCACCCTACCTGAAAACCGCGGCCGGAAACCGGCGTTCCGGCGGGCTGTATAGCGGGGCGGCAGCCGGCCGCGGGCGGTGCCCGGGCCGGCTGCCGTTCCCGGCTCAGCGGCGGTACGCCGGCAGGCCTTCCTGGCGCAGGTAGCGGTCGCGCAGTTCGGTCTGGCGCGAGCGCATCGGCACCGCGCGTCCGCCCAGCCACATGCGCTCGGCGTAGTGGCCGACGTCCAGCGGATCGCCCTCCCACAGCACCAGGTCGGCCTGCTGGCCGACGGCGATGCTGCCGATGCGGTCGGCCACGCCGAACGCCTGCGCCGGCACCCGGGTGAGGCCGGCCAGCGCCGCGTCCCAGGGCAGGCCGTGGGCCACGGCGTTGCCGGCAAGCTGGCGCAGCTTGCGGGCGTTGTGCGAGGCGTCGTCGTCCTGGCTGAAGGACACCGGTACCCCGGCTGCGTGCAGGCGCGCGGCGTTCTCCAGCGTCGCACCGATCTGGTCGAAGCCGGCCGGCAGGTTGGACAGGGCATCGACGAACACCGGCACCCCGGCCGCGGCCAGCTGCGGTGCCAGGCGCCAGGCCTCGGCGCCGCCGGCGATGGCGATGCGGATCCGCTCGCGCTCGGCCCAGCGCAGCAGCTGGCGGATGTCGGCGGCGCGGTCGACCCGCACCACGACGCGTCCGTTGCCGGCCAGGTAGCGGGCCAGGGTGCCGCGGCCGGCCGGCGTCAGCAGGGCGTGCGGCGAGTCGGCGGCGATGCGGCCGCGCGCTTCGGCCACCATCTGGTCGAGCAGCATCCACTGGGCCGCGCGCGAGCTGCCGGACAGCTCCGAGCCGGATGCCCCCAGGCGCACGAACAAGGCGCGCGGGCCGATCGGATCGGCGCCGCCGTCCAGGCGCACGATCCCGCCCTGGCCGGCCACGAAGCCGCCGCCATTGGCGGCGCCCAGGGCGGTGAAGCCGATGCCTTCGACGCGCGCCACCGGCACCAGCACCGAGTCGGGGTTGTAGGCCAGGGTGACGTCGAACTCCGGACGCTGCGGCTGCTCTTCCAGCTTCACCGCACTGTCCACCGTCGCCGCTTCACCGGAGACCTCCTCGACGCCGATGTCGGTGATGCCGCCGAACAGGGCCGGCGTCAGCGGCCGCCCGCCGGCCTCGACGGTTTCGATCCCGGCCGGTGCCGCGAGCCCCGGCCCGATCGCGCGGATGATGCCGCCCTGCACCAGCACGTCGCTGGCGTCGAGCGTGCCGCGTGCGGTGGCGGTGTGCACGCTGGCGTTGCGGACCAGCACGTCCTGGGCCCAGCCCAGGCCCGGCAGTGCCGTGGCCACGGCCAGCAGTGCCAGGCGCCGCAGTGCGCGGAAGGAGGCGGTCATGGCTGTGCTCCCTGGCCGAGCATGAAGTCGCTCAGCGGTTGTTGTCCGCGGTCGCCGCGGTCGTAGGCCGGGAAGCCGTCGATGTAGACCTTCTCCGCCAGCGCGTAGGAGCTGAAGGGGTTGCCGTTCCACACCACCACGTCGGCCATCTTGCCCGGTTCCAGCGTGCCGGTCCGCTCCTCGACGCCCAGTGCGCGCGCGGCGTTGGCGGTCAGCCAGCGGATCGCGTGCTCCGGGGTGATCTCGTCCATGCCGGCGCGGCGCGCGCTGGCGATGACCTTGGCCGCCTCCTGGTTGAGGCGCTGGATGCCCTCGGGCGAGTCGGAGTGGACGATGGCGCAGCTGTTGGCGACGCGGTCGACCAGCGCGATGTTCTCCTGGATGCCGTCGAAGGCTTCCATCTTGAAGCCCCACCAGTCGGCCCACAGCGCGCCGCAGACGCCTTCGTCGGCCAGCCGGTCGGCCAGCTTGTAGGCCTCCACGCCGTGGTGGAACGCCGCGATCCGGAACCCGAACTCCCTGGCCAGGTCGAGCATGGTGGCCATCTCGTCGGCGCGGTAGCAGTGGATGTGCACGCGGATGTCGCCCTGGATGGCGCCGGCCAGCGTATCCAGCTTGAGGTCGCGCTTGCCGCCGCTGTCGCCGGCGCTGTCGCCGTCCCCGCCACCTCCACGGCGCTTGCGCTTGACCGGTTCGGCGCTGTTCTTGGCGATGTACTCGCTGGCGTCGATGAAGGCGGCACGGTAGCCGGCGACATTGCCCATGCGCGTACCCGGCGCGGTGCCCTTGCCGCCGTACACCCGCTTGGGATTCTCGCCACAGGCCATCTTCAGGCCCCACGGCGCGTCGGGGAACTTCATCGCCTGGTAGGTGGTGGCCGGCAGGTTCTTCAGGGTCACCCCGCGGCCGCCGACCAGGTTGGCCGAGCCGGGCAGCACCTGCAGGGTGGTCACGCCGCCGGCCAGCGCCGCGGCGAAGCCCGGATCCTGCGGCCACACCGAATGCTCGGCCCAGACGTTGGCGGTCACCGGCGCGGTCATTTCGTTGCCGTCGCTGTGGGCCTGCACGCCGGGGCTCGGGTAGACGCCCAGGTGCGAGTGCACGTCGATGATGCCCGGCGTCACCCACTTGCCGCGGCCGTCCACCTGCTGCGCGCCGGCAGGCGCCTGCAGTGCGTCACCGACCGCGACCACGCGCCCCTCGGCCAGCAGCACGTCGGTGTTCTCCAGGCGGCGCCCGGTACCGTCGAGCACGGTGGCCTGGCGGATCAGCACCGGTGCCGAGGGCGCGGGCTGGTAGGTGCTGGGGTAGGGGTCGTGCATGAAGCGCGAAGGGGCGGCGGCGAGCGCGGGCTGGCCGCAGGCCAGCGCCAGGGCGATGCCGGCCAACAGTCTGTGTCGCATGGGGTCTCCCTGTGCGGCGTGAAAGGTGCCTGAACGCTAGCCGCGGCCCCTGGTTTTGCCAAGTGCATTAAGGCCTGCCCGGGCGCCCGCGCGGTACAGTGCGGGCCAGCAGCGCTGGGCGGCCGCGATGGTCCGCCGTGCCGGTGCTGCGCCCCTTCCCACAGGCAACAAGGACAACAACGATGCAGGCAATCGGCGAGGTGGTTGAGTTCTGGCGTACGGCCGGCCCGGCGCGTTGGTTCGTCCGCGACGCGGGGTTCGACGAAACGTTCCGCAGCCGGTTCCTGGCGCTGCACCACCGTGCCGCGTGCCGCGAGCTGGAGCATTGGCTGGACAGTGCCGACGGTGCACTGGCACTGCAGATCCTGCTGGACCAGTTCCCGCGCAACTGCTTCCGCGGCAGCGGGCATTCCTTCGCCACCGACGGCCTGGCCCGGCATTACGCCGAACGCACCCTGGAGCAGGGCCTGGACCAGCCGCTGGAGCCGGCGCTGCGCGCCTTCATCTACCTGCCGTTCGAGCATGCCGAGGACCTGCAGTACCAGGACCTGGCGGTGGCGCTGTTCGAACGGCTCGGCGACGCCCAGTATCTCCAGTACGCCGAAGTGCACCGTGATGTCATCCGGCGCTTCGGCCGCTTCCCGCACCGCAATGCGGTGCTTGGCCGGATCTCGACCGAGGAGGAACTGCGGTTCCTCGCCGACGGCGGGTTCGCCGGATAGCGCTGGCGGTTGCCGGTGCGCGGCCGTCCGGCGATGCGCAGGACAGGCCGCCTGCATCGTCTCCGCGTTGCGGCCCGGTGCAGGTTGCCAGCGCCGGGGAGGATCCCGAGCGGTGGCGGATGCCGGCCCTGTCGGCCAGCCATGGCCGTGGCCGGGCGCTGTCGCTCCACGCCGGTGGCCGGGCGTGCGACCCGTGATGGATCAGGCGGCGCCGCGCAGCAGGGCGGTCGGCGCGGGAAGGCATGCCGCGGCTTCCGGAACCGACCGGTGGCCGCGGGTGCGCCTGGAATGCGGACGCCGGCTTCCGCCGGCGTCCGCAGGGAGCAGCGGGAGCCCCGCGGCTCAGTAGCGCGGCACGTTGCCGTCCACGTCCTGCGCCCAGGCATCGATGCCGCCGGTGACGTTGTGGACACGGGTGAAGCCCAGTGCCCGGAACTGCTCGGCAGCCTGTGCACTGCGTCCGCCGCGGTGGCACAGGAACGCCAGCGCGGTGTCCTTGGGCAGGGCTTCCAGCCGGGCGCGGTTGTCGCCGTCGAAGCTCTCGAACGGCACGCCGACCGCGGCGATGGCGCGTTCGTCGGCGGGGCGCACGTCCACCAGGAGCAGGCTGCCGGCACGCACCTGGTCGTCGGTGCTGCGCACATCCAGTTCCGGTACCGGCTTGGGCGCGTTGGGGTTGTCGATGGCCAGGCCCTTGCCACGGATGTCGTCCACCCAGTCGATGGTGATGCCCTCGGCGCGGCGTGCACTGGCCACGTCGAACTGCACGCGCAGGCCGTTGGACTCGGCGGCGATGGCGCCGTCATCGTGCGGCACCAGCTGGAAGTCGGGCTGGAAGCGGGCATCGATCGCCAGCTGCAGGGCCGCGCCGGGGGCGTCGGCCAGCGCGCCCTTGAGCATGTCCACCGCGGCCGGGGTCACGGTGATGGACGGCGGGGTGCGGTCCGGCGGCGCCACCCCGAGCAGGCGGCTGAGTTCGCCGCTGCCGGCCATCTGCAGCACGATGTCGCTGCCGCCGACCAGCTCGCCGTCCACGTACAGCTGCGGAATGGTCGGCCAGTCGCCATAGGCCTTGATGCCCTCGCGGATCTCGCCGTCGGCCAGGACGTTGACATGGGCGAACTCCACGCCCAGGTCCTGCAGCACGCCGACCGCCTTGGCCGAGAAGCCGCATTGCGGCATGGTCGGCTGGCCTTTCATGAACAGGACGACGCGGTTGCTGCCGAGAAGGGATTCGATGCGCGAACGCAGGGCGGGGTCCAGGGACATCGTGATACTCGCGGATTGATCGGTGACCGTACGATTCTACGCTGCGTGGCATGATGGGGCATGACCGCTACGGGAACCCTGCATCGCATTCCTGACCGCCCCTGGCGCTGGCTGCCCTGGCTGCTGCTGTCGCAGGTGATGGCGGCGGCGGCGTGGGGGATGCTGGGCTGGAAGGCCGGGCTGGTGGCCCTGCTTGCCAGCCACGCGCTGTTCGTGGTGCCGGTGTTCCTGCCCAACAGCCGCTTCTATGCACCGGTGCTGTCGCGGCTGCCGGGGCCGGACGTCTGGCTGACCATCGACGACGGCCCGTCCGACGAGACCCCGGCGCTGCTGGACCTGCTCGACCGCCATGGTGCGCGCGCGACCTTCTTCATGGTCGGCGAGCGCGCGGCGGCGCGACCGGCGCTGGTCGCCGAGGTGCTGCGGCGCGGGCATGGGCTGGGCAACCACAGCCAGTCGCATCCGCAGGCGTGTTTCTGGCGGCTGGGCCCGCGGCGGATGGCCGCGGAGATCGCGCAGTGCCAGCGGACGCTGGCGGACATCGCCGGGACGCCGCCGTACTGGTACCGCTCGGTGGTCGGGATGACCAATCCGTTCGTGGCCGCGGCGCTGCGCCGCCATGGGCTGGCGCGGGTCGGCTGGAGCGCGCGCGGCTTTGACGGCGTGGGCTGCCAGCCGGAAGTGGTGGTGGCGCGCATCGCCCGCGACCTGGCGCCGGGTGCCATCGTGCTGCTGCACGAGGGTGCGGCGCATGGCCACAACCTGGCCATCATCGAGGCGGTGCTGCAGCAGCTGCAGGCGCGTGGCCTGCAGGCGCGGCTGCCACCGGCTCCCGGCCGCGACGCCGGTGAGCCGGCCGCGCGGCGCGACCGCATTCCCTGCGTGCAGGAGTAGCGCGGGTCCGTCCGTGTCCCGCGCGGGCCGGGTGGCCGCGGAACCTTCGTGCCGGGGTCAGTCGCCGCGGTCCTCCTCGGCGGGCACCGGCCGTGCCGGGCGCGTGCCCGGCGTGCGCAGCACCTCCACGTAGAACTGCCGGTTGCCGGCGGCGACCAGGGCGTCCACCGCGTGGATCAGCGCGGGGAGCGGCACGGCCTGCGCGCTGGCCTCGTCGACGCCGACCCGGGTATCGAAATCCCAGAAGTCGGCGCCGGCCGGCAAGGCCTTGCGGCGCTCGCGCCGGAGGTACTTGCGGATGTCGTGCTTGCTGGCCTCCAGCAGGCGGTCGGGGTGCTTGCCTTCGATGTCGAGGCGGTAGGTTCTTCTCACGGCGGTCTCGTCTTGGCGCCGCCCCGGGACGGGACGGGGGAGGGCGCGATTATCGGCGCAAACGCCGGTGCCGTGGCTCAGGCGCGGTGGGCGACGAGCAGCCAGTTGTTGAACGGCGTGGCGCCATACAGCGGCATCAAGCGGCTGTGCAGGCCGGCCTGCTGCAGGTGCGCCTGCAGCGAGGCGGCGTCGGGGTAATGGCGCGGGCGCGCCTGCATCCAGCCGACCCAGTGCCCGGCCAGGTCGCCCAGGCGCGAGAAGCGGCCGCGGTGGCTGGCGTCGGCCAGGGTCATGCGCAGCACCAGCCGGCCGTCGCCGTCCAGCATGCCGGCGGCACGCTCCAGCAGCGCCGTCTGCGCCGCGGCCGGCAGGTACTGCAGCACGTCCAGGATGGCCACGCTGCCGCGGTGTTCCGGGGCCGCGGTGGCCAGGTCCAGGGAGGCGAAGGTGCAGGCGGCCAGGCCGGCGCGTCCGGCCGCGGCGCGCGCGCGCGCCACTTTCCCGGCATCGTTGTCGAGACCGCGATACGGCTGCGGCTGGCCATCGTGGCGCAGCGCATGGGCCAGCAGGCCCAGCCCGCAGCCCAGGTCCAGCACCGGTGCGCGGCTGCCGCGCAGGGCGTCGAGCGCGCCCGCGTACAGGGGATCGCTGCGCAGCTTGCAGCGCACATACCAGTAGTCGCCGCGGTTGCCCCAGGGACGGTCCGGGGCGAACGCCTGGGCGATGGCGCGGGCATCGTGGGCCGGAAAGGCCGCGGTGCCCGGTGCGGCGCTCATGCGCCGCCGGCGTCGGCCAGCTGCCCGGCCGCCACCGGCAGCACTTCCCGGGTCCACAGCCGGTACATCGCGGCGGAGGGGTGCAGGCCGTCCTCGGCCAGCATCGCCGGTTCCGCGCCGTGCGCGCGGCTGAGCGGGGTGATGTCGACGAACGCGACGTTGTAGTCGCCGCAGCAGGCGCGGGCGGCGGCGTTGAAGTCGTCGGTCTCGCGCGCGATTACTCCAGGGTCGCGCTCGCTGGCAGCCGCGTAGGGGGTCACGCCCCAGTCCGGGAACGACAGCACCAGCACCCGCCGCGGATCCTCGGCCGCCAGCGCGATGGCCCGCTGCAGCAGCTGCTCGAACTGCTGGCGGTACTCGGCCAGCGGCCGGCCGCGGTACTGGTTGTTGACCCCCACCAGCAGGCTGACCAGCGCGTAGGGCCCCTGCGGCGGGGCGGCGTCGATGGCGGCGGCCAGCTCGTCGGTGGTCCAGCCGGTGGTGGCGACGACCTCCGGGCCGTCCAGGGCGATGCCGTGTCCGCGCAGCGCCGCGGCCAGCTGGAACGGCCAGCTGCCATCGGCGCCCACGCCCTCGCCGACGGTGTAGGAGTCGCCCAGCGCCAGGTAGCGGGGCGCCGGCGGCAGGGGCGTATCGCTGCTCATCGCGGCTCCTCAGGCCACCGCATTGCGCGCTTTCAGCGGGACCACCTTGGTCACCCGCTCGGCGCGCCGCGCCAGGGCACGGTCGATGCGGCCGAACACGTCGCGCATGACCGCGGCCTCGGGCAGCAGGGTGACCCGGAAGTGGTGGCGGTAGGGCACGTTGAAGCTGGACCCGGGGACCACCAGGACGCCCTCGTCGTTCATCAGTTCCAGGGCGAATTCATGGTCGTCGAAGCCCTGCGCGGCGGCGCCGACCACCGCCGGGAACGCGTACAGCGCGCCGGCCGGCGCGACCAGCTGCAGGTGCTCGCTGGCGGCGCAGGCCTCGATCACCGCGCGCCGGGTCTCGTACAGGCGTCCGCCCGGTGCGCACAGCGCGGAAATGGTGTCGGGGCCGTTGACCGCCGCGTCGATGGCGTACTGGCCCGGAACGTTGGCGCACAGCCGCAGTGCGCTGAGCAGGTCCAGCGCGGCGCGGAACTCGCCCAGCCGCTCGCCGGCCCCGGACAGCAGCATCCAGCCCACGCGCCAGCCGCAGGCGCGGTGCACCTTGCTCAGGCCGCTGAAGGTCAGGCAGGGATGGTCATCGGCCAGCGGCGCCACGGCCTGGAAGCAGGCGCCGTCGTACAGGATCTGGTCGTAGATCTCGTCCACCAGCAGCAGCAGGTTGTGGCGGCGGGCCACGGCGACGATCTTCTCCAGCAGCGCACGCGGGTAGCTGGCACCGCTGGGATTGTTGGGGTTGATCAGCACGATCGCGCGGGTGCGCGGAGACACCAGTGATTCGATCTCCACCGGATCGGGCTGGAAGCCGTTCTCGGGGCGGCAGCGGTAGTACACCGGACGACCGTCGTTGAGGATGGTGGCGGCCGACCACAGCGGGTAGTCGGGCGACGGCACCAGCACCTCGTCGCCGGGATTGAGCAGGGCGCGCAGCGAAAGGTCGATCAGCTCGGAGACGCCGTTGCCCACGTACACCCGGTCCGGGCGGGCGTCGGGCACGCCGCGCCGGGCGTAGGCGCCGGCGATGGCCTCGCGCGCCAGCGGCAGGCCCTGCTGGTGGGTGTAGGGGTCGGTGCGGCCCATGTCGTCGGCGATCGCGTGCTGCAGGTGCTCGGGCGCGCGGAAGCCGAAGCTGCCGGGATTGCCGATGTTGAGCTTGATCAGCTTGCGGCCCTGCGCTTCCAGCTCGCGGGCGCGCCGCGCCAGCTCGCCACGGATCTCGTAGCGGACTTCGGACAGGCGTTCGCGGGTGGGCAGCGGCGGGGCAGGGCTTGACATGCACGTGGCGCTCGGTTGCGGGAAACCGCATGGTAGCGGAATTGCTGCGCTGCGGGGCGCTGGTTCCGGACGCAACCGGTGGGCACCGGCGCGCGCCGCCGGGCGCATTAGAATTGACCGATGACCGATACCCTCGACTTCGCTCCGCTGCGCCGCATCGGCTGGCCCTGGCCCGGTGCGCCGGAAGCGCCCGCCTGGCAGGCGGCGTTCGCCGCGCACCCGCAGGCGCGCCCGGCGCGGGTGGTCGAGCAGCACCGCTCCGGCTACGTGGTGGCCGATGCGCCGGAGAGCGCGCGCAAGGCCGAGTCGCTGCCGGAATGGCAGCGGCCACGGTTTCCCAGCCATGAGCGCGCGGCGGTCGGCGACTGGGTGCTGATGGAAGGCGCGCGCATCGTCGCGCTGCTGCCGCGGCGCACGTCGATCAAGCGCGGCGCGGCCGGCGAGCACTACCACCAGCAGGTGATCGCGGCCAACATCGATACGGTGTTCATCGTCTGCGGGCTGGACGCGGACTTCAATCCGCGGCGGATCGAGCGCTACCTGATGCTGGCCGGCAGTGGCGGCGCGGCGCCGGTGGTGGTGCTGACCAAGGCCGACCGGACCGAGTACGGCGCCGATGCACTGGCGGTCCTGGAGGACCTGTCCGCGCAGGACATTCCGCTGCTGGCGATCAACGGCAAGGACCCGGCCAGCGTGGCCGCGCTGGCGCCCTGGCTCGGCCCCGGCTGCACCGCGGTACTGGTGGGGTCGTCCGGGGCCGGCAAGTCGACGTTGACCAACACCCTGCTGGGCGAGGACCGCATGAAGACCGGCGAGGTGCGCGGAAGCGACTCGCGCGGCCGCCACACCACCACCCACCGTGCCCTGCTGCCGCTGCCGGGCGGCGCCTGCCTGATCGACACCCCGGGCATGCGCGAGCTCAAGCCGACCGGCGAGGAGGCGCTGGCCGAGGCCGGCTTCGCCGACATCGAGGCGCTGACCGCGCAGTGCCGCTTCCGCGACTGCTCGCACCAGCACGAGCCGGGGTGCGCGGTACGCACGGCGATCGAGCGGGGCGAGATCGAGGAGGCGCGCCTGGCGAACTACCTCAAGCTGCGCGACGAAGTCGCCGTGGCCGCGGCCCGGTTGGCGCAGCGCCAGGCCGAGCAGGCCGACGAGCGCCGCAGCGCCGGGCGCGGGCGGCGCCCGCCCGGGAAGGGCGGGCGCGGCTGAGGCCTTACAGGGGAGCCTGGTCCAGCGCTGCCTTCTGTTTCAGCAGGTAGTCCTGGAACAGGTGTTCGTACGCCTGCTGCCAGTTGCCTTCCTTCCCGGTCGGCGCGGTCTTCTTCCCGTACGCGCTCACGTCGGCGCTGTGGGCGCCGGTGCCGTTGAACTCGATCCGGGTTTCCAGCTTTGCCTCCATGTCGATGGCCCAGAACCCCGGGGTCATCCATGCCCAGAACTGGCGGATGTCGACCGCGACCTTCAGTGCCTCCTCGGGAACGGCTTCATCGGCCGCCAGTACCCGGTAGCCCTTCTCGCGCAGTCCGTTGGTCACCAGCTCGCGGGTGATGCTCAGGATGGTCTGCGGCGACTGCAGCAGGATGTCGCCCAGCGCCTTGCCGTAGCCGTTGCGCTTGCGTGCGATGGCCTGGAGTTTGCCCTCGGCATCCAGGCTGTACTGGCCCCCTTGTTTCAGGGACGGGATGCTGGGGTCGCGGGGGGCGGTCTCGAAGGTCCGCGAGTCGGTGATCGAGGTGATCGCGGCAACCTTCTCCGCCGGAGGGTACGGCCCCCCCGAGGGGACGTTCAGCAGGAGGGTGGAGCGGTTGGTGGCACATGCGGCAAGCGACAGAAGCAATGCCACGCTGACGATGCAGCGGATCGCCGGAATCTTCATCGATTTTCCCCTGGGATACTGGAGACGGGACGGCCGTGATGCGTGGGCGCATGCAGGGCCGTCGTGCGTCTTGATGGAGTGAAGCGGATGCTTCGCGCCAAGAGTAGCCAAATTGCCGGCCGCGTGCCGGGGGCGGTGAAGGCGGCGCGGCGCTGCTTGCTATCGTGGGCCCATGGCCCGATCCGATCCGTCCATCGCCCATCACGCCGCGCTCGATGCGCGGCTGGTCGCGGCGGTGCGCGGGATCCGCCTGCTGACGCTCAGCAGCTGGCCGGCAGCGGTGCAGGCGCGGTTCCTGGAGGAGGCCGCGCGCGGGACGCTGGCGCTGCCGCAGGTGGCGTATCCCCGGCACGATTTCAGCGCCGAACGCAGCGCGCTGGCGGGGATCGCCGCTGCGGCCGATCCGGCGCATCCGCTGGGCCGCTACCTGCGCGATTCGGCCCGCAGCTGGGACCTGGCCGCGCGCTTGCTGGAAGCGCTGGGCACCGCCGAGGTGGACGCGCTGTCGGCGCAGTTGTTCGGTACCCCGGACCAGCCGATGCCCGGGCATGGGCCGAGCGTCCGCGAAGCGGCGCGGCATTTCATCCGGATCGCGCAGGAAATGGACCACGAGCTGCTCGCGCCGGAGGAACAGGTGCCGGTGTCGGCGGCGGCGCTGCAGCTGCAGCTTCAGGGTGACCTGGACGGATTTTTCGAGGGCCGGGTGATCCGTGTGGAGCTGGATCCGCAGTTGATCGCCAAGGCCGCGGCCGGGGCCACCCGCATCCGTCTGCGCAGCGGCGCCAGCTTCAGCGTCTACGACCGTGCACAGTTGTTCCAGCATGAGGCGCTGGTGCATTCGCTGACCGCGCTCAACGGCCGCGTGCAGCCGTTGCTGCCGAGCCTGGGGCTGTCATCGCCGCGTTCCACCGCCACCCAGGAGGGGCTGGCGACGTTCGCCGAGCAGGTCACCGGCAGCATCGACATCCAGCGCCTGAAGCGCATCAGCCTGCGTATCGAGGCGATCGCGATGGCGCGTGAAGGGGCGGATTTCATCGAGGTGTTCCGTTACTTCCGGGCGGCCGGGCAACCCATGCCCGACAGCTTCGCCTCGGCGCAGCGGGTATTCCGCGGGGTTCCGGCGACCGGCGGCGGGGCGTTCAACAAGGACACCGTGTACCTGCACGGGCTGGTGGCGGTGCACACCTTCTTCCGGCGGATGCTGCGCGAGGAAAAGCTGCGGTACTGCCACTGGCTGTTCGCCGGCAAGATGACCCTGGGCGACGTCGAGGCGCTGGCGCCGCTGTTCGAGGCCGGGGTGCTGGCGCCCCCGCGCTGGCTGCCGCCGTGGCTGCAGCGCGCCAACGGCCTGGCCGGCACGCTGGCGTTCTCGCTGTTCGCCAACCGCATCCGCATGGACCGCATCCCGGGGTGAGCGGCGCGGCCTGCGCGCGCCGGGCTGTCAGCCGGCGTCGGGGCCGTCGCGGTTCTCGGCCAGGCTGCGCTGGAACTGGCGGATGAACTCGATGGCCGGCTTGGACGGCGGCCGGTCCTCCAGGTGCACGCATTCGATGCGGAAGTCGATGGCCGGCTCCAGCGGGCGCGCCAGCAGGCGGCCACCGGCGTTGGCGCAGGCGGTGAACTCGTCCATCACGCTCATGCCCGCGCCGCAGCGGGTGAGCGCCGCCGCCAGCGCGTAGGTCTGGTTGGAGACCACTTCGCGGATATGGATGCCCTGGTGCTCCACTTCGCTGGCGAACAGGTCGCCGATGGGACCGCTGCTGGCCATGCCGACCATGTCGCGGTCCTGCAGCCAGCGCATCGGGATCCGCGCCGGCGGATCGGGCCACTGGCTGGTGTCGAACAGCAGCATCAGCTGCCCCTGGCCCAGCACCCGCCGCTGCATGCGCGGGTGCTGCGGCGGGTTGTAGGCGATGGCGATGTCGCATTCGCGTTCGTACAGCGCCTGGAACAGGTCGCCGTGGTGCAGCGTCTGCACGTCGAAGGTGATGTCGGGGTGGCGCTGCCGGTAGGCGGTGATCGCGCCCGGCACCACGTGCTGGCCGAGCGAGGGCACCACCGCCAGGCGGATGTGCCCGCCGCCGATGTCGCGGATGTTGCTCACCGCCTTGCGCAGCGACAGCATCCGCCCGTAGATGTCCTTGACCTCCACGAACAGCGCATGCGCCTCGTCGGTGGCGACCAGGCGTCCGCGCACCAGCTTGAACAGCTCGAAGCCGAGCTGGTACTGGGTGTGGTGCAGCACCTTGCTCACCGAGGGCTGGGAGACGTGCAGCGAGCGGGCCGCGGCACTGATCGACCCGGTGGTGTAGATGGCGTGGAAGACTTCGATCTGGCGCAGGCGCATGGCCTGATCCTAGTCGATGCGGACGGTGCTGACGACCGCCCGCGGTCGGCGGCTCACCGGGCGGCCGCCAGTGCGAGTGCGCGTTCGCCGCTGCCCATGGCCAGGGTCCAGCCGAGCATGCCGTGGCCGAGGTTGCACACCAGGCCGTCGCCGACGTTGGCGATCATCGGCGAGGACCATGGCAGCACCGGGCGCAGCCCGGCCCAGCGGTTCGCGGCCAGCGCATAGTCGGCCGCCTCGGGCATCGAGGCGCGGGCCATGGCGATCAGCTGCTCCATGCGCGCAGGGTCGGGTTTCGGGTCCCAGTGGTTGAGGTCGGCCAGGCCGGCGACGCGGATGCGGTCGCCGAGCCGGCAGAAGACCAGCTTGCGCGAGGTGTCGGTGATGCTGGCGGTCGGAGCGTTGGCGCCGCAGGGCGCGGTGAACGAATAGCCCTTGATCGCCATCAGCGGTACCCGCACACCCAGCGGGCGCAGCAGCGCGGCGCCGTCGATGCCGGTGCACACCACCACCCGGCGGGCCTGGATCGCCTCGCCGGTGCAGGACTGCAGCAGCCATTCGCGCCCGCGGCGCTGCAGGTGCCGCAGGTCGAACCCGAAGCGGGTGCGCACGTCGTAGTGCTTCTGCAGGACCTGCAGCAGCCCGACCCCGAACAGGAACGGGTCGCCGGCCTCTTCCTGCGGCGAGTGCACCGCCCCGGCGATACCGGGCATCGCCGCCAGTGCCGGCTCGGCGGCGATGGCCTGGCCGGCATCGAGCAGGTGCTGTTCGACGCCGAACGGGCGCTTGACCGCCATCATCGCGCGGGCGCCCTGCAGGGCCTGGGCATCGTGGTAGACGTGCAGCTTGCCCGAGGTCGCGTGGTAGAACGGGATCGGGTGGCGCTGCAGCAGGGCGTGCAGCGCGGTGCGCGATTCCAGCGCCAGCTCCAGCGTCGCCAGGGTGTTGGCCTGCAGCCGCGCGGCACTGGTCTGGCGCAGGAACGACAGGCCCCAGCGCCAGAAGTCGGGATCGGCCGACCAGCGCGTGCGGAACGCGCCGTCGCGGCCGAACAGCATCGACGGCAGCTGCTTCCAGGTGGACGGGCCGGCCATCGCGTCGGTATAGGCGTAGCTGAGCTGGGCGCCATTGGCGAACGAGGTGCCCTGCACCGGGCCCTCCGAACGGTCGAGCAGCAGTACGGACAGGCCGCGGCGCGCGGCGGCATAGGCGGTGGCGAGGCCGACGACGCCGGCGCCCACGACCACGAGGTCGGCGCCGGCGGGCTCGCCGTGGGTGTCAAGGGGTTGCATCGGGGGTCCGGGGGGCGGGAAAGGCGGCGGTGCCGTCGCGGCGGGGGTCGGCGGCCCATTCCCAGCGGCCGTCGCGCAGGAAGATGCCGTGCAGCCCGGAGTCCTCGCCGGAGCCGGCGCGGACATCCACGCCGCGCTCGCGCAGCGCGGTACGCAGGGCCGGGGAGAAGCGCTCGGCTTCGCCATCGAAGCGGGTGCCGCGTGCCACCAGGTTGGGCAGCGCCACCGCCTGGTCCAGCGGCAGGTCCCAGTAGAGCAGGCCGGCCAGGGTCTTGCCGATGTAGGCCGGGATCGCCGAGCCGCCCGGCGAGCCCAGTGCACCGGCCAGCCGGCCGTCGCCATCGAGCAGCAGCAGCGGCGACATCGACGAGCGCGGGCGCTTGCCGCCGGCGATGGCGTTGGCCATGCCGGGGCGTCCGTCCTTGCGGTCCCAGGCGAAGTCGGTGAGCTGGTTGTTGAGGAAGAACCCCTCGACCATGCGTCCCGAGCCGAAGAACGATTCGATCGTGGTGGTGACCGAGACGGCGTTGCCGTCGGCATCCACGACCACGAAGTGGCTGGTGCCGCCGGGTTCGTCGGTGGTATCGGCCGGGACCGCCGGCGCACCGGCGGGGCGGCCGGCGGCGGGTGCCGCGGTGGCCGCCCGCGGGCCGATCAGTGCGCGCCGTGACGCGACGTAGCCGGGTGCGAGAAGGCCTTCGACCGGAACCTCGGTGAAGCGCGGGTCGCCGACGTAGCGGTCGCGGTCGGCATACATCAGGCGGCTGGCCTCGGCGAACAGGAACCAGGCCTGCGGGTCGTCGGCGCCGCGCTGGGCGATGTCGGTGCCGTCGAGCAGGGCCATCAGCTGCAGCACGCCCACGCCACTGGCCGGCGGCGGCAGCGAGCACAGCTGGTAGCCGCGCAGCGGACGGCACAGCGGTGCGACCTTCTCGGCACGGTAGCCTTCCAGGTCGTCCAGGGTCATCGCGCCGGGACGCGGGGCGTCGGCGGTGCGGGCGACGATGGCCCGGGCCAGCGCACCGCGGTAGAAGGCATCGGCGCCGCCGGCGGCGAGGGTCCGCAGGGTCGCGGCGTAGGCCGGGTTGCGCAGGGTGTCGCCGGCCTGCAGCAGGCCGCCGTGGCCGTCATCGAAGAAACGGCGGACGTCGGCGCTGGATGCCTGCGGGAAGCGGCCGTGGATGTGCTGTTCCAGACGCTTGGTGACGGTGAAACCGTGCTCGGCGGTGGCGATGGTGCCGTCGAACAGCTGCGCCCACGGCAGCCGGCCGTGTTCCTGGAGCGCCAGGGCGAACGTGGCGAGGGTGCCGGGGACACCGGTGGCGCGGCCGGAAAGCATGGCGTCGGCGCGTGCCAGCGGTTGCCCTTGGGCATCGTCGAACCAGCCGGGGCCGGCCGCGGCCGGCGCCTGCTCGCGGCCGATGTAGCCGCTGACCTGGCCGCTGCGGGCGTCGTAGGCGAGCAGCACGGTGCCGCCGCCGATCCCCGAGCTCTGCGGCTCCACCAGTCCCAGCATCAGCTGTACCGCCAGCGCCGCGTCCATCGCGCTGCCGCCGCGTTCGAGCACGTCGGCACCGGCCTTGGCCGCCAGCGGGTGGGCGGCGACGACCAGCGCGCCGGACCCGCCGGGAGCGGCGACGGCGGCTTGCGGCGGGCGGTCGCCGGCCGGTTCCGCACGGCATCCGGCCAGGCCCAGGAACAGCGCCAGGCAGAGGAGGGCGCCAGCGCGGCGGTGCGGGTGTGCGGCCCGCCGTCCGGCGGACCGGCGGGTGTCCGATGAGAACGCAAGGTATGGCATGGAAGGAGAGTAGCCGCATGGCGTAAGCGGCAAAAATCACATTCGATACCCCCCCGATAACCCAAGGCTATGGGCCTCGGGAGGGCCGCCTGGAGGGGCGGATGCCGTGCGTGTCCGGGAGTCTGCCGGGGCGCACGGACCATAGCTCTCAGCTATGCCCGGTGCCTGTAAACCTGCGGGACAAGCCCGGGGGCAGCAGCCATGCTCGACCATGGCCGCATGGTTGCTTGCGTCGCCATGCGCTTTTCTCGACAGGAGGGAAGATTTCATGTGTGGAAACAGCACCCGCAGGCCGTCCAGGACCTTCTCCGCCCGCGCCCTGCTCGCCTGCCTGCTGCTGGCGTCTCCGGCGCTGCTGCAGGCCCAGGCCCAGCCCCGGCAACTACTCAATTACCCGGCCATCCACAAGCCCGACCACGCGGCCCGCGGCATGGTGGTGAGCCAGAACCAGCGCGCCAGCGAGATCGGCGCGCAGGTGCTGCGCGACGGGGGCAACGCGGTGGATGCCGCGGTGGCCACCGGGTTCGCGCTGGCGGTGCTGCTGCCGCGCGCGGGCAACATCGGCGGTGACGGCTACATGCTGCTGCACGACGCGGCCGATGGCCGCAGCGTGGCCATCGACTACCGCTCGATGGCGCCGGCGGCCGCCACCCTGGCGCGTTTCACCGGTGCCGATGGCCGGATCCAGGGCGAAAGCGCGGGCTGGAAGGCCGCCGGCGTGCCCGGCACCGTCGCCGGCCTGGCGCTGGCACATCGCCGCCACGGGCGCCTGCCGTGGGCACGGCTGCTGCAGCCGGCGATCGCGCTGGCCGAGGACGGCGTGGTGCTCAGCCGCGACGAGGCCTTCGCCCTGGACTGGGGGCGTGCACGGCTGGCGCGCAGTCCCGCCGGTGCAGGGGTGTTCCTGCATGCCGACGGCAGCGCGCTGCGCGAGGGCGAGCGCCTGCGCCAGCCGGACCTGGCGGAATCGCTGCGGCTGATCGCGCGCGACGGCGAGGATGCGTTCTACCGCGGCCCGATCGCGCAGCGGCTGGCGGCGGCGATGCAGCGCCACGGCGGCCTGATCGGTCTCGACGACCTGGCGGGTTACCGCGCCATCGAGCGCGAGCCGCTGCGCACTCTCTACCGCGGCCGCGAGGTGGTGACCATGCCGCCCAGCAGCGGCGGCGGTGCGAGCGTGCTGGAGATGCTCAACCTGCTCGAGCAGGAGGACCTGGCCGCACACGGGGCCGGGTCGGCGGCGGCGCTGCACGCCATGGCCGAAGCCATCAAGCTGGCCTGGGCCGACCGTGCCCGGCATGCCGGCGATCCGGCCTTCGTCGCCGCGCCGGTCAACGGGCTGGTGTCCAAGGCCTATGCGCAGGCGCGCTGGACGTCCTTCTCGGCGACGCGCGCACTGGACGCCACCGCCCTGACGGCCGGCGATCCGGGCCCCTACGAGAGCCCGCAGACCACGCACTTCTCGGTGATCGACGCCGACGGCAACGCGGTCAGCAACACCTTCACCCTCGGCTCGGATTTCGGTGCCGGGGTGATGGCCGAGGGCACCGGCTTCCTGCTCGGCAACCTGATCGGCAACTTCTCCCTGCGCGCGCAGCTGGCGGCGTCCGCGACCCCCGGCGGCACCGTGGCCAATGCGCTGCAGCCCGGCCGGCGGCCGGTATCGAGCATGTCGCCGACCCTGGTGCTGCGCGACGGCCGGGCCTGGCTGGTGACCGGCAGTCCGGGCGGCAACACCATTCCCGGCACGGTGATGCAGACGATCGTGGACGTGGTCGATTTCGGGATGAACATCGCCGAGGCCACCCACCAGCCGCGCATCCACCAGGACATGGCCAGTGGCCGGCTGCAGGTCGAGCGCGGCTTCAGCCCGGATACGCTGCGCCTGCTGGAGGCGCTGGGCCACCGCATCGAGAGCGACGAGACCATCGGCAGCACGCAGAGCCTGCTGGTCGCCGAGGACGGCGTGCAGGGCGCGGCCGATCCACGGCGCCCGGGCGCCGGGTCCGCGGCCCAATAACCGGCGGGGCGCCGGCGTCGGACCGCCGGCGTCCCGCGGTTGCGTGCCTGCCTACCGCCGCTCGGGCGGTGGGATGTTTCCTTCCGCATGTCTACCGGGCGCATCGACGGCCGGCCGGGGGCCGGCCCTGTCCGTCCGCGACCGCTTGTGTCCGGCGGCAGGGCCGCGGCCGGTGCCGCCTTCCGCGCATGGGCGCGGTACGGCGGGAAGTCCGGCCATGCCCGGCGTACGGGGACGGGGTGCGCAGGCATCGGCTCGGCGCTGACGGCCGCATGCCGTTGCACGATGCGGCCATCGAGGAGTGCTCGGGGACGGGCGTTTCGCCGGTGCCGATGGCTGGATCCCGGGCGAAAGCGCGGGCTGCAAGGCCGCCGGCGTGCCCGGCACCGTCGCCGGTACCTTCGCCGGCCGCGGAAGCGGCATGCGCGGGACGGGGCAGGGGGACCCCGCGCGGCGATGGTCGCGACGCAGTCCGGGGCGGAGGCCGTCCGGTGCCGCGCGCGCCGGATGTACGGGACCGGAAACCAGCAGGGCCGCCTTGCGCCGGCCCTGGGTGGAACGTGTCCGGCGGTGCGGGTCAGCGCGGCCAGAAGTTGATGAAGCCGGTGATGATCAGCGCGTTGACGAAGTCGATGAAGAAGGCGCCGACCAGCGGCGCGACCAGGAACGCCCGCGGCGCGACGCCGTAGCGCTGCACCAGCCGGCGCATCACCGCCATGGCATTGGCGGTGGTGCCGAGCATGAAGCCGATGAAGCCGCCGCCCATCACCGCCGCGTCGTAGTCGCGGCCCATGATGTAGTAGATCGGCACCGCGAACAGCGCCACCAGCACCACCTGGATGACCAGGTTGACCACCAGCGGCAGGCCCATGCCGGCCAGCTCCCACAGCCGCAGGTCCATCAGCGCCACGGCCAGGAACAGCGCCAGGCAGATGTTGCCGATCAGGTCAGTGGTGGCCACCGACAGCTTGAACAGGCCGGTGTAGTCGTCGATGTTGCGCACCACCGCGCCGACCAGCATCGCGCCGATGTAGGACGGCAGGGTCAGGCCGATGTTCTCGAACGACTGGCTGACCCAGGCGCCGAGCCACATCGCCATCAACAGCACCACGATGCTCTTGAGCGCGTCGAACTCGCGCGCGGATTCGTTGGCGAAGCGGACGTTTATGCTCTCGTCGGCCTCGCCGCTGCCATCGGCGCCGGCCGCGGCCGGCCCCTTGATGTTGAAGCGGCGCATCAGCACGGTGATGGCCGGTCCACCGACCACGCCGCCGCAGATGATGCCGGCCATCGCCGCGGTGATGGCCAGGGTCTCGGCACCGTGCAGGCCGGCCTTCTCGAACAGCGGTGCGAACGCCATGCCGGTGGCGGGGCCGCCGGTGAGGGTGGCCGAGCCGGCCAGCACGCCGAACATCGGGTGCAGGTCGAACAGCCAGGCCACGCTGATGCCGACCAGGTTCTGCACCACCGCGAAGCCGCCGGCCAGCAGCAGGAACACCATCACCTGGCGGCCGCTGATGCGCAGCAGACGCAGGCTGGCGTTCATGCCCAGCGTGGTGAAGAAGGCCACCATCAACGGCACCTTGAGGCTGGTGTCCAGCTCGAACAGCGTGGTCCCGCGTGCATGCGCCCACCACACCAGCAGCGCCACCAGCAGGCCGCCGACGACGGGTTCGGGCAGGTTGTAGCGCCGCAGCACCGGGATCGCCCGGCACAGTGCATAACCGGCGAACAGGGTCAGGCCGCCGAAGGCGATCGTCTGAACGGCATCGAGTTGGATCATCGAATCAGTACCTCATGTCCTGCCAGTGCAGGAATCTGGGGTGACGTCCGGCGGAGGGCCGGCGCCGCCGGGGGGGAACTGCCTGGGAAATGTGGCTCCGCAACACTAGGGGGGAGGGGACGGAGCCAAGGGCAGTCCGGCGGGGGCCGGCCCGTCCGCTTGACGGATGGCATACAGGTTGATGCCCGACGCCGATTTTTCCGCCATCCCGGGGTGCCGGTAAGGAGCCAGCGGAGCCACGGTAACCCGGACAGCACGGCGGCGCCGAGGCGGGCCGTTCTGCCGCACCGCAGCAGGACGCATGGGGCATGCACGTCACCATAGCCACGGAAGCAGGCGCGGCACCAATCGCATTCGCTTGCCTGCGCATAACCCACCGTTATGGATGGCGGGTGCGTCCATGCCCTTCCTGCACAGGTGCGGCCCCGTGGCCGGGGGGCGCACCGGGGCGCCGGGAAAAGACGCTTGTGGCAGAATCGCGCGTTGTCTTCACGCACTGGTCCCGTGGCCATGACGTTTTCCGGTACTTCCGCATCCCTCCCTTCCCGTCGCGCGGCGACGAGGGACACCGGCCGTGGCTGACGGCACCGGCCACCTGCCCCGCGGCCCGGGACGCATCCTCAAGGCGGCGGTCTGGTCCTGGCAGGGATTGACCGCGGCCTGGCGCCACGAGTCGTCGTTCCGCCTGGAAGTGTGCCTGTTCCTGGTGCTGGCGCCGGTGGCGCTGTGGCTCGGGCAGACCCCGGTCGAACGCGTACTGCTGGTCGGCTCGATGCTGCTGGTGATGGCCATGGAGCTGGCCAATTCGGCGATCGAGGCGGTGATCGAACGCTACGGCCCGGAGTACCACGTCCTGGCCGGGCGGGCCAAGGACATGGGCTCGGCGGCGGTGTTCGTGTTGATGATGAACGTGCTGCTGTGCTGGAGTCTGATCCTGCTGCCCCGGTTGTTCTGAGGCTGCCTGCACACGCGGTTGTCGATGGTTTCCCCTGAAGGATTGCTCCCCCCATGTCTCTGGAATTGCTTGCCGACCCGAACGTCTGGCTGACGTTGTTCACGCTCAGCGCGCTGGAAATCGTCCTGGGCATCGACAACCTGGTGTTCATCTCCATCGCGGTCAGCCGCCTGCCCGAGGCGCGGCGGCCCTTCGCCCGCCGCCTGGGCATCGCCGTGGCCTGCATCACCCGGATCCTGCTGCTGGTGTCGCTGGCCTACCTGGCGCACATGGAGAACACCCTGTTCACCGTGGCCGGGATGGCCATCTCGATCCGCGACCTGGTGTTGATCGTCGGCGGCCTGTTCCTGCTCTACAAGGGCATCGCCGAGATCCGCGAGCTGATCGCCGGGGCCGAGGAAGCCGCGCCGGACGCGGCCAAGGCGTCGGCGGTGTTCGGCATGGTGATCGCGCAGATCGCGGTGATCGACATCGTGTTCTCGCTGGACTCGGTGATCACCGCGGTGGGCATCGCCGACCATGTGCCGGTGATGGTCTGCGCGATCCTGCTGGCGGTGGCGGTGATGCTGCTGGCGGCCAATCCGCTGGGCCGCTTCATCGACGCCAACCCGACCGTGAAGATGCTGGCGCTGGCCTTCATCCTGCTGGTCGGCGTGGTGCTGGTGCTGGACGGCCTGGACGTGCATGTGCCCAAGCCCTACATCTACGCGGCGATGGGGTTCTCGGTGCTGGTGGAGTGGCTGAACCTGCTGATGCGGCGCCGCGCCGAGCGCGCCTGACGCACGGGCGGGACACGCCGGCCCGGCGGGACGTCGCCACGCCTGCACGCCGCGCGTGGCATGCTCGGTCTTCCCGAGAGCCGAGGAACCCGCCATGCGCCCCTTTTTCCGACTGGCCACGCTCGCCCTGCTTGCCGGGCTGCTTTCCGGCTGCGGCTACAACGCCATCCAGCAGAAGGACGAAGCGGTCAAGGCCGGCTGGTCCGAAGTGCTCAACCAGTACAAGCGCCGCGCCGACCTGATCCCCAACCTGGTCAATACCGTGCAGGGCTATGCCCAGCAGGAGCGGCAGGTGCTGACCGAGGTCACCGATGCCCGCTCGCGGGTCGGGCAGATCCAGGTCAATGCCGATGACGCGGGCTCGCTGCGGCAGTTCCAGCAGGCGCAGGGCGAGCTGGGCAGCGCGCTGTCGCGGCTGCTGGTGGTCAGCGAAAACTACCCCACGCTCAAGTCGGACCAGAACTTCCGCGACCTGCAGGCGCAGCTGGAAGGCACCGAGAACCGCATCACGGTCGCGCGTGGCCGCTACATCCAGCTGGTGCAGGACTACAACACCTACATCCGCTCGTTCCCGCAGGTCATCACCGCCAAGCTGTTCGGCTACCCGGCCAAGCCGAACTTCACCGTCGAGAACGAGGCGCAGATCGCGCAGCCGCCAGCGGTGGACTTCGGCACGCCGCCGCCGCCGGCGCACTGAGCCGATGGCCGGCCTGCTGCGCGCGCTGCTGCTGTGGGTGCTGCTGCTCGGCCCGGGCGGGATGGGCGTGGCCGTGGCGCAGCCGCAGGCACCGATCCCGCCGCTGGATTCGCCGGTGGTCGACACCACCGGCACCCTGGACGCGGCGCAGCGGCAGGCGCTGGTGCAGCAGGCCCTGGCCCTGCAGCAGCGCAAGGGCAGCCAGCTGCAGGTGCTGATCGTGCCCAGTACCCGGCCGGAGGACATCGCCCAGTACGCGACCCGGGTGATGGAGCAGTGGGGCCTGGGCCGCAAGGGCGTGGACGACGGCGTGCTGCTGCTGGTGGCCAAGGACGACCGCCGGGTGCGCATCGAGCCCGGTTATGGCCTGGAGGGCGCCATTCCCGATGCGGTCGCCAACCGGGTGATCCAGGAATACCTGGCACCGCCTTTCCGCGATGGCGACTATGCCGGCGGCATCGCCGCGGCCAGCGCCGTGCTGGCCGGGCTGATCGACGGCGAGGCATTGCCGGCGCCGGTGGCCAGCAACCGCGGGAGCGGCGAGGGCGACGCGGTCTTCGTCTTCGCCCTGTTCATCGGTGCGGCGGCCTCGTTGCTGGCGCGGGTGCTGTTCGCGCGCCGCTCGCGACCCTCGAGGGCGGTGCTCGCCGCGCTGCTGGGCGGCCTCGGTGGCGGCCTGCTGCTGTCGCTGGCCGGTGCCGGCATCGCCGCGGCGGCAGGCGCCTTCCTGGCGCTGGGAGGAATGTCGTCGGGCGGCTTCGCCCGCGGCGGCGGCATCGGCCGCGGCGGTTTCGGTGGCGGCGGTTTCGGCGGGGGAGGCGGCTGGTCCGGTGGCGGTGGACGCTCCGGAGGCGGTGGCGCCTCGGGGAGCTGGTGATGCGCTGGCTGCGGCACCTGTTCGCGGGCTCGGCGCATGCACGGTTCTCCGAGGCATGCCTGGAACGCATCGCCGACGCCATCGCCGATGGCGAGCGCACCCATTCCGGACAGGTCATGTTCGCGGTCGAGGCGGACCTGCCGCTGGCGGCGCTGTGGCGCGGGGTGACGCCGCGCGAGCGCGCCGAGCAGGCCTTCGCGCTGCTGCGCACCTGGGACACCGAGGCCAACAACGGCGTGCTGGTCTACCTGCTGCTGGCCGACCATGCCATCGAGATCGTCGCCGACCGCGGGCTGCACGCGCACGTGGACGCGCGGCAGTGGCAGCGGCTGTGCGAGGACTTCGGCCGCCGCCAGCGCGCGGGCGAGCTGGAGGCCGCGGTACGGGCGACCGTGGCGGAGGTCTCGCGGCTGCTGGCCGGGCCGTACCCGGCCCTCCCCGGCCAGGCGCGCGGCAACGAGCTTCCGGACCGGCCACAGGTGCTCGGCTGAAGCGGCGGTTGAGCCCCGGCGGCGCTGCCCTGAGAATAGGGGCTCGTCCGCCGGACCCGCCTGCATGATCTACCTCCACGACATAGACCCGATCGCCTTTTCCCTCGGGCCGATCAAGGTGCACTGGTACGGCATCATGTACCTGCTGGGCTTCGCCGCCGCCTGGTGGCTGGGGCGCAGCCGGATCCGCGCCGGGCGGCTGCCCGGCGTGGGCATGAACGGCTTCTCCGACCTGCTGTTCTACGCCATGCTCGGCGTGGTGCTGGGGGGCCGCATCGGCTACATGCTGTTCTATGCGACCGCCGATTTCCTGCACAACCCGCTGATCCTGCTGCGGGTGTGGGAGGGCGGCATGAGCTTCCACGGCGGATTGCTGGGGGTCATGGCCGCCGGCTGGTGGTGGACCCGCAAGCACGCGCTGCACTACTTCGACACCCTGGACTTCGTCGCGCCGCTGGTGCCGCTGGGGCTGGGCTTCGGCCGGCTCGGCAACTTCGTCGGCGGCGAGTTGTGGGGCAAGTTCACCAATGCCGGCTGGGGCGTGGTCTTTCCGCATGCACCGCTCAAGGACGTGCCGGCCGGCCTGCCGACCATGGAGCAGCTGATGTCGGCGGCGCAGATCCAGCAGGACCATGCCGCGGGCCTGCTCGCCCCGTATGCGCGCCATCCGTCGCAGCTGTACGAGGCGCTGCTGGAAGGGCTGCTGATGTTCGCGGTGCTGTGGGCGTATTCGATGAAGCCGCGCCCGCGCTATGCGGTCTCCGGGCTGTTCGCGCTGCTGTACGGCGGCTTCCGGTTCCTGGTGGAGTTCGTGCGCATGCCGGACAACGGCGTCTACCTGGCCTTCGGCTGGTTCACCCGCGGCCAGCTGCTGAGCCTGCCGCTGATCGTGCTGGGCCTGGCGCTGCTGGCGCTGTCGCGGCGCGCCCCGACCCTGCAGCCGGTGCCGCCGGCGGGAGACGGGGCGTGAAGCCCTTCGCCGGAGGCGGAAAATGAAGCAATACCTGGACCTGCTGCGGCACGTGCTCGAGCACGGCACGGAAAAGGCCGACCGCACCGGCACCGGCACGCGCAGCGTGTTCGGCTGGCAGATGCGCTTCGACCTCGGCCAGGGCTTCCCGCTGGTCACCACCAAGAAGCTGCACCTGCGTTCGATCATCCACGAGCTGCTGTGGTTCCTGCAGGGCGACACCAACATCGGCTACCTGAAGGACAACCAAGTGCGGATCTGGGACGAGTGGGCCGACGCCAACGGCGACCTCGGGCCGGTCTACGGCAGGCAGTGGCGCAGCTGGGGGGCGGCCGACGGCCGCCAGATCGACCAGATGCAGTGGCTGGTGGACGAGATCAAGCGCAACCCCGATTCGCGCCGGCTGGTGGTCAGCGCCTGGAACGTGGGCGAGCTGCCGCAGATGGCGCTGATGCCCTGCCACACCCTGTTCCAGTTCTACGTCGCCGACGGCCGGCTCAGTTGCCAGCTGTACCAGCGCAGCGGCGACATCTTCCTGGGCGTGCCGTTCAACATCGCCAGCTACGCACTGCTGACCCACATGGTGGCGCAGGCCACCGGCCTGGGCGTGGGCGATTTCGTGCATACCCTGGGCGATGCGCACCTGTATTCCAACCACTGCGAGCAGGCCCGCGAGCAGTTGTCGCGTGAACCGCGGGCGCTGCCCAGGCTGTGGTTGAACCCGGAGGTGAGCGATCTGTTCGGCTTTGCCTACGACGACATCCGCATCGACGGCTACGACCCGCTGCCCGCGATCAAGGCGCCGGTGGCGGTGTGAGCGCGGCGATGCGGCTGTCGCTGATCGCCGCCCTCGACCGCGGCCATGGCATCGGCCACGGCAATGCCATGCCGTGGCACCTGCCGGACGATTTCAGGCACTTCAAGGCGCTGACCCTCGGCAAGCCGATCCTGATGGGCCGCAAGACCGCGCAGTCGCTGGGGCGCGCGCTGCCGGGGCGCACCAACCTGGTGCTCACCCGCCGCGGGCAGGTGCCGTTCGACGGCATGCGCGCGGTGGCGTCGTTCGACGAGGCGCGGCGCATCGCTGCCGGTGAAGGCGCATCGGAGCTGTGCGTGATCGGCGGCGGCGAGATCTACCGGCTGCTGATCGGCCAGGCGACCGACCTGCACCTGACCTGGGTCGAGGCCGATGTCGCCGCGGACACGCACTTCCCCGCGGTCGATCCGGCCGTCTGGCAGGAAGTGGACAGCCGCGCGCACCCCGCGGACGACCGCCACGCTTTCCCCTTCCGCTTCGCGCATTACGTGCGCCGCGGGGCGGGCTGAGCACTGCGCCGGCCGCCGCCGGCGCGGGGGATCACGGTGCAGGAGCGCCGTTGCCGCCCGGAGGACTTCCCGGTTTTCCATTGCCGCCGGCGTGTGCACGGTGCCGGCGATGCCGGCGGCGCGGTTCGCGGCGTTCGCCGGGGGCGTCCGGCGGCGCGTCGCTGCGGCGTCCGTCGGCGGGTGGTTTGCGTGCCGGCTTGCTGCCCGGGGCAGGGGCCGGCACATCGCGCCCGGGTACCTGCACCACCCGCAGTTCATCGCTGTCCAGCTGCAGGGCGGTGAGCTTGCCGCCCCAGACCGCGCCGGTGTCGATGGCGTGCACGCCCTGGGTGATGGTCAGGTCCAGCGCCGACCAGTGGCCGCAGACCATCTTCAGGTCGCGCTCGACCCGTCCCGGCACCTCGAACCAGGGGTACATGCCCTGTTGCTGGGTGCCCGGGGTGCCCTTCTCCTCCATGCCGATGCGCCCGCGCGGGGTGCAGTAGCGCATGCGGGTCAGGATGTTGATGATGGCGCGCGCGCGCTCGTGGCCGGTCAGGTTCGGTGCCCAGGTCGGGCCGTCGCCGTACATGTGGCGCAGCAGCTTGCGGTAGCCGTTGCCGCGCAGCTGCAGTTCGACCTCGCGGGCGTGCTTCTCGGCCAGCGCCACCGTCCAGCGTGGCGCGAGGCCGGCGTGGAACATCATCCAGCCCAGCGTGCGGTCGACATGCACCAGCTTCTGCTGGCGCAGCCAGTCCAGCAGCACGTCGCGGTCCTCGGCCAGCACCACGCGCTGCAGGTCGGGATTGACCTTGCGCTGTTCCTCTTCGCTGCGTGCGCCCACCGCCAGCAGCGACAGGTCGTGGTTGCCGAGCACCACTTCGCTGCTCCCGCGCAGTGAATGCACCAGCCGCAGGGTCTCCAGCGACTGGCCGCCGCGGTTGACCAGGTCGCCACAGAACCACAGCCGGTCGTTGGCCGGGTCGAAGTTGATCTTCTCCAGCAGCCGCTGGGTGATGTCGTAGCAGCCCTGCAGGTCGCCGATCGCCCAGGTCGCCATCAGTGCAGGGTCCTGGGGATGCGCAGCTCGAACGGCGCCACCGGCGCGGCGAACTCGGTGCCGTCGTCGGCCAGCATGTCGTAGTGGCCCTGCATGGTGCCGCGCTCGGTGCCGAGCATGACGCCGGAGGTGTAGCGGAACTCCTCGCCCGGCCGCAGCCGGGGCTGTTCGCCGACGACGCCGTCGCCGTCCACGTGCTCGGTACGGCCGTTGCCGTCGGTGATGCGCCAATGGCGGGCGATCAGCCGCGCCGGCACGGTGCCGCGGTTGTGGATGCGGATGGTGTAGGCGAACGCATAGCGCCCATCCTCGGGCGCCGATTGTTCATCGATGAAGCGAGGCGATACCTCGATCTCGATCGCGTAGTGGCGGGTGTCGTCCATGCGGGCAGTGTAAGCAAAAGCGGGTGGAACCGACGTCAGCCGGCGGTGGCGTTGGCCAGGGCGATGAAATCGACCACGTCCAGCTGCTCGGCGCGGGCGTCGCTGCGCACGCCCGCGGCGGCGAAGCCGGCCTCGTCGACCTTGCCGCTGAGCGCGTTGCGCAGGGTCTTGCGGCGCTGGCCGAACGCGGCCTTGACCAGCGCGGCGAAATGCACGGGATCGTCGATGCCGACCGTGGCCGGGTCGCGCGGGACCAGGCGCACCACCGCCGAATCGACCTTGGGCGGCGGCCGGAACGCGCCGGGCGGCACCACGAACAGCGCGCTGACCTCGCACCAGGCCTGCAGCATCACGCTGAGGCGGCCGTAGACCTTGTTGCCGGGCGCGGCGGCCATGCGGTCCACGACCTCCTTCTGCAGCATGAAGGTCATGTCCGAGATCGCCGGGGCATGCTCCAGGGCGTGGAACAGGATCGGCGAGGAGATGTTGTAGGGCAGGTTGCCGACCAGGCGGATCGGCGTGCCGCCGGCCAGCGCGGTGAAATCGACCTGCAGCACGTCGCGGTGGACGATGTTCAGTTCGCCCAGCGGCGCGGCCGCGGCGGTGAGCGGGGCGATCAGGTCACGGTCGAACTCGATCACCGTCAGCTGCGGGTGCCGGCGCAGCAGCGGAAAGGTGATCGCTCCCTGGCCGGGGCCGATCTCGACCAGCCGGTCGCCGGGCTTCGGGTTGACCGCGAGTACGATCTTCTCGACGTAGTGCGCGTCGGCCAGGAAGTGCTGGCCGAGCTGCTTCTTCGCCGGGGCGGTGAAACCGCTGCCGGCGCGCGGGGTGGGGGGATGGGCGCTCATGGGCGGATTTTACGGTGCGCGGCCAGCCGCGCGCACAGGGTCGCGGCGGCACGCAGGCTGGAAGGGTCGGCGGTACCGGTGCCGGCCAGGTCCAGGGCGGTGCCGTGGTCGACCGCCACGCGCGGATACGGCAGGCCGAGGGTGATGTTCACCGCCTGCTCGAAGCCGCTGTACTTGAGCACCGGCAGGCCCTGGTCGTGGTACATCGCCAGCACCGCGTCGAAACCGCGCAGCTTGGCCGGCAGGAAGGCGGTATCGGCCGGCAGCGGGCCGACCAGGTCCAGGCCCTCGCCGCGCAGCCGTTCGAGCAGGGGGATGACGACGTCCAGCTCCTCGCGGCCGAGGTGGCCGTCCTCGCCGGCGTGCGGGTTCAGGCCGAGCACGGCGATGCGCGGCCGGGGCAGGCCGAAATCGCGGGCCAGCGCGGCATGGGTGGTGGCGATGACCTGGCGCAGGCTGTCGGCGCTGAGGGCGTCGGCCACCTCGCGCAGCGGCAGGTGGGTGGTGGCCAGGGCGACACGCATGTGCCCGTTGGCCAGCATCATCACCACCTCCACGCCGGCCTGTCCGGCCAGCAGCTCGGTGGTGCCGCTGTAGGCGATGCCGCCGGCGTTGATCGCCGCCTTGTGCACCGGGCCGGTGACCACGCCGTCGAGTTCGCCGTCCAGGCAGGCCCGGCCCGCGCCGAGCAGTGCATCGATGACCATCCGTGCATTGCGCGGATCGGGCTGGCCGAAGCGGGTCGGTGCCGGGTTGTGCAGGGGCCGCAGCGGCAGGTCGCCCGGGGCGGTGGCCGGCGCATCCTCGGGCAGCAGGGTCAACGGCAGGCCGAGGGCGTCGGCCGCCGCACGCAGCACCTGCGGGTCGGCGAACGCCAGCAGCCGGCAGTCCTCGCGCGGCTGCTGGACCAGGTGGATGCAGAGCTCCGGGCCGATCCCGGCCGGTTCGCCGGGAACCAGCGCCAGCCGCGGGGTCACGGGCGGTTACCGGGAGAGCGGCACGCGCCGGCCCGCCCGGTGGCGGCCGCGGTCACGCCGGCGGCCGGCAGGGGCTGCCCATGGCCGATGGCGGGCATGAGCGGTCAGGGCGTGGTGGCGCCGTCCGCGTCCTGCGCGGGCTCGGCGGTGCCTTCGGCGCGGTCGCCGGTGCGGAAGCTGACATAGGCCTCGCCGCGCAGCTCCTGCAGGAAGCGGTTGTACTCGTCCTCCAGCTTGCGGCGGCCGATGGTCTCGCGGATCTGCGCGCGCTGGTTGTCGTCGGTCACGTCGGTCTGGCGGGTGGCCACGCGCTGCACGATGTGCCAGCCGGCGTCGGTCCGGAACGGGGCGCCGACGCCGCCGTCCTCGATGCTCTCGACCTGCCGGCCGAAATCCGGGCCGAAGGCATCGGCCGGGAACCAGCCGAGGTCGCCGCCCTGGCCGCGGCTGTTGGTGTCGTCGGAGGATTCCTTGGCCACGGCCTCGAAATCGGCGCCGCCGGCGATGCGCGCGCGCAGGGTCTCGATCCTGGCCTTGGCCGCGGCGTCGTCCACCTGGTCGGTCACCCGCACCAGGATGTGGCGGGCATGGTATTCGGTGACGGTATGGGTGTCGGCGCTGCCGTTGGCGTCGCGCACCTCGACCAGCTTGAGCAACTGGAAGCCGCTCGGGCCGCGGATCGGGCCGAGCACGTCGCCGGAGGCCATCGACTTGATCTGGTTGGAGAACGCATTGGGGATCTCGTCCACGCTGCGCCAGCCCAGGTCGCCGCCCTCCAGTGCATTGGGGCTGTCGGAATAGCGCACCGCGGCGGCCGCGAAGTCCAGCTCGCCCTTGTCGAGCAGGCCCTTGATGCCGTCGATCTTGCTCTGGCCGGTGGCGATCTGTTCGGCGGTGGCGCCATCGGGCAGCGCCACCAGGATGTGCGCCAGGTGGTACTGCATGCCGCCGGCGTTCTGCTGCGCCAGGGCCGCATCCACTTCGCCCTCGCTGACGCTGATGCGGCTCTGCGCGAAGCTCTGGCGCAGGCGCTGGGTGACGATCTCCTCGCGCACCGAGTTGCGGAAGTCCTCGTAGCCGATGCCGTCGGCGGCCAGGCGCTGGCGCAGCCCGTCGACGTCGGTGCCGTTCTGCTGGGCGATGCTGGCCACGGCGTGGTTCAGCTCCTCGCCGCCGACGCGGATGCCGCTGCCCTCGGCGCGGGCCACCTGCAGCTTGACCAGCACCAGGCGCTCGAGCACCTGGCGTTCCAGCACGCCTTCGGGCGGCAGCTGGTGCTCGCGGCCGACGTACTGGGCACGGATGTTGTTGACCGCGCGCTGCAGTTCGCTCTGCAGGATCACGTCCTCGTCGACGATGGCGGCGATACGGTCCAGCGGCTGCGTCTGCTGCGCGGCGACCGGCGCGGACACGGCGGCGAACGCCAGCAGGGTGGCGAGGACGGCAGGTAGGGTCTTGGTCATGGGATCAGGTTCGGATCGTAGTCGTCCTCGTTCGCCTCGATGTTGCTCGGCGGGACGAGGTACAGGTCGTCTCGGTTGTAGCCGAGAATAGCACGGCGCAAGGTGCGGTCCGTGTCCTGGCCGAGCGAGCTCAGGCCCTTGAGCACGAACTCGAGCTGGAACGAATTGTTCATGTCGCCCTCGCGGTTGCGCACATAGCGGCGGGCCAGTGCCCGCACCGCCAGGCAGCAGCTGTCCCACTGCACGCCGCCGATGATCTCCAGCGGCTTGTGGTCCAGCATCGAGTAGTAGTACCGGCCGACCAGGCTCCAGCGCGGGTTGATCGGGTACAGGAACGACAGGTCGGCCTGCCGCAGCTGGTCGGCGTTGGTGCTGGGGTTGCGGCGGTAGCGGTAGGCGAGGTTGACCACCCCGTCCTCCGGCAGCAGGTAGCGGGCGCGGACGCTGGCCAGGTCTTCCTTGCGGTACTTCGGGTTCCACTGGTAGGTGCTGCCCAGGGTCCAGCGGTCGTTGAGTGCCCAGTTGACGTCCGCCACCCAGGCCGACTTGCCCTGCTGGACGATCGGCTCGTTGGCGTTGGTGTAGTCGAGGCGGGCCCGGGAGTCCTCGAAATAGGTGATCTGGCCGATGCTGGCGGACAGCTTTTCGCGGCCGTCGTCCTGGCGGATCAGGCGCGTGGTCACCGCGGTGGTCAGCTGGTTGGCGTCGTTCTGGCGGTCGGCGCCGGTGAAGCGGGAGTCGCGGAACAGCTGGCCCCAGCTGAAGGTGAAGGCGCGGGTGTCGAACAGCGGCAGGTCGCTCTGGTCGCGGTAGGGCGTGTTCAGGTAGAACAGGCGTGGTTCCAGCGTGTGCAGGTAGGCGGTGTCGCCGATCTGCGTCTCACGGTCGAAGTACACGCCCATGTCCAGGCTGGCGATGGGCAGGCTGCGGTGCGGCGAGGTGTTCCCGCGCAGCTGCTCGGGCGTGGCGGTGGCGGGGTTGATCCCGGCCGCCTGCAGCTGCTTCCTGCGCAGGTCGTCGGCCAGCTCGCGCTCCAGCTCGTAGGCGGTGTAGCGCCAGGCCAGGGTCGGGGTGATGTACCAGGCGGCGCCGGCCAGCGGCATCGACACATAGGGCTTGATGTCCAGGCGCGAGCCCCCGTACATCCGTTCCAGCTTGCCGGTGCGCTCGTACTCGCCCTCGGCGTTGCGGCGCTTCAGGTGGATGTCGTCGTGGGTGAAGCGGACCGCTTCGGCGTAGACCCCCGCTTCGAACCAGCGGCCGAAGCTGTCGTCCCAGGTGCCGAACAGGCGCGGCTGGCGGTTGTAGGGCAGGGCGCGCTCGGTCAGCGTGTAGTCGGTCAGCTGCCAGCGGTCGGCCATCAGCCCGGCGGTCCAGGTGCGGCCGGTGCCGTAGAGGCCGACGGTGCTCTGCAGGTTGGAGGCGGTGACCCCGATCAGGCGGTTGGCGAAGTCCTCCATGTAGCGTTCGTCGCTGACCCAGGACAGGTTCGCGCGCGCTTGCCAGTGGCGGTCGAGGTTGTGGTAGCCGCGGTACTGGAGCTTGCCGCGCTCGCGGTCGCGCAGCGAGTCGCTCGGCATCCACGCCGTGTCCAGCTGCCCGCGGCCGCCGCCATAGAGGTAGCGGAATTCGTTGCTCAGCATCAACCCGCGCTCGCTCATCCAGCGCGGCGTCAGGGTGTCGTCGTAGTTCGGCGCCAGGTTGAAGTAGATCGGCTGGCCATAATCGAAGCCGTTGCGCCCGGACAGGCTCAGCTTGGGGTAGAGCAGGCCGGTCATGCGCCGGTCGTCGATCGGGAACTTGAACCAGGGCATGTACATCACCGGCACGCTGCCCACGCGCAGCACCGCGTTGCGCGCGGTGCCGAAGCCTTCCTCGTTGTCCACCTCGATCTGCGGCGCCGACAGCTTCCACACCGGCTGCGAGGGGGCGCAGGTGGTGTAGGTGGAGCGGTGCATCTGCCCGACCGAGCCCTGCAGGTCGATCGAGTCCGCACTGCCATTGCCGCGCCGTGACACCAGCTGGTAATGGATGTCGCTGATCTTGTGGCTGTCGGTTTCCTGGTTGCCCTCGGCACGGCGTGCGGTCAGTCGGATCGACGAGTCGGAATAGCGGATGTTGCCCTCGGCGATGTAGTTGCCGGTCTCGGTATCGAAACGCAGGCTGTCGGTGCCCATGAACTGGTCGCCGCGCTTGAGCGCCACGTTGCCCTCGTACTGCGGCACGGTGGTGGTGCCGGAGAGCTGGTTGCCCTCGATGTCGGTGGGGAGCTGGTCGCGGGCGGCGGCGGCGGTGGGATCGGCCTGGGGGGCCTCGTCGAACGCCGGCAGGGCGTCGGTGGCCGGGCACAGGTTCCAGTTCACCGGCTTCTCGCTGGCCATCGCCGGCAGGCAGATGGCGACGCTCAAGGGCAGGGGCAGCAGGCGGAGGGCTCGGCGCACGCGGATGGGTTTCGGGGAAAAACGGCCGCTAGCTTGCCGCATCGACCGCATGGGGGCAATGAAGGGCGCCGGTACGCGGGGGCCGGGGTTCATGCATCGGCCGCCGCCGTGCGCAGGGCCCGTACATGGGCGACGCTGCATTCGGCCAGCGCCTGCAGGTCGTAGCCGCCCTCGAGCAGGGAGACCAGGCGGCCGTCGGCATGGCGGTCGGCCAGCGCGGCCAGTTCCGCGGTCAGCCAGCCGAAATCCTCGGTTTCCACCATGAGGTCGGCCTGGGGATCGCGCATGTGGGCGTCGAAGCCCGCCGAGACCAGCAGCAGCTGCGGCCGGAAGGCGTCGACCAGGGGCAGCAGGTCGTCGGCCCAGGTGTTGCGGAACCGGAACCCGCCGCTGCCGGGCGGCAGCAGGATGTTGCAGATGTTGCCGGCCCCGCGCTCGCGCATGCTGCCCGAGTAGGGGAACAGGTCTGACTGGTGGCTGCTGCAGTAGGCCACGCGGGGGTCGTTCTCGAAGATCGCCTGGGTGCCGTTGCCGTGGTGCACGTCGAAATCGACGATGGCGATCCGCTCCAGGCCATGGCAGTCGCGGGCATAGGCGGCCGCCACGGCCACGTTGTTGAACAGGCAGAAGCCCATCGCCGCCTCGGCGGTGGCGTGGTGGCCCGGGGGGCGCACCGCGCAGAAGGCCCGGCGCCGGGGGCCCTGCATCACCGCATCGACCGCGGCGACGCCGGCCCCGGCGGCGTGCAGCGCGGCGCTGGCCGAACCCGGCGAGGTGAAGGTGTCCGGGTCGATCTGGCGCAAGGGGGCGGTCTGCGCCTGCAGCACGCTGTCGATCAGTTCGCGGGTGTGCACGCGGGCCAGTTCACCGAGCTTGGCGGTCGGTGCCTCGCGCCACGCCAACCCGTCCGGGAAGGCATCGCGCAGGGCCGCGAGCACCGTCTGCAGCCGCTCCGGCGATTCGGGATGGCCGGGGCCGGGATCATGGTCCAGGCAGGCCGGATGGGTGAAGACGAGCATGGTCGCCACTGTAACCGAAGCCCGGGCACCCCCCGCGCCGGGGTGTCGCTAGCGTCGTGCCTGGCCGGGAAGGCTTCAGCGGGGCGGGGCCCCGCTCTACGGGAAAGGTGGGATACGGCAGCACTGTAGCGCCGGGCCATGCCCGGCGGGGCTTTGTCGGGAAGGCTCCAGCGGGGCGGGGCCCCGCTCTACAGGAAAGGTGGGATACGGCAGCGCCGTAGCGCCGGGCCATGCCCGGCGGGGCTTTGTCGGGAAGGCTTCAGCGGGGCGGGGCCCCGCTCTACGGGAAAGGTGGGTACGGCAGCGCTGTAGCGCCGGGCCATGCCCGGCCGGGCTTTGTCGGGAAGGCTCCAGCGGGGCGGGGCCCCGCTCTACGGGAAAGGTGGGATACGGCAGCACTGTAGCGCCCGGCCATGCCCGGCCGGGCATGGCCGGGAAGGCGACAGCGGGGCATGGCCCCGCTCTACGGGAACGGTGGGCTGCCGCGGCTCATGCGTGCCGGCGCGCGTGGTCCCACAGCACTTCGCCGTGGCCGTCGGCGCGGGCCAGTACCCGTGCCAGCACGAACAGCAGGTCGGACAGGCGGTTCAGGTAGCGGAGGGCCTCGCCGCGCACGCTCTCGCTGCGTGACAGGGCCACGGTCTCGCGTTCGGCACGGCGGACGATGGTGCGTGCCAGGTGGCAGCGCGCGGCCGCTTCGCCGCCGCCCGGCAGGATGAAGTCCTTCAAGGGCGGGAGGCTGTCGTTGTAATGGTCCAGGTGCCGTTCCAGGGCGTCGATGTCGGCGGCCTGGATGGCGGCATGCCCGGGAATGCACAGTTCGCCGCCGAGGTCGAACAGCTGGTGCTGGAGGGTGGTCAGCAGGGCGCGCACGGGCTCGGGCAGGGGCGCCGCCAGCAGCACGCCGATGGCCGAGTTGGCTTCATCGACCGTGCCGTAGGCCGTGACCCGCAGCGCATCCTTGCCGGTGCGGCTGCCGTCGCCCAGGCCGGTGCTGCCGTCGTCGCCGGTACGGGTGTAGATGCGGGACAGCCGGTTGCCCATGGTGCGGCGCCCGGGCTCAGTGGGCGATGCGGCCGTGGGCCGGCTGGCGCGCCAGCGCCTCGGCGGCGGCCTGGGCCAGTGCGGCGGCGCCGGCGTACAGCGCGGCGGTCCGCAGGTACGGCAGCAGCCAGTCGCTGTAGTTCTTGAGCCAGCCGGCGAGGGTCGGCTCGGCGACGGCATCGGTGGTCCAGTAGAAGCCGCCCTGGGCGATCAGGTGGCAGAGCGCGACGGCGCCGACCAGCAGCGCGGCGAACCGGCCCAGCGCCGGCCAGCCGGCGCCGGCATATCCGCGGCGCAGCAGCATGCCGCCCGCCCACATCGCGAAGTAGGCCGGCACCAGGGCCCAGTAGCCTGGCGAGACACAGTAGTGGCCCCAGAAGTCCATGCCCTGGCGGCTGATCACCGCCCAGTCGATGGCGACCGCCAGCGCCATCAGCAGCGGGAACGCCCAGCGGGTCCAGCCGCGCAGGTGGAAACCGCCGATGAAGAACACCGCCCAGGATGCGTCCGGGACCGGCACGAAGTGGTTGATGCGGGTGCCGGCCATCAGCAGCACCAGCAGGGACAGGACGAACGCGCGTTGGACGTTGGCGGTCATGGCGGTGGAAGTCCAGCGGAACCCGGGGGCCATTCTAGCCACAGACGCGGAGCGGAGCCCCGGGGCGGCACTGCGCGCCGCGCGTGGCGGACCCTTTATCATGGCGGCATGAGCGACCTTCATGATGTGGTGATCGTCGGTGGCGGGCTGGTCGGTGCCAGCCTGGCCATCGCGCTGGACCGGCTGGGACTGGACGTGGGGCTGGTGGAGGCCACACCGGCCGGCGAGCTGCCGGCGGTGTTCGATCAGCGCAACCTCAGCTTCGCCGCGGCCACGGTCAACGCGCTCACCGCACTGGGCGTGATGCAGCGGCTGGAAGGGCCGCCGGGGCCGATCCGCCGTATCCATGTCAGCCGCGCCGGCGATTTTGGCCGCGTGCTGCTGGAGGCGGGCGACTACGGCCGCGAGGAATTCGGCCAGGTGGTGGTGGCGCGCGATTTCGGCCGCGCGCTGGAGGCACGGCTCGGCGACCTGGCGCACCTGAGCCGCTACCGCCCGGCGACATTCGTCGGGCTGGGCGAGTGCGCCGACGGCCGCCGCGAGGTACGGATCGCCGACGCGGCGGGCGAGCGTCGGTTGCGCGCACGGCTGGTGGTCGGCGCCGACGGCACCCGCAGCGCGGTGCGGCAGGCGCTGGGCATCGCGGCCCGCGAGTACGACTACCTGCAGACCCTGTTCGTGGCGCGGCTGCGCGCGGCCAAGGCTCCGGACGGCACCGCCTGGGAGCGCTTCACCGACACCGGCCCGACCGCCCTGCTGCCGCGCGGCGACCGCCATTACGGCGTGGTGCATGGCGTGGCCCGCGACGCTGCCGAGGCGGTGATGGCGCTGGACGACGCGGACTGGCTGGAGCGGCTGCAGGCCGCGGCCGGCTGGCGTGCCGGGCGGCTGCTGGAAAGCGGCCCGCGCAGCGCCTATCCACTGATCCAGGTGCTGGCGCAGCAGTTGGTCGGCGCGCGCGCGCTGCTGCTGGGCAACGCCGCGCAGACCATCCACCCGCTGGGGGCGCAGGGCTTCAACCTGGGCCTGCGCGACGCCTTGACCCTGGCCGAGTTGATCGGCGATGCCGCGCAGGATCCCGGGGCCGACGACCTGCTGCGGGCCTATGGTCAGCGCCGCGGCCCCGACCGCGAGCAGACCCTGGCCTTCTCCGACGGCCTGGCGCGCTTGACCGGCAACGCGGCGCCGCTGCTGCGGCCGCTGCGCAGCCTGGGCCTGGTGGCCGCCGCACAGGCGGCCCCGCTGCAGTCCTTCCTGGTCGGTGGCGCGATGGGATTCCGCGGGCAGGTGCCCGAGCTGTGCAGGAGCGCGGTGCAATGAGCCGGCGTGGACGCCTGGATGTGGCCGTGGTCGGCGGTGGCGTGGTCGGCACCGCCTGTGCGCTGGCGCTGGCCGGCGAGGGCCTGCAGGTGGCGCTGGTGGAAGGCCGCGAGCCCGCGCCGTGGTCGGCGCAGCGGCCGGACCTGCGGGTGTTCGCCTTCGCCCACGACAACGCGGCGCTGCTGGAAGCGCTGGGCGTGTGGCCGCAGGTGACGCAGGCGCGGGCGCACCCCTACCTGCGCATGCGGGTGTGGGATGCGGCCGGTGGCGGCGAGCTGGCCTTCGACGCCGATGCGCTGGGGCGCCGCGAACTGGGCTGGATCGTCGAGAACGGCCTGCTGGTGGACCGGCTGTGGTCGGCGCTGCCGGCCGCCGGCGTGCAGCTGCACTGCCCGGCGCGGGTCGAGTCGATGGAGCAGGACGGGGAGGGCGTGCGCCTGCGGCTGGACGATGGGCGCCGCGTGGACGCGGCCGTGGCCATCGCCGCCGATGGCGCCGAGTCCACCCTGCGGACCCTGGCCGGACTGGCCGTGGCACGCCACGACTATGGCCAGCGCGGCGTGGTCGGGTATGTCGACAGCGAACGCCCGAACGAGGCCACCGCCTGGCAGCGCTTCCTCGATACCGGCCCGCTGGCGGTGCTGCCGGTGGCGCGCCACCGCAGCTCCATCGTCTGGAGCCTGCCCGACGCCGAGGCCGAACGGGTGCTGGCGCTGGACGACGAAGCCTTCGGCCGCGAACTGACCGGGGCCTTCGCCGGGCGGTTGGGGGCGATGCGTGCGGCCTCGCCGCGCGCGGCCTTCCCGCTGCGCCGGCAACTGGCGAGCGACTATGTCGCCGGCCGCGTGCTGGTGCTGGGCGACGCCGCGCACGTGGTGCACCCGCTGGCCGGGCAGGGCGTCAACCTGGGCCTGCGCGACGTCGCCGGACTGTGCGCGCTGGTGCGTGACGCACGGCAGCGCCGCGTGGACTGGGCCACGGACCACCGCCTGCGCCGCTGGGCGCGGGTGCGCCGCAGCGAGAACACCGTGGCGGCCTACGGGTTCGACGCGATCAACAAGGTGTTCTCCAACGACGAGATGCACCTGACCCTGGCACGCGGCACGCTGCTTGGTCTGGCCGGGCGCATGCCGCCACTGCTGTCGCTGTTCTGGAGGCGCGCCTCGGGACTGTAGCGCTGCGGGCGCCGCCGGCGGAGGATGCGCGCCGGCGGGCCTGACCGGTGATGCCCCAGCGGGGCGTGGCCCCGCTCTACAGGAGGCAGGTTGCGGCGATCGTGTAGCGCCGGGCCGTGCCCGGCGGGCATGGCCGGTAATGCTCCAGCGGGGCGTGGCCCCGCTCTACAGGGGCGGGCCGCGGCGATCGTGCAGCGCCGGGCCGTGCCCGGCGGGCCTGGCCGGTAATGCTCCAGCGGGGCGTGGCCCCGCTCTACAGGGGCGGGCCGCGGCGATCGTGCAGTGCCGGGCCGTGCCCGGCGGGCTTGTCCGGGAATGCCCCAGCGGGGCGTGGCCCCGCTCTACAGGGGCGGGTCGCGGGGATCGTGTAGCGCCGGGCCGTGCCCGGCGGGGCCTGGCGGGTAATGCTCCAGCGGGGCGTGGCCCCGCTCTACAGGAGGCAGGTTGCGGCGATCGTGCAGCGCCGGGCCGTGGCCGCGGTGGAGCGCTGTCCGCGGTTACCGCCGCAGCCAGCCGGCCAGTTGTTCGCGGCTGAGCTTGCCGCGGCGGGCGGTGTCCAGGGCGTTGAATTCATCGGCGAGGGCGGGGTTGGCCTGGGCTTCGGCGCGGCTGATGAAGCCGTCGCCGTCCGTGTCCAGGGCGTCGAAATCGATGCGGTAGTCGCCGAGCACGCTGTCCGGCTGGATCGAGCGCACGGTGACCGCGGCCTGTCCGGGCTCGGCCGGCAGCTGGACCTGGCGGGTGACGGCGCCGCTGGCCAGCGGCTGGGCGCGCACGTTGACCGGGGGCGCCGGTAGGGGCGCGGTGACGGCGGTGTCGCGGGGCGCGTTCTGTGCCTGGGACGGCGGCGCCGGCAGGGCGGCCAGCAGCAGGGTGATGATGGGCAGGCAGGAACGGATCACGGCAACCTCTCATGACGGACGGCGGGGTGCCGCCTGCTGGCCCGCCGGGCTCCTGCTTCCCCGGTCTTCCCACCGCCCCTTGCTTGGGCGGGCGGTGGCGGGCGGTCGCATCGAACGCCCGCCCGGACATGGGGCCGGCCTTGGCGCCTCGTGGTCGCGGTCCAGCATGGCGGAGTCGACAGGATAGCCGTCGCGGACCGACCCGGGTTCCCGGAGCCGCCGCGACCGGTCTGCGCCCGTCGGCACGGATGCGCTTGCCGGGTTGCCCCGCCCGGTTGCGGAATGCCGGTGCGGCGCACCGCAGGCGGCCGTGAAACGGTGGCCGGGCGCGGTGGATCGGAGGAGCCATGCGCGCGTTGCTGTTCCCGCTGCTGTCGAGCGGGCCGCAAGAGCGCGTGCAGTTCCGCTGGCTGTCACTGCCGGTTCAGGGCGGCAACGCACCTGCCGGTTCAATCCGGGATGAAGGGGAACGCGAGTTTCAGCAGGCCCTTCAGGCCGCCTTCGACGCTGGAGGCCACCGCCTTCGCGCCGAGGCTGTTCAGGGCCGGGCGCACATCGCGCCAGCGCAGCCGGGCGATGTCCTTCTTCAGCAGGTCGGCCACTTCCTCGGAGGCCGGGGCCAGTGCCTCCAGCACCGCCAGCGTGGCCTGCGGGTCGGGTTGCAGGTAGCCCCAGCGCTCGGCGATCTTCAGCAGCGTGTCGAACCGCACGGCGACCACCTCGCGGTTGCGTTCGTAGACCGGCAGCGCGCCGACCTCGACGAGCGCCTGCTCGAAGCGCTGGGCATCGTCGGGGTGCTCGATGCGGATGGCGAGGAACCCCTCCTTGCGGCTGCGCTGGCTCACGTGCCGGGCGCCCGAGCGCAGGTTGTCCTCGGTCAGGGCGGCGGCGACGATGCGCTGCAGGGCGGCGTCGCCTTCTTCCGGCACCAGCGCGCGCCAGCGGGCGTAGCCGTCGCGGCGCAGGCCTTTCACCTTGGCCGGGGTCACCCGCAGCTTCAGCGCCACCGCGGCGTTGGACTCGCTGCGGCCGATGGCGCCGTCGCGTTCGAGCAGCATGAAGATCAGCAGCTCCAGGTCGCGCTTGGTCAGCGACTGGAAGCCCTGCAGCAGGGTCTGGTGCAGGAACGCGGTGCCGAAACCGGCCGGATCGTTCAGTTCGATGGCGTGCATGGCAGTCCTCCCGGGCCGTCCAGGATGCCCGAACGCGGTTGCGCCGGATGAGACGCGGCGCGCCTCAGTCAGCGTGCACGGCGCGGTGCCCGTACTCGCGGCCGGGGCGGTCGGCGCGGAAGGTCTCCACGGCGCCACGGTCCTGCAGGGTCACGAACACCTGCCGGCCATCGGCGCCACCGAAGGCCACGTTGGTCGGCTTGCGGCCCTTGAGCGGCACCTCGCGCAGCAGCGCGCCGGCAGGCGAGACGACGGCGACCACGCCGGCGTCGTAGCGGGCGATGTACAGGTTGCCGTCGGCGTCGCAGCGCATGCCGTCCATGCCATGGTCGTCGAAGCGGATCAGCAGGCGCTTGTTGGACAGTGCGCCCGCGGCATCCCGGTCGTAGACCCAGACGTTGCGCTGCACGCTCTCGTTCACGTACAGCCGGCGGCCATCGGGGCTGACCTCGATGCCGTTGGTGGTGCCCATGCCGGATTCCAGCAGGTGCGCGCGGCCGTCGCGGTCGATGCGCCACAGCTGGCCGTTGTCCACGTTGTTCCAGTCCGGGTCGCTGGCGTAGAGGGTGCCGTCGGGTGCCTGGGCGATGTCGTTGGGCTGGTGGGCGCCGGGCAGGTGCGCGAACACCGACACCGCGCGCGTGGTCGGGTCGATGCGCAGGATGGTGTGGCCGGGGTAGTCGGCCACGCGCATCGTGCCGTCGCCGGCGAAGCGGATGCCGTTGCCGATGCGGCCTTCGGGCAGGGTGACGAACAGCTCGGCGCTGCCGTCCGCGGTGACGCGGCCGATGGTGCCGTCCCGGCCGAAGTTGGCCACGTACAGCGCACCGTCCGGGCCGCTGGCCGGGCCTTCGATGCCGGCGCTGAACACGCCGTCGCCGACATGGTCGCGGACGATGAAATCGGGCGTGGCGGCGACGGTGCCGCACAGCGCCAGGCACAACGCGGTGGCGGCGAGGCGCAACAGGAGATGACGGACGATGGCGGCGCGCTCCATGCGGGAAAGGTCCGCAGTGTGCCAGAGCCGTGCCGTGGAAGCGGCGGGTGGTTGCGCGGGCAACGACACATTCGGCCGGTGCGGGGCGTGCCCGGCACGGAGGACGAATCCCTTCCCGTTGCGGGGCGCGGGGGCATGGCCTGCGCACCACGGGTACGCGTGACCCGGCGCATCCCCGCCGCTGGCAGGGGCCGGACGCGCTGTCCGCAGCCCGGCCAGGGGCGGCGCGCCGGGCGTGTACCCGCATGCGGGCCGGGAGCTCGGCTTCCCCCTGCCGGGGGAAGCCGAGCGCAGGTCAAGCGCGTACCGGCATCGCCAGCACGGTGATCTCCTCGCGGTCGTGGTACAGCTGCTTGGCGCGCACGGTCAGCGGCCGGCCGGCCTGCGCGGCGAACAGCTCCAGGCACAGCCGGGTCTCGTCCCAGCGCTTCTTCATCGGCAGCTTGAGGTTGAAGAGGGCGTGCCGGCACCAGCCCTCGCGCAGCCACGTGGCCATGCGCTCGGCCACGCGCCGCGGCTGCTCGACCATGTCGCAGACCATCCAGTCCAGCGGCGTTTCCGGTTGCCAGTGGAAGCCGTCGGCGCGCAGGTGCTCGACCAGGCCGGTGTCGAGCACGTGCGGGCGCAACGGGCCGTTGTCGATGCTGGTGACATGCAGGTGCTGGCGGGTCAGCACCCAGGTCCAGCCGCCGGGCGCGGCGCCGAGGTCGGCCGCGCGCATGCCGGGCTTGACCCGTGCCTCGCGTTCCTCCGGCGTGAGCAGGGTCAGCAGCGCCTCGTCCAGCTTCAGCGCCGAGCGCGAAGGCGCCTCCGGCAGCAGTTTCAGGCGCGGAATGCCCAACGCCCAGGGCGCGCTGTCGCGGGTGTCGGCGACGCCGACGAAGGCATGGGTGCCATCGACGAACACCACGTGCAGCCGCGGCAGCCGGCTGCTGTCCTTGTCGGTGAGCAGGCCGGCCTTGCGCAGCGCCGGGCGCAGCGCATTGCCGAAACTGCGCGCCAGCCCGGCCAGCGGCTTGCCCGCGTCCGAATCGGGATGTTCCACCCACAGTTCGCCGAAGCGCGGCTGGCCCTGCAGGGCGGCGATGATCGGGCTGATGCGGTCGGCCGGGTCCAGCTGTGGCAGCTCGGCCAGCAGGCGCAGCTTCTGCCGGGCGAAGATCAGCCCGCGCCAGGGCAGGGCGCGGTCGAGCGCGGCGGCCGCGTCGCTGACGAAGACCACATAGCCGTCGTTGCGCTGCGTGCGCGCATAGCCGGCGATGCCGGCATGGCCGGCGCGCTCGGTCAGTTCGGCGGCCAGTTCCGGCTCGAAGCCCTGGCGGCAGTAGCACAGCAGGCCGGTCATGGGAGTTCCTTGTTGAAATGGGGGCGAAGCGGCGGACTTTCCTTCTCCCGTTGGGGGAAGGCGTGTGGCGTGCGGGCCCCAGGCCCGCACACGACGGGACGTTTGGCGCACCCCGGCCCTTGCACCGGCGCAAGGGCGTTCGAGGGACCGCGGGCCGGGGGCCGCGAGCCGCCCTCCCACCGGGGCGGGAGAGGGGCTATGCCGTGCTCAATACTGCGCGCCGTCGCTCTGCCCATAACGGTGCAGCACCGCACGCGCGGCGTCGCGGTGCAGGCCCTGGACGACCTCGATCCCGCGGCGGTTCAGCTCGCCGACCCAGTCGGCGGGCAGCGGGCCCTCGTCGAACGGGGTCAGCTCTTCGACGTCGGCCGAACTGGCGCCGATCAGCAGCCGGTCGATGCCGGCCCAGATCGTCGCCCCGAAGCACTGGCAGCACGGCTGCGAGGAGGTGGCCAGGGTCACCGGCGACAGCGCGTCGTTCAGGCGTGGGGTCTGCAGCCGCTGCTGCGCGAGCATGTAGGCCATGTTCTCGGCGTGGGCCAGCGAGGTGCAGTGTGGCACCACGCGGTTGACCGCGGCGGCGATGACGCGGTCGTCCGGGCCGAACACCACCGCGCCGAACGGCCCGCCGGTCTGAGCGTCCACGTTGAGCCGCGACAGTTCGATCGCCAGCGCGACCTTGGCCGCATCGTCCGGATAGGTGCGGCCGGTGTCGACCGCGTCGTGGATCCACGCGGGAAGCGTCAGGTGGACTTGTGCATACAGCATGCGTGGATACCTCTTTCGGGGAACACGGGCGGCGCGCCGGCCTCAGCGCGCCGACCAGGTGTCGCGCAGGGTCACGCTGCGGTTGAACACGGGAGTGCCCGTGCCGTGGTCGCGGCGGTCGGCGACGAAGTAGCCGGTACGCTCGAACTGGAAACTCTGCTCCGGCGCGGCGTCGGCCGCGGCCGGTTCGACGTAGCCGGTGACGACGGTGCGCGATGCCGGGTTCAGGTGGTCGCGGTAGGTCTTGCCCTCGGATTCCTCGTCCGGGTCCGGCACCGAGAACAGGCGGTCGTACAGGCGGATCTCGGCCGGCACGCCATGCACCGCGCTGACCCAGTGGATGGTGCCCTTGACCTTGCGGTTCGCCCCGTCCATGCCCGGGCGCGACTCCGGGTCCAGCCAGCCGCGCAGTTCGACGATCTCGCCGGCGTCGTTCTTGACCACCTCATCGACGCGGGCGATGCCGGCGCCGCGCAGGCGCACTTCGCCGCCCGGCACCAGCCGCTTCCAGCCCTTGGGCGGGACCTCGGCGAAGTCCGCGCGCTCGATCCACAGCTCGCGCGCGAACGGCACCTGGCGCTCGCCGAAGGCTTCGTCCTTGGGGTGGTTGCTGAAGGTCAGCGTTTCCTCATGGCCTTCGGGCAGGTTGGCCAGCACCAGCTTCAACGGCTCGACCACCGCCATGCGCCGCGGCGCGGCCGCGTCCAGATCCTCGCGCAGGGCGCCTTCGAGCACGCTGAAGTCGATCAGCGAGTTCTGCTTGGAAATGCCCACGCGCTCGGCGAACAGGCGCATCGCCGCCGGCGTGTAGCCGCGGCGGCGCAGGCCCTGCAGGGTCGGCATGCGCGGGTCGTCCCAGCCGTCCACCAGCCGTTCGGTGACCAGCGCCATCAGCTTGCGCTTGCTCATCACCGTGTAGTTGATGTTCAGCCGCGAAAACTCGATCTGCCGCGGCTTGGCGGCTTCGCGCGGCAGGCCCTTGTCCACCAGCGGCTGGGTCAGCTGCGGATCGCTGGCGTAGTCGACGTTGTCCACGCACCAGTCGTACAGCGGGCGGTGGTCCTCGAACTCCAGCGTGCACAGCGAGTGGGTGATGCCTTCCAGGGCATCGCCCAGCGCGTGCGCATAGTCGTACATCGGGTAGATCGGCCAGGCGTTGCCGGTGTTCTGGTGCTCGACATGCTTGATCCGGTAGATGGCGGGATCGCGCAGGTTGATGTTGCCGCTGGCCATGTCGATCTTCGCGCGCAGGGTGCGGGCGCCGTCCGGGAACTCGCCGGCGCGCATGCGCGCGAACAGGTCCAGGTTCTCCTCGACGCTGCGGTTGCGCCAGGGCGAGTCGCGGCCCGGCTCGGTCAGGGTGCCGCGGTAGGCGCGCACCTCGTCGGCGGACAGGTCGCAGACATAGGCCTTGCCGTCGCGGATCAGCTTCTGCGCACCCAGGTAGTAGGCCTCGAAGTAGTCCGAGGCGTGGCGCAGTTCGTTCCAGCCGAAGCCCAGCCAGCGCACGTCGTCCTGGATGGCGGCGACGTACTCCGGGTCTTCCCTGGCCGGGTTGGTGTCGTCGAAGCGCAGGTTGCACACGCCATCGAACTCGCCGGCGATGCCGAAGTTCAGGCAGATCGACTTGGCATGGCCGATGTGCAGGTAGCCGTTGGGCTCGGGCGGGAAGCGGGTCTTGATCGCGGTGTGCTTGCCGCTGGCCAGGTCCTCGCGGACGATCTGGCGGATGAAATCGCGCTTCTCGGCGGGCGCGGTCTCCGGCGTGGCGGCAGCGGCAGGCGTGTTCTCGGACATGGGGGCGCAGCGTATTGAAAGAACGCAAGTCTAGCCGAGCCGGGCGCCGGTTGCCGGAGCGGCGCTATGCTGGACGCCCCGTCCGCAGGTCGCGTCCATGAACCGCCCGCCCTGGTGATCGGCAGCAGGAACGGCAGCTCCCGGCCCCTGCGGCCCTGGCTGCCGCCGCGTGCTTCCGGGGCCGCGTTCGAGGGGATGCGGCCGGTGCTGGAGGCGCCGGACGTCGCCGGCCAGGCCAGTCGCCAGTCGTTCACCGGCCAGCTGCCGGCGCTGCGCGAGTGGCGCCAGGCGGCGGAACCGGAGGACGGGCACGTGGCCGCCACCGGCGTCCTGTGGCGGCCGGCCTGAGGACAGTCGTTTCCAGGGAGAAACCCGATGCAACTGGTGTACCAGACAAGCAACCTGTTCGACGCGCACCTGGTCAAGCATGCGCTGGAGGACGCCGGCATCCCGGCCTTCGTGTTCGGCGAATCGCTGCTGGGTGCCGGCGGCGAACTGCCGCTGTTCGGCCTGCTGCGGGTCTGCGTGCCGGATCCGGCCAGGCCGGAGGCCGACCAGGTCGTGGCGGCGCTGGGCTTGGACGACGCCACGGCCGACCCCATCTGTGACGATGACGAAGTGCCGGGAAGCGTCCTGGCCTGAGGAGTGGACCATGCTGGGTATCGGACAAGGGCTGCTGGGCATCGGCGCGTTCAAGCAGCGCCTGCCACGGCCGGAGGAAGCACTGCCGGGGCGCGAGGCGCCGTTGCCGCTGCACAACGTGCACTACGTCAACGGCCAGCCGCTGCGCGGCGCGTTCGCCGGCCTGCAGGTGCTGGACGTGGGGCTGGGCTGTTTCTGGGGGGCCGAACGCAGGTTCTGGCAGCTGCCGGGCGTGGTGAGCACGGCGGTGGGCTACCAGGGGGGCGTCACCCCCAACCCGACCTACGAGGAGGTCTGCTCCGGGCTTACCGGCCACACCGAGGTGGTGCGTGTGGTGTTCGACCCGGCGCAGGTCGCGCTGGACACGGTGCTGCGCACCTTCTGGGAAAGCCACGATCCCACCCAGGGCATGCGCCAGGGCAACGACAACGGCACCCAGTACCGCTCGGCGATCCATTGCCATTCGCAGGCGCAGTTCGATGCGGCCATCGCCAGCCGCGAGGCCTTCCAGCAGCAGTTGAGCGCCGCCGGTTATGGCGGCATCACCACCGAGATCGTGTTCCCGGCGGCGCCGTTCTTCTACGCCGAGGACTACCACCAGCAATACCTGGCCAAGAACCCGGACGGCTACTGCGGCCTCGGCGGCACCGGCGTGAGCTGCCCGATCGGGCTGGATGTCTGAGGTGGCGGATGCCGCGCCATGCCGCTTGCTGGTGGTGTGGCACGGTTTCACCGGCGCCACCCGGGCGATGGCCGGAGCGGTCGCATCCGCGGCGCGCGGAAACGCCGGCGACGCACTGGACGTGCGCGTGCTGCAGGCGGCCGACGCCGGCGCCGATGATGTCTTGGCCGCCGACGCGGTGGTGTTCGCCACGCCGGAGACGCTGGCCTCGATCAGCGGCGCGATGAAGGACTTCTTCGACCGCAGCTACTACCCGCTGCTGGGGCGCTGCGACGGCAAGCCGTACGCCCTGGTGGTCTGCGCCGGGTCGGACGGACACCCGACCATCGCCCAGCTGCGGCGCATCGCCACCGGCCTGCGCCTGCGCGAAGTCGCCGAGCCGGTGCTGGTCTGCACCCATGCCCAGACACCGGAGTCGATCGTCGCGCAGAAGACGGTACCGGCAGCCGACCTCGCACGCGGCCACGAACTGGGCGCGCTGCTGGCCGCGGGATTGGAACTCGGGATCTTCTGATCCCGACCGCGCCGTAAGGCGGGTGGAGCCTTGCCGGTAAAGCCCCGCCGGGCGCGGCCCGGCGCTACAGAGCTGCAGCACCCGTTTCCCTGTAGAGCGGGGCCATGCCCCGCTGTTGGCCTTGCCGGTAAAGCCCCGCCGGGCGCGGCCCGGCGCTACAGAGCTGCAGTGCCGTTTCCCTGTAGAGCGGGGCCATGCCCCGCTGAGGCCTTGCCGGGAAACGCTGCCGGGCGTGGCCCGGCGTTACAAAGCCACCGCAAGGGAGTCGGCAGGCAGGGGGCGGCAGGCAGACCGGGAGAGTGCGCCGATACGCGCGTTCGGAACGGGCAGGCCGCCTTTCCGGCGTTGCCGCAGGAGCGCCCTGCTGGGGCGCTTCCCGGGCGAGGGTCAGGCCGCCGCCAGTTCGTCGGCGATGCGTTGGCGCAGGGCCTGCAGGTCCTTGGCGAAGGCGTCGATGCCGGCGGCCAGCTTCTCGGTGGCCATCGGGTCGGCGGCCAGGTCGGCATCGAAGCGGGCTTGGTCGATGGGCGCCACGCTCACCGCTTCGGCGGCGCCGGGCACCAGCTTGCGCGGCAGCTCGCCGAAGTCGGCATCGAGCTTCTCCAGCAGGTCCGGGGAGATGGTCAGGCGGTCGCAGCCGGCCAGCGCCTCGATCTGCGCGGTGGAGCGGAACGAGGCGCCCATCACCACCGTGGCCGAGCCGCGGCGCTTGAACTCGGCATACACGCCACGCACGAACACCACGCCCGGGTCGGCGTCGATGCTGGCTGGCGCCTGGCCGTTGGCCACGTACCAGTCGAGGATGCGGCCGACGAACGGCGAGATCAGGAACGCGCCGGCTTCCGAGCAGGCCAGGGCCTGGGTCGGGTTGAAGATCAGGGTCAGGTTGCAGTCGATGCCCTCGGCCTGCAGCACGCGGGTGGCCTGCACGCCGGCCCAGGTGGCGGCGATCTTGATCAGCACCTTGTCGCGCGGCACGCCGGCCGCCTCGTACAGGGCGATGAACTGGCGGGCCTTGGCGATGGTCGCGGCGCTGTCGTGGGCCTGGTCGGCATCGACCTCGGTGGAGACGCGTCCCGGGACCAGCCCGGCCAGCATCGCGCCCACGCCGATGGTCAGGCGGTCGACCACGGCCCGGGCGACATCGTCGCGGTCGCCGGGCTGGGCCCGGCCCCACTGCAGCTCGCGCTCGATCAGGCCGGCATAGACCGGCAGGTCGAGGGCCTTCTTCACCAGCGTCGGGTTGGTGGTGCAGTCCACCGGGCGCAGGCGCTGGATGGCCTCGTAGTCGCCGGTGTCGGCGACCACCACGGACAGTTCACGCAGTCGGGCGAGCTTGGAGGGGGTCATTGCGGTGTTTCCTGGATGCGGGCCGGCGGGGAGCGCTCAGCGGTGGAAGTCGCCGGCGGCTTCGGGCTGGTAATGGACCGCGGTCACGCGCAGGCGCAGCTGGCGGCCGCCGGGTGCGGTCCAGTCGATGGTCTGGCCGACGGACAGGCCGAGCAGGGCACTGCCGACCGGCGCCAGCACCGAGACGTGGCCTTTGTCGAAATCCGCCTCGTGCGGATAGACCAGGGTCAGCGAATGCTGTTCGTCGTGCAGTTCGTCCACGCAGTCCACGCGCGAATGCATGGTGACGATTCCGGCCGGCACTTCTTCCGGCGCCACCACCTGCGCGCGCTCCAGTTCCTGGGACAGGGCGACGGCGGCCGGGTGCCGGCTCAGCGCCGGCGAATCGAGCATGGCCTCGAGGCGGGCCATGTCACGGTTGGACACGATGATCGACGGGGGCAGGCCGCTGTTGGTCGGCATGGGAAACTCCTGCAATTGTTGAGAGACATACAAAAGGCGGCGCCAAGCCGGCACCGCCCGGGCCTATTGTGCGGGGATTGTGGAACGGAAGCGACCCACTCCGATCATGAGGGCGGGACGCCGGGGATGCAATGCGTTGGCGACGGTGGTCAAGGCGTGAGCGGGAGCGAGGTGGGACGGGCGGATGGACGGTGTCGGACCGTCCCGGCGATGACGGACCACAGCGGCGTTGTAACACCGGACAATGGCCGGCGGGGCATGCGTGGTGAAGCCCCGGCGGAGCGTTGTCCCGCGCTACACCGAACGGGGCGCTATGGCCCTGTAGCGCCGGGCCATGCCCGGCGGGTCTTGCGCGGTGATGCCCCGGCGGGACGTTGCCCCGCGCTACACCGAACGGGGTGCTGTGGCCTTGTAGCGCCGGGCCGTGCCCGGCGGGGGCTTGCGCGGTAACGTGCGGCGGGCGCTGCTCCGCGCTACAGGGCCAGCAGGTCCGGCGGCAGGCTCTGGAAGATGCCCGCCAGCTGCTGCAGGAAATCGCCCATGGCCGAACTGCGCCGCCAGACCATGGCGATGCGCCGGCTGGGGGCGTCGTCGCCATCGAAGCCGATCAGGCGGATGTCGGGCGACCGTGCGACCGGCGGTTTCACCGCGAGCATCGGCAGCAGGGTCACGCCGACGTTGGCGGCGACCATCTGCCGCAGGGTCTCCAGGCTGGTGGCCTGGAATTCGGCCTTCTCCAGGGCGCCGGCCAGGTGGCAGACATCCAGCGCCTGGTCGCGCAGGCAGTGGCCGTCCTGCAGCAACAGCAGGCGCTGCTCGGCAAGCTCGTCCAGCCGCAGCGTCCGGTGCGCGGCGAGCGGGTGGCCCTCGGGGGCGGCCAGCACGAAGGGTTCTTCGAACAGGAACTCGGTCTGCAGCTGGTCGTCGCCCAGGGGCAGGGCCAGTATCGCGGCATCGAGCTGACCGTTGCGCAGCTGCGCCAGCAGCACGTCGCTTTTTTCCTCGATCAGCAGCAGTTCCAGCTGCGGGAAGCGCGCGCGGATGTCCGGCACCATGTGCGGCAGCAGGTACGGGCCCAGCGTGGGGAAGATGCCCAGGCGTACCGTGCCGGCCTCGGGGTCGCGGCTGCGGCGCGCGGCCTCCTTGAGCTGTTCGGCCTCGGCGACGATGCTGCGCGCGCGCGCGGCGGCCTCGCGGCCGGCCGGCGTCAGCATGACCTTGCGCGGTGCGCGTTCGACCAGGGGCACGCCCAGCTCCTCCTCCAGCTTGCGGATCTGGGTGGACAGGGTGGGCTGGCTGACGAAGCAGGCAGCTGCGGCGCGGCCGAAATGCTTGTGCTCGGCCAGCGCCACCAGGTACTTGAGATCACGCAGGTTCATAGCGGGCTCCGCTCGGACATCGGAGTGTTTCCCTGCTCCCACCGGGAGACAGGTTGGCAGGATAGCCAGGCTGCACGGCGACGCCGCCCGAAGGGTGCGGCACGGGAGTGTGCCGCATGCAGGTGCCCCGGAGGGGCGGGTAAAGGGAGGTCGCAGGACTCCTGCGGCCGCTGTCTTGGCGGACGCGTCGCCATGCGCACGCCGGGGCGGTTCATCGAACGCGCTTCCCGGCGCGTGGCGGCGCGTTCGTCAGGGTGGGCGTCCGCTGCGCTGCCCCGCTCCAGCCCCGCGTGCGAACCGGCGGTCCGCAAACGGCCCCTCCCACTCCGGAGGGAAAGGGGCCTGCGGAACCTCAGGCCGTCTCGGCCACCGCCGCAACCGGCTGCGGTGCCGGGGTGCGGATCAGGTGGTCGAACGCACTCAGCGCGGCGGTCGAGCCGGCGCCCATGGCGATGACGATCTGCTTGTACGGCACCGTGGTGCAGTCGCCGGCGGCGAACACCCCCGGCACGCTGGTCTGGCCGCGTTCGTCGATGACGATCTCGCCGCGCCCGCTCAGCTCCAGCGTGCCGCGCAGCCACTCGGTGTTCGGCAGCAGGCCGATCTGCACGAAGATGCCCTCCAGCTCGACGCGGTGCGAATCGCCGCCGGCACGGTCGGTGTAGACCAGGCCGGTGACCTTCTGGCCGTCGCCCAGCACCTCGGTGGTCTTCGCGTTGAGGATCACCTCCACGTTGGGCAGGCTGGCCAGCTTGGCCTGCAGCACCTGGTCGGCGCGCAGCGCGCTGTCGAACTCCAGCACGGTCACCTTGCGGACGATGCCGGCCAGGTCGATGGCCGCCTCGACACCGGAGTTGCCGCCGCCGATCACCGCCACGTGCTTGCCCTTGAACAGCGGGCCGTCGCAGTGCGGGCAGTAGGCCACGCCCTTGTTGCGGTACTCGTTCTCGCCTGGCACGTCCATCTGCCGCCAGCGCGCACCGGTGGACAGGACCACGCTCCTGGACTTCAGCGAGGCGCCGTTCTCCAGCTGCACCTCCACCAGGCCATCGGCCCCGGCCGGCAGCAGCCGGGTGGCCCGCTGCAGGTTCATGATGTCCACCTCGTACTCGCGCACGTGCTGTTCCAGCGCCGCGGCCAGCTTGGGCCCCTCGGTGCGCTGCACCGAGATGAAGTTCTCGATCGCCAGCGTATCCAGCACCTGGCCGCCGAAGCGTTCGGCCGCCACGCCGGTGCGGATGCCCTTCCGCGCAGCGTAGACCGCCGCCGCCGCGCCGGCCGGGCCGCCGCCGACCACCAGTACGTCGAAGGCCTGCTTGGCATTGATGCGCTCGGCATCGCGCTTGGCGGCGCCGGTATCGAGCTTGGCGACGATCTGCTCCAGGGTCATGCGGCCGGAGTCGAACATCTCCCCGCCCTGGAACACCATCGGCACCGCCATCACCTGGCGCTGCTCCACCTCCTGCTGGAACGCGCCGCCCTCGATCACCGTGGTACGGATCTTCGGGTTGAGGATCGCCATCAGCGACAGCGCCTGCACCACGTCCGGGCAGTTGTGGCAGCTCAGCGACATGTAGACCTCGAAGGCGAACTCGCCGTCGATGGCCTTGATGCTGTCGATCACGTCCTGGGCCACCTTCGGCGGATGGCCGCCGCTCCACAGCAGCGCCAGCACCAGTGATTCGAATTCGTGGCCCAGCGGCAGGCCGGCGAAGCGCACACCGTGCGCCTCGCCTTCGCGGGCGATGACGAACGACGGCCTGCGCGCATCGGTGCCGGCGGCATCCAGGGTGATCTTGCCGTTGCCGGCGGCGACGATGTCGTCGAGCAGGCCACGCATGTCCTGGCTGGCGGCGCTGTCGTCGAGCGAGGCGACCAGGTGCAGGGGCTGGCGCAGCAGGCCCATGTACTGCTGCAGTTGGGTCTTGAGGGTGTCGTCGAGCACGGCGCAACTCCTTCGTCGAGGCAAAGCGGGGGGAGGGCGCGCGTGCCGGAAGAGGCAGCGCACCGGGAAAGTAGGGGTGAACCGAAGCCGCGCCTGACGGGCTGTGCCGGTTCCGCTCGGTGCGGAAGGCTCCGGCGCGGGCAGCGCCCGGCGGCTGGCTGGGCACGGCTTCGGTTCACCCCCACGCCCGCCGCAGCGGCGGGGCAGGGGCGGGGAGTGGAGCCGGCAGGCCGGCCCCGCTCCACGGGGCGGCGGTCAGATCTTGCCGACCAGGTCCAGCGATGGGGTCAGGGTCTTCTCGCCTTCCTTCCACTTGGCCGGGCACACTTCGTTCGGGTTCGCGGCGGTGAACTGGGCGGCCTTCAGCTTGCGCAGGGTCTCCGACACGTCGCGAGCGATCTCGTTGGAGTGGATCTCCAGGGTCTTGATCACGCCTTCCGGGTTGATCACGAAGGTGCCGCGCAGGGCCAGGCCTTCTTCCGGAATGTGCACGCCGAAGGCGTTGGTCAGCTGGTGGGTCGGGTCGCCGATCAGCGGGAACTTCGCCTTGCCGACGGCCGGCGAGGTCTCGTGCCACACCTTGTGCGAGAAGTGGGTATCGGTGGTGACGATGTAGACCTCGGTGCCGGCCTTCTGGAACTCGGCGTAGTGCTCGGCCGCGTCCTCGATCTCGGTCGGGCAGTTGAAGGTGAAGGCCGCCGGCATGAAGATCAGGACCGACCACTTGCCCTTCAGGCTTTCTTCGGTGACTTCGATGAACTTGCCGTTGTGGAAGGCGTTGACCTTGAACGGCTGGACCTGGGTGTTGATAAGGGACATGGAACTTCCTCTTGGTTGAAGGACGGGTGGTGAACCTCGGAACACAGCCTAATAGGCCATGCCTAATAAAACAAATGAATTGAATGCATTATATCAATAGGTAAAGGCTATCGCAAACCGCTGCGGGCGCCCGTCTCCCGGCATTCGGGCGCGCTTGTGGCCTGGGACCGGCGCTGTTCCATGGCGGACGTGCCGCTCTCCATAGACGGGGTCGATGCCCGGCGGCGGTAGGCAGCGGCCATCGGGGTGACTATCCTCGCGGTCCCGGAAGCGTCCCGCGAAGAGGTAGTGCAGTGTCCACCCCGAAGGTTGCCGAGCTGTTGCGGGAGGCGGCCGCCCGGCTGCCGGGCGCGGACGCCCGTTTCGATGCCGAACACCTGCTGCTGCATGTGCTGGACGTGGACCGCGCCTGGCTGTTCGCCCACGCCGGCGACCCGGTGGACGACGCTGCCCGGCGGCGCTTCGAGCGGCTGTTGCAGCGCCGAGCGGAGGGCCACCCGCTGGCCTACCTGACCGGCCGCCGCGGTTTCTGGACCCTGGACCTGGAGGTCAATGTCGCCACCCTGATCCCGCGGCCGGAGACCGAGCTGCTGGTCGAACAGGCACTGGCCCGGCTGCCGGCCGACGACATCGTGCGCGTCGCCGACCTCGGCACCGGCAGCGGCGCCATCGCCCTGTCCATCGCCAGCGAACGCCCGCTGGCCACGGTGATGGCCACCGACCTGCTCGGCCCCACCCTGGCGGTGGCGGTGAAGAACGCCCAGGCCCACGGCCTGGACAACGTCTGGTTCCGCCGCGGCCACTGGTACGCCGCGCTGGGCGCGGACCGCTTCGACCTGATCGTCAGCAACCCGCCCTACATCGCCGCCGGCGACCCGCACCTGCAGCAAGGTGACCTGCGCTTCGAACCGCCCCCGGCCCTGGCCTCCGGCGCCGACGGCCTGGACGCCATCCGCGAAATCATCGCCGGGGCCCCCGAGCACCTCGTCCCCGGCGGCTGGCTGCTGCTCGAACACGGCTGGGACCAGGGCCCGGCCATCCGCGCGCTGCTGGAGCAGGGCGGCTTTGCCGAAGTGGAAACCGTGCAGGACCTGGAGCAGCGGGATCGGGTAACCCTGGGGCGGCTGCGGGGGATTGCCTGACGTTGGTCCCGCCTGGGTGCGGTGATCAGATCGCCACAGGTGCTCAACACACCTTTACTAGGCGGTCGCCGCGCCCGAAAGCCATGCGGCTCCATCCATGCCTAGGAGACCGCCATGACCGAACAGGTCGAACCCCGGTTTACACCACGCATCCTGAAAGTCGCGCTGCCAGTATTACGAGAGCCGAGCCAAGGAAAAGGACCGCCGCTTCAAGCCCCGGCAGCTGCCCTACCTGCGACTGTGCGGCGACTGGCTGGAGGCCGCAGGCCTCAAAGTCGGCCAGAACGCGCGGGTGATAGTGACCGCTGTGGCATCGTGATTGCTGCTGAGGAATAGCTTGCTTCATGCTGTGGGCGGGCAATGCCCGCCCACAGCATCTGTTGGATATAAGCTCAAAGCCTAACGCCTGAGTTAAGCCGCGCAGCGAAGCGGCGTTGGCTTGAATGAATTGTTAGAACTCAGCCATGCGAGCTAGCAGCGCCCCGTTTTTGGCCGAGCGACCAGTGTCCGGATCCGTGATAGATGGAACGGACTCCAGCTCTGCAATGTACTCATCCGGAAAGCGATGGTAGCGTGCTCCACACAAAATTAGCTGTTTGTACCAGTGGTAGGGATTGAGCGATTTGTCGATGTGCGAAACGGACGCAACATAGACAAAGGCCCGGTAGGTGACGTTGTTGAACGGAAAGGCAACCGTAGCCTGGCGATATCCATGACCAAGCCCTTCTGCAGCATCAAGCCCGGGCTTGTCGGCTAAGTTGAACTCGTAGAGCGCGCCATAAGCAATGGCTTCTGGATTTGAGTCAATTAGGTCGCAATTTCCAGAATGGTCCGTACTCTTATTGTGGAACCTGATACTGCGGCGAGGGATGGGTACAACACCCAAGAATATTGCCGAGGGTACGCGCTCAAGGATGCGAAGCGGATGCAGGTTTGATCCATACGCCAAGTAGTGCATACGGGTCGTATGAGTTCTAACGCTTGAATTAAGCCGACTGGCGAAGCCAGTTGGGCTTGAATGAGTTGTTAGGAGCCAGCCGGGACTACGCGAACGTAGCCTGGCAATGCCGCTATACCTTGCGGGTGACTCACATTGACGCGCTTGCCAAGTGACAGATAGGAGCAGTTGAGATATGCATGCTCCGTCCGGAAGCTGACGTAGCCGTTAGCGTCAAAGTACGCGCCCGGAAACTTGTTGAGATGGTTGTACCAACGGCCATCCTCACGATACAGAGCATGCTTGGCGTTGACTTGCCAAGCCTCATTTAAGCGATGCCCGATCCGTTCCCCCATGACTCCCTCAACGGTTTCAATACGCTGATTTGGTGCCTAACGCCTGAATTAAGCCGCGCCGCGAAGCGGCGTCGGCTTGAATGAACTGTTAGCCGTCATTGTTGTGACTCTTTCTTGCCTTGCGCAAGGTAATTCCAACAATGTGTGAAACACCCGCCAGCTTATTGCCAACCCACATTGCATAGACAAGCATGAGTGCTTGGCGGCTCCATAGAGGCACAGAGAAGCTATCGCTTTTAGTACTGCGAGCATCGCTACTGTGAGGAAAAAGAATTTTAGGAGCATCAGGAACTCTTTAGCCAAGAAAGAGATGAGGACACTAGGGTTTGCTGAGTACAAATCTGCGTCGGTCTCCATCCGGGCAATCCATGTCCTGGCTTTGTCTCCGCTGGCTTTGAGCGCTTTCTTTGCGATTGCCTTCAGTTGAGCGTGTGCGGCGAGGACACCAAGAGCCAAGCCGATGACACTAATCACCAGTGACCATGTTTCCTTGTCCACGGAACCATCCCCTGATGGCTAACGCCTATCGGCCGCCTAAGCGCGGCGTTGCCCAAGTGTCCCGCTTTCTGGCGCTGATGTGAAGATAGGGTGATGCCGGGTGGAAGCCGTGCAGGACCTGGAGCAGCGGGATCGGGTAACTCTGGGCCGGTTGTCTGACGGTGACCCTGCCGAAAGGCAGTGCTTAGATCCTACGCAGGTGCTGAACACACCTTCGTAGGCGGAAGCCACTCCTGACAGTCCAGTGGCTTTTTTGTACCCCGCGCTTTCTATGGCCGGGTGGCGCGCAGTCATGCAAGACCCGAAAGGGAAAAGCTGCGGGCGGCCCTACGACCGTGTTCAAGCACCCGGCCGCCGCTCTGAACAGGAATCGAAACAGACAGGGCGAATCGTAGGAGACCGTCATGACCGAGCAGGTCGAAACCCGTTTACGTCGCGCGTCCCGAGAGTCGGCTGCCAGTATTGCGAAAGCCGAGCCAAGGAAGGGGATCGTCGTAGCTGTGCGGCGACTGGTTGGAGGCCGCAGGCCTCAAGGTCGGCCAGAACGCGCGGGTGATAGTGACCCGGCGGGGCATCGTGATTGCTGCTGAGGAGTAGTCTTGATTGATGCTATGGGCGGAGCAAGCCCGTACATGGCATCTGCCGATATAAGTCCAGCGCCACAATTAAGCCGACCCGCGACGCGGGTTCGGCTTGAGTGAATTGTTGATGTTCAATTTGAGTTATTTGCAAATAGATGAAGTTTGCTCATCGGTAAGTCCTTGCTCTTTCATCTTGGAGATCATGTCAGCAGTGCATGTAGTTAAGGTCGGTGTTGGGATGGCTGAATCTACGGGAGAGTATTCTATTGGGCAATGTCTCCTAATGCTATCCAGCGCCGCGCTAAATCCGTCAAGATCGAGATCGCCAGTTATTATGCCATCCATAAAAGTTGAAATTTGGTAGCGAAGTCTATTGCTGTTTGAGAGTTGGGAGAAGTCCCTTCCTGAAATTACAACTGATCGGATCCTTTTCTCTATCTCCGTGGCGATGCGAAGACGGCCAGGTGGATTGTCATCAAACCTAAGTGTCACACCTCGAACGCCACCTTGAATGCCGAGGAAAAGAGTGTCGTATGACAATTGAGTCGAATAATCGTTGTTATGTACCGCGGTGCATCTCACCGAATCATCCATCGGGTCTATTGACCTCAGAACTTTCCAGTTTCCGACTATGAGAGCGATATCTGCGTCCTTCAAGCCTTGAGCAAATGAACTTGCAGGGATGCAGGCGACTAACAGTGCAGCTAGCGCTAAAAATCTGTTTATCATAGCGTTCCTTTATGGTTGGAGCTTTATGGTTGGATTGAAACCCGGCGCCAAATTAAGCCGATACTGATCGGGTCGGACGCCTGAGTTAAAATGTGCCGCGAAGTGATATCGGCTTGCATGAGCTATTAGGTCTAGCTATTGCTTGCGAAAGACTGGGCAAGCTGGGCTGGTGTTGGCGGATACACGTTGTACCAGTCCCATGCATAGACCCTCTCACGCTCTCGGTCCATGCTCTTCGGATCGATAGGAATATCCGATCCAGGTGTGCCGCGACTCTTGCCAACAACTATTGCAGTCAGAGCGGGAAGTTTGTTGTCATTACAAAAGAAAGCTACGTGGCCCAATACTTTATCGAGGACTCCCGCAGCATCTTTTTTGTACATGAGCCGCGAAAGTCCTAAGTAAGTGAGCGTCTGGCGATTCATTGCAGCGGCGACCAGGATTTGCCAAGCTTGCAAAGCGCGATCTGGATGATTGGACGTAGGGTTAAATGATTTCATTTGCTGCTCCTAAGGGCCTAACGCCTGAATTAATCCGCGCCGCGAAGCGGCGTCGGCTTGAATGAATTGTTAGGCCGCGAACAGCCCGCCCCGACAGGCGTCGATGTCCAAGACCAAGTCAAGTTTTCGACGGCAGTCTTTGCACTCGAAGAACGCAGAGAGCGATTGAGCAGGCCGATTGTCTGGTGTTGCGTCATTTGCCGGGAATCCCTGGCTCGATAAGACGACAAGCTTGCCTTGCTCGATCCACTCTAGAAGCTTTAGCTGCACCCAATAGTAGTCGCCGGGACGCTGAAATCCGCGAGGGCTTGTCCAGTAATCACAGGAGCGGCAAGTGCTCATTAGCGGCCTAACGCCTATTCGGCCGCCTAATCGCGGCGTTGCCTAAGTGTCCCGCTTTCTGGCGCTAATGTGAAGATGCGGTGATGCCAAAAATATCAGTGGCTTGGAAGGGGTGAGGGGTGTGGTCCGGTCCCGAGGCCAACGGCAAACACCGCGCGTTTGTGGCCACATCGATTAGACCCCGAATTGCTCGGCATAACGCAGGCGCCCAAGCCCATGAAAGAGTGTGTTGCTTGGATCAGGTACAGCGGTGTCCCTTCCTCCGATCAGAAGAAGGGACCAGCAACCCTCAATACAACCCCTGCGCCAACATCGCATCCGCCACCTTGACGAACCCCGCGATATTCGCGCCATCGACATAGTTGACGCTGCCGTCCGCGCGCTTGCCGTGCTGCACGCAGTTGGCGTGGATCTCCTTCATGATCACGTGCAGGCGCTCGTCGACGTCGGCGTGGCGCCAGGAAAGGCGGGCGGCGTTCTGGCTCATTTCCAGGCCCGAGGTGGCAACGCCGCCGGCGTTGCTGGCCTTGCCGGGGGCGTACAGGGTGCCGGCCTGCAGGAAGACGTCCACCGCTTCCAGGGTGGAGGGCATGTTGGCGCCTTCGGCCACGCACAGGGTGCCGTTGTGCACGAGGGTGCGGGCGTCGCTTTCGTCCAGTTCGTTCTGGGTGGCGCAGGGCAGGGCGATGTCGGCGGGGATGTGCCAGGGGCGGCGGCCTTCGAGGAATTCGAAGCGTTTGTCGCCGGCCAGTTCGGACAGGCGGCCGCGGCGTTCGTTCTTCAGCGCCATCACGTCCTGCATGGCCTGTTCGTCGAAGCCGTCGCGGGCGTAGAGGGTGCCGCCGGAGTCGGAGAAGGTGAGTACCTTGCCGCCGAGTTCGGCGGCCTTGAGCGCGGCGAACTGGGCGACGTTGCCGGAGCCGGAGATCAGCACCCTGGCGCCATGGGTTTCGCGGCGGGCGTGGTGCAGCATCTGTTCGACGAAGTACACGGTGCCGTAGCCGGTGGCTTCCGGGCGCATCAGGCTGCCGCCGTAGGCCAGGCCCTTGCCGGTGAATACGCAGGCGGCGTCGTTGCTGAGCTTCTTCATCATGCCGGCCATGTAGCCGACCTCGCGGGCGCCGACGCCGATGTCGCCGGCCGGCACGTCGGTGTCCGGGCCGAGGTGGCGGTGCAGTTCCAGCATCAGCGCCTGGCAGAAGCGCATCACTTCGCCTTCGCTCTTGCCCTTGGGGTCGAAGTCCGAGCCGCCCTTGCCGCCGCCCATGGGCAAGGTGGTCAGGGCGTTCTTGAAGGTCTGCTCGAAGGCCAGGAACTTCAGGATCGACAGGTTCACCGAGGGGTGGAAGCGCATGCCGCCCTTGAACGGCCCGATCGCCGAGCTGTGCTGCACGCGGAAGGCGCGGTTGACGTGGGTGCGGCCATTGTCGTCGGCCCAGGCCACGCGGAACTGGATGACCCGTTCCGGTTCCACCAGGCGCTCGAGCAGGCCATGGCGCGTGTACTGCGGGTGCTGCTGCAGGAACGGCCAGAGACTGAGGGTGACCTCTTTGACGGCCTGCAGGAACTCGGGCTGGTACGGGTCGCGGTCGGCCACGTAGGCCAGGAAGTCGTCAGGGCTGCGATGGTTCAAAGGCGTTTCTCCAGGAAGAGGGGAAAGGACAGGAAAGGGACAGCCAAAACAAAAACGCGGCCCGTAGGCCGCGTCATGGAGTCATTCGAGGCGGGAGAGCACCGCCTGCGCCGCCTGGGGCGTGGAGAGCGCCTGCCCCTGTGTGGCCAGGTCGGTGGTGAACAGCCCCGCGTCCAGGGCGGCGGCGACCGCCTGCTCGACGGCGGCGGCCTCCTCGGCCAGGCCCAGCGAGTGGCGCAGCAGCATCGCCGCGCTGAGGATGGTGGCGTAGGGGTTGGCCAGGCCCTTGCCGGCGATGTCCGGGGCCGAGCCATGGATCGGCTCGTAGATGCCCACCTTGCCTTCTTCGCCGAGCGAGGCCGACGGCAGCAGGCCCAGCGAGCCGGCCAGCATCGAGGCTTCATCGGTGAGGATGTCGCCGAACATGTTTTCGGTGACGATCACGTCGTAGGCGCGCGGCTTGGCGATCAGGTGCATGGCCATGGAGTCGACCAGCTGGTGCTCCAGCTCCACGTCCGGGAATTCCTCGCGGCCGATGCGTGCGGCGATGTCGCGCCACAGCCGCGAGGTCTCCAGCACGTTGGCCTTGTCCACCGAGGTCAGCTTGCCGCGGCGCTGCTGCGCCAGCTTGAAGGCGCTGCGCAGCACGCGCTCGATCTCCACCGCGGTATAGCGGCACAGGTCGCTGGCGCTGCCGGCGTCGCGGGTCTTGTCGCCGAAGTAGATGCCGCCGGTCAGTTCGCGCACGACCACGAAGTCCACGCCTTCCAGCAGCTCGGCCTTGATCGGCGAGGCGTGCAGGGCGGCGGGGTGGGTGCGCACCGGGCGCAGGTTGGCGAACAGGCCCAGGGCCTTGCGGATCGCCAGCAGGCCCTGCTCGGGGCGCACCTTGGCGTTGGGATCGGACCACTTCGGCCCGCCGACCGCGCCGAGCAGTATCGCGTCGGCCTGGCTGCAGGCCTGCAGCGTGGCGTCCGGCAGCGGGGTGCCGTGGTTGTCGATGGCGATGCCGCCGATGTCGTGTTCGCTGAAGGTGAAGTCATGGCCGAAGCGGGCGGCGATGGCCTTCAATACGTCCACGGCGGCGACGGTGATCTCGGGACCGATGCCGTCACCCGGCAGTACGACGATGTTGGCTTGCATGGGAGTTCCGGTTGTCTTGATTCTGTCGTTTAGCCCCTTCCCTGCGGGAGAGGGGTGGGATGAGGATAAGGGGCGGGCGCCTGCGGTGTCCGGGTACAAGAAGCTTCACCCGTACCCTCATCCGCCCCTCAGCCATCTGCGTTCGGCACATCCCTGTACCTCGCCCTCCGGGCGGCGTCGCCGCGCAGCCTGGCGATCCTGCCAGGCTGTCTCCCGGAGGGAGAGGGGGGGCGAGGGTCACGCCGCGCGCGCCGCCTCGTAGCGTTCGATCTCCGGCACCTGGCCCAGCAGCCAGCCCAGCTGGTCCACGCCTTCCAGCAGGCAGGTCTGCGAGAAGCCGTCCAGCGGGAAGGCATACACCTTGCCGGCGGAGGTGCGCAGCTCGCGTGCGGCCACGTCGATGGTCAGCTCGTCGTCCGGGGCCTGCATCAGCGCCTGCACGTCGGCTTCGTCCAGCACGATCGGCAGCAGGCCGTTCTTCAGCGAGTTGCCGCGGAAGATGTCGGCGATCTCGCTGCTGACGATGGCCCGCAGCCCCAGGTCGGTCAGGGCCCAGGGCGCATGCTCGCGCGAGGAGCCGCAGCCGAAGTTGCGGCCGGCCAGCAGGATCGAACGGCCGGCGTTGTGCGGCTGGTTGAAGGCGAATTCCGGGTTCGGCGCGCCGTCGGCCTGCCAGCGCCAGTCGTTGAAGGCGTTCTTGCCCAGGCCGGCGCGCTCGGTGGTGGACAGGAACCGCGCCGGGATGATCTGGTCGGTGTCGATGTTGGTCTGGCGCAGCACCACGCTGCGCGAGGTCAGGGTACGGAAACCGGCCATCAGGCCACCTCCTTGTTGAACAGTTCGCGCGGGTCGGCGACCTTGCCGTTCACCGCGGCCCAGGCGGCGCTCAGCGGCGAGGCGAGCAGGGTGCGCGAGCCCGGTCCCTGGCGGCCTTCGAAGTTGCGGTTGCTGGTGCTCACCGCCAGCTGGCCCGGCGCCACCAGGTCGCCGTTCATGGCGATGCACATCGAGCAGCCGGGTTCACGCCATTCGGCACCGGCCGCGCGCACCACCTCGTGGATGCCTTCGGCTTCGGCCTCGCGCTTGACGATCTCCGAGCCGGGCACCACCAGCATGCGCACGCCGTCGGCGACGCGGCGGCCGCGCAGCACCCGGGCCACGTCGCGCAGGTCGCTGAGGCGGCCGTTGGTGCAGGAGCCGACGAACACCACGTCCACCGGCGTCCCGGCCAGCGCGTGGCCGGCCTCGAACTTCATGTAGGCCAGGCCCTTCTGCGCGGCGGCGTCGGCCGCGGACGGGATCGGCGCGTCCACCGCGATCGCGGTGCCCGGGTGGGTGCCCCAGGTCAGGGTGGGGCGGATGTCGGCGGCGTCGATATGCACCTCCACATCGAAGCGCGCGCCCTCGTCGGTGTTCAAGGTCTTCCAGTACGCCACGGCCGTGTCGAAATCGGCGCCCTTGGGACCGCGCGGGGTCCTGGCCACCCAGTCGAAGGTGACCTGGTCCGGCGCCACCATGCCGGCGCGCGCGCCGGCCTCGATGGACATGTTGCACAGGGTCATGCGCTGTTCCATGTCCATCGCCGCGATGGTGGAACCGCGGAATTCCAGCACGTGGCCGGTGCCGCCGTTGACGCCGATCACGCCGATGATGTGCAGCACCACGTCCTTGGCGCCGACGCCCGGGGCGAGCTCGCCGTCGACGGTGATCGCCATGGTCCGGGCCTTGCGCTGCAGCAGGCACTGGGTGGCCAGCACGTGGCCGACCTCGCTGGTGCCGATGCCGAAGGCCAGCGAACCGAAGGCGCCATGGGTGGAGGTGTGGCTGTCGCCGCAGACGATGGTCATGCCCGGCTGGGTGAAGCCCTGCTCGGGGGCGATGACGTGGACGATGCCGCGGTTGTCCGAGGCCATGTCGAACAGCTCGATGCCGTACTCGGCGCAGTTCTTCGCCAGCATCTCCACCTGCGCCTCGGAGGCCTTGCTGGCGTACGGCAGCTTGCCGTCGGCGTCGGCCGGCAGGGTCGGGGTGGAGTGGTCCATCGTCGCCTTGGTGCGGTCCGGGCGGCGGGGGGCCAGGCCGCGCCCGCGCAGCTCGGTGAAGGCCTGCGGCGAGGTCACTTCGTGGATCAGGTGCAGGTCGATGTACAGCACCGCGGGGGCGCTGTCGCTTTCGGGGACGACGACGTGGGCATCCCACAGTTTGTCGTACAGGGTGCGGGGCGCTGGGGTCATGGAGTCAATGCCTTGCGTTGAAGCGGGGGTGGAAAGGGGAATCATGCCGCAATCGCGCGGAAACGCAGCCGCATGTAGTCGGCGCTCCAGCGGCCGTCGCTGTCGCGCAGCGCCGGTGCCAGCAGCTCGGCCGTGGTGGCCAGCACGTCGGCATGGTGCTGCGGCGCGACCCCGGCCAGCCAGGGCGCGGCGAACGTGCGCAGCCAGCCGTCGATGCCGGTCGGCAGCGGCGTCGGGCGCGGCAGCAGGGCCATGCAGTCGACCTGGAAGCCGTTGCGCTCGAGCAGCCGGGCGTATTCGTCGGCGCTGGGGAAATACCAGGCGAACGCCGGTGCGGCCTGCCCGTGCAGGCGCAGCGCGGCACGCAGGGCGGTGGTGATCGCGGCGACGTTGCCGTGCCCGCCCATCTCGGCGACGAACCGGCCACCGTCACGCAGCGCGCGGCGTACGCCGCGGACCACCGCCTCGGGCTGGCGCATCCAGTGCAGCGCGGCATTGGAGAACACCGCGTCGAAGCCGCCGTCGGTCGCCAGGGCATGGCCGTCGCCGACCCGCGCATCGAGGCCGCGGGCACGGGCCGCGGCCACCAGCTCCGGGGACGCGTCGATGCCGACCACGTGGGCGCCGGTGGCGGCCAGGCGGACGCTGAGCACGCCGTCGCCGCAGCCCAGGTCGAGGATGCGCTCGCCGGCCAGGGGTGCCAGCAGCGCGGCCACGTCCTGGCCCAGCGCCGGCACGAAACCGGCGTGGGCGGCGTAGTCCGCCGCGTCCCAGCGCTGGCTGGCGGCCGGCAGCGCGCTCATCGCAGTGCCGGCTCCGCGGTGTCGGTGGCGGCCGCCGGCGTCGGGGCGGCATCGGCCTCGCGCCGGCGCAGCAGGCGGTTGGTCACGTCCAGCCACGCCAGGGCGCTGGCCTCGATGATGTCGCGGCTGGTGCCGGTGCCCTCGTAGATCTCGCCTTCGTGGCGGACGCCGAGGTTGGCCTCGCCGCGCGCATCGGCGCCGATGCCGACACTGTGCACGTGGTAGCTGTCCAGCGACAGCTGCACGCCGGTGGCGGCCGACAGCGCCGAGAACAGCGCATCGACCGGGCCGTCGCCCTGCGCGGTCTCGGCCACGCGGTTGCCGTCCGGGTCGGACAGTTCGACCAGCGCGTTGGCGCCGCTGCCGACGTCGCTGATGGTCATCGAGGCCAGGCGGTAGCCGTTGCTGCCGGAGTTGCCCTGCATCAGGGTCTGCAGGTCGCTGTCGGTGACCACGCGCTGCTGCTCGCACATGGCCTTGAAGCGGTCGAACACCAGCTTCAGTTCGTCCTCCTCCAGCCAGTAGCCGAGCGCGCGCAGACGCGCTTCCACCGCGGCGCGGCCGCTGTGCCGGCCCAGCACCATCTGCGAGGATTCCCAGCCCACGTCTTCCGGGCGCATGATCTCGTAGGTGTTGCGGTTGCGCAGCATGCCGTGCTGGTGGATGCCCGATTCGTGGGCGAAGGCGTTGGCGCCGACGATCGCCTTGTTGCGCTGGACCGGCATGCCGACCAGCCGCTGCAGCAGCTGCGAGGTCGGCACGATGCGGCGGGTGTCGAAGCCGGTGTCGAAGGCGTAGAAGGCGTTGCGTACCTTCAGCGCCATGGCGATCTCTTCCAGCGCGCAGTTGCCGGCGCGCTCGCCGATGCCGTTGATCGAGCCCTCCACTTGGCGCGCGCCGCCCTCGATGGCGGCCAGCGAGTTGGCCACCGCCAGCCCCAGGTCGTTGTGGCAGTGGGCGCTGAACACCACGTCGGCGCTGCCGGCGGCGTGGGCGATCACGTGCTGGAACATCGCGCGGATCTCTTCCGGGGTGGTGAAGCCCACGGTGTCGGGCAGGTTGATGGTGCGGGCACCGGCGGCGATGGCCACCTGCGCCACTTCGGTCAGGAACTCCAGCTCGGTGCGGGTGGCGTCCTCGGCGGAGAACTCGACATCGTCGATGTAGCCGCGCGCCATGCTCACGTGCTTGTGCACCGATTCCAGCACCTGCTCCTTGCTCATGCGCAGCTTGTGCTCGCGGTGCAGCGGGCTGGTGGAGAGGAACACGTGCAGGCGCGGACGGGCGGCGGCCTCCAGGGCCTTCACCGAGGTCTCGATGTCGCCGGGCAGGCAGCGCGAGAGAACCGCCAGCACCGGGTCGCGCACGTCGCGGCCGATCAGCGCCATGGCCTCGCGGTCGGACTGCGAGCTGGCCGGGAAACCGGTTTCGATCACGTCCGCGCCCAGTTCGGCCAGGGCACGGGCCATGACCAGCTTCTGCGGAGGCGTCATGCTGCAGCCGGGGGACTGCTCGCCGTCGCGCAGGGTGGTGTCGAAGATGGTAATTCGCGGGGTGTTGTTGGTTGGAGTATTCACCAGAGGGTCTCCTCGACAGCGGTAACGGGCATGGGGGTCGGTTCGGGGGTTGCGGTGCGCAGCGCCGGTAGCACGGCACGGCTTCTAAGTCGTTCGGCGTTGCGCCGTCGCGGCTTGCGCGGCGGGCTGGGGCGCACTTCCGACAGCAGGGTGGAGAGTACCGCGGCATCGATGTTGCCGCCGGAGACCACCGCGCACTTGCGCTTGCCGGCCACGCGGCGGCCGGCGGCCAGCGCCAGGGCGCCGGCGCCCTCGGCGATGACATGCTCCTCCAGCGCCAGCCGCACCAGGGTCTCGCGCAGTTCGGCCTCGCGCACGATGACCACGTCGTCGAGCAGGCTGGTGCACAGCCGCCGGGTGATGAAGCCGGGAATCTTGACCTTGACGCCATCGGCCAGGGTCGGCACCGGCTCAATCTCGCGGGTGTCGCCCTTGATCGCGCGGGCCATCGAGTCCACGCCTTCCACCTGCGCGCCGATCACCCGCACGCCCTGCGACTTCAGCGCCAGGGCGACGCCGGAGGCCAGGCCGCCGCCGCCGATCGGCACGATGACCACGTCCGGGGCATGCGGGGCGATCTCGATGCCCAGCGTGCCCTGGCCGGCGATCACGTCCGGGTCGTCGAACGCGGACAGGAAACGGTAGCCGTTTTGCTCCGCCAGTTCGCGGGCGAAGGCGTAGGCCTCGTCGTAGCTGGCGCCGTGCTGGCGCACCGTGGCGCCCCAGTGCTGGACGCCGGCGATCTTGGTGGCCGGCGCGCCGTGCGGCATCACCGTGATGGCCTGCACGCCCAGGCGGTAGGCGGCCCAGGCCACGCCCTGGGCGTGGTTGCCGGCCGAGGCGCAGATCACGGGGCGTTCGTCGCCGCGCTCCAGCGCGGCCAGCATCGCGTTGAGCGCGCCGCGCACCTTGTAGGAGCCGGTGCGCTGCAGGTTCTCGAGCTTGAGCCAGGTACCGAAACGCTCGGCGTAGTGCAGCGGGGTGGGCGGCAGGAAGCGCCGCAGGCGCGCCTGCGCGGCCAGCACGTCGGCCACGCTGACGGACGCTTCGGCGGCGGTGCCGGGAGGGGCCAGGGGACGTCCGCTGTCAGGCATCGGCGTGGCCATGGCGCCCGCCGTGGCGTACGCCGGGGAGGCGGGACGGCGGGCGGCTCGGGGAGCGTCGAAGAAGACGCCTCCGGGACGAGCGCGCCGCCGCGGCGCGCCGGGCGCGGCGGCCCGGTCCTACGTCTACGTCGCCGGCTACGTCGCTGCTCATGCGGACGTGTCCGTGACGGCCACGACCTGCACGGACTCGCAGTCGTAGACCTTTTCCAGCTGGTGGCGCAGGGTCTCCGGCGGCCGTTGGCCACGGACGTCCATCTGCACGTGCCAGCGCCCGGCATCGTCGGGGTTGCGGTTCCCGGAGATGTTGCTGGGCGAGAAGCCGCGGCGCTCGACCATGCCGATCACGCGCACCAGCGCGCCTTCGGCGGGCTTCAGCACCAGATCAAGCCGGTAATGCATTGGAACTCTCCTGGGGCGCCTGGGCGTGGGCGGGGTTGCTGTCGAGCATGGTGCTGTTGGCGTAGTTCGGCGGCACCAGCGGCCAGACGTTGGCGCGGGCGTCGATGGCCACGTGCAGCAGCGCCGGCCCCGGGGTGTCGAGCAGCGCGGCCAGGGCGTCCTCGACGTCGTCGCGCTGGGTGATGCGGGTGGCGGGGATGCCGAACACCTGCGCCAGTGCGCTGAAGTCCGGGTTGTCGGACAGGTCGATCTCGCTGTAGCGCTCGGAGAAGAACAGTTCCTGCCATTGCCGGACCATGCCCAGCGAGGCGTTGTCCAGCAGCACGATCTTCACCGGCAGCCGGCAGCGGGCGATGGTGACCAGCTCCTGCACGTTCATCATGAAACTGCCGTCGCCGGAGACCAGCACCACGGTGCGGTCGGGGCAGGCGAACTGCGCGCCCATCGCCGCCGGCAGGCCGAAGCCCATGGTGCCCAGAGCGCCGGAGGTCAGGTGGTTGCGCGGGTGGTTGAAGCGGCAGTGCTGCGCCACCCACATCTGGTGCTGGCCGACATCGCAGGCGATGACGGTGTCCGGCGGCGCCACTTCGCTCAGGCGCTTGAGCAGCGCCGGGGCATAGATGTCCTGGCCCGGGGCGTCATAGCGCGCGGTGAACTTCTCGCGGTTGGCGGCGCAGCGTGCGCGCCAGCCGTTGCAGTTGCCGCGGATCCCGGTCAGCGTCCGCAGGCTGGCCTGCAGGTTGCCGGGAACGGCCAGGTCGGCCTGGCGCAGCTTGGAGATCTCGTAGGCGTCGGCGTCCAGGTGGACGACGCGGGCGAACGGCGCGAACTCGGCCAGCTTGCCGGTGGCGCGGTCGTCGAAACGCGCGCCGACCACGATCAGCAGGTCCGCTTCCTGCACCGCCATGTTGGCGGCGCGGGTGCCGTGCATGCCCAGCATGCCCAGGTACTGCGGGTGGTTGGCCGGCAGCGCGCCCAGGCCGCGCAGGGTCAGCACGGTGGGGATGCCGGAGGCTTCGACGAACTGCCGGAAGTCCTCGACGGCCTCGGCCAGGGCGATGCCGCCGCCGCCGTAGATGACCGGCTTCTCGGCGGCGGCGATCATCTCCACGGCGTCGGCCAGGCGCTGTGCCTGCGGCGCGGGGACCGGCGCCACCGCGGCCGGGACATGGTCGGGCAGGTGGCTGGCGTCGGCCAGCTGCACGTCCTTGGGCAGGTCGATCAGCACCGGGCCGGGGCGCCCTTCGCGGGCGATGCGGAAGGCCTCGGCGACCACCTGCGGCAGCTCGTCGACGCTGCGCACCAGCCAGCTGTGCTTGACGATCGGCAGGGTCATGCCGAACACGTCCAGTTCCTGGAACGCGTCGGTGCCCAGCAGCGGGGTGCCGACCTGCCCGGTCAGGCAGACCATCGGTACCGAATCGAGCATGGCGTCGGCGATGCCGGTGACCAGGTTGGAGGCGCCGGGGCCGGAGGTGGCCACGCAGACGCCGACCCTGCCGCTGGCGCGGGCGTAGCCGTTGGCGGCGAGCGCCGCGCCCTGCTCATGGCGGACCAGGATGTGCTTGAGGGTGGAATCCACCAATGCGTCGTAGAACGGCATGATGGTGCCGCCCGGGTAGCCGAACAGCGTCTGCACGCCTTCGGCCTCCAGGGCCTGCGTCAACCAGCGTGCACCGTTGCGTGGCGCGCCGTGGGTGGGTGTGTTCATGCAGCGACCTTTGCCTTTTGCGGGTGGGGGACCGCGCGGTGGAACCTGTCCGCGGACCGGCGGTGGCGCGCCGCGCGCGCGGCGGGTGTCCGGCGCAGGCGGGTGACCCCGCATTGCACCGGCCCCGTCCCGCGACGGCCTGCGGAAACGCGCGCTGGACGGTCCGCGGACACGTTCTTACGCGTCCTGGGCTTGCAGCCAGACCATCTTGGCGCGCAGCTCCTTGCCCACCTTCTCGATCGGGTGCTCCAGGTCGGCCTGCTTGAACTTGGTGTAGTTCGGCAGGCCGGCGTCGTACTCGGCCACCCAGTTCTTGGTGAAGGTGCCGTCCTGGATCTCCTTGAGCACCGTCTTCATGCGCTCCTTGGTGCCGGCGTCGATCACCCGCGGACCCGAGACGTAGTCGCCGTACTGCGCGGTCTCGGAGATGAACTCGAGCATGCGGGTGATGCCGCCTTCGTAGAACAGGTCGACGATCAGCTTCAGCTCGTGCAGCACCTCGTAGTAGGCGATCTCGGGCTGGTAGCCGGCTTCCACCAGGGTCTCGAAGCCGGCCTGCACCAGCGCGGAGGCGCCGCCGCACAGCACGGCCTGCTCGCCGAACAGGTCGGTCTCGGTCTCTTCCTTGAAGGTGGTCTTGATCAGGTTGGCGCGGGCGCCGCCCAGGCCGCCGGCATAGGCCAGCGCCAGCTGCTCGGCCTTGCCGCTCTTGTCCTGGTAGACGGCGTAGATGCACGGGACGCCGCGGCCGATCTCGTACTCGCGGCGCACCAGCGCGCCCGGGCCCTTCGGCGCGACCAGCACCACGTCCAGGTCCTCGCGCGGGGCGATCATGCCGTAGTGCACGTTCAGGCCGTGGGCGAACAGCAGGCAGGCACCCTGCTTCATGTTCGGCGCGAGCACGTCTTCGTAGAGCTTCTTCTGCACCATGTCCGGGGTCAGCACGGCGACCAGGTCGGCGTCCTTGACCGCGTCGGCGGGCGTCTTGACGGTGAAGCCGTCGGCCTGGGCCTTGGCTTCGGTGGGGCCGCCCGGGCGCAGGCCGACCGTCACTTCAAAGCCGGACTCGCGCAGGTTCAGGGCGTGGGCGCGGCCCTGGCTGCCGTAGCCGATGACGGCGATCTTGGTCTGGGGCAGTTCGTTGGAGCTCATGGGGCGTGGTTCCTTGCAGTGGAAAGGGGGGAAGTGCGCGATGGCCGTGCGTCAGGACAGGGTGGCCATCGGGATCGGGGCCGCCGCCATGCGTCCCGGCACGGTGCGGAGGGCATCGCAGGCGGTCGGTCGGGGCTTGGCGGTGTCGAAGGCGTACATGGTTTCAGTTGAAATGGATGCTGGAAACGAAAAACCCCGCACCGGGGCCGGTGCGGGGTTTTTTATCGAAGCTGGCTATTTTTCGACTACGCGCCAGTTCGTCCCGCACCTGTTGGCTCGGTAATAAGCACGAGTACGAGAAGCGACGCCGCGGCGGAAGCCGGGGTCGAATTCACAGGGGCGGTGGCGGTGTGGCGCTGCAACATGTGGTCGAGATAAGCATGCCGCTTTCAGGGCTGTCAAGCGCGGGCCCGGAAAAGCCCGGGGGTTTCGTCCGCAGGCCGTCGAAACGCCTGTCATCAGTACATGGTTGCCAGTGAAAGCATTGCCGCCGATGGCCATGCCCCGGTGCGGTCCGTGGCGGTCTGCGCGGATCCGGGCCGGCGGCCGCCGTCGGGGCGCGGCGCCAGCGACGGGCTCCCGGGGACACGGTTACCCGGGAGCTGCACCCCGATGGCAGTGAGTGGCGGGTGACAGCCGGACGGGTGTTTATGTGACGTCCATCAAGGAATCGTGTTCCGGATGATGGGCTTGTGCCGCTTTCCACGGTGTTGCTGAGTAAGGGCGGCCTCATCTCACTGCGCCGCCGGCCTTGAGCGTAGGGGAACCATGAACCAGTCGATCTCGACCGTCGCCGATCACCGGCGCGGAAAGCGTGTGGCGGACGGCCAGTGCGGCGTGACGATCCACCTGCTGGGCGAGTGCCGGATCACCGGTACCACCGGCCAGCGCTTGCGCCTGGCCTACCGCAAGGGATGGGCGCTGCTGGCCTACCTGGCGGTGGAGCGTTCGCGGACCCATCGCCGGGGAACGGTCGCCGCGATGCTCTGGCCCGATCTGCCGCAGGCCGCGGCACTGACCAACCTGCGGCAGGTACTGGCCGACCTGAACCGGACACTGACGGCGGCCACCGGCCGCCGCCTGCTGGTGGTGGACCGCGACACGCTGCGGCTCTGTCCGGCGGCCTCGCAGGGGGTGTTCGACATCGATCGCCTGGAGGCGGGGCCGCCGGCCTGCACCGGCCAGGCCTGGCTGGAGGACGCCGGCGAGCTGCTCGACGGCATTGCACTGGAAGAGTGCGAGGCGTTCTGCGAGTGGCTGCCCGGCGCACGCATGTGGGCGTGGCAGCACCTGCTGCGCGCGCTGGATGCGGCGCGTGACCAGGCGGAGGCGTCCGGCGGGCTGGATGCCGCGCTGCGCATCGCACGCCGCCAGGTGGCGCTCGATCCCTGGGACGAGACCCGCCAGCGGCACCTCATGCGGCTGCATGCGCGGCTGGGCGAGCCGGACCGCGCCCTGGACTGCTACCGCCTGCTGGAACGCGGGCTGGCGCGCGAGCTGGCGCTGGAGCCCCAGGCGGCCACGCGCACCCTGGCCCAGGACATCGCCCGGCGCCAGGCACGCTCGACGCATGCGGGGCGCCTGCGGCACCGTCCGCTCGTCCTGCGGCGCACCGTCGGCGCGATGCAGGCGCGGCGCGAGAGCTAGCCGCGCCGTCGCCGCGCAGGGCAATGGGCCCGCGTGGCAGCCGGGACGGGCCTTGTCGTGGTTGAACGGCGGCCGGCATTGCACGCGGCGGCCGTCAGGGCGCGGGATGGCGGAACGCGCGGGCGGCTTCGCGGGCGTCCGGATCGGTGAAGCCGCCGAGCATGTCGGCGCGCCGCGCGTTGCCGACGATCTCGTCTTCCACGCGCTGCGCTTCCGCCGGGAAGCGGGCGGCGAAGGTGTCGCGGTGGGTCTGTGCCGTCATCAGGTAGGTGCCGGCGGAGCTGACCGCTACGCCGGCGGCGATGGTGCTGCCCACCGCGGTGCCGATGGAACCGGCGGCGATGGCGGCACGCCAGTTCCAGCCGCCATAGGTGTCGAAGATCTCGGCGATGGTGTCCAGGGTGTCGGCGGTGGTGTTGATCAGTTCGGCGGTGGCGTCGATGAGCGCCACCGCGGCATTCATTTCCTCGGCCTTGCCGAGCTCGACCATGATATCGAGCTGGGTCTTGTGGTCGTGCATGGTCGGGGTGGTCAGGCGCGCGGCCATGGCGACGTTGGCATGGGCGTACAGCGCGGGGCTGTAGTGTTCGCCGCAGCGCAGCCGTGTCCACAGCTGGTCGATGCCCACCGCCAGCACCTTGTCGCGGTAGTCGTCGCTGCCACCGGCCGGCCGCCGCGGTGAATGGAAGACCGGTGAACCGGGCGTGTGCGACGGCGCCAGCGGATCGGTGACGGCCAACGCGTAGGCCACGTTGCCGGCCACCTCGGTGGGCTGCTGGGCGCGCCGGGTATGGACGTGGCTGCCGCTGACCGGCAGCAGCGCGGCGTTGCGGAGGGCGTCGCAGAAATCCATGCTGTTGCGGGTCAGCTGCGGCAGCGCGGCGCAGTCCACGGAGGCGCAGTTGTTCCATTCGCGGATGCGGCTGACCACGGCCGTACCCGGGGCGTTGAGGGTCACCTGCAGGGGCAGTGCCTGGTCCGTCAGCGCGGCCAGGTCGGCGTCCAGGACGGTGGGCTGGGCGAGCAGGCCCTGGTCGTCGGTGTTCCAGCGCTCCACCAGGGTGCTGTCGCCGGTGCGCCGCAGGACGCCGTAGCGCAGGCGGCCGGCGCGGCTGTCCGGCAGGCCCAGGGTGAGGTAGGGCAGCGTGCCGACCTCGCCGCCGCCGCAGTCCTCGCGGCCATCGCGGTCGATGTCGGGGCAGGGCAGGCGCGACTGGATCGCGGCGAAGCCCATCACCGCGTCGTCCGCGCGCTGCAGCAGGTCGCGCTGCACGGCCTGGCCGCGCTCTTCGGAAAGGACGCCGAGCCACCGCGCGACCAGGATGCCGATGATGCCCAGGATGACCAGGGCGACGGTCAGCTCGATCAGGGAGAAGCCGCGCGCGGTGTGGCGGGCATGTCGGGAACGGTTCATGGGTTCAGTCCTGCCCGGTCCAGGCCGATGGCGGTGTCGCGGGCGTCTTCGTACAGTTGCTCGATCCGCAGGCGGAACGTCTCGACCAGCGTGCGCCGGTGTTCGGCGTCGTGCACGCCGGCCACGGCGTCGTCGTAGGTTTCCAGCGCCCCGGCGAGCTCCTCGCTGGCGTTCTTGATCGACATGATTGCCTCGGCAAGCTTCTTGGCGCCGGCCGACATGGTGATGCCGTCCGGCGGCCAGCCCGAGGCGACCATCACCAGAGCGATGGCCTCGTTGGTGATGGCCTCGGCCAGGGCATAGGCGGCCAGGTCGCGGGCGACCCGGGCCTGCTCGCGGATGGTCTCGGCGATGAGGATGTCGAATTCGCGGAACTCGAGGTTGAAGGCGGTCATGCGCAGCGCGCTGTACGCGGCATAGGCCGTCTGCGCACTGCCCTGGGCGCGCGCCAGGCGGTCCGGGCACGACAGCCGGGTGGCCAGTTCGCCGGGGCCGGCGGCCACGGTGGCCAGCTGCCCGGCGGCGGTGCCCGGCATGGCCTGTGCGCTCGGCTGCCACTGTGCGGCGGCCTCGATGCGGCCGTGCCCGGCGATGCCGGAATGGCCCAGGTAGTACGCCACCGGCAGGTCCAGGCCGCCCAGGCCGATGGTGGCCCGCTGGTTCAGCAGCAGGCGCATGCACAGGTCCAGTCCGTTGCGCTCGGCGGCGGGCTGGTCGCTGGCCGGCAGGACCGGGTCGAACAGGTCGGCGGGCAGGGTCCCGGTCAGGCCGCGTTCGACCTGGTAGTACAGCCGCATGCGCGAGGGCAGGCCGAGGTCGTCCACCGGCAGCCAGCCGTCGGTGGCGCCGTCGGCGCGGCCGTCGCCATCGCCGTCCGCGGCCGGCAGGCGGCCCTGGCTGCGCATGTAGCCGAGCAGGGCCTGTTCGGCCTGCGCCAGCTCCTGCTGCTGGCGCTCGGCATCCAGCACCTGGTTGCCGAGCGGCAACAGGCTGAACACCAGCACGGTGAGCAGGGCGGCGATGGCCAGCGCCACCGCCAGCTCGACCAGCGAGAAGCCCCGGGCGGAGCGGGCCGCACGGTTCATGGCTGCACCACCGCCTGCGGGCCGGTGGATCCACGGCTGTCGGCATGCTCCAGGGCGGCTTCGGCGCCGAAGCTCATCTGGGTGGTGGGGCCGCCGCCGGGCGCCGCGCCGTCGCGCATGTTCTCCAGTTCCTCTTCGAGCTCTTCGAAGCGCTTGCGGGTGTCGTCGTGGTTCTTGCGGGCGTTCTCGGCACCGAGCTTGGCGCGCCGCCAGTCCTCGAAGGCACGGTTGTAGGGGTAGCGCTGGCAGTACAGGCCCATCGGGTAGGTGTTGCCCCACCAGTCCGCGTTGCCGCTGCCGGGCCATCCCCAGAAGGTTCCCTGCCATACCCGGCCGGCGAAGAACCGGCACAGGTCCTTGTTCATCAGTTCCAGGTTGCCGGTGACCAGCACCGGCGAGGACTGGCTCGTGGCGGCGTTGTAGGGCTCGCGGGCATACCACGGCAGGCTGCGGGTCCTGACCTCCGAGCGCTGTTCGGAGCAGCTCTTGGTCTCGGTCTCGGTCGAGCAGTCCCAGGTGTAGGTGTAGGTGTAGGTGTAGTTGTCGCTGAAGCGGGTGCGCACCCAGTCGTACGTGAGGGGATTGCCGTGCTTGTCCTCGGTGGTCTCGATGGCCCATTCGAACCAGTCGTAGTTGCCGTCCGCGGCATAGGGCTGGGTCCGCGACGGGTAGGCCACCCAGGGGGACGGCAGCGCCTGGTATGCGGCCCTGGCCTCGTTCCGCTTGCCGTCGAGCAGGGCGTACTCTTCCTGCATGCCCGCCAGCCGCGCCAGCATGTTGGGCCTGCAGGTCGCCAGTGAGTTGTCGTCCTTTGCGTAGTCGCCGCTACTGGTTTCCTGCCAGCCGTAATCCTTCGGCGTACCGTTGCGGTCGGTGCAGGCGCTGTCCGAGTAGCGGCCCGCATCGCTGCCCACGTACCGGCATTCGTTGACGGTGATCGGTTTCTCGCAGGTGTCGATGTAGCGGACGGCGCTGCGGGCATTGATGCACTGCTGCTTCTGCATGTCCTTGGCGGGCAGGTTCACGTTCGGCCAGCCGCTGGTGGTGTAGCTGCCCAGGCCCTTGCCGTCGCAGTGATGCTCGTCGTCGAGCTGGTTCAGCATCTTCCTGTAGATGGCGTCGCCGCCTTTGAACCAGGTGTCGAGGTTGTCCTGGAACTGCTCGATCTCCTTCTTGAGCTCCTGTTCGCGCATGTTCAGGTCGGTCCAGTGCTCGGCCGCCCGGCGGCGGGCGATGAGGTCGTTGGTGGCGACGTCCCAGTCGAACGCGTAGCTGATTTCCTTCACCCGGTCATAGGCACCGGCGGGACGGGTGGTCTCCTCGCCGTCGACGGTCAACGTCTCGGTGCCGACATGCACGCAGGCCTCGCCCTGCTCGTCGTACTCGCCCTGGTTGGCGCCGACGTGCTTGCAGACCCAGGTCTCCACGGTCTTGCGGTAGCGTTGCGGGGTGCAGTTCTTCCAGTCGGTGCTGGTGCTGCCGAGGTTGCAGGTCCGCTGCGGATGGATGCGCTGCTGCGCCTGTGAGCGGTACGCGCCGTCCACTCCGCGGCTGGTGATCTCCACGGTTTCGTGGGTGGGCAGGCCGTTGCCGTCGAGTACCGGTGCGCCGAGGGCGTCGGTGCGGGGCTGTACCGCCACACCCCAGGGAGCCAGCCGCCACTGTTCCAGCATGTCCACCTGGTACTGCAGCTTCTGCCATTCGGCCTTGGCGATCTCCACCTGCGTGTCCAGGCCGACCCGGGGTACCTCGCTGCGGGATTCCTCCTCGTACAGGGGGTTGCCATGCTCGTCGTACAGGGGATTGCCGGCCGCGTCCCTGCGGGGAATGGGGTTGCCGTTCTTGTCGCGCTTGTAGACGACCTCCCATTCGGTCGGATCCTCGCAGTTGCGCGCGTAGAGCGTGCACTCCAGCTGTTTGCGGGCCTCTTCGATGTTCTTCGGGGGAGCGACGGGGCCGGCTTTCCTCGCCAGGTCGCGGGCCTTGAGCGAGGCGTCCAGCGCCAGCGCGACGAACGGCAGCGCCGCCGCCTTGGCGGCCAGGGTCACGCCCTTCTCGCCCAGGCCGATGATGGAGGTCACCACGGCGGCGGTCTTGAGCGGGACTTCCCAGCACATCGCGCCCAGCGATGCGATGCAGGTGGCGATGGAGCGGGTCAGGTTGGCGGCGGAGGTCACCAGGGTGGTGATCTGGTCGGACAGGCTGGCCGCGGTGGTGACCAGCTTGAAGACCAGCGAGATCTGCGCCTTGGTGGCGCTGCTGACCGCCGACTCGGTGGCGTCGATGTTGTTGGCCTGGAGGGCTGCCAGCGCATCGTGCAGGGTGACCGCGGCGGCCAGCACGTCCATGCCGGCGATGGAGACGTTGAACGGCTCGTTGCCGGAGGGAACCGCGGCCAGTGCCGTGGCGGAGAACGGGGCCAGCGCCGAGTGCGCCGCCGCCGCAGAGCCGGCGAGGTCGCCGAGCAGCCGGCAGCCGAGCATCTGTCCGGCCGCGTCGAAGGTGCGCACGCGCACGCGGTCGTCGTAGCCGCTGTCCCATTGCTGCCACGGGGAGGCCAGCTGCGCGGCGGGGCCGCTGTTGGCGCCGTCCAGGCGCGTGGCGCCGGCGAGCGGACCGGCCGCGGCGATCCCGTAGGCCATGTTGGCGGGCACGCCGTCGGCATGCGCCCGCGTGGCGTCGTACGGGTCGCGCTGCGCCAGTTCCAGCGAACGGCACAGGTCGAGGCCGTTGATCGAGGCGAACGCGCGGCTGGGCAGCTTGCCGTCCTCGTCCTCGACACCGTCCTGGTCGACGATCTGGCGCGGGCTGCCGTCGATCAGTGGCGGCTGGTAGGCGTTGCCGGGCGCGGTGAGGTCCAGGTGCAGGGTCTCGTCGCCGCGGTAGACCATGTAGGCCACCGGGCCGGGGGGCAGGTCGCTGCCGGAGGCGCCGAGCAGGGTGCGCGCGGGCAGCCAGCCCTTGGCGTGGCCGGGGGCGCAGTTCTCCTCGCCGTTCGCGGTGTCCGCCGGGCAGGGCAGCCGCGCATTGGCCGCGGCGAACGCGGCGATGGCCTCGTCGGCCCAGCGCAGGGTCCGTTCCTGGGTGACGGCCTGGGACGGTGCCCGCTTGGACTGCACGAGCACCGCAGCGGCGGCCAGCGCGGTGGCGACCAGCAGCAGGACCAGCATGACCTGGAGCAGGCCGATGCCGGACTGGAGCGCACGGCGGCGGGCGGGAAGGGAACGCGGAAAGGTGGACAGATTCATGACCCTCGTCCTGACGTGTCGTGAAGGGGAACGGTGCATCACTGGTTCATCCGCACGTAGCCGGTCATCACCGCGACCTGGGCATCGGGCCGGTAGCCGCCGTTGTAGTCGTGGCGGTCGTCGCGGCTCCAGGGGTTGGTGACGGGATTGGTGCTGCTGATGGCATCGGTGCGGCTGTGCGCGTTGATCTCGCGCATGCGCCCGAAGCGGGCGTCGACGCGGCCGTCGATGCGCGCATCGAGCTGGTTGGCCAGCTCCGGGGTCAGCCCGGTGAGGCGCATGACGTTGCGGCTGCGGGTCGTGTAGCCGAGCCCGGTGGAGGGTTCGGCCCAGTTGTTGAGGTTGAGGAAGCACACCTCCAGCTCCTGCGGGTTGCCCTGGCTGTCGCGGTAGACGTAGCGGCTCTCAGCGCCCTCCGCGCGGCCCTGCGGCAGCGCGACCCCGCGGCGGAGCATCTCGTTGCGCAGCTCGTCGCGGCACAGCTCGCGCTCGGCCTGGTTGTAGACCCGTCCGCTGGGGTTGGCGGGGTCGTCGCCGGGGACCACGCCGCTGCCCTGCACGTAGCGATCGTAGGCGATCATCCAGCCCTGCACGAACTCGCTGCCGATGCGCTCGGCCTCGGCGCTGCGGTAGACGTCGCGGCCGACGCTGACCGCGCCGATGATCAGCGCGATCACCACCAGCACCACCGACATCTCCAGGAGGGTGAAGCCGGTGGTCCGCGCAGGGGAACGGTAGTAGGAAGGCATTGCGGACTCCTCAGAACTGCGGGGATGCGATCGCCTGCCGCACCAGGTCGTAGACCGGCAACAGCAGCGCGACGATCAGGAACACGAACAGGCCGCCGCCGAGCAGCACCACCACCGGCTTGATGACCTCGGACAGGTTGGTGATCAGCCGCTGCAGGCGCAGGCTGTATTCGGCGGACAGGCGTGCGAACTGCGAGTCCAGGGTGCCGGTCTCCTCGCCCACGCCGATCATGCGCACCATCATCGAGGGGAAGCCGCCGACCTGGCGCATCGCCGCGGACACGCGGTCGCCGCGCTCGAGCACCTGGCGGATGGCGATGATGCGGTCGCGGTAGTACTCGTCGCGCATCGCCCGCTCCATCACCTGCAGGCTGCTGACCATGTCCACGCCGGCGCGGATCAGCAGCGACATGTATTCGGTGAAGAAGGCCAGGCCGGACGAATACATGATGGTCCGGGCGATCGGCAGCCGGTGCAGGGTGTAGTGCGCGGTCCGGCGGAAGGCTCGGCTGTAGCGCCACGCCACCCACAGCACGAAGGCGGACAGCGCGAGGATGCCGAGGATCAGCCCGAAGTGCCCGATCAGCCATTCCGAGCCCTTCATCACCGCGATGGTCAGCGGCGGCAGCTTGGCGTTCATCTGCTTGAACAGGTCGGCTAGGTTGGGGATCACGTAATAGATCCAGAACCCGCCGGCGGCGAAGATCGCCGAGAACACGAAGGCCGGGTAGATCAGCGCCTGGCGGGTGTCGGCGGTCATCTTGGCGATGCGCTCGACGTGGTCGGCCGACTCCATCAGCATCCGGTCCATGGTGCCGGTCTCGTCGCCGATCATCACCAGGTTGCGGACGGTCTCGGGGAAGGCGTCGGGATAGCGCGCCACCGCGTCGCTGAGCGAGGCGCCGGCGTCGAGCTCGTCCAGCAGCCGGCGCGCGAGCTTGGCCGGGTTGGAGGTGCGCCCGCCGCCGACCTCGTTGGCCACCGCGCGCAGGGCCTCCATGATCGGGATGCCGCTGGAGGTCATCACCCCGAGGTCGCGCAGCATGCCGGCCAGCTCGACCGGGCGGATGCTGGGCTTGATCAGCTGCGAGACCGAACGCTGGGTCTCGGCCAGCCAGCCGGGGAAGCGGTAGAGCGTCAGCACCACCGCGTCGAAGTTCTTCTCCAGCCACATGCGCGCCGATGCGTCGTGCTCCACCGCCAGCTGGGTGACGCCGGTGCGCACGCGGCCGCTGGAGAGCAGCAGCCGGTAGTAGTAGACGTTCATGGCGCCGGCCCCACGCCGGCCACGCGCATGACCTCCTCGCTGGTGGTCTGGCCGGCGATCACCCGGGCCCGCGCCACGTCCTCGATGCCGCGGAAGCCGGCACCCATGGCCAGGTTGCGCAGGGCCTCGCGGCCGACGTCGTCGGCGATGCCGTTGGCCAGCGCCTCGTCCACCAGCATGATGTCGTAGATCGGCAGGCGCCCGTAGAAACCGCTGCCGCGGCAGCGCTCGCAGCCGCTGCCGCGCTGTCCGGTAGTGCCCGGCGGCAGCCCCAGCCATTCGCGCTCGCGGTCGCTGAAGGCGGCTTCCTGGGTGCAGAACGGGCAGTTCTGCCGCACCAGGCGCTGGTTGACGACGGCCAGCAGGTTGTCGGCGATGACCTGCGCCTCCAGGCCCAGCGGACGCAGCCGCGGGACCACGCCGAACACCGTGGTCACGTGCAGGGTGGACAGCACCAGGTGGCCGGTGGCGGCGGCCTCCAGGGCCGCCTGCGCGGTTTCCGCATCGCGCATCTCGCCCAGCAGGATGACGTCCGGGTCATGGCGCAGGAAGTGGCGCAGCGCCGAACCGAACTCGTAGCCGGCACGGCGGTTGACCTCGGTCTGGCCGGCGCCGGGCACGCGGTACTCGATCGGGTCCTCGACGGTGAGCACGTTGCGCTCGATCAGCGACTGCATGCGCAGGGCCGCATGCAGCGAGGAGCTCTTGCCGGAACCGGTCGGCCCGGTGATCAGCACCAGCCCGGCGGGGCGCGCGAACAGCCGCTCGAGCACCGCCACGTCCTCGGCGAAGAAGCCCAGCTCCTCCAGCCCGGCCAGGTCGCTGTGCTCGGGCAGCAGGCGCATCACCGTGCGCTCGCCGGCGTCGGTGATGATGGTCGACACGCGCACGGTCAGGGCCGAGTCCAGCACCGTGGCGCGGAAGCTGCCGTCCTGCGGCCGCCGCTGTTCGGAGATGTCCATGTCCGCGGCGAGCTTGATGTAGCCGAGCAGGCGGTTGAGCGTGGTCGGCATCGCGAACATCGGGCGCAGCACGCCGTCGACGCGGAACAGTACGTGCAGGCTGCCGTCCGACGGCGACAGGTGGATGTCGGTGGTGCGCTCGCGCACCGCGTAGTGCAGCAGGTAGTCGAGCAGCTTCTCCGGGCTGTAGGCGTGGTCGTTGTCCGCCGACAGGCGCTTGATCTCGCGCTCCAGCAGGCTTTCCACCGGGTTCTGCGCGAAGTAGTAGGTATGCCGGATCAGCCGCGCGACCTTGCCGTACTCGCCCTGCAGGAACCGGCAGCGCAGGCCGCAGCGCTGCAGCACCAGCTGTTCGACCGCGGCGGTGTCGGCGTCGCCGAGCAGCACCTCCAGCGCATCGCCGACACGCCGCAGCGGCAGGAACTGGCGCAGCTGGCACAGTTCGCGGTTGAACATCGCCAGCACCTGCGGCTCGGCATGCGGCAGGGTGTCGACCTGCACGTACTCGATGCCGTTCATCTCGGCCAGCGCGCGCACGATGTCCGATTCGTTGGCCAGGCCGTGGCGGATCAGCACCCGGCCAAGGCGCTGCTTCTCGACTTCGTTCTTCTGCAGCGCGTACTGCAGCTGGGTGGCATCGATCAGGCCGCGCTCGAGCAGGCGTTCGCCCAGCCGCGCGGCGTCCTTCTGCACGGACGACTGCGGAGCGGAGCGGGAGGTGGAGGGATCAACCGTTGCCATGGTGGTGCGTTTCCGGGGAAGAGGGGGTGTGCGCCGCCAGCAGCTGGTCCAGCAGCAGCAGGGTGGCCGGGTCGGGCGCGCCGCTGGCGGCCAGGGCATGGGCCTGCTGGAACCCGGCGAGCGCCGCACGGGTGCGTGCGCCGTACAGGCCATCGAGCGCGCCGTGGTAGTGGCCCTGTGCCTGGAGCAGCGCCTGGACCGCCGCGAGCCGCGCGCGGTCGCCGCCGACGGTGAGGAAGTCCGCGGCCCGCAGCTGCGGCCGCCACGCGGCCTGCCAGCCATCGGTCTGCTGCCGCAGGCACACGCCGTCGCGCGAGGGCAGGCGTTCCAGCCAGGCCGGATCGACCGGCTGCAGTGCCGGCGAGGCGGTGCCCAGGGCGCGCAGGCAGCGCTCCCAGTCGGAGGGCCCGGCCTGCGGCGCGGCCGGTGCCGTCGCGGCCGCCGGGACGCGGGCCGCGACGTCGCCACCGGGGCGCACCAGCAGCAGGGCCGCGCCGGCGATGCTCGACACGCCCAGCAGCGCGGCGGTCAGCGCCAGCGGCCAACGCCGCCGCAGCGGTCGTGCTCCGGCCTGGGCGGCGGCGGTGCGCACCAGCGACGGGCCGATCCGGCGGTCGCCGGCGGGCTGCCGGTAGAGGCCGTACAGGCAGCGGTCCATGATCTGGTGGATCCGGCGCGGGTTGCCGCCGCTGGCACGGTGCAGGGTGCGGGCGGCGGCGGCCGGCAGGTGGATGCCGGTGCCGGGGTTGCCGGCCGCGGCCAGCCGGTAGTGCACATAGCGCTGCACTTCGTCGGCGGCCAGTGCATCGAGCTGGACGTGCGTGCAGATGCGGCTGGTGAGCTGGCGTATGCCGGGTTGCTCGAGGTTGCGGCGCAGCTCCGGCTGGCCGGCGAGGACGATCTGCAGCAGCTTTTCCTGGCCGGTCTCCAGGTTGGTCAGCAGGCGCAGCAGCTCCAGGCTGGCGATGGACAGGTTCTGGGCGTCGTCGATCATCAGCACGCAGGTGACCTGGGCACGCCACTGCCGCACCAGGAAGCGGTTGAGCGTTTCGAGGTCGGCGGCGGGACTGCCCTGCGCCTCCAGCCCGAAGTCGCGCAGTACCGCGGCCAGCAGGTCCGGGCCCTGCAGGAAGGTGTTGAACACCATCGAGGTGACCACGTCCTCGCCTTCCAGCGCGAGCAGCAGGCGGCGCAGGAAGGTGCTCTTGCCGGTACCGATCTCGCCGGTCAGCAGGACGAAGCCGGCGCGGGTGCGCAGCGCGTGCGCGGCCTCGACCAGCTCGGCATCCCGCTGCGCGGTCTGGAACCAGGCGACCGCATCGGGAGTGGGCGGGAACGGCGAGCGCTCCAGCCCGAGGGTCCGCAGGTGACGGGCCAGGGTGGCGTTCATTGCGGCTGGCGGTCCAGTTCGGCCAGGGCGTGGGCGATCTGCGACGAGCGCGGGTGGCGGCCGGACAGCTGCGTCAGCCGCCGGCGGGCCGCTTCCAGGTCACCGCGGCGGGCATCGAGCAGGGCGATGTTCACGCCGGCGGTGGCGTCGTCGGGGACGCGCTCGGCGATGGCGCGGTAGAGCCGCTCGGCGCTGGCCGTCTCGTTGCCGGCGTGGGCGATCCAGGCCTGCATGCGCAGCAGGGTGAGGCTTTCGTCGGGCAGCAGCGCCTGCAGCCGCGCCAGCGACTGGCGGGCACCGGCCAGGTCCTCGGCGGCCATCGCCGCCTCGATCTCGCCCACGGCCAGGGTCACCGCACGGTCGTCGCCGGCGGTGGGCGCGGGGCCGCCGCCATGGCGCTCCACCTTGATGCTGATCGGTGCCGCGGCCTGGGCGGGGGCCGGTGCGGCGACGGCCGGCGGCGCCGTGTCCGGCGCCTCCGTGGAGGCCACCGCCGGTGGCGGCATCGTCACGGCCGGTGCCGGGCCTGCCTCGGCCTGCAGCGGCGCCGGGGCGGCTGGAGCGGCGGGCATGACGTCCGCGGAAGGGGACGGCTGCATCACGGCCGCAGCCTCAGGCGCGGCCTCGGGGACCGGGGCCAGCAGGGCCGGTGCCGCCGGAGCGGGGGCGTCGGGCAGGGGCACGGAGGGCGCAGCTGCAGCTGCAGGCACGGGCGCGGCGCGGTCCGCGCGCGGCGCGGTGGCATAGGCCAGCGCGCCGGCCACCGCGAGTGCCGCCGTGCCCAGCACGATGCCGGTGCGGGCGCGCTGGGAGCGCTGCCGCCACCAGGACGCCGGGGAACGCGCCGGCGCCGGCGCGGCAGGGCCGGCCGGTTCCTTGAGCGCGTCGTAGATCAGGCTCATATCACCTTGACCCTGAGCACCAGCACCAGCTCGCGGGTGGTGTTCTGCTTGCCGCGGGAGCCGAACAGGCGCCCGAACGCGGGCACGTCGGACAGGCCGGGAATGCCGCTGTCGTTGAGGCTGGCCTTCTGGTCGATCAGGCCGCCCAGCAGCACGGTGTCGCCGTCGCGCAGGTTGAGGGTGGTGGTGATGCCCTTGACGTTGATCACCGGCAGGGTGACCGCGTTGCCGTTGGGGAACTCGCGCAGGGTCAGGCTGCCCGGCTCCACTTCGGTCTGCATCGGGTGCACCAGCAGTTCGACGCTGCCGTTCTCGTGGATGATCGGGGCGACGCCGATGACCACGCCGGAGAACAGCGAATCGGTCTGGATGTCGGTGGACTGGTTGTAGGCGCTGCCACCGCCGGTGTTGGAGAAGTTGCTGGTGGACTTGGTGACGTAGCGGATGTTGGAGCCGACGCTGAGGTAGGCGGGGCTGCCGTTGCGCACGCGCACGCTGGGGTTGGACAGCACCTTGACGTTGCCGAAGGTGCGCAGCGCGTTCAGCGCGGCCGAGAACGTGTCGGACAGGTAGCTGATGCCGAAGCCGCGGCCGGCGACCGAGCCCAGGGTCTGGTTGGGGAACACGATGTTGCGCGCCTGGTCGCCATAGCGGCCGTAGCGCTGGTAGGGCAGCAGGTTGGGCTGGGTGTCGGTGCCGGCGACCGGGGCGATGGTCGCCGGGCTGTCGCCGTAGATGCCGGCCACGCGGTTGCGCAGCAGGTTCCAGTCCACGCCGTACTGGAAGTCGTCGTTGAGCGACACGTCCAGGATCTGCGCCTCCACCAGCACCTGGCGGCGCATCTTCTGGGTGGTGGCGGCGATCAGCTCCTCCACGGCACGGATCTGCGAGGGCCGTGCGCGCACGAACAGCGTGCCGGTGCCGGGGTCGAGGCTGTAGCGTCCCGCTTCCGGTGGTGGCGGGGCGTCCGGGCCGGCCGCCGCCGCGGCCTGCTCGCCGCCGAGGATGACCTTGATCGCGGCGTCGAGCTGCTTGTAGGGATCGTTGTCCTTGCCGACCGTGCCGGTCATGGTCAGGGTGCCGCGCAGCGACTGGCCGCCGCCGCCGGCGCTCTGGATCCCGGCGCCGAACACGTCGCCGCCGGTGGACAGGTCGAAGGAGGTGTTGGAGTTGAGCAGGTCGACGTTGAAGATGCGCTCGCGCATCTGCCCGACCACCAGCGCACCGCCGCGGATCTCGCCATGCAGGTCGAAGGCGTCGAGGATGTGGTTGTACACCTCGCGCGCGCTGACGTTGCGCAGGTGCAGGCTGGTGTGCTGGCGCTGTTCGAGCACCCGCGGGTCGACGATCAGGTTCATCTTCAGCTCGTCGGCCAGCGCCCACAGCAGCTGGCCGACGTCGGCGTTGAACATGCTGATGCTGACCACGGTGTTTTCCAGCGGATCGTAGGCCGGGGCGACCGGCGGTGCGGCCTCGGCGGCGCGCTGCAGCGAGCGCTCGACCTTCTCGCGCAGGCGGTCCTGCTCGCTGGCGAGCTTGGCCGATTCCTCGGCGATCGCCCCGCCGGTGCGTTCCAGCGCCGTGTATTCGGTGGGCGGGAGTTCCTGGGCGCTGCGTGGCGGCATGTTGCTGCAGGCGCCCAGGACCAAGGCGCCCATCGCGCTGGCGAGCACGCGTGCCGCGGGGCGGCCGGTGGGCGGGCGGACGGTGGTGGCGTTGGAGTTCATCGGTTCTGTGCCTTGAAGAGGATGCGTTGAAGGAAGGGGACGCGGCATCAGCGGGTCGCGGCCGTCAGCCAGCCGAGCAGGCTCGCGGCGCTCTCGGCCACGACCACGTCGTCGTAGCGCGCCTCGCCCGGATAGTCCGGCGGCGTCACGCAGGTGCCGCTGCCCGTGGCGAAAGCGCGGTTCGCGCTGCCGTCGAAGCCACCGGCGCTGTCGCCGTCGCGCGCGCTGACCGGCGCGACCAGCACGAAGGCCGGGTTGACGACGCTGCCGGTGGCGGTGGCACTGCAGTCCGGGCTGCCGCCCATCCGGTAGTGGGGCTGGGTGGTGGAGGGGGCGGCGGTGGCGGCGCGGGCGAGCGCGGCCGCGAATCCGCCGCTGCCCTCCAGGTCGGGCTGGTCGGCGGACGCGCGCGGCGGCGCGACCAGGTCGGCGCCGGTGCCGCGGTGCACGCCGTAGCGCAGGCGCTCGCCGCGCACCGGCGTGGCAAGGCCCAGGCTTTCGTAGGGCAGCCAGCCGACATTGGCGCCGGCGGCGCAGGTGCCGCCGGCGGCCTCGCGGCCGTAGTCGCCGGTGGCCGAGCCGTCCGGACACGGCAGGCGCTTGTTGCGCAGGGCGAAGGCGTGCAGCGCCTGGCGCGCGGCCTCGGCGTGGGCGCGCGCCGCGGTGTGCTGGCGCGCCTGGCCGAGGTTGTCGAACGCGGACAGCGCACTCACGGCCAGTACGCCCAGGACGGCGACGACCACGGCCAGCTCGAGCAGCGAGAAGCCGGCCTGGGGGCCAGCCGCGGACCGGGACGGACGGGCGGGAAGCCTGCGCATGTCATTGCGCCCTCCCCGGGGCCGCCGGCGGCAGCACGGTGCCCACGTCGTAGCGCAGCTGGCCCTGCAGCTGCTGCAGCTCGGCGATGATCTCGGCATTGCGCTGGCGGCGCTGCGGGCTGTCGGGATGCTGCGTCGACTCGGCCAGTTCACGGGCCAGCAGCTGCGCGCGCTTGGCGATCACCAGGTTGTTGCGGAGTGCGTCCAGGTGGACGTCCGGCGGCGTCTTGCCCGCTTTCTCCAGCGCATCGAGCTGCAGCAGCATGTCGTCGGCGGCGCGGATGTTGTGGTCGGACTTCTGGCGGATCTCGGCCAGCGAGCGGTCGATGTCGACTTGGGTCGGGGTCGCCTCGGCGGGTGCCGGCGCACGTGCGGCGAGGGCGCCGGCGGCGGTGCCGGTTTCGGCGGCGCCGCGCATCCAGGGCGGGGTGTCCTCGCCGCCGGCGGCACGGGCCGGAGCCGCCGCGGACGGGGGTGTGGCGACCGTGTCCGGCGGTGTCTCCGGTGCGGCACCGGTCGCACCGCCGCCGAGCCAGCGCATCCCGACCACGGCCACCGCACCGATGGCGATGACGGCGATTCCCCAGGCCAGGGGGTTCCGGAGCCTGCTCATCGTTCGTCTCCGCTGGCGGCGGCCGGATGGAAGGGCGAGGCCACGGTGTGCACCTTGCGGGTGCCGTCGCTGTTCTCGATGCGGACCCAGTCGGCGCCGATGGCGGCCACCCGCGCACCGTCGCCGAGGCGGGTGCCGGCACGCACGTGGTGGCCGTCGATGACGGCGCTGCGGCGCCCGCCGGTGTCCAGCACGATCGAGACCGAGTGCGCGGCCGGGGCGGCGGTGCTGTCCACGCGCAGGCCGGGGCCGGTGGCGCCGGACGCCGGGGTCGACGGCAGCGCCAGCAGCGGCTGGCCGTCGCCGAGCGCATCGGGGCGCCGCAGCTCGGCCAGGCGCGCCTGCAGCTGGTGGTTGTGGCCGATGGCGCCGCGCAGCTGCGCCATCGCCGCGGTTTCCTCGGCGTTGTTGCCCAGGTGCAGGACGGCCGGCTTGACGATGACCATGGTCGCCAGCCAGGCGGTGACCGCCAGCCAGATCGCCAGCGCGAAGGCCGCGGTGAACTTCATTTTCATGAGCGCGACTCCGTCGACGAGGGCTGCGGGCTCTTGAGCAGGTAGGAGAAGAACCCACCGGCCGCGCGGGTGTTGAGACCGCCGCCCTGGGGGTCGACCGGCTGGGGATCGAAGCCGGCCCGGCGCAGGCGCTCGACGAAGGTCGGCACCTGCATGCCCGGGGTGCCGCGCCAGGCATCGGCGACGCCATCCACGCGCAGGGTGTAGCCGTCCACCGGCGGCGTCGGGCCGGGCGCGGTGCGCGGGGCCTGCGCCGGTTCTTCCAGGCGGACCCGCAGGATGCGCACCTGGCCGGATGCGGCATCGCGCACCAGCGCCAGGCTGGCGCTGGGGTCGGCGCCGGCCTGCAGGTGGGCCGCGCGCTCGATGAAGGCCTGGGTCGCGGCGAAGGCGTCGGGCACCGTCTCGCGGGCCTGCAGGTCGCCGATGCGCTGCTCGATGGCGGCGATCTCGCTGCCCAGCTGCGCGGCGCGGGCATTGGCCTCGCGTGCGCCGAGGGCCCAGCGCGCGCCCAGCGCGCCGAGGATGATGGCGAACACCAGCGATGCGGCGCTGGCCAGCGGCAGCGCCCATTCCGCGGCCCAGGCGACGCGGCTGGACAGCGGGTTGACCGCGATCGTCGCGCTGGCCATCGAACGGATCCAGTCGATGCCGGTGCGGTAGGTGGCGCCCTGCTCGTCGCTCACGTGGCGCAGCGGGACGCTGGTCACCGGCAGGCCGCTGCGCAGCGAGAAGATCTCGCGCAGGTCGTCGTCGGCCCAGTTGCGGCCCTCGTCCGGCTGCGGCACCAGCACCGGGCACCACTGGATCGACAGCGGTTCCAGACTGTCCTCGCCGTTGCCGAGGTCCTCGGCGAACTGCTCGGCCAGCGCGCCGACGGTCATCGCCAGGTCCGAGGGGTCGTCGCTGTAGGCCAGCGCCGTGCGGTAGACCATGTCGTGCTTGAGCATCGCCAGCACGCTGACCTGGCGCCCGGACTGCAGCACCAGGCCCAGGCCGGGCCGCAGCGACTTGAACAGCAGCGAGGTGAAGGGGATCAGCAGGCAGTGGTCCGGCTGCGCCTCGGCCCAGGCATAGGTCTGCTGCCACAGGTCCAGCGGGACCGCGGTGAACAGGGTCTGGTAGCCGGCGCCGACGTTGCGGGTCTTGTGGATCAGGATCTTGCTTTCGCTGTCGATCAGGCCGTCCGAGCGCAGCCGCTTTTCGATCAGCGCCACGGCATGGGCGGGGCTGCCTTCCAGCGAGATCACGTTGCTGACCGCGTTCTCGAAGTCGCTGACCACCACCGCCGCGCGCGGCAGGCGGGGCCGGCTGTCGCTGCGGGTGACGGTGGAGCCGTCGAACAGCAGCCAGCGGCCCTGCTGCTGGATGAGATGGAGCTGGCTCATGGCAAGAGGGGTTCCTGGTGGGGGCTGGCGTCGCCGGCGGTCTGGAACAGCAGGCTGCCGCGCAGCGTCAGTGACAGCGGCGCGGGCTTGCGGTCGAGGCTTTCGGGCGGATCGAACAGGCCCTCGTCGGGGTGCGAGACCGACAGTTCGAAGGCCTCGGCGCCGAACAGGCGCTCGGGGGCGCGCTGCACGGTGGCCAGCAGCGGCAGCGCTTCCTCGCGGCTCATCTGGCCCTGGCGGAGGTTGATCAGGCGTTCGCCCCAGGCGTCCGGCGCCAGGCCGTGGGCATGCGCCGCTTCCAGCAGCTGCCGCGCCGAATCGGCGTAGTCCACGCGCAGCCGTGTCTCCTGCTCGCGCACCCGGGCGTCGGACAGCGTCTGGTTGCGGTCGCCCAGCCGTTGGTAGGCGTTGGCCAGGGACGAACGGGCGTTGACGAACCAGACCGCCGCGATCACCAGGGTCGCCAGGGTCGCGGCGAACAGCAGCAGCGAGACCCGTCGGGAGTCGCGCAGGCGCGCGAGCAGGAGCGAGGGGCGCATCGGCTTACTGGTTCATCTTGTAGTTGGCGACGACCGTCATCACCTGGTCGTCGTCGGTGGCGGTGCCGAACTGGCTGCCATCGGTGGTGGAACTCATGGAGCCGGTGTTGTTGCCGCCCCATTCGGTGCCGATGGTGGTGGCGTCGGTGGCGCCGCCGGCATTGGTGGCCTGGCGCACGAGACCGTCGACGTACTGGCGGAACGCGCCGTTGCCGGCGTCCGGCTTGCCGTCGATCATCTGGTCCAGGGCACGGGCCAGGTCCGGGGTCAGGCCGGTGATGATCATCGCGTTGCCCGAACCGTGGGCGCTGCCGGGCTTGTTCCAGCCGAAGCAGACGCGGATCTCCTGCGGATTGCCGTTGGTGTCCAGGTAGGCGTAGCGGTCTTCCTTGCCCTCGCCGCGGCCCGGAGGCAGGGTGATGCCGGCCTTGCGCACCAGGTCGCGCAGGTCGTAGTTGTTGGCGGTTTCACGGGTGCGGCTCAGGCCGCTGTTGCTCGGCAGGTCGTCGTTGCCCGAGCAGATCAGCGCGGGTTCCTGGGCATTGCTCATGTCGCCGCCGGAGAAGCCGCCGTCGAAATGCGCGCCATTGACCATCAGCTGCGGTGCCGACTGGTTGTCGCCGATCGGAGCGCCATAGCGCTGGTGGTAGCTGTTGTAGGTGACCACCCACTGGTCGATGAACTTCTGCTTGATCCGGGTGTATTCGGCGTTGCGCTGCACGTCGCGGCCGATCATCACGGCGCCGATGATCACGCCGATGATGACCAGGACCACGGCCATCTCGACAAGGGTGAAGCCGCCCTGGCGGCGCTGGGAACGGATTTGCATGGAGTTGCCCCTTTGGTGGAAACCGGCACCGCCCGGCGGGGCATGGAGGCTCCGCCAAGCGCGTGTTGTCGTCTGGGGTGCCTTGATAAGGGGCGGGCGTAAGAGGAGCGTAAGAAGCGCCGCGCAGGGACCTGCGTATGGACGGGTGCCGGCGCGGGCGGGGACGGGGCATGCCGGGGGCGCCGGCGGCGGGCAGCCGCCGTGGCCATGGGAAGGAGCGCGGGGCGGGGTCCGCCGGCGGCCGGGCGCCATGCGGCGCCCGGAGGGAGGGTGCACGGGGCCGTCGCGGCACGGGCCGCGGGGCCGGAGCGCGCCGCGGCTGCGCCCCTCCCGGCGCAGGACCGCGGCGGCGCGGGTCAGCTCGGGTCAGGCATCGGTCGCCGGCCGCTGCGCGGCGGCGTCGGCGGCCTCCTGCGAGGCCATCTCGCGTTCGATCCAGGCTTCGACCATGTGCCGTGCGCGCTGTGCCATGCGCCGCTGGCGGTTGTACTCGGCGTCCAGCACCCGGTACAGGCAGAACATCACCAGCACCATCAGCAGGGCGAAGGGCAGTGCGGCGATGGTGATCATGCCCTGCAGCGCCTCCAGGCCGCCGGCCAGCAGCAGGGTCGCGGCGATCAGTGCCACCGCCACGCCCCAGACCACCTTGCGCGACAGCGGCGGGTCGCCGGATTCGTCGGTGGACATGCTGGCCAGGACCAGCACCGCCGAATCGGCCGAGGTCACGAAGAAGATGATCAGCAGTACCAGCGCGACGATGGACAGCAGCAGCGAGCCGGGCAGGCTGTCGAACAGCGCGAACAGCACGGTTTCATAGCCGTTGGACAGCGCCTGCAGCAGGTCGACATGGCCGCTGATCTGCGCCCACAGGGCGGTGCCGCCGAATACCGAGAACCACAGGAAGCCGAGCAGGGTGGGGGCCAGCACCACGCCGACCACGAATTCGCGCACGCTGCGGCCGCGCGACACCCGCGCGATGAAGGCGCCGACGAACGGCGCCCAGGCGATCCACCAGGCCCAGTAGAAGATCGTCCAGTCCGCCACCCAGGTGCTGCCGGAGAAGGGCGACATGCGCAGGCTCATGGTCACCAGCTGGTTGAGGTAGGTGCCGAGCGTGGTGGTGAAGGTGTCGAAGATGAAACCGGTCGGCCCCAGCACCAGCAAGGCGGCCAGCAGCAGGGCCGCCAGCAGCAGGTTGAAGTTGGACAGCCACTTGATGCCGCGGTCCACGCCGCTGATGGTCGAGGCCATGTACAGCACGAAGGCCACGGCGATGATGGTCAGCTGGATCGGCACCGACGCGGGGATGCCGAACACGCGCTGCAGGCCGGCGCCGATCTGGATGGTGCCGAAGCCCAGCGTGGTGGCCACGCCGATCGCGGTGGCCACCACCGCGGCGATGTTCACCACATGGCCGAGCACGCCGCGGTGATGCGGTCCGATCAGCGGCTGCAGCATGTCGCTGATCAGGCCGCGGCCGTTGCGGTTGTACTGGAACCAGGCCATCGCCAGGCCGATCAGTGCGTAGATGGCCCAGGGGTGCAGGCCCCAGTGGAAGAAGGCGTAGCGCATGGCCGCGCGGGCCGCGCCCGCGCTTTCCGGGTCCAGGCCCTCCGGCGGCTTGGTGAAATGCGATATCGGCTCGGCCGCGCCCCAGAACACCAGGCCGATGCCCATGCCGGTGGCGAACAGCATCGCGAGCCAGCTGGCGCGGGAGAAGTCCGGCTCGGCATCCTCGCCGCCGAGGCGCAGGTTGCCGAAGCGGCCGATGGCCAGGTACAGCAGGAAGGTCAGGGTCAGGAACACGACCAGCAGGTACAGCCAGCCGACATTGCGGACCACCTCGACCAGCACGCCCTGCACGACGTCGTTGAAGGGGCCGGGGGCAATGCCGGCCAGCAGCACGAGGGCGGCGACCAGGGCGACGGAAACACGGAACACCATGGAGGGTTTTCTCCGATCTGGAAACATGAGGGCAGCGCGCCAGGGCGTGCGGCGGATCCGGCAACGAACGGCACGGCAAAAGAAGGAGCGAACAGCGCGGAAAGGACGGCATGGAGATCGCTGCGGGGCATGCTAGCGGTCGCCGCGTCACGATTGTGTTAGAAACGCGGCGCTCGCCGCAGGGCGGCCGCGGCGGAAGGTTTGTGGTCTAATGCGGCCCGAAGCGGGGGTACCGCGGCCATCGGCCACGGTTGAGACAGTCCCTTGGAACCTGATCCGGTTGATACCGGCGTAGGGAAGCTTTGCAGTACGCGCGCGCAGAGGCCCCGTCCGAGGGGCGGCCCGGCGCATGCGTCAGTGCGCCTTCGCTTCGTTCAGCCCGCACCCCCGTGCGGACGCCAACAGGACGACGCCCGATGAATGCACTGCCTTCCTCCCTGCAGCAGCAGGCCCAGCAACTTTCCGCTTCGGTCACCGAGCCGATTCCCGGTTCGCGCAAGATCCACGTGCCCGGTTCGCGGCCGGACCTGCAGGTGCCGATGCGCGAGATCGCGCTGACCCGCACGCCGACCCTGTTCGGCGGCGAGGACAACCCCCCGGTCACCGTCTACGACACGTCCGGCCCCTACACCGACCCGCAGGCATGCATCGACCTGTCCGCCGGGCTGCCGGCCCTGCGTGCGCGCTGGATCGAGGAGCGGGGCGACACCGAGCGGCTGGATGCGCTGAGCTCGGCCTTCGGCCGCACGCGCCAGGACGATGGCCGCCTCGATGCGGTGCGGTTCCCGGGCCGCACGCTGCCGCGCCGCGCCGTGGCCGGCGCCAACGTGACCCAGATGCACTATGCGCGGCGCGGCATCGTCACGCCGGAGATGGAATACGTGGCCATCCGCGAGAACCAGCGGCTGGAGGCGGTACGCGAGGCGCACCTGCTGGCGCAGCACCCCGGGCAGGACTTCGGCGCCAGCATCCAGCGGGTCATCACCCCGGAGTTCGTGCGCGAGGAGATCGCGCGCGGGCGCGCGATCCTGCCCTGCAACATCAACCATCCCGAAAGCGAGCCGATGATCATCGGCCGCAACTTCCTCACCAAGGTCAACGCCAACATCGGCAACAGCGCGGTGTCCTCGGGCATCGCCGAGGAAGTGGAGAAGCTGGTGTGGGCGATCCGCTGGGGCGGCGACACGGTGATGGACCTGTCCACCGGCAAGCACATCCACGAGACCCGCGAATGGATCGTGCGCAACTCGCCGGTGCCGATCGGCACGGTGCCGATCTACCAGGCGCTGGAGAAGGTCGACGGCCGCGCCGAGGAGCTGACCTGGGAGATCTTCCGCGACACCCTGGTCGAGCAGGCCGAGCAGGGCGTGGACTACTTCACCATCCACGCCGGGGTCCTGCTGCGGCATGTGCCGCTGACCGCGCGGCGCGTGACCGGCATCGTCTCGCGCGGCGGCAGCATCATGGCCAAGTGGTGCCTGGCGCATCACAAGGAGAATTTCCTCTACACGCATTTCGAGGACATCTGCGACATCATGAAGGCCTACGACGTGGCCTTCAGCCTGGGCGACGGCCTGCGCCCGGGCTGCATCGCCGACGCCAACGACGCGGCCCAGTTCGGCGAGCTGGAGGCGCTGGGCGAGCTGACCCGGATCGCGTGGAAGCACGACGTCCAGGCGATGATCGAGGGGCCGGGCCACGTGCCGATGCAGCTGATCAAGGAGAACATGGACAAGCAGCTGCGCGAATGCGGGGAGGCGCCGTTCTATACGCTCGGGCCGCTGACCACCGACATCGCGCCGGGCTACGACCACATCACCAGCGCGATCGGTGCGGCGATGATCGGCTGGTACGGCACCGCCATGCTCTGCTACGTGACGCCCAAGGAGCACCTGGGCCTGCCCAACCGCCAGGACGTGCGCGACGGCATCATGGCCTACAAGATCGCCGCGCACGCCGCCGACCTGGCCAAGGGCCATCCCGGCGCGCAGCTGCGCGACAACGCGCTGTCCAAGGCGCGCTTCGAGTTCCGCTGGGAGGACCAGTTCCACCTCGGGCTGGATCCGGAGAAGGCCCGCGAGTTCCATGACGAGACCCTGCCCAAGGACGCGCACAAGCTCGCGCACTTCTGCTCGATGTGCGGCCCGCACTTCTGCTCGATGAAGATCACCCAGGATGTGCGCGACTACGCCGCCGAACATGGCGTGGATACGGGCGCGGCGCTGGAGGCGGGCATGGCTGAGAAGTCGGCGCAGTTCCGTGCGCAGGGCGCCGAGGTCTACCGCGCCGAGTAGGTGTGGCGTGGCGCGGGCGGCACGGGGCGGCGGCAGGATCGCCGTTCCGTGCCGTCGCCGTCGATGGACGCGGTAGGCCGGCACCTGCGCTTTAGGTTGTCTTCAGTTTGCTGAAGACGGAGGCGGCAGGTGTCGCGCGGCACGCCGCGGGACGCCGTCGGCGGAAGGCATGGCACCCCTTGTTTTCCGGGGCCGCAGCGCCTCCCGGGTGGCGCACGCGGGGCGGCCGCAGGCAAAAAAAAACGCGCCCTGGGGCGCGAATCTTGAAGCGGTTTATGGAGTACGTCGGCGAGAGAGAGAGCCTGATGTCGACCCATGCAGGTACACGGGCAACCGCCATAGGCTAAGATCCGCCGGCCTCGAATCATTTGCTCTTTACGTTGGCGCCATTTGCGGATTCTGGCGGTTCACTGGCGGCGGTGCCGGCAGCGGACGGGCACAGGAGCGGCCTCCAACGATCGATCTCCCCCACCGTCATGGAACCCATCGAAAGCGGCCTGCCGCCCTCTGATCGCCTGCGCATCGGCGATTGCCTGGTGATCCTGTCCTCGCGCGAAGTGCATGCGCCTGGCGCCCGTCGTGCATCCCGGTTGACGCCCAAGGCCAGTGGCGTGCTGCAGGTGCTGGCGCGGCGGGCCGGCGAGGTGGTGACCCGCGACGAGCTGTTCGCCCAGGTCTGGCCGGACACGCTGCCGACCAACGATGTGCTGACCCAGGCGGTCACCCTGCTGCGCAAGGCACTCTCGGCCGGTACCGGCGTGCGCCAGGGGCAGGACTACATCGAGACGATCGCCAAGAGCGGCTACCGCCTGGTGGTGCCGGTCGCCTGGGAGGCGGAGCCGGTCGCCACCGCCACGGGTCACGCGGCGGACGCCAGCGGGGCGCCGGCCGTGTCCGGAGCGGGGGACCCGCCGCCGGTGGCCGGCGGCACGCGCGGCCGTGGCCGGTGGACGCTGGCGGTGCTGGCCTCGGCGGCGCTGCTGCTGTGCAGCGCGGGACTGCTGGCGATGATGCTGTGGCGGGCCGCGCCGGCCGGCAACGCGCTGGAGGCGGCGACCGCCGACGGTGTCGACGTGGTGGGCAGCCCCGAGCGGCCCTATCGGCTGATCACCGCGACCCGGGGAATGGCCGCGTTCCCGGCGCTGTCGCCCGACGGCGCGCTGGTGGTCTATGCCGACGAGAGCGAGGGCGGCTCGACCCTGCGGGTGCAGAGCACCGGCAGCACCACCTCGGCCCCGTTGCTGGACACGCCGCAGGGCGCACTGGACCGGTTCCCGGCCTGGTCGCCGGACGGCCGCGAGATCGCCTTCGCACGCTTCCACCCGGACGGTGGCTGCGAGGTGCTGGTGATCGGCGCCACCGGCGGCAGCGCCCGCCGCGCCACCCGCTGCGACGGTGCCGACATGCTCAGCTTCAGCTGGATGCCGGACGGCCGCGGTCTGGTGTTCGGCTCGATGACCGGGGCCCTGGGGGCCGCCGGGATCCGCACCCTGGACCTGGCGACCGGCCACTGGCGGACGCTGGACTACGCCCGCGCCGACGACGATTTCGACTACGCGCCGCGGTATTCGCCCGATGGCCACCAGCTCGCTTTCGTGCGCAACCCGCAGATGGGCGCGCTATGGGCGATGCCGGCCGCGGGCGGGCGGGTGCGGCGGATCACCGCCGGCAGCGCGGAGATGCGCGGGTGGGGCTGGCTCGATGACGACGGCATCGTGTTCGGCCGGCGGGTGGACAGCGAATCGCGCCTGTACCGCGTGGACCTGCGCTCGGGCCGGCTCAGCGACCTGGGCGTGGACGATGCGCAGAGCCCCAGCGTGGCCCGGCTTGGCAAGGTGCTGGTCTTCGTCCACAGCACGCCGCAGTTCGGCCTGTTCCGGGTGCCGCTGGACGATCCCGGGCGCCGGGAGCAGCTGTTCGCGTCGTCCGGCCGCGATGCGCAGCCGATGATCGCGCCCGATGGCCGGCAGGTGGTCTTCACCTCCAACCGGTCCGGGGCCTCCGCCCTGTGGTGGGGGCGGCCGGAACACCCCGATTCGCTGCACCCGGTGGAGGGGTTGCGTCCGGAGACCCGGCAGTCGCCGGACTGGTCGGCGGACAGCCAGCAGGTGCTGGTCAGCGGGCGCGACCCGAGCGGGCGTCCGGGCATCTACGAAGTGACGCCCGAGCAGGGCCAGTGGAAGCGGCTGCCGATTCCGGTGGATGAACCGCTGCAGGCGGTCTATGGCCCGTCGCGGGACACGCTGTTCGTCATCGCCCAGGACCGCGGCGGCACCGTCGAGCTGGTGCTGTTCGACCGTTCGGGCGGACGATGGCGGCGGCAAGGGCAGGTGCACGGGGTCTCGCAGGTGCGCTACGAACGGCACTCCGCGCGGGTGCTGTTCACACGCCTGGCCGAAGGCGGGCTTTGGTCGGCCGATGCCGCCTTGTCGCCCGCGAGCATCGCCGAACTCCGCGGTGACGTGCCCAGCCGCTGGCGCTTCCGTGCCTGGGCCGTGGGCGGCGACGGCGCGGTGGGCTACCTGCACCAGCGGCCCGACTGCCCGGTGCAGCTGAGCCGGCTCGACCGTCCCAGCGCCTCGCGGTGCCTGGACGCCACCGCCGCCAGCACCACCAACGGATTCAGCATCGCGCCCGACGGCACCGCCGTCTATGTGGCGTTGATGCTGAACGAGGGCAACGACATCGGCGTCATGCCGGTCCCGGAACCCGCCTCGCGCCCCCTGCTCGGCGCCTCCAAGTGGTTGCCATGGCTGGGAAAAGTGCGTTCGTGATTCTTTCGTCCGGGCTTTCCGGGGGAATTCGGACACTTATAGGAATAACTTCCTGACAGCTGCGGACAGGATTGGCAAAACCATCGGCCAGTCAAGGCAAAACGGTGGCATGTCATGCAGCAATTGGCCTGGGTCGACCGCGGTCAGTCGGTCACGTTCGAGAAGCTCGCCGAGGACGAGGCGCGCCCGGACTGCATCGGGGTATCGCGGCTGGGCAGCCTGCAGACCTCGGGCAGCGTGTTCACGGTGTGGATGCAGATGCGCGGCAGCGCCTGGGTCGAGTCCAAGGAGGGCCAGTTCCGGCTGCGCCCGCGGGAGTGGCTGGCGTTCGAAAAGGAGTCGCGGCCCATGGTGCAGGCCAGCCGCGACGGCCTGTGCGTCGGCGTGGCGGTGGACGCCCAGGCCCTGCGCATGCTGGGCATGCTGGCCGACGCCGGGCTCTACAGCGGCCACGGGCGGATGAGCTGGACCGAGGCGCGGATGGCCCTGCGCCTGTGGCGCGAAGCGCAGGCCAGCGGTGCCGACAATCCGCTGGCGCTGCGTCCGCTGCTGCTGCACGTGGCCGCGCTGCAGCGCGGGTTCGCCGAGGGCGTGCAGCGCTGCCCGGGGCGTTCGCGCCAGCGCAAGCGCCAGGTGTTCGGGCGCATGCAGCGCGCGCGGATGTTCCTGGAGGGCAACAGCCACCGGGTGGTGCGCATCGGCGAGCTGGCCGAACTGACCAACTTCTCCAGCTGGTACCTGTCCAAGACCTTCCACAGTCTCTACCAGGAGAGCCCGCAGTCGCTCTCCGCACGGTTGCGGCTGGAGCGGGCGGCGACGCTGCTGCGCGACACCGACATGATGATCGGCGAGGTCGCCGAGGCCAGCGGCTTCGACAACTGTTGCAGCTTCGCGCGTGCGTTCCGCGCGCGTTTCGGCCAGTCGGCCACCCGCTACCGCGAAGCGTCCGCACACCTTCCGCCAGAATCGGCAAAGCCTGCGATGGGTTAGTGCAAACCCATCGGTTCGGTACAAACGTAACGTTCAGGGGTGTTTAACACGCCACTAACGTAATCGGAGAGATTGATGAAATTTCGTACTCCCGCAATGCGGCTGGGCCTGCTCCCGGCCGGCATCGCGGTCGCGTTGACGCCCGCTTTTGCTTCCGCCCAGGACACCGCTGGCGCCACCACGCTGGACCGCCTGGAAGTGACCGGTTCGCGCATCCGCGGCGCCAACATGGAAACCCAGCAGCCGATCCTGACCCTGAGCCGTGAGAACCTGGAAAAGCAGGGCTTCACCTCGGTCGCCGACGTGCTGCAGAACATGACCTCGGCCGGTTCGCCGGCGATTTCCCGTGCCGATGCCCTGTCCTCCGGCGAGAACGTCGGCGGCTACTACATCGACATCCGCAACCTGGGCGCCACCCGCACCCTGGTGCTGCTCAACGGCAAGCGTCTGGGCGCCACCTCCGGCGGCTACCAGGACCTGAGCCAGATCCCGATGTCGGCGATCGAGCGCATCGAGGTGCTGAAGGACGGCGCATCGGCGATCTACGGCTCCGACGCCATCGCCGGCGTGGTCAACGTGATCACCCGCAAGCGCTTCGACGGCGCCGAGGCGCAGGTCTACCTCGGCCAGTACGGCGAAGGCGACGGCGAGACCAAGCAGTACTCCTTCACCCTGGGCACGGAAGGCGAGCGCGGCGGCATCACCCTGTCCGCGGAGTATTCCAAGCAGGACCCGGTGATGGCCAAGAACCGCTGGTTCTCGCGGGACGGCGCCAAGGGCCCGAACTCCACGGTCGATGACATGAGCCCGATCGGCCCGAACGGCGTGTGGTGCGATCCGCGCGTGTTCGGCGACTGCCTGCCGGCCAAGGGCAAGCCGGATCCGATCTGGCAGACCGTGAACCAGGGTGGCGATCCGACCAACCCGAACGACTACCACGAGCTGACCCCGGACGAGTTCGCCAACGCCAACCAGCAGATGATGCTGCAGACCGGCGTCGAGCGTAAGTCGCTGTATGTCAACGGCAACTACGACTTCACCGATCGCGTGACGTTCAATGCCGACATCCTCTACAACGAGCGCACCACCGATCAGCTGATCGCCGGCTACCCGTACCAGTCGCAGGCCTTCGGCACCCCGCTGTCGGCCGACAGCGCCTTCAACCCGATCGGCCAGGACGTCGAGTTCCGCCGCCGTCTGTGGGAAGTGCCGCGCGCCACCGAGAGCAAGCTGAAGACCCTGCGCTTCGCGCCGACCATCAGCGGCTTCTTCGAGTTCGCCGACAAGTCCTTCGACTGGAGCGTCGGTGCGCTGTTCAACCGCAACGAGTCGACCAAGAGCAACTACGGTGACATGAGCCTGATCGCCGCGCGCCAGGCGCTCGGCCCGTCGTTCATCGACGCCAACGGCGTTGCCCGTTGCGGCACCGCCGCCAGCCCGATCGACGGCTGCTACGCATGGAACCCGCTGCTGCCGGCCGGCGTCAACGGCCCGGGCTCGCTCGCGGACAAGGACCTGCAGAACTTCCTGTTCCCGACCTTCACCACCACCGGCGTGACCAAGACCACCTCGTTCAACGCCGACCTGGCGGGTTCGATCGTGACCCTGCCGGCGGGTGACCTGGGCTTCGCCATCGGTGTGGAGCACCGTGAAGAGGAAGGCCGCTACGTGCCGGACGCGTTCATGCAGTCGGGCGAGTACACCGGCCTGGCGCAGACCACGACCAACGGCAAGTACAAGCTGGACGAGGTCTACCTCGAGCTGAACATCCCGGTGCTGGCCGACATGGCCTTCGCCAAGGAGCTGACGGTCAACATGGCCGGCCGCTACTCCGACTACAGCAACTTCGGCGATACCGTGAACGGCAAGTTCGGCATCACCTGGCGTCCGCTGGACGAGCTGCTGGTCCGCGGCACCTACGCCGAGGGCTTCCGCGCTCCGTCGGTGGACAACCTGTACGGCGGCCTGGGCTCGAGCTTCGAGAAGTACACCGATCCGTGCTCGGTCGGCGTGTCCGGCAGCGTCGCCGGCAATGCCGCCTGCACCGCGGCCGGGGTGTCCCCGAGCTACGTGCAGCTGGGCCAGGGCCTGACCCCGTGCGGCACCTGGCCGTGCGCGACCCCGGACCAGTTCATCTCCGGCTCCAACGCCGAACTGCTCCCGGAAACCTCGAAGAGCACGACCATCGGCCTGGTCTGGAGCCCGCGCTGGGTCCAGGGCCTGGACATCTCGCTGGACTGGTTCAACTACAAGATCAAGGACATGATCATCGAGGACAGCGTCGACCGCATCCTGCGCGACTGCTACGTGCTCGGCAACAGCGCGCGCTGCGAAGGCATCGTGCGTGCGGCGGACGGCCACATCAGCCAGCTGTTCTACGGCCTGGCCAACCTCGGCGAGATGGAGACCGAAGGCTACGACCTGGGGGTGAAGTACCGCCTGCCGGAGTTGGCCATCGGCCAGTTCAGCCTCGATTGGCAGACCACCTACACCGCCAAGTACGACGAGCAGGGCCAGAACGCCAAGGGTGAGAACATCACCATCGGCTACGTCGGCAGCCCGGGCATCTTCCGCGTGCGCTCCAACCTGGGCCTGAACTGGGAGAAGGGCGAGTGGGGTGTGAACTACACCGCCCGCTACTACTCGGGGATGAAGGAAGACTGCGTCGCCCTGGGCGACGGCTGGTGCGACCTGCCCGACCGCTACGCCAATGGCGAGTGGGCGCCGCTGCGCAGCACCGGTTCGAACACCTTCCACGACCTGCAGGTCAGCTACAAGGCTCCGTGGAACGCGACCGTCGCCATCGGCGCGAACAACGTGTTCAACCACCGCGGCGCACTGCAGTACTCGGCACCGAACAGCAGCTTCGCCTACTACGGCGGGTTCGACATCGGTCGCTACGTGTACCTGAAGTACACCCAGCGCTTCTGATCCATCGAAGCACTGTGCTGCATGACGAGGGGTGGGCCGCAAGGCCCACCCCTTTTCTTTGCGCCGCGTTTCCCGGCGTTGAGGCATGCGGTGTCCGGCGTCACGACACCCATCGGAAGGCGCGGGCGCCGGCCGCGGGGCAGGTGTCCGTGGCCCGCGCAGCCCGCGGCAAGCGGGCGAGCTGGGGGCCAGTGGGCCCGACGGAGTGGGACGCGGCCCCGGCGCCGTGCTCGGGGGCGGACAGTGCCGGAGTGCAGGCCGCCAGTGCGGTGATGCCTGACGGAAGGCCGGCGGACCTGCCGCCGGTTCCAGCGTCGGCTGGACCGGGAACATGCGGAGCGTACGGCGCCCCGCATGGCGGTGGCGGCCATGCCGGCGTCGGGTGTCCGGGGATTGCCAGTCTGTGCACCGCCCGTGCCGTGGCGGGACGCGGGACGTGTCCGCTGCAGGTGGCCGGGGGCGCCGGCGAAGTCACGGCCGGGCGCATGCGGGGCCGGCGGCGGGCGTGTACCCGGCCGGGAGGCCGCTGCGGTGCGGAGGCGCCGGGTGCGGACGCCTGTCGGGCGGGAAGGGTGTCCGGCGCGGGGCCGGCGGCGGGCGCCTGAGGGCACCCGCCGGGGACGATCAGGCGTTCTTGCTCTGGTCGGCCAGGAAGGCCTTGTTGGCATTGGACAGGATCTGCTTGGCTTCGGCGGCGCCGCCCCAGCCTTCGATCTTGACCCACTTGCCCTTTTCCAGGTCCTTGTAGTGCTCGAAGAAGTGGCCGATGCGCTCCAGCCAGTGGCTGGACACCTGGCCGATGTCTTCCACATGGCCGTAGCCGCTGAAGATCTTCGCCACCGGCACCGCCAGGATCTTCTCGTCGCTGCCGGCCTCGTCGCTCATCTTCAGCACGCCGACGGGACGGCAGCGCACCACCGAGCCCGGTACCAGCGGCAGCGGCAGCACCACCAGCACGTCGGCCGGGTCACCGTCGCCGCACAGGGTGCTGGGCACGTAGCCGTAATTGCAGGGGTAGCGCATCGGGGTGGAGAGGATGCGGTCGACGAAGATCGCGCCCGACTCCTTGTCCACCTCGTACTTCACCGGCTCCGAATCCTTCGGGATCTCGATGATGACGTTGATCTCCTCCGGGGGGTTCTTGCCTGCGGAAACGAGTTCCAGACCCATGCGCTGCTCCGAATCGTGCGTTTGACAGAAGGCGGCCATTCTACGCCGCCAGCTGGTGCAACGCACCAAAGGGTGGGCCCGCAGGCGCGCGGTGCGGAAGGCGCGGTGGCGCCGGGGGTGGAAACGCAGGCGGTGTCGCCGGGGCGTCCGGCCTGCACCGGCCTCCGGCGCGGGCACGCGCACCGGTCCACGGTGCCGTCAACGGCATCGGCGGGGCAGCGGTGCCCGGGCAGGGGCGCCCGCGGCACCGCGCCCGTCGCGGGCCCTTTCCGCCGATGGCAGGAGGGGCCCGCGACGGCGCCGCTCAGAGCAGCGGCACCAGCAGCAGCGCGACGATGTTGATGATCTTGATCAGCGGATTGATCGCCGGGCCGGCGGTGTCCTTGTACGGGTCGCCGACGGTGTCGCCGGTGACCGCGGCCTTGTGCGCCTCGCTGCCCTTGCCGCCGAAGTGGCCGTCCTCGATGTACTTCTTGGCGTTGTCCCAGGCGCCGCCGCCGGTGGTCATGGAGATCGCCACGAACAGGCCGGTGACGATGGTGCCGATCAGCAGGCCGCCGAGCGCGCGCGGCCCCAGCAGCAGGCCGACCACGATCGGCACCGCCACCGGCAGCAGCGAGGGCACGATCATTTCCCGGCTCGCCGAGCGGGTCAGCATGTCCACCGCCTTGTCGTACTGCGGCTTGCCGGTGCCCTGCATGATGCCGGGGATGTCGCGGAACTGGCGCCGCACCTCTTCCACCACCGCACCGGCGGCGCGGCCTACCGCCTCCATCGCCATCGCCCCGAACAGGTAGGGGATCAGGCCGCCGATCAGCAGGCCGATGATGACGTAGTGGTCGGACAGGTCGAAGGCGAAGGTCACGCCCGGGTGGGCGGCCTGCAGGTTGTGGGTGTAGTCGGCGAACAGCACCAGCGCTGCCAGCGCCGCCGAGCCGATCGCATAGCCCTTGGTCACCGCCTTGGTGGTGTTGCCCACCGCGTCCAGCGGATCGGTGATGTCGCGGATCTCGCTGGGCAGCTCGGCCATCTCGGCGATGCCGCCGGCGTTGTCGGTGATCGGGCCGTAGGCGTCGAGGGCGACGATCATGCCGGCCATCGACAGCATCGCGGTGGCGGCGATGGCGATGCCGTACAGCCCGCCGAAGTGGAACGCGCCCCAGATCGCCGCGCAGACCGCCACCACCGGCAGCGCGGTGGACTTCATCGAGATGCCGAGGCCGGCGATGATGTTGGTGCCGTGGCCGGTGGTGGAGGCCTGCGCCACGTGCTGCACCGGCTTGTACTGGGTGCCGGTGTAGTACTCGGTGATCCACACGATCAGCCCGGTCAGCACCAGCCCGATCAGCGCGCAGTAGAAGATGTGGGTCGACGAGACCGCCAGCGTGCCATCAAGCGTGGTCAGCCCCTCCGGGAACAGGTTGGCGGTGACGAACCAGAACGCGACCGCGGACAATGCCGCCGACACGATCACGCCCTTGTACAGCGCGCCCATGATGTGGGGGCTGCCGTCCTTCACCTTGACGAAGAACGCGCCGATGATCGAGGCGATGATCGACACGCCGCCCAGCACCAGCGGGTACAGCACCGCATGCGAGTCCTGGGCGAACATCAGCCCGCCCAGCAGCATGGTGGCGATCACCGTCACCGCGTAGGTCTCGAACAGGTCGGCGGCCATGCCCGCGCAGTCGCCGACGTTGTCGCCGACGTTGTCGGCGATCACCGCGGGGTTGCGCGGGTCATCCTCGGGAATGCCGGCCTCGACCTTGCCGACCAGGTCCGCGCCGACGTCCGCACCCTTGGTGAAGATGCCGCCGCCCAGGCGCGCGAAGATCGAGATCAGCGAGCTGCCGAAGGCCAGCCCGACCAGCGCATGCAGTGCGTCCTCGCCGCCCACGCCCAGGTACCGGGTCAGCAGCAGGTAGTAGCCGGCCACGCCCAGCAGGCCCAGCCCGACCACCAGCATGCCGGTGATCGCACCGCCCTTGAACGCCACGTCCATCGCCGCACGCATGCCGTGGCGCGCGGCCTCGGCGGTGCGCACGTTGGCGCGGACCGAGACGTTCATGCCGATGTAGCCGGCGGCGCCGGACAGCACCGCACCGACCGCGAAGCCGACCGCGGTGTACCAGTTCAGGAACACGCCCACCAGCACGAACAGCACCGCGCCGGCGATGGCGATGGTCAGGTACTGGCGGTTGAGGTAGGCGCGAGCGCCCTCCTGGATCGCCGTGGCGATCTCCTGCATGCGGGCATTGCCGGCAGGCTGGCGCAGGACCCAGCGGGTGGCGAACAGGCCATAGGCGATGGCGATGACCGCGCACGCCAGGGCGAAGACGAGACCGTAATGTTCCAGCATGAACCCCTCCATCACAGGTGGATGTCGTCCAGCAGCGGCTGAACGCGGGACACGCCGGGGCATGAAGCACTGGAACAGACCCGGAGCCATGCAGCGGCCGTGGTGCGTGTCGCGGTGTTCAACGATTCCTGGAGCTGTCCGGCAGTATGGGTCAGCCCGGGTGCACTGTCACGGCCCGGCGCCTTGCCCCGGCGTTCAGCGCCGGGCTGCCACCGTGCGCGTTTCCGCGCATGCAGGAGAACGCACATGAGAACGGGTCAGGGACGGTGGCCGGCGGGGTTGCCGGCCTTGCTGCTGGCGCTGCCGGTGGCGGCCTTCGCCGACGCGCCGGAGATACAGCGACCGGCGGCCACCGCGCAGGCGGTGGGCGCGCTGCACACGGTACGGCAGATCCCCGAGGCCTGCGTGCGCATCGAAGGCCGGTTCACCGGACAGGCCGAGGCCCCCTACGCGATGCGCCTGGTCACGACCGACGCGCGCTGCCAGCCGCGTGCCGGGATGCTGGAGGCCGCAGAGGTCCGTCCCGGCGAGGACGGGTGGCGGCTCAACGACCGCATCGTCATACCCGCCGCCGGCTGCCCGGGCCAGGAGGCGGTGGTCGAAGTGTGGCGGCGTCCGGTGGAGCAGGCCCTGGCGCGCGACGGGCAGGGCCAGGTACGGCTGTACCTGGGCGACCTGCGGGAGCAGGCCGCGGCCGCCGGGTTGCCGGCCCGGCCGGCGTACGCGGCACGCATGCAGGTGGAAGGGCAGGCCTGCGGCTGATCCGGGCCATGCCCTCGGTGAGGCGCCCGCTCAGCGCAGCAGGGCATCCATGATCAGCTGGTTGGCGATGTCCAGCAGCAGGTAGTCGCCGCCGTCGGTGCGTACCCACTGCTGGCCCCGTGCGGGCTGGCGCAGGGAATGGTGGTGCCAGTCGTGCACCACCTCGCGCGGGCCGTCGTAGCGGCGGCCGCGTTCCCAGCGGGACGCGAGCGGCGGGCCCGCCTGCGCCTGGGCGCGGCGGCGCTGGATCGCCTCCTGTTCGCGCTGCCAGGCCGCGTCGCGCTGGCGCTGTTGCTGTGCGCGCCGTTGCAGTTCCGCCTCCTGGCTGCGCTGCCAGGCCTCGTCGCGGCGGCGCTGCTGGTCGGCGAGGTCGCGCTGCTGCTGTGCCTGGCGCAGCTGGAGGGCCTCGTCGCGGCGACGCTGCTGCTCGTCACGCTGGCGCTGCTGTTCCTGCCATTGGCGCTGGCGTTCCTGCTCGCGTTCGCGCTGTGCCTGCTGGCGCTGGCGCTGTTCCTCGCGGATCTGCCAGTCGGGCTTGGCCGCCGACCCGCCGCCGGAAGGGCCCTGCCAGCGGCCATCGTCGTGTGCCATCGCCTGCGGCAGGCCGGCCGTGGCGCCGAGCGCCAGTACGAGAACCGCGCAGCGCGGAAGAAACCCCATGATCGACTCCTTGTCAGTGGCGGGGACGCCGCCGTGCGCGGGGTGCGCACGGGACGCCGCCGCGGACGATGCGTCCGCGCCGCTCAACCTTCCCAGATCGGCAGCTTCTTCGCCACCGCCACGTTCTTCAGCGCCACGTACCTGGGCAGGCCGTCGCGGCCGTAGGGCAGCGGCGCTTCGCCCCGGATCAGCGGCTGCAGGTAGCGGCGCGCCTTCTCGGTGATGCCAAAGCCGTCGCGGCGGATGAAGCCGGCCGGCATCTTCTTCTCGTGGTTGGCGACCTTCGACAGCGGCGCGGCCTCGATCTTCCAGCGGTACGGCGCGTCGGCGGTGCGTACGATCACCGGCATCACCGCATTGCGGCCTTCCAGCGCGAACCGCACCGCGGCCTTGCCGACCGCCTGCGCCTGCTCCCAGTCGGTCTTGGACGCGAGGTGGCGGGCCGAGCGCTGCAGGTAGTCGGGCAGGGTCCAGTGCACCTTGTAGCCGAGCGTGGCCTTGACGCGGCCGGCCAGGTAGGACGCGACCCCGCCGAGCTGGGTATGGCCGAAGGAGTCCTTGACGCCGCCGGCGTCGGCGACGAAGCCGCCGTCGGCGGTGCGGATGCCTTCGCTGGCGACGACCACGCACCAGCCGACCTTCGCCACCACCTTCTCGACCCTGGCCAGGAAGGCGGCCTCGTCGTAGGCGCGTTCGGGCAGCAGCAGGATCTGCGGCGCGGCGTCCGGGTCCCCGCCCGCCAGCCCGGCCGCGGCGGCCAGCCAGCCGGCATGGCGGCCCATGGCCTCGTAGATGAACACCCGGGTGGAGGTCTCGGCCATCGCCGCCACGTCCAGCGCGGCCTCGCGCACCGACACCGCGGTGTACTTGGCGGCCGAGCCGAAGCCCGGGCAGGTGTCGGTGACGGCCAGGTCGTTGTCGATGGTCTTGGGCACGCCCACGCAGGTCAGCGGGTAGTCGAACTCCCGGGCCAGCTGCGACACCTTCAGCGCGGTGTCGGCCGAATCGTTGCCGCCGTTGTAGAGGAACCAGCGCACGTCGTGCGCCCTGAGCACGTCCAGCAGACGCTCGTACCTGGCCCGGTCCGCCTCCAGCGATTTGAGCTTGTAGCGGCACGATCCGAAGGCGCCGCCCGGCGTATGGGCCAGCCCGGCGATGTTGGCCGCCGGCTCCCTGGAGGTGTCGATCAGCTCCTCGCGCAGCGCGCCGAGGATGCCGTTGCGCGCCGCCAACACCTTGATTTTCCTTGCCCTGGCTTCGCTGATGACGGCGGAGGCGGTGGCGTTGATGACGGCGGTGACGCCGCCGGACTGGGCGTAGAGCAGGGTGCCTTGGGACATGGAAGGGTCTCTCGGAGGGGGGCGGTTCCGGGACATTGGCCGGATGCGGTAAGCTGCGTTATTGCGGTGCAGCGTGAATCGGCCCCTGAGTCTAACGCCGCTGTCCGTCCCTGAAAGACGTCGACCTCACATAGCAAGGGAGTCAGCAATGCGATTGGTTCTGTTGGGACCGCCCGGTTCGGGCAAGGGCACGCAGGCGAGCCGCCTGAAGGAACACCTGGAGATCGCGCACATCTCCACCGGCGACCTGCTGCGCGCCGAAGTGGCCGCCGGCACCGAGCTGGGCAAGCAGGCCAAAGCGGTCATGGACGCCGGCAACCTGGTGTCCGACGACATCCTGCTGGGCATGCTCGAATCGCGCCTGGCCCAGGCCGACGTGGCCAAGGGCTTCATCCTCGACGGCTACCCGCGCAACGTCGCCCAGGCCAACGCGCTCGGCGCGCTGCTGGCACGGCTGCAGCAGCCGCTGGACGCCATCGTGCAACTGGACGTGCCGACCGAACTGCTGGTCGAGCGCATCGCCGGTCGCGCCCAGGAGCAGGGCCGTGCCGACGACAATCCCGAAGCGGTGCGCCACCGCCTGCAGGTCTACAACGAATCCACCGCGCCGGTGATCGACTTCTACGCCGCCAAGGGCACCCTGGCGCGGGTCGACGGGGTCGGCACGCTGGACGAGGTGCTGGCCCGCATCCTGGCGGCGATCAAGCGCTGAACCCCGGCGCCGGCCGCGTGCCGGCGCAGCCTCCGCGGCGGCCGCGACCGCCGCAACGGACGGCGGTATCGGCGACAATCGCCGGATGAGAAAGATCCACATCCTCGGCATCGCCGGAACGTTCATGGGCGGCGTGGCCGCCCTGGCCCGCGAACTGGGCCACCAGGTCGAAGGCAGCGACCAGGCGGTCTACCCGCCCATGTCCACCCAGCTGGAGCGGCTGGGCATCGCCCTGTCGCAGGGCTACCTGGCCGACAACATCGGCCGCGACTGCGACGACATCGTGATCGGCAATGCGCTCTCGCGCGGCAACGCTGCGGTCGAGGCGGTCCTCGACCAGGGGCGCCGCTACACCAGCGGCGCGCAATGGCTGGCCGAGAACGTGCTGCCCGGCCGCGACACGCTGGCGGTCGCCGGCACCCACGGCAAGACCACCACCACGACCATCCTGGCCTACCTGCTGCAGGCGGCCGGCCGCGCGCCGGGGTTCCTGATCGGCGGCGTGGCCGAGGATTTCGGCGTGTCGGCGCGCATCGGCCAGGGCCGCGCGTTCGTGGTCGAGGCCGACGAATACGACACCGCGTTCTTCGACAAGCGCAGCAAGTTCGTCCATTACCGGCCGCGGGTGGCGATCCTCAACAACCTGGAATACGACCACGCCGACATCTTCCCGGACGTGGCCGCGATCCAGCGCCAGTTCCACCACCTGGTGCGCACCCTGCCGGGCACCGGGCGGCTGATCGTCAATGGCGAGGACGCGCGCCTGGCCGAGGTGCTGGCGATGGGCTGCTGGACGCCGGTGGAACGCTTCGGCTTCGATCCCGCGCTGGAATGGAGCGCGCGCCTGGTCGAACAGGATGGCAGTGCGTTCGCGGTGCGGCACCGTGGCGTGGAGATGGCGACGGTGGCGTGGCCGCTGCTGGGCCGCCACAACGTGCTCAACGGCCTGGCCGCCCTGGCGGCCGCGCATGCGGTGGGCGTGGACGTGGCCGCCGTCGCGCCGGCCCTGGCGCGCTTCCAGAGCGTCAAACGGCGCATGGAGGTGATCGGCAGCGCACGGGGCGTGACCCTCTACGACGATTTCGCGCATCACCCGACCGCGATCCGCACCACCCTGGAAGGGCTGCGGGCCCGGGTCGGCGACGCCCGCATCGTGGTGGCGATGGAGCCGCGCAGCAACTCGATGCGCTCCGGCGCGCATGCCGGCGCGCTGGCGCCGTCGCTGGACGCGGCCGATGCGGTGGTGTTCCTGGCGCGCCCGGAGCTGCCGTGGAATGCCGCGCCGGTGATCGCCGCGGTGCGCGGCGAAGCGCAGGCGGTGGCCGACAGCGGGGCGCTGCTGGCCTGCCTGGAGCGTTGGGTGGGGGCCGGCGACCACGTCGTGTTCATGTCCAACGGCGGGTTCGACAACGCGCCGCGGCGGCTGCTGGTGGCATTGCAGGCGGATTGACGGCGGCCCGCGCGTGGCGGGCCGGTCAGCCGGTATGGCCCATCGCCGCCGAGATCTGCCCCGCGGCGTCCAGCAGGGCCTGCACGTGCGCCGGGTCCGGCGTGCTCGGCAGGTAGTGGATGGAACCGACGATGGCCAGGGTGCCGAACAGCTCGCCGTCGGCCTGCAGCAGCGGCGCGGCCAGGGCGTTGATGCCGATGTACAGCTCTTCCGGGGCGTCGGCCCAGCCGCGCCGGCGCACCAGCGCAATCTCGGCGGCCAGCCGCTCCGGGTCGACGATGGTGCGCGGGGTGCAGGCCGGCAGCGGTTGCTGCAGGTAGCCGTCGCGGAGCTTCTGCGCGCCGAACGCGAGCACGATCTTGCCCTGCGCCACGCTGTTGTGGTGGAAACGGGTGCCGGGGCGCAGGCTGATCTCCACCGGCGCGGTGCCGCGCAGCAGGTCGATGACCACCACTTCGTTGTCGGAGAAGGTGGAGATCACCACCGTCTGCCCGACCTGGTCGCGCAGGCTCTCCAGCACCGGCCGCGCCAGGCTCACCACGTCGAAGCGGCTGTTGCAGGCGCGCGCCAGCAGGAACATCTGCCAACCGACGCGGTACTGGTTGGTGTCCGGATCCTGGGCGACGTAGCCGTGCTCGCGCAGCACGCTGAGGTGGCGGTGGACGCGGGCCTTGGGCATGCCCAACAGCTGCGCCAGCCGCGTGACCCCAAGGCCACCCGGCGCCGAGGCCAGCGCCTCGACCACCTTCAGCGCGACGATCGCGGTGGGCAGGCCCTGTTCGATGGCCTCGTCGGGGGCCGGCGCGGTGCCGCGCGCATCCTTGGGGTCGGTCGAGGGGCTGGCGGGCATTGCGTACCTGTGTGCATGGGCGTGGCGGGAACGCGACCGGCGCCGGTCGCGTTTTTGCCGATTATGGCAGGTCGATGTATCGCTCTGCGAAAACCTTGTAACGCTGGGTCTTCTCCGCGGCGGCGTCCTCGGCGCGCACGTAGCGGATCGAACTGCGGCCCTTGAGCTGGCGCGGCAGCAGGAAGCAGCGGATGAAGCGGGTTTCCTCGTCCTCGGTGGTCGGCGCCAGCACCGGCGCATGGCCCAGCTCGAACCAGGCGTGCCCGGCCGGATGGTCGTGGCGCTGGCCCAGGGTCTCGATGCTGATCCGGCCGTAGTCGCAGATGCGGATGCCCGGGCCCTGGTGGACATGGGTGAGGGCGACACCGCCCTTCGGGAAGTCGACCCGGTCGCAGCGCATCAGCCATTCGAAGCGCGGATCCAGGTCGATCGGGGCTTCCAGCTTGAGCTCGCTGCGGGTGGCCGGGGCCGAGGGCAGAGCGCTCGCGGGGTGACCGGCCACGGTCAGGTCCCAGCGCCACAGCACGGTGTCCTCGGCGCCGTTGAGCAGGGTCAGCGGCGCCTGGCCGACGCGCGCCTGGGCCGGATCCAGGGCCTGCGCGTCGCTGGGCGATTCGACCATCAGCCCGCCCTGGCGCACGTACAGCGCACGCGGGCCCCCCGGCAGGTACACCGGCGGGCAGCCGGCCGGCAGGTGGTCTTCATGGAGGCGGAGGATCAGTTCGGACATCGGACTCTCACTGTGGGTGCGGTATTCGTATCGTATATCGATACAGATTTATCTGTCATGTTCCATTTCTATTATTTTTGCGGTAGTTTGCGCACTCGGTATCGTTTATCGATACTCTCGTTTCGGCCAAGACTCCGGAGGGAAGCCAGTGGCACAGCGCGGTTCGACGATCCAGGAAGTGAGCGCCACCCCCGGTGGCCGTTGGTGGCAGGGCGCCAGCAAGCAGCAGTGGGGCACGTTCCGTTCGGCCTATCTGGGCTGGATGCTGGACGTGATGGACCTGATGTTGTTCGCGATGGTGCTCAAGCACGTCAGTGCGGACCTGGGCTTCGACAAGTCGCAGGCGGGCATGGTGATGTCGGCCACGCTGCTGGCCACGGCGCTGGGCGGGCTGGTGTTCGGCTACCTCGCCGACCGCATGGGCCGCGCCAAATCGATGATGCTGAGCATCATCTGCTACTCGATCGGCACCGCGCTGTGCGGCCTGTCCGACACCCTCGGGCAGCTGATGCTGTTCCGCATCGTGGTCGGCCTTGGCGTCGGCGGCGAGTGGTCGGCCGGTTCGGCCCTGGTCAGCGAGAGCTGGCCGGCGCAGCACCGCGGCAAGATCCTGGCCTGGATCCAGAGCGCGTTCGCCTCCGGCTACGCGGCCGCGGCGATCGTCGCCGCGCTGGTCGTGCCGACCCTGGGCTGGCGCTGGGTGTTCGTGGTCGGCCTGCTGCCGGCGCTGCTGGCGTTCTACGTGCGCCGCCACGTCAAGGAGCCGGAGATCTGGGTCAACCAGGCGCAGCGGCTGAGCTTCGGCCAGACCATGGGCAAGCTGTTCGGTGCGCATGCACGCAGCACCCTGGTCGGCCTGGCCTTCGTCACCGCGGCGATGTGCGGCTACTGGGGGCTGTTCACCTGGATCCCGACCTACCTGGCCACCCCGGTGGCCGACGGCGGTCCCGGGCTGGACCTGGTTAAGTCGACGATCTGGATCGTGATCATGCAGGTCGGCGCGGCGTTCGGGTTCGTCACGTTCGGCTACATCGCCGACCGGATCGGCCGCAAGAAGACCTTCATCCTGTTCTTCGTCTGCTCGGCGCTGACCGTGCCGCTGTTCGTGATGATCAAGTCGCCGATGGCGCTGATGGCCTTCGGCATCGTCGTCGCGTACTTCGGCACCGGCTTCTACAGCGGCTTCGCGCCGACCTTCGCCGAGATGTTCCCGACCACCGTGCGCGCCACCGCGCAGGGCTTCGTCTACAACGGCGGGCGCGCCATCGCCGCGATCGCCCCGGCGCTGATCGGCTTCCTCGCCAACCGCTACGGCGTGGCCAGCGGACTGATGGCCACCGCCGGGTTCTTCGCGCTGGCGGCGGTGATCGTGCTGCTGTTCCTGCCCGAGACCAAGGGCGCAGAACTGACCTGAGTGCAATGCTGGAGTAGAGAAATGCCGATCATCCAAGTGACCCTGGTACAGGGCCGCGACGAAGCGAAAGTGCAGGGATTCATCCGCGAGGTGGCGCGTGTGGCGCACGCCGAGCTGGGCGCGCCGATGAGCGCCATCCGGGTGATGGTCAACGAGGTCGCGCCGCAGCGGTTCGCGGTGGGCGACGTGCTCAAGAGCGATCCTGCCACCGGAGCCGGGCCGTGAGCGCGCCGCTGCTCGACGGCGCCGCCATCGCCCGGCACGGCGCCGAGCTGCATGCGGCGCTGCGCGGCGGCGTCGCCGTGGCGCCGCTGAGCGAACGCCTCCCGGGCCTGGGGCTGGCCGACGCCTATGCGATCTCCAGCGACCTGCTGGCGCGCCGCCTGGCCGACGGCGAACGGGTGGTGGGCAAGAAGATCGGCGCCACCTCGGTGGCGGTGCAGCGCATGCTGAACGTGGAGCAGCCGGACTTCGGCTTCCTCACCGACCGCATGCAGGTCGCCAACGGCGGGGTGCTGTCCACGGCGGGCCTGATCGCTCCGCGCGCCGAGGGCGAGATCGCCTTCCATCTCAAGCGCGACCTGGCCGGCCCGGGCGTCACCCACCATGACGTGCTGGCCGCCACCGAGGCGCTGTCGGTGTGCTTCGAGATCGTCGATTCGCGCATCGCCGACTGGCGCATCGGCATCACCGATACCGTCGCCGACAACGCCTCGGCCGCGGCCTACGTGCTGGGCGACCTGCGGGTGCCGCCGAAGGACCTCGACCTGGGCACGCTGGGCATGGTGGTCGAGAAGAACGGCGAGCTGGCCGCCACCGGTGCCGGCGCCGCGGCGCTGGGCTCGCCGGTCAACTGCGTGGCCTGGCTGGCCAATACCCTGGGCCGCCTCGGCACGCCGCTCAAGGCCGGCGAGGTGATCCTGTCCGGCGCGCTGGTGCCGCTGATCCCGGTCGCCGCCGGCGACCACATGCGCGTGCGGGTCGGCGCGCTGGGCAGCGCCGAGATCCGCTTCGCATGACCCCTGCCTCCTCCCCCCCCATCGAACGACAGGAGTTCTGCATGACCCTGAAAGCGGCCATCGTCGGTCCCGGCAACATCGGCACCGACCTGATGATCAAGATCCTGCGCCACGGCAAGCACGTCGAAATGGCGGCGCTGGTCGGCATCGACCCGGCCTCGGACGGGCTGGCGCGCGCCGCGCGCATGGGCGTGCCGACCATCGCTACCGGTGTGGCCGGTCTGGTCGCGTCGGAGCTGTTCGCCGACATCGATATCGTGTTCGACGCCACTTCGGCCGCCGCGCACGTGGCCAACGACGCGCTGCTGCGCGCGGCCAAGCCCGGCATCCGCGTGATCGACCTGACCCCGGCGGCGATCGGCCCGTACTGCGTGCCGACGGTGAACCTGGACGACAACATCGACGCGGCCAACGTCAACATGGTCACCTGCGGCGGCCAGGCGACCATCCCGATGGTCGCGGCGGTGGCGTCGGTGGCCAAGGTCACGTACGCCGAGATCGTGGCCAGCATCGCCAGCAAGAGTGCCGGCCCCGGCACCCGCGCCAACATCGACGAATTCACCGAGACCACCTCGCGCGCGATCGAGAGCGTGGGCGGTGCGGCGGTGGGCAAGGCGATCATCGTGCTCAACCCGGCCGAGCCGCCGCTGCTGATGCGCGACACCGTCTACGTGCTCAGCGAAGCGGCCGACACCGCGGCCATCGAAGCGGCGGTGGAGGCGATGGCCGCGCGGGTGGCCGCCTACGTGCCGGGCTACCGGCTCAAGCAGCGGGTGCAGTTCGAAGTGCTTGACGCCCCCGTCGACGTGCCGGGCGTGGGCCCGGCCACCGGCCTGAAGACCTCGATCTTCCTGGAAGTCGAAGGTGCCGCGCACTACCTGCCGGCCTATGCCGGCAACCTGGACATCATGACCTCGGCCGCGCTGGCCACTGGCGAGCGCATGGCCGCTGCGCTGCTGGCCGCGCGCGCGGCCGGGTGAGGAACGACCATGACCGAGAACAAACTCTATATTTCCGACGTCACCCTGCGTGACGGCTCGCATGCGGTGCGCCACCGCTACAGCATCGCGCAGGTCCAGGCGATCGCGGCCGCGCTGGACCGGGCACGGGTGGATTCCATCGAAGTCGCCCATGGCGACGGCCTGCGCGGCTCCTCGTTCAACTACGGGTTCGGCGCGCACAGCGACGTGGAGTGGATCGCGGCGGCCGCCGGCGCGGTCGAGCATGCGCGGATCGCCACCCTGCTGCTGCCGGGCATCGGCACCGTGCACGACCTCCGGAACGCCCACGCCGCCGGCGCGCGCATCGTGCGCGTGGCCACCCACTGCACCGAGGCCGATGTCTCGCGGCAGCACATCGAAGCGGCCCGGGCGCTGGACATGGATGCGGTGGGCTTCCTGATGATGAGCCACATGACCGCGCCGGCGGCGCTGGCGGACGAGGCGAAGAAGATGGAGGGCTACGGCGCCTCCTGCGTCTACGTGGTCGACTCCGGCGGCGCGCTGAGCATGAACGGGGTGCGCGAGCGCGTGGCCGCGCTGCGCGAGGCCCTGCAGCCGGGCACCCAGATCGGCATCCATGCCCACCACAACCTGTCGCTGGGCGTGGCCAACTCCATCGTCGCGGTCGAGGCCGGGGCGCTCCGCGTGGATGCCAGCCTCGCCGGCATGGGCGCCGGCGCCGGCAACGCACCGCTGGAGGTGTTCATCGCCGCGGCCGAGCGCATGGGCTGGGCCCATGGCTGTGACCTGTACGCGCTGATGGACGCGGCCGACGACCTGGTGCGTCCGTTGCAGGACCGTCCGGTGCGGGTGGACCGCGAGACCCTGGCGCTGGGCTATGCCGGCGTCTACTCGAGCTTCCTGCGCCACGCCGAGGTGGCCGCGCAGCGGTTCGGGATCAACACCGTGGACATCCTGGTGGAGCTGGGCAAGCGGCGCATGGTCGGCGGCCAGGAGGACATGATCGTCGACGTCGCACTGGACATGCTGCGTGCGCGCGGCGCACAACCGCAGGAGAAACAGGCATGACGCTGGACCCTTCCCTCATCGAGGACTGCGCGCGGCGGCTGCTGGCCGCCGAGCAGGACGTGCGCGAGGTGACCAAGATCACCGACGCGCATCCGCAGCTCGACGTCGCCACCGCCTACGACATCCAGGACTGCCTGCGCGGCCTGAAGCAGGCCGCGGGCGTGCGCATCGTCGGCATGAAGATGGGCCTGACCTCGAAGCCGAAGATGCAGCAGATGGGCGTGGACACGCCGATCTACGGGTTCCTCGGCGACGACAACGCGGTGGATGACGGTGCGCTGGTCGATACCGCGCGCCTGATCCACCCGAAGGTGGAGGCGGAGATCGCCTTCGTGATGCGCGAAACGCTGTCCGGGCCGGACTGCGACGCGGCCCGGGTGCTGGCCGCCACCGACTACGTGGTCCCGGCGATCGAGCTGATCGATTCGCGCTACGAGAACTTCCGCTTCGACCTGCCCAGCGTGATCGCCGACAACACGTCGGCGGCGCGCTATGTGCTGGGCTCGCGGCCGACGTCGGTGGACGACCTGGACCTGCAGACCCTGGGCGTGGTGATGGAGAAGAACGGCCAGGTGGTCGAGGTCGGCGCCGGCGCCGCGGTGCTCGGCGATCCGGCCGGGGCGGTGGCGATGCTGGTCAACATGCTGGCGGCGCGCGGCGCGGTATTGCCGGCCGGCAGCGTGGTGCTGTCCGGCGCGATCACCGCGGCGGTGGCGGTGGCCGCCGGCGACAACGTGCTGGTGCGCGGCGACGGCATCGGCACCACCTCGATGCGGTTCGCATGACCGCCTAGCGGTCGCGCGGCGGGGCCTCCCGGGGTGCCCGCCGCCGGTTGCAACGATCCATTCATGACCGGCTTCCGCTGCGGGAGCCGGAACGGTGCGCTGTTGCCCTGGGAGGGGAAAACGATGATCGGAAACACGAAACTGGCCGTCCTGGCCACCACCGCGGCGCTGGCCGTCGCGCCGCTGGGCGTGCGCGCCCAGACCATGGACCCGCAGGCCATGGAGACGCGCATGGCGCAGCTGGAGCAGGAAATGCAGCAGATGCGCGCGATGCTGCAGGCGTACCGGGAACGCGAGGCCACCCAGGCCGCGCCGTCCCCGGCCGCGGTGCTGGACGACACCCGGGTGAGCGCGGCGCCTGCCGCGGCGGCGGCCCCCGCGGTGGCCATGCCCGGGGCGATGCCCGGCACCCGGCTGTCCTTCGGTGGGTTCATCAAGTTCGATGCGATGCACACCCGCACCAGCGACGGCGAGATCGCCGACGGATCGCCGGGCCGCCTGTTCTACTTCCCCGGCGCGACGCCGGTGGCGGTGGACGGCAACGGCCGCAGCGCCCGCTACAGCGATGTCCACGCGCAGTTCTCGCGGTTCTGGTTCGGCGCCGACACCACCACCGAGCGCGGCGACACCCTCAAGGCCTACCTGGAGGCGGACATGTACGGCGGCGGCAGCAACGCCTTCGCCGGCAACGAGGTCATCACCAACACCTATGCGGTCACCCTGCGCCAGGCCTATGTGAGCTGGAACGACTGGCTGGCCGGCCAGACCTGGTCCAACTTCCAGGACGTGGCCGCGCTGCCGGACACCGTGGACTTCACCGGCCCGTCCGAGGGCACCATCTTCTCGCGCCAGGCGCAGCTGCGGTATACCCGCGGTGCCTGGTCGTTCTCGGCGGAGAATCCGCAGACCACGATCACCCCGCAGGGTGGCAAGGGCGCGCGCATCAACAGCGGCGACGACGTGGTGCCGGACCTGACCGCGCGCTGGCTCACGCGCGGCGACTGGGGCCACTTCACCGCGGCGGCCCTGCTGCGCAACTTCCGCTACGACGGGCATACCGGCAGCGGCGGCGCGCTGAGTGTCTCCGGCCGCTTCAACCTGGGTGCCGACGACGACCTGCGCTACATGGTCAGCGGCGGTGCCGGCGTCGGCCGCTACCTGGGCTTCGCGCTGGGCAGCGACACGGTGCTCGATGCCCGCGGACGCCTGCACGCGATGGACGGCTATGGCGGCTTCGCCGCCTGGCGCCACGCGTTCTCGCCGAAGCTGCGCGGCAACCTGGTGTACTCGGTGGCGATGCTGGACAACAACGCCGCGCTGACCGGCTACGAGGTGACCGAGAAGGCGCAGTCGGTGCGTGCCAACCTGATCTATTCGCCGTTCCCGAAGCTCGACCTGGGCGTCGAACTCAGCCATGCGACGCGGCGCTTGGAGAACGGCGAGGAGGGCGACCTGAACCGTGTGCACACCCATGTGAAGTACACCTTCTGACCGCGTGACGTGCGGCGCCACGGCGTTGCCGTGGCGTCCGCCCGCACGCGGTGCGTTACCATCGTGGCCATTCCACCGGTTCCACGGTTGACGATCGCATTGTCCGAACTGCCGCTGTTTCCCCTGCGCTCGGTGTTGCTGCCTGGAGCGGCGCTGGGCCTGCGTGTCTTCGAGACGCGCTATCTGGACCTGGTGCGTGCCTGCGGGCGGACCGGCGGCACCTTCGGCATCTGCCTGATCCGCGAGGGCGAGGAAGTCGGTGCACCGGCGGTGCCGGCGGACTGGGGCGTGGAGGCGCGGATCGAGGATTTCGACCTCGGTGGCGATGGCGTCCTGCAGCTGCGGCTGCGTGGCGCGCGCCGCTTCCAGGTCGAACGGACCTGGGTGCAGCCCGGCGGCGTAGTGGCCGCGAACGTGGCCTGGAAGGCGCCGGACCCTGACGACGAGCTCCGCCCCGAGCACGCCCTGCTGGCCTTGCTGCTCGAGCGCATCCTGGAACAGGCCGGCGGCGAGTTCGCCGCGGCCGGCCCCGCGCAGCTGGACCAGGCCTCCTGGCTGGGCTGGCGGCTGGCCGAACTGCTGCCGCTGCAGGACGCGCAGCGGCTGGCCCTGCTGCAGGAAGACGACCCCCACCGCCGGCTCGACCAGCTGCTCGTCTGGATTCCCGAATTCGAGCCCCAGCCCGACGCCGGCCCGTAGCGCCGGGCCATGCCCGGCGGGGCTTGCCGGGAAGGCGCCAGCGGGGAGGGGCCGCGCTCTACAGGATGGGCATCAATCAGGCCTGTGTAGCGCCGGGCCATGCCCGGCGGGGCTTGCCGCGAAGGCGCCAGCGGGGCAGGGCCCCGCTCTACAGGATGGTGGGGCATCAACCCGCCTTGTGTAGCGCCGGGCCATGCCCGGCGGGGCTTGCCGCGAAGACGCCAGCGGGGCAGGGCCCCGCTCTACAGGATGGGCATCAACCAGGCCTGTGTAGCGCCGGGCCATGCCCGGCGGGGCTTGCCGCGAAGGCGCCAGCGGGGCGGGGCCCCGCTCTACTGGATGGGGCATCAACCCGCCTTGTGTAGCGTCGGGCCATGCCCGGCGGGGCGTTCGGCAAAAGCGCCCGCAGGGCGGGATCCCGCTCCACCGGTCCGTGCGTCGATCCGGTGTGCGGGGCGTCGGCGGGTCAGTCGTGGTCCTGGGGGACGCGGACCATCAGCAGCGGCATGCTGCCGTCGGCCAGGGGCCGGGTGCGGGTTTCCAGGCCGTCCAGTGCCTGGGTGACCGCCTCCAGTGCCGGGTCGACGCCGCGCAGCGGCAGCCACAGCCCGAACAGCTTGAAGTGCCGCTGGTAGCGCAGGGTCTGGGCGCTGCCCAGCCACAGCGGTGCCTGTCCAGGCTGCAGCTGTACCGGGGCCGGCCACAGGCGCAGCGCGTAGCGTTCGCCGGGATGGGCGCCTTCGCGCAGCATCAGCAGCGATTCGACATTGGTGTCCAGGGTAGCGGGCAGGACCGGCACCTGGTCCGCCGCCGCGTTGCTGTCGAGCATCGCCAGTGCCTGCTGCCAGCCGGCCTGGGGCTGCAGGGTCCAGCCGTGGCGTTCGAGCTGGCGCTGCAGCGGTGCCAGGGGGCCGGCCACCTGCACGTCCAGCGGCCAGCGCTGGTCGTCGTCGAATTCGTTGCGGCGCGCCGGCAGCTCGCGCCAACCGTCCTGCCACCAGTAGGCCGCGTCCATCACCCGCGGGGCCGCGGGAATGGGCTCGAACTTGGCCAGCTTGGCCGGGACGTTGCGCGGCGCATACCAGGCGCCGGCCAGCAGGAAGGCGCCGTAGAACAGCCACGCCGCCGGTTTGACCCAGAACGAGCGGTTGAAGCGGCGGCGGTAGGCGATGCCCAACAGCAGCAGCCAGAAGATTCCGAACAACATGCCGCCGATGACGTCGCTCAGCCAGTGCGCGCCCAGGTAGATGCGTGCGAAACCGATGACCGTGACCACGATGCCTGACACCAGGTAGGGCCATACCCGCGTGCGCCCCGGCAGTTCGCGGCCGATCAGCACGGCGAAGAAGCCGAAGGTGATGGTGGCCAGGGTCACCGACACCGAGGGGAAGCCGAAGCCGCTGCTGGCCGCCGGCGGCCGCACCACGTCCACGGTGGCGCCGAGCAGCTTGGTCAGCGCCAGGCCGAAGGCCAGTGCCGCCATCCAGTGCATGACCGCCATCCAGCGCCGCCGCCAGGCCAGGTAGCCCATGCCGGCGGCGATCGCCGGCAGCAGTACCTGCCAGTCGCCGAGCGCGGCCAGCGCCGCCATCGGGTGGTCGGCCAGCGGGTTGCGCAGCGCCAGCATCAACCGGTGCACGGCCATGTCCAGCGCCAGCGGTTCGCCATGGGCGATCACCACCATCAGCAGCACGAACCAGCCCCAGCCCAGCAGCAGCAGCATCAGTGCCAGCATCGCCAGCGGCACCGACTCGCGCCGGCGCGGATCGAACAGGGCGTTCAGCGAGCGCCCGAGGAAATGCGGGTGGCGCTGCGACAGCCGCAGCAGGCGCGACAGCCAGCCGTCCACGCGCACCGCCGACCAGCGGTAGCCGTACAGCACGATCGCCCAGACCAGGCCCAGCATCACGCCGAGCAGGGCCACCACCAGGAACAGGCGCCCGGCCACCGCGGCCACCGCGTCGTAGGCCTGGCCCAGCGCCCAGCCCGGCAGCAGGAACAGCACCGCCCAGGACAGGCTGGCGATGCCGCTGGCCTGGGCGTAGCGCAGCAGCGGCATGTTCGCCATGCCGGCGATGGCCGGCACGAACGGCCGGATCGCGCCGACGTAGCGGGCCACCAGGATGCTCTTGAACGCGTTGCGCCGGAACAGCAGCTCGCCGCGCTCCAGCAACTGCGGGTACCGGCTGAACGGCCAGACGCCGCGCAGGCGGTCGCCCCAGCGCCGGCCCACCCAATAGCTCAGGCCATCGCCACAGAAGGCGCCGAGGGTGGCGCAGGCCACCGCATAGGGGCCGGAGATCTCGCCCATGCCGATCAGTACCCCGACCGCGATCATCAGCGGCAGCGCCGGCACGATCGCACCGAGGATGATCACGGCGTCGCAGAAGGCGATGGCGAAGATGGCGGCCCCGGCCAGCACCGGGTGTGCGGCGATCCAGGCCAGGGTGTTGTCGATCCAGGAAGCGTCCATCGACGGATTATAGAAGCACGCCGCCGTCTGGCCGGTGGTCGGCGACAGCCGGTGGACAGCGGGCATGCAGGCGGCGGGGGCGACGGCCGGCCGCTAGAATGCCGGCGATGGCCAACACCGACGAGCGCATCCAGATCCTCAAATCCGACAGTTTCGGGCGCATCCTGCTGGTGCACCGCGACGGGCGGCGTTTCGTGCGCCGCGATCTCGGCGCGACGCCCTGGTGGCTGCGGGCACCGGCCTGGTGGCTGGCGCGGCGCGAGGCCCGTGCACTGGAGCGCTTGGACGGCATGGCGGCGACGCCGCGGCTGCTGGGCTGGGACGGCCGCTGGCTGGACCGCAGCTACATGGACGGGGCGGCCATGCACCAGCGTCCGCCGCGGGGCGACCTGGCGTACTTCCGCGCCGCGCGCCGCCTGCTGCAGCGGGTGCACCGGCACGGCATCGTCCACAACGACCTCGCCAAGGAAGCCAACTGGCTGGTGCGGGCCGACGGCACGCCGGCGCTGATCGACTTCCAACTGGCGGTCTGTGGCGACCCGCGCGCACGCTGGATGCGGCTGCTGGCACGCGAGGACCTGCGGCACCTGCTCAAGCACAAGCGCATGTACTGCGGCGACGCCCTGACGCCGGTCGAGCGGCGGCTGCTCAAGCGGCCTTCCTGGGTGCGGGACCTGTGGTTCGCCACTGGCAAGCCGCTCTACCGCTTCGTCACCCGGCGCCTGCTGCGCTGGGAAGACAACGAGGGGCAGGGCCCCAAGGCGTGAGCCCCCGCACCGCGGGATGCATCACCCCCACGCGGCCGCGCAGCCTCGGCCGTCGAACGCTGTCCTTGCCATTCCCCGCGCCTTGACCTGTTTCCCTCGCCAACGGGGGAATGCGCCGGCGGGAACCGCAAGGCTGGCCCCCGCCGGGAAAGCCCGCCGGGCGTTGCCCGGCGCTACAAAATCCCGGTGGCTCCGTAGAGCGGGGCCGCGCCCCGCTGGCGCTCTCCCGGGAAACCTCCGGCAGAGCACTTTCCTCGACAGGCCACCCCCGCGAAAGAGGGTTTGTGTCTACGGAAACGGGCGGGGTGGCCCGCGCCGGGGCGGGTATTCCGCCGGGAAAGCCCGCCGGGCGTTGCCCGGCGCTACAAAATCCCGGGGGTTCCGTAGAGCGGGGCCGCGCCCCGCTGGAGCCCTGCCGAAGCAGCCCCGGCGGCGTGCGGCCAGGGACCATGCGGCGCAACGGCAGGGCCGTGCGCCGGCCGCGGTCAACGCAGTTCCACCACCTGCTTGCCGATGAAGCGGCGCTGGGCGTCGAAGTCGTAGCCGATCGTGACCTTGCCGGCGTCCTCGCAGGCGCGGCAGTCGCGCAGCGGGCTGCTGTAGAGCAGGCGCACGCCGCCTTCGGACAGGGGGGCGGTTCCGGCCGCCTCGGCCGGGGCGACCGGCGCGGCCTCGGGGTGCCGGTCGAAGAAGGCCTTCGCCGAGGTCTCGGTGCGCGCGCTGTCCGGCAGCACGTCCTCGTCGACGTCGAGGGTCCGGCCATCGGCATCGACCAGCCAGGTCCCTTCGTTGGTGTTGGCGCGCAGCGGGAATTCCAGCGTGGCCACGCCGACGCCGGAACGGTCGTCCCAGGCGCTCACGTAGCCGGGGTCGTCGCGGTCGGCCAGCCGCTGCGCGGCGGCGATCGCCGCCGGCGTGGCGCCGGCCGCGCGCATGGCCTCCACCACGCAGTCGCGGCCGGTGGGCGGGTCGTCGCTGCGGCAGGCGTCGGTCGCCCCGTCCCAGACCGCGGTGGCGTCGATCCGCACCGGCGCCTTGTCGTTGCCCAGGCCCGTGGTCTGGCCGGCCGCGTCGCGCTGGCGCGCCGGCTCGGCGGCCGGTGCGGCCGGTTTCTGGCAGGCGCTCATGGCCAGGACGAGCAGCAGGGGGGCGGCGCTGGGCAGCATCTTCATGACGGCGTATCGCAGGTGACGGGCGAGGCGTCCAGTATCGTCATCCGACATTAACGGGGGGTGTTCGCCGCCGCCGGCGGAACGGGCTTGGCGGCATAATGCCGGCCGGTCCCCACGTCCGCGGAGTCGCGCATGAGCAGCCTGCAAGGCAAGACCCTCTTCATCACCGGCGCCTCGCGTGGCATCGGCCTGGCGATCGCGCTGCGCGCCGCCCGCGATGGTGCCAACGTCGCCATCGCCGCGAAGTCGGCGGTGCCCAATCCCAAGCTGCCCGGCACCATCCACAGTGCCGCCGACGCGGTCGATGCGGCCGGCGGCCGGGGCCTGGCGCTGAAGTGCGACATCCGCGACGAGGCGCAGGTGCAGGCGGCGGTGGCGGCCACGGTGGATGCGTTCGGCGGCATCGACATCCTGGTCAACAATGCGTCGGCGATCTGGCTCCGCGGCACGCTGGAGACGCCGATGAAGCGGTTCGACCTGATGCAGCAGGTCAATGCGCGCGGCAGTTTCCTGTGCGCGCAGGCCTGCCTGCCGCACCTGCTGCAGGCCTCCAACCCGCACATCCTGACGCTGGCGCCGCCGCCGAGCCTGGAGCCGAAGTGGTGGGGGCCGCACACCGGCTATACCCTGGCCAAGATGGGCATGAGCTTCGTGACCCTGGGCCTGGCGGCCGAGTTCGGTCCGCAGGGGGTGGCGGTCAACGCGCTGTGGCCGCGCACGGTGATCGCCACCGACGCGATCAACATGATTCCCGGGGTCGACGCCGGCGGCTGCCGCCGTCCGGAGATCCTGGCCGATGCGGCGCATGCGGTGCTGGTGCGGCCGGCGGCCGGTTTCAGCGGCCGCTTCCTGATCGACGACGAGGTGCTGGCGCAGGCCGGGGTCCACGACCTGGCCGGGTATGCGGTGGATCCGTCGCGGCCGCTGCTGCCGGACCTGTTCCTGGACTGAGGACGGCCGCGCCGGGCGCGGTGTCAGGCGTCCATCGCTTCGGGCAGCTCGTGCCCGCAGCGGTTGCAGTAGCGCGCATCCGGGTCGTGGCCTTCGTGGCCGCAGACGATGCAGCCGCGGTCGTCATGGCGGCGCCGGCCGGCCTCGGCGCGGCGCATGCCGTTGGCCAGCTCGGCGGTGTAGATGCCGGTCGGCACGGCGATGATGCTGTAGCCGATCAGGATCAGCACCGAGGTGACGAAGCGTCCCAGGGTGGTCTGCGGCACGATGTCGCCGAAGCCGACCGTGGCCATGGTCACCACCGCCCAGTACATGCTGGCGGGAATGTTGCTGAAGCCGTGGCCGGGGCCCTCGATCACGTACATCAGCGAGCCGGCGACAATGGCGATGGTGACCACCATCGACAGGAACAGCAGGATCTTGCGGCGGCTGCGCCACAGGGCCGCCAGCAGCACGCCGCTTTCCTCGATGTAGCGGGTCAGCTTGAGGATGCGGAACACCCGCAGCACGCGCAGCGCGCGCACCACCAGCAGGCTCTGCGCGCCGGGCAGCAGCAGCGACAGGTAGGTGGGCAGGATCGCCAGCAGGTCGATGATGCCCCAGATGCTCAGGGCGTAGCGCAGCGGGCGCCGCACCACCACCAGCCGGAACACGTACTCGGCGGTGAACAGCACGGTGAAGCCCCACTCCACCACGTAGAACCAGGACGCCCAGGCGGCGTGGATGTGCTGCACGCTGTCCAGCATGACCACCAGGACGCTGGCGATGATGGCGTAGACCAGCAGCAGGTCGAAGCGCCGCGACGGCGGCGTGTCGCTGCGGTAGATGATGTCGAACCAGCGCCGGCGCCAGCCGGTTTCCGAGGCGGGGTTCAGCTGCGGGGTCGAGAAAAGGCGCATGCCCGGCATTGTGCCGCAGACCGCGCAATTGGGAGACAATGGCCGTTCATTTCCCCCCAACCCTTACTGGAACGCCATGACCGCTGTCGCCGAGCCGTTGTTGTCCCTGTCCAAGTACTACCTGCCGGTGTACCGGCCCCGCCAGCTGGTGCTGGAGCGCGGCCGCGGCGCGCGCCTCTGGGACACGCAGGGGCGCGAGTTCATCGACCTGGCCGCCGGCATCGCGGTGTGCAGCCTGGGCCACGACAATCCGGAACTGAAGGCGGCGCTGCTGGCCCAGGCCGACAAGCTCTGGCACACCAGCAACATGTTCTACAGCGAGCCGCCGCTGCAGCTGGCGCAGGCGCTGGTGGACGCGTCGCGCTTCGCCACGCGGGTGTTCCTGTGCAACTCCGGCGCCGAGGCCAACGAGGCGGCCATCAAGCTGGTGCGCAAGTGGGCCGCCACCCAGGGCCGGCCGCCGGAGAAGCGCGTCATCCTCACCTTCCGCGGCAGCTTCCATGGCCGCACCTTGGCCACGGTGACCGCGACCGCCCAGCCCAAGTACCAGGAAGGCTACGAGCCGCTGCCGGGCGGTTTCCGCTACGCCGATTTCAACGACGTGGCGCAGCTCGAGGCGGCGATGGCCGCGGGCGACGTGGCCGCGGTGATGTTCGAGCCGGTGCAGGGTGAGGGCGGGGTGATGCCGGCTTCGGCCGACTTCATGCGCCGTGCCCGCGAGCTGTGCGACCAGCATGGCGCGCTGCTGGTGCTGGACGAGATCCAGGTCGGGATGGGCCGCACCGGCGAGCTGTTCTCGCACTGGAACTGGGGGGTGACCCCGGACATCGTCAGCCTGGCCAAGGCGCTGGGCGGCGGCTTCCCGATCGGCGCCATGCTTGCCGGGCCCAAGGTCGCCGAGGTCATGGGCGCCGGTGCGCACGGCACCACCTTCGGTGGCAACCCGCTGGCCGCGGCGGTGGCCCGCGAGGCCCTGCGGATCCTGTCCTCCGAGGCGATCAAGGCCAACGTGCAGCGCCAGTCGGCCGCGCTCAAGGCCGGGCTGGAGGCCATCGGCACCGAGTTCGGCGTGTTCGAGCAGGTGCGCGGCATGGGGCTGATGATCGGCGCGGTGCTCAAGCCCGAGTACGCCGCGGACATCGGCGTGCTGTTGGACCTGGCCGCCGAGAAGCAGGTGCTGATCCTGCAGGCGGGCACCCAGGTGCTGCGCTTCGTGCCGCCGCTGAACATCACCGACGAAGAGCTGGCCGAAGGCCTCAAGCGCGTGCGCGAAGCGATCGCCGCCTACATGGCCGCGCGCTGACGCAGGCATGCGTGTTCTGCGCCCTCCTGGCCGGCGAGCTGCCGGCCAGGAAGGTGTGGGAGGACGCGCAGGTGGTGGCCTTCATGGACCCGCGCCGAGCCGTGCGCGGGCACGTTCTGGTGGTTCCCCGGCAGCCCGCCGGAACCCTCTGCGTGCTGGACGAAGCCCTTGCGGGGCAGGTGATGCGCGGGCGTCGCGCGACACGCTCGCACCGGACGGGTTCAACCCGTGGCCGGCCAACGGCGAAGCCGGCGGACAGGCAGTGCCGCATGTGCATCTGCATGTACAGCCGCGCAGGCAGGGAGACGGCCTGCTGGAGGTCTATCCGCGGGACGTGCCGGCGCCATCGACGATGGCGCACCTGGAGCCGTTGGCGGCACGGCCGCGCAACGCGCTGGGCGGCGGTTCACAGCAGGTGCCAGCGCCGCAGCACGCGGCGCAGTGATTGGGTGTGGTGCGCGGTGTCGGCATGCAGGCCGGCGCTGCGCGCGCCCTGCACGTGGCGGAACAGGTGGTCGACGAACAGGCTGCGTGCCGGCCCGCAGCCGAGCCGCGCGCAGGCGGCCAGGTAGATCCGTGGATCGGGCTTGCGCACGCCGAGCTCGCCACTGCCCAGGACCGTCCAGCCGGGCAGCAGCGCGCTGATCGCGGCCACGCTCAATGGCCCGTTGTTGGTCAACACCGCGATGCGGACGCCGGGGCGCAGCCGCTCCAGCAGGGCGAGGGTGTCGCGGCGCAGGCGGCTGGCGCCGCAGCGCGCGGCCTGCCAGTCGGCGGCCACCAGGTGGCTGCCGAGGCGCCCGTTCAACGACTGCAGCAGGGCCTCGCCGGGCAGTGCGCCGCAGGCATGTGCCCGTTCCAGTCCGTCGCCGCGCAGGGCCTGGTCCACGTCGGCCGCGCTGCGGCCGGCGGCCTGTGCCAGTCCCTGCAGGTGGCGGCGATGGTCGTAGTCGGCCAGCAGGCCGTCGAAATCGAGCAGCAGGGCCTGCGGGGCAGGGGTCATCGCGGCGGCCGGCGGCCGCGGTGCGCCGCCTGGCGGGCAGCGTACGCGGCGGCGTCGTGGCGGCGCGGCATCACCCTGCGGCGACCACCCTGAAGGCGCCGCGCGCGGCGTCCAGCGTGGCATCGATCACGGCGTCGTCGTGGGCGCTGGACAGGAAGCCGGCCTCGTAGGCCGACGGCGCCAGGAACACGCCGCGCTCGAGCATGGCGTGGAAGAAGCGGTTGAAGGCGGGGATGTCGCAGGCGGTGGCCTGGGCGTAGGTCTCGACCTTCTCGTGGCTGAAGAACAGGCCGAACATGGCCCCCACGCAGGTGGTGGTGACGGTGACCCCGGCCTCGCGCGCCGCCGTTTCCAGCCCTTCGCACAGGCGTGCGGTACGGGCGGCCAGGGTGGCGTGGAAACCGGGTGCCTGGATCAGCTCCAGCATGGCCAGGCCGGCTGCCATCGCCACCGGGTTGCCGCTGAGCGTGCCGGCCTGGTAGATCGGCCCGGCCGGGGCGATCTGGCTCATCAGCTCGCGGCGGCCGCCGTAGGCGCCGACCGGCATGCCGCCGCCGATGACCTTGCCGAAGGTGCTCAGGTCCGGGGTGACGCCGTAGTGCGCCTGCGCACCGCCCAGCGCCACGCGGAAGCCGGTCATCACTTCATCGAAGATCAGCAGCGTGCCGTGCCGGGTGCACAGGTCGCGCAGATGCTGCAGGTAGCCCTCGCGCGGCGGGATGCAGTTGGCGTTGCCGACCACCGGTTCGATGATCAGCCCGGCGATCTCCGCGCCCTGCTGCTCGAACAGTGCGGTGGCGGCGTCGAAGTCGTTGAACGGCAGGGTGAGGGTGAGCTCGCTCAGGCCGGCCGGCACGCCCGGCGAGGTCGGCACGCCCAGGGTCAGCATGCCGCTGCCGGCCTTGACCAGGAACGAATCGCCATGGCCGTGGTAGCAACCCTCGAACTTGACGATCTTGCCGCGGCCGGTGGCGCCACGGGCCAGGCGGATGGCCGACAGCGTCGCCTCGGTGCCGGAGTTGACCATGCGCACCATCTCGCACGACGGCACCAGACGGGCGAGGGTCTCGGCCATGGTGACCTCGGCCGCGCACGGCGCGCCGAACGACAGGCCGTTGCCGATGGCGCGCTGCACCGCGTCACGCACGGCGGGGTGGTTGTGGCCGACGATCATCGGTCCCCACGAGCCGACGTAGTCGACATAGCGGTTGCCGTCCACGTCGTGCAGGTAGGCGCCGTCGGCGCGCTCCACGAAGAACGGCTCGCCGCCGACCGACTTGAACGCGCGCACCGGCGAATTGACACCGCCGGGCAGCAGCTGCTGCGCGCGGGAGAACAGGGCGTGGGAACGGTCGTGATTCAGGGCCATGGCGGAAAAGAAAAAGCGGGGGGACGGGGCCATTGTCCGCTTTCGCGGCGGGCGCTGCCATGCGCCGGGGAATCCATGACCAATGGCCTGCATGGCGCCGCGGCGCGCATGCAAGAATGCGGTGTGATCCGACCCGAAGGGAGAGCCATGAAGTTCCATCCGACGTTCAAGACCGGTGCGATGGCGACGGCGCTGTTGCTGGCCTTCGCCACCACGGTGCAGGCCGGCACCGGCCCGACCACGATTTCCGAGCGCGCCCGCGCCATCCAGGCCAAGGCGATCAACCTGGATACCCACCTCGATACCCCGGCGCTGTTCTCGCGGCCGGGCTGGAAGATCAGCGACCGCCACTCCTTCGAGCAGGACGGCTCGCAGATCGACTACCCGCGGATGGTCGAGGGCGGCCTGGACGGCGGCTTCTGGGTGGTCTTCACCAGCCAGGGCGAGCGCGATGCGCAGGGCGACCTGAAGGCGCGCGACGCCGGGCTCAAGCGCTTGTCGGAGATCCGCGAGATGGTCGCGGCCAATGCGGACAAGTTCGAGCTGGCGACCACCGCCGACGACGCCGCGCGGATCAAGGCGGCCGGCAAGAAGTCGGTCTACATCAGCATGGAGAACGCCTACCCGCTGGAACACGACCCCAGCCTGCTCAGCTTCTACTACAAGCAGGGGCTGCGGATGATCTCGCTGGCCCATATCAGCCACAACGACTTCGCCGACTCGGCCGGCATGGGCGTCGCCCCGGAAGGCGAGCACGGCGGGCTGAGCGACAAGGGCAAGGCGATGATCGCCGAAGCCAACCGGCTGGGCATCATCCTCGACCAGTCGCACGCGTCCAATACCGTGTTCGACCAGATGCTGGCGCTGAGCAAGGCGCCGATCATCCTGTCCCACAGCGGGGCCTACGACGTGTTCGCGCATTCGCGCAACATCGACGATGCGCGCATCCGTGCACTGGCCAGCAAGGGCGGTGTGATCCAGGTCAATTCGCTGGGCGGCTACCTGATCGACACCGGCGCCACCCCCGAGTACCGCGAGGAGATGCGCAAGGTCTACGCCGCCTTCGGCGGCCAGCGCCGGCTCAGCGACGCCGAGCGTGCCCAGGCCAAGGCGAAGATCGCCGAGCTCGACCGCAAGCATGGCATCCGTACCGCGGATTTCGACGACTACATGCGCCACCTGCTGCACATCATCGAGGTGGCGGGCTGGGAGCACGTCGGCCTCGGCGCGGACTGGGACGGCGGCGGCGGCGTGGAGGGCTACGAGGACATCACCGCGCTGCCCAAGGTCGTGCAGGCGCTGCTGGACGCGGGCTATGACGAGCGCCAGATCGGCGGCATCCTCGGTGGCAACACCGTGCGCCTGATCCGCGAGGTGCAGGCGCTGGCCGATCCGGAAGCGGTCAAGGCGGCGCTGGAGTAATCCTCCCGCCGGGCGCTGTCCCGGCGGATGGCCCCTCTCCCGACGGGAGAGGGGCGCGGCCCGGATGGCCGCACCGGGCGCCGCCCCCGTCTGCCGGGGCGGACGGCCCGGGGACGCCCCCGGGCCATGGTGGAACCGCGGGGAGGAGGATGCCGGCCACTTCCCGCATGGCGGGCGGGACAGGTGCGCGGGCCGGCCGCGCTATGCGAAACAGGCCTGGTAGCCGCGCAGCGCGGCGACCGGGTCGTCGGCCTCGAACACGCCGCTGATCACCGCCAGCAGGTCCGCACCGGCGGCGACCAGCGGTCCGCTGTTGGCTGCGGTCAGGCCCCCGATGGCGACCCTGGGCACGCCCAGCGCGGTGCTGTCGCGCAACAGGGGCGTCGAGGCCCGGCGGGGCGTGGCCTTGCTGCGGCTGGGGAAGAATGCTCCGAAGGCGACGTAGCTGGCACCGGCCTGCACCGCGCGCTGCGCCAGTGCCAGCTGGTCGTAGCAGGAGGCGCCGACGATGGCGTCCGGGCCGAGCAGGGCGCGGGCGGCGGCGATGTCGCCATCGTCCTCGCCCAGGTGCACGCCGGCGGCACCGATGGCTGCGGCAAGGGCGGCATCGTCGTTGACGATCAGCGGCACCCCGGCGCTGGCGCACAGCAGCTGCAGCGCCGAGGCCTGGGCATGGCGGGCGGCGTCGTCGACCACTTTGTTGCGGTACTGCAGCCAGGTGGCGCCGGCGGCGAGCAGCGGGCGCACGCGGTCGAGCAGGCGCGCATCGTCGGTTTCGTCCGGGGTGATGAGATAGACGCCGCGGGCGGCAACTGCGGGATGGGGCATGGGATGGCTACCTGTAGGGCGGCGGGAATGGGACAATCTGCGGCCGCTCCGTGTTGTTCCGATTATCCAATGTCCGACGCTTCCAGCTCCACCCTGCGCACCTGGATGTGCGTTGTCTGCGGTTTCATCTACAGCGAGGCCGACGGCCTGCCCGAGGAGGGCATCGCGCCGGGCACGCGCTGGGAGGACGTGCCCGATACCTGGACCTGCCCGGACTGCGGCACGACCAAGGACGATTTCGAGATGATGGCGCTGGACTGAAGCGCCGGCGGCGTGCGCCTCACGCGACCGGAAACGGTGGCCGCGGCGTGAGCCGGCCGTAGGTTTCCCGCGCCGGCGGGCCCGGCAGCGGCGGCAGGTCGATCAGCGGTTCGTCCACCCGGGTCTCCGGCAGCCGGTCGAGCAGGTCGCGGATCAGGGTCAGGCGGCCGCGCTTCTGGTCGTTGAAGTCCACCAGCGTCCACGGCGCGTGGGCGGTGTCGGTGGCGTCCAGCATCGCTTCGCGGGCCTCGGTGTAGGCGCGGTACTGGGTGCGCGACTGCAGGTCCACCGGCGAGAGCTTCCAGCCCTTGAGCGGATCGTCGCGGCGTTCGGCGAAGCGCTTTTCCTGCTGTGCCTGGTCCACGCACAGCCAGTACTTGAACAGCAGGATGCCGTCGTCGGCCAGCAGCTTCTCGAACACCGGTGCCTGCTGGAGGAAGGCACGGTACTGCGCATCGCTGCAGTAGCCCATGACCTTCTCCACGCCGGCGCGGTTGTACCAGCTGCGGTCCATCAGCACGATCTCGCCGGCTGCGGGCAGGTGCGCCACGTGGCGCTGGAAGTACCACTGGGTGTCCTCGCGGTCGGTCGGCTTCGGCAGCGCGACCACCCGGCACTGGCGTGGGTTCAGGTGGCGGGCGATGTCCTGGATGGTGCCGCCCTTGCCGGCGGTGTCGCGGCCCTCGAACAGCACCAGCAGGCGTTGCCCGGCATGCTGGACCCAGCGCGCCATCGCCGCCAGCTCCAGCTGCATCGGCGCCAGCAGGCGTTCGTAGTCCTTGCGTTTGAGTTTGTCCATGGTGCCTCCCGGTCGAGGTCCCCGAGCCTAGCGCAGGGCCTGCGCAGGCGCCGTCGAGGAGCGTCCGCGGTCGGGGCGCGGGCACCACCGGGGGCCGGGGAGGCCGGCGGCGCGATGTTTCAGGCCGCGGTTTTCCTGTAATTTCCAGGGGTGGCGGGCGTGGTGCCCGGGATTGGACCAGGAGCAGTGCGATGGGGCTTGTGCAGGCGGCAAAGGGAGCGGTCGGCGGCGTGCTCGCTGACCAGTGGAAGGACTTCTTGACGGTGCCGGACGGGCTGCCGGCGACGGCGGCGCTGTTCGCCGCGGTGCCGCGCGGCACCAACGCCGGCCGTGGCTCCAATACCGTCGGCTCCTCGAACATCATCAGCAACGGCTCGAAGATCGTGGTGCCGGAGGGCTATGGCCTGCTGCTGTTCCAGGACGGTGCGATCACCGGGTTCGTCGCCGAGCCGGGCGGCTACGAGTGGCGCTCGGACGACCCGAACGCGCAGTCGCTCTTCGCCGGCGACGGCCTGGTCAGCAGCTTCATCCAGCAGAGCTGGGAGCGCTTCAAGTTCGGCGGCCAGCCGGGCGCGCAGCAGGCCGCGTTCTTCGTCTCGCTGAAGGAGCTGCCGGACAACCGCTTCGGCACCCAGTCCGAGATCTACTGGGACGACGGCTTCCTCAACACCCAGGTCGGCGCGGTCACCCGCGGCTCGTACACGCTGAAGATCGTCGATCCGATCCTGTTCGTGAAGAACGTCGTGCCGGCCGGCTACCTGCGCCCGGGCCAGGTGTTCGACTTCACCGACCTCGACAACGCCGCCGCCAGCCAGCTGTTCAATGAAGTGGTCGGTTCGCTGGCCCCGGCCTTCAGCCTGTACACGAACGATCCGGGCAAGGGCAACCGCATCACCCGGCTGCAGCAGGATTCGCTGGGCTTCGCGCAGAGCCTGTCGGCGGCCGTCGAGCAGGCCTACCAGTGGCAGTCCGACCGCGGCCTGGCCATCGTCAAGACCGCCATCGTCTCGATCGAGTACGACGCCAACACCCGTGAGCTGCTGAAGACCGTGCAGCGCGCCGACGCGCTGTCCGGCGCGCGCGGCAATTCCAACCTGCAGGCCAGCGTCGCCCAGGGCATCCAGTCGGCCGGCGAGAACGGCGGCGCGGCCGGCCTGGTCGGGGTCGGCATGGCCTCGGGCATGTTCGGGGCCGCCGGCCTGCAGCAGCCGGTGGCCGCGGCCGCGGACGATCCGGTCGCCCGGCTGAAGAAGGCCAAGGACATGCTGGACCTGGGGCTGATCACCCAGGACGACTACGACGCGCTCAAGGCCAAGGCATTGGGGCTGTAGGCGGCAGGACGCACGACGACCATGTCCGCTCCCCGAACCGGCCCGCCGCCGCTGCCCGGGTCCGTCCCGCCGTTGCCGGCGGCGCCGGACGGCCCGGGGTCGCCGCGGGACGTGCCGCCGCTGCCCGGCGACTTCCCGGTGGATGCCCGCCACCTTCCCGGGGCCATCCGTGACGAAGTCGCGGCGCCCAACCCGGCCGTCATCGACACGGCCGCCCCGGAATTGAAGGACGGCCTCAACCGCTGCCCGAAGTGCGGTGCCACCGACATCCGTCCACGTGCCGGCAGCGACGTGCTGGTCTGCCTGTACTGCCGCCACGAGTGGCATGGCGAACGCGTGGAGGAGGCGTTCGGGCTGGGCGAGGGCATCGACCGGCTGCACGGCACGGTGGTGGCGTCCGGAGCGCGCGACCTCGACGCCGATGCCGCCGCGCTGATGACCTTCAAGTGCGGCGGCTGCGGCGCCGAGGTCACGGTCAACACCGAAAGCACGATGACCGCGCGCTGCCACTGGTGCCGGCACGTGTTCGGGGTCAACGAACAGGTCGCCAACGGGGCGGTGCCCGATGCGGTGTTGCCGTTCCACATCAAGAAGGACGAGGCGGTCGCGCGCATCCGCCAGTTCGTGGACAAGCGCCGCCTGTTCGCGCTCAAGGCGTTCAAGGACCAGTTCACGCCGGAGAACGTGGTCGGTGTCTACCTGCCGTACATGATCGTCGACGGCAATGTCAGCGCGGCGGTGACCGGCAAGGGCGAGATCAAGACGCGCGAGTACACCCGCGGCACCGAGAAGAACAGGCAGACCTACTACGACGCCGACGTGTACGAGGTGGCGCGGCAAGTGGATTTCACCGTCGACGACCTGCCGCTGGAGTCGTCGGCCGAGCGCGGCAACCTCGACACCCGCACCAACACCCACAACATCATCAACACCATCCTGCCGTTCGACACCAAGAACGCGCTGCGATGGAATGCCGCGTACCTGGTCGGCTTCACCTCGGAGAAGCGCGATCTCGATGTCGAGAAGCTGCGCCCGCGCCTGGAGGACCAGCTGCTGTCGATCGCGCGTTCGCAGGTGGAGCGCTCGGTGCGCCGCTACGACCGCGGCGTGCGCTGGGAGCAGGAGCAGCTGGAAGTCCATGGCAGCCGCTGGGTGGCCATGTACCTGCCGGTGTGGCTCTACGCCTATCACCAGCCCGGGCGCAACGGCGGCATGCTGCACTACATCGCGGTCAACGGCCGCACCGGCAAGACCATGGGCAGCGTGCCGGTGCAGCAGTGGAAGCTGCTGCTGGCCGCGCTCACCGCCGGCACGGCCATCGAAGCCCTCGCAATCGCATTCCTGGTGATGGTGTCATGAGCGACGACAGTGGACTCTGGCTGCTGGCCGCCGGCCCGGCCGGCGCGACCGCGCTGTACTGGGCGCTGTACCGGTACTACCGCAATACCGACAAGTCGCATGCCTTCGAGCGCGAGACCGCCATCGAGGCCAAGCCGGTGACCGGCACCGATGTGAAGGTCGGCGAGGTGCGCGGCACGCAACAGCGGCGCATCGACGGCGACAACACGGGCGCCCACCGGCGGCGGGTGGGGCGGCGGCGCTGAGCCGCGCCGGCGGAGCGGAAAGGTGGGCACGGGTCCGGCCGGAGCGTACGGCAGCCCCGGCACAGCCGGTGCCGCGTGTCGGGGCTGCGCCCGGCTGCTGGAGGCGCGACAGGAGGGAGTGGGGCTAGCGGGGGCGCGCCAGGCCCTGCAGCAGCGCGGCGAAGTCGCCGGCGAAACCGGCCATGTCGAACAGACCGCTGCCGTCGCGGGCCGCGGCCAGGCGCCCGCGCAGCTCGGCCAGGGCCTGCGGATCGTTGCCCAGGCGGACCGCGGTGGCGACGAAGGCGTCGTCGTCGGCCGCGTTCATGTCGTCCAGCCCGAGGTGGTGGTTGAGGCTGCCGGCCACCCGTGCGGCGAAGGTCCGGCCCGGTGTGGTCAGCACCGGGCAGCCAGCCCACAGCGCGTCCGAGGCGGTGGTGTGGGCGTTGTAGGGGTGGGTGTCCAGGAACAGGTCGGCGTGCCGGTAGCGTGCCAGGTAGTCCGGGTGCGCAAGCTTGGCCATGAAGACCAGCCGCGCCGGGTCGATGCCCTGGGCGTGTGCGGCCGCACGCAGCCGCTCGTCGGCCTGGCCGGGACCGGACAGCAGCCACAGCACGCTGCCGGGCACGCCGCGCAGGACCGCCAGCAGGCGGGCGACGCCGCGCGGGGTGAGCTTGTAGCTGTTGTTGAAGCAGCAGAACACCAGGCCACGGCCGTCCGCGCCGCGTTCGGGCAGGCCGCACTCCCCCCGCGGCGGCGGTTGCCCGACCACGCGGGTGGTGTCCGAGGGCTGGAACGCGCGCGGCAACCGCAGCACGTTCTCGCTGAAGGCCGGCTCCAGCGCCGCCGGCAGCACGAAGGCATCGGCCAGCACATGGTCGATCCAGGGGGCGCCCGAAGTGCCGGGGTAGGCCAGCCAGTTGACCTGCACCGGCGCCGGGCGCATCGCCAGCACCTCGGGGGTGCCGCCGCCGCCCCAGCCGCGCAGGTCGAACAGGATCTCGATGCCGGCCCCGCGGATGCACCGGGCGATCGCCGCGTGCGGCTGCCCGGCCACCTCGTGCAGGGCATGCGTGGCGGCGCGCAGGCGCTGGCGAAGGGAGCTGCCGTCGTCGCCGTTGAGCGCGAACAGGTGCACCTGCAGCTGCGGGTGCGCGCGCAGCTGCTCGAACAGCGCCACCGTCAGCAGCCCGGTGGGGTGGGCGCCGAACCCGTTGGAGAGGAAGCCCACGCGCAGCGGGCCGTCCGCCCGTGCCGGCGGTGGCGGCAGGCGCGCCACCGTGGCGGCCACCGCCTGCGCACGGGCGCGGGCGCAGGCCAGTTGCTCGGCGGCGCTGGCGTCCTCGCTGAGGAAGGCGAACGGCTCGACCGCGGGGTTGCCGCGGGCGACGGCCTGGCGGACCTGCTGCGACAGTGCTTCCAGCCCGCGCCAGTCGCACAGCCGCCGCTGCCAGTTCAGGCGCTGCGCGGCCATGTAGGCCTCTTCCGGCAGCAGGGCATGGGCGCGGCGGTAGGCGTCGGCGGCGGCTTCGGGCTGTCCGGCATCCTCCAGCGCATGGCCCAGCCACAGGGCGATGCCCGGGTGCTGCGGTACCTGCCGCGAGGCCTGGCGCAGCAGTTGGGCGGCCTCCGCGTGGCGGCCCTGCATCCAGCGCGCCCGCCCCAGGCGCGCGAGCGCCTCGGGATGGTCGCGGCGCAGCTGCAGGGCACGCAGCGCGGCGGCCTCGCCGGCGGCCAGGTCGCCGGCGCCGAGCTCGGCGTCGGCCAGCATCACCCAGGCGATGAAGTCGCCGGGCCGGCGCTGCAGCGCGCCGCGCAGCTGCAGGCGTTCGTCGAAGGGAGTGTTCATGCGCTGGCGGGCCCCGTGGTTGCCGTCGATCGTGATGCGCTGCCGGGTGTGCCCCGCGCGGACGCCGGCAGTGCTCAGGTACCTTCGGCCAAGCGGGCCAGTTCGTCCACCTGGTGCTCGTGCGACAGCCGTTCGACCAGGGCGTCCAGCTCGCCGGCGATGACGTCCGGCAGGTCGTACAGGGTCAGGCCCTCGACGCGGTGGTCGGTGATCCGCCCCTGGGGGAAGTTGTAGGTGCGGATGCGCTGGCTGCGGTCGCCGCTGCCGACCTGCAGGCGCCGGCTCTCGGCCTGGGCCGCCGCCTGCCGGCTGCGCTCGGCGTCCAGCAACTGGGCCTTCAGCCGTTTCATCGCCTTGTCGCGGTTGGCGTGCTGGCTGCGCTCGGTCTGGCATTCCACCACCACGCCGCTGGGGACATGGGTGATGCGGATGGCCGACTCGGTCTTGTTGACGTGCTGGCCGCCGGCGCCGGAGGAGCGGAAGGTGTCGACCTTCAGGTCGGCGGGGTTGAGGACGATGTCGTCGACGTCGTCGGCCTCGGGGATGATCGCCACGGTGGCCGCCGAGGTATGGATGCGGCCCTGCGATTCGGTGGCCGGTACCCGCTGCACGCGGTGGGTGCCGGACTCGAACTTCAGCTTCGAGTACGCGCCGCGGCCGACCACGCGTGCCACGACCTCCTTGTAGCCGCCGTGCTCGCCGGGGGTGTCGGTCTCGATCTCGACCTTCCAGCCCTGGCGTTCGGCGAACCGGGCATACATGCGGAACAGGTCGCCGGCGAAGATCGCGGCCTCGTCGCCGCCGGTGCCGGCGCGCACTTCCAGGAACAGGTTGCCGTCGTCGCGCGGGTCGCGCGGGACCAGCAGCAGGGCCAGTTCCTGGTCGAGCGCCTGCAGGCGCGCCTGCGCCGTGGCGATCTCCTCCTCGGCCAGCTCGCGCAGTTCCGGATCGGCGCGCATCGCCTCGGCCGAGGCCAGGTCGGCGCGGGCGCGGTCCTCGGCGGCCAGGGCGGCGGCCACCGGCTCGAGCTGGGCGAATTCGCGGGAAAGGGCGCGGAACCGGGCGTTGTCGGCGACCACACCGGGGTCGGCCAGCAGGCGTTCAAGTTCCTCGCGGCGCTCGGCCAGGGCAAGCAGCTTACGGCGAAGGGTCGGCGACATCGGTCCTCGCAACAGGATGGCGGTACCCGGGCGTGGCCGGGAACAGGCGCTCGGCGGCGCGGGTCAGGTCGGCATCGCCGTCCAGCGCGGCCTGCCGCAGCGCGGCGGTGGGGGGATGCAGCAGGCGGTTGGTCAGGCCGTGGGCGAGCTGCTCCAGCACCTCGTCGGCGGGCTTGCCGTTGGCCAGCTGCTGGCGCGCCTTCTCCAGCAGCTCGAGCCGGGTGGTCTCGCCGAAGGTGCGCAGCTGCTTGAGCGGTGCCTGCAGGTGGGTGGCACGCAGGTTTTCCATGTAGCGCGCCACCTGCAGGTCGATGATGGTCTCGGCCTCGGTCGCGGCTTCGCGGCGGCTGCGGCGGTTCTCTTCGACCGCCCGTTCCATGTCGTCCACGGTGTACAGGTAGGCATCGGCAAGGCCGGCGACCGCCGGATCGATGTCGCGCGGCACCGCCAGGTCGAACAGCAGCATGGGCTTGTGCCGGCGCGCGCGCAGCGCGCCGGCGACCTGGGGCTGGAGGATCACTGGTTCACGCGCGGCGGTGGCCGAGAACACCACGTCGGCCTCGGCCAGATGCCGCTCCAGTTCGGCCAGCGGCAGCGCCACACCGCCGTGGCGGCTGGCCAGGTCCTGCGCGTGGGCGAGGGTGCGGTTGGCGATCAGCAGCCGCTTCACCCGGGCCTCGGCCAGGTGCTTGGCGGCCAGCTCGATGGTCTCGCCGGCACCGACCAGCAGCACGGTGGAGTCGTCCAGCCGCGCGAATGCATCCTGCGCCAACCGCACCGCGGTGGAGGCCACCGAGACCGGGTTGGCGCCGACGCGGGTGTCGGTGCGGGCGCGCTTGGCGACCGCGAAGGTCTGCTGGAACAGCTGGTCCAGGCGCTGGCCGATGGCGCCGCTGGCGCGTGCCAGCGACCAGGCATCCTTCACCTGGCCCAGGATCTGGGGTTCGCCCAGCACCATCGAGTCCAGGCCGGTGGCGACGCGGAACAGGTGGCGCACGGCGTCGTCGTCGCGGTGCTGGTACAGGTAGCCCTGCAGGTCGCCGGCATGGCTTTCCAGCCAGTGCGCCAGCGACTGTCCGTCGTCGGCCACGGCGTAGAGTTCGGTGCGGTTGCAGGTGGACAACAGGACCGCCTCGGCCAGCTGCGGCCATTGCCGCAACGAATCCATCGCCCGCGGCAATGCGTCGCCGCCGAAGGCCGCGCGTTCGCGCAGTTCCACCGGTGCGGTCTGGTGGTTGATTCCGAGCACCCACAGGGTCATCTGTTCAGTCGCTTGCGATAAGCTGCTGGCTGTCGATGGCGGCCATTTTACGGCCCGGTTGCGGTAGATGCCCATTTTCAGCCGAATACGCTCAAATCGCCTCCGTGGCGCGCTGCTGCTCTGCCTGTTCCCGCTGGCGCTGCCGGCGGCGGCCAGGCCGGCGGGAGAGGTGCCGGCGGGCCCCCGCACGGCCTCGCTGACCCCGGTCCTGGCCGGCGAATTCTCGCTGCAGGCGGGCAAGCTGGGCGATGCCGCGCACTGGTACCTGGAGGCCGCGCGCGAGGGCGAGGGCGACGTCGGCCTCGCCGAGCGGGCCACCCGCATCGCGATGCTGGCCGACGACGAGGCCAGCGCCAGCGAAGCCCTGGCACTGTGGGCGCAGCGCGATCCGGGGGCGCTGGCGGTGCGCGCCACCCGGGCCTCGCTGGCGCTGCGCCAGGGCGACACCCGGCTGGCGCGCCGGGAGCTGCTGGCGGTGCTGCGCACCGACGGCGCCTGGCGCTATGCGGTGCTGGCCCTGGCCACCGGCGGGCGCGACCCGGCGGCGCCGGCCAAGGTCCTCGGTGATCTGGTCGATGCCGGCGCGATCCCCGACGATCTCGAAGCCTGGCAGGAGTTCGGCCGCCTGGCGCTGCGCATGGAGCGCCCCGAACTGGCGCGGCGGATGGTCGGCGAGGTGGTCAAGCGGTTCCCGGACGAACCCCGGGTGGCGCTGTTGCATGCCACCCAGCTCAACCAGTCCGGCAACAAGGACCAGGCGCTGGCCCTGCTGCGCGGGATTGAACCGAAAGCGGCGACCGACGAGGAGCTGCGCAATGCGCTGGCCTTCGCCTACGACGCGCTCGGCGAGCCGGGCCGCGCGGAGCGGACCCTGGCCACCGGCGAGCAGGACGTGCAGACCTGGGGCATGCGCGCCTCGCTGCTGGCCAAGCAGAAGGACGATCCGGCCCTGCTGGCGCTGTACCGGGACATCGCCGCCGGCGCCGGCAAGCCCGACCCGGACCAGCGCCTGCTGCTGGGGCGGATCGCCGAATACCTCAAGCGCTACCGCGAGGCGGTGGACTGGTACCACGGGGTGCCCGGCGGACCGCAGCGCAACGAGGCGCGGCTGCGCGCGGTCAACGCGCTGCACGCGCTGGGCGAGACGGCGCAGGCCGACCAGGAGGTCCGCGCCATCCAGGGCGACGTGCTGGTGGACGATGACGTCCGCCGTGACGCCTACCTGCTCGAGGCCGAGCTGCGGCAGCGCGACGGCCACCTGGAGGCCGAGACCGCGGTGCTGACCCGCGGGCTGGCGGCCTACCCGGACGACGGCGCGCTGCTCTACGCCCGCGCGCTGGCCTGGGAGCGCGGCGACGACATCGCGCGCGCCGAGGCCGACCTGCGCCAGATCCTGGTCGCCGAGCCGGAGAACGTGGCCGCGCTCAATGCACTGGGCTACACGCTGGCCGACCGCACGTCCCGCTACCAGGAAGCGCTGGAGCTGATCGACCGCGCGCGGGTCGCCGAGCCCGACAATGCCGCCATCATCGACAGCTATGGCTGGGTGCTGTACCGCCTGGGACGGGCGCAGGAGGCGCTGGTGCACCTGCGCCGGGCCTGGAGCCTGAACAAGGATCCGGAAGTCGCGGCGCATGTCGGCGAGGTGCTGTGGACGCTGGGGCGGAAGGACGAGGCCCGGCGGTTCTTCGATGAGGCGCGCGCGCTGGACCCGGACAACCGGGCGCTGCAGCGTGCGCTCGAGGCCCTGGGCGCATGAGCCGCCGCATGGCCTGGCCGCGTGCGGTGCTGGGGGGGCTGGCGATCCTGGCGCTGGGCGGCTGCGGTACGCTGGCGCCCCGGCAGCCACCGCCGGTGGCGGTCCACACCACGGACCTGCCGGCCGCCGAGGCCGCGCGCCGGGCGCTGCTGGATGCGCGCCCGGACTGGTCGTTCCAGGGGCGGGTGGCGATCAGCAAGGGCCGCAGCGGCGGCAGTGGCCGCATCGACTGGCAGCAGCGGCAGGACGGCTACGAGGTCGCGCTGGCTGCGCCGGTGACCCGCCAGGGCTGGACGCTGAGTGGCGGCGCCGGGCAGGCGGCACGTCTGGAGGGGCTGGAGGGCGGGCCGCGCAGTGGCGGGGATGCCGCGCAGCTGCTGCTGCAGGCTACCGGCTGGGAGATCCCGGTGGAGGGCCTGGCGGCCTGGGTGCGCGGACGGCCGGCGGCGCAGACCGGCGGGCCCGATTACCAGGGATACGACGCCGAAGGGCTGCCGCGGGTGCTGCAGCAGGGCGGTTGGCGGATCGACTATCTCGCCTGGTACCCCGCCGACGCCGGGCAGCCGGCATTGCCGCGGCGGATCGAGGCGGCCAACGGCGACGCCAAGGTGCGCCTGATCGTCGACGAGTGGCACCTGGACGGGCCATGAGCGCGGTGGACATGGACGGCTGGTCGCACTGGCCGGCACCGGCCAAGCTGAACCTGTTCCTGCACATCACCGGCCGGCGGGCCGACGGCTACCATGAGCTGCAGACGGTGTTCCGCCTGCTGGACTGGGGCGACCGGATCGCGTTGCGCCGGCGGGCGGACGGCCAGGTGCGCCGCGAGGGGACCTCGGTGGCCGGGGTCGCCGAGGCCGACGATCTCATGGTGCGCGCGGCGCTCCTGCTGAAAAAATCTGCCAACTGCGCGCAAGGTGTGGATATCCGCGTCGAAAAGCGCATTCCGGCGGGCGGAGGCTTCGGTGGCGGCTCGTCCGATGCGGCCACGGTGCTGGTGGCGCTGAACGCGCTGTGGCGGACCGGGCTGGACGAAGAGGCACTGGCCGCGCTGGGCCTGCGGCTGGGAGCGGACGTGCCGGTCTTCGTGCGTGGCCGCAACGCCTGGGCCGAGGGCGTGGGCGAGCGGCTGCGGCCGCTGTCGCTGCCCCCCGCCTGGTACCTGCTGGTGGATCCGGGCGTGCACGTGCCCACGGCGGCGCTGTTCGCCAGCGCGGATTTGACGCGGGATGCCGCGCCCGCGAAAATAGCCGACTTCGCTTCCGGGACTGACTTCGGGAATGCGTTCGAACCGGTGCTGCGCCGCCGGGAACCCGCCGTGGAGGCGGTGTTCCAGGCGCTTTCGCGCGTCGGCCGGGCACGTCTCACGGGGTCGGGCAGCGGCTGTTTCGTCGAGTTCGCCACGCGCGCTGCCGCAGAGCAGGCGCGGGCGGGTTTGCCGGAGCGGCTGCGCGCATGGGTGGTCGCGGGCGCCGCGCGCTCGCCGCTGCTCGATGCGCTGGAGTCGAGAACCGTGATGGATTGATGCAGGGGCGTCGCCAAGAGGCCCAAGGCACCAGGTTTTGATCCTGGCATTCGTAGGTTCGAATCCTACCGCCCCTGCCACTCCGCCACGCCCCGCGCAGCAACCCACCCCGGCGGTGCGGTTGCCCCGGGGACAGTCCCGGCGCCGGATGGCCGGGACCGCCACGACAGGACGTTCCAGCCGTTCCGCTCTTTACGCCGCCGCCCGAGACCGCCCCACATGCAAGACGCACAGAACCTGCTGGTCTTTTCCGGCAATGCAAACAAACCCCTTGCCCAGAGCATCTGCAAGGAACTGGGGGTGCAGCCGGGCAAGGCGCTGGTCTCCAAGTTCTCCGACGGCGAGGTGCAGGTCGAGATCCAGGAGAACGTGCGCAAGCAGGACGTGTTCGTGGTGCAGCCGACCTGCGCGCCGAGCGCGGAGAACCTGATGGAGCTGCTGGTGATCATCGACGCGCTCAAGCGCGCCAGCGCCGCCTCCGTCACCGCGGTGGTGCCGTACTTCGGCTACGCCCGCCAGGACCGCCGCATGCGCTCCTCGCGGGTGCCGATCACCGCCAAGGTCGCCGCCAAGATGTTCTCGGCGGTGCACACCGACCAGATCCTCACGGTCGACCTGCACGCCGACCAGATCCAGGGCTTCTTCGACATGCCCGTGGACAACGTGTATGCCTCGCCGCTGCTGCTGGCCGACATCTGGCGCGCCTACGGCACCGACAACCTGATCGTGGTCAGCCCGGACGTCGGCGGCGTGGTGCGCGCCCGCGCCGTGGCCAAGCGCCTGGACGACGCCGACCTGGCGATCATCGACAAGCGCCGGCCGCGCGCCAACGTCGCCACGGTGATGAACATCATCGGCGACGTCGAGGGCAAGACCTGCGTGATGGTCGACGACATCGTCGATACCGCCGGCACCCTGTGCGCCGCGGCCGCCGCGCTGAAGGCGCGTGGCGCGGTGAAGGTCGCCGCGTACTGCACCCATGCGGTGCTGTCGGGCCCGGCGGTGGACAACCTCAACAACTCCCAGCTCGACGAGCTGGTGGTGACCGACACGATCCCGCTGGCCGACGTGGCCCGTGTCTGCACCAAGATCCGCCAGATCAGCGTGGCCGAGATGCTGGCCGAGACGATGCGCCGCATCGCCTTCGGCGAATCGGTCAGCTCGATGTACGTGGATTGAATCCAGGCGCCCGGCCACGGCCGGGCGCCGGCACCGGCATCTCTGGTCGCGGAGATGCCTTCATCACGCACCGCCTGCGGTGCATCAACCAAGAGTAGTCAACAATGGCAAAGTCCCAGGAAATCAAGGTCGCCCGTCGCGACGTGCAGGGCAAGGGTGCGAGCCGCCGCCTGCGTCACGCCGGTGTCGTCCCGGGCATCGTCTATGGCGGTGACCGCGAGCCGGCGATGGTCGAGTTCAACCACAACGAGATCTGGCTGGCGCAGCAGAACGAGTGGTTCTATTCCTCGATCATCGACCTGAATCTCGACGGCAACATCCAGAAGGTGCTGCTGCGTGACCTCCAGCGCCACCCGTACAAGCAGCTCATCATGCACCTGGACTTCCAGCGCGTGAACGAGAACGAAGTGCTGAACGTGGCCGTGCCGCTGCACTTCATCAACGAGGAGATCTCCCCGGCCGGCAAGACCGCCGACGTGCTGGTCACCCACGAGCTGAAGGAAGTGAGCATCGCCTGCCTGCCGAAGGACCTGCCGCAGTCGATCGTGGTCGACCTGGCCGCCCTGACCGCCGGCGACATCATCTACCTCTCGCAGCTGACGCTGCCGGCAGGCGTGGAAATCCCGGCGCTGAAGCTGGGCAAGGACCACGACGACGCGGTGGTCATCGCCAAGACCGCCAATGCGGCCGAAGAGGACGCCGAAGAGGCGCCGGCCGAGTGATCGGCCGGTTGCGTCCGCCCTCCGGGGCGGACGCAACCCTGGATGCGGACATGACTGGCTTGCGCTTGATCGTCGGTCTGGGCAACCCCGGAACCGAACACGCCCGGACCCGGCACAATGCCGGGTTTCATTTCGTTGAGGCCCTCGCCGAGCGGGCGGGTGCGCGGTGGGCGCTGGAAGGCAAGCTGTTCGGCGAAGTGGCCCGGGTGGAGATCGGCGGCCAGGCGGTCTGGCTGCTCAAGCCGGCCACCTTCATGAACCTGTCCGGCAAGGCGGTCACCGCCGCGCAGCGGTTCTGGAAGATCGAGCCGGAGCAGACCCTGCTCGCGCACGATGAACTGGACCTGCCGCCCGGCACGGCGCGGCTGAAGTTCGATGGCGGCCACGGCGGCCAGAATGGCCTGCGCGACACCGTCCGCCTGCTCGGACATGGCAGGTTCCACCGGCTGCGCATCGGTATCGGCCATCCCGGCCACAAGGACCGCGTGGTGCCGTGGGTGCTCGGCCGTCCCTCGAAGGACGACGAGATCCTGATCGCGCGCGCCATCGACGATGCGATCGACGTGCTGCCGCTGGCGGTGGGCGGTGATTTCAACGAGGCCATGAAGCGGCTGCACACCGGCAAGCCGTGATTGCGGCCTGCGCTTTCCCGGATGGCGGCGCCATCGGAGAGCGCAGGCCGGAATCCCGAATCGTGGAGTTTGTTGCATGGGTATCAAATGCGGCATCGTCGGCCTGCCCAACGTCGGCAAGTCGACCCTGTTCAATGCGCTGACCAAAGCGGGCATCGCCGCGGCCAATTTCCCGTTCTGCACGATCGAGCCGAACACCGGCATCGTGCCGGTGCCCGATCCGCGGCTCGAGGCACTGGCGGCGATCGTCAAGCCCGAGCGGGTGCTCCCGACCACGATGGAGTTCGTCGACATCGCCGGGCTGGTGGCCGGCGCCTCCAAGGGCGAAGGCCTGGGCAACAAGTTCCTGGCCCACATCCGCGAGACCGACGCCATCGCCCATGTGGTGCGTTGCTTCGAGGACGGCAACGTGATCCACGTGGCCAACAAGGTCGATCCGATCGCCGACATCGAAACCATCGACACCGAACTGGCGCTGGCCGACCTCGAATCCGTGCTCAAGGCGCTGGACCGTGCCACGCGCGCGGCCAAGGCCAACGACAAGGAAGCGCTGGCGCGCAAGCCGGTACTGGAGAAACTCGCGGCGACGCTCGACCAGGGCCGCTCCGCGCGTTCGGCCGGCCTGGACGCGGAGGAGAAGGCGCTGATCCGCGACCTGTTCCTGATCACGCTGAAGCCGCTGATGTACATCGCCAACGTCGCCGAGGACGGTTTCGAGAACAATCCGCACCTGGATGCGGTGCGCGCGCGCGCCGAGGCCGAAGGCGCCGAAGTGGTGCCGGTGTGCGCGGCGATCGAGGAGGAACTGGCGCAGCTGGAGGATGCCGACCGCGACGAGTTCCTCAAGGACCTCGGGCTGGACGAGCCGGGCCTGAACCGGGTGATCCGCGCCGGCTACAGGCTGCTGGGCCTGCAGACCTACTTCACCGCGGGCGTGAAGGAGGTCCGCGCCTGGCAGCTGCGCGCCGGCTCCACCGCGCCGCAGGCGGCGGGCGTGATCCACACCGACTTCGAGCGCGGCTTCATCCGCGCCGAGACCATCGCCTACGACGACTTCATCAACCTCAAGGGTGAGCAGGGCGCCAAGGAAGCCGGGCGCCTGCGCCTGGAAGGCAAGGACTACATCGTCAAGGAAGGCGACGTGCTGCACTTCCGCTTCAACGTCTGACGATTTTTGCTGGATCTCGGTGGCGCTCAGTAGCGCTTGGTGGACAGGTGGGCCCATTTGAAATCAATGGGTTGCGTAAACAATACGGTCTGCTGAGCGTTCCTATTGTTCATCGAGGTCCAGAAAATTCGGGGGTAGCGTTGGGGGTACTCGTGTTCAACCGTGGGGGTACATCTCCCCGCAGTGGAGTCCAACGATGCCCGAGAATCTACTCACCGACACCAAGGTCAGGTCGGCCAAATCGACTGATCGAGATTGGAAACTATCAGACGGCGGGGGCCTGTTCCTGCTGGTCAAACCTACCGGCGGCAAGCTCTGCCGGTGGAAGTACCGCCTGCAAGGCAAGGAGAACCTCTTTGCCATTGGCGGCTTTCCTCAAGTAAGCCTTGCGGAGGCGCGTGCGGCCCGCGAGAAGGCGCGCGCCTTGGTCAAGCAAGGCATCCATCCTGCCCATGAGCGACGGCAGGTCAAAGAGCGCAACCTAGAGGCGCTGGAAGAACGCAAGCGCGCAAGGGAAAGCTCGTTCGCCAAGGTGGCGAAAGCGTACCTGGCGGAGATCAAACCAGTCTTCGCGCTCAGTTCCTACCGCACGAAAGAATCCCGTATCAGAAAGTATCTGTCGCCCAAGTTCGATGGGATGCCGATGAGCGACATTGGCGTGAAGCAGATTCGCCCATTGCTGGAAGAGTGCAAGGCCCATGGTGCGTGGGCGGCCATCCACGTCAAAGGCGATCTGTCGGCGATCTTTGAGTTTGCGGTGGTGCGGGGGCTGGTCGAGGCAAATCCAATTCCCAGCCTGCGCGGGCTGCTGCGCGTGCCGTTCAGCGAGAGCAAGGCGGCGATGACGCGAGAGCAAATCCAGAAGTTCTATCAGGAGTTGCGCGGCTACCGGGGCTATCCGGAAACCTCGTTGTGCCTGCGGCTGATTGCGCTGACCGCCTGCCGTCCAGGGGAGGCGGCGGATGCCGAGTGGGACGAGTTCGACTTTGAGGATGCCCTGTGGTGTCGGCCTGCGGCGAAGATGAAAGCGCGACGTGATCATGTCAGCCCGTTGTCTGCACAGGCCATTGCCGTGCTGAAGGATTTGCAGTGCATCACGGGCGGTGGCCGCTATCTGTTCCCGCACCGGAGCGGCAAGGGCTTTACTACGCCTAACCGACTGACCTACGCGATGCGCGACATGAACCTGGGCCGGGGCACGACGCCGCATTGCTGGCGGGCGACCTTTTCGACCTGGGCCAATGAGAACGGGTACCGGCCTGATGCAATTGAACGGCAGTTGGCCCACGTGGAGAGCAACAAGATTCGGGCGACCTACAACAAGGCGCTGCTGCTGGATCAGAGAAGGACACTGTTGCAGGACTGGGCGGACTATCTGAGTGCGGCGGAGGGTAGTGGCACGATATAGGGGCAACTTCGCCGAGTGTTGCAGAACGATTAGACAGGTGCGGCCTTTTCCTTTTCTGGGTAGGGCCGTTGCCCCTTGGGTGCCGTTCCCTTGCCATTTCCTTTGCCCGAGGATGATCGCTGGGAAATGGGGTAAACAATGGATTAAATGGGGTAATCTTGAATTGATTGCCCCTTTTGAGATTCATGTCGCTCATTTCCTTCTTGGGCGGCTATACAAGCCTCTCACGACCGATCCAATGATCAGGAAATGGGGTAGTCAAACACTGCTAAAGAGGTATTTTTAGAGACAATACCCCATTTATAAACTATGATTACCCCATTTACACAGCCTGGGCTTACATTTCCATGCACTCGCTCACACCCGAGTACCTTGCCGCGCTTCGCTTCGATGGCACCCAGGCTGCCACGTTGCGCACACTGGGCGAGTACCAGGGTAAGCAGCAACTCTACGCCGCGCAGTCGCCCGAAGCCCTCAAGGGTCTACGCCAGATCGCAGTGGTGGAGTCCACCGAGTCGTCCAACCGGCTGGAAGGTGTTGTCGTCGCACCCTCGCGGCTGAAGTCTCTGGTCACCCGCAACGCAACGCCAAAGAGCCGTTCCGAACAGGAGATCGCCGGCTACCGTGATGCCCTGGCGCTGATCCACGAGTCCGCTGCGCACATGCCCTTCAGCGAAAGCGTTGTGCTGCAACTGCACACTCTGCTGTACCGCTACACGCCGCAGGCGGGCGGGCACTGGAAGACCACCAATAATGACATCATTGAGCGTCACCCGGATGGCACTTCGCGTTTGCGCTTCCAGCCGGTGGCTGCGCATCTCACGCCGATGGCCATGGCTGATCTGACAGGGCGCTACGCCATCGCGCTGGACCAGCACCTGGCCGACCCCCTGGTACTTGTGCCGCTGGCGATGCTCGACTTTCTGTGCATCCACCCTTTCCCGGACGGAAACGGTCGCATGTCCCGCTTGTTGACCTTGCTGCTGCTCTACCACTTCGACTATGCCGTGGGTCGCTATATCAGCCTGGAACGCATCTTCGAGGATACCAAGGAAGGCTATTACGAGATGCTGGAAGCCAGTTCGCAGGGATGGCACCAGGGGCAGCACGACGTAAAGCCCTGGCTTGATTACATCTGGGGCGCCTTGCTGCGGGCTTGTCGTGAGTTCGAGGAGCGTGTCGGCACCGTCGAGCGGGGGCGTGGCAGCAAAGGCGAACGGGTGCGGGCGGAAGTCCTAGGGCGCACTCTGCCGTTTTCGATTTCCGAGGTTGAAGAAGCTTGCCCAAGTGTGAGTCGGGACATGGTGCGATTGGTGCTGCGAGCGATGAAAGCAGAGGGTTTGATCGAATCAACGGGCAAGGGACGCGGGGCGAAATGGATCCATCTCGTTGACGTACAGGACGCCACAGAAAACAGAGGGCCGGTATCCAAACAAGCAGGCCGGCAACAATGATGGATATTGAAGTGACAAGCACCGAACAGAAGACTAACCGCTTTATCAGCAAGCTCGAAGCCGTGGGAGGTTCCGCCGGGAACCAGCGGCTCCGAGAGGCGTTGGGGTGGCAAGAATCCACCTATGACAGCATCAAGCAGCAACTGATTGAGGAGGGGCGGATCATTCCCGGTCGAGGGCGCGGCGGTTCGGTTGCCCTGGCTACGACAGCCTATACGGCCAACAAAAAATCAGCGACATCGTTGGAAGTACGCGAAGCCCCCGTGCCGTACCTGAAGACGAAGACGAGAGCAGATTCGTCATCGCGGGACCGAGCGACTGCTATCCCAGCCGCCAAGACGCTTACTCCACGCAACGGTGTGGTCAAGAAATCCGACCTCTACAGCTCCATCTGGGCCTCCTGCGACGAACTGCGCGGCGGTATGGACGCCAGCCAGTACAAGGACTACGTGCTGTTCATGCTGTTCATCAAGTACATCAGCGACAAGTACGGCAACAGCGACGACTTCGCTCCGCCCGTGGTCATCCCGCCCGGAGCGTCGTTCAAAGACATGGTGGCGCTCAAAGGCAAGGCCGACATCGGCGACAGGATCAACACGCAAGTCATTCAGAAGCTGATCGACGCCAACACCAAGCTGGCACGCAGCGACTTCCCCGACTTCAACGACCCCAACAAGCTTGGCGAAGGCGCGGCCATGGTCGAGCGCCTGGGCAACCTGATCGCCATCTTCGAAAAGCCCGAGCTGAACTTCGCCAACAACCGCGCCGACAACGATGACCTGCTTGGCGATGCCTACGAATACCTGATGCGCCATTTCGCGCAGGATTCCGGCAAGAGCAAGGGCCAGTTCTACACGCCGTCCGAGGTCAGCAGTGTCATTGCCCAGGTGATTGGCATCTCGCACGCCAACACCAAGGCTTCAACCACCGCGTATGACCCGACATGCGGTTCCGGTTCGCTGCTGCTGAAAGTGGCCGCCGAGGCAGGCCGGCAGATCACCCTGGAAGGGCAGGAAAAGGACGTGACCACCGCCGGCCTGGCGCGGATGAACATGATCCTGCACGACTTCCCCAGTGCCACCATCCTTAGCGGCGACACACTGGTGAACCCCAAGTTCAAGGATGGCGAACAACTGCGCGCCTACGACTATGTGGTTGCCAATCCGCCGTTTTCCGACAAGAAATGGTCCACCGGCCTCAACCCGGCCAACGACCCGTACCACCGTTTCGCCTGGGGCGAGCCGCCCGCCAAGCAGGGCGACTACGCCTACCTGCTGCACATCATCCGCAGCATGAAGGCCACCACCGGCAAGGGTGCCATCATCCTGCCCCACGGCGTGCTGTTCCGTGGCAACGCTGAAGCCCACATCCGCAGGCAACTGGTGCGTTCCGGCATCCTCAAGGGCATCATCGGCCTGCCTGCCAACTTGTTCTACGGCACCGGCATTCCTGCCTGCATCCTGGTGCTGGACAAGGAAAACGCCAGCGCCCGCAAGGGAGTCTTCATGATCGACGCCAGCAAAGGCTTCATCAAGGACGGCCCCAAGAACCGCCTGCGCGCGCAGGACATCCACCGCATCGTCGATGCCTTCCGCCGTAGCGCAGACGAGCCGCGCTATGCCCGCATGGTGCCGCTGGACGAGATCGCCAGCGAGAAGAACGACTACAACCTCAACCTGCCGCGCTACATCGACAGCAGTGAGCCGGAAGACCTGCACGACATCGACGCGCACCTCAACGGTGGCATCCCCGAGCGCGACATCGGCGCCTTCGCCGCTGACTGGCAGGAAATGCCTGCCCTGCGCCAGGCGCTGTTCGAGGCCGAGCGCCCTGGTTATGCGCGACTGCGCCAGCCGATGGCCGAAGTGCGTTCCGTCATCCTCGCCCACCCGCAGTTCCAGCAATTCCGCAGCAAGGTCGAAACCCTGTTCGGCAAATGGCAGCAGGCCGTCATGCCGCTGCTCACCGGCATCCAGCCCGGCGACAAACCCAAGGCGCTGATCGCGCAGGTCTCTGAAACCCTGCTCACCACCTTCCACGCCGCGCCGTTGCTCGATCCCTACGACATCTACCAGCACCTGATGGACTACTGGGCCGAAACTATGCAGGACGACGCCTACCTGATCGCCGCCGACGGCTGGATGGCGCTGCCCCGGCGCATCGTGGAAACCGACAAGAAGGGCAAGACCAAGGACAAGGGCTGGACCTGCGACCTTCTGCCCAAGCCATACATCGTCGCCCGCTACTTCGCCGACGAGCAGGCTGAACTGGACGCGCAACAGGCCGAGCTTGAAAGCATTGCCAGCCAGATCGCCGAACTGGAAGAAGAACACGGCGGCGAAGACGGTGCCTTCGCAGGTTTCGACAAGATCAATGCTGCGCAGGTGAAAGATCGCCTCGCCGAAATTGGTGATGACGCCGACAGCGCCGATGAACGCGCCGTGCTCAAGCAGTGGCAGCAACTCAGCGCCCGCGAAGCCGCACTGAAGAAAGCCGTCAAAACGCTGGACGCTGAACTCGACCGGCAAGCCCATGACCACTATCTCACCCTCAGCGAAGCCGAGGTCAAAACGCTGGTGGTGAAAGACAAGTGGCTGGCACGCCTGCAAGCCGATGTGCAGCAGGAACTGGAACGCATCTCACAAACCCTGGCCCAGCGCATCCGCGAGCTGGCCGAACGCTACGACACCCCGCTGCCCAAGCTGGAAGATGATGTGGTAGCCCTCAGCGCCAAGGTGGAAGCGCACCTGAAGAAGATGGGGGCGGTATGGAAGTGAAACCGGGATACAAACAGACGGATGTGGGGGTGATTCCGGAGGATTGGTCGGAGGTGAACATCACGTCTGTAGCAAGACTTGAGAGCGGACATACTCCAAGCAGGAAAAAACCGAACTACTGGAACGGTGCCGTACAGTGGATATCACTGCACGACACGGGAAAATTAGATTCCTTAGAAATATATTCCACTACGCAAACAATTACTGAAGATGGATTGAAGAATTCATCTGCTCGCTTGTTGCCCGCTGGAACAGTGGCTTTTTCTAGAACAGCCACTGTGGGGAAGTGCTGTGTAATGGCTAGAGCCATGGCGACTAGCCAGGATTTTGCTTGCTATGTTTGCGGACCATCGTTAAATAACCAATTCCTTGTTTACCTATTCCGAGGAATGGATCGTGTGTGGCGCGGCTTGATGGCCGGTAGCATCCACAACACCATCTACATGCCTGTATTCAAGGCATTGAAAATTCCACTTCCTCCGGTTAAGGAACAACGCGCCATCGCCACCGCCCTCAGCGACATGGACGCGCTGCTGGACGGGCTGGATCGCCTAATCGCCAAAAAGCGTGCCATCAAACAGGCCGCCATGCAGCAACTCCTCACCGGCCAAACCCGCCTGCCGGGATTCAGTGGGAAGTGGGAGGTGAAGCGGTTGGGAGATGCGCTTGCTATCAAACATGGGAAAAGCCAGAAAGACGTAGAAGCAAACGACGGCGCATATCCAATCCTAGCAACGGGCGGGCAGATAGGCTTGGCATCTCAGCCTATCTATGGAAAGCCATCAGTGCTGATAGGAAGAAAGGGAACAATCAATCAGCCGCAATATATGGATAAGCCGTTCTGGTCAGTAGATACGCTTTTTTATTCTGAGATGAAGAACGGCAACATAGCCAAGTTCTTCTATTACAGATTCTGCCTTATTGACTGGATGCAATATAACGAGGCATCAGGCGTTCCAAGCCTCAATGCCAAAACAATCGAAGGCATCGAATGTGCATGCCCTGATCCAGAAGAACAAGCCGCCATCGCCGAAGTCCTCAGAGACGTGGACACCGAAATCGCCGCTCTCGAAACCCGTCGCATCAAGACCCGGGCCCTCAAGCAAGCCATGATGCAGGAATTACTAACTGGTAGGACGCGGCTGGTATGAGTATGTTGAACGATGCCTATGCTTACAGGGGAGCCTCGTGACTGACAAGAAACGCATTGCTGATAACGAGTCGGTAGCCAAGATGCTTGGACTCATTCAAGGCGCCAGCGCTATCGAAAGCCTATGGCAGACTTTCCCGTTACTTCAGCAAGCGTTCCCGCGACGCTCGGATTTTTCAGAAAAGCTCGTGGAGCTGAAAGAACAATCCAAGATTCTCCTGTTGCCTGATCGTTTCAACGAAATCTTTACTTCGTCAGGGTGGATTGCTTATGAGTCCATGAGCCTGGAGGTGATGAAGAAAGCCATAGAAACATTCGAGGCGCATGACATGGAGGCAGCGGAAGATTATCTCGCCAGCACCTACGATGCCGACACCCTGAAATGGGGCATTTTACGATTCAATGGACATGATGATTTCAGGAAAAGGATGCGCCTCGTCGAGCTCGCAAAAGAGGACTATCTGGCGGAGCGTTACCACGCCTGCACACCGTTGTTGCTGAGTTTGATGGATGGCTTGGCCAACGATGTTTCCCGGCATGTGGGGCTCTTTGCTGACAATGCAGACTTGACTGCATGGGATTGCATAGCGGCACACGAGTCAGGGCTTCAGGCTTTGGTGACGCTAATGACCAAAGGCAGGGGTAAGACAAACGAAGAATCCATTTCCGTTCCATTCCGCCACGGCATTCTTCACGGACGGGAACTGGCATTCGACAACCGTATCGTAGCTGCGAAGACGTGGGCGGCATTCTTCGCAATACGGGATTGGGCTGGGGCGCTGGCCGAAGGCAAGAAGACCCCGACACCAAAGCAAGAACCAACCTGGGGCGAACTGCTTCAGTCGCTGAATAAAACACAGGAAACCAAGCGACTTCTCGATGCCTGGAAGTCGAGAGAAAAAGAGAATTTTGCATACCTTCCCTGCGATGGATTATCGCCCTCACTGCCTGAGAATTCGCCAGAACGCAAGGTGGCCGAGTTCATGGAAAACTGGAGGCTGGGGAGGTTTGCTCCGCTGGCTGACTCGCTTTCCCACACCTACGATATGGCGATGGGAAAGAAGGCCGGAGAAGCAAAGCAGGATTTCGGAAAGTACAAGGTTGTTTCGTTTCAGATCGTAGACGTGGAGGACCGCACGCCTGCCTACTCCACCGTTACCATCTGGGCGACATTCAGCGCCGAAAATAAAGTTTTCGAAGAGGTGCTGAAAGTGTCGGCGGGCTATCAGGATGGAAAAGGATTGCCCATGTGCCGTCTGGAGTCAGGCGGGAAATGGGCGCTGGTTCAGAACTCATTTCGCAGTGTGATCTACAGGAATGTCCAATAAGGGAAACAACGGATAACAAAGAAGATGAAAAGCCGATGACCGACAAACCAATCTCCCTAACCTCCACCCCGCAAGGCTACGCCGACTGGCTGGCTGACCTGAAGGGCCGCATTCACACCGCCCAGCAGCGTGCGGCGCTAGCGGTCAATCGGGAACTGGTGAGCCTGTACTGGCAGATCGGTCGCGACATCCTGGCACGGCAGGCCGAGCAGGGTTGGGGTGCCAAGGTGATCGATCGGTTGGCGCATGATCTGCGCACGGCGTTCCCGGAGATGAAAGGTTTTTCGCCGCGCAACCTCAAGTACATGCGTGCGTTTGCCGAGGCCTGGCCGGATGCTGAAATTGTGCAGCAGGCTGCTGCACAATTGCCCTGGGGTCACAACTTGGTATTGCTGGATCGCCTGAAAGCGTCAACGGAGCGCCTGGCCTATGCCCGCGCCGCCATCGAACATGGCTGGTCGCGGAATATGTTGAACATCCATATCGAAACCCGCCTGCTGGAGCGCACGGGCAAAGCCGTTACCAACTTCGTTCAGCGCCTGCCCGCGCCGCAGTCCGATCTGGCCATTGAGTCGCTGAAAGACCCGTACCGCTTCGATTTTCTTGGCCTGGGCGAGGAAGCACAGGAACGCGAGATCGAGAGCGCGCTGGTGCAGCATGTCACCGATTTCCTGCTGGAGCTGGGTGCGGGCTTTGCCTTCGTCGGGCGGCAAGTGTTGCTGGACGTGGGCGGCGAGGAGTTCTTCATCGACCTGTTGTTCTACCACCTCAAGCTGCGCTGCTACGTCGTGATCGAACTGAAGGCAGGCAAGTTCAAGCCTGAGCACCTGGGACAACTGGGCTTTTACCTGACGGCGGTGGATCGGCAGGTGAAGCACGCGCAGGACAATCCGAGCATTGGCCTGCTGCTGTGCAAGAGCAAGAACAAGGTGGTGGCCGAGTACGCCCTGGGCGACAAGTCGCAGCCGATGGGCATTGCCGAATACAAGCTGGTGGAATCCCTGCCGCAAGAGCTGCAAACCAGCCTTCCCACGATCGAACAGATCGAGCGGGAGCTGGGCAACCCAGTGGATGATGGCGCCGAGGAATGATGTGATGACCCAACCCATGCCGCGCTCCGAGCGCAACAGCCAAAACCGCGTGGCGCGGCTGTTCACCACCCCACTGGCCGATGGCGGCCTGGGCTACGAACACTTGGGCAACTGGAGCAAGCGCGACCACAACCGCGCCATCGAAACCGCGCTGCTGCGCGCCAATCTGGCCGCTCGCGGGTACTCGTCTGCTCACATCAGTGCCGCCTTGCAGAAGCTGGAAGTCGCGGTGGATGTCACCGGCATCACGCCCTATCAGGCCAATCTGCGCACCTACCAGTTACTTCGCTATGGCGTGCCGGTGCAGATCGCGGCGGGCCAATCGCATGAGACAGTGCAGTTGATCGACTGGGCGCAGCCCGAGCGCAATCACTTCGCCCTAGCCGAGGAAGTGACGCTGCGGGGCGGGAGCACCCGCCGGCCGGACATCGTGTTGTACATCAATGGCTTGGTGGTAGCGGTGATCGAGCTCAAGCGCAGCTCGGTCGATGTGGGCGATGGCATTCGCCAGCTCATCAGCAATCAGGAAGAAACCTTCAATCAGGGCTTCTTCAGCACCGTGCAGTTGCTGCTGGCGGGCAGCGATGCGCAAGGCTTGCGCTACGGCACCACCGGTACACCAGAACAGTTCTTCGTGCAGTGGAAGGATGAACAACCGCCAGCCATGGCAACAGCGGGCGTGCTGCTGGATCGTCCGTTGACCCAGATGTGCGAGAAGGCGCGGTTGCTGGATTTGATCCGCAACTTCGTGATCTTCGATGCGGGTTTCAAGAAGGTGCCCCGGCAGCACCAGTACCAGGGCATCAAGGCTGCGCAGGAACGCATCGCCAAACGCGAGGGTGGCGTGATCTGGCACACCCAGGGAAGCGGCAAAAGCATCCTGATGGTGCTGCTGGCCAAGTGGCTGCTGGAGCATGACCCACAGGCGCGGGTGCTGGTGGTGACCGACCGCGACGAGCTGGACAAGCAGATCGAAGGCGTGATGCGCAATGCCGGGGTGATCGGCGAGGGATCGGCTCCCCCGCGCATCACTTCACGTGCAGACTTCGTGCAAAAACTCGGAGCTACCACCCCGCGCTTGTTGTGCGCGCTGATCCACAAATTCGATGCGGTCGACCTCAAGGGTGTGCCACCGCCTATCCATGGGCGTTTCTATGTGTTCGTGGACGAGTGCCACCGCACCCAGGGCGGCAACATGAACAAGCAGATGAAGCGCTGGCTGACCGACGCCATCTTCATCGGCTTCACCGGAACACCGTTGTTGCGTAAGGATCGGCAAACCACCCGCGAAGTGTTCGGCACGTATATCCATACCTATAAGTTCCACGAAGCGGTGACCGACAAGGTGGTGCTGGATCTGAAATACGAGGCGCGAGATGTGCCGCAGCGGCTGACCTCACGCAAGGCCATCGACGCTTGGTTCGAGAAGAAAACACGCGGGCTGAACAACTTTCAGAAATCCATCCTGCGCAAGCGTTGGGCCACGATGGAAGAGCTGATGAGCGCCAAGGAACGCAAGGATCGCATCGTTGCCAACATCATCGAGGATTTCAGCCTTAAGCCTCGTCTGGACAATGATCGCGGCACGGCGATTTTGGTAGCGGCTTCGATCTACGATGCCTGCCATTACTTCCGGTTATTCCAGAACACGCATTTCGGCCCCTATGTGGGCATCATCACCTCATACGAACCCAACCCGGTTGCTATCTCGAAAGAATCGGCCGGCAGCGACGAACGCTACAAATACGACACCTACAAGCAGCATGTGCTGCGTGCCGACCAGACCACCAAAGAGTACGAAGACGAAACCAAGCGACGCTTCATCGAAGAGCCTGCCAGAATGAAGCTGCTGATCGTGGTCAGCAAGCTTCTCACCGGTTTCGATGCACCCAGTTGCTCCTACATCTACCTGGACAACGAACTGCACGACCATAACCTGTTCCAGGCCATCTGCCGTACCAACCGGCTTGACGGTGACGACAAGGACTATGGCCATATCGTCGATTACAAGGAGCTGTTCGGTGACGTGCAGCAGGCCATAGCGGTATACAGCTCCGACGAACTGGACATCGACGCGGGCAATGGCGGCGACAACAACGTTCATCTGAAGAACTGGCTGGAAGAAGGCCGCAAGCAACTGGACGAAACCCGTGAAGCACTGCACTACCTGTGCGAGCCGGTACCGCAGCCGCGTGAACTGGAGCAATTCATCCACTACTTCTGCGGCCATGCAGGTGATCCGGGGGCACTGCTGGAAAGCGAGGCGCTGCGTATTGCCTTCTACAAGGCGGTGGCGACCTATCTGCGTGCCTTCGCGGACATCGCCCAGAACCTGACCGAGGCGGGTTACTCAGACAGCGAAGCCGACACCTTGCGGCGGGAGTCCGAGTTCTATGCCGAAGTGCGTTCGGCCATCAAGCATTACAGCGGCGAAGAGCTGGACATCAAGCCCTACGAGGCCGACATGCGCCACCTCATCAATACCTATATCCAGGCCGAGCCAGCGCAGGTATTGGGAGACTTGGCCGAACTGTCGCTGACCGAGCTGATCATCGAGACCGGCATCCACGATGCCATCGCCAAGAAGCTCAATGAGAAGGGCAAGCTGTCGAAGAACGCCATTGCGGAAACCATCATCAACAACGTCCGCAAGACCATCATCCGAGACCGCCTGACCGATCCGCGCTTTTATGAGCAGATGTCCAAGCTGCTCGATGACCTGATCCAGCAAAGCCGTGAAGGCACCGAGGCCTACGAATCATTCCTGAGCAAGGCGGAAGACATCCTGAAGAAGCACCGCGCGAAACAACACGACATCGACGAACCTGCCATGTTGCGCGGCAATGCAGGTGCGCTGGTGATTTATCGCAATTTGCCTGACATCATTTCCAGCGATGTGTTGCCCGATACGGATGGTGTAGTCAAAGAGCCACAAGCCGAATACGGAGACCCGTTGGCCTTGCTGGCGCTGAATATCGATCGTGTGATGCGTGACGAAGCCCCGGCAGGATGGCGTGGCGACGAAGCCAAGGAGCGTATCGTGCAGAATTTCCTGCACCCGTTGACCGGACGCAACCGTGAGGCCACGCTCAAACTATTCGATTTGCTGAGAAATCAGCCGGGCTACTGATGGTGCAGACGCACATACGTCTGGGGGAACTGGACATCGCCGTCACGTTCAAGGCCGTGAAGAATGTCCATCTTTCCGTGCATCCGCCCAAGGGTGCGGTGACGCTGGTGGCCCCGATAGGCACGCGGCTAGAAGTTGCTCGTGCCTATGCTGTTTCCAAGCTGCGTTGGATTCGCCAGCAACAGGCGCAATTGCAGGCACAGTCCCGAGAAACTCCTCGCCAGTTCGTTGCCAGGGAAAGCCATTACGTTTGGGGACGTCGCTATCTGCTCTCGGTGCTGGAGCGAGATGCCCCGCCCACGGTGAAGATGGATCACCGTCGCATCACCTTGTCTGTGCGCCCCGGCTCCGATGCCGCCAAGCGCGAAGCCATCTATCAACGCTGGCAACGCGGTTTGCTACACCAGGCCATTACACCCCTGATCGAATACTGGGAGCCACGTATCGGCGTAAAGGTCAATGGCTACTTCCTGCAACGGATGAAGACCAAATGGGGTAGTTGCAATCATCGCCAGGCCCACATTCGGCTCAACACGGAACTGGCCAAGAAGCCTCGTGACCTGCTTGAATATGTGATCGTGCATGAAATGATCCATTTGATCGAGCCTACGCACAGTGAGCGGTTCATATCGTTGCTCACTCGACACTATCCTGCCTGGCGGGATGCTCGTGCGGAACTGAATGCGCTGCCGCTGGGACAGACGGTTTGAATATTGCTACCGGCCAAGATAAATCGAGACTACACCGACTCGCCCATGCCCTAGTTCAAGACTGATATGCAGTCGAACCTGGCGGTCTTGTAGGCGTTGTTCAGCAGACATGGCCGAAGAATGAATTCCCCCGGCCACAGGCGCCTTCCACCCCATCAGCATCTCATACCGCATCTGCGCATACCGATGCCGCAGCCCGTGCATGTTGCTCAACCCCGCCGCCTTGCACTGGCCGTCGTAAACATGCCGCTGCTGGATGTAGGTCTTGTGCGCCGGGATCAGCGAGCCCGACCCTGCCAGCCGATGAGCTTCGTCCAGCACCGCACGCTGCTCCGGCGTCGTGATTGGCACCGTCCGATCACGCCCGCCTTTTGCCCATGATCCTTTGATGGCGATCTGGTCGCCACGGTCGGCATAGCGGGGTTGGAACTTGATGGACTCCTCCCGCCTCAGGCCGAAGGCAGCCTGTAAACGCAGGCTCATGAGGACATGAGGGTCGGTGATCCTGTCCAACCTATCGCCCAGCTCCTTGGCCTTGTTTTCATTGGTCACATAGCGGCGGTCAGGGATACCCAGCCTGGTGTTGTCCGTTGGTAGGATGCCTGCCTTGCCGACCTTCTCGGCCCACCAGCGCAGATGCGCCATGCGGTTCTTGATCGTGCCAGCCGACAGGCCTTCAGCTTGCCAGCGCTGTAACAGAGCTTCGACATGCTTGCCCTTGAGCGAGGTGGCCCGCATCTGGCGGAAGCCTGCTTCGCGCAGTTGGCAGGCGGCCAGGGTCAGCGACCGTTGCCGGTCGGCCTGTGTGTTGTGGCTGCCGTCACGGTTACGCTGGCAAAGCTGCCGCAGGGTGTAGGTCAAGTCGTCCATCTTCCGGCCTCCAAACAAAGCGCCGTACTGCGTTGTCCTGAAATTCAGTGGTTAGTGTTGGTGCCAACTCGCCAAGGCGAGATCCCGTGAGGGCAAGGGCATGGTGTTCAGGAGACACCAGGGCCTCGAATGAGGCGTCCGTCTTGCTCCCTGCTGGAAGCCCGGACGGAGGTACTACAAGACGAAAGTGTTGTGAACGTGGACAAGCCCTCCTATGAGGTGAGTGGGATGAGAAATGCAGCGGCAGCCCTGTGCGTTGCGCACAGGCAATTGCCGCAAAGGACAGTGCGCCAGGCGGCGCGGTAGGGATGAGTTCAAACAGACGAAGAAGGCTCTGCCCTGGGTAGGGCCGGTATGCGGTCGGAGCCTGGGCATACCTGGGGTGGCTCCACCCTGTCGGGTCAGCGCTTGCAGGAACCTGCGCTGTTGGGGGTGCCGATGTACGAAGCCCATCGGTCTTGGCAACTGCCCGGTCAATGTAGTGCGGACATCATCATGTAGGCCGCACGCAATAGGAACTGGCGTTCGCCCGCATTGTTTGCGGTGTTGCGCGGGGCGTCACTGCGGCATGCAGTGACGCCCCGTTTCGCGGCAGCATCTACTGCTACGCAGGATGCGGCTGCCATCCCTTGGCCTGCATTGCCTGCGCTGCGATGTCCCCAGCGTTCGTCGAGGTGTTCATGATCTTGCGGATGTTGGCGATGTGCGCCAGGGCGGTTTCACGCGATGCCGGTTGCGCAGTTGGTGCCGGGTGGGCTTCGGTGCGCGGTGGAGCTGCAGGCCGATTCTCGGCAGTCCGCGGGGTGGCAGACGCCTCCTTGCGTCCTGCCCACAGACGGAACTCGCCCGCAAAAACGCGCTTCACCAAGGCGAAGAAATAGGCCACGACATTGCGCACGGTGCCGCTCTGGCTGCGTGCCTGCAACTCGTCGAGTACTTCCTGTCGATGCTGCGGCGGCAGCCGCCGCAAGGCAGCCTGCACTTCCTTTTGCTGATCTGCCTGGGCATTGCTCAGGCAAGGCGGCAAGCTCACCGACTGAGATGCCGGATCGCAGTCGCCTTCGCGCGCGCGGTACGTACGTTCTTTTTTATACATATACGTCTTATACGTACTGCCCTGCTCAGCCGTCATGTGGCAGGCGTGTTTGGTCTGTTGCGGAACAGGCGTGCTGCCAGCGGAATCGCCAGGAAATGGCCGTGGGGCGGCTGCCTCGTTCGCCTGTGACGGCGGCGTCGGGGGCAAATCATCGTCATCGTCGCGCTGATCGTGGGCCGCAATGGAAGCGGCTTCAGGTGCCTGCGCCAACGTTGCCTGAATGTGGACGGCCACCCGATCTACCTGGCTGTTTTCGTGGCCGATGGAGGCTTGCAGAAGCGCGGACAGACTGGCATCGAGCGCGCAGGCCTGCTGGAAGTGCTGGGCGCTTTCGTGAACCTGATACAACTCGCTGAGCACATGGCCGGTTAGAGGATCGCGGTGCTGGCCTACCAAGCTGATCCAGCCTGTCAGCCGAAGCACAACGAGGACGCGCCGGGCCGTCTCGTAGCCGGCCCTCTGCCCCAGCGGGGTGGAAGTGAGATAGCGGCGCAACTGCCCCAGATTCGCCAGTGGGCTGATGCCCTCGGCAGTGCGCAGCATGCGCAGAACCTGCCAGCCATTGCGCTCCAGCGGCGTGAGGCGGGCATCGAGCATGAGCGAGGCAGGTGTAGCGAACAGGGCATCTTGCCCCAGCGAGTTGTGGCGGGTGTGGTGGTCTGCCATGAGCGTTCTCCAAGGTATGGGCCACAGCGGCCCGTTCCCCTGCATCTCATCGCGTACCGCTCCATGCGTCAGCCAACAATGCGGTCTGGGCCATACCCGGTTTGTCCGGCAGGTGCAGCGCTGGCACCAGCATCCAGACTGATCTATCATTCCGATAGCCCCTTGGGGGTACAACTGGGGGTACTTCCAGCGATTCCCGCAAAGCCCGTGACGCGATTTCCTCGCGAAACCTAGCATTCACGGCCCTTTGCCGACCGATCAACGTTTAAACGTGTGATCAACGTCTGATCCGGCACGTCCGGCAGGAAGCGCAAGGGCCCCGCATCGCGGGGCCTTCGCGTTTGCGGGGTACGGTGTCCCGACCGCGGGGCCGGGGGCGCCGCCCGTCCGCGTGGAGGCCCTGCGGCGGTGCCGGCCGGTGCCGGCACATGCGCCGCGAGGACCATGGCGGGGACAGGCCGGGCCGGTGAGGCATCCGCCCCCGGAACGCACCAGGGCCCGCGGTGCGGGCCCTGGTATCGGTTGCGGCGATGGAGCGTCGGGTCCTACAGCGGCGTGCCCCCCAGTTTCCAGGTGACCTGCACGAAGTAGCTGCGGCCGATGGCGTCGAACCACGAGGTGTTGTAGTACGGATACGCGCCCCAGGTGGCATCCCGAGGCGGCATCTTGTCGAACAGGTTGTTGATCGACAGCGACAGGCGCAGGTGGTCGTTGATGTCGTAGCGCGCGCCGGCGTTGAAGCGCCAGGTGGCGCGGGTCCAGGCATCGTTGCTGTAGTTGGCGACGCGGCCCAGGTAGTCGCCGAACAGGCTGGCGCCCCAGGCCTCCCTGTCCCAGGTCACGCCCAGGTTGGACTTGACCCGCGGCAGGGTGGTGTCGCTGAAGGTGACCGCGAGCATGTCCTCGGTGGGGTCGCCCGGGTACTGCTGGCGGGTGTGGCGGTGCGCCCAGGTGTAGCTGCCGCTGAAGCGGAAGTTGCCCGCGGCCGCGGTCTCCAGCCGGTAGCCGGCGGTGACGTCCACGCCCGAGGTCTCTTCGCGGGCGATGTTGATCGGCGCGAAGTGGATGCTGGTGAGGTCGCCGTTGGCGTCGCGCTTCACCCGGGCCAGGGCGTCCACGCAGGTCGGCGAGTTCGCATCCACGGCCGCGCCGGTGTCGGTGACGCCCAGGCGGCAGTTGGCCTCGGTGATGCGCAGGATCTCGCGGTCCTGCGACAGCACCTGGTTCATGACCTTGATCTTGTAGTAGTCCACGGCCAGGTCGAGGTTGGCGACGGGCGACCACACCAGGCCGGCGGTGAACGACTTGCTGGTCTCCACGTCCAGGTTCCGGTTGCCGGCGTAGACGTCCAGGGTGTTGGCGTCCCAGCCGCCATTGTCCCAGCACGTCCCGTTGCCGAACCCGGGCTGGTCGCGGCGGCACTGGTAATAGTCGGTGGAGACCTTGCGGTAGTAGTCGTCACCGGCGAACAGGTAGTGCATGTCCGGCGCGCGGAAGCCGGTGCCGTAGGAGCCGCGCACCAGCAGCGTGTCCAGCGGGCGCCATTCGAGGCCGGCGCTGTAGGTGAACTTGCCGGGCGCGCGGTCGCCGAAGCTGTAGCGGTCGTAGCGCCCGGCGAGGCTGGCCTGCAGGCTGGAGAGCAGCGGGACCCGCAGCTCGCCGGCGGCACTCCAGCGGTTGCGGCTGCCGCGTCCGTCGCCGTACTGCGGGCCGTAGTAGGCGTCGGCGGTGAGCGCCAGCGGGTCGGGGCGGATGGCGTAGTTCTGGTGCCCGTACTCGACCACGCCGGCGAAGCCGACGTCGCCCGCCGGCAGCGAGAACAGGGCCGGCGTATCGGTGGTGAAGCTGACGTTGTCGTTCTTGGCCTCGGGGCGGAAGTGCGACATCGCCGCGATGGAGGCGAACTCGGACGGGGTCAGCGGCTTGAACAGGCGGGCCGGGTCGGCGTCGTAGACCGCGTAGCCGTCGGCGTCGTAGCCCAGGCGGTCGCCCAGGAACAGGCGGTTGGCGGCGTCGGCCTTGATGCGCGGCATCTTCACGTCGGCCTTGTACTGGGAATGGTTGTAGGCCGCCTCCCAGTTCCAGCTGTCGCCGAACAGGCCCTTCAGGCCGGTGGTGACCGCCAGCGTCTTCTGGGTGGTGGTGTTCATGCGGTTCGCGAGGTTGCCGACCTCCTCCGGGCTGAACTGGCGCTGCCAGATCTCGTAGCCGCCGGTGCGCGCGTTGTAGAACACCTTGTCGTTGTTGTCGGTGGATGCCGGGTCGTGGAACTCCCAGCCCATGTTGTCGCTGACCGCCGAGCTGCTGCCGTTGCCGGTCATCAGCTTGACCTCCTGGCGGCCGAGCTGGACGTCGGCGAACCAGGAGAGGTTCTCGCCGAAGCGGTACTCGAACGAACCGTAGGCGGTGGCGCCCTTGCGCTCGTTGTTGATGGTGCGCTGCGCGGTGACCCGTTCGCTGCCGCAATAGGGCTCGCCGTAGAGGTCCTCGGCCAGGTGGGTGCTGCCCTGGTTGAGGCCGGCCATGCCGGCGCACTGGTCGCCCGGGTCGAGCGCGACGTCGGCATCGACGTCGTAACGGCGTGCCACCAGGGTGGGCAGGCGGCTGCGCGGGGTCGGCCCGTCGAGCGTGGAGTCCTGCACCTTGCGCCGGGTGCCCCAGACCGGGCGCTTGTTCATCAGCTCGACACCGATGATGCCGCTGAAGTCGCCGTCCTCGAACCCGGTGGTCAGGGTCAGGTCGTGCGATTCGCCACCGCCGCGGCTGGTGTCGCCATAACGGTAGTCGAGGGTGGTGCCGTCGGCGGACTTCTTGAGGATGAAGTTGATCACGCCGGCCATCGCGTCCGAGCCGTAGACGGCGGAGGCGCTGCCGGTCAGGACTTCAATGCGGTCGATCATGCCCAGCGGGATGTTGCCGATGTCGGTGAAGTTGCTCTTGCCTTCCAGCGGCAGCGGGAAGTCGGCGACGCGGCGGCCGTTGATCAGCACCAGGGTGTGGTTGGGGCCGAGGCCGCGCAGGTCCACCGCCTGGGCGCCGGGAGTGGACTGAGCGCTGGTGGTGTTCTGCTGGCCCTGGGTGTAGCCGTTGTTCTGGCTGAGCGAGCGCAGCACATCCGGCACGCTGGTGAAGCCGGCGGCCTTGATCTGCTCGGCGTTGACCACCGTGACCGGCGCCGGCCCTTCCAGCTGCGCGCGGGGAATGCGCGAGCCGGTGACCTGCACCGTGTCCAGCTGCCGGGTCGCGTCGTCGCCGCCGCTCTGCGCCATGGCCGATGCGGGGAGGGCCATGCCGAGCAGGGCCAGTTGGATTGAAGCCACCATCGCGTTCTTGCGCATGCATCTGTTCTCTGCTGAAAGACCTTGCGGAAGCGTCCGGCCGATCCTTGGCAGAGGCTGCGGATTGCCCGCCGCATACATGAACGGGCGACAACATCTAACACGGTTTTTACATTCTTGACCACTGCCTGAAAGTCTGGCATCACCCAGCGGATCTTTGGCGGACGATGGCGGGAGTGCGGCATGGGAATCAGGACCCCCCGGTGGGGATGGGCGCTGGCGGCGCTGGCGCTGCTGGGCATGGCCGCAACGGCGGCCGCGGACGGCGGCCGGCGGGCCCCGGAGCAGGGCTACCGGTACTACGACGTGGGCGACCTGGAGGCACCGCGGCCCGGGCGGACCGAGCCGGCGCTGCTGTTGATGGGCGGGGGCGACTGGGTGCCGGAGGCCATGCACTGGTGGGTCGAGCGGGCCGGCCATGGCCGCGTGGTGATCCTGCGCGCCTCCGGCGACGATGCCCTGCAGAAAGAGCTGTACGAGGACATCGGCGGGGTCACCGCGGTGCAGACACTGGTGTTCGACAGCCGCACCGCGGCGGACGACCCCAGGGTGCTGCGCATCGTCCAGGAGGCCGATGCGATCTTCCTCGCCGGCGGCGACCAGGCGCGCTATGTGCGTTTCTGGAAGGGCACCGCCCTGAACCGGGCGCTGGACGCGCACGTGGCGGCAGGCAAGCCGATCGGCGGTACCAGTGCCGGGCTGGCGATCCTGGGCCGCTACAGCTACGGCGCGATGGACGGCGGCAGCGTCGACTCCAGGACCGCGTTGTCCGATCCGACTGGCAGCGAGGTCACGATGGAGACGGACTTCCTGACCATGCCCCACCTGTCGCGGGTGGTCACCGACACCCATTTCGCCAAGCGCGAGCGCCTGGGCCGGCTGATCGCCTTCGTCGCGCGCGCGGCCGCCGACGGGGGGCGGGACGATATCGTCGGGCTCGGGGTCGACGAAGACAGCGTGCTGTGCGTGGAGGCCGACGGCCGTGGCCGGGTGCTCTCGCTGGTCGATGGGCATGCCTGGCTGGTGATGCCGGGGCATGCGCCGGAGCGGCTGCGCAGTGGCGAACCGCTGTCGTTCCGGGACATCCCGGTGATCGGCGTCGGGGCCGGCAGCCGCCTGCAGCTGGACGGTTTCAAGGTCGAATCGCCGGCCTTCACCGCGGTGGCCAATGTCGTGGACGGCGAGCTGCACCTGCGCCCGGAGTGATCGCCGCCGCGGGAGCGCAGGGTGGCCGGCGCGGCGCTCCATGGGCGGTGCGGCGTGCGGAAAGACGCGCGGCATCTGTTCACGGCCCGGAGGGCATGCCTAGAATCGGGGCAACTTTCCAGGGTGACGACACATGAAGCTGACTTCCGCGGTACTGCTTGGCCTGGCCTCCCTGTCCACCGGCGCCGCCGTCGCCGCGCCGGCGTCCCCCGTGCTGGTGATCCACGGCGGGGCCGGCGTGGAGCGCGGCGACCTGGACGCGGAGGAAATGCGTGCCGCGCGCAGTGCGCTGGAGGCGGCGCTGCGCAAGGGGCATGAAGCCCTGGCCGCCGGGCGCCCGGCCCTGGACGCGGTGACCGCCGCCATCACCGTGCTGGAGGACGATCCGTCGTTCAACGCCGGCCGAGGCGCGGTCTTCACCCACGACGGCAAGAACGAGCTGGACGCCTCGCTGATGGACGGCGCCAGCCTGCGCGCCGGTGCGGTGGCCGGCGTGCACACGGTCAAGAACCCGATCCTGCTGGCCCGCGAGGTGATGGAGCATTCGCCGCACGTGATGATGATCGGGCAGGGGGCCGAGATGTTCGCCACCGAGCGCAGGCTCGAGCAGGTCGATCCCTCCTACTTCCGCACCGAGAAGCGCTGGCAGCAGCTGCAGCGCGCGCTGCGCGAGGAGGCGGCCGGGCAGGCGCATGCCGACCTGGAGACGGCCAAGCATTTCGGCACCGTCGGCGCGGTGGCCCTGGACGCCCAGGGCAAGCTGGCCGCGGGCACCTCCACCGGTGGCATGACCAACAAGCGCTACGGGCGCGTGGGCGACTCGCCGGTGATCGGCGCCGGCACCTATGCCAGCGACGGCTGCGCGGTGTCGGGCACCGGCTGGGGCGAGTTCTACCTGCGGCTGGCGGCCGCGCACGAGATCTGCGCACGCATGAAGTACCTCGGCGAGACCCCCGCGCAGGCCGGCGAGGAAGTGATCGTCAAGGGCATCCCGGCGCTGGGCGGGGACGGTGGCGCGATCGTGCTGTCGGCCGACGGCCGGGCCGCCACGCCGTTCAACACCCAGGGCATGTACCGCGGCTGGATCGGCGCCGACGGGGTTCCGCACGTGGCGATCTTCGAGGACGAGGCCCTGGCGTTGCCGGGGCAGTGAGCGCGCGCAGGCGGAAAGCAGGGATTTTTCATCGAATGTGAAAAATCCTGTTGACAGTCCAGGGAGCCATCACCACAATAGCGGGCTCTTCCATCCCTGACCGGTTAGGCCAAGGTCAACGACACGGGATGGAGCGGAGGGATACCCAAGCGGCCAACGGGGGCAGACTGTAAATCTGCTGGCTTACGCCTTCGGTGGTTCGAATCCACCTCCCTCCACCAGTTTTATGTTGTGGCTGTTTCCCGGTGCGGGAGTAGTTCAATGGTAGAACCTCAGCCTTCCAAGCTGATGGTGCGGGTTCGATTCCCGTCTCCCGCTCCATTGAATGAATTTGGAAACATGCCATAATGCAAAGCTCGCTCACGTAGCTCAGTCGGTAGAGCACCTCCTTGGTAAGGAGGAGGTCGAAGGTTCGATTCCTTTCGTGAGCACCATCTTGATGAAAGTGCCATAACCAACCAGTTACCGAGAAGAAGCAGCCATGTCCAAGGGTAAGTTCGAACGTACCAAGCCGCACGTCAACGTGGGCACCATCGGCCACGTCGACCATGGCAAGACCACGCTGACCGCTGCTCTGACCAAGGTCGGCGCCGAGCGCTTCGGTGGTGAGTTCCACGCCTACGACGCCATCGACAAGGCGCCGGAAGAGAAGGCGCGCGGCATCACGATCTCGACCTCGCACGTCGAGTACGAATCGCCGAGCCGCCACTACGCCCACGTGGATTGCCCGGGACACGCCGACTACGTCAAGAACATGATCACCGGTGCGGCGCAGATGG
>NZ_JAIKTS010000004.1:0-6660 GCF_023556335.1 Stenotrophomonas mori
TCACAAGATACCTGCGCATACTTTCAAAGAACCCGGGAATCGGCCTCAACGCCTTCTTCCACCTGCCCCGCGTTTCCGCTGGAGCGAGCCGCCCATTATAGCCAGCCCTTACGCTTCGTCAACACCTTTGCAGGACGCCAACTCCGCCGCTCCAACCCGCCCACAAGGGCTTCCCGTCGAAGCGAGCCGCCTATTATGGCAGCCTTTCCCAGTACGTCAACACCTTCTTGGCGGACCGGAAACCTCCCGCATCAGAGTGAAACCTTGCCGCGGATGCGGCGCCCTGAAGCGAAGGGGCGCAAGTATGCGACCTGCCGCGGCAATTGGGAAGAGGCCCGGCGACCGCGCCGCCCTCTCAATGCCGCCCTCATGTGGATGGCCGCACGGGCATCGGCCCTCAGCCGCCCGGATGCGCCGTCTCCACCGGCACTCCCAGCTCCCGCGCCACCCGCGCGACGCTGACCTGGCCGCCACCGTGGCGTGCGAGCAGGTAGCCGGCGGCGACCCAGCCGCTCCGCTCGCCGTGGCGCACATTGCACCAGCTGGCATCGGCCAGGCAGCGCTGCACCTCGACGGTGCTGCCCGCCGGCAGCACGGCCACCCGCTGTGCGCGCACATCGGGAGCGCTGCGCAGGTTCAGGCCACTGCCGGCAACCCGCGCCGGCGGCTCGACGCGCCGCGGCTGGACCCACAGGACGCCCGCGACAATGGCGAGGGCGGCGGCGAAACGCAGGAGGGGACGTGCCATGAGCGTGATCTGCTGGACGAGCGCCCATGCTTAGCGCGCCACGCCCGCATCGCCGCTGAACGCAGGCCGCCGCCCGGCCTCAGGCGGCCATTCCGCTGTGGCGCAGCAGCGCGTCGATCTGCGGTGCGCGGCCACGGAAGGCCTGGAAGTTCTCCGCCGCGCTGCGGCTGCCGCCCCGCGACAGCACCTCGGCCCGGAAGCGCGCGCCGGTCTCGGCAATCTGGCTGGGCGCCTCTTCGAATGCCGCGTAGGCGTCGGCACTGAGCACCTCGGCCCATTTGTAGCTGTAGTAGCCCGCCGCGTAGCCGCCCGCGAAGATATGGCTGAACTGGTTGGGGAAGCGGTTCCAGGCCGGCGGGACATTGACCGCCACCTCCGCGCGTACCCGCTCCAGCAGCTGCAGCACGCTCTCCTGCTCCGGCTGGTAACGGCTGTGCAGCAGCATGTCGAACAAGCCGAACTCCAGCTGGCGCACGGTGAACATGCCGCTCTGGAAGTTCCTCGCCGTGTGCATCCGCTCGAACAGCTCGCGCGGCAGCGGCGCGCCGCTGACCGCATGCGCACTCATCGCCTGCAACTGGTCCCATTCCCAGCAGAAGTTCTCCATGAACTGGCTGGGCAGCTCCACCGCATCCCACTCCACGCCGTTGATGCCGGCCACCGCCAGTTCGCCGACGCGGGTCAGCAGCTGATGCAGGCCATGGCCCATTTCGTGGAAGAGCGTGGTGACCTCGCTGTGACTGAAGGTCGCGGGCTGGCCGTCACGGCCACGGCCGAAATTGCAGACCAGGTACACCAGCGGGGTCTGCACTCCGGCGGCGGTGACGCGCCGGTTGCGGCAGTCGTCCATCCACGCGCCACCGCGCTTGCCTTCGCGGGCATACAGATCCAGGTAGAACTGGCCGACCAGGGCCCCCTCGGCATCCACCAGCCGGTAGAAGCGCGCATCCGCGTGCCATACCGGCGCACTGTCCGGCTCCACCTTCAGCCCGTACAGCCGCTCGATGATGCCGAACAGGCCGGCCAGCACACGGGGTTCGGTGAAGTACGGCTTCACCTCCTGCTCGGAATAACGATAGCGGGCCTGCTTGAGCTTCTCGGCCACGTACGCCAGGTCCCAGGCCTGCAGCGACGCGATGCCCAACTGCTCGCGCGCGAACGCTTCCAGCTCACTGCGGTCGCGCTGCGCGTGGGGCCTGGCGCGGGTCGCGAGATCGCGCAGGAAGTCCAGCACCTGCTGTGCGCTGTCGGCCATCTTGGTGGCGACGGAATATTCGGCGTAGTTGTCGAAGCCCAGCAGTTCCGCCAGCTCGGCGCGAACGGCGAGGATGCGCGCGATGTTGCCGGTATTGTCCAGCGAAGGGTCGCCGAACTCCGACGCGCGCACCGCATGCGCGTGGTACAGCCGCTCGCGCAGCGCGCGGTCGTCGGCATAGGTCTGTACCGGCAGGTAGCACGGCATCTGCAGGGTCAGCTTGAAGCCGCCACGCCCCTCCTCCCGCGCCGCGTCGCGGGCGGCCGCGACGACATCGGCCGGCAGGCCCGACAGTTCGCCGGCGTCGTCCACGTACAACGCGAACGCAGCGGTGGCATCCAGCACGTTCTGCGAAAAGGCCGCCTGCAACCCGGACAGCGCTTCCTGCAGCTCGGCGAGGCGCGCCTTGCCGGCGGCATCCAGCTCGGCACCGCCCAGGCGGAAATCGCGCAGCGCATTGTCCAGCGCCCTGCGCCGGGCGTCGTCGAACGCGGCAGCCTCTGGAGCCGCGGCCAGGGCCTTGTACTGCGCATACAGGGCCGGGTTCTGTGCCAGCGCGCTGCCGAAGCGACTGATCTTCGGCAGGTTCGCGTTGTAGGCCTCGCGCAGCGCTGCGGTATCGGCCACCGCCTGCAGGTGGGCGACCTGGCCCCAGGCCCGCGACAGCCGCTCGGTGGCATCGTCCAGCGGCACCACGAAGGTCTCCCAGCTCACCGGCGCCACGCTCTCGGCGGCCTTCACCGCAGCGTCCGCCTCGGCCAGCAGGGCATCGATGGCCGGGCCGACATGCTCGGGGCGGATTTCGTCGAAACGCGGCAGGCCGGAAAAATCGAGCAGGGGATTGGTGTTCATGCAGATCCTGGAAGCGGTTCCGGCACGGCCGGCATCAGCTCCGATATGGCGACGGTTCCAGCCAGGCACAAGGCAGTTCCGGCAGGCCATGGCCGGCGACCGCCGCGGCGATGGCGGCATCGGCGGCCTCGACCTCGATGCCCTGGCGCGCGTACCAGGCCGGGTCGTAGTAGCTGTGCGCGTAGCGCTCGCCGGCATCGCAGAGGATGGTGACGATGGCGCCGTCGCGGCCGGCCTCCCGCATCTGCTGGGCCGCATACAGCACGCCGATGAAGTTGGTGCCGGTGGAGCCGCCGACGCGGCGCCCGAGCGTGGCGCTGACATGGCGCATGGCGGCCAGGCTCAAGGCGTCGGGCACCTTGACCATCGCATCCACGCAGGTCGGGATGAAGCTGCGTTCCACCCGCGGACGGCCGATGCCCTCCACCCGCGAGCCGCCCTCGCAGGCCATGTCGCGCCAGTCGGCGCCGGCCAGCGCCGCGCAGTAGCCGTCGTAGAACACCGACACTTCGGGGTCCACGCACAGGATCAGGGTGTCGTGCCGGCGGTAGCTGACGTACCGCCCCAGGGTGGCCGCGGTACCGCCGGTCCCCGGGCTGCAGACGATCCAGTCCGGCACCGGATGCGGTTCCTCGGCCATCTGCTTGAAGATCGACTCGGCGATGTTGTTGTTGGCCCGCCAGTCGGTGGCCCGCTCGGCATAGGTGAACTGGTCCATGAAGTGGCCGCCGGTCTCGCGCGCCAGGCGCTCCGACTCGGCGTTCAGCTGGCAGGCGCGCTCGACCAAGTGGCAGCGGCCGCCATGGAACTCGATGGCGGCGATCTTCTCCGGCGACGTCCCGGCCGGGATCACCGCGATGAACGGCAGCCCCAGCAGACGCGCGAAATAGGCTTCGGACACCGCCGTCGAACCGCTGGACGCCTCGATCACCGGGCAGCCTTCGCGCAGCCAGCCGTTGGCCAGCGCGTACAGGAACAGCGACCGCGCCAGGCGGTGCTTGAGGCTGCCGGTGGGATGGCTGGACTCGTCCTTCAGGTAGACATCGATGCCCGGGAAGCCGGGCAGGTCCATCGGGATCAGGTGGGTATCGGCCGACCGGTTGAAATCGGCCTCGATCTTGTGGATGGCTGCCGCCACCCAGGCGCGCTGGGACATGGATCGCCGCTTCACTGTGGGCTCCCGGGCGATTCTACTTCGGACCGCGCCGTCCCGCCGCCGGCCGCGCACGGCAGCGGACGAGGGTGGTATGGTGCGGATCCCCGGCCCCTCGTCCGTGCCCGTGTCCCGCATCCTGCTGCCCCTGCTGCTCTGCCTCTCCCTGCTCGCCAGTGCGGTCGGGTCGGTGTGGATGGCCACGGCGATGGCGATGCCGGCGGCAACGGTCGTCCAGGTGGCCGAGCACGCCTGCTGCCATGCCGATGAGGGAATGGAGGAAGCCGCCGACGCGCCCGCCCCGTCCCACTGCGACGGCAACGGGCACTGCGACTGCACGCAGCATTGCGGTTCGCTGATCGCCCCCGCGCCCGTGCAGTTCCGCCTGTCGCCGCGCTCGCTCGACCCCGTGCCCGCCCTGCCCGCCCCCGTCGGCGTGCGCCCGGACCAGCTCAACCGCCCTCCCATCGCCTGACCCGGCCGTGACCGGCGCCCCGGGCCCGCCCCGGCGCCGGCCCACCGCTGCGAGGGCGCCCCGACGCGCGCCCCGGGCAGCCCGTGCCTCCCGTTCCGGCCACACCGGAGCCGGAGAAGAACGGCTGCCGCCGCGCGCCACGGGATGCTCCCGCACGCACGATCCCCTGCGTACCGCCGCCCTGCACCGGGCGGCAGCTGGAGTCCAGATGAAAACCGATCTACCCGACGATCCGCGCCCGACCCTGTCCCGGCGCCGCTTCGTCCAGGGGCTGGCCGTGGGCGGCGTCGTCGCCGGCGCCGGCCTGTGGCACCCCTCCGACGCGCTCGCCCTGCCGGTCCGCGCAACCCCCGCCACCGAACTGCGCGGTACCGACCTGAGCCTGGCCATCGGCCGCTCGAGCGTCGACTTCACCGGCCGCGCGCGCGGCGCCATCACCGTGAACGGCTCGTTGCCGGCGCCGACGCTGCGCTGGCGCGAAGGCGACACCGTCGCCATCCGCGTGGCCAACACGCTCGCCGGCGAGATGACCTCGATCCATTGGCACGGCATCCTGCTGCCGGCCAACATGGACGGCGTCCCCGGCCTGAGCTTCGACGGCATCGCACCGGGCGAAGCCTTCCAGTACCGCTTCCAGCTGCGCCAGTCCGGCACCTACTGGTACCACAGCCACTCGCTGTTCCAGGAACAGGCCGGCCTGTACGGCGCACTGGTGATCGATCCGCTGGAGCCGCCGCCGTACCGCTTCGACCGCGAGCACGTGGTGCTGCTGTCGGACTGGACCGACATCGATCCGGCCGCGCTCTACCGGCGCATGAAGAAGATGCCGATGCACGACAACACCTACCAGCGCACGGTGGGGGACTTCCTGCGCGACGCGCGGCGTGACGGCCTGGACGCCACCCTCGCCGACCGCGGCATGTGGGGACGCATGCGGATGACCCCCTCGGACATCTCCGACATCAACGCCCACAGCTACACCTACCTGATGAACGGTACCGCGCCGGCCGGCAACTGGACCGGGCTGTTCCGCCACGGCGAGAAGGTGCTTCTGCGCTTCATCAACGGCTCGGCGATGACCTATTTCGACGTGCGCATTCCCGGGCTGAAGATGACCGTGGTGGCCGCCGACGGCCAGTACATCCACCCGGTGAGCGTGGACGAGTTCCGCATCGCGGTGGCCGAGACCTTCGACGTGATCGTCGAGCCGGCGGGCCAGGACGCCTTCACCCTGTTCGCGCAGGACATGGCCCGCACCGGCCACGCCTGCGGCACGCTGGCCGTGCGCCACGGGCTGCAGGCACCGGTGCCGGCACGGGATCCGCGCCCGCTGCTGACCATGGCCGACATGGCCCACGACCATGAGGGCGGCCACGGTGGCGGCCACGGCACCGCGGAAACGGCGCACGGCGCGCACGATGCGCATGCCGGCCATGGGGGATCGGGCGGGCACGCGCCGAACCACCCGGCCGGCGAACGCGGCAACCCGCTGGTGGACATGCAGAGCGCGGCCAGCTCGCCGCGCCTGGACGATCCCGGTATCGGCCTGCGCGACAACGGCCGCAAGGTCCTGGCCTACGCCGACATGCGCTCGCTGTTCGAGGACCCGGACGGGCGCGAACCAGGCCGCGAGATCGAACTGCACCTGACCGGGCACATGGAGAAGTTCGCCTGGAACTTCGACGGCATCCCGTTCGCCGGCGCCGAGCCGTTGCGGCTGAACTACGGCGAGCGCATGCGCATCGTGCTGGTCAACGACACGATGATGTCGCACCCGATCCACCTGCACGGCGTCTGGAGCGACCTGGAGGATGCCGACGGCCGCTTCCAGGTACGCAAGCACACCGTCGACATGCCGCCGGGCACGCGCCGCAGCTACCGCGTCCGCGCCGACGCCCTGGGCCGCTGGGCCTTCCACTGCCACCTGCTGTACCACATGGAAGCAGGCATGATGCGCGAAGTGAGGATCGAAGCATGAAGACCACGACCCGGTCCCTGCTGTACCTCGCCCTCGCCTCGGCCACCGGCAGCACCCTCGCGCAGGACCCGCATGCGGGCCTTCACGGCCATGAGGCCGCCACGGCACCCGCGCCGCACGCGGGCCATGCACCGGTCGCCGCCCAAGCCGCGGAGAACGACCCGCATGCCAGCCATGCACCGCAGCACGGTGCCGTCGG
>NZ_JAIKTS010000004.1:6751-374527 GCF_023556335.1 Stenotrophomonas mori
TGCCGTCATGGCGAACGACCCGCATGCGGGCCACGATGCGCCGGCCGGCTCCCCCGGCCAACCCGGCATGCCGGCCGACCACGCCGCGCACATGGAGCCTGCATCCCATGCAGGGCCGCACGCTGCGGATCCACACGCGGGCCATGCACCGGTCGCCGCCCAAGCCGCGGAGAACGACCCGCATGCCAGCCATGCACCGCAGAGCGGCGTCGTCATGGCGAACGACCCGCATGCGGGCCACGATGCGCCGGCCGGCTCCCCCGGCCAACCCGGCATGCCGGCCGACCACGCCGCGCACATGGAGCCTGCATCCCATGCAGGGCCGCACGCTGCGGATCCGCATGCGGGCCATGCGATGGAGGCGCCAGCCGGCGAGCCCGCCCAATCCCATGACGCCCACGCCGGACACGCCCTGCATGGCGGCCACGCACCGACCCCGCCGGCCGCCCCTGCCGACGCGGGTACGCCCGGCGCGCATGGGGCACACGGCGACCACGCCGGCCATGGCACCGCGACCCTGCAGGCGCCGCGCACCCCCATCCCCGCGCCGACCGCCGCCGACCTCGCCGCCGCCTTCCCCACGCTCGCTCCGCATGCGATGGAACATGCGCCCGGCTTCAACAGCCTGGTGCTGGTCGATCACCTGGAAGCCTGGAACAACGCCCATGGCAGCGGCCAGGCCTGGGCCGCCAAGGGCTGGTTCGGCGGCGACATCGACCGCCTGTGGCTGCGCAGCGGCGGGCAACGCACTGCGGGGCGGCTCGACGCATGGTCGCTGGACGCACTCCATGGCCACGCGATCTCGCCCTGGTGGGACGTGGTCGCCGGCGTGCGCCATGATGGCGGCGACGCCCGCGGCCTGACCCGGGCGGCGATCGGCGTGCAGGGCCTGGCGCCCTACAAGTTCGAGTTCTCGGCCACCGCCTACCTGGGCGGGCGCCGCAGGGCCGAGCTGGACGTGGAGGCCGAGTACACGCTGCTGCTGAGCAACCGGCTGATCCTGCAACCGGGCCTGGAGGCCCGTGTGGCGGCCGACGACGACCCGCACCGCGGCGTCGGACGCGGCCTGGGCCAGGTGGAGGCGGGCCTGCGCCTGCGCTACGAGATCACCCGCCGCTTCGCCCCCTACATCGGCTTCGTGCACGAGCGCAGGTTCGGACGCACCGCCGACCTGCACCGCGATGCCGGTGAAGCGGCCCGCGACTCGCGCTGGGTCGCCGGCGTCCGCTTCTGGTTCTGACCACCGGGCGGTGGCGCGCAGTCCGCGCGCCACCGCCCACCGCCTCCCAAGGAACGCCCATGAAGATCATGCATTCCCTGTTGCTCACCGCCCTCGCCACCCTCGCCCCGACCGCCCTGGCCCAGTCCGCACATGCCGGCCACGGCAGGCACGCGCCCGCCGCGCACTCCGCCGGAACGGCCGCAGGGACGGACGACGCCGCGCTCGAAGCGGCGTTCAAGCGCCTGGACCGTGACGGCGACGGCTTCGTCACCCGCCAGGAGCTGCCGGCCGACCATGCCCTGCTGCCGCACTTCGGGATGAGCGACGCCGACCACGATGGCCGGCTCGACCTCGGCGAGTTCAAGCACGGCATGTCGATGCTGTAGATCCCCCGCCGCGCCGGCCGTGTCCGGCGCGGCTCCCTACACGGAGTCCCTTCGATGAAACTGTTCTCAAGACCGTCCCTGTGCGTGCTGGCCCTGGCCGGCGGCAGCCTGCTGATGAGCGCCTGCAACGCGACCCCGGCGCCCGGCACCCCCGCCGGCACGGCCGACAGCGCGCCAGCGTCCACCGCGCTGCCGACGGTGATCGTGCACAAGGATCCGGACTGCGGCTGCTGCGGCGGCTGGGCCGAGCACATGCGCGCTGCAGGTTTTCCCGTGGAAATCCGCGATACCCGCGACATGGCCGCGGTGAAGCGTCGCCTCGGCATCGGCGACGGCATGCTGTCGTGCCACACCTCGGAGATCGACGGCTATGTGGTCGAAGGCCACGTTCCGGCCACGGCGGTACGGGCACTGCTGGCCGAGCGTCCCCCGGCCCGCGGCCTGGTGCTGCCGGGCATGCCGATCGGTTCGCCCGGCATGGAGTCGCCGGACGGCTACCGCCAGCCCTTCAGCGTGGCACTGCTGGGCGAGGACGGTCGCCTGAGCGCGTTCTCGCACCACGACTGACGCGTCCGTCCCGATGAAGGCCGCTCCATCGCCCACGGGAGAGGCGGCCCCGCTCCATCGCCCGAACAGCGTTCCCGGCCCCGTGCATGTGCAGGGAGCCGGGCGCGCAGGCGGGCGCGGACATCCGTGACCGCGATGCCCGGCCTTCCGCGCCGGCCGCGCTGGCCGTCCGTGGGCGGCCGGTCCCGCGCACGCACCGACGGCCGCGGGCCGGATCATCGCGACCCCGTCCGGTACGCCGGCCAGGCAAGCGTGCCTGGCCGGTGACGCGCGTCCTCCGCCGGTGGCTGCCGACGGAGGACGGCCGGCCCCGCGTGCTCCCGGTCAGATCTTGAAGTCGTCGCAGGCGATCCGCGAGTCCGCCACTCCCAGCGTGCGCAGCAGCTGGCGCGTGGCCGACAGCATCCCCGGTGGCCCGCACAGGTAGAACTCGCAGGCGGACAGGTCCGGGTGCACGCGCAGCAGGTCCTCGTACACGGCATCGTGCACGCGCCGCGGGACGCCACCGCTGTCCTCGCCGGACCACACCGGGTGCCAGCTGAAGTCGGGATGCTGGCGGGCCAGCGCCTGCATCTGCTCCGCATACGGGCAATCGCGCGGGGTGCGGGCGCCGTACCAGAAATGGATGCGCTCGCGGCCGCCCTCCTGCAGGCGCTGCTGGATCATCGCGCGCAGCGGCGCCATCCCCGCGCCCGCACCGATGAACACCTTCTCGCGCGCGGTACCGCTCAGCGCGAAGTCGCCGAACGGCCCGCTGTAGCGCAGCGCGTCGCCCTCGCGCAGGGTGTACAGCCAGCTCGATCCCCGGCCCGGTGGATGCCGCTTCTTCTCCGGCCAGCCGGGGCTGAAGCGCACCAGCAGCACCAGGTCGCCGCCGCTGGCCTGCAGGGGCGCGGCCAGCGAGTAGGAGCGCCGCACCGGCGCCCGGTTGCGCAGCCTGTCCGGCAGCGGCAACGGTGCCCAGTCCCCGCGGTGCGCCTCCGGGTACCACAGCGCACTGCGCGGCAACGCGTACTCGGGCACGTGCAGCTGCAGATAGCCCCCCGGCTGGAACGCCGCGTCGGCCACCCGTTCCGGGCGCAGGTGGATCTCGCGCAGGAACGGCGTCACCGCCCGTACCTTGACCACCGTGGCACGGTGCTCGCTCCACAACCCGGCGCCGCCGGCCACCTCGATCTCCAGGTCGCCGTCCACTGGCAGGTTGCAGGCCAGCCGGCAACCGACCTTCACCCTCGCCTCGGCCAGGTGCGCGCGGTCCGACGCGCTCGCCTTGCCGGCATCGCCACGCACACGCACCTCGCACAGGCCGCAGCTCTGGCCGCCCCCGCAGTTGGACGGCAGGTTCAGCCCTTCCCGCGCCAGCGCCAGGTACACGCTGTCGCCACGGGCGGCGGCCACCGTGCGCAGGTGCGTGCCCCCGGGGGCATAGACCTTCAGCTGCCGCCGCCGGCGCCAGCGGTGGGGAACGAACTCGTGCAGGCGGAAGCTCGCCACCAGCAGCCACAGGCCGGTCAGCGCCAGCCACAGTCCGCCGACGCCCATGCCCACCAGCAGCGGGTTGTTGAAGTCCACCCGCTCGCCGTAATCCATGATGTGCAGCATCCAGAAGACGTCGAACAGCCGCCAGGTGGCGGTGCGGTGCTCCAGCACCTGGCCGCTGTGCGCGGACACATAGACCGTCGTGTCCTGCGCGTCGCTGAAGTCCACCCGCCATACCGGATCGGGATGGGCGCGGGTCTCCAGGCTCTTCTCCAGGTAGCGGGGAGCCGACGGCATGCCCTCGCCCCGGTAGCCGGCCTGGGCCACGCGCAGTGCGGTCGTCGCGTCGATGGCGATGCGATGGCCGTCCCGCGCGTCGATCACCTCGGTGCCCTCCGGCGACTGCAGGCGGTAGACCGGCCGGCCGAGCAGCCAGCCGCTGTCCAGCGTCGCCGCCGGCTGCCGGGCCCCGCGCAGCGCGGCGGTCGCCGACACCGTGCCCGCCGGCCATGCCGGAAGCGCGGCCTGCGGCGCACGCTGCGCGGTGCCGTCGATCCGCTCCGGATCGAGCAGGCCCATCATCAGGCCACTGCCCAGCCACACCACGAACTGCAGGCCGACGAGCAGGCCCACCCACTTGTGCAGGGTACGCATCCAGGGCGTCATGCCGGCCTCCGCTTGCCGAAGCTGTAGAGCAGCAGCCAGATGCCGCTGAGCGCGAAGCCCAGGCCGAGCAGCGACGCCACGCGCAGCAGGGCGTTGTTGACGTCGGTCCGGTTCTCGTAATCCATGATGTGGAACATCCACACGAAGTCGAACCAGCGCCACAGGCTGTGCCGACGCGCCAGCAGCTCGCCGCTGTCCGGCGACAGGTACAGCGTGCTCCGCCCGCGGTCGTCGAAGTGCACGGCCCACATCGGCAGCGGGCGGGTCTTCACTTCCGCCGGCGCGCGCGTGATCCATTCGGCGTGCGTCACCGTGCCGGTCCCCTGGTACAGCGAACGCGCCAGCGCGACCGCCGCGTCGCGGTCCAGCCGCGGGACACGCTCGCCGCTGCCCGCATCGACCAGGAACCGCGCGCCGTCCAGGCGTACTTCATAGACCTCCCGCTCCAGCACGTGCTTGAGCCGGAACGATTGCAGCTGCGGGTAGCGCGCCAGCAGGGCGTCGGCATCGACACGCCCCGCCCGCGGTGGCAGGGGCGTGCCGTGCACGTGCGCCAGGTGGTCGCCGTGGATCACGTCCAGCGGCACCACCGTCATGTAGACGCCGCTCAGCATCCACAGCAGCGCCTGCACGCCGATCACCAGTCCGATCCATTTGTGGGCACGGCGTGCCCAGAATGCGGGTTTCATCAAGTCGTCCTCACTCGGCGTCGCGCCCCGCCGGTGCACGGCGGGGCGCCGACGGTCACCAGCGGTAGCCGATGCGCGCGTACCAGCGGCGACCCAGGAGGTCGTACGTCATGGTGTCGGTATTGGCGTCGGTGTAGCTCTGGATGAAGGGCGCCTTCCTGTCGAAGACGTTGTCCACGCCCAGCGAAACCTCCAGTGCCTTGCTCACCGCGTACTTGAGCTGGAGGTTGTGGTAGAACACCGACGGCGCGTGGTCGCCGATATCGCCGCGCGCGGCGTTGATGTCCTCGGCACGGCCGATGTACTGCGTGGACCAGGTTCCGGACCATGGCCCGCGTCCGGCGTTCAGCGCCACCAGCCCCCGCCACGTGGCATAGCTGCCGCGGCCGCCGGTGATCCTGCCGGCATACTCGATGACATCGGCCCCGGCATACGGGCGCACGTCGTACCGCTGCAGGTAGGACACATCGGCACTGATGCTGGCATCGAAGCCGCCGGCGTCGAACTCGTACAGCGCCCCCAGGTCGACACCGCTGATCCGCTCGTTGGCCGCGTTCACCGGCTGCGCGGACAGGTAGTCCACCTCGCCGGTGCGCGGATTGCGGGTGAAGTTGGCGGCATCACAGAACGGATGCGCCAGGCCCGGGGTGTTGTAGCAGATGGCGAGCTTGGTGGAGCCGGCGATGCGCTGGATCGCGTTCCTGATGCGGATGTCGTAGTAGTCCAGCGTCAGCGTCAGGCCCGGCGCGAATCCCGGGGTCCACACCACGCCCGCGGTCAACGAGGTCGCATCCTCCGGGCGCAGGCCGGCATTTCCGCCGGAGGTGGTGAGGACGGTGTTGCCCGGCTGCACGTAGCCGGCCGGGACCCCGTGCGCCTGGCAGTTGCCGCGCACCACCGAATCGGCCGGCAGGCCGGCCCAGCCGCTGCAGGGGTCGGTGGTGGTCAGGTTGCCTTCGGAAATGCCCCCGAACAGCTCGGGGATGTTCGGGATGCGGAACGCGGTGGCATAGGTGCTGCGCAGCTTCAGCGAGTCATTGACCTGCCAGTCCAGCCCGGCCTTGTAGTTGTAGTCGCGGCCGAACAGGTCGTAGTCCGACGCCCGCCCGGCGAGGTTGAGGTACAGCGAATCGGCGACGACGCTCTCCTGCAGCAGCGGGATCGCCAGCTCGGCGAACACTTCCTTGGCGGTGTACTGGCCATGGATCGGGTCCTGCTGGTTGGTGTTGCCGGTACCGAGCACGGTCAGGATGTCCGGATCGCGCCAACCGCGTTCCTTGCGCACTTCCAGGCCGGCGGCGAAGCCGACCCAGCCGGCCGGCAGCTCGAACAACTGGCCGCTGAGGTTGGCGGTGAAGCTCTTCTGCTCGTTGCCGCCGGTATCGCGCGAGCTGTACAGGATGTAGTCCAGCACCTCGCGGCTCAGGTCGCCGTAGCCGAGGTAGTCGCCGCAGGGGATGGCGGCACCGGGCACCGGGCTGCACAGCGAGCGGTCCAGGGTCTGCTGGACGCGGTCGAGGTTGGCGACGTTGTCCGAACCGTCCACCCCGGTGTTGCGGCCCCAGTTGAACGCGGCCGACCAGTCCCAGCTGGTTCCGAGCTGGCCCTTGAGGCCGGCGACCACCCGCCAGGTATCGGTCTCCTGGGCGAAGTGGCGCGGACCGGCCTCTTCCAGGCGCCGCCGCTGCAGCAGCAGGTCCTGGCCGGTGGGGTTGGTCGGGTGGTCGGCGGCGAGGGTGATCGGCCGGTACACCCCCAGCGCACCGCTGGTCGCCAGCTGCCGCGAGCGGCGGTTGGTGTACATCAGTTCGACGAAGGCCTCGGTGCTGTCGTTGACGCGGCTGTCGCCGAACACGCTGAAGCTCAGGCGCTCGATCGGGTTGACCGCGTTGAGCGTGGGATTGCCGTTGTAGTTGTGCTTGGCCGCCGAGTACGGCTCGTAGAAGTCGCCATCGCCACCCGGCACCTGGTTGAAGTTCACGCTGCTGTTGTCGGCCAGCAGCGCACGTCCGCCCACGGTGGCCGAACTGCCCGCGCACACCAGCCGACCGTCGGACTCGGTCAGGCCGCAGGGCGCGCGCGAGGCCATGTTGACCGCACCACCGTCGTAGTAGTTGACCGCCGCCATCAGCGAACCGCGCTCGCCGGTGACGCCCCAGCTGACGTCCACCGAGGTTTCCTCGCCGTCGCCGTGGCGGGTCTGGCCATGCCGCACCGCCAGCTCCGCGCCGTCGAAGCCCTGCCGGGTGATGATGTTGACCACCCCGGCCACCGCATCGGCGCCGTAGATCGCCGACGCACCGTCCTTGAGCACTTCCACGCGCTCGATCAGCGCCACCGGAATGACGTTCAGGTCGACCGAGCTGTTGGCGCCGGTGCCGCCGTTGACGATGCGCCGGCCGTTGAGCAGCACCAGGGTGCGGTTGGTGCCCAGGCCGCGCAGGTTGACCTGGGTGGTGCCGTAGCCGTTCTCGGCCCAGTAGGCATTGCTCTGGCTGCCGGCGAAGCCGGCCGAGGCCGGCAGGCGCTGCAGCAGCGTCTCCACCGAGGTAGCGCCGGAGCGGGCGATCGCCTCGGCGTCCACCACGCTGACCGGGCCGACGCCGGACAACTGCGCGCGCTTGATGTGGCTGCCGGTGACCTGCACCGCATCGAGCGTGCGGGCGGCCTGTGCCTGGTTTTCCTGTGCCTGGGCGGCCTGGATGGCGGCCACGGTCATTACACTGCCGATGGCCGCGGCCAGGGCATGGGACTTCACGTACATGGTCTCTCTCCCACTGGGGAAGCATCTCTGGGCTGAGCGCGCTCATCGGCGCGCACGAAGGTGCAACGGCGTCATCGCGACGCGGAACACTCGGCTCAGGCGATGGGAGGTCGGAATACCCGGGAGAGCTTGCTTGCCGGCAACTGCGGCGCCGGCACGGCGGCATCGAACGCGACGGGCGGGTACCTGCCGGCGAACAGCGCGACCGTCGTGGGGGGATACAGGGCCAGCACGCAGACGCATTCGCAGCCCATGGCATCGACACAGGTGCAGTCGCCCGCACCACCGTCGAGCCGGCCGCCATGGCCGGCATGCGCCGGAACCGCGGACGTGGCCGGGACCACCGGGGAGCATTCAGCGGCGGCGGCCCCGCCGCGGCCATCGGCCACGCTGGCCAGCGCATCAAGCGCCATGCGCCCGCCCGCCCAGGCCCCGAGCACGCCTTCGGCTGCAAGCACGCAGATCAGCAGCAATGGCAGCCAGCAGCGGTACGGCATGGGGCGCGGACGGTCCTCGTAATGTATATACATACAATCAATAGCGCGTCCGGAGAAAGCCTGTCAATCGAGCGGGCACCCGGCATGTGTCGGTCCTTCGATGCGCGGCCTGCGCGATCCGCGGTACACCCCTTGTACCGGCGCCGTTTGCACCGCAACGCGGGGACGGCAACCGGGGCCCGGTTGCCTGCGCTGCAGCGACGGCTATCCTGCGACGCAGCATAGCCAGCGCTCCGGCCCGCGCCAAGATGCCCGCCGCCTGTCGCACGGTTTTTTCCCGCCTGGGCACGCGAGCGCGGTTTTTCGCGGGGAAAACGCTTGCTCGTGTAACGTTCTGCACGCATCGACGCTTGCGGATGCAACCACCCGGTTGATCCGCCGGCGACACCGCCCAACCTCCCATCCACCGCAACAGGACCCCTCCCATGCCGCCCGATTCCCGCACCCGGCTCCCCGGCGTCGCCGCGCAGCCGCCGGCCGAAACCACCGGCTTCGTCTTCAACCACACCATGCTGCGGGTCAAGGACATTGCCGCCTCGCTGGACTTCTACACCCGCGTGCTCGGCTTCCGCCTGGTCGAGACCCGCGACTTCCCCGATGCCGCGTTCAGCCTCTACTTCCTGGCCCATGTCTCCGCCGCAACGCAGATTCCGGAGGACCCAGCCGAACGCCAGCGGTGGCTGGCCGGCATTCCCGGCGTGCTCGAGTTGACCCACAACCACGGCACCGAACGCCAGCAGGGCCCGGTCTACCACGACGGCAACAGCGAGCCGCGCGGCTTCGGCCATATCTGCGTGTCGGTCCCGGACCTGGAAGCGGCCTGCGCACGCTTCGAGGAACTGGGCGTGACCTTCCAGAAGCGCCTGCACGACGGCCGCATGAAGAACCTCGCCTTCATCAAGGACCCCGACGGCTACTGGGTGGAGATCATCAGCCACCGCTGAAGCCCCGGCCGCCTTGCCCGGCCAGGCCCCGCCGGGCAGGGCAAGGCGCTACAGGACATCGCGCGCCCCTGTAGAGCGGGACCACGCCCCGCTGCGGCCTCCCCGGCCAGGCCCCGCCGGGCATGGCCCAGCGCTACAGGACATCACGCACCCCTGTAGAGCGGGGCCACGCCCCGCTGGGGCCTCCCCGGTCAAGCCCCGCCGGGCATGGCCCGGCGCTACAGGACATCGCGCGCCCCTGTAGAGCGGGGCCGCGCCCCGCTGGGGCTTCCCCGGTCAAGCTCCGCCGGGCATGGCCCGGCGCTACCGGACATCGCGCGCCCCTGTAGAGCGGGGCCGCGCCCCGCTGGGGCCTCCCCCGCCAAGCCCCGCCCGGTCCGCTGCTACACGGGAAGGTGTGGCGCCAGGCATTCCTGTTCGAGCGTCAACGGCGTCGACCGCAGCCCTGCCGCCACCTCGTCCCAGCCTGCGCGCGCGGCCCAGTGGCACATCGTGGCAAGCACCGCGGGCGCGGGAGGCTCGCGGCCGGAGACGACCTCCGCCGGCAGGTGCTGCGGAGCCATCAGCCACGGGCGCAGGGTGCGGCCGGCGTGCCCCGCGGTTTCGGCCAGCTTGGCGGCGATGCGGAAGCCGCCACGGTCGATGTCGCCCCAGTGATAGAGCGCGGCATCGGCCGGCAACCCCGCTAGCAGGCGCGCATAGGCCCCCCGCCATGCCGGCGACGGCATGCCTGCGGTATAGAGCAACAGCACCGGGGCGTCACCGCGCATCGCCGCCGCTTCATGGAAGCTGGCAAGGTTCTCGATGCTCAGCAAGGCGCCCACGCGGGTGGCGATCCCGCGCACCGCATCCACCGGGAAGCCCAGCCAGCGGCGCGGCAGGACGTGGCCGCTGCCATCGTCCAGTTCCACCGTGCCGTGCCCGGCCAGCAGCAGGGGCTGCGGCTCCCTGCGCAGGCCCAGTGCCGACCAGACCTGTTCGTCCTCCAGCCCGCTGGGCGCAAGCTCGCTGGTGAGCAGCAGGTCGAGCCAGGGGGTCAATGCCTCCAGCCGCTTGCTGTCGCCGAACAGGGCGATGCTGGCTTTGCGCAGGATGCGGTCGTTGCGTCCGTCGGCGAGCAGGGCCACCACCGCCTGCGCGGCGGCGGCGAGATGGGGCGCGGCGTCCGGGCCATGGCCGCGCACCCTGCGGCCGGCGCCCCAGGCTTCGATGACGTCGGCAATGACCGGAAAACCGGTGCCGCCTGCTGGCGGGCTTCCACAGGCGCCGGATGATCGCCACCGCGCCAGCAGGTCTGCGGCCCGCGCCACGCGCGCGCCCAGCAGTTCGACGTGCAGGTCCCGGGCCAGCGCGGACAGGTCGCGCACGCTCAGGCGCAGCAGGCGCTCGCCGTCGCCGCGGTGGCGGTCGCGTTCAACCGTGACCGCACCGGCACGCTCGGCCAGCGCGATACGGGCGTGGAATGCCTCGAAATCGGCTACCCCGCTCAATGCGCGGTATTCGACGCCATCGCGGCTGCCGGTCATCGACAACGAAACCGACGCCGCCTCGCCTTTCAACGAGGCGGCGTCGGCGCGGCGCAGCAGGCGTTCGAGTACGCGTCTTGCGGGCGTATCGTCTTCCGGCCGCGCCGGCGTGTTCATGTCGCCGCCTGCTCGCGTTCGATGCGTCCGGTCTCGGCCACCAGCAGTTCCGGATGCAGGTCGAACTGGTCGGACAACAGCAGGGTGCGCGCAGCCTCGGTGACTTCGATGCGCTCGGCCTGCAGCAGGTCGCCGTCGCGGAACAGCTCGATGTAGCTGTCCAGCACGCCCGACAACGTGCCCTGTGCGGTATCCGGCGCCGCCAGCACCAGCTGCAGGCCCAGCGAGCGCAGGTAGTTGGTGGTGGCGCGCGCATTCTGCGCGTCGATCTTGTCGCCGAACTCGTCGAGCAGGATCAGGCCCAGCCCGCCCGGATGCGCCTCGCTCTTGCCATAGGCCGCGGCCAGCGCGGCGCCGGCGATCACGTACAGCGGCGCGCGGTGCTCGCCGCCGGAGCCCGAGCGCATGCGTTCGCTGAGACTGCCGATGACACGGTCCTCCTGGCGGATCTGCACCTCGAAGCGGAAGAAGCGGCGGTAGTCGTCCAGCGGCGAGTTGGCCACGTGGGTGGCCGCCTTGTCCTCGACCAGCGCGCGGAACGCCTCCGGCACCTGGCCGGCGCTCTCGAACAGCGTGTCCTCGCCGCCGATGTCCGCGGCACGCTGGATGAAGCGGTGCAGTTCGCGGAACTCCGGCAGCACCTCGTAATGGAACTGGTAACGCTCGTTGTTGGAGAACGCCGGGCTGGCGCGCAGGGTGCGGTTGAGCGTGGCGATCTGGGTCTTGAGCCGGGTGAAGTTGTCGTACAGCGTGGAGGCCACGCCGGTACGGAAGGTATCCACGGCGGTGGCGTAGGCCTGGCGCGCTTCCTCCTCGTACTGCACCAGCTCGGTGTCGCGCAGCTGGGTCAACTCGCGCTGCAGCAGGCTGCGCGCGGACCGCCAGGCATCGGCAGGGAAATCCAGCTCGATGCCATGATCGCGGGCATACTGCGCCAGCTCGCCCCAGGCCACCGGCACCAACCGCCCAAGCTGGGCGTCGCTGTCCTTGGCGCGCTCCTCGCAGCGCTGCGCGCGCTCTTCCAGCGACGGGAATTTCGCGTCCAGCTCCTCGCGCTGGCGTTCGACCCGGTTCGGATCGACGTCCGGATCGGCGAAGGCCTCCACCGCACGCCGCGCGACCAGGGCTTCCTGCTGGCGCAGGCCGTCGAGCAGGCCATGGCTGCGTTCGAGGTCGGCGGCGGCCACCGCTTCCTGGCCGACCAGCGCATCGGCGCGCTTCTCGCAGTCGGCCAACCGGGTGTTCAGTTCGCGCAGTTGTTCGGACAGGCGCAGCAGGTCCGGATCGAGCGAGGCGAGGCGGCTTTCCTGCGCACTGCGGTAGCGTTCGGCCACCTGCCGGTGTTCGAGCACCCGCTCATGCAGCGCCTGCGCCACCGCATCGGCATCGGCCAGCCGCGCCAGCCCACGCTGGCACTCGTCGACCCGGCGCAGGCGCGGCTCGATCTGGCGCACCTCCTGCTCGGCCTTCTCGATCTCCTCGTGCAGTACCCGCAGGCGCGCACGGTTGTCGGACGCGCCGATGCGCAGCTCGCCCGCGGCCGGCAGGCGCAGGCGTTCGATGCTGCCGCCGCGCGACAGCAGGCCGTCGCGGGTCAGCCCCTGGCGGCTGCGCACCAGGTCGGCCTCGGTCTCCACGCAGCGCAGCTCGCCGAGCTGGCGGCGCAGGAACGCCAGCGCATCGGCATTGACGCCCTCCAGCAGCGCGGCGACGCTGCCGGCCTCCGGCGCCTCGGCACCGCGCGAGCGGCGCGCCTGGCTCGACAGTGCCAGCTTGACGCCGTACACCGAGCGCCCGCCGGACAGGCCGCGGTACAGCTTGACCGCCCGTTCCTCGTCCTTGTCCGGGATCAGCAGGGCTTCGACGTTGCTGCGCAGGTACCCCTCGATGGCATGCTGCCAGGTCGTGTCGGTGACCCGCACCAGGTCGCAGACCGGGCGCGCGTCGATATTGGCTTCGCGCAGGTAGCTCATCAACCGCACCGTGTCCGGGTGCAGCTCGGCCTGGCCCGCGGCCAGGCGTTTCTGGTTCTGCCGCGCCGTCTCCAGCGCATCGCGCGCCTTGTCGTGCGCGGCATGCAGCTGGCGGGCATGGCGGTCGACGCGCTCGCGCAGCGGTGCGGCCGCGTGCAGCGCCTGGCGGGCGCGCGCGAACAGTTCGTCCGGGGTCCATGGCAGCGCCGCCTCGGCGGCCAGCGCCGTCAATCCGGCATGCCAGACGTCCCAATCCGCGCGCGCGGCGGCCAGCGCGTCCGCATCGACGTCGTCCAGCGTCAGCGCGTCGAGCTGGCGGAACTGCTCGCGCACGAACGCGATCTCGCGCGCCAGGTCCTTCTTCAGCTGTGCCAGGCGCTCGCGGTCGCGGCCGGACAGTTCGTCCAGCTGCGCCTGCTCGCCATAGCCGGCACTGCCCTGCAGGCGGGTAGTGGCGCGCGCCTGCTCCTCGCGCAGGGTCTCGCGCTCGACACGGGTATCGGCGAGACGGCGGCGGGTATCGGCCAGGGCGCTTTCCGCCTCGACGAGCGCGCCTTCGGCCTGGTCGAGCTGTTCGCTGTACAGGTCGCGCGCGTATTCGGCGGCCAGTGCGCGCGCCGACGCGGCGCGGGTCGCCTGGCCGGCGATCTTCTCGTACTGGCGCTCCACGCCCTCGGCGGCGTCGATGCGCTGCTTGACCTGTTCGATCTTCTCCTTGATCTGGCGGAAGCTGTCCAGCAGCGCGCGGAAACGGGCGATGTCGGTGGGCCGGTCCTCGGCCACCAGGGTGCGCACGAACAGGTCCACGTCCTCGACGCGCTGCAGGTTCAGCGCGTTGAGGAAGGCCTTGCGGTAGGCGTTGAGGTCGGGGCTGGCCGACGGGCCGGCGCGCAGCCGCAGCAGCAGGTCGCGCAGGAAGCGCTCGGCATTGGGATGCAGCTGCGGCGTTTCGCCCACCTCCTTGCAGCGGCGCGCGATGTGTTCGCGGAAGGTGCTCCAGGCCAGCGGCAGCTCCTTGCCGCCGACCCGCTCCAGGTGCTCGTCCAGCTCCAGCGCCACGCCCGGCAGCAGGTACAGGCCGTGGGTGCGGTGCTCGGGCTCGTCGACCGAGGCGCCCAGCGCGATGCCGGCGGTCAGCGGCACGCCGGTCGCGGTGTCGCGGAACACCAGCGAAATGTAGGTGGTGGCGGTGCGCCGCTTGCGTCCTTCCTCGCCACTGCGGAACACGCCCAGGCAGTAATCGCGGATGGTGCGCGCGCGGTGGCTGCCGCCGGCCTGCGCGTTGAAGCGGATGCGGCTGCGGTCGCCGCCCAGCAGCACGATCTGCAGCGCATCGAGCAGCGCGCTCTTGCCGGCACCGTTGGGCGCGATGATGGCGCTGGTCGCATCCAGCTGCAGGCTCTGCGCCTCGAACAGGAAGAACTGCACCAGGTGGACGCGCTCAAGCTGCTGCATCGTCGTCCTCCGTGTCCGCGTCGCCCGCTTCGTCGCGGTTGTGCTGGTCCAGCCGTTGCAGCCACTGTTCGCCGACGATCTCGACGATGGCCGGGCGCACGCGCAGGTGGAACGGCTGCGGGTCGTCGCTTTCCGAGTCCACCAGCCGGCCCACGCCCCAGCGCTTGAGCGTGCGCGCCAGTTCCCGCAGCGCGCCGACGTCGGGCATCGCGCGGCCGGTCAACGCCTGCCAGCTCTCCTGCAGTTCCGGCAGTTCCACCACCACTTCGCCGTGGTCCTCGATCAGGCCCTGGCGCATGGCTTCGTCGTAGCGCTGGCGCAGCACCAGCAGCGCCAGGGTTTCGTGCAGGGTCACCGCCGTACCTTCGCCGTGCGCCGGCAGCGCCACCACGTAGCGGTAGTGCGCGTTGCGCTCCAGGCGGATGCCCAGCGGCTCCAGCGCGGCGACGAAGTCGGCGTAGTGGTCTTCGACCAGGTGGTAGGCCACGCGCGAACGCGCATCGGCGGCGTACAGCACCTGCTCGGTGGCCAGGCGGTAGGCGGCGCGCTCGAAGTCCTGCACGGCATAGGTGCCGTTGGACATCTGGCTCAGGGTGTTCCAGCTGCGTTTCATGCGGTTTCCGGAAGTTTCGCGCCGACCCGCAGGATGCGGAAGCGCGGGCCGCGCAGGTAGTCGTTGTCGTCGCCGTTGCCGGCATCGAGCAGTTCCACGCGGATCCCGCGCAGCAGCCGGCCGAGCGGGTCCTCGCGGCGCAGGCCACCGATGCGGTTGCCGCGCAGGGCGAGCGTGAGCAGGGTCTGGTAGGCGCGAAGGTCCTCAATGCTGGCGATGGCCAGCTGCGCCGACTCGACCACCGCCGCATGCTGCAGGTGGCGGCCGACATAGCGCGCCATGTCCTCGGCATTGACCAGCCGCGCGCGCTTCATCCGCCGCAGCAGCGACAGCCGCGCCAGCTGTTCGGGCGTGGGCGGCGCGGTGGCGTTGGCGCTGCGCGGGATCGGCGCCGGCCGGCGGTGCGGTGGGCGCAGGCGCGCCTCGTCCATCAGCGGGCCCGGTGCCACCGGCAGCCGCAGCGCGTCCTCCGGCGCCGACAGCACCCCGCGGCAGGCGCGGCGCAGCAGCACGTCGAGCCTGTCGGGGGCGCGCAGCCGGTAGTCGAGGAAGGCCAGCGCGCGGCGGTTGGCCTGGCGGATGTCCTCGTCCAGGCGGGCCAGGTATTCGTCGATGCGCTCCAGCTCGCGCAGGCGCCCGAGGCTGCGCGACAGCCGTTGCTGCGCGCGCGCCTCGTCACCGCCGGTGACATGCTCGCGGTACCAGGCCACCAGCGTTTCCCGCCGCGGACCGGTATCGAGCTGCTGCACCATCGCCAGGATCGAGCTGCGCCGCGCCATCGGGTGGTCGGCACGGTGCAGTTCGGCGTAGTCGCCGATGAACAGCTGGCCGACGTAGCGCTCGAACCACTGCCGGGCGAACTGCGCGGTGGTCTCGGCCTTGCTCAGCTCCGGCATCAGGTCTCGCACCTGCAGGCTCATCGACGCCAGCGACACCAGCAGCCGGCGCGCCTGGTCGGCGGCCTCGTCGAGGATGCCGCCGTCCAGCCGGCCCTCGGCGACCTGCTGCAGCTGCAGCTCCACCGAGCGCATCTTGGCCGAGACGAAGGTCGGCCCGTGCTCGCTGAACTCCACCAGGGTGGACAGCAGCTGCGCCACCATCGGCGGCATGGTCACCATCTCGCGCGCGCCGATGCGTTCCTGGCGCAGCCAGCCGGCGCCGCGGAAGCGATCGTGGATGGCGCTGGCGCGCACGTTCAGCGGCGCGTCCGGAGCCTGCCCGTCCTCGTCGTCCCAGGGGTCGTCGGCGAGCAGGTAGCGCTCGAGCGCGGCGGTGATCTCGCGGCGCGGAAAGCCATGGCTGGGCGGCACCGGTGCATCCGGGCCGAAGAACTCGTCGAACAGCCGGCACAGCAGCGACCAGTAGTTCTGGCGGTTGGCCGAGGCCAGCGGGCCGAAGATCCCGGCGGGCACGACCGAGAACAGCGGCGGCGGGGTCGTGGAGGCGGTGGTGGTCAAAACGTCGGGGTCCTGCAGCTTCCTGCCGTGCAGCGGCGATTGTGGCACAGCCCCCGGCCGCGGCGAACCGCCGCCCTCACCGCTCGGCGGCGGCCCCGGCCGGCGCCTGTCCCGGCGGTGCCAGCGCCTGGGCGCGGGCACGGGCGGCGTCGATGGCACGCCCCAGCAGCGGCATCCAGCCGCCGGCGTCGAGCACCTGCAGCGCCGCCTCGGTGGTGCCGCCGCGCGATGCCACCCGTTCGCACAGGCGCGCGGGGGCCTCGTCGCCAACCTCGAGCAGGCGTGCGGCGCCGAGCAGGGTCTGCACCACCAGGCGCCGCGCCGTCTCCGGCGGCAGGTCCTCGGCACGGGCGGCATGCTCCATCGCCTCGGCCAGCCGGTAGACATAGGCCGGCCCGCTGCCGGCCACCGCGGTCACCGCGGCCATCTGCGCCTCGTCGTGCAGCCACACGGTGGCGCCGGCCCCGTGGAAGAGCGACTCGGCGGTGGCGCGGTCTGCGGGAGACAGTGCCTCCGCCGCGTACAGGCCGGTGATCCCGGCACCGATCGCCGCCGGCTGGTTCGGCATGCTGCGCACCAACCGGTCGGTACCGAGCCAGTGCCGCAGCTGCGCGCAGGGCGTGCCGGCCATGATCGAGACCACCAGCGGCCGCCGCGTCGCCGCCACCGCGGCCAGCGCCTGGCAGACCGCCCCGGCGACCTGCGGCTTGACCGCCAGCACCCAGACCGGCGCCGCCCCCGCGGCGTCGTGGTTGTCCGCCGTCACCCGCACGCCGAGCGTCGCGGCCAGCGCGCGGCGGGTGCCGGGGTCCGGATCGGCGACCACGATCCGCGCCGGGTCGCGGCCCTGCCGCCACAGCCCCTGGGCCAGGCAGCGCGCCATGTGTCCGCCGCCGATGAAGGCGACCTCGATGCACTCCGTCACCGCGGCCGCTCCACGCCCAGCCGCGCGTCCAGCCAGTCCAGCACGCGCTGCTGCACGTCGCGGCCATGCGCGGTCTCGAAGAACCAGTGCGGCCCGCGCGGGTAACGGACCATCTCCACCGGGGTGCCGTTGAACACCAGCGCGCGGTAGAACATCTCGCCCTGCGACAGCGGCACCCGCTGGTCCTGGTCACCGTGCAGGATCAGCACCGGCACCGTGACCCGGTCGGCGAAGCGGATCGGCGAATGCGCGTCGTACACGGCGCGGTTGGCCACCGGATCGCCGAAATAGCCCGGCAGGTAGTCCGGAGTGTCGGTGGTCAGCGCCATCGCGCCGATGTCGATCACCCCGGCACCGACGATCGCGGTCTTGAAGCGGGCACTGTGGGTCACCGCCCAGGCGGCCATGTAGCCACCATAGCTCCAGCCGCCGATCGCCAGCCGCTGCGGGTCGATCACGCCCTCCCGCTCCAGCAGGTCGACGCCGTCGAGGATGTCCTGGAAGTCGCCGCCGCCCCAGTCGTTGCGCACGCTTTCCGCGAAGGCGTGGCCGCCGCCCTCGGAACCGCGCGGGTTGGGCAGGAACACCGCGTACCCGTGGGTCGCCAGCAGCTGCGCCCAGTCGTGCCACGAGCCCAGCCAGCCCGACCACCAGGCCCACGCCGGCCCCCCGTGGCCCTGCACCAGGGTCGGCAGCGGCGTGCCGCGCGTCCAGCCCGGTGGCGTCACCAGCAGCCCGGTGATGCGCAGGCCGTCGCGCGAGGACGTCCATTCCAGCTCGCGCACCTGGCCATGCGCCCAGCCGGCCACCTCCGGGTGGGTGTCGGTGCGGGCGGTCAGCCGGCCCCGGTCCAGGGTCCACACCTCGGCCGGCTGGTCGTCGCGCAGCCCGAGGTAGGCGCTGCGGCCGTTGCGCGCGGTGGTGAAGGACGCCGAGGGGATCTGCGGACGGGCCAGCTCCGTCCAGCCGCCGGTGTCCGGGTCCAGCCGCAGGAACGCCCCGCGCACTCCGCGCTGGCCCAGGCCGACCACGGTGCCGTCGTCCTGCCAGCGGGCCAGCCACAGCGTTCCCATCCAGTCGCTCGCCAAGCGCACGCGGCGGTCGTCGGCGAGGCGGTGCACGGTCAGGTGCGCGGTCATGCCGTGCTCGCCCAGTTCGCCGTACAGCAGGCGGCGGCCGTCGGGCGACCATTGCAGCGGATGCGCCGAGGCGCGCGGCTCCAGCACCTGGCGCAGCGCACCGGTGGCGGCATCGGCCAGCACCACCCGCGAGCGGTACCAGTACGCGTTGAGGGTGGTGCCCTCGGAGAGCCGCAGCGCCAGCGTCCGCCCGTCCGGCGACCAGGCCAGGTCGTGCACCTGCACGCCGGGGGCGGTGAGCGGCCGGGTACGGCCGTCGCGCAGGTCGCGCAGCCACGCGCGCACGAACCGGGTCGGGTGCTCCACCCGGGTGGCGTCGTCGCGCGCCGCCTGCGCGGCACGGGCCGCGGCATCCACGGGGTCGGCCGCCAGGTAGGCGATGCGGGTACCGTCGTGCGACACCTCGAAGGCGCTGACATCGCCGCGGGAACGGGTCAGCGGCGACGCATCGTCGCCCTGCGCGTCCACCCGCCAGACCTGCTGCCTGGCGACGGTGCCGTCACCGTCCGCGTCCGCCGCCGGCAGCGGGCGGTCGGAGAGGAAGTCCAGGTGGCGGCCGTCGGCCGTCCAGCGCGGGTGGGTGTCGCTGACCGTCTCCGGCGCCGGCAGCACGCGGGCCGCGCCCTTGCCGGTGGCCGGCACCCGCCAGACGCGCTGGCGCGGCGGCCGCCCTTCGTCCTGCGGGGTCCCCACCGTGTAGGCGATCCAGTCGCCGCCGGGAGCGATCTGCGGATCGTCGACGCTGCGCAGCGCCATGATCTTCTCGGGCGTGGGCAGCACCGGCGTGGCTGCCGGGGCCGGCAGGGCGGCCAGCAGCAGGCCGGTGGCGAGAATCCGTTGCAGCAGCGGCATCATGCGGAAGGTCCTTGCGATGGAGGGGAAGTCAGGTGCCGGCGCAGCCAGCGGCTGCCCTCGGCGATCGCGTCGCGTGCCTGCTCGGACACCGCCATCGCCTCGATGAAGCTGTGCGGCGCGCCGGGATAGACGCGGCTGGCAACGGCCACGCCGGCCGCGTCCAGGCGCTGCACCATCGCCGCGTTCTGCTCGGCCAGCACGTCGCGGTCGCCCCACAGCAGCAGCGCCGGCGGCAGCCCGCGCAGGTCCGCGTGCAGCGGCGCCGCCAGCGGTCCGGCGCCGGCCTCCGGCACGGGACCGAGATAGGCCCGCCAGAATTCGTCCATCTCCGCGCCGCTGAGCATGTCCCCGCGGGTGCCCAGGGTCCGCCGCGCGTGCTCGGAGAGCGACGGGCTCCAGGCGCCATAGTTCAGCAGCAGCGCACGGACCTGCCCCGCCGCACCGGCATCCCGCAGGCGCAGGGCGCCGGCCACCGCGAGGTTGGCGCCGGCCGAGTCGCCGGCAAGCGCCAGCCGCCGGCCATCGATGCCGACGCTGCGCCCGTGCGCCGCCAGCCATGCCAGCGTGGCACCGACCTGGTCGAGCGCGGCCGGGTACGGGTGCTCCGGCGCCAGCGCATAGTCCACCGCCACCACCGGCATGGCCAGCGCCGCGGCGTACTCGCGCAGCACCCGGTCGTGGGTGTCCAGGCCGAACATGCACCAGCCGCCGCCGTGCAGGTACACCAGCGCCGGCGCGTCCTCGGTGGCGCCCTGCGGGTAGAACACGCGCACGGCGAACGGGCCGTGCGCCGACTCCAGGTGCATGTCGGCCAGCGCGTGCATGCCCGGGCCGCCCTCGCGCCAGCGCGTGCGGGCCTGGACCGCGATGCGGCGCCGCTCCGGCCAGCCCGATGCACGGCCGGCCCCCAACTGCGCGCCGCGATCGCACACGTCCTCGATGAACAGGCGGATCTGCGGATCCAGCGCCTGCAGGCTCCGGCTCATGCGCGCTCTCCACCGGCCTCGGCATCGCCGGCGAACGCCTGCATCCACGCCACCAGGGACGCTTCGCCCGCGCCCTGCAGGCCCGCCAGCAGCTGTGCGAAATCGTGCCGGGCCTCGTCCTGTCCGAGCTTGAAGGTGGCGCGCACCTCGCGGACCGTTCCACGCAGGGCACTGACCCCGCTGGCCAGGCGCGCGTAGCGTTCGCCCATGTCCGCCAGCCCCCAGGCCCCCGGGCGCCCGGCCTCCATCTGCGTGACCAGCGCGTCGAGCTCGCCGCGGATGGCCTCCGGTTCCTCGCTGACCACCACGTCCAGGTCGAACATCGCCGCCACGTAGTTCCAGCTCGGCGCCTGGGTACGGTCGTCCAGCCAACTGGCCGAGACATAGGCCTGCGGTCCCATCACCAGGGCCTGGGCGCGGCCGTCGCGGCGCAGGCGCGCCACATGCGGGTTGCGCCGTGCAAGGTGCCCGCGCAGCGCCACCAGGTGCCCGGCGGCATCGCATTCGGCGCGCAGCGGCAGCGGCGTGAACGCGGCATCCTCGCCTCCGGCCGACACCAGCCAGGCGAAGGGGTGGGCGGCCAGCAGGCGCAGGACATCGTCCTGGCCGCGGGGCGCGTAACGGCGGTCGCGTACATGTCCCATCAGTTCAGTTCCTTCAATGCGGTGGCCACGGAGATCGCGGGCCAGCGGTCGCGCCAGGGCGCGGCCTGTTCGAGTTCGGCGGCCAGCTGCAGCAACAGCGTTTCCTGCCCGCGGTCGGCGGCGAACTGCACGCCCACCGGCAGCGCGCCGGCCTGCCCCAGCGGCAGCGAGATGGCCGGAGTGCCGGCCAGGTTCTGCAGCGGCGTATAGCCCATCCAATGGAACATCGCCGGAAGCAGGTGCTCGAACTCCCGGTCCGGCGCCAGCTCGCCCAGGCGCGGCGGCGGGCCGCTCAGCACCGGCGTCAGCAGCACGTCGAAGCATCGGTGGAAGGCCGCGAACGCGCCCGGCAGCGCGCCCAGCAGGGTGAACGCCTGCTCCAGTTCGGCGATGCCGCAGTGGCTGCGGTGGTACTGCGCCAGGCCGTGGGTCCACGGCTCCAGTGCGGCCGCGGCGAAGCGCTCGCCGCCATCGGCCACCGCCAGCTCCACCGCGTCCAGCCCCAGCCGCGACCACAGCGTGTACAGCGCCTGCCAGACTTCGCTGCCGGGCACCGGGTAGTGCGCGGCCTCGACCGCGTGCCCCAGCGACATGCACAAGGTGGCGGTGGCCTCCAGTACCGCGGCCACCGCCGGATCCGGCGCCAGCCCGGGCAGGGCCTCGCCGACCACGCCGATGCGCAGCCGCCGCGGCGGGCGCACCGGCGCTTCCGCACCGGCACCGGCCTGCGGGTGCGCGGCGGCGAACGCCCAGGCGGTGTCGCGCACGCTCCGCGACATCAGGCTGTCGGCGACGATCAGGTCCTCGATCGCATGCCGGCCGCGCACCGCCACCGTCGCCCCGCGCCCGGGCTTGAGCCCGACCACGCCGCAGGCCGACGCGGGAATGCGGATCGAGCCGGCGCCGTCGCTGCCATGGGCCAGCGGCACGATGCCCGCGGCCAGCGCCGCGCCGGCGCCGCCACTGGACCCTCCCGGCGAATGCGCCGGTGCCCAGGGGTTGCGCGTGACCGGGCCGAGCAACGGTTCGGTGGAGCCCATCAGCCCGAACTCCGGCATCGCGCTCTTGCCGATCGCCACCAGCCCGCAGGCGTCGAAGCGGCGCGCGAACGGCGGCGCGTCGGTGGCCGGCACGGCACTGCGCGCGCGCGAGCCGCCACGCGTGGGCATGCCCGGATAGCGCAGCGAATCCTTGGGCAGCCAGGGCACGCCCGGCATCGCCGTGGCCGGGTCCACCTGCGCCGCACGGCGCGCCGCGGCGTCGAAATCGGCGTGGCTGAGCGCCCCCAGAAAGGGGTCCAGGTGGCGCGCGCGGACGATGCCCGCCGCCGTCAGTTCGGCCGGCGACAGGTCGCCGCGACGCACCAGCGCCTGCTGCGCGTGCGCGTCCAGATGGCCCAGCTGCAATGCCTGGGCCAGGGGGAAATCCATGAAGCTCATCGTGGGGGATCCTGCAGGTGCCGGCGTGCGCGGCGCTGGCCATAACCGAGGTAGACCGCCGCGCCGGCGAGTACATAGGCCAGCAGCAGGACTGCCGGAAGGATGTCGCCGCGGCGCGCCTGGCCGAGCATGTCGCCCAGCACCGGCGCGATCATCGCCAGGCACATGACGATGCCCAGCACCGGCACCACGCCGATCCAGCACCGGCCGATCCGCACCCCGCCCAGCGGCACGCGGAAGCCGCCGCGCAGCTCCGGCCGCGTCGAGCGCAGCCACATGACCGCCACGCACACCACGATGAAGGCCGAGGCGATGCCCAGGCAGATCAGGTCGCCGAGGATGTCGATCGGCAGCAGCGCGGCCAGCAGCGCGCTCGCGGTGCCGAAGGCCACGCTGGCCAGCCACGGCGTGCCCAGCCGCGGGTGCACGCGGGCGAAGAAGGACGGCAGCAGGCCGTCGCGGGCGATGCTCAGGCTGATCCGCGAGGCCCCGTAGGCATTGGCCAGCAGCACCGAGCCGAGACCGGTCAGGGCGCCGATCTTGATCAGCACCGCGAATCCCGGCCAGCCGATCCGGTCGACCGCCAGTGCGACCGGGTCGGGCACGCCCAGTTCCCGGAACGGCACCAGCCCGGTCAGCACCACGCCGGCGGTGATGTACAGCACGGTGCACACCACCAGTGATCCGAGGATGCCGATCGGCACGTCGCGGCGCGGCTGGCGCGCTTCGGCGGCGGCCATCGAGACCGTCTCGAAGCCCAGGTAGGCGAAGAACAGCATCGCCGCCGCACGCATCACCCCCGGCCAGCCATAGGCGAAGCCGCCTTCGTTGGCCGGCAGGAACGGCCGCCAGTTGGCCGCATCGACGAACATCGCTCCGACCGCCACGAACGCCAGCAGCACCGCGATCTTGACCAGCACCAGCACCAGGTTGGCCAGCGCCGAACGCCCGACCCCGGCGATCTGCACCGCCGCCGCGGCCGCCACCGCCAGCGCGGCGACCGCATTGAGGCCGCCACTGAAGTCCAGCCGGGTATGCCCGGCCTGCTGCGCCGCGGTCACGGTGGACGTGGCCCAGGCCGCCGGCACATGCACCTGCAGGTCGCCGAGCAGGCTGACCAGGTAGCCGGAGAAGCCGGCGGCCACCGCGGCGGCGGCCAGCAGGTACTCCAGGATGATCATCCACGCCAGCGCCCACGCCGCCCCCTCGCCCAGGGTCACCTGGCAGTACGAGTACGCCGAGCCGGACACCGGGATCACCGAGGACAGCTCGGCATAGCACAGCCCGGTGAAGCCGCAGGCCAGCGCCGCCAGCACGAAGGCCAGTACCACCGCGGGGCCGGCGAAGCTGGCCGCCGCGGTGCCGGTCACCACGTAGATGCCGGCACCGAGGATGTTGGCCACGCCCAGCACCAGCAGGCTGCCGGCGCCGAGGCGGCGGTGCAGGCCGGCCCGCTCGCCGTCGGCCACCACCGCCTCCAGCGGCTTGCGCCGGGCCGCAAGCTGCCAGCGCCCCAGCGGGCGCGTCTTCACGGATGTCCCGTCCATCGGCTCAGTAGCGCCAATGCACGGTCACGCCGACCGTGCGCGGCCGCACCAGGCCCTCGCCGACGCCGTTGGTCTCGGCCACGCTGCGGGTGATGCCGCGCTTGTCGGTGAGGTTGCTGCCGAACACGGTGACGTCGGTGCTGCCGAAGGTCATCCGGTAGCGCAGGTCGAACAGGTTGTAGTTGCCCTGGCGGTTGCGGACGATGCCCGGCACCGCCGAATTGAGGTCACTGATGCCGCTGCCGACGTACTGGTGCGACAGCGACAGCATCGGCTGGAAGCGCCCGCCGAAACGGTGGCTCAGCAGGTTGCTCACCACCCAGTCGGCCGACCCGGGCAGCTGCGAACCCTTGGGCGCGGTGCCGTACCAGAGGATGAACAGGTCCTCGTCCAGGCGCGCGTGCTGCCAGGTCGCGGTGGTCTGCCACTCGAACGCCTCCAGCGGCCGCCAGGTGGCGGCGAACTCGACACCGCGGCTGTAGGCCTTGCCGCCATTGCTGGCGTAGTTGTAGAAGTCCGGCGTCTGCAGGCGCAGCTGGACATCCTTCCAGTCCACGTAGAACAGGGTCGCGTCCAGCAGCAGGCGCCCGTCGGCCCATGCGCTGCGGGCGCCCAGTTCGTAGTTGACCAGGCTGTCGCTGCGCGAGCCCGACGGCACCGGATAGGCGCTCAGCCCGGTGGTGTTCGGTTCGCCGAAGCGGAACCCCTCCGAGACCAGGCCATAGACCATCAGGTCCGCGCTCGGCTGCCAGCTGAGCGAGACCTTGGGGTTGAAGCCCTCTTCGCGGGTGCGCTGGCGGGAACCGGTCGGTGCGCCGGGCCAGGTTGAAAAGCCGGACTGCACGTCGGCGGTGCGCACCGTGTTGCGGAACAGGCGGCCGCCGACCGTGGCCTTCCACTGCGCGCCGAAATGCACGCTGGCCTCGCCGAACAGCGCCACCTCCGAGCCGCCCAGGTCGGTGCGGAAGGCGTTGAAGACCTCTCCGCCCGGCGCGATCACCGCGCCGCTGCCCGGCCCGAACAGCGGCGAGCGGTCGAACGCGGCCGCCGCGCCCTCGGCCCCGATGCGTTCGTAGAGGTCCTTGTCCGAATCGAAGTACATGCCGCCGACCAGCCAGTCGATGCGCCCGCCCGGATGCGAGGACAGCCGCACTTCCAGGCTCTGGCCGCGGCTCTGCCCGCCCGACTCGATGTACAGCGGCGTGGCCAGGTCCAGCCCGAGGTCGGCGTTGTAGGCGGCCCGCTGCGGGGTGAAGTCGAAGCGCCAGTCCTGCTGCTTCTTCTGCCAGGCCGCCAGCGCGGTGAAATCGCCGAAGCCCAGGTCCTGGTCCAGGCGCAGGCTGTGCACGGTCACCCGGGTGTTGGTGAACTCGGGCAGCGCGGTGGCGCGCTGCAGTTCGCCGAGGCCGGCGATCCGGTAGCTGTTGTCGTCGTTGTCCACGCGCTGCACCAGGCTCAGCCAGGTCAGCGTGGTGGCCTCGGAGGGGGTCAGCACCAGCGACAGCCGGCCACCGTCCAGGGTGGTGGAGTTGGCGCCCTTGCGGCCGGTGCCGATGTTGTCCAGGAAGCCGGGATCGTCGCGGCGCTGGGCCACCGCGCGCACCGCCAGCAGGTCCTGCCGGATCGGCACGTTCACCATCGCCTTGGCGGCGTAGCCGAGGTCGGCGTTGCGGGTCCGGCTCAGCGTCGCCTCGGCCGCGGCGTCGAAGCCGCCGCTGTCGGCGACGTTGGCGATGTAGTTGACCGCACCGCCCATCGACGCCGAACCAAACAGCGTGCCCTGCGGGCCGCGCAGCACCTCGACCCGGTTGAGGTCGAAGGCATCGATGTCGGGGATGGCGATGGTCCAGCCCGGCTCGGTCAGCGGCACCTCGTTGAGGAAGTAGCCGGTGGTGGGCTGGCCCTGCACGTTGCCGGCATTGGTGGCGATGCCGCGCATCACCACATGCGAGGTGCCGGGCTGGTAGTTGTTGAACACCACGCCCGGGGTGCGCTGGATGTAGTCGGCCAGCGACTGCGCGCCCAGGTCCTGCAGCTGCTGGTCGGTGACCGCCGAGGCCGAGCCGGCGATCTCGCGCACCGACTCCTTCAGCTTGCCGGCGGTGACCACCACCGCGTCCAGCGTTCGTGCCGGTTCCTGGCCGGGAGCGGCCGGTGCCGCCTCCTGCGCCCAGGCGCCGGCACTGGCCAGGCCGAGGCAGCAACCGAGACGGATGGCGTGGGTGAGCTTGCGGACATGGAGTGGCGAAGGCATTGGCACGGTCCCCGGATGGCGGTGGATGGAGCCGGCGGGTCACTTTCCCGCGCGGCGGCAAACGTGGCTGGGACCGAGTGAAAGTGAAAACCGCCACCGCTGTCCAGCAGAATCCGCGGGAGACAAAACCTACACAAGTAATTGATTCAAAAGGACTTGTACTGATAATTTCCGTAGAACAGGGCAATCCTGCGGACGAAAAACGCAGAATCTGCGGCCCCCATGTTCAAATAGCGAACAACCTGCGGCCGCCGCCGCGCCGGAAATCCCATGACCGCCAAGGCACTGGACCGAACCGACCTGAAGATCCTGGACGTGCTGCAGCAGGACGCGCGCATCACCAACCAGGCGCTGGGGGAACGCGTGGCGCTCTCGCCCAGCGCCTGCCTGGCGCGCGTACGGGCGCTGGAGGCCAAGGGCCTGATCCGCGGCTACCACGCGCACGTGGCGGTGGACCGCATCCGCTCGGCGACGGTGGTGCTCGCCCAGGTCACCTTCAAGCAGCATGCGCTGGAGGAGTTCACCGAGTTCGACCGCCGCATCCTCGCCATGCCCGAGGTGGTGGAGGCCAGCCGCATCTCCGGTGCCCACGACTACCTGCTGCGGGTGATCGTCAACGACGTGCACCACTGGAAGGACATCGCCCGCGCCCTGCTCGGCGGCGACTACGGCGTGGAGAAGATCGTCTCGCAGTTCCTGATGGACGAGGTCAAGCCGTTCAGCGGCTATCCGCTGGTGGCCACGTCCTCGGACACGCACGGCCTCTAGCCGGGCCGGCGTCCACCCGGGCGGGCCGCGGCGGGCCGGGCCGGCGCGGTCTTCCGGGGCGTGCGCGCCTCGCGGATCCGCGCCTCGAACGGCCGCGCCTGGAGGGCCTGCAGCGCATTGCGGAGCACCTCCTCCAGGCACAGCCCGAGGTCGTCGTCGAGGCTGGCCGCGGCCATCGCGGTGGCCGCCCAGTGCCGCCGCAGCAGCGGCAGGCGCGCCCTGGCGGTGGCCGTCAGGTGCACGATGCGCTCGCGGCTGTCGGCGCCGGGCCGCAGTTCGACCCACTGTCCGCGGACCAGCGCGCCGATGCTCTGGCTGACCGCCGAGTGGCTGACCCCGATCCCCACCGCGATGTCCTTCATGCGCATCGGCCCACGCTTCGCCAGTGCACGGATGATGGGGGTGTAGCGGGGCTTGTAGTCCAGCCCGGCGTCGGCGTAGGCGCCGGCAACCGCCGAATCCAGCTGTTCGATGAGGGCCCGCAGCAGGGTGCCCAGGGTCGCGTGCGCCATTGTCATGGTTCCGACCATATGTTAGTGCTTACACATTGACAAGCCCCGACGCGGAGGACATCCCATGAGCCCAGCCCCCTTCCTGGCGGCCCTGCTGGCCGGCCTCTGCCCGGCACAGGAGACCGTCCTGCAGCACATGGCCGAGGCCGTCGAGCAGCACTATGTCGACGCTCCCGAGGCACGGGACATCGCGGCCAGCCTGCGCGAATGGAAGGACCATGGCCGCTACGCCGACGCCTGCGGCGACTGGCCCGGTTTCGCCCTGCGCCTGAACCGGGACCTGGACGCCTACGACGGCCATTTCCACCTGGAGCGCACCGATCCGGATGCCCCCACGGGCGACGACGAATGGCTGATGGCCTGGCGCAGCGCAGGCCGGCCCAGCAACATGGGCGTGCGCGAAGTGCGGGTGCTGGAAGGCAATGTCGGCTACCTGCGGCTGACGTCCTTCTACCCCTGGGACATGGCCGGCGCCAAGCTGCGCAATGCCCTGGAACTGCTGACGGATACCCGGGCGCTGGTGATCGACCTGCGCCGCAACGGCGGTGGCGACACCGACACCGCGAACCAGCTCGTGCGCGCCCTGCTGGATGACGGCGTGCAGGCGGTGCAGGACATCCAGACCCGCACACAGCGGCGTCCCGATCCCCTGCCCGCCGCGGCATTGCCCGCCTACCGCGGCCGCGTCGCCGTGCTGCTGGACCGCCGCTCCGCGTCGGCCGCGGAATTCGTCGCCTATTCGCTGCAGGCCGAGCACCGCGGAACCGTGGTCGGCACGCGCAGCGCCGGCGCCGCCACCCTGCTCGGCGACCCCAGGCCGCTGCCCCACGACTTCCAGGTGTTCATTCCCGAGGCCCGGCCCGTCAACCGGCGGACCGGCGGCAACTGGGACCGGGACGGCGTGGTGCCCGATGCCGAGGGCGGCGATGACCCGCTCCACGTCGCCCGCCGGCTGCTCGAGCGCGCCCTGGAGGCGGATACCGGCGACAGCTGACGTCCGCCCGCCCCGGCTCCTGCCGGCCCCCACGGCCGCCGCCGTGCGCCGGGATGAGCGGTGGACCGCCCGACACCACGCCTGCTGCATGCCGTGCGCTGCCAGGCGGCCGCGGGCTACTCCACGGTGACGCTCTTGGCGAGGTTGCGCGGCTTGTCCACGTCGGTGCCGCGCGCCAGCGCGGTGTGGTAGGCCAGCAACTGCACCGGGAGGGTATGCAGCACCGGGCTGAGGACCCCGGCGTGGCGCGGGGTGCGGATCACGTGCACACCGTCGGAAGCGCTGAAATTGCTGTCCTGGTCGGCGAACACGAACAGCTCGCCGCCGCGCGCGCGCACCTCCTGCATGTTGGACTTCACCTTCTCCAGCAGGCTGTCGTTGGGCGCGATCACCACCACCGGCATCTCCGCGTCCACCAGCGCCAGCGGTCCGTGCTTGAGCTCGCCGGCCGGGTAGGCCTCGGCATGGATGTAGGAGATCTCCTTGAGCTTGAGCGCACCTTCCAGCGCGATCGGGTAATGCAGGCCGCGGCCGAGGAACAGCGCGTTGGACTTGCCCGCGAAGCGCTCGGCCCAGGCCACGATCTGCGGTTCCAGGTTGAGCACGTGCTGCACGCTGCCCGGCAGGTGGCGCAGCTGCTCCAGGTAGTCGGCCTCAAGGGCCGCATCGATGCGCCCGTGCAGCTTGCCCAGCACCACGGTGAGCTGGAACAGCGCGGCCAGCTGGGTGGTGAAGGCCTTGGTCGACGCCACGCCGATCTCGGCGCCGGCACGGGTGTAGCAGACCAGCTCGCTGGCCCGCGGGATGGCGCTCTCGGGCACGTTGCAGATCGACAGCGTGTGCGCATGGCCCAGCGCTTTGGCGTACTTGAGCGCCTCCATGGTGTCCAGGGTCTCGCCGGACTGGGAAATGGTGACGATCAGGTGCCTGGGGTTGGCACAGGCCGCGCGGTAGCGGTATTCGCTGGCGATCTCCACGCTGCACGGCAGGCCGGCGATGGCCTCGATCCAGTAACGCGCGGTCAGGCCGGCGTAGTAGCTGGTGCCGCAGGCGAGGATCTGCACCCCCTCGATGTCCTTGAGTACCGCGCCGGCATCGGCGCCGAACAGCGCGGCCGGGAAGCCGCCGGCGTCGATCGCCGCCTCGATGGTGTCGGCGAGCGCGCGCGGCTGCTCGTGGATCTCCTTCTGCATGAAGTGGCGGTAGGGGCCGAGCTCCAGCGAGGCCAGCGACACGTCGGAGAAACGCACCTCGCGCTCCACCGGCGCATCGTCGGCAGCGAACACGCGTACCCCGGCACGGGTCAGCTCGGCGGTATCGCCCTCCTCCAGGAACATCACCCGGCGGGTGGCCTGCAGGATCGCCGAGACGTCCGAAGCGACGAAGTTCTCGCCCTCGCCCAGGCCCACCAGCAACGGACAGCCCATGCGCGCGACCACCATGCGCTGCGGCTCGCTGCGGCCGATCACCGCCAGCGCATAGGCGCCGGTCAGCTCCTTCACCGTGCGCTGCAGCGCGGTCAGCAGATCGCCGCCGCCCTGCAGGTGGTAGTGGATCAGGTGCGCGATGACCTCGGTGTCGGTCTGCGATTCGAATTCATAACCCAGCGCGAGCAGGCGCTCGCGCTGCTGCTCGTGGTTCTCGATGATGCCGTTGTGCACCAGCGCCACGCCGTGGCTGACATGCGGGTGGGCGTTGGATTCGGTGACGCCGCCGTGGGTGGCCCAGCGGGTATGGCCGATGCCCAGGGTCGCGGCGAAGCCTTCGGTGGCGGCCGCGCCCTCCATCTCCGCCACGCGGCCGGTGCGGCGCACGCGGCGGATCGCGTCGCCGTCGAGCACCGCGATGCCGGAGGAGTCGTAGCCCCGGTATTCCAGCCGCTTCAGTCCCTCGATCAGTACCGGTACCACGTCGCGATCCGCGATCGCCCCCACAATGCCGCACATAGTCCATCCGCCTGGTTCACGAGCGGACATTCTAAGTCAGCCCCTTCGGACAACCGGCGGACAAATCGCGGACACGGCGCCCGCGGACAGTGTCCGCGCCGGTGTCCGCGGACACCCGGACACCCGCGCGCTCGACCGCGATGCCTTGTGTTTCAGGCACTTGGAACCTGGCACGGGACCTGCTTAACCGATACCAACTCCGCCAGCGATACCGACGATGATCCGCGACACCTCCGCTCAGGACCAGACCCTCTCCCGGCAGCCGGGACCGACATGGCGCCGCTGGCTGTGGCCGGCCGTGGCCGTGCTGGCGCTGCTGGCCGGCATCGGCTTCGTCGCCAAGGGCTGGCTCGGCGGCGCCCGCTCGTTCGACAGCGCGCGGCTGCGGATCGCCACCGTCGGCCGCGGCGACCTGGTGCGCGACATCGCCGCCGACGGCCGCGTGATCGCCGCCAACAGCCCGGTGCTGTACGCGATCTCCGCCGGCACCGTGACCCTGAAGGTGGTAGCCGGCGACGTGGTCAAGAAGGACCAGGAGCTGGCGGTCATCGACAGCCCGGAGCTGCGCAGCAAGCTGGCCCAGGAGCAGGCCACCCTGGCCGGCCTGGAGGCCGAGGCCGGCCGCGCCGCGCTGGACGCCACCCTGGCCCGCGCCACCGCCAGCAAGGTCACCGACCAGGCCGCGATCGACCGCCAGGCCGCCGCGCGCGACCTGGAGCGCTACCAGCGCGGCTTCGACGGCGGCGCGGTGCCGCAGGTCAACCTGGCCAAGGCCCAGGACGACCTGAAGAAGGCCGAGATCACCCTGCAGCACGCCAAGAGCGACGCTGCCCTGCAGAGCCAGGGCGCCGACCTGGACGCGCGCAACAAGCGCCTGCTGGCCAACCGCCAGCAGGCGGTGGTGGACGAGGTGCAGCGCCAGGTCGACGCGCTGACCCTGCGTGCGCCGTTCGACGGCCAGGTCGGCCAGGTGCAGGCGACCCAGCACACCCAGGTCGCCACCAACGCCCCGGTGCTGGGCGTGGTGGACCTGTCGCGCTTCGAGGTCGAGATCAAGGTTCCGGAAAGCTTCGCCCGCGACCTGGCCATCGGCATGCCGTCCCAGCTCACCAGCGGCTCCGGCCAGCCGTTCCCCGGCGAGATCTCGGCGGTGTCGCCGGAGGTGGTCAACGGCGAGGTCGTGGCCCGCATCCGCTTCTCCGACAAGCAGCCGGCCGGCCTGCGCCAGAGCCAGCGCATGAGCGCGCGCATCCTGCTCGACACCCGCAAGGACGTGGTCAAGGTCGAGCGCGGCCCGTTCGTCGAGCAGTCCGGCGGCCGCTATGCCTGGGTGGTCGCCGGCAGCACCGCCAGCCGCCGCCCGGTGCAGTTCGGCGTCAGCAGCCTGGGCGAGGTCGAGATCGTCTCCGGCCTGCAGCCGGGCGAGAAGGTCGTCGTCTCCGGCACCGACCTGTTCGGCGATGCCGAACGCGTTTCCATCAACTGATCCCCCGCCGTTTCCGCATCCTCCCTTTCCAGCGCAGGAACTTCCCATGCTCCAGATGCACTCCGTCTCCAAGGTCTTCCGCACCGAACAGGTCGAAACCCACGCCTTGCGCTCGCTCGACCTGCACGTGCGCGAAGGCGAGTTCGTCGCCGTCACCGGCCCGTCCGGCTCGGGCAAGACCACCTTCCTCAACATCGCCGGCCTGCTGGAGACCTTCACCAGCGGCCAGTACCTGCTCGACGGCCAGGACGTCAGCCACCTGGGCGACGACGCCCGGTCGCGCCTGCGCAACCAGAAGATCGGCTTCATCTTCCAGGGCTTCAACCTGATTCCCGACCTGAACCTGTTCGACAACGTCGACGTGCCGCTGCGCTACCGCGGCATGCCCGCCGCCGAGCGCCGCGAGCGCATCGAGAAGGCGCTGGGCAGCGTCGGCCTGGGCTCGCGCATGAAGCATTACCCGGCCGAGCTGTCCGGCGGCCAGCAGCAGCGCGCCGCCATCGCCCGCGCCCTGGCCGGCAGCCCGCGCCTGCTGCTGGCCGACGAACCGACCGGCAACCTGGACACGCAGATGGCGCGCGGCGTCATGGAACTGCTGGAGGAGATCAACTCCCAGGGCACCACCATCGTCATGGTGACCCACGATCCGGAACTGGCCGCACGCGCGCAGCGCAACGTGCACATCGTCGATGGCCAGGCCACCGACCTGCTGCGCGAGCCGACGCTCGCCCACGCCGACACCGGAACGACCGCCCAGGGCTGAGGACCGGACATGTTGCCGTTGCTTCCCTACTACCTGCGGCAGGGCCTGCGCAGCCTGCGGCGCACGCCGGTGCTGACCGGGCTGATGGTGCTGTCCATCGCCATGGGCATCGGCGCGGCGATGACCACCCTGACCGTGCGCCACCTGCTGTCCGGCGATCCCCTGCCCGGCCGCAGCCAGCAGCTGTACTACCCGCAGCTGGATGCGATGCCGGGCACGGAGCCGCGCCGCAATCCGCCGGACATGCTCGACTACGGCTCGGCCGTGGACCTGTGGCGCGCCGCCAGGGCCGACCGCCAGGCCCTGGTGGTGGACAGCCCGGTGAAGCTGCAGGCGCCGGACAGCGGCACCCCGGCCAGCATGGCCACGATGCTCTCCACCACCGCCGACTTCTTCCCCATGTTCCAGGTCCCGCTGGCCTGGGGCCGCGGCTGGACGGCCGAGGACGACGAGCGTCGGGCACGGGTGGCGGTGATCTCCTGGGACCTCAACCAGCACCTGTACGGCGGCCAGGACAGCACCGGCAGGCTGCTGCGCATCCGCGGCAGCGATGTGCGCATCGTCGGCGTACTGGCGCCGTGGCGGCCCTCGCCGCAGTTCTACACCGTCGCCGGCGGCCGCTTCGCGCAGGGCGACACCGCCTCCTATTACGCCAAGCCCGAAGACGTGATGGTGCCGTTCTTCACCGGCCTGCAGATCAACGCCGGCAACTTCCGCCAGTTCACCTGCTGGGGCCTGCCCGAGCGCCCCGGCTACCTGGAGAACGCACCGTGCGTCTGGCTGCAGCTGTGGGTACAGCTGGACAGCGGCGCCAAGGCGGCCGCCTACCGCCGCTTCATGGACGGCTACGTGCAGCAGCAGCATGCCCTGGGCCGCATCCGCCAGACCGGCAACGTCCGCCTGCCCGGCCTGATGGAGTGGCTGGACTACAACGGCGCGGTGCCGCGCGATGCGCGCCTGCAGTCGTGGCTGGCGCTGGCCTTCCTCGGCATCTGCCTGTTCAACACCGTCGGCCTGCTGCTGGCCAAGTTCCTGCGCCGCAGCGGCGAGATCGGCGTGCTGCGCGCACTGGGCGCCACCCGCGCGATGGTCTTCATGCAATGCCTGGTCGAGGCCGCGCTGATCGGCCTGGCCGGTGGCCTGGCCGGCCTGGGCTTGACCCTGCTGGGCCTGTGGAACGTGCGCCAGCAACCGCTGGAGTACGCCGACATGGTGCACCTGGACCTGCCGATGCTCACCCTCACCTTCGCCCTGGCCGTGACCGCCACGCTGGCCGCCGGCCTGCTGCCCGCGCTGCGCGCGAGCCGGATCGACCCCGCCCTGCAGATCAAGTCGCTATGAGCCCGATCATGGACATCAAGCCGATCCTGGCGACCCTGACGCGGCACCGCGTCTCGGCGCTGCTGATCACCCTGGAGATCGCCCTGGCCTGCGCGGTGCTGTGCAACGCGCTGTTCATGGCCGCCGCGCGCATCGACCTGGTGGGGCTGGACAGCGGTGTCGACGAAGCCTCGCTGGCCACGCTGACACTGAAGGACTGTGACGGCTGCAACGCGGCCGACATCAACGGCCGCTGGCTGGAGCTGCTGCGCCGGCAGCCCGGCGTACAGGCCGCCGGGGTGGTCAACAGCCTGCCGTTCGCGCAGCGCGCGGGCGTGGCCGGCATCACCCTGGACCCGGAGGGCAAGCACTTCGGTGGCGTGCCGCACTTCTACATGGTCGACCCGGGCGCGCTCCAGGCGCTGGCACTGGCACCGGTGCGGGGACGCGCGTTCACCGCCGCCGACCACCAGCCCATCGGCAATTTCCTGCCGGCCAACGCGCAGGTGTGGATCACCCGCGACTTCGCCGAACACCTGTGGCCCGGGGAGGATCCGCTCGGCAAGCCGTTCTGGATGGCCGATTCGCACTTCAGCGTGGCCGGCATTGTCGACCACTTCGCCGTGCCCAACCCGGGACGCAACGAGGGCGGAACCGCCGCGACGCAGTGGTCGGTGATCGTGCCGGTCACCACCGACGCGCAGAGTGGCACCTATGTGGTGCGCGCCGACCCGCGCGACCTGCCCGGCATCCTCCGCACCGCGGTGGCGGCGGCGCCGGCGCTGGTCCCCGAGGCGCTCCTCGACCATGAATACAGCCGCACCCTGGCCGACCTGCGGCAGCGCTACTTCACGCAGGACCGCGCCATGACCCGGCTGTTGCTGGGCGTCTGCCTGGCGATGCTGCTGGTGACCGCGCTGGGCATCGTCGGCCTGGCCAGCTTCTGGGTGCAGCAGCGCACCAAGCAGATCGGCATCCGCCGCGCGCTGGGCGCCACGCGCCGCCAGGTCCTGCGCTATTTCCAGACCGAGAACCTGCTGCTCAGCGGCGCCGGCATCGTACTCGGCATGCTGCTGGCCTACGGCGGCAACCAGGCGCTGATGCACTACTTCGAGACCGCGCGGCTGCCGCTGCTCTACCTGCCCTTCGGCGCGCTGGCCCTGTTCGCGCTGGGCCAGGCCGCCGTCATCGGTCCGGCGATGCGCGCCGCCGCCGTTCCGCCCATCGTCGCCACCCGCAGCGCCTGAGCCGCGCAAGGAAACCGCATGTTCGCCTACTACTTCAAACTCGCGCTGCGCAGCTTCCGCCGCAACAAGGTGCTCACCGCGCTGATGGTGCTGGCCATCGCGCTGGGCATCGGTGCGGCGATGACCACCCTGACCGTGTTCAAGGTGCTCTCCGGCGACCCCATCCCGCACAAGAGCGCACGCCTGTTCTACGTGCAGCTTGATCCCTACACCCGCGAGGGCTACAAGCCCGGCGAGGACCCGGACTGGCAATTGACCCGCTTCGATGCCGAGGAGCTGCTGCGGCAGAAGAAGGCGCCGCGGCAGGCGATGATGACCGGCGGCGGCGGCATCGTCGATCCGCGGGTGGGCACGCTCAAGCCCTTCAGCGTCGGCATGCGCTACACCTCGGCGGACTTCTTCCCCATGTTCGACACCCCGTTCCTGTATGGCCGGGGCTGGAGCGGCACCGAGGACGACGGCCGCGCCCGGGTGGCGGTGATCGGACGCAACCTCAACGAGAAACTGTTCGATGGCGCCGACAGCGTCGGCCGCGAAGTGCTGGTCGAGGGCCACCCCCTGCGCATCGTCGGCGTGCTCGACGAGTGGCAGCCGCAGCCGCTGTTCTACGATCCGTTCGCGGGCAATTCCTACGACCGCCAGGAAGAGGTGTTCGTGCCGTTCTCCACCTCGCGCGACCTGGAGCTGGGCCGCAGCGGCAACATGAACTGCTTCGGCCGCGAGATCGTCAACGACGCGACCGCGCTGAATGTCCCCTGCGCCTGGATCCAGTACTGGGTGGAACTGGACGCGGCCGGCGACGCGCCCGCGTTCAAGGCCTACCTGGACAACTACTCCGACCAGCAGCGGGCCGCGGGCCGCTTCGAGCGCCCGGCCAATACCCGCCTGCGCAGCGTCATGCAGTGGCTGGACTACACCGAAGTGGTGCCGGGCGACGTGCGCCTGCAGATGTGGCTGGCCTTCGGCTTCCTGCTGGTGTGCCTGGTCAACACCGTCGGCCTGCTGCTGGCCAAGTTCCTGCGCCGCAGCGGCGAGATCGGCGTACGCCGCGCGCTCGGCGCCAGCCGCGGCGAGATCTTCCGGCAATGCCTGGTCGAGGCCGGCACGATCGGCCTGGGCGGCGGCCTGCTCGGCCTGCTGCTGGCGCTGGGAGGACTGTGGGCGGTCCGCCAGCGCCCGGCCGAGTATGCCGCGCTGGCGCACCTGGACGGCTCGATGCTGCTGCTGACCTTCGTACTGGCCGTCGCTGCCAGCCTGCTGGCCGGCATGCTGCCGGCCTGGCGGGCGATGCAGGTCGCCCCCGCGCTGCAGCTCAAGAGCCAGTAGCCCGGCACCGCCTGGAGGAGGGGAGGTGGGCGCGGCCCGGCTCTCTCCGTCCACGTTCCCTCCTCTTCTTTTTCCGCTTCCGGAGCCCCGCATGGAAATCCGCCCCATCCTCTCCACCCTGGCGCGCCACCGGACCGCGGCGGCGCTGATCGTGCTGGAGATCGCCCTGAGCTGCGCGATCATCTGCAACGCGCTGTTCATCGTCACCCAGCGCATGGAGACCCTGAACCTGGCCAGCGGCCTGGACGAGGACCGGCTGATCGAGATCGGGCTCAGCGGCATCGGCCAGCAGACCGATGCCGACGCCCGCACCGCCGAGGACCTGGCCGCGCTGCGCGCCATCGCCGGCGTCGAGCGCGTGGTCGTGAGCAACCAGCTGCCGTTCCAGAACGGCAGCTGGAACACCTCGCTCGCGCTCTCCCCCGAACAGGAGGTGCCCACGCTCAACGCCGCCCAGTACATGGTCAGCGAGGGCACCCTGGCGGCCATGGGCCTGACGCTGGTCGCCGGCCGCGACTTCGCCGCCGACGAGTACCGCAGCAGCGACGTGCTGAGCAAGGTCGAGGAGATGGCCTCGCTGCGTTCGGCGATCATCGTCAGCAAGGCTGTGGCCGACAAGCTGTTCCCGGACGGCGACGCCATCGGCAAGACCGTCTACATGGCCAACATCCCGCTGACCATCGTCGGTGTGGTCGACACCCTGCTGCGTCCGAACATGATGAGCAGCAACCGCACCCATTCGGTGGTGTTCCCGATCCGCATGAACTTCGCCAACGGCGGCCGCTACCTGATTCGGGTCACCGATCCGGCGCGCCGCGCCGAGGTGCTGGAACAGGCGCTGGCGACGCTGGACAAGAACGACCCCAACCGCCTGGTCTGGCGCAAGCTGACCTACACGGAAGGCCGCGCCAAGTACTTCGCCAACGACCGCGACATGATCGGGCTGCTGCTGATCGTCAGCGGGCTGCTGCTGCTGGTGACCGCGCTGGGCATCGTCGGCCTGGCCAGCTTCTGGGTGCAGCAACGCACCAAGCAGATCGGCATCCGCCGTGCACTGGGCGCCACGCGGGGCCAGATCCTGCGCTACTTCCAGACCGAGAACTTCCTGTTGGCGGGCATCGGCATCGTCATCGGCATGCTGCTGGCCTACCTGCTCAACCAGTGGCTGATGGGCCGCTACGAGCTGCCGCGCCTGCCGCTGCCGTACCTGCCGGTGGGTGCGCTGGTGCTGTGGCTGCTCGGCCAGCTCGCCGTGTTCGGGCCGGCAAGGCGCGCGGCGGCGATCCCGCCGGCGGTCGCCACCCGCAGCACCTGATCCGCTCCGGAGAGAAACGGGATGCTCGGCTACTACCTGCACCTGGCGCTGCGCAGCTTCCGCCGCAACACGGTGCTGACCGCATTGATGGTGTTGACCATCGCGGTCGGCATCGGCGCGACGATGACCACGCTGGGCCTGTACTTCGTGCTCGCCGGGGACCCGATCCCGGACCGGAGCGCACGGCTGTTCTACCCGCGCATCGAGCCGCGCACCCTGCGCAAGGACGCCTCGCTGGACAAGGAGCCGCTGAACCAGCTGACCCGCCATGACGCCGAGGAGCTGCTGCGCCAGAAGCGCGCCGACCGCCAGGCGCTGATGACGGCCGGCCTGCTCACCGTGCTGCCGGACGGCAGCGCCGGCCAGCCCTTCCGGGTCAACGCCCGCTATACCTCGGCGGACTTCTTCCCGATGTTCGGCGTGCCCCTGCGCAGCGGCACCGCGTGGAGTGCGGCCGACGACGAGGCGCGCGCGCAGGTGGCGGTCATCGACCGCCGGCTGGCGAGCCGCCTGTACGGCACCGAGGCCGCGGTCGGCAGGGAGATACGGCTGCCGCAAGGCGTGTTCCGCGTCGTGGGCGTGCTCGATGACTGGAAGCCCACACCACGGTTCTACGACCTGACCAACCAGCGCTACGGGGGCGAGGAACAGCTGCTGCTGCCCTTCTCCACCTCCCGTGCGCTGCGGCTGGACGTCCAGGGGTCCATGCACTGCTGGGGCAGCGGCAGCAAGGGCGAGGAAGGCGGGCACGCCCTCAATGCCCCCTGTGCCTGGCTGCAGTACTGGGTGGAGCTGGACTCCCCGCGGAAAGCCGACGCTTACCTGGAGTACCTGGCCGCCTATTCCGATGCCCAGCGCGCCGGCGGCCGCTTCGAGCGGCCCACCAACGTCCGCCTGGACGACGTGATGGGCTGGCTGGACTACAACCGCATCGTGCCCAACGACGTCCGCCTGCAGATGTGGCTCGCATTCGGCTTCCTGCTGGCCTGCCTGATCAATACGGTGAGCCTGCTGCTGGCCAAGTTCCTGCGCCGCGGCGGCGAGATCGGCATCCGCCGCTCGCTGGGCGCCTCGCGCCTGGACATCTTCAAGCAGTGCCTCACCGAGGCCGGCGTCATCGGGCTGGCCGGGGGCCTCCTCGGCCTGGGCTTCGCCGCCCTGGGCCTGTGGCTGATCCGCCAACAGCCGGATGACTACGCGAAGCTGGCGCACATGGACGGCACCACGCTGTGGCTGACCTTCGCACTGGCGGTGGCGGTGAGCCTGCTGGCCGGCCTGCTGCCAGCATGGCGCGCGATGCAGGTCGCCCCCGCCCTGCAGCTCAAGAGCCAGTGATGACCGCCAGGACTGACAGGACAGGCGCCCCCGGACCCGGCCCGCACCCGGCCAGCCGTGCCCTTGCCTCCGCGCGCCGCGCCCGCCGCCTCGTTTCCCATCCGGACCGGTGAACATGGACATCCTGCCCATCCTCAACATGCTGCGGCGGCACAAGATCGCCGCCCTGCTGGTCGTGCTGGAAATCGCCCTGAGCTGCGCGATCATCTGCAACGCGGTGTTCATCATCAGCAACCGCATCGCCGAGCTGCGGGTCCAAAGCGGCATCGCCGACGACGAACTGGTGTACCTGTCCAGCAGCAGCCTGCTGCCCGACGTCAACCGCGACGCGCTGCGCCGGCAGGACATCCGCGCGCTTTCCGCCCTGCCCGGGGTGACGGCGGTGAGCAGCGTCAACCAGATTCCCTATGGCGGCAACGTCTGGGGCTCGGACGTCCGTCTCGAGGCCAGCCAGGTCCAGCCCAGCGCCAATGCCTCGCTCTACATGGACGACGGGCACCTGCTGCGGACCTTCGGGCTGCGGGTGGTGGAAGGCCGCGCGTTCACTCCGGACGAGTACCTGGAGCACAGCACCTTCGACCCCAACCGGGTCGGCCGGACCGTTCCCGCCATCATGCTGGGCCGCTCCCTGGCCGACACGCTGTTCCCCGGCCAGAGCGCGCTGGGCAAGTCCCTCTATGTCTGGGGTGAACAGCAGCCTCCCTCCACGGTCGTCGGCGTGACCAGCGACCTGATGGCGCCCGGGGAAGCGGGCGGCTTCGCCCACCGCTACGACTCGATGATCTTCCCGCTCCGGGTCTCCAACGGCGGCTATGCGCTGCGCACCACGCCGGAACAGCGCGAGCGCGTGCTCCAGGCCGCCATCGCCGCACTGAACCACGAAGACCCCAACCGGATCATCGAGGAGCAGGGCACCCTGACGCAGATGCGGGCCGACTTCCATCGGCGCGACCGTTCGGTGATCTGGCTGCTGCTCGCCGTGTGCACCGCGCTGCTGGCGGTCACCGCCTTCGGCATCATCGGCCTGTCCAGTTTCTGGGTGCAGCAGCGCACCCGGCAGATCGGCATCCGCCGTGCCCTGGGCGCCACCCGCACGCACATCCTGCGCGCCTTCCAGGCCGAGAATTTCCTGCTCAGCAGCATCGGCATCGCCCTGGGGTTGCTCCTGGCCTATGGCCTGAACATGCTGCTGATGCGCCACTACGAACTGCCGCGCCTGCCGCTGGCCTACCTGCCGGTCGCCGCCACGGTGCTGTGGCTGCTGGGCCAGCTGGCGGTGCTCGGCCCGGCCCGGCGTGCCGCCTCGATTCCGCCTGCCGTCGCCACCCGCAGTGCCTGACATCCACAAGGACCTCCCATGACCCCCTCCCTGCGCCTGTTGCCCCTGCTGCTGATGGCCCCCGCCGCGACCGTGCTGGCGGACGACGACCTGGCCGCCACCCTCACCGCGCTCGACACCGCCGTGTTCGACAGCTTCAACCGTTGCCAGGACCCCGCGCAGCTGGAAAAGCACGCCGGCTACTTCGATCCGGCGGTCGAGTTCTACCACGACACCGGCGGCGTCACCTGGACCCGCGAGGCGATGCTGGAGAACACCCGCAGGCATGCCTGCGGCCGCTACACCCGGACCCTGGTCGAAGGCAGCCTGCAGATCGTGCCGATCAAGGACTTCGGCGCCCTCGCCCATGGTCGCCACCGCTTCTGCGACACCGCCAGCGGCCGCTGCGAGGGGCTGGCCGAGTTCACCCTGCTGTGGCGCCTGCAGGATGGCCACTGGTCGATCACCCGGGCGCTGAGCTACGGCCACCGCGCCGCCGGAGAGGAGCCGCAGGAACCATGAACTACACACTGGAAACCGGCCTGCGCGGCTGCCTGCGGCATCCGCGGACGATGGCCCTGGCCGTGCTCACCCTGGCGCTGGGATTGGCCTCGGTGATGACCATGCTGACCCTGCTGTCGGTGCTCTCCGTCGACCCGCTGCCCGGGGTCAGCCACCGCCTGCACCTGGCGTGGGTCGACGGGCGCCCCGGCGACAAGAGTGGCAGCGACGCCGACGCCACCGGCAAGCCGGTCTTGCCGCTGTGGAAGCTCGAAGACGTGAACGCGATGCGCCAGGCCCGGGCCGACATCCGCCAGGTGGCCCTGGTCAGCGCGCCGCTGTCAGTGTCCACGGTCGACGGCGACAGCACGCACACCGGCTCGGCGGTGCTGGCCATCGGGCCGATGCTGCCGGTGTTCGGCGTGCCGCTGCGCCACGGCCGCTTCTGGACCCCGGAGGAAGAGCAGTCGCGCACCCCGGTGGTGGTGATCAGCCGCGCCCTGAGCGAACGGCTACTCGGACGCGCGGACGGGACCGGCGCGGAGATCCGGATCGGCCGCCATGCCTTCCGCGTGATCGGCATCAGCGAACGCTGGGCGCCACGGCCGCGGCCGCATTTCCTGCCCAGCTACAACGCCGGCTGGCAGGGCGATGGCGACGAGGTCTTCGTACCCGCGCTGGCGGCGCTGGAATCGGGCGTGGAGGTCACCAGCACCCGCGAGTGCGAGGGCGGCGGCTTCGATGGCTTCCGCTTCGACCAGGTCAACGTCGGCGGCTGCCGCTGGCTGGTGCTCTGGGCCGAGCTGAAGGACGCCGCACAGCGAGAAAGCTACGCCCGCAGCCTGCAGGCATTCGCCGCGCAGCGCCATGCCGACGGTGCCTTCGAGCGCCCGGCACACAGCTGGCTGCGGCCGATGGCCGACTGGCTGCGCTTCAACCGGGTGGTGCCGGACAGCGTACGCCTGAACCTGTGGCTGGCCGTCGGCCTGCTGGCGCTGTGCCTGGTCAACGTCGCCGGGCTGCTGGCCGCGCGCTTCCTGCGCCGCGCCGGCGAGCACGGCGTGCGCCGGGTGCTGGGCGCGCCGCGGCGCGCGATCATCGCCGCCTGCCTGGTCGAATCCGCACTGGCCGGCCTGCTGGGCGGCCTGATCGCGCTGCCCCTGACCCTGGCCGGCCTGTGGCTGATGCGCCAGCAGGGCGACGACTATGCCCCCCTGGCCCGATTCAGCCCGGTGCTGTTCGCCACCCTGCTCGGGCTGGCGCTGCTCACCGGCCTGCTGGTCGGCCTGCTCCCGGCCCTGCGCGCCGCCCGGCAGGAGCCGGCGCTGCAGGTCAAGACGCTCTAGGAGACTCCGCATGCTGCCTCTGCTCGCCGCCCTGCGCCGCGCCCCGCTGATGCCCAACCTGATCGTGCTGCAGGTCGCGGTGGCCTGCGCGATCCTGTGCAACACCCTGTTCCTGCTCGGCCAGCAGGCCGGGCCACTGCTGGTGGATGACGGCCTGGCCCGCGACCAGCTGGTGATCGTCGACCAGCTGGTCAGCCGCGGCGCCCCCTGGACCCCGGAGCGGATCCGGGCCGGCCGTGATGCCCTGGCCGCGATCCCCGGCGTGCGCAACGCCAGTGCCGTCACCGGCGCACCGATGCGCCAGACGCTGACCATGACCTATGAGCTCAAAGCCGCCAACGGCACCCTCCTGGTCGCCAGCGGCTACATGGGCGAAGGCCTGCTCGACACCTTCGGGCTGCGCCTGAGCCGCGGCCGCGACTTCCTTGCCACCGAATACCGCGACATCGACATGCAGGACGACCTGCACCTGCCGATCATCATCACCGAGGCCCTGGCGCGCGCACTGTTCGACGGCGCCGATCCGATCGGGGCGATGCTGCGCCCCGGCGACGGCGCGGGCAGCTACACCGTGGTCGGCGTGGTCGAGCACCTGATGCGCTACCAGCTGTCCGAGCTGGACGACGGCAAGGCCGAATACGCGGTCCTGCTGCCCGGGCAGCTCACCGGCATGCCGCTGGCCAGCTACGTGCTGCGCACCGATCCGCAGCGCCGCGACGCGGTGCGCACGCAGATCCCCGACATCCTCGAGCGCACTTTCGCCGGGCAGCTGGTCCCGGGCATCAAGCCGGTGGTGGCCGACTACGAGCAGCTGCGGTCCGAGGGCCTGCGGACCCGGCGCGCCGCGGTCTGGCTGCTGGCCACCGTCAACACGGTGATCGCGGCGATCACCCTGGTCGGCATCGCCAGCCTGAGCGGCTACTGGATCCAGCAGCGCACCCGCCAGATCGGCATCCGCCGCGCCCTGGGCGCCACCCGCCACCAGATCCTGCGCCACTTCCTTCTCGAGAACCTGCTGCTGGTCGGCGCCGGGCTGCTGCTGGGCCTGCTGCTGGCGGTGGCCATCAACCAGTGGCTGATGCGCCACTACGAACTGGCGCGCCTGCCGCTGTACTACCCGCCCCTGGCGGCCGGCGCGCTGCTGCTGCTCGGCCAGCTGGCGGTGGCGGCACCGGCGCGGCGCGCGGCGCGCCTGGCACCTGCGAGCGCGACCCGCAGCGTGTAAGGTCAGCGCACCCCCTCCCTTCCGCACACGACCACCGATGCCGCAGATCCTGATCATCGACGACAACGCCGCCGTGGCCACGGCGCTGGAGGTGCTGTTTTCGCTGCACGACCTGGAAACCCGCCACGCCTCTTCGCCGGAACAGGGCCTGGCCCTGCTCGCCGAGCAGGAGTTCGACCTGGTGATCCAGGACATGAACTTCACCGCCGACACCACCTCGGGCGAAGAAGGCCAGGCGCTGTTCCGGCAGATCCGCGACAGCTGGCCGGACCTGCCGGTGATCCTGCTCACCGCCTGGACCCACCTGGACAGCGCGGTGGAACTGGTCAAGGCCGGGGCCGCCGACTACCTGGCCAAGCCCTGGGACGACGGCCGCCTGCTGACCACCGTCAACAACCTGCTGGAGCTGGCCGAGACCCGCCGCGAGCTGAGCCGCCGCCGCCAGCGCGAACGGGAACAGCGGCAGCACCTGCACGAGCGCTACGACCTGCGCGGGGTGGTGTTCGCCGACCCGGCCAGCGAACGCGTCATCAGCCTGGCCTGCCAGGTCGCACGCTCGGACCTGCCGGTGCTGATCACCGGGCCCAACGGCGCCGGCAAGGAGAAGATCGCCGAGATCATCCAGGCCAACTCCGGCATCCGCGGCGGTCCGTTCATCGCCCTCAACTGCGGTGCGATCCCCGCCGAGCTGATCGAGGCGGAACTGTTCGGCGCCGAGGCCGGCGCCTACACCGGCGCCAACAAGACGCGCGAGGGCAAGTTCGAGGCCGCCGACGGCGGCACCCTGTTCCTCGACGAGATCGGCAACCTGTCGCTGGCCGGGCAGATGAAGCTGTTGCGCGTGCTGGAGACCGGCCGCTTCGAGCGGCTCGGGTCCAACCGCGAGCGCCAGGTGACGGTGCGCGTGGTCAGCGCCACCAACGCCGACCTGCCGGCGATGATCCGCGATGGCGGCTTCCGCGAGGATCTCTATTACCGCCTCAACACCGTGGAGCTGGCGCTGCCGGCGCTGTCCGAGCGCCGCGAGGACATCCTGCCGCTGGCCCGGCACTTCCTCGGCGACGACGGCAAGCCGCTGTCGCCGCCGGCCGCGCAGGCCCTGCAGCGGCATCCCTGGCCCGGCAACGTGCGCGAGCTGCGCAACGTGATCCAGCGCGCGCGCCTGCTGGCCCAGGGCCCGCGCATCGAGGTGGCCGACCTCAACCTGCCGCGCGCACCGCAGCGCCCCAGCGCACCGGCGGACGAGCCGGACCGCGCCCGCATCGTCGCCGCGCTGGAGCGCGCCGGCGGGGTCATCGCCCAGGCGGCGGCCGACCTCGGCCTGAGCCGGCAGGCGCTGTACCGGCGCATGGACCGGCACGGCATCCCGCGCGAATGAACGCCCGCATCCCGGCCCGCGGCGCCCCGCCCCGCCCACCGCCGCACCACGCGGTGGCTGCGGCCCTGCCCGGCGTCGCACCGGCGTACGGCCGCGGGCGGTGGAAGGGCCGGGCCCCGGCAGGAGCCGGGCCATGAGAACCCGCTCGTTCACCTTCCGCCTGTTCCTGCGCCTGCTGCCGGTGCTGGGGCTGGCCGCGGCCATGCCCTGGCTGCTGGCCTACTGGATCGACCGGGGCTGGGCGGTCACGGCGGTGTCCACGGTGCTGCTGCTGGCGCTGATGTGGTGGACCCTGCGCCGCGCCACCGCGCCGATCCGCTCGCTGCTGCGCAGCCTCGCCGGCATCACCAGCAGCTACCGCGACGGCGAATACAACTTCGGCGTGCACTGGCGCGGCGACGACGAGCTTGCGCAGCTGGTGAAGGCCCACGCCGAACTGGGCGACGTGCTGCGCGAGCAGCGCCAGACCCTGGTGCAGCGCGAGCTGCTGCTGGACTCCATGGTGCAGAACACCCCGGTGGCGATGCTGCTGCTGGCCGATGGCGGCGACGGCGTGTCGCGGGTGGTGTTCTCCAACATCGCCGCTCGCAAGCTGCTGCACGGCGGCTGGAAGCTGGAGGGCAAGCGCATGCCCGACCTGCTCGAGAACCTGCCGGTGGAGCTGCGCAACGCCATCGCCCGCGGCGGCGACAGCCTGTTCGCGGTGCGCGCCGAGAACGGCGACGAGGACGACGAGCAGGTCTACCACCTGTCGCGGCGCGGCTTCCACCTCAATGGCCGCCTGCACGACCTGCTGCTGCTGCGCCTGCTCACCGCGGAGCTGCGCCGTCAGGAAGTGCAGACCTGGAAGAAGGTCATCCGGGTGATCAGCCACGAGCTCAACAACTCGTTGGCGCCGATCGCCTCGCTGGCGCATTCCGGCGCCGAACTGCTGCGGCGCGGCCGCGGCGAACGGCTGCAGGACGTGTTCGGCACGATCGAAGAACGTGCGCGCCACCTGGAAGGCTTCATCCGCGGCTACGCCCGCTTCGCCAAGCTGCCGCAGCCGCAGCTGCAGACGATCGCCTGGGGGCCGTACCTGGCCGGGCTGCAGCAGCAAATCCCGTTCCGCATGGCGCCGCCGGCCGACGACCTGTGCAGCCGCATCGACCCGGCGCAGTTCTCCCAGGCGCTGCTCAACCTGCTCAAGAACGCCCACGAGGCCAGCCTCGACAATGGCGCCGGCAACGATGCGGTGGAGGTGCGGCTGGCGCGCCTGGCGCAGTGGCTGCGCATCGAGGTGCTGGACCGCGGCGGCGGCATGAACGAGGCGGTGCTGCACAACGCGCTGATGCCGTTCTATTCGACCAAGCGCAACGGCACCGGCCTCGGCCTGGCGTTGACCCGCGAGATCATCGAGGCCCACGACGGCCGCATTTCCCTGCAGAACCGCAACGATGGCGGGCTGTGCGTCACCCTGCTGCTGCCAGCCGGTCCCTGACGGCCGCCCGCCTCAGCGCTTCTTCGTCGGCCGGCGCCAGCCGTCCACGGTCTGCTGGCGGCTGCGCGCGACGCTCAGGCGCTGCGCCGGCGCATCGCGGGTGATCACCGAACCGGCGGCGATGGTGGCCCCGTCGCCCAGGGTGACCGGCGCCACCAGCGCGCTGTTGGAGCCGACGAACACGTCGTCGCCGATGGTGGTGCGCGACTTGTTCACGCCGTCGTAGTTGCAGGTGATGGTGCCGGCGCCGATGTTGACGCCGCTGCCGATCACCGCATCGCCCAGGTAGGTGAGGTGGTTGGCCTTGCTGCCCTTGCCCAGGGTGACCTGCTTGGTCTCGACGAAATTGCCGACATGGCTGCCATCGGCCAGCAGCGTGCCGGGACGCAGCCGCGCGAACGGACCGATCCGGGCGGCCCCCTCGCTGACCACGCCCTCCAGGTCGCAGTGCGCCAGCACCACGGTGCCGGCGCCGAGGCGGACATCCTTCAGCCGCACGAACGGACCGATGCGGACGCCGTCGCCCAGCTCGACCTCGCCCTCCAGCACCACGTTGGCATCGATCTGCACGTCGCGCCCGGCCACCACCGTGCCGCGCTGGTCCAGCCGCGCCGGGTCCAGCAGGCGCACACCCTGCCCGCACAGCGCCCGCGCCGCACGCAGTTGCCAGGCGCGCTCCAGCTGCGCCAGCTGCCACGGATCGTTGGCGCCCTCCGCTTCCTGGGGATCGTCCACGTGCACCAGCGCGGCCGGGGTGTACTCCGCCGCGGCCGACGCGAAGACATCGGTCAGGTAGTACTCGCCCTGGGCATTGGCGTTGGACAGCGCGCCCAGCCAGCGCCGCAGCGCGGTGGATTCGGCGGTGAGGATGCCGGTGTTGATGGTGCGGATGCGCAGCTGCTCGGCATCGGCATCCTTCTGTTCGACGATGGCCGCGACCTTGCCCTCGGCGTCGCGCACGATGCGGCCGTAGCCGCTCGGGTCGTCCACGTCGGCCACCAGCACCGCCAAGCGCGGCGCGCCCGCCAGCAGGGCCCTGAGGGTGTCGGCACGGATCAGCGGCACGTCGCCGTACAGCACCAGCACCTGTGCGGTGTCCGGCACGCCGGGCATGGCCTGCTGCACCGCATGGCCGGTGCCCAGCTGCCGGGCCTGCTCGGCCCAGACCAGGTCGGCCTGCCCGGCGAACGCGGCACGCACCGCTTCGCCGCCGTGGCCGTGGACGACATGGATGGCGTCCGGCTGCAGCGCACGCGCGGCGTCGATCGCATGGGCCAGCATCGGCCGTCCGGCGATCGGCTGCAGGACCTTGGGCAACGCCGAGCGCATGCGGGTGCCGGCACCGGCGGCGAGGATGATCACGTGGAGCGGCTGGGACATCGGCGGGTACCTGGGAACGACGGAGAGCGCTGGGCGGCTGATAGCATAGGCGAACTCGTGTCTGGCTCCTGAGAACCGTATGGAAACGACTGCTCGACGTATGGAACGCGCCCTGCTCTGGCTCGGCCCGCTGGCCCTGCTCATCGGCCTGGCCACCCCGCAGCTCTGGGAGGCCCGGCCACTCGAGCGTGCCCAGGAACTGCTCGTGCTGGGGCTGTTGGCGACCGGCCTGTCCTGGCTGCCCGCCCGGTTCTGGCGCGGCACGCAGGCGAGCTGGGCGGCCGCACTATGGGTACTGCTGCTGTGCGTGCTCGCCGGGCCGGTGCCGGTGCTCGCCACCGCGGTGTTCGCCCTGGCCACGCTCGCCATCGGCGGACTGCTGCTGCCCCGTGGTCCGGCCGGGCTGCAGACGGTACTGGGGCTGCTGGTGACCGCCGGCGGACTGGGCTGGCTGCTGATGCTGCCCATCCACTTCGGCTGGCTGTACCTGCTGGCCGCCATCGCCCTGGTGGCTCTCCGCTACAAGGCCCTGGCCACCACGCTGCACGCGGCGGGCAGCCAATGGCGGCAGGCGGTCAACGCCGCGCCGCGGTTGGCCACGCTGTGCGTGATCGTCATCGGTCTTGCCGCGGCGAGCTGCTGGCTGCCCACCCTGCAGTACGACGACCTGGCCTATCACCTGCGCCTGCCGTGGCAGCTGCAGCAGCAGGGTTTCTACAGCCCGGCGCCGGAGCAGCAGGTGTGGGCATTCGCGCCCTGGGCCTCGGACGTGGTGCAGGCCATCGCCCAGTTGATGGCCCACCAGGAGGCTCGCGGGCCGGTCAATGCACTGTGGCTGCTGCTGCTGGCCGGCGGACTCTGGCAGCTGGCCGCCCGCCTGGGCGCACCGGCCGCGGGCCGCTGGCTGGCCGCCGCCGTCGCGTTGAGCCAGCCACTGACCACCGCCCTGGCCGGCGGCATGCAGACCGAGCTGCCGATCGCCACTGTCCTGGCCTGGCTGTTCGCCGTGGTCGCCGGTCCCCGTGACGGCAGCCTGCGCTTCTGGTTGACCGTGGCCGTCCTCTGCGGGGGGCTGGCGGCCATCAAGACCTCTGCCGCGGTGATGGCCGTGGTGCCGCTGGCATGGGCATTGTGCCGTCATCCATGGCCATCGCTGCCGCGCATTGCGCTGGTGCTGCTGCTGGGCCTGCTGGTCGCCGGCTCCAGCTACGCGCACGGGCAGATACTGGCCGGCAACCCGGTGCTGCCGCTGTTCAACGGCTGGTTCCAGTCGCCGTATTACGCCCCCACCCACTTCTTCGACGACCGCTGGCACAGCGGCTTCGGCCCGTCGCTGCTGTGGCGGATGAGCTTCCATACCGATCGCTACGTCGAAGCCTATGCCGGCGGCGGCAGCTTCGTGCTGGTCGCACTGTTCGGCCCCTGGCTGCTGGCGCTGTGCCACCGCACCACGCGGGTTGCCGCCATCGCCGCCACGCTGGTGCTGGTGCTGCCGCTGCTGCCGCTGCAGTACCTGCGCTACGCCTATCCCGGTCTGGTGGTGCTGAGCGCGGTGCTGGTCACGGCGATGTTCCATGCCAACCTGCGCCAGGCCACCTGGATCGCCATCGGCGTGTGCGTGCTGCACCTGTGCTTCCAGTCCAGCGCGCACTGGATGTTGCGCTATGGCGCGATCAAGCAGACCGTGAAGGCCGGCGGACGCGACGCCCCGCTGTTCGAGCGCTTCGCGCCCGAGCGCAGCCTGGCGCGCGCCATCCGCGACGCCGGCGGCCCGCACGGCAACGTGCTGGTGCTGGAGACCGAGCAGTCGTTCTTCGCCGAGTTCGGCACGCGCGGGCGCACCATCAGCTGGTACTCGCGGCCGCTCTCGCTGGCCGCGGCCCGTGCTGCCAAGGATCCCAGCGGACGGGCCTGGCTGGCCCTGATGCGCAAGGAGGGCATCAGCGACGTGCTGCTGCGCGGCGACAGCGTCACGCCCGCGCAGCGCGCCGCCCTCAAGCGGGCACGGGCCGAGCACCGCAGCACGGTGCAGGAGGCCGAGTGGTGGTCCCTGCCGGTGGACCGGGCACCATGACCCTGACCCGGCAGGGCGCCCTGTTCCTGCTGATGGGCGGCCTGCAATGGGTGCTCGACTGGCTGTTGACGGTCGCCCTGAGCCACGCCGGGGCGCCGCTGGAGGTGGCCAACATCTGTGGCCGCATCGGTGGCGCCCTGCTCGGCTTCTGGTTGAATGGAACCGTCACCTTCCCGGCCGCCCGGCGCCTGGGGCGGACGCAGCTGCAACGCTTCGCCATCGCCTGGACAGTGCTCACCGTGGTCAGTACCGTCGCGGTCGGCCAGGTCGGGCACAGTGCCGGGCTGGAGGCGGCCTGGCTGGCGAAGGCCGTGATCGAGGCCGCGCTGGCCGTCGTCAGCTTCTTCGTCTCACGCCACTGGATCTATCGCTGAACCATGACCACCGACAGCCGCATCGCCATCGTCATCCCCTGCTTCCGGGTACGCGAGCAGATCCTGCAGGTCATCGCCGGGATCGGCCCCGAAGTGGGCTGGATCCATGTCGTCGACGACGCCTGCCCGGAGGGCAGCGGTGCCTGGGTCAGCGAGCACTGCCAGGATCCGCGGGTGAGCGTGGTCCGCCATGAGCACAACCAGGGGGTCGGCGGCGCGACCCTGACCGGCTACCGCCTGGCCATGCACGGCGGCGCCGACGTGGTGGTCAAGCTCGACGGCGACGGGCAGATGGACCCGCGCCTGGTCCGGCAGATCGCCGGTCCACTGCTGGCCGGGCAGGCCGACTACGCCAAGGGCAACCGCTTCCACCGGCTCGCGTTCGTGCGCGGCATGCCGCCGGTGCGGCTGGTCGGCAATGCCCTGCTGTCGTTCCTGACCAAGCTCTCCAGCGGCTATTGGCAGATCGCCGACCCGACCAACGGCTTCACCGCCATCCGCCGTGAACTGCTCGCCGAGATGGAGCTGGAGCGCATCGCCCGCCGCTACTTCTTCGAATCCGACCTTCTCTACCATCTCAACCAGCTGCGCGCGGTGGTGGTGGACGTGCCGATGCAGGCCCGCTACGGCGACGAGCCCAGCAGCCTGCGCCCGCTGCGGGTGATCGGCCCGTTCCTGCGCGGCCACCTGCGCAACACCGTGCGCCGGATCGGCTACAGCTACCTGTTGCGCGGGTTCTCGGTCGCCAGCGTCGAACTCGGCCTGGGCCTGGTACTGCTGCTGGGCGGCACCGCCTTCGGCCTGCGCCACTGGATCGGCTCCAGCGACAGCGGCGTGCCCGCCACCGCCGGCACCGTCATGCTCGCGGCATTGCCGATCATCATCGGCGTACAGATGCTGCTGTCCTGGCTGAACTTCGATGTCGCCGCCGAGCCGCGCACGCCGGTGCACACCCTGCTGGGGAACCGCCAGTCCTCCCAGCGGCAGGACGGCCGGCACTGAGTACGGCGCGCGGGCCGCAGCCGGGCATCGCCCAGAAACAAGAACGCCGGCACGGGGCCGGCGCTTGTGCATGCGTCCGCTGTCGCGGCCTCAGTGCTTGAGGTTGCGGCGCAGGCGCTCCAGCGCCTGCAGCTGCGCGGTGACCTCGGCCAGGCGCTGCTGCGCCTCGGCCAGCTCCATGGCCTCGCCACGGTTGGCCAGCACCCGCTCGGCTTCTTCCTTGGCCTTGCGCACCGCCGCTTCATCGATGTCGGTGGCGCGGATGGCGGTATCGGCCAGCACGGTCACGACCTGCGGCTGCACTTCCAGGATGCCGCCGGAAATGGCGAAATCCAGGTGCTCGCCGGCAGCGGTGGTGACAACGACCTTGCCCGGCTTCAGGCGGGTGATCAGCGGCGCGTGCTTGGGCGCGATGCCCAGCTCGCCCAGTTCACCGGTGGCCACGACCAGGGTCGCGTCGCCGCTGAAGATCTGCTGCTCGGCACTGACGATGTCGCAACGGATGGTGCTCATGGAACTCTCTTCGCCTGGTTGGGTGGGCCTGCGCCCACCGCAGGATGCCGCAGCGGCGGAGCGGGCTCCGCCGTGTGCGGGAATTAGGCCTTCTCAGCCATCTTCTTGGCCTTCTCGACCGCTTCCTCGATGCCGCCGACCATGTAGAACGCCTGCTCCGGCAGGTGGTCGTACTCGCCATCGACGATGGCCTTGAAGCCGCGGATGGTGTCCTTCAGCGGCACGTACTTGCCCGGCGAGCCGGTGAACACTTCGGCCACGTGGAACGGCTGGCTGAAGAAGCGCTCGATCTTGCGCGCGCGCGACACCGCCTGCTTGTCTTCCTCGGACAGTTCATCCATGCCGAGGATGGCGATGATGTCCTTCAGCTCCTTGTACTTCTGCAGGGTCTGCTGGACGCGCTGGGCGGTCTCGTAGTGCTCGCTGCCGATGACCTGCGGGTCCATCTGGCGCGAGGTCGAGTCCAGCGGGTCCACCGCCGGATAGATACCCAGCGAGGCGATCGAGCGCGACAGGGTCACGGTCGAGTCCAGGTGCGCGAAGGTGGTGGCCGGCGACGGGTCGGTCAGGTCGTCCGCGGGCACGTACACGGCCTGGATCGAGGTGATCGAACCGGTCTTGGTCGAGGTGATGCGTTCCTGCAGGACGCCCATTTCCTCGGCCAGGGTCGGCTGGTAGCCCACCGCCGACGGCATGCGGCCCAGCAGCGCCGACACTTCGGTGCCGGCCAGGGTGTAGCGGTAGATGTTGTCGACGAACAGCAGCACGTCCTTGCCCTTGCCGTTCTCGTCCTTCTCGTCGCGGAAGTACTCGGCCATGGTCAGGCCGGTCAGGGCGACGCGCAGGCGGTTGCCCGGCGGCTCGTTCATCTGGCCGTAGACCATCGCCACCTTGTCCAGGACGTTGGAGTCCTTCATCTCGTGGTAGAAGTCGTTGCCCTCGCGGGTACGCTCGCCCACGCCGGCGAACACGGACAGGCCGCTGTGCGCCTTGGCGATGTTGTTGATCAGCTCCATCATGTTGACGGTCTTGCCGACGCCGGCGCCGCCGAACAGGCCGACCTTGCCGCCCTTGGCGAACGGGCACATCAGGTCGATCACCTTGATGCCGGTCTCCAGCAGCTCGGTCGAGGAGGACTGGTCCTCGTACGACGGGGCGGCGCGGTGGATTTCCCAGCTGTCCGACGCATCGACCGGGCCGGCCTCGTCGATCGGACGGCCCAGCACGTCCATGATGCGGCCCAGGGTGCCGGCGCCGACCGGCACCGAGATGGCGCGGCCGGTGTTGTTGGCGACCAGGCCGCGCTTGAGGCCGTCGGTCGAGCCCAGCGCGATGGCGCGGACGATGCCGTCACCCAGCTGCTGCTGGACTTCCAGCGTGATCTCGGTGTTGTCCACCTTCAACGCGTCGTACACCTTCGGCACGTCGCTGCGCGGGAATTCGACGTCGACGACCGCGCCGATGATCTGAACGATCTTGCCCTGACTCATTGCTGCATCCTCTAAATGTGTGCTTTGACTGTGCGCGTCAGACCGCTGCCGCGCCGCCGACGATCTCGGAGATTTCCTGGGTGATCGCTGCCTGGCGGGCCTTGTTGTAGACCAGCTGCAGGGTTCCGATCAGCTTGTTCGCGTTGTCGCTCGCCGCCTTCATCGCCACCATGCGCGCAGCATGCTCGGAGGCGACGTTCTCCAGCACGGCCTGGTACACCAGCGACTCGATGTAGCGCGTGATCACGTGCTCGAGCACGGTCGCGGCATCGGGTTCGTACAGGTAGTCCCAATCGTGCGAGGCAACCTGGGTCTCGCTCGCCGGCAGCGGCAGCAGCTGGTCGAAGGAGGCCTTCTGCGTCATCGTGTTGATGAAGCGGTTGTAGACCAGGTACACGCGGTCCAGCTTGCCCTCGGTGAAGGCGTCGAGCATGACCTTGATCACGCCGATCAGCGTCTCCAGCTTCGGCTGGTCGCCGATGTGGGTGACGCTGCCGAGCATGTTCACGTTGACCCGGCGGAAGAACACGCTGGCCTTCTGGCCGACGGTCACCATGTCGATCTCGGCGCCCTTGTCCTGCCAGCCGCGCATCTCGGTCAGGGCCCGCCGGAACAGGTTGTTGTTCAGGCCGCCGGCCAGCCCGCGATCGGAGGAGATCACGATGTAGCCGACGCGCTTGACGCTGTCGCGCTCGACCAGGAACGGGTGCTGGAAATCGGTGCTGGCCTGGGCCAGGTGGCCGATCACCTGCTTCATCGCCTGCGCGTAGGGACGCGAGGTCTTCATCCGCTCCTGCGCCTTGCGGATCTTGGAGGCCGAGACCATCTCCAGGGCGCGCGTCACCTTGCGGGTGTTCTGCACGCTCTTGATCTTGGTTTTGATTTCGCGACCGCTTGCCATCTCTGATTCCCGTGGCGCGAGGCGGGGCCCCGCGTTTGCCGTGGAGCGGAGCCGCGCTCCGCCGTCTTCAGTCGTGCGGAGCCGGGCTCCGCACTACAGGACCGGTATTACCAGCTGCCGGTGGTCTTGAACTCGGAGATGCCCTTCTTGAAGGCGGCTTCGATCTCGTCGTTCCAGGCGCCGGTGGCGTTGATCTTCGCGGTCAGCTCGCCTGCGGTGTTGGCGAAGTGGGCGTGCAGGCCCTCCTCGAACGCCAGCAGCTTGCCGACCGGCACGTCGTCCAGGTAGCCCTCGTTGACGGCGTAGATCGACAGCGCCTGGTCGGCGATGGACATCGGCGCGTACTGCTTCTGCTTCATCAGCTCGGTGACGCGCTGGCCGCGCTCGAGCTGCTTGCGGGTGGCTTCGTCCAGGTCAGAGGCGAACTGCGCGAACGCCGCCAGCTCGCGGTACTGGGCCAGCGAGATGCGGATGCCGCCGGACAGCTTCTTGATGATCTTGGTCTGCGCCGAACCACCCACGCGCGACACCGAGATGCCGGCGTTCACGGCCGGGCGGATGCCGGCGTTGAACAGGTCGGTCTCCAGGAAGATCTGGCCGTCGGTGATCGAGATCACGTTGGTCGGCACGAACGCGGACACGTCGCCGGCCTGGGTCTCGATGATCGGCAGTGCGGTCAGCGAACCGGTCTTGCCGGTGACCTTGCCTTCGGTGAACTTCTCGACGTACTCCTCGGACACGCGGGCGGCGCGCTCGAGCAGGCGGGAGTGCAGGTAGAACACGTCGCCCGGATAGGCTTCGCGGCCCGGCGGGCGCTTGAGCAGCAGCGAGATCTGGCGGTAGGCGACGGCCTGCTTGGACAGGTCGTCGTACACGATCAGGGCGTCTTCGCCGCGGTCCATGAAGTACTCGCCCATGGTGCAGCCGGAATAGGCGCTGATGTACTGCATCGCGGCCGACTCGGACGCGGTGGCGGCCACGACCACGGTGTGGGCCAGCGCGCCGTTCTCTTCCAGCTTGCGCACGATGTTGGCCACGGTCGAGGCCTTCTGGCCGATCGCGACGTACACGCACTTGATGCCGGTGCCCTTCTGGTTGATCACCGCGTCGATGGCCATCGCGGTCTTGCCGGTCTGGCGGTCGCCGATGATCAGCTCGCGCTGGCCGCGGCCGATCGGGATCATCGCGTCGACCGACTTGTAGCCGGTCTGCACCGGCTGGTCGACCGACTTGCGCCAGATCACGCCCGGAGCGACGCGCTCCACAGGCGCGCTCAGCGCGGTGCCCAGCGGGCCCTTGCCGTCGATCGGCTCGCCCAGCGCGTTCACCACGCGGCCGAGCATCTCCGGGCCCACCGGCACTTCCAGGATGCGCCCGGTGGTCTTGGCCACGTCACCCTCGCGCAGGTGCTCGTAGTCGCCCAGGACCACGGCGCCGACCGAGTCGCGCTCGAGGTTCAGCGCCAGCGCATAGGTGGACGCGCCACTGTCGGAAGCGGGCAGCTCGATCATTTCGCCCTGCATCACGTCGGCCAGGCCGAAGATGCGCACGATGCCGTCGGAGACCGAGGTCACGGTGCCTTCGTTGCGCGATTCCGCGGACAGCGCGACCTTCTCGATGCGGTGCTTGATCAGTTCGCTGATTTCGGAGGGGTTGAGCGTGGTAGCCATCGTCAGGTCCTAGTGCCGGCTTGTGGCCGGACGGTAATGAGAATTCAGTGTGCGAGCGTGGTCTGCAGGCGCGACAGCTTGCCCTTGAGCGAACCGTCGATGACCACGTCGCCGGCATCGATCACGGCGCCGCCGATCAGCGAAGCGTCCACCGCGGTCGACAGCTCGACGTCGCGGCCGAAGCGCCTGCGCAGCGCGGCCTTGATCGTTTCCAGCTCCCCGGCCGACAGCTCGGCCGCCGAGGTCACCGTGGCCTTGACCACGTTTTCGGCCTCCGCGCGCAGCTGGTCGAACAGCGCCGAGACCTCCGGCAGCTGCGGCAACCGCTGCGACTCGGCCAGCAGGCCCAGGAAACGCCCGTAGGTGTCGCCCGCCGCGTCCGGCGCCAGCAGGGCGACGGCGTCGCCGCGGCCCAGCTGCGGGTTGGACAGCAGGGCCGACACGCGCGGATCGGCAGCCACGCGGGCGGAGAACGCGAGCGCCTCCGACCACGGCGCGAACGTGCCTTCCTCGCGCGCGATCGCGAACGCGGCACGGGCGTAGGGGCGGGCAAGCGTGAGGGCCTGGCTCATCGATCAGATCTCCGCGGCCAGTTCGTCGAGCAGCGCCTTGTGGGCGTTGGCGTCGATCTCGCGCTTGAGCAGCTTTTCCGCACCGGTCACCGCCAGCGCGGACACCTGCTTGCGCAGATCCTCGCGGGCACGGTTGGCGGCGGCGGCGATTTCGGCCTGGGCCAGCTCCTTCTGCCGGTTGGCCTCGGCGATGGCCTCGTTCTTGGCGGCCTCGACGATCTGGTTGGCGCGGGCGTGGGCCTGGTCGATGATCTCGTTGGCCTTGCCGCGGGCGTCCTTCAACGCCTCGTTGACCTTCACTTCGGCCTGCGCCAGGTCCTTCTGGCTGCGGTCGGCAGCGGCCAGGCCTTCGGCGATCTTCTGCTGGCGCTCTTCGATGGCCTTCAGCAGCGGCGGCCAGATCAGGGTCGCGATGATCCAGATCAGCGCAGCAAAGGCCAGGGCCTGTGCAAGGAGGGTGAGATTGATATTCATGGGTTCGCTCGATCGCGGGTGTCGGGGGTGGCCACGCCGCCGTGGCGGCGTGGCCGGACCTTCATCCGAAGCCGGTGGCCACGCAGGGCGACCGGCCCGTCACTTCAGCCGGATCAGCCCGCCAGCTTGGCGGCTTCGGTCAGCAGGGCGGCGGCCAGCGGGTTGGCGAAGGCCAGCAGCAGGCCGACGGCGACCGAGATGATGAACGCGGCGTCGATCAGGCCGGCGGTGATGAACATGCGGACCTGCAGCACCGGGATCAGCTCCGGCTGGCGCGCGGCCGACTCCAGGAACTTACCGGCCATGATGGCCAGACCCAGACCGGCGCCGAGCGCGGCCAGGCCGATCATGATGCCGACGGCAAGGGCGGTGGAGCTCTGGACCTGGGCGAGATTGGTCAGGACGGCGAAGTGCATGGTTTTCTCCGAGAACTTGAGTAGCTAAGGGTGATGAAAGGGATGAAGGTTGAAACCGGATGAAGCTTGTAACTCAGTGACTGTCTTCCGACAGGCTCAGATACACGATCGACAGCATCATGAAGATGAAGGCCTGCAGCGGAATCACCAGCAGGTGGAACAGCATCCAGCCGAGGCCGAACACGCCGCCCGCGACGGCACCGAACAGACCGGCGCCGCCCAGCACCCAGATCAGCAGGAAGACGATCTCGCCGCCGAACATGTTGCCGAACAGTCGCATCGCCAGCGAAATGGGCTTGCTCAGCCACTCGACGATGTTGAGGATCAGGTTGAACGGCATCATCCACTTGCCGAACGGCGCCGTCAGGAATTCCTTGATGAACCCGAGGAGTCCCTTGGACTTGAGCGCGAAGAAGAGCATCAGGAAGAACACGCTGATCGACATGCCCAGGGTGGCATTGACGTCGGCGGTCGGCACCGGCTTCCAGTAGTGCACGCCCGCCCATTCCAGCGGCTTGGCGATGAAGTCGGCCGGAATCATCTTGAGCAGGTTCATCAAGAGGATCCAGAAGAAGATGGTGATCGCGATCGGCGTGATCAGCTTGCTCTTGCCGTGGTAGGTGTCCTTGGCCTGGCGGTCGACGAACTCCAGGCAGATCTCGATGAAGGCCTGCCACTTGCCCGGCACGCCCGCGGTGGCCTTGCGGGTGGCCATCCAGAATGCGAACACCATCACCAGCCCCATCAGCACCGCGGTGATCACGGTATCGACGTGGAGGGTCCAGAACGGCCCGCCCTCACCGACCTGCGCGGTCAGATTCTGCAGGTGATGCTGGATGTAGGTGGTAGGGGTTAGAGCCTCGCCCGCCATGTGTCCTGAACCTTATCTATGTGAATTCGATCAACGCCTGGCCAGAGCCAGAACCTGGAACATCAGCGCCACCGGGATGGCCGCCAGCAGCGCCAGGGGCGGCAGCCGCCACCAGACGAAGGCCATCGCCAGCACCGCCGCGATCAGCGCCATCTTCAGCATGAACCCCAGGAACAGGCGGATCATCGCCGAACCGGCACTGCGCACGCCGCCGCCGAGCCCCACCCAGGCCGCCAGGACCGTTCCCGCCACCACCGTCACGCCCGATACGAGCGCGCCAAGGGCGTGGTACGGCCCCTTCAGCAGGAAGGCCAGCGCCAGGACAACCACCGCGGCCAGCGGGTAGACCGCGGCGCGCAGCATCAGCCGCCGACCCGCTTCAACGGAGTTCAGCACGTGAAATGTCCTGCTTCATGGAACCTGGGAGACCTGGGCGACGCCGGGGGCGCCTCGTCGAGCCGCGAGAGTATAGCAGCGGTACATTTTGCTAGACAACCGCCACAAGCCGCCCCCCGGGAATCGCAAGTGACGGCATCTACAGGATTTTTCGCCCGCGATCCAGTACGTCCGGCGGCCTCGCGCATCGTCCACCGCGGCCGATTGTGCGTTGCAGCACATCCGTCCGGCCTGCACGCGCCCTGCACCTGCCGGTCACGCCGGTGGTACGCCGGTTCGTCCAAGGTGACCGCTCCGGATTCCACACACGGAGCGATTCGACGATGCGACTTCCCCCCTGCCTTCCGACCTGCGCCGCCTGCGCGCTGGCGCTTGCCTCCCTGCATGCCGCACCGGCCCGTGCGGCCGAGGACGATCCCCGCTTCACCCTGCGCCTGGGCGCGATGAACATCGATTCGTCCAACACCCTGCGCGGCCGCACCGACATCGACGGCCAGCCGCTCACCCTCAGCCGCGACTTCGACCTGGGCAGCAAGGAGTGGGAGCCGCGCGTGGACGGCATCTTCCGCCTCAGCGACCGCCAGCGGCTGATCTTCGACTACTTCAAGTACGACAAGAACCGCCGCGAGGTGCTCGACGACGGTGTCAGCTTCGGCGGCGTCAGCGTTCCCGCCGGCAGCTTCGTCAAGGGCGAGCTGAAGTACCAGGTGGCGAGCCTGGTCTACGACTACTCGGTGGTCGACACCGACCAGTTCGACCTGGGCCTGCAGCTGGGTGGCGAGTACGCCAAGGTCTCGACCAAGGCGTTCGCCGATGTCGGCGACCTCTACCGCGGCCGGTTCCTCGACGAATCGACCGACGGCATCGCCCCGGTGGTCGGCATGCGCCTGACCTTCACCCCCTCCGAGCACTGGCTGATCAACCTGCAGGGCCAGTACCTCAACACCCGCTGGGGCAGCTTCGACGACTACAAGGGCGACCTGAGCCGCGCCAACGCCATCGTGCAGTACAACATCAACGAGAACTTCGGCATCTTCGCCGGCTACGACTGGTTCAAGCTCGATGCCGACAAGCGCGGCAGCGACGGCATGATCGGCCTGAAGCAGGAGTTCAAGGGCCCCCTGGCCGGCGTGAGCCTGTCGTTCTGACACGGGGCGGCGTGTCCGGACGGGCACGCTTTCCTGCCCGGTGGCACCTCGGCACTGCCCGGCGTGCCACTTAGACGGGAACGCCCAGCGGAGCCTGGCTCCGCTCTACACGGCATACGCGAACACCCGGATTTCATCCACGCGACGTTCGCACCCCACCCGTAGCGCCGGGCGCTGCCCGGCGTCCGGCCTTGCCGGGAATGCGCCAGCGGAGCGCGGCTCCGCTCTACACCACGGGCCTGGCCACCGAGGTTTCATTCGCCCAATGCCGGTACCTGCCCGGCGTGCCGCCTTGCCGGGAACGCCCCGGCAGAGCATGGCGCCGCGCTACATCACCGGCATTGCCTACAGCAGCTTCCCGTCCGCATCGGTGGCCGGTACCGGGAACACCTCCACGGCGACGCAGGGATAATCGGCCAGCGGCATCAGGCCCAGCGCGGCACGGCGCGCATCTACCTGCCCGGACACTTCCATCGGCTTGGGTTGCCAACTGCCGCTGATCGCCGCCAGCTGGCTGCCATGGCGCTGCGGCATGCCGGTATTGACCAGCACGCGATCAACCAGCAGCGCATACTCGCGCGCCGCGGCTTCACCGCTGTCCACCTTCGGTGCCAGGCCTTCCAGCACCTGCTGCTGGACGGCCGCATAGGTGTCGGCATGCGGCACCAGCAACCACGCTGCGGCCATGCCATCGGCGCCGACTTCACGCACGCCCGGCAGGCCGTGATGGTCGGCAACGACCTGCTTGATCCTCGGCAGGTGGGCCGCGTCCACCCCCAGCATCTTCGTGATCATCTCCTGCGACCCGTCGCCGTCACGCGCGTCCTGGTCGAGGCGCGCCATTTCCAGCAGCCGCTCGCGCAGCTGTGGCGCGCTGGGCGTGATGCCGGCCCATCGGCGCGCGTCCTCCACCTAGCGTGCCTCCTCGGCCCTGGTGAACGTCGCCGCTCCGGAACATTTCAACAGCGCCGCCGCCAGTTCCGGATCCTCTTCCGCGGCGCAGGCCGTGCCCGCCCACGCCACTGCCGCCGTCACCACGACTGCCCGCAGCATGGCCGTCCTGCCTGTCATGTCCGCAAACAGCGACGCCCCGGTGAAGGGGCGTCGCGCGGATCACTTCTTCTTCGGGATGTACAGGTCGGTGATGGTGCCGTCGTAGATCTCCGAGGCCATCGCCACCGACTCGCTCAGGGTCGGGTGGGCGTGGATGGTATGGCCGATGTCCGCGGCCTCCGCCCCCATCTCGATGGCCAGGCCGATCTCCGCCAGCAGCTCGCCGGCATGCGGGCCGACGATGGCGCCGCCGATGACACGGTGGGTGTCCTCGTCGAACACCAGCTTGGTGAAACCTTCGGTACGCCCGATGCCGATGGCGCGGCCACTGGCCGCCCACGGGAACTTGGCCACGCCCACTTTCAGGCCCTTGGCCTTGGCTTCGGTCTCGGTGACGCCGACCCAGGCGATCTCCGGGTTGGTGTAGGCCACCGACGGGATGACGCGCGCCACCCATTCCTTCTTCTCGCCGAAGGCCACTTCCGCCGCCAGCTTGCCCTCGTGCGTGGCCTTGTGGGCCAGCATCGGGTTGCCGACGATGTCGCCGATGGCGAAGATGTGCGGCACGTTGGTGCGCATCTGCCGGTCCACCGGGATGAAGCCGCGGTCGGTCACCTCGACGCCGGCCTTGTCGGCATCGATCTTGCCGCCGTTCGGCGCGCGGCCCACGGCCACCAGCACTCGGTCGAAGGTGCCGCTTTCCATCGCCGGCGCCTCGCCCGCGGTGGCGGCCTCGAAGGTCACGGTGATGCCCTTCTTGTCGGCGGTGACGCCCGACGCCTTGGTCTTCAGGTGGACCTCGATGCCCTGCTTCTTCAGGCGATCGGCCAGCGGCTTGACCAGGTCCTTGTCGGCACCCGGCATCAGCTGGTCCATGAATTCGACCACGCTGACCTTGGCGCCCAGGGCGCTGTATACGGTGGCCATTTCCAGGCCGATGATGCCGCCACCGACGACCAGCAGCGTCTTGGGCACGTCGGCCAGTTCCAGCGCGTCGGTGGAATCCATCACGCGCTTGTCGTCCCACGGGAAGTTCGGCAGCTTCACCGCCTGCGAACCGGCGGCGATGATGCACTGCTCGAAACGCAGCAGCCGGGTCTTGCCGTCGTCGCCGGTGATCTCCAGCTCGTTGGCCGAGACGAACTTGGCCACGCCCTGCACGGTGCGCACCTTGCGCTGCTTGGCCATGCCGGCCAGGCCCTTGGTCAGCTGGCCGACGACCTTTTCCTTGTAGCCGCGCAGCGTGTCCAGCGCGATCTTGGGCTTGCCGAAGGCGATGCCCAGGTCGGCGGCATGCGCGGCGTGGTCGATGATGTCCGCCGCGTGCAGCAGTGCCTTGGAGGGGATGCAGCCGACGTTGAGGCAGACGCCGCCGAGGCTGGCGTAGCGTTCGACCAGCACCGTTTCCATGCCCAGGTCGGCAGAGCGGAAGGCGGCGGTATAGCCGCCCGGACCGGCGCCCAGCACCACCATGCGGCATTCGATGTCGGCGGTGCGCCCGGTGGACGGCAGCGCCCTGGCGGCCACGGCCGGGTCCGGCGCGCGGTGCGACGGGGTCACCGGCGGCTTGCTGCCCGGCGCCACGTTGCCGGCGGCAGCCGCGGGCGCGGCGCCCTGCGCCTCCAGCACCACCACCACGTCGCCTTCGGACAGCTTGTCGTCGAGCTTGACCTTGATTTCCTTGACCACGCCGGCCGCCGAGGACGGCACTTCCAGCGTCGCCTTGTCCGATTCCAGCGTCACCAGCCCCTGGTCCTTGGCCACCGTGTCGCCCACGGCCACCAGGATCTCGATCACCGGCACGCCGTTGTAGTCGCCGATGTCCGGCACCTTCACTTCGACCGGCCCGGTGGCGGCCGGTGCGCCCACCGCTGCGGGTGCCGCGGCACCCGCCGACGGCGCAGCAGGAGCCGGTGCGGCCGGCGACGTCGGCGCCGCGCTCCCGCCTTCGGCTTCCAGGATCACCACCACGTCGCCCTGCGACAGCTTGTCGTCGAGCTTGACCTTGATCTCCTTGACCACGCCGGCCGCCGAGGACGGCACCTCCAGCGTCGCCTTGTCCGATTCCAGCGTCACCAGCCCCTGGTCCTTGGCCACCGTGTCGCCCACGGCCACCAGGACCTCGATCACCGGCACGCCGTTGTAGTCGCCGATGTCCGGGACCTTGACTTCAATCGTGTTCGCCATCTTTCAAGTCCTCGGGATCAGAGCAGCACGCGGCGCATGTCGGCCAGCACCTGCGACAGGTACGTGGTGAAGCGCGCGGCCAGCGCGCCGTCGATGACCCGGTGGTCGTAGCTCAGCGACAGCGGCAGCAGCAGCTTCGGCGCGAACTCCTTGCCGTTCCAGACCGGCTGGATCGACGAGCGGGAAACACCCAGGATGGCCACCTCCGGCGCGTTCACGATCGGGGTGAAGGCGGTGCCGCCGATGCCGCCCAGCGAACTGATCGAAAAGCAGCCGCCGCTCATGTCGGCCGGGCCGAGCTTGCCGTCGCGTGCCTTCTTCGCCAGTTCGCCGGTTTCCTGCGCGATCTGCACCACGCCCTTCTTGTCCACGTCGCGGACCACCGGCACGACCAGGCCGTTCGGCGTGTCGGCGGCGAAACCGATGTGGAAGTACTTCTTCAGGGTCAGGTTCTCGCCGCTGGCATCCAGCGAAGCGTTGAACTCGGGGAACGCCTTCAGCGCCGCGGCGCTGGCCTTGATCAGGAAGGCGAGCATGGTCAGCTTGATGCCGGCCTTCTCATTTTCCTTGTTCAGCGCCACGCGCAGGGCTTCCAGGTCGGTGATGTCGGCCTGGTCGAACTGGGTGACGTGCGGGATCATCGCCCAGTTGCGCGCCAGGTTGGCGCCGGAGATCTTCTTGATCCGCGACAGCGGCTGCACTTCGGTCTCGCCGAACTTGGCGAAATCCACCTTCGGCCACGGCAGCAGGTTCAGCCCGCCGCCCGCCGCGGCGCCGGCCACGGCGGCACCGCCACCGGTCAGGGCGCCCTTGACGAACTTCTGCACGTCGGCCTTGGTGATGCGGCCGCCCTTCTCGGTGCCGCTCACCCGCGCCAGGTCCACCCCCAGCTCGCGGGCGAAGACGCGCACCGCCGGGCTGGCATAGGGCACGCTGGCCGGCAGCACGCCTTCGGCGTTGAACTGCACCGGCGGAGTGCTGGGCTTGCCGGCCGGCAGCGCGTCTTCCTGGCGGATCTCGCGCTGCGCCAACTTGTCCGGCACCGCGGCCGCGGGCACCGGCGGCACCCGGGTGCCGGTCTCGGCGGCGGGCTCGACCTTGGCCGGCGCCGCAGGCGCGGCTTCAGGCGCCGCCGCCTTGCTTTCCGCCGCCACCTCGATCAGCGCCACCACCTTGCCCTCGGACAGGCTGTCGCCGACCTTGACCTTGATTTCCTTCACCACCCCGGCGACCGCCGACGGCACTTCCATCGTCGCCTTGTCCGATTCCAGCGTGACCAGCCCCTGGTCCTTCTGCACGGTATCGCCGACGGCGACCAGCACTTCGATCACCGGGATGTCGCTGTAGTCACCGATATCGGGGACAACTGCTTCCTTGATTTCGGCCATGAACCAACTCCAGCAACAGTGAGGGAAACGCCTATTGTGGCGCCAGTGCGCCGCAGCGCCAACCGCCGGCACTGGATTCGCACGCGTATGTCCACGGACAAGCCCGGCCCTGCCGGTGCCCACCGGGTACTTCCGTGCCATCGGGCGCTGCCGCGGGACGCGATCGGGCCCGGCATTGTCCCGTCCCGGGGCCCCGTGGGGACCGCTCAGGAGACAATGTGTCCTGCCGTTGGCAACCAGGGCGCCAGCCGTTCCCACTCGCACCGCAGACGGGCAAGCGACCAGGCCGCATTCGCCGGGCTGGTCGACGGCAGGGCCAGCACCGGCAGCGCCCAGCCGGCCGGCAGCTCCGGCCGCACGTGCCGCGCGAACGCCTGCATCGCCGCGGCACCGTTGCAGGCCACCACGCGCAGCTGCGGCAGTGCCTGCAGCGTCGCCGGCAGCGGGTTGGGCACCTCGCTGCCGCGGACGATGGCCGCATCCAGGCTGCCGCGGCGGCGGCAGCGGCCGATGACGTCCCACAGGCCGACGCCGGCCTCCCGCAGGCAGTGCAGCCGCTCCGGATAGTCCAGCGCCGGATCGAACCCGCACAGCGCGCCCATCAGCGGCCAGAACCGGTTGCGCGGGTGCGCGTAGTAGCGCGCCGCCTGCAGTGACGCGACACCCGGCATGGAACCCAGCACCAGCACCCGGCATCGCGCATCCAACTGCGCAGGCAGGCCCTGCAGCAGCGGTTGACTCGTCACGTCCACTGCAACTCCGTGAATGGTGTTCCTGCGCCGGTGCCCGGCATTGCTGGCCATTCTGCCTTTTCCCTGAACATCGCCGCGTCACCGGACGGGTGCGTAGGGAACGATTCATCAACCGGCGATCAGCATGGGCGCGCCCCGATCGAGGGCCTCGATAACAACACGATCCCGAACACACTACGAGGAGTTCCCCCATGCGATCCATCAAGACCCTGAGCTTCGCCGTCCTTGGTGCCCTGGCGCTTGCGCCGACCGCCTTCGCCCAGGACGCCGGCACCGACACCGCGTCCGGCAAGCACTTCGCCATCGTCGGCGGCGCGACCCTGCTGCAGCCCAAGAGCAACCCGGGCAACGGCATCGACAAGTTCGACGGCGGCCCGGCGCCGACCGTGAGCGCCAGCTACTTCTTCAACGACAACATCGCCGTGGAGCTGTGGGGCGCGGCCGACAAGTTCGACCACCGCGTGCGCGCCAACGGCGGCGGCAAGGTCGGCACGGTCGAGCAGCAGCCGGTCGCGCTGAGCGCGCAGTACCACTTCGGCGGCGCCGACAACGTGTTCCGCCCGTTCGTGGGCGCGGGCTACTACCAGTCGAACTTCAGCAACGAGAAGATCGACGGCCTGGATGCCAGCGGCGACCACGTCAGCCTGCGCACCGCCAAGGGCGCGATCGGCACCCTCGGCGTGGACATGAACATCAACTCCACCTGGTTCGCCCGCGCCGACGCCCGCTACATGCGCTCGCGCCCGGAGCTGAACGTGGGCGGCGCCGGCACCGGCGACACGCTGAAGCTGGACCCGTGGACCGTGGGCTTCGGCATCGGCGCGCGCTTCTGATTCCAGCGCCTCTCCGTCGTACGGCAGGCCCGGATCGTCCGCGATCCGGGCCTGCCGCATTCCGGGCATCCGCCACGGCCCCGGGAATCAGGGGCTGCCGTCCTCGCTCCACTGCAGGGTGCGGTAGTCGAACCCCGCCTGCAGCCGCGGCTTGACCACGTCGAAGAACGGCGAGACATCGAAATCGCGCGGTGTATAGAGGCTGTAATTGCGGATGTGCAGGATCTCCTGGCGCGGCCCGTGCCCGCCGCCGCCCCCTGGCACGGTCTCGATCTCCGGCAGGATCGGGTAGCGGATCGACTCGAAGGCCTGCGCCAGCAGGGTCGAGCAGATCGCCTTGGTCGGCTCGCCGCTGCCCAGTGCGATCAGCCGCCGGCGCAGGTGCTCGGGGACCGGCGGCTGCCGGATCAGGTAGCGCGCTAGGTCGAACACGTTCTTCAGGTCGTAGCTGTAGCCGAGCCGCGCGCGCATGAAGTCCACCAGCTGATCGACGACCTGGGGCGACAATCCCAGCGGGCGGCAGATGCGGGTGTGCTGGTCGGCGAAATGCTCCAGCGGCACCCGCCGCACCCCTTCTTCGACATCCACGTCGATCAGCATCGGCCGCCGCGGCCCACCCGGCTCCCACGGTTCCTCGCCGATGTACAGCGCCGCATGCGACCAGGTGGACTGGGTCAGGTACTTGATCGCGGTGCCGAAGCGGCTGCTGCCCTCCACCAGCAGCACATCGCCACGCCTCAGGGTGCGCAGCAGCAGGCCCGGATCGCTGGTCGGCGGCCGGGCCTGGTGGCGGCGCGGCTGTGCGAGAAAATGCGCCAGGCGGCGCCCCAGCATGTGCAGCAGGCCCATCGACGGTCTCCCTGGATATCGCACACCAGCCTAGCGGCGCAGCGGCCACCAGGCCAACCGCCGGCTCAGCGCGGGCTGCGGTCGTAGCCGCGGTAGCGCAGGTGGCGGACCATGCGCCGCCGCAGCAACCAGGCATACATGCCGGCATGGCCCAGCAGCAGCGCGGCCATCGCCAGCAGCCCGGCGTGGCTGAGCCAGCCGCTGTCGGGCCAGGGGACTCCGTTCACCGATGCCTGCCAGCCCTGCACGACGCCGGCGATCACGCGCACCCCTATCATCACGGTCAGGGCCAGCACCAGCCAGACGTTGGGCGTGTAGTGCAGCACCTGCGGGCCGGCCTCGAAGCGGGTCAGGACATGCCCCAGGCCCCCGACCAGCAGACCGGCCAGCCACCCCAGGGCCGCATACGACCAGGCCCCGGGCCACCAGAATCCGGCGATGGCCACGAACACCGCGAACAGCCCGGTGGACAGCAGCGTCGCCCACACATCGACGGCGACCCGCCACGGCCGCGCCTGCCGCCGCGCACTGCCGCCCCGCACCCGCTGCCACACCGCCAACGGCATCAGCAGCACCATGATGGCGCCGAATACCAGCAACGCCAGAGGCAGCGCGAGCAGCAGCGGCATGGGGGCCTGTTCCCTGGGGGCAGGCTCAAAGAGTACGCCATGCGCGGCGACAGCCCGCACCGCGCCCTGCGGCTGGAGGCCTCGCCGGCCTTCCCCCGACCGTCGGCGCCGGGCGGCGCCCGCCAGACCTCATCGAACGGCCGCGCCCGGCGGGGACGCCACAGGGGGTTCCGCGGTGCGGGCACCGCAGGGCCCGGAAGGCCACGCACCTCCCAGCCCCCACGAAGGGCGCGGAGCCATCGGAAATCCGCCTGCCGGGCAAGCCCGGCACGGCAAGCGACGGCTCAGAAGGCCGGCAGCACGGCGCCCTGGTACTTCTGTTCGATGAAGGCCTTCACTTCCGGCCCGGTAAGCACCTTGGCCAGGGCCTGCACCCGGGCGTCGTCCTGGTTGTCCGTGCGCGCGACCAGGAAATTCACGTACGGCGAATCGCGGCTCTCGATGGCCAGCGCGTCCCGGGTCGGGTTCAGGCCGGCATCCAGCGCATAGTTGGTGTTGATCAGCGCCAGGTCGACCTGGTCCAGCACCCGCGGCAGCATCGCCGAATCCAGCTCGCGGAACGTCAGCCCCTTCGGGTTCTCGACGATGTCGCGCTGGGTGGACAGCGCATTGCCCGGGTCCTTCAGCCGGATGACCCCGGCCTTGTCCAGCAGGATCAGCGCGCGGCTGTTGTTGCTGGGGTCGTTGGGAATCACCACGTCGGCGCCGTCGGGCAGCGCGGCCAGCGCGGCATGGCGCCGCGAGTAGGCGCCGAACGGCTCGATGTGCACGCCGACCACGGTGACCAGGTCGGTCTTGCGGTCCCTGTTGTAGGCGTCCAGGTACGGCTCGGTCTGGAAGTAGTTGGCATCGACCTGCTTCTGCACCAGCTGGTCGTTGGGCTGCACGTAGTCGTTGAACACGCGCACGTCCAGCGTGATCCCCTCCTTCTCCAGGAGCGGCTTGGCGACGTCGAGGATCTCGGCGTGCGGCACCGCGCTGGCCGCGACCACCAGCTTCGAGGGATCGTCGGCGGGCTTGCCGCAGGCCGACAGCGCCAGCACGGCGGCGAACACGGGCAGGATAAGCAGTCTGTTCATGGAAATGGATTCCTGCGGGGGAAGGAGGGACGGCCTACCGTAGCAGGCGGCCGTGACAGGGCCCGGCAAGCCGTCAGCGACGGCTGTAGTACGCCACCAACCGGTCGCCCAGCATCTGCAGCAGCTGCACCAGTACCAGCAGCAGCACCACGGTGACCAGGGCCACGTCCGTATGCGAGCGCTGGTAGCCGTCGCGGAAGGCCAGGTCGCCAAGGCCGCCGGAACCGATCGCGCCGCCCATGGCGGTGAAGCCGACCAGCGCGATGATGGTGACCGTGGCCCCGGCGATGAGTCCGGGGCGCGCCTCCGGCAGCAGCACCTTGAACACCAGCTGCGCGGTGGTGGCGCCCATCGCCTGGCTGGCCTCGATCACGCCGCGGTCCACCTCGCGCAGCGCCGTCTCGACCAGCCGCGCGTAGAACGGCGCCGCGCCCACCACCAGCGGCAGGATCGCCCCGCGCACGCCCAGCGAGGTGCCCATCAGCGCCAGGGTGAGCGGGATCAGCACGATCATCAGGATGATGAACGGGACCGAGCGCAGCAGGTTCACCATCAGCGCCAGCACACCGTGGAGGAACGGCCGGCGGCGCAGCTGTGGCGAGCCGCTCAGGAACAACAGCACGCCCAGCGGCAGGCCGATGGCCAGGGTCAACGGCAGCGCGCCGGCCAGCATCAGCAGGGTATCGATGGTGGCCTGGCCGATGTCGGCCCACTTGCCGGCATCCAGGTGGCGGAAGAACCCGCCCGCGGTGGCGACGATCATCGGCGCAGCTCCTCCACATGCACCCCGGCCCCGGCGAATGCGGCCTGGGCGGCGTCCTGGTCGCCGCCGACCAGGGCGACGGTCAACTGCCCGTAGGGCGTGTCCTTGATCCGGTCGATGCGGCCGGACAGGATGTTGTAGTCCACCCCGGTCTGCCGTGCGATGTGGCCCAGCAGCGGTTCATAGGTATCCGCACCGAGGAAGGTCAGCCGCACGATGCGCCCGCCGACCGCGGCGAACCCGCGGTGCAGCTCCGCCGCGTCGACATGCTCGCTCTCGGACACGAAACGGCGCGTGGTCGGGTGCCGGGGATGCAGGAACACTTCGCTCACCGGCCCGCTCTCGACCAGCCGCCCGGCATCCAGCACCGCCACCCGGTCGCAGACGCGGCGGATCACGTCCATCTCGTGGGTGATCAGCACGATGGTCAGGCCCAGCTCGCGGTTGATCTTCGCCAGCAGCGCCAGCACCGAGGCGGTGGTCTGCGGGTCGAGCGCGCTGGTGGCCTCGTCGCACAGCAGGATCTTCGGCCCGGTGGCCAGCGCGCGGGCGATGCCCACGCGCTGCTTCTGCCCGCCGGACAGCTGCGCCGGGTACTGGCCCGCGTGCGCCTCCAGCCCGACGGTGTGCAGCAGCTCGGCCACCCGCGCCTGGACCTGCGCCTTCGGCGTCCCGGCCAGCTCCAGCGGGAAGGCGACGTTGCCCGCCACCGTACGCGCCGACAGCAGGTTGAAATGCTGGAAGATCATGCCGATCCGCCGCCGCAGCGTGCGCAGGCCCTCGGCGTCCAGCGCGGTCGCGTCCTGGCCGTCCACCCACACGCGGCCGCCGCTGGGCTCTTCCAGGCGGTTGATCAGGCGGATCAGCGTGGACTTGCCGGCACCGGAATGGCCGATGATGCCGAACACCTCGCCGGCCGCCACGGTCAGGTCGAGCGGATGCAGCGCGGTGACCTCGCGGCCGGCGACGGCATAGGTCTTGTGCAGGTTCTGGAACTCGATCACGGCCAGGGTATGGAGGGACGGACGGAAAGGCGGCAAGCCTAGCAGCGCCGCGGCCGCGGCGCGCGCACGGGCGGAAGGAATCTTATGCCTTTTGCTTCCATGCCGGCCGCCGCGCGCTCAGGGACGGTCGACCGGTTCGGGCCGGTGCGCGTGCTGGACCCGCTCGCGGTGCAGCAGGTAGAGCCCGCTGGCGACGATGATCGCGGCCCCGATCCAGGTCGCGCGGTCCGGCAGCACGCCCCACAGCAGCAGGTCCCAGCCGATCACCCAGACCAGGCCGCTGTACTCCAGCGGCGCGATCATCGAGGCCTCGCCCAGCTGGAACGCCCGCGTCAGGGCGATCTGGCCCAGTGCGCCGGTCAGGCCCATTCCCGCGATCAGCGGCACATGCGCGACCTGCAGCGGCACCCAGCCGGGAATCGCCAGCAGGCCGGCGCCGATGGCCATGATGACCAGGAACCAGACCACCATCGACTGCGAGCTATCGGTACGGGTCAGCAGGCTGACGGTGATCGCGGCGATGGCATAGGCGGTGGCGGCCACCAGCACCATCAGCCCCGGGATGGAGATGAACCCGTCCACCCCCGGGCGCAGGACCACGATCACCCCCAGCAGGCCGACGCCGATGGCCACCCAGCGCCGCGGCCCGACCCGCTCGCCGAGCAGCGGCACGGACAAGGCGGCGACCAGCAGCGGGGCGACGAAATAGATGCTGTACGCGGTGGACAGCGGCAGGTCGCGCAGGGCGAACACGAAGCAGCCGATCATCGTCATGCCCAGCGCCCCGCGCAGCAGGTGCAGGCCCCAGCGCACCGGCACCAGCGACCGCGGCCCGGCGGTGGCCAGCACCCACACCAGCACGAACGGCAGCGAGGCCGCGCCGCGCAGCATGGTCACCTGCAGGATCGGATAGCCGGCCGACAGCAGCTTCATGCCGGCGTCCATCAGCGAGAAGAAGGCGACGGCGGACAGCATCCACGCCACGGCGGCGGCGGGAGAGCGCGGAACGGGCGAGGGGGAAACGGGCATGGGCCGATTATCGCAGGCCGCGCCGGCGCCCGCCGCACGGCCACTATGCCCGTCCCCATCTTCCGCCGGGGCCTGGCGCCTGCCGGCCCTTTCCACCCTGCTTCGCTCCGTGGCCGCGCTGACCCTGTCCGCGGCCTGCACGACGGTCGCCACGCAGACGCCTTCGGCCACCGACCTGGCGCGGCTGGCCGGTTTCGCCCTCGGCCTGGAAGCGGCCGGGCGCTCTTCCGGCGGGGTGCTGGTCGCGCACGACGGCGAGGTGGTGATCGTGCTGTCCAACAAGGACGCCCCAGCCTGCCACGCGGCGGCCACCCTGCTGCATGCGCAGTGGAAGGACGCGCCCTGACGGCGGCGCCACGGGGCGATCGCCTAGAATGGCCGCTGTTTTCCCGCCAGGAGCCCTCCCATGCCTTCCTTCGACGTCGTGTCCGAAGTCGACAAGCACGAACTCACCAACGCCATCGACCAGGCCAACCGCGAGCTGTCCACGCGCTTCGACTTCAAGGGCGTGGACGCCCGCTTCGAGCAGGACGGCGAGGCGCTGATCAAGCTGTCGGCACCCAGTGATTTCCAGCTCAAGCAGATGGCCGACATCCTGCGCCAGCGGTTGTCCGCGCGCAGCATCGATGCACGCTGCATGGAATTCGGGGAGATCGAGAGCAACCTGGCCGGTGCGCGCCAGCAGGTCACGGTCAAGCAGGGCATCGAGCAGAAGCTGGCCAAGCAGATCGCCGCGAAGATCAAGGAATCCAAGATCAAGGTCGACACCCAGATCAACGGCGACAAGCTGCGCGTGAACGGCAAGAAGCGCGACGACCTGCAGGAGGTGATCGCGCTGTTGAAGAAGAGCGAGTTCGAACAGCCGCTGCAGTTCGACAACTTCCGCGACTGAGCCGGACGACGGCAGCCGATGCGGCTGCCACGGAACGCGCGCGGAGCCCGGCCGCGCGGAGGCGCCATCGCGGGCCCGCCGGGCCCACGACGGCGCCGGCCATCAGCCGATCTTGAGGATCGGCTTCAGGGTGATGCCCTTGGTGCTGTCCTCGGCGGCCTGGTTGATCTGCTCAAGCGGGTAGAAGCGCACCAGCTTGTCGAACGGGAAGCGCCCCTGCTGATACAGCTGCACCAGCTGCGGGATGAACACCTTGGGGACGCTGTCGCCCTCCACGATGCCGCGGATGCTGTGTCCCCCCATCAGCAGCTCGTTGATGTCGAACGCCGCCTTGGTGCCCATCCGGGGCGCGCCGACCACGCCCATCATGCCCCGCCCGCCCAGTGCCTGGATGCCCTGTTCCAGCACCTCGGCGCGGCCGGTGGACTCCAGCGCGAACGCGGCGCCGCCGCCGGTGATCCCGCGCACGGCCTCCACCACGTCCACCTCGCGGCTGTTGAGGGTGTGGGTGGCGCCCAGCTCCCTGGCCAGCTCCAGCCGCGAGGGCACCACGTCGATGGCGATGATGGTGGTGGCACCGGCCACGCGTGCGGCCATCACCGCGCTCAGGCCCACCGCGCCGGCCCCATAGGAGGCGAAGCTGCTGCCCGGCGTGACCTTGAGCGAGTTGATCACCGCGCCGGCACCGGTCTGGATGCCGCAGCCCAGCGGCCCCAGCAGCTCGAGCGGCGCATCCTCCGGCACCTTGACCGCATTGTTCTCGCGGCTCAGGGCATAGGTGGCGAACGAGGACTGGGCGAAGAAGTGGTCATGCAGCGGCTGGCCCTGCGGGTCCTGGAGGGCGGTGCTGCCGTCCAGCCCGCCCCCGCCGAAATTCAGGCCGTAGAAGTCCTTGCAGTAGGCCCCATGGCCACCACTGCAGGGATCACAGTGGCCGCAGGCACCGTAGGTCAGCACCACGTGGTCGCCCACCTCCAGGTCCTGCACCGCCGGGCCCACCGCCTCCACCACACCGGCCCCTTCATGGCCCAGCACCACCGGCAGCGGCACCGGATAGTACTGGTCACGCACGATCAGGTCGGTGTGGCACAGGCCGGTGGCGACCACCCGCACGAGCACCTCATCGCCCTTCGGACCGCGGATGCGGGCCGGCTCGATGTTGAAGGGCTGTTCCTTGGCGCGCACCACCGCTACGGTGATGTCGCGCAGTTCCGCGCTTGCACTCATGGTCTTCTCCTCGTCAAAGGGGGTAGGCCGGGGCCTCACCCTTGAGGGTGAGCCACTGCCACTGGGTGAATTCCTCGATGTTGGCCGGGCCACCGATACGGGCACCGTTGCCCGAGGCGCCGACCCCGCCAAACGGGTTGATGACCTCGTCGTTCACGGTCTGGTCGTTGATGTGCAGCAGGCCGGCATGCAGGCGCTCGCCCAGCTGCAGCGCGCGGCCGACGTTGCGGGAGACGATGCCCATCGACAGCCCGTATTCGCTGTCATTGGCCAGCGCCACGGCCTCGTCGTCGCTGTCGAACGGCACCACCACCGCCACCGGCGCGAAGATCTCTTCGTTGAACGCGGGGTTGCCGCGGTCCACCCCGCTCAGCACGGTCGGCTCGAAGAACAGCCCGTCGTAGCCGCCGCCGGCCTCCAGGGTGGCGCCTGCGGCCACGGCCTCGGCCACCACGCGCGCGGCATGGTCGCGTTGCCGGGCATCGATCAGCGGTCCCAGCGCGACGTCCGCGGCGGCCGGGTCGCCGACCCGCAGCGAACGCGCCTTGGCCACCAGCGTCTGCAGGAACCGCGGGTAGATGCTCCGCTGCACCAGCACGCGCCCGGTCGCCATGCAGATCTGGCCCTGGTGCAGGTAGGCGCCCCAGGCCGTATTGGCGACGGCCCGCTCCAGGTCGGCGTCGTCCAGCACGATCAGCGCGTTCTTGCCACCCAGCTCCAGCGACACCTTCTTCAGGTGCCGGCCGACGGTTTCGCCGACCTTGCGGCCGGCCGCGGTGGAGCCGGTGAACTGGATCATGGCCACGTGCGGATCGCTGGCCAGCGCCGCACCGGCGGCAGCGTCGCCGGGCAGGACATGCAGCAGGCCGGCCGGCAGGCCCGCCAGCTCGAACAGGCGGGCGATGGCCAGGCCGCCGCAGACCGCCGTGCGCGGGTCCGGCTTCACCACCACCGCATTGCCCAGCGCCAACGCCGGCGCCACCGCACGCATGGCCAGATAGAGAGGAAAGTTGAACGGCGAGATCACTCCCACCACGCCCAGCGGACGGCGACGCGCCAGGCTCAGCCGGCCGGGGCTGGACGGCAGCATCTCGCCGATGCTGCGCGACGGCAGCGCCGCCGCCTCGTGGAGTGCCTTGGCACTGATTTTCGCCTCGAACCCCGCCTTCAGCCGGGTCGAGCCGGACTCGCGCACCAGCCACTCGACGATGTCCGCGCCATGCTCCTCCGCCAGCTGCGCGGCGCGGCGCAATACCTGGGCACGGTCTTCATACGGCATGCCGGCCCAGTCGCGCTGCGCCCGGGCCGCCGCCGCGGCCGAACGCGCGACCTGCGCCGGATCGGCCGTCGCGATGCTGCCCAGCACCGTGCCGGTAGCCGGTTCCAGCACCGGTTGCACGCTGCTCCCGGCCTGCCAGCGGCCATCGAACAGCTTGCCTGCCCACAGTCCGGCAGGAAGAAAACCCGGTGTCACCATTGTCGAATGCTCCTTTGCGTCGTTCCTGCCGCCCGCGGATCCGCGTGCCGCGGCGTTGCCCGCCCGCCACCGGCCGTGTCCCCCGGGGCGGCAGCCGTGTCGGGGCGTCCCACCATGCGCGGTCTCCAGTTTGCGGACAGTGAACGGCGCCGCGATGACCGCGTGGCGGCGGCGCCCGGCGCCGGCCTCTACAATCGCCTGCCCAGCCCGCCCGCGTGCCCGCCATGACCGATACCGACGCCGACCCCATCGCCCTCACCCGCCACTGGCTGGAGAAGGCCGTCATCGGGCTGAACCTGTGCCCGTTCGCCAAGGCGGTGTACATCAAGCAACAGGTGCGCTTCGTGCTCAGCGACGCCACCACCCCGGAAGCCCTGCTGGAGCAGCTGGCCGAGGAGCTGCTGCGGCTGCGCGACACCCCCGCCGACCAGGTCGACACCACCCTGATCGTGCACCCGCGGGTCCTGGACGATTTCCTCGACTACAACGATTTCCTCGGCAGCGCCGAAGCGGCGGTGGAGGCCCTGGACCTGCAGGGGATCCTGCAGGTGGCCAGCTTCCACCCCCGCTACCAGTTCGCCGGCACCGCACCGGACGACGTGAGCAACTACACCAACCGCGCGCCCTATCCCATCCTGCACCTGCTGCGCGAGGACAGCGTGGAACGCGCGGTGGCGGCGTTCCCGGACCCGGACGTGATCGTCGAGCGCAACATCGCCACGCTGGACAGGCTGGGCGTGGAGGGCTGGAACAGGTTGCTGGCCGGGGAGTGATGCGCCTTCTCCGCCGGGGAAGCCCGGGCGGGGCATCGCCCCCGCCCTATACGGCAGGACGGATCGCTGCGGGTCCGTAGCGCCGGGCAGCGCCCGGCGGGGCCTGGCCGGCAATGCTCCGGCGGGGCGCCGCTCTACGCGGACAACAAGGGCTGCAGCAGTCCGCGCACGTCGTGCAGCGACCCGGCGATGGCGTGGCCCAGCGCACGCACGCCGGCATCCGGCTCCAGCAGGTCGGGCACCTGCACCACGGTCATTCCCGCGGCCAGCGCCGCACGCACGCCGGTGGGCGAATCCTCCAGCGCCAGGCAGTGCCGCGGGTCCACGCCCAGGCTGCGCGCGGCCAGCAGGTAGATGTCCGGCGCCGGCTTGGGATGGGCAACGTCGCTGCTGGTCGCCACATGCTCGAAATAGCCGAGCAGGCCGGCGCTTTCCAGCTTGCGCAGCGCCAGCGGACGCCGGGTGGAGGTCGCCACCGCACGCGGCACCCCATGCGCGGCGAGCAGCTCCAGCAGCTCGACGATGCCGGGCCGGTGCGGCACGCCGGCGGCGACCAGCACGTCGTACCGCGCATACGACGCCCGCAGCAGGCCGTCGACGGCGTCGGCGCCGATCTGTCCGGCGATGCGCTGCCGCGTGAGCGCATCGCTCGAACCGATCAGCGACAGCAGGAACGCCTGCGGCAGGTCGTGCCCGGCCTCGGCGCCCGCCTGCGCCAGGCAGCCGAGCAGCGCCCGCTCGCTGTCGAGCATCAGCCCGTCCATGTCGAAGATCACCGCCTGCGGCCGTACCGCTAGCTCCAGCCCCGCGGTCATCGCGCGTCTCCAAACAGCTGCTGCAGGTCGGCGGCGTCCAGCGGCCGCCACCGGCCCTCTTCCAGGTCCCCCAGCCGCAGCCCACCGACCGCGCGGCGGTGCAGCGCCTGGACATGGTTGCCGACCGCGGCGAACATCCGCCGCACCTGGTGGTAGCGGCCTTCGTGCAGGGTCAGCCGTGCCTGGCGCGGGCCCAGCACCTCGAGCTCGGCCGGCAGCAGCGGCCGGTCCTCCGACTCCAGCATCAGGCCGCCACTGGCGAAGGCCGCCGCCTCGTCGCCGCGCAGGTCCTGCGCCAGCTGCGCGTCGTAGACCTTGTCCAGGCGCGATTTCGGCGACACGATCCGGTGCAGCAGCGCGCCGTCGTCGGTCATCAGCAGCAGGCCGCTGGTGTCGCGGTCCAGCCGCCCCACCGTCGACAGCAGCGGCGAACGCCCGCGGAAGCGCGGCGGCAGCAGGTCGTAGACCAGCCGCCCCTGGTCCTTGGTCGAACAGGTGTAGCCGGCCGGCTTGTGCAGCATCAGGACCAGGCCCGGCGGCGGGTCCAGCGGCTCGCCGTCGATGCGGATGGCGTCGTGGCCGACCGTGTCGTCGGCGTACAGCACCTCACCGCCGGCATCGGTCACGCGCCCTTCGCGGAACAGCCACTGCACCTGCTTGCGGCTGCCATAGCCAAGATTGGCGATGTGCTTGACCAGCTTCACGGGCGCCCACCGCGGATGCCGACGATCGCCTTGAAGCCGTCGCGCTCGGCCGCTACCCGCACCTCCCCGAAATGCGCGCTGAGGATCTGCTCGTAGGGCAGGTGCCGGTTGGCGACCAGGAACAGCCGCCCTCCGGGGCGCAGCGCCTGCGCCGCCACCGCGATGAAGCGCTGGCCGATGTCCGGCCGGTCCTGCCGCGCGGGCGTATGGAACGGTGGATTGCAGACGACGAAGTCGTAGCGGCCGTCGATGCCGGCGGTGACGTCGTGCCAGTGGAAGGCCAGCCGTGCGCGCTGGCCGGCCAGGTTGTCACGGGCCAGCGCCAGGGCGCGGGCGTCGGCTTCGTACAGGTCCAGCCCGGCGACCTGCGGGCAACGCGCCAGCACCTCGGCGGACAGGTAGCCCCAGCCGGCGCCCAGGTCGGCTCCCTGCCCGGCCAGGTCGGCCGGCAACTGCTCCGCCAACAGCGCCGAGGCCGGGTCGATGCGGTCCCAGGCGAACACGCCGGGGCGGCTGCGGAAGCGCCCGTCCAGGATCGGACGCGGCGCATCCAGTGCCGCCCAGCGGGTCCGCAGGGCCTCGTCGTGGCCGCCATCGAGCGGCCCGGTCCAGAACGCACGGCAATGGTGCTTGGTCAACTTGCCCCCCAGGCCGGCCAGCTGCTGCAGGTCGCCTTCGCCCGAGCGCGCGCCCTCGTTGTTGGCCTGGCAGGCGAGCAGCACACCGCCCGGCGCCACCCGTGCCAACGCCCGCGCCAGCAGCGCGCGGGCCTCGTCGCGCTGCCGCGGGGGCAGCGCCAGCACCAGCGGGAAACGGTCGTCGGACGCCTCCAAATCGGCTTCCTCGCGCAGTGTCCAGCCGCCGTCCTCCAGGGCCTGCGCGAACGGCCGGAAGCCCTGCACGCAGACCAGCCGGGCGGCCGCGGCATGGGTGCGCAGCGCCCAGCCCTCGCGCGCGCGCAGGAACAGCACCGGCGCCTGCGGCCAGGCCAGCGCGCCGCTGGCGAAGGGAAGGAACAGCGTCTGCAGGGGAGCGTCTTGGGAAGCGGCCATCGCGGTACGGGCGGCGGGACAGGGCCGGCCATTCTAGCGACCCGCGCAGGTGCCCGGGCTCAACCGGCCATGCACGCCTGGCGTATCGCGCCGACCAGCTGGGCCACGCTGTAGGGCTTGGTCACATGGTTCTGGAAGCCCGCCGCGATCGCCCGGCGGCGGTCGTCGTCGCGCGCCAGTGCGGTCACCGCCACCGCCGGCAGCTCCCCCGCGGACACGCCCAGGGTCTCGCGCAGCGTGCGCACCAGGCCATAGCCGTCCATGCCGGGCATGCCGATATCGCTGACCAGCACGTCGAATCCCTCCGCGCCGCGCAGGTCCAGCTGCTCCAGCGCCTCGGCCGCGGACACCGCCGCCACCACCCGTGCGCCCTGCTCTTCCAGCACGCGACGGAGATAGGCCAGCACCTCCGGCTGGTCCTCCACCGCCAGGATGCGCAGGCCGGCCAGGGACTGCGCGGCCACGACCTGGATCCCCGGTGTCGGCCGCCGCACCGCGCGGCGCGGGTTGTCGGCACTCTGCGCGCGGTAGGCCGGCAGGCGCATGCGGAACGTCGCGCCGTGCCCGGCCCCAGGGCTTTCGGCGGTCACCGAGCCGCCATGCAGTTCGGCCAGCTGCTGCACGATCGCCAGCCCCAGGCCGAGCCCGCCGTGCCGGCGCGTGGTGGTGCTGTCGGCCTGGCTGAAACGGCTGAACAGGTGCGCCAGGAATTCCGGTGCGATGCCGTCGCCGTTGTCGCGCACGTCCACCACGTAGTGCGCCCGGTCGCGCCACAGCAGCACATCCACTTCCCCGTGGGCCGGCGTGAACTTGATCGCATTGGACAGCAGGTTCCACAGCACCTGCTGCAGCCGGGTGGCGTCGCCCAGCACCAGGCAGGGCGAGGATGGCACGGCCACCCGCAACGCCTGCGACTTCTCCTGCGCGACCAGTTCCTGCAGGCGCACGGCTTCGTGGACCTGCTCGGCGAGGTCCACCACCTCCGCCTCCAGCTGCACCTTGCCGAGCAGCATGCTGCTCAGGTCGAGCATGTCCGAGATCAGCCGCTTCTGCGCCATCGCGCTGCTGGCGATCACCTCCACCCCGCGACGCATCGGGTGCTCGGCCTCCATCCGCTGCAGCAGCAGTTCGCTCCAGCCCAGGATGGTGGTCAACGGCGTGCGCAGCTCGTGCGACAGCGTGGCCAGGAACTCGTCCTTCATCCGGGTGGTGGCCTCGGCGGCATTGCGCGCGGCGCGCTCGGCCTCGAGCAGCTCCTCGCGGCCCATGTCGATCTCGCGGCGCTCGGTGACGTCCGGACTGTTGCCGGCAAGACCGACGAACCGGCCGTCGGCGGCAAAACGCGGAACCGCGTTCATCTCCAGCCAGCGCCATTGCCCGTCGTGGCGGCGCAGGCGTGCGTTCACATGCAGCTCGCTCTCGTTCTTCAGCGCCTCGTCCAGCGCGTACTCGAACACCTTCAGGTCCGCCGGATGCAGCAGCGAGACCCACCAGCGCGGCCCGAACGGCTGCTCGGCGCCAAGCCCGAAGAAGCTGCCGAAGGCACTGTTGACGAAGCGCACCCGGCCCAGGTCGTCCAGCACCCATACCGGCATCGGCAGGCCGTCGGCCAGCGCACTGAAGCGCGCCTCGCTCTCGGCCAGATCGGTCTCGACCTGCTTGCGCAGCGAGATGTCGAAGAACAACACCGCGACCCGCCGCTCCGGCGCCGGCCCCAGCCGCACCGCCTCCACCGAATACCAGCGCCCGAGCTGCGGCAGGTAGCGCTCGAACTGCGCCGGGACGCCCTCGTTCACCACCCGGCCGAATACCCGGAACCAGTAGTCGTCCAGCCCCGGCAACACCTCGGTGGCCCTGCGCCCGACCACACCGGACAACCCGGTGATGCGCTCGAAGGCCGCGTTGACCTTCCAGTGGATGAAATCCACCGCGCAGGCCTGCTCGAACAGCACTTCGATCACGCAGAACCCGGTACCCACCGCCTCGAACACTTCCTGGTACAGCGGCAGGCTATCCAGCGCACCGCCCTCCGGCGTCGACATGGGGATGGTGGGGGTCGGCTGCATGGACAAGGCGTTGGCGGGGCGTGTCGGCACGGCGTCGTGTTCCATCAGTCTGTTCGGCAGTGTATCCACACGGTGTGATGATGAATCGACCGCAACGGTCATCGCCCGGCGGCGGAAAACACGGTTGCCGACGGCGGCCGGCGCCCCCACACTGCTGACGACGCCCGTCCGCGGAGGTTCCCCATGAAGACCCCGATTACCGCCGCCCTGGTGCTTGCCTGCCTGCTGGCAGCCGGCACCGCGCACGCACGCCCCGGCAACAATGTCGCCGATCCACAGGCCGCCCGCGCCCTGCCTGCCGACGGGCCGGTGCAGGTGCAGTGGAACGATCCGTCCGGGTTCGCCGAGCTGCGCCAGAGCCGCAACCGCTGGGAGGCCCAGCGTGGCGACTGGGTCGTGAAGCTGGCCGAGCACCTGCGCAAGCAGGCCGCGCGCGAGCTGCCCGGCGACCAGCAGCTGGCCGTCACCCTCACCGACATCAAGCGCGCCGGCGACTACGAGCCGTGGCATGGCACGCGCCTGGACGATGTGCGCTTCATGCGCGACATCTACCCGCCGCGGATCAGCCTGCAGTTCACCCTCACCGACGCGCAGGGCCAGGTGATCGACCAGGGCGAGCGCAAGCTGGTGGACAACGCCTACCTGTACGGCCCCACCCGCCTGTCCGATACCGACCCGCTGCGCTATGAGAAGCGCCTGCTCGACGACTGGCTGCGCCGCGAACTGCGCCAGGACCGCAGCACCGCCGGACTCTGATCGCCGCGCGGCATCGTCGCTGGAACAGGAAAGGGCCGCATCCGCGGCCCTTTTCCGTTCCTGTTCCCGCTTCCTTTTCCGTCAGGACGGCTGCTGCTGCAGGTAGACCCGCGGCGTGCGCTTGAGGCTGCACGGCAGCCGGTAGGCGCTGGTGTTGCAGCGTGGCGCCAGCTCGGACAGGGTCGGCGAGTCTCCCCACAGCTGGACCAGGCTGCCCACGCCGGCACGCGGATGGTCGGTGAGGTCCACGGTGAGCATGTCCATCGACACCCGGCCGATCAGCGCACCGTCCACGCCGTCGATCAGCACCGGCGTGCCGTTCGGGGCGAACTGCGGGTAGCCATCGGCATAGCCCATGGCCACCACGCCGACCCGCGTCGGCCGCGGTGCGACGAACCGCGCGCCATAGCCCAGCGGTTCGCCGGTGGCGATCTCGCGCACCGCGATCACCCGCGACTGCAGGGTCATCACCGGACGCAGCTCGCCGGCATGGGGACCGGCCTGCGGATACAGCGGATCGGCGCCGTAGAGCATCAGCCCCGGCCGTACCCAGTCGCTGCGCAGCTGTGGCCAGCCCAGCAGTGCCGGTGAATTGCACAGGCTGGTCTCGCCCTCCAGGCCCGCGATGGCGCGCTCGAACATCGCCAACTGCTCCAGCGTGCGCGGGCTGTCCAGTTCGTCGGCGCGCGCCAGGTGGCTCATCAGCACCATCGGTGCAACCTGCGGCAACGCCGACAGCCGCGCATGGGCCGCACGGAACTCCTCCAGGGTCAGGCCCAGGCGGTGCATGCCGCTGTCCAGCTTCAACCACAGCTGCAGCGGCGCGGCGCTCACGAACGCCGCGATGGCCTCCACCTGCCAGGGCGAGGCCACCGCGGTCCACAGATCGTGCTCGACGATCAGCGGCAGCTCGGCGGCATCGAAGAAGCCCTCCAGCAGCAGGATCGGCCGGGTGATGCCGGCGCGGCGCAGCTCCAGCGCTTCCTCGATGCAGGCCACGCCGAACCCGTCGGCGTCCTGCTCCAGCGCGCGCGCGCAGGCGACCGCGCCATGCCCGTAGGCATCGGCCTTGATCACCGCCAGCGCCTTGCCGCCGCCCAACTTCCGCGCCAGCCGGTAGTTGTGGCGCAGCGCCTCCAGGTCGATCAGTGCCTGTGCCGGGCGCATCAGCGCACCCCGCTGCCGCCGTAGCGGAAGATGTCCAGGCCCTCGCTGCTGATCTGCGGCGTCCTGCCGTCGATCAGGTCGGCCAGGTAGCGGCCGGACCCGGCGGCCATGGTCCAGCCCAGGGTCCCATGGCCGGTGTTGAGGAACAGGTTGCGGCAGGGCGTGGCACCGATGACCGGCGTGCCGTCCGGCGTGGCCGGGCGCAGGCCGGCCCAGAACTCGGCGCGCGACAGGTCGCCGCCCTGCGGGAACAGGTCGTTGACCACTTTCTCCAGCGTCACCCGGCGGCGCGGGTCCAGCGACAGGTCGTAGCCGGTCACCTCGGCCATGCCGCCGACCCGGATGCGGTCCTCGAAGCGGGTCACCGCCACCTTGTAGCTCTCGTCCAGGATGGTCGAGGTCGGCGCCATCGCCGCATCGGTGATCGGCAGGGTCAGCGAATACCCCTTGAGCGGGTACACCGGCAGGCGCATGCCCAGCGGTGCCAGCAAGCGCGAGGAATGGCTGCCCAGGGCCACCACGTAGCGGTCGGCGGTCTCCACCGTGTCGCCGATGCGCACCCCGGTGATGCGGTCGCCGTCGCGCTGCAGCCCGGTCACGGTCTGCCCGAAGCGGAACTCGACACCGGCCGCGGCCGCCAGGGCCGCCAGCTTGCGGGTGAACAGCTGGCAGTCGCCGGTCTGGTCTTCCGGCAGCCGCAGGGCCCCGACCAGGCTGTCGGCCTTGCTCGCCAGCGCCGGCTCCACCCGCACGATGCCCTGGCGGTCCAGCACTTCGTAGGGCACGCCGTACTGCCGCAGCACCTCGATGTCCTGGGCCGCGGCATCGAGCTGCTGCTGGGTCCGGAACAGCTGGGTGGTGCCCAGGCGGCGGCCTTCGTAGTCGATGCCGGTGGCCGCGCGCAGCTCGTTGATGCAGTCGCGGCTGTAGTCGGACATCCGCACCATGCGCGCCTTGTTGACCGCGTAGCGGCCGGCGGTGCAGTTGCGCAGCATCTGCCACAGCCAGCGGTACTGGGCCAGGTCGGCGGTGGGGCGGATCGCCAGCGGCGCATGTTCCTGGAACAGCCACTTGACCGCCTTCAGCGGCACGCCCGGCGCCGCCCACGGCGAGGTGTACCCGAAGGACAGCTGGCCGGCGTTGGCGAAACTGGTCTCCAGCGCGGGACCCGGCTCGCGGTCCACGACCGTCACCTCATGCCCTGCCTGTCGCAGGTACCAGGCACTGGTCGTGCCGATCACACCACTGCCGAGTATCAGAACCCGCATCGTCTACTCCCCGAACCGGCCCGCCGACGGTCCGTGCGCAGCAGGCGCATCGGCAGGCTTGGACTGCATCAATTCCCTGCCCTTCTCCGGGCAGGCACCATGAACGATGCAGTATATTCGGTTAATGCCAGTGCTTTTACCTTTATTGTCCGGCAAAACAGGGTAATCTCTCATGTCCTTCACATAACGCCAGAGTGCCATGGCCGCCCGCAGCCGCGAACTGGACAAGATCGACCGCAAGATCCTGCGCGTCCTGCAGTCCGAGGGGCGCATCTCCTTCACCGAGCTGGGCGAGCGCATCGGCCTGTCCACCACGCCCTGCACCGAGCGCGTGCGCCGGCTGGAGCGCGAGGGGGTGATCACCGGCTACTACGCGCGGCTCGACCCGCACTACGTGAAGGCCGGGCTGCTGGTGTTCGTGGAGATCAGCCTGGCCTACAAGTCCGGGGACATCTTCGAGGAGTTCCGGCGCGCGGCGGTCAAGCTGCCCAATGTCCTGGAATGCCACCTGGTGTCGGGCGACTTCGACTACCTGCTCAAGGCCCGCATCAGCGAGATGGCCTCCTACCGCAAGCTGCTCGGCAGCACCCTGCTGAGCCTGCCGCATGTGCGCGAGTCCAAGAGCTACATCGTGATGGAAGAGGTCAAGGAGACCCTGTACCTGCCCATCGCCGAGTAGCCGTGCCGCACGGCGCCATGTCGCGGCTTTCGGGCAATGCCCGTGTCGCGCGGCCAGGCGCTGCGCAGGAGCCTTGCAGGCGGGGCCCTGCCGTGCAGGACCCGGCGCCGCGCGGTTCAGCGGGTGCCGGCCGGCGGTGGCACCACCTGCTGGCCGACCCCCTTGGGCACCGTGTCGTAATAGCGGTTGGTACGCGTATCCAGCACGCGGCCCGGGCTGGTCTGCCGCAGGTACGGTGCCGGCTGGCCCTTGCTGTCGTAGATCGGCCGCGCCGGGGGCGGCGGCACGGCCGGCTTCGGCTTGCCGGCCGGCGGCGGTGCCGCCGGACGCGCATCCTCCCGCCGTGATTCACGCGGGGCGGCCGACGACGGCGGCGGCTCCGGCAATGCCACCGGACGCGTCGCGGTCGGCGCGGACGGCGGCCTCAACTGCGCCTGTGCGGACGCCGGCACGGCCATCAGCACCGCCAACAGCGCATATCCCGTCCAGTTCATCCGCGTCTCCTTTTCGCCCGTTGCCCACTTGTGTGCCGCCATGAAGGCGGCCTTGGACCGGCCGCCGCCCGACCCTACCATTGGTATCCGTCCCAAGGATGCCGTGCCATGACCGCCTTCGACCTGACTCCCCCCGACAGCGCCCAGCGCGCGGCCCTGGTGGCCGGCCTCAGCAGCGAGGAGCAGCGCGTCCTGCTGCACCATGGCACCGAGGCGCCGTTCTGCGGCGTGTTCCTGGACAACAAGCGCGAGGGCGTCTATGGCTGCCGGCTGTGCGGCCTGCCGCTGTTCCGCTCCAGCGCCAAATTCGACTCCGGCACCGGCTGGCCCAGCTTCTTCGCGCCGTTCGATCCCGCGCATGTCGGCCGCGTGCACGATGCCAGCCACGGCATGGTGCGCACCGAGATCGTCTGCGCGCGCTGCGGCAGCCATCTCGGCCACGTGTTCCCGGACGGGCCGCCACCGACCGGCGAACGGCACTGCCTGAACTCGGTCTCGCTGCGGTTCGTCGAGCAGGGGGCCGCATGGCCGGACCCGTTGCGGCGCGGCGGCGCCGAGAGCGCGCGCGCCGGCTGAGCGGGCCGCCGCGGGGCCCGTGTATCCGCGTCCCCGCAGCACGTCCCCGGCCATGCCGGCGGCGCCCGTGCCGCGCCCGCCGGGACAGGCGCCTACAATGGCGGCCGTTTCCCTTTTGCCGGATGACCATGTCCAAGCAGTCCAAAGCCAAGCGCGACAAGCGCAAGAAGCAGGCCCCGCGCCGTCCGTTCGCCCGCCTGAACGCCCAGCAGCCGGTCCAGAACCATGCCGCGCTGGTCAACGAGGAAGGCCAGGTGGTGGCCGCCATCGGCCTGCAGGGCAGCGAATGGCTGCTGGCCATCGGCGGCCAGACCATGGGCAACGCCGACAACCCGGTGCCGATGCTGGCCATGCTCAAGCACCTGGCCAACGTGCAGGAGAAGGAAGGCCGCAAGGTCACCCTGGAGTACTCGGCGGCCCTGCAGCAGATGATCGACGACCTGGCGGCCGACGAAGGCCAGACCGCCGACGACTACCTGGCCGGCCTGGTGTCCGAGTTCGAAGGCGCCGAAGACGCTGACGGTACCGGCGAGGTGCGGGACGCCGACGGCGCTCCGGCCGATGCCGATGCCGATGCCGACCCTGCTGCGCCGGCACCGGACACCGCGGCCGACGACGGCGCCCCCAGGGCCTGAGCCCCGGACGGCCGTGGCGGTGTATGTCGACGATGCGGTGCATCCCTGGCGCGGCGAGCGCTGGGCGCACCTGATGGCCGACACCCTGCCCGAGCTGCATGCCATGGCGCAGCAGCTCGGGATACCGCGGCGTGCGTTCCAGAACCGTCCCAGCGGCGCGCATTACGACGTGCCGGCGGCGCTGCGCGCGCAGGCCATCGCCCTGGGCGCGCGGCCGATCTCCCGGCACGTCGACCGTGCCCAGGTGCGCCGGGTGATCGCCAACGCCCGCGCCCAGTACCAAGCCTAGCCGCGGCCCGGGGGTGCCGCGGCTGTGGCCGATCCGCCGCAGCCGCCGGCGACACCCGGGGGCGGCACGCCTCCCGCACCCGCGGGTAAGGGGATCAGAAAGCGTCGCTGCCCGGGCGCACTTCCACGCCCAGCAGCGAGCACAACGCCAGCATCGCCTCGTCGTCGCGGCTGAGCGCGATCCAGCCCGCATGGCTGCCGCCGCCGGTATTCCAGGCCCAGAGCGAATAGCCGTGCTCGCGCAGGCGGTCGTAGGCGGTGCCCATCAGCGTGGCCACGTCCAGGTCCGCGGTGAAGTCCTCGTCGTCCAGGTCCCCGCCCCAGTCGATGGCCAGGTTCCAGCGCGCGGCCAGCTCATCGAGCGCGGCCACGAACGACTCCACGTCCGCCGCGTCCACGTGGAACCCCGCCCGCCAGTCGATGGCGTCCTTGAGGTCCCACAGCCAGGCCTCGCCGGCGCCGTCCTCTTCGGCACCGGCGCGCGCCTCGCGCCAGGCATCGAACTGCTGCAGCGCCGCGTCCTCGTCGCCCGGGTTGATCAGCCAGAGCAGGTTCCACACCCGTGCGGGGTGGTCGTCGCCGTCGAACTCCGGCACACGTTCGTCGGAATCCTCGTAATCGGCGCTGTTGTCGGGCACGGACGTCTTCTCCACGGGGCGATGAGCCGCATTCTGCCGGCGGGCGCGGCGCAGCGGAAGGCGGCGGCCGCACCGGTTATCCTTTCCGGCTGCGAAGAAGGCTCTTCCGGCCTTCACCCTCGGACGACATGAGCGACACCCCTCCCGACCGCCTGGCGGTCAATCCCGGCAGCCCCTTCCACGATCCGGCCGCGCTCGAGCGTGGCGTCGGGGTGCGCTTCAACGGCATCGAGCGCGACGACGTGGAGGAATACTCGGTCAGCGAAGGCTGGATCCGGGTGCAGGCCGGCAAGGCCCGCGACCGCCGCGGCAATCCGATGACCCTGAAGATCGCCGGCGCGGTCGAACCGTATTTCCTCGGCTGAGGCAGTCCCCCGGCGGCGCCGGGCCCGGGCCCGCGCCGCCTAGCCGCGCTGCCGGCTTTCCAGCAGGTCCAGGTTGCGGATCATCCGGCGCGCGATCTCGTCGGACACCTGTCCGCGGCGGGTCAGGCGGAACAGCTCCTCGCGCTCGGCCGTGAGCCCGGCGGCGCGCAGGCTGCGGTAGGCCTGTTCCATGCGCCGCACCTTCTCCGGATCCTCGTCCGGCCCGAGGCCGCGCTCCAGGTTGCGCTGGTACAACAGGCTGACCCGCGCCGCGGCATCGTTGTACAGCTGCACGTTGGAGGTGGGCTGGCCGCTCACCAGCTGCTGCCGCGTCCGCTCCACCGCCGCCAGCGCGGCCCTGGAGGACAGCGTGCGCGCCAGGTCCTCCTCGCGCCGGCCATCGTCGTCCTTGGGCAGCTCCAGGCCCTTGAGCAGCCGCGGCAGCAGCAGGCTGGCGCTGCAGAGCGAGACCAGGATCACCGCCGCGGCGAGGAAGATCACCAGGTCGCGCGCGGGGAACGGCTCGCCGCCGGGCACCATCAGCGGCAGGGTCAGCACGCCGGCCAGGGTGATGGCACCGCGCACCCCGGCCACCGACATCGCCAGCACCACCCGCCAGGACGTGGTCGCGGCACGCGCCTCGCCCCGCCAGCGCGCGCGCAGCAGGTTCCAGCGCAGCGACAGCCAGACCCAGGCCAGCCGCAGCGCCAACAGCACCGCGTTGATCGCCACCACGTACACCAGCAGCCACCACCAGGCGTCGTGGCCGGTGACCGCGATGGTGTCCGCCGCGCGCTGCACGATGCCGGGCAGCTGCTCGCCCAGCAGCACGAACATGATGCCGTTGAAGCTGAACTGCACGGTGTTCCACACCGCCGCGCGCTGCACCCGCATGCTGCCGCTGACGCGTCCGGTCAATTCGACATAGCTCATGGTGATGCCGGCGGCGACCGCGGCCAGGATGCCGGAGGCCTTGAACTCCTCGGCCAGCAGGTAGGCCGCGAACGGGATCAGCAGGTTGACCAGCAATGCCGCGCCCGGCTCCTCGCCGAACGAACGCCACAGCCAGCGCTGGAACGTGGACACCCCCAGGGTCACCGCCACGCCGATGGCCAGCCCGGCGAACGCCAGCCACAGGAAGGTCAGCGACGCCTGTGCCAGGGAGAAGCTGCCGGTCATCACCGCCGCCACCGCGAAACGGAAGCAGACCAGGCCGGAGGCATCGTTGAGCAGCGACTCGCCTTCCAGGATGTGCATCAGGCGCTTGGGGATGGGCGCACGCGAGGCGATGGCGCCGACCGCCACCGGATCGGTCGGCGACACGATCGCCGCCAGCGCGAAGGCCACCGCCAGCGGCATCGCCGGGATCAGCCAGTGGATCAGCAGGCCGGCACCGACCACGGTGAACACCACCAGGCCGAACGCCAGCTCCAGGATCGCCCCCTTGTCGCGGAACAGCCCCTGCTTGGGGATGCGCCAACCGTCCAGGAACAGCAGCGGCGGCAGGAACAGCAGGAAGAACATGTCCGGTTCCAGCGCGTGCCCGCGCTTGAAGACACCGGAGATCAGCGCCCCCAGGCCGATCTGCACCAGCGGCAAGGGCAGCGAGAACGGCAGGATTCTTACCAGGTAGCCGCTGGCGACCACCGCCACCAGCATCGCCAGAACGACTTCGATCGTGTGCATGCTCTTTCCACGAAGTCACCACCACGGCAGCGACGGTTGGAATACCGCCGGAAAAACTACCACAGCGCGCGGCCGTCTCCGGTGAGGAGCCGCGCGCCTCAGGCGGCGCCGTCGAAGCGGTAGAGGTCCATGGCCAGGAAGCCCAGCTCGATGCCGGCTTCGATGCGGCGCGCGCCCAGCCGCTCCGAGCCGACGGCGCCCATCGCGACATACAGCGGCAGCAGGTGCTCGTCGGTCGGATGCGCCTGGGCGGCGAACGGCGCCTGCCGGCGATAGTCGAACAGCGCCGGGAGGTCATCGGCGGCAAGCCGCGCCTCCACCCAGCCGGTGAAGGGGCGCACGTACGGAGCTTCCGCGCCCGGTGGGTAGCCGCGCTGCTCGTGCAGATTGTGGGTGAGGCTGCCGGAGCCGATGACCAGCACGCCCCGGGCCCGCAACGGTGCCAGCGCACGCCCCAGCGCGAACTGGTGGACGGGGCCGAGCCGCGGCTGGATCGACAGCTGCAGCACCGGGACGTCGGCCCGGGGATACAGATAGCGCAGCGGCACCCACGCACCGTGGTCCAGGCCGCGCTGCGGATCGAGGGTGGCCGGCAGGCCGGCAGCGGCCAGGTGCGCAGCGACTTCTTCGGCGAGCGCCGGCGCACCCGGCGCCGGGTAGTGCAGCCGGTACAGCGCGTCCGGGAACCCGGTGAAGTCGTGCAGGGTCTCCGGCACCGGCGCGGCCGATACCCGCGGCGCCGGCGCCAGCCAGTGCGCGGAGGCCACCACGATGGCCCGCGGGCGCGGCAACGCCGCGGCCAGCTCCGCCAGCCGCGCGCCCACCGCGCCGGGCTGCAGCGCGGTCATCGGCGATCCATGGGACAGGTACAGCGACGGCATGAGCGGCATGGCGGTCTCCACGCGGATGCGACGGGGAGACTCAGGTTATTGCCGCCGGCGCCTCCGACAAATACCCTCGGATTCAACGTTTTATTGCCGAAGCAGGAACAATGGACACTCTCGATGCCATGCGTGTGTTCGTCGCCGTCGTCGAGCGCAACGGCTTCAGCGCCGCGGCCGAGGCGCTCGAGCTGTCCCCCGCCGCGGTCACCCGGCAGATCGCGGCGCTGGAAAAGCGCCTGTCCGCCCGCCTGCTCAACCGCACCACACGGCGGGTGGGCACCACCAGCATCGGGGCCGCCTACTACCAGCGCTGCGTACAGCTGCTCGCCGAGTTCGATGCGCTGGAAGCCTCGGTCAGCGCGCAGTCGCTGCAACCGTCGGGACGACTGCGGATCAGCGCCCCGGTCAGCTACGGCATCGCCCGCCTGGCCCCGCTGCTGCCCGGCTACGCCCATGACCATCCGGAGGTCGCGCTGGACCTCTCGCTGTCCGACCGGCAGGTGGACATCGTCGAAGAAGGCTTCGACCTGGCCATCCGTATCAGCCGCGCGCCGGCGCCGGCGCTGATCGCACGGCGCCTGGCACAGGCGCGGATCCTGCTGTGCGCGGCCCCCGCCTACCTGGAGCGGGAAGGCGTCCCGCAGGCACCGGAGCAATTGGCCGCCCACCGCTGCCTGGCCTACAGCTACTGGGCCGGCGGCGACAGCTGGCAACTGCAGGGCCCGCAGGGGCGGACCGTGGACGTGCCCGTGCAGGCGCACCTGCGCGCCAACAACGGCGACGTGCTGCGCGAGGCCGCGATCGCCGGCATGGGCATCATCGCCCAGCCCGACTTCATCGTCGCTCCGGCGCTGGCCGCAGGCCGCTTGCGGCCGGACTGGCACCTGCCGCCGGTCGGGATCCATGCGGTGTACCCCAGCCGCAGCCATCTGGCGCCGAAGGTGCGCAGCTTCATCGACTATCTGGTCCAGCGCCTGGCGGGCGAGGACCCGGCCGCGCCGTCGCGCTGAGCGTCACGCCGGTCCCAGCGACGCCAGCAGCTCGGCCAGCGGACGCGGCCGCCCGAGCAGGTAGCCCTGCACCTGGTCGCAGCCGTGCGCCACCAGCCAGTCCAGCTGTCCCTGCGTCTCCACGCCCTCGGCCACCACCACCAGGCCCATGCCGTGGCCCAGCGACAGCAGCGCGCGGCAGATGGCGGCATTGCGCGGGTTGCGCTCGACATCGGCGACGAAGGCACGGTCGATCTTCAGCGCATCCAGCGGCAGGTGCTGCAGGTAGGACATGCTGGAGAAGCCGGTGCCGAAGTCGTCCAGCGCGACCGCGAACCCGTTGGCGTTCATCCGCTCCAGCACCTGCATCGCCTGCGCCGGATTGCGCATCAGGCTGCTCTCGGTCAATTCCATCTGCAGCGCGCCCGGCGGCAGCCCGCAGGCCGCCGCGGCACGCACGAAATCCCCGGCCAGGTCGGTGTTGAACAGCTGCATCGCCGACACGTTGACCGCGACCGGCAGGCCCGCCCAGCCATTGGCGGCCAGCACCTGGCCGGCACGCGCGGCGGCCTGGATCACCCAGCGGCCGAGCGCGATGATCTGCCCGGTGTCCTCGCACAGCTGGATGAAGTCCGCCGGCGGAATGTAGCCGCCGCCGGGCTGCGGCCAGCGCAACAGAGCCTCCAGCAGCGCCGGCGCACCGCTGGCGGCATGCCGGATCGGCTGGAAATGCAGCTCGAATTCGTTGCGTTCGATGGCCAGGTGGATGCGTCCGGCCAGCTGCAGGCGTTCGGCATGGCGGCGCGCCAGGGCCTGGTCGAAGCGCAGCACCACCACGCCGTTCTCGCGCGCGGCATGCGCGGCCTTCGCGGCATGGCCCAGCACCTGGTCGGCGCGGCTGCCATCGTCCGGACACACGGCCACGCCGATGCGCGGCTCCAGCTGGTGGAAGGAGTCGCGCCCGCGCACCGGCTCGGACACGGTGTCGCGCACCGCCCGCAACGCGCGCTCCGCTTCGTGCGTGGCAGTCACCGCCAGGACGAAGTCCTCCGCCGGCTGGTAGGCCAGCAGCCCGTAGCGCAGGCCGAGCGCGCCCAGCCGCGCCACCACCGCCTGCAGCACCTCCTCGCCGGCCTCGCGGCCCAGGGTATCGGTCACCAGCTGCAATCCGCGCAGCTGCACGTGGATGACCGTGTAGGGGTCCGCACGGCTGTCCAGCCGTTCGGCCAGGGCCTGGACCATCAACAGCCCGGTGCCCGGGTGGTGGCTGGCGCGCCAGGCCAGGTCCCGCTCGTACGCCAGCCGCTGGCTGACGTCCTCGGCCAGCAGCAGCCCCGATGCGCGGCCGTCGAACTCGAGCCACGCCAGGTGCGCGACGACCTCGAACCGGCGGCCATCGCGCCGGCGGTGCATGTGCACGCGCGCGGATGCATCGCGGCCGTGGCGCACGTCCTCCAGGGTGCGCAGGATCTCCTCGTGGCTGTCCTGGGGGCGGATGTCGGGCAGGCCCATGGCCAGGAATTCGCCACGGCTGTACCCATAGCGTTCGATCGCCGCCTGGTTCACCTCGAGGAACCGCAGCGTGGCCGCATCGAAGATCCAGACCGGCGCCGGGTTGCGGTCGAACACCAGCCGGAACTGCCGCTCCGCCTGCTGCACCCGCGCCTGGCTGCGCACCCGCTCGGTGATGTCGGTGACCACCCCGGTGACCCGTGGCTGCGGGGTGCGCCGGCGCACGCGATCGCCCTGCACCGACAGCCAGCGGTGCGAGCCGTCGTGCAGCCGCAACCGGAACAGGGCGCTGACCGCGCGTCCGGTGTCCAGGGCCCCGGCCACCTGCGCCTGCAGCGCCGCACGGTCCTGCGCATGCACATGGTCATAGAACACCTGCAGGCTGGCCTGCCGCAGCGGCAGGGCGAGCATGCGCCGGGTGAGCGCCGACCAGTTCAGGAGGCGCCCCTCGCCGTCGATCGACCAGGTGCCGACCTTGCCGACTCGGTGCGCCAACGCCAGCTCGGCGGCGCCGGTGCGCAGCGCCTCGGCCAGCCGTGCCTGCCGGCGGGCGCCGCGGTGCACGTTGTGGAACAGGTAGGCGAACCCGCCCAGGTACAGGAGGTAGATGCCGATGGCCACGGCCAGGTGGGTCCGCCACGACGCCATGATCTCGTCGTACGGCAGGCCCGCGAACACCACCAGCGGATAGTCGCGCGGCGCGTTGAGCGCGGCGACGCGGCGGATGCCGTCGCCGCCGCTGTCGGCCAGCAGCGAGGCCAGCGGCAGGTGCGGTGGCCGTGCCAGCGAACGCTCCATCGCCGCGGGGTCCAGGCTGTGCGCCAGCAGCTGGCCATGGCGGCTGGCGACCGATACCAGCCCGCGGTCGCCGGTATCCAGGCTGCCGACCACACGCTCGAAGAGCGCCAGGTGCAGCCGCGCCAGCAGCCACTCCCCGGGCTGCAGCGGCACCGCGGTGCGCAGCACCAGCCCCCCGTCGGGAACCGCCTCCAGTCCTCCGACATACAGCTCGCCGGTCAGCACGCGGTGCTGCGGCAGGGTCCAGTGCCGCAATGTCGGATCACCGCGGCCGCCGGACAACGGCGCGCCGTCGTCGTCGACCACCGTGACCGCGGCGATGTCGCCGTGCCGTTCCAGCAGCACCCGCAGGCTGGTCGCCAGCAGCGAGGACGCCTGCTCCGGCGACTGCCGCCGGTACTCGCGCCCGTGGCTGGCCACGCCCCGCAACGCCCGCTCCAGGGTTGCCAGCTCGGCGCGCAGCAGGCGCTCGCCACCGGTCGCCAGCGCCAGGCTCTGGCGCTGCGCCGACTGCAGCCGGCCGTCCCGGTCGCTCCAGAGCATCGCCACCAGCGATGCCGCCAGCAGCAGCGCGATCAGGACACCGAACGCGGTGATCGGACGCAGTGCGGGACTCATGGTCAGGTGCAACGCACTTCTCCCTCCCTCGGCGATCGCTCGGCGGTCATGGGCACGCGGCCCGTCCTGTCCGGCCACTCCCGGCACCGGCTCCTTCCCGCGCTGTCCCCCGACCGCGCCCCCGGCACTTCGTCCCCCGCCGCCCCGCGGGTTCCCCGGCAAGGGACGTGCCCGCAGCATGCAGCACAACGCCGCCGACGGGAAGGCTCGCCGCCGCGGATACGCCAGCCGCCCGCTGCCGCCACGGCGGCCTCGCCCCGGTTCCGGGCAAGCCGCTAAACTGCGCCTTCTCCCGCATGCCCCGGAGCCCGCATGGCACTGCACCGTTCGATCACCGCACTGGCCATCGCCGCGGCCCTGTCCCTGCCCGGCTGTGGCGACAACACCCCCGCACCGCCCGACACCGTGCCCGGCCCGCAGGGCGGCAGCGTCGGTTTCGACGCCGCCGGCATGGACCGCGGCGTCGCCGCGGGCGACAACTTCTTCGACTACGCCAACGGCGGCTGGGTGCAGCGCACCGAGATCCCGGCCGACCGTTCGAGCTTCGGCAGCTTCAACGTGATCGCCGAGCAGACCCTGGCCGCTACCCGCACGATCATGGAAGAGGCCGGCAAGGCCGGCGATGGTGACAGCGAGGTCCGCAAGATCGGCGACTACTACGCCGCCTACATGGACGAGGCCGGCATCGAGGCGCGCGGCACCGTGCCGGTGCAGGCACAGCTGCAGGCCATCGCCGGCATCGCCGACACCCAGGCCCTGGCCAGGGCGCTGGGCGGCACCCTGCGCGCCGACGTCGACCTGCTCAACGCCACCGACTTCTATACGCCGCACCTGTTCGGCCTCTGGGTGTCGGTGGACCTGCTGCAGCCGGACCGCAACGCGCCCTATCTGGTGCAGGGCGGCCTGGGCATGCCCGACCGCGATTTCTACCTGGAAGGCGGCCGCATGGCCGAGCTGCGCAAGGCCTATGAAGGCTATGTCGCGCGGCTGCTGGAGCTGTCCGGCGATGCCGACGCTGCCGCCAAGGCCGCGCGCATCGTCGCGCTGGAAACGAAGATCGCGCGCGCCCACGCCACCCAGGAAGAGACCAACGACGTCGAGAAGGGCGCCAACCCCTGGAAGCAGGCCGACCTGGCCGCCAAGGCGCCGGGCATGGACTGGGCGGCGTTCCTCGACGCGGCCGGCCTGTCGGCGCAGCAGGACTTCATCGTGTGGCAGCCCGAGGCCGTGGCCGGGCTGTCGAAGCTGGTCGCCGGCGAGCCGCTGGACGCGTGGAAGGATTACCTCGCCTTCCACGCGCTGGATGAAGCTGCACCCTACCTGCCCAAGGCCTTCGCCGACGCGCACTTCGCCTTCCACGGCACCGCGATGAGCGGCACCCCGCAGCAGAGCGAACGCTGGAAGCGTGCCGTCAGCGAGACCAACACCGCCATCGGCGAGGCGGTCGGCAAGATCTACGTCGAGCGCCACTTCGACGCCGCCACCAAGGCCCGCGCCGACGAGATGGCCAGGAACATCATCGCCGCCTTCGCCAAGCGCATCGAGGCGCTGGAATGGATGTCGCCGGAGACCAAGGCGCACGCCCAAGCAAAGGTCGCCGGTCTCAAGGTAGGCATGGGCTACCCGGACAAGTGGCGCGACTACAGCGCGCTGGAAGTCAAGCGCGACGACGCGCTGGGCAACGCGCAGCGCGCGGCGCTGTTCGAGTACCGGCGCAACCTCGCCAAGCTGGGCCAGCCGGTGGACCACGGCGAATGGGCGATGCTGCCGCAGACCGTCAATGCGATGAACGTGCCGCTGGAGAACCGCCTGGTGTTCCCGGCCGCGATCCTGCAGGCGCCGTTCTTCGACGGCGCGGCCGACGACGCGGTCAACTACGGCGCGATCGGCGCGGTGATCGGCCATGAGATCAGCCACGGCTTCGACAACGCCGGCGCGCTGTTCGACGCGACCGGCAAGCTGCACAACTGGTGGACGGCCGGCGACCTGGAGCAGTTCAACGCCGCCGGCGACGCACTGGCCGTGCAGTTCAGCCGCTACGAGCCGTTCCCCGGCGTGCACGTCAACGGCCGCCTGACCCTGGGCGAGAACATCGCCGACGTGGCCGGCCTGGCCACCGCCTACGATGCCTACCGGCTGTCGCTGCAGGGCACGCAGGAGCAGACGCTGGAAGGCTTCACCCCGGACCAGCGCTTCTTCCTGGGCTTTGCCCAGGCCTGGCGCAGCAAGGCCCGCGAGCAGGCCCTGCGCAACGCGCTGCTGACCAACGTGCATGCGCCGGGCCAGTTCCGCGCCCTGACCGTGCGCAACCTGGATGCCTGGTACCCGGCCTTCGATGTCGAGCCGGGCCAGGCGCTGTACCTGGCGCCGGAGGAACGCGTCAAGGTCTGGTGACGCGACCGCAGGCGACGACCACGGACAACGGGCGCTTCGGTGCCCGTTGTCCGTTGGCCCGCCAGGCCCGAGAACCCCGCGCACCCGCCACCCGTGCAGCAGCGCGGCCACGGGCACCCGCCGATGGCACCCTCACCGGCACGCCGGCGGGAGGGCGCCAGGACCGGCCGCCGCGCTTGCGGCGCCGGCCCTATTCCGGCCAGCGCATCAGGATCGCCGGATCCACGCCCACCCGTGCGCACGCATGCGCGGCCGCCCCATCGTCCAGCGCGCCACGGAACACCGGCGCCAGGCGGCGCAGCACCGGTATGGCCACCGCCGACTGCAGCCGCCGACGGCTACCGATCCTCCGCTCCGCCCAGTCCGACAGCAACGCCCGGCCGGCGGCCAGGAACACTTCGCGCGACACGCCGGACAACGGTACCGGCAACCGCACCGCGCCGAGCACCTCGAGCACTTCGCGCGAACGCCCGTCCATCCGCAGCCGCGGCTGCTGTGCTTCGAAGTAGGCGCCCACCTGCGCCTGGCTGGCCGGCACGTCACGCGCCCCGAGCGCTTCGGCCACGCGCCGGTACTCGTCGTAGTAGCGGTCGGCCATCGCCGGCGGCACCGCGCGGCAGTACCGCCGGCATCCTTCGAGGAAGCCGTAGGCCTCGGTGACGTGGACCCAGGTGAGCAGCTCCGGATCGTCGGCGGCGTAGGCGCTGCCGTCGGGCAGCGTGCCCGTCACCCGCGCATGGATCCGGCGCACCCGCGCGATCTGGCGTTCCACCAAGGCGGTCGGAGCGAAACTGGTATCGGCGACGAAGCGGGTGGTGCGGCGCAGGCGCCCGACCAGGTCCTCGCGGAAGTTGGAATGGTCGTAGACCCCCGCCAGCGCGCGCGGGTGCAGCACCTGCAGCATCAGTGCGCACAGGCCGCCGGCGAGCATGCCGGGAAATTCGCCGTGGACACGCCAGGTCACGCTGTCCGGGCCGAACCAGCCGGGGTCGCCCAACGGCGCATCGTAGGCCTGGTTGTCACGGTCGCGCGGGAAGGCCCCCAGTACCCAACGGCGGATGGAGGCGGTGGCGGAGAACGGTCCGGGAGCACGCGGCATGGTGCGCATCGTAGCCCAGGCGCTGCGCGCGCCCGCCGCGGCCGCGGCCCGGCGGCGGGACGTCCCGCCTCATCGGCGGGCGCGTCGGCACGCCGGCACCCCCGATGTGCGGGCGCAGCACGCCGCGCCCGTTCCAAGCGTTCTTTCCGCGGTTTAAGCGCTGCCGCAGCGCAAAAACCGCCCTCCCGTCCCGGCGCCGGCACGCGCAGCCGTTCGCTGTCTTCGCGCCGCGCCCATTGCCAAGCCGCATGAAAGTGCTAGAACTGGAAGCGCCAAATCGTTCCACGCCGCATCCGCCGCTCGTTCCAGAAGCAACTGCAAGGAGCTCACCATGATCGCGTTGTTCAAAGGTTTGGGGTTGTTGTTGCAGGACAATGAGCTGTACCGCAGCCCGTTCGAGAAACAGGTCGAACACTGGAAGCGCCTCAGCGACGAACAGATACGCGACGAGGTCGCGCTCCTGGCCAAGGCCAAGTGCCAGTGGCTGATGGTGTCCATCGTGCTCTGGCAGGCGTCCTCGCTGCTGATCCTGGGACTGATCACCAACTATCTGTGGCGCGATGATTTCCACATCACCTTCACCCGGGTGGTGGTGGTGGTCGGCTCCTGGGTGGCGATCCTGTTCGTGATCTGGTTCATGGCCAACATGTTCGACCATACCGCGGGCTTCGAGCGCTGGATGAAGGCGTTCAACAGCCGCGCCCGCATCAGCTCCGATGCCGACAGCGTGGACGAGGTCGCCGAGGCGCTGGAGATGGCCCGCCATTACCCCGAGGTACTGGACTACAAGCAGGCGGTCACCGCCAACCGCGAACTGCGCCACGAGGACATCCGCATCATGCGCGAGCTGGGCCGCATGCGGCAGCACTCGCAGCTGGTCGGCGAACTCAACCACATCGGCGACGACGGCCTGCGCCTGCAGCCCGCGTTCTGACGCCTGCGCGCGCCGGCGGCCTGCACGGCCCCGGCGCGCCCTGCCTGCGGTGCGTTACGGCCAGGACGCCGGCAACGGCCAGCGCACCAGTGCATCCCCGCACAGCCCCCATACGGCAGCGCCGTCGGGACTCCAGGCCAGCCTGCGCAGATCCCAGCAGCGGTCGTGGTCGACGCGCAGCCGCTGCGACTGGCCGGTCTCCAGGTCCCACACCGCGGCCACCACGCCCCCACGGTTGCCCGCCAGTGCCAACCGCCGGCCATCGGGCGAGCCGGCCGCGGCATTGAGTGCATCCAGCCCCGGCAGCGCCGGCGAGCGGCGCACCTCGCCGGTCGCCACGTCGACGACATGCATCCCCGGCGTGCGCTGGCGGTCTTCCATCAGCACGAACCCCACCGCGATCCAGCCACCACGTGCGGATGCGAACGGGGCCGGCACCCACTGCGCCATGCCGGCGGCATCGTGCGGATCGGCCTCGCCGAACCGGCGCGGCAGCGGGATCGTCCGCACCACCCTTCCGCTGTGGCCGTCCAGCTCGGCCAGCCCCGCCGCGTCCTCCACCCAGAACGGCGCGCCCGGGGCGTCCCACTGCACCGGCTTCATTCGGGTATTGCCCGGAAAGCCGGCATCCATCAGCGCCTGGCGCGGCGCGGAGAAACGGCGTCCGGCGTGCCAGGGGAGGCCGTCGCCGGCAACGGGACGGGCCACGCTCCAGAGGCTGAAGCGCTGCTGCCCGTCCTGATGGTCGTGGCGATAGGCCTGCGGCACGCCGCCGCCATCGTGCATGAAGCGCAGGTAGGCGTCGCCGGCCACCCCCGGGGAGTCGTAGTGCAGCGGGTGCACCGATGGCGCCGCGGCCTCCACCTCGAAGCGCAGCACCTGCCCGGGCATGGCCAGGTAGGCGACCTTGCCGTCGCGGTCGCCGGCCAGCTGCCAGCGCGACACGTCCGGATCCGGCGCGCGCCACACGGTCCGTGGCGTGCCGCCGTCCGCCGCGGCCCAGCGCAGCAGTGCGAATGGACGCGGCTGCACCAGCAGCACGCTGCCGTCGGCCAGCGGCAGCAGTTCCGCCGCGTCGAAGGTCTGTTCGGACAGCACCCGCGGGATCACCAGCATCCGCGTGGCGGCGAAGCCCGGCTCATCGGCCGGCGCCACCGGCACGGGTTCCACGATCGCCGCCAGCGGGGCCGCCGGAGGCATCCAGTCCCGCGCATCGGCACCCAGCTGCAGGTCCGCGCCCGGCAGCGCGCGCAGGGCCGCCGACAGCGATGCGAACAGTGGTTCCGGCACCCGGCTGCGGCTGATCCGCGCCGACGGACCACTGCCGAGGATGTTGAAGTCGGCCAGGGCCCGCAACTGCTGCAGCACCCCGCCGGCGGGGTTGGGCCATTCGTCGACGCGGCGCAGGTTGACCACGGTGGCCGGGCGCCCCATCGCCTCGTCCACCTGCATCACCCGCACCTCGATGCGGCTGCGGGAACGGCCGGCAACGCCGTGGCGCTGCTCGTCGCTGGCACTCCAGCTCGCGAACGGCACCCGCAGCGCGGCCAGGGTGTCGCTCTGCGCAGAGTAGGCCGGATCGCGCTGCAGGCGCGCCAGGCGTTCCGGAAGCTCCTCGGCCAGCAAGGCACCGTCGGCGACCGCGCGCTCCAGCGCCGGCAGGTCGGCGCGCTGCACGTACTCGGCCTTCAGCTCCGGGCGGCGCGCCATCATCACCCCGCCCCAGCCATGCGCCATGTAGGCCACGCGGGTGCGTTCGACGGGCGCCTGGAAGCGGCCCTGCGGCGCCAGCGCGCCCTGCACCGCAGGCAACACCCGGTCGAACGGCAGCGCGACCAGCAGTTCCACCTGCGGCAGCGGCTTGCCGCCCCTGGCCAGCAGCGGCACCTGCAGCGATGCCGGCAAGCGCCCGTCGATTTCGGCCTGGGACGTAGCCACCACCTGCCAGCCAGGCGGCAGCGCGGCGGCCGCGGCGATCGCCGGCAGCACCATTCCCGCAAGCCACACCATCCGCTTCCACATGCCCGTGCCCGCCCTCGAAAGCCCCGTGCGGGCGTGGGGACGGATGATAGGGCAGCGCGACGCAACGCACGCCTTCCATCCGCAGCGGCGGCCTCCCCGGCGCGGAGAGGCCGCCGGGCGCCTTACCTGCGCTCGGCCGCGCTGGCGTCGCGCACCGCGCGGAAGGCTTCCTCGGCACTCCAGTTCGGCCAGTCACGCGAATTGGCCAGCTGCTCGCCCAGGGTGTAGACCACCTCCAGATCGCGCGCCGCGCCGGCGAAGGTCCAGTCCGGCTGCCACTCGTCGCCCTGCTGGTGATAGCGCTTGGCGGTGTAGTCGTCCGATGCCCTCTTGCCCGCCTCCACGCCGCCCTCGACCCAGTCCTGCCCGGCCGAGTACGACAGCGCCGGCACGCCGCGCTTGGCGAACGGGAAGTGGTCGGAGCGGAAGAACAGCCCGGCCTCCGGCAGCGGATCGGGGGTGTAGCGGATGTCCCAGCCGCGCGCCACGTCCTTGAGCTGGTCGAGCAGCTCCATCTTCGCCGAGCCGTAAATGCCGAAATCACGCGACGGCCCGTACGGCGCCATGCCGTCCATGTTGATCATCGCCACGGTCTTGGCCAGCGGATACAGCGGATGGGTGGCGTAGTACTCCGAACCGAGCAGGCCCTTCTCCTCCGCGGTGACCGCCATGAACACCACCGACCGCTGCGGCCGCGGCATCTTGGCGAAGCCGCGCGCCAGCTCCAGCAGCGAAGCGGTGCCACTGGCGTTGTCCAGCGCGCCGTTGAAGATCCGGTCGCCGCCCGCATCCGGCTCGCCCACGCCGAGGTGGTCCCAGTGCGCCGTGTACAGGACGGTCTCGTCCGGATGGCGGTTGCCCTCCAGCCGCGCCACCACGTTGTGCGAGGTGATGACTTCGGTCTTCACCGCGTAGTCGGCGGAGAACGTCTCCCCTTCCAGCACCACCGGCTGGAAATCGCGCGTCTGCGCCTGGCGCTTGAGCGCCTCGAAATCGAGCCCGGCGCGGCGGAACATCGCCACCGCCAGGTCGCGCTGGATCCAGCCCTCCAGCGGCGGATGCTCCGCGGCGGGATCGTCGCGCACGACGTCGAACATGGTGTTGGTGTTGGAACCCGCCACCGTCGCCCAGCCGTACGAGGCCGGCGCGGTCTCATGGACGATCAGCACGCCCGCAGCGCCCTGCCGCGCACCCTCTTCGTACTTGTAGGTCCAGCGCCCGTAATAGGTCATGCCCTTGCCGTCGAAATCGCCGGTTCCGGTCTCGAAATCCGGGTCGTTGATCAGCATCACCGCGATCTTGCCCTTCAGGTCCACGCCCTTGAAGTCGTCCCAGTCGCGTTCCGGCGCCTTCACGCCGTAGCCGACGAACACCAGCGGCGCATCCTTGATCGCCACCGCGGCGTCGCCGTTCATCGCCGCGCGCACGGCGATTTCCTGGCCCTGGGTCAGCACCTGCGGCGTGCCCTTGCTGGACAGCGACAGCTGCGGCTTGCCGATGATGTCGCCCTTGAGCAGCGGCACCGCCTGGGTCCACAGGCGCTTGCCGTCCTGCAGGTCGCCCCCCGGCTGCAGGCCGGCCTCGGCGAACTGCCGGCTCAGGTAGGCGACGGTCTTCTCCTCGCCGGCGGTGGCCGGGGAACGGCCCTCGTAGGCGTCGGACGCCAGTTCCTTCACGTCGGCGGAAATCCGCGCACCGTCGAACTTCGGCGGCGCGGCCAGCAGCGCCGAGGACACCGACAGCGCCAGCACGCTGATGATCACTCGCTTCATTGGTTTACTCCCAGGGTCGGACAACCCGGGCAGTGTAGCCAGCGGCGCGACCGTACGGGCAGTGCCGGGCAGCCTGGCCACCGTGCGACACCGGCAGGCCCGGCTACAGGTTCGCCACGCGCGCCCACAGCGCATCGCGTTCGCGGGCGTTGCCGCTCAGTTCGGCGGCGCGGGCGAACGCAGCACGCGCCTCATCGCGGCGCCCCAGCTGTTCGAGCAGGTCGCCACGTACCGCCTGCAGCGGTGCGTAGCCCTCCAGCCGCCCTCCTTCCTGCAGCGCCTCGAGCATCGTCCATGCGGCCTGGGGTCCTTGGGCCCGCGCCACCGCGACCGTCCGGTTCAACTCGATCACCGGCGACGGCAGCACCCTCGCCAGCCGTGCATACAGCCGCGCGATGTGCGGCCAGTCGGTCTGCTCGGCACAGCGAGCCCGTGCATGGCAGTCGGCGATGGCGGCCTGCAGCACATAGGCATCATCATCGCCCCCCAGCGTCCGTGCCTTTTCCAGTGCCGCCTGCCCACGGGCGATCTGCAGCCAGTCCCAGCGGCCACGGTCCTGCTCCATCAGCAGTATTGCCGCACCATCGGCATCGGTGCGTGCGTTCATCCGCGAGGCCTGCAGTTCCATCAGCGCCAGCAGTCCCAGCACCGGCACCGAACCGGGCATCAACCCGGCCAGCACGCGCGCCAGGCGCAGCGCCTCCCCGCACAGCGCCGGGCGCATCCAATCGTCGCCCTGGCTGGCTGCGTAGCCCTCGTTGAAGACCAGGTAGACCACCTCCAACACCGAGCGCAGCCGCCGTGGCAGGTTTCTGCGCCGCGGCACCTCGAACGGCACGCGGCGCTCGGCGAGCGTGCGCTTGGCGCGGACGATGCGCTGGGCGATGGTGGGCTCCGGGAGCAGGAATGCGCGCGCGATCTCGGCCGTGCTCAATCCGCACAACAGGCGCAGGGTCAGCGCCACGCGCGCATCGGCCGATAGAACCGGATGACAGGCGACGAACAGCAACCGCAGCAGGTCATCGCCGACGTCGTCCTCCACTTCGCGCTCGTGGTCGCGCACGATGCTCCCCTGGTGGTCCGATGCCTGCGCCATCGCCGCCTGCTTGCCTGCATGCAGGCGACGCCGGCGCAAAAGATCGATCGCCCGCCGCTGGGCAGTGGCCATCAACCAGGCGGCTGGGTTGTCCGGCACACCGTGTCGTGGCCAGTGCTCGAGCGCGGCGACCAGCGTGTCCTGGGCCAGCTCCTCGGCGCTGTCCAGATCGCCCAGCATCCGTGCCAGCCGCGCGACCAAGCGCGACGATTCCATCCGCCACACCGTATCGAGCCTGCGCTGGAGTTCGCGTTGGTCCATCGTTCCACGATCACACCACCGCCCTGCCGCGCGTGCAAGCGAGTGGAAGCCATCACATTCCCGCCACGTACCGCGGCATCCATCCCACTGACCGCTCACAGATCGACGAAGACCTTGAGCACATCCCGGGCAGAAACCTGGCATCGCGCAGCACACCTCCTGGCGACCAGGCACGGGGCGGCCACCACCCGGGCATCGCCCCGGCCACGGTGCGGACACGTGCAAACAACCGATGCAGGCCACGGCCCCGTTGCGGTACCTGCACAGCGGCCCCCTCCCTGTAGCGCACCATCGTCTGCTCATCGAAGGGCGCCGCGGGGAGGGTCGCACCCGGATGCGAGCGACCGCAGATCAATCCGACCGCGCCTCCATGTAGGCGATTTCCCAAAGGTGCCCATCCAGGTCCTGGAAGCCGCGCTGGTACATGAAACCATGATCGCGCGCCGGCATCGGTTCGCTCGCACCCGCGGCCAACGCTTTGTCCATCAGCGTATTGACCGCCGCGCGGCTCTCCGCCGACAGGCAGGTGATCATCTCGGTCTGCCTGCGAGCATCGACGAGCGGTTTGGCGGTGAATGTCTGGAAGAATGCTTCTACCAGCAGCATCACGAATATGCTCTCGCTGACCACCATGCAGGCGGCATTGTGGTCGCTGAACTGCGGATTGAAGGTGTAGCCGAGCGCGCCGAAGAACGCTTTCGAGGCCTCGAGGTCGCGTACCGGCAGGTTGACGAAGATCATCCGGGGCATGGCCATCGTCACCGTCCTCCGTCCATCGGCGCCATGCAGTTGACCATCCATGGCTTGCCGTAACGGTCCACCAGCATGCCCCAGCGCCTGGCCCAGAACGTCTCGCCCAGCGGCACCTGCACCTGGCCGCCCTCGGCCAGCGCCGCGAATATGCGTTCGGCGTCGTCGACGCTCTCCACATCCACCGTGATGGTGATGCCGCCTTCACCGCGCTGCGTGCCGTCGGCCCCCATCAGCACTGCGCCGCCGGCCTCGACCTGGCAATGTGCGACGTGGTCCGGAGGCGGCATGAAACCACCGCATCCATCGCCGTCCATGCCGGACTCGGGCGGCATGTCGCTGTAGTGCATTTCAGACACTACCTTGCCGCCCAGCGCCCTGGCATAGAACGCCATTGCCTCATGGGTATCGCCGTTGAAGCCCAGGAAGGGAATCAGTTTCATCGTGCTGCTCCTTGTCGTCGGGGGTTGGAATCCGGATCCGTCGTTGCGGTCCATGCGCTCATGCAGACGCTGCTGCTGTGCACGCAGTTCGGGGGTGAAGGTATCGCCAAAGTCTTCCGCCTCGAGGAACGGACGGATCTCTACATCCATCGGTGCGCGACCGTCCGGGTTGAATGGGGCGCACTTGAGCCACTCCACCGCCTCCTCCATCGAGCGGACCTGCCACAGCCAGAAGCCGGCGACCAGCTCGCAGGTTTCGGCGAACGGGCCATCGATGACGCTGCGCCGCGTGCCGTCGAACCGCACCCGCACCCCACGGCGGCTTGGATGCAGGCCTTCGGCGGCCAACATGACGCCGGCCTCCACCAGACGCTCGTTGTAGGTACGCATCGCCGCCAGTTCGGCTTGGGCAGGCATTCTCCCGGCCTCGCTGTCAGCGGATGCCTTCACCATCACCATCACTTTCATTGCTATGCCTTGCCGGTTGCGGATCGGTTGATCTGCTTCACATCCAAGACGACGAACCAGCACTCCCCGGATCGACACGATCCACGCGCTTTTTTATGAATGCATTCATGATTTCCGGGAGCGCCCGTTTCTGGCCCAAGATGGCCACTCACCCATACCGGCCGCTTCCATGACGTTCCTGCTGCTGATCTATATCGACCCGGAGCTGCTGCAATCGCTCTCCCAGGAGGAGTACGACGCACAGATGCGCCAATGCCTGCACCATGCCGACGTCCTGCAGGCGCAGGGCACCCTGCAGCTGGCACAGCGACTGCGGCCTCCGGCCACTGCCCGGACCCTGCGCACTCGCGATGGCCAGTCCCGCATCGTCGACGGTCCGTTCGCCGAAACCCGCGAGATCCTCGCCGGCTTCAACCTGATCGAGGCTGCCGATGCCGACGCGGCAATGTGCATCGCCCGCCAGTTCCCATGGGCGGCCTACGGAAGCATCGAGGTAAGGGAGGTGGAGCCGATGGGCTCCGCCAGCCAGCCATGCTGAAGGGGTAGAAAACGGCATCCACCGCCATATGACCACATCCCCTTGACACCTAAGACATTGAATAAAATAGAAAATAAAAAATTTTCATATAAAATCATTCATGACTTGTTAACTTTTTACCTCTCTGCGGTTATTGTCGGCCTACTTGGCGTTCGGCCTTTGTTCAGTCTGGCCAGACCAAGACCAATTTCACAGGGAGAGAAGAGATGATCAAACGCAAGTCGATACAGCGCGCATCTTTGAGCGTTGCTCTGGGCCTCTGCATTGCGAGCAGCGCCTACGCGCAGTCCAATGCATCCGGCTCGATTTTCGGTTCAGGCGGCCAGCCAGGCACCACTGTGGTCATTCGCAACACGGATACTGGGCTCACTCGTGAGATCCGTGTCGACAGCAACGGGCGCTACAGCGCTTCGGCCCTTCCCGTCGGCAAATACGAAGTAAGGCTGAAGAGGGACGATGTGGTCGTCGCTTCCAAGTCCGATGTCATGGTGCAGCTTGGCGCCGGCAGCGAGGTGTCTTTTGGTACCTCCAGCAGCGGCACCACCACCGACATTGATCGCATCGAAGTGCGCGCCAGCGCCATGTCGCCCATTGACGTCTCCGCTACCGACAGCCGGCAGGTGTTCACTGCGGAGCAGATCTCCAAGATGTCCGTGGGACACAGCATCAATGCCTTGGCGCTCCTTGCTCCAGGCGTCATCGCCGCCGATTCGCGCTATGGCAATGTCACTTCGTTCAGTGGCTCGGCAGCATCAGAGAACGCTTTCTATATCAATGGCTATGCCGTTACCAACCCGCTGACCAACCTCGGCTCGACCACGCTGCCCTTCGATGGCATCGGGCAGTTCCAGGCCATCACCGGCGGCTATGGGGCCGAGTTCGGGCGCGCTACTGGCGGTGTGGTGAACATCATCACCAAGAGCGGCACCAACGAATTCAAAGCAGGTGCCCAGGTCCTCTGGTCGCCGAAGGACCTGCGCGCGCACTCGCGCAACATCTACTTTCCCAACACCGGCAAGCTGCCCGCCACGGACGGTTTGGTGTACCAGAACCTGAGCGCCCAGACCACCGACTCTCTGGTCTACGGCGTCTACGCCAGTGGTCCAATCGTCAAGGATCGCCTGTTCTTCTACGCCGGTGCAGAGTTTGAGGATCAAGACCGGACTACAGTTTCCACCCGTTCGAATACCCCCACGGGCTATCAGAAACGCGATTACGAAGTTCCGCGCTGGCTCGCAAAGTTGGACTGGTACATCACGGATAACCATCTGCTGGAATTCACCGGGATCTCCGACGTGACCAAGCAGACAATGGGAACGTACGAGTACAACTACATGGGAACGGATATCTTCAAGCCCGGTAAGGTCAAAAACAGTGGCTTCTACTACAAGGATGGCGGCGAACTCTACATCGGCAAATACACCGGCTATCTGACCGACAATCTGACACTGACCGCGCTTTATGGGCAGCAGGAGCAGGATCATATCGCTGAGCCGTGGGGCTATGACCCGAGCGTGGTCTACGTCAGCGACAATCGCAACGTCGCCAACCCCGTCCGTAACGGTGCATTCGCGCAGCTCGACTATCCGGATGCATATGACAAGACCGATGGCTATCGCGTCGATCTGGAATGGCGCCTAGGCAATCACACCCTGCGCGGCGGTTATGACGTGCAGAACTCCGAATCACGTGCCGGCGAAGTGACGGCCGGACCGGGCTACCGCTGGCTCTATGAGTCGATGGGCGCCGCCAATGCCAACGACACCATCCCGGGCAGCGGTGGCGCTCGTGGGCCTGGTGGCAATGGCGACTATGTCGTGAAATACGTGTATGCCAACGGTGGCATGTTTAAGGTTGAACAGAAGGCCTTCTATCTGGAGGACCGCTGGCAGGTCACCGATAACTGGCTGCTGTCGCTTGGCCTGCGCAACGAGAGCTTCCAGAACTTCAATGCCGACGGCATCGTCTATGTCGAGCAGAAGAACCAGTGGGCTCCGCGTATCGGCGCAACCTGGGACGTCTACGGCGATTCTTCGCTGAAGGTGTTCGCCAACGCTGGCCGGTATCACCTGGCGATGCCGAACAACGTGGCGCTGCGTGGCGCAGCCGGTTCCACGTACACCATGGAGTACTTCTCCTTCACCGGCATTGACCCGAATACCGGCTTGCCTCAAGGAACGGTGGCGCTGGGTAACGGTCCCTACTCGTCCAACAACGAGTATGGTCAGGCGCCTGATCCGGCATCGGTGGCTGCCAAGGGCTTGAAGTCGCACTATCAGGACGAATTCGTGCTGGGCTTCGAGAAGCAGCTTGGTGACTCCTTGGCCTTCGGTGCGCGCTACATGTTCCGTGATCTGAAGAGTGCGATCGACGACATGTGCGACTGGCGCCCGGCCTACTACTGGGCACTCGAAAATGGATATTCCGACGCCGTGGCCGAAGCCCTCGGTGACGGGTTGGGCAACTGCCGCCTGTTCAACCCCGGCGTGGGCAACACCTTCCAGCTGGACGATGGCACCGGCAACCTGGTGACCGTCCCCCTGTCTGCCCAGCAGATGGGCTTCCCGAAGCTCAAGCGCCGCTACCAGGGTGTGAATGTGTTCCTGGAGCATCCGTTCGACGGGAAATTCTACGGAAAGATCGATTACACCTGGTCGCACAACTACGGTAATGCGGAGGGACAGTTGAAGTCCGACGTGGCCCAAACCGACGTCTCGCAGACGATGGATTGGGACCATCCGGAAATCATGCTCCACGCCAATGGCAACCTGCCCAATGATCGTCGCCACTACCTCAAGGCCTTTGGTCATTACCAGCTCAATGAGGAGTGGCGCTTCTCCAGCACCTTCACCCTGATGTCAGGGCGACCGATGAACTGCACTGGCTACTATGCGGGCCCGGATCCGGATGGCGAGTTCAGCAACACCGTTGAGTATGCTGGTCCCTACTACCGCTACTGCAATGGCCAAGTCATGCCGCGCGGCTCTGCCGGTACCACGCCTTGGATAGGGCGCCTGGACATGGGCGTGGCTTACCGTCCGTCCTTCCTGGACAACAAGCTGGAAGTTTCAGTTGACCTGTTCAACGTCACCAACTCGCAGCGTGCCCAGAACTACATCGAGTACGGCGAAAATGGCTCGATCGGTAATTTGTATAACCAAACGAACCGCGTGATCAGCTACTCCACCCCGCGCTACATGCGTCTGGGTATCCGTTACGACTTCTGATCCAAACACGTACCAAGCACTTCTTTAGACCCGGCCCCGTGCCGGGTCTTTCTATTTCCACTCCGCTCCAGAAAAGACCAAGCCAGACAACGGAACGTACTGGGCCGAGCTTTCAGCCAGCGAGCTGTATTGCCCCACTCCCCGCCAAGCCGGCCCCGACAATCAGAATACCGTCACCGCCAGCTCCCGCCCCGCCACCGCCTCGTTTCCGCTGAAGTCGCGCGCCGTGATCCGGAGGGTGTAGTTCCCCGGCGCAAGCAACGACGGCTCCAGGGTGCCGCTGGCCAAGGTGCCGTCGCGCACGGTGTTGGTCAGTACATAGCGGAAGCGGGTGCGGGCGCTGCCATGCACGGTGATGCCGCTGTCCTCGGCATAGGCGACCTTCGCCGCATCCGGCTGCGGCGGCATGCGGTTGAACTCGATGGTCATGCGCGGCTGCTCGTAACCCGGCAGCGGCTGGCCCTGGCCATCGAGGATCTGGTAGCCCAGCGCGTACAGCCCGAGCCGCCGCCGCGGCAGGTTGCCGTCCACCTGGTCCCAGGCCTCCACCACCAGCTGCAGGCCGCCGCCGTCGCGCGGCACCGCGAGGCGGCCGTCGCGGCGTGCGTCCAGGCGGCGGCCGGTGGCGTCGAGCAGGGCGATGTCGTCGATCCGCGGCGGTACGCGGTCGGCATAGTGGGCGAAGCCGAGGCGCACGGCGTTGCGTTCGTAGCCCGACGGACCGACCGCCAGGTGCACGTGGGCCTGGTTGTTGATGCTGCCCAGGGCGTCGCCGGGCATGAAACGGGTACCGCGGCGCACCCGCACCCGCTCCAACCGGCCGTCGCCGTCCCGCAGCAGCTGGAACCGCGCCGGGTCCAGGGGCCGGTTGCCGGCGTCGCGGCCGACCTTCATGTGGATGTAGTCCAGCATGTCCAGCGACAGGCCTTCGGCCTGGCCGCCCAGGCTCCAGGTCGCCAGCGGGCTGCTGACCTTGGCCGCGGCGATGGCGCGTACGGTCTGCCCGACGTCGCCGCGGATGTCGAAGCCGCTGTGCAGATGGTGCCGGCTCTCGCCGCGGAACGTCCCGCGCACCTCTCCGAGCGTCCCCACCACCTCGTGCCAGTCCAGTTGCGGCGCCAGCGGCCAGCGGCCTTCGTTGCGCGGCAGCGGGTTGTCCATCGACGGGCCGACCACCGCCGCGTCGGCGAGGTCGCCGCTGGCCGCGGGCCGCAGGTGGTGGATGCGGTAGCCGTCGGCGTCGCCGAGCAGCAGGCTGCCGTCCGCCGCCAGGGCCAGGCCCGATGGCCGCGCGAAGCGCTGCACGTCCCCGGCCACCGCCACCACATGCCCGGCCGGCGAGACCTGCACCACCCGCCCGGAGCTGCGCTCGGCCACGTACACCACGCCGTCGTGGGTGACCGCCAGCGTCATCGGCCCCCACAGCGCGCGCGCACCGTCGGGCCGCCCCAGCGGCGTGGCCACGCGGCCACCGCGGGTCACCGTCCGCACCGCGTCGTTGCGCAGGTCGGCCACCCAGAGCGTACCGTTGCCATCGACCGCCAGGTCGGTCGGTGTGTCGAAGCGCGCCTCCCCGGCCTGTCCATCGGCCCAGCCCGGATGGTCGCCGCCGGCAAGCGTCCACACCCGGCCGTCGGACTCGATGACGCGGATGCGGTCGTTCCAGGTATCGGCGACGTAGACGCGGACCTGCGCATCCACCGCCACGCCCATCGGTCCATCGAAGCGCGCGTGCCGCCCGACGCCGTCGGCGAAGCCGGCCACGCCGTCGCCCGCCAGCGTGCTCACTTCGCCCTGCGGCGTGACCTTGCGGATCGCATGGTTGCCGGTATCGGCGACATACAGGTTGCCGTGGCGGTCCAGGGCGATCCCCGACGGCGTATGGAACGCGGCCTCCCCGCCCACGCCGTCGGCAAAGCCTTCGCGGCCGCCGGCCAGCACGTGGAAGTCGCCGTCCAGCCAGCGGTACAGGATGCGGTTGTTGTCGCCGGCATCGGCCACGTAGAGCGTGCCGCCGGCATCGATCGCCAGGCCCCAGGGGTCGCTGAAGCGGCTCTGTGCGCCGCTGCCGAGGCGGTCGCCGGCAATGCCGTCGCCGGCCAGCAGCGCGATCTGCGCGCGCCATCCCAGGGGCGTGGCCGGCACGTCCGTCTCGTGCGGCGTCCCCCGCTCCCAGAGGTAGCTGGCGGCCAGCGCCACTGCCGTCAGCACTGCGACGGCCATCCCCCAGCGTTTGCGTCCCATGTCCGTCCCGGCGGTTGCGAAGCGGGCACCATAGACATTCGCGGCCCGCGGCGGAACCCTCCTTCGGCACGTGTCCCGGCAGCGCCCCGCGGCGGCGGCGGCCCGCACACGCCGCTCCGCACGGCATCGGCGCCCCCCCTACCGCGCCCGCGATGCCGCGGCGGCCATAACAACCGGGCATGCCGTTCCCGGCGGCTGCCGGGCCGGCTGCCGCGCGCGGTACCGGCGGTGGGCGCATCCTCCCGGCACGCCTGATCCATGCAGGCTGCCGCGGGCCCTGGAAACAGCCCCGCCCGCCGGTATCGCCGTCCTCAGCGGGCGGTGCGGATCTGCCTCAGGTGGGTCCCGACAGGGTCGGAGAACACCCGGCCGTCGGCCACGTCCCAGTTGATCGACCAGGTCATCACCCCCCGGAAGTCCGGGTAGGGGCGCGCCGGCGTCACCGTGTCGCACGCGGTCGCCGTGGTCAGGCAGTCGAAGGCGCGGTTGATGTCGGCCGGGGTGGCCTGGCCGTTGCCCGCCGCCAACGGGCCCGATGGCAGGCCCAGCGCCACCTGGTCCGGGCGCAGGCCCGCGAAGCGGCCCTGGCCGCCCGCCAGCTCGAAGCCCTCGATGAGCATCCTCGCCGACCCCACCATCATGTCCACGCTGCCGCCCGGCAACGGATCGGGTGCGTACGGGCTGGGCAGGCCGCCATTGTTGTAGAGCTGCACGTGCAGCAGGTCCAGTTCGTCGCGCAGGCCATCGATCAATGGCAGGTAGGCCCCCCAGATGCCCTCCATCGCGACCCAGCCGCCCTGCACGTAGGGGTGTTCGGGCGCCATCGAGACATACAGGTTCGGGTACATGGCATGCAGGCGCTTGACCGCCGACACCAGGTGGCGGACCACCGGGGCCCCGTGCACTACGCCGGCGACCTTCTCCAGATCGATGTCGATGCCGTCCAGCCCGAAGGTGTCGATGGCCTCGGCGGTGGTGCGCACGAAATTGTCCTCGTCGCGCTGCGATTGCAGGGTCACCGACCCCAGTTCGCCACCGAAGGACAACGCCACGATCCTGCCCTGGGCCCGCTTGGCCGCGATGTCCGCGATCAGGCGGGTGCGCTCCAGTTCCGGCGCCGGGTTGAACGCGATCCTGCCCTCGCCCATGTCGTCGGCGAACGCCAGCACGATCACGTCCCAGCTGTCGTCCACGTCACCGAGCGGCAGCACCCCGGTGCCGTTGTCGAAATTGTGCAGGTAGCCGACCAGCGCATGCCGCGGCAATGGGTGGCTGTGCCCCGGAACGCTGCCGGCACCCGCGCCGGCGGCCCCCTGCTGGCCGGTGCGGCAACCGGCGGTGGTGGCGGCGAGAACAAGCAGGCAGGCCAACAGGCTGATCGACTTCATCGCAATCCCATGTGCTGGAAGAGCCGATGATTCTAGGCACGTTAGAGAGCGGAAAACCCTTCCGGAACATCACCTTGGACAAGTTGTCCGGCAATGGCGCGACGGCGGCCCGGTACTGGCCCGCCGCACGCCCGGCAACGCCCCGCGCGGTGTCCTGCCGCCATCCGCGCGCGCCGCGGCAAGGACATCCCGTGCCGCCCCGGCATGCCCCGCCGGCGGCCGGGCCGTCAGCGCCGGTCTCCCTTGTTCAGCCGCAGGTCTTCATCTGGCGCTCGGCCTCCCACAACGCGCGGCGCGCCAGGTCATGGGCGCTGTCGGCCGCGGCCGGCAGCGTATGCTGCGCCTCGACCGGGTCGGCACCGTGGCGGTAGCGGTACTCCACCCGTTCCAGGGCCTCCAGATGCTGCAGCGCGGTGGCCAGCCACCGGGCGCGGCGTTCGCTGGAACAGGCCGGATAGCGCCGTTCCAGCTCACCGATGGCGGCACGGAGGCCGCGGCTGGCCTCGCCGCCGAGTCCCGGGACCGGCACATGCCGGACCGGCGCGGCCTTGTACGCATCGCCGGTGGCCGCACTGCCGAGGTCCGAGGGCCGCTCATGCAGCGTGGGATCGAACGCCACCGGAGGCGGGCGCCGCGCCTCCGCCGGCTGGATGTCGTCGCCGTAGAGCCAGCGTTCCTTGCCCGACTGTCCGGGTCCGGCCGGACGCTTCGAGAACAACCCGGCGGTGGCCCGTTCCCCGACGCCTGTCGCAAGCTCGTCGCGGTGCTCGAACACCTGTTCGTCATGCCCGCGCGTGCGCGCCTCGCCGACGATGCCGTCGGGCAGCGCGATCTCGCCAAGGCGGCCGTACAGGCCCGGCGCCGCGCCCGGGACCGGCGTCGCCACGGCGGGCGTCGGGAGCGCCTGCGGCGGCGGCCGGGGCGTGGCGAGCGGCGCCACCGTGCGGACGGCCGGGAGCGCCGCTCGCCGCACCGGTTCAGGGGCCGGTGACGGCGCCGCGAGCGGCGCGCCGTTTTCCCGCGGCAGCCAGCGCACCGTCAGGCGCCGCGCCTGGCTGCCGGCGCCGGTCTCCGGCACCTGCCAGAGGATCCGTGCCAGCAGGCACAGCACCGCGAGGGTCGCCAGGGCAGCGCCGACACGGGTGGACCACGGTTCATGTGCAGACGACACCCGCATGCGCTTCCTCGTTTGAGCGGCAGGGAACACCCCGGCATGCGGTGGCGCCTGGCCGGCCCGCAACAGACCGCGGACGGGGCGGTGAGTTCCGGAATCGTCGCGGCGCCGGAGCCCCGCGTTACGATGCCCGGACGCCGCCTTCCCCGCCCCCGCCTATGCACGCCGTCCGCATGCCCCCCTATTCCGGCCCCCTGATCGGCCGCCCACTGCTGGACGCCATGCACCAGGCGCACGCCGCCGGCGGCACCGCCTTCACCGCCTCGTTCGACCTCGGGCGCAGCCAGGACACCGCGCAGCTCGCGGCGGACGGCTGGCAATGGCGCGGGCAGCGCTACCCCTGGCCACAGCGCCTGAAGGACCGCACGCTCTATTACTGGGATGGCCACGCATTCATGCCCGCCGCGCGGTTCGGCAGCGGCCTGTACAAACTGGTGCCGACCGGATGGGACGTACCGACCTTCGAGATCGACGGCATCAAGATGCTGCCCACCGCGCGCACCTGCCCGCTCGAGGATGCACGCCGCAAGGTGGCGCTGGTCGCCCCGCAGGGCAGGCAGGTGCTGGACACCTGTGGTGGCCTGGGCTACTTCGCCGCCTGCTGCCTGGAGGCCGGTGCGGCCGCGATACGCTCCTACGAGAAGAGCCCGGAAGTGCTCTGGCTGCGCACGCTCAATCCCTGGTCGCCCGATCTGCAGGCCGAGGCCTACGGCGGGCGGCTGACCCTCGTCCATGACGACGTCTCGGTGGCGGTGGCCACCCTCGCCGAGGGGTCGTTCGATGCCGTGCTGCACGACCCGCCCCGTTTCGGCATCGCCGGCGAGCTGTATTCGCAGGCGTTCTACGACCAGCTGGCACGGGTGCTGCGCAAGGGCGGGCGGTTGTTCCACTACACCGGCACGCCGAACCGGCTCACCAGCGGCCGCGATGTGCCGCGGGAAGTCGGTGCCCGCCTGGAGAAGGCCGGCTTCCGCGCGCGTCCTGAGCTGGACGGGGTATTCGCCATCCGCCGCTGACGGCATCGGCACCGGCACCGGCACCGGCACCGGCAACCGCGGACCGCGGCAGCAGGCGACCAAGCCGCGCGGCGGCATAGGCGGAACGGAGCCATGCGCAGGCATTCCGGCGCCCGGGCTCGGCAACCGGCGCGCCGGCGCCTACGGTGGCCCTCCCCCATCCCGGAAACCCTTCGCCATGTCCGTCCCTCCCGCGCGCGGCGCTCGCCGCCCACACGCCGCCCTCCGGCCATGCGCCGGCGCACGATGAAGCGCCGCAGCGTGATCGCCGCCATTCCCGGCGCCCTGATCGGCCTCGGCCTGGCCACCGTGGCCGGCGCCGGCACGCCCGACCGGCGGCCGGTCGTGACCACCGGCCACGGCCGTCTCCGCGGGCTGCGGCTGGACGCGGGCTTCGCCTTCCTCGGCGTGCCGTATGCGGCACCGCCGGTGGGACCACTGCGCCTGCGTTCGCCGCGCCCGGTCGCGGGCTGGACCGGCGTGCGCGATGCCGCCCTTGTCGGGCCGGCCAGCCTGCAGTCGCTGCAGGGCAACCAGCGCTGGCTCAACGAACCGCCGGCGGCGCTGTCGGAGGACTGCCTGTACCTGAATGTATGGACGCCCACCCTGGACAGCGGCGCCGCACTGCCGGTGCTGGTGTGGGTGCATGGCGGTGCCACCCGCAGCGGCCAGGGCGGAGCCGCGGCGGTCGATGGACGCCGGCTCGCCGCGCGCGGCCTGGTCGTGGTCACCCTCAACTACCGCCTCGGCGCGCTGGGCGGCCTGGCGCACCCGGCGCTGGAGGATCCGGAGACGGGGATGTGCGCCAACTGGGGGCTGCAGGACAAGCTGGCGGCGCTGCGCTGGGTGGCCGACAACATCGCCGCATTCGGCGGCGACCCCGCGAAGGTGACCCTGGGCGGGCAGTCCTCCGGCGCCGCCAACGTCGCGCTGATCGCCCACAACCGGCTCGGCGACGGCCTGTTCCGTGGTGCGATCGCGCACAGTCCGCCCCTGTTCCGGCCGCCCATGTTCGCCGAGATGGCATCCGCCACCGCCTATACCGAAGCGTTGTGCGACCAGCTGGGCATCACGGTGCCCGCCGTGCGCGGCCTGGACGGGGACGTGCTGCAACGGCAGGAAGAGGCGTTCGCCGGCTCGGCCGGCCTCAAGGCGCGGATGCAGCGTCCGGCGACCGCACCGGTACGCGACGGCAGGCTGCTGCGCACGTGGTCCTACGATGCCGAACCGATGACGGTCCCGCTGCTGGCCGGCTGGACGCGCAGCGAGGCCGACTTCTGGTTCGCGCTGGACGATGGCGCCGGCACCCGCCTGTCGCCGCTGGCGCCGCCGGCCAGTGCCGGTGAACTGCGCACGCGCACGCGCAGCCTGATCGATGCGCACTACGCCTTTCCCGAGCAGCCCGATGCAGCGGGGGTGATCGACGCCTATGGCGGCGAGGCCGACCCGGCCTCGACCTGGCGCCGGCTGTATACGGACCTGGTGTTCCGGGCGCCGATCCTGCACCTGCTGGGCCGGCAGGCGCGGGCCGGGCAGCCGGCATGGGCCTACGAATTCGCGTTCCCGCTGGCCGGCAGCACCGACAGCAGCCCGCATGCCAGCGATGTGCCGTTCGTGTTCGGCACGACCGACACTCCCTACCTGGCAGCGAAGATCGGGCGCGCGCCACAGGCGCAGCGGACCGCAGAGCGGATGATGCGCTGCTGGACGCGCTTCATCGCCGAGGGAAGTCCCGCGGCGCCGGCGGCCTGGAGCCGCTTCGATCCCGGGCGCGCCAGCGCCCTGCGCTTCACCGAGGAGGGCGCGCAGGTGGTGGCGGTCCACACCCCTGCCACCTCCGGTCTCTGGCCACGGTTCTCCATCGGACCGTCATCCCCTCCCCCTGCCCACCCTTGAGCGGGCCGGCGGGAGTCACTACCCTCCCGCTCAGCAGGGCCTCGTGGCGCGCCCCTCGCCAGGCCGGTATCCGATGCGCCGTACTGGACGGAGGCCCCGATGAGCGCTCGCCTGACATCCGCGCATTTCCAGCCCGGCCACGCCGGTCCCCCGGGCTGGACCCGTCAGCAGTTGCCGGCGGATCTCGGCCGCTGTTTCGTCGATCGCCTGCAGATCGAGCCGGGCATCGCGCTGATCTACTCCGAATACGTGCCAAGCAGGGACCTGGACGAAGCGAGCCGGATCGATCACGGCACGCGGGTACTCACCCTCACCCTGGGGCTGGAGGGGCGCTCGGGCTATGAAGCCGGCCGCGGCGGCGACCTGCTCGGCTTCCACGCCGGGCACACCACGCTGAGCCTGTCCGGGCGCGCCACCGGCCACCGCCGCTATGCCGGCGACGCCAGGGTCCGGCAGCTGCGCCTGGCGGTGGACGAACCCGCCATGCGCCGTTACGGCCTGCGGACGCCCGGGGACGTGGACACGCGTGTGCACTGCGTGCGGCAGCTGGCGTTCGGGCGCACCCGGGCCGATGTCGCGCGCTTCGGACAGGTCCTGGACGCCGCTCATGCCGGACGGCCGATCGGCCGGCTCGACCTGCAGATCGCCGCGTTGAGCCTGTTGTCCGCGCAGCTCGCACAAGACTGCCCCGGCCCGGGGGGCCGCGACGACGACGAAGCACGGCTGTTCCGCGCCCGCGCGCTGCTCGAGGACAACTACGACCAGGCCCTGACCGTCGCCTGGCTGTGCCGCACGACGGGGCTGAACGAGTGCAAGCTCAAGCAGGGGTTCCGTTCCCTGTTCGGCACCAGCCCCTACCGGATGCTGACCGCGATACGCATGCGCCACGCGCGCGACATGCTGGCACGCGGCCAGTCCGTGGCCACCACCGCCTACCGCACGGGATACCAGCACCCTTCCAGCTTCAGCGCCGCGTTCTGCCGGCATCACGGCCATCCGCCCTCGTACTACGGCGGCCGCGCCGCGCACTGCCGCACGCTGGCCGGGAACGGCGGCACCGCACCCTGAAGGCCTGCCCCGGCAGGCCATGCCCGCGCCGTTTGACAGCGCGCGCGGGCGGCGACTACCGTCTGTAAAGTCCTCTTTACAGGCCGCCGCATGTGGCGAAAGCCCTCCGCACCTCTCCCGGCGCCACGGCGGCGTCCGCTGCCCGGCCGGCACGACAGGCCGCTGCCGGTGCGGGCTGATGGCGGCCGGGTACCGCTGAGGCGCGCCGGCATGGACAATCGCCTGCGTGGACTGCGCGAGGCCCGCGGCTGGTCGCAGGGCGAGCTGGCCGGACGCCTGGGGGTGTCGCGGCAGACCATCAACGCGCTGGAAACAGGCCGGTATGCCCCCAGCCTGCCGCTGGCGTTCCGCATCGCCCGCCTGTTCGACGCCAGGATCGAGGACATCTTCTTCCCCGACGTCACATAACCCTGCCCGGCGCGTCATGGCCTGGCATTCCGACTCCGTCCATCAACCGCAAGGGGCCGTTCCGATGATGTCCCGCAAGACCCGCATTTTCCTGGCCGTGGCGGCGCTGGCGGCCGTGCTCGGCTACCGCGCGCTCGCGCCCGGCCCGAGCGCGGACGACGACCGCGTCGCCGGTGACACCGCCGCCCACCCACGGGTGCTCGGCCAACTGGCCTTCCAGCCCTGCAGCCTGGTCTCGCCGGCCCGCGGCGACAGCCTGGAGGCGCAGTGCGCCACCCTGGAGGTTCCCGAGGACCGCGCCGCGCCGCAGGGCCGCCGGATCGCGCTCAACATCGCGCTGCTGTCCCCGGACAAGCCCGAAGGCGTGCAGCCCGACCCGGTGTTCTTCCTCGCCGGCGGCCCCGGCCAATCGGCGGTGGAGAGCTATCCGCAGATCGACGCGGCCTTCGCCGAGGTGCGCAAGCGCCGCAACGTGATCCTGGTCGACCAGCGCGGCACCGGCCGCTCCAACCTGCTGGCCTGCGACGGCGCCGGCGCCGGCGCCGGCGACGACGATGCCGGCATCGATGCGATGCGCGACGCGGCCGCCGCCTGCGCGGCGGCACTGTCGGCGCGGGCCGACCTGCGCCACTACACGACCACCGATGCGGTCGCCGACCTGGACGCGGTACGCGAAGCCATCGGCGCGGCGCAGGTCAACCTCGTCGGAGTCAGCTATGGCACCCGCGTGGCGCAGCAGTACGCCATGCGCCATCCGCAACGCACCCGCAGCGTGGTGCTGGATTCGGTGGTGCCCAACACCCTGCAGCTGGGCAACATCTTCGCCCGCAACCTCGACGACGCGCTGGCGCTGCAGTTCGCCCGCTGCAGCGGTACGCCCGCCTGCAGGGAAGCACTGGGCGACCCGCGCGCGGAACTGGATACCCTGCTGGACACCTTGCGCGCGCGGCCGCGGACCGTGCGCTACCGCGATGCCGGAACCGGCGAGGAGCGCGAGGGCGTGCTGCACGCCGAAACCGTCGCCGGCCTGGTGCGCATGTATGCCTACATGCCACAGGCCGCCGCCCTGCTGCCCAAGCTGATCCACGAGGCGCGCAACGGCCGCTACGACAATCTGATGGCACTCGCGCAGATGATGCAGGGGGAGATGCGCGACGCCATGGCCATGGGCATGCAGCTCTCGGTGATCTGCAGCGAGGACAGCCAGGGCATGACCGCCCGCGACGGCGACGAGCGCACCGTGCTCGGCAACCGCATGGCGCAGGGACTGGCGGCGATGTGCGCGGTCTGGCCGAAGGGCGACGTGCCCGGCGATTTCCATGCCGCGCTGTCCACGCCGGTCCCGGCGCTGGTGCTGGAAGGCGAGTTCGATCCGGTCACGCCACCGCGGTACGGCGAGGAGGTGGTCCGGAGCCTGCCCAACGGCCGCCTGTTCGTGCTGCGTGGCCAGGGCCATGCGGTGCTCGGTGCCGGCTGCATGCCCAAGCTGTTCGCCCAGTTCGTCGACAAGGCCGATGCCGCCGCGCTGGAAGGCGCCTGCCTGCAGAAGCTCGATTACGTGCCGCCGTTCACCAGCTTCAATGGCTGGGAACCGTGACCGTCCAAGCAATCCCGAGGAATCCGACTCCATGATCGTCGCAGAACGACTCCGCAAGACCTTCCCTGGGAAGGGCAAGGACACGGCCCCCGTGATCGCCGTGGACGACGTGGGCTTCACCGCCCACGACGGCCAGATCACCGGCCTGCTCGGCCCCAACGGCGCCGGCAAGACCACCACCCTGCGCATGCTCTATACGCTGATGACGCCCGAGACCGGCAAGGTCGTGGTCGATGGCGTGGATGCGGCCGCCGACCCGGATACGGTGCGCCGTGGCCTGGGCGTGCTGCCCGATGCCCGCGGCGTCTACAAGCGCCTGACCGCACGCGAGAACATCGCCTATTTCGGCCAGCTGCACGGCATGGACGCGGCCGCGATCGACGCCCGCATCGCACGCCTGGCCGAGGCCCTGCAGATGGACGACTTCCTGGACCGCCCGACCGAGGGCTTCAGCCAGGGCCAGCGCACCAAGACCGCCATCGCCCGCGCCCTGGTGCACGACCCCAGGAACGTGATCCTGGACGAACCGACCAACGGCCTGGACGTGATGACCACCCGCGGGCTGCGCGGCTTCCTCAAGCAGCTGCGCGCCGAAGGCCGCTGCGTGATCTTCTCCAGCCACATCATGCAGGAGGTCGCGGCGCTGTGTGACCGCATCGTCATCGTCGCCCAGGGCCGGGTCGTGGCCCAGGGCACGCCCGACGAGCTGCGCGCGCAGGCCGGCCAGTCAAACCTGGAAGACGCGTTCGTCGCACTGATCGGCAGCGAGGAGGGCCTGCACGCATGAACACGACCGGATTCGTGGCCAGCATGTTCACGGTGATGCGCAAGGAGCTGCGCGATTTCGCCCGCGACCGCCGCACCTTCCTGCTGACCCTGTTCACCGCGCCACTGCTGTACCCGCTGCTGTTCCTGGGCATCGACAAGCTCAGCAACCTCCGGGTGGAGAACCAGCTGGAGAAGGACATGGTCCTGCCGGTGGCCGGCATCGACCGTGCCCCCAACCTGGTGGCGTTCCTGGCCAGCCGCGGCATCGCCGCCCGCGAGGCGCCGGACGACGTCGAGGCCCGGATCCGTGCCCAGCGCGAGGACCTGGCCCTGGTGATCGATGCGGACTTCGCCGCCGACTGGCAGGCCGGCAAGCCGGCCAGGGTCGAGATCGTGGCCGACACCACCCGCCGCACCAGCGACGTGCAGGTGGCCCGCGTCCGCACCGCGCTCAGCGCCTACGGCCAGTCGGTGGGCGCGCTGCGGCTGCTGGCGCGCGGCGTGAACCCCGCCGTGGTCGCACCGGTGAATGTCGGCACCCGCGACCTCGCCACCGCCGAAGCCAAGCGCGGCATCTTCCTGTCCGTCATCCTGCCGATGCTGTTGATGATGTTCGCCTTCATCGGCGGCTCGCACCTGGTCATGGACACCACCGCGGGCGAGCGCGAGCGGCAATCGCTGGAACCGCTGCTGGCCACGCCCGCGCCGCGCGGCGCGCTGGTCAGCGGCAAGATGCTGGCATCGGTGGTGGTCGGCCTGACCGCCATCCTGTTGATCCTGCTCTCGTTCAAGTTCAGCGCCAGCATCGGCCGCGGCGTCTCCGGTTCGCTGGACGTCAGCTTCCTGGCAATGGGCAAGCTGCTGCTGGTGCTGTTGCCGCTGGTACTGATCGGCACGGCCCTGCTGACCTGCCTGGCGGCCGGCGCCAAGAGCATGAAGGAAGCGCAGAGCCACATCGTCTGGCTGATGATGCTGGCGATGATGCCCGGCTACGCGCTGATGGCCTACCCGCTCAAGGACACCCAGCTGTGGCAGTACGCGGTGCCGTTCCTGTCGCAGAACCAGATGCTGGTGAAGGTCACCCGCGGCGAGATGCCCGGCGGGGCGCAGTGGGGGGTCTACCTGGCCGCCTCGCTGCTGCTGGCGGTGCTGCTGTGGGCGGTGGCGGTCTGGCGCTACCGGCAGGAGCGGCTGGCGATCTCCGGGTGACCACCGTGCCCTGACGGGCGGGCGTCGATCGGAGGCGGGCGTCCGCGGGGACGGACCACCGCCTCCCCGCCCTTCGGGGGCGGCCCCGCGCAGGGGCAGGACAGCCCCGTGCGCGATCTGCACTCGCCCCGGTCGCGCGTTGACCCGGCCGGCGGCCGATACCCGCCTGCGCGATGCAGCCCCACCGGCGCGGGCCGGACTCCGGCAGGCCGCCGCCGATCCCGGTGGACGCCGGGCTGGGCGCACCGCGGCAGACGTCCGCCCGTCCGGATGGCGCGCTGTCCCCGCCGGGGAGCGCCGGCTATGATAGGAATAATTCTCATTCATTGACCGGCGTCGAGCGTGCGTTCCCGAATCCTGATCGTCGACGACCACGCGGACATCCGCGACCCGCTCGCCGCCTACCTGCGCCGGTTCGAGTTCGACGTGGAAACGGTGGCCGACGGCACCGGCCTGCGCCACTGCCTGCAGCAGCACGGCTTCGACCTGATCCTGCTCGACATCATGCTGCCCGGGGAAGGCGGGCTGTCGTTGTGCCGCCACATCGCCGAGCACCACGGCACCCCGGTGATCCTGCTCACCGCGGTCACCGAACAGGCCGACCGGATCGCCGGGCTGGAAGTCGGCGCCGACGACTACGTGGCCAAGCCCTTCGATCCGCGCGAGCTGGTGGCGCGGATCCGTTCGGTGCTCCGGCGCGCGCGGCGCGAAGCGGTTCCGGCGCCGGCCGCGGCGGCCACCGAGCATGCCTTCCGCTTCGACGACTGGACCCTGAACGTGACCAGCCGCGAACTGCGCAATCCGGCCGGCGAGCCGATTTCCCTGAGCACGACCGAATTCCACCTGCTGCGGGTGCTGGCCGAGAACCCGAACCGGGTGCTGACCCGCTCGCAGCTGCTCGACCTCACCCAGCGGGGCGAAGCCGCCACCTTCGACCGCAGCATCGATACCCAGGTCAGCCGGCTGCGGCGCAAGCTGGAGGTCGACGCCCGCAACCCGCTGATGATCAAGACCATCCGCGGCGACGGCTACCTGTTCACCGCGCGGGTCGAAGCGGGCCCGCGGTGAAGGTCCGCCCCCGCAGCCTGGCCGGGCAGCTGCTGGCCCTGCTGATGCTCGCGGTCCTGCTGGCGCACGTGGTGGGCGTGGTGATGCTGTCCCGCTGGCGGTCACCGACCGAGATCCACCCGCTGTCGGCGCGGGCGATCGAGACCCATGTGGCCTCGGCCTACATCGCGGCCACCGACCTGGGCGGGCGCGCGGACCGGGTGCTGGCCGCGCTCAGCCAGCCCGACTCGCTGCTGCGGACCGTTCCCGCGGCGCCGGCCGAACCGCACCCGATGGACGCCCAGGAACAGGCGATGGCCGACCGCCTGCGGCAGCGCACCGGGCTGGCCGCGGGCCGCGTGCGCGTCCAGCTGCATGCGGCCGACGCCGCCGTCCCCCTGGCACCGCCCTCGCTGGACGCCGACCCGGCGCTGGATACCGGCCACCTCCTGGACCTCCACCTGCAGTTGCCCGATGGCCGCTGGCTGCACAGCCGGCAACGACCGCTGATGCTGCAGGCCCACTGGAAACGGGTGCTGGCGTTCTCCATCCCGGTCGGCCTGCTGCCGGTGATGCTGATCGCGGTGCTGTTCGCCCGCAGGATCATGCGCCCGCTGCACGCCCTCACCGTGGCGGCGCGGCGTTTCAGCCGTGGCGAACAGGGCGCGCCCATCACGCCGGAAGGGCCCAGCGACATCCGCGAGCTCGCCGACTCCTTCAACGACATGCAGTACCGGCTCACCCGTTTCGTCAAGGACCGGATGCGGATGGTCGCCTCGATCGGCCACGACCTGCGCACCCCGCTGACGTCGCTGCGCATCCGCGCCGAATTCATCGACGACCCGTCGCTGCGGCAGGACATCGTGTCCACCGTGGACGAGATGACCTCGCTGGTCGAGCAGACCCTGCAGTTCGCCAAGGACGACGCCCACCAGGAGCCGACCCGCGAGGTCGACCTCGCCGGGCTCATCGCCCAGGTGGTGGCGCACCACCGTGCGATCGGCGCCCCCGTGGACAGCCGCATCGCCGGCCCGCTGCGCTACCGCTGCCGACCGGTCCACCTCAGGCGCGCGCTGGACAACCTGGTCGGCAACGCCGCCCGCCACTGCCGGACCCGGGTGGAGGTCTCCATGGACCGTGCGGCCGGGGACATCCGCATCCGGGTCGCCGACGACGGCCCCGGCATTCCCCCGGCACTGCTGGGCCAGGCGTTCGAACCGTTCGTGAGCCTGGATCCGGCACGCAGCCGGAAAGGCGGCGGTGGCGGGCTGGGGCTGGCGATCGCCCGTTCCAGCATCCATGCGCACGGCGGCGAGGTCACTCTCGACAACCGCGATGAGGGCGGCCTGGTGGCCACGGTACGCCTGCCGGCCTGACGGCCATCGGATTGTGGCGGATTGCGACAATATGTCGCAGTTGCCACGAAGGGACAAACTTGCGTAAAGTTAATTGGGAATAATTCTCATTGCCATCACCTTCCGGTATCGATTGCCCATGCGCTCACTTGTCTCCTCCGTTCTCGCAGCGGCCCTTGCCTTGTCGATGGCGGGCTGCAGCGGTCCCGCGTCGCAGGACGCCGACACCCAGGCGGCCGCCGAAGCCGGCCGCACCGTCACGCATGCGCAGGGCACGACCACCGTGCAGGGCGTGCCGTCCACGGTGATCGTCACCGACTGGGCCGCGTTCGACAATCTGACCGCGCTCGGCGTGAAGGTCGCCGGCGTGCCGAACACGTTCGTGCCCGGCCACCTGGAAGACAAGGTCACCCCGGACATGATCAAGGTCGGTTCCCTCCAGGAGCCGGACATCGAGGCGATCGCCGCCGCCACCCCGGACCTGGTGGTCATCGGCGCACGTTCGCGCAAGGCCTACCCGACCCTGTCCAAGATCGCCCCGACGATCGACACCACCCTGGACAACACCGACGTCATCGGCGGCCTGAAGGCCAACCTCACCCTGTACGGCGACCTCTTCGACCGCCAGGACCGCGCCAAGGAGCTGATCGCCCAGCTCGACGAGAAGGTGGCCAACGCGCGCGCCGCCGCCGAGGGCAAGGGCAGCGGCCTGGTCATCGTGACCAACGGCGGCCGGCTCGGCATCTACGGGCCGCAGTCGCGGGTCTCCTGGATGTACAGCTCGCTGGGCATCCCGTCGGTGTTCGACGAAGTCGACGACCGCGAACACGGCGGCGATGCGATCACCTTCGAGTACCTGGTCAAGACCAATCCCGACTGGCTGTTCGTGATCGACCGCGACGCCGGCGTGGGCAAGGCCGGCGCCGCCAAGGCACTGCTGGACAACCAGCTCCTCCACCAGGCCGGTTTCTGGAAGAACGACCGTGTGGTGTACCTGGACCCGCAGGCGGCATACGTCACCATGCACGGCTTCGACGCGGTGACCCTGCTGCTGGACCAGGTCGCGACCGCCTATAACACGCATTGAGTCGACAGGGCGGGCCGCACGCCGCGGACCGCCCTTCCTCGTCCCACCGTTCCTCGTGCGCTACCTGCTCATCGCTCTCCTGACGACCGCCGCGCTGGCGGTCGTCAGCGTGTTCGTCGGTGTCGCCGACGTCTCGCTGTCCTCGTTCTTCGCCAGCGGCAGCGAGGACATCGCCAACAAGGTCATGCTGATCAGCCGCGTGCCGCGCACCCTGGCGCTGATCCTGGCCGGGTCGTCGCTGGCCATCGCCGGCATGGTCATGCAGATGATCGTGCGCAACCGGTTCGTCGAACCGTCGATGACCGGCACCACCGAATCGGCCACGCTGGGCTTCCTCGTCGCCACGCTGCTGGTGCCGGGCTGGCCGGTGATGGGCAAGATGCTGATCGCCGCCGCCTTCGCCCTGGCCGGCACCCTGCTGTTCCTGCGGATCCTGAAGTTCGTGCCGCTGCGCGACGTGGTCCTGGTCCCGCTGGTGGGGCTGATGCTCAGCGGCGTGATCGGCGCGGTCGCCACCTTCCTGGCCTACCGGTTCAACCTGCTGGCCTCGCTGCTGGCGTGGAGCATGGGCGACTTCTCCTCGGTGCTGCGCGGCCGCTATGAGCTGCTGTGGGCGGGCCTGGCCTGCACCATCGCCGCCTATGTCGCCGCCGACCGTTTCACCGTCGCCGGGATGGGCAAGGAGTTCAGCACCAACCTGGGCTCCAACCATGGCTATGTGATGTTCGCCGGCCTGTTGATCATCTCGCTGATCGCCGCCGTGTGCCTGGTCTCGGTCGGCACCATCCCGTTCCTCGGGCTGATCGTGCCCAACCTGGTCAGCCTCGCGATCGGCGACAACGTCCGCCGTGCGGTGCCCTGGGTGGCGGTCACCGGCGCCGCCTTCGTGCTCGCCTGCGACATCCTCGGCCGCGTCCTGCGCCAGCCCTACGAGATCCCGCTGAGCGTGATCGTGGGCGTGATCGGCAGCGGCGTGTTCGCCTGGCTGCTGCTGCGGCGGAGGTCCCAGGATGCTTGAGTCCACCGCCAGCAAGCGGCCGCGGATCGCGATCGCCGCCCTGGCCGCACTCGCCGTCGGCTGCATGCTCGCCTTCATGACCCTCGGGGTGAAGGGCAACTGGAGCTTCGTACTGGGGCTGCGCGGCACCAAGCTGCTCGGCCTGGTACTGGTCGCCTACTCGGTCGCGGTCTCGACCGTGCTGTTCCAGACCGTCACCAGCAACCGCATCCTGACCCCGTCGATCATGGGGTTCGATTCGCTGTACGTGCTGATCCAGACCTCGATCGTACTGTTCTTCGGCACCGCCACCTTCGCACTGATGGACGTGCACCTGCGCTTCGTGATGGAGGTGGCGCTGATGGTCGGCTTCTCCGCCGTGCTCTTCCGCTGGCTGTTCAGCGGCGCCGGCCGGAGCCTGCACCTGATGGTGCTGATCGGCATCATCTGCGGCGTGTTCTTCCGCAGCCTGTCCACCTTCATGCAGCGGCTGCTGGACCCGAACGCCTTCCAGGTACTCCAGGACAGCTTCTTCGCCAGCTTCTCCGCCATCGACCAGACCCTGCTCGCCGTGTCCTGGCTGGTGATCCTGCCGGTCTCGTTCGTGCTGTGGCGCATCGGGCACTGTTTCGACGTGCTGGCGCTGGGCCGCTCCACCGCGATCAACCTCGGCGTCGACCACCGCCGCCGCGTCACCCTGATCCTGGCCCTGATCTCGGTGCTGGTCGCGGTCTCCACCGCCCTGGTCGGGCCGATCACCTTCTTCGGCCTGCTGGTGGCCAGCCTGGCCCACGGTGTCGTCGGCACCAGCCGGCACCGGTACCTGCTCCCGGCCGCGGTGCTGCTGGCGGTGATCTGCCTGGTCGGCGGCCAGACCCTGCTGGAGCGCGTGTTCGAGTTCGACACCGCGCTGTCCATCATCATCGAGTTCCTCGGCGGACTCGTCTTCATCCTCATGATCCTGAGAGGAGCGGCACGATGATCGTCGCCAACAACGTCAGCAAGGCCTACGGGCGCTCGGTCGTCGTCGACGGCATTTCGGTCACGCTCCCGCGCGGCGGCGTGACCTCGATCATCGGCCCCAACGGCGCCGGCAAGTCCACCTTCCTGTCCATCGCCAGCCGCCTGCTGGCGGCCGACGCCGGCGTGGTCACCGTCGACGGACTGGACGTGGCCCGCACGCCCAGCGCCCAGCTGGCCAAGCGCCTGGCCATCCTGCGCCAGGACAACCACATGACCGCGCGGCTCACGGTACGCGAGCTGGTCGCCTTCGGCCGCTACCCGCACAGCAAGGGGCGCACCACCCGCGACGACCTGGAACACATCGAGCGCGCCCTCGCCTATCTCGACCTGGAAGCGCTGGCCGGGCGGTTCCTCGACGAGCTGTCCGGCGGCCAGCGCCAGCGCGCGTTCGTGGCGATGGTGCTCTGCCAGGACACCGACTACGTGCTGCTGGACGAACCCCTCAACAACCTCGACCTCAAGCACGCCGCCAGCATGATGAGACTGCTCAGGAAGGCGGCGCGCGAGCTGGAGAAGACCATCGTGGTGGTGCTGCACGACATCAACTTCGCCTCGGCCTATTCCGACCACATCATCGCGATGCGCGACGGCCGGCTGGCGGTGCAGGGCCCGCCGGAAGCCGTCATCACCCCCGAGGCGCTGCGCAAGGTCTACGACATGGACATCACCGTCCACCTCATCGACGGACAGCGGATCGCGCTGTTCTACGACTGACCCACCTCGGGAGCGCGCGGCCATGCGTCGCCGAGACCTCCACGGCTTCCCGCCGACCTTTTCGGCAGCATTCCCCGAACCACGCCTTTCGCGGGCACGCCGGCACGCGCCGCTACCCGGTGGCATGCACGGCCACCCTCCACGCCTTCCGACGCCCGCTGCACTTCCATGGGAAAGCCGGCCTTCCCGAACACCGCACAGTGCGACCCCCATGCCGTGGCGGCCTGCGGCAGGGAAAATGGGTTAGGGGTGGTGCCGCTTCACAGACTCGAACTGTGGACCTACTGATTACAAATCAGTTGCTCTACCAACTGAGCTAAAGCGGCAATGTCGTACGGGGATTTACGGCCCGGCAGGGGCGATGTGGATGCAGGGTGGCGGACCGCAAGCCGGTGCAGGGGCCGGTCACGACCCGGGCTTTCCGGCCGGAACCGGGCTCGCTCCTTTGGGCGCCACCGCCCCTCCGCAGCGGCCGCATTCTAGCGCAGGCGGGCGCAATCAAGCGATTGCCGCTGCGCGGCGCCGCTGCGGCGCTGCAGCTCGGCGGCCGTCTGCCCGGCGTGGGCGACATCCAGCCACCAGCTAGCGTCCCCTTCTCCCGGGTTGCGCGCGATCCGCGCCGGGAAGCCTGCCGCGGTCAATGCCGCCAGGCGGCGCTCGGCGCCCTCGCGGTTGCGGTACTGGCCCAGGGCCACGGCATGCGCGTCCTCGCCCTGGGCGACGATGAAGTAGTCGCTGAACCCGGCATCCACGATGCGCTTGGCCATCGCCTGCGCGGCGTCGCGATCGGCCGCCGGAGGGATGTAGACGCGGTAGTTGGGAGCCGCCTTGGATGCCACCTCGCGCACCCGCGTGCGTACTGCCTGCGCACCCAGCGCGGCGGCCGCCGCCTCCGCCCGCTGGCGGCTCTCGAACGGTCCCAGGCTGGCGCAGCGTTCGGAAACCTGGACAGGCGGCGCCGTGGCCGCCGGTGCGGCGATGGCCGGTACCGGCGCCTGCACTTCCGGTACCGCAGCGGCGTCGGTTGCCGGCGCGGGATCGGCAATGGACCTGTGCGGAAGCGTCTCCGGCGACACCAGCTCCAGCGTCGCCACTCCCGCGTCCTCGGCAGCAGGAACGGTGGCGGGCGGGGTGCGCGGCATCCACCACCACAGCGCGACGCCTGCATTGAGGATGACCAGTACGACGATCAGGAAACGAATCACCATGGCGTGATCCTAGCGCTGTGGCGCCGCGGCGTGCACCGCCCAGCGCGCGAGTCCGTCCAGCACCAGCGTCGGCCGGAGCTCGGCATCCGGCAACAACGGCGCCAGCGGCCCAGCACCGCCGCCGTGCAGCACCAGTGCCGGTGCCGCGTCCAGCAGGGCGGCGCCATGCCGCAGGCTGCGCTCGACCAGGGCCACCGCCGCGCCGTCGCAGCCGGACGCCAACGCATCGTCGGTGTCACTGGCGAACTCGTGGTAGTCGCCGCCGGTGGCCGGCAGCTGCACCGCCCGCGCATGCAGCGCTTCGCGCATGGTCGTCGGCGACGCGCCGATGCGCCCGCCCAGGTGCCGCCCCCGGGCATCCATCAGGTCCAGCGTCAGCGCCGTGCCCACGCCCACCACCAGCACCGGCCGCGCCGCGCTCCTGGCCGCGAGCAGCGCCAGGAAACGGTCGACACCGAACCGCTGCGGCCGGGCATAGGCGATCCGCACACCGGCACATTCCGCGCGGGTGTGCGCCACCTCCACGCGCTGGAAGCGGGCGCGCAAGATCTCCAGCACGGTTGCGGTCAGCGCCGGCGCGGCGACACTGGCCACCCATGCGGTGCCGCCCTGCGGCAGCGCTTCCAGGGCGGCGGCGGTCATCGCCTCCGCGCCGTGCGGCCAGGCCTGCACCGCGCCGGCATCACCGCCGAGCAGCGGCGCGAACTTGAACCGCGAGTTCCCCAGGTCGAACAGCCAATCGCTCATTGCGCCCTCACGCTGACTTCGCCCGCATGGAAACAGCGCTCGTCCCCGCCGACCGACACGCGCAGCGCGCCGTCCTCGGCCAGGCCGAGGGCCAGGCCGGCATGCACGGTTCCCGCCTCCTCCACCTGCACCGGCCTGCCGGCCAGCACGTCCATTCCCGCATAGCGGGGCAGGAACGGCGCCAGGCCGTCCTGCTCGAACTGCTCCAGCGCCGGCAGCAGATGCGAGACCAGCGTCGCGACCACCTGGTTGCGCGAGAGCGGGCGGTCCGTCAGCGACTGCAGGTCGCTCCATGGCTGGGTGATGGCGGCGGCCGCACCTTCCGGCATGCATACATTGAGTCCGAGTCCGATCACCGCGCGCGCCGGTCCCGCGAACTCGCCGCCACCCTCGACCAGCAGGCCGCCCAGCTTGCGGCCGTCGACCTGCACATCGTTGGGCCACTTCAGTCCGGCCGCCTCGAACCCCAGCGCATGCAGCGCCTCGACCACGGCCACTCCCATCGCCAGGCTCAACCCGCCCATGCGCGAGAGGCCGCCGGCGAACGCGCGCGACAGCGACAACACGATGCCCGCGGCCAGCGGCGAGGTCCACGCACGGCCGCGCCGGCCCCGGCCACCGGCCTGGCGCTCGGCCAGCAGGATGTGAACGCCGCGCAAAGGCGCGCTGCGCCGCAGCAATTCGCTGTTGGTGGAGTCCACCGCCCAGAGCACCTCCAGGTCCGCGATGGTGGCCGCCGCCTCGGCGGACACGCCGGCGCGGATGCGCTCGACGTCCAGCAGCTCCAACGGTTGCGCCAGGCGGTAACCGTCGCCCGCGCGGCCGTCGATCGCCACGCCTGCGGCCCGCAACCCCTGTATCCGCTTCCATATCGCCGCCCGGGTCTGGCCCAGCTCGCGGGCCAGCGCGCCCCCGGAGAATGCCCCTTCCCCCAGCTTGACCAGCAGTTCGCGGTCGTCCACCACAGACCTTTCGCTCGCAACAGATCGCTGGATTATGCGTGAACGCGCAGCGGCCCGTCCTGCGACCTCCCAATTCAGCTGAAAAGGCAAGCTAGAATCGATGACCCGATCGCCCCCGGACGTCAACGATGCGCCGTATCGCCCATTGCCTGATCCTGCTGCTGGCCCCTCTGGCCGCGCATGCCACGGAAGCGTTGGATGCGTCGGTGCACAGCGGCTGCAGCTACGATCCCGGCGAAGTGGAGCGGGTGGCCGTCCCGGCGGCCTCGGTGAAGTTGGCCAACGCCGCACCGGCCGCCCGCGCCAAGCATGCCGTGCCCCCAGCGGAGCAGGCCGGCGGCGGCAGCGACGAGGAGATCATTCCCCGCCTGCGCGCGCCGAAGTGGCACCGGCTCCTGCCCGGGATGTTCCGCTGATCCAGTCGTTGCTGCGCCGCTGGCGGCGCGAACCACCCACCGTGGAAGAGGCGCTCTGGCAGGAAACATGCCGGGGGTGCCCTTGGCTGGCCGCACTGGACAGCGAACGCCGCCAGCGGCTGCGCGGGCTGGCGGCGCACTTCCTCCGGGACAAGACCATCACGCCCGTGGGCGGCCTGCAGCTGGACGCCGCGCAACGGCTGCTGCTGGCCGCGCTGTGCTGCCTGCCGCTGATCGAGTTCGGCCGCGAGGGCCTACTGGGCTGGTCGGAACTTGTGGTCTATCCCGACGCCTTCCGGGTGCGGCGCAGCCATGTCGACGCCGCCGGCGTCCTGCACGAATGGGACGACACTCTGATCGGCGAAGCCTGGGACAGCGGCCCGCTGCTGTTGTCATGGGCCGACGTGCAGGCGGACATCGCCGACCCGCAGGCCGGCTTCTGCGTGGCGGTGCATGAGATGGCGCACAAGATCGACATCCTCGACGGCGCGATGGACGGCACGCCGCCGCTGCCGCGCAGCTGGCAGCGGCAGTGGGCGGACGACTTCCAGCGCTGCTACGACGCTTTCTGCGAGCAGGTGGATGCCGGGCACGCGACGGCGATCGATGCCTACGCCGCCGAGGCACCGGAGGAATTCTTTGCCGTCGCCACCGAATACCACTTCTCCGCGCCGGACCTGCTGGAGCGCGAGATGCCCGACATCGCCGCCCACCTGAAACGCTTCTACGGCCCGTCGCCCTTCGCCGGCTGATGCGGGCATGCCGCCCCGCCTGGACCCCGCCGCTGCGGCACCGGTGCCAATGACGCGGACGGCCGATGGCCGGCGAAGGCGGCGCGGGCCCTACAGGCCCGGTGGCAGGGTCACCTCGAAACGGGCGCCCCCCAGCTCGACCGAGCGCTTCACCTGCAGTTCGCCACGGTAGTCCTTGATCAGGTCCTGCACGATCGACAGGCCAATGCCATGGCCCTGTACGCGCTCGTCGCCGCGCACCCCGCGCTGCAGCACCTTGGCGATGTTGTCTTCGGCGATGCCCGGCCCGTCATCGTCCACCGCCAGCTCCAGGCCGGCACGGCGGCCGGGCGCGCAGGGAATCGCGCGCACGGTCAACAGCACGCGGCGCCGCGCCCACTTGAACGCGTTCTCCAGCAGGTTGCCGAGCAGCTCCTGGAGATCCCCCGGCTCGCCGTAGAACTTGACGTCCGGCTCCAGCTCAAACTCGCACAGCACGCCCTTGGCGGCATAGACCTTCTCCAGGCCGCGCACGATCTCCTCGGCGCTGGCTTCGATCGCCACCGGGGCCGAGAACAACTTGTGGCCGGACGACGCCGCACGCGCCAGCTGGTAGGAGACCAGGTTGTTCATGCGCTGCAGTTGCACGTCCAGCTCCTCGCGCAGCGCCGATTCACTGGCGCCGCTGTCCAGCTGCGTGCGCAGCACGGCGATCGGCGTCTTCAGGCTGTGCGCGAGATCGGCCAGGGTATTGCGCTGCCGCTCCAGGTTCTCGCGCTCGCTCTCGATGAAGGCGTTGATGCTGTCGGTCAGCGGCTCCAGCTCGCGCGGGTGCATCTCGCTCATGCGCTCGCGCTCACCGCGCTGCACCTTGGTCAATTCGTTGATCACGCGCTTGAGCGGCCGCAGGCTCCATTGCAGCACCAGTGTCTGCAGCAGCAGCAGGATCAGGCCGGTCACGCCCAGCCAGAACCACACCGCGCTGCGGAATATCCGCAGCTGCTTGCCCAGCGCACGCGAATCCTCGAGCACATAGATGGTGTAGGGGAATTCGGTCTCGGGGGTGCCATCGCCCCCCCATACCAGGCCCATGCCGTAGCGGTAGACCTCGCCGGGCGCACCGTCGATCTGCACGATCGGCAGCGGGCCCTCGAAGATCTCCTCTCGCGGCTGCAGCATGCCGGCGCTGACATCCGGCAGGATCGGCCCTTCGGCCGACATCGAATTGCCGGAATGGCCCGGCATCACCACCTGCAGGTAGAGGCCGCTGCCGGGCACGTCGAAACGCGGGTCGGGCGGCTGCTCGCGGATGTAGAGCGAGCGGTCGCGGGTGAAATCGATGCCTGCCGCATAAGCGGTGGCGTAGTTCTTCAGCCGCTCGGAAAGGTTGGCGCGGGCCGTTCCGGCGAACGCCGCATCCAGCGCATAACCGGCGAGCGCCAGGAAGGCGACCAGGCCCACCGAGGCGGCCAGCAGCTGGCGCGCCTGCAACGAACGCGGCCGCCAGCGCCGGAAGATCCACAGACGGCCGTTGCCCATGTCCGCTCCGCGTACGCGGATCAGCCCTCGTTGCGCGGAATGGCGAAGCGGTAGCCGCGACCGCGCACGGTTTCGATCGGCTTGAGTTCGCCTTCCGGATCCAGCTTCTTGCGCAGGCGGCCGATGAACACTTCCAGCACGTTGGAATCGCGGTCGAAGTCCTGCTGGTAGATGTGCTCGGTGAGATCGGCCTTGGAGACCAGTTCACCGGCATGCATCATCAGGTACTCGAGCACCTTGTACTCGTAGCTGGTGAGGTCGACGTTGGCACCGTTCACGCTGACCGTCTGCGCCGCCAGGTCGAGCGCGACCGGTCCGCATTCCAGGGTGGGCTTGGACCAGCCCGCGGCGCGGCGCAGCAGCGCGTTCACCCGGGCCAGCAGCTCCTCGACATGGAACGGCTTGACCAGGTAGTCGTCGGCCCCCTGCTTCAGGCCCTCGACCTTGTCCTGCCAGCTCGAACGGGCGGTCAGGATCAGCACCGGGAACTTCTTGCCCTCGTCGCGCAGCGCCTTGATCAACTCCATGCCCGACATCTTCGGGAGCCCGAGATCGATGATGCCGACATCGAACGGCACCTCGCGGCCCATGTAGAGGCCTTCCTCGCCATCCTGCGCAGCATCGACGGCAAAGCCCTCACGCTTCAGCCGGGCTGCCAGGGTCTCGCGCAGCGGGGCTTCGTCTTCGACCAGAAGGATACGCATGAACTCTCCCTAGTTGCTTTGGCCGGCCATTACCGGCGTGAGTGAGCGGATTGCGGACAACTATCGCCGCTCACGGGTTATCGCGGTGTGGTGGCTGCTCGACCTGGTGGGGCCGGCGCGGCGTCCGGTGCTGGGGCGTCGTGTCGTCCATGTAACGGACACGACCGCGGCCATCCATGTACTTGACGCGGTTGATGTCGCGGCCGTCATAGGGAACGCGCTCGGCGCCGAGGATGCGCCCCCCGGTTTCACGCTGCACGCGCCGTACCGAATCGGAAAGCGACCCCACATTGCCGCGCATGGCCCCTTCCTGCGCCCGCGACCGCGGCATTTCACGCATGCCGGCGCGCATCGATTCCTGCCGCGCATCCTGCGCCTGTGCCTGCGCCAACGGCATCGCCACCGCGAGTACGGCGGTGGCAAGAGCGAGGACCAGACTGTGACGCGGAACCGGGAGCATGGGGTGATCCTATCGAAGTGCAACGGATCGTTCAAAATCCGTGAAACATGGGGTCACGGAAATTTTCACGACCCTTACGAAATCGAGGCAAATTCTTGATTTTTAGGGGTGAATCCGGTCTGAACCCTACCCACGCCCATCCCGCCCCGTTCAGCTACATGACCGAACTGAATGCGTGATCGCTCCTTACCCGCACCGCTCCGCCTGGACCCGGGTGACCGCCACCGCCTGCTCGACCAGCCCCCAACCCGCACCGGGCAGGTGCGCCCCTTCGCTGAGGACCTTGCGGAAACCGCGCCCCCCCGGCTGGCCGTGGTACAGCCCCAGCAAGTGGCGGGTGATGTGCTTCAACCCGACCCCGCGCCGCAGCTGCTCCTCCACATAGGGACGCAGGGCCTCCAGCATCGCCTCACGGCTGCGCACGGGAGCGCCGGTCTGAACGGCCTCGAGCAGGTGCAGCACGTACGGATCGTGGTAGGCGGCACGCCCCAGCATCACACCGTCCACATGCGCCAACTGCGCCTGCGCGGCCTCCACCGTCGCCAGACCGCCGTTGAGCACCACCGGCAACGCCGGCCGCTCCCGCTTCAACCGATAGGCCCAGTCGTACCGCAGGGGCGGGACCTCGCGGTTCTCCTTCGGCGACAACCCCTTGAGCCAGGCGTTGCGGGCATGCACGACGATCATCGCCGCGCCCGCCCCGACTTGGCGGTCGACGAATGCAGCGAAGGCCGCGTAATCGTCGTCATCGTCCACGCCCAGCCGGCACTTCACGGTGACCGGAACCCGTACCGCCGCCACCATGGCCGCCACGCACTCCGCCACCAGCGCCGGCTCGCGCATCAGGCAGGCGCCGAAACGCCCCGCCTGCACGCGATCGGACGGGCAACCGCAGTTGAGGTTGACCTCGTCGTAGCCCCAGTCCTCGGCGATCCGCGCCGCCTGCGCGAGCAGGGCGGGATCACTGCCCCCCAGCTGCAAGGCCAGCGGATGCTCGCCGGCATCGAACCCGAGCAACCGCTGGCGGTCGCCATGGATCACCGCGTTGGCATGCACCATCTCGGTATACAGCCGTGCCCCGGGTGCAAGGAGCCGATGGAACACCCGGCAGTGGGTATCGGTCCAGTCCATCATGGGCGCCACTGAGAGCCGCAGGCCCTCGAGGACATCTGGATTAGGGCGCACCGCTTGCAGCGCGGGCATCTCGAACTGCTGCATTGCTATGGCATGTCCACTGGGATCGGGACGCTGTCGCGGCGGCACGGAAGAGACCGATGGCCCCTACCGAACCACCCAGAAAGCCACAGGTCCGCGGAACGCCATTTTACATGGCAACGGCCCCATCACGACCGATAACAGCCCTGCTTGGAAAATACAGCCGTTTCAGGACATATGACTCCTGGGAAGAAGCCGCTGCCGCTGTTAGACAGCAGCTCCGGCTCCGAAAACCGTCAAATACCAGAACGCCTCCGACTATCAGCAGCACCCCTGCAGCGGCGCCCATAACGTGTCGACGCCAGCAAAATAAGTACTACCTCTGATCGCTGGCCGAGCTGATCGGGCCTGGTACGCCACATCCTGCTGCCTGGAACCAGGCAGAATTGCCCGATGAACGCCTATCTCCTGCTGGCCTGCGCCATCGTCCTGGAAGTCATCGCCACCTCGCTGCTGAAGGCCTCCGACGGCATGAGCCGGCCCTGGCCGACGCTGGGCTCGCTGCTCGGCTACGGCCTGTGCTTCTGGCTGCTGTCGCTGGTGATGAAAACCGTGCCGACCGGCATCGCCTATGCGATCTGGTCCGGGGTCGGCATCGTGCTGATCTCGCTGATCGGCCTGTTCGTGTTCAAGCAGAAGCTCGACCTCGCGGCGATGGTCGGCATCGGCCTGATCTGCGCCGGGGTGATGGTGATCAACCTGTTCTCGCGCGCCAGCGTGCATTGAGCGCAGCGCGCGCCGTCCGGCGTACCGCGCCTGCGGGCACGGTCGCGCGCGCCCGGCCCGCGGTCCGCTCAGCCCAGGGCCAGCCCCGGCAGCTCCACCGAGACCACGCCTTCGACACGGCCCAGCACCTCGGCCTGCGCCAGCAGGCGATCCCGCGGCAACGGCGGATCGCAGTCGATGTCGACGATGTCGTCGCCCTGCTCGCGTGGCCGCAGGGTGATGCGCTTGACCGGCAGTCCGGCGTCGCTGGCCGCGGTCTCGACCCGCGCCAGCGGCGTGCCCGCGGCCACCCGCAGGCGCAACCGGCCGCTGCGCGCACGGCGCCGCAGGTAGCGCTGCTCCAGGGGTTTCAGCAGGGCCAGGATCGCCCACAGCAGCGCCGTGGCCATCGCCGCGGCGGCGTACAGGCCGGCGCCCGCGGCCAGGCCGATCGATGCCACCGCCCACAATCCCGCGGCCGTAGTCAACCCGCGGATCACCTGCTCCCGCTGCAGGAACAGGATGGTGCCGGCACCGAGGAAGCCGACGCCGCTGATCACCTGCGCGGCGATCCGCGACGGGTCCAGCTGGATGCCCGGCCGTCCCAGCACATCGAAGAAGCCGAACGCGGAGACGATGATGGCCAGCGCCGAACCGACGCAGACCAGCATGTGCGTGCGCAGCCCCGCCGCCCACTCCAGGCGGCCGCGGTTGATGCCGATCACCGCGCCCAGCAGCGCGGCCAGCACCAAGCGCATGCCGATCTCCCACCACTGGATCATCTCCACCTCCTGCACGCACCTGCCATCGATGCAGTGTAGGCCGATGTGCCGGACATGCGGCACAGCCACAGCGTTTCCTGAAGGTCCGGGCCGGGCCCTGCGGTGGTCCGGGTCCCGCCCGCCGGTGCCCGGCGCTACAGTAGGCGTTCCCCGCACCGGACCCCGCGATGTACGGCAATGACACAGCCCTGCTGGTGATCGACCTGCAACCCGACTTCATGCCCGGCGGCGCACTGCCCTGCCACCAGGGCGACACCATCGTCCCGGGCATCGCCGCCCTGCTCGCACAGCGCCGCTACCGCACCGTGGTCGCGACCCAGGACTGGCACCCGGCCGACCATGCCTCGTTCGCGAGCCAGCACCCGGGGCGCAGGCCGTTCGAATCGATCCCGCTGCACGGCCACGCGCAGACCCTGTGGCCCGATCACTGCGTGCAGGGCAGCGAGGGCGCCGCGCTGCACCGGCAGGTGGACTGGCGCAGCGCCGACCTGATCCTGCGCAAGGGCAGCGACCGCCAGGTCGATTCCTACAGCGCCTTCCGCGAGAACATCGGCCCGCAGGGCGACCGCCCCGCCACCGGCCTTGCCGGCTGGCTGCACGAGCGCGGCATCGCCGAGGTCCATGTCTGCGGGCTGGCGCGCGACTACTGCGTCCTGTGGAGCGCGCAGGATGCCGCCATCAGCGGCTTCCGGGTGCGCGTGCTGTGGGCGCTCAGCCGGCCGGTGTCGCCGGACAGCGACGAGGCGACCCGCATCGCGCTGCTCGAGGCCGGCATCGGCATCGACGGCTGAAGCCGCCCGCCGCCCACGCTCAGCGGAACACCACCGTGCGGTGGCCGTTGAGCAGGATGCGGTGTTCCACATGGCGGCGCACCGCGCGCGCCAGTACCAGCGATTCGGTATCGCTGCCCAGCCGCACCAGCTCGCGCGGCGTCATCGCATGGTCCACCCGGGCGACGTCCTGCTCGATGATCGGCCCCTCGTCGAGATCGCTGGTCACGTAGTGCGCGGTCGCGCCGATGATCTTGACGCCGCGCGCGTGCGCCTGGTGGTAGGGCTGGGCGCCCTTGAAGCTGGGCAGGAAGCTGTGGTGGATGTTGATCGCCCGGCCGGACAACGCCTGGCACAGCTCCGGCGAAAGGATCTGCATGTAGCGCGCCAGCACCACCAGGTCGATGCGCTCGCGCTCGACGAGATCGAGGATCTGCCGCTCCTGCTGCGCGCGGTTGCCGGCATCCACCGGCAGGTGGTGGAACGGCGTGCCATAGGACCCGGCCAGGGCGGCGAAGTCGCCGTGGTTGGAGGCCACCGCGGCGATCTCGACCGGCAGCTGGCCGCTGTGGGTACGGAACAGCAGATCGTTCAGGCAATGGCCCTGGCGGCTGACCAGCACCAGCAGGCGTGCGCGGCGCTGCGCGTCGTGCAGCTGCCAGTCCATCGCGAAAGTCTCGCCCAGCTGCTGCAGGGCCACCCGCAACGCCGGCGCGTCGGCGGGACCGGCAGCGTCGAAATGCACGCGCAGGAAGAAGCGGCCGCTCTCCTCGTCGCCGAACTGCTGAGCATCGAGGATGTTGCAGCCGGCCTCGAACAGCAGGCCGGAGACGCGGTAGACGATGCCGGTGCGGTCCGGGCAGGAAAGCGTGAGGATGTAGTCGGGGCGCATGGCGGCAATGTAGGGCAGTGCTGCACCGCAGTAAACAATGCTCTCAGCTGCAACCAAGCCACTGCTACAGCAGCAGCCGCCGCATGTCGGCGAGCACCTGTGCCAATGCCGTGGTGAACCGCGCGGCGGCCGCGCCATCGATGACACGGTGGTCGTAGGACAGCGACAAGGGCAGCATCAACCGGGGCTGGAATGCCTGGCCATCCCATACCGGGCGCATCGCCGCCCTGGAAACGCCGAGGATCGCCACCTCCGGGGCATTGATGATCGGGGTGAAGCGGTTGCCGCCGATGCCCCCCAGCGAGCTGATCGTGAAGCAGCCGCCCTGCATGTCGGCCGCCGCCAGCCCGCCTTCGCGCGCCTGCCGCGCCAGCGCGGCGGTCTCCCGGGCGATGTCCAGCAGCCCCTTGCGGTCGGCGTCGCGCACCACCGGCACCACCAGCCCGTCCGCCGTGTCGGTGGCGAAGCCGATGTGCACGTACTTCTTGAGCACCAGCGTTTCGCCGCCAGCATCGAGCGAGGCGTTGAAATCCGGAAACCGTCCAAGCAGGCCGGCGCAGGCCTTGATCAGGAAGGCGAGCAGGGTCAGCCGGACGCCGTCCTCCGGCCGTTCGCCGTTGAGCTGCAGGCGCAGCGCTTCCAGCGCGCCGATATCGGCGTCCTCGTGCTGGGTGACATGCGGGATGCGCACCCAGTTGCGCGACAGGTTGGCCGCCGATATCCGCCGGACACGGCCCATCGACTGCGTTGCCACCTGGCCGAAACGGGAAAAATCCGGTTCGGGCCAGGGCAGCATGGCGAACCCCTCGCCGTCCTGCGTGGTGGCGACGGCATCGTGCGGGGCGGCGGGTACGCCCTGCACGGCCGCCAGCACGTCCTCACGGGAGATACGGCCACCGCGCGCGGTCCCGCGCAGCCGCTGGATCTCCACCCGCCGTTCGCGGGCGATGCGCCGCGCCAGCGGACTGGCATGCGGCGGCACCGGCACCGACGTGGCAGCGGCCACGACGGCGGGTGCAGGCGTGCCGGGAGGCGGCTCCACGACGGCGGGCGGCGATGGCGCCGGCGGCGCCGTCTCCGGCACCGCACCGGCGTCGGCCGCCTCCACTTCCACCAGCGCCACCTGCTGCCCTTCGGACAACGTGTCGCCCACCTGGACTTTCCACTCGCGCAGTACGCCCGCCACCGGCGAAGGCACCTCGATCGTCGCCTTGTCCGATTCCAGCGTCACCAGCCCCTGGCCGACCGCGACGGCGTCGCCGACGGAGGCCATCAGCTCGATCACCGGCACCCCGGTCTGGCCGCCGATGTCCGGGACCCTGATTTCTTCCAACCTGCCCATGCATTCTCCAACTGGCTGTGCGGATCGCGCGGCATGCGGACCCGGGGGCGTCGCTGCCGGCTCAGGCGGCCGCCGGATCGGGCTTGCCGGTGTCGATCGCATACCGGTCGATGGCGTCCTGCACCCGGCCACGTTCGATGCGGCCGTCGTCGGCCAGCGACTTCAGCGCCGCCAGCACGATGTAATGCCGATCGACCTCGAAGAAGGCGCGCAGCGACTCGCGCGTGTCCGAGCGGCCGAAACCGTCGGTGCCCAGTGCGGTGAAGCGGCGGTCGTCGACGAAGGGGCGGATCTGGTCGCCGACGATCTTCATGTAGTCGGTGGCCACCACCACCGGGCCATCGTGGCCCTGCAGGCACTGCCGCACGTAGGGAACGCGCGACGCGTCCGCCGGGTGCAGCAGGTTCCAGCGCTCGGCCGCCAGCCCATCCCGGCGCAGCTCGGTCAGGCTGGTCGCGCTCCACACATCGCAGGCGATGCCGAAGTCCTGCTGCAGCAGGTCGGCGGCGGCCAGCACTTCGCGCAGGATCGCGCCGCTGCCCATCAGCTGCACGCGCGGCGACGCGGCGGCGTCGGGGGCGGGGCGCAGCAGGTACAGGCCCTTCAGGATGCCGGCCTCGGCGCCCTCGGGCAGCGCCGGCTGCGGGTAGTTCTCGTTGAGCAGGGTGATGTAGTAGTAGATGTCCTCCTGCTCCACGTACATCCGGCGCAGGCCGTCGTGGATGATCACCGCCAGCTCGTGGTTGAACGCCGGGTCGTAGGACACGCAGCTGGGGATCACCGAGGACAGCACGTGGCTGTGGCCGTCGTCGTGCTGCAGGCCCTCGCCCATCAGCGTGGTGCGGCCCGAGGTGGCGCCGAGCAGGAAGCCGCGGGTGCGCGCGTCGGCCGCCGCCCAGGCCAGGTCGCCGACGCGCTGCAGGCCGAACATCGAGTAGAAGATGTAGAACGGAATCGTCGCCAGGCCATGGTTGCTGTAGGCGGTGCCGGCGGCGATCCAGGAGCAGATCGCACCGGATTCGTTGATGCCTTCCTGCAGGATCTGGCCGTCCTTGGCCTCCTTGTAGTAGCTCAGCTGCCCGGCGTCCTGCGGGGTGTACAGCTGGCCCAGGTACGAATGGATGCCGATCTGGCGGAACAGGCCTTCCATGCCGAAGGTGCGCGACTCGTCGGGCACGATCGGAATCACCAGCTTGCCCAGTTCCGGGTCCTTGAGCAGGGTGCTGAGGATGCGCACGAAGCCCATGGTGGTGGACTGGCCGCGATCGCCGCTGCCCTGCAGCTGGGTGTTGAAGATCGACAGCGGTGGCAGCGGCAGCGGGTCGACCCTGGCCAGGCGCGCCGGCAGTTGCCCGCCCTGGATGCGGCGGCGCTCGGCGAAGTAGGCCGCTTCGGGACTGCCCGGTTGCGGGCGCAGGTAGGGCATCTCCTCCAGCTGCGCGTCGCTGACCGGCAGGTCGAAGCGGTCGCGGAAGGCGCGCACCGCGTCGGCGCTCATCTTCTTCAGCTGGTGGTTGATGTTCTGGCCCTCCCCGGCCTCGCCCATGCCGAAGCCCTTGACCGTCTTGGCCAGGATGACGGTGGGGCGGCCATCGGTGTCCATCGCCTGCCGGTAGGCGGCGTAGACCTTCTGCGGATCGTGGCCGCCGCGCGCCAGCGCCCAGATCTCCTCGTCGCTCAGGTGCGCGACCAGCGCCAGCAGTTCCGGGTGGCGGCCGAAGAAGTGCTCGCGCACATAGGCGCCGTTCTGCGACTTGAAGGTCTGGTAGTCGCCATCCACGCATTCCATCATGCGCTGGCGCAGCAGGCCGCCAGGGTCGCGGGCCAGCAGCTCGTCCCAGCCGCTGCCCCAGATCACCTTGATCACGTTCCAGCCGGCCGCGCGGAAAGTGCCTTCCAGTTCCTGGATGACCTTGGCGTTGCCGCGCACCGGGCCATCGAGCCGCTGCAGGTTGCAGTTGACCACGAACACCAGGTTGTCCAGCCGTTCGCGGCCGGCCACCGAGATCGCCGCCAGCGATTCGGGCTGGTCCATCTCGCCGTCGCCGAGGAAGGCCCAGACCTTGCGGCCCTGGTGCTGCTTCAGGCCGCGGTATTCGAGGTAACGCATGTAGCGCGCCTGGTAGGCGGCGGTCAGCGGCCCCAGGCCCATCGACACGGTGGGGAACTGCCAGAACTCCGGCATCAGGCGCGGGTGCGGATACGAGGACAGGCCCTCGCGGCCGGCCTCGCGGCGGAAGTTGTCCATCCGCGCCGGATCGATGCGGCCTTCCACGTACGCGCGGCCATAGATGCCCGGCGCGGAGTGGCCCTGGATGTAGATCATGTCGCCGTCGAAGGTGTCGGTACGGCCACGGAAGAAGTGGTCGAAGCCCACGTCGTACAGCACTGCCGCCGACTGGTAGGTGGCGATGTGGCCGCCGACGTTGGAATGCCTGCCGGCGCGCAGCACCATGACCATCGCGTTCCAGCGGATCATCGCGTTCAGGCGGCGCTCGATGGCCAGGTCCCCGGGATAGGCCGGCTGGCGTTCGGGCGGGATGGTGTTGACGTAGGCGGTCCAGACCCGCTCATGCAGGTCGCCATGGCGCTGGATGTCCAGCTCGGTGAGCTGGTCGATCAGGTAGTGTGCGCGCGGCCGGCCGTCGGCCTGGATCACCACGTCCAGCGCCTCCCGCCATTCCTGGGTTTCCTGGGGGTCGACATCGGCGGGCACCAGCGCTTGGTTCACGAAACTATCTCCAGAGAAGGCACGCCGGCCGCGTGGAGCGACGGCGGCGGCAGAGCGGACAGGCGCTGGAGCGGCGTCGCGACGGCGGCGCCGTGGCGTGCGGGCAACCTGGCGGTTGCGGGAGCAGCACGATAGGAGGTGGCCAACGCGCCCGGTAGACGGCGGCGGCTTGGCGCTTTACAAAGAAAATCTTTGCAATAGGCGCCGAAGTGGCATCCAGGATGAATATTCTCCAGTCAATCCGCAGTTTCATCCGCACCGCCGATGCCGGCAGCCTCGCCGCCGCGGCCCGTACCCTGGGCGTCAGCGCCGCCGCGGTCGGGCAGAACATCGCCCGGCTCGAGGCGCACCTGGGCGTACGCCTGTTCAACCGCACCACCCGGCAGCTGGCGCTGACCGAACGCGGCGCGGTCTACCTGGCCCAGGTACGCCATATCGAGCGCGACCTGCTGCGCGCGCAGGCCGCGGTGACCGCCCTGGATGCGGCGCCGGAAGGACGCCTGCGCATCGCCAGCAGCACCGCCTTCGGCCGCCATGCGCTGGCGCCGCTGCTGCCGGGGCTGCAGGCCCGCTACCCGCGGCTGGCGGTCGAACTGCTGCTGACCGACCGCAGCGTCGACCACGCCCACGAGGATGTGGACGTCAGCATCCGCATCGAGCCGCAGCTGGAGGAAGGGCTGGTGGCACGGCCGATCGCACAGGTTCCGTTCGTGTTCTGCGCCGCCCCGTCGTACCTGGCCGAGGCCGGCATGCCGTCCACGCCGGAAGCGCTGCGCGCGCACCGCTGCCTGCTGTTCCGCCACCCGCGGGATGGACGCTACCTGCGCTGGGGGTTCGTCCGCGACGGCCAGCGCTTCGACGCCGAAGTCAGCCCGGCCCTGGTCGGCGACGACATCGATGCGCTCGCGGCGATGGCCGTCGCCGGCGGCGGCATCACCCGGCTGGCGGCGTTCGTCGCCGCGCCCTACCTGGCCCGCGGCGAACTGCAGGCCCTGTTCGAACCCGGCGACGCCGGCGGCGCCCATGCCGCCCCGGAACCGATGCGGCTGTTCCTCTGCGTGAACGACCGCCGCGACCTGACACCGAAGGTGCGCGCGCTGATGCGGCACATCGTGGAAGGCCTGCCCGCGGCGTGGCGGGTGGCCTGACGGCACCCACGCGCCCGGCGTACGCCCGCCTGGCGCGCCGGGCGGGCAGGTCCTCCGCGGCGGCTCAGCGCGCCGGTGCGGCGAACAGGCCGCGCGCTTCGTGCGGTTCGCAGCGCAGGTATTGCGGCGCTGGCTGCAGGCGCGCGCCCAGTTCGGCCGCCGCGTGCCACGGCCAGCGCGGGTCGTAGAGGATGCCGCGGGCGATGCCGATGGCGTCGGCCCGGCCCTCGGCCAGGATCGCCTCGGCCTGGCGCGCACCGGTGATCAGGCCGACGGCGATGACCGGCGTGCGCACCTGCGCGCGGATCGCCTCGGCTAGCGGCACCTGGTAGCCCGGGCCGACCGGGATCTGTTGGCGCGGGTCCAGTCCGCCGCTGGAGACGTGGAGGAAGTCGCTGCCGCGCGCTTCCAGGGCCTGTGCCACGACCAGGCTCTGCGCCACGTCCCAGCCGCCCTCCACCCAGTCGCTGGCGGAGATGCGCACGCCCACCGCGACGCTGGCCGGCACCGCGGCGCGCACCGCATCGAACACGCGCAGCAGCAGCCGCATGCGGTTCTCCAGCGGACCGCCATACGCATCCTCGCGCCGGTTGCTCAGCGGCGACAGGAACTGATGCAGCAGATAGCCGTGCGCGGCATGGATCTCGATCAGTTCCAGTCCCAGGCGCACGGCCCGCCGCGCCGCAGCGGCGAACGCCGCCACCACGCCGTCGATGCCCTCGATGTCCAGCGCCAGCGGAACCGGGCCGTCGGCGTGGAACGGCAGCGCCGACGGTGCCGCCACCTGCCAGCCGCGGGCCTGATCCGGCGCGATGGCGCCACCGCCGTCCCATGGACGGGCGCTGGAGGCCTTGCGCCCGGCATGGGCGAGCTGGATGCCGATGGGCATCCTCGACCAGCGCCGCACCGAGGCCAGCACCGCGCCCAGCGCCGCCTCGGTGGCGTCGTCCCACAGCCCGAGGTCGGCCCAGCTGATGCGCCCGCGCGGTTCCACCGCGGTGGCCTCCAGGATCAGCAGGCCGGCGCCGGACTGCGACAGGGTGCCCAGGTGCTGGGCGTGCCAATCGCTCGCGCGGCCGTCGTCGGCCGAGTACTGGCACATCGGCGCGATGACGATGCGGTTGGAAAGCGACAGCGGGCCGAGCGACAGCGGCGAGAACAGGTGGCTCACGGGGGGGTGATCCGGCAGGAGGGGCCGACATTGCACGCCCGCGCCCGCGCCGATTCAACCGGCACCATGGATCACTGCGTCTTGCGGTCTGTCCGCTCCCCGTCGAGCAGGAAGGCCAACGCCTGCGCGCAGGGCTGTTCGATCTTGAACGACAGCAGCGCGTCGGCGCGGGTGCGGCCGAGGTTGACCGCCGCCACCGGCAGGCCGGCCCTGGCCGCGGCATCGACGAAACGGAACCCGGAATAGACCATCAACGACGAACCCACCACCAGCACCGCGTCGGTGCGCTGCAGGTGCGCCTGGACCGCGGCCACCCGCTCGCGCGGCACGTTCTCGCCGAAGAACACCACGTCCGGCTTGAGCAGGCCGCCGCAGTCCGTGCAATCGGGCACCACGAATCCGCTGAAGTCGCCTTCCAGGTCGGCATCGCCGTCCGGCGCCTGGGCCGCCTGCAGGGCCGCCCAGGCCGGATTGGCGGCGAGCAGGCGCTGCTGCAGCGCCCCGCGCGGCGTGCGCGCGTCGCAGCCCATGCATCGCACCCGGTCCAGACGGCCGTGCAGGTCGATCACGTCGCCGCTGCCCGCGCGCTGGTGCAGGCCGTCCACGTTCTGGGTCAGCAGCAGCTCCACCCGGCCCGAGGCCGCCAGGGCCGCAAGCGCCCGATGGGTGGTGTTCGGGCGCGCATCGCCGAAGCGCGGCCAGCCCACCAGGCTGCGTGCCCAGTAGCGCCGGCGGGCGCCGGCATCGGCCATGAAGTCGCGGTAGTCCACCGGCGGGGGCCGCTTCCACTGCCCGTCCTCGCCCCGGTAGTCGGGGATGCCCGAGTCGGTGCTGCAGCCGGCGCCGGTCAGGACGAACAGCCGCCGATGGGCGGCGACGAACCCGGCCAGCCGCGTGTCCGCCAGGGCAGCCGCTGTCCCGGAGGACGGCGGCCCGGCCGGCGCGACGCTCAAGGCGACGGCAACGCCGGCACCGAGGTCGGACGACCGTCGGCGTCCAGCGCCACCATCACGAAGTGGCCACGCGTGCACAGCTTGCGTTCGCCGCTGTGCAGGTCCTCGGCGATCAGCTCGACCTGGACCGTCATCGAGCTGCGCCCGACCTCGATCACGCGGCCGACGGTCTCGACCATCTCGCCGATGCGGATCGGCAGCTTGAAATCCACCTGGTCCGAATGCGCGGTGACCACGGTGCGGCGCGAATAGCGGGCAGCGGCGAGGAAGGCCGCCTTGTCCATCCATGCCATCGCCTGGCCGCCGAACAGCGTGCCCAGGTGGTTGGTGTGGTTGGGAAAGACGATCTCCACCATGCGGACTTCGGTGGGCGGGACGGTGTCGGGCTGGGGGTTCATGGCTGAGCGGTCGCGGCGGATGACGGGATGATCATACGCAGCGGCCGTGACCGCTGGATGCAGCCGTCACGGCCGGAGAGCGCGCCCCCGGCCACGGCGGGGGCGGCCGATGCCCGCCGCAAGACGGCGGGCGTGGCAGCGGCGGACGCTCAGAATGCGTGGTCGAAGCCGACTTCGCCCTTGACGCCGACCTGGTAGGCCGAGACCCGGCGCTCGAAGAAGTTGGTCAGCTCCTGCACGTCCTGCAGCTCCATGAACGGCAGCGGGTTGCGCACGTCGTACTTCTTCGCCATGCCCAGCTTCACGAAGTGGTTGTCGGCGCAGTGCTGCAGGTACTGGCGCATGTCGCGGGTGGAGATGCCGGCCACGCCGCCGGACAGCACGTCCTCGGCGAACTGCACCTCGCACTCGATGGCCTCCTCGAGCATCTCGTAGACCTGCTGCTCCATCCGCGCGTCGAACAGGTCCGGCTCTTCGGCACGGATGGTGCGCACGCACTCGAAGGCGAACTCCATGTGGCAGCTCTCGTCGCGGAACACCCAGTTGGTGCCCGAGGCCAGGCCCGGCAGCAGGCCGCGCGAACGGAAGAAGTACACGTAGGCGAAGGCGGCGAAGAAGAACAGGCCTTCGATGCAGGCGGCGAAGCAGATCTGGTTGAGCAGGAACTGGCGCCGCTGCTCGCGGGTCTCGATGCGCTGCAGGCCCTGGATCGAATCGATCCACTTGAAGCAGAAGTCGGCCTTCTTCTTGATCGAGTCGATGTTCTCCACCGCCGCGAACGCCTTGAAGCGCTCTTCCGGGTCCGGCAGGTAGTTGTCCAGCAGGGTCAGGTAGAACTGCACGTGCAGCGCTTCCTCGTACAGCTGGCGCGACAGATACATGCGCGCTTCCGGCGCATTGAGGTGCTGGTACAGGTTCAGCACCAGGTTGTTGGAGACGATCGAATCGCCGGTGGCGAAGAACGCGACCAGGCGGTGGATCAGGTGGCGGTCGGCCGCGGTCATCTTCTGGTGCAGGTCGGTGATGTCGATCTGGAAGTTGATCTCGTCCACCGTCCAGCTGTTCTTGATGGCGTTGCGGTACATCTCGTAGAAGTCCGGGTAGCGCATCGGACGCAGGGTCAGCTCGAAGCCGGGATCGAGCAGCATTTGGCGGGGTTGTGCGGACATGGGTGTTTCCTTTCTGGGGGCACGATGCCGGACGTGGCCGGGGGCGGCCGCGGGCATCAGCGGGCGGCCGGGCAGGGCCCGGCGCGCCACGGCGGGGGTGCTGGCCCTGCGGCCGGCACGGCAAGCGTTACTGGCAGGCCTCGCAGGCCTCGGGGTTCTCCAGCGAGCAGGCCACCGCCTCGGTCGGCGTGTAGCTGCTCACGGTGGTCTTGGCGATCTTGGTGGCCGGGCGCGAGCGCAGGTAGTAGGTGGTCTTGACGCCCCGCTTCCAGGCATACATGTACATGGAGGACATCGCGCCGATGTTCGGGCTCTCCATGAACAGGTTGAGCGAGGCGGACTGGTCGATGAACGCACCGCGCTCGGCGGCCATGTCGATCAGCGAACGCATCGGCAGCTCCCAGGCGGTGCGGTACACCAGCCGCAGCCCTTCCGGAATCTGCGGCAGGTTCTGGATCGAACCGTCGGCCAGCTTGATCGCATCGCGCATCTCCGCGGTCCACAGGCCCAGCTGCTTGAGCTCGCCGACCAGGTGGCGGTTGACCTGCAGGAAGTCGCCGGACAGGGTCTCGCGCTTGAACAGGTTGGACACCTGCGGTTCCACGCACTCGTAGCAGCCGGCGATGGAGGCGATGGTCGCGGTCGGGGCGATGGCGATCATCAGCGAATTGCGCAGGCCGTGTTCCTTGATGCGTGCGCGCAGCGCGTCCCAGCGGGCGCCGTCCTCGGGCACCACGTTCCAGGCGTCGAACTGTAGCTCGCCCTGGGCGGCGCGGGTATCGTCGAACGACGGATGCCGGCCGCGCTCGGTCGCCAGGTCGCAGGACGTGTCCAGAGCGTGGAAATAGATCTCCTCGGCGATCCGCGCCGACAGCGCGCGCGCCTGTTCGGAGTCGAACGGCAGGCGCTTGCGGAAGAACACGTCCTGCAGGCCCATGCAGCCCAGGCCGACCGGGCGCCAGCGCAGGTTGCCGCGGCGCGCGGTCTCGATCGGGTAGAAGTTCAGGTCGATCACGCGGTCGAGCTGGCGCACCGCCAGGCGCACGGTCTCGGCGAGCTTGCCGAAATCGAAATCGCCGTGCTCGTCCAGGTGGTTGCCCAGGTTGATCGAGCCCAGGTTGCACACCGCCGTCTCTTCGGCGGAGGTGACTTCCAGGATCTCGGTGCACAGGTTGGACAGGTGGATCACGTTGCCCGCGCGCAGGGTCTGGTTGCTGGCGCGGTTGCACTTGTCCTTGAAGGTCATCCAGCCGTTGCCGGTCTCGGCCAGGGTGCGCATCATGCGCCCGTACAGCTTGCGCGCCGGCAGGGTCTTGACCGCCTTGCCCTGCGCCTCGGCCTGCAGGTAGGCGCGCTCGAACGCCTCGCCGTACAGGTCGGTGAACTCGGGCACCACGCGCGGATCGAACAGCGACCACTCCTGGTCCGCCTCCACGCGCTGCATGAACAGGTCCGGCACCCAGTTGGCCAGGTTGAGGTTGTGGGTACGGCGGGCATCGTCGCCGGCGTTGTCGCGCAGCTCCAGGAAGTCCTCGATGTCCGCATGCCAGGTCTCCAGGTAGACACAGGCCGCGCCCTTGCGCTTGCCGCCCTGGTTGACCGCGGCCACCGACGAGTCCAGCGTCTTCAGCCACGGCACGATGCCGTTGGAGTGGCCGTTGGTGGACTTGATCAGCGAACCGCGCGCACGCACGCGGGTGTAGCTCACGCCGATGCCGCCGCTGAACTTGGACAGCTGGGCGATGTCGCCGTACTTGGCGTAGATGGATTCGAGCGAATCCTGCGGCGAGTCCAGCAGGAAGCACGAGGACAGCTGCTCGTGGCTGGTGCCGGCGTTGAACAGGGTCGGGCTGGACGGCAGGTAGTCCAGGCTGCCCAGCCGCTGGTACAGCGCCAGCGCCTCGGGCACGTCCTCGCTCAGCGCACTGGCGATGCGCAGGAAGAACTGCTGCGGGGTCTCGATCACCTTGCGCGAATGCGGGTGGCGCAGCAGGTAGCGGTCGTACAGCGTACGCAGGCCGAAGTAGTCGAAGTTCAGGTCGAACGCCGGATCGATCGCATCGTTGAGCTTGCGCGCGTTGACCTGCACGAAGTTCAGCAGGCGGTCGTTGATCAACCCCACCTCGTGGCCGCGGCCGACCGACTGCGAGAACGCATGGATCTCCTGCCCGGACACTTCCTTGGCGATGAAATTGGCCAGCAGGCGCGCGGCCAGGCGGCCGTACTCCGGCTCTTCACCGATCAGCAGGGCGGCGGTGCGGATCGACAGCTCGTCCAGCTCCTGGGTGGTGGCGCCGTTGTACAGGCCGGAAATGGTGCGGGTGGCCACGCGCATCGGATCGACGGCATGCAGTCCCTGGCAGCAGCGCTGGACGGCACGGACGATCTTGTTCAGGTCCACCGGCTCGGTGCTGCCATTGCGCTTGGTCACGCTCATGGCGGTGGCGGTCGGCGGCGAGGTGAGTTCGAAGCCGGGATCGGCCGGGACAACAGCGGTATCGGGGGCGGTCACGGTGGTGTGTCCTCATGGCAGGGTGCACGTGGTGCCTGCCCTCGCAGGTACCTGGAGCCGGTGCGTTCGACGAGTCTGGAAGGGCGGCGTCGCAGTTGCCGCGACGGTCGCGACCCAACGTCGCCACCGGCGGTACTGCTTCGCCAGCCGTCTTCCCCTCGAAGACTCCGCGGCCGGCACCGCGCGCTGTGCTTCGCGCGGCTGTCGGCAGGTCTTCGGACTCATGGGCCGGGAGGCCATCGCCTCCTCCTCGTCCGCCGCTTCCCAAGGCATCGGGCCTCAGGGCGGGGGCGTTCCCAATTACCGTTGCGGGGCAGTGCCGGAGTAGCCCTTCGAAGGCGTCACCGGCTTCCCTTTCAATCCGCCGGGGGAGCCCCCCGCCGGAACCGACAAGCCACAAGATAGTGGGGGTAAGTGACACGGTCAACGCCAAATCTTGTGGATAACCGTGTTTCCCTTGGCACACAAGCAATACGGCCTGAGGCGCCCAGCGGAGGCTGGGCCGACCCGCCGATCGCGGTTGCGCAGTCAAGCCCTCGGGAGCCCATTCGGGGATGAAAAATGCCATGCGCATTCATCATCCAGACGCCGGATTGCAGCCCCATGACGGCGGCCCGAGCCCGCGGCGGCCCCCCGGCCGGGCACGGCCCGGCGCTACAGGGCGGGACGCATGCGGGTCACGCCTTCCCGCCCCCGCTCACCTCGCCCTGTGGCGCGGGGCCCGCCCCGCTTTGACCCTCCCCGGGACCGCCCCGCCGGGCACGGCCCGGCGCTACAGGGTGGGACGCATGCGGGTCACGCCTTCCCACCCCGCTCACCTCGCCCTGTGGCGCGGGGCCCCGCCCCGCTGCGACCCTCCCCGGGACCGCCCCGCCGGGCGCGGCCCGGCGCTACAGGGTGGGACGCATGCGGGTCACGCCTTCCCGCCCCGCTCACCTCGCCCTGTGGCGCGGGGCCCCGCCCCGCTGCGGCCCTCTCCGGGACCGCCCCGCCGGGCGCGGCCCGGCGCTACAGGGTGGAACGCACGCCGGGCACCTCGGTGCCGCGGGGCCCGGCGCTCAGCCTTGCGGCAGCTGCGCCAGTTCTTCGCGCACCAGGCGGACCACCAGCTCGTCCAGCGTGTCCACCGAGTAGTTGGCCACGTCATGGACGGTCTCGCGGCCCGGGCCGCTGCCCGGGTCGGCGGCGTCCTTGTAGGTCAGGAAGATGAAACGGCCGCCGGTGTACTGGGCGATCTGCCGCTGCACGATCTCGCCGGTGGTGTCCTGCCCCGACGCGGCGACGCTGAACACCTTGATGCCCTTGCCCAGCGCCGCGAGCATGGTCTGGTCGTAGTGCGGCCGCGGGTAGTCCATGTGCGGCGGCGCGTCGGCCAGCGACACCAGCAGCCGCGTCGTGGCCGGGCCCCGCCAGGCCAGCGCCTGCACGGCATGCGCGAAGGCTTCGTTCATGGCCTCGGGCATGTCGCCGCCGCCACCGGCACGCACGCCATCGAGGACCTGCTGGAACGCAGCGGTGTTCCCGGTCAGGTCCCAGCTGCGCACGAAGAAGTCGTCGCCCCGGTCGCGGTAGGCGACCAACCCCAGGCAGACGTCCGGGCGGGCGGGCAGCTGGCCGATGCCGCGCACGATGTCCTGCAGCGAGGCGCGCAGCTTGTCGATCTCGTCGCCCATCGAACCGGTGGCGTCGACCAGGAACACCAGGTCCAGGCGCGCGGCCCCGGCGGGCGGTGCCACCGGCAGGCGCATTTCCAGCGCCGCCTTCTGGCCGCGCCGCAGCTGTGCCTGGGCCTGGCGGCCGTCGCGGCGCACCACGACCCGGTACTGCGCCGAGTCCTGGTCGTCGAAGGCGTTCAGGTGCAGCCAGGCCTGGCCGCCGGCATCGGTGCGTGCCCACAGCCGCGCGCCATTGGCCGCGGACACCGTGACTTCGGCATCGGGCACCGGCCGTCCCTGCGCGTCGACCACCCGCAGGCGCTGGCGCACCGAGAGATCGCGCCCCAGCCCGGCCGCTTCGGGGTGACGCTGCAGGAACTGCCGGAAACCCGCGAAGTCGGCGTTGTCGTCGACCACGCCGGCGGTCACCGGACCCTGCGTGCGCTGCGGGGGAGGCACCGGTGCGACCGGGGCGACCGGGGCGACCGGGGCGGCATGGTCGAGGTGGGCGACGCGCGACGGCACCACGGCCTTGGCGGCCAGGGCCGCGGGAGACGGCATCGGCGGCGGCGCCATCGGGGGCCCGCCGGCGGCACGCCGCGTCCGCGTATCGGGCGCCGCGATGTCCTGCGCGGACGGCTGCGGGTCGGGGACTTCACGCATCCGCGGCGCATCGCTGCAGACGGTGGCGATCGGCGCCTGGAACCCCGGCGCGGTCTGCCGCGGACGAGGCCGCACCGGCGCCTGCAGGTCACCGCCGTCGCTCACCGGCGCGCCCGCACCGGCCAGGCGGGCGGTGGCCAGGACCGGCAGGCCGACCAGCAGGGTGGCCACGGCGGCCAGGACCGCGGTGCGGGCGGATGACCGCGTCGATGCGCGTGCGTGCTTCATGGGAGCTGCTCCTGTGCCGGTAGGGGGACGGGAGCAGGAACGCGCGGGGGCGGGCGGCGGGGTTAACGCCGCGGCGCCCGCGGCCGCCGGGTCAGTGGCGGTGCGGGGTGCCGAGGTACTCCGCGCTCTGCATTTCGATCAGGCGGCTGGCGGTGCGCTCGAAGGCGCCGGCCAGCCGGGTACCGGAATACAGCAGCGGGGGCGGGTCCTGCGCGGTGCAGACGAGGTTCACCTGGCGGTCGTAGAGCTCGTCGACGAGGTTGACGAAGCGCCGCGCCGCGTCCTCGTTCATGCGGTCGAAGTGCGGGATGCCGCCGAGCAGCACGGTGTTGAACTCGCGCGCGATCTCGATGTAGTCCGCCGGACCGCGCGGCCCCTCGCACAATGCCGCGAAGTCGAACCAGACGATGCTCTTGCCGCGCCCGCGCACCGCGATCCTGCGTTCCTCGATCCGGATGTTGCCCGGGCGCGCGTCCTCACCGCCGCTCAGCGCCTTCCAGCGCTCGTCCAGCCAGGCGTCGCTGTCGTCCGCCAGCGGCGCACGGTAGACCGGCGACCGGGTCAGCGCGCGCATGCGGTAGTCCTCGGTGCCTTCGGCGTACAGCTCCACGCAGTACGCCTGCAGCAGGTCGATGGCCGGCAGGAAGCTGTCGCGCTGCAGGCCATCGCGGTACAGGTTTTCCGGCGCGGTGTTGGAGGTGGTGACCAGGGTCACGCCCTCGGCGAACAGGCGTTCGAGCAGCCGCGCCAGCAGCATGGCGTCGCCGATGTCGGTGACGAAGAATTCATCCAGCACCAGCACCCGCAGGCTGCCGCGCCATTCCTGGGCGATCTTCGCCAGCGGATCGCTCTGGCCCTGGTGTTCGCGCAGCCGCTCGTGGATGCCGCGCATGAACCGGTGGAAGTGGGTGCGGTATTTCTGCGTGATCGGCAGGCCGTCGTAGAACAGGTCCACCAGGAAGGTCTTGCCGCGGCCGACGCCTCCCCAGAAATACAGGCCCTTGACCGGTTCGGGCTTCTTCCAGAACGCCGACAGCCGGCCCAGCCAGCCGTCCTGCGCGGAGTCGACCAGGCCGGCATGGATGCGGTCCAGCTCGGCCAGCGCCGGATGCTGCGCCGGGTCGTCGCGCCAGTCGCCGCGCGCCACGCCGGCGGCGTAGCGCTGCGAGGGGGTGAGCGCTTCCATGCTCAGCAGCTGCCGTCCGGCAGCCAGCGCCGCACTTCGTGCTGGATCGCGCCGCGCAGGTCGATCAGCTTGCGGTGGAAGAAATGGCTGGTGTCGGGCATGCGCACCAGCTGCGGCGGATCGGCCAGCGTCTCCAGCCAGGTGTAGACCGCCTGCGCATCGACGACCTCGTCGGCATCGCCCTGCACCACCAGCCAGTTCGCCGGCGGCTGCAGCCGCTCGAAGTCCCAGGTGCGGCGCCCGACCGGCGGCGCGATCGAGATCAGCGCCTGCGGCTGCAGGTCTCCACTGGCGCGCAGCGAGACATAGGCGCCGAAGCTGAAACCGGCCAGCCACACCGCGCTGTCCGGGCGTTGCGCACGGACCCAGGCGACCACCGCGCGCAGGTCATCCTGCTCGCCGTCGCCGTTGTCGTAGCTGCCGGCCGATGCGCCGACGCTGCGGAAGTTGAAGCGCACCGTGGTCACGCCCAGCTCGCGCAACGCGCGGGCGACCATGGTCACCACCTTGTTGTGCATGCTGCCGCCTTCGGTGGACAGCGGGTGGCAGAGGACGGCGATCACCGGGTGCGGCGCGGTTTCGCCTTCGGGCGGGTCGACGGCGACCTCCAGCGGCCCGGCCGGGCCGTCCAGCAGCAGCGTCGTCGATTCGTCGGGAAAGGGGGGAGTAGGCATGCCGCCATGATACCGGGCCCGCCCTGCGGCATCATGCCGGCGCCCCTAGAATGCACCGGTGCGCCAGGGTCCCTGGACCCGCCGGCCCCGGCCGCCGGCACCCCGCCCCGCCCTCCGTTCCCGCGACGACGACCCATGCATTTCCTGATCCTGAGCGTGGCCTGCAGCGTGCTGGTCTCGGTCCTGCTAAAACTGGCGCCACGGCGCGGCATCGACATCGCCCAGGCGGTGACCTGGAACTACCTGGCGGCCAGCGTGCTGTCGCTGCTGCTGCTCCGGCCCTCGCTGCAGTCGCTGCACGCCGGGCAGGCGCCCTGGCCGGCGCTGCTCGGGCTGGCGCTGGCCCTGCCGGGCATCTTCCTGGTGCTGGCGCGCGCGGTGCGCGAGGCCGGCATCGTGCGCAGCGACGTGGCCCAGCGGCTGTCGCTGCTGCTGTCGCTGACCGCGGCCTTCGTGCTGTTCGGCGAGCCGGTCAACGGCTGGAAGCTGGCCGGGCTGGCACTGGGCCTGCTGGCGATCGTCGGCGTGAGCGTACGCGCCGGCGCGCCGGGTGGCGGCACTCCGGGCGGCACGCGCTGGCTGCTGGCGGTCTGGGCCGGCTTCGCGCTGATCGACATCCTGCTCAAGCAGGTGGCGCTGTCCGGGACCCCGTCCACGGCCGCGCTGCTGGTCAGCTTCGCACTCGCCTTCGTGCTGATGCTGGGCTGGCAGCTGCAGCGCCACCTGGCCGGCCGCAGCCGGCTGCGCGCGCACAACCTCGGGTTCGGCCTGCTGCTGGGCGCGGCCAACTTCGGCAACATCCTGTTCTACGTGCGCGCCCACCAGGCGCTGCCGCACAGCCCGGCCACCATCTTCGCCGGCATGAACATCGGCGTGGTCTGCCTGGGTGCGCTGGTCGGGGTGCTCGCCTTCGGCGAACGGACCAGCCGCTGGAACCGCCTCGGCCTCGGCCTGGCGGTGGTGGCGATCGCGCTGATCGCGCGCGGCGCCTGACCCCCGCGCCGGCGGCCTTGCCCCGCCCCGGCCGGCACTGCAAGCTGGCAGGCCCCCGCTCCGCGAGACCCTGGCACCGGCATGCGCCGCTCCGAACGCCTGTTGAACCGGCTCTGGGCCCACGAGAAGGCCAGCTACGGCCTGCGCGTGTCCATCGCGCTGTCCACGCTGATGGCGCTGTGCTGGTACCGCGGCGACCTGCAGCCACTGCCGTCGCTGTTCCTGGGCACCATCGCCAGCGCCATCGCCGAGACCGACGACAACGGCTGGGGCCGCAGCAAGTCGGTGCTGCTGTCGCTGCTGTGCTTCGTCATCGCCGCCTCGGCGGTCATCCAGCTGTTCGCCTGGCCGGTGCCGTTCGTGGCCGCGCTGGCGCTGGCGGCCTTCGCTTCGACCCTGCTCGGCGCGCTCGGCGAACGCTACGCCTCCATCGGCCAGGCCACGGTGACCCTGGCGATCTACACCATGATCGCGATGGACCAGCACCGCGACGCCGGCGTGGCCGCGGTCTGGCGCGACGTGGCGCAGATGCTGGTCGGCGCCGCCTGGTACGGCGCGCTGTCGATCCTGTGGACGGTGATGTTTGCCAACCGGCCGGTGCGCGAACGGCTGGCGCGGCTGTTCGCCGAGCTGGGGCGCTACCTGCAGATCAAGGCCGACCTGTTCGAACCGGTCCAGCACGGCGACCTGGAAGCGCGCCGGCTGGCGCTGGCCGAACAGAACGTGCGGGTGGTGGAGGCGCTCAATGTCGCCAAGGCGGCGATCCTCAGCCGGTTCGGCCGCTCCGGGCGGCCCGGCGTGCAGTCCGGGCTGTATTTCCGCCTGTACTACATGGCCCAGGACTTCCATGAGCGCGCCAGTTCCTCGCACTACCCGTACGAGGCCCTGGCCGAGACCTTCTTCCACAGCGACGTGCTGTACCGCTGCCGGCGCCTGCTGTGGCTGCAGGGTGGCGCCTGCCGGGCGCTGGGCCAGGCGATCCGCCTGCGCCAGCCCTTCGACTACGGCGACCGCAACCGCCAGGCCGGCGAGGACCTGGAACGCTCGCTGCGGTACCTGCACCAGCAGCCCGACCCGGAGCGGCAACGGCTGCTCGGTTCGCTGCAGCTGCTGGCGGCCAACCTGTCCAGCATCGCCCGCCAGCTGTCCGAGGCGTCGCTGGCCGACACCCCGCTGGAGGGCATCGACACCCGCCTGCGCGACTCCTCGCCGCACACCCTGCGCGAGATGGCCACGCGCCTGCGGCAGACACTGACGCCCGGCTCGCTGCTGTTCCGCCACGGCGTGCGCATCGCCCTGGCGCTGATCGCCGGCTATGTGCTGCTCAAGCTGGTGCACCCCAGCAACGGCTACTGGATCCTGCTCACCGTGGTGTTCGTGTGCCGCCCCAACTTCGGTGCCACCCGGCTGCGGCTGGTGCAGCGCATCGGCGGCACCCTGCTCGGCCTGGGCCTGACCTGGGCGCTGATGCAGCTCTTCCCCGGCACCACCGTGCAGCTGCTGCTGGCGCTGGCCGCGGCGCTGCTGTTCTTCGTCACCCGCACCGACCGCTACGTGATCGCCACCGCAGCGATCACCACCATGGCGCTGCTGTGCTTCAACCTGCTCGGCGACGGCTTCGTGCTGATCTGGCCGCGGCTGCTGGACACGCTGATCGGCTGCGCCATCGCCGCGGCCGCCTCGCTGCTGATCCTGCCCGACTGGCAGGGGCGGCGGCTGCACCGGGTGATGGCCCAGGTGCTCACCGCCAGCGGCCGCTACCTGGACGAAGTGCTGGGCCAGTACCACAGCGGCATGCGCGACGACCTGCCCTACCGCATCGCCCGCCGCGACATGCACAACGCCGACGTCGCGCTGTCGGTGGCGCTGTCCAACATGCTGCGCGAGCCGCCCTACGCACGCGGCAACCTGGACGCCGGATTCCGCTTCCTGGCCTTGTCCAACACCCTGCTCGGCTACCTGTCGGCGCTCGGCGCCCACCGCGCGCAGGCCGCGGTCACCGACGATCCCGTGGTCGCCGACGCGCAGCACTGCCTGCAACAGGCGCTGGCCGGGCTGTCGACGGCGCTGGCCGGGCGGCAACCGGCGCCGGGTGCCGGCGACGACGAGGACGGGCTGGCCGATGCGCTGGAGCGGATACCCGCGGACAGCGACGGCAAAGCGCGCCTGGTGCGCACCCAGCTGGCGCTGATCCTGCGGCTGTTGCCGCGGCTGCGCGCGGCGGCCGACGAAGCCGTGGGCAGCCACGACGCGCCACCCGTGGCGCGCACCGCCTAGCGCGGACGCGGCGGACGCACGAACCGCAGCAACGCCAGCAGCGCGAGGATGCCGCCCGCCGCGGATACCCCGGTCCAGCCCTGCCGGCTCCAGGCCAGCGTGCCCAGGCCCGAGCCGGCCGCTCCGCCGAGGAAGTAGCAGGTCATGTAGGCCGACGTGATGCGGCTGCGCGCGTGCTCGTCGAGCCGGTAGATCGTGCTCTGGTTGTCGATATGCACCGCCTGCACCGCCACGTCCAGGACCAGCACGCCGGCCACCAGCGCCGCCAGCGACACCGGCGCCAGGGCCAGCACGCACCAGGACAGCAGCAACAGCAGCAGCCCGCCTCCGGTGACCTGGCGCCCCAGGCCGCGGTCGCTCAGGCGCCCGGCACGGCTGGCCGCCAGCGCGCCGGCGGCACCCACCAGGCCGAACAGGCCGATGCGGGCGACCGGATAGCCATAGGCCGGGCCCGACAGCAGGAACGCCAGCGGCGTCCAGAACACGCTGAAGCCGGCGAACAGCAGCGCCCCGAGCAGCGCGCGCCGGCGCAGTTCCGGCTCATCGCGCAGCAGCGCCAGCACCGAGGCGATCAGCCGCGGGTAGGACAGGCTCGCGGCCGGGCGGTGGCGCGGCAGCGAGCACGCCAGGACCGCGGCCATCGCCAGCAGCGCCGCGCCGGCGGCCCAGTAGACCGTGGACCAGCCGCCGATGCCGGCCAGCGCGCCGGCGGCGGTACGTGCCAGCAGGATGCCCAGCAGCAGCCCGGCCATCAGCGTGCCGACCACGCGGCCACGGCGCTCGGGCGCCGCCAGTGTGGCCGCATGCGGAACGATCACCTGCGCCGCGACCGCGCACAGCCCGCTGAGCGCGGTACCGGCCAGCAGCTGCGCGAAATGGCGCGCGCTGGCGCTGACCGCCAGCCCCAGCGCGGCCAGCACGAACAGCGCCACGATCAGTCCGCGGCGCTCCAGGCGATCGCCCAGCGGCACGATCAGCAGCAGCCCGAGGGCGTAGGACAGCTGCGCCACCGTCACCACCCAGCCGACCTGTCCGGCACCGCGGCCGAACGCGTCACCGAGCAGCTGCAGCAGCGGCTGCGCATAGTAGTTGCTGGCGACGATCAGGCCGGTGGCGGTGGCCAGCAGCAGCACCCGCGGCGGGGTGAGGACGGTATCGGTGGACATCGCGGGCGGAGGCGGCGATACGGCCGGCAAGTCTGACGCTCCGGCGCCGGCGGCACAAATACCGGGGTCCGGATCGGCCACGATGGCGCAACACGGAGCACGCGGCGAACCTGCTAAGGTGCGCCGCAAACCAAGGAACTCACGTGGCCGGTCATAACCAGTTCGCGCTGCTTGGACAGCGCCGCTTCCTGCCGTTCTTCATCGTCCAGGCACTGGGCGCGTTCAACGACAACGTGTACCGGCAGGCGATCATCGGCCTGTTGTTCTTCCTCGGCGTGAGCACCCACGAGCGCAGCATCTACGCGATGCTGGCGCCGGCGATCTTCATCCTTCCCTATTTCCTGTTCTCCGCCCTGGCCGGCCAGTTCGCCGAGAAGCTGGAGAAGCAGCGGCTGATCGTGGTCACCACCTCGATGGAGATCGCGATCATGGCGCTGGCCGCCGTGGGCTTCCTGACCCAGAGCCTGCCGGTGCTGCTGGTGGCGCTGTTCTGCACCGGGCTGCAGTCGACCCTGTTCGGCCCGGTGAAGTATTCGGTGCTGCCCTCCATCCTCAAGCCGGACGAGCTGACCGGCGGCAACGGGCTGGTGGAGATGGGTACGTCCCTCTCCATCCTCGGCGGCATGATCGTCGGCGGCCTGATCTTCGCCCTGGCCGGCAGCCAGGGGCCGGTGGTGGCCGCGGTGGCGGTGATCGCGCTGGCGGTCGCCGGCAATGTCGCCGCGCGCCTGATCCCGCGGCTGGACGCCGGCGCGCCGGCGCTGAAGATCAACTGGAACCCGCTGTCCGAGTCGCTGGCCGTGCTGCGCATGGCGCGCCGCCAGAAAGCGGTGCGCAATGCCGTGCTGGGAGTGTCCTGGTTCTGGTTCGTCGGCACCGTGCTGACCTCGCAGCTGCCCACCTATGCCGAAGTGAACCTGGGCGGCGGCTCGACCCTGTACCTGTTCGCCCTGGCGCTGTTCTCGGTCGGCACCGGCACCGGCTCGCTGCTGTGCGAGAAGCTGTCCGGGCGCACGGTCGAGATCGGCCTGGTGCCGCTGGGCGCGTTCGGCATGAGCGCGTTCCTGTTCGACCTGTACTTCGCCCGCACCGGCACCGTGACCGTCAGCGGGCTGGACGTGGCCGGCTTCCTGCACCAGCCCGGCAGCGTGCGCATCGTCATCGACCTGCTGGGTATCGGCCTGTTCACCGGCTTCTTCGTGGTGCCGCTGTTCGCGCTGATCCAGAGCCGCACGCCGAAGTCGGAGATGTCCCGCGTGTTCGCCGCGCTGAACATCCAGAATTCCGGCTTCATCGTGCTCGCGGCCCTGGCCGGGCTGCTCACCCAGAACCTGCTGGGCTGGAGCGTGCCGCAGCTGCTGCTGGCGCTGGCCATCGCCAACGTGCTGGTGGCGGCGTACATCTTCAGCATCGTGCCCGAGTTCCTGATGCGCTTCCTGAGCTGGCTGATGGTGCGCGCGCTGTACCGGCTGCACCCGGCCGGCATCGAGCGCCACGTGCCCGACGAGGGCGCGGCGCTGATCGTCTGCAACCACGTCAGCTTCATGGATGCGCTGATCCTGTCGGCGGTGATCCCGCGCCCGGTGCGCTTCGTCATGTACTACCGGATCTTCGAGATCCCGGTGATGCGCTGGATCTTCCGCACCGCCAAGGCGATCCCGATCGCCAGCCCGAAGGAGGACGCCGCCCTGATGCAGCGCGCCTTCGATGCGATCGACGCGGCGCTGGCCGAGGGCGAGCTGGTCTGCATCTTCCCCGAGGGCGCGCTGACCCGCGACGGCGCCATCGCCCCGTTCCGCTCCGGCGTGGAGAAGATCCTCGCCCGGCGCCCGGTGCCGGTGGTGCCGCTGGCGCTCAAGGGCATGTGGAGCAGCATGTGGAGCCGGCGCGACACCCGGCTGGGGCGGATGCGGGTCCCGCGCCGGTTCCGCGCCCGGGTCGAGGTGGCCGCCGGCCCGCCCATCGCCGGCGCCGGCGCGCGTGCCGCGCAGTTGGAGGACGCCGTGCGGGGGCTGCGCGGGGACAGCGCCTGACGCCGCGCTTTACCGCCTGCCGAGGGACTGGCTACGCTACGCTCCCAAGGGTGCCGGCCCGCGCCCGCCGCCGGCCCGCCACCACCGAGGAACCATGGACAACCGCTCACCGCCGCCGCTGGCGTCGACCGCCCCGCAACAGGTCCACCACTACTACCATCCCCACAAGTCCGGCGGTGTCGCGGCGCTGCTGGAAGTGCTGCCGGGGCTGTTCCTGCAGACCTTCGGCATCGGCCACATGTACGCCGGCAACGTCGGCACCGGGCTGATCATCATGTTCGGCTACTGGGCGCTGGCCTTCGTCAACTTCCTGCTGTGCTTCGTCTTCATCGGTTTCATCACCTGGCCGCTGTGCTGGATCGGCGCCCTGGTGATCTCGTCGCTGACCGCGGCGAATGCCTGCAAGTCACGCTGATCACCCCCGCCATCCCACCGGAGAACGCATGAATACCGTCAACACCGCCAGCCCCGTCCCCAACCACCTGGCCTGGTCCATCATCGCCACGGTCCTGGCCACCTGCCTGTGCTGCCCGCTGGGCCTGGTGGGCATTGTCGCCATCGTGTTCTCCAGCAAGGTGAACTCGCTGCTGGCCCAGGGCGACCTGGAGGGCGCGCAGCGCGCGTCCAACACCGCCAAGACCTGGTGCTGGGTCGCCACCGGGCTGGCCATCGTCGGCCTGCTGTTCAACCTCGTGTACTTCTCCATGGGCGGCGCCGCGGCCTACATGGAAATGCTGCAGAAGTACCAGTAAGCGCGCCCATGGCGTTGCAGCTCAAGGCCCGCCACATGTTCGCCCTGGCGGGGGCCGCGGCCGCGGTCCCCGCCGGTCTGTGGCTGCTGTGGACGTTCGATCCGAACGCCGCCGGCAACCCCTTTCCGCCGTGCATGTTCCTGGCGTTCACCGGCTACTACTGCATCGGCTGCGGGCTGACCCGCGCCCTGCATGCGCTGGCCCACGGCGACCTGCTGCGCGCCTTCTCCATGAACCCGCTGGGCCTGGTCGTGCTCGCCCTGGTGCCGCTGATGGTGTTGTGGTCGGCCGGCTGGAATCCGCGCAGGCTGCAGCCGTTGATGGCGGTGGTCATGGCACCGAAGCTGTGGTTGCTGCTGTTGCCGGCGTACTGGGTGGCCCGCAACCTGCCGTGGTACCCGTTCAACCTGCTCGCGCCGGGCTGACACCCCCGCCCGCACCGGGCCGTACCGGCCTGCACGGCATGCCGGCCGGCTGCCCTAGCCCACCCAGCCGGCGATGATCATCAGTGCCAGCAGCGCCATCCACAGCAGCAGCATCCGCCACACCAGGCTCATCGCGTCACGCAGCTCCGGGTGGCGTTCGGCAAGCAGCGCCACGCCGGCCTCGCGCGCGTCCTGCGCGTCCTCGGCCAGTTCCACGCCGACGCCGGCCCGCGCCGCTTCGCCGAGGAACCCCAGGTCCAGCTCCCAGCGGTCGCCACCGGCACGCCGCCAGGCCGAAAACACGGTGTCGAAGTTGCCCACCAGCGCCATCGACAGCGCCATCAGCTGCGCCACCGGCCACTCCAGCAGCGCCTGCGCGCGACGGCCGGCGACCGGCGCGTCCGCGTCGGCCGGCACCACCGGTGGCGCCTCCGCCAGCAGGCGGTACAGCACGGCACCGGACGGCCCCAGCAGCAGGAACCAGAACAGCGGGCAGAACCAGCGCCGCAGCGCGCCATAGAACGCCGCATCGACCAGCGTCGGCGCCTCTTCGCGCCGGCCGCCGCCACCGGCCCGCAGCCGCGCGACCGCGGCCTCGTGGGCGGCCAGGTCTTCCGCGTCCAGGACCGCCTCGACATCCCGGTCCAGATCGCGCGGGCCCCAGCACAGGACCAGCACCGCGATGCCGAACAGCAGCGACGGCAAACCGTACAGCCGGCCGGCCAGCAGCCACTGCAGGACCGCGACCAGCGCGACGCAGGGCACCAGCGCCCACCACAGGCCGGCGCGCCCGTCCGCGCCCAGCCGCGCCTGCAGCCACTGCCGCCAGCGTCCGAACCAGTGCCAGTCGCGCAGGACCGTCATCGGCACCGGGGCCAGATGGCCCAGGACCAATGCCGCGATCACCGCTACCAGGGTCGTGAACATGCGATTCCTCCGGGGCGCGATTGTAGACCGCCGGTCGCCCGCGGATGCCGGCCGGTGGGCGCGGCGGGCCGTCGGACGCTCATGCCGTCCGCCGCCGGTACCAGTCCTCGATCAGCGTCCGCGCGATCGAAATGCGCGGCGGCAGCAGGATGCCGCCGCCATCGTCGTCGCGGTCCCGGCGCAGCGCCGCGGCCACCTCGTCGACGTCGAACCAGCGCGCGTCCTCCAGCTCGCCGTCCACCTGCGGCGCGTCGCCATGCGCGGTGGCACGGAAGCCGACCATCAACGCGCCGGGGAAGGGCCAGGGCTGGGTGCCCAGGTAGGCTGCCTGGATCACCCGGACACGGGTTTCCTCGAACACCTCGCGCACCACGGTCTGCTCGAAGGTCTCCCCGGGCTCGACGAAGCCGGCCAGCACCGACCAGCGCCGCGGCGCCCAGCTCGACTGGCGGCCCAGCAGCAGGCGGCCGGCATGCTCGACGGCGACGATCACCGCCGGGTCCACCCGCGGGTAGTGCTCGGTGCCGCACTGCCCGCAGCGGCCGATGAAACCGCCGCGCTCGAAGCCGATGCGTTCGCCGCAGACACCGCAGAACCGGGTGCGCGAATGCCAGTACGACATGCCGCGCGCATAACAGAAGGCCGCCGCCGCATCGGCCGGCCAGTCCACCGCGGCGCGGCGCAGGTCGACCCGGCCCGGCGCCTGCAGCGTGACCGTTGCCGCTTCGGCCACGAACCAGGCCCGGCCCTGCTGCAGGCCGAGGAAGATGGCCGCGCCCGGCCCGCCACCCAGGGCCTGGCCGTCGCTCAGCAGCGGCTGCCCGTGTCCGTCGGCGAAGGCGGTGCCGTCGGCGTCGAGCACCAGCACCCGGGCCTGCGGCCACAGCCGCGCCAGCGCATCGGCATCGTCGCGCAGCGCGTCGGCACGATCCAGCGCGGCGCCGGCGAAGGCGTGGCCGTGGAAGGAAGCGGCGCTATCGGGCATCGGCGGGTTCCAGGATGAACGCGGCCATTGTAGTGCCCGCCACTGGCCCGCCACCCCACATGGCCCCGCCCCGCGCGCGCTGCCGCCCCCGGGCCGGCATTACACCGCGAAGCTGCTGCCGCAGCCGCAGGTGGTGCGGGCGTTGGGGTTGCGGATCACGAACTGGGCGCCGGTCAGGCCTTCGGTGTAGTCCACCTCGGCGCCCATCAGGTACTGCAGGCTGAGCGGATCCACCAGCAGGGTCACCCCGTCGGTCACCACCGCCAGGTCGTCGTCGGCACGGTTCTCGTCGAACTCGAAGCCGTACTGGAAACCGGAACAGCCACCGCCCTGGATGTAGGCACGCAACGCCAGTGCGTCGTTGCCCTCGTCGCGGATCAGCTCCTTCACCTTGGCCGCGGCGGCCGCGGTGAAGGTGAGCGGACGGTCCAGCGACTGGTAGTCGGGGGTGGCGGAAGCGCCGGGCAGGGAGACAAGCGTACTCATGCGCCCAGCATGGGGGCGCATCCGGCCGCGTTCAAGCCTCGGCGACCTCGGCCGCCCGCTCCAGCGCCGCGGTTTCCGGCGACGGCAGGGCCGCCATCGTCGCGGCGTGCACCAACCGCCCGTTCAGCTGCGCGCCGGCCCCCATCTCGACCACCTGGTAGTGGACGTTGCCGTTGACCCGCGCGGTGGGCGTGAGCTCGACCCGCTCGCCGGCGTGCACATCGCCGTCCAGGCGGCCGCTGAGCACCACCATCGAGGCCCGCACCTCGCCCTCGATATGCCCCTGTTCGGCCAGGGTGAGCACCGCGTTGGCGCCTTCTTCGGCCACCACCCGGCCCTCGATGCGGCCCTCCACGTAGAGGCCGCCACTGAATATCACGTCGCCGCGTATCACCACCTGCGGCCCGATCAGGGCATCCACGACCAGTTGGTTGTCGCGGCTGGATTTGCCTTTGAACATGCTTACTCCCCTCTGCCGGTACCGGCGAGTTTCCAATCGAATACCTGGGTCGTCCCCCCCCCGGTTCCAGCGAGAGAGACTCGCACACGTTGCGGTGTGAAATCCTTGGGCAGCATCACGCTGCCGTCCAGGCGCTGGAAATAGCGGAACGAATAGGCCTGCCCGGGCACGTCCTGGCGCTGGTGCAGCTCATCCCAGCTCACCGTGGCCAGCTTGCCGTCCTTCACGCCCTCCACCACGAAACGCATCTGCCCCTGGCTGATCGCGCCGCGGTTGAGGTTCTGGGTCAGCACCACGCTGTAGTGCCAGCTGCCCGCGGCCTCGGCGAGGAACTCCACCGAGTGCGCGCTCAGCCCCTTGCGCTGGCTGGTCGCGCCGACCAGCCGTTCATAGAACGCCACGTCCGCCCGCAGCCCGGCGATCTCCTCGTCGCGCTCGGCCAGCGAGGTCTGCACTTCGGTATTGGCCGCGCGGCTGATCCGGTCCGACGCCTCCAGCGTGGCCTGGACCTGTTGCAGTTCTTCGATCTGCGCCCGCTGGGCGGCGATCTCGCGCTCGCTCTGGCGCAGCCGCTCGCGCAGGCCGCCGGCATCGGGCGAGGCATAGCGCGCGGCCAGCCCGCCCGCGACCAGCAGCGACAGGACCCAGGCCGCGGCGAGCAGGGCCGGCCACAGCCACCGTGGCCGCTGCTGCGCCCCGCGCAGCGTGATCTGGAAGCGCGAGGGGGATCGGTTGCTCATGATGGCGGTCCCGGTGCCTGGACCGGAGAGGCACCTTCGCTCCGGTTTGAATCGGTCGGGCAGTGTAACGGCTCCCGCCGGCACCTGCCGGTTCTGGCAATCGCCGGTGGCATCACCGATAGTTGCGGCCTGCTCCTATGCCGCGGATACCGCGACCATGACCGAGACCCACGTATTCGTCATCGGCATCCTGCTGGCCTGGCTGGCCGGCATCCGCGTGTACCTGACCGTGTTCGGCGTCGGCCTCGCCGGACTGCTGGGCTGGGTCGACCTGCCGCCGGCGCTGCAGGCCACCCAGTCGTGGTGGGTGCTGGGCACCTCGGCGGCGCTGGCCGCCGCCGAGTTCTTCGCCGACAAGATCCCGGGCGTCGATTCGATCTGGGACCTGCTGCAGACCCTGGCGCGGGTTCCCGCCGGGGCCTTCCTCGCCGCCGCCACCCTGTCGCCCGATGGCCAGCTCAGCACCGGCGCGCTGGCCACCGGCGCCACCGTGGCGCTGGCCAGCCACGGCCTGAAGGCCGGCACCCGGGCGCTGCTGAACACCTCGCCGGAACCGGCCAGCAACTGGGTGGCCTCGGTCGCCGAGGACGGCCTGGTCATCGGCGGGCTGGCACTGGCGCTGGCCCATCCCTGGCTGGCGCTGGTGTTCGTGCTCGGCGCCAGCCTGCTCGGCGCCCTGCTGACCTGGCTGGCCTGGCGCGCGCTGTGGCGCGGGCTCAAGCGCCTGTTCGCCGCCCCGCCACCGGCCGCGGCGCCGCCGGCCACCTCCCCGCCGCATTCGCTGCCTCCCCCGCCTTGACCGCATAATCACGGGCCACGGGAGAAATGATGGCAAGCAACGACACCCCCACCGCCTCCGCACGCCTGGTCCGCGCGGAACTGCCGCCGGCGACCCACTGGCAGCGCTGGAGCGTGGAAAACGCGCCGGCACCGGCGGCCGCGGCATCCCCGCCTTCGCCGGCCACGGCCAGCGCGGCACCGGCAACCGGCGACAGTGCGCCCTGGCGCGTGCTGATCGTCGAGGACGACCGCTCCCAGGCCCTGTTCGCGCAGAGCGTGCTGCACGGCGCCGGCATGCAGGCGATCGTGCAGATGGATGTCGAGGGCGTGCTGCAGGCCCTCGCCGAGCATCGTCCCGACCTGGTCCTGATGGACCTGCACATGCCCGGCCTGGACGGCATGGACCTGACCGCCCTGATCCGCGCGCAGCCGCAGCACCGGCTGCTGCCGATCGTGTTCCTGACCGGCGACACCGATCCGGAACGCCAGTTCGAGGTGCTCGACAGCGGCGCCGACGATTTCCTGCTCAAGCCGATCCGGCCGCGGCACCTGGTCGCCGTGGTCGGCAACCGCATCCGCCGCGCCCGCGAACATGCCCAGGCCGCGGGGCCGGCCGGTCCGGTCGTGAACCACCCGGAGACCGGCCTCGCGACCCGCAGCCACCTGATCGCGCAACTGGGCGCGGCACTGGCCGACGGCGCCTCCGGCGGCCTGCTGTTCATCGAGGTCGCCAGTGCCCTGGGACTGCGCGAGCGCTACGGCTATGTCGCCTTCGAACGGCTGATGACCGAGGCCGGCCGCTGCCTGGCCGACGCCGCACAGCCCCACCTGCTGGCACGCCTGAACGACAACAGTTTCCTGCTGCTGGCGCGCGGGCTGGACGAGCAGGCGGTGGCGCCGCTGGCGCAGTCGCTGCGCCAGTCGCTGGCCACGGCGGCGTTCAGCGTCGGCGACGCTTCGCTGCACCTGGGCTGCGCCATCGGCCACGCCCGCCTGTCGCAGGGCTTCGACGCCGCCGGCGCGGCGCTGGAGGCGGTGGAGCGCGCGGCGCTGCAGGCGCGCCTGCTGGCCGACGGCGTGGCCGCCTGGCAGCACCATGACGAAGCCCAGGAGCACCTGTCGCTGCTGGAGGGCCGGATCGAACTGGCCTACCAGCCGATCGTCGCGGTGGCCGGCGACAGCCACGCGCAGTACCAGGTACTGCTGCGCCTGCGGCGGAACGACGGCGCCCTGCTGACCGCCGCCCAGGTGATCCCCGCCGCGGAAGCGGCCGGGCGCATCGCCGACCTCGACCAGCAGGTGCTCGACCACGCGCTCGACCTGCTGCACCGCTACCAGCACGCCACCCCGCCGATGCGGCTGTTCGTATCGCAGTCGCTGCGCACCCTGGCCCGCGAGGCGTTCGGCAACTGGCTGCTGAAGGCCATCGAGGCCCGCCAGGTCGCCGGCAACACCCTGGTGATCGACGTGCGCCTGGCCGATGCCCTGCTGCATGCGGCGACCCTGCAGCAGCTGTGCCGGCGCCTGCGCCCGGCCGGTGTGCGGTTCTGCCTCAGCCAGTTCGAACCCGGCGACGAGGCCAACGCGCTGCTGGCCCAGCTGCCGCTGGACTTCGTGCGCCTGGCCGGGCGCTTCGCCGACAGCCATACCAGCCAGGCGCTGCGCGACCAGCTGCAGCAGGCCATCGACGCCGCCCGCCGCGCCGGACTGCAGGTCATCGGCCAGCAGATCCAGGATCCGCAGGCGGCCGCCGCGATGTGGACCAAGGGCGTGGACTTCATCCAGGGCAACGTGGTGCAGTCGGTGGGAAGCGAGTTGAACTTCGATTTCAAGCACACGGTGTCCTGAGATGCGTGGCGCATTCCGCTGGGCCATGGCGGCCGCCGCATTCGCGCTGGCCTGCGCCCTCGTCCCCTGGTTGCCGCTGCCGCTTCCCGGCGCACCCACCGCCACCGCACTGGCGCTGGTGGCCGTCCTGTGCGGATTGCTGGCGGCACTGGCCGCGCACGCCAACGCCGAGACCACCGCGGCGCTGGTGCGCCGCGCGCGCCACGGCGACAACGAGCTGCAGCAGCTGCGCCAGGAACAGCGCCGCCACGTGCAGCTGGAGCAGCAACTGCTGCAGGCCAAGCAGGACGCCGAGGCGGCGATGCTGGCCAAGGGCGAGTTCCTGGCGACGATGAGCCATGAGATCCGCACCCCGCTCAACGGCATCATCCCGATGCTGGAGATGGTCGCGCAGGGGCCGCTGACCACCGAGCAGCGCGAAATGCTCGACACCGCCAGCGACAGCTCGCGAGCGCTGTTCCGCATCGTCGACGACATCCTCGACTACTCCAAGCTCGAAGCGCAGCGGCTGGAGCTGGAGATCACCACCTTCAACCTGCGCGAGCTGCTCGACTCGCTGCTGCACCTGATGCAGCGTTCGGCCGAGCACAAGGGCCTGGAGATCTCGCGCACGATCGATCCCGCGGTGCGGCTGGCGGTGCGCGGCGACCCGGTGCGCCTGCGGCAGGTGCTCAGCAACCTGGTGGTCAACGCCATCAAGTTCACCGAGCGCGGCACGATCCAGGTCCACGTCAGGCGGATGGGCGAGACCGGGGACGCGCACCTGCTGCGGTTCGATGTCCGCGACACCGGCATCGGCATCGATACCGTCCAGCAGACGCACCTGTTCAACGCCTTCACCCAGGCGGACGCCTCGACCACCCGTCTGTACGGCGGGACCGGCCTGGGACTGGCGATCTGCAAGCGCATCATCGACCTCATGCACGGCCGCATCGGGCTGCAGTCGACCCCGGGACAGGGTTCCACCTTCTGGTTCGAGATCCCCCTGCTCAAGGTGCCCGGCGACCTGCGCAGTCCGGTACACGACGGGCGGCCACGGGTGCTGCTGGTCTCCACCGACCGGGCACTGCGCGGGCGCCTGGAAGCCACCCTGCTCGGCGCGGGCTTCGCCCCGGACAGCGTGGACACCGTGCACGAGGCACTGGAGCGCCTGCGCGCCACCGGCACGTCCGCCTGGCACACGGTGATCGGCGACCTGCCATCGCTGCGCCACGGCACCTCGGCCCTCCAGCGAGCGGTCGGCGCCCAGCCGCCGGCACCCGGTGCGCCGACGCTGCTCTGGCTCCAGGGCGGGGATCCGCTGCCGGACGGGCTGCAGGGCGACGCCGTGGTGCTGCCGCGCCAGGACGACGCGGCGCTGCGCGCGCAGCTGTCCGCACCGCGGCCGGTGGCCGCCGCAGCCACGCCGGAGCCGCCCGCGGTGCCGGCCGAAGCCGGACAGCGGCTGGAAGGGGCGCGGCTGCTGCTGGTCGAGGACAACCCGGTCAACCTGCTGGTCGCGGAAAAGCTGCTGGCGGCCATCGGCTGCCGCACCGACTCGGCCATCAACGGCGAGCTCGCGCTGGAGAAGATGCGCCGGGAGCGGTACTCGGCGGTGCTGATGGATTGCCAGATGCCGGTGCTGGACGGCTATGCCGCCACCCGCCGCTGGCGCGAGGAGGAAGCCGGCCGCGGAACGCCGCGCCTGCCGATCATCGCGATGACCGCCAACGCCATGGCCGGCGACCGCGAGCGCTGCCTGGAGGCGGGCATGGACGACTACCTGTCCAAGCCGATTTCGCGCGAAGGCCTGCGCGCCTGCCTGCAGCGCTGGTGCCCCGCACCCGGCGCCGAGGCCCCGCACGCCTCCGCGGCGACGGCGACAAGCCAACCGGAGGTGCTGGAAGAGGCTCCGGCGCCAGCCATGCAGTCCACCGCGCTGCCCATCCTCGAACGCGCGGTGCTGGACGAGCTGCGCGAGATCGCCGGCCACGAGACCGCGGCCATCATCGACGTGTTCCTGGACGACACGCCCGCACTGGTGCGCCGTCTCCAGGATGCCGCCGTGGTGTCGGACTGCGTCCAGCTGCGCGAACTGGCACACAGCCTCAAGTCGGCCAGCGCCAATGTCGGCGCCCTGGCCCTGTCCACGGCGGCCCGCAGGGTGGAACTGGCGGCCCGCACCGGGGAACTGGAACGCCCCGCGGTGATGGTGGCCCTGATCATCGCCGAGTTCGCGCGCGCGCGGCTGGCGCTGATCGGCTACCAGTCCGACCTTTATGGCGAGGCCGCACCCGCGGCCCGCGACGGCGTCGAACCGTCCCTCCCCGGTCCGCAGGGCGCGGCCGGGACCCGCTGAGACCACCGGCAGCGCCGGCCCGGCGCGGACGCGCCGGCCGGCACCGCGGGTGCCCTGGTCAATCGTCCAGCTTGGTGAGCAGGTAGTTCGGCTCGCCGATGCGCTCGATCAGGTCCAGCTGGGTCTCCAGCCAGTCGATGTGCTCTTCCTCGGCATCGAGGAACGTCACGAACAGCTCGCGGCTGATGTAGTCGCCGGTGGTTTCCGCATGCGCGGCCGCCGTACCCAGCAGGGCCTTGCTCTCCGCGGCCAGCGCCAGGTCGCAGCGCAGGATCTCGACCGGGTTCTCGCCGATGCGCAGCTTGCCCAGGGCCTGGAAGTTCGGCAGCCCCTCGAGGAACAGGATGCGGTCGGCCAAGGCGTCACCGTGCTTCATCGCCCGGATCGAATCCTTGTACTCGTGCTCGGCCAGCTCCTTCAGCCCCCAGTTCTTCAGCATCTTGGCGTGCAGGAAATATTGGTTGATCGCCGTCAACTCGCTGTACAGCACCTTGTTGAGGTACTCGATGACCTTGGTGTCGCCCTTCATGGGGAATGCTCCTGAACGCAATGAACGGGTGCACTTTACCCGCTCGTCCGGACGCATGAAGGAACGCGAATCGTACGCATTGATTGCCGCGGCCAGGCCCGGCGCGGCGGCGCCCGCCAGGCGGGACGGTTCGATCGAAGCAGGGCCGCGGATCGGCCGCGGCGGGACACGCCGCCGCGTACGGCTCAGGCCACCCTGGCCAGCGCCAGCATCGGCAGGGGCAGCGCGCGTGCCGCAACGCCCTCGGACAACAGGTCGGCCGCCATGCCGAGGCAGGAGCCACAGGTCGAGCCGCAGCCGGTACGCATGGTCAGCTCGGATACCGAGCTGCAGCCGTTCTCGATGGCTTCGCGGATCTGGTGGTCGGTGACCCCGTTGCAGATGCAGACGTACACAGCGGACTTCGGGCAGGCAGGCCGGGAGTGGCCCGCAGCCATTCAAATAAAAACGAGAACCATTGTCAATAACGCCCGGCGGGCGGCGCTCAGCTTCCGCCCGGGCCTTCGCCCCGCAGCAGGCGCGGCCAGTGTCCCCGCTTGGGCAGCCGCTTGCGGGGCCGCTCATGGCCGGCGGTGTGTCCCGGCAGCCAGGCCTCCTGCGCGGCCGCCGGCATCGCCTGCACCCCCGATCCGGCGATGTCCCGCGCCATCGGCGCAAGGTGCCGCAGGGCGCGGGCGTAGACGCCGCGCTTGAACACCACCACATGCTCGACCGGGTACCAGAAGTCCACCCAGCGCCAATGGTCGAACTCGGGGCTGTCGGTATGGTCCAGGCGTACGTGCGTCTCGTCGCCGGTCAGGCGCAGCAGGAACCAGACCTGCTTCTGTCCGATGCAGACCTGCTTTTCGGTACGGCGGATGGCACGGCTGGGCAATCGATAACGCAGCCACCCCGGGGTGGCCCCCAGCACCTCGACATGTTCGGGCAACAGCCCGGTTTCTTCCTGCAACTCGCGATACATGGCTTCGACCGGCGTTTCGTCGGAGTTCATGCCGCCCTGCGGGAACTGCCAACCATCCCGGCGCACGCGACGCGCCCAGAACACCTGTCCGTCTTCCCGCATCAGCACGATGCCGACGTTCGGTCGATAGCCGTCCGGATCGATCACGATGCGGACTCCTAAGAATTTCTACTGGCTCGGACTCTGCCATGGCCGCCGTCGCGCCACAAGCGCGGAAAAAACAGTTGACAGAAGCGGCGGCGATACCCAGAATTGCCGGCTCCCTGGGGCTATGTAGCTCAGCCGGTTAGAGCACAGCACTCATAATGCTGGGGTCGGTGGTTCGAGTCCACCCATAGCCACCACCGGGATGCCTGCATTGGCATTCCCACAGGGAAGTGCGACAATACGCACCTGCATTGCCCCGTCGCCAAGCGGTAAGGCACCTGACTCTGACTCAGGCATTCGGTGGTTCGAATCCATCCGGGGCAGCCACATGCGAAAGGCCCGATCGAAAGATCGGGCCTTTCTTCGTTCACGGCATCCCGGCCCACGGCCATGACCGCGCGACCCTCCGGATCCGCCGTGGCAGGCCGCGCATGACCGCGGACAATGCACGCCGACCTCCCCGCCCATGCCCGGACCGCGAAGCCACCGGCGGCATTGCCGGGAGCGCCGCTGCTATCCCGCAGTACCCCGCACGCCCCACCGGCGGCGCACCAGCAACAAAAAACCCGGCCGAAGCCGGGTTTTTCGTTCCACTGCAGCCCTCCACGGAGGGAGGGCCGCACGGACCAGGCGCGTGGATCAGCGCTTGGAGAACTGCGTAGCGCGGCGGGCCTTGTGCAGACCGACCTTCTTGCGCTCGACCTCGCGGGCGTCGCGGGTCATGAAGCCGGCCTTGCGCAGCTCGGACTTCAGGCCTTCGTCGTACTCGACCAGGGCGCGGGCGATGCCCAGGCGGATCGCACCGGCCTGGCCGGTGGTGCCGCCGCCGATGGCGGTGACGAACACGTCGAAGCTCTCGGTGTTCTGGGTCAGCTCGAGCGGCTGGCGCACGATCATGCGCGCGGTCTCACGGCCGAAGAACTCGTCCAGCGGACGGCCGTTGACGGTGATGTTGCCGGTGCCCTTGCGCAGGAACACGCGGGCGGTGGAGGACTTGCGGCGGCCAGTGCCGTAGTTTTGCGTGATAGCCATGATTAGATATCCAGAACTTGCGGCTGCTGGGCGGCGTGCGGATGCTCGGCGCCGGCGTAGACCTTGAGCTTGCGGTACATCGCGCGGCCCAGCGGACCCTTCGGCAGCATGCCCTTGACGGCGGTCTCGATCACGCGCTCCGGGTGGCGCTCCAGCGCCTGGGCCAGGGTCTCGGTCTTCAGGTTGCCGATGTAGCCGGTGAAGCGGTGGTACTGCTTGTCCTGCAGCTTCTTGCCGGTGACGACAATCTTCTCTGCATTGATGACAACCAGGTAGTCGCCGGTATCGACGTGCGGCGTGTAGACGGGCTTGTGCTTGCCACGCAGGCGGCGGGCCAGCTCGGTGGCCAGACGGCCAAGGGTCTTGCCCGAGGCGTCGACGAGATACCAGTCACGCTGGACGGTCTCGTTCTTTGCGGTGAAAGTGCTCATGAAAGAACTCTGTGTAGGTCGGGCTCATTGCGGCGGGGATCCGCCGGAACTCTGCCACGCGTTGTGAAGGTGAAACACAAGGGCGGGATTGTATCGGCCGTCCGGCGCGGGCGCAAGCCGGGGCCTGCCGCGCTTGGCAGGCCTGCCGCCAATGGCGAGAATCGGCGCGTGCCCCCAACCCCCGTGACGCCATGACCGCGCTCCGCGCCCCGACCCCCCTGGACCACCTGCTGACCGAGGCCCAGCGCGCGCTGGACACGGTATTCGGCAACCCGCCCGCCGCCCGCGCCAATCCGGCCGGGGACACGCCCGAAGCCGCGCTGGAGCCCGCCGAGCGGCGGCATGCCGCCGGCCTGATGCGCATCAACCATGTCGGCGAGGTCTGCGCGCAGGGCCTGTATTTTGGCCAGGCCGCGGTCGCCCGCGACCCCGCCACCCGCACGCACCTGCTGGAGGCCGCCCAGGAGGAGACCGACCACCTGAGCTGGTGCGCGGACCGCCTGCGTGAGCTGGACAGCCGCCCGAGCCTGTTCAACCCGCTGTGGTATGCCGGCAGCTACACCATCGGCGCCCTGGCCGGACTCCGCGGCGACGGCTGGAACCTCGGTTTCGTGGTGGAGACCGAACGCCAGGTCGAAGCCCACCTGGGCGAACACCTGGAAACCCTGCCGGCCGCCGACCAGCGCAGCCGGGAAATCCTCAAGGTCATGAAGATCGACGAGGCCCGTCACGCCGAACACGCCGAACACGCCGGCGCCCGCCGCCTGCCGCAGCCGATCCCGGCGGCGATGGCGCTGGCCTCCCGGTTCATGAAGGCCATCGCCTACCGGCTCTGAGCCGCCGCGGCGCCCGCATGACGGGTCGGGCCCTGCCATGCATCCGCCGGAAGCGGCCGCCGGCGGATCAGCTGACGACCTTCAGGCCGATCACCCCGGAAACGATCAGGCCGATGCACAGCAGCCGCGGCCAGTTGGCGCTGTCGCCGAACAGCAGGATTCCCAGCGCCGCGGCGCCGACCGCACCGATCCCGGTCCAGATCGCGTAGCCGGTGCCGATCGGGATCGTCTTCAGCGCCTGCGACAGGCACCAGAAGCTCACCACCATCGCCGCCAGCGTGCCCACGCTCGGCCACAGCCGGCTCCAGCCCTCGGTGTACTTCAAGCCGATTGCCCAGGCGATCTCGAACAGACCGGCCACCAGCAGATAGACCCAGGCCATGATGGTTTCTCCTTGCGTTGGAAGACAGAAAAAAGGCGGCCCGGTGCGTGAGCACCGGGCCGCCGTCGGCTGAGGTCCATGGGCCAGCCATGGGGCGGGCCGTCCCGCCAAGTATTTCAGTGCGGCGATCCTACCGGCCCGCCACCGAACCGCACGTAACCGTCACTCGGCCAGGTTGCGGCCATGGAACAGCTCTTCGATCTCGCGACGCAGCAGCGTCTCGATCTTCATGCGCTCCTTGAACGACAGGTTCTTGGCCTTCTCCTCGAACAGGTACTGGTCCAGGTCGAAGTCCTTCAGGTGCATCTTCGTATGGAAGATGTTCTCCTGGTAGACGTTGACGTCGAACATCTCGTAGCGCGACTTGATGTTCTTGGCCAGGAAGTTCTGGATCGAGTTGATCTTGTGGTCGATGAAGTGCTTCTTGCCCTTCACGTCACGGGTGAAGCCGCGCACGCGGTAATCCATGATCACGATGTCCGATTCCAGACTCTCGATCAGGTAGTTGAGCGCCTTCAGCGGCGAGATCACGCCGCAGGTGGCCACGTCGATGTCGGCACGGAACGTGGCGATACCTTCCTGCGGATGGGTCTCCGGGTAGGTATGCACGGTGATGTGCGACTTGTCCATGTGCGCGACCACGGCATCGGAAATCAGCTCCTTGCCGGCGGCCTTCTTGTCGATCACCGGTTCCTCGGAAATGAGGATGGTGACCGACGCACCCTGCGGGTCGTAGTCCTGGCGCGCGATGTTCAGGATGTTCGCGCCGATGATCTCAGCGACATCGGTGAGGATCTGCGTGAGTCGATCGGCGTTGTACTCCTCGTCGATGTACTCGATGTATCGCTGGCGCTCCTCTTCGGTACGCGCATAGCAGACGTCATAGATGTTGAAGCTCAGCGCCTTGGTGAGGTTGTTGAAGCCCTGCAACCTCAGGCGAGGCAACGGCTTGACCACGATGGTCGGTCCTGTGAGGTGGGAAAGGGGCCAATTATGGGGCAAACTGCCCCTCGGCGAAACGTGTACGCATTGTCGGCGTTTGCCCCTGGGGGCCGGGGTCGTTAAGCTCGCGCATTAAGCAAGTTCATCATTGGTACATGGACGTCATCATGACCTCAGGGATCATCCATTCCGTGTCTAACATGCGTCTCGCTCCCAGCCCGCTGGCTCTGGATGTCGTCGCCATCGAGCGTTTTCTGGCCCACAGCCACCGCCGCCGCTATCCCACCCGGACCGATGTATTCCGCCCCGGCGACCCCGCCGGCACCATGTACTACGTCATCAGCGGCTCGGTCAGCATCATTGCCGAGGAAGAAGAGGACCGCGAGCTGGTGCTGGGCTATTTCGGCCCCGGCCAGTTCGTCGGCGAGATGGGACTGTTCATCGAATCGGACCGGCGCGAGGTCATCCTGCGCACGCGCACGCCGTGCGAACTGGCCGAGATCAGCTACGAGCGCCTGCACCAGCTGTTCCAGGGCCCGCTCGCGGGCGATGCGTCCAAGCTGCTGTACGCCATCGGCTCGCAGATCTCCCGGCGTCTGCTGCACACCAGCCGCAAGGCCAGCCGGCTCGCGTTCCTGGACGTCACCGACCGCATCGTGCGCACGCTGCACGACCTGGCCAAGGAGCCGGAGTCGATGAGCCATCCGCAGGGCACCCAGCTGCGCGTCTCGCGGCAGGAAATCGCGCGTCTGGTCGGCTGCTCGCGCGAAATGGCCGGGCGCGTGCTCAAGAAGCTGCAGGCCGACGGCATGCTGCATGCACGCGGCAAGACCATCGTGCTGTACGGGACGCGCTGAAGGCGCGCATGCGCGCTTTCAGCCCCGGGGCGCGCAGCGCACGCTCCGGGTCCCGCCCACTGATCCCCCGGACCCCCGCGCCTGCCGGCACGCGCCCTTCGCCAGAGGGCGCGATCCCGATGGATGCAGCGCGCTGCGGGCCTCGAAGCAAGGCCCTCATCTGATGCGGTCCACCGCCTTGACGCACCTGCCCCAAGCCAGCAGGCTCCACTGATGGAGTTTGGAAGCGAGTTCTACTGGTTCATCCTGATCGGCATCGGCGCGCAGCTCGTCGATGGCGCGCTCGGCATGGCGTTCGGCCTGGTGTCCTCGTCGGTGCTGTTGAGCATGGGCCTGCCCCCCGCCGCGGTCAGTGCCAGCATCCATACCGCGGAGGTCTTCACCACCGGTGCCTCCGGGGTTTCGCACCTGGTGGCCGGCAATGTCGACCGGCGGCTGTTCCTGCGCCTGGCACTGCCCGGCGCGGTCGGCGGCGTGGTCGGCGCCTACATCCTCACCCAGCTGCCCGGCGACATCATCCGCCCCTTCATCTACCTCTACCTGCTGGCGCTCGCGATCTTCATCCTGGCGCGCGCGGCCGGGCGCTTCTCGCCCCGCCGCGAAGTGCAGCGGGTTCCGGTGCTGGGCTTCTTCGCCGGCCTGCTCGATGCCAGCGGCGGCGGCGGCTGGGGACCGGTGGCGACCTCGACCCTGCTCGCCCGCGGCGGCCAGGCGCGCACCACCATCGGCACCGTGAATGCCGCCGAGTTCATCGTCACCCTGGCGATCTCGGCCACGTTCCTGCTGTCGATGGGGCTGCAGTACCTGTCCATCGTCGCCGGCCTGCTGGTCGGCGGCATGATGGCCGCGCCGGTCGCGGCGCTGCTGGTGAAGCGGGTCAAGGAACGCTGGGTGCTGATCGCGGTCGGAGTGCTGGTGCTGTCGATCAGCCTGTTCCAGATCGGCCATGCACTGAGCCGCTGGTTCGGCGCCTGAGGGCGCCTGCGCTCCGGAAAACAGCGCCTCCTGCCTGCGGTGCAGTCCCGGCCACCCCACCGCTGGATGCGGCATGCAGGTCCGTCGCGTCCCCGAAACGGCCCGCCCGCCCTGGCGTCCGGGCCTCACCCGCGCCACCGTCCGGCCCCCGCGCGCAGGTGGCGGCCATCCGCGGCCGGCACCGCCTGCGGTCCATCCGCCAGCCATCCGCTCCGCGCACGATACACAGCGGACCACGCCTGCACGGGCGGCTGGCGCGTCCGGTACGCGCCGCACGGTTCAGGGCGTGTCGCCGCCCCGGTCCACGCAGCCCCAGTTGAGGACCGGCGTGCCGGGCGGAAGCACCTTGCGGAAATACGCCACGCGCGCCGGCTTGGGGTTGACCACCACCGGCGCCGCCGCGGCCTTCAGCAACGGCAGGTCGGCAGTGCTGTCCGAATAGGCGATCGCGATGTCGCCATAGCCGCGCTCGCGCAGCATGCGCATCTTCTCTTCGTTGTGGCAGTGCCGGGTGGCGCCCATGGCGCCCAGGCGCGGCCCCACCTCGCTGCCGATCACCGGCACGTCCTGGTGGGCGACGAACGCCAGGATGGCCCGCGCCAGCTCCGGCGGCGCACCGGTCGCCACCACCACCCGGTCGCCGGCACGGCGGTGTGCCGCGAACACCTCCAGCGCACGCGGCAGCAGGCGCGCACGGATGCCAGCCTCATGCCCGCGCACGTACTGGTCGATGATGCCGTTGAACGCCCGCGCTCCGTGCAGCCCGAACGTCGCGATCCACACATAGCCGGAAATGCCGAAGCGGCGCGTGGGCAGCATCGCCACCAGCGGCCCCAGCAGCGGCGTCGCCAGCAGCGCGGCCAGCATCCGCAGCGGGTTGCGCCGGATCAGCCAGGCGAACAGGTGGCTGCCGGAATCGCCGTCGTACAGGGTGTGGTCGAAATCGAATACGACCAGGGTCGCGTCGTCGCTAGGAATGGGAAAGCGTTCGCTCATGCCCCGAAGAATAGCTGACGCAGGCCTTCGCCCGGCTCCTGCACGCGCATGAAGGCCTCGCCGACCAGGAAGGCGTTGATGCCGGCGTCGCGCATGGTCTTCACATCGGCCGGGCCGAGGATGCCGCTCTCGGTGACCAGCAGCCGGTCGCGGGGCACCGCGTCCTTCATCGACAGCGTGGTCTCCAGCGACACCTCGAAGGTGCGCAGGTTGCGGTTGTTGATGCCCACCAGCGGCACCGGCACCTGCAGCGCGCGCTCCAGCTCGTCGATGTCGTGCACTTCCACCAGCACGTCCATGCCCAGTTGCATGGCCAGGTCGGACAGTTCGGCCAGCTGGCGGTCGTCCAGTGCCGAGACGATCAGCAGCACGCAGTCCGCGCCCAGCACCCGCGCCTCGACCACCTGGTAGGGATCCACCACGAAATCCTTGCGCAGCACCGGCAGCGTGCAGGCCTCGCGTGCCTGCTGCAGGTAGGCGTCGGCGCCCTGGAAGAAGTCCACGTCGGTCAGCACCGACAGGCAGCTGGCGCCGCCGAACTCATAGCCCACCGCGATCTCCGCCGGACGGAAGTCGGCACGGATCACCCCCTTGGAAGGGCTGGCCTTCTTGATCTCGGCGATCACCGCCGGATCGCCCTGGGCGATCGCCGCCTGCAGCGCGGCGGCGAATCCCCGCACCGGTGGCGCCTCGCCCAGGCGCGCCTTCAGCGCCGCCAGCGGGACGCGCGCGCTGCGCTCGGCCACCTCCTGCGACTTGCGGGCGAGGATGGTGTTGAGGATGTCACTCATGGTTCTGCGTTCCTGGAAGACGGTAGCGGGCGGTAGCGGGAAGGAGCCGTCAGCCGGCCAGTGTACGGCTGACGGCCACGTACTGCTCCAGCCGGGCGCGAGCGCTGCCCTCGGCGATGGCCGCGCGCGCGCGCGCCAGGCCGTCGGCGATGCTGTCGGCCACGCCGGCCACGTACAAGGCGGCACCGGCATTGAGCGCGACGATGTCGGTGGCCGGGCCCGGCTGGTTGTCGAGCACCGCGCGCAGCAGGGTGATCGAGTGCGCCGGGGCGTCGACCTTCAGGTTGCGGCTGGCCGACATGGCGATGCCGAAGTCTTCCGGGTGGATCTCGTACTCGCGCACCTTGCCGTCGCGCAGTTCGCCGACCAGGGTGCCGGCGCCCAGCGAAATCTCGTCCATGTTGTCGCGGCCCCAGACCACCAGCGCGCGCGTGGCCCCCAGCTCGCGCAGCACGCGCGCCTGGATGCCCACCAGGTCGGAGTGGAACACCCCCATCAGGATGCTTTCGGCACCGGCCGGATTGGTCAGCGGGCCGAGGATGTTGAAGATGGTGCGCACGCCCATCTCGCGGCGCACGGGCGCCACCACCTTCATCGCCGGGTGGTGCACCGGCGCGAACATGAAACCGATGCCGGTGCGGGCGATGCATGCCGCCACCTGCTCGGGGCTGAGCTCGATCGCCGCGCCCAGGGCCTCGAGCGCGTCGGCGCTGCCCGACTTGGACGACACGCTGCGGTTGCCGTGCTTGGCCACCTTGGCGCCGGCGGCCGCGGCGACGAACATCGCGCAGGTCGAGATGTTGAAGGTGTGCGAACCGTCGCCGCCGGTGCCGACGATGTCCACCAGATGGCGCCGGTCGGCGACCGCCACCGGCAGCGCCAGCTCGCGCATCACCGAGGCCGCACCGGCGATCTCGCCGACGGTTTCCTTCTTGACCCGCAGACCGGTGAGGATGGCGGCGGTCATGGTCGGGGAGACCTCGCCGCGCATGATCTGGCGCATCAGGTCGACCATCTCGTCGAAGAAGATCTCGCGATGCTCGATGGTGCGTTGCAGGGCTTCCTGCGCGGTGATGGTCATGTCGATGACGGCTCCGGGAATTCAGGGGAGGAGGAGGTAGTCGCTCTGGACGGCGATGCCGTCGTGCGCGCCGGGAACCAGGTGCACGTGCAGGCCGGCGACCGCGCCGATCCGCAGGCAGTCGTCCACGTCCAGCAGCGCGTCGCGGTGCGGCTTGAGCCAATGCGGTGCGGCCTGGCGCAGGGCCGTGGCCTTGGCCTGCACGGGATCGGCGGCGGCCACCAGCAGGTAGCCGTGTTCCTCGCCGAAGGCGCCATCCACGTAGCCGCCGAGATTGACGAAGTAGAGCTTCGGCCCCTCCGCCGGCGGCTGCGTGGACAGCCGCACCCGGTAGCGGTCGACCCCGTCGACCGCCATCCACGAATCCAGGTGCAGCCCCGCGGGCGCGCCGAACCACTGGTCGCGCAGCTGCGGATAGGCCTGCTCGATGCACGGCGCGGCCACGAAGACCACGTCGTGCACCTCGATGTTGGCGCGCGGATGGCGCCCGCCCAGCATCGCCACGAACAGGCGCGGACCGCCATCGCTCACGGCAGCGGCCTCGTGCTCAGCGCCAGGCGCATGCCGAAGCCGATGAACAGCACCCCGGCCACGCGGTCCAGCCAGCGCATGCCGCGCGCCGCCCAGCGGCTGCTGCGCATGCGGTCGGCCAGCAGCACGTAGCTGGCGTTGACCGGCACCGAGTTGACGATGAACACCCCGCCCAGCAGCGCGAACGCCAGGGTCTTGTTCTGCTCCGACGGTGCGATGAACTGGGGCAGGAAGGCCAGGAAGAACAGCACCACCTTGGGGTTCAGCACGTTGGTCAGGAACCCCCCGGCGAACACCTGCCAAGGGGAGCCGGCCGCCGCCAGCGGTGCGGCGCCCGCCGCCGGCAGCACCGGGGCCGCATCCGCCCGCAGCATGCGCACTCCCACCCACAGCAGGTAGGCCGCGCCGATCCACTTGATGGCGATGAACAGCGTCGCCGAGGTCGCCAGCAGCACGCCCAGCCCGAGCGAGGCCACCGCCACGTGCACCAGGCAGCCGGCGCTGATGCCGGCGACCGCGAGGAAGCCCGCCCGGCGACCGCCGCGCAACGCGCGGGTGACGATGTACAGCACGTCCGGGCCCGGCGTGAGGTTGAGCAGCCAGCACGCCACGACGAACAGCAGCAGCTGGCCCGGCTCGATCAGCATGTGCGCTCCAGGAAGTTCTTCAGCAGCGCGTGCCCATGCTGGGTGAGGATGGATTCGGGATGGAACTGCACCCCTTCCACCGGATGCTCCCTGTGCCGCAGGCCCATGATCTCCTCCATCGAACCGTCGGCGTTCTCGGTCCAGGCCGTGATCTCCAGCGCGGCCGGCAACGTGTTCCTGTCCACCACCAGCGAGTGGTAGCGGGTGGCCTCGTAGCGGTCCGGCAGGCCGGCGAACACGCCCTTGCCCTCATGGCGGATCGGCGAGGTCTTGCCGTGCATGATGTTGCCGGCGCGGATCACGTCTCCGCCGTACACCTGACCGATGCTCTGGTGCCCCAGGCACACGCCGAGAAGGGGGATGGACGGCCCGAGCCGGCGGATCACCTCCAGCGACACGCCGGCGTCGTCGGGCGTCTTCGGCCCCGGCGACACCACGATGTGCGAGGGCTGCAGCGCGGCGATCTGCTCGACGTCCAGCGCGTCGTTGCGCACCACCTTCACCTCGGCCCCCAGCATCTGCAGGTACTGCACGAGGTTGAAGGTGAAGCTGTCGTAATTGTCGATCATCAACAGCATTTCAATGCACCTGAGTCTTGAGCAAATTAATGAACGCGCTGCACACGATGAGGAAGTACCTCGCGTCTGCCTGTTTTAGTTCGCTGTCGTCAACCAGCGCATGACGGATACCGTCAGCATCGCTGGTGTAACCGTACATCTTCGAGAACGCTGACTTCAGTGCTGGATGCAACCGTCCACCCTTTTCCATGGACTTCAAAGCATCATCCAACGTCGCCCTAGTACTTCCTGTGACAACCTTAGCCATCGCCTCGACTGCGGAAATCGACTCCTTAATTGAGTTCCGAAAATCTGGACTATCCCTATCGGTCAAATGCTTTATCGAAGCTCTCAGATGTTCAGCAACTCCAGCAAATCGCTCATCCAGTGCAGCCGAAATCTCCTTCACCTCAATCTCATCAGATATAGGACAAAAGCGATCATCAATTATTCGAAACCCCGAACTTTCTCTCTCAAGCGCGCCATCAATTAGCTGCCTAAGCTTTGAATCATTTCTTCTTACTCGCAACACAAACTCAATGAAATCGTAGACCTCATTCCACTTGCACGAGAAGAAGTAAGAACGGATTTCAGCCCAGACATCACTGTAATCAGCCGGATCCCCATACATCGAATGAGAAATCGGCCGCTGATCGACCGGCCGTTTGAAGAAATGCCACCAGAGGACCTCCGTGAAATAATCTTCATCAAAGCCTTGAGATCGAAAGAGATATCGATCCAGCACATTCCAGAGGCCATTTCTCAGCTCCTGATCCATCCCGTTCAACTGAACAACGGATCTCGGCTGCTTTATGCCCATTCGTTCACTGAAATTGGACACGGCTCACAGCCCCTTCGCCGCCTGCGCCACCGCGCGGAACAGCGCGCGGCCCTTGTTCATGGTTTCCTGCCACTCGGCATCCGGATCGGAGTCGTGGACCACGCCGCCGCCGGCCTGCACGTACAGGTGCCCGTCCTGGATCACCGCGGTGCGGATGGCGATGGCGGTATCGGCATCGCCGTTCCAGCCGATGTAGCCGACCGCGCCGGAATAGACATTGCGCTTGACCGGCTCCAGCTCGCGGATGATCTCCAACGCGCGGATCTTCGGCGCACCACTGACGGTACCGGCGGGGAACGTGGCGCGCAGCACGTCGCTGTAGCTCAATCCGGCGCGCAGCTTGCCGGTGACCTCGCTGACGATGTGCATGACGTGGCTGTAGCGCTCGATCACGAACTGCTCGCCCACCTCCACCGATCCCGGCTCGGCGACCCGGCCGACGTCGTTGCGGCCCAGGTCGATCAGCATCACGTGTTCGGCACGTTCCTTGGGATCGGCCAGCAGCTCCGTCTCCAGCGCCAGGTCCTGTTCGGGCGTGGCGCCGCGCGGACGGGTGCCGGCGATCGGGCGCACGGTGACCACGCCGTCGCGCAGCCGGGCGAGGATCTCCGGTGACGAGCCCACCACCTGGGTGCCGCCGACATCGATGAAGTACATGTACGGCGAGGGATTCAGCGCCCGCAGCGCGCGGTACACGTCGATCGGACGCGCGCGGAACGGCACCCGCAGGCGCTGGCTCGGCACCACCTGGAAGATGTCGCCGGCGCGCACGTACTCCTGCGCCTTGCGCACCACCGCGTGGTACTGCTCGCGGGTGAAGGAGGACTTGAAGTCCTGCTCGTCGATGGCGTCGGACACCTGTGCCTGCGGGTAGCCCGCGCCGGCCTGGCGCAGGCGGTGCGCCAACTCGTCCAGGCGCCGGTTGGCGCGCGCCCAGGCCCGCGGCTGCGCGGGGTCGGCATGCACGATCAGGTACAGCCGGCCCTTGAGGTTGTCGAACACCGCCAGCTCTTCGGACAGCATCAGCAGGATGTCCGGCGTCCCCAGCTCGTCGGGCTTGGCGTCGGCACCCAGGTGCGGCTCGATGTACTGGATGCACTCGAAGCCGAACCAGCCGACCAGCCCGCCGGTGAAGCCCGGCAGGCCCTCCAGCTGCGGCACCGAATACTGCCGGCGCAGCAGTTCGACCTCGGCCAGCGGGTCGGCGACCTCGCGGCGCTCCACGACCTCGCCCATCTCGCTGACTTCCAGGGCATGCCCGCGGAAGCTGTAGAGGCGCCGGGCAGGCAGGCCGATGATCGAATAGCGCCCGAAGCGCTCGCCGCCCTCGACCGATTCGAACAGGTAGGTATAGGGGCCGTCGGCGAGCTTCAGGTAGACCGAAAGCGGGGTGTCCAGGTCGGACAGCACTTCACGGACGACGGGGACGAAGTTGTGCGGGTGCGCGCTCTGGCCTTCAGCGGCCAGCTGCTGGAACTGCTCTTGCGTGATCAAGACGGCTTTCCTTCCGGGAAACGGCGGTGGCGGAACGGACGACGGCAACGGGCCACCATCGCCACCAGCGGCGAGCGGAAGAAAGGGAACGCTTGGTCGTCAGAATGGGCACCGGGCAACTCTACCGCAAGATCGCGGCGCCGTGTGCATCCGCAACATCCCGAATCGCTTGCAGCAGCAACGATCCGCACGGCCGCCGGCCCTGTGCCCGGACACCGGCCCGGCCGCCACGGGCACCTCGCCCCGGCGATGTCATGCGGGTGTCACGATCGCCCCGGAGAATGGGAGTCCATAGCAGGGACGATGGATGGAGGCAGGATCAGCCTCCCACGTATTCCCCGGGCCGCAACGGCGACGTTGCGGCTTTTTTTTGCCTGGCGCGGAAGCCGCGGTGATGGCGAAGCTCGCGGACATGGCCTGGCGCGGCTGGCCGGGTGCCCGTTCCATCGCCGCCTGCACGCGCGGACCCGCGCGCCACCGGCGCCTCTCCGCGAGCCGCGTATCCGGCAAGGCCGGGGCGCGCGCCACATGTCCCGGGCCCGGACGGCCATGCGGCGCACCTCCTTTCCGGCGGGCACGCGCGCTGCGGGGGCGCCTCGTCCTGGTGCGCCCCGGCGCCGCTCAGGCGCTTTCGGCGAAGTTCCGCAGGGCTTCGCCCTGCAGCCGGTACACGGTCCATTCGTCCTGGGCGACCGCACCGGCGGCCTGGTAGAACGCGATGGCCGGCGTGTTCCAGTCCAGCACCGACCACTCGAAGCGGCCGCAGCCCTCGGCGACGGCGCGCCGGGCGATGTGCTGCAGCAGCGCCTTGCCGGCGCCGCAGCCGCGGTGCTCGGGGCTGACGTACAGGTCCTCCAGGTAGATGCCGTTGCGGCCCAGCCAGGTGGAGTAGTTGTAGAAGAACACCGCGTAGCCGACGGCGCGGCCGGCCTGCTCGCAGATCAGCGCCTGCGCCTTGGCGCCATCGCCGAACAGGCTGGCGCGGATCCCGGCCTCGTCGGTCTGCACCGAGGATTCGGCCCGCTCGTAGATCGCCAGCTCGCGGATGAACTCCAGGATCAGGCCGGCGTCGTCGGCGGTCGCTGGGCGGATGTGCAGGTCGTCGGTCATGGGTCAGCTCCGTACCGCGGCGACGTTGGCGCGCATCTGCGCGATCACCTGCGTGTAGTCCGGGGCATTGAAGATCGCCGAGCCGGCGACGAAGGCATCGGCGCCGGCCGCGGCGATCGCGCCGATGTTGTCGGCCTTGACCCCGCCGTCCACTTCCAGCAGCACCGGCTTGCCGAGCTTGTCGATCATCGCCCGCACCGCGCGCAGCTTGTCCAGCGTGGACGGGATGAAGGCCTGGCCGCCGAAGCCCGGGTTGACCGACATCAGCAGCACCAGGTCCAGGTCCTCCAGCACCCAGTCCAGCACCTCCACCGGCGTGGCCGGGTTGAGCACCAGGCCGGCCTTGCAGCCATGGGACTTGATCAGCTGGATGGTGCGGTGGACATGCCTGGACGCCTCCGGGTGGAAGCTGATGAGGCTGGCGCCGGCCTCGGCGAAGTCCGGCACGATGCGGTCCACCGGCTCGACCATCAGGTGCACGTCGATCGGCGCGGTCACGCCGTGCGTGCGCAGCGCCTTGCAGACCATCGGGCCGATGGTCAGGTTGGGCACGTAATGGTTGTCCATCACGTCGAAGTGGACCCAGTCGGCGCCGGCGGCGAGGACGTTGTCGACCTCTTCGCCGAGCCGGGCGAAGTCGGCCGAAAGGATGGACGGGGCGATGATGCAGTTGGACATGGCGGGACCTTCAGGACGTGGGTGCGGGCCGCCCGCCGCAGCGGGCCGGTGGCGGCTGGCGGGGCGGTGCAGGCGCAGCGTAGGGGGATTGCGGGGGCATTGCGAGCGGCGCGTCCGGCGTCAACGGCGCCTGCGCAGGGCCTTGATGCGGTCATAGGCGGCATTGATCCGCCGCGCCTTCCGTTCCGCCTCGGCACGCAGCTCCGGGGCCGCGCCGGCCACCTTGTCCGGATGGTACTGGGACATCAGCCGCCGGTAGGCCAGGTCGATCTCCGGGTCGCTGGCCTCGCGGGTCAGCCCCAGTTCGCGGTACGGCAGGTCCTTGCCGAGCCGGAACCAGTCGCGGTCGAAGGCGTGCCCCAGCAGCAGGCCGACAGCGGCGCCGAACAGGGGATTGGGCCTGAAAAGCAGGGCCCCGGCGATCAATCCGAGCAGTTTTCCGTACCAGCGCATGGAGAGGACGGTGACCAAGACGGGGCGGACGTGCATTTTATGCCACAGCGGCCCCGGAGCGCTTTACACTAGGCCGCCCGCCGTCCTGCCGCGGGCCCCAAGGGTCCTGGCCGGCGGCCTCATCGCCAAGTTCCAGGAGTGCCCGTGCCGACCACGCTGCTGCAATCCGACCTTCCCGGCCTGCCCTTGCGCCACCGCGGCAAGGTGCGCGATGTCTTCGATATCCCCCGCGAACGTCTGCCCGCCGATACTCCTGCCGGCGATTACCTGCTGATCGTCGCCACCGACCGCCTGTCCGCGTTCGACGTGGTGCTGCCCGACCCGATTCCCGGCAAGGGCGAGATGCTGTGCCAGGTCTCCAACTTCTGGTTCGCCAAGACCGCGCACCTGATGCCCAACCACCTGACCGGCATCGACGTGGCCAGCGTGCTGCCGGCCGGCGTGGACCCGGCGCTGTACGCGCGGCGCGCGGTGGTCACCCGCAGGCTCAAGCCGGTGCCGGTGGAGGCCATCGCCCGCGGCTACCTGATCGGCAGCGGCTGGAACGACTACCAGCGCACCGGGCAGGTCAGCGGCATCGCCCTGCCCGACGGCCTGCAGCAGGCGCAGAAGCTGCCCGAGCCGATCTTCACCCCGTCGACCAAGGCCGCGGTGGGCGACCACGACGAGAACATCGACTTCGACACCATGGTCAGGTCGGTGGGCGCCGAGCTGGCCGAGAAGGTCCGCGACGCGACCCTGCGCATCTACCGTTTCGCGGCCGACTACGCCGCCGAGCGCGGCATCCTGCTGGCCGACACCAAGTTCGAGTTCGGCACCGATGCCGACGGCCGCCTGTACATCATGGACGAGATGCTCACGCCCGATTCCTCGCGCTACTGGCCGGCCGACGAGTACGCGGTCGGCACCAGCCCGCCGAGCTACGACAAGCAGTTCGTGCGCGACTACCTGGAAACGCTGGACTGGGACAAGACCGCGCCGGGCCCGGCCCTGCCGGCCGAGGTGATCGCGCGCACCCGCGGCAAGTACGCCGAAGCGCTGCAGAAACTGGCCGGCATCCACATCGACTGACCGCGGCGCGCACCCGCGCGCCGCACCGACCCCGCCGGGAGGGAGAAGATGGACATCAGTGCCGCACGCCCCATCGACCGCTGGTTCGCCAGCTATTCCGGCGACCACCGCAACCCGGCCAACCAGGCCATCCACGTGGTCGCGGTGCCGGCCATCCTGTGGTCGGTGATCGCCCTGCTGTGGTGCCTGCCGCCGTTGTTGACCTGGTTCCAGTCCGGCATCTGGGCGGCGCTGGCGATGTTCGCCACCTGGGCCTACTACAACCGCCTGTCGCGTCCGCTCGGCATCGGCATGCTGATCGTGTTCTTCGTCTGCGGCTGCCTGTGCCGCCTGCTGGAGGAACGCATCGGGCTGCGCGGCCTGCTGGCCACCGGCATCGGCGTGTTCGTGGTGGCCTGGGTGGCACAATTCATCGGCCACCGCATCGAAGGCCGCCGGCCCAGCTTCCTCACCGACCTGACCTACCTGCTGATCGGCCCGATCTGGGTGCTGGCCAAGCTCTACCGGCAGTTCGGCTGGAAGTACTGAGCGGCGCATCCCCGTCGGGGTACCCGGGCCGCCGCCCCCTCGGCAGGGCTTTGGCGGTGGTGCCCCAGCGGGGCACGGCCCCGCCCTACAACAGCGGGGCTCCGCGGTTCTGCAGCGTCGGGCCCGCACCCGGGCAGGCGTAGCCGGTGGTGCCTCAGCGGGGCGCGGCCCCGCTCTACAGGCCGACCATGTCCGGGGTCGGCAGGAATGGCCGCGGCGCATAGCCGAAATCGCGCTGTGCGGGGCCAAGGTCGAACACCAGCGGTTCGCGCATGCGTGCCAGCGCCGCGGCATTCAGGCCGCGCAGGCGCCCGGCGGCGTGCGCCAGCGCCAGTGCCGCCCGGAACAGCGGCGCGGGTACCCGCCACAGCCGCGGCGGTGGCCGCAGCGCGGCCAGCACCCGCCGCACCATCTCCGAGTAACCCAGCATCTCGCCGCCCCCCAGGGCGTAGGCGCGGCCGGCGGTGGCCGGATGCCGCAGCACCCGCAGCGCCGCATCGGCCAGGTCCTGCACGTGCACCGGCTGGCGCAGGCCGTCGGCACCGCGCGGCAGCACGAACAGGCCCACGCGTGCGGCAAGCTGCGCGATCGCGGTCAAGGTCGCATCGCGGCCGGCGCCATACACCAGCGTGGGGCGCAGCACCGTCGCCGCCGCGCCACGCGCGTGCGCGGTGGCGAACAGCGCCGCCTCGGCGTCGCGCAAGCGCCGCGCCACGTCGCGCTCGGCCGGCTCGGACGAATCGCGCTTGACCTCGACACTGGTGGAACCGAACGCCACCACCCGCGCTGCGGCCGTGTCCGAGGCCGCATACCAGCGCGCGAAATGGTCCAGCGGGCCACAGCTGAACACCGCGTCGAATGCGCCCTCGTCCGGCCAGCGGGTGGCCAGGTCGCCCTGCCGCCAGCACAGCCCCGGCGCCGGCGGACGCGACGTGCGCGAGACCGCGCAGACCTGCCAGCCACCGGCCAGCAGCGCAACCAGTACGCGTTCGCCGATCTGGCCACTGCCGCCGAACACCAGCGCGCGGCGTACCGGCGTCCCGTCGTGTCGCTCCCTTTCCATGCGCGCAGCATAGGCGATGGAAACCCGGGCCGCGTACTGCGGGTAGACTCGACGCGACCGCTCCAGCGAGGCCGCCATGCCCCACGACGCCCCTGCCACGCCGCCCGGCGCCATCCTGCTGGCCACCGACCTGAGCGCGCGCTGCGACCGTGCGCTGGCCCGTGCACTGCAGCTCGCCCGGCAGTGGAACGCCCGGCTGGTGGTGGCCACCGTGCTGCCGCCGCGGCCGGTCCCGCCGACGGCCGCAGGCCTGCCGGAATCCTCCGATCCGCTGGCCCGCGAACATGCCCGCCAGTCCGTGGAGTGGCGGTTGCGCCGCGATCTCGGCGACGAAGCCGACGGCGTCGCGCTGGACATCCATGTCGGCGAAGGCCATGTCGGCCGCGCCGTGCTTCAGCTCGCCCACGAGACCGGCTGCGGCCTGATCGTGACCGGGGTGGCCAGCGATCCGCTGTTCGAGCTGCCCGCGCTGGGCTCGACGGTGCTGTGGCTGACCCGCCACTCACCGCTGCCGTTGCTGGTGGTGCACCGGCGGCCGCGCGGCCCCTACCGCCACCTCGCGGTGGCGACCGACTTCTCCGACAGCGCGCACCACGCGACGCTGCGCGCCCTGGCGCTGTTCGGCCCGCCACTGAAGCTGCAGCTCGTGCACGCCCTGGCGGTGCCGGGAAGCGCGCTGCTCGGCGGCGACCGCACGCAGGCGCTGGCCCAGGCGCGCCGGCATGCCGACGGGCGGGCCCGCGATGCCCAGGCCGCCCTGGCCGGGCAGCTGGCGCCGGGACAGGTGCAGGCGGTGATCGCCGACGGCGATCCGGTGCGGCTGCTGCGCCAGCACGCCGGCACGGACGATCCGGACCTGGTCGTGGTCGGCACCCACGGCCGTGGCGCGCTGTTCGAGCTGCTGATCGGCAGTGTCGCGCGGCGGCTGGTGGCCCAGCTGGAAACCGACACCCTGCTGGTGCGCGACCAGCGGGCGCTGCCGCCGGAGCCCGTGGCCTGAGCCGTCGCGACGCCCCGCGCCAGGCGCGACGACCCGGCCTTCACGGCCGTGGTCCACTGCTTCCCGTCCAGGATGGTGACCGGCAAAAACCGCCTGCTAGACTGTACGGCCTGCTCGCGAATCCCGCATTCCCTGCATGATATCGGCTCTCCCCCTGCTGCTCGCGCTGCCGCTGTCGATGGCCGCGCTCATCGCCCTGCATGGCCGCCTGTCCCGTACCGCGGGTGCCTGGCTGGCCGGCTCGGCACCGCTGCTGGGGCTGCTGTTGCTGGGCGCGATGACGCCGGCGGTGCTGGACGGCACGGTACTGCGCGCCAGCTGGGCGTGGCTGCCGCAGATCGGCCTGGACGCCACTCTGCGCCTGGACGGGCTGGCCTGGATGTTCACCGGGCTGGTGCTCGGCATCGGCGCGCTGGTGGTGCTGTACGCGCACTACTACCTGTCGCCGCAGGACAGCACGCGCCGCTTCTACAGCTGCCTGCTGCTGTTCATGGGCGCGATGCTGGGCATGGTGCTGGCCGGCAACCTGCTGCTGCTGATGGTCTTCTGGGAGCTGACCAGCATCAGCTCGTTCCTGCTGATCGGTTTCTGGTCGCACCGCAAGGACGCCCGCGAGGGTGCGCGGATGGCCCTGATCGTCACCGGCGGCGGCGGCCTGGCGCTGCTGGCCGGGGTACTGCTGATCGGGCGCATCGTCGGCAGTTTCGACCTGGACGTGGTGCTGGCCTCGGGCGACCTGATCCGCGCCAGCGCGCTGTACCCCTGGGCGCTGGTGCTGGTGCTGGCCGGCATCTTCACCAAGAGCGCGCAGTTCCCCTTCCACTTCTGGCTGCCGCACGCGATGGCCGCGCCCACGCCGGTGTCGGCCTACCTGCATTCGGCGACGATGGTGAAGGCCGGCGTGTTCCTGCTGGCGCGGCTGCATCCGGCGCTGGCCGGCAGCGAGCTGTTCTTCTACCTGGTCAGCGGCGTCGGCGCGGTCACCCTGCTGGTCGGGGCCTGGAACGCGATCTTCCAGCACGACCTCAAGGGCCTGCTGGCGTACTCGACCATCTCCCACCTCGGCCTGATCACCCTGCTGTTCGGCCTGTCGACGCCGATGGCGGTGGTCGCCGGCGTGTTCCACATCCTCAACCACGCCACCTTCAAGGCCTCGCTGTTCATGGCCGCCGGCATCATCGACCACGAGACCGGCACCCGCGACATGCGCCGCCTCGGCGGCCTGCGGCGGCTGATGCCGGTCACCAGCGCACTGGCGATCATCGCGTCGCTGGCGATGGCCGGCATCCCGCTGCTCAACGGCTTCCTGTCCAAGGAAATGCTGTTCGCCGAGGCCCTGGCCACCGGCGGCCCGGAGTGGATGCGCATGGCCATCAGCAGTGCCGCGCTGCTGGCCGGCGTGCTCGGCGTGGCCTACAGCCTGCGCTTCGTCCATGACACGTTCTTCGGCAAGGGCCCGCACGACCTGGAGACGGTGCCGCACGAGCCGCCGCGCTGGATGAAGGTGCCGGTGGAGGTGCTGGTGGTGATCTGCCTGGCGGTGGGCATCGCGCCGGCGCTGACCATCGCGCCGGTGCTGCAGGCCGGCGCGCAGGCCATCCTCGGCACCGCCATGCCGGCCTACAGCCTGTCGATCTGGCACGGGTTCAACCTGCCGCTGGCGATGAGCGCGCTGGGCGTGGCCGGCGGCGTCGCCCTGTACGCCGGCCTGCGCCGCCTCACCGACCTGTACGCCGCCGCCAACCGGCCGCTCGGCAAGCAGCTGTTCCACCGCGCCACCGACGCGCTGTTCGGCCTGGCGCAGCGCGTGACCCAGGCGCTGGCCAACGGCAACCTGCAGCGGATGCTGCTGGCGCTGGTGCTGGTGGCGATGATCGTGGCCGCGGCACCGTATGCGGCCTCGCCCGCGTGGCCGGCCTGGTCGGCGCCGCAGCCGATGCCGCTGCTGGGCTGGGCGCTGTGGCTGGTGATGCTGGCCTGCGCGCTGGGCGGGCTGTTCCTGCACCGGCAGCGCCTGCTGGCGCTGATCGTGATGGGGGGCGCCGGGCTGATGGTCGCGCTCACCTTCGTGTTCCTGTCCGCGCCGGACCTGGCGCTGACCCAGCTGATGGTGGAAACGGTGACCCTGGCGCTGATGCTGCTGGGCATGAACTACCTGCCGGCGCGCTCGCCACCGGAGCATTCACGCTGGCGCAAGCGCCGCGATGCGCTGATCGCCGTCATCGCCGGCGGCGGCCTGGCGGCCCTGGCCTACGCGATGATGACCCTGCCGCCCAACACCATGTCCGGCGAGATGCTGCGGCGCTCGCTGCCCGAGGCCTACGGCCAGAACGTGGTGAACGTGATCCTGGTGGACTTCCGCGGCTTCGACACCTTCGGCGAGATCACCGTGTTCGGCATCGCCGCGCTGGTGGTGCACGCTCTGCTGCGGCGCTCGCGCATGGCCCCGGAACAGATCATGCCCGGCCCGCCGATGAAGCTGCCGGTGCCGGCCGACCTGGCGCAGATCATGTTCCCGCTGACGCTGACGGTCTCGATCTTCCTGTTCCTGCGCGGCCACAACGCGCCCGGCGGCGGTTTCATCGCCGGCCTGGTGCTGGCGGTGCCGCTGCTGATCCAGTACGTGATCCAGGGCACCGCCTCGGTGGAGTCGCGCTTCGGCTTCGACTACATCCGCTGCATCGGCGCGGGGCTGCTGGTGGCGCTGCTGTCCGGGACCGCCTCGATGCTGTTCGGCGTCCCGTTCCTGACCAGCGGCCACCTCGACCTGCAGCTGCCGCTGGTCGGCACCGTGCCGCTGGCCAGCGCCATCGGCTTCGACACCGGCGTGTACCTGGTGGTGTTCGGCGGGGTGATGCTGATCCTGTCGATGATGGGCACCGTCAAGCCGTCGCGCACCCGCAACGCGCGCCATGGTGAAATCGACGTCCGCCGCCGTTCGGCCCGCACCGGGGAGATGCTCTGATGGAACTGGCCCTGGCAAGCGCCATCGGGGTCCTCGCCGCGGTCGGCGTGTACCTGCTGCTGCGCGCGCGCAGTTTCGACGTGATCCTCGGCATGACCTTCCTGTCCTACGCCACCAACCTGCTGATCTTCAGCGCCGGGCGCCTGGCCAGCGGCAAGGCCCCGGTGCTCAGGAGCGGGGGCACGCCGGACCTGGCGCGCTACACCGATCCGCTGCCGCAGGCGCTGGTGCTGACCGCCATCGTCATCGCCTTCGCCATGACTGCGGTCAGCATCGTGCTGGCCATGCGCAGCCGCAGCGACAACCACAGCGACCACGTCGACGCCCACGAGCCCGACGAGGGCCGGGGAGCCGGCGCATGAACCACCTGGCGATCCTGCCGATCCTGGTCCCGCTGCTGGGCGCCTCGCTGTCGCTGTTCGTCGAGCACCGCCGCTACGGTCCCAAGGTGCAGCGCAGCGTGGCCTGGGCCAGCCTGACGCTGCTGGCGCTGGTCGAGGCGCTGCTCATCGCGCGCACGTTCCAGGGCGAGGTGCTGGTCTACCTGCTGGGCGACTGGCCGGCACGGCTGGGCATCGCCCTGGTCGCCGACCGCCTCGCCGGCTGGATGCTGGGCACCACCCTGCTGCTGGCCGCGGCCTGCCTGCTGCATGCCTGCACCGGCTGGGACCGCCGCGCGCCGCACTTCCACGCGCTGTTCCAGTTCCAGCTGGTGGGCCTCAACGGCGCCTTCCTCACCGGCGACATCTTCAACCTGTTCGTGTTCTTCGAAGTGCTGCTGATCGCCTCCTACGGCCTGCTGCTGTCCGGCGGCCGCGGCCTGCGCATGCGCATCGGCCTGCACTACGTGGTGTTCAACGTGTCGGCCTCGACCGTGTTCCTGGTCGCGCTGGGCATGCTCTACGCCACCCTGGGCTCGCTCAACATGGCCGAACTGGCCCAGCGCATCGCCGAACTGCCGCCGACCCACCTGAAGCTGGCCAAGGCCGGCCTGGGCCTGCTGCTGGTGGTGTTCTGCGCCAAGGCCGCGCTGCTGCCGCTGTACCTGTGGCTGCCCGAGGCCTATGCGCGCGCGCCGGCGGCGGTGGCCGCGCTGTTCGTGATCATGACCAAGGTCGGGCTCTATGCGGTGCTGCGGATCGGCACGCTGTGGTTCGGCAGCGGCGCCGGCGCACTGGCCGGCTATGGCGCCGACTGGCTGCTGTGGGCCGGCGTCGGCACGCTGGCGCTGGGCGCGCTGGGTGCGCTGGCCGCCACCCGCCTGCGGATGCAGGTGGCCTACCTCGTGCTGGTCTCGGCGGCGACGCTGTTCATCGCCTTCGCGCTGGGTACGCCCGGCACCCTGTCCGCCGGCCTGTACTACCTGCCGCACAGCACCTTCACCGCCGCGGCGCTGTTCCTGGTCGCCGACCTGATCCGCCGGCGCCGTTTCCGCGCGGGCGAACGCGGCGACAGCGAGCTGGCCGCGGCGCTGCCGGACAAGACCCTGCCGGGCCTGCTGTTCGTGGTCGGTGCGGTGGCGGTGGCCGGGTTGCCGCCGCTGGCCGGCTTCCTGGCCAAGGCGGCCCTGCTGTCGGCAGTGCCGCCCATCTACACCACCGCGGTCTGGACCGTGGTGCTGGGCGGTGGCCTGCTGGTCATCATGGGCCTGGTGCGCAGCGGCATCCGCCTGTTCTGGCACGTGCCCGGCAGCGACGACGAGGCGCTGCCCGCACCGGCGGCGGACAACGAGCCCGAGCCGCCGGCGCGCCCGTTCGAGACCACCGCCACCGCACTGCTGCTGGCCTGCGTGGTGGCGATGAGCCTGTTCGCCGCGCCGTTGATGCGGCAGACCGATGCCATCGCCGCACAGCTGCTGGCACCGCAGGGCTACCTGGACGATGTCCGCGGCACCGCGCCGCAGGTGAGGCGTCCATGAGCGCGCGCCGTCCCCTGCTGCGCCGCCTGATCCCCTCGCCGGTGCTGTCGATCGCGGTGGTCGCCTTCTGGCTGGTGATGTCCTCCAGCCTCGACCTGGGCCAGCTGCTGCTGGGCATGCTGCTGGGCGTGGTGGTGCCGCTGTTCGCCGCGCGCCTGGACCGCGAGTTCGCCCGTATCGGTTCCCTCAAGCCGCTGCCCGGGCTGGTGTGCGTGATGCTGTGGGACATCCTGATGTGCAATTTCCGCGTCGCCGCGCAGGTGCTGGGACCGGAACGCCGGCTCAACCCGGGCTTCATCTGGGTGCCGCTGGACATCGGCAACATCCACGGCATCGCCGCGCTCACCAGCCTGATCACGCTCACCCCGGGCACGGTCTCGGCGGCACTGTCCGAGGACCGCCGCCACCTGCTGGTGCACGTGCTGCACCTGGAGGACCCGCCGGCCCTGATCGCCGAGATCAAGTCCCGCTACGAAGCGCCGCTGATGGAGATCTTCCCGTGAACGGACATCTGATTTTCCAGACCACGGTGGTGGTGTGCATGCACATGGTCGCGCTGGCGATGCTGCTGGCACTGTGGCGCCTGCTGCGCGGCCCCACCGTCCCCGACCGCATCCTCGCCCTGGACACGCTGTCGGTCACCGCCATCGCCGAGCTGATGCTGTTCGGCATGTACCTCAATTCGGCGATCTACTTCGAGGCCGCGCTGGTGATCGCCATGCTCGGGTTCTGCAGCACGGTGGTGCTGAGCAAGTTCGTGCTGCGGCGGGACATCGTCGAATGATGGGCTTCTTCCAGATCCTGCTGTCGGCGCTGCTGCTGTTCGGCAGCTTCTTCATCCTGGTCGGTGCGCTGGGCCTGATCCGCTTCTCCGACTTCTTCAAGCGCCTGCATGCGCCCACCAAGGCCAGCACCCTGGGCGTGGGCTGCCTGCTGGTGTGCTCGGTGGCCTACCACATCTTCCTCGGCGAGGATCCACAGCCGCGCGAGTTGCTGATCACCGTGTTCCTGTTCATCACCGCCCCGGTCAGTGCCCACATGATGGCCAAGGCGGCGCTGGCGCTGATGATGGAGACCCGCCCGGACGTGCCCGAGGACGGCGCGCGCGCGGCCGGCGACGACGGCGAAGCGCGCTAGCGGGCGGCGTCCGGGCCGGCGGGTCCGCGGCGTCCTGTCATGGCCCCTTCACCTGCGGCGGGCAGGCTTGCGACTCCGCGCCGCACGCCCCGCCGCCCATGCAACCGCGCAAGACCGCCCTCGCGCATGCCGCGCTGCAGGCCCATCGGGGCCCGCTGGACCTGCGCCAGCGCCGCGCCCTGATCCTGTGCGACGGCCAGCGCGGCCTCGCCGAACTGACCGTGCTGCTCGGCCACGACGCAGCGGCCCTGCTAGCACGGCTGCAGCGCGATGGATACCTGCATGCAGGGCAGCCGCCCGTGCCGCCACCGCCAGCCACGCCGCCCGCCGCGGCCCCGCGCCGCTCGCTGGTCGCCGCGCGCATCTACCTGCTGGACATGCTCGCCCTGCAGCGCGCCCCCGCGGCGACGCAGCTGCGCGAGCGGCTGCAGGCCACCCGCGGGGAGGCAGATACGCTGTACGCGCTGCGGCTGGTGCTGGCGCAGCTGCCGGCGATGACCTCCGGCGGCTATGTGCAGCGCGTGCGCGAGCGGCTCCGCGAGGTGCTGCCCGAGGCGCACCTGGCCGCGGTGCTGGAATCGCCGCGGCCGGCCTGAATCAGCCCTGCGGCGGTGCGAAGTGGCCGCGCAGCCCGCTCCAGCACGCCTGGTAGTCGCGCTGCCGGTGCCCGGCGGCGACGGCCTGCGCGGTGGGACGGATCACCCCCCGGGTCTCGAACATGAAGGCCATGGTGTCGGTGACCACGTCCGGGCGTGACAGGTCGGCGCTGGACGCCTTCTCGAACGTCGCCGCGTCCGGGCCGTGGCCGGTCATGCAGTTGTGGATCGAGCAGCCGCCGGGCACGAAGCCCTCGGCCTTGGCGTCGTAGGCGCCATGGACCAGGCCCATGAACTCGCTGGCGATGTTGCGGTGGAACCACGGCGGCCGGAAGGTGTCCTGCGCCACCAGCCAGCGTGGCGGGAAGATCACGAAGTCCAGGTTGCTGGTGCCCGGCGTGTCGCTGGCCGAATGCAGCACCAGGAAGATCGACGGGTCCGGATGGTCATGGCTGATCGAACCGATGGCGTTGAAGCGGCGCAGGTCGTAGCGGTACGGCGCGTAGTTGCCGTGCCAGCCGACCACGTCCAGCGGCGAGTGGCCGATGTCCGCGCGCCACAGCCGGCCCTGGAACTTGGCGACCAGCTCGAAGTCGCCCTCGACGTTCTCGTAGGCGGCCACCGGGGTCTCGAAGTCGCGCGGATTGGCCAGCCCGTTGCTGCCGATCGGGCCGAGGTCGGGCAGCTTGAGCAGCGCACCGAAGTTCTCGCAGACGTAACCGCGCGCCTGCCCGTCCGGCAGCTCCACGGCGAAGCGCACGCCGCGCGGGATCACCGCGATCTGCTGCGGCTCGACCTCGAGCACGCCCAGCTCGGTGCGCAGCCGCAGGCGGCCCAGCTGCGGCACGATCAGCAGCTCGCCGTCGGCGTCGTAGAACCAGCGGCCGCGCATGTCCGCGGTGGCGGCGTACAGGTGGATGCCGGCGCCGGCATGCGCCTCGGGCGCGCCGTTGCCGCCCATGGTGTACAGGCCCTCGACGAAATCGGTGGGCGCGTCCGGCAGCGGCAGCGGGCTCCAGCGCAGCTGGTCCGGCGACACCGGGCCGCCGCTGAAGTCGCCCTGCAGGCGGGGCTGCTCGAACGGGGTGAACGTCCCGTGCATCGCCGCCGGACGGATCCGGTACAGCCAGCTGCGGCGGTTGCTGCCGCGCGGCGCGGTGAAGGCGGTGCCGGTCAGCTGTTCGGCATACAGCCCATGGGCCACGCGCTGCGGCGAATTGCGCCCCACCGGCAGGGTGCCGGGCACCGCCTCGGTGGCGAATTCGTTGCCGAAGCCGGATTGATAAGCGTTGCTGACCATCGGGGCTACCTGCCTGTTTATGTTTTCAGAGGCCCTCGCCCTCCGGGAGAGGGGGTGGGGAGAGGGTACGACCACGCGTGATGCGTTCAATCTCTTCCAGTACTGCACCCGTCTGCAACAACACCTCGTTGTTCCAGAAGCGCACTACCCGCCTCTCCCGCGTCTGCGGATACCGGGGGCGCTCGGCGTCGATCTGCGCATCGTGCTGCGAACCACCCAGCTCAACCGCCACCGCCGCCTCGACGCAGCAGAAATCCACCACACACGGCGGCACGGGGGGCCGGCGCCTGAACGTGAAACCCGCCAAGCGGCCTGCACGCAGGTACTGCCATGGGCATCGCTCTGCCTCCGTCATCGCCCTTCGCAGGGACCTGGCGGCGCCGAGCGTGGCGCCGGGGAGAAGGCGCTTGATCGTCCTGATCATCCGGCATCCGTTGGACCCTGCGTCCCGCGGAGCCTGCCCTCGCCCCCACCCCTCTCCCGGAGGGAGAGGGGCCCTGAGCAAAAGCCTTACAGCACGCCGCGCTTGATCTGGTCGCGCTCGATGCTCTCGAACAGGGCCTGGAAATTGCCCTCGCCGAAACCTTCGTTGCCCTTGCGCTGGATGATCTCGAAGAAGATCGGGCCGATGCAGTTCTGGGTGAAGATCTGCAGCAGCTTGCGCTGCTTGGTCTCCGGGTCGGCATCGATCAGGATCTTGTTCCGGCGCAGGCGCTCCACGTCCTCGCCGTTGTCCGGGATGCGCAGGTCGACCACGTCGAAATAGGTGTCCGGCGTGTCCAGGAAGCCGATGCCGTGCGCGCGCATCGCCTCCACGGTGTCGTAGATGTTGTCGGTGAAGCAGGCGATGTGCTGGATGCCCTCGCCCTTGTAGGCGTCCAGGTACTCGTTGATCTGGCTCTTGGGATCGGAGGATTCATTGAGCGGGATGCGCACGATGCCGTCCGGCGCGGTCATCGCCTTGGACACCAGCCCGGTCTTGCTGCCCTTGATGTCGAAGTAGCGGATCTCGCGGAAGTTGAACAGCCGCTCGTAGTAGTCCGACCACTGCTGCATGTTGCCCAGGTACAGGTTGTGGGTCAGGTGGTCGATGAAGGTCAGGCCGAACCCCTTCGGGTTCTGCTCGGCGCCGGGCACCGGCTCGTAGTCGGCGTCGTAGATGCTGCCGGCGTCGCCATAGCGGTCCACCAGGTAGAGCATGCAGTCGCCGATGCCCTTGATCACCGGTGCCGGCACGGCGCGGGTGTCGGCCAGGTGGGCCACTTCCTCGGCACCGTTGTCCAGCGCCGCGGCCAGCACTTCCGCGCCCGGGCGGGTGAAGCGGATCGCGAAACCGCAGGCGCACGGACCGTGCTTGGCGGCGAAGTCGGCGGCGAAGGAGTCCGGCTCCTCGTTCACGAGGAAGTTGACGCCGCCTTGACGGTAGACGGTAATAGCACGCTGCCGGTGACGGAGTACGGCAGTGAATCCCATGTTCCGGAAATAGTCGTGCAGCTGGGCGCTCTGCCCGGCCGGTGCGGCGAATTCGACGAACTCGAAGCCGTCGATGCCCATCGGGTTCTCGAAGGTGGTGACCTGCATGCCCAGGTTGGGCGCGTTGGCTGCGGCGTGGACGTGGGTATTCATGGGGTTGCCTCCGGAAGCGTGGGCCGTCGCCGTTGCCGGCGGCGGGTAACAGGAAGACGCGCGGTGAACGCGGGTCAGGACCGAAGGTTATAGTTTCACATGAAACCACCATCAAGGTGCACTGCAGCATGAGCCCTCTCGATTACAGCAAGTCCACCAGCATCCGTGCCTCGCACGTACTGCTCGACCTCGAACAATTCCTGCCGTACCGCATCAGCGTCCTGTCCAACCGGGTCAGCGGCAACATCGCCCGGCTGTATGGCGAGCGCTACGGCCTGTCGATCCCCGAATGGCGCGTGATCACCATCCTGGCGCTGTATCCGGGGTCCTCGGCCAGCGAGGTGTCCGAGCGCACGGCCATGGACAAGGTGGCGGTCAGCCGTGCGGTGGCGCGGCTGCTGGAGCGGGGCTTCATCAAGCGCGAGACCCACGGAGACGACCGCCGGCGCTCGGTGCTGGCGTTGTCGGCGGCGGGCTTCGAGGTCTACGAGACGGTGGCGCCGCTGGTGATGGAAGTCACCCGCAAGCTGATGTCGGTGCTGACCGAGGAGGAGGAACAGGTGCTGGAGCAGCTGATCACCCGCCTGGCCGACGCCGGCCTGGCGCAGATGGTCCTGCCCGACTGAGGGCGCCGACCGGCCGCTCCGCGGCCGGCGGTCTCAGCATCCGGGCATGCGCCTGTCCGCTCCGGCGCCGCTCAGGGCGTCGCGGACGGTGGCGCCCACTCCCGCAGGAACGCGAAGAAACGGGCGCGGTCGTAGCCCTTGCCCCGTTCCAGCCCGGCGGTGGACTGCGAGTGCAGCAGCCGGCCCTCGGCATCGAGCACGAACAGGTGCGGATAGCCGTCGATGGCCGGGAAGCGCGCGAGGAACGCCGCGTTCTCGTTGTCCTCGCTGTAGTTGACCTTCATCCACACGAAGTGGGCGTCGCGGAAGCGGCGGATCTCCGAATCGCCCTGCATGAAGGCGTCCAGCAGGTGACACCAGGAGCACCACTCGCCCCCCACGTCCAGGACGATGCGCTTGCCGCCGCGCTGGGCCTCGACCTTGGCGGTCTCCAGATCGGCCACCGGATCGCGCGCGGGGTCGAACTGCACGTTCAGCGCGGCCAGCGCGGCGATGTCCGCGGCGGCCGGGGTATTGCCCGAGGCCACCGGCTGGCTGGTATCGGCCACCGGCGCCTTCTGCTCGGAGGTGTCCAACGGCTGCACCTTCTCCGGCGCCGCTGCCGGCGGCGGCGAACAGGCGCCCAGCGCCATGGCCAGCAGCAGCGGGAGTACGCCGGAGATCCGCTTCATCGCCGCTCCCTTACTTCACGCCGTGCATCAGTTTCTGCACCTGCGGGGCGATCAGGAGCAGCACCACGCCCGCGCCGAGCAGCGACCAGAAGCTTCCGGTGTAGCCCTTCAACGCCGAGTCGACGGTCATGCCGCTGTCGCCGCTGATCAGCGCGGCGAAGATGCCCGACAGGTTGTTGCCGATGGCCGTGGACAGGAACCAGCCGCCCATCGCCAGGCCCACCACCTTGACCGGGGCCAGCTTGGTGGTCATCGACAGCCCGATCGGCGACAGGCACAGCTCGCCGACGGTCTGGATCACGTAGACCATGAACAGGGTCCAGAACGGGATCTTGCCGGCGTCGTCGACCAGCGAGGACAGCGCGTACATCAGCAGCAGGAATGCCAGGCCGTTGAAGATCAGGCCCAGGCCGAACTTGCGCGGGATCGACGGATTGCGCGACCCCAGCGCCGTCCACAGCCACACGAACACCGGGCCCAGCGCCAGGATCGCCACCGAGTTCACCGACTGGAACCAGCCCACCGGGAACATCCAGCCGGACAGGTCGCGGTTGACGATGTTCTGCGCCAGGAAGTTGAACGAGCTGCCGGCCTGTTCGAAGAACATGAAGAACAGCACGTTGAACACGAAGATGATCAGCATGGCGATCGAGCGGTCGCGCGCGACCCGGCCCTCGCGGATGCCCTCCACCAGGATCATCACGCACAGCACGGTGAACAGCGCGCCGAGGATCCAGCCGAGGATGCCCGCGTCGATCGACAGCAGGCCGTAGGCCACCGGTACCGCCACCAGGGTGCCGACCAGCACCGCCACGGTCCGGCCGAAGCCGGCGCCGGCCGGCGCCGCGCCGACCACGCCGAGCTGGCGGCGGCCGATCCAGAACCACACCAGGCTGATCAGCATGCCCACGCCCGAGGCGATGAACACGTACTTGTAGGCTGGCATCGCCTCGGTGCCGAACAGCTTGTCGGCGAGGAAGCCGGTCAGTACCGGGGCGATCAGCGCGCCGGCGTTGATGCCCATGTAGAAGATGGTGAAGCCCGAGTCGCGCCGGGAATCGTTGATCCCGTACAGCTGCCCGACCATGCTGGAGATGTTGGGCTTGAACAAGCCGTTGCCGGCGATGATGGTCGCCAGGCCGATGCGGAACACCCGTTCGTCGGGAATCGCGATCAGGAACAGCCCCAGCGACATCACCGCCGCGCCGATCAGGATCGAGCGCTGGTAGCCGATGACGCGGTCGGCGACGAAGCCGCCGAACAGCGCCGCGGCGTAGACCAGTGCCAGGTAGGCGCCGTACAGCTTGCTGGCGCCGGCCTCGCTGTCGGCGAACTGGGCGACGACGTACAGCACCAGCGCCCAGCGGATGCCGTAGAACGCGAAGCGTTCCCAGAACTCGGTCATGAACAGCATCCACAGCGGACGCGGATGGCCGAGGAGGTTCTTGAACTCCGGCACGGGCGCCGGGGTCGTTGCGGAATTCGGCGCGGCAGCGCTCATGCTGGGATTCCCCCTGGTGATTCGTTGGGCAACGGACGGATGACATCGGCCGGAACCGGCGCGACGGGCGAGGATCACCGAAGCGCCGGGTTCGCGTCAAATGGGCCCCGGCCGCGCCGTGCGCGGGTCATCCGGTGGCCACGGCGGCCATCGCTGCGCCCGCCGCGGCTGAATGCGGCACCGCGTCAGTCGGCGGTTTCCGTGTCCGGCGGCGCTTCGCGCAGGCTGCTGCGCACCTCGAACAGCTCCGGGAAGAAGGTCAGCTCCAGCGCCTGTTTCAGGAAACCCACGCCGCTGGAGCCACCGGTGCCGCGGCGGAACCCGATCACCCGCATCACCGTGCGCATGTGCCGGAAGCGCCACAGCTGGAACTGGCTTTCCAGGTCCACGAAGTCCTCGCACAGCGAGTATTCGCGCCAGTAGCGGTCGTTGTCCTGGTAGATGCGCTCGAACACCCGGCGCAGCGCCGGATCGCTGATGTGCGCGCGGCTCCAGTCGCGTTCGGCGTAGCAGGACGGCACCGCATGGCCGAACCGCGAGAGGTAGCGCAGGAACTCCTCGTACAGGCTCGGCGCCTCCAGCGCCTGGCGCAGGCGCTCGCGCCCCAGCACATCGTGGTCGAAGACCGCCAGCATTTCCGCGTTCTTGTTGCCCAGCAGGAATTCGATGCAGCGGTACTGCAGCGACTGGAATCCCGAGGAGGGACCGAGCACGTCGCGGAAGCCCAAGTACTCGGACGGGGTCAGCGTCTCCAGCACCGACCACTGTTCGGTCAGCTGCCGCAGCACCTGCTTGCCGCGCGCCAGCACCTTGCGGCACTGCCACACCTCGTCGCGCTGCAGGAAGCCCATCGCCGCGCGCAGCTCGTGGTCCAGCAGCTTCAGCCACAGCTCCGAGGTCTGGTGCTGGATGATGAACAGCATCTCGTCATGGTGGGGCGGGCTGGACAGCGGCTGCTGCGCGGACAGCAGCTGGTCCAGGCGGAGATAGCCGCCATAGGTGAGCCTGCCGTCGAGATCGGTATGGATGCCGGCCTCGAGCTCACGCCGGTTCTGGTCTACGGTCATCTGCCTTGCCATGTGCGCGGGGCGCAAAGGGTAACGCAGCGCGCCCCGGTATCGGACCCGCGCGGCAACGGAATGCGAACACTTGCAGACGCAACCGGCGCGACAATGCACTACCCCACCACGATGTCGCTGAATGCGTAGCGCCAGCACGTCGGGCACGGCATCCCGCTGCATGCGGCGCGTTTTCGTGTTGCGGCGCAGGACGGCTTTTCCAGGCCGAGTCCTTACCATGTCGATCCCTATCATTTGAAACCATCTGTCCAAGGTGTTGCTGCAATGACGGTTTCCGCCCAGTTCCAGATCGAATACCTGCAATGCCTGGCTGCCGACGGCAGCCTGGTACGCGACGACCTGCCGCAGGCCCTGCGCGACCCCGCCACCCTGCTTCCGCTGTTCAAGCAGATGCTGGCCACCCGGGTCTTCGACACCAAGGCGGTGGCCCTGCAGCGCACCGGCAAGCTGGGTACGTTCGCCTCCTGCCTCGGCCACGAAGCCGCCCATGTCGGCATCGGCGCGGCGATGAAGCGCGGCGACGTGTTCGCCCCCAGCTACCGCGAGTACGGCTCGATGTTCATGCGCGGCGTGCGAGCCCGCGACGTGCTGATGTACTGGGGCGGCGACGAGCGCGGCAGCGACTACGACCGCGACAGCGACGCGGCCCGCGATTTCCCGATCTGCGTGCCGATCTCCACCCAGTGCCTGCATGCGGCCGGCTCGGCGCTGTCGTTCAAGCTGCGCGGCCTGCCGCAGGTCGCGGTCGCGGTATGCGGCGACGGCGGCAGTTCGAAGAGCGATTTCTACGCCGCGGTGAACTCGGCCGGGGCCTACCGGCTCCCGCTGATCCTGTGCGTGGTCAACAACGGCTGGGCGATCTCGGTGCCGCGTTCGGCCCAGACCGGCGCCGAGACCCTGGCCCAGAAGGGCCTGGCCGGCGGCCTGTTCTGCCTGCAGGTGGACGGCAACGACCTGCTCGCGGTGCTGCTGGCCATGGAGCAGGCCCGCGAACGTGCGCTCGCCGGAGAGGGCGGTACCGTGCTGGAGCTGCTCACCTACCGCCTGTCCGACCACACCACCGCCGACGACGCGCGCCGCTACCGCGACGACGCCGAGGTGAAGGCGGCCTGGCGCGAGGAGCCCATGCTGCGGCTGCGCGCGTACCTGACCGCGCAGGGCGCCTGGAGCGAGGCCGAGGAGCAGGCCTGGGTCGCCGAGTGCGGCGCCCGCGTGGACGAGGAGGTCAACGCCTACCTCAGCTGCCCGGTGCAGCCGGTCGAGGCCATGTTCGACCACCTGTATGCCGACCCGCCGCCGGACCTGCTGGCCCAGCGTGCCGCCGCCCTCGCCCTGGAGCCGCGCCATGGATGACTACAAGCGCGCCACCGGCATGCCCGCCGGCCAGGACCCCGCCAGCGACCATGGCGCCGAGGGCGCCAGCGGAGACAACGCCATGACCACCACGCCCATCACCCTGATCGAAGCCGTGACCCAGGCGCTGGCCTGGGAGATGGAACACGACCCGTCGGTGCTGGTGCTGGGCGAGGACGTGGGCGTCAACGGCGGCGTGTTCCGGGCCACCGCCGGCCTGCAGCAGCGGTTCGGCGCGCAGCGCGTGCTCGACACGCCGCTGGACGAGACCACCATCGCCGGTCTCACCGTCGGCCTGGCCGCGCAGGGCATGAAGCCGGTGGCCGAGGCCCAGTTCGACGGCTTCGTCTACCCCATGGTGGACCACATCGTCTGCCACGCCGCGCGCCTGCGCAACCGCACCCGCGGCCGCCTGCACTGCCCGATGGTGCTGCGCGTGCCCTGGGGCGGCGGCATCCGTGCACCCGAGCACCACAGCGAAGCCAACGAGGCCATCTTCACCAACGTACCGGGGCTGCGCGTGGTGCTGCCGTCCAGCCCGCAGCGCGCCTATGGCCTGCTGCTGGCCGCCATGCGCGATCCCGACCCGGTGATCTACATGGAGCCCAAGCGCATCTACCGCCAGTACAAGGAAGTGGTCGCCGACGATGGCGAAGCGCTGCCGCTGGACGTGTGCTTCGTGCTGCGCGACGGCACCGACGTGACCCTGGTCACCTGGGGCGCGCAGGTCAAGGAAGCGCTGGAGGCCGCCGACCGGTTGGCCGGCGAGGGCATCAGTGCCGAGGTCATCGACGTGGCCACGCTGCGGCCGCTGGACTTCGCCACCATCGCCGAGTCGGTCGCCAAGACCGGCCGCTGCGTGATCGTGCAGGAAGCCCCGAAGACCGCCGGCTTCGGCGCCGAGATCGCCGCGCGCCTGGCGGAGGAGTCGATGTACGACCTGCTCGCCCCCGTGGAGCGCGTGACCGGCTGGGACACCCACATCCCGTTGTTCCGGCTGGAAATGAAGTACCTGCCGAGCGTGGACCGGGTGGTGGCCGCGGCACGGCGCGCGGTGGCGGCGGGCTGACATGCGGGCGTGCCCGACCGGCCGCCGCGGCAACCCGTACCGCGATCCGTTGCAGTTCCCCATCGCACGGCCCGCCGCTGCTGGCCGCCACGGTGGACCCGGACTGGCCCCTGCCCGGCAGAGCGCCGACGATGGCATCGCCGGCCGGGCAGCCGCACGACCTCGGCGCATGCAGGCCGGCCATGGGGACGGCGAGCGGGCCGGACCGCATCACGAACACCGCCGCAGGTGATGGCCCGGGCGCGCCGAAGGCGCACGGGGCCGGCGACCGGCACGCGAACTTGACGCTGTTGAGGAATGATTGAATGAGCCAGACCAAGAGCTTCAACCTGCCCGACCTGGGCGAAGGCCTGCCGGACGCGACCATCGTCGAATGGTTCGTCAAGGAAGGCGACGTGATCAAGCTGGACGAGCCGCTGGTGTCGATGGAGACCGCCAAGGCCGTGGTGGAAGTGCCCTCGCCGGTCTCCGGCACGGTGCTGAAGCTGGCCGGTGCGCCCGGTGACATCGTGGTGACCGGACACATGCTGGCCCGGTTCGAGATCGACCCGGCCCTGCCGCAGCGCGCCGAAGGCCAGGACACCGGCCACCACCACGGCGCCCCGGCACCGGCGCCCGATCCGGCGCCGGCCGCCGCGGCTGCGGCTGCGGCCGAACGCGCGGACGAAGGCACCGTGGTCGGCGCCATGGTCAGCTCCAATGCCGTGCATGCCGAGCAGGCCGTGGCCGTCGGCGGCGTCAAGGCGATGCCGGCGGTGCGCGCGATGGCGCGCAAGCTCGGCGTGGACCTCGCCCGCGTGCGCGCGACCGGCGCCGACGGCGCGGTGACCATGGCCGACGTGAAGCAGGCGGCCGCCGACCCCTCCACGCTCCTGGCCGCGGCCGCCGGCAAGGCGGCAACGGCGGCGGGCGCGTCATCCGCCCCGCCGCCACGCGCCGCGGCCTCCGATGCCGGCCGCGAGCGCACGCCGCTTTCCGCCGCCGGCAGGCCGATGCGCACCGCACCGCCGGGCGTCACCGCCAAGGGCCAGCCGGAACCGCTCAAGGGCGTACGCCGCAACATGGCGCGGGTGATGGCCGACGCACACAGCAAGGTGGTCCCGACCACGCTGAGCGACGATGCCGACATCCATGCCTGGGCCCCGGGCAACGACCTGACCTCGCGCCTGGTGCGCGGCATCGTGGCCGCCTGCCAGGCGGTGCCGGCGATGAATGCCTGGTTCGACGGCGATGCCCTCACCCGCACCCTGCACGCGCAGGTGGACATCGGCATTGCCGTGGACACCGACGACGGCCTGTTCGTGCCGGTGCTGCGCAATGCCGACATGCTCGACGCGCGCGGCGTGCGCGAGGGCATCAACCGCCTGCGCCAGCAGGTGGAGGACCGCAGCATCGCGCCGTCCGAATTGAGCGGCTACACCATCAGCCTGTCCAACTTCGGCATGTTCGCCGGCCGCTACGCGACCCCGGTGGTGGTACCGCCGTGCGTGGCGATCGTCGCCGCCGGCCGCGCCCGCTTCCAGGTCACCCCGGTGATGGGCGGCGTGGAAACGCACAAGGTCATCCCGCTCTCGGTCACCTTCGACCACCGCGCCTGCACCGGCGGCGAGGCCGCGCGCTTCCTGCGTGTACTGATCGACGACCTGGCGAGACCGGACTGAGCGGCGTCGCCGCGACCGTTTTGCAGCAAGACTTTGGCCCGCCGCGTGCGGGCCTTTTTTTACCCGGTCACCGCGCCATCGGCCGGGTGCCCGGACACATCGGACGCAACGGCCTGTCCGGTCGCCGGGCACCGTTCGGCCGCACCTGGCCCGCTCTGCCCCGACCATTCCCCCGAGCGCGACGTCCCCTCGCTCTCCATATCGGCCGCGCCACGGCTCCAGGCGGACGGCATGCAGAGACACCGGCACCGCCGGATGCGGCGACAATGCACGGCCATCCCCGACGGAGTGCTCCCGATGTCCCGTTCCGACCTGCACGACGCTCGCGTCCTGGTGGCCGGCGCCAGCCGCGGCATCGGCCTGGCCATCGCCCGTGCTTTCGCCCGCCAGGGCGCCCGCGTGGCGATCTGCGCGCGCGGACAGGACAGCCTGCGGCACGCCCAGGAACAGCTGCAGGCGGACGGTGCGTTCGCGCATGCGCAGCGTTGCGATCTGGCTGACCCGGAGCAGATCATCGGCTGGGTCGATAGCGCCGCAGACGCCCTGGGCGGCATCGACGTCGTCGTCAACAATGCCTCCGGTTTCGGCGGCAGCGACGACGATGCCAGCTGGCAGGCCGGCTTCGACATCGACCTGATGGCCGCGGTGCGCACCAACCGCGCCGCGCTGCCACACCTGCGCCGCAGCACCGCGCCGGCCATCCTCAACATCAGCTCGATCAATGGCCGCGTACCCACGCCGCGCGCGGTGGCGTACTCGACCGCCAAGGCGGCACTGGACTATTACACCGTCACCCTGGCCACCGAGCTGGCGCGCGAGCGCATCCGCGTCAACGCCCTCGCCCCGGGCTCGATCGAGTTCCCCGGCGGCCTGTGGGAACGGCGGCGGCACGAGGACCCCGGACTGTATGCCAGGATCCGCGACCGCATTCCGTTCGGCGGTTTCGGCACGGTCGAAGATGCGGCCGCCGCCGCGCTGTTCCTGTGCTCACCGGCCGCGCGCTGGATCACCGGACAGGTGCTGGCGGTGGACGGTGGCCAGTCGCTGCCCGGCTGAACCGTGCTGCCCGGAGGGGCCGCCGGGCACCATCCGGGACACCGCGGTCCGCCGCGGACGGCACAGCCTCGCGTGTGCCGGATGCCGCATGCTCAGGCGCCGCGGGTTCCCGGGCCTGCAAGGCCGGCGGTGCGCACGGCCGTGGTGGGCCCAGCAGGATTCGAACCTGCAACCAAAGGATTATGAGTCCTCTGCTCTAACCGTTGAGCTATAGGCCCGCGCGACAGCGCAGTGTAGTGGAGCAGGCGCCGTCCCACCACTTCCCGGCAGCGGCACGGCGGGTACCGCAGGTCCGCGGCGGCCCAAGGAAAAACCCCGCCAGGGCGGGGTTTTCCGTCATGCCTGCAGGCCACCTGCCGGTCGCCGCACTCAGTCGATGTCGAGGAAGCTGCGCAGCTGCTCGGAGCGGCTCGGGTGGCGCAGCTTGCGCAGCGCCTTGGCTTCGATCTGGCGGATGCGCTCGCGGGTGACGTCGAACTGCTTGCCCACTTCTTCCAGCGTGTGGTCGGTGTTCATGTCGATGCCGAAGCGCATGCGCAGCACCTTGGCTTCCCGCGGGGTGAGGCCGGCCAGCACGTCGCGCACGGTCTCGGACAGGTTGATGTTGGTGGTGTTGTCGATCGGGGACTCCACGTTGGTGTCCTCGATGAAGTCGCCCAGGTGCGAGTCCTCGTCGTCGCCGATCGGGGTCTCCATCGAGATCGGCTCCTTGGCGATCTTCATCACCTTGCGGATCTTGTCCTCGGGCATGTCCATTTCCTTGGCCAGCTCCTCCGGAGTGGCCTCGCGGCCGTACTGCTGGAGCATCTGCCGGGAAATGCGGTTGAGCTTGTTGATCGTCTCGATCATGTGCACCGGGATGCGGATGGTGCGCGCCTGGTCGGCGATCGAGCGGGTGATCGCCTGGCGGATCCACCAGGTGGCGTAGGTCGAGAACTTGTAGCCGCGGCGGTATTCGAACTTGTCCACGGCCTTCATCAGGCCGATGTTGCCTTCCTGGATCAGGTCCAGGAACTGCAGGCCGCGGTTGGTGTACTTCTTGGCGATGGAGATCACCAGGCGCAGGTTGGCCTCGACCATTTCCTTCTTGGCCTTGCGCGCCTTTGCTTCGCCGTAGGCCATGACCCGGCTGATTTCCTTCAGCTCGTCCAGGCTCAGGTGCGACGCCTTCTCCACGTCCAGGGTGGCCTGCTGCTCGGCGACGATCTGGTCCTTGACATCGCGCAGCGCCGACGACCACTTCTGCTTGCGCTTGATCGCGTCCTCGACCCACTCCACGTTGGTCTGGTTGCCTTCCCAGGAGCGGATGAAGTCCTTGCGCGGCATGCGCGCGGTGATCGTCGCCAGGTGCAGCACGCGGCGCTCCTGCGCCTTGATCCGGCCCATGGTGTCGCGCAGCTGCCTGACCAGGACATCGGTCAGCGGCAACGGCAGCTTGAGGGTGACGAAGGTCGCCGACAGTTCCTCGCGCAGGCGCGCCTGGGTCTTGGTGTCGCCCTTGGCATGGGCCTTCTTGAACTTGGCCAGGTCGCTGGCCAGCTGGTCCATGCGGCTGGCCACTTCCAGCGGATCCGGACCGGTCGGACCGGTGTCCTCCTCGGTGCTGACATCGTCGTCGTCCTCGTCGGCCTCGGCGTCGCCGTCGGTGCTGGCGTCGTCACCGTCGGTGCTGGCCGCCGGTGCCGCAGGCGCGGCCGGCTCCTCGGCGAGGTCGTTGAAGCCGACGATGATCTCGGCCAGGCGCTTCTTGCCTTCCTTGTGCAGCTCGTAATCGGACAGCACCGATTCGACCGCCGGCGGGAAGGTCCCGAGCGCGGCCTGCACCTGCCCCAGGCCCTCCTCGATGCGCTTGGCGATGGCGATCTCACCCTCGCGGGTCAGCAGCTCGACCGTGCCCATCTCGCGCATGTACATGCGCACCGGGTCGGTGGTACGGCCACCTTCGGTGTCGAGAGCGGTAAGGGCGGCGGCGGCTTCCTCGGCGGCGGTATCGTCCACCTCGCGGTTGCCGGTATTGCCGTCGCTCAGGATCAGCGTGTCGGCATCGGGCGCCACTTCATGGACGTCGATGCCCATGCCGGTGATCAGGCCGATGATGTCCTCGATCTGCTCCGGATCGACCATGTCGTCGGGCAGGTGGTCGTTGACTTCGGCATAGGTCAGGTAGCCCTGTTCCAGGCCCTTGCTGATCAGTTGTTTGATGTCGGATTGCTGGGCAGGACGTTCGTTGGCCATGTAGTGCTCGCGCCACCGCAGGGAAAGATAGAGAACCTACTATTATACCAGCGCAGCATAACGCCTGCCGTGCGGTGGATTCACGGCGCGTCAGGGCCTGAGCAGGAAGCTGACCGGCCCGTCATTGACCAGGCTGACGACCATATGGGCGCCGAAGCGGCCAGTTTCCACCCCTCCGGTGTGATTTTCGCGACAAATCGCCACCAGCCGGTTGAAAAGCCGTTCAGCCTCGGCCGGCGCCGCGGCGGTACTGAAGCTGGGGCGCATGCCCGACCGGGTGTCGGCGGCGAGGGTGAACTGGCTGACCAGCAGCAGATCGCCGCCGATATCGCGCAGGGAGCGGTTCATCTTCCCGGCATCGTCGCCGAAAACACGGTAACCGAGCAGGCGTTCGCTCATCCGCACCAGGGCGGCTTCGTCGTCGCCCGGCTCGACGCCGACCAGGACCAGCAGACCCGCGCCGATCCGCCCCACCACCTCGCCCTCGACCGCCACCGAGGCCTGGCTGACGCGCTGGATGAGGGAAAGCATGGCGGACTCCTGGGAACGGGCGCTCCATGATGCCCCGCCGGCGCCCGCACGGGGACCCGGGGCGCCCCCCCGGACGGCAGGAGGTACGCCCGCCACCGGCCGGCACCGCAGGAGCGACGCTCGCCGCCGGCTTGGGAAGTGGCGCCGGCCCGCCCTACACTTGCCGCGATGAAACCGGAAACCGTTGCCCGCCTCGGCCATCGCCTGGCTGCGCTGCTCACCCGCCTGCCCTGGCCCTGCCAGCGCGGCCTGGCCGATGCCCTGGCCTGGCTGTGGCGGCGCCTGGATGCCCGCGAGAGCCGGGTGACGCGCCGCAACCTGGAGCTGGCCTACCCCGAGCTTTCCGACGCCCAGCGCGCGCGCCTGCACCGCGACGTGCTGCACACCACCGCCCGCCAAGCGATGGAAACGCTGTACCTGTGGACCCACGATCCGGCGCGCAACCTGGCGCGGCACCTGCGCGAACGCCATGGCGAAGCGCGCTATGACGCCGCCCTGGCCGCGGGCAAGGGGGTGATCGTGGTCGCACCGCACTATGGCAACTGGGAGCTGCTCAACCAGTGGCTGGCATCGCGCGGACCGATCGCGATCGTCTATGCGCCCCCCGAGAACCCGGCCGGCGATGCTTTCCTGCAAGTGGCCCGCGGCGCCGACAACGTGCGCCAGGTACGTGCCGAAGGCCCGGCGGTACGGCAGTTGTTCAAGGTCCTCAAGGACGGCGGCGCGGTCGGCATCCTGCCGGACCAGCAGCCGAAGAACGGCGACGGCGTGTTCGTGCCGTTCTTCGGGGTGCAGGCCCTGACCATGACCCTGGTCAACCGGCTCGCCGAGCGCACCGGCGCCACCGTGCTCTACGCCTGGTGCGAGCGCACCGGATCGGACCTGGCATTCGCGCTGCACGTGGAGCCCGCCCCGCCGCAGATCGCCGACCCCGACCTGGAGGTCGCGGCCGGCACCTTGAGCGCGGGCATCGAGCGCATCGCCCGGCGCGATCCGGCGCAGTACCAATGGACCTACAAGCGCTATACGCTGCGCCCCCCCGGCAGCGGCGAGCCCAACCCCTATGCCACCCGACGCCACCCGCATTGACACCCGCGCCGCGGGCATCGGCTGGTCCACGGCACCGGTGCGGCCAGGCCGGTGGCCGGCGGCGGGGAGGCGCGCGGCACACGGAACTGAACACGGGATGCAGTGCGACGACACCGCCGGTGCCACACTGCGTCGCAACGGCGCTGGATTGAATCCAGGCACGCCGGCCCCATTAGGTTGCCGATGAACAGCCCGTCCCCCACCGCTCCGGTCTTCCCCGGTTTCGGCAACAGTGCCGCGATCCGCTGCGAGCGCGCCGCCGCCGAGCTGCGCGCCGGACGCCCGGTGGTCCTCGTCGACGGTGCCCGGCGGCGCGCCACGCTGGCACTGGACAGCGCCTCGCCCGCCAGCTTCGCGGCCTTCGCCCAGGCCACAGCGGCACGCCACTACCTGTTCCTCACCGCCCCCCGCGCCCACACCCTGGGCATCGACAGTGTCCACGGCATCCGCATCGCCCTGGCCGGGCGCGACTTCGACAGCCTGGCGGCGCTGGCCTACCTGCGCGACGCGCCCCCGCCCGCCCTCGCACCGCACGAAGGCGACAGCCTGGACGCGGCGGCAGTGGAGATCGCACGGCTCGGGCTGCTGCTGCCGGCAATGGTGTCGGCGGCGCTGGCGGACGGCGCCACGCCGCTGGACGACTGCCTGCACCTGTCGCTGGACGACCTGCGCAACGGCGCCACGCAGGCCGGGCAGGACTATGAACTGGTGACCCGTTCGCCGGTGCCGCTGCGCGACATCGGCATGAGCGAGTTCGCCGTGTTCCGCGGAGGCGTGGCCCAGCGCGACCAGGTCGCGGTGATCGTCGGCACCCCCGATCTGCAGGCCGCGGTACCGGTCCGGGTGCATTCCTCGTGCCTGACCGGCGACCTGTTCGGCTCGCTGAAGTGCGACTGCGGCGACCAGCTGCGGCGCGCCCTCCGCACCCTCAAGGAACTGGGCGGCGGCATCCTGCTGTACCTGGACCAGGAGGGCCGCGGCACCGGAATCGCCGCCAAGATGCGCGCCTACGGGTACCAGCACGAAGGCCTGGACACCATCGACGCGGACGCGCAGCTGGGCTTCGGTGCCGACGAGCGCCGCTATGGCAGCGCCATCGCCATGCTGCGTGGACTGGGCGTGCAGCGCATCCAGCTGCTGACCAACAACCCCACCAAGGTGCAGCTGCTGCGCGACGCCGGCATCGACGTCGTGGGCCGCATCCCGGTGACCGGCGAGATCACCGCCGAGAACGAGCACTACCTGCGCACCAAGGCCACCCGCGCCGGGCACCAGCTGGATGTCGATGCGCTGATCATGTCCGCCCAGTAGCCCCGCTGCCGGCCGTGCGCAGGCCACCGGCGGTGCCCGCCCTGCTGTAAGGTCCCCGCATGATCGAACCGCCAAGCCTTCCTCCTGCCGTGGCCACCGCGCCCGGCTGGCAGCCCCTGCCGCGGCGCGGCGCCCCGCTGGCCGCTGTCGGTGCCGGCATCGGCGCCATGCTTCCGCTGGCCCTGGCCGGCGGCGTGCTGGCCCTGCTGGTGCGCACGCCCGGGTGGCTGCCCGCGGCCCTCGGTGCCGCGGCCGTCGGCCTGCTCGCGGGTGCCTGGATCGGCTGGCGCCGCCACCGCCTCACCCGCTGGCGGCTGGACGAACAGGCGTTCGCGGTACGCCATGGCCACCTGTGGCAGAGCGAAAGCCATGTGCCGGTGTCGCGGGTCCAGCACCTGGACCTGCGCCGCGGCCCGCTGCAGCGCGCGATCGGCCTGGCGACCCTGGTGGTGCATACCGCCGGCACCCGCATGAACACCGTCGCGCTCGCCGGCCTCGACCAGCACGATGCCGAACGCCTGCGCGACCGGCTCGCGCGCCAGCTCGACCACGACGACGACGCGCTGTGAGCGGCGGCGACGCACCGGCGCCGGACCACGAGCAGCGCCTGCACCCCGGATCGTGGTTGTTCGAGCTGCTGCAGCACCTGCAGCAGTTCCTGCTGCCGCTGGCCGCACTGCTGGTCTTCGGCAGCCGCCGCGAGCAGGGCCAGTGGCCGTTCCAGCTGCTCACCCTGGTGGTCATCGCCGCACTGGTCGGCACCGCGCTGCTGCGCTACCTGACCTACCGCTACCGGATCGGCGAGGACGTCCTGGTCATCCGCAGCGGCATCGTCGAGCGCACCCGCCGCGAAATCCCCTTTGCGCGCATCCACAACATCGTCGTCCACCAGACCCTGCTGCACCGCATGTTCGGGGTGGCCGAGCTGCGCCTGGAATCGGCCGCCGGCGACCGGCCCGAGGCGCAGATGCGCGTGCTGCGCCTGGACCAGGCGCTGCAGCTGGAGCGCCTGATCCGCCAGCGCGGGGTCCCCGGCGCCGCGGCCGTCGATACCGCCGCACCGGCGGCCTTGCCGCTGCTGTCGCTGCCGTGGCCGGAGCTGGTGCGCCTGGGCCTGGTGTCCAACCGCGCCCTGGTGATGGCGGCGGCGGCACTCGGCGCGGCCTGGCAGCTGTTCCCGCGCGACCTCGCCCGCCAGTTCGTCCACGACCGTGGCCAACAGGCGCTCGGCTATGCCAGCCAGCTGCAGCTCGACGCGCCGTCGCTTCTGGCGGCCGTCCTGGCCCTGCTGCTGGGGCTCCTGCTGGTGATGTCGGGGCTGTCGATCGGCCTGGCAGTCGTGCAGTACCAGGGGTTTTCGTTGAGCGAGGCCGAACGCCGCCTGACCGTCGAGCGCGGCCTGCTCACCCGGCTGCGCAGCAGTGTCGCGCGCCGCCGCATCCAGGCCTGGACCCTGACCGAGAGCGCATTGCACCGTCTGTTCCGCCGCCGCCAGCTGCGTGTGGACATCGCCGCCGGCGGGGGCCAACGGCAGGAGGAACGCACCCTGAGGGAGCTGGCACCGCTGGCCACGCCCGCGGCCTGCGACGGCCTGCTGCGGCATCTGCTGCCCGGCGCGGACTGGCCGCCCACGCACTGGCAGCGCGTCGCCACCCGCAACGGGTGGCGGCTGTGCCTGCCGGCACTGCCGGTGGTCGCCGCGGCGACGACGCTGGCCTGGCACCTCCATGGCGGCTGGGGCCTGCTGCCGCTGCTGTGGCTGCCCTGGTCGGCCTTCAAGGCCCATCGCCAGATCACGCGCATGGGCTACAGCATCGATGCCCAGCGGGTGGCGATACGCGGCGGATGGTGGAACCGCTGGTGGCGCATCGTCGAACTGGACAAGCTGCAGGTCCTGCGACTGGAACGCTCGCCGCTGGACCGCCGCTTCGGCACCGCCACGCTCAGCCTGGACAGCGCCGGCGCCACCGGCTCGCCGCCGCTGCGGCTGCGCTTCCTGGACGAACCGCAGGCCCGCGCACTGCTGCAGCAGCTGGGCCGGGAAATGGCGCGGCGCCGGCTGCACTGGTGATCCCGCCGGCCGCCGCCGGCAGTCCGCGACCGACGGCGGCACTCAGCGCCGCGACCGCCCCCAGTAGCCGAGATCACGGCGAATCTGCAGGCCACGCCACACCGCACCCAGCGGCTTGCGCGACAGCGCGCCCAGGCGACCATCGATGAACGCCTCGGTGGCGGCGATCACCCGCTCCGACGAGCCGCCATCGCGGTAGGGGTGGATCGCGTCGGCATAGCCGATGACCGCCGCCATCAATGCCGGCGTCGGCGACAGCGCGGCGGCGAGCATCTCCGGCAGCTGCCGCGGATCGTCGAAATCCAGCATGTGCGGCTGCGGCACGCGGTTGCGGAAGGTCACCACCGGCTTGTGCTGGACGATGAACTCGGAAACGATCGACGAGGTGTCCGAGACCAGCACGTCCGCCGCGCGCTGCGCCGCCATCAGCTGCTCCGGCTCGACGAAGCGGGCGTTGCCGCCGGCCAGCGCACGGTAGCGCTCGAACAGGGCCGGGGCGCACTTGGGGTGCAGGGTCAGCAGCCAGTAACGCTCGCCGGTGGCGATGTCGGCGGCGATCCGCTCGTACAGGTGCGGTGCCGCACTCAGCCGTTCGGTGAAGGTGGAGCCGAACAGCACCACCGGCCGGCCGCCGGCGGGCGCACGCAGGGCCGCGCTCTCGCCGCCGTCATCGCGGAACAGGGGGTCCAGCTTGGGCCAGCCGGTCTCCCGCACGGCGAAGTGGCCCTCGCGCGCGGCCAGCGCCTGGAAGGGCTGCGTCGTCGCCGGCCCCTGCGTGCAGTACAGGTCGAACAGCCCGCGCACCCGGAAGTGGCCCCGCGCGTCCTCGCGCTTCTGCACGTTGAAGCCATGGAACAGCTGCACCTTGGGCCCGGAAAGGAACGGCGGCACCCAGTTGGCCGCGCTCAGCACGGCCCGTGGCCGCATCGCCAGGGCCTCGCGCAGGCCGATGCACGGCACCCCGTCCAGCACCGCCCCGGCGGCGCCGCCCTCGAACCAGGCGGCGGTCTCGTGACCGGCGGCGTGCAACGCCCGCGCCAGAGGCGCGAGAATAGGCAGCGCATAGCGCTCCGTCGCAAACAGCAGGTATCCGGCCATCGTCATGTCCTCATCGACCGCTCCCACCGAACGGCCTCGCCTCTCGGCCTGCATTATCGCGTTCAACGAAGCCGCACGCATCGGCGACTGCCTGGCCTCGCTGGCCTTCTGCGACGAGATCGTGGTGGTGGACTCCTTTTCCAGCGACGCCACGGTCGCGCTCGCCGAAGCCGCCGGCGCGCGGGTGCTGCAGCGCCCGTTCGACGGGTTCCGCAGCCAGAAGGCCTATTGCGTGGAACAGGCCCGCCACGACTGGGTGCTGTGCCTGGATGCCGACGAGCGGGTCGGCCCGGCGCTGCGCGAGGCCATCGAGCAGGCCCGCGACAGCGGCTTCAAGGACGCCGCCGGCTACCGCTTCGCGCGCCTGTCGGAGTATTTCGGCCGCTTCCTGCGCCATGGCAACGCCTACCCGGACCGCGTCCTGCGGCTGTTCGACCGCCGCCGCGGCGGGTGGCGGGGCACACGCGAGATCCACGAGGCGGCCAGCGTCGACGGCCCGGTACGGACGCTTCCCGGCGACCTCGTCCACCACCCCTACCGTTCTTTCGAGCAGCAGCTGGCCAAGACCCAGCGGTACGCGCTGATGATGGCCGAGCACGAGTTCGCACGCGGCAAGCGCGCCACCCTGGGCAAGCTGGTGCTGGCGCCGGCTTGGCGTTTCTGGCGCGGCTGGCTGCTGCGCGGTGGCTTCCGCGATGGCTGGCATGGCCTCGTCTATGCCTATGTCCGCGCCAACTACGTCCGGCAGAAGACCATCATGCTGTGGCTGCTGCAGAACCGGCAGCCCGTCCAGACCCCGGCGGACCGGCCCGCGACCGCGGCGTCGAAGAAGCACGGCCCGGACGTCTAGCGTCCACCTCCGCCGCCGCGGCGGCGGACCGGCCGGATTCAACCATGACAAAATGGCCGCCCACCTCGTCATGCCTCCGGGCAGACCCTGCCCTTCCATCAACGGGACCGTCCATGCAACGAATTCTGGTCACAGGCGGCGCTGGTTTCCTGGGGTCGCACCTGTGCGACCGCCTGCTCGGCGAGGGCCACGACGTGCTCTGCGTGGACAACTTCTTCACCGGCAGCAAGCGCAACATCGCGCACCTGCTCGGCCATCCGCGCTTCGAACTGCTGCGGCACGACGTCACCTTCCCGCTCCATGTCGAGGTCGACCGCATCTTCAACCTGGCCTGCCCGGCCTCGCCGGTGCATTACCAGCACGATCCGGTGCAGACCACCAAGACCAGCGTGCACGGCGCCATCAACATGCTGGGGCTGGCCAAGCGGCTGGACGCCCGCATCCTGCAGGCGTCCACCAGCGAGGTCTACGGCGACCCGGAAGTGCATCCGCAGCCGGAAGCCTACTGGGGCCGGGTCAACCCCATCGGCCTGCGCAGCTGCTACGACGAAGGCAAGCGCTGCGCCGAAACGCTGTTCTTCGACTACCACCGCCAGCATGCGCTGGACATCAAGGTGGTGCGGATCTTCAATACCTACGGCCCGCGCATGCACCCCGACGATGGCCGCGTGGTGAGCAACTTCATCGTCCAGGCGCTGCGCGGGCAGGACATCACCATCTATGGCGACGGCCGGCAGACCCGCAGTTTCTGCCATGTCGACGACCTGCTGGACGCGATGACGCGGATGATGGACACCGAGCGCGGCTTCACCGGTCCGGTCAACATCGGCAATCCCGGCGAATTCACCATGCTGGAGCTGGCCGAACGCATCCTGCAGCTGGTCGGCGGCCGCTCGCGCCTGGTCTTCCAGCCCCTGCCCGCGGACGATCCGCGCCAGCGCCAGCCGGACATCGCGCTCGCGCGGCAGGCGCTGGGCTGGGAGCCGCGGATCGCGCTGGAGGACGGGCTGAGGGACACCATCGCCTACTTCCGCACGCTGCTGGCGGAGGGCCAGGCATGACCCGCTTCGCGGTCGTCATCACCAACTACAACTATGCGCGCTTCGTGGTCGAGGCCATCGAGGGGGTGCTCGCCCAGACCCGCCCCGCCGCGCAGATCCTGGTCGTGGACGACGGCTCCCGCGACGGCTCCCAGGCGCTGCTGCAGGAACGCTACGGCGCCCACCCCGCGATCACCCTGCTGTTTGGCGAGAACGGCGGACAGCTAGCGGCCTTCCAGCGCGGGGTGGCCGCCGCGGACGCGGACGTGATCTGTTTCCTCGATGCCGACGACCGCTGGGAACCCGCCTACCTGGAGCAGATCGGCGCACTCTACGACCAGCGTGGCGACGTGGGGTTCGTGTTCTCCGACATCGCCCTGTTCGGCAACGAGGAGGGCCGCATCGGCTTCGCCGGACGCGCGCTGGACCTGGGCTACACCGCGGTCAGCACCTATGCCCTGGCCTACTGGTATGGAGCGCCCACCTCGGCGCTGTCGCTGCGCACCCGCTATGCGCGGCAGTGCATGGACCTGCCACCGCAGGTCAGCGCGGGCTGGCGCCTGTCCGCCGACAACTGCCTGGTGTTCGGCGCCAGCCTGTTCGGTGCACGCAAGTATTTCCTGCCCACCGACCAGGTGCGCTACCGGATCCATGGCGACAACGGCTGGTGGGCACGGCAGGACCGCGCCGCGGTGTACCGGGGCCTGCTGCAGTCGCGCGGCCTGATCAACCACTATGCCCGTGCCGCCGGCCTGGACGAGGCCTGCCTGGAGCTGGCCAAGCTCGAATACCGCACCAAGCCCGATCCCGACTGGGCCGAGGCCCGGCGCTACATCGGCCTGTGCTGGCGTGCCCGGCTCCCCTGGTGGAAACGGCTGGAGCGCATGATCGGCATCCTCCGCAGCCGCAAGCGCGGCTGGAGGTGATGGCCGCCGACGGCCGGTCGTCCGGCCAGTCCTGCCGGCCGTCCGGCCAGTGCCGGCCCGCCGCTTGGACGTTCATCAAACCCCGTGCGGCTTCCCGTACGCTCAGCGCTGCCACGGCCACCCATTTCGAACGACGGCTGCGCCCGGTACGGCCGGCACGCGATGCGCGCCGGACCACGACGCCGGACCGCCCACCCGCCTCTACATGACGCCAGACATCGATACGCCGCTCTTGTCTCCCCCCTTCCCGGCCGCCTCCAAGACCCTCGCGCTGCCCTGGCGCAACCTGCTGTTCGTGGGCCTGGTCGTCCTGGTCGCCGGCATGTGCTTCCTGCCGGCCGGCCCTTCGTTCAATCCCGGCAAGCCGTTCCAGGCGGTGGTCGCCCTGCTGCTCTACCTGCCGGCGCTGATCGCGGCGCTCGCCTGCCCCGCGCGCCTGCGGGCGTTCGCGTGCCGGCCGCTCATGCCCCTGCTGCTGCTGCTGTTCGCATGGGCCGCACTGAGCGTGGCCTGGAGCAACTCCCATCGCCCGCACGATGAATTCCTGCGCCTGCTGACCGTGCTGCTGTTCCTGTTCGCCTGCACCCAGGGCGTGGGCGACGACCTGGCCCGGCAGCGCCGGCTGCTGGTGGCCGGCGCCGGGGTCCTGACCCTGGCCGCGATCGCGGCGATGGCGCAGTTCGCCATCCGGCCCACCGCCGACAACCGCCTGATCGGCTTCGGGGTGATGGCCAACGCCAACCTGTTCGGCGCGGCCATGGGCGCCGGCATCCTGTGGCTGTGGCCGTGGCGCTTCCAGAACGCCAACCAGCGCACGCTCAAATGGCTGGCGATGACCGCCATGGCCGTAGCCCTGGTACTCACCTTTTCGCGCAGCGCGATGCTCGCCGTGGCCGTCAGCCTGTTCGTGATGCTGGTCATCCGCCAGCGGGAACGCGCGGTGCAGCGCCTGCTGTGGCTGTGCGTGGTCGCCGTCGGCCTGACCATGGCGGCCTACCCCGAGCTCAGCCAGCGCGGGCTGTCGCTGCGCCCGCAGCTGTTCGCCCGCGCCATGGAGCTGGTCCATGCCCATCCCTGGCTCGGCATGGGCCTGGGCGCGGAATTCGCCCTGCCCGTGGTGGGCGGGAATGGCTACTACCAGGTCCACACTCACAATCTCTTCACCCAGCTTGCGGTTGAACTGGGCATTCCCGGCGTCGTGCTGTGGTCGGCCATCTGGCTCGGCCTGGGCGTGCGCGCCTGGCGCCATCGCGACCTCGCCGTCGGCCGCGTGGTGCTGGGCCTGTGGCTGTTCGCCACGGTGCTGGTGCAGTTCGACCTGCCGCACCTCATCGACAGCCCACGGCCGGGCTGGCTGTTCCTCTGGCTGCCGCTCGCCCTGAGCCTGTCACTTCCCCGTCCCGGACCCCGATTCCCCGCTCCCGCATGAAAATCTCCCTGGTGATCCTCACTTACAACTGGCCCGACGCGCTGGACCGTGTACTGCAGAGCATCGCCACCCAGCGCCGCATGCCGGAGGAAGTACTGATCGCCGACGACGGGTCCGGCCAGGCCACCACCGACGTGGTCGCGCGCTGGCAGCGCGACCTGCCGGTACCGGTCAGGCATGTATGGCAGGACGACCAGGGGTTCCGCGCCGCACGCTGCCGCAATCTCGGCATTGCCGCCAGCCAGGGCGACTATGTGATCCTGATCGACGGCGACATGCTCCTGCATCGCGATTTCGTCGCCGACCACGCCGCCTTCGCCGCCCCCGGCCACTTCCTGCAGGGCGGGCGCCTGAAGGCCAGCGTCGCCGAATCCCGGCGCCTGCTCGATGGCGGCCGGCCGGTGTTCGCTCCCTGGATGGATGCCGAGTTCGACGCGTTCGACGGCAGCCGGCGGCTGTACGCCTTCCGCCAGCCGCTGCTGGCGCGCTGGAAGGCCCGCGCCCGCAACGGCGGCCGGGTGATGAGCTGCAACATGAGCTTCTGGCGTGAGGACCTGCTGCGCGCCAACGGCTTCGACGAGCGCATGGAAGGCTACGGCGCCGAGGACCGTGAGCTGGTCGCGCGGCTGGAGAACGCCGGCCTGCGCCGGCGCGCCCTCAAGTGGGCCGGCCTGGCCGTCCACCTGTGGCATAACTCCCGCGCGCCCGAGGACGTGGACGACATGGACCTGCCGAACAACCGCCTGCTGCACGCCACCCGTACCCAGAAGATCACCCGCTGCCGGCACGGCATCGATACCCACCCGGCGGCATCGACCGGTCAGCGGATCGACTGAACGCGGCCATCCCCGATGAAAGTGCTCTTCACCAACTTCCACAGCGGCAGCGGGGGTGGACATACCACCTACACCCGCGAGCTGGCGCGCGCGCTGGGCACCCGGCACGAAGTGCACGTGGCCGCGCCCGCCGGCAGCACGCTGCTCATCGAGGCCGGCGCGCTGCCCCACGTGCAGGCCCTGGCACAGCCGTTCCCCAACGGCCTGCACCGGCTCGGCCAGCGACGGCAGGCGATCCGCCAGCTGCGTGCCTACCTGCGGGCGCACCGGTTCGACATCGTCCATGTCAACGGCTCGGCCGACCACCGCATCACCCTGTCGGCGCTGCGCGGCGTCACGCCGCGGCCGCGCGTGGTGCTGACCAAGCACAACACCAAGCCGATGCGCGGGCTGCAGCATGTGCTGCGCGCGCGCCGGCATACCGACAAGGTCATCGCGGTCTGCGAGTACGTGCGCCGCCAGCTGCAGGCCACCCCCTACCGCGTCTGCCATCCGCAGACGGTCTACAACGGCGTGGACACCGCGCACTTCCGGCCCTGGCCGCCGGAAGCAGCCGCTGCCGAGCGGCGGCGGCTGGGCATCGCCGATGATGTCCTGGTGATCGGCAGCAACGCCGGCACCGCGGACTACAAGGGCTGGACCGACCTCATCGCCGCGGTCGGCCTGCTCGCGCCCGCGGAACAGCAGCGCCTCCACATCGTCGTCGCCGGCGCGCCGCCGACCCCGGCGCAACGGGCCGCGGTCGCGGCCGCCGGGCTCGCCGCACCTGTCCACTTCCCCGGCCTGCTGCGCGATGTCCGTCCGCTGATCGCCACCCTGGATGCCGGCTTCGTGCTCTCGCACGACGTGGAGACCATCTCGTTCGCCTGCCGCGAAATGATGGCGATGGGCAAGCCGGTGATGGTCAGCGACTACGCCGGGCTGCCGGAGAACATCCGCGCAGGCGAGGACGGCTGGGTGGTGCCGGTACACGGCCACCAGGCGATGGCCGCGGCCCTGCGTACGATGCTGCGCGACCCCGGGCGGCTGCCGCGCATGGGCGAGGCCGCGCGGGCGCATGCACTGGCCGAATTCGGACTGGAACGTTTCGTCGACGCCACCGAAGCGATCTATCGCGGCCTGCTGGTCACCCGCTGAGCGCCATGCGCGGCGGGTACGCGGCGGGCCGGTAGGAGGCCCGCGCGCCGCATGCAATGCGGATCAACCGCCGCTCTTGAGCAGCCGTGCCTGGAAGAAACCGTCGCCGCCATCCTCGCCCGGCAGCCGCTGCCGTCCCCCCGCATCGGCATGGCCGAGCGCCGCCGGCAGCGGCTGCAGCTGCGCGTCCGCGGTACGGGCAAGGAACGCGGCGATCTGGCCGCCATTTTCGCAGCGGAGGATCGAGCAGGTCGCATACAGCAGCACACCGCCGGGGCGCAGCACGCCCCACAGCGCGTCGAGCAGCCGCGCCTGCAGGGTGGTCAACGCCTCCAGGTCGCCGGCGCGGCGGTGCAGGAGCACGTCGGGCTGGCGGCGGATGATGCCGGTCGCCGAACACGGCGCGTCCAGCAGCACCGCATCGAACGGCTCCCCGTCCCACCATGCCGCGGGCTCGGCGGCGTCCGCCGCGCGCACCTGTGCGGTGGCGCCCACGCCGGTGCGCTCGAAGGTTTCCCGGATGCGCTGCAGGCGCCGCGGATCCACGTCCAGCGCCAGCAGCCGCAACGACGGATCGCGCTCCAGCAGGTGCGCGGCCTTGCCGCCGGGCGCCGCGCAGGCATCCAGCACCCGGGCGCCGGCGGCGGGCGCCAGGGCGTCGGCCACCTGCTGCGCGGACAGGTCCTGCACCGAGACCGCGCCCTGCGCGAAACCCGGAAGGCTGGCGACCGGCACCGGTACCGGCAGCCGCACCGCATCGGCCGCCAGCGGTGTGGCCAACGCCTCGATGCCCGATCCGGCCAGCAGCTCCAGATAGGCCTCGCGGCGGTACTGCCGGCGGTTGACCCGCAGCCACAAGGGCGCCGGTTGCAGGCTCGCGGCGAACACCGCCTCGGCCTGTGCCGGCCAGTCGTGGCGGACCCGCGCCTGCAGCCACGCCGGCCAGGCCTCCGCGGGCTGCACCGCCGGAAATCCCTCGCGCTGGGCCCGCCGCAGGACCGCATTGACCAGCCCGGCCTGGCGCTCGCGGCCCAGCGCTCGCGCCGCGTCCACCGTGGCCGACAGCGCCGCATGCGGCGGCATCGCCAGCGCATCCAGCTGCGCGAAGCCGGCCAGCAACAGCCCCTTCAGCTCACCGTCGCGCGGTCCCAGCGGCTTCTGCAGCCACTGTCCGAGCGCGCGTTCGTACGCCGTGCAGCGGCGCAGCGCGGCGAAGCAGATCGCCTCGAGCAGGGCGCGATCGCGGCCGTCGGCAAGCCGGGGCAAGGCCGTCGCCAGCTCCGTGCGCAGCGAGCGTCCGCGTCCGACCACTCCGGCCAGCACCCGCGCGGCCAGCGCCCGTGTCTGCACGCCGGGCGCGGCCGGGACCGCCTCCGCGCGCCCTCCGGATTGCGCTGTCGCCATCGCTCAGCCCTCCACCGGCAGGTCGCGGCGGGCGTTGAGATAATCGGCGGCGGTGATCGCCTTGCCGCCCTCGCGCTGCACCACGCGCAGGCGCAGGGCGCCCTGGCCGCAGGCGATGTCGATGCCGTCACGGGAGGCGGCGATCACCGTCCCCGGCACGCGGCCGCGGTCGTCCTCGATCGCCACCGCCCCGTGGATGCGTACCCGCTCACCGGCCAGCAGGGCCTCGGCCACCGGCCAGGGGTTGAATGCGCGTACGCGGCGCGCCAGCACCGGCGCGGCCTGGCTCCAGTCCAGCCGGGCCTCGGCCTTGTCCAGCTTGTGCGCGTAGGTGGCACCGGTGTCCGGCTGCGCCTGCGCGACCGGCTTGAGTCCCGCGCGCAGCAGTCCGAGGCCGTCGGCCAGGACCTGCGCACCCATCTGTGCCAGCCGGTCGTGCAGCTGCCCGCCGGTGTCGGTCGCGGCGATCCCGGTGCGCTGGCTCAGCAGGACCGGCCCGGTATCCAGCCCGGCCTCCATCTGCATCAGGCAGACGCCGGTCTCTTCGTCGCCGGCCTCGATCGCGCGCTGGATGGGCGCCGCACCGCGCCAGCGCGGCAGCAACGACGCGTGCACGTTCCAGCAGCCATGGGTCGGGATCTCCAGCACCGCCTGGGGCAGGATCAGGCCGTAGGCGACCACGACCATCAGGTCCGGCTGCAGCGCGCGCAGCTGCTGCTGCGCCTCGGGGGTGCGCAGGGTGTCCGGCTGCAGCACCGGAAGCCCGCGGACGATGGCGTCGCGCTTGACCGGCGATGGCATCAGCCCACGGCCGCGGCCGGCCGGCCGGTCCGGCTGGGTGTAGACGGCCACCACCTCGTGGTGGCGCGCGGCGGCCCCCAGCGCGGCGACGGCGAACTCCGGCGTACCGGCGAAAACGATTCTCATGGTGATCCAACTCCCGGAAAGAACGACGGCGCCGGGAACCGGCGCCGTAGGCTGCTGCGACCCCACCCCGCGCGGCAACCGGCGCGGGGCCGGCTCAGGCGACGTGCTTGCGCTGCTTGGCCAGCTTCTTGCGCACCATCTCGCGCTTGAGCGGCGAGAGGTAGTCGATGAACAGCTTGCCGTCCAGATGGTCCATCTCGTGCTGGATGCAGGTGGCCAGCAGGCCATCGGCGGCAAGCTCCTGCGCCGCGCCCTGGCGGTCGAGGAAGCGCACCACGATGCTGTCGGCACGGGTCACGTCGGCATAGATGCCCGGTACCGACAGGCAGCCTTCCTGGTAGACGCGGCCGCCCTCGCTGGCGCTGACGATCTGCGGGTTGATGAACACCTGCGGCGTGTCGTGCTCCTCGCTGACATCGATGACCATGAAACGCTTGTGGACATCCACCTGGGTGGCGGCCAGGCCGATGCCCGGCGCCTCGTACATGGTCTGGAACATGTCGTCGAGCAGCTGCTGGAAGTCCGCCGTGGTCACTTCCGCGGCATCGATGGTGGCGGCCTTGGTCCGCAGCCGCGGGTCGGGAAATTCGAGAATGGGCAGGGTGGCCATGAGTGCACCGATGGAAAAGACGCCGCGCAATCCGGCAGGATGTCGCAATTCTAACGCCTGCGCTTGCCCGGCGCCCCGCGTTCTGCACTATAGTGCGCGGACCTGTTGGGGAATCAGGCAGATCGCAGCCATGCTGAAACAATTACGTACGGTCGCCGCCGTTGCGTTGCTGACCGTGACGGCCTATGCCGTGGCGGTGGAAACAACCGCCACCCATCCGGACACCTATGTGGTGCGCAAGGGTGACACGCTCTGGGGCATTGCCGCCCGTTTCCTGGAGAAGCCGTGGCTTTGGCCGGAGATCTGGCAGGCCAACCCCCAGGTGGACAACCCGCACCTGATCTATCCGGGCGACGTGCTGAGCCTGGCCTACCTGGACCGGGTGACGCCGCAGGCGCAGGTCCAGCCGGGCGCCCGCAGCGAAGCGCCGATCAACGCGATCCCGCTGTCCGAGGTTGAACCGTTCCTGAAGAACCTGACCGTGGTGGAGGAGTTCAAGCACCTTCCCTACGTGGTCGGCCTGGAAGACAGCCACCTGCTGGCCAGCGCCGGGCAGATGGCCTACGTGCGCGGGCTGCAGGACGCCCAGGCCGGGCAGCGCTACGCCGTGCTGCGCCCGACCGTGCGCTATGGCAAGCCCCAGCCCAGCCGCGACCTGGACGCCCGCGGCAACCCCACGCCGCTGTCCGGCAACCTCTGGAAGAACTACGTCGCCGGCAGCGAGCGGCTGGGACTGCTCGGCCATGAACTGGCCCAGGTCAACGTCGGCACCGTGACCCGCCTCGGCGGCGGCCGCGACGAGACCGCGACCCTGCTGCTCGAGGACAGCGGCCGCGAAGTCCGCGCCGGCGACCGGCTGGTGCCGGTGCAGGCCCAGCCCTACGACCTGCAGTTCATTCCACACCCGCCGGCGGCCACCGCCGAGGCCGGGCGGCTGCGCGTGCTGGCGGTCGCCGACACCTTCACCTCCGGCGGCCCGCGCGACGTCATCGCCATCTCCGGCGGCGCCCGCGACGGCATCGACAACGGCACCGTGTTCTCCGTCTGGCGCAGCGGGCGCCACGTCAACGACCGCGTGACCGGCATGGACACCTCGCGGCTGGACGACGTCCTGAAGCCGGGCGCCGGACGGGTGGCGCTGCCCGACGAGTATGCCGCCCACGCGATGGTGTTCCGCACCTTCGACAAGGTCAGCTATGCGCTGGTGATGGAAGGCACCAAGCCGGCACGGGTCGGCTACGAGCTCAAGCACCCGGACGCGCAGTAGGCACCGCGCGGCAGACCCCGACATCACCGCAGGACGGCGCCCGAGGGCGCCGTCGTCGTCTGTGGCCCATCCTGGCGGCGTGTCCACATTGCCCGCCGCCGCCGGCACGCCCCAGCAGGAGACCGATGCCCTGCTCGCCCTGCTCCTTGCCGGCGGGCCGGTACGACCGCTGCGCACCCTGCTCGACCGGGCCGGCAGTGCATGCGCCGCGCTGGCGGCCGGTGCCGAGGCCTGGCGCGCCGCCGGCATCGCCTCCCGCCAGGCCCAGGCATTGGCGGCGCCGGTGGGGGGCTCCCCGCTGCGGCACATCCGCCACTGGCTCGAGCAGCCCGGCCACCACCTGCTCGGCTGGCAGGCGGCCGATTACCCGGCAGCGCTGCGCAGCAGCCCGAATCCCCCCTTGGCACTGTTCGTCGACGGGGACCCCGCCTGCCTCTGGCAGCCGGCCATCGCCGTGGTCGGCTGCCGCACGCCCAGCAGCGGCGGCCGCGATACCGCCTACGCCTTCGCCCGCGGACTCGCGGCCAGCGGGCTGTGCGTCGCCAGCGGCCTGGCTGCCGGCGTGGACGCGGCCGTCCACCGCGCCGCCCTGGACGCGGGCTGCACCACCTTCGCCGTCATCGGCACCGGCCCCGACCAGGCCTATCCGCGGCGCCATGCCTCCCTGCAACAGGCCGTCGCGGCCGCCGGCGCGGTGGTCAGCGAGTATCCCCCCGGCACGCCGCCGCGCAGCGGCCAGTTCCCGGCCCGCAACCGGCTGCTGGCCGCCCTGTGCCTGGGAACGGTGGTGATCGAGGCCGGCGAACGCTCCGGCGCGCTGATCACCGCGCGCCTGGCCGCGGAGGCCGGACGCGAGGTGTTCGCGGTCCCCGGCTCCCTCCACAACCCCATGGCCCGCGGCTGCCACCGGCTGATCCGCGACGGCGCCACCCTGGTGACACAACCGGCCGACGTCCTGGAGGGCGTGGCCAACCTGGCCGGCGAACTGGCCGGCGCCTTGCAAAACCGGCTGCTGGCCCCCATCCCTGAGGCGCCGCGCAGCCCCTGCCCGGCCCCCACCCTGCCGGATCCGGATCACCAGCGCTTGTGGAATGCGCTCGGCTACGACCCTACCGGTATGGACACCTTGACCGAACGCACCGGATTGACGGCCAGCAGGCTGTCCTCCATGCTGCTGGTCATGGAACTGCAGGGAACGGTAGCGTCGGCCCACGGCCGCTATGCCCGAACCTGAGGTTCCTTCACCTCCACAGCGCCCGCAAGGCGCAGGCCGAGGCAATGAAAGAGAGCATTCTGGATGTCCTGCTGTATCTGTTCGAACACTATTTCAGCGAGGATGCCGAGCTCGCAAGGGACCGCGATTCGCTGCAGAACGGCCTGATCCAGGCCGGTTTCAGTCCCTCGGAAATCAACAAGGCCTTCGACTGGCTGGACGCCCTGGCCGAGCAGCGGCCGGCCGTCGGCCAGGCCCGCGTGGATGGCCCGGTGCGCGTGTTCCACGGACCGGAGCTGGACAAGCTGGACACGGAAGGACGCGGCTTCCTGCTGTTCCTCGAGCAGCACGGCATCCTCGACGCCGACCAGCGCGAGCTGGTGCTGGACCGGGCGATGGCCCTGGACCAGGACGAACTGGACCTGGACGACCTCAAGTGGGTCGTGCTGATGGTGCTGTTCAACCAGCCCGGGGCCGAGGCGGCCTATGCTTGGATGGAAACGCAGATGTTCATCGACGAGCCCGAACCCCTGCACTGAGGTCCGCGGCGGCCATCGCCTGGCGGACCACCCGCACCTTGCCTCCTGCGCGGACGGCCACCGCCCAGGCAGCGGCCTCTACTCCCGGTGTGCTCCTCGGCATATCGGCATACCCGTCTCCACCTTCCCGGCGGCGCACGGATTTCCGGCGATCGGCGGAAATCGGCACACGACAGGCACGCCGGCTCGACTACGATAGGCGGGCCGCCGCCGGGAACCCGCCGTTCCAGGCGGCGTACAGCTATCTGCCAGCCGGTTGCGACGGCTGAATCCGGACGAACAGAACCTTACGGGGAACCAAGATGAGTGAGTGGTATTACGCCGATGCCCAGCGCGAACGGCAGGGGCCGGTGGACGCCGGCACCCTGCGCGACAGATTCCGCAGCGGCGAGCTGGACCTGTCCACACTGGTATGGCGCGAGGGCATGCCGCAATGGCAGGCGCTGTCGACGGTCGCCGACGAGCTGCAGCTGCTGGTACAGGCCGACACCGGCATCGACCTGCGCGCCGACTACGAGGCCATCGAGAACGGCAGCGCCAGCGCACAGGCCGCCGCACGCGCCGAAGCGCAGTCGCCCTACAGCGCGCCGGCCACCGCGGCCCTGGCCGACAACGTGGTCGGTGGCGGCGAGATCGTCCATGCCGGGTTCTGGAAGCGGGTGGCGGCCTACTGCATCGACAGCCTGGTCGTGGGCATGGTCGGCGGTGTCATCGCCATGGTGCTGGGCATGGTGCTGGGTATCGGCATGGCCGGCATGGGCAGGAACAGCGAGGCCATGGGGGCCGGGTTCATCTTCATCCAGCTGCTGGTCAACCTGGTGTCCATCGCGCTTTCAGCCGCCTATTACGCCGGCTTCCATGCGTCCGCCGGCAAGGCCACCCTGGGCAAGATGGCCGTGGGCATCAAGGTGGTGCGCAGCAACGGCGAGCGGATCAGCCTCGCGCGCGGCATCGGCCGCTATTTCGCGGCCATGCTCAGCGGCCTGATCCTGTGCATCGGTTACCTGATGGCCGCCTTCACCGAGCGCAAGCAGGGCCTACACGACATGATCTGCGACACCCTGGTGGTGGACAAATGGGCGTTCACCGACCATCCGGAATGGCAGCAGCGGGGCCTGGGCACGGTGACCATCGTGATCCTGTCGATCTTCGGCCTGCTGCTGGTCGTGGGCATCATCGCCGTGCTGGCGATCATCGGCATCGCGGCCGCCAGCCTCAACTGAAATGCATGGCCGCCGCTTGACAACCGCGGCCGGCCATGATTTCTCTTGACGCGGAAAGCTGAACGCCCGGGCCCTGCCCGGGCGTCGGCATATCCGCTGCGGCCGCCTCCGCTTCACTATCGGGCGCGTTTGCGCCACCCTAGCGCCCCCACCGGGGCCCCCTCCCCCGCAAGAACCCACTGACATGCCCAAGCACCTGCTCATCGTCGAATCGCCCGCCAAGGCCAAGACGATCAACAAATACCTCGGCAAGGACTTCACCGTCCTGGCCTCGTATGGGCATGTGCGCGACCTGGTTCCCAAGGAAGGCGCGGTCGATCCCGAGCAGGGCTTCGCCATGCGCTACGACCTGATCGAGAAGAACGAAAAGCACGTCGAGGCCATCGCCAAGGCCGCCAAGAGCGCCGACGACATCTTCCTGGCGACCGACCCGGACCGCGAGGGCGAGGCGATCAGCTGGCACATCGCCGAGATCCTGAAGGAGCGCGGGCTGCTGGAGGGCAAGCCCATGCAGCGCGTGGTCTTCACCGAGATCACCCCGCGCGCGATCAAGGAGGCGATGGCCCAGCCGCGCGCCATCGCCGGCGACCTGGTCGATGCCCAGCAGGCCCGCCGTGCGCTGGACTACCTGGTCGGCTTCAACCTCTCGCCGGTCCTGTGGCGCAAGGTGCAGCGCGGCCTGTCCGCCGGCCGCGTGCAGAGCCCGGCGCTGCGCATGATCGTCGAGCGCGAAGAGGAGATCGAGGCGTTCAAGGCCCGCGAGTACTGGTCGATCCAGGCCGACTGCGCGCATCCGACCCAGCACTTCTCGGCCAAGCTCATCAAGCTGGACGGGCAGAAGTTCGAGCAGTTCACGATCACCGACGGCGACACCGCCGAGGCCGCCCGGCTGCGCATCCAGCAGGCCGCCCAGGGGCGCCTGCACGTCACCGACGTCGCCAGCAAGGAACGCAAGCGGCGCCCCGCGCCTCCGTTCACCACCTCCACCCTGCAGCAGGAGGCCTCGCGCAAGCTCGGCTTCACCACCCGCAAGACCATGCAGGTGGCGCAGAAGCTGTACGAGGGCGTGGCGATCGGCGATGAGGGCACCGTCGGCCTGATCTCCTACATGCGTACCGACTCGGTGAACCTGTCGCAGGATGCGCTGGACGAGATCCGCGACGTGATCGCCCGCGATTTCGGCACCGCCTCGCTGCCCGACAAGCCCAACACCTACACCACCAAGAGCAAGAACGCGCAGGAAGCGCACGAGGCGGTACGCCCGACCTCGGCGCTGCGCACCCCGGCCCAGGTGGCCCGGTTCCTGTCCGACGACGAGCGCCGGCTCTACGAGCTGATCTGGAAGCGCGCGGTGGCCTGCCAGATGATCCCGGCCACGCTCAACACGGTCAGCGTCGACCTCGCCGCCGGCAGCGAGCACCTGTTCCGCGCCAGCGGCACCACCGTCGTGGTGTCCGGCTTCCTGGCCGTCTACGAGGAAGGCAAGGACAACCGCAACGCCGAGGACGAGGACGAAGGCCGCAAGCTCCCGGCGATGAAGCCCGGTGACAACGTGCCGATGGAGCGGGTCGCTGCCGAACAGCACTTCACCCAGCCGCCGCCGCGCTACACCGAAGCGGCCCTGGTGAAGGCGCTCGAGGAGTACGGCATCGGCCGTCCGTCGACCTACGCCTCGATCATCCAGACCCTGCTGTTCCGCAAGTACACCGAAATGGAGGGCCGCAGCTTCCGCCCCACCGACGTCGGCCGTGCGGTCAGCAAGTTCCTGTCCAGCCACTTCACCCGCTACGTCGATTACGACTTCACCGCCAAGCTCGAGGACGAGCTGGACGCGGTGTCGCGCGGCGAGGAGGAGTGGGTGCCGTTGATGGAGCGCTTCTGGGGCCCGTTCAAGGAGCTGGTGAGCGACAAGAGCGAATCGCTGGATCGCACCGACGCCGGCAGCGCACGGGTACTGGGTACCGACCCGAAGAGCGGCAAGGACGTCAGCGCGCGTATCGGCCGTTTCGGACCGATGGTGCAGATCGGCACCGTGGAGGACGAGGAGAAGCCCAAGTTCGCCTCGCTGCAGCCGGGCCAGAGCATCTATTCGATCTCGCTGGACGAGGCCCTGAAACTGTTCGACATGCCGCGCAAGCTCGGCGTCGACGCCAACGGCGAGGACGTGAGCGTGGGCATCGGCCGCTTCGGCCCGTTCGCCAAGCGCGGCAGCACCTATGCCTCGCTGAAGAAGGAGGACGATCCCTACAAGATCGACCTGCCGCGGGCGCTCTTCCTGATCGAGGAAAAGGAAGAGATCGCGCGCAACCGCATCATCAAGGCCTTCGAGGGCTCGGAGATCCAGGTCCTGAACGGCCGCTTCGGCCCCTACATCAGCGACGGCAAGCTCAACGGCAAGATCCCCAAGGACCGCGAGCCCGCTTCGCTGACCCTGGCCGAGGTCGAGCAGCTGATGGCCGAGACCGGCAAGCCGGCACGCAAGGGCTTTGGCGCCAAGAAGACCGCGGCCAAGAAAACCGCGGTGAAGAAGGACGCGGCGCCGAAGAAGGCCGCGGCGAAGAAAGCGCCGGCCAAGAAGGCCGCGACCAAGAAGACCACCGCCAAGAAGGCGGTCAAGAAAGCGGTCAAGAAGACCGTCGTCAAGAAGGCCGTGAAGAATACCGCCGACGACGACGCACCGCCGTTCTGAGTGCGCGACCCCCTTGCCGTCCCGGCAAGGGGCTGCCCGGCACTCCCGCACCAGGCGGTCTCTGGACAGCCTGCATGCCACGCCCGCCGCCACCCCGGCCCGGCGGGCCCCACAGCCCACCGACCGATGACGATGCCGACCCTGCCCGACCGCGATCCCGCCACGCTCCTCCCGCCGCTGCGCGAGGGCGGCGTCATCGCCTACCCGACCGAAGCCGTGTGGGGCCTGGGCTGCGATCCCGGCAACGAAGCCGCGGTGATGCGGCTGCTGGCGCTCAAGCAGCGCCCGGTCGGGAAAGGCCTGATCCTGGTCGCCGCCGAGGTGGCCCAGCTGGACGGCTGGGTACGCCTGGACGCGCTGACGGCCGAGCGCCGGGCCGCGGTGCTGCAGAGCTGGCCCGGCGCGCATACCTGGGTCGTTCCCGCCGGACCGCGCGCGCCGCGCTGGATCACCGGCGCCCACGACGGCATCGCGGTCCGGGTCAGTGCCCACCCCCAGGTATGCGCCCTGTGCCGGGCCTGGGGCGGGCCACTGGTCTCGACCAGCGCCAACCTTGCCGGCCAGCCCCCTGCACGCACGCGCGACCAGCTCGATCCGGCCCTGCTCGCGCACCTGGACGGCCTGCTCGACGGCGCCACCGGCGGCCAGGCCCAGCCCACCCGCATCCGCATCGCCGCCAACGGGCAGGTCCTGCGCGACTGAAGCGCGCGTGCCGGCCCACGCCGCGCGCCCTTGCACCGCACGCCGCATGCGGCACCATGGCGCCATGCGCGCCGACCTGCTCCTGCTGGCCACCCTTCTGACCCTGGCGTCTCCGTCGGTGCCGGCCGCGGGACCGCCCCCCGCCGACAGCGTGCGCGTGTACCGCTGCGTGGCGGCCGACGGCACCGTGGCGTTGCAGGATGCCCCGTGCGATGGCGGCCTGCGGCAGCAGGTGCGCGACCTGCCGCGCCCACAGCCGCCGCCGCGTCCGGCGCCCGCCCCGAGCACGCCTCCCCAACCACAACCGATCGAGCGCGAGGTGCGCATCGTCACCGTGCAGCCACCGCAACCGCTGTACGAGTGCCTTGCGCCCGACGGCGAGCGCTATACCAGCGACGACGGCCTCGGTCGACCGCGCTGGGTGCCACTGTGGGTCACCGGGCATGGCCCCCTCCCGCGCCATGCCCGGGCCAGCGTGTCAGGCCACTTCGGGGGCGGCTCGGGCGGCATCGCCGTCCAGGGTGGCACGGGCCCGACCCGGCCGCTGCCGGCCCTGGCCGGCGGCACCTGGGTCCGCGACAGCTGCCACCCGCTGCCGGCGCAGGAAGCCTGTGCCCGGCTGCGCGACCACCGTTGGACGCTGGTACGCCGCTACCACAGCGCCCTGCAGAGCGAACGCCAGGCCCTGACCCGGGAGCAGCGCGGCATCGAAGCGCGTCTGGACCGCGACTGCGGAGGTCATTGACGCGCCGCCCCTCCCGCCCGACGGCACCGCCGCGGCGCAGGGACTGACGCCCGCAGCGGCGGCCCTCCGCGATGGGCCGCGAGCCGACAGGCTGTATGCATGCCCGGCCGCGCCGGACACCGCGCCCACGACCCTGTGCCGCACGGGCACCGGGACGCCCACCACGGTACCCGTAGCGGCCAGTCCCGGATCCATCGCCGGGGCGGCACCCCCGTCGCCCGGACGGCGCGGCGCACCCGTGCCGGCGGAGGGCCGACGGCGCTCAGAAACCGTAGCGCAGGAACCCGCCGTCCACCGCGATGCACTCGCCGGTGACGTAGCTCGACGCCGGCAGGCACAGGAAACCGACCGCGGCGGCGACCTCCTCCGGCTCGCCGATGCGGCGCATCGGCGTACGCGCGACCACCTCGTCGTAGTAGTCGGGATCGGACAGCGGCCCGGAGGTGCGGCGGGTGCGGATGTACCACGGCGCCACCGAGTTCACGCGGATGCCGTCCTCCGCCCATTCGCAGGCGAGGTTGCGGGTCATCTGCTGCAGCCCGGCCTTGGTCATGCCGTAGACCACTCCGCTGCGCACATGGGTGATGCCGGAGACGCTGCCGACGTTGACGATGGCCGACGAGGCATGCCGGGTCAGCAGCGGGTGCGCATAGCGCGACAGCTCGAACGCCGAGAACAGGTTGGTCTCGAAGATCCCGCGCCACTCGTCCTCGCTGTAGTCGTTGGCCGGCCGGGTGACGTTGCCGCCGGCGTTGTTGACCAGCAGGTTCAGCCCCCCGTGGTCCTCGACCCAGTCCAGGATCGCGTGGCGGTCCTCGTCGTCGGCGACATCGGCCGACAGCCCGTGGATCCGGCGGTCGGGGTGTTCGTCGGCCAGTTCGTCGCGCACCTGAGCGAGGGCGTCGCCGTCGCGCGCCACCAGCAGCAGGTCGGCGCCGAAGCCGAGCAGCTCGCGCGCGATCGCCAGGCCGATGCCGGCACTGGCGCCGGTGATCAATGCGGTCTGTCCGTCCAGCCGCCAGCGGTTCATGGTCATGCGCCAAAGGATACCGCCGCGCGCCGCCGCGGTCAGGAGGCCGCCCTGCTTCCACCGGCGGCGAACGGCGGCGTCCGCTCCCCAGAAACGGCAACGCCGCCCGGAGGCGGCGCTGCCGACAGGCCTGCGGTGGTGCCGGCCTACAGCCCGCAGAAACAATAGGCCAGGGTCTTCACCGGCGCGCCGTCGCGGTCCTTCACCGCGTCCTCGACGAAGCGCAGCTGCGTATCCAGCTCCGGCATCGTGCGCGCCAGCATCATCCGCGCCAGGCCCGAGTCGGACAACGCCCAGGCGCCTGCGCGGCTGCCGGCAAAGCCGCTCATGAACTGCGCGAACGGGGTGGCGCCCTTCTCGATGTAGCGCACGCGGTAGGCGTCCGGGGCCCCCAGCCGTGCACGCTCGGCGGCATCGGCCACGGCGGCCTTGAGTCCGCCGAATGCGTCCACCAGCCCGCGCTCCTTGGCCTGCGCACCGCTCCACACGCGGCCGCGGGCGACCTCGTCGACCGCTTCCACGCTGCGGTCGCGGGCCTGCGCCACCTTGCCGGTGAAGTCGGCGTAGCCCTTGTCGATCACCGACTGGATCACCCGCCCCACCGCCGGGTCCATCGGCCGGGTCACGTCGAACGCCCCGGCGAAGCGGGTGGTGCCCACGCCGTCGGTATGCACGCCGATCTTGTCCAAGCTGCGTGCCAGGTTGGGGATCATGCCGAAGATGCCGATCGAGCCGGTGATGGTCGATTCGTCGGCGTAGATGCGGTCGGCGTTCATGCTGATCCAGTAGCCGCCGGAGGCGGCCAGGTCGCCCATCGACACCACCACCGGCTTGCCCGCGGCCTTGAGCGCCTCCACCTCGCGGCGGATCTGCTCGGACGCGAACACTTCGCCACCGGGCGAGTCCACCCGCAGCACCACCGCCTTGACGTCGTCGTCCTCGCGGGCCTCGCGCAACAGCGCCGAGGTCGAGATGCCGCCAACGCGGCCCGCCGGCAGGTCGCCGCCGGCGATCTCGCCCTCGGCCACCACCACCGCGACCTGCGGACGCTTGTCGATCGGCGAACGCCGCGCGTCGATCTGGGCCAGGTAGTCGCCCAGCGCGACCTGGCGGAAACCGCCGTCGGCATCGCTGTCGGCGACCCCGCGCTCGGTGAGCAGCGCCTCCACTTCCTCGCGGGTCTTCAGGCCGTCCACCAGCTTCTGCTGCAGCGCGAAGCGCGCCAGGTCGCCGCCGGCCGCGGCGATGCCCTCGGGCAGGGTGTCGATGCCCGCCGCCAGTTGCGCGGCATCCAGCTTGCGCGCCCCGGCGATATCGCCCAGGTAGCGCTGCCAGACATCGTTCATCCAGAACAGGTCGGCTTCCTTGGCCTCCGCCGACGCCGCGTCGAGCACGTAGGGTTCGGCGGCGGACTTGTACTCGCCCACCTTGAACAGGTGCACGTCCACGCCCAGCTTGTCCTGCAGGCCGGCGCGGAAATACTGCCGGTAGCGGCCCAGACCCTCCAGCAGCACGCTGCCCATCGGGTCCAGGTAGATCTCGTCGGCCTGCGCCGCCAGCAGGTACTGCGACTGGCTCATGTTCTCGCTGTAGGCCACCAGCTGCTTGCCCGAGGCGCGCAGCTCCTGCAGCGCCGCGGCCACCTCGCGCATCGAGGCGAAGCCGGACGGCTGCAGCTTGTCCAGGTGCAGCACCACCCGCTCGATCTTCTTGTCCGTGCGCGCCGCATCGATGGCGCGCACCAGGTCGCGCAGCTGGATTTCCTCGGCGTTGCTCTCACCGACCAGGCGCGCCAGCGCGCGGCTGACCGGATCGATGCTGTACTGCTCCACCAGCCGTCCTTCCGGCGCGATCACCAGCGTGGTGCGGTCGTGCAGCACCTTGGCCGACGACGCGCCCTTGCCCATGGCCACCATGAACACGATCAGCACCAGGAACAGCAGGCCGAAGAACATCAGGTTGAGGATCAACCGCCGGGTGAAGTTCATCACGTCCCACAGCCCGACGAAGAAGCGGGCGATGGGGTTGCGGGGAGGAATCGGTGGCGGGTTCATGGACGCTCCAGAAGAGGCTTGTTGCAACGCAGGATACCCATAGCTGGGGCAATCGGCATGCGCTTCACGTCACGGGGTCCGCGGGCTGGAACAACCGCCGGCTGCTGACCCGCAGGCGCCAGCCCATCAACACCGCCGCCACGGACAGGCCCATGATCAGGCCGACCCACATGCCCTGCGGCCCCCAGCCCAGGCCCAGGCCCAGGCCGCTGCCGAGCGGCATGCCCACGCCCCAGTACGCGAACATGGCGATGAACATCGGCACCCGGGTGTCCTTGAGCCCGCGCAGCGCGCCGGCGGACAGCACCTGGATGCCGTCGGGCAGCTGGAAGGCCGCCGCATACAGCAGCAGCGCGGAGGCCAGCGCCGCCACCGCCAGGTCGTCGGTGTACAGGCGGACCACCGCGCTGTGCCCGAGCAGCAGCACGGTGATCGACAGCAGCTGCGTGACCATCACGATGGCGTAGCCGGCCCAGGTGGCGCGGCGCACCCCCGCCGGGTCGCCGCCGCCCACGGCGTGGCCGACCCGCACGGTGGTGGCTTCGGCCACGCCCATCGGGATCATGAAGCACAGCTGGGCGACGTTGATCGCGATCTGGTGCGCGCTGGCCTCGACCGCGCCGATGCGCCCGATCAGCAGCGCGGTGATGATGAACAGCCCGCCTTCCATCAGCACGGTGATGCCGATCGGCAGGCCGGTGCGCAGCAGGTCCCAGATCGCCCGCCAGCGCGGCGGCTCGAAGCGTCCGAACAGCTGCAGGTGGGCGAACCGGCGGGTCTTCCACAGGTAGGCCGCGAACCCCAGCGCCTGCACCCACATCGTCACCGACGACGCGATGCCCAGGCCGCGCGCGCCCAGCTCCGGGAAGCCCAGCCGGCCGTTGCACAGCACATACCCCAGCGGACCCAGCACCAGCAGGCCGCCGAAGCCGAGCACCATGGTCGGCAGCGTCCAGTGCATGCCCTCGCTCAGGTAGCGCATGCAGAAGTACAGCGTCAGCGCGGGCACGCCCCAGCGGATGGCGTGCAGGAAGTCGGTGGCGCCCGGCACGATCTCCGGCGCGATGCCGAACGCCGGAAGGAAGCCCGGGACCACGCTGAGGAACAGGAACATCAGCGTGCTCAGGCCCACGCCCAGCCACAGTGCCTGGCGGAACAGGGGACCGATCTCGCGCTCGCGCCCGGCGCCGTGCAGCTGCGACACCGAGGCGGTGAGCGAGATCAGCGTGCCGATCGGCACCAGCATCGGCAGCCACAGCAGGGCCGTGCCGATGCTGACCGCGGCGAAGGTGGCGGTGCCGTGGTGGCCGGCGATGGTGTTGTCGACGAATGCGATCAGGCCGGTCGAGACATGGCCCAGGACCAATGGCAACGCGAGCGACCCCGTGGCGCGCACTTCCTGGTGGAAGCGCGGCGTGGCGGTAAGGGTGGTCATACGGGAAAAGACACGGACTGCGGCCGGCGCGGGACGCGCTGTTGCCGGGTCGTGGAAGCGGCCTATTGTAAAGGCAGGCGGGGGCGAAGAGGAGTGAACGGTGCCTGTCACGGCGACCGCCGCGAGGCGGCCCGGCTACCGCCCCTCGACCCGCCGCCGCAGCCAGGCTCCGCGGTCGGCGGCGGCGACGGCCAGCAGCTGCTCGCGCAGCCGCGCCCGCTCCTGCGGCGGCGTACGCTGCGACAGCACCGCCAGCAACCGCAGGTGCTCGGCATCGAGCTGGTGCAGCAGGGCCAGCATCGGCGCGCGCTGCGTATCGGGCAGGTAGCCCAGCAGCGGCTGCAGTTGGGGGTACACCGCGCCCAGCTTCGGGCCAAGCCGCCAACCGTCGCGGTACAGCCGGTCCAGGTCCAGGAAGCGGGCGTGCAGAGCGTCGCGTTCCGCGCCCGGCAGCGCCGCCACCGCGGCCGCCGCCCGGCGCACCCGCTGCCGCTCGCTCTCCGGCAGGGCCCGCCAGGCCGCGTAGCGCGCACGCAGATCCTGCTGGCGCGCCGGCGGCAATGCCGCCCAGCGCTGCTGTGGATCCAGGGCCTCGGGCACCGGGATGGCGCGCTCGCCGGCACCCGGAAGCCCGGTCGCCGGCGCGGCCTGCGTCAATGCCGGCAACAGCACCAACAGCAGCAGGCGCGGCTCAATCCTCGTCATCGACCGTCTCCAGGGCCACTCCCGCCGGCTCGACGCGGCCGGGCCGGACCTGCGATTCGTCCACCGGCATCGGTCCGCCGGCGGCCTGCCAGGCGTAGAAATCGGCGTCCTGCGCCAGCCCCAGCTCGGGATCGGCGATCATCGCCGCATCGGCGACCGCCAGGCGGTCGCCGGCACCGGGCGCGGGCGCGCCGGCGTCGCCCGGCAACGCCTCGACCCGCACCGGGCCATTGTCCGCGACCGCGCCGTCCGCCGGCGGCCGCGGCGCCGGGAGGACGTCCCGGCCCTGGTACCGCCAGCCCCAGAGCCCGGCCGCCAGCGTGAGCAGTACCAATGCGCCCCACAGCCAGATCCATCGCCGCCTGCCGTCGGCCGGGCGCGACGACCGCCGGCGGCGGACGGCCCACGCACCGGCATGCGGCGCGGCCGGCGCCGCGGCGGAAGGCCGCGCGTCCGCCGCCAGCGATCCCCGCAGGCGCTCCAGACGCTCCAGGCGTTCGGGCGGCACCTGCCGCACCTGGACCTGCACCTGTTCGGCCAGCGCCCGCCAGGCCGCCGCATCCGGCTGCCCCTGCGCATCCAGCGGACAGGCGCCACCAAGGGCCACGCGGTAGGCCTCCGTCTCGATGCCCAGCACCGCCGCCGCCACGGTTTCGTCCAGCCCGGCCCCGATGCGCAGCAGCAATGCCAACCGCTCGGCCGGCGCCAGCGTGGGCAGATGCGCCAGCTCCGGCGGCCACCGGCCGGCGTCGCCGGCGGTGTACAGGCCCGGTGCGGCACACAGCAGCGTCCAGAAACGCGTCGGCCAGTCGGCCATGGGCAGGGCCGCGGCCGGGCCGGCGAACGCCTGCATCGCGGCCGCCACGGCGCGGTCGCCGCCCTCCTCGTCACCGGCCTGCAGCGCCGCGACCACCAGGGCGCGGCGCTCGATGCCCTTCAGGAACGCGGACAGGGCACCGCCGGCGCCCGTCACGGAAGTGGCGGTAGCCGCCATCAGGTGTACTCCTTCATCGCCGGCATGATACCCAGCGCGTCCCGGCCTGCGCAGACGCCGTACGGCCGGCGTGCACACGCCCTTCACGGCGGTTCGGGCTGGCCCTGCCGCAACTTGTGCACAGCGTCAATAGGTGGATCGCATTTGCCCGCATTTTTGCCCACAGCCCCGCGTTTCGCTTTTGTTTCACGGCCAAGTTGTTGATTTGAAAGAATTTGCGCTTGTGGCTATTTTTTGACCAAGTTGAGGCAAAGGCTTCAACCACCGCCCTGGACGCGTGGAGCACCTCGCTGATGCACAGACTTATCCACAGCAAATGTGGATAAACCCAAATCTCCAGCAACGGCCGGTGTTTACGCACCATTTATGCTTTCCGGCACAACACGCACGGCCCCGCCGGCAACGGCGGCCGGCCCGGCCCGGTACCGCGGCGGACACGGCCAGCGCCGACGTGGTCGCCCCACTACACTGCCGCACATGCCCTTCTGCCCCACCCTGCGCGTCGCCCTGCCGGTGCCGCTGCCCCAGACCTTCGACTACCTGCCGCCGGCCGGCCGGCCCGCGGCCACCGCGGACGACGTCGGACGCCGGATCCGGGTGCCGTTCGGCAACCGCGAACTGGTCGGCGTGGTCGAGGGCACCGGCGCCACGGACGCTCCCGCCACGCTGCGGGCGGCGCTGGAATGGTGCGACGGGCAGCCGCTGCTCGGCGGCGAACTGCTGGCCTCGCTGCGCTGGCTGGCGCGGTACGCGCACGCCCCGCTGGGCGAGGTGCTGGCCACCGCGCTGCCGGCGCCGCTGCGCCGGGGCGAGCCGCTGCCCGAGACCCAGGACTGGGCCTGGACGCTGACCGAGGCCGGCCACCTGGGCCGGGACCGCCTGCGCGCGGGCACCCGGCCCCAACGCCTGGCCGAGCTGCTCGCCACCGGTGCGGTGGCCGAGACCCTGCTGCCCTCGCACCTGGACGGCTGGCGCGAGGCCTGCCGCGCCCTGCTCAAGCGCGGCTTCGTGCAGCGGGTGGCCATCGCCGCGGGCGCCGTGCCCGCGCACCCGCTCGCCGGACCCGTACCGAACCCGCAGCAGCAGACGGCCATCGATGCGCTCACCGGCGCCGACGGCTTCCAGCCCTTCCTGCTGGACGGCGTCACCGGCAGCGGCAAGACCGAGGTCTACCTGCAGGCCATCGCCCACTGCCTCGCGCAGGGCCGCCAGGCGCTGGTGCTGGTACCCGAGATCGGCCTCACCCCGCAGATGCTGGCGCGCTTCCGCGCCCGGCTCGGCATTCCGGTGCAGGCGCTGCACTCCGGCCTCAACGACGGCGAACGCGCGCGGGTCTGGGCCGCCGCGGCGCGTGGCGAGGCGCGGGTGGTCGTCGGCACCCGTTCGGCGGTGTTCACGCCGTTGCCGCAGGCCGGGCTGCTGATCGTCGACGAGGAGCACGACGGCAGCTACAAGCAGCAGGACGGCATCCGCTACCACGCCCGCGACTTCGCCCTGGTACGCGGCAAGGCGCTGGGGGTGCCGGTGGTACTGGGCAGTGCCACGCCCTCGCTGGAATCGCTGCACAACGCCCGTGCAGGCCGCTACACGCACCTGCGCCTGCAGCAGCGCGCGGGCGATGCCCGGCCACCGGCGGTGCGGGTGTTCGACGTGCGCAAGCGCCCCCTGCAGGACGGCCTGTCGCCGGACGTGCTGGCCGGCATCGCCCAGCACCTGCAGGCCGGCAACCAGGTGCTGGTGTTCAAGAACCGGCGGGGCTATGCGCCGGTACTGCTGTGCCACGACTGCGGCTGGACCGCGCCCTGCACCCGCTGCAGCACGCCGCTGCATGCCACGCCGATGACCGTGCACGCGGGTGGCCGCCGCCTGCAATGCCACCACTGCGGCGCCCGCGCCCCGGTGCCGCTGGCCTGCCCGGACTGCGGCAGCCTGGCGCTGCAGCCGCAGGGCATCGGCACCGAGCGGCTGGAGGAACGGCTGCTGCAGCTGTTCCCCGAGCACCCGGTACTGCGCATCGACCGTGGCACCACCGCGCGCCGCGACGCGCTGGCGCAGACCCTGGCGACCCTGGGCGAGGCCCCGGGCATCCTGGTCGGCACCCAGATCCTGGCCAAGGGCCACGACCTGCCGCGGCTGACCCTGGTGGTAGTGGTGGGCATCGACGAAGGCCTGTTCTCGGCCGACTTCCGCGCCAGCGAGAAACTGGCCCAGCAGCTGATCCAGGTCGCCGGCCGCGCCGGCCGCGCCGACCGCCCCGGAGAGGTCTGGCTGCAGACCCACCATCCCGACAACGCCCTGCTGCACACCCTGGTCAACGGCGGCTACCACGCCTTCGCCGACGCCGAACTGGCGCAACGGGAGAGCGCCGGGTTTCCCCCCTTCGCGCACCTGGCGCTGCTGCGCGCGGAGGCCAAGCAGGTCGAACACGCCAACGCGTTCCTGGCCGCGGTGCGGCAGGCGATCCCCGCCACCACCGCGGTGGAGCACTACGGTCCGATGCCGGCACCGATGCCGCGCCGGGCCGGTTTCCAGCGCACCCAGCTGCTGCTCTCCGCTCCCCAGCGGCGGGCCCTGCACGGTCTGCTCGACGCCCTGCTGCCGCAGGTCTATCCGTTGCCGCAGGCCCGCCGCGTGCGCTGGTCGCTGGACGTGGATCCGGTCGACCTGTACTGAGTCCGCCGGAACGCCCGCCCCACCGGCACGCCACCGGGGACCGCACCCGCACGGCGGCGGGGACGCCGCGACGCCCCCGCCCATCCGCGCACTAGTGCCCGGCTGCTCGCCGGGCACCCGTCCACCCCGCGCGCCGGCGCGCCGCGGTCACCAGGTACGGCGCAGCGGGTGGGCCTCGGTGTTGAACACCACGCCGTCGAAGTCCAGCGCCGTGGCCGGGGCGAACAGCAGGTAGTAGTACTTGAAGGTCTCGGCGAACAGGAAGCTTTCCATCGAATCGTCCTTCTCCTTGCTGCGCACGTCCTTCAGCGCCGAGAAGCCGTGCTCGGTACGGGTGTGCTTGACGAAGTCGTCGAAGAATTCCTTGCCCATGCCGCGATAGCGCGCGTCGCCGGTGTAGTGGTGCAGGTAGTAGGCCGATTCGATGATTTCCGGACGCAGCGCGTAGCCCGGCGAACGCACCTCCATCGCCGCGTAGTCCAGCGACTCCGGTTCGATGCCGTGCAGGCGCCACATCTTCAGGTTGGACTCCTGCAGGCGCTTGGCCCGGTCCAGGTCGCCGCCCAGGGCCAGCAGGCCCGGCATAAAGGCGTCCAGCGCCCCATAGGTGGTGGAGGTGCGCTCGCCGCTGTCCATGTCGGCGTGGCCGTACCACAGCTCGCCGTCGCGCACCTCGTCGGCCAGGTACCGGTTCAACGGCCCGATGCTCTCGTCCCACATGCGCTTGCAGTCTTCGTCGCCGAACAGCTTCCAGCACTTGAGCAGGTACTCGTAGTACGAGTCGACGCCACCGGCGATCGACGCGTCCTTGTTGGTCCATTCGCCGCTTTCGACATCGATGTTCAAGCCGACCAGGCCGATCTTGGAGCGGTGGTTGAAGGTCTCCACCAGCGCACGCTTGGCCTTGTCGTAGTACGCCTGCTTGCCGGTGAGCTTGGCCAGGGTGCCGAACTCCAGCAGCAGGGTACCGGTCTCGGCAGGGTTGCTGATCTTGCCGCGGGTCTTGCCGGTGCGCAGGTTGACGTGGGTGTAGGGCAGGCCGGTGGGGCTGTCGAACACCGGCGACAGGCGCGTGCCCAGGTCGTCGGCCAGCGCGAGCAGGCGCGCGTCATCGGTCATCTGGTAGGCCGACAGCAGGCCGCCGAGCAGGCGGATGGTGACCTCGAAGTTCTGCACCTCGATGTCCTGGTCGAAGGACAGCCGGCTGACGATCAGCTCACGCGCCTCGTCGGCCTCCTTGTCCATGCCCAGCAGCAGCAGCGTGTCCAGGGCATCGACCGGCGACATCAGCAGCGGCACCGGGTACCAGTCGCGCGGCTGCGCGCTGATCGGCTTCAGGTCGTCGTGGCCCTTGGCGTACTGCATGTAGCCCTGCCAGGCATGGCGGGTGGCCTCGCGCACCTGCTCGGCCATGCGCGCGGCTTCGGCGTCATCGACCGCCGGCACGTCGGCCGACGCGGCGGCCGGGTCGGCCACGGCCGCTGTGGCGGCGGCGCTGGAGGCGGGCGGCGCTGGGTTGCAGGCGGACAGCGCCAGCAGCAGGGCGGCGGCGAGGGGGGCATTGCGCAGGGCTCGGTTCATCATCGGGTCCTCGGAGTGGATGCGGGGTCTTGCGGTGGAACGGAAGGGGCATGCAGGGCATCGCCCAGCGTGTGCAGGTGCAGCGCGGCGCGCAGCGTGTCCAGCGGAACGTCGCCGCGCACGCGCAGCTCGCGGGTTTCGCCGGGCAGCAGATCGAAGGCGTTGTCGTCGACGCCGGCGCCGGTGTCGCCGAAATCGGCCCATACCGCGCGCACCAGGCCATCGGCGTGCAGCCGCAGGTGGTGGCCGCCGCCGGCATCGCTGCGCAGCTCGGCACGCAGCTGGTTGGCGGCGAGCGCCTGGGCCTTGGCCGGAACGAAATGCACCAGCCGCCGCGCGATCACGTGGCCGTCCTGCAACAGCTCGAACGCCGCCACGCTGCGCGCCGGGTCGTGGCCCTTGAGCAGGTCGGCGTCGACCAGGTCGGCCACGGCGGTGCTGCTCATCGGCGGCAGGGTGATGGTCTCCTGCTGGCGTGCGAACTCGCCGCCGGCCACGTCCATGACCCGCACGCGCCACTGCGCGGTGAGCGGCTGCCGGCCATCGTTGAGCAGGCTGAAACGGGTGACGCCGTCCTCGTCGCGCAACGCGGCCACCGCCACCTCGGCGAAGAAGCGGCGGGCGTGGTAATGCAGTGCCTTCCAGTGGCCGAAGTAGTCGATGCTCGACCACGACGCACCCGGCCATACGTCGTTGAGCTGCCAGTACAGCGAGCCCATGGTGTAGGGGCGCGAAGCGCGGTGGTGCAGTGCCGCCAGCGCGATGCCCTCGGCCTGCATCACCTGGCTGAGATAGACGAAATCGGCGAACGAGGCCGGCGTGCCGTACTCCCGCTCGATGTAGTGCAGCAGGCGCTCGTTGCCCTGCCCGGCCATGAATTTCTGGTGGGCACGGATCACCGGGCCGTCGATCCGCTGCTCGTCACGGCGCGCGAACGCATCCACCGTGGAGCGCTGCGGCCACGCCTGCAGGCCGTACTCGGACATGAACCGCGGTGTCTCGCGCAGGTAGGCGGTGGCCGGCAGCGCCGGGCCGCCCCACACGTCCCAGTAGTGCTTGTCACCGCGCGTCGAGTCGTTGGCCTTGACGTCCAGGTCGTTGCCCGGCGAACTCGACCAGTACGGCACGCCCAGCGCCTCCTCGGCCACCACCCGGCGCAGGTCGGTGCCGAACAGGTCCACGTAGCCCTGCCACACCTTCGCCGCGAACGCGGGGTCGGCCGCAGCCAGGTCCCTGCCGTGGCCCCAGTCCTTCCAGGCGGTCTCTTCTTCGTTGTTGCCGCACCACAGCACGATGCTGGGGTGGTGGCGCAGGCGGCGGATGTTGTCGCGCGCCTCGGCCACCACGCTGGCGCGGAACGCCGGATCGTAGCCGGGCTGCATGCCGCCGCCGAACATGAAGTCCTGCCAGACCAGCAGGCCGAGCTCGTCGGCGATGTCGAAGAAATCGTCGCTCTCGTAATAGCCGCCGCCCCAGTTGCGCAGCATGTTCATGTTGGCGTCGCGCGCGGCCTGCAGGTCGCGGCGCAGGCGTGCGCGGGTGACCCGGGCCGGGAACGATTCGAACGGAATGACATTGGCGCCCTTGGCGAACACCGGCACGCCGTTGATGACGAAAGCGAAGCCCTGCCCGCCCCCGGCATCGGTGTCGCGCTGCAGCTGCACGCTGCGCAGGCCGGTGCGGACCATGGCCTCGCGCGCGGGCTCGCCGCCGCCGTCGATGCGCGCCTGCACGGTATAGCGATCCTGCGCGCCGTAGCCCACCGGCCACCAGCGCCGCGGCTGGGCGATCTCCAGCGGCAGCTGCACCGTGTTGGCGCCGGGCTGCAGGGCGACCTCGCGCTCCAGGCGGGCAACACGGCGGCCGTCCGGGTCGAGCACGTCCACCACCACGCCGGCCTTGCCGGCCACCGCGCCCTGCTCCACCTCCAGCAGCACGCTCAGGCGCGCGCGCTGCTCGTCCAGCGCATCGGTACGCACCGCCAGGTCGGTGATGCGGTGCCGGTCCCAGCTGTCCAGGTGCACCGGCCGCCACACGCCGGCGGTGACATAGCGCGGCCCCCAGTCCCAGCCGAAATGGTAGGCCGGCTTGCGCGTGAAATTGCCGACCATCGCGTCCTTCGGCTCGTCGCCGTAAGGAGAGGGATAGTTGCCGGCGATCTTGTGCGGCATCGCCTGCACCTGCGGCAGCAGGGTGCGGATCGGCGAACGGAACACGACACGCAGCTCGTTGCCGTGCGCGCGCAGGCGGCCGTCGACGCGCGCGCGCCAGGTGCGGTGCGCGTTGTCGGCCTCCAGCAGCGGCCGGCCATTGAGGCTGACCTCGGCGAAGGTGTCCAGCCCGTCGAAACGCAGCTCGGCGTGGCGCCGTGCCAGCGTGGCCGCATCGACGTCGAAGCGCGCGCGGTATTCCCAGTCGGCCAGGCCGATCCACTGCAGGCCCGCCTCGGCGGCGCCGGCATACGGGTCGCCGATCACCCCGGCGGCCTGCAGGTCGGCATGCACGCTGCCCGGCACCTGCGCCGGACGCCACGCATCCAGCCCCGGGTGGGCCTGCAGCTGCGCATCGCCCGGTACCAGGCGGACGTGCCATTCCGCCGGCAGCGGTGCCGCCGCCGCGGCGCCTGCCAGCGCGCACGACAGCGCCAGCAGCGCCCGCCAGCCGGCACGGACGACACCAGTTTGCATCGATCCAAATCTCCTGCGCACGTCCTGCATGTGGACTCCTTCCTGCTGCCGGTTGCGGGGGGCGCGCCAGGCGCCGTACCGTTGCTCCTCCGGGTAACGTGGCGCCGGCCGCCGCCGGTGGCGCGGTACCCGGGCTTCGTTGCCGTCGCTCAGTGCGCGCCGCGCACCACGTTCAGTACCTCGTGGCAGGCGCCCATGGTGTGGTAGTCGGTCTTGCCCGCCGGGCTCTTCTCGTCGTCGTACTTGCGGTTGTCGGCGTCGAGGATGCGGAACCAGGCGCCATGGGTGTGGTCGACCATATGGTCCCAGGCATAGGCCCACAGCCGCTGGTACCACTGCCAGTAACCGTCGTCGCCGGTACGCTGGGCGAGCAGCGCGGCGGCGGCCAGCGATTCGGCCTGCACCCAGAAGTACTTGTCGTCGTCGCAGATATCCGTGTGGCCTTCCGCAAACGCCCGGCCCGCCATGACCGGGCCGTCCGGCGCCGTTGCCGCGCTCAGCGCCTGCTGCAGTCCCGCCGGCGCGAAGCCGTAGTACAGACCACCGCGCACTCCGTCCCACGCGCATGCCACCGCGCTGTCGAACAGGTAGCGTGCGGTCGGCACCAGCCAGTCGGCCTCGACATGGCGGTCGAGGATCAACAGCAGCTTGGCCCACTCGGTCTGGTGCCCGGGCTGGAATCCCCAGGGCCGGAACAGGTGCCTGGGGTTGTCCAGGTTGTAGGTCCAGTCGATGTTCCAGTCGGCGTCGTAGTGCTCCCACACCAGACCGCCCGCCTTCGCCGCCTGGCGGCGGGTCATCCGGTCGGCCAGCTGCAGGGCGCGCTCCCGGTAGCGCGGCTCGCCGCTGGCTTCGAACGCGGCCAGCATCGCCTCGCACATGTGCATGTTGGCGTTCTGGCCGCGGTAGCCGGTGAAGGTCCAGCGCGCGTCGGCCTCGTCGCGGTACAGGCCATGCCGCGGCTCCCAGAAGTGCGTTTCCAGCAGCTGCCAGGTCTCGTCCATCCAGTCGCGCGCCTCGGCGAGCCCGGCCTTGAGCGCGCAGCTGTAGGCCAGCAGCACGAAGGCCACGCCGTAGCAGTGGTTCATGTCATCTTCGACCCGGCCGTCGCGCAGGGTCCAGGCATAGCCGCCGGTGGCCGGATTGCGGTGCACGTTGCGCAGGTACGCCACGCCGTGCGTCACCGCGTCCAGGTACTCGGGGTTGCCGAATTCGCGGTACGCCATGGCGTAGTTGAAGACGAAGCGGGTGCTGCTGACCAGGTGGCGATGGCCGGCGTCGTAGACCGTGCCGTCGTCCTTGAAGTAATGGAAGAAACCACCGGCCGGGTCGATGCAGCGCGGGTGGTAGAAGGCCATGGTGTCGGCGATGTGCGCGCGCAGGAAGGCCGGGGAGCGGAAGTCGAGCGTGGGGGTCATGCGAGAGCCTCCTGTTGCTGCAGCAGCTGCTGCACGTCGTCCAGCGTGGGCATGGCGGCGAACGCGCCCTTGCGGGTGACCGCCAGGGCGCCGACCGCCGCGGCGAACCGCAGGGTGGCGGTAACCGCGCCGTGGTCGCGGCAGAACGCCGCGAACGCGGCCCCGGTGCCACCGCGTTCGGCCAGGCCGTAGAGCACGCCGCCGACGAAGGCGTCGCCGGCCGCGGTGGTGTCCACGGTCGGCACACGGAAGCTGGGCACCTCGCCGTGGGCGTCGCGGGTATGCCAGCACAGCGGCGCGGCGCCATCGGTGACGATCACCCACTGCGCCCGCGCGGCGAGCAGGCGCCGCAGTACCTCCGCGCCGCCGTCGGCGCCGAACGGTGCGGCCAGGAAATCCAGCTCCTCGCGCGACAGCTTGACCAGGTCGGCGCGCTCCAGCGCCTGCCACAGGCGCGGGGTCGGGTCCACGCCCGCAGGCCACAACGCCGGGCGCAGGTTGAGATCCAGGCTGACCACGGCGCCCGCGGCGCGGGCACGGTCCATGCCGGCGAAGGTCGCCGCGGCGATGGCCGGCTCGGTCAGGCTGTTGGAGCAGACATGGAAGCAGCCGGTGCCGTCGAAGCAGGCCGGCTGGAAGTGCTCGGCACGGAACAGCAGGTCGGCCGCGGGCGGGCGGTAGAAACTGAAGCTGCGCTCGCCGCCGGCGTCCAGCGCGACAAAGGCCAGCGCGGTCTTGGCCGCGTCGGTGCGGACGATGCAGTCGGTGAGCACCCCGGCCTCGGTCAGGCTGTCGGCGAGGAAGTCGCCGAACATGTCGCGGCCGAGCATGCCGGCGAAATGGCTGCGTGCACCGAGCCGCGCCGCGGCCACCGCGACGTTGGCCGGCGCGCCGCCGGCGTACTGCAGGAAGGCGCGCGGCGTTTCCGGGGTCGCCGGCGGCTGCGCGAGTAGATCGATCAAAATTTCACCGAAACAAACGATCTTGCCCATCTGGCCTCAGCCTCCCTGGCCACTGACGGCCTGCGGCCGCGAACCGGCCAGACCGTAGAAGATGATGTAGAGGTAGCACGCCACCGGCAGCGCGAAGCTCAGGTGCAGCCCGGCCCGGTCGGCCAGCATGCCCTGCAGCAGCGGGATCACCGCACCGCCGACGATGGCCATGATCAGCAGGCTCGAGGCCTTGTTGGTCAGCGGCCCGAGCCGCTCGATGGCGAGCGAGAAGATGGTCGGGAACATGATCGAGTTGAACAGGCCGGTGGCGACGATGCCGTACATGGCGACCTTGCCGCCGGCGCCCAGGGTCACCGCCAGCAGCACCACGTTGGCCAGCGCAAAACCGGCCAGCAGGCGGCGAGGCGGATACTTCGCCAGCAGCCAGGCACCGGCGAACCGCCCGACCATCGCGCAGCCCCAATAGGCGGACACGTAGTGGGTGGCCTGCTGCTCGCTCATGCCGCCGATCTCAGGCAGCACCAGGTAGTTCACCATCAGGCTGCCGATGGACACCTCGGCGCCGACGTAGAAGAAGATCGCCAGCACGCCGAACAGCACATGCGGGTGCCTGAGCGCGTCCCGCAGGGTGTGGTCGCCGCGGGCGGCCGCTCCGCCGGTCCCGGCCAGCCGCGGCAGGCGGAACAGGCAGACGAACACCGCCAGCAGCGCCAGGGCGACGGCCAGGCCGACATACGGCCCCTGCACCGACTGCGCTTCGGCCGCACGGTAGGCGAGCTGCTCCGCCGCCGGCAGCGCGGCGATCTCCTCGCCGCTCCTGACCGTGGTGCTGAGGATCAGCAGCCCGCCGAACAGGGGCGCCAGCGTGGTGCCCAGCGAATTCAGCGCCTGCGCCAGGGTCAACCGGCTGGAGGCGGTCTGTTCCGGGCCCAGCAGCGCGACATAGGGGTTGGCCGCCACCTGCAGCACGGTGATGCCGGTGGCCAGCACGAACAGCGAGGCCAGGAACGCTTCGTAGATGCGCAGCGCCGCCGACGGCCAGAAGCCGAGCGCGCCGGCGGCGGCGATCAGCAGCCCGGCGATGATGCCCTTCTTGTAGCCCAGGCGCGCGACCAGCCGCCCGGCCGGCAGCGACATCAGGAAGTACGCGCCGAAGAAGGTGAACTGCACCAGCATCGCCCGCGTGTAGTTCAGCTCGAACACCGCCTTCAGGTGCGGGATCAGCACGTCGTTGAGGCTGGTGAGGAAGCCCCACATGAAGAAGATCGTGGTGACCACCGCCAGTGCGACGCGGGGCGTGACCACGGCGGCGGGCGGTACGGGCGGTGACAGCGGCGTGGAAGAAGTCGGCATGCGGGCGCGCCTCGATGCGCGGGATGGGCGGGTCGGGGTCAGGTGGGACGGGCGGCGCTGCTTTCGCGGATGCGCAGCTGGACCGGGGCCACCGTACGCATCGGCGGCGCCTCCGGATCGTCCAGCCGCTGCAGCAGCAGCGCGGCGGCCTGGCGGCCGCGCTCGCGCGGATCGGCGGTCAGGGTGGTCAACGGCGGCACCGCCACCGCGGCTTCGGAAATGTCGTCGAAACCGGTGACGGCGAAGTCACCGCCGGGGCGGATGCCGCGCGAGGTCAGGCCCAGCATCAGGCCCAGCGCGACGGTGTCGTTGTAGCAGACGGCGGCACTGGGACGGTCGCCGTCGGCGAACAGGTCGCCGGTGCGCGCGGCCGCTTCCAGGCGGTTGGGCGCCGACTCGATCATCCACTGCGGCGGTGCCGGCAGGCCGGCTTCGGCCAGTGCCTGCTGGTAGCCGCTGCGCCGCTGGTGGCAGGAGCTGGAGGCCGCATGGCCGCCGAAGAAGGCGATCTGCCGGTGGCCGCGCTCGATCAGGTGGCGGGTGGCCAGGTAGGCGCCCTGCTGGTTGTCCAGGGTCAGGAAATCCCAGTCCGCGCCCGGCAGTTCGCGGTTGAACAGCAGCACGTTGGCGTGCGTGCCGAGGACCTGCCGCAGCTGCGCCGCATCGCTGCCCTCGGCGGGCGACAGGATGAAGCCGGTCGGGGTGTGCTCCATCAGGGTGGTCAGGACCGCCTGCTGGCGTTCCGGCGATTCACCGGTGCTGCCGAGCAGGGTCACGTAGCCCTTGCCGCCCAGCGCCTCGTCCACCCCCGAGGCGAACTCGGCGAAGAACGGGTTGGACAGGTCGTTGATCACCAGGGCGATGGACGAGGACGTGCGCCGGCGCAGGTTGGCGGCGGTGCGGTTGTAGACGTAGCGCTGCCGCCGCAGCTCCGCCTCGACCCTGGCGCGGGTATCCACGTTGACCAGCGGGCTGCCGCGCAGCACCAGCGACACGGTCGCCCGCGACACGCCCACGGCCTGGGCGATGTCGGTGACGGTGACCGGGCGCTTCCCGGTCCTGCGTGCGCCCTTGCCGGCGCCGGTGGTGGTGTCGTTCATGGCTGGGATTCTGGTGGCGGAAAGCTCGAAGCCTATAGGATCGCGGCACGCTGCCGGCGGCGGTGGCGCGGGCCGGCGGCAGCGGGAGCGCTCACTCCAGCACGCTCCCGGGCGCGGCGCAGTAGGACGCCGGAAGATCCGCCGGCGCCGTGCCCCAGCCCTGCTCGGGCACCTGCGCGGCCAGCGCGTAGCGGATCGTGGCGCCCTGGCGCAGCCGCGCCCAGTCCATCCACACCGCAGGCTGCGGCCGGCCATCGACCTGCACGCCCTGGATGTACTGCAGGCGGCGGCCATCGGCACCGGGAGCCTGCAGGTCCAGGCTGCGGCCGTTGCCCAGCGCCACGCGGGCCCGCGGGAAGCGCGGCGTGTGCAGCAGGAACTGGCCGCTGCCGGGCACCGCCGGGTACAGGCCGAGCGCGCTGAACAGGTACCACGCCGACATCGTGCCCAGATCGTCGTTGCCGGTGACGCCGTTGGGCGCGTTGGTGAACAGCTGCTGCGCGGCACGCACCACGGTGGCGGTCTTCCACGGCTGGCCGATCAGCGTATACATCCACGGCGAATGCAGGTCGGGCTCGTTGTTCGGGTTGTAGCGGTACTGGTTGTAGTAGCTGTACGGGCCGACCACCCATTCCTTGCGCGCAGCGGTCAGCGGCGCCTGCACCAGCGCGTCGTAGGCGAAGAACGCATCCAGCCGGCGGCCAGCCTGCTCGCGGCCGTGCATCGCCGCCACCAGGCCCGGCACGTCCTGCTGCGCCAGCCACTGGTACTGCCAGGCGGTGCCTTCGTGGAAGCCGTGCTGCGAACGCGGGCTGTAGTGGCCGTCGGCCGGGGTGTACCACGCTCCGTGCTCGTCGCGCGGGCGCGGGAACCCGGTGAAGCCGGTCGCCTCGTCGCGCACCTGCGGGTCCCACACCCTGCGCCAGTTGCGGCCGCGCTCGCGCAGTGCGGCCGCGTCATCGGCATGGCCCAGGCCATCGGCCATCTGCGCCAGGGCACAGTCGGCCAGCGCGTACTCCAGCGTCGCCGAGCCACCGTGGTGCGGGTCCACGTCCATGCCCTTGGAGGGGAACGCGCGGTCGTAGGCCACGTAGCCGTCGCGCAGGTAGCGGGCATTGCCGGAACGGCCGGCCGCGCGCGAGTTCAACGGCGGCAGGCCGAAGGCGTTGCGGCGCAGCGCCGCCCAGGCCTCGCCTTCGCGGCCGGCCAGCGCATCGAACCGCCACAGGTCGACGAGGAACGGCGTGACCGGATCGCCGGTCATGATGTTGGTCTCGAAGTTGGCGTAGCCCCAGCGCGGTAGCCAGCCGCCCTGCGCATCGATCGCCAGCACGCTGCGGGCGATGTCGCGCGCCACCGCCGGCTTGGTCAGGGCCAGCCATTGGTTCTGCGCGCGGTAGGTATCCCAGAGCGAGAAGTACTCGTAGTAGGTCCAGTCGTCGGCCCGGTGGATCGCATCGTCGTAGCCGCGGTAGCGCCCGTCGGCATCGCTGCCGGTCATCGGTTGCAGCAGCGCGTGGTACAGCGCGGTGTACAGCACCGTGCGGTCGTCGGCGCTGCCGCCGTCCACCGCCACCGCCGCCAGCTCCTCGCGCCAGGCGCCGCGCGCCAGTTCGCGCATGCGCTCGAAGCCGAGCAGGGTGCCACCGTCCATGCCGTCGGCGCGCAGGTTGGTGCGTGCGCCCTCGGCATCGACGTGCGAGATCGCACTGGTGGCGGTGACCGAACGGCCATCGGCCAGGTCGAAGCTCAACCAGGCGCCGTTCGGCTTGAGCTCGCCTTCCATGCTATGGCGCGCGGCAGGCAGCCCTCCCTGTTCGCCCCAGGTGCCGAAGGCCTGGAACGGGCGGTCGAACTCGATCCGGAACCAGGTGGTGTACTGGTGGCCGCCGCAGAAGCTCTTGGTCACCAGCTTGCCTTCCACGGCCCGGTCGCCAACCACGTCGATCACGCTGCCGATCACCGAGTGGCGCTCGTTGGCCTGGCCGACATTGACCAGTACATGGCCCTGGGCGGCTCCCGCGCCGAAGGTGTAGCGCTCGGCCGCCGCGCGGGTCCGCGCGGTGGCTTCCGCGTCGATGCCACCGTAGCCGGTGAGCCGGACCTTGTAGTAGCCCGCCTCGCCGACCTCGCCCTCGTGGCGGTAGGGCGAGGCATAGCGCGTGTGGTCGAAGGCCTTGGCATCGCCGGTGTCGAAATCGCCCCCGGGACCGATGCGGCCGGTCACCGGCAGCACCGACACCTGCCCGCCCTGCTCCCAACAGCCCGCCCCGGACACGAACGAATGGCCGAAGCCGCGGATCGTTTCGTCGTCATAGCGCCAACCGGCGTAATGGCTGCCGATCGGGCTGACCTGGATCAGGCCGAACGGCGCCGACGCGCCCGGGAAGGTGTTGCCGTCGTCCTTGCTGCCGATGAAGGTGTTGACCTCGCGCTCCAGCGCGGGCGTCGCGGCCGGGAGCGACGGGGCCAGGCCCATCGCCAGCAGGCAGGCCAGGCCGGCGGCGCGGCGGTGGCGGAGGATGGACGGCGATCGGCGCATGGGCGGTTCCTCAGGGTCGATGTCGGTACGGCGGTGGAGGCGGGTCCGGCCGGAGCCGGACCCGTGATGCCCGGCCCATCCCCGCCGGGGATGGAGAGAGTGCCGGGATCACGAAGTCGGTGGCGGGGACGGGCCCCCTGCGCGGATCGGGATCGATGCACACCGGCAGGCCGGTGCGGCTCCCCGCACGCCCTGGGCTGCCGAAGGCAGCGAATGGCGGCGGTGCCCTCGACACCCGATCCTCACCCGGCTTGTATCGTTCCAAATCCGGCAGACACTGAATTTAGATCGATTCAAGTAAAGCATGCCTGGTCATCGCCCCGCATTCTGCGGCGCACCATCCACGTGCGCCGTCCTGCACACGGCCCGGCGCGGCCGGCCGTCCTCGGCGCGGCGTGGCGGCTTCGCCCACGGAAGCCCCGGCCAGGCCCATCCGCGGGTTTCACCGCCCGCCGGCAGCGGCCGCTTCCCTCTGCCGGCCGGTTTCGCCGGCGGGACATATTGCGCAGCAGCATGCGCCGGCCGTGGCGCTGTGTTAAAAATTTCTCGCCAATCATTTTAGATCGATCCAAATCGGATACGGCATGCGTGGGCATGCGGGCAGGGGAAGACGGGCCGGATTCGTCACTCGATCCATGCGCGAAACGACCCTGGAGCATCACGGGGTACCCGACCCCGGAACTTAGATCGATTCAATCTTTTCGCGTCAGTACCGATTCAATCCAGGAGAGGGAGAGAGTGGAATGAAACAGATGTCACGCATGCACGCCCCCAGCGCGCTGTCCGGCGCGATCACGCTCGCGCTGGCCGCCGTCGCCGCGGCCATCCCGGCCTGCGCGTTCGCCCAGCAGGCCGCCCCCGATGCGACGACCCTGGACAGCGTCACCGTCACCGGCTACCGCTACGCCATCGAGAAGAGCCTGCAGCAGAAGCGCGACGCCAATGCGGTGGTGGAGGTCATCACCGCCGAGGACGTCGGCAAGTTCCCCGACAAGAACGTCGCCGATGCGCTGCAGCGCGTTCCCGGCGTGATCATCAGCCGCAGCGGCGGCGAGGGCAAGAACGTCAGCGTGCGCGGGCTGGCCTCGGACCTCACCCTGACCCAGTTGAACGGCAACTACATCGCTTCCTCGGAAACCAACGACGAGGCATCGCGCTCGTTCAACTACGTGCTGATGCCGTCGAACATGCTCTCCAGCGCGGAACTGTTCAAGACGCCCGAAGCGCGCATCGACGAAGGCGGCATCGGCGGCACCGTGATCCTGCGCACCCACCGCCCGCTGGACATGAAGGCCAACTCGGGCTTCGCCACGATCGAGTACACCACCTCCGACACCAGCAACGGCACCGATCCGCAGGCATCGGCGATGTACGCCTGGCACAGCGAGGACGAGCGCTTCGGACTGCTGGTCGGCGCGACCCGGCAGAACCGCAACAACCGCAGCATGGACGTGACCACCGAAGACTGGCAGTGGTACAGTGATCGTGTGGATGCCAACGGCAACATCATCGACGACTACGTGTGGAACGTCGCCGGCACCACCCGGCACCCGCCCACCGATGTCCACGGCAACCCGTTGCCCGGCGCCTCCCGCTTCTGGGGCGCGTCCGGCATCTACGACCAGAATGGCGGCCACTACTCGGGCATGTTCATGCCCACCTCGGTCAACTTCGCGGTGAAGGACGAGAAGCGCGAGCGCACCGGCGGGCAGCTGACCTTCCAGTTCCGCCCGGTCGACAACCTCACCCTGACCGGCAACTATTTCCGCTTCGAGCTGCAGGGCAACTACACCCAGAACATGCTCAAGGTGCCGGAATGGAACCTGGCGCGCGTGGCCGGCGACGGCAACTGGCAGGGCGGACGCCTGCTCAACGGGTTCACGCTGGATCCCAGCGGCACCATCGTCACCGGCGCCGAGTATGAAATGCTGGCCGGGAAGGCCTACTACTGCAACGAGGACCAGGCCGCGGCGGCCGGCATGCCGGGCGGCGGCTGGGGCCCGGACGACTGCACCATCCCCACGCCGCAGATCACCGGCACCCACAGCCGCGAAAAGGCCCTCTCGCAGACCGCCGACCTGAGCGTCGACTGGGACATCAGCCCGCTGTGGAAGGCCTCCTTCAACGGCGGCCGCACCTGGTCCGACGGTGGCCCATCGATGAGCTTCCGCATGGCGGCCAAGCCGCGCCGCCAGGTGAACGGGGTCTGGCAGGCCGGCAACCACTACACCGCGTGGGACCTGAACGGCACGCCGTCGCTGTCGGTCTCGCCGGACCTGCAGGAGCAGCTGATGGCCGGCGTCGCCGAGGTCGACACCGGCTCGACCGACTCCTCGTGGATGCAGACCAGCGTCAAGCAGAACCACTTCCAGGCCGACATCACCAAACTGTTCGAAAGCGGCTGGCTCGATTCGATCCAGTTCGGCGCCAAGTACAGCGACGGCAAGGTCCACCGCAACACCGGCAACACCTACTGGGTCTGCCAGGGGGCCGACCCGGGCGACTACAGCAAGCGGTACCAGGCCGGCTGCGACGCCAGTGCCGGCATCGCCCAGCCGGGGTACTTCCTGTCGCGGCCGCTGGGCGACATCGCCGGCGGCTTCAACGCCAACGTCTTCCCGGGCATCGACTACCCCGCCTACATCGCGTACCTGAACCAGCGCTACGGCGGCATGCAGAACCGCCGCGAGGACGACTTCGTCTACAACGTCGGCGAGAAGGTCCATTCCGGCTACTTCCAGGCCAACTTCCGCACCGAACGCGTGCGCGGCAACATCGGCGTGCGCGTGGCCCGCACCCGCCAGCACGCCGAATCGAGCGATGCGGTCGAGCGCTTCATCGACTACTTCGCCAACAACAGCAGCGGGGCGCCGATGTCCTGCAACGACCCGGCCGCCGGTGCGCTGCTGGGCGCCAACAGCGGCTACAGCTGCGAGAGCGGCTTCGTCCGCCTGCCCGACGAGATGGCGCGGGAAAAGAGCTATGTCCTGGCATCGCTGGACAAGACCTATACCGACGTCCTGCCCAGCTTCAACATCGCCTGGGACATCAGCGAGAACCTGGTCCTGCGTGCGGCCGCGTCCCAGGTCATCGCGCGCCCGGGCTACACCAGCATCGCCTACCCCGGCGGCCTGAGCTACTACACCGAGGAATACAGCAACGACCGCCGGGTCGCCGGCGGCGCGCCCAATCCGGGCTGGTACGGCTCGGGCAGCAACAAGAACCTCAAGCCGTTCGAGGCCAACCAGTACGACCTCAGCCTGGAGTGGTACTTCCAGCCGGGCGCGGTCGCCGGCGTGGGTGTATTCCGCAAGGACGTGAAGAACTTCACGGTGCCGGTGGTCCGCGACCAGCAGATGGTGATCGACGGGCAGACGGTGACCGTGCAGAACTACTCCACCCAGGCCAACGGTCGCGATGGCGTGTCGCAGGGCGTGGAAGTGTACGGCCAGTACACCTTCGACTTCGGCCTGGGCTTCCAGGCCAACTACACGTACAACGACACCAACCTGGCCTCGGTGGAGATCGACGGCGAGCGCATCGGCTCTTCGCCGCTGGTCGGCAGCGCCAAGACCCAGGCCAACTTCACCGCGTTCTACGAAAGCGGCCGTTTCATGGCCCGCGCTTCGTACAACCGCCGCGGCGAGGTGGTCGGTGGCCTGAACAACGGCTTCACCCTGTACACCGAGCCCTACGACCAGCTGGACCTCAACGCCGCGTTCAACATCCGCGACGACCTGACCCTGAGCGCCGCGGTGCTCAACGCCACCAAGTCCGAGCAGCGCGTGCACCTGGGCAACGACACCCGGGCCCGGCTCTACGCCAATGCGTACAGTGGCCGCCAGCTGTACCTGGGGCTGAACTGGACGTTCTGATTCCGGTGTTCCGCAGCGTTCGACGACAGCCGCGCAGCCACTGGCGGCTGTCGTCGTTTCCGCCCCGGTCGTCCGCGGGAACGGCCGCCCGCATCCACGCCGGCGCATCGGCCGGCACGCTGCGGCACGGCGTACGCATGCGCACGCCATCGACTCAGGTCAGCGGCGTCATCACTCCCGTGCGATAGGCCGGGCGCTGCCGCAGGCGGGCGTACCAGTCCGCCAGGTGCGGCTGGTCCGGACGCTGGATGGGCATCTCGAACCAGGCGTAGGCGAATGCGCCCAACGGGATGTCGCCCATCGCCAGCGTGTCGCCCGACAGCCACGGCTGCCGCGCCAACTCGGCATCGGCCAGCGCCAGCAACTCACCGCAGCGCACCAGCGCCGCATCGATGCGCGCCGCATCGCGGTCGCCCGGCGCGGTACGCACCACGCCCCAGAACAGGTCGCGGAACGCGACCGCGAAGCTGGAGAGGGTCCAGTCCATCCACTTCTCGCTCTGCGCGCGTGCCGCCGGGTCTTCCGGATACAGCGTCCCCAGCGCATAGCGCGCCGACAGGTAGCGCACGATGGCGTTGGATTCCCAGACCGGCAGCCCCTGGTCCTCGATCACCGGCACCAGGCCGTTGGGATTCATTGCCCGGTAGGCCGGCGACTGGGTGCCGCCGAACGCCCCGCCCACTTCGATCGATTCGTAGGACAGGCCGATCTCCTCGGCGCACCACAGCACCTTGCGCACGTTGCTGGAATTGCGCCGTCCCCAGATCTTCAGCATGACGGCCTCCGTTGCGGGCATGGGCCGCACCAGCCGCCGCCGGCGGACGGGACGGCCACGGCGCTGGAACCCGTCATGCCGCGTCCGGCTTGGCCGGCTTGGCGGCGGCCTTCTTCGGCAATGCGCGCACGTACGACGACTTGCCGTCCTTCTTCAATTCGAACAGGCCGATCGCCGCCAGCAGGTCGCTGAGCTTGCCGTAGCCGTAGTTGCGCGGATCGAACGAGGCCTGGTTGCCGATCTGGCTGCCGACCGGCCCCAGGTGCGACCAGCCATCCTCGCCCTCGGCCGAAGACACCGCACGGCGCAGCATCTTCACCAGACGGGTGTCGCCGCGCAGTTCGGCGCCGCTCTTGCGCGGCCGGGTCTCGTCGCCCGCCTCCGGGCCGACCTCCGGCGCACTGGCATGCGACTGCCCCAGCGCCTCCAGGTAGGTGAACTTGGAACAGGCGTTGACGAAGGGATCGGGGGTCTTTTTCTCGCCGAAGCCATAGACCTTCACGCCATCGGTCAGCAGCCGCATCACCAGCGGAGTGAAGTCGGCGTCGCTGGAGACGATGGCGAAGCCGTCCAGGTTGCGCGCATAGAGCAGGTCCATCGCGTCGATCACCATGGCCATGTCCGACGCGTTCTTGCCCTTGGAGTAGGCGAACTGCTGCACCGGGCGGATCGCATACTCGTGCAGCACCGCTTCCCAGCCCTTGAGCCGCGGGCTCTTCCAGTTGCCATAGGCGCGGCGCACATTGGCGACGCCGAAGCGGGCCACCTCGGCCAGCACCTCGTCGATCTTGGCGGCCGGCGCGTTGTCGGCATCGATCAGCAGGGCGATGCGCTTCTCGGGATCGGGCATTGTTCTCTCCATGACGCTGGGCTGGACGCCAGTATCGATCATTGCCCCCCGCATGCGCACCCCGTGCGAAACTGCGCGCAGTCCGCCCCGCCTCCCGCCGACCACGGCCGGCGCCACCGGAGTAGCGCCCATGCAGCACGACCGTCCGCCCCGCCTGCTGATCATCGGCGGCGGCTTCGCCGGCCTCTGGGCCACCCGCGCACTGGCCGGAACCGCCCTGCGCATCACCCTGGTCGACCGCCGCAACCATCACCTGTTCCAGCCGCTGCTGTACCAGGTGGCCACCGCCGGCCTGTCGGCGCCGGACATCGCCGCGCCGCTGCGGCACATCCTCGGCCGGCAGCGCAATGTCGAGGTGCGCCTGGGCGAGATCGAGGCCATCGACACCGCGCGCCGCCAGGCCTGCCTGCGCGACGGCGACCGCCTCGACTACGACCTGCTGCTGGTGGCCTGCGGCGCCACCCACGCCTATTTCGGCAACGACCAGTGGGCACCGCACGCGCCGGGGCTGAAGACCCTGGACGACGCGCTGGCGCTGCGGCGCCGGCTGCTGCTGGCGTTCGAGAGGGCCGAGGCCGAATCCGATCCGGCGGAGAAGGCCGCCTGGCTCAGCTTCGCCATCGTCGGCGGCGGCCCCACAGGGGTGGAGCTGGCCGGCACCCTGGCCGAGATCGCACGCCACACCCTGCGCAACGAGTTCCGCCACATCGACCCCGCCTCGGCGCGGGTACGTCTGGTCGAGGCCGGGCCACGGGTGTTGTCCAGCTTCCCCGAAGCCCTGTCGCTGAAGGCCCGCCAGCAACTGGAGCGGCTGGGCGTGGAGGTCCACACCGGCACCCCGGTCACCGCCATCGACGACCACGGGTTCCGCCTCGGCACGCAGGACGTCCCCGCCCGCACCGTGGTCTGGGCCGCCGGCGTGGCCGCCTCGCCGCTGGCGCGCACGCTGGGCGTACCGCTGGACCGGGCCGGGCGCGTGCAGGTGCTGCCGGACCTCAGCGTGCCCGGGCACCCGGACATCTTCGTCGCCGGCGACCTGGCCGCGCTGGCGCAGGCCGACGGGCGCCCGGTGCCCGGCGTGGCGCCCGCCGCCAAGCAGATGGGCAAGTACGTGGCCGCGGTGGTCCAGGCACGACTGCGGGAACGCCCCGCACCGCCGCCGTTCCGCTACCGCGACCAGGGCAACCTGGCCACGATCGGACGCATGGCCGCCATCGTGCACATGGGCCGCCTGAAGCTCTCCGGCATCCTCGCCTGGTGGTTCTGGCTGGCCGCCCACGTATTCTTCCTGATCGGCTTCCGCAACCGTCTGGTGGTGCTGCTCAACTGGGCCGTGGCCTATTGGAGCTACCAGCGCAGCGCGCGGATCATCTTCGGCGATGCCGACAGCGGGCCGCGCGATGGGCCGCCCCTGCGGGAGTGAACGCCGCCGCCGGCGTCACCCGCCGCCGGGCGCGAAGCGCGCCGGCACCTGTTGGCCGGTCAGCTTTTCGACGGCATTGGCCACCCCACGGAACGCCGGCTTCCCATCGATGAAGAGCAGGCTCTGGAGCTGGAACAGCCCCGCCGGCAGCGGACGGATAGGACCGGGCAGAAGCCACGCGCCGCCCACTCGGAGTGGTAGACGCCAGGCTGCTTTCCCTCGAGACGGGTAGCGCTACCGCAATGCACCACGGACATCGGCCCACCCGGCCTGCGCCGGCACATCGAGCAATGGCGCAGAACAGCCGGCTTCGCTGGCGACCACGCCGATCGCGCCGCACAGGCAGCACCCCTGCGCCGTCGCCTCCGTTCGTGGATGCAGGAACGGAGATCCACATGGCCGCGATGGCACGGGAGTCCCCGCGTCGCGACCACGCAACGCAAACGCCCGGGTTTCCCCGGGCGTTTGCATGTGTCGTCGTCGAACCGGCGGCCGATCAGGCGGCGAACAACGCCTTCATTTTCTTGAGCGCGTTGGCCTCGATCTGGCGGATGCGCTCGGCCGACACGCCGTACTCGTCGGCCAGCTCCTGCAGGGTCAGCTTGTTCTCATCGTCCAGCCAGCGGCGGGCGACGATGTCCCGCGAACGCGCATCCAGATTCGCCAGCCCCTGCCGCAGCAGCTGCAGCTGGTTGTCCTCGCTGTCCTGGCGCTCGTAGGCCTGCGACGGGTCCTCGTCACGGGCGACCAGGTAGGCGGCCGGCGACGGCGGCGCATGGTCGTCGTCCTCGCCCACCGGCGCGTCGAACCCCACATCGCGGCCAGACAGGCGCGACTCCATCTCCATCACTTCGCGCTCGGAGACGTTCAGGTCCTTGGCGACCGCACTGACCTCGGCCGCGTTCATCCAGCCCAGGCGGGTCTTGGACTTGCGCAGGTTGAAGAACAGCTTGCGCTGGGCCTTGGTGGTGGCGACCTTGACGATGCGCCAGTTCTTGAGGATGAACTCGTGCATCTCGGCACGGATCCAGTGCACCGCGAAGGAGACCAGGCGCACGCCCATGTCCGGATCGAAGCGCTTGACCGCCTTCATCAGGCCGATGTTGCCTTCCTGGATCAGGTCGCCCAGCTGCAGGCCGTAGCCGTTGTAGCCACGGGCCACGTGCACCACGAAACGCAGGTGCGAATGCACCAGCTCGCGCGCGGCGTCCAGGTCCTGCTCGTCGCGGAAACGGCGCGCCAGCACCTGTTCCTCATCGACCGACAGCACCGGGATCTGGTGCACGGCACCGATATAGGCGTCCAGCGAGCCGAGCGCGCTGGGGATCGGAAGATTGTTTGCCACAAGGGCAGTAGAGGTGTTCGAGCTCATGGGATCTCATCTTAGCAGCCGTTCCATTGGACTGCCCGGTACAGGAAAAGTTCCAGCGTTCCAAATCCGTCGACAAACCGCCCCGCCAGGCCCGGAGGACCGCCCCGACAGGGATTCCCGCACTCTACCCCCCGTCCTGTCACCGTCCGATGACAGCCGCCGAGACCGTTCAGGCCTGGCCCGGCAGGCCGTCCAGCGCGGCACGCGGCGGCAGGCGCCAGTCGATCGGCGCCTGCCCGCGGCGGGCCAGATAGGCGTTGGCCGTCGAAAAGTGCCGGCAGCCCAGGAATCCCCGGTGGGCGGACAGCGGCGAGGGATGCGGCGCCCTGAGCACCCGATGGCGACCGCTGTCGATGACCTTGCCCTTGGCCTGGGCATAGCTGCCCCAGAGCAGGAACACCAGGCCCTCGCGCTCGCGGTTGAGCACGTCCACCACATGGTCGGTGAACCCCTCCCAGCCCTTGCCCTGGTGGACGCCGGCACGGCCCTGCTCCACGGTCAGCACCGCATTGAGCAGCAGCACGCCCTGCCGCGCCCATGGCAGCAGGCAGCCGTGGTCGGGGCGCTGGAATGCGGGGACGAGCGCCTCGTCGCTTTCCAGCTCCTTGTAGATGTTCAACAGCGACGGCGGCACCGGCACGCCCGGCATCACCGAGAAGCTCAGGCCATGCGCCTGGCCGGGGCCGTGGTACGGGTCCTGTCCCAGCACCACCACCTTCACCTGGTCGAACGGGGTGGCCTCGAAGGCAGCGAAGATCTGCGGACCCGGCGGGAACACCCGGGCCCCGGCCGCCTTGCGCTGGCGCAGGAAGGCCGACAGCTCGCGCATGTCCGGGCGCAGCAGCCACTCGCCCACCCGCGCCTTCCAGCTCGGTTCGAGCTGGATGCTGGGGGCCGCGCTCACTGCGGCTCCGCCTGCGCCAGGCGGGTCAGGCGCAGCTGGAACAGCACCTTGGTCACCAGCAGGCGCTCCTCGATCGGCTTCTGCACCAGGTCGTTGGCACCGGCCTGCAGCAGCGCCGACTGGTTGTGCGGGTTGCTGTCGCCGGTCATCACCAGCACCGGCAGGTGGTGCTTGCCGTAGCCGAAGTCGATGCGCACGCGCTCGATCACGTCGCGGCCGTTGAGTTCGCCCTTGAGGGTGACATCGGTCAGCACCAGGTCGATGCGGCGCTCGGTGCGCCCCAGCGATTCGGCGGTGAGCAGCGAGAACGCATCCTCGGCGGTCAGCACGTGCACCACGTGCAGGCCATGGCGCTCGAGGATGCGCTTGGTCGCCTCGGCCACCACCCGGCTGTCCTCGACATACAGCACGGTGGCACCCGGCACCGGCTCGGGCTGCACATAGCCGCGGATGAAGGTGGCCAGTGCGCCGGGGCCCAGCGCCTTGTCGAAGTAGTCGGTGACGTATTCGTTGAACCGCCGCTGCTCCAGGTGCCGCTGCGTATCGCCGGACACCACGATCACCGGCACGTAAGTCTGCCCTGCTGCCTGGCGCACGCTGCGGGCCAGGGCCAGGCCGTCGCCGTCGGGCAGCGCCAGCGAGGTGGTGACCAGGTGCACCGGGCCGGTCGCCAGCGCCGACTGCGCCTCCTCGACGCCGGCGCACCCGACCACCTCCACATCCGGCAGCTCGCGCTGCAGCATGTCGGAAATCAGCCTGCGCACCAGTTTCGAGCCATCCACCACCATGACCCGGGGGGCGTCGCTGATCAGGTGCCTGAGTTCATGCGTGGACATGCGTCGGCTCACGTCCCGGCCGGGCGGGTCTGCCGCAGGAAGTGGCCGGTCACCAGCCATGCCCCCAGCCAGCCCAGCACCAGCGTTCCCAGCAGCACCATGCCCGAGTGCAGGGCGTCGAGCCCATGCAGGACGAACTGGCTGCCATAGCTTTGCGACAGCGCCGCCAGCGGCGGGCGCAGGGCCAGGCCGCTGGCCCCGATCAGCGCCAGCGCCAGCGCACCCGCGGCCAGGCCGTACCAGGCTCCCAGATAGACGAACGGCCGGCGGATGAAGCCGTCGCTGGCGCCCAGCAGCTGCAGGACGTCGATCTCCTCGCGCCGTGCCTGTATGTCCAGGCGCACGGTATTGCCCACCACCAGCACCGCCCCCAGCCCCAGCAGCAGCGACAGCACCTGCACCAGCCGGGTGCCGAACTGCAGCCAGGCATCCAGGCGCTTGCGCCACAGCGCGTCGTGCTGGACCAGGTCGGCCTGCGGCAGCGCCTGCAGCGAGGCCGCCAGCGCCGCGTCGTCGCCCTCGGCAGGGGTGACGATCAGCAATGTCGGCAGCGGATTGCCGGCCAGGGCATCGATCGCCTCCTCCAGCCCGGCGCTGCGGCGCAGCTCGGCCAGGCCCTCGTCCGGGGTGCGCAGCAGCACCTCGGCCACTTCCGCGCGGGCCCGCAGCGCGGTGGCCACGTCCTGGGCCGCGGCGGCATCGATTTCCGGCTTGAGGAACAGGTTGATGTCGCGCGACTGCTGCACGCTGCCGGCGAAATGCCGCAGGTTGTCCAGCACGATCGACAGCCCCAGCGGCAGCGCCAGCGCCAGCGCCATCACCGCCACGGTCAGCGCCGTCGCCCATGGCTTGCGCAGCGCGCGGCCGAGGCTGAAGACGATGCTGTGCAGATGGTGCGCGGACCAAACCGCCAGCCGCGAGGGCGCACCCGCTTCCTTCTTCGGTACCGCCCTGCTCATTCGGCCAGATCCTGTGGCGAGATGTCATCGGCCAGCCGGCCGTGGTCGAGGATCAGCACCCGCTTGCGCATGCGCTTGAGCAGCGGCAGGTCGTGGCTGACCACCAGTACGCTGGTGCCGCGGCCGGGCAGCTCGGCGAACAGCGCCATGATCTCCGCGGCCAGGGTCGGGTCGAGGTTGCCGGTGGGTTCGTCGGCCACCAGTAGCCGGGGCTCGGCGACGATCGCGCGGGCGATGCCCACGCGCTGCTGCTCGCCGGCCGACAGCTGGGTGGGCAGCGCCTTCTCGCGGTGCCCGAGCCCCATGCGCTCCAGCACCGAACGCACCCGCTTGCCGGTGTCCGTGCGGCGGTCGCCACGCAGGATCAGCGGCAGCGCGACGTTCTCGCCGACACTGCGGTCGGTCAACAGGCGGTGGTCCTGGTGCACCGCACCGACCTCGCGGCGGTGCAGCGCGACCTTGCCGCCGCGCACCTTGAGCAGGTTGCGGTCGCCGAACAGCACGGTGCCGCGCGTGGGACGCTCGCTCAGGTGGATCAGTTTCAGCAGGGTGCTCTTGCCGGCGCCGGAATGCCCGGTGACGAACAGCATCTCCCCCGCCGCGACCTCGAAGCTGACGTCCACCAGCGCCTGGTGGCCGCCCGCATAGTGCTTGCTGACATTGTCGAAACGCAGAACGCTCATGCGCCGATTATGCCGGACGCGGCGCCGCGCAGGGTCGCGCGTTGCGGGCGCGACAGGCTGCGGCCCCGCCCGGTGCCCGCCGCAGGCACCTTTCCGGTGGCGGGCGGGCAGCGCAGGGCCGGTGGCGGGCGGTCAATCGCCCGCAAGCATCCGCCGGATCTTGCGCCCGAGCCGCGTCAGGAACGAGTCGTTCTCCTCGCGCGACGGACGCACCGGCTTGGCCGGCACCTGCACCGGGCCTGCCCCGGCCCTGCTGCCGGCGGCCGCCGCGGCGGGGGCTTCCACGCCTTCCACCGGACGTCCATGACGGCGGCGACGGCGCTTGCGCGGTGCGCGCTCGCCCTCGACGGCCGGCGGCGGCGCCTGCTCGGCCGCCGGACCCGGCGCGGCGGCAGTGGCCACAGTGGCCGCCTGCTCGCCTTCCGGGCGCGGCTTGCGGCGACGGCGGCGGCCTTCCGCATCGCCCTCGCCCCGGGCCTCGCCCACCGGGCGACGTTCGCCGCGGCCCGCGCCGCCGGAGCGGCCACTGCGGCCACCACCGCGGCGCGCCTCGTCGGCGGCCTTCTGTTCGCGTGCCTCGCGGAAGATCGCGCCGACGCTCTCGTCCTCGTCGCCGGCCTCGCCAGGCGCCGGTGCCGGCCGCTCCGGGCGCGGCAGCGCGGTCATCAGCTCGGTGGTGACCGGCTCGACCGGGATCTTCTGCTGGATGTAGGCCTCGATGTCCGGCAGGCCCATCGCATAGCGTTCGCAGGCGAAGCTGATCGCGTCGCCCTCCTCGCCCAGCCGCGCGGTGCGGCCGATGCGGTGCACGTAGTCCTCGGCATCGAACGGCAGGTCGTAGTTGTAGACGTACTTGACCCCGTCGATATGCAGGCCGCGCGCGGCCACGTCGGTGGCGACCAGGATCTCCAGCTGGCCCTTCTGGAAGCGGTTGAGCAGGCTCTCGCGCTTCTTCTGCGGCACGTCCCCGGACAGCACGCCGACCCGGTAGCCGGCCTTCTCCAGCGAGCGCGCCACCCGCTCGACGAACATCTTGGTGTTGACGAACACCATGGTGCGGGCGCCTTCGCTGCGCGACAGCAGGCCCAGCAGCAGCGGCAGCTTCTCCTCGTCGGCCGGGAAGTAGATGCGCTGGCGCACCCGCTCGGCGGTCACCGTCTCGGCGTCCACCACCAGCTTCTGCGGCTCGTTCATGTGCTCATAGGCCAGCTCCAGCACGCGGTGGCTGAGCGTGGCCGAGAACAGCAGGGTCTGGCGGGTGGTGCGCTCGGGCATGCGCCGCAGCAGGAAGCGGATGTCCTTGATGAAGCCCAGGTCGAACATGCGGTCGGCTTCGTCCAGCACGCAGATCTCGCAGGCATGCAGCGACACCACCTTGTGCTGCTTGACATAGTCGATCAGGCGCCCCGGGGTGGCGATGATCACGTCCACGCCCTTCTGCAGCAGTTCGCGCTGCTTGTCGTAGTCGACGCCACCGTAGACCAGGGCGAAGCGCAGGCCGGAGTCGGAGGCGAACTTCATCGCGTCCTTGTGGATCTGGATGGCCAGTTCCCGAGTCGGCGCCAGGATCAGCGCGCGCGGGTCCTCCGGCTTGCGGTCGGCCAGCGCCGCCCGGCTCAGCAGCCGGTTGATGACCGCCACCAGGAAGGCCAGCGTCTTGCCGGTGCCGGTCTGCGCCTGCCCGGCGACATCGCCACCGGGCAACGCCACCGGCAGGGTCAATGCCTGGATGGGGGTACAGCGGGTGAATCCGGCTCCTTCCAGTCCGGCCAGCAGCGCCGGTTGCAGTTCGAAGGAGGAAAAGGTCACATCGGTCAGCGGTTTGTCGCTCATTAATTCTGTCTTGTGTAGTGGCGGTCGGCCAACGGCCGGGCGGCTTGCATCGTATCGGGCCCCGTCGCACACTGCGGCCCCTGCGCCGGGTCGCGCGACGCCAAGGCCATGCCTTCTGTCCGCGCAATGCCCCAGTTTAGCGCAATGCGGAGGCCAACCCGGCATGGGTCGTCGCATTGCCTCAGGAGACTCCCCAAGTGAGCGATAAGGTTCTACACGTCGGCGACGCCGATTTCGAGGCCGCCGTGCTGCAGTCCGACACCCCGGTACTGGTGGACTTCTGGGCCGAATGGTGCGGTCCCTGCAAGATGATTTCCCCGGTGCTGGACGAACTGGCCGACGCCTACGACGGCAAGCTGAAGATCGCCAAGCTCAACGTCGACGAGAACCGCGCCACCGCGGTCAAGTACCACGTGCGCTCGATCCCGATGCTGCTGTTGTTCAAGGATGGCCAGATCCAGGCCACCCAGATCGGCGCCGTCGGCAAGGGCCAGCTGAGCCAGATGATCGACAAGGCGCTGGCCTGACCCCCCCGGCCGGCGGCCGCCACCGCCGGCTCCGGGCCAGCCATACCGCGGCCCAACGACGATTTCCCGCGACCTTGCGCCGCCGCGCGTGGCGGTGGTAGTGTCGCGACATCCGGCAGCCTTCGCCTGCCGCACCCTCCGGCCGGGTTCTCGTCCGGATCATTCCCAACCAGTTCGCCGCCCTGCTGGGCGCTCGCACGTCAGCGAGAGGAATCAAGCACTTGTCCGAGAACACTCCTTCCGAAACCGGGAGCGCCGACGCACCCGTCGAAAAGCGCGTGCGCAAGCCGCGTGCCGCCAAGGTCGCCGACACCGGCGATGCCGGCGCCCCCGCGTCCACTCCCGCCGCGGCTCCCCCGGCGCAGTCCGCGCTGCCGCTTCCGGCTGCCGATGCCTCCGCGCCGCCGGCGGACACCGAGCACCGTGCGCCGACAGCGACCGACGGCGGCCCGCAGGCCGGCCAGGAAGGCGGCGAACCCCGTGGCGACGGCACCGGCGGCTCGTCGCAGCGCAGCGGCCAGCAGAGTCCGCAGGGCCAAGGCCAGGGTCAGGGCAACCGCCGCGAGCGCTTCCGCAACCGCCGCGAGCGCAACCGCGACCGCTACCGCGACGACAATGGCATGCCGCAGGACGGCGGCGGCGAGCCCTTCGTGCCGCGTCCGCATCCCAACGTGCCGGAAGGCTTCCCGGCCTACTCGCTGAGCGACCTGAAGCGGATGCCGGCGCACAAGCTGCTGGAGATCGCCGACCAGCTCAGCATCCACGACGGCGTGGCCCGCGCGCGCAAGCAGGACGTGATCTTCGCGCTGCTCAAGGTGCTCACCCGCCACGGCGACGGCGTGGCCGCCGACGGCGTGCTGGAGATCCTGCCCGACGGCTTCGGCTTCCTGCGCGCGGCCGAGGCCAGCTACCTGGCCGGCCCGGACGACACCTACATCTCGCCCAGCCAGATCCGCCGCTTCAACCTGCGCACCGGCGACCATATCGCCGGCCGCATCCGCTTCCCCAAGGACGGCGAGCGCTACTTCGCGCTGAACATCGTCGACACCATCAACGGTGAGCCGATCGAAGCGTCCAAGAACAAGGTGCTGTTCGAGAACCTGACCCCGCTGTTCCCGCGCAAGCGCTTCACCCTGGAGCGCGGCAACGGTTCCTCGGAAGACATCACCGGCCGCATCCTCGACCTGATGGCGCCGCAGGGCAAGGGCCAGCGCGCGCTCATCGTCTCCCCGCCCAAGGCCGGCAAGACGATGATGATGCAGCAGATCGCCACGGCCATCACCACCAACCACCCGGAAGTGCACATGATCGTGCTGCTGGTGGACGAGCGCCCGGAAGAAGTGACCGAGATGCAGCGCACCGTGCGCGGCGAAGTGGTCTCCTCGACCTTCGACGAGCCGGCCGCGCGCCACGTGCAGGTCGCCGAGATGGTGATCGAGCGCGCCAAGCGCCTGGTCGAGCACAAGAAGGACGTGGTGATCCTGCTCGACTCGATCACCCGCCTGGCGCGTGCCTACAACAATGTCGTGCCCAGCTCCGGCAAGGTGCTGACCGGCGGCGTGGACGCCAATGCCCTGCACCGCCCGAAGCGCTTCTTCGGTGCCGCGCGCAACGTGGAGGAAGGCGGCAGCCTGACCATCATCGCCACCGCGCTGGTGGAAACCGGCTCGAAGATGGACGAGGTGATCTACGAGGAGTTCAAGGGCACCGGCAACAGCGAAGTGCACCTGAACCGCCGCATCACCGAGAAGCGGGTCTACCCGGCCATCGACATCAACCGCTCCGGCACCCGCCGCGAGGACCTGCTGATCGAGCCGGAGCTGCTGCAGAAGATCTGGATCCTGCGCAAGCTGCTGCATCCCATGGACGAGATCGCGGCGATGGAGTTCCTGCTCGACAAGATGAAGAACACCAAGTCCAACGACGAGTTCTTCAGCTCGATGAAGCGCTGAGGCCCGCGGGCCCGGTGCGACACGCACAAGGCCTCCGGGATTCCCGGAGGCCTTGTGCGTTGTGGGCCGCAGGCCCGGCGTGCGGGCGCATCCGCCCTTCCCCCTCCAGCGCCCGCTCCGCGACGGCCGGCCGCTGCGGCCGTCGCGACCGCCCCGTTGGCGGCGTCAGCGCCGCAGGCCCCTGGCGCGCAGGTAGTCGCCGGCACCGACCGGATCGTTGGTGAAGATGGCGTCGTAGCCGGTCTCCACCGCCGTCTCCCAGTCGCCGGGCGCGTCGATCACGCCCGAGAACACCAGCACCCCGTCGCGCTGGAACCGCGCGACCTGCGCCGGCGTGGTCTCCTCGGCCGCCAGCACGATGCAGCCGGCCTGCAGCTCGCGCACGGTGGCGTGGTAGTCGGCACTGTTCCGCGGCACGCCCAGGGGACAGGTACGCACCGCCGGATTGAGCTCGCGCATCGCCCGCAGTGTGCGCCAGTCGAAGGACTGCAGGACGACCCGTTCCTCCAGGCCGTACCTGCGTATCAGCTGGTCGAGCTTGGCCGCATACAGCGTGGTGTCGACCGGCGCCCCTGCGGCGCGCTCCCCGGGCAGCTTGGTCTCGATGAAATAGCGGATGCGCGTGTTGCCGCTGAACGCGGCGAACACCTCTTCCAGCGCCGGCATGCGCGTGCCCGGACGCTTCTCCGCCTCCGGGTAGATCGCGCGCGAGCGCGCACCGCAGTCGAATCCGCGGCTCTGCGCCAGGGTCAGTACCCGCACCGGCTTGGCCACCAGCCCCGACCCGGCTTCCGGGGTGCAGAACTGGGGGTTGATGTCGGCGTCGTGCGTCACCAGCAGCTGGTTGTCGGCCGTCATCTGCAGGTCGAATTCGAGGAACTCGACCCCGGCCTGCTCCGCCATCCGGAACGCATGCAGGCTGTTCTCGGGCCAGGCCAGCGCGCCACCACGGTGCGCGACGATCATCGGCCCCGCGCCCAGGGCCGCGGCGCTGGCGGCGCACAGCAGCAGCGCGGCCAGCGACCTGTACGGACGGCCCATCATCCTTCTCCGCCCTGGCCACGCAGGACGCGCGCCATGTCCGCCGGCTTGTCGGTCAGGAACAGCGTGGCGCCGAGCGCGCGCAGCTCCCGATAGCGGGCGTGGCGCTGCGGCGTCGGCAGGTTGTCGATCTCCCAGAGCGTCTCGGTGGCCACCCGCGTTTCCGGCACCCGCGCGGCCGCGTTGAAGCGCTGGAAGAAGGCCGGCGTGCTCCGGTACCAGAGGAAATAGCCGGCGGGGCGGTAGGCGGCGAAGCCCTCCAGGTCGTCCAGCGCGCCACTGCGGCAGGCCGGATGCTCCGACGGCGGGCATTCCTGGATCCGCGGGATGATCGCCAGCACCTCGCCCACCCGCGGATCGGGCTGGTGGGCGGCGGCCGGCGCACCGCTTATCCAGGCGCTCGCCCGCCCGGCCATTCCCAGCCGCTGCACCACTGCCGCGACCTCCGCATGGGTGGCATCCTTGATGTCCAGGTGGACGATGAAGCCCGCCTCCCTGGCCGCCCGCAGCATGTCTTCCAGCGTCGGGACGGGTTCGTCGGTCACCACCGCATACGCCCCGCCATTGCCGCGGCGCAGCCGCAGGCGGCGGATCTCCTCCAGGGTCATGCCGTCGACCCGCCCGCTGCCGTCGGTGGTCCGGTCCACGGTGTCGTCATGGATCGACACCAGCACGCCATCGCGGGTCTTGCGGATGTCCAGCTCGATGCCGTCGATGTCCTTGCCGACACAGGCGTGGATCGATGCCACCGAGACCTCCGGCGCCTCGCCCACGCAGCCGCGGTGGGCGATCACCAGCACCCGGGAAGGGTCGCGCAGCACCGGCGTCTGCTGTGCCGCCGCCGGCCCCGGCGGCAGCAGGCCGGCGGCGAGCGCCGCGCACAGAAGGATCGAAGTCGCTTTCATGCTCAGAAGTCCATCTTCAGCGTGGCGAAGTAGTAGCGGCCGATCGCGTCGGTGTAGGCGGCGCCGTTGTTGGCGTTCACCGTGTCCGCGGTGAGGTGCGGGGTGGTGCCGTAGGAGCGCATGACCGGGTGGCCGATCCGGCTGTTGGTGAGGTTCTTGATGCCCAGCGACACCGAGTACTTCAGCCCGGGGTGCCAGCCGATGTTCAGGTCGTGCTGCCAGTACGCCGGGACGTTGGGCTGCTCGCGCGTCTCGTTCGACGCATCGTTGACGTTGAACCGGCTGCCGCTGACGTAGTGCGTGTTGAGGCCGACGCTGAAATCGCCGATGTCGTACCTGTTGAGCAGGCTGGCGCGGAACTTCGGGTACTGGATCTGTCCGGCGTAGTCGGTGCCCTTGCTGCCCTTCTGCGCGATGATCCGCCGCTCCAGGGTCCGGGTTCCGTTCATGCCGACGTGGTAGCGGCCCGGGCCGAGATCGAAACGGTAGTTGGCGCTGAAGTCGACGCCGCGGGTCTTGCGCCCGGCCAGGTTGGCGTACTGCGCCTGGACATAGTCGACCTCGCCGACGACATGGTTGCCCGAGGTCTCGGTGAAACGGTGGACGAACTGGCAGTAGCCCATGTCCGGCCCGCCCGAAGCACCGACGCAGTTGTTCATGATCGTGCCGTAGGCCAGCGAGGTGATCACGTTGTCGATGTCGATCTGCCAGTAGTCGGCGGTGACCTCCAGCCCGCGCAGGAAGCCCGGCTGCCACACCAGGCCGTACGAGAACGAATCCGAGGTCTCCGGCGAGAGCTCGTGGTTGCCGCCGCTGAACACCCGCGGTGCGTTCTCGTTCGGGTTCGGCAGCGGTCCGGTCCAGCCCGGCACGATCGCGGCACAGTTCGCCGCACGCTCCGGGTGCTGGGTGATCAGGCGGTCCTGGCAGGGATCGCCGATATGTCCCAGGGTGACCATGCTCACCGGGGAATACAGCTCGCCGAAGTTCGGCACGCGAGTGCTGAACGACTTGACGCCGCGCAGGCTCAGGCCTTCGAACGGCGACCAGATGATCCCGTACTTCCAGGTGTTGGTGGACGGGTTGTCGCTGTAGTCCGAGTAGCGGTACGCCCCCTCGATGTCCAGCTTGTGGGCACCCGGTAGGTCGGCGAGCAGCGGCACCACCAGCTCGGCATAGGCTTCGGACACCTTGCGGCTGGCATCCATCGACGGGTGCACGGCCAGGTCCATGCCCGGCGACCAGATGATGTTGGCCAGCTTGGCGGCATCCGGGTCGTCACGGGTGGTCAGCTTCTCCGAGCGCCACTCCACGCCGGCGGCCACGCGGATGTCGCCGGCCGGCACCGAGAACAGGCTGCCGTTGATGCCGAAGCCGGCATTGAGCAGGGTGTTGCGGGTGTCCTCATGGCGCTCGTACGGCATCACGTAGTCGACCCACGCCTGGCTCGGCGGCGCGGTGGTGTACAGGTTGGTGGGCACGCAGCCGGCGGCACGCGCGCCGGCATCGGCGCAGATCGGCTTGCCGGCGGCATCGACGGTGACGTCGCGGGCGTACAGCCATTCCTTGCGGCCGACCATGTTGCTGGTGCGGATGTCGTCCTCCACCTGGCCGTAGCGGAAGAAGCCCTGCCAGTCCAGGCGGTCGCTCAGGCGGCCACTGAGCTCGCTGCCGAAGCTGATCGCCGTGCGGCTGTGCATCTCGCGCGACATCGGCAGGTTGGAGTAATGCCGGTTCAGGGGAAGCTCGCTCAGGCCCTTCTCCACCATGAACGCACGCAGCGCCTCGGGCAGGAACGGATCGTCCAGGCGGGCGATGCCGCCCGGGTTCCCGCCGGCGGCGCCGCCGACGTTGGGTCCCCACCAGTTCACCGGGCGCGCGTCGTCGCGGTGTCCGGGCCACTGCGAGTGGCCGCTGACATAGGTATGGGCAAGACCGACGTTGGTGTTCCAGACCAGTTCCGGCGTCAGCTGGAACTCCAGGTTGGCGTACACCGAGCTCTTCTCCGACTTGTCGCGCAGCAGCATGTAGTCGTAGATGCCGAAGGCGGTATCCGGGCCGCCGTCCTGGACGCCGGTGTCGCCGTTGGAGATGACCGTATAGCTGTCCTTGGGAATGTTCACCACCTGGCCGTCGATCAGCTGGTACCAGTCGCCGTTGTTGCTGCCGCAACGGCTGGCGCCGTCGTAGATGCAGAACGTGGGATGGTTGGAGCGGTAGAACTGGTGGTAGTCGATGATGATGTTGTCGGGGATGCCGTCGGCCGGCCCGGTGTTGCGCGGGTTGGGCTGGTAGCTCCACAGCTTGTCGTAGCGGTCGAGCAGCGGGATCTCGTCGGTCTTGATGTAGTTGCCGCCGATCACGACATGCGCGGCGCCGTCCAGGAAGTCGAACCCGGTGGCCGCCGAGACGTGGGTCTGCTGGGCATCGCCCTTGTCGGAGATGCCGCTGGTCACGGACACGGTGCTGCCGTCCATGCGCTTCTTCATCACCACGTTGACCGCGCCGGTCACCGCATCGGCCCCGTAGATCGCCGCGGCGCCGCCGGTCACCGTCTCGATGCGGTCCACCAGCACCGAGGGAATGGTGTTGAGGTCGACCGCCGCGGTGCGCGCGCCGCCGGACACCCAGCGGTGGCCGTCCACCAGCACCAGCGAGCGGTTGGTTCCCATGCTGCGCAGGTCGACGTTGGCGACCCCCTTGTCGTACTCCTGGCCCATCGAATTCATTTCGCCGATGCCCGGTCCGACCGCCGGGTTCATCATCAGCGCGTCATACAGGTTGAAACGGCCGAAGTCCTTGGCCTGCTCGAACTCCATCACCGAGATCGGCATCACCGATTCCAGTTCGCTGCGCGCGATGCGGGTGCCGGTCACCACCAGCTTGTCGAGCGTGGTCGCTCCCTCCCTGCCGGCGTCCGCGGCCGGCGCCGACGCCACGGCTCCCTGCATCGGGACGCCATCCTCATCGGCAGCGGTGGCGGTGGCGGCCTGCACCGCGGGGTTCATCGCCATCGCCGCAGCGACAGCCAGTGCCAGGTGGGTCCGGGAAACGCGGGAAACGGTACGCATGGGTGAAACGACTCCCTCGAAGGTTGGGCAAAGAATGGCGCGCGCACTCGGGCGCGCTGCTTCACGACAGGTGTACGGACGCTCCCGGCCCTCCCGCCGGGAAGCGAACGAACGTCACCGGGACGCGGCCGGCATCGGCCGGCCATCTGCGGGCATGCAATCCCCGGAATGGAGGCCCGCCACGTTCCCGGTGGCGGTACTGCGTCGATGTGGCGCCCTCGCGCGCACACCCCCTGGAGCGGATGGCGCGGTGGCCCTGTCGGGGATGCCGGTGGGCGCCGTGCCTTCTGCGACGCAGCAATCTAGTGGCGCATTGTGTAACCGCGGTGACAGCGGCGGCATCCGTATCCGGGACACGGGCTGCCCGGCAACGGCGGGAAGGACCGGGCCGCCACCGGCGCGTACCGCGGCGCGGGATCACCCGATCCGGAAGTACCTTCAGGCCAGCCGCAGCGCACGCGGATAGGGCGGCGTATCGGGATGCTCGCCGCGCGCGAACGTGGCCTGCAGGTCGCGCCACCACTGCGGGTCGAACAGCTCGCCATGCGCCTCGCGCACCGCATCCATCAGCGACTGCGGCAGGCCCATGAACAACGGGAAGCGCTCGGGAAACACATCGTTGGGGGCGACATGGAACCAGGGTTCGGCGGCCATCGCCTCCTCGGCGCTGTGCGGCTGCGGCCACGCCCGGAAGTTGCAGTCGCCGACCCGGCACAGCTCATCGTAGTCGTAGAACACCGCGCGCCCATGCCGGGAGACGCCGAAGTTCTTGAGCAGCATGTCGCCGGGAAAGATGTCGTTGCGCGCCATGTCCACGATCGCCTGCGCATAGTCCAGCGCCGCCGAACGCGCGGCATCAGCGCCCTGTTCGCGCAGGTACAGGTTGAGCGGACGGAAGCGCCGCTGCACATAACACAGCGCGATCACCAGGTCGTCGCCCTCGACCCGTACGCTGCGCGCGCAGCTTTCCTGCAGCTCCGCCAGCAGGTCCGGGGCGAAACGCCGCAACGGAAAACGCAGGTGGCGGTAGGGCTGCGCATCGAGCAGGCGGCCGATCCGGTCCAGGTTGAACACCAGCGCATAGCGGTCCTCCACGTCCTGCCGGCTCACCGTCTTGGGCCAGGCGAAGCGGTCGCGGATCAGCTTGAACACCAGCGGATAGCTGGGCAGGGTGAACACCGACATCACCATCCCGGGCGTGCCCTCGGCCGCCACCAGGCGCTCGTCCCGGTTCTGCAGGAAGTGGCGGAAGAACGTGCGGTAGCGCTCGGTCTTGCCCTGCTTGGCGCGGCCCAGCACGGTGTAGATCTCGTCCACCGGCTTGCCCGGCAGCAGGCTGCGCAGGAACACCACCGCATCGGCGACGGTGGGCAGGTCGGCCTGGAAATAGCTGCGCGAGACACCGAACAGGTGGGCCACGTCGCGGCGCCGGCTGAGCACCGCTTCGGCACGCAGTCCCTGGCCGTCGTTGACCAGCGCGATCACGCAGGGCGAGAAGCGGTGCTCGCCGAACACGCGGCCGACCAGGTAGGCACGGCGTTCGCGGTAGAACACCGTCTCCAGCAGCTCGATGGCGCGCACCGGGTACGGCCCCCAATGCGCCAGGTCGTCCTGCAGGCGCACCGCGATGGCCGCCGCGCAGCGCAGGCGGTGGCGGTAGGGCACGTGGAACCTGGCGTCGGCGAGGGCGCGCTCGAACGCCTCCGCCGGGCGCGTTTCGGACACGCTGTAGACATGCCGCGCGACCGGGTGGGTGATGGCATCGGACGGTTCCAGGTCGATGGCCATGAACTCGATCGCATCGTCCACCCCGTGGGTGGCGAACAGGCGCCGGGTCAGGGTGTTGTAGAACGTCTTGTACAGTTCGCCGTCGATCAGCCCTTCGATCCGCCCGGCATAGGCGGCGCGTACCGCGCGCCATCCATCGCGGTCCGGCAGGCGTCCGCCGGCCACCGCCGGCAGGTCCGCCATGCACTGGGCGATGCACAGGTCGTACAGCGCGATGCGCTCGACCGCGTCGGCCTGCGCCGCGGCCCAGTCGCGCTGCTCGAAGCGCTGCCGCGCGCGCCGCGTGACCGCGGCGAAACGCGCGTGGTAGGCCTCGAACGCCTCATGGATCGCCGCGGCCAGCCGCTGCGCGGCCGCCGCCGGGCCGGTGGAGGGCATCGCCACTGGGCTCCTGGACGGGAGGCCCTACCTTACCGGCTCCGGCACGGTCCGCGCGAACTCAGATCGACAGCCCGCTTTCCACGTCCTGCACCTTGCGCCTGGCCAGCGCCAGGTTGGACTTGTTGCGGTCCAGGACCAGATAGAAGAACAGGCCCTTGCGCTTGGCGACCGGGCGCATGATGTGGTACGCGCGGCCCAGCGAGATCAGGATGTCCTCGATGGAGTCGTCCAGGTTCAGCGAGGCGGCCGTCTTCATCTTCGCGCGGATCACCTCGGTATTGCCGGCCGCGGCCACCTCCATGTCCACACCGGACCCGGCTTCGCCCAGCAGCATGCCGCTCTCGTAGTCGACCAGCGCCACCGCCTGCGCGCCGTCGATGCCCATCAACTCGCTCAACGATTCATTCAATCCAGCCATGTGCATCCCCATGTGGTTCGAGCCGGTGGTTCCTTGACGGTCTGGCTCACGGACCGCCGAGTTCGGCCAGCACCGCCTGGCCGCATTCGCGTGCGTTCCACAGCACCTGGCCGATGACGCTGCGCCGGTCGCAGGCGGCCATCAGCAGCAGCGGCGCCGGCCGTGCGGGCAGCGCCAGCATCAACACCTTGCCCTCGCCCGCCTCCAGCATCAGCGTCTGCAGGTCTCCCAGCGCCAGCTCGCGGCCCACGGCCACGGCGAGCGCGAGCATCGCGCTGGTCATGGCCGCCAGCCGCTCGCTGTTGCCCTGGGTGCCGGCCTGGACCAGCGCGAAGCCGTCGACGCTGGCCAGCACCACGCTGCGCACCCCTTCCACGCGCTCGGCGAACGCCTCCAGCGGCCGTGCAAGGCGCCTGCGCAGCGCCGCGTCGGGAAGCCCGTGTCCGCCGCCCTCAGCCATGGCTGGCCGCCAGTTCGTGGGTTTCCATCTCGCTCATCAGCATGTCCATCAACCAGAGCCCCTGTTCGCGTTCGCGCGCATCCAGCGGCAGCAGCGGCAACGGCGCCGCCTGGCGCTGCCAGGCATCCACCGGTGCGTGGTCGATCATGTCCAGCCGGGTGATGCCCACCACCGCCGCGACACCCGGTGCATGCCGGGCCACCACCCCCAGGTAGAACGCCAGTTCGTCGCCGGCCTGGGCGTGCGCGGCATCCAGCAGCACCACCACGCCGCGCGCGCCCTGCAGCAGGATCGGCCACAGGAAATCGAAACGCTGCTGCCCTGGCGTGCCGTACAGCCGCAGGCGGTCGCCGTTGGGCAGGTCGATGTCGGCATAGTCGAGGGCGACGGTGGTGGCCGGCTTGTCGGCCGCCGCGCGGTCGCTGTTGGCGACATCGGTGCTGACCACCGCACCGTCGGCGATGCTGCGCACCAGCGTGGACTTGCCGCTGCCCATGCTGCCAAGCACCACGATCTTGTGCTCACGCATGGACGCGCCCCGGCCGCTGGCGCATGCTGCGCCACATGCGCGCCAACAGGCCGCCGGTACCGGCGACCGACAGCGCGGAGGCTTTCCGTGACGGCGCCTCGATCACCGCGTATCCGCCCAGGTACGCAGCGTGGATGAATCCGCGCACCTGTGCCGGCGGCAGCGCCAGCAGCTGCATGCATTGCGCCGCGGTGCAGGGAAGCTTCAGCAGCAGCGAGCAGAGCCGGAAGCCGTCATGGTCGTGCCCGAGCACGCGGAAATCCGGCCAGCGCGACAGCCGGACCGCCGCGCCCGCGTCCAGTTGCCGGTCCAGGTCCGGCCAGCGCACGCTGCTGGCCTGGCCCCACTGCCACAACAACGGCCGCAGGGGATGCCGCGGCAGGCCCGCGTCCAGCCGCTGCCAGTCCGCCGACGTCGGCACCTGCAGCTGCAGCGCCTCGAAACTGTCGGCCAGCAGCTGCGGCAGGCCGGCCACCGCGCGCAGCGCGATGGCCTGCTCCTGTTCGATGTCCAGCAGCAGCACCGGTTCGCCGCCCAGGCACAGCGACAGCCGTCCGCCGCCGGAGGCCAGTGCGCTCCGCAGCTGCTCGATGATCGCCTGCATGCCCTCGGCGATGTCCCCGGTCGCGGCTTCCGCGGTCGCCCTCGGCGGCGCGGCATGCGCCGCGGCGGTGTCCCGGTTGCCGGCCTGCATGTCGCCCAGCGCACGGGCGATGGCGGCATCGTCCAGCGGCACCGGCGCATCCGACAGCCCGCCATGCAGGCGTCCGTGGCGGTCCTCCACCCAGCAGTGCAGCCACGGCCGCAGGGACAGCATGCGCAGGGCCGCATTGCGCAGCGCCGGGGTGTCCTTGATCACCAGCAGGTCGCAGGCATCCAGCGCGTTGCAGCTGCTGACCTGTACCCCGGCAGGCAGCGCGGCGACGCCGCGCAGACGTTGCAGCAGGGCCTGCTCTCCCTGCATGTCGGAACCCACGACCAGCACCCTAGCCATGCGCCTGTCCCCGTGTGTGATGGATACGCACTGCCCGACCTGAAGACCAAGGCTAGGCGAACGCCGCGACGAATGGGCGTGATGGGTTCCACAGATCAGGGCGATGCCGGTGCATACAGGAGCACGCGGCGCACGAACGGCGCCGTTCGCCTGCACAACGGCGGAAACGCGGAGGGCGGCGGAACGGAGCACCTGCTCCGGCCCGCCGCCCTCCGGCCCCTGGCGTTTACGCCAGCGGCGTACCGACGGTGGCGCTTACAGGGCCGCCAGTGCCGCGTTGAAGGTCGCGCTGGGACGCATCGCTTGGCCGGCCTTGTCCACCACCGGGCGGTAGTAGCCGCCGATGTCCACGGCCTTGCCCTGCACCGCCACCAGTTCCTCGACGATCTTCTGCTCGTTCTCGGCCAGCGCCCTGGCCAGCGGCGCGAACTTCGCCTTCAGCGCGGCATCCTCGTCCTGCGCGGCCAGCGCCTGCGCCCAGTACAGGGCGATGTAGAAATGGCTGCCACGGTTGTCGATGGTGCCGAGCTTGCGGCCCGGCGAGCGGTCGTTGTCGAGGAACGTGCCGTTGGCCGCGTCCAGCGCCTTGGCCAGTACCGCGGCGGCGGCATTGTCGTAACGCTGCGCCAGGTGTTCCAGCGAAGCGACCAGGGCGAGGAACTCGCCCAGCGAATCCCAGCGCAGGTAGTCCTCGGCGACGAACTGCTGCACGTGCTTGGGCGCGCTGCCGCCGGCGCCGGTCTCGAACAGGCCGCCACCGGCCATCAGCGGCACGATCGACAGCATCTTGGCGCTGGTGCCCAGCTCCAGGATCGGGAACAGGTCGGTCAGGTAGTCGCGCAGCACGTTGCCGGTCACCGAGATGGTGTCCTGGCCCTTGCGGATGCGCTCCAGCGAGAACCGGGTGGCCTCCACCGGCGCCAGGATGCGGATGTCCAGTCCGTCGGTGTCGTGGTCCTTGAGGTAGGCCTCGACCTTGGCGATCACCTGCGCGTCATGGGCACGGGCGGCGTCCAGCCAGAACACCGCCGGGGTGCCGCTCAGGCGCGCGCGGGAGACCGCCAGCTTGACCCAGTCCTGGATCGGCGCGTCCTTGGCCTGGCACATGCGCCAGATGTCGCCGGCCTCGACCGGGTGCTCGAACACCACGTTGCCGGCATCGTCGCTCACGCGCACCGTGCCGTCGGCGGGGATCTGGAAGGTCTTGTCGTGGCTGCCGTATTCCTCGGCCTTCTGCGCCATCAGGCCCACGTTCGGCACCGAGCCCATGGTCGCCGGGTCGAAGGCGCCATGCGCCTTGCAGTCCTCGATCACCGCCTGGTAGACGCCGGCATAGCACCGGTCCGGGATCAGCGCCTTGGTGTCCTGCAGCTTGCCCTCGGCATTCCACATGCGGCCGCTGTCGCGGATCATCGCCGGCATCGACGCATCGACGATCACGTCGCTGGGCACGTGCAGGTTGGTGATGCCCTTGTCCGAATTGACCATGGCCACGGCCGGGCGCCGCGCGTACTCGGCGGCGATGTCGGCCTCGATCGCCTTCTGCGTCGCCTCCGGCAGCGACGGCAGGCGCGCGTAGAGGTCGCCGATGCCGTTGTTGGCGTCGAAGCCGGCCTGCTTCAGCTCGGCGGCGTACTTGTCGAGCACGTCCTTGTAGAACTCCTCCACCACCACGCCGAACATGATCGGGTCGGAGACCTTCATCATGGTCGCCTTCAGGTGCAGCGAGAACAGCACGCCCTGGGCGCGGGCGTCGGCGATCTGCTCGGCGACGAACGCGGCCAGCGCGCGGCGCGACATCACCGCGGCGTCCACGATCTCGCCGGCCTTGACCGCGGTCTTCTCCTTGAGCACCACGGTACGGCCGTCGCCCTGCAGCAGCTCGATCTTCAGGCTGCCATCCTTTGCCAGCGTGGCCGACTTCTCGCTGCCGTAGAAATCGCCGGCCTGCATGTGCGCCACGTGCGACTTCGAGTCGCCGCTCCACGCGCCCATGCGGTGCGGGTGCTTGCGTGCGTAGTTCTTCACCGACAACGGCGCGCGGCGATCGGAGTTGCCTTCGCGCAGCACCGGGTTGACCGCGCTGCCCTTGACCTTGTCGTAGCGCGCCTTGATGTCGCGGGCGACGTCGTCGCTCGGTGCGTCCGGATAGTTCGGCAGTGCGTAGCCCTGCTCCTGCAGCTCCTTGATCGCCGCCTTGAGCTGCGGCACCGAGGCGCTGATGTTGGGCAGCTTGATGATGTTGGCTTCCGGACGGGTCGCCAGCTCGCCCAGCTCCGCCAGGTGGTCGCCGACCTTCTGGTCGTCCTGCAGGTAGTCCGGGAACTGCGACAGGATGCGCCCGGACAGCGAGATGTCGCGGGTCTCCACCGCGATGCCGGCGGTGGTCGCGTACGCATCGATGATCGGCAGCAGCGACTGGGTCGCCAGGAACGGGGCTTCGTCGGTGAGCGTGTAGATGATCTTCGGCGTATTCGACATGGGGGTATGGACTCTCTGGAGGACGGCGTCGGAAGAAAGCGGCCGTGGCCGGCGCCTGCCGGCGGTGGACCGGCCGGTACGCGCGGGCCGGCACGGCCTGCGTAGGGAAACCTCCGCATTGTCGCGTTTTCGCCGGCAGCCGGCAAAAACCGGCCATACCGGGACGTAGGGCACGGTGGCCGCGCTCCCGTGCGTAGTCACGTCGTGGCCACGCCCTCGCCGCCGGACGCCTCGGCCAGTGCCCGGGCCCGCGGACTCCGCACCCGGTGATCGCGCGCCAGCCAGGTGTAGACCGTGGGCAGCACGAACAGGGTGAACAGGGTACCGACCAGCATGCCGCAGACGATCACCACGCCGAGGCCGAACCGGCTGTTGGCGCCGGCGCCGCTGGCGAACAACAGCGGCAGCACCCCGAATGCCATCGCGCCCGTGGTCATCAACACCGGGCGCAGACGGATCTGCGCCGCGCGCACGATCGCGCCAGCCGGGTCCAGGCCTTCTTCGCCCTGCAGCGCATTGGCGAACTCCACCATCAGGATGCCGTGCTTGCTGATCAGCCCGATCAGCGTCACCAGTCCGATCTGGGTGTAGAGATTGAGCGTCGCCCATCCCAGCGCCAGCGGCAGCAGCGCGCCGCACAGCGACAACGGCACCGTGATCAGGATGATAAGCGGATCGACCAGGCTCTCGTACTGCGCTGCCAGCACCAGGTAGATCACCACCAGCGCCACCAGGAACGCGAACATCAGCGCACTGCCCTCGTGCACGTACTGGCGTGCTTCGGATTGCCAGTCGTGGCTGAAGCCCGGCGGCAAGGCATCCGCCTCGCGCGCAAGGAAGTCGACCGCCTGCCCCAGCGACACGCCCGGCGCCGGGATCGCCTGCAGGGTGACAGCGTTCTGCTGGTCGAACTGGCTCAAGCGGTTGGGTTCCACGTCCATGCCCAGGCGCGCCACGGTCGACAGGGGCACCAGCGCTCCGGCAGCCGTGCGCACGTACTGGCGCGCCAGCGCTTGCGGACTCAGCCGCTGGTCGCCGATGCTCTGCGGAATCACGTCATAGGCGCGACCGAACAACGCGAACCGGTTGATGTAGTTTTCGCCGACCAGTATGCCCAGTGAATCACCGATGTCCTGCAGGGTGATGCCCAGGCTGCCGGCCTTGGCACGGTCGATGTCCACCCGCACCACCGGGCTGTCGTATTCCAGGTCGCTGTCCACCACAATGAACAGGCCGCTGTCGCGGGCACGCTGTTTCAGTCCCTCCATCGCTTCGTACAGCACCGCGTGGTCCTGTGCACTGCGCAGTACCAGTTGCACCGGCAGGCCACCGCTGCCGCCGGGCAGCGGCGCCACCTGGAAGGCGAAGATGTCACTGCCAGCGATGTCGCCCACCGCCGCCTGCAGTTCCGCGACAATCGCCGGTTCGCGCCGCTTGCGCTGACCCCAGTCGGACAGGTTGATGCCGCCGAAGCTGGCGGCCGGACCATCGGTACCATTGATGATCCAGGTGCCGGTGGTCTCGGGAATGGCGGCCATCTTCCGGTGCAGCTCATCGGCAAAGCGCTCGGCGTAGTCGAGGCTGGCATGTTCCGGCGACTTCACCGCCGTCAGTACTGCGGCCTGGTCTTCGGCCGGCGCCAGCTCGCGCTGCGGCAGGTGGTACAGCAACGGCAGGCTGCAGCACACCAGCACCGCGACGCCGCCACCGAGCCAGCGACGCCGCAGCGAGTAACGCAGCAGCCTCCCATAGCAGCGACCGAGCGCACCGAATGTCCGCTCGGCCAGACATGCCAGCCGCCCCGGGGCCGCGTCGGTGAGCAGCATGGAACTCATCACCGGCGACAGCGTGAGCGCCACCACCCCGGAAATGAGCACCGCGCCGGCCAGGGTCAGCGCGAACTCGCGGAACAGCGCACCGGTCAGCCCGTCCATCAGGCCGATCGGTGCATACACCGCCGCCAGGGTCAGGGTCATCGCCACCACCGGCCCGGCAATCTCGCGCGCGCCAACCAGCGCCGCGGCCACCGGCGTCCGTCCCTGTTCGATATGGCGGTGCACGTTCTCCACCACCACGATGGCATCATCGACCACCAGGCCGATGGCCAGCACCATCGCCAGCAGCGTCAGCAGATTGACACTGAAGCCGGCCGCCAGCATCAGCGCTGCCGCGCCCAGCATCGACAGCGGTATCGCCAGCACCGGAATCAGCACGCTGCGCAGGGATCCCAGGCACAACCAGATCACCAGCACCACGATCAGCACCGCTTCCAGCAGGGTCTTCACCACCTCGCCTATGGAGGCCTCGATGAAGCGCGCGCGTTCGTACACCAGATCGACCCTGACTCCGGGCGGCAGGGTCTTCTCGATCTCGGGCAGCAACGCGCGGACCCCGTCGACGATGACCAGCGGGTTGCCCTTGGGAGTCGGAAACAGCGACAGGTACACCGCCGGTTCGCCATCCATCTGCGCACTGGTCCGGGTCGCCACCGCGCCCAGCTCCACGGTCCCGACATCGCGCAGACGCACCAGGCCGTCCGCGCCACTGTGGATCACCAGGTCTAGGAATTCCTCGACCCCGCCCAGGTCCGAATTGACCCGCACGTTGGCGACCACGTACTGCCCGCGTACCTGGCCGGGCGCCGCCTGGTAGTTATTGCGGCGCACCGCCTCGGCGACATCGCCGGCGGTCAGGCCGCGCCCAGCCAGCCGCTCGGCATCCAGCCACAGGCGCATCGCCAGACCCTGGCCACCGTCCACCTTCACCTTGGCCACCCCATCGACACCCGCCAGCAGCGGTTCCACTACCCGTGCCAGGTAATCGGTCAGCTCGGGAATGGACAGCTCACCGGTGGAGAAACCGACATAGGCCACCGCGGTCGCGTCGCCCGCGGACAGTTCGACCACCGGGTCATAGGCACGCTCCGGCAGCCGGTAGCGCACCTGGTTGACCTTGGCCATGGCCTCGGTCAGCGCCTGGGTGGAGTCGCGGTTCAAGCGCATACGCAGCGTCACCAGGCTGCGCCCCTGCACCGACGAGGAGGACAGATAGTCGATACCCTCCACTGAAGAGAGCGCCTGTGCGATCGGCTGCGTCACGAAGCCCTGGATCGTCTCGGCGGACGCGCCCGGGTATTCGGTGGCCACGGTGATCGTGGAAGTCTCCAGGGCCGGATACTGGCGGACCGGCAGCTTGCCCAGCGCGAACAGGCCGAGCAGCGCGATCAGGCAGCCGGTCGCCAGCGCCAGCACCGGGCGGCGCACGAAGACATCGGTCACGCTCATGGCGCCGGTGCCGCCGCCGCGCCGGCATCCGTACCTTCGTGCAGCGCATCGAGCGCGACCGCCTCCACGGCCAGGCCATCGCTCAAGCGGAGCTGGCCTGACACCACCACCCGCTCGCCCTCCTCCAGGCCCGACAGGATCTCCACCCTGCCATCCCAGCGTTCGCCGGTCCGGACCGCGACCCGCTGCACGCGCAATCTCTGCGGTGACTGCTCGCGGGCGACGAACACCGTCTGCCCGTAAGCGGCATAGGTCACCGCGGTCTCCGGCACCGCCATCACCACCGCCGGTTCCGGTGGTGCCACCAGCACGTTGGCGAACATGCCGGCCCGCAGCGCACCGTCGGGGTTGTCGACCCGCGCCTGCACCTGCACCGTACGCGACGTGCCCACCAGCGGATCGACCGCATTCAACCGCGCCTCGAACGTGCGCTGCGGCCAGACATCCACCCGGATCCTCACCGGCAGGCCCGGATGCAGCCGCGGCAGCGCCTGCTCGTCCAGCGTGAAGTTCACCTGCAACGTGTCCGCATCCACCAGACTGGCGATGGCGTCGCCGGCCTCCAGATACTGCCCCGGATGCACCCGACGGATGCCGACCACGCCCGCGAACGGCGCACGGATCGCCTTTTGTGCGATCAACGCCTCGATCCGTCGCAACTCGCCATTGGCCATGTCGTAGTCGGCCTGTGCGGTATCGAGCTGCTGCCGCGCGACCAGCTGCCCACTCTGCAGCTGGCGCGTGCGTGCCAGCACGCTTCCGGCATTGCGCACCTGCGCCCGCAATCGTTGGCGTTCGGCCTGCTCGGGTGCATCGTTGAGCTGCACCAGCAGCTCGCCCTGGCGCACCCTCTGCCCCGACGCGAAGGCGATGCGTGTGACGCGGCCGGCCGTCTCCGACGACAGCACCACCTGGCGCACCGCCTCCAGTTCACCCACGCCGCGCACCGACCGCGGGGCGGGGCTGCGTTGCACCGTGGCCAATGCGACTTTGGTGAGCGGCCAGCCACCGCCCCCGGATTCGCTTCCGTCGCATCCGGACAGCGCCATGACCGCCAACAGCGTCCACGGCCAAGTTCTCATGCGCATGCCCGACTCCTCTCAAGTGCGTGCAGTGCGACGGCGCGCGCGGCTGGCGATCGCCGCGGCGATCAGCCCACCGACCACACTGAGGTGCTCCAGCGCCCAGAACATCGCCAACTTGTCCTGCGGCGCGGGCAGCGCCCAGAAGCGGTGCACCAGCGCGATGGTGAGCAGCAGGAACACCGCCAATGCACCGGCACCCAGCCAAAGCGCGCGATCCAGCAGCAGCAGCAGAGCACCGCCCAGCAGCACCAGCACGGTGAGGCCGTTGAACAACCAGTCCGGCGCAAGCCCGGCGGCGCGCATTTCCGCCATGCCACCCTGGAAATCCACGAGCTTGGCCAGCCCGGATGACAGAAAGACCACCGCAAGAAGAATTCGCGCGGCCAGCCAAAGCCAGCGGCTGTCCAGCGCAGTATCGACAACATGGCGCACGTGCGTTCACTCCTGAACGGCCGGACGCTGGAAGCCGCGCCGGCCGGATAGCAAAGGGATGGGGTTGCCAAGACTGGCGTGCGGCACTATAAAACCTCAACCAATGTTGAGGTCAAGCCATGCCGGAGCCACCGTCCATCGATTTTTCGCGCCTGCTGACGGTCGGCGAGGTCGCACGGCGTTCCGGAGTCGCGGTTTCGACGATCCACTTCTACGAGGCCAAGGGGCTGATCTCCAGCACCCGCAACGAGGGCAACCAGCGGCGCTTCTCCTCGGTGGTGCTGCGCTATATCGCGGTGATCAAGGTCGCCCAGCGCACCGGCATCCCGCTGGAGGAGATCAAGCAGGCGTTGAGCCATTTCCCGGTGGGCAGCAAGCTCACCGCCGCGCAATGGCGTACGCTGTCTGCGGGCTGGCGTACGTCCCTGGACGAACGCATCCAGATACTCACGCGGCTGCGCGACGAGCTGGACAGCTGCATCGGCTGCGGCTGCCTGTCGCTGAACCAATGCCCATTGCGCAACCCGCAGGATGCCCTGGGCGCCGACGGCCCCGGCCCGCGGATCCTGGAGCGGGCATGATGATGGCCGCCCGCACGCTGCCGACGACCGGTAAAAAAAGGGCGCAGCCTTGCGACTGCGCCCATGGGTTGCCTCCGCCGGGAGAGAGGGACGGCGGAGCTCCCCGGTGCCGCTACTTCACTTCGAACTCCTGCGCGCTGCCGGCCGGCTGCCCGTCCACCGCCACCTCGGCGCGGTACTTGCCCGCCGGCCAGCCGGTGGCCTTCTCGAACGTGACATTGGTGGTCTCACCCCCCCGGGTGCTGAGTGCCGCGCTCTGCTCGCCGGCCAGCTGGCCATCCTGGTAGGTGAGCCTGGCGGTCAGCTGCGCATTGGCGGCGGCGCCTTCGGTGCGGACCGACACGATGATCTTGTCCTTGGCCCCGAGCACCGCCATCGGCGTCACCGACTTGTCGGCCGCCGCGGCGTTGCCGACCGTGATCGAGGCGACACTCAATGCCGGCGCGGACGGTGCCGGCGGGGCGGGCTCGGTCATCGGCGCCGGGCTGGTCGCCATCGGCTCGGGTGCGGTTTCGTCCTTCTTCTTGCAACCCGCCACGGCCAGCGTGCCGGCCAGGGCGATCATCAGGACACTGCTCAGCGACGTCTTGTTCATGGAATGCTCCGGTAGGAAGGGATGGGCGGCGCGGCCGGGCCGCGTCACGCCTGGCGCGGCGGGATCTTCAGCACCTGCCCGGGCTGGATGCGGTCGGGATCGTCGAGCACATCGCGGTTAGCCTCGAAGATCCGCTTCCAGGCGTTGCCGTCGCCCAGCAGCTGCTGGGCGATACGGGACAGGCTGTCACCCTTCTGCACCGTGTACTGCTGGCCGCCGGCGGTCGCCGCGGTCGAGTCCACGCTTGCCGACACGTCCGAGAAATCCGCCTTCGCAGCGGTGCCGGCGGTGCTGTCGACCTGGGACGTCACGTCCGAGAAATCGGCTTTCTTGTCGTTGCTCATGGGTCGTTCCTCCTCGCCTGTGGGCAACGATTGCACCGTCGGCGTTAAGGAACCATCGCGCCGGCGTAAAGCCGGCGTGTACCGCAGCGGCCGTTCAGCGGCTCACTGCCGCGGATCGCGCAGCGGCCGGTGCGCGGCCGCCCAGTCGGCGGTGGCCCGGCGCGGATTGATGTCCAGCCCTCCGCGCCGGGTATAGCGGGCCTCCACGTCCAGCGACAGGCAGCCGCAGTGCTGCACCAGGTCCAGGAAGATCCGCTCCACGCACTGCTCGTGGAACTCGGCGTGGTCGCGGAAGCTGGCCAGGTAGCGCAGCACTCCCGCCCGGTCGATGCGCGGCCCCCGGTAGCGGATGCTCACGCTGGCCCAGTCCGGCTGCCCGGTCACCGGGCAGTTCGACTTGAGCAGGGCCGAGGTCAGCGTCTCGGTGACCGTGGCCCCTGCGTCGGCCTGCAGGAAGCCCGGCCGCGGCGGGCCGTAGTGGTCGATGTCCAGCGCGAGGCCGTCCAGCGACTCGCCGCCGGCGTCGGCCACCGGCGGCAGTCCGGCGGCGAGCCTCACCGTGGCGCCGGCGCAGCCGGATAGGTCCACGGCGACGCGTTCCAGCACCGCCTCCAGGCTCTCCAAGCGGGTGGCGTTGAGCGAGTTCAGATAGAGCTTGAGCGACTTGGATTCGACCAGGTTGGGCGAATCGGCCGGCACCCACAGCGTCGCGGTGGCCACCTGCGGCTTGCCGCGCGGATCCAGCCACGCCAGTTCGTACAGGTGCCAGCGGTCGTGGCCGGAGAAGGGCAATGCGCCCGTGAGGCCCAGTGCTTCGCGGGCGCCCGTCCGCGGAATCGGGAACAGCAGCTCCGGAGCGTAGTGGGCCGGATAGGCGACCTCGCGGCCGAGACTGGAATCGTATGGCGTGTTCATGCGGCGATTGTAGAAGCTGTTAGCGTGGCCGGGTCCCGAGCAGGAGCCGCCGCCATGATCCGAGGCCTCCCGGCCGTCACCCTGCTGCTGGGCCTGGCCGCCTGCCGGGTGCCGGCGCCGCCCGCCGATGCCCCGGCCACCGTGCAGGCCCGCGCCGGCGCCCTCCAGGTCCTGCGGGTCGGGCAGGTCCTGGACGTCGCCCTGGAAGGCAACGCCGGTACCGGTTACCGATGGCAGGTGGTCGAGGACGGCCACCCCCAGCTGGCCGCACTGCCGGCCGCCGCGGCCGACGACACCGCCGCCGCGATGCCCGGCGGCGCCACCGTCCAGCACCTGCGCTTCCGCGCCGTGCAGCCCGGCCAGGCGCGGCTGCGGCTGGAATACCGGCGCCCCTGGGAACCCGCCGGGCCGGCCGCGCGCAGCGCCGAGTATGCGGTCAGCGTGCGCTGAGCGGCGCCGTGCCGGCCCCGTGCAGGTAGTCCAGCGATACCTGCAGCAACGCACGCAGGCCCACGTCGAGCGCCGTTTCGTCGAGCAGGAATTTCGGCGAATGGTTGCTCGGCGCGGTCTCCGGATCGATGCCCTCGGAGGTGGCGCCGACGAAGAAGAACATCGCCGGCACCTGCTGCGCGTACAGCGAGAAGTCCTCCGACCCCATCTGCAGCGGCGATTCGTAGACGTTGTCGCGGCCGACCGCCGCCTGCAGGCTGGGCAGCATGCGCGCGGTCAGTGCCGGGTCGTTGACCGTGGCGGGGTTGCCGTCGTTCTCGTAGATCTCGGTGGTCGCGCGGGCGCCATGCGCGGCGGCGGTGTGCTCGGCGACGCGGCGCAGGTCGGCGAAGATCTGCTCGCGCATGCCGGCATCGAAGGTGCGCAGGGTGCCGACCATCTCCACCGAGTCGGGGATGATGTTGTAGCGGATGCCGCCCTTGATCGCGCCGAAGGTCAGTACCGCCGGCTGTTTGGACAGGTTGGCGCGGCGGCTGACGATGCTCTGCGCGGTGCCGATGAGGTCGGCGGCGGCGACGATCGGGTCGATGCCGTTCCACGGGGCCGAGCCGTGGGTCTGGCGGCCGTCCACGGTGATCGCGAAGCGGTCCGAGGCGGCCATCAACGGTCCGCCGCGCACCGCGATCTTGCCGGCCTGGACGTTGGAGAACACATGCAGGCCGAACACCGCCTCCGGCTTGAAGTCCTTGAACAGTCCTTCGGCGAGCATCCGTTCGGCACCGCCCTGCTCCGGCGGCGGCGCGCCTTCCTCGGCCGGCTGGAAGATCAGCATCACTTCGCCGGGCAGGGTGTCGCGCATCGCCACCAGCGCGTCGGCCACGCCCAGCAGAGTCGCGGTATGGGCATCGTGCCCGCAGGCATGCATCACCCCGACCTGCTCGCCGCGGTATTCGGCGGTGGCGGTGGAGGCGAACGGCAGCCCGGTCTGCTCGGTCACCGGCAACGCGTCCATGTCCGCGCGCAGGGCGATCCGCGGCCCCGGCAGTGCCCCCTTGACGATCGCGACCACGCCGGTCACCGCCACCCCGGTGCGCGGCTCCAGGCCCATCGCGCGCAGGTGTGCGGCAACCTTGCCCGCGGTCCGCACCTCGCGGTTGGACAGCTCCGGGTGCCGGTGGAAGTCGCGGCGCCACTCCACCACCTGCCGCTGCAGCCGCTGCGCGGACGCGGCCACTTCCGGGCGCGGGTCCGCGGCCGCGGCGGTGGCCGGCAGCAGCGCGCAGCCCAGTACGACCGACAGCATCTTCCTACAGTTCATCCGGTTTGCTCTCTTCGGTGGCGGTCAGGTGAATGTAGGGCAAACGGCGGCCGGCGACGACCGTCAACCGATCCGGCTCCCGGCCGTTCAACCTCACTACGGGCCCGCCTGCGTGGCCCATCGGTCATGGACGGGCCCGGCGATCCCGGCGTTATGCTCTGGACCTTCCCGTCCCCTTCCGCCCCCGGTTCCTCAGGAGTTTCCGCATGTCGCGTTTCTGGAAGATCGTGCTGCTCACCGTCACGGTCCTGCTTGTCGTCGGAATCGGCTACCGGGCCCTGGGGGGCGGCAAGCAGGCGGGCGGATCCGCGGCCATCGGGCGCGCCGCGGGCCAGGACAGGGAGCCGGTGCCGGTCACCGTGGTCGCCGCCGAACGCAGGAACGTACCCGTCTACGTGACCGCCCAGGGCACGGTGACCGCCTACAGCACCGTCACCGTGAGCCCGCAGGTGGGCGGCGAACTGCTGAGCGTGAACTTCCGCGAGGGCCAGGCGGTGAAGAAGGGCGAGCTGCTGGCGCAGATCGACCCGCGCACCTTCCAGGCCCAGTACGACCAGGCCGCCGCCAGCAAGCGCCAGAACCAGGCCCTGCTGGCCACCGCGCAGTCCAACTTCGAGCGGTCCAACTCGCCGGAGTACCGCCAGTTCGTGGCCCAGACCGACCTGACCACGCTGCGCAACCAGGTCGCGCAGTACCAGGCCGCGGTGGCCGCCTCGCAGGCGTCCATGGACCAGGCCCGGGTACAGCTGGACTACACCCGCATCCGCTCGCCGATCGACGGCGTCACCGGCATCCGCGCGGTCGACCCGGGCAACGTGGTCGGCGCCGGCACGCCCATCGTCACCGTCACCCAGCTGCATCCCATCCATGTGCTCTTCAACCTCCCCGAGCAGCAGCTCGAGGCGGTGCGCACCGCGCAGCAGGACGGTCCGCTGCGGACCGCCACGCTCGACCGCGAAGGCGGCGAGGCGGTCAACGAGGACGGCCGCCTGCAGGTGGTGGACAACCAGATCAGCAGCAACAGCGGCACGTTCCGCCTGCGCGCGGAGTTCCCCAACCCCGATGGCGCGCTGTGGCCGGGGCAGTTCGTCAACGTGCGCATGCAGCTGTCCGAACTGCCCGACGCGGTGGTGGTGCCGGCCGAGGCCGTGCAGCGCAGCAGCACCGGCGATTTCGTGTACCTGGTCGCCGCCGACGACACCGTCACCCTGCGCGAGGTGGTGCAGGGCGGCCAGGTCGACGACAGCCACGTGGTGATCGGCCATGGCCTGCAGCCCGGCGACAAGGTGGTCACCGAAGGCCAGTTCCGGCTCAAGGAGGGCAGCGCGGTGACCCCGCTGGCGCCGGGACAGGCGCCCCCGGAACCGGCCGCCGCCCCGGCGGACGGCCCGCAGCGCCCCGGCGCGCGCTAGCGCCCGGCCGGCCCCCCGCACCACGCACCGCCACGCCCCTTTCGCACGCAGCAGGACTCGCCCGTGGGTTTCTCGACCATCTTCATCCGCCGCCCGATCGCCACCTCGCTGCTGATGATCGGCCTGATGCTGCTGGGCATCCTCGGCTACCAGCGCCTGCCGGTGGCGGCGCTGCCGGAGATCCAGGCGCCCAGCCTGGTGGTGACCACGCAGTACCCCGGCGCCAGCGCGCAGACCATGGCCGCGCTGGTGACCACGCCGCTGGAGCGGCAGCTGGGCCAGATCTCCGGCCTGGACATGATGACGTCCGACTCCTCGGCCGGGCTGTCCAGCATCGTGCTGCAGTTCTCGATGGAGCGCGACATCGATACCGCCGCGCAGGACGTGCAGGCCGCGATCCGCCAGGCCACCCTGCCCGGCTCGCTGCCCTACCAGCCGGTCTACAACCGGGTGAACCCGGCCGACGCACCGATCCTGACCCTGAAGCTGGCGTCCGCCACGCGCCCGCTGCGCGAGGTCAACGACCTGGCCGACTCGGTGCTCGCCCAGCGCCTGTCGCAGATCGACGGCGTCGGCCTGGTCTCGATCGCCGGCAACGTGCGCCCGGCGGTGCGCATCCAGGCCAACCCGGCGCAGCTGTCGAACATGGGCATGACCCTGGAGGACCTGCGCAGCGCGCTCACCCAGGCCAACGTCAACGCCCCCAAGGGGTCGCTCAACGGCCGGACCCAGAGCTACACGCTGTCAACCAACGACCAGCTCGGCAATGCCGCCGACTACAACGATGTCGTGGTCCGTTACCAGAACGGCGCGCCGGTGCGGCTGCGCGATGTCGCCCGCGTGGTCGACGGGGTGGAGAACGACCAGATCGCCGCCTGGGCCGACGGCAGCCCCGCGGTACTGCTGGAGGTGCGGCGCCAGCCCGGCGCCAACATCGTCAAGACGGTGGAGAACATCCGCCAGATCCTGCCCGGGCTGCGCAACATGCTGCCGGCGGACGTGGCGCTGGACGTGTTCGCCGACCGCACCGTGACCATCCGCGCCTCGGTGCATGACGTGCAGTTCACGCTCATCCTCACCATCTGCCTGGTGGTGGCGGTGATCTTCGTGTTCCTGCGCCGGCTGTGGGCCACGGTGATCCCCTCGGTGGCGGTGCCGCTGTCGCTGCTCGGCACCTTCGGGGTGATGGCCTTCGCCGGCATGTCGCTGGACAACCTGTCGCTGATGGCGCTGACCGTGGCCACCGGCTTCGTGGTCGACGATGCGATCGTGATGATCGAGAACATCGTCCGCTACATCGAGCAGGGCAAGGACGGCCAGGACGCGGCGGAGACTGGCGCCCGCGAGATCGGCTTCACCGTGCTGTCGCTGACGGTGTCGCTGGTGGCGGTGTTCCTGCCGCTGATCCTGATGCCGGGGGTCACCGGGCGGCTGTTCCACGAGTTCGCCTGGGTGCTGACGATCGCGGTGTCGATCTCGATGCTGATCTCGCTGACGCTCACTCCGATGATGTGCGCCTACCTGCTCCGGCCCGACGCCCTGCCCGAGGGCGACGACGCCCACGAGCGCGCCGCGGCCGAAGGCAAGGTCACCGCGTGGTCGCGGCTGGTGGGCGCCTACGAGCGCAGCCTGGACTGGGTGCTGCGCCACCAGCCGCTGACCCTGGGCATCGCGCTGGCCTCGGTGGCGCTGACCGTGCTGCTGTACCTGGTCATCCCCAAGGGCCTGCTGCCCGACCAGGACACCGGGATGATCACCGGCGTGGTCATCGCCGACCAGAACGTCGCCTTCGAGCAGATGCAGCAGCGCACCCAGGCGGTGGCCGCGGCGCTGCACCAGGACCCGGCGGTCACCGGCGTGGCCGCCTACATCGGCGCCGGCACCATGAACCCCACGCTCAACCAGGGCCAGCTGAGCATCGTCCTCAAGGACCGCGACGAGCGCGGGGGGCTGGAGCAGATCCTGCCGCGGCTGCAGGCCGCCGCCGCGCACATCCCCGGCGTCGCCCTGTACCTCAAGCCGGTGCAGGACGTAACCCTGGACACGCGCGTGGCCGCCACCGCCTACCAGTTCTCGCTGTCGGACATGGACAGCGCCGAGCTGGTGGCCCAGGCCGGACGCGTCACCGACGCACTGCGGCGGCTGCCGGAGCTGGCCGACGTCGACAACAACCTCGCCGACCATGGCCGCGCCCTGCATGTGGAGGTGGACCGCGACAAGGCCGCGCGCTACGGCGTGCCCATGCAGACCATCGACGACACCCTGTACGACGCCTACGGGCAACGCCAGATCTCCACCATCTTCACCCAGCTCAACCAGTACCGGGTGGTGCTGGAGGTGGCGCCGGAGTTCCGCACCGCCAACGCGCTGATGAACCAGCTGGCGATCGGCAGCAACGGCGGCGGCGCCCTGACCGGCAGCAACGCCACCATGCTGGGCCAGGTCAGCTCGAGCAACTCCTCCACCGCCACCGGCATCGGCAACAGCAACACCGGCATCGCCCTGGGCGGCGGCGGCAGCATCCCGCTGTCGGCGATCGCCACCGCCACGCCGGGCACCGCGCCGCTGATCGTCAGCCACCAGCAGCAGCTGCCGTCGGCCACGGTGTCCTTCAACCTGGCACCGGGCTATTCGCTGTCCGAAGGCGTGGCCGCGATCGAGAAGGCCGTGGCCGAGCTGCGGCTGCCGGCGCAGATGCAGGCGCAGTTCGTCGGCACCGCCGCCGAGTTCTCCAGCAGCCAGACCGACGTGGTGCTGTTGCTGCTGGCGGCCATCGCGGTGATCTACATCGTGCTGGGCGTGCTCTACGAGAGCTGGATCCACCCGCTGACCATCATCTCCACGCTGCCGCCGGCCGGCGTCGGCGCGCTGCTGGCGCTGTACCTGTGCGGCATGAGCCTGTCGGTGGACGGCATCGTCGGCATCGTGCTGCTGATCGGCATCGTCAAGAAGAACGCGATCATGATGATCGACTTCGCGCTGGACGCGCAGCGGGCCGGGGCCAAGGCCTTCGACGCCATCCATCGCGCCTGCCTGCTGCGCTTCCGGCCGATCCTGATGACCACCGCGGCGGCCATGCTCGGCGCGCTGCCGCTGGCCCTGGGCAGCGGCATCGGCTCGGAGCTGCGGCGCCCGCTGGGCGTGGCCATCGTCGGCGGCCTGCTGCTGTCGCAGCTGGTCACGCTGTACACCACGCCGGTGATCTACCTGTATTTCGAGCGGCTGTCCGCCTGGGCCGCACGGCGCCGCGCGCAGCGGGCCAGCGCCCGCCCGCAGGCCGCCCTGCAGGCTCCGGAATGAACCTCTCCGCGCCCTTCATCAAGCGGCCGATCGGCATCACCCTGCTGGCCATCGGGTTGTTCTTCGCCGGGCTGCTCTGCTACCTGCGGCTGGGCGTGGCGGCCCTGCCGAACCTGACCATCCCGGTGATCTTCGTGCAGGCCGCCAACATCGGCGCCGACGCCGACACCATGGCCGCCACCGTGACCGCGCCGCTGGAGCGGCACCTGGGCCAGGTCCCGGGCATCGACACCATGCGCTCCAGCAGCAGCGACGGCCGCAGCATGGTGTTCTTGATGTTCAACAGCGGCCGCGACATCGACGCCGCGGCCCAGGACGTGCAGGCCGCGATCAACGCGGCGATGGCCGACCTGCCGGCCGGCATCGGCACCCCCACCTACGAGAAGGCCAACCCCAACGACGACCCGGTGATCGCGCTGGCGCTGACCTCGGACACGCAGTCGGTGGCCGAGCTCTACAACCTGGCCGACTCGCTGCTGGCGCAGCGCCTGCGGCAGCTGCCCGGGGTATCGCAGGTGGACATCGCCGGCGCTTCCACCCCGGCGGTGCGGGTGGACCTCAACCTGCGCGCGATGAACGCGCTGGGGCTGAGCCCGGACGACCTGCGCAACGCGATGCGCGCGGCCAACGTGGCCTCGCCGCTGGGCTTCCTCGGCGACGGCAGCAGCCAGACCGCCATCGTCCTCAACGACCAGGTGCGCAAGGCCGCCGATTTCGCCAACGTCGCCATCGCCACGCACGACGGCGCGGTGGTCCGCCTGAAGGACGTGGGCAGCGTCTACGACGGCCAGCAGGACGCCTACCAGGCGGCCTGGTTCAATGGCCGCCGCGGCGTGCTGATGTACGTGTACCTGCGCAGCGGCGCCAACCTGGTGGCTACCGTGGACCGGGTCAAGGCCGCCATCCCGGCGCTGTCCGGCTACCTGGACGGCGGCACCGAGCTCACGCCCTACTTCGACCGCACCCCGACCACCCGCGCCTCGCTGGCCGAAGTGCAGATCACGCTGATGATCAGCCTGGCCATGGTGGTGCTGACCATGGCCCTGTTCCTGCGCCGGCTCGCGCCGACCCTGATCGCGGCGGTGACCGTGCCGCTGTCGCTGGCCGGCGCCGCGCTGGTGATGTCGTGGCTGGGCTTCACCCTCAACAACCTGACCCTGCTGGCCCTGGTGGTCGCCATCGGCTTCGTCGTCGACGACGCCATCGTGGTGATCGAGAACATCATGCGCCACCTCGATGCCGGGGTCGCGCGGCGCGAGGCGGCACTGGCCGGCGCGCGCGAGATCGGCTTCACCATCGTCTCGATCACCGCCTCGCTGGTCGCCGTGTTCCTGCCGATCCTGTTCGCCCAGGGAATGATCGGCGCGTTCTTCCGCGAGTTCACCCTGACCCTGGTGGCGGCGATCATCGTCTCCGCCCTGGTGTCGCTGACCCTGACCCCGGCGCTGTGCGCCCGCTTCCTGCAGCCGCACTCGGCACCGGTGCGGCCTTCGCGCATCGGCCCGCTGCTGGACCGCGCGCACGCCGGCATGCTGCGCGTGTACACCGTGGCGCTGGACTTCTCGCTGCGCCACTGCCTGCTGCTGGCACTGACCCCGCTGCTGCTGATCGTGGCCACCTACGTGCTGGCCGGCAGCGTGCGCCAGGGCTCGTTCCCAGAGCAGGACACCGGCCTGGTCTGGGGCCGCGCCAACTCCAGCGCCACGGTGTCGTTCCAGGAGATGAGCGCGCGCCAGCGGCGCCTGGCCGACATGTTCCTGGCCGACCCGGCGGTGAAGATGGTCGGGTCGCGGCTGGGCTCCAGCCGGCAGGGCAGCAGCGTGCAGTTCAACATCGAGCTGAAGACCCGCGAGGAAGGCCGGAGCGAGCCGACCAACGCCGCGGTCGCCCGCCTGAGCGCCAAGGCCGCGCGCTTTCCCGACCTGGAGGTGCGCCTGCGCGCGATCCAGGACCTGCCGTCGGATGGCGGCGGCGGTTCCCAGGGCGCGCAGAACCGGGTGACCCTGCAGGGCAACGACGGCGCACAGCTGGCGCAGTGGCTGCCACGGCTGGTGGAGGTCCTGCGGCAGAACCCGAAGCTGCGCGACGTCGGCTCGGATGTTGACAAGGGCGGGCTGATGCAGAAGATCGTGATCGACCGCGACAAGGCCTCGCGCCTGGGCGTGAGCATCGGCGCCATCGACGGCGCGCTGTACGGCGCCTTCGGCCAGCGCCAGATCTCCACCATCTACGCCGACCTCAACCAGTACGGCGTGGTGGTCAACGCCCTGCCCGGGCAGACCGCCAGCCCGGCCGCCATCGAGGACCTGCATGTGCGCTCACAGAGCGGACAGATGATTCCGCTCACCGCGTTCGCCCATCAGGAGCCCGGGTTGGCACCCTCGCAGGTGACCCACCAGAACCAGTACACGGTGATGGACCTGAGCTACAACCTGGCCCCTGGCGTCAGCAGCGGCGAGGGCGACGCCATCGTCAAGGCCGCCATCGCCGGCCTGCGCATGCCCGGCGACATCCGCCAGGCCGAGCGCGGCGGCTGGCGGCGCGGCACCGACCCCGGCGCGATGCTGGTCCTGGTCCTGGCGGCCATCGCCACGGTCTACATCGTGCTGGGCATGCTCTACGAGAACCTGGTGCACCCGGTGACCATCCTCTCCACCCTGCCCGCGGCGGGCATGGGCGCACTGCTGGCGCTGTGGGCCACCGGCACCGACCTGTCGGTGATCTCGATGATCGCGCTGGTACTGCTGATCGGCATCGTCAAGAAGAACGCGATCATGATGATCGACTTCGCCCTGGTGGCACAGCGCGAGCACGGCAAGTCGCCGCTGGAAGCGGTGCGCGAGGCCAGCATCGTGCGTTTCCGCCCGATCATGATGACCTCGATGGTCGCAATCCTGGCGGCGCTGCCGCTGGCCATCGGCCTGGGCGACGGCTCCGAACTGCGACGCCCGCTGGGCATCGCGATGATCGGCGGCCTGCTGATCTCGCAGAGCCTGACCCTGCTGAGCACCCCGGCGCTGTACGTGGTCTTCTCATGCCTGCAGCAGCATTGGCGCGGCTGGCGGGCGCGGCGCCGCGAGCGCAAGCGGCAGCGGCAGATCGCGCAGGCCTGATCGTCCCCTGCAGGGCGCAACGCCCTACTGGAACGTAGCCGGGAACGCCTCTGCCGGAGCGTTGCCCGGCACTACGCAAGTCGTCGTCGCGGCACGTTGCCGTTGCCGTTGCCGTTGCCGTTGCCGTTGCCGTTGCCGTTGCCGTTGCCGTTGCCGTTGCCGTTGCCCGTGATTGTGCCGTTGCTCCTCGCTTTCGACTTCCGGGCTCCCTTCGCAGCGACGGAGCCGGCGGGAAAAACCCGAAGGGCGACGTGCATGGATCCACGTCGTTTTTCGACACGACAGGGATCTCGTGTCGAAAAATCCCGGCAACGGGGTGGACCCGACGCGCATAGCACGTTGGGCGCGAAGGCAGGGCGTGCTTTCTTTTGGCTACCTTTTCTTTGCACGAGCAAAGAGGAGCCTTTTCAACAGCCGAATGGCGGGTCACGCACAGCCGGGACGTGAGCCGATGCGGCTGCGCCGCACCGGTCCCCTGCGCTTCTCGCGGGCCGGGGGACGGCGCACCCCTCGCTTCGCCCAAATACCTGCGCCTCTTCGTCCCCGCCCCACGGCGGTGCTCGGCTCGCTTTACGGCCGGGAGGTCGAAAGCCGCGGCAACAACCGAAGCGGCAGCCAAGACCAAGACAGCGGCCAGCGGGGCAAGCCCCGCTGGCTGCGAGGTGGCGGAGTCGCGTAGGTGCCGGGCTTGCCCGGCACAGGCCCGCCGTGGATCAGGCCGCCAACTGCGCCAGCGACTGCGCCTGCAGGCGCTCGTAGATTGCGAACTCGTCGGCCACCGGTGCGCCCAGCGCCTGCTCGAACGCGTCGCGGTTGGCGCGGGCGGCATAGGCGCGCTGCTCCTCCCCGCCGAGGTTGGACTGGAAGATGCCCGCCGCGCTGACCGGCAGGAAGTCCTCGTAGATGATCGGCTCGGCATGGGCCAGGCCGCGTTCGATCAGCACCTCGGCCGGCAGCGCACGCTCGGCCGCCGGCGCGGCGCGGCCGGCGTCGGTCAGGGCATAGCGGTAATAGCCCAGGCCCTCGCGGCGCAGGGTGGCATGGTCGTCGGGGAACCCGGCGAACGCGGCCTGCAGGCGCTGCGGGTAGTCGCCGCCGGTGCTGCCGGCGCCGCCGCTCTCGCGGGCCTGGGCCAGCAACGTGTCGTACAGCGCCCGGCCCTTGGGCGTCAGTGCCAGGCCGCGCTGTTCGATCTCGCCGAAACGGGCGGTATGGGTGCCGGCGGCATTGTCCGCGCCCGACGGGAAGTGCACGAGCTCCTCCAGCGCCTTGAAGCTGGTCTGGCGCAGCAGGATCGGGCAGGCGCGGCGCGGCGGACCCTCGATCACCGCCTTGGCGGCCAGGCCGCGCGCGTGCATCGCGTCCTGCGCGGCGTCGATGTCCAGCGTGCGCGGGGTCAGGTGGTTGATGTGCGGGCCGCGGAAGCTGACCACGTCGGCCACCAACCGGTGCGCGGCATGCAGCGCGTGGTAGGTCTCCAGCGACACGGTGGCGGCGTTGTGCCAGCGGAAGGTCTCCAGCGCCTCGACCACGAAGCGCCAGGCATCGTCCTCGCCCAGGCCGCCGTCGCGCTCGCACTGCTCGATCAGCTGCAGCGCGCCGGGGGTGAAGATCCGGCGGCGCGCCAGGATGTCGGCGGCCTGCGCGCGCAGCGCCGCGTCCTCGATCAGCTCCAGCCGCAGCAGGGAGGTGAACACCCGGAACGGGTTGCGGTTCAACGACTCGCCATCGACCGGCCGGAACGCGGTGGAATGCACCGGCACCCCGGCCACGGACAGGTCGTAGTAGCCCACCGGCTGCATGCCCATCACCGCGAACAGCCGCCGCAGGGTGGCCAGCTCCTCGGCGGTGCCGGCGCGGATCGCGCCATGCCGCTCCACGTCCAGGCGCTCGCGCTCGCCGCTGCGCGCCATCTGCGCGGCCAGCGCCGGCTCCGCGGCGAGGACGTCGTCGTTGACCGCACCGACCAGCTCCATCAGGGTGCCGTACAGCGGCACTTCGGTGCGGTACATGTGCGACATCGCCTGCGAGAACAGGCTGCGGATATGGTCGGGGGAAGCGAAACGTTCGGCGGTCATGTCGGGGCGCGCGGCGCAGCAGTGGGGGAAACGCCCATTTTCGCCCGGATGCAGGGGCCGGGTCATCCATTGCATCGGTTACTTCCGGCCGCAGGCCGGAAGTGCGCCGGCGGGCGCTCAGTCGCGTTCGCGGGCGGCGGCATCGCGCTGGGCGCGGTCGCCCAGCTGCCGCTGCAGCAGCGCGTCCAGACGCAGCGGCCGGTCCCAGTGGTCGTAGCTGGCCACCAGCGCCTGGCGCACCGCACGCCAGTGCAGGTTGTCCGGCGCGACCGCCAGCTGCTCCACCACCTGGCGCCACCCGTCGCCGGGGTGCCGGCTGCGCGCCTGCACCGGCTCGCGGCAGCTGGCGCCGATGGCCTGGCCCCAGAAACAGGCGAACCAGACGTCCCCGGGCAGCCAGCCGTGCCGCTGCATCAGCGCCTCCACATAGCCGCGCCGGGCACCGCCATAGCGCACCACCTCGTCGACGAAGGCCTCGGGATAGCGCTCGGCATACAGGTTGACGTCGGCCAGCTGGCGGTCGAGCCAGGCATCCCCGGTGCCGGCGACATAGCCGAACGCGGCCCCTTCCTCCTCGTCCGCCGCAACCGCCGGCAACGCGGAGCATGCCAGCAGGGCGGACAGCAGCGCGGCGCGGACGGCCCTGCGCGGCAGCGGCACGGGCAGCCTCACCGCGCCGGCCCGTCCTCGATCGCGGCCACCGCGCCCGGCCATTGCCGCGCCGTATCCGCCAGCCGCAGCCGCGGCTCGTCCTCGGACACGCCGTGCTCGGCCTCGTGCGCCCAGGTCACCGCGTAGGGCGTGTGCACGCCCCAGCCGCCGAGTGCCAGCACCGGCTCGATGTCCGAGCGCAGCGAGTTGCCGACCATCACGAAGCGCTCGGCCGGCAGTGCGAACTCGGCCAGCACCCGGGCGTAGGTCGCCGGGTCCTTCTCGGAGACGATCTCGATCCGCGGGAACAGGTCGCGCAGGCCGGAGCGGTCGATCTTCTGTTCCTGGTGGAACAGGTCGCCCTTGGTGATCAGCACCACCGGCCAGCGCTCGGCGATGGCCGCCACCGCATCGCGCACGCCATCGATCACCTCGACCGGATGCTGCAGGGTGCGGCGCCCGATCTCAACGATCTGCCGCAGGTGCGCGGCGGAGATGCGCTCGCCGGTCAATTCGATGGCGGCCTCGATCATCGACAGGGTCATGCCCTTGGCGCCGTAGCCGAACACCTCCAGGTTGCGGCGCTCGACCGCCAGCAGGTGGCGCGCGGTGCCGGCATCGTGCAGGTCGATGTAGTGGCCGAGGACGGCTTCGAAGTCCTGTTCGGCCTGGCGGTAATAGTCTTCGCTCTTCCAGAGCGTGTCGTCGCCGTCGAAGCCGACCAGGCCGATGGACGGCGCTACCGGGACGGGAGGGGAAGCACGGTGGGTCATGCGCGGAGCATAGCAACCGCCCGGTGCCGGCGTAACCGCCGCGGCCGGCGCCTGCCGGGCGTCGCCGGAAAGAGGAAAGCGGCCCTGCGGCCGCTTTCCTCCCTCGTCCATCGGTGGGTGTGCCGCCGCGGCCTACTTCTGCTGCGAGGCGGTGTAGGCCCGGTATTCCTCGGGGGTCAACTGGCCGTCCTTGTCGGTGTCGGCGGCATCGAAGATCTGCGCCAGGCCCGGGTGCGCCTGGGCTTCGGCACGGCTGATCTTGCCGTCGCCATCGGTGTCCAGGCTGTCCCAGGACTGGTCGTTGCCGCTGGCCGCGGCCTGCGCCGGCTGCGCGGCCGGCGCCTGTTCCTGCGCCTGGGGAGTCGGTTGCGCCTGCATCTCCTGCTGGGCCATCGCCGGCATGGCCAGCACGGCGCCGGCGGCGGCAACGAGGGCGATCAGCGGGTTGCGGTTGCGAACGGTCATCAGGTGTCCTCCTGCGGTTTGGGGGAAGCGCGGTGAATCCGCACGGCCCCACCCTCGCAAGCCCGGCCTGAATCGCCCGCCCCCCGCGACCGCCATGCAGACACCGGTTTAACCACTCCGCCGCGGCAAGCCGCTACCCCCTCGGTTAGTGCGGCGTGAGTCGCAGGTAAAACCGTCATTCGATCGTTCCACCCATGGCCGCAACGCGCCGATCATGACCGCTCAGCCGGCCGCGTTGTCCCTTTCCGCCGCGTTTCTGTAACTGAACGCGCGCCATCCCAGGCCCACGCCGACCAGCGCGCCGGTGATCTCCAGCAGCACCCGCGTGCCGAGCTGGTCGGGATCGTGGATGCCGGCCAGCGCCAGGCGCGCGTACAGCGGCGACTCCAGCCGCACCATGCCCAGATAGAACAGGTTCCATGCATCCACGCCGGCACCGAGGGCGATCGCCGCCAGGCTGGCCCAGCCGAGCGCATGCCCCTGCGACAACCCGGCGCGGCGGCAGACCGGCCACCACAGCGCGAACAGCACGAAGCCCAGGCCCAGCGCGATCGCCGCCGCCTCCAGCGAGCCCAACAAGCCAAAGTGCAGTTCCAGGTTCATCGGTTTCGGTCGTGGCAACGGACGGGAGCCGCAGTGTAGCCGGCAACGCCGGCGCCCTCCGGGACGCGGCGGTGGAGGGCCTGCGGCGGGAGGACCCCGCGCGGGCCACAGCGGGGCGCTGCCCCGCTCTACCGGGGAGTGGACTGATGGCGGCTGGGCCCGGGAAACCCGGCTTCCATGGAAGCCCCCCCTCGGTAGCGCCGGACCCTGCCCGGCGGGGCGTTCATGCGCAGGCCACAGCGGGGCGCTGCCCCGCTCTACCGGGGAGTGGACTGATGGCGGCTGGGCCCGGGAAACCCGGCTTCCATGGAAGCCCCCCCTCTGTAGCGCCGGGCCCTGCCCGGCGGGGCGTTCATGCGCAGGCCACAGCGGGGCGCTGCCCCGCTCTACCGGGGAGTGGACCGATGGCGGATGGGCCCGGAAAACCCGGCTTCCATGGAAGTCCCCGCTCTGTAGCGCCGGGCCTTGCCCGGCGGGCGTTCATGCGCAGGCCACAGCGGAGCGCTGCCCCGCTCTACCGGGGAGTGGACCGATGGCGGGTGGGCCCGGGAAACCCGGCTTCCATGGAAAGCCCCCCGCTCTGTAGCGCCGGGCCTTGCCCGGCGGGGCGTTCGCGGGCGGGTTGCGGCGGGGCGCTGCCCGCGCCGCAGGGCAAGCTGCCGCGGTCCGCGCTCAGCGCACGGGAAAGTCGTAGGCGGTGCCGGGGGTCGGCTCGGGCTGGAAGGTGTAGTGCCACCACTCCATCGGGTAATTGGCGAAGCCTTCGGCTTCCATGGCATCCAGCAGCTGTCGCCGGCTGTCGCGCTGCGCGGCGCTGATGTCGGGGTTGTCGGTGTGCGCCAGCGGGTCGAAACGGTCGAAGCCGGTGCCCATGTCCACTTCTTCGCAGGTGCCGCTGCGGCAGTCGAGCAGGCCCAGGTCCACGGTCGCGCCCCGGCTGTGGCCGGAGTGCTCGGCGATGTAGCCGTCCAGCAGCCGGTCCTTGTCCACGTTCGGGTAATAGCGTGCCTTGGCCTGCTGGTCGGCCGGATCATGCGCCCAGACGACGAACGACTGCACCGCGCGCACCGGGCGGTAGCAGTCGTACAGGCGCAGCGCGTGGCCCTGCGCCTGCAGGCTGCGCTGCACGCGCGCCAGCGCCTGGGCCACCGGCGCCAGCAGATAGCAGCGCGGCGCGTCGTAGCCGGGCACCGGCCGGCCGGTGAAGTTGTCGCTGCCGGCATAGCGCATGTCCAGCGAGAACCCGGGCGCCAGCGTGGCCACGTCGAGCATGCCGGCCTCGGCCGGAGTGGTGGCGGGCGACACGGCAGGAGCGGCGGCCGCGGTCGCGGCGCACGCGGACAACAACGACAGCCCCAGGCAGCGGGGAATGGACATGGCGGTACCTCGTGAGGGGTGCCGCTCCATCATCGATGCGCGTCCGCGCGCGCGCAAGCCGGCGCCGGAATTCACTGCTGTGCGCGCAGGTAGGCGTTCAAGCCCTGTGCGCGCAGCTGCCGGGCGGCCGCGTCCCAGTCCAGCGGCGCGTCGCCGCGCAGGCGCTCGAGCAGCGCCACGATCGCGAGCTCCACCTCCGGCAGCGGCGTCGCGCCGGCCAACCGCGGGCGCTGTGCGATCGCCTCGTACAGCGCGGCATTGGCCTCGGCGTAGGTCAGCGCAGCGACCGCGCCGTGGCGCGCGCGCCAGCCCGGGGCGTCCAGCGTGGCGTTGACATGCGACTGGATCAGGTAGGTGGCGCGCCCGATCAGCTTCAGGTTGCCCGGCTGCACCGCGGTCATGGTGTTGCCGACGGTGCGGCCGAGCCGCGCCATCACCGCGCTGGAGTGCGCGTTGAGCAGCATCTTCAACGCCAGGGTACGGTCCAGGCCGAGCGGATCGTTCCGCCGCGGCAGGTCCAGGGCGATGCCCGATGCGGCACCGTCCAGTGTCTCCGATGCGTCGCCGGACGCCGCACCCTGGCCCACGGTGACGGTGAGCCGGCCGGCGCCGGCATTGCCGACGGCCTGCCACCATTGCCGTGCAAGCGCCGCCACCGGCTCGTCGGCGTAGCGCAGCAGTACGCCCAGGTCGCCCGGCTGCGGCGCCAGGCGCGCGCGGTTGCCCGGCGACCAGGACAGGTCGTACAGCGCCTGCTGCTCGGCGCCGGCACGCTCCAGGCTGTGCAGCGCGGTGTCGCGCAGCGCCGGATCGTCCACGTTCTGCGCGAACTGCGGGCCGTACCGCGTGGCATTCAGCCCGTGGAATGGACGGTGCAGCAGTGCGTCCCAGGCCGCCTGCGGCGTCGCCACCGGCGCCCATACGCGGATCCACGAGGCCGGCGGCCGGGTGTCGGTGCGGTCCAGCGGCGCCAGCCGGAAGGTCGGCGCGCGCTCGGTGACGTCCACGAACACCGGCATCAGGGTGTCGCCGGCCAGGTAGGTGGCATGGCGGCCGTCGGCATAGGCCTGCGCTTCGCGCACGGTCCACTGCGCCAACTGCGGCGCGCTGGCGGCCACGCTGCGCTGCAGTGCGGCGAAGCCGCGCAGGCGGCTTTCGATGCTGTCGCGCGGGTCCAGCCCCAGGCGTTGCGCGTCGGCTGCCGGCAACTGCGGCAGCAGCAGCGCGCGCAGCGCGTCTTCCAGCACCAGGCCCAGCACGTACAGGCTGGTGGTGGTGGCCTGCATGCGGGTGGAGCCGGTGATCGCCTGCGGCCCGGTCGGCAACGCGACCTTGCGGATGCGCGCGTCGTCGAGCACCTGGCGGCTGCGCTCGAAGGGGCGCAGCACGTCGTCCGGGTTGTTGTAGACGAACCAGACACGGTCGCTGCCTTCGCCGCGTTGCCCCGCGGCGGCCAGCGCGGTGCCGATCACCGCCGAGGTCTCGCCGCCTTCGGTCACCGCGAACACCACGTCGTCGGCGCCGATGCCGTCGTCGCGCATCTGCAGTGCGCCGATCAGCTGCAGGTCCTCGAAGCCCTCCAGCGAACTGATCAGCGCGCGGTCGCCGCCGGTGATCTGCCCGCGTACGCGGTCGCCCAGGTCCGCCGGCAGGCGGCCGGCGAGGTGCGGCCAGGCCGGGTCGGCCTGCATGCGCTTCCAGAAGGGACGCCAGAGGCCGCTCTCCAGGGTCTCGGCAAGGCGGCCGGTGGACCCGGTGCCGTAGAAATAGAGGCGGTGGCCCTCGCGCAGCGCGCGCTGCACCGCCGCCGAGGCCGCATGCAGGTCGGCGCTGCGCTGCGGGTCGTCGGCCAGCGCGGCCAAGGCGCGGGCCACGTCCTCGTCCACCGCGAACAGCTGCGCCAGCGCCTGTGCCGGATCGTCCGCCGCCACCTCGCTCAGGTTCCAGGTCCGGGGATGGCGCTGTTCGGTCAGCAGCGCATGCAGCTGGAACTGGGTGCGTTGCTGCACGAATTCGGCCGAGGCCGGCGACGGCGGCAGGCCCAGGCGGCCACCGTCGGCCGCGGCCGTGGCACCGATCGCCATGCCCAGGAAGGTGCTCATCGCCAGACACCCGTTGCGGTAGGAAAATGCCATGCGCCCGCCTGCCACGGCCGCGCCCTCAGCCGTCGCCGGCCAGCGCGTGCAGGATGCGCAGGTCCTCGGCGTCCAGCTCGGTACCGTCCTGTCCACGGAAATGGTTGCGGAAGGCGCGGACGGTGGCGGCGCGGTCCTCCAGCGGATAGCCGATCACGCGCAGCGCCGACCAGGGGTCGAAGCCGGACGGCGCCGGCGGCGCATCGGCGGCCGGCCAGCGGCCGAACCCGGCCTCGGCCAGGCGCTTCCACGGGAACAGCGGGCCCGGATCGGGCTTGCGGATGGGCGCCAGGTCCTGGTGCCCGATGATCTGGCTGCGCGGGATGCGCAGGCGCGTGCACAGGTCCTCCAGCAGCACCAGCAGGCTCTGCACCTGGGCGTCCGGGAACGGCGAGCGGCCGTCGTTGTCCAGCTCGATGCCGATGGAGGCCGAGTTGAGATCGGTCAGGCCGCGCCAGCTGCCGGCACCGGCATGCCAGGCCCGGCGCGCATCGCTGACCAGCTGGTAGCGCTCGCCGTTGCTGCCGATCAGGTAGTGCGCACTGACCGGCCCGCCGCTGTTGCGGCCGCGCAGGGTGTCCAGGCTCTGCTGGACCGACTGCTGCTGCGTGAAGTGGATGACGATCAGGTTAGGGCGCCGTTCGTCCTGGTTCGGCGACGGCACCCAGGTCGCCAGCGGGTTGCGTGGCGGCGCGTGTCCGCAGGCCGCGAGCAGGGCCAGCAGGGTGGCGGGAAGCAACAGTCGGGAGAACGGGTTCATCAGGGCCTCGCTTGCGGACGCTGCGTGCGCGATGCCGGGCAGGACCGCCGCCTGCCGCGGCCGGAAGGGGGGCGACACCGCCGCCGGTTTCCCGGCGGCGGCGCCCGGGCCTCGACGTCAGGCCCGTGGACGCGTCACTGGAAAGTGTATTCCAGCAGCACGTTGAAGGAACGCCCGCGCGGATCGGCCACGCGCGCTTCCCAGCCGGCGCCATCGCCATCGTCCAGGTAGCGGACGGTGAACGGCGGGTCGGTGTTGAGCAGGTTGCGGATGCCGAAGGTCGCCTTCAGGTTGTCCATGCCGCGCCAGGTCACGCTGTAGTTGTAGGTGACATAGGCATCGACCTTGGGCTCCCAGTGCTCCGGGGTATAGCCGTTGACGACGCCGCCCGGACGCCAGTCCTTGTAGCCGCCGCGGTAGACCTGGGTGAGGGTGTGCGCCCAGTCGCCCTTGGCCCAGCCCAGGCCCAGCGTGTGCTTCCACTTGATCGGCAGGTTGAAGTAGCGCTCGTACTCGCCGACCAGGTTGCTGCTGTAGGGCACGCTGTCGAAGCTCTTGGTCTTGAAGGTGTCCAGGTAGTTGCCGTTGAGGTGGACGTTCCAGTTGCCCCCGGCCAGTTCGCCGCGGACGTTGGCGTCCAGCTCGATGCCGCGGGTCAGGGTGCCGCCGGTGTTGATGTAGCGGTTGTCGATCGCGGTGATGTTGCCGTTGGCGTCGCGGATGAAGTTCTCCGCGTACAGCGGGTAGTTGGCGGTCATGTCCGTCAGCTTGAAACCGCTGCGGATCGTGTTGGTGCGCTCGATCTCCCACCAGTCCACGCTGACGTTGAAGTTGCCGTTCGGCGCCAGCACGAAGCCCAGGCTGCGCTGCTCGGCTTCCTCCGGCTTCAGGTGCACGTTGCCGCCGGAGATGATGTCCGGGCGGATCTGCGCACTGCACGCCGGCACGTCCGGGTTGTACTGCCCGTTCGGGCAGACCGCCGGATCGGCCAGGTCCAGGCCGGTGTACAGCGTCTCGGTGACGCCGCGGAACAGCTTGGCGAAGTCGGGCACCTTGAAGCCGGTGCTGTAGGAGCCGCGGAACACCAGCCAGTCGATCGGCTGCCACTTGAACGAGTACTTCGGATTGGTGGTGCCGCCGAAGCCGTCGTAGCGGTCATGGCGCACCGCCAGGTTGACCTCCAGGCTGTCCACCACCGGCAGGTTGAACTCGGCGAACACCGCCTTCACGTTGCGGGTCTTCTTCGGCATGTAGTTGGCCGAGTCGCCCGGCGGGCCGTAGACGTAGGCATCGCCGTCCGCCCATTCCTGAGGGCCGGTGAACTCGTACTCCTCGCGACGCAGGTCAACGCCGGCCGCGGCCTGCACGTCCTCCTCGCCCCACAGCTTGAAGCCCAGGCTGCCGCTGAAGCTGGCATCGAAGGTGGTGGTGGCGGTGGTGCCGCTGTACAGCTGCAGGCCGCTGGCATCGGCCGCGGCGAGCGCGTCGTAGGCCGCCTGCGACTGGCTCTGGCCGGGCATCAGGAACGGGTTGAGCACGCCGTTCTTCAGGGCCGCCTTCAGCTGCGGGGTGTAGTAGTAGCCGCCGGCGGTACGCGATTCCGCATCGCTCTGCGCGCGCGACAGGCCCAGGTTGTAGTCCCAGCTGCCGACGCTGCCGTTCAGGCCGAACAGCAGGCGGTAGGCCTTGGTGCTGGTCTCGATCTGGCGGGTGCCGCAGATCTCGCAGCGCCAGCGGTAGGCGATCGGGCTGCCGTAGTTCAGGCCGGCCTGGTTGCCGAAGTAGCCCAGCAGCTGGTCGTAGATCGCGTCGTAGGTCGCCTGGGTGTTGGCGTTGAGCTCGTACGCATCGAGCGCGCTGTCGCTGGGGTTGGTGCGGGTGGTGATCTGCAGCGCTTCGAACTGGCGCTTGGAGGTGACCTTGGAGCCCATGAACTCGGCGAAGAACTCATGGTTGTCGCCGATCTTGAAAGTCGCCCGGCCGATGCCCTGCACACTTTCCACCGGCTGCTGGATGGTGCGCGCGCGGCCATAGTCCCAGGCGCAGGCGAAGCTGGCGCCGGGGCTGGCCCAGATCTTGTCGTCGTACGGCCCCATCATGTCGCCGCCGCTCTCGCAGCCGGGGCCGCCGGGCAGGTCCAGGGTGTTGATCGAGGTCTTGGTCAGGCCGGTGACCGGATCGATCAGGCCGGTGCCGATGAGGTTGTCGTCGCTGTTGGAAGCGGCGCTGCCAGTGACCAGGGTGGCGAACGGGGTGCCGCGCGAATCCGGCGACAGGCCGCGGCTGGGCTGGAAGCTGTTGGCGAAATCGCGCTGGTTGCCGCGCAGGATCTTGTTCTTCTTGACGTTGACCGCGGCCCACACGTTCCAGCGGTCGTCGTCCAGGTCGCCCCAGCCGCCCAGCACGCTGGCGTGGTAGATGTTGCCGCCGCCTTCCTGGGTGACGTCGGCGCCGCCGGTCAGGGTGATGCCCTGGTAGTTGTCACGGGTGATGAAGTTGATCACGCCGCCGATGGCGTCGGTGCCGTAGACCGCCGACGCGCCGTCGCGCAGCACTTCCACGCGCTCGATCGCGGCGAACGGGATGGAGTTCAGGTCCACGACCTGGCCGGCCAGGCCGTGCGCGGCCACCCGGCGGCCGTTGAGCAGCACCAGGGTCGCGTCGGCACCCTGGCCGCGTAAGTTGGCGCCGGAGACGCCGTTGTTGCCGCGGGTGCCCGGGGGGGCGATGCCACTGTTGGCGGCCAGGCTGTCCGGGCCGCTGCTGGCGATGTTCAGCTGCTGCAGCAGCTGTTCGGCCGAGGTGATGCCCTGCGCCTCGATCTCGGCCTTCTGGATGATGGTGACCGGCAGCGCGGCCTCGATGTCGGTGCGCTGGATGCGCGAGCCGGTGACCGAGACGCGGTCCAGGGTGCGGGCGTCGGATGCGCCCGCGTCGGTGGTCTGCGCGAAGGCGGCGGCCGGGGTGCCGAGCGCCAGCAGCAGCGCCGCGCTCAGGTGGTGGCGTCGTGGGGGACGTGACAGGACGGACATGCGTTATCTCTCTCCAAAGGGGGGGTACTGCAGCTGCTACCGGATCGATGGGGATCGGCCCGCCCCGCCGGCATCGCGCGGGCGGGAACATCAGGCCGGAAGGTCCGCTCTGGATCCGTCCTACGGGGCGGCACCGGGCCGCCAAGGCATTGCATGGATACGCGCCACCTCCCCGGGGCCGCACCTCGCCTTCCATGGATCACTGTGCCGGGACGCTTCCCTGACTGCCGGCCCGCCACAGGACGGCTCTGCGACGGCCTGTCCCGACCCAGGCGCACCGCCCTTCCCTCCGGCCGGATCGGCAGGCGGGACGGTCGTGCGACCCGGTGCGTGAAGGCTCACGCACCGCGTTCAACCTGGATTCACATCTGTTTAACATGTCGCCGATCAGACGGTCAATAAACGCCGTACATGCGCTTGCTGAATAGGGGATAAGGCCGTTTTCGCGATGCGCCGCACAAATTCCGTGTGCGCTCGCCCCGGGAACGGGGCCGGCACCCGCGCTCCCCGTCCGCCGTACTCCGGCCGCCCTCAGGGGCAGTCGCCGACCCGGCGGAACGCCAGGTCCTGGTAGTCGTAGCTGAAGTCGATGTCCGGATCGATCGCGCGCATTTCCAGCCGCCGCTGCGCGCCCTCGCCCGTGAACCGCAGCCAGGCCTCCGCGTCCTCGCCCAGGTCCTGCCATTGCACCCAGGGGCGGCCGTCGGAGCGCATCACCTCTCCGCGCAGCGCCGGCGACTTCTCGGCGGCGAACACCACGCCGCCGTCGGCCGGGCACAGCGTGATCCGGCCGAACCAGGGGTCGGCCCAGATCCCGGCATCGCCACCGAGATCGTCCGCCGTCACCGCGGTCGCGGGCGACATCGCCGGACGCACGTGGCCGTCGGCACGGCGCTGCGCGGCGTCGCGGTCCAGCAGGCCGGCATAGTGGAGGACGTCGTGCCCGGCGGCCGGCGCGGTCCAGTGCTTGAGCAGCGCCTGCATCAGCGCGGTCCGCGCCGCCTCGCCCTCGCCGTTGATCAACACCACCGCACCGTTGCGCAGGTCCGGCAGCAGGGCCACCGAGGAGTACATGCCGGACAGGGTGCCGGTATGCGCGACCTTCCACTGCCCGTCCATGTCCGACAGGCGCCAGCCGTAGCCATAGGCGCTGAAGTGCGCGTTGTCCCAGTCGCGCTGGCGCTGGCCGATCGGCATGGGCATGTGCGCGGTCCACAGCGCGCGGCGCTGGTCGGCCTCCAGCCAGCCCGGCGCCCGCGCCGGATCCAGCAGCGCCTGCATCCAGCGCAGCATGTCGTTGACGCTGCAGCGCACGCCGCCGGCGGCCATCGACGGGAAGTCCGTCGCGTGCGCGCCGTCGCGCCCGCCGACCACGTTGCGGTCCTGCTGGCGGTAGTGCGGCTGGGCGACGTCGCCCACCGCCGCCGGCGACCACTCGCCCACCTGGCAGCGGTCCATGCCCAGCGGCGCGAACACCTCCTCGCGCACCAGCTGCGCGTACGGCGTGCCGGCGGCGGCCGCGGCCACCTCGCCGGCCACCACGTACAGCAGGTTGTCGTAGGCGTAGTCGGCGCGGAAGCTGCCGGCCGGCTTGAGGTGCGCCAGGCCGGCGATGATGTCCTCGCGGCTGAAGTGGTTCGGCTCCGGCCACAGCATCAGGTCGCCCGCGCCCAGGCCCAGGCCGCTGTTGTGGATCAGCAGGTCGCGCACCTGCATGTTGCGCGTCACCCAGGGGTCGTACATGCGGAACGTCGGCAGGTGGCGGGTCACCGGATCGTCCCAGCGCAGGCGCCCGTCCTGCACCAGCCGCGCCAGCACCGCCGCGGTCATCGCCTTGGTGTTGGACGCGATCTTGAACAGGCTGTCGGCACCGACCTTGCGGCCCTCGCCGACGGCCAGTTCACCACGGGTGACGACCTGCACCACCTTGCCGTCCTCGATCACGCCCACCGCGATGCCCGGCAACCGGTAATGGTCGAAGGCCTGCTGCACGGCGCTGTCGTAGAACGCCGCATCGGCGGCGGACGGAGCGGCGGCATGGGCAAGGCCGGGAAGCAGGGCGAGGCACAGCAGGAGAGGCTTGAACGGCATGGGGTCGGAATCCGGGAACAGCGGTCGTGGTCCCGATGCTGCCGCAGCCGCGGCCATGCCGGCAGGTGCCAAAAGGCCCGGTCGCGCGCGCCGGAAAGTTGCCGCCGCAACGATCACCCCACGGCGGCTCCGGCCGCCGCGGGGCGCCGTTCAACCGCCCGGGTGCAGGCGCTGCCGGGCCAGGTCGTGGAGGATGCGCAGGTCCTCGGCATCCAGCTCCGCGCCCTGCACATCGATGCCACGGAAGCGGTGGCGGAACGAGCGCAGTGCGGCCGCGCGGTCGTCCAGCGGATAGCCGATCGCGGCCATCGCCAGCCAGCCGTCGAACCCGGGCGGCGCCGGTGCCGCGGCGGGCGCCGGCCACAGCCCGAAACCCGCATCGTGCAGGCGCTTCCAGGGAAACAGCGGGCCCGGATCGATCTTGCGCCCCGGCGCCATGTCCTCGTGGCCGATGACCTGCCAGCGCGGAATGCCCAGGCGCTGGACCAGGTCCTCGAGCAGCACGATCAGGCGCGCGATCTGCGCCTCGCTGTACGGCGACCGGCCGTCGTTGTCGATCTCGATGCCGATCGAGGCCGCGTTGACGTCGGTGATCGTGCCCCAGCGCCCCGGGCCGGCATGCCAGGCACGCTTGTGCTCGTCGACCAGCTGGTACAGCGTGCCGTCGCGGGCCACCAGGTAGTGCGCGCTGACGCGGCCGCCGCTGTTGGCGGTCTGCAGGGTGCGCAGGCTCTCCTGCGCACTGCGCCCGGCGGTGTAGTGCAGCACCACCAGCGCCGGTCCGCGGGCGTCGAAGTTCGGCGAGGGCGCCCACGTCGCCAGCGGGTTGTGGTGGGCGCAGGCCGCCAGCAACAGCACCAGCGGCACGGCCAGCAGCGGCCGTGCGCGGGACCCCGCCTGGCTCACGGCGTCTTCCAGTCGGTGGCCGGCTGCTCGCCGCCCAGCATCTCCTCCAGGCTCTGCCGGCGGCGCACCACCGCATAGCGGGCACCGTCGACCATCACCTCGGCCGGCAGCGGCCGCGAGTTGTAGGTCGAGCCCATGGACGCCGCATAGGCGCCGGCACCGAGGATCGCCACCAGGTCGCCGGCCTCGCAGCGCGGCAGGGTACGGCCGGTGGCGAAGGTATCGCCGGTCTCGCACACCGGGCCGACCACGTCGTAGGTGGTGGCGTCGCGCCCGTCCGCACCGCCGATGCGCACGATGTCGTGCCAGGCGTCGTACAGGCTGGGCCGCAGCAGGTCGTTCATGGCCGCGTCCAGTACCAGGAAGCTGCGCTGCTCGCCGTGCTTCTCCAGCATCGCGCGGGTCAGCACGAGGCCGGCCTCGGCCACCAGCCAGCGGCCCGGCTCCACCAGGATGCGGCCGCGGAAGCCGGCCAGCGCGCGGGCGATGGCGTCGGCGTACTCGCGCGCGTCCGGGGCGTGTTCGCCCTCGCGGTAGCGCACGCCCAGGCCGCCACCGACGTCGATGCTGGCGATGGCGTGGCCGGCGGCGTCCAGTTCCTTCCAGAACGCGGCCATGCGCGCCAGCGCCTCGCGGACCGGGTCCAGGCTCAGCAGCTGCGAGCCGATGTGCATGTGCAGCCCGTCCAGCTGGACATCGGGCCACTGCGCCTTGGCCGCGAACCAGGCGCGGGCCTCGTCGATGGAGACGCCGAACTTGTTCTCGGCCTTGCCGGTGGAGATCTTGGCGTGGGTCTGCGCGTCCACGTCCGGGTTGATCCGCACCGACGCGACCGCGCGGTCGCCGCGGGCGGCGGCGATGCGCTGGATGGCGTCCAGTTCGGCGCGCGACTCGATGTTGAACCGGCCGATGCCGACCTCCAGCGCCAGCGCGATCTCCGCATCGGACTTGCCGACCCCGGAGAACACGATGTCGGCCGCCGCGATCCCGGCCCTCAGCGCACGCTGCAGTTCCCCGCCGGACACGATGTCCGCACCGGCGCCCTCCTCGGCCAGCAGCCGCAGCACGGCGCCGTTGCCGTTGGCCTTGACCGCGTAGCGGATGCCCGCGTCCAGTCCGGCCAGGGCCTCGCGCAGCCCCCGCACCCGTTCCCGGATCGCCGGCGCCGCATACACATACAGCGGCGTGCCTTCGCGGGCGGCGAGGGCGGCCAGGTCCACCTGCTGGAATGCTTCCGGCAGGCCGTTCGTGCCAAGTCGTGTAACCCTTTGTTCCAAGGTAGCGCTCCAAAAAGATGGCGGCCCTAGAGGGGCCGCCAGTGGGGGAACTCACAACCGCAGTTCCGCGGACGTACTGCGCGGGACCTGGTCAGAAGTTCCAGGTCACGACCAGCTGAGTGTAGCGCGGAGACTGCCAGCGGGTACCGGTGCCGAAGGTATCGCGCATCTGGCCCGGTGCGGCCTCGTAGCGCTGGTGCACGTTGATGACGGTCTGGTTGTTGAACAGGTTGTAGACCGACAGTCGTGCGCTGAGGTCGACACCGTCGACCGGCAGGCGCCAGGTCACGTTCGCCCCCATGTTCCAGGTCCACGGCAGGCGCCCGAAGGCCCCGCGCGGGCTGTACTCCAGCTCGCGGGTGTCCCAGGAACCGCACTGGGCCTTGCACAGCCAGCCGGAACCGCCGCCCGAACCCTCGGTGGCGAAGCTGCCGGCGGCCAGGCTGTCGTCCGGCCAGGTCACGCCGAAGGCGGTGATCGGGCCGCCCGACTGCACCTGCAGGGTGGAACCGACCGACCACTGTTCGTTGATCTGGTAGCCGGCGCGGAACTTGAACTGGTGGCGGAAGTCGTTGAACAGCACACCGTAGCGTTCGTTCACCGCCGGGTGGTCGTAGTGCTGGACCATGCCGGTGGAGCCGAAGTTGGTGTCCGAGTTGACCGGGCCTTCCAGGTTGCCTTCGTTCTTGGACCACAGGTACGAGGCGTTGAACATCCACTTGTCGTCCCAGGCGCGGTCGATCTGGAACTCCACCGCCTTGTAGGTGCGCTTGGGCTTCTTGTAGCCCACCACCTCGTTGCTGCCTCCCTTGATGTAGCCGTCCTTGGAGGTGTCGATGGTGATCCAGCCCTCGGTGGCGCAACCGATCGACGGGTCGCCCCAGATGGTCATGTTCTCGCCGCCGTTGCCGATCACCCACAGGTTGCGGCCGGTCGGACCGCAGGGCGTGTGGTTGATCAGCACGTCGTCGACCACGTGGTGCATGCGGCGGTAGGTCGCGTTGACGCCCCACGACCAGGCCTGGTTGATCATCGACTGGAAGCCGAGGATGAACTCGTCCTGGTAGACCGGATCGATGTCGCGCGACACGCTCTGGCGCAGGTCGCCCGAGCCGGTGTTCATGCTGGTGTCGGTGGGCCCGATCTGCGGACCGAAGATCGGTGCCATGTAGCGGCTGCCGGTCACCGGGTTGACCTGCTCGCTCCAGCCGTCGAGCACGAAGTAGCTGTACTCGTCGGTCAGGCCGCCGGCGAAGTTGACGTTGATGTTGTTGGACACCGGCAGGTAGTAGCGGCCGGCGTTGCCGAACAGCTTGGTGCTGCCGTCGCCCTTGATGTCCCAGGAGAAGCCGCCGCGCGGTGCGATCAGGTTGTCCTGCTTGATGAACGAGCTGCCGTCGGCGACCTTGTTGTTGAAGCTGTCCGAGCGCACGCCCAGGGTCAGCAGCAGGTTCGGGGTCACGTTCCACTGGTCTTCGATGTAGAAGGCGTTGGAGACGGTCTCGAACTCGCCGCCGGACACGTTGTAGCGCCCCATCAGCATCTCGGTGACGCCCGCCGGGATGTAGACGCCGGCGCCGCCGAACACTTCCGAGCCCGGGGTCGGCACATAGGCGGTGTACATGGTGCCGCTGCCCGAGTAGCGCGAGATCTGCTTGGTGGTCAGCACTTCGCGGTCGGCGCCGAAGCGCAGCAGGTGGTCGCCCAGCGCCCATTCGAAGTCCAGCCGCGCGGCGTCGCGGGTGTTCTTCATGTCGTCCACGCCGCGCTGCGGTGCGCAGCCCAGCGTCTTGTTCGGCATCGAGGCGAGGACGCTGCTGTACGTGGAGTTGCTGGTGATGAAGTCGCAGATGTCATCGCCGCCGGCGCGGGTGTTGGCCTTGCGCTCGTTCTGCCCGATCATCGCCTTGGCGGTGAAGTTCTGCCCGAAGTGGCCGGTGTAGGTGGCCGACCAGTTGGTACCGCCGCTCTCGCTGGTGCCGGTGCCGGTCAGGTCGCCGACCCGCGCCGACGCCCAGTCGTACTCGTAGCTCTTGGTCTTGGTCTCGCTGTCGTCGGAGAACGCCAGCAGTTCCAGGGTGTGGTTGTCGGTGATGTTCCAGTCCAGCTTGCCGCCCCAGAACCCGTCGCCGGTCTTGCCGGTGCCCCAGCCGTTCTGGCCGCTGGTGTAGCGCGAACGGTTGTCGCGGTCCTCGTACATCGCGAACAGGAACAGCCGGTCCTTGACCAGCGGACCGGAGGCCCACAGGTTGGTCTTCATGAACGAGGACGCGTCGCGGCTGGCGAAGTGGCCGTCGGTGGTGCTGCCCGGGTGGTAGTGGTCGCGGCCGCGGGACTGCCACGCGCTCGGCTCGAAGGTCGCCTGCATGCCGCCCTCGAACTCGTTGGAACCGGAGCGGGTGACGGCGTTGATCACGCCGCCGGTGGAGCGGCCGAACTCGACCGAGTAGCCGCCGGTCTTGACCTGGAACTCCTTGAAGAAGGCGAACGGCGGCGCCGAATAGCCCTGGCGGTCGTAGATGTCGGTGACGTTCAGGCCGTTGACGAAGATCGCGTTCTCGGCCACCGAGGAGCCGCCGAAGCTGATGCCGCCGAACGACGAATTGCCGCCGACCACGCCCGGTGCCAGCATCGCCACCGAATCCAGCGACTGCGCCACCGGCATGCGCGAGAGTTCCTCGCGGTTGATGTTGAACGACGATTCGGTCGAGTAGACGTCCACGCGGTTGACGATCCGCGCGCCGACCACCTGCACCGAATCCAGCGTCACCGCGCCTTCGCTGCCGCCCAGGTTGACGGTGGTGGTGCCGCCCAGCGAGACATTGACCTCGCGCGGCTCGGCGTCGCCGCGACCGTCGCGGTTGACCTGCATGCGGTAGTCGCCCGGCGGCAGCTGGCCGATGCGGTAGCTGCCATCGCGGCCCACGGTGACGCTGCGGGTGAGCCCGGTGGCGGTGTTGGTGATGGTGATGGTGTCGCCCGCGCTGGCACGGCCGGCAACCGCGCCGGTCACGCTCTGCGCCAGTGCGGACGGAACCGCCAGACCGCCCAGGCACGCGCCCAGGGCGACACAGAGTGCCGCCTTCTTCAGCATTTTCCTATTCATTTCTCTGCCCCTCTCCTGCAGATGTTGGAGGTATTGCGGTAGTGCACAACGTCAACGTTCCGGCAGCCTCAGCACCTGCCACTGGAAGTCGTAGTCCCATTGGTCGAAATAGAGATTGCCGCCGCTCCACTCGGCTTCCCCCCGCTGCGAGTCGACCGTCTCGGAACGGAAATGGCGCTTCGCCGGCACCAGCGGCTGTGCGTAATCGTCGTTGAAGGCGATGCGGTAGGCATCCAGCCCGCCCAGGTAGAAATCGCGCACGGCCGGGATCGGGCTGTCCAGCGCGCCGGTGGTCACGTCCATCGGCACCCAGCCGTACGGCGCCAGGTACAGCGCGCCCCAGTCGTGCAGGTTGCTGTAGCCCACCGCGTCGTCCGAGTACACCATTCCCGACTGCCAGCGCGCGGGAATGCCGTTCAGCCGCAGCAGGCTGATCAGCAGCAGGGTCTGCTGGCCGCAGTCGGCATGGTCGGCATGCAGCGCGTAGTCGCTGATGTTGCTGATGGTCGAATACTCGCGCGCACCGCCCCAGGGGATGCGGTCCACCGCGTCGAACAGCTTGCGCGCGATCCGGTACGGATCGGTCTCCGAGCCCACCACCCGGCGCGAGAACTCGCGCAGCGCCGGCGTGAACACGACATGCGGCGCGCGCTCGGCCAGGTACGGTGCCAGTGCCGGATCCTGCGGCGTGGGCTGCACCGCGTCCGGGTCGATGGCGATGTGGCGTGCGTACACGGTGACTTCGTAGCTGACCGAGAACTCGGTCGGCGTGCCGGCCACCGCCGTGCGCTCCAGGTAGGCGGTGCGCTGCAGGGTCGCCTCCGGCGCCACCTGGGCGCCCTCCGGAACACTGCCCAGCCAGCGGATGTCCTCCTGCTGCCCGGCGATGGCGCGCGGGTACGGGATCCAGGCGCGCACGGTCTCGCCGGCCGGCACCGCGTCGGCCTTGACCCTGAGCGACTGGGTGACGCGGATGCGGCGCGGCGCGACGCTGGTGGCACCGGTGGCCTGCGCCGCCTTGAGCACCTCCACGTGGTGCGGAGTCACGACTTCGAACGGGCCCGGGGCCGGTGGCGCGATCGACGGGGCGCGACGGGCGACCGCGGCGTCGCTGACACGGAACAGGTTGGACGGAGCGCGGGTGAACCAGCGGCGCTCACCGTCGATGTCCAGATGCTCGATCAGGCCGGCGTCGTCCCAGGCGCGGAATTCGTCGTCGCGCAGATCCGGGATGTAGCGCTTCACCGCCGCCATCGCCTGCTCACGGTCCAGGGCGAAATCCATGCGCATGCGGCGCATGCGTTCGCGCTGGAAGCGGTAGCCTTCGCGCTGCGCCTCGGTCAGCGCCGGCTGCTGCAGTGCAGCGTCGATTTGCGCCTGCGCACCGGCGAAATCGCCGCGGTCCACGCGCGCCGTCACCTCCGGCAAGCCGTCGGCGGCGACCGCGACGGTCGACAGAAAACACAGCAGGCCGGCCATGCACCGATACCGGGCACGCCTGAAAGCGACTGGGATGTGGCGAAAAGCTGGATCCACGGCAACACTTCCACGAACACGCGGGTAACGGTTGTGTAACACGCACATGGCAGCCGGTCAATAATTTATTCTTGATTTCAGAGAAGAAAGGAATAAGTATTCCAATGCACCCCATGGGAGTCCTCATGAACGTCGTCCCCGTGCGGCCCCGCCGCCGTCATCTCGCCCTGGCCTGCTGGTCGCTGCTCGCCATCCTTCCCCTCTCCGCCTCGGCGGCCCCGTCCGTGGTGGCCTCGCCGCAGGACTACGCCGGCGTGGTCGGCCTGCGCGAGGACTACCTGTCCGCCGCGCACTGGGTCGCCCAGCTGCCCGAACCGGACCGGCCGATCCTGGACCGCGCAGGCGTCGCCGCGCAGAACGCGCGCATGCGGGCGCTCGACGGCTCCATCCACGATCTGCAGGCCCTGCCCGCAGACCTGAGCGCCGCGTTCGTGCGCAAGCAGATCGCGGACACCTCGTCGCTGCCCACGCGCACCCTGTACGACGTACAGGGCAGGGTCGTCGACGCGGCGCAGCTGCGGGCGATCGGCGACAACCTCGCCGCGGACCGCGTGCCGGCCAGCCGCCCGCTGCAGTACGGGCTGGTGGTGCATCGCGCCGACCTGCGCGCCTTCCCCACCGCCCTGCGCGTGTTCTCCAGCAAGGGCGACACCGACATCGACCGCTTCCAGGAATCGGCGCTGTTCCCCGGCGACGCGGTGGCCGTGCTGCATGAAAGCGCGGACGGCCAGTGGCTGCTGGTCGCCAGCGAACGCTACGTCGCCTGGATCGAGAAGCGCCACGTCGGCATCGGCGATGCCGGACAGGTGTTCGGGTACGGCAAGGAGGGCCCCTACCGGGTGATCACCGGCGCCACCGCCACCACCGCCTACACACCGGAGGAGCCGCGCGTCTCGCGCCTGCAGCTGGACATGGGCGTGCGCGTGCCGGTGCTCGAGGACTGGCCGGCGATGACCCCGGTCAACGGCCAGCAGGGCCACGCCGCCCATGTCATCCAGCTGCCGGTGCGCAACGACGATGGCAGCCTGGCCCTGGTGCCGGCGCTGCTGCCGCGCTCGCAGGACAGCAGCGACGACTACCTGCCGCTGACCCCGCGCACGCTGATCACCCAGGCCTACAAGTTCCTCGGCGAGCGCTACGGCTGGGGCCATGCCTACGACACCCGCGACTGCAGCGGCTTCGTCTCGGAGATCTACCGCAGCGCGGGCGTGCTGCTGCCGCGCAACACCAGCGCGCAGGCGGTGAGCCCGGCGCTGGACCGCATCGCCTTCGGCGAGCGCGATACCAGGGCGCCACGCGATGCCGCCGTCGATGCACTGCAGGTCGGCGACCTGGTCTACATCCCCGGCCATGTGATGATGACCATCGGCCACGCCGACGGCATGGCCTGGATGATCCACGACACCGCGGGCGGCAGCTGGTTCGACGTCGACGGCAAGCGGATTCCCGCCCAACTCAATGGCGTGTCGGTGACGCCGCTGCAGCCGATGATGGCCAGCGACACCGCCAGCTACGTCGACCGTATGACCAACATCCAGCGTATCCGCCCACACACCGACAAATGAAGATCACCGACATCGAACTGGGCATGCTCTGCGTGCCCCTGAAGACCCCGTTCAAGACCGCCCTGCGCACCGTCGACAAGGTCGAGGACATCGTGGTGCTGGTACGCACCGACACCGGCCATACCGGCTACGGCGAAGCACCGGCCACCGCGGTGATCACCGGCGACACCCACGGCTCGATCATCGAGGCCATCACCAGCTTCATCAAGCCGCGCCTGATCGGCGAGGACATCGCCAACCTCAACCGCGTCAGCGGCCTGATCCAGTCCTCGCTGGAACGCAACACCAGCGCCAAGGCCGCGGTGGAGATCGCCATCTACGACCTGTGGGCGCAGCTGCACGGCGCACCGCTGTACCAGATGCTCGGCGGCGGCGACCCGGTGATCACCACCGACATCACCATCAGCGTGGACTACATCGACAAGATGGTGGCCGACTCGCTGTCGGCGATCGAGCGCGGCTTCGAGTCGCTGAAGATCAAGGTCGGCAAGGACATCGGCCTGGACATCGAGCGGGTCAAGGCGATCCATGCCGCGGTCGAGGGCCGCGCACTGCTGCGGCTGGACGCCAACCAGGGCTGGACCGCCAAGCAGGCGGTGTACGCGATGAACGCGCTGGAGAACGCCGGCGTGGTGCTCGAGCTGCTGGAACAGCCGGTCAAGGCCGCCGACATCAACGGCATGAAGTACGTCACCGAACGCGTCAACACCCCGGTGATGGCCGACGAGAGCGTGTTCGGCCCGCACCAGGTGTTCGACCTGATCCAGCAGCGCGCGGCGGACATCATCAACATCAAGCTGATGAAGACCGGCGGCATCTCCAACGCCATCAAGGTCGCCGACATCGCCTCGCTGCACGACGTGCCCTGCATGATCGGCTGCATGCTCGAATCGAGCATCAGCGTCGCCGCCGCCGTGCACGTGGCGGTGGCCAAGTCCGGCGCGATCACCAAGGTCGACCTGGACGGGCCGTCGCTTATCCAGTTCAACCCGGTCCGCGGCGGCGTCATCTTCAACGAGTCGGAAATCAGCATCACCGACGCTCCCGGCCTGGGCATCACCGAGGTGCATGGGCTGGAGATGATCAAGCTGTGAGCCCCCGGGCGGCGGCAACCGATGCGGTTGTCGCCGTCCTCCGGCAAGCCCCGCGCGCGTCCCCGCCGCGGCCGCTCCTCCGCCTGCTGCGCGCGTGCACCGCCGCCTGCCGGCGCTACAGGCAGCTTGCCGCACCCCTGCCCCATGCCATCGCACCGACCGCCGCGGTGCGCATTTTCCCGCGCCCGCGGCATCCCCGCCCGCCGGCGTTTCCGGCCGTCCGCGCACGCGCCGGCCGCCGTGCCGCGACGATCACGCCAGGGCCGGTGCCCGCATCGGAGGACGGACTCTACCGTCGCCCTTCTGTTGCAGGGGAAACGATGGCCGGTGCGCGCCGCCGCCCTGCCGAACGCCGCCCGACGGCAGCCGACCCGCGATGCCCAGGGGGGCCACGCCGCTCCCACCGATGCTGCATCCGCACACGGCGCGGCCCCGCAACGGGGGTCTTACCGCTTCGGGAAAATCCTTTTAGAGTCTCCCCTCCGCAGCCGACCGCACCCCCATGCCACCGCTGGTAAAAATCCGCTCCGAGCGCGAACAGATGTCGGCGATCGAACGGCGCATCGCCGACTTCATCCTCGACAACGCTCACCTGCTGCGCGACTACTCGTCCCAGCAGCTGGCCAACGCCTTGGGCATCAGCCAGTCGAGCGTGGTCAAGTTCAGCCAGAAGCTGGGTTTCCGCGGCTATCCCGACCTGAAGTACTCGGTCGGCGCGGCGGTCGCGGTGGCCACCAACGGCAACGGCGACGTCGCCGAGTGGCCGCCGGAAAGCGATCCCCACGGCTACCTGCAGGTGGCCGAGAGCCTGCGCCGCAGCAAGGCGGCGGCCGAAGAGGAAACCCGCGTCGCCAATCCGCAGGAGGAGGTCGAGGCGGTGATCGCGCTGGTCGACGCCGCCCCCAAGGTGTTCGTCTACGGGCTCGGCGACGACGGCCTGTACGCGCGCGAATTCGCGATGCGCCTGGCACTGCTCGGCATCCTCACCGTGCAGCACGCCGATCCGATCCTGATCACCGCCAACCTGTCGGCGGCGCGGCCCGGCGACGTGCTGCTGGTGTTCTCCGAATTCGGCAAGTTGCCGCAGCTGTGGCAGCTCTCGCGGCAGTTCCAGGAAATGGGCGGCAAGGTGGTGTCCATCACCCGTCACACCGCCAATCCGCTGCGCGCGCATGCCGATGCGTCGCTGGTGATCTGCGCGCAGGACCCGCAGCCGCCGGTGGCGCAACTGCTGTACCGTTGTTCGTTGCAGTACCTGCTGGACTTCGTATTCGTGCTGCTGTGCCATGCCAATTCCGACCGTCAACGCCAGCTGGCGATGAACCAGGAACGCATCCAGCAACTGATCGACAACTGATTGCCGGAGCCAACCCCACCATGCCATTCCCGTTTCGTCCTCCCGCCCAGCGGCTGCTGTCGTCGCTGGCCGTCCTAGCCACGTTCTGGACCACGGCCGCGCTCGCCGCCACGCCGGTGGATGAAGCCCGGCAACTGGTGGTGGTCACCGCGCCGTCGTGGGATGCGCCCGCCGGGCACCTGCAGGCCTACGAGCGCGGCGATGGCGGCTGGCGCCCGCACGGCGACGGCTTCGACGTCGCGCTGGGCCGCAACGGCAGCGCCTGGGGCCTGGGCCTGCACCCGTCGCAGCAGGACGGTCCGCACAAGCGCGAAGGCGATGGCCGCAGCCCGGCCGGCGTGTTCGGCATCGGCGAGGCGTTCGGCTATGCCTCGCGGATCGGCGGCGCGCTGCCGTACCGGCCGATGCTGGCATCGAACTACTGCATGGATGTTCCCGATTCGCCGCTGTACAACCGCATCGTCGATGCCGAAGCGGTCGGCAGCGAGGCGGTGGCCGGCTCCACCGAGCCGATGCGCCTGGACCTGCACAACGACGGCGACCGCCGCTACCGCGAAGGCTTCGTGATCGAGCACAACCCGCAGGCCGTGCCCGGCCAGGGCAGCTGCATCTTCGCCCACCTGTGGCGGCAGCCCGGCGAAGCCACCGCCGGCTGCACCGCCATGGAGCCCGGGCACATGACCGCCCTGCTCGCCTGGCTCGACCCTGCCGTGCACCCGTTGTTCGTACTGCTGCCGGAGGCGGAATACCGGCGCCTGCAGCAGAGCTGGGGACTGCCCGCCACCGCCGGAGCCGCCCCATGAGCGCGCAGGGCAACGACCCGACGCTGGTCCGCGCGGTCAGCCGCTGGCAGATCGTCGGACTGTCGATCAACGACGTGATCGGCAGCGGCATCTACCTGCTGCCCGCCGCCACCGTCGCCCTGCTCGGCCCGCTGAGCCTGTGGGGCGTGGTGCTGGCCGGCCTCGTAGTGGCGCTGCTGGTGCTCTGCTACGCGCAGGCGGCCAGTTATTTCGATCAGCCCGGCGGCAGCTACCTCTATACCCGCGAGGCGTTCGGCCCGTTCTCCGGCTTCCAGGTCGGCTGGATGATCTGGCTGACCCGGATCAGCTCCGCGGCTGCCCTGAGCAACGCCTTGGCCGATGCCATGGCGCGCTTCTGGCCGCTGGCCGGCGAGGGCCTCGGCCGGGTGGCGGTGATCGTCGTGTCGCTGGGGTTCCTTACCGCGGTCAATGTGGTCGGCGTGCGTTCGGCCGCGCGCACCGGCGTCGTGCTGGTGATCGGCAAGCTGCTGCCCCTGCTGCTGTTCGTGCTGATCGGCTCGCTGTACATCGACTGGTCGCTGGCGTTCTCCGGCGAGCGCCCGGATCCGGGCGACCTGCGGCGCATGGGCGAGGCGGCGCTGCTGCTGCTCTACGCCTACGCCGGCTTCGAGAACATCCCGGCCGCCGCCGGCGAGTACCGCAACCCGCGGCGCGACATTCCCTTCGCGCTGATCACCATGATCGTCAGCGTCACCGTGATCTACGCCGCGGTGCAGCTGGTGGCCCAGGGCACGCTGCCGGGGCTGGCCGACTCGGCGGCGCCGCTCGCCGATGCCGCCGCGCGCTTCGGCGGCGAAGCGCTGGCCCTGATCCTCACCGTCGGCGCCACCATCTCCATCCTCGGCACCAACAGCAACACGATGATGATGGGCCCGCGCTTCCTGTTCGCGCTGGCGGTGGACGGCTACGGCCCGAAGGTGCTGGCCAACGTGCACCCACGCTTCCGCACGCCGGCCGCGGCGATCGTCTGCCAGGGCGTGATCGCGCTGGGGCTGGCGCTGTCGGGCTCGTTCGTGCAGCTGGCGCTGCTGTCGATGACCACCCGCCTGTTCGCCTACATCGGTACCGCCGCGGCGGTGCTGGTGCTGGCCCGGCGCTATGGCGACCGCCCCGGCGCACTGCGCCTGCCCGGCGGTGCGCTGATTCCGGCGCTGGCACTGCTGCTGTGCCTGGCCCTGTTCGCCAGCGCCAGCTGGCAGAACCTGGCGGCGGCCGGGGTCGCCTTCCTGGTGGGTGGCGTGATCTACCTGTTCCCGCGCAAGCACTGAGCCCCCGCTCGTCCCCGCACCCCGGCGGTGCGGGGACGGGCACGCCGCTCGTGCCGCGGACGCCGGGCTCTGCTATACCTCCTCCGGTACCTGCCACCGAGGAGGACGCCATGTCCCGTGCACTGCTGCTCCGCCTGGCCCTGGGCCTGGCGCCCGTCCTGTCCACCGCGGCCTGCGCGGCCGGCCCAGCGGCGCCGGCCGCGGTCGGACCGGCCGACTGGCCGTTCACGGCCATGGAAGCCGCCCGCTTCGACGAGCCCTGGGCGCTGGCGTTCCTGCCCGACCGCAGCCTCCTGGTCACCGAGAAGGCCGGCCGGCTGATCCATCTCGATCCCGCCAGCGGCGTGCGCGGCGAGATCACCGGGGTACCCGGCGTGGCCTATGGCGGCCAGGGCGGCTTCGGCGACATCGCCCTGCACCCCGGCTTCGCCGACAACGGGCTGGTCTACTACAGCTATGCGGAGGCCGGCGATGGCCGTACGCGCGGCGCCGCGGTCGCGCGCGCGCGGCTGGTGCTGGACGCCGATGGCGGCGGACGCCTGGTCGATCCGCAGGTCATCTGGCGGCAGACGCCCAAGGTCGAAGGCGACGGCCACTACGGCCACCGCCTGCTGTTCGGGCCCGACGGCAAGCTGTGGATCAGCTCCAGCGAACGCCAGAAGTTCGACCCCGCGCAGGACATGGGCGGCAACCTCGGCAAGCTCGTGCGCCTGAACGACGACGGCAGCGTGCCGGCCGACAACCCGTTCGCCGCCGACGGCCCGCCGGCCGACCAGGTGTGGTCGCTGGGCCACCGCAACATCCTCGGGCTGGCCTTCGATGCCGATGGCCGGCTGTGGGAGAACGAGATGGGGCCGAAGGGCGGCGACGAGCTGAACCTGATCCGGCGCGGCGGCAACTACGGCTACCCGCTGGTCTCCAATGGCGACCATTACGACGGCCGGCCGATTCCCGACCATGCCACCCGGCCGGAATTCATCGCGCCGGCGGTGAGCTGGACCCCGGTGATCTCGCCTTCCAGCCTGATCGTCTACCGCGGCGCGCTGTTCCCGCAGTGGAAGGGCGACGCCTTCATCGGCGGCCTCTCCTCGCAATCGCTGGTGCGGGTGGCGCTGGAGGGCGAACGCGCGCATGAAGCCGAGCGCTTCGACATGGGCAAGCGCATCCGTGCGGTGGCGGAGGACGCCGACGGCGCCCTGTGGCTGCTGGAGGACGGCAGCGGCGCGCGGTTGCTCAAGCTGACCCCGGCGCCCTGACCGCGCCGCGGGCGGGCGGCCCCCGCTGCCCGCGCCGGCTCAGGCGGGCAGCAGCTCGAAGTCCACCGGCTCGCCGGTGGCCGACGACGGCGCCACCCACAGATCGAACACGCCCGGCTCGGCCCGGTACGCGCCATCGGCGCCGCTGAAGGCCAGGTGCCCGCGGTCGATGTGGAACACCACGTCGCGGGCCTCGCCCGGCGCCAGCGCGATCTTGGCGAACGCCTTGAGTTCGCGCACCGGGCGCACCCGGCTGGCAACGCGATCGTGCACGTACAGCTGCACCACCTCTTCGCCGGCCACCGCGCCGGTGTTGGCGACGCGGGTGGTGACCACCAGCGTCCCGTCCCATGCCAGCTGTGGGGTGTTCAGCCGCGGCGCGGCGTAGGCGAAGCGGGCATAGCCCAGGCCATGCCCGAACGGGTACAGCGGGGCATCGGAAATCTCGCGCCAGCGCGACTTGAACTCGGCCATGCCGGGCAGTTCCGGGCGGCCGCTGCGGGGGCGGTTGTAGAAGAACGGCTGTTGCCCGGAGTGCTGCGGAAAGCTCACCGGCAGGCGCGCCGACGGGCTGTAGGCGCCGAACAGGACGTCGGCGACCGCATGCCCGGTCTGGGTGCCCAGGTACCAGGTGACCGCGATCGCCGCGGCATCGCGCACCGCTCCGTGCAGCGCCAGCGCGCGGCCGTTGCGCAACAGCACCACCAGCGGCGCACCGGTGGCGGCGACCGCCTCGGCCAGGGCCTGCTGCGCGGCCGGCAGCACGATCTCCAGCCGCGACTGCGCCTCGCCGCTGTAGCGCTGCGGTTCGCCCAGCGCCAGCACCGCCACGTCGGCACGCCGCGCCGCGGCCACCGCCGCCTCGATGCCGCCGTCCAGCGGCGCTTCCAGCGCACAGCCCGGCACCACCTCCAGCAACGCGGCGGCCTCCAGCGCCGCACGCACGCCGGCTTCCAGCGTCACGTAGCGCGTCTTGTCGCCGAACAGCGTCCAGCAGCCTTCGAGGTTGTCGCGGTCCTGCGCGAACGGACCGATCAGCGCGATCTTCTGCCCGCCCCTGCGCAGCGGCAGCAGCGCGCCTTCGTTCTTCAGCAGCACGATCGACCGCCGTGCGGCATCGCGGGCCAGCGCATCGTGCGCGGGCAGGTGCGCCGTGTCGGCCTCGCGCGCCGGGTCCAGCGAGCGGTAGGGGTCGTCGAACAGGCCGATGGCCTCCTTCAACCGCAGGAGGCGGCGCACCGATGCGTCCAGCACCGCCATCGGCACCTGCCCGCTTTCCACCAGCCCCGGCAGGTGCGCGCCATAGAAGCCGCTCTGCATGCTCAGGTCGAGCCCGGCCAGGAAGGCCTTGGCGGTGGCATCCCGCTCGTCGGCGGCATAGCCGTGCGCGATCAGCTCCATGTCGGCGGTGTAGTCGGACACCACCACGCCGTCGAATGCCCATTGCCCGCGCAGCAGGTCGGTCAGCAGCCAGCGGTTGGCGCTGGCGGGCACCCCGTTGATGTCGTTGAAGGCGGTCATCAGCGTCCGCGCGCCGGCCGCCAGCGCCGCCCTGAACGGGGCCAGGTGGACGTCGTGCAGGGTCTGCGGCGACAGGTCCACCTGCGCGTACTCCAGCCCGGCGGCGACCGCGCCGTAGGCGGCGAAGTGCTTGGGCGTGGCCAGCAGCGCATCGTGCGCGCGCAGGTCGTCGCCCTGGAAGCCGCGCACCCGCGCCGCGGCGAACGCGCAGCCCAGGGTGACGTCCTCGCCGGACGATTCCGCGCCCCGCCCCCAGCGCTGGTCGCGGGCGATGTCCACCGCGGGCGCGAACGTCCAGTGGAGGCCCGCCGCGGTCGCCTCGATGGCGGTGGCCCGGGCGCTGCGCTCGGCCAGCGCCGGCTCGAAGCTCGCCGCCTCCCCCAGCGGGATCGGGAACACCGTGCGCATGCCGTGGATGACGTCGGCGGCGAGCAGCACCGGAATGCCCAGGCGGCTTTCCTCCACCGCCACACGCTGGATCTCGCGGCCCGCCGCCGCCCCCACGCCGTTGAACAGCGTGCCCACGCGGCCGGCGCGCACCTGCTCCAGCACCTGGCCGGCATTGCGCACGTTGGCGTCGGGATTCACGTCCGGCGCGAACGGCCGCACCATGTCGGCGAACACGCCCAGCTGCCCGGCCTTCTCCTCCAGCGTCATCCGCGCGATCAACGCTTCGATACGGTCGGCTGCCACCGTCTGTCTGTCCTTGGGTCTGCGAACGCGATTGAACGCGCGGATTCTACCGTCGGCGCCGTGAAGCGCGACGGCAGGATCGCGCGCCGCCGGGCTAGCCGGCGGCGTTGGCCCCGCGCACGGCCATCAGCATCGCGTCGCTGGACTCCTGGAACACCCGCAGTTCGAACTCGGGAAGGATCGCCAGCAGGTGGTCGAACACGTCCGACTGCACCGCCTCGTAGTCGTCCCACGCGATGGAGCGGGTGAAGCAGTAGAGCTCCAGCGGCAGCCCCTGCGGGGTCGGCGCCATCTGCCGCACCAGCAGGGTCATGTCCTGGTGGATGCCGGGATGACTGCGCAGGTAGCGCTCCACATAGGCGCGGAAGGTGCCGAAGTTGGTCATGCGGCGGGCATTGACCTCCTCCGGGTGCGACCGCGCGACCTGGTTGTTCCACTGCTCCAGCTCGTTGCGCTTTCCAGCCAGGTAGTCGTCGAGCAGGCCGAAGCGTCCCAGGCGTTCCAGGCCCGCCGCGTCCAGGAAGCGCACGCTGTGCTGGTCCACGTACAGCGAGCGCTTGATCCGGCGGCCGCCGGCCTCCTGCATCCCGCGCCAGTTCTTGAACGCCTCGGTGACCAACTTCTTGGTCGGGATGGTGGTGATGGTCTTGTCCCAGTTCTGCACCGTCACCGTGTGCAGGGCGATGTCGATCACGTCGCCGTCCGCGTCCTGGCTGGGCATCTCGATCCAGTCGCCGATGCGGATGCGGCCGTCGCCGCTGATCTGCACGCTGGCCACCAGCGACAGGATCGTGTCCTGGAACACCAGCATCAGCACCGCGGTGGCCGCGCCCAGGCCGGTGACCAGGTAGCGCAGGTCCACGCCGGCCAGGGTGGCGACGATGGACAGCGCGGCGATCACGAAGATCACGATCTTGGCGACCTGCAGGTAGCCCTTGATCGGCTTGTTGCGCGCGTCGGGGCGGCGTTCGTACAGCACGTTGGCCGCGTCCAGCGCATGCGCCACCGCCAGGGTCACGGTCAGCACCGCCCATGCCTGGCAGGCGCCGACGACGAACCCCACCAGGCCCGGCGGGAGGTCAGGCACCACCTTGATGCCGGCGGCGATCACCTGGCTGGGGACCACGTTGGACAGCCGCGAGATCACCCGCATCAGGTGGCTGCCGCGGCCGGTCTCGGCACCGGGCAGGTGGCTCAGCAGCCGCCGCAGCCCGCGCAGCAGGACCCGCTTGGTGACCCAGTTGGCGAGGATCGCCGCCAGCAGCAGGACCGCCAGGGCCAGGCCGGTATAGGCCAGGGGGTAGGACTGCAGGGTGGCCTGCAGGTGGTTCAGCCAAGGTGCCGTGGTTACCGCTGCCAGCATCCGTTTGCCTCCTTACGTTGTGTTCTCAGGGTGCGCGCGTGCGCTCGATCACCACGCCCACCGCACGCGCGCCGCGCACCGCGCCGGGCTTGCTCAGCTTCAGGCGCAGCCACTGCACATCGAACTCGTCGAGCACGATCCGCGCGCAGCGCTCGGCCAGGGTTTCCACCAGGCCGAAATCGGAGCCGCGCACATAGTCCTGCAGGCGCTTGCTGACCGCCTTGTAGTTGAGCGTGTCGGCGATGTCGTCGGTTTCCGCGGGCCGGCGGTTGTCGAAGCCCATTTCCAGATCGAACACCAGGGTCTGGCGGATACGCCGCTCCCAGTCGTAGATGCCGATCAGGGCGTCGATCTCCAGCCCCTCGATGAATACCTTGTCCATTGCGTCCGTCACGGTGGATGTGGGGACATGGTAACGACCCGCCGGCGAGCCTGCCGTGCACGCGCGCACGCTGCGGGCGCCGCGCCGGTCAGGAGGCGGCACGCAGCGGCGGCAGCGTCGCCATGTCCCAGCGCGGCGTGACCGTCACCTGCGCGGGACTGTGCTGGCCGGCCTGCAGCCGCAGCGCGCCGGCGAACGCGATCATCGCGCCGTTGTCGGTGCACAGGGCCGGACGCGGGAAACACACGCGGCCGCCACGCTGCCGCGCGGCCTCCTGCAGCCGGGCACGCAGGCGCGTGTTGGCGCCGACACCGCCGGCGACCACCAGCACCCGGGAGCCGGCCGCATCCAGCGCGCGCTCGCACTTGATGGCCAGGGTATCCACCACCGCATCCTCGAAGCCGCGGGCGATGTCGGCGCGGGTCTGCGCGCTCTGGTCGCTGTCGCGCCAGGCCAGCAGCACCTGGGTCTTGAGCCCGGAGAAGCTGAAGTCCAGGCCCGGCCGGTCGGTCATCGGCCGCGCGAACCGGAACCGCCCCGGCGTCCCGCTCTCGGCCAGCCGGGCCAGCTGCGGGCCGCCCGGATACGGCAGGCCCATCAGCTTGGCGGTCTTGTCGAAGGCCTCGCCGGCCGCATCGTCCAGGGTCTCGCCCAGCAGCCGGTAGCTGCCGATGGCCTCCACCGCGACCAACTGGGTGTGGCCGCCGGAGACCAGCAGCGCCACGAACGGCGGCGCCGGCGGGTCGTCCTCCATCAGCGGCGCGAGCAGGTGCCCTTCCATGTGGTGCACGGCGATCGCCGGGACATCCAGGCCCCAGGCCAGCGCACGCGCGACCCCGGCGCCGACCAGCAGCGCCCCCACCAGCCCGGGGCCGGCGGTGTAGGCCACGCCGTCGATGTCGCCGACCGCGATACCGGCCTCGTCCAGGGTCTGGCGGATCAACGGCAGGGTCTTGCGCACGTGGTCGCGGCTGGCCAGTTCCGGGACCACGCCGCCATATTCGGCGTGCAGCGCGATCTGGCTGTACACCGCGTGCGCGCGCAGCGCCGCCGCGCCGGACAGGCCGGTGTCGTAGACCGCCACGCCGGTCTCGTCGCAGGAGGATTCGATGCCGAGGACTTTCATCCCGCCATTGTGAACCCCTCGCCGGCGGTTTACGAACCCGCCCGGGCGCACACATTGGGCCCTGCACTGGGCGCCCGGCGTCCCGCCTTGGCCGGCCTGCCCGGGACAGGACAGGTATTGCCCCCTTGCGCGCTCCCGTGGAGGCGATATAATGCGCGGCTCACCGGGCGTGACCCGGTCTCACTGTGTCCCGGAGATTCCATGCCCAGCGTCAAAGTCCGCGAGAACGAACCTTTCGAGTTTGCGCTCCGCCGCTTCAAGCGCACCTGCGAAAAGGCCGGCGTGCTGGCCGAGACCCGCAAGCGCGAGTTCTACGAAAAGCCGACCCAGGAACGCAAGCGCAAGGCCGCTGCTGCGGTGAAGCGCCAGCTGCGCCGCACCTCGCGCGACGTCACCAAGCGTCAGCGCCTGTACTGATCGGACGCAAACGCTGAACGGGGGGCCACGGCCCTCCGCGGCGGAGCAGGAGCCGGCACGCGCAAGCGGAGCCGGCTTTTTGCGTTCCCACCCGGCGACGGAATGCGCCGCGCACGCCCCTACCCGATCCCGCAAGAGGTGATCCCATGAGCCTGAAACAGCAACTGACCGACGACATGAAGGCCGCCATGAAGGGCGGCGACAAGCACTCGCTGGGCGTGATCCGCCTGATCAATGCGGCGATCAAGCAGCGGGAAGTGGACGAGCGCATCGAGCTGGACGACACCGCGGTCATCGCGGTCCTGGACAAGATGGTCAAGCAGCGCAAGGACTCGGTGACCCAGTACGCGGCCGCCAACCGCGAGGACCTGGCCGCGATCGAGCGCGCGGAGATCGGGGTGATCGAGCGCTACCTGCCGGCCAAGATGGACGAAGCGGCGATCAGCGCGGCGATCGCCGCGGCCATCGCCGAGACCGGCGCCGCCAGTGCCGCCGACATGGGCAAGCTGATGGGCGTGCTCAAGCCGGCACTCGCCGGCCAGGCCGACATGGGCCTGGTGTCCCGGCTGGTCAAGCAGGCCCTGGCCGGCTGATCTCCGCCCCGCCCCCCGGCCACCCGCGCCGGGGCCCGCCCCGTCACGGCCACCGCCGGGAAGGGTGTGCGATCCTGCAGCCATGGCCCTACCGTCGTCCGATGCCCTGAAGCAGCGCCTGGAGCGGCTGCAGCACAGCCTTCCCGCCACCCTGGTCCGGCGCTTCGTCGAAGCGGACGTGATGACCCAGGCGGCGTCGCTGGCGTTCTACACCCTGTTGTCGCTGGCACCGCTGCTGGTGCTGCTGCTGTGGCTCACCGCCTCGCTGTACCCGCCCGCGCAGCAGGCGCTGATCGGCCAGATCGCCGACCTGGCCGGCAGCAGCGTCGCCGAGGTGGCACGCACGGTGATCGCCAACGCCAGCGCCCAGCCCGACCTGGGCTCGCTTGCCGGGGTATGGAGCCTGTTGCTGCTGTTCATCGGTGCGACCGTGGTGTTCGCGCAGCTGCAGGGCGCATTGAACCGCATCTTCCGCACCGACCTGCAGCGCTTCGACGGCGCCATCGGCTGGCTCCGCAAGCGCATCTTCTCCGCCGGCGTGGTGCTGGCGCTGGGCTTCCTGCTGATCGTGTCGATGGTCGCCACCACCGCGCTGCAGGTGGTGTTCGCGCACCTGCCTTCGCTGCTACCGGCGGTGGGGTACCTGTCCACCCTGGTGCTGTACGCGCTGGGCTTCGCCTTCCTCTACCACTACCTGCCGGACCGCCCGGTGGCCTGGCGCCAGGCGCTGGGCGGCGGGGCGATCACCGCGGTGCTGTTCACCCTGGGGCGCTACGGCATCGGCCTGTACATCGCCAATGCCGCGCCCGGCAGCGCCTACGGCTCGATGGGCACCCTGGTGATCATGCTGGTGTGGATCTACTACGCCAGCGTGGTGTTCTTCAGCGGCGCGCTGGTCACCGCGGTCATCGACGAGCGCGCCGGCCCGGACGTGCCCGCGCCGGCACCCTGAGTGCCCCGGCCGCCGGCATGACACGGCACGCCGCCTACATGCAGGCGGCGCGCATGGCATCCTATGCGTCCGCCAAGCCCCCGCTCCCGACGCACCCCACCTTGATCGCACCCCTGCCGGGGCCCGGCGCGCGCGCGGCCCGCATCCGCGCGCCGGCCGCCGGCGCTGGCGGAACAGACGACTGAAATGGCCAGGATCCCGGACGCCTTCATTGATGAGCTGCTCGCCCGCTCCGACATCGTCGAAGTGGTCGGCACGCGCGTGCCGCTCAAGCGCCAGGGCAAGGAGTACGCCGCACGCTGCCCGTTCCACGACGAACGCTCGGCCTCGTTCACGGTCTCCCCGACCAAGCAGTTCTACCACTGCTTCGGCTGCGGCGCGCACGGCACCGCGATCAGCTTCCTGATGAACTACGACCGCCTCGAGTTCCTGGACGCGGTCGAGGAGCTGGCCAGCCGCGCCGGCATGGACGTCCCGCGCACGGCACCGGCACGCAGCGCGCAGCAGCAGGACGACAGCCGTGACCAGTACTCGGCGCTGGATGCCGCCAGCCGCTTCTTCCAGAAGCACCTGGAGGGCAACGCCAAGGCGCTGGCCTACCTGGACGGACGCGGCGTGGATGCCGATACCCGCATCCGTTTCTCCATCGGCTACGCGCCGGACGGTTTCAGCGCGCTGAAGGACGCGCTGGGCAAGGACGAGCGGCGCATGAAGCTGCTCGACCGGGTCGGCCTGTTCTCCAAGAACGACCGCGGCCACGTCTACGACAAGTTCCGCGACCGGGTGATGTTCCCGATCTTCGACCGCCGTGGCCGGGTCATCGCCTTCGGCGGCCGGGTACTGCAGAAGGACGACGGCCCCAAGTACCTCAATTCGCCCGAGACCGCGCTGTTCCACAAGGGCCGCGAACTGTACGGCCTGTGGCAGGTGCGCCAGGCCAACCAGAAGATCGAGCGCCTGATCGTGGTCGAGGGCTACATGGACGTGGTCAGCCTGTTCCAGTTCGGGGTCACCCAGGCGGTGGCGACACTGGGCACGGCGACCACGCCCGACCATGCCGAGCTGCTGTTCCGCAACGCACCGGACGTGTACTTCTGCTTCGACGGCGATGCCGCCGGGCGCCGGGCCGCGTGGCGCGCGCTGGAATCGGTGCTGCCGCGCATGAAGGACGGACGCCAGGCGTTCTTCCTGTTCCTGCCCGACGGCGAGGATCCGGACAGCATCGTGCGCAAGGAGGGCGCGGACGGCTTCGATACGCGCCTCGCACAGGCCACCCCGCTGTCGCAGTTCTTCTTCGACGAGCTGGGCGGCGAGGTCAACCTCGCCACGCTCGACGGCAAGGCGCGCCTGGCCGAGCGGGCGCGACCGATGCTGGCGCAGATCCCCGACGGCGCCTTCGGCGACCTGATGAAGCAGGAGCTGCAGCGCCTGACCGGCGTCGGCCGCCTGGCCGGGCCGGCAGCCGGCCCCGGCCACCGCCCGCGGGCGGCGGCCGTTCCGGTACAGAAACGCAGCCTGGTGCGGGCCGCCATCGCCCTCCTGCTGCAGCAGCCGTCCCTGGCGCTGCAGCTGGAGGGCCACCACGCCATCGCCGGCCTGCGCCTGCCCGGCATCGAGCTGCTGCTGGAGCTGCTGGAGCTGGTGCGGCAGCGCCCGGACATCGCCACCGGCACGCTGCTGCAGCACTTCGACGGCCGCGAGGAACAGGCGGCGCTGCACCGCCTGGCCGCGGTCGCCCTGCCCGGCGACGAGGCCAGCTGGACCCAAGAGCTGCACGACGCCATCGTCCAGCTGGAGAAGCAGCTGTTGCAGCAGCGCCTGGACGAGCTGCAGGCCAAACAGCGGCAGCAGGGCCTGGACGAGACCGACAAGTACGAGCTGCGTGAACTGCTCAGGGCGCGCGCGGCGATGCGTTGATGGACGGAAGGAGAGGCACGATGCGTGGATTCACCACACCCCTGGTCTTCCTGCTGCTGGCCTGGGCCGGACCCGCCGGCGCGGGCGGACCGGCCTTCAGGCAACCGCTGCCGGACCTGTTCACGGCCGGCCAGCCCAGCGCGCAGCAGCTGCACGATGCCGCGCAGTCCGGCATCACCACCGTGATCGACCTGCGCATGCCGCAGGAAGACCGCGGTTACGACGAAGCCGCCGCGGCCGAGCAGCTGGGCCTGCGCTATGTGCGCCTGCCCATCGGTGGCGCCGACGACCTCACCGAGGCCAATGCGCGCGCGCTGGACCGCATCCTGAAGCAGGACGGCGGCCGCACGCTGCTGCACTGCGCCTCGGGCAACCGCGCCGGCGCGCTGCTGGCACTGCTGCGCGCGCGCCTGGAGGGCGTCGCGCCCGACGCGGCCCTGCAGCTGGGCCGCGATGCCGGCCTGACCTCGCTGGAACCGGCCGTGCGCGCCGCGCTGGAGGCGTCGCCGACCCCCTGAACACCGCCCTGCCCGAACAAGGATCCCCCACCGATGAACCGCTGGTGGTCGCGCCTGCGACCGGACAACTTCACCCTCGCCCTGCTGGCCACCGTGGCCGTGGCCTCGCTCCTGCCGATGACCGGTGCGGCCGCGCACGGGCTGGACCGCTTCACCGACCTGGCCATCGCCGCGCTGTTCTTCCTGCACGGCGCACGCCTGCCGCGCGAATCGATCATCGCCGGCATGCTGCACTGGCGGCTGCACCTGGTGATCCTCGCCTGCACGTTCGTGCTGTTCCCGCTGCTGGGCCTGGCCTTCAAGCCGGTGGCCGGGTGGATGCTGACACCGGACCTGTATCTCGGCGTGCTGTTCCTGTGCGCGCTGCCGTCCACCGTGCAGTCCTCCATCGCCTTCACCTCGATGGCCGGTGGCAATGTGCCGGCGGCGGTCTGCGCGGCCTCGCTGTCGAGCATCCTCGGCGTGTTCCTGACCCCGCTGCTGATGGGGCTGCTTGCCGGCAGCCAGGGCGGCATGGCCGATCCGCTGCACGCGGTCGGCGCGATCATGCTGCAGCTGCTGGTGCCGTTCGTCGCCGGGCACCTGCTGCGGCCGTGGATCGCCGCCTGGGTGGAGAAACAGCGCGCGCTGCTGCGCTACACCGACCAGGGCACGGTGCTGCTGGTGGTCTACGGCGCCTTCGGCGAATCCGTCAACGAGGGCCTGTGGAGCAAGACCCCGGTCGCTTCGCTGCTGGCCGCGGCGCTGGTGGCGGCGGTCCTGCTGGCCATCGCCATGCCGGGCATCACCTGGCTCGCGCGGCGCCTGGGCTTCAGCCGCGAGGATGAAATCCCCATCGTCTTCTGCGGCTCCAAGAAAAGCCTGGCCACCGGGGTTCCGATCGCCAAGGTGCTGTTCGCCGGCGGCAGCCTGGGTGCGATCGTGCTGCCGATCATGATCTACCACCAGATCCAGCTGATCGTCTGCGCGATGCTGGCGCAACGCTACGCCCGCCGCGGCAGTGGAGCATGACGCCGGACCCCGCGCGCCCGGCTCGCCGGCCGGGCATCAGCCCGGGCCGCCGTCCAGGAGCCGGGCCACGCTGAACACCGGCAGCCAGACCGACAGGTCGTAGCTGCGGTCGTCGGCGGTATCCCGCCGGGACGATCCCGCACCGCCGTTGCCCACCGGCCGCGCACCGCACCGCTGCGCGGCGGTGCATGCCCAACTCTCTCCGCTGCGCGCTTCGATGTGGATGTTGTAGATCAGCAGCGCCGTCATCGGTGGATACGCAAGCCATTCCGGCTGCGTGCGCATGCCATGCAGGTTGCCGGTCAGCACCAGCAGCCGCCCGTTTCCCGGCAAGGCCCGTGCGCGTGCGCGGACCTTGCCGGCCATCGCCCGGTCGCGTGCGCCGGTGCCGGCCAGTGCAGCCGGCAGCACGCGGTCGAAACCGAATGCCTGCACATCGCGCCCCCGCGCACGCAGCGCGCGTGCCGCCTCGACCAGGTCGAGCACGTCCTCGTTGCGACGGCCGTCATGCCACCGGCCGCGGACATTCCAGTACGCCGTGCCTCGCAGCGCGGTGCGCGCCTCGGCCGTACCCGTGGAGGCCATATAGGCCGCCAGCGCGGGGTTCTCGCTGGTCGGCAGCTCCAGCGCCAGGCGCACCGGCAGGCCGTCGGCGGCGTAGGCCTCGATCAGCTCCCGGACCAGCGCCGGGACCTCGCGCGTGCCGTGCCGTTCCCCGAGCACGATGACGCGATGCTCACCGGCATGCGCGCGGATCTGCCCGGCCGCGTCCTCCGCCTGCGCAGCCGCGGCCATGCCCAGCGCCGACAGCACCGCGGCGGCCCAGCGGACGATCATCGGCAGCCCTGCGCACTCCTTCCCCGGAAACCCCGAAGAGGGCGGAGCAGGTGGCGGGCACCGTCCATGGAAGGCGCGGGCCGCGCGCTCGGCCGGTCCGGCCCGTCACACCCAGGGCAGGATCCAGTGGTCCACCAGCAGGAAGGCGAACAGCGCCATCAGGTAGACCACCGAGTAGCCGAACATCTGCATGTTGAACATCTCGTCCGGCGGATCCAGCATCTTCCACGCGTACCACAGGAACACGAGGTTGAGCACGATCGCGCCGCCAAGGTAGAACAGGCCGCTCATGCCGATGGCCACCGGCAGCAGCGTCACCACCGCCAGCACCAGCGAGTAGGCCAGGATCTGCCGGCGGGTATGCACCACGCCGTGGGTCACCGGCAGCATCGGCACCGCCGCCTTGGCGTAGTCCACGCGACGGAAGATCGCCAGCGCCCAGAAGTGCGGCGGCGTCCAGATGAAGATGATCAGCACCAGCAACGACGCGTAGGCCCAGTCGGAACTGCCCTGCATGCCGGTGATCGCCGCCCAGCCCAGCAGGGGCGGCGTGGCCCCGGCAAGTCCGCCGATGACGATGTTTTGCGACGTCGCGCGCTTGAGGTACACGGTGTAGACCACCGCATAGCCGATCAGCGAGGCGAAGGTGAGCACCGCGGTGATGACGTTCACCCACAGCACCAGGATGGTCATCGACAGCGCGGTCAGCGCGGCGGCGAACACCAGCACCTGCCGTGGCGACACCTTGCCGACCACCAGCGGCCGCCACGAGGTGCGCGCCATCTGCGCGTCGATGCGCGCGTCCAGCAACTGGTTGATCGCCGCCGCCGCCGCCGCCGCCAGCCAGATGCCGAGGAAGCCGATGGCCCCGGTGGCCACCTGGGCCGCGGTCGGCCAGCCCGGCACCGCCAGGAACATGCCCACCAGCGCGGTGAACACGATCAGGGCCACCACCTTGGGCTTGGTCAGGTCCCAGTAATCACGCAACGTCGCACTCATCGTCTCACTCCGGGGCGCGCAGGCGCGCCAGCAGCGAGACCAGCACGAACAACAGGAACACGGCGCCGCTGTTGTGCATCACCGCCACCGCCAGCGGCAGCGAGAGCTTGACGTTGAGCACCCCCAGCGCCACCTGCAGCAGCACCAGCACGCCCAGCGCCGCGGCCCAGCCACGCATGCCCGGCAGGCGGTACATGCGCAGCGACAGCACCAGCAGGTACAGCGCCACCACCACCGCCATCATCCGGTGCGCCATCTGGATGGCGATGCGGGAGGCGCCATCGAGCACTCCGCCTTCGTAGTCCACGCCGATGCCGCGCCACAGGGTGAAGCCTTCGCCGTAGTTCTGCTGCGGCCACCACTGGCTCACGCAGCGCGGGAAGTTGTCCAGCGAGGCGCTGCCGCCGCCGCAGGCCAGCGCCGCGTAGTTGGCGCTGACCCAGCCGCCCAGGGCGATCTGCAGGACCAGCAGCGCCAGCCCGATGCGCAGCCACCAGCGCAGCCGCGGCGCCTGCGCCAGGGTGATCGGCAGGTGGGTGGCCTTCCACGCCATCCACACCAGCAGGCCGAACATGAGCATGCCGCCGAGCAGGTGGCCCATCACCACGATGGGCTTGAGCAGCCAGGTGACCGTCCACATCCCCAGCAGCGCCTGGAAGATCACCACCGCCAGGGTCAACGCCGCGGCGCGTGCCAGGTCGATGTTGGACCAGCGCAGCGCCGCCAGCAGCAGGATCGCCTCGCCGCCCACGGCCAGCACGCTGGAGGCCATGTACTCGCCGCGCATGTACAACGGTATCGCCAGCGCCACCAGCACCGAGGCGGCGACCACCTGCGCCAGCCCGCGGGGGCGCCGGCGGGCCGCCAGCAGCGCCAGCACCAGCACCTCCACGCCCAGCAGCCCGGCCAGGAAGCGGTGCACCTGCTCGCGCCAGGCCTTGTGGCTTTCCAGCGGGCGGATCTCGCTGGCCACGTGCTGCGCCGCCTCGACCTGGGTCTGCGGCCAGGTGACGCGGCCATAGCAGGTCGGCCAGTCCGGGCAGCTCAGGCCGGCGTCGGAGAGGCGCACGAACGATCCGAACATGATCGTGCTGGCGGTCATGATCAACGCGAACCAGGCCAGGCGGTGGAAATTGCGGTACAGCGCCGGACGCGCGGGGGCATTCATCGAACGGAACTCACTTCAGTTTCAACAGCCTGGAAAGGTCGGTGCGCAGTCCGCCCGGATCGAAACCGGGGGCATAGCGCAGTACCACGAAGCCGTTGGGGTCGATCACGTACACCGGGATGCCGGCGGGGTCGTCCACCCCGGGCAGCTTCGCCCGCAGCGCCGGCGAGGCCTGCAGCACCTGCAACGCCGGCAGGGCCGCCACCTGCTCCGGCGGCGAGCCCAGCCACAGTATCTGCACATTATCGGCGTTATGGCCGAACAGCCGCCACACCTTGTCCAGCTGCTGCGACAAAGTGACGCAGGCCGGCGCGCAGTCGGCCGGCGGTGCCAGCACGATGCGCCACAGCCGCGCGGACGGGTCCCAGGCATACGGGCGGCCGTCGGCCAGCCGTGGCTGCTCCTGGCGCAGGTCCGGCGGTGGCTGCAGCAGCTGCCCGTGGTTGCGCTTGACCTGCGGCATCCAGCCGGAAAAGCGCAGGGCGCCGGCCAGGGCCATCGAACCGAAGAACATCGCGAAGATCAGCAGCAGCACGCGGCGGCCGCGGGCGCGTCCGGCGGTCAGTTCCGGGGTGGGAGCGTTCATGTGCGGCATCTTCCCATGGCTGGGCGGTCAACGCCCGCGGCGGCGGCGCCAGGCCAGCACCGCCGCGATCACCAGCACCGCGGCCGCCAGGGCGAACCATTGCACCGCGTAGCCGAGGTGCCGCGAGGGCGGCAGGGTGTTGGGGAGCAGCTCCAGGTCGCGCGCATGGCCCAGTGGCGACGCCGGATCCAGCCGCAGCACCTGCGCGGCCAGGCCGGGCAGCGCCAGGTGCTCGCCGATGGCCGCCGGATCCAGCCGCGTGGCCAGCCATACCCGCGGCTGCGCGGTCCCGCCCACCGCCGGTCCCAGGGCCAGGCCCGCCGCGGGCGCCGGTGCCCACAGGCCCTGCACCTCGATCCGGCCCTGCAGCGCGGTGATCGCCGGCAACCGGCGGTCGGGGGACAGCGGCAGCCAGCCCAGGTCCACCAGCACCACCGTGCCGCCGGCGCGTGCGGCCTGGTAGACCTTCAGCCCGGCACGGCCGTCGCGCAGCTGGTTGTCCAGCAGCACGGTCGCCGGCAGGAACTCCAGCCGGTCGTGCACCCACTGCAGCGCCGCCGGGTCCTGCGCGGCCTGTGGCAGCGACCGGGCCTGGCTGCGGTCCGGTGGCAGCTGCGACAGCAGCGCCTGCTTTTCGTGCATCCGCTGCAGCTGCCAGACGCCCAGCGCGATGAACGCGGCCGCGACCACCACCGCCAGCAGCCCGCCGAGCAGGCCCGTGTGCTGTCGCGTCATGACAAGTACGCCGCGAGCAGGTGAGATAGCAGCGCCTTCCCACTCTTCGAGCCGTGCATGAACGATTCGCTGAAGACACTGCTGGTGATCGCGTTCCTGATCGTCATCGTCTGGAATCTTGGGGCCGGGCTGTACTACCTGATGATCGACCGCGGCCAGACCAAGCGCACCGTGAACGCGCTGACCCGGCGCATCGTGTTGTCGGTGGTGCTGATCCTGCTGGTGGTGCTGGGCATCTACAGCGGCTGGATCAGGCCCCACGGCGTCGGCGGCTGACCGCCGCCGGGGGCCGCAGGGCGGCGGCGGTCAGCCGCCGCCACCCCGGCTCAGAGCACGTAGACGAATAGGAACAGCATCAGCCACACCACGTCGACGAAGTGCCAGTACCAGGCCGCGGCCTCGAAGCCGAAATGGTTGTCGCGGGTGAAGTGCCCCTTCGCCGCCCGGAACCACATCACGATCAGCATCAGCGTGCCCAGCGCCACGTGCACGCCGTGGAAGCCGGTGAGCATGAAGAAGGTCGACCCATAGATGCCCGAGCCCATCGTCAGGTTGAGCTCGCTGTAGGCGTGGACGTATTCCTCGGCCTGGAAGAACAGGAACACGCAGCCCAGCAGCACCGTGGCGCCCAGCCACACCAGCAGCTGCCGGCGGTTGCCGGCCTTGAGCGCATGGTGGGCGATGGTCAGGGTCGCGCCGGAGGTCAGCAGGATCAGGGTGTTGACCAGCGGCAGGCCCCAGGCCGGGATGGTCTGGAACAGGCCGCCGACGGCGCCGGGACCGTTGCTGGGCCAGGCGGCCGAGTAGCCGTCCCACAGCAGTTCGTTGGTCATCACCCCCTGGCCCTCGCCGCCCAGCCAGGGCACGCCGAAGGTCCGGGTGTAGAACAGCGCGCCGAAGAAGGCGCCGAAGAACATCACTTCGGAGAAGATGAACCAGATCATCCCCATGCGGAACGAGCCGTCGACCTGGCGGTTGTAGTTGCCGGCGACCGATTCGCGGATCACGTCGCCGAACCACAGGAACAGGGTGAACACCAGCATCGCCAGGCCGACGAAGAAGGTCCAGCGGCCCCAGCTGACGTCGTTGAGCCAGCTGGCCACCCCGACCATCAGCACCAGCATCGACAGGGAGCCGGCGAACGGCCAGCGGCTCTGTTTCGGCACGAAGTAGACGTTGGCATCAGGCGTGTTGTGGGCCATGGCTCGCTTCCGGGTTCGTGGTCAGGGGGCCGCCTGCGGTGAGCCGCCGGCCGCGGCCAGCTGCGCCGTCAGCGCGTCGTTCTTGTAGAAGGTGTAGGACAGGGTGATGGTCCGCACGTCGGCCGGCAGGTCCGGATCGACGATGAAGCGCACCGGCATCTCGCGCTGTTCCCCGGCCAGCAGGGTCTGCGCGGTGAAGCAGAAGCATTCGGTCTTGTTGAAATAGCCGGAAGCGCGCGCCGGCGCCACCGACGGCACCGCGCTGCCGACGATGGCCTGGTCGCTCTCGTTGCGGGCGAAATACAGGGCTTCGTTGAGCTCGCCCGGGACCACGTCCATGGTCAGCTTCTCGGGCCGGAAGGCCCACGGCAGCTTGGAGTTGACGCCACCGTCGAACTCGACCCGCACCACCCGGTCGGCAGGTGCGGCCCGCGCGGTGCCGCCCTGGCTGGCACCGCGCTCAAGCCGCACGCCGAACACCTTCTCGCAGGCGATGCGGTACAGCGGCACCAGCGAGAAGGTCAGCACGAACACGCCCAGCGCCACGCCGAGCAGCCGGAGCAGGCCGGCGTTGCGGTCGGGCCGGGGCGCGGGAGTGGTCAATGCGCCAGCACTCCGGACAGGATGAAGCCCACGTAGACCGCCACCGCCACCGCGGCCACCACCAGCGCCGTGCGCCGCGAGCGGCGGCGGCGCAGCGCCAGTTCGTCGGGTTGCCAATCGGGTCTAGTCATCTGCGCGCCCCTCAGTGGCTGATGTCGTCATGGGCCAGGTCGCCCGGCTGCAGCACCGGTGGCACGGTGAAGGTGTGCGCCGGGGCCGGCGACGGCACCGTCCATTCAAGGCCCTTGGCGCTCTCCCAGGCCCTGGCCTCGGCGCGCTGGCCGCTGCGCAGCGACGACAGCAGGATCGCCGCCATCAGGAACGGGGTGGCGAACATGCCGAACGCACCGATCGAGCTGACCAGGTTCCAGTCCGCGAACACCGGGTTGTAGTCGGGAATGCGGCGCGGCATGCCGGCCAGGCCGAGGAAGTGCTGCGGGAAGAACAGCAGGTTGACGAACACCATGGTCCACCAGAAGTGCACCTTGCCCCAGAACTCGTTGTACATGCGCCCGGTCCACTTCGGCCACCAGTAGTAGACCGCGGCGATCAGCGCCAGCACCGCGCCGGTCACCAGCACGTAGTGGAAGTGCGCGACCACGAAGTACGTGTCGTGGTACTGGAAGTCGGCCGGCACGATCGCCAGCATCAGCCCGGAGAAGCCGCCGATGGTGAACAGCACGACGAAGGAGATCGAGAACAGCATCGGCGTCTCGAACGTCAGCGAGCCCTCCCACATGGTGCTGACCCAGTTGAACACCTTCACCCCGGTCGGGATCGAGATCAGCATGGTGGCGAACATGAAGTAGATCTCGCCGCCCAGCGGCATGCCCACCGTGAACATGTGGTGCGCCCAGACGATGAACGACAGGAACGCGATGGCGGCGGTGGCGTACACCATGGCCTGGTAGCCGAACAGCGGCTTGCGGCTGAAGGTCGGGATGATCTCGCTGATCACGCCGAACGCCGGCAGGATCATGATGTAGACCTCGGGGTGCCCGAAGAACCAGAAGATGTGCTGGTACATCACCGGGTCGCCGCCGCCGGCGGCGTTGAAGAAGCTGGTACCGAAGAACTTGTCGGTCAGCAGCATGGTCACCGCACCGGCCAGCACCGGCATCACCGCGATCAGCAGGAACGCGGTGATCAGCCAGGTCCAGCAGAAGATCGGCATCTTCAGCAGGTCGATGCCCGGCGCGCGCATGTTGAGCACGGTGGCGATGATGTTGATCGCGCCCATGATCGAGCTGATGCCGGCCACGTGGATCGCGAACACGCTGAAGGCCACGTTGTAGCCGCCCTGCAGCGACAGCGGCGGGTACATGGTCCAGCCGCCGGCGGGCGCGCCGCCCGGCAGGAACAGGGTCAGCAGCAGCAGGGTGAAGGCCACCGGCAGCAGCCAGAACGACCAGTTGTTCATGCGCGGCAGCGCCATGTCCGGCGCGCCGATCTGCAGCGGGATCATCCAGTTGGCCAGGCCGACGAACGCCGGCATCACGCCGCCGAAGATCATCACCAGCGCATGCACGGTGGTCATCTGGTTGAAGAATTCCGGCTTGACGTACTGCAGGCCGGGCTGCGCCAGCTCCAGGCGGATGATCACGCTCATCGCGCCGCCGATGATGAACATCAGGAAGCTGAAGAGCAGGTACAGCGTGCCGATGTCCTTGTGGTTGGTGGAGAAGAACCACCGCTCGAAGAAGCTCTGTTGATGGCCGTGATGGTCGGAGTGGTCCACTGCGGAGTTCGCCATTGCAACTACACCTCGTTATCCAGTTTCCGGGCATCGCGCCGGCGCCGGCCGGCACGCAGTGGTATCAGGCGCCGACGGTATCGGACTCCACCGCCGCCGCTTCCGGCGGCGCTGCATCGGGATCGGGGGCGGCCTCGTCGGCCTCCGCCGCGGGATCGGCCGCGGGCGCCGGCTTGCGCGCCGCCAGCCAGGTCTTGAACTCGTCCTTGGACACGGCCTTGACCACGATCGGCATGAAGCCGTGGTCCTTGCCGCACAACTCGGCGCACTGGCCGCGGTAGACGCCCTCGCGCTCGATGTTGGTCCAGCGCTCGTTGATGAAGCCCGGCACCGCGTCCTGCTTCCAGCCCAGCGCCGGCACCCACCAGGCATGGACCACGTCGTCGGAGGTGATGACGAAGCGGACCTTGGTGTCCACCGGCAGCACCAGCGGGTTGTCCACGTCCAGCAGGTAGTGGGGATCGCCGGCCAGGGTCGGCACCGCGCCGCTCTGGCGGATCTGGTCGGACTTGCGGTCCATCCGGCTGGTGAAGGACACGTCCTCGCCCAGGTACTCGTACTTCCACATCCATTGGTAGCCGGTGATCTTCACCGTCATCTCGGAATCGCGGTAGTCGTACATGGCGATCAGCTTGGCGGTGGCCGGCCAGGCCATGACCACCAGGATGACGACCGGGATGACGGTCCAGATGACCTCGGCCTTGGTGTTGTGGGAGAACTGCGCGGCCACCGCGCCCTTGGACTTGCGGAACTTGAAGATCGCGTAGGCCATCGCCGCGAACACCAGCACGCCGATCACCGCGCACACCCACAGCACCACCATGTGCGCTTCCCACGCCATGCGTGCGGTATGGGTCACGCCCTTGCCCATGTTCAGCTGCCACGGCTTCGGGTCGGCCGACTGCGCCCATGCGCCGGGCATCGCCAGCACCATGGCCGCCAGCATGGCCCCGAACCGCATCTTCCCGCCCCACCTGCTGCTTTGCTTCATGCCTAGACCCTTGACGTCGTCGGTTTGCAGCCGTTGCCGGCCGCGAGCAAGCTTTCAAGTGCCGCCGCGAGTTCCCGACGTTCGGCGGGTGCGAGGAAACTCCCCACTTCCACCCGCTTGCCGCTGGAAACCAGCAGGACCCGTTCCTCCCCGGCCATCAGGCGCACCCAGTACGGATGCGCGCGGAATACCGGCGAACCTCCGGCCGCGGGGATCACCTCCACGCAGTCCGGCCCTACCCGGATCTCTTCCCGGCGTTCGCCGTTGCGCCACGATGCGCGCAGGGCGGCTCCCACCAGGAAGCAATGCAACAACGCGAAGGCCGGGGCGAAGACGTTTCCGGACAGCCAGCCCAGGCCCGCCGAAAACCCCATCAACCCCGCCAACGCGGCGAACAACAGGACGAACTGCCGGGCGCCGAGCGCCCGTGGGGGATGCAGCACCAGCTGCGCATGTGAGCGGCCGGCCAACGGCCCAAGCATCTCGATCATGTGCAACCGCGTCCCTACCGCGGAAACCGGGTTCGATGGTAGCCCCCGGCACAGGCACCGGCAAGCCGCCATTCATCGTCCTCGCGATGCTGCGCCGCACACACGGAACCGCCCTCCCACCGGCCGGAGACGTCGGATTATTTGACGAATTCGGCACAGTTGAACGAAGTCCTTACATTTCGCCGCAATCCCCTGCGGCACAACGGTTTGAGACCTTCATCACCCACCATGAGGGGACTGGGAAATTCCGGCGTTTCGATTAAAATGGCCAAATCCCAAGGTGCCCATTTGGTCATGCCCATGAATGCGACATCGCCCGTCCCCTCCGCCGTGGCCCAGCCACTGCTCTCGCCCGAACTGCCGCCGGCACCGCCGGCGTTGCGCCAGGCCATCACCGATGCCTGGCTCAAGGACGAGACCACCCACGTCCGCGAGCTGCTGGAGCAGGCGCGGCTGCCCGCGGCCGAGCAGGCCCAGGTGCAGGCCATGGCCGCCGACCTGGTGCGGCGCGTGCGCGCCCGTGCCCGCCACCAGGGGGCGATCGAGGCCTTCATGCGCCAGTACGACCTGGGCAGCGAGGAGGGGGTGCTGCTGATGTGCGTGGCCGAGGCGCTGCTGCGCATTCCGGACCAGGACACCGCCGACAAGCTGATCCGCGACAAGCTGGGCGAAGCGGACTGGAAACGGCACATGGGCCAGTCCGACTCGGTGCTGGTCAACGCCTCGACCTGGGGGCTGATGCTGACCGGGCACCTGGTCGACCTGGCCGACGACACCAAGCGCGACGTGCACGGCGCGTTCAAGCGCCTGATCGGCCGCGTCGGCGAGCCGGTGATCCGCCTGGCCGTGCGCCAGGCGATGAAGATCATGGGCCACCAGTTCGTCATGGGCCGCTCCATCGAGGAGGCCCTGGCGCGCTCGCACAAGGGCGACAACACTCAGTACCGCTACTCCTTCGACATGCTCGGCGAAGGCGCGCTGACCATGAAGGATGCGCTGCGCTACCTGGAGGACTACCGCCGCGCGATCCACGCCATCGGCGGCGACAACCTCGCCCGCGGCGGCAAGGCCGATGGCGACGTCACCCGCTCGCACGGCATCTCGATCAAGCTCTCCGCGCTGTACCCGCGCTACGAGCACGCCAAGCGCGAGCGGGTGCTGGCCGACCTGGTGCCGGGCGTGCTGGAACTGGCGCAGCTGGCCCGTTCCTACGGCATCGGCTGCACCGTGGACGCCGAGGAGGCCGACCGCCTGGAGCTGTCGCTGGACATCATCGAACGCGTCGTCGGCGATCCCTCGCTGAAGGGCTGGGACGGGTTCGGCGTCGTGGTGCAGGCCTACCAGAAGCGCACCCCGTACACGATCGACTACCTGGCCGACCTGGCCCGCCGCATCGGCCACCGGCTGCAGGTGCGCCTGGTCAAGGGCGCCTACTGGGACGCGGAGATCAAGCGCGCCCAGGTCGAGGGCATGGCCGGCTACCCGGTGTTCACCCGCAAGCAGAACACCGACGTCTCCTACCTCGCCTGCGCCAAGCGGCTGTTCACCCATGGCGACGTGCTGTACCCGATGTTCGCCACCCACAACGCGGCCACCATCGCCGCGGTCAAGCAGATCGCCCAGGGGCGCACCTACGAGCACCAGAAGCTGCATGGCATGGGCGACGACCTGTATGCCGAGGTGATCCCGGCCGACCGCCTGGACGTGCCCTGCCGGGTCTACGCGCCGGTCGGCTCGCACGAGGACCTGCTGCCCTACCTGGTGCGCCGCCTGCTGGAGAACGGCGCCAACTCCAGCTTCGTCAACCGCATCACCGACGAGGACGTGTCCATCGACGACCTGATCCGCGATCCGGTCGAGGCCGTGTCTTCGTTCGCGTCCATCCCGCACCCCAAGATCCCGCTGCCGGTCGATCTGCTGCGCAGCCAGAACCACGACAGGAACAACTCCATGGGCATCAACCTCGCCAACGACAACGACCTGCGTGCCCTTGCCGGCCAGCTTGATGCCGCCCTTCCCGGCGGCGACGGCTGGCGCGCCACGCCACTGGTGCCGGGCAGCGCCGCCGGCGGCGCTCCGCGGGCGGTGACCAACCCCGCCGACACCCGCGAGGTGGTCGGCCACTGGGTTCCGGCCGACAGCGCCACCGTGCAGCAGGCGCTGGCCAATGCGGTGGCCGCGCAGCCGGGCTGGAACCGCACCCCGGCCGCCCAGCGCGCGGCGTTCCTCGAGCGCGCCGCCGACCAGCTGGAAGCGCGCATCGCCGAGTTCATGGCGCTGTGCGTGAAGGAAGCCGGCAAGAGCCTGCCCGACAGCGTCGCCGAAGTACGCGAGGCCGTGGATTTCCTGCGCTACTACGCCAAGCAGGCGCGCGAGCAGTTCAGCGCCGGCCAGGCCCTTCCCAGCCCCACCGGCGAGAGCAACGAGCTGCAGCTGCACGGCCGTGGCGTGTTCGTCTGCATCAGCCCGTGGAACTTCCCGCTGGCGATCTTCCTGGGCCAGGTCAGCGCGGCGCTGGCCGCCGGCAACAGCGTCATCGCCAAGCCCGCCGAACAGACCAGCCTGGTGGGCTATTACGCGGTGAAGCTGCTGCACGACGCCGGGGTGCCGGCCGAGGTGCTGCAGTTCCTGCCGGGCGACGGCGCCACCGTCGGCGCCGCCCTCACCGCCGACCCGCGCGTGGCCGGGGTGGCCTTCACCGGTTCCACCGAGACCGCCCGCGCGATCAACCGGGCGCTGGCGGCACGCGACGACGCTCCGATCGGGATCCTGATCGCCGAGACCGGCGGCCAGAACGCCTTCATCGCCGACTCCTCGGCACTGCCGGAGCAGCTGGTGAAGGACGCGATCGGCTCGGCCTTCACCTCGGCCGGCCAGCGCTGCTCGGCCGCGCGCGTGCTGTTCGTTCAGGACGACATCGCCGACAAGGTGATGGGCATGCTCGCCGGCGCGATGGCCGAGCTGAAGGTCGGCGACCCGGGCGAGCTGTCCACCGATGTCGGCCCGGTGATCGACGACGATGCGCTGCGCATCCTCCACGAGCATGCCGCGCGCATGGACCGGGAGGCGCGCCCGATCGCCGCCACGCCGCTGCCCGACGGCACCGCGCACGGCACCTTCTTCGCGCCGCGCGCCTATGAGCTGACGTCCCTGGACCAGCTGCACCGCGAGGTCTTCGGCCCGGTACTGCACGTGATCCGCTGGAAGGCCGACCAGCTCGACGCGGTGATCGGGCAGATCAACGCCACCGGCTACGGCCTGACCCTCGGCGTGCACTCGCGCATCGACGCCACCGTCGACCGCATCGCCTCGCGGGTGGAGGTCGGCAACGTCTACGTCAACCGCAACCAGATCGGCGCGGTGGTCGGCGTGCAGCCGTTCGGCGGCCAGGGCCTGTCCGGCACCGGCCCCAAGGCCGGCGGCCCGCACTACCTGCTGCGTTTCGCCACCGAGAAGACGGTGACGGTGAACACCACCGCGGCCGGTGGCAATGCCTCGCTGCTGACCCTGGGCGACTGAGTCCGGCGCGCCGCTCCCCGTCCGCCAGGACCGGGAGCGGCCGGCGCCGCCGCCGCGGGATTTCACTTTTCGCGCCTTGTCGCGTCTAGTAACGGCATGAGCGCTCCCCCCGACCCCTCCCCCACCGCGCAACCGCCCACGGCCGCCTCGCCACGCGCGTCGGCCGAGCAGCTGGTCCGCGAGTTCAACCAGACCCTGATCCGCGTCCTGCAATCGCGGCTGGGGTCCTACGAGGACGCGCGCGAAGTGGCGCAGGAGGCCTACGCCAAGCTGCTGAACCTGGGCGACGAGGCGGCCATCAGCTTCCACCGCGCCTACCTGTTCCGCATCGCCCACAACCTGGCCACCGACCTGCTGCGCAAACGCGCCCATGTGGAGCAGCCGGCACCGGCCGGACTGGACCTGTGGCCGGACCCGGGCAGCGATCCCGCCCGCAGCGCCCATGCGCTGCAGGCGGTGGAACGCCTGCCCGCGCTGCTGGCCGAACTGCCCGCCAACTGCGCCGAATCGTTCCGGCTGGTGCGGGTGCGACAATTGAGCTTCGCCGAAGCGGCCGAGGTGCTGGGCCTGTCCGAGCGCATGGTCCGCATCCATGTGGCGCGCGCGCTGGCCTACTGCCAGGAGCGCCTGGACGGCATCACGGACGCGTGGGAAGGAGAACCCCGATGAACACCCCACCCAAGGACCTCCGCAAAGCCGCCCTGCAGGCCGCCAGCGACTGGTTGATCCGGCTGCAGGACGACGACGTGCCCGCCACCGAACTGGAAGCCTGGGCCCTGTGGATGGCCGCGTCACCGGACCATGCCTCCGCATTCGACGACCTAGCCGCGCTGTGGGCGGCCGCCGGCACCCTGGACCCGGCGGCACTGGACGCGGCCCGCGCCACTCCGGCACCTGCACCTGCACCGGCATCGACCGCGCGCACCGGCCGCCGGCCACGCCGCGCCGCGGGACGCTGGCTGGCGGTCGCCGCCAGTGCCGCGGTGTTCTGCGTCGCCGGCCTGTGGGCGCTGCAGCAGCGTGCACCCGCCGGCGCCACCGCACAGACCTTCGCCACCGCCATCGGCGAACAGCGGCGGGTGGTCCTGGCCGATGGCTCGACCCTGGAGCTGGATGCCGCCTCGCAGGTACAGGTCCGTTATGACGCCCGGCAGCGCGACGTGGCGCTGCTGCGCGGCCGTGCCCATTTCAGTGTGGCCCACGAACCGCGGCGGCCGTTCGTGGTCGATGCCGAAGGGGTCCGCAGCCGCGCCCTGGGGACCCGCTTCAGCGTCGACCGCGATCGCCGCGATACGGTGACCGTGGTGGTCGACGAGGGCCGGGTGCAGGTGGACAACGGCCATCACGACCGCTACGAAGCCGGCCGCGGGGAAATGGTCCGCTTCGACCCGCGCACCGGCCTGCAGGCGCCGCAGACGGTGAACGCCGAGCTGGCCATGGCCTGGCGGCAGGGCGAAGTGGTCTACCAGGGCGAACCGCTGTCGCGGGTGATCGACGACCTGAACCGCTATTCGGCCACGCCGATCCGGCTGCAGGACGCCGCCCTGGGCGAACTGCGGGTCACCGGCCGCTGGGAGCTGGCCGGCATCGACCGCTGGGTCGACGGGCTGGCGCGCGCGCTGCGCCTGCGGGTGCAGCGCGACACCGACCGGATCCTGCTGCTGCGCACCGGCACCGCCTCCAGCGGCGGCCTGGCCGACGGATAATCCCACCCCGCATTCCCGCCTTCACGCCCATGCCCGCTTTCGCCCGCCTGCGTCGTGGCTTTCCGTGGACCGCGCCCGTCATCGGCAGGCGCGCACGCGGGCACGGCTGGGCGCTGGTGCTGGCGCTGTGCGGCCTGGCCCTGCCCGCGCAGGCCGCGCCACCGCCACGCAGCGCCTACCGCATTCCGGCCCAGCCGCTGGACGAAGCGCTGCTGGCGTTTTCCCGCCAGTCCGGCCTGCAGCTCGCGGCCGTCGGGGAACTGCGCCGTACCCGGCGCAGCGTGCCGGTGAGCGGGGTGATGACCGCCGAGGCCGCGCTGCGGCGGCTGCTGGAAGGCAGCGGCTATGCCTATGCGATCGAGGACGGCATGGTCACCGTTGCCGCCCCCGTCGCCGCCTCGCCGGTCCGCGCGCAGGCGCTGCCGGTGCAGGCCGAGGATCCGGCCGTCACCTTCGCGCCACTGGTCGTCTCGGCGCGCAAGCGCGACGAACGCTGGGTGGACGTGCCGTTCGGGCTGTCGGTCGTCTCCGGCCAGCGCATCGCCGCCCTGGGACTGGGCAACGTCGCCGACACGCTGCGCCTGGCCCCGGGCGTGGCCACCGTCGATGCCGGGGCCGCCTTCACCCAGGTGCAGATCCGCGGCGTGTCCAGCTCGCTGGGCGGCAACGACAACGGCTACTACCTGGACGACATTCCGTTCACCGGCGTCACCGTGCCGTGGCACCCGGATACCCGCGCCTTCGACCTGGAACAGGTGGAGGTGCTCAAGGGCCCGCAGGGCACCCTGTTCGGCGAAGGCTCGATGGGCGGTACGGTGCGCATCCTCACCCGCCCGCCCGACCTGGAACGGCTGGCGGGAACCGCGCAGGTCGGCGTGTCCAGCACCCGCGGCGGCGGCACCGGCAGCCAGGGCAGGGTCATGGCCAACCTGCCGCTGAGCGCCGGCCGGCTGGCGCTGCGCGTGGTCGCCACCGAGGAAACCCTGCCCGGCTGGATCGACATGGACGACGGCCCCCGCGACATCAACGAGCAGCGCATCGGCACCCGGCGGCTGCGGGTGCGCTGGGCGGCCAGCGACCAGTGGATGACCGACCTGGTGCACATGCGCTCGCTGACCCGGGCGCCGGGCGGCGGCTACGCCGCCAGCGACCGGCTGCGCAGCGATGCCTGGCAGTCCACCCGCTCGCACTGGCGCGCCGACAGCCTCTCCAGCAACGTCGAGCTGCCGGCCTCGCGGCTGACCCTGGCGGCCTCGCGCGCCGAACTCGGGTACGACATGGCCGGCATGGTCACTCCGGTGTCGCGGCTGGACGCGCGCCTGCGCATCCGGGTGGACAGCCTGGAGCTGCGCTGGGCTTCGAGCGGCAACGGCCCGCTGGAGTGGATCCTCGGCTACGCGCGGCGCGACGCGACGCGGCGCGACGACCTGCGGGTGGACCGCCAGGACGCGCGCAGCCGGCAGTCCAACCGCGCCGATGCGGTATTCGGCGAGGCCACCCTCAGCCCGGGCGACGGGCGCTGGTCGGTCACCGCCGGCCTGCGCCAGTTCGTCGATGCGGTGGACGGCCATGCCGATGCCGGCGATGAGGACGTCCGCCTGCGCGCCACCTTCCGGCGCCTCAACCCGCGGGTGGGCATCGCCCGCCACCTGTCCAGCCGGCGCCTGGCCTATGCCAGCCTCTCCACCGGGTTCCGCTCCGGCCAGCTGCAGCCGGCCGATTCGATGCTGGCCGCGCGGCAGGCCGGCGTCGACCTGCCCGACACGCTGCGCCCCGACTGGCTGGCATCGGGCGAGATCGGCCTCAAGCAGGTCATGGCCGACGGCCGGCGGGCGATGCAGGCGGCGCTGTTCCGCAGCCGTTGGCACGACCTGCCGGTACGGGTGCCGATCGACGGCACCTACAACGGCCTGGCCAACTCGCGCGGCGCGCTGCTGCAGGGCGCCGAGCTGGGCATGAGCTACCAGCCACGGGACAACCTGCTCATGGAGCTGGGCGCGACCCTGGTGGACGCCCGCTACCTGGACGACGTGCCCGGCACGCCGTTGCGCCGCGGAAGCCGGGTCTACAACGTTCCCCGGGCCAGCCTGTCCGGCTCGGCCACGTACTCCCGCGCGCTGCGGCACGGCCGCTCGTTCGAGACCGCGCTGCAGGCCAGCGTCCATTCCCGGCGCGAGACCGGGCTGGTCCAGGGCGACCGCGGCGATGCCATCGGCCTGGTGGGCCTGCGCCTGGGCCTGCAGTTCGCCACGGCCGGAAGCGCCCACCTGCGCGTGGACAACCTGTTCGACGAGCGCGGCGCGGTGGACGCGCGCAGCCAGTACGGCCAGGCCACGCGGCTGCATCCGCGCAGCGTCGGCGTGGAGTGGCAGCTGCACTTCTGAGCGCCGGCCCCGCGCATTTCACTTTTGTTGCACTGGTTCGTCATGGCACCTGAGTGCCGGCGTCCGCATGTGGTCTTGCGTCTCCGGCACGGGCATTCCACCCCCTTCGGAGCACCTCCATGGCATTCCCGCACCCGGGCACCGGCCCGTCCCCCGCTTCTTCCCGCGCCCTGCGCAACCGGCTGTCGCTGGCGATCCTCGCCGGCCTGCTGTGCGTGCCGGCCGCCCAGGCCCAGTCCCCTGCCGCCGCACGCGACGTCGAGGCCGAAAAGGCGGTCGACCTCGGGGCCGTGACCGTCACCGCGCGCAAGCGCGACGAACGCCAGATCGACGTGCCGATCGCGATCACCGCGGTCACCGGCGAGCAGATCGACGCCATGGGCCTGCGCAACGTCGTGGACGTGATCAACATCACCCCGGGCGCTTCCTCCATCGACACCGGCGGCGCCTTCACCCAGGTGCAGATCCGCGGCGTGTCCAGCTCGCTGGGCGGCAACGACAACGGGTACTACGTCGATGAGACCCCGTTCACCGGCGTCACCGTTCCCTGGTACCCGGATACGCGTTCGTTCGACATCGACCGCGTGGAGATCCTCAAGGGCCCGCAGGGCACCCTGTTCGGCGAGGGCTCGATGGGCGGCACCGTGCGCATCCTCACCCGCAAGCCGGAGTTCAACCACTTCGGCGCCGGCGTCGAGCTGGACGCCTCCTCGGTCAAGGGCGGCGGCGACGCCCACGGCGCCAAGGCCTACGTGAACGTCCCGCTGCTCGACGACCGCCTGGCCCTGCGCATGGCGGTGACCGACGAGCGTACCCCGGGCTGGATCGACGACAGCGTCAGCGGCCGCCGCAACGTCAACGGCAGCGACGTGCGCACCTGGCGCGCCAAGCTGCGCTTCGCGCCGACCGACAACTGGAACATCGACCTGGCGTACTGGAAGTACCGCTCCGACTCGCGCGCGGCGGGCAACAACGCCTACGACGACATGACCAACGCCTCCTTCCTGGCCAGCGACAACCAGTGGGATTCGGCCAGCCTGACCAGCACCTGGGAACTGGACGGCTCGCAGGTCGTCTACACGTTCTCCGACGGCGACCTGAGCTACCCGCAGAACGGCGACCTCTCCCCGGGCGTGCCGCTGGCGGCCAGCATCGACATCGGCGTGCGCACCCATGAGCTGCGCTGGGCCTCCACCGGCGAGCACACCCTGGACTGGACCGTGGGCTACTACCTGCGCAAGGCCGACCGCGCCGACGTGCTCAGCATCCCCGGCATCATGGAGAGCGATTCGCGCCAGACCAACGACGCCCACGCGGTGTTCGGCGAAGCCACCCTGAAGCTTCCCAACCCGGCCTGGTCGGTCACCGCCGGCCTGCGCTATTTCCGGGACAAGGTGGACGCCGCCGACATCGCCGCCGACGGCAGCACCTCGTCGCTGAAGGCGACCTTCGACAGCTGGAACCCGCGCCTGAGCGTTTCCTACAAGCCGTCCGACGACACCACGCTGTACGCTTCGGCGGCCCGCGGCTTCCGTTCCGGCCAGCTGCAGCCGATCGGCTCGATCCAGCTGGCGCAGCAGTACGGCGTGGACCTGCCGTCGCAGATCGCCGCCGACTCGATCTGGACCTACGAGCTGGGTGCCAAGTCGATCCTCGCCGACGGCAAGCTGCTGGTGGAAGGCGCGCTGTTCTACAGCGACTGGAAGGACGTTGCGGTACGCGTGCCGATCACCCCGGAGATCAACGGCCTGGTCAACTCCGACGGCACCCGCAACAAGGGCGTCGAGCTGAGCGTGGCCTATACCCCGGTCCGCGACCTGACCCTGCAGCTGGCCGCCAGCTACGTCGACGCCACCTACTCGGACGATGTCGTCGGCACCCCGCTGAACAAGGGGACGCCGGTGTACAACGTGCCGAGCACCAGCATCAACGCCGGCGTGTCCTATGGCTGGGACGTCGGCAGCCAGCTGCGCGGCGTGGCCTCGGCCAACCTCCACCACGACAGCGCCCGCAAGACCGCGCTCACCGCCGGCAGCCCCGGTGACGCGATCACCCTGGCCGGCGTGCGCGTCGGCCTGGAGTCGCCCGCCGGCTGGGGCGCCTACCTCTACGGCAGCAACCTCACCAACGAGGACGGCGCCATCAACGCCCGCGGCGCCACCGAGTACGCCAGCGACGGCAGCTTCCTGCGCTACGGGCCGTCCAACCGCCCGCAGCCGCGCACCTTCGGCGTGATGTTCCGCTACGACTACTGAGCCGGCCCCTTCCGATGAGGAATCAGCAACCATGACGATCCTACGTTCACTGCTCCCGGCGCTCGCGCTGGGAGCCGGCCTGGCCGGACCCGCCACGGCCGCCGACGACCTGCAGTGGCTCGAGCCGCCGCACGAGACCAAGGCCCTTGAATGGGCGCGCCAGGCCACCGACCGCACCCGCGCCGGGCTCGGCGCGCTGCCGGTGCATGCCGCGGTCTCCCGCGAACTGGCCGACGCGCTGGTGCAGGCGCCGGCCGAGCCGGACCAGTACCTGCTCGGCGAACGCGCACTGCGCGTGTACCGCGATGCCGAGCATCCCTACGGCCTGCTCCAGGCGGCGCCGCGCGATGCCCAGGGCCGTGCCGGCCAATGGCGCACGGTGCTGGACGTGGCCGCGCTGCGCGAGCGCGAGGGCGTGCCTTTCGAGCTGCAGGCCTACGACCTGGGCAGCAGCTGCCTGGCACCCGCCTACGCCCGCTGCCTGCTGCGCCTCGCGCCCGGCGGCGGCGACGAGGTGGAGATCCGCGAGTTCGACCTGGGCCGCGGCGACTTCGTCGAGGACGGCTTCCGGGTACCGCGCTCGCGCGCCTTCGCCGAATGGATGGGGCCGGACCAGGTGATGGTCGGCCACACCCTCGGTGATGCGCCCAAGTCGCTGGCCGGCTGGCCGACGGCGTTCGGCCTGTGGACCCGCGGGCAGCCGCTGGCCGACGTGCGCCCGGTGTACCAGGGCAAGACCGGCGACGCCATCGTGCAGCTGGCCGGTGTCGGCACCGGTGCCTCGGCGCAGGCGGTGCTGACCCGGGCGATCGACTACTCCACCTTCGAGGTCAGCCTGGTGGACGGCGATGGCCAGGTCCGCGTGCTGCCGCTGCCGCAGACGCTCAAGGCCTTCGGCGTGCTGGCCACCTCGCGCCGCCATGTGCTGCTGCAGCTGGCGGCCGATGCCACGCTGGAAGGACGCGCCTATCCGGCCGAGACCGTGATCGCCTATGCCGCCGACCCGGCGGTGCCGGAAGGCCGGCGGATCTCCGCGGTGTACGCGCCGGCCGACGGCGAGTTCGTCGATGCCGGCTTCGGCGGCCTGGCCGCCAGCGGCGAGGAAGTGTTCCTGGTGGTGAACCGCCACCTGCGCCAGCGTGTGCTGGCCGCACGCCCGCAGGGAGACGGCTGGACGGTGCGCCCGCTCCAGGAAGTCGCCGCCGGCGACACCGCCACCCTGCGTGCCGATGCCCGCGACCGCGATGAGCTGGCCCTGTCGGTCACCGGCTTCCTGACCCCGCGCAGCCAGTACCTAGTCCGCGACGGCGGCCAGCCGCTGCTGCTCGCCCAGGACCCGGCGGTCATGGACGCGTCCGGTTTCGTCACCGAGATCGCCAACGCGATCTCGCGCGACGGCACCGACGTGGACTACTTCCTGCTGCGTCCCAAGACCGCCGCCGAGGGCCCGCAGCCGCTGCTGATGACCGGCTACGGTGCATTCGGGATCTCGCTGCGCCCCGGCTACTTCGACGCGGTGGTCGGTGGGCCGGCGCTGAAGCTGTGGCTGCAGCGCGGCGGTTCGGTGGCGATCCCGGCGATGCGGGGCGGCGGCGAACGCGGCGCGGCCTGGCACCAGGCCGCACTCCGCGAGAAGCGCCAGAACTCCTACGACGACTTCATCGCGGTGACCGAGCAGCTGATCGCGACGGGCTTCACCCGCCCGGAACGGATCGGCATCTTCGGCATGTCCAACGGCGGCCTGCTCACGGCCACCCTCGGCACCCAGCGCCCGGACCTGTTCGGTGCGGTGGTCAGCGACGTGCCGCTGACCGACCTCATCCGCATGCGCCACATGGGCATGGGCGCGGCGTGGATGAACGAGTATGGCGACCCCGACGTGCCGCAACAGGCCGCGGCGATGCTGGCCTATTCGCCCTACCAGAACGTGCGCAAGGGCACGGCCTACCCGCCGTTCCTGGTCACCATCTCGACCGAGGACAACCGGGTCGGGCCGGGCCATGCGCGCAAGTTCGCCCACCGCCTGGCCGACGCCGGCGCCACCACCTACTTCTATGAAGACGAGGAAGGCGGCCACGGCGTGAGCGACGCCTTCCGCAACCCCGAGCTGATGGCGCTGCGGATGAGCTTCCTGATCGACCGACTGATCGACGGTGGCACCGGCAGCCACTGACGCCGGATGCGGCAGGCTCCGCCTGCACGGCAACGAAAAGGGCCCCGCGCATGCGGGGCCCTTTCGTGGATCGTTCCGCGTCCGCCGGCGGGTGCCGGCGGTGCGGTTGTCCGGATCAGAACTTGTAGTTGACCGAAGCGGCCAGCACGTCGCCACCGACCTTGTACTTGCCATCGACGAAGTTGTTGGTCGCCGACACCGCATGCGTGTTCGGATCGCTGGTGAACAGGTGGGTGTAGCCCACGCTGTACTCGGCCCTTTCCGACGGCGTCCAGGTCAGGCCCAGCGACAGCCACTTGCGCGAGGTGTCCGGCACGCGGACGTCGCGGTGAGCGTCGGTGGTCGGGGTCTGGTCCAGGGCCAGGCCGCCGCGCAGGGTCAGCGTCTCGCTCATCCGGTACTCGGTACCCACCGAGGCAAAGGTGGTGTCGCGGTAGTGGAACGGCAGCACGCTGTCGGGCTGGTTGGAATCGTACTGCACGGTCACCTGGTCGAACTTGCTCCAGGCGGTACGCGACACGTCGGCCATCAGCGACCACTGGTCGTTGATGCGGTGGCTGAAGCTCACCGTGGCACTGGCCGGCAGGGTGATCGAAGCGCGGCCCTTGCTGTCGATGAAGGTGCCCGGAGCGGTCGCGGCCAGCAGCGCGGCGGCGTTCGGCGGCACGGTGAAGCGGGCGTTGCCGTCATTGATCTTGTGCTTGACCGAGGAGCGGTAGCTGAAGGCGATGTTGGTGCCTTCCACCGGGGTCAGGGTGGTGCCCAGGGTGTAGCCGTAGGTGACCTTGTCGCCCTTGATGCGCAGGAAGCCGTCGGCGCTGCCCGGGGAGAAGCCCATCTGCGCCATCTGCTGCGCGGCCTGCTGCGCGGCGGCAGCCGCCTGCGCCGGGGAACCGCCCGCGGCGAGCGCGGCGGCCGCGGCCTTCTGCTGGGCGCTGGCGTTGATCGCCGTGCCCATGTCCAGGGCGCTGGTCAGATCGACGTTCAGGCGCTCGGCGAACACCGACGCGCCGAAGGACACGTACGGGTTCACGTCGTAGGAGAACGCCGCGCTCAGGTCGATGGCCTGCAGCTCGGTCTTGACGCCGCTGTAGCGGCCGACCCAGTCGCGGTCGTATTCGGTCTTGAAGCCGAACGGCACGGTCAGCGAGGTACCGAAGTGCATGTTGTCGTTCTCGCCGAACGGCAGGTGCAGGTACATCGCCGGGACCGGCGCGATCATGCCGGCGTCGCCGCCATTGCCGCCGGAGATCGGCGCGCCGTTGGCGTAGTGGCCATCGCCGCGGAACTTGGCGCTGAAGCTGATGGCGCTGACGTCGGCCTGGAACTGGCGGCCCTCGAGCAGGCGCATCGAAGCCGGGTTGGTGGCGATCACCGAAGCGTCGCCCTCCGCGGAGGTGGAACCGGCAAAGGCGCGGCCCAGGCCCTTGGCGCTGTTTTCCTTGAGCTGGAAAGCGGCGGCGTCGGCATGGCTGAAGGCCAGCGCACCGGCGATGCCGAAGGCCAAGGCGGTGACGCGTGCGAGCGTTGAAGTGGTTTGCATGTTGAAGCTCTCTCCGGATGACGGTGATGGTTCACTGGTGCGCCTGCGTCACGGGACCCTCCGAACCCGTGCCGCGCCGGATTCCCCTTCCCGACATACGACGCCGTATGCAGTATCACCCAATTGTGTTAACCAAACAATAACGCCTCTTCATTCATACATCTGAACGTCCTCACCCCGTCAAACCACCGCCGGAGTAGGCTTGCCGCGCCATGTTCATCTCCCTTCCTTCCCGCCAGAAACCCGGACCGCGCTGGGCGGTGCCGTTGCTGTTCGCACAGATCTGGCTGGCCTTCCTGTGGTCCATCTCCTGGCCGGACGAGGCCCGGCGTTCGCTGTGGATGGACTGGGGCGCCCTGTCCACCGGCCTGGGCAATCCCCAGGACTGGTGGGCGGCATTGCGCGACGGCAGTGTGCTGCGCCTGTTCACCGCGCTGTTCCTGCACGCGGACTGGCTGCACCTGCTCGGCAACCTGGTGTTCCTGCTGATCTTCGGCCTGCCCGCCGAGCGCGTGCTGGGGCCCTGGCGCCTGCTGTTCCTGTTCCTGCTGGGCGGCGCCGCCGCCAACCTTGCCGCCCTGTATGCGATGGGCTCGCCCGACCGGATCATCATCGGCGCCAGCGGCGCGGTCTCGGCACTGCTCGGCGCCTACCTGGCGCTGTTCCCCGGCGCACGCCTGGGCGTGGTGCTGCCGCTGGGGCTGTTCCTGGAATTCGTCCGTGCCCCGGCCTATCTGCTGATCGGGGTCTGGGCCGCACTGCAGGTGCTGTTCGCCTACATCGGCCCGAGTTTCGGCATGGTCGCCTGGTCCGCGCATGCGGCCGGCTTCCTGTTCGGCATCACCTACGGGCTGTATGTCCGGGCGGCGATCGCGCGGCGGCTGCGCAAGCGCCACGGTTTCTAGCCCGCGCCCGGGGGCCCGGCCGGCTCCCTATAATCGCCGGATGAGCAACAAGCCCCTGTACAAGATCACGTTCCTCAACCACGGCAAGGTCTACGAGCTGTACGCCCGGCGCGTGGGCAGCAGCCACCTGTGGGGATTCAACGAAGTCGCCGACCTGGTGTTCGATCTGCACGACGGGCTGGTCGTGGACCCCACCGAAGAGCGCCTGCGCGAGGAGTTCGGCAGCACCCGGGTCCTGCACCTGCCGATGCAGAGCATCGTCCGCATCGAGGAAGTGGAGAAGAAGGGCCAGTCGGCCATCCGCGACGCCGCCACCGGCGAGAAGGTGGTCACGCCCTTCCCGGTCCCGGCCAAGCCGCGCTGAACCTCCCATCGCCTGGCCGGCAGATCGCCCGTCCGGGCAGACCGGGCCGATTCAGCTGTCCGTGTCGGCGGCGGCCGCAGGCACCTGCGGGTGTGGCGGTGCGGCTTCGTCCACGTCCACGTCCGGCACGGGCTCCGGCGCCGTCGGCGCGGCCTTGACGGCGGGAACCGCCGATCCGGGCTGCTTGAGTTCGCGCAGTGCCGCCTGGACCGGCCCATCGCCGGGCAGCACCACCCCGGCCGCCGCCGTCGTGGCCTCGTCGTCGCCCCGCAGGTGGCCCGGCAGCTTGGCCTCGCTGAAATCGGCCAGGGCCGCCGGCCTGTCCTTGTCGGCATTGGCCGGATCCGGCGTCAACTCGACGTCGGGCACGATGCCGGTGGCCTGAATCGAACGGCCGCTGGGCGTGTAGTAGCGCGCCGTGGTCAGCTTGACCGAATCCCCGTTGTCCAGCGGCAGCACCGTCTGCACCGAGCCCTTGCCGAAGGTGCGGCTGCCGACGATCCGCGCGCGATGGTTGTCGTGCAAGGCGCCGGCCAGCACCTCCGACGCGCTGGCCGACCCCGCGTCGACGATGACCACCACCGGGGCGCCCCGCATCAGGTCGCCCGGTGTTGCCTCGAACCGGGCATCGCTGACCGAGATGCGGCCGCGGGTGCTGACGATCACGCCCTTCTCCAGCAGGTCGTCGGCCACCTGTACCGCGGCGGTGAGCAGGCCACCGGGATTGCTGCGCAGGTCGAGCACCAGGCCCTTCAACTTTCCACCCGCCTGCGCCTGCAGTTCGCCGACGTGCTTCTGGAAATCGGCACCGGTATCGGCCTGGAAGGTGCTGATGCGGACGTAGCCGTAGCCCGGCTCGAGCAGCTTGCTGCGGACGCTGGTGATGCGGATGGTCTCGCGGGTGACGGTGACGTCGAACGGAGGCTCGCGGTCGCGCTGGATCGTCAGCACCACCTCGCTGCCGGCGGGGCCGCGGAGCGGCTCCATCGCCTCGATGGTCGCGATCGGCTTGCCGTCGATGGCCACGATCAGGTCCCCGGCACGCAGGCCGGCGCGGGCCGCGGGCGTGTCGTCGATCGGCGACACCACCTTCAGGGTGTTGTCCTGCTGCTGCAGCAGCTCCACGCCGATGCCCTCGTAGGCACCGGTGGCCTGCTCGTCGAAGGCTTCGGCGTCCTGCTTGTCGAAATAGGTGCTGTGCGGGTCCAGGTCCAGCAGCAGGCCGCGCACCGCCGCGTGCATCAGCTTCTTGTCGTCCACCGGATCGACATAGGCGGCACGCACGGCGTTGTACACCGCGACGAAACGGCGGATGTCCTCCAGCGGCACCCGCGAGGTGGCCGACTCCTTGGACGTGGGATCCTGCGCCTTCCGGGCGGTCTCCGCGGTGCTCTGTGCGAAGCCGATGGCCGGCGACAGCGCGGACAGCAGGGCAAGGACGAGACCGGCTACACGCATGAACCACTCCATGAGAAAACGGATGCGCGCCAGGCGCGCCGGGGTCGATTATGCGCGATGCCGGGCCGAATTCCCGTTGAACGGGCGGCGGCGCGCCCGCCCGCCGCTCAGCCGGCAGTCACTGCCGCTGCAGCCAGGTACCCGGATCCACCGGCTGACCATTGCGGCGCAGTTCGAAGTACAGTGCCGTCACCCCCTGCCCGCCGGAGTTGCCGACACGCGCCACCGCCTCGCCGCGGCGCACCCGTGCGCCGGCGTCCCGCAGCAGGGTGTCGTTGTGCGCGTACAGGCTCATGTAGCCATTGCCGTGATCCACGATCAGGATCATGCCGTAGCCGGTCATCCAGTCCGAGAACACCACGGTGCCGTCGGCGACCGCGGTCACGCTGGTACCCGCCTGAGCGCCGATCAGCACACCGCTGCTGGTCCGGCCATCCGGCAGCCGCCCGCCGTAACGGGCCAGGAGGTTGCCCGACAGTGGCCAGCCCAACCCGCCGACTTTCGGCGCAGGTGCGGTCGCCGCGACTCTCGGCGGCACTTTCCCCGCGCCGCTCCGGGCCGGTGCGGTGGCGGTGCTCTGGCGCGCACGCTCGGCGGCAGCCCGGCGTTCGGCCTCCGCACGCGCCGCCGCGGCCCGTAGGTTGGCCAGCAGCCGCTCGAGGTCGCGCGCATCCTTGCCCAGCGCCTTCTCGCGCTCGCTGCGGTCCTGGTAACGGCTGTCCAGATCGGCCGCGACGTCGGCACGACGGCGGCGCTCCGCGGCCAGCGCGGCCGACTGCTGTCGCTGGCGTTCGCGGGACGAGGCCAACTCCTCGCTGCGCGCGACAATCCGCCGCTCGGTGTCGGTCAGCGCCTGAAGATCCCCGGTCAGCCGGGTGATCATTTCCGCCCGCGCATTCTGCAGGTAGCGGTGATAGACCAGATCGCGGTTGGCATCGGCCACGCGGTCCTGCGACAGCAGCAGCTTCAGCGGCGCGTGGTTGCCCAGCTGGTATGCCCCGCGCAGCAAGGCCGCCAGTTGCCGGCGCTGGCCGGCGAGGTCCGCCTCCAACGCCTGCTGCCGCTGCTTGAGCTCGGCCAGCGCCGCCTGCTCGCGGCGGATCGCCGCCTCGGTCTCGGCCACCGCACGGCCGCTGCGGGCGACCTTCTCATCCGCCTCGCGCAGCTGCCGGGACGCCTCGCCGCGCGCGCCCTGCAGGCGCCGCCGTTCCTGGGCCAGGTCACGCAGTTCACCGCGCAGCTGCTGCAACTTGCGTTCCGCATCGCGCGAACCGCTCTGCGCCAGCGCGCCGGGGCTGGCCAGCCCCAGCGCCAGCAGGCAACCGATGCCCCACGCCGACAGCGTCGCGAAACGGGCAGGCCGGAGGCGGCGGGCGGATTGTCGCAAAGAGGTTCCAGTGACTTCAGGCAGATGTGGATTGTACCCAGACATGCTGCCATCCACTTGTGCCCAACAGGGTTTTCCCCGCCGAGACCTGCGATGAAACGACTCCTGCTGCTGGCCCTCCTGCTCCCGCTCGGGCAGGCGATGGCCGGCGACGACATCAGCAAAGTGAATGGAAGCATCCGCACCGATGCCAATGGCGTCTATCGCGACCTGGATACGGTCAATGGCAGCATCCATCTCGCCAGCCATGTCCGCGCCCGCGACGTGGATACCGTCAACGGCAGCATCCGCGCCGACGAGTACGTGCAGGCGCGCAACCTTGAAACCGTGAACGGCACGATCCGCAGCGGCACCGGCCTAGTTGTCAGCGGCGGCCTTGAGACAGTCAACGGGAGCATTTTCGTCGACCAGGGGGGGCGTATTTCCGACGACGTCGAGACGGTCAACGGGAGTATTGGGCTGGTGCGCAGCGAGGTGGGCGGTGACGTGAAAACGGTCAATGGCGACATCACGATCGGGGTGGGCTCGCACGTCCGCGGCGGGGTGCGGGTCAGCAAACCGACGTTCAGCCTGTCGCTGACGCCACCGCGCCGTCCGCGGGTGATCGTGGGCCCGGAGGCGGTGGTGGAGGGCACGCTGAGCTTCGAGCGCGAGGTGCGGCTGTACGTGCACGAGAGTGCGCGGATAGGGCCAGTGAGTGGCGCCACGGTGCGCCGTTTCGACACGGAGAGCGCCCCGCGCGATTGAGGCCCGGCCGGCGCGGCGACCTGCTGCAAGCTTTGGGCGATCAGACGGTTGCCTTGATTGCGCACCAGGCCGATTCCACGGCGCATCAGGCGCTGCACAGGGCGGCTCCCCCCCTCTTGGGTTGACCTCCAGGCCAACGTGGCATGCCTGCTCGTCGCGTTTCTACCCAGGGGAGATTCCCGCGCCGCTCCCTCCCCCGCCAACCCGACCCGCCCCGGCTTTCATTGCGCCGCCTTTCGTGAAGTACGCCATGGCGTTCCGAGGTGGATACAACGGCAGACAGCCGCAGCAACGGGCGGCAATCGCTACAGCGCCGCTTCCACACGGCACACGGAGCACTCAGGCACCGGCCGGCCTGGATTGATACGAACTCCCTGACCTCACGATCGACCAAGCCGGTCCCGCATCTCACGGCACCGAGGTGCCTGGCGGACGTTGCCATCGGGCGATTTTTTCGAGGATCCGCACGTGGCACGCCAGCACGAGGCGGACATCCAGTTGCTGGAGCGTGCGGTGACGACGGTGAGTGCCGGGGCGGTGTGCCTGACGGCGCCTGTGATCGCCGAGCGCTGGGCGCAGGCGGCGACGCTGCGGCTGGCGGGCCGGGGATAGGGATCCGGCAGGTTCCGGACAGGAAAAAGCCCCACTGCATGAGCAGCGGGGCTTTTTGGGTAAAAACCCTGGCGATGACCTACTCTCGCATGGCTTGAGCCACACTACCATCGGCGCAGCTGCGTTTCACTTCCGAGTTCGGGATGGGATCGGGTGGTTCC
>NZ_JAIKTS010000005.1 GCF_023556335.1 Stenotrophomonas mori
GGAACCACCCGATCCCATCCCGAACTCGGAAGTGAAACGCAGCTGCGCCGATGGTAGTGTGGCTCAAGCCATGCGAGAGTAGGTCATCGCCAGGGTTTTTACCCAAAAAGCCCCGCTGCTCATGCAGCGGGGCTTTTTCCTGTCCGGAACCTGCCGGATCCCTATCCCCGGCCCGCCAGCCGCAGCGTCGCCGCCTGTGCCCAGCGCTCGGCGATCGCTGGCGCCGTCAGGCACACCGCCCCGGCACTCATCGTCGTCACCGCACGCTCCAGCAACTGGATGTCCGCCTCGTGCTGGCGCGCCACGTGCGGATCCTCGAAAAAAATCGTCCGCTGATAACGTCAGCCAGGCATCCTGGTGCCGGGAGACGCGGGACCGGCTTGGCCGATCGTGAGGCCAGGGGTTTCGTATCAATCCAGGGTGGCCGGCGCCTGAGTGCTCCGTGTGCCGTGTGGCGTGCTGTGGAAGCGTCGCTGTAGCGATTGCCGCCCGTTGCTGCGGGTGTCTGCCGCTGTATCCACCTCAGGAACGCCACGGCGCTCTTCACGAAAGGCGGCGCAATGAAAGCCGGGGCGGGTCGGGTTGGCGGGGGAGGGAGCGGCGGGGCTGGCCGGCGTGACAGCGGCGCGGGAATCTCCCCTGTGCAGAAGCGCGACGGGCAGGCATGCCAGGCGGCCTGAAATCCGCCTGACCAGACGGTGGTGTAGGCCCTGCATAGCGCCCGATACGTCGTGGAATCGGCTGGCCGGGGAAGCGGAGGCGTCCGCAGGAAGAGGCGACGATTCACCCTGAGCCATCTGCCGTCAAAGTACGGGCGACCGATGAGCAGCAGACCCCTTTGGAGCCGCCTTTCGAGCGGTATCGCCATCGAAGAAAGCGGATTCGATGGGGATATTCCGTCGTACGTTCAATCGAAAGCCGCTGTGCAGCGGGCTGAACGTCCATTGGGCCCTGCACGGAAATACCGGTGTGGGTTACCGGGAACAGGTCGGCTTTCGCGCGGATAGGGACAAGTACGCCCTGACGTATGCATGTCCAGAAGCCGGATCCGCGAATATCCAGGGCAATCGGCCGTGTCGGGTAGCCGGTGTAGTGCCCGACAATCCGGGGAGAGGGAGGAGGGGCTTATAAGGGGGCGGCAAGTGAGCAGCCTGGCGGCTCGTGTAGGCCCCATCGCTTAGCGAGGGAGGGGGGCGGAAGTCCGTTTAGATGTCTGGATAGCGAAAGGCTGCGCGCTGGTACTAGCCTCTGCCTGAAATCATTGTGGGCCTGCCAGGGAATTGGGAGGCAGAATCAACCAGGGGGAAGAGATATATTCTTGCCCCTCTGAGTGAATCGGCTTCCTCGCAGGAAAGCGCGAGGGCAGCGCTGCCTGGAGCCCTGGAATCCGCTGTTCCCGGAAACAAGAACGCCGGCGGAGGCCGGCGTTCTTGAAGCGGAAAGAAATCCCGGCTCACTTCTCGATCAGGAATTCCTCGACCGTGCGGCCACCGGCGGTGTACTCGGCCAGCCAGCGCGGCTGCCGGCCACGCCCGGTCCAGATATTCTCCGCATTGGCGGGATCGCGGTACTTCGGCGGCACCTTGGTGCCCTTGGTCGCGCTCTTGGCCGGTACCTTGGTGGCACGTGGTGCGCGCGTCGCCTTGACCGCCGCGCCGCTCCCGAACAGCTCCTCGATGGTGTAACCGGCCTTCTCGGCGGCCTTCACCAGCTGGCTGCGGACCTTGGAGATGGGCTGCCGCTTCGCCACCACGTTCTTGCGCTTCTGCGCGTCGCGGATAAGGGAGGCCAGCTCTTTGGCCGACAAACCTGACAGGTCGATACTCATCGAATCACTACTCCGGATAATGGGGATTTGAAATCGCCAATCCGTGGCCCTGCGGGAAAGGATACGGGGAATACCACGGTGCCTGCAAATGATATTACCTGCACCGCAGCGATTCCATGACGCCCCGTTCACGGTATCCCCGGGTCGTACCGGTCATCGGGAAGGGCGGCGGGGCACGGTAATACCCCTGAAACAAGCCGCCCTTACAGCCTGCAGGGTCATTCCCGGCAGTTGGAAATGGAAGGTTCCGAGCCGCGAGGGGCCGGTATTCCGGCCGCCCCCTGCGCTACCGGCCGGCAATATCAGCCGACGATCCGCCGCAGCACTGCGGCTCGGTCCAGATTCTCGCTTTCGGCGGCGGTGCGCGAGCGGTATTCGAACGTCCCCGCGGCCAGGCCGCGTTCCGACACCACGATGCGGTGCGGAATACCGATCAGTTCCATGTCGGCGAACATGGCGCCGGGCCGCAGGCCGCGGTCGTCCAGGGCGGCGTCGATGCCGGCCGCCTGGAATTCGGCGAGCAGCGCGTCGGCGGCGTCGCTGACCGCGGCGTCGCGTTTCGGATTGATCACGCAGACCACCGCCTGCCAGGGAGCCATCGCCACCGGCCAGAGGATGCCGGCATCGTCGTGGTTCTGCTCGATCGCGGCGGCCACGATGCGCGAGACACCGATGCCGTAGCAGCCCATCGCCATCACCGCGGCCTTGCCGTTCTCGTCGAGTACGGTGGCCTTGAGCGCGGCGCTGTAGGTGCGGCCCAGCTGGAACACGTGGCCGACCTCGATGCCGCGGGCGATCTTCAGTTCGCCGCCATCGCGGGCGCGGTCGCCGGCCCTGACATTGCGGATGTCGGCCACTTCCGGTTCTTCCAGGTCGCGTCCCCAGTTTACGCCGGCGAGGTGGACGCCCTTCTCGTTCGCGCCGACCACGAAGTCGGCCATCGCCGCGACGTCGCGGTCGGCGACCACGCGGATCCCCTTGCGCGGCTGGACCGGGCCCAGGAAGCCGGGTTCGCTGCCCAGGTGGTCGACGATCTCCGCTTCGCCGGCCATGCGGAAGCCGGCCAGGCCGGGCACCTTGGCCAGCTTGATCTCGTTGACCTCGTGGTCGCCGCGCACCAGGGCCAGGACGAAGCCGTCCTCGCTCATCAGCGCCACCGACTTCACCGTGCGCTGCAGGGAGATGCCCAGCAGTGCGGCGACGTCCTCGCAGGTCTTCTGGACCGGCGTGTCCACCTTGCGCAGGGCCTCGGCGGGGGCCGGGCGGGCTCCCGGGTCGGCGGCGACCGCGGCCTCCATGTTGGCGGCGTAGTCCGAGCCGGTGGAGAACACCAGCGCGTCCTCGCCGGAGTCGGCGATCACGTGGAACTCCTGCGACGCATCACCGCCGATGGCGCCGGAGTCGGCCTGGACCATGCGGAAGTCCAGCCCGAGGCGGGTGAAGATGCGGCTGTAGGCCACCTTCATGTTTTCGTATTCGCGCACCAGGTCCGCATCGTTCAAGTGGAACGAATAGGCGTCCTTCATCAGGAATTCGCGCGAACGCATCACCCCGAAACGCGGACGGATCTCGTCGCGGAACTTGGTCTGTATCTGGTAGAAGTTCACCGGGAGCTGCTTGTAGCTGGACAGCTCTTGGCGCGCGAAGTCGGTGATGGCCTCCTCCGCGGTCGGGCTGTAGCAGTACTCCTGGTCCTTGCGGTCGCGGATCTTCAGCAGCTGGTCGCCGAACTTCGTCCAGCGCCCGCTTTCCTCCCACAGCTCCTTGGGCTGGATGGTCGGCAGCTGCAGTTCCACCGCACCGGCACGGTTCATCTCCTCGCGGACGATGGCCTCGACCTTGCGCAGCACCCGCAGTCCCAGTGGCGACCAGCCGTACAGGCCCGATGCCAGCTTGCGGACCATGCCCGAACGCAGCATCAGCTTGTGGCTGACCAGCTCGGCATCGGCCGGGGTTTCCTTGGTGGTGTGCAGGTGGAAGCGGGAAAGGCGCATGCGGGGAGACTTCACGGAACGGCGGACCGTCTATTCTGCCAGAAGCCCCGCCGCGGCAAGCGATGCGCCTGCCGGCCTAGGTCGTGCAGTGGACCGCCACGGCGGCCTCGGCGAGCTGCCGGTGCGCGGCGCGCTGGGTATCGTCCAGCGGCGTGTCGGGCTTGCCGTCGCCGTCGGTGTCCTGCATCACGGGGCGGTCGCCGGCCAGCAGCTCCAGGTTCTGCCGCGCCGAGGCGCACTGCGGCGAGACCGCGTCCGCGGGCGTTTCGGCCTCGGCCGGAGCCTGGACGCCGGTGGTGGCGATATGCCGGGTTTCATAGGCCTGCCCTGTGGGCGGGCGTTCCGAATACTGGGTCACGCCATTGGCGTCCTTCCATTTGTAGAGGGGCCCGGCAAGGGCGGCGGGGACGGTGCCGGCCAGGAGCAGCAGGCAGCAGAGGGCAGGCAGGGCGCGCATGGCGACTCCGGAAGGGGCGGCTGGGCGGACATCGATTGCAGCACCCGGTGACGCGGCTGGCAAGTCGATTAAACTGCGGGCATGGACGAAACCAGACCTCCGCCGCGTTCGCGCAGCATCTACCTGCTGCCGAACCTGTTCACCACCGCCGGCCTGTTCGCCGGCTTTTACGCCATCATCGCCGCCTCCAACGGCGATTTCGTCAACGCCAGCGTCGCCGTGTTCGTGGCCGCGGTCATGGACGGGCTGGACGGGCGCGTGGCGCGCCTGACCGGCACCAGCAGCGAATTCGGGGTGCAGTACGACTCGCTCGCGGACCTGGTGAGCTTCGGCATGGCGCCGGCGCTGGTGATGTACCACTGGGCGCTGTCGTCGCTGAAGTTCGACAGCGACGTGATGGGGCGGGTCGGCTGGCTGGCGGCCTTCCTGTACGCGGCCTGCGCGGCGCTGCGCCTGGCGCGCTTCAACACCCAGGTGGGCACCGTGGACAAGCGCTGGTTCGTCGGCCTGGCCAGCCCCGCGGCGGCGGGATTGATGATGTCCTTCGTCTGGGCGTTCGCCGACGGCGGCCTGGGCTGGAGCGGCGAGGAGCTGCGCTACGTGGCCCTGGTGGTGACGATCGTGGCCGGCCTGCTGATGGTCAGCCGGATCCGTTTCTGGAGCTTCAAGGGCGGCGGCGAAAAGGGCCCGCGTTCGGAGCGCGTGCCCTTCGTGGTGCTGGCCCTGGTGCCGATCATCATCGCCATCATGGTCGTCGACCTGCCGCGGACGCTGTTCGTGGTGGGCCTGTTGTACGCGGTTTCCGGACCGGTCATGTGGCTGTGGCAGCGCGGGCGGTCGTCCGCCGGCAAGGCGCCGTGAACGCTGCCGGCGCGCCGTCGCCGTGGTCGCCGCAGCAGCAGGCGTGGCTGCAGGCCATGGGGCATGCGGTGTACCTGGAAGGCGGGGCGCTGGCGGGGCCGTGGCCATTGGCTGCCGCGCGCGGTACGCCGGCCAGGGACGTTGTCGTGGACGCCCCGGAAGCCGCGGCGCTGGACGCCGGCCGGCCAATGCGCCCGGAAGCGGTGCCGCCGCGGCGCCCGCCGCCGGCCCCCGAGGTGATGGCGCAGGCAGCGGCGTCCACGCTGCCGGCGGCCCGGCGCGGGAGTGGACCGCGCCTGCCCGATCGCCTGCAGATCGCGCTGCTGCGGGCGTCCGGCTGCAATCCCAGCGATCCGCGGACGCGCGAACTGATGGACAGCTGGCCGCTGGATGCGCTGCGCGCCAGCCCCGCGGCCAAACGGGCCCTGTGGCCGCAGCTGCGCGCCCTGCGGCGGAAGCAGCGGCAGTGAGTGCGGTGGCGGCGGTGCCGGCAGCGGTGCTGCGGCCCATGCACGAGGGTGACCTGGAGGCGGTGATGGCGATCGAGCTGCGCGCCTACCCCTTTCCCTGGACCCGCGGCATTTTCCAGGACTGCCTGCGCGCCGGCTACTGCGGACAGGTGCTGGTCGGCCGCGACGGCCTGCTGGGCTACGGGATGCTGAGCGTGGCCGCCGACGAAGCGCATGTCCTCAACGTCTGCATCGACCCGGCGCGCCAGTCGCACGGCCATGGGCGGCGGTTGCTGCGCGCCCTGGTACAGGAGGCGCGCGTGCGCGGCGCGGCGCGGGTGTTCCTGGAAGTGCGCCCCTCCAACACCGCGGCCATCGCGCTGTACCACAGCGAGGGCTTCAACGAGATCGGCCGCCGTCCGCGCTACTACCCGGCAACGTACGGGCGCGAGGATGCCCTGGTGATGGCGACCGAACTGGTGGACGACGACCTGCAGGCGATGCCGCCGCTGTAACCCAGGCGCGGCTGATGCCTCGCGGTGGCCGCCGCCCGGCGCTCAGGCCAGGCGCAGCGCAAGCACCCCGGCGAGGCACAGGCCGGCGCCCAGCCAGCGCTGGCGTGGCACCCGTTCGCGCAGCAGCGCCACCGAGATCAGCAGGGCGAACAGGATCGACGATTCGCGCAGTGCCGCGACCATCGCCACCGGCGCCCGGGTCATGGCCCACAGCGCCACCGCGTACGCAGCGGTGGTGCCCAGACCACCGGCCAGGCCCAGCGGCCAGTGGTGGCGGGCATGCGCCAGCGCCGCGTCCCGCCGTGAGTGCAGCACCCACAGCGGCAGCGGGAGGCCGGACAGCAGGAACAGCCACAAGGTGTAGCCCAGCGCGCTGCCGGACTGGCGTGCGCCCTGCGCGTCGACCAGGGTGTAGCCGGCGATCACCGCGGCGGTCAGCAGCGGCAGGCCGAACGCTCGCCCGCGCGCGCCCCGGGCCATGCACAGGATGCCGGCACTGACCAGCAGCACGCCCAGCCAGGCCGTCGCCGGCAGCGGTTCGCCCAGCATGCTGGCGGCCAGCGCGACCAGCAGCGGCGCGCAGCCGCGCATTAGCGGATAGGCCAGGCTCATGTCCCCGTGCCGGTAGCAGCGGGCGACCAGGGTGTAATAGGCGACCTGCAGCAGCGTCGAGAGCGCCAGCCAGGGCCAGCTGTGGGCGGACGGCGCGGGCACGAAGGGCAGCGCGGCGGCCGCCAGCAGCGCGGCACTGCCGGTGACCAGCGCGGTGCCGAGCAGGGCGTCCGTGCCGTGCTTGACGATGGCGTTCCAGCCGGCGTGCAGGGCGGCCGCGGCCAGGACCAGGAAGAAGAGCGAGAGCGGCATCGCCGGAAAGGATGCCATGCCGGACCGGCGGTGCGCGGCCATGGGCGCCCGCCGGCACCGTGCGCCCCAGCCGGTGGCGCACGGCACACGGGTTACAGTTTGGCGCGCTGCTCCTGCAGACCGGCGAGCTGGCTGTTCCAGTCGGCCAGGCGGCCCCGCTCCTGCTCGACCACCGCGGCCGGCACCTTGTCGGTGAACCGGGCCAGCTTGGTCGCGCTCTTTTCCTTCTCCGCCGCGACGCGGGCGATCTCCTTGTCCAGGCGCGCGCGCTCGGCATCCAGGTCGACCAGGCCTTCCAGCGGCACCAGCAGCCGGAGCTCGCCGACGATGGCGGCGGCGGCCGGTGGCGCGGGCATCCCGGCGTCCAGCCATCCGGTGCTTTCCAGCTTCAGCAGGAAGCGCAGCTGCGAAGCGAAGCGCCGGGTGCGGTCGCGGTCGCTCTCCTGCCCGCCCTGCAGCAGCAGGCGCACCTGTTTGGACGGCGGGACGTTCAGCTCGCTGCGCACCCGGCGCAGGGCGCTGACCATGCTCTTGAGCCATTCCACGTCGGCGTCGGCCCGGGCATGGTCGCCGGCGAACTCCGCGGCGGTCGGGTAGGGGCGCAGGCACAGTGTGTCGCCGGCAAGCCCCAGCCGCGGCGCCACCTGCTGCCACAGCTGCTCGGTGACGAACGGAATCAGCGGGTGCAGCAGCCGCAGCACCGCCTCCAGCACGTAGAGCAGGGTGTGGCGGGTGCTGGCCGCGTCGTCGGCGTCGTCGCCGTTGAGCGCCGGCTTGGTCAGTTCCAGGAACCAGTCGCAGAACTCGTTCCAGACGAATTCGTACAGGCACTGCGCCAGCAGGTCGAAGCGGTAGCCGGCGAAGTGCTGCCTGGCCTCCTCGGCCACCCGCGCCAGGCCGGCGAGGATCCAGCGCTCGGCGTCGGTGCGCGGCTGCGGCGCGCCGTCGAACCGCGCGCCCTCGGTGTTCATCAGGGTGAAGCGGCTGGCGTTCCACAGCTTGTTGCAGAAGTTCTTGTAGCCCTCGGCGCGGCTCATGTCGAACTTGATGTCGCGGCCATGGGTGGCCAGTGCGGCGATGGTGAAGCGCAGCGCGTCGGCGCCATGGGCGGCGATGCCGTCCGGGAATTCCCTGCGGGTGGCCTTCTCGATCTTCTCGGCGGCCCGTGGCTGCATCAGCCCGCGGGTGCGCTTGGCGACCAGGTCGTCCAGGGCGATACCGTCGATGATGTCCAGCGGGTCGAGCACGTTGCCCTTGGACTTGGACATCTTCTGGCCCTGGCTGTCGCGGATCAGGCCGGTGAAGTAGACGTCCTTGAAGGGGATCTTCCCGACCAGGTCGTCGGTGGCCATGATCATGCGCGCCACCCAGAAGAAGATGATGTCGAAGCCGGTGACCAGCACCGACGACGGCAGGTAGCGGTCGAAGCCGCGCGCGGCCATGGCCGCCTCGTCCGGCCAGCCCAGCGTGGAGAACGGCCACAGCTGCGAGGAGAACCAGGTCTCCAGCACGTCGCTTTCCTGGCGGAGCGGATAGCTCTCGGGAAGCCCGTTCGTGGCACGGACTTCTTCCTCGCTGCGGCCGACGAAGATGCGGCCCTGCTCGTCGTCGAACCACGCGGGAATACGGTGCCCCCACCACAGCTGGCGGCTGATGCACCAGTCCTGGATGTTGCCCATCCAGTGCCGGTAGGTATTGATCCAGTTCGGCGGCACGAAGCCGACCGCGCCGCTTTCGACCAGCGCCAGGCCGCGTTCGGCCAGCGCGTCCATCTTCACGAACCACTGGTCGGTCAGGTAGGGCTCGATCACCTGGCCGGTGCGGTCGCCGCGCGGCACCTGCAGCTTGTGCGGCCGGGTTTCGACCAGGATGCCCTGGTCCTCCAGCTCGGCCAGCACGACCTTGCGGGCCTCGTAGCGGTCGAGTCCCGCGTACTTCTGGAGGCCGACCACGGTCTTCACGGGACCAAGAAGCTTCACGTCGCCGCCGGGAGGGGACTGGTTCAGCGGGTCGATGCAGCTGCTGGTGGAAAGGATCTTCGCGTCGGGGGTGAAGATGTTGATCGGCGACGCCATCTCCTCCTGGTGGCGCTGCCACACCGCGTAGTCGTTGAAGTCGTGCGCGGGCGTGACCTTGACCACGCCGGTGCCGAAGGCCCTGTCCACGTAGTCGTCGGCGATCACCGGCACGCGGCGGCCGGTCAGCGGCAGCACCACCTGCCTGCCGACCAGGTGGGCGTAGCGGCCGTCGTCCGGGTGCACCATCACCGCGGTGTCGCCCAGCAGGGTCTCCGGACGGGTGGTGGCCACCACCAGGTAGTCGCGGGTCTCGCGCAGGGTCTCGTTGCCGTCGGCGTCATGCTCGACGTGCTCGTAGCTCAGGCCGTCCTCCAGGCGGTAGGCGATCGACCACAGGAAGCCGTCCTCCTCCACGCTTTCCACTTCCAGGTCGGAAATGGCGGTCTTCAGCACCGGATCCCAGTTGACCAGGCGCTGCCCGCGGTAGATCAGCCCCTGCTCGTGCCAGCGCACGAAGGCCTCGATCACCGCCGCCGAGGGCTGCGGGTCCATGGTGAAGGTGCTGCGCGACCAGTCGGCGGAGGTGCCGAGGCGGCGCATCTGGCCTTCGATCACGTTGCCCGAATGCGCCTTCCACTCCCACACCTTGGCGATGAAGCCGTCACGGCCCAGCGAGTCGCGGGTCTCGCCCTTGCCTTCCAGTGCCAGGTTGCGGCTGACCACCATCTCGGTGGCGATGCCGGCGTGGTCGCTGCCGACCTGCCACAGGGTGTCGTAGCCGCGCATGCGGTGGTAGCGGATCAGTGCGTCCATCAGCGTCTGCTGGAACGCATGGCCCATGTGCAGGGTGCCGGTCACGTTCGGCGGCGGCAGCAGGATGGTGTAGGGCTCGCCCTTGCCGGACGGCTTGAAGTGGCCGGCCTTTTCCCACGCGTCGTACAGCGCGGTTTCGAAGGACGTGGGGTCGTAGCTGGAGGCGAGTTGGGTCATGCGGGAAACCGGGTGGCAGCGTGGGAGGGCGTCAGCGGCCGAAGGCGCGCTTGATCTTCTGGTCGGTGTGGTACTGGCTGACCGCGTAGGCGGCCCAGATGGCGGCCGGCACCCAGCCGATCAGGGTGATCTGCAGGACCAGGCAGACGATGCCCGAGACCGGCCGGCCGATGGTGAAGAAGGCCAGCCAGGGCAGCAGCAGGGCGATGAGCAGGCGCATGGCGGGGGCCTTACATGTCGTGTTTGGTGAGGGTGTAGCCGGCGGCCTTGTACTGGCGCCAGCGCTCGCGCAGCGGCTCGCGGGCCGCCGGGTCGGCGGGCACCACTTCCAGCACCCGCTCGCAGCCGCCCAGCCAGGGCTCATCGCGCAGGTTGATGACCAGCGGGCGTTCCGGCGCATCGGCGCCCGGCGCGGCGATCAGCACGATGGCCTCCTCCTCGTCGACATCCTCGCCGACGATCTGGTGCGGGATGTAGGCGTCCGGGTCGAACGACCACAGCAGTTCGTCCAGCTCCTCGGCCTGGGCCGTGTCGCGGGCCAGCACCAGCGTGTACAGGCCGCCGTCGTTGGCCTTGCGGGCGAGCTCGCACACCAGCTTCAGGGGTTCGGCCAGGAAGCGCGGCTTGGCGATGAGGTAGAAATCGGCGCGGATGCTCAAGGCGGGAAAACCGGGTCAGGAAAGGGGGCGTGGCGGGGAAGGAGCGGGGGACGCAGGCGGCCCCCGCCCCGGACCGGGCGCCGGCTCAGCCGGCGCGGTCCAGCAGCCACTGGCTCAGCAGGCCGACCGGGCGGCCGGTGGCCATGCCGCGCTTGCCTTCGTCGCTGGCCACGCCGGCGATGTCCAGGTGCGCCCAGCGCTGGCCTTCGGCGAAGCGCGACAGGAAGCAGCCGGCGGTGATCGCACCGGCCCAGCGGCCGCCGATGTTGTAGACGTCGGCGAAGCTCGAATCCAGCATCGGCTGGTACTCGTCCCACAGCGGCAGGCGCCAGGCGCGGTCGAACACGTGCTCGCCGGCGGCCAGCAGCTCGTCGGCCAGGTCGTCGTGCTTGCTCATCAGGCCGGCGGTCTGGTGGCCCAGGGCGACCATGCAGGCGCCGGTCAGGGTGGCGACGTCGATCAGCGCGGCCGGCTCGAAGCGCTGCGCGTAGGTCAGCGCGTCGCACAGGATCAGGCGACCCTCGGCGTCGGTGTTGCCGACTTCGATGGTCTTGCCGGACATCGAGGTGATCACGTCGGACGGGCGGTAGGCGTTGCCGTCGATGGCGTTCTCCACCGCCGGCACCACCACCACCAGGTTCAACGGCAGCCTGGCCTTCACGGCGGCCACGAAGGTGCCGATGACGTTGGCACCGCCGCACATGTCGTACTTCATCTCCTCGATGCCGCCCTGGGTCTTCAGGTTGACGCCGCCGGTGTCGAAGGTGATGCCCTTGCCGACCAGCACGTAGGGCTTGGCGGCGGCGCCGTCGGCCTGCGGCAGGCCGGTCCACTTCAGCACGACCAGGCGCGGGCGGTTGGCCGACCCGCGGGCCACGGCCAGCAGCGAGCCCATGCCCAGGGCCTCCATCTGCTGCTCGTCCAGGATCTCGGCCTGCGCACCGTCATGTTCGGCGGCGAACGCGACCGAGCTTTCCGCCAGGTAGGCCGGGGTGCACAGGTTCGGCGGCAGGTTGCCCAGCTCGCGGGCATATTCCACGCCGGCGGCAATGGCCTGGCCGTGGGCCAGCGCAGCGGTGTCGTCGCCGCTGACCGCCAGGGTTTCCAGGCCCGGGGCATCGGGTTTCTTCTGGCCCAGGGTGGCGCGGTAGCGGTAGCAGGCGTGGTCGGCGGCGATCACCGCCTGGCGGATGTTCCACGCGGCGTCACGGCCCTTCACGTCCAGCTCGGGCAGGGTGAGCAGCGCGCTGCGGGTGGCGCCGCTGCGCAGCGCCCGGGCGGCGTCGCCGACCGCCTTGATGTACTGGGCCGCGCCGAACCTGGCCGGTTCGCCCAGGCCCACCACCAGCACGCGCGGAGCGGCCACGCCGGCCAGGTCATGCAGTACGGTGGTGCTGCCGGGCTTGCCGCCGATGTCGCCGCGCTCCACCAGCGCCGCGAGGCGGCCGCCGGACGCGCTGTCCAGCGCCTGCGCGGCCGGGGCCAGCGACTTGTCGGAAAAGGCGCCGACGATGACGCAATCGACGGTGGCGGAGGCCGGGGCGGCGTGGTTCAGGGTGAATTGCAGAGACATTGATCAGATTCCATTGCCAAATCCGTACAATCGCGGACGGTTCCCGTCCCGCCAGACCGGCCGGGCGCGCCGCGAACGAAACCAAGAGTCTAAACCACCCACCCCATGGCGAAGCTTGACCGCTACCTGCTGAGCGACTTCATCCAGAGCTTCCTGGCCACCCTGGCGGTCCTGCTGGTGGTGAGCGTGGGCGGGGTCCTGGTGGACATCCTGGGGCGCATCGCCGACGGCCGCATGCCGGCCGGGCTGCTGCTGTCGCAGCTGGGCCTGCAGTTCATCGTCTACCTGCCGATCATCCTGCCGCTGGCCCTGCTGCTGGGCCTGTCGCTGGCCATCGCCCGGCTCTACCGGGACTCGGAGATGGCGGTGCTGACCGCGGTGGGGGTCGGCCCCCGGCGCCTGCTGCGGCCGATCCTGGCGGTGGTGGCCCCGGTGGTGGGGATCGTCGGCGCCTGTTCGCTGTGGCTGGGGCCCTGGGCCGACCGCACCAGCGAGGCGATGATCGACCGCGCCAGCCGCAGCGTGGCCCTGGCCGGGCTGGAGCCGGGGCGTTTCACGCCGCTGTCCGGCGGCGGCATCGTGTACCTGTCCTCGCTCAGCGAGGACGGCCGGACCATGGGGCGGGTGTTCATGCAGCGGCAGAAGGACGGGCGCATCGACGTGGTCACCGCCAAGCAGGGCGCGATGCGCCTGGGCGAGGACCGCGAACGCTACCTGCGGCTGGAGGACGGCTACCGCGTCGAAGGCCCCGCCGACGGCGCGCTGGACTACCGCCTGATGCGCTATGCCAGCAATGAAGTGGCCCTGCCCGACCGCGACGAGCCGGTCGGCAAGGACGATCCGGAGATGCTGCCGACACTGCGCCTGCTGGGCGATCCGCGGCCGGAGGCGCAGGCCCAGCTGCATTGGCGGATCACCCCGCCGCTGCTGGCGCTGGCCTTCGCGCTGCTGACCCTGCCGCTGTCGCGCAGCGCGCCGCGGCAGCAGCGCTACGGGCGGATCATGCTGGCCTTCCTGGCGTACGTGGTCGGCATCAACCTGATGATCCTCGGCCGCCAGTGGCTGAGCGCGGGCAAGCTGCCGGCGGTGGCCGGCATGTGGTGGCTGAGCCTGCCGCTGCTGCTGCTGGCCGGCTGGCTGTATGCCCGCGACGGGCGGCTCGGGCGCCGCCGGAGCACGGGCGCATGACCCTGCGCCCGCGCATCCACGATGTCTATGTCGGCCGCGCCGTGCTCGGCGCGGTGCTGCTGGTGTGGGTCGTGCTGCTGGGGCTGGACGCGCTGTTGTCGCTGTCCGGCGAGGTGCGCAACATCGGTACCGGCAGCTACACCTTCGGGCACGCCCTGGCCTGGACCGCCTACACGGTGCCGCGCCGCGCCTACACCCTGTTCCCGATGGCCGCGGTGATCGGCGCGCTGATGGGCCTGGGCCAGCTGGCGGCGACCTCCGAACTCACCGCGCTGCGGGCGCTGGGGCTGTCGCGCCGGCGCATCGCCTTCTCGGTCGCCATCGCGCTGTCGCTGCTCACCGTGCTGATGGTGGTCAACGGCGAGACGCTGGCGCCGCGGGCACAGGAAAAGGCCGACGCGCTCAAGGCCAGCGCCAAGTCCGACACCGACATCGCCATGGCCCGCTACTTCGGCCTCTGGGCGCGCGAAGGCAACACCTTCCTCAACGTGCAGAGCGGCGAGGAGCAGCTGCTGGACGACGGGCGCACGCGCCTGCTGCTGCACGAGGTGCGCCTGTACACGCTGGACGAGGAAGGCCGCCTGGCGCAGTTGACGCATGCGCAGAGCGCGCGCCACGACGACGACGGCTGGACCCTGCACAACGTCCGCCACGACCGCTTCGGCGAACGCTCGGTCACGCGCGAGAGCGTGGACAGCGAGCGCTGGGACTCGGCGCTGGACGCGGCGGTGGTGGTGTCCGGGCTGTCGCGGCCGCGCAGCCTGAGCGCCGCCGAGCTGCGCACCAGCATCGAATACCGCCGGCGCAACGGCCTGGACGCGCGCGACTACGAAGACACCTACTGGGGCCGCTGGTTCTACCCGGTCAACGTCCTGGCCCTGTGCCTGGCCGCGGTGCCCTTCGCCTTCGGCTCGCTGCGCAGCGGCGGCATGGGCAAGCGGCTGTTCCTGGGCATGCTGTTCGCGCTGGGCTTCCTGCTGCTGCAGATGTTCTTCGGGCGCATGGCCGGCGCGCTCAAGTTCGACTACCGCCTGGCCTACGCGCTGCCGCCGGTGGTGATGCTGGCGGTGTCCAGCTGGCTGTTCAGGCGCCGCTCGAGCTGACGCCCGGCGGCCGGGGACGGTGGACCAGGCGGGTGCCGCTCAGGCGGTCGTGCAGGGTCAATCCCTGCCGGTCCAGCAGCGCCCACCAGAATCCCAGGCCGCCGCACAGCAGCGACAGCGTGCCGACCGCATAGCGCCCCCACAGCGCGCCCATCGATGCCGCGCCGTCGGCGCCGTGCACGTGCAGCCGCCAGGGACGCATGCCCAGCGTCTGCCCGCCGCGTTTCCAGCTCAACGTCGCATACAGCCCGGCGACCGCCCAGCAGCCCAGCCACAGCAGCCATTGCAGCGGGCTGTACGGGGCGATGTTGTGGCGGGCATCGCCGCTCAGCGCCACGTCCAGCAGCGTGAACGGCACCGCGGTCAGCATCCACAGCGCCAGCACCGGCCACAGGTCGTAGAACAGGGCCAGCAGGCGCCGCAGCAGCAGCGGCGGGGTGCGGAGCGGGGTGTCGGCGGTGGCGCTCATCGGGCGAGCATACGGGCTGCGGCCGGCGATGTGGATGGGCGGCGGCGCCGGCAGGCTCTATCCTGCGGGCGATGGAACCGCCCTCCACCGCCGCCGAACGCCGCCGCCGGGTGATGCAGCTGCCCGCGCTGGACGCACGCGACGGCGCCGACATCCAGCGCTTTCTCGATGCGCTCTGGGCCGAGCAGGGGCTGGCGCGCGCGACCCTGGACAGCTACCGCCGCGACCTGGAGGGACTGGCGCGCTGGCTGGCCGCGGAGGCCGGCGACGGCACGCGGCTGGCGACCACCGACCGCGCCGGGTTGTTCGGCTACCTGGCCTGGCGCACGCGCCATGGCTGGTCGCCGCGCAGCAACGCGCGGCTGCTGTCGGCGCTGCGCGCGTTCTTCGGCCATTGCCTGCGGCGCGGCGAGCGCAGCGACGATCCGTCCGCGCTGCTGGCGCCGCCGAAGCTGCCGCGGCCGCTGCCCAAGGCCCTGGCCGAAAGCCAGGTCGAGGCCCTGCTGGCCGCGCCGGATACCACCACCCCGGAGGGCCTGCGCGACCGTGCGATGCTCGAACTGATGTATGCCGCCGGCCTGCGCGTCAGCGAGCTGGTGGACCTGCCGGCCACTGCCGTGAACCTGCGCCAGGGCGTGCTGCGGGTGACGGGCAAGGGCAGCCGCGAGCGCCTGGTGCCGCTGGGCGAGGAATCCCGGCACTGGCTGGAGCGCTACCTGGCGCAGTCGCGTCCGCTGCTGGTGGCCGGCAAGGCGGTGCAGGCCACCGTCCACGGGCAGGTGCCGCTGTTCCTGGGCGCGTCGCGCAAGCCCTTGAGCCGCCAGCAGTTCTGGTCGCTGGTGAAGGCCTGCGCGGTGGTGGCGGGGATCGACCCGGCGCGGGTCAGCCCGCACGGCCTGCGGCACAGCTTCGCCACCCACCTGCTCAACCACGGCGCCGACCTGCGCGCGCTGCAGATGCTGCTCGGCCACAGCTCGCTGTCCACCACCCAGATCTACACCCTGGTCGCGCGCGAGCACCTGCAGAAGCTGCACCGCCGGCATCACCCCAGGGGGTGAGCCGGGCCGCCCGCGCACCGATGGCGCATGGCCTGGTGAACGCCCGGCCGCGTCCGGCGGGACGCTGGACGTCGGCAGCCCCATCGCGCCACGCCCGGGCCCGCCCGCAGCCGGGGAGGCTTGCGGCGGAGTCCGGGGCCGGCAGCGCCGGGCATCGCGGGCCGAGCGTGTCCGGGAGGCCCCACGGGCACCGCCCGCCCGGCGAACGCGCGCAGTGCCACGGTCCTGCGGCCGCGGGCAGGATCGCGCGGAGATGGCAGCCCTGCTGCGCCGACCCGCGCAGCGGCGCGGCACCCGGGCGCAGGCCCCGGCGGGAAGTGGCCGGGGCGGGGAGGCTGGCGCTGCCGCCCCGGGCCCCTGGACGCTCCCGGTCACCGGGTATGCGAGAATCGCCCGGTTTTCCGCCTCCTTTTTCCCTGGATTCCCCATGCTCCGAATCGTCTTCGCCGTGCTGCTCGGCGCGATCAGCCTGACCGCCTGCGCGCAGCAGAGCGCCGCCCCCGCGGCCGCGGGCCCCGGCGATGCGGCCGTCGAAAAGCGGGTGCGCGATGCGCTCAAGCAGCTGGATCCGGACTTCAACCCCGAATACATCGGCGCGGCGCCGTTCCCCGGGTTCCGGGAAGTGGTGGTGTCCGGCCAGGTGCTGTACGTCACCGACGACGGCCGCTACCTGATGCAGTCGCAGCCCTACGACATCGAGCGGCGCGCGATGGCCACCAGCGAAGGGCTGCTGACGCACCGCCGCGGCCTGCTGGCGACCCTGCCGCATTCGGACCGGATCGTGTTCGCGCCGCCGAATGCGCGCTACACGGTCAGCGTGTTCACCGACGTCGAGTGCGGCTACTGCCGCAAGCTGCACCAGGACATCGCCGAGCTGAACCGCCAGGGGATCGCGGTGGAGTACCTGGCATTCCCGCGGATGGGACTGGGCAGCAAGGACTACACCGACATGATCTCGGTGTGGTGCGCCAGCGACCGCAAGGCGGCGCTGACCGCGGCCAAGTCCGGGCGGCCGGTGGCGCCGGGCAACTGCACCAACCCGGTGGCGATGCAGTACCGCGTGGGCCAGCAGCTGGGGGTCAACGGCACCCCGGCGATCTTCGCCGCCGACGGCAGCCAGCTGGGCGGCTACCTGCCCCCGGCGCAGCTCAAGGCGGCGCTGGATCGGCTGCCCGGCGCCGCCGCCGGCCGCTGACCCGGACCGGAGGCGTCGGCCGGCCACGCCACAGGCATCGGTCCCGGCGGCCACGGGCGGGTGCCCGGCCGGTGCCGGGCAGGTGCGGCGGCGACCGCCCGCCGGACCCGGCAAGGGGCCGGCTCCAGTACAATGGCGGGCCGATTCCCACCATGGTTTCCCGGACATGATCGTCCTCGAGGGCGCAGCCGCCCTTTCGCCGTTCCGCCGCGAACGGCTTGAATCCCGCCTGCAGTCCATCGCCGCCGACCTGCGCATCACCGGGGCCTGGCACGTCTACTTCACCCAGGCCGCCGACCCCGGCGCGGTCGACACGGCCGTGCTCGGGCGCATCCTGCAGGGCCAGCCGCAGGCGGCCGGACGCGACGCCGGCGCGGTCTCGCGCTATGTGGTGCCGCGGCTGGGCACGCTGTCGCCCTGGTCCAGCAAGGCCACCGAGCTGGTGCGCGGCGCCGGCCTGCCGATCCAGCGCGTCGAGCGCGGTACCCGCATCGACCTGTGCGGCTGGCCGGCCGATCCGGCGCAGCAGGCCGCGGTGGCCAGGCTGCTGCACGACCCGATGACCCAGTCGCTGCTGGAGGACATCGGCGACGCCCGGGCGCTGTTCGCGCACCTGGCCCGCGGCCAGCTCGAACGCATCGCCCTGGACGACCTGGAGGCGGCCAACCGGCGCCTGGGCCTGGCCCTGGCCGAGGACGAGATCGACTACCTGCGCCAGCGCTACGGCGAGCTGGGCCGCGACCCGTCCGACGTCGAGTTGATGATGTTCGCGCAGGCCAACTCCGAGCACTGCCGGCACAAGATCTTCAACGCCAGCTGGACCATCGACGGCGTCGAGCAGGACCGCTCGCTGTTCCGGATGATCAAGCACACCCACCAGCAGACGCCGCAGTACACGCTCAGCGCCTACAGCGACAACGCCGCGGTGGTCGAGGGCGCGCCGGCCGCGCGCTACCGCCCGGATCCGGCCAGCGGCAGGTACCGCAGCGAAGCGGTGGTGCCCAGCGCCTTCCAGATCAAGGTGGAAACCCACAACCACCCGACCGCGATCGCGCCGTTCCCGGGCGCGGCGACCGGCGCCGGCGGCGAGATCCGCGACGAGGGCGCGACCGGCCGCGGCGGCAAGCCCAAGGCCGGGCTGACCGGCTTCTCGGTCTCGCACCTGCGCATCCCGGCGCTGCCACAGCCCTGGGAAGCGCCGCGCGCGCTGAACCCGCGCATGGCCCCGGCGCTGGAGATCATGCTCGACGGCCCGCTGGGCGGGGCGGCCTTCAACAACGAGTTCGGCCGCCCGAACCTGCTGGGCTATTTCCGCAGCTTCGAGCTGCCGGAGGACGGCATCACCCGCGCCTACGACAAGCCGATCATGCTGGCCGGCGGCCTGGGGGCGATCGACCGCGTGCAGGTGGACAAGCTGCCGCTGCAGGAGGGTGATGTGGTCATCGTGCTCGGCGGCCCGGCGATGCTGATCGGCCTGGGCGGCGGTGCCGCCTCGTCGGTGGCCTCCGGCGAGAGCGCCGAGGACCTGGATTTCGCCAGCGTGCAGCGCGACAACCCGGAGATGGAGCGCCGCTGCCAGGAAGTGATCGACCGGTGCGTGGCCATGGGCGGCGACAACCCGATCAAGTTCTTCCATGACGTCGGTGCCGGCGGCCTGTCTAACGCGATCCCGGAGCTGCTGCATGACTCCGGCGTCGGCGGGGTGATCGACCTGCGCAAGGTGCCCACCGACGATCCGTCGCTGTCGCCGCTGGAACTGTGGTGCAACGAGTCGCAGGAACGCTACGTGCTGGGCATTCCCGCCGCGCGCCTGGCCGAGTTCGGCGCCCTCTGCGCGCGCGAGCGCTGCCCGTTCGCCGCGGTCGGCATCGCCACCGCCGAGCAGCGCCTGGTCGTGGCCTACGGCGCGGCCCCGGGCAACATCCCGGCCGATGCCCCGATCGACCTGCCGATGGACGTGCTGTTCGGCAAGGCGCCGAAGATGCACCGCGAAAGCACGCACCCGCCGGCGCCCCGCTGGCCGGCGCTGAAGACCGCCGGCATCGACCTGCGCGAGGCGGGCCTGCGCGTGCTCGCGCATCCCACCGTGGCCGCCAAGAACTTCCTGGTGACCATCGGCGACCGCAGCGTCGGCGGCCTGACCGCGCGCGAGCAGATGATCGGCCCCTGGCAGCTGCCGATGGCCGACGTGGCCATCACCCTGGCCGGTTTCGACACCTACGCCGGCGAAGCGATGGCGCTGGGCGAGCGCACCCCGCTGGCCCTGCTCAATGCCGCCGCATCGGCACGCATGGCGGTGGGCGAAGCCATCACCAACCTGTGCGCCGCGCCGGTGACCGCGCTGGATACGATCAAGCTGTCGGCGAACTGGATGGCCGCCTGCGGCCACGAGGGCGAGGACGCGCTGCTGTACGACGCGGTCAAGGCGGTGGGCATGGAACTGTGCCCGCAGCTGGACATCAGCATCCCGGTGGGCAAGGACTCGCTGTCGATGCAGGCGCAGTGGCAGGCCGAGGGCAAAACCGAGAAGTCGGTGTCGCCGGTGTCGCTGGTGATCTCGGCGTTCGCGCCGGTCGCCGATGCGCGCGGCCAGCTGACCCCGCTGCTCGACCGCGAGGCGGAAAGCGAGCTGTGGCTGATCGGCCTGGGCGCCGGCAAGCAGCGCCTGGGCGGGTCGATCCTGGCGCAGACCCAGGCCGACCACAGCGCCCTGCCGGCCTTCGCCGGCGAGGTGCCGGACCTGGACGATCCGCAGCGCCTGCGGGCCTTCTTCGAGCTGATCCGCGATGCACGCGAGGCCGGCCTGCTGCTGGCCTACCACGACCGCAGCGACGGCGGCGCTTTCGCCACCCTGTGCGAGATGTCCTTCGCTTCGCGCCTGGGGCTGGACATCGTGCTTGACGCCTGGGGCGACGATCCGTTCCGCAGCCTGTTCAACGAAGAGCTTGGCGCGGTCGTGCAGATCGCCCGCGAGGACCGTGCCGCGTTCGCCGACCTGGTCGAGCGCCACGCCCTGACCGAATGCGCACAGCGCATCGCCCGGCCCACCACCGCGCCGACGGTGCGGGTGCAGCTGGGCGGCGACAGCCTGGCCGAATGGCGCTGGGAAGAGCTGTTCGATGCCTGGTGGTCGGTGACGCACGCGATGCAGCGGTTGCGCGACAACCCCGACGCCGCCGACCAGGAACACGCCGTCGCGCGCCGTTTCAGCGCACCCGGGCTCAAGCCCAAGCTGGCATTCGACCCCGCCGAGGATGTCGCCGCGCCGTTCATCGCCAGCGGTGCGCGGCCGAAGGTCGCGATCCTGCGCGAGCAGGGCGTGAACGGCCAGATCGAGATGGCCAACATCTTCGAGCGCGCCGGGTTCGACGCCTACGACGTGCACATGAGCGATCTGATCGAAGGCCGCACGCGGTTGTCCGATTTCCGTGGCCTGGCCGCCTGTGGCGGCTTCAGCTACGGCGACGTGCTCGGCGCCGGCCGCGGCTGGGCCACGTCGGTCCTGGAGCGTCCGGCCCTGCGCGAGGCGTTCGCCGCGTTCTTCGCGCGCGCGGACACCTTCGCGCTGGGCGTGTGCAACGGCTGCCAGATGATGAGCCAGCTCAAGGACATCATTCCCGGCGCGGAGCACTGGCCGGTGTTCCTGCGCAACCGCAGCGAGCAGTTCGAGGCTCGCACCGCATTGCTGGAGGTGGTGGAGTCGCCGTCGATCCTGCTGCGCGGCATGGCCGGTTCGCGGTTGCCGGTGGCGGTGGCCCACGGCGAGGGCCGTGCGGCCTTCGCCAGCCCGGTGGACCAGGCCGCGGCGCGGGTCGCGCTGCGCTACGTCGATGGCGACGGGCGCGTGGCCGAGACGTATCCGCTCAACCCGAACGGGTCGCCGGACGGCATCACCGGCCTGACCACCGCCGACGGCCGGGCGACCATCCTGATGCCGCATCCGGAGCGCACCCCGCGCAGCCTCAACCTGAGCTGGGCGCCGCCGGCCTGGGGCGAGGATTCGCCGTGGCTGCGCATGTTCCGCAACGCGCGGGTGTGGTGCGGCTGAGGCACGGCCTGCGCCCTGCATGGCCAGGCCGCCGGCCGCGGGTGACGCGGCACGGCGGCGTCTTTAGGAATCGTCCTACGGCGGTGGCCGGCCGCGCTTCCTAGACTTCTTCCCGACGATCTGAAACCGGTACCCCTGCGACCGCAGGGGCTACCCGCTCGCTCCGCGGCTGCCGGCACCGCACCGGTGGCGGCCCGTCGGCGAGCGCTGGATGGCCGCTTGGCCGGGAAGGTGCCCCAATGACCCTGTTTCTGCATACCCACCGCGCATCGCGGCAACCGCTGCGCGCGCGCCTGGCGGCGCTGGTGCTGGTGCTGCTGGCGGCGCTCGCCGCGACCGCGCCGGCCTCGGCCCAGCAGACCTGCTATGCAATGGCCGCCACGCCGCAGGCGAAGGGCAGCTGGGGCGTGGCCTCGAACGCCAGCACCTTGAGAAACGGCAGTGTCGTGGCCTCGTTGCAGGGGCTCGCCCTGTTTTCGATCACACAGCGCTCGGTCGGGGCCTATACGATCGGGATCGGTGGCAGCGGCAACGTGGATTCGAACAGCTACGGTGCGTTGCCGCTGACCGGCATGCCGGGCCTGGGCGTGCGCACGGTGTGGCTGCCCACCGAGTTCTCCACGTCCATGAACACGCTGTCGCAGTGGCCGAACCAGCAGCCTTTCAGCAACCTGGGCGGCAACATCGGCCTGCTGGCCGCGCGCTCCACCAGCCTCACCAACTATACGGCCATCAACAACTACCGTATCGAGCTGGTGGTGCTGGACATCAACGCTTACCGCGGTGGCGCCTTCGTCTACCGCGACAACTACCAGGTGCTGCTGCAGCATGCGACCCACATCGACGGCGCCGCCGCGGTTGGTTGCCAGGGCGGCATCTACAACACGCTGAAGCTGCTGGAAGGCCAGTCGAGCCTGCCGGTGCTGCCGGCGCCGGTGTTGCCGACCTGCCGCTTCGATGCCAGCAGCCTGAACCAGAACGTGACATTGGACGGGGTGGCGCCGGAGGATGTCGCCGCCTATGGCGCGCCGCGCACGGCCGGCAGCGCCGGCGAGAAGACCTTCCACCTCACCGCGGCCCAGTGCGAGGCCGGAACCCGCTTCAATGTCTATTTCACCGATGCCAAGCAGCCCGCGTCGACCACCGACTACCTGAGCACCGGGCGGGCTGCAGTGGGCATGCGCCTGTATGCCGGCAACGCCACCACGGCGGTGCGCTACGGCCCGGCGCCGACCGGCAACGAGGTGCCGAGCAACGTGGCTGTGCAGGCCGGCCCGACGAGCGCCAACCAGAGCCTCGACCTGCCGTTCACCGTGCAGCACGTGCGCCTGCAGGGCGTGCCGCCCGAGAGCGTCGTGCCGGGGCAGGTGAGCGCGGCGGCCACCGTCACCGTGGTCTACCCCTGATCCCGGCGGGCGGGCGGCTGCGCGCCGGCCTCAGTTCAGGAACAGTCCGTGCTCGGTGCAGAAGCCGATCAGCGCCTGGTTCGACTCCACCCCCAGCTTGCGCATGGCCGAGGTCTTCTGGGTGCTGACGGTCTTGATGCTGCGGTTGAGGTGCTCGCCGATCTCGCCGATGGCATGGCCCTGCACGAACAGCCGCAGCACCTCGAACTCGCGCGGTGTCAGCGCGTCGATGCGCTGCTGCACCGGGTTCTCGCGGTCGCCGCGGCGCACCTTGGTGAATCCCGGCGGATAGTAGCGCTGGCCGCGGCGCAGGGTGTGCAGGGCCTGGCTGACCTCGGTCAGGTCGTGCTGCTTGAGGATCACGCCGCTGACCCCGGCGTCGTACAGCGAGGCGACGATCATCGGGTTGGACAGCATGGTCAGCACCAGCAGCCGGACGCCGGGATAGCGGCGCAGCAGCAGGCCGATGAACTGGATGCCGTCGCCATGCAGCGCATCGTCGGGCATGTGGTAGTCGGTGATGACCACGTCCGGCGCCGACCGGTCCAGGTGCTGGATCAGCTCGGACGGCGAGTGCGCGGCGGCCTCCACGACCACGTTGGGGTCGCGTTCGAGCACCTCGCGGATACCCATCAGGACCAGCGGGTGGTCGTCGGCGATGACGATGCGCAGCTTGAGCATGTTCCGTCCTTTCCTGCCTGTCGGCCGCGATTCCCCGCGCAGAGCGTCAGGTGCCGGCGACCAGGTTGTCCAATGCCTGGCACAGCGCCAGAAGCTCCGCGCCCAGCTCCGCGTTCCAGCCTTCGTGCAGCAACCGCTGTTCGGCCGCCTCCAGGGCCTGCGCCATGGCCGTCTGCCCGACCGTGGCCAGGGCCCCGCGCATGCGGTGCAGCTTTTGCCTGACCCGGTCGGCGTCGCCGGCGGCGATGTCCTCGCGGCACCGGTCGATGTCCACGCGCATGGTGGTGCGGAACACCTGCCGGTACCTTTCCGGAATCGGGGCCTGCCCAGTGTCCGCCTCCGGCGCCGCCGGGGCAACGGGCGTGCCGCCGTTCGGTCGCGGAGCGTCCGCCGGCGGTGCCCACCGGTGCAGCAGCTGCTGCAGCCGTTCCAGGCTGATCGGCTTGACCAGCCAGGCGTCCATGCCGCTGTCCAGGCAGCGTTGCTCCTCGTCGCGCATGGCGTTGGCGGTGACGCCGATGATCGCGCAGCCTGCGCCCTGGGCGCGCAGCGCCCGGGCCAGTTCGTAGCCGTTCATGCGCGGCATGTTGATGTCGGTCAGGACCACGTCGCAGGCGCACGCGTTCCATTGCGCCAGTGCCTGGGCACCGTCGCCGGCCAGCGTCACCCGGCAGCCGAGCTGCTGCAGCTGGTCATGCAGGGTGGCCTGGTTGATGGGGTTGTCCTCGGCCACCAGCACGTCCAGGCCCAGCGCCGGGAGCGGAGCCGCCGCGGGCGGCTCCGCCGGCGCCTGCGGTTGCTGCAGCCGCAGCAGGCCACGGGCGATGCTGTCGACGCTGCCACCGTCGATCTCCGGATGGCTGGCCTCGCCCTGCGGCGGGTTCAGGCGCAGGTGGACGCCGTGCCAGGCGGCGGTGGAGGGCGGCATCTGCACGTCGACCAGCAGCCGTCCGTCGGCGGCGGGCAGCGACGTGGCCACGGCCAGCACATCGACCGCCGCGCCCCAGCGTTCGAACCAGGCGGCCAGGTGCCGGGACAGTTCCGGGTGCGGCGTGCGCAGCGCCAGGCGGAGCCCGTCCAGCTGCGGCGGTGCCTCCCGCGGAGCCGCCGCGGCGGCCTCGGACAACGGCAGCTGCAGCGTGAAGCGGCTGCCCAGGCCGACCTCGCTGGCCACCTCCAGGGTGCCGTCCATCAACCGCGACAGGCGCTGGCAGATGGACAGGCCCAGGCCGCTGCCGCGCACGGTGTGCGGCTTGTGGTGGACGGCATTGAAGGGCGCGAACACCTGTTCGAGCTTGTCGGCGGGAATGCCGCTGCCGCTGTCGGCGACCTCCAGGCACAGCCGGCAGCGGCCGTCGCTGTCCGGCCGCCACTGCAGGCGCACGATGACGTGCCCGGCGGAGGTGAACTTGAGCGCGTTGCTGATCAGGTTGGACAGGATCTGGCGGATGCGCAGGGCATCCCCGGCGACCGTGTCGGGCACGTCCAGGGCGACCGTGCAGAACAGCAGCAGGCCCTTGCGGCGGGCCATCGCCGCGTAGCCCGCGGTGCACTGCTGGACCAGCGCGCGCGGGTCGAACGGCGCCACCTCCACGCGCATCTGCCCGGCTTCGATCTTGCTGATGTCGAGGATGTCGCTGATCTGCTGCAGCAGCTGCTGCGAAGCGTCCTGCAGCCGTGCGACATGCTGCGCCTGCTGCCCGTCCAGGCGGGTCAGCGCGAGCAGTTCCAGGGTGCCCAGCAGGCCATAGAGCGGGGTGCGGATCTCATGGCTCATGGTCGCCAGGAAGGTGCTCTTGGCCGCGCTGGCCTCGTCGGCGGCGGCCCGCGCGCGCGCCAGCGCACGCTGCTCTTCGGCGTGCGCGGTGATGTCGGTGAAGGCGCACAGCAGCACGTCCCGGCCCTGGTAGCGGGTCGGGGCGTAAGCCAGCTGCAGGCTGCGGCCGCCGTCCAGGTCGATCTGCTCGATCACGCCGGGGCGGGTCGCCTGCCGCACGGCCTGCCAGACCGCGGTGGGCGGGACCGGCCACGGTGCCGGGGGCTGCAGTCCCAGCCAGTCGCGTGCCAGCGCGGTGGCGAATGCCACCTCGCCCTGGTCGCGGTCGAGCAGACACAGCGCCACCGGCGCGGTCTGGATCAGGGTGCGGTTGAAGGCCTCGCTCTCGACGATGGCGTCCTGCGCCCTGCGTGCCGGTTCCAGCACGCGCACGCGGTACCAGCGGACATAGCCGACGCTGCCGAGCGTGGCCAGCGCCAGCAGCGCGAGCGCGGCGGCCAGCAGCCAGGCGTTGGCCGCGACGAAGCTGCCATAGGCGACCCGGTAGCGCCCGGTCCAGGTGCCGCTGCGGTCGTGCAGGGTCAGCACCAGGCCCTGGCGGGCCAGGCTGAAGCCTTCCCGTGACGCGCTCGGCGGTGGGCCGTCCCCGAGCAGCGGCCGGCCGTCGCGCTGCAGCCAGAAACGGTGTTCCGGGGGGGCGTCGTCCTCGCCGCCGGTGAGCAGCCGCGCGCTGCTGAATACGGTCGCCATGTACACCCGGGACGCGTCGTCGGTGAGCGACGGCACCCGTCCCCGGCGGAACCCGGCATGCGCCAGCCCCAGCATCTTTCCCGGCTCTCCCGGCAGCGCGAACCAGCGCATCGGGGTGAGCGCATGGGCCTGGCCGGCCCGGGCGGCCACCGGCAGCCGCGGCGCTTCGCGCAGGGCGATGTCCCTGGCGGCGTGCAGCCAGGGCGGCGCCGCCGCCTGCGCGGCACCGGTTTGCCGGTCGGGCACCAGCAGGGCGCTGCCGTCGCCACCGTCGAGCACCAGCAGCGGTGCGGCGGGAAAGTAGGAGAACGCCCAGAATGCCGCGTACTGGCGGTCTAGGTAGGCGCCGACGGCGGCGTGCGCGGGGCGCACCGGGGCGCCGCCGGTGCCGGGGACGAAATCGAACCGGTGGCGGGCATCGCCGGACGGCAGGTCGGGCAGCTGCTGCTGGCGCGCATTCTGGTCGTGCAGCTGCTGCAGGAACTGCTCCTGTTCGAGCAGGTACTCCATGCGCCGGGTGAAATCGGCGGTGAGCCGGGCGCGCACCTGTTCGACGGCATGCTGCGCGCCCAGCGCCAGCAGGCCGGCCATGCCGAGGGCCAGCACCAGGCTGCCGAAGGTGGCGATGTTCTGGCGGTGCAGCCGGCGGGTGACGGTGGCGAAGGAGACGGAGGACATGCGGGACGTCGGCAAGGGCGGCGGTCTGCCTCAGATGGTAGGCGGTTTGTCCTCCAGCAGCCGCATGAAGTGTGCCGCGTCCACCGCCGGCGCGAACAGGAAGCCCTGCGCGCGGTCGCAACCCAGCCGCCGCAGGCAGGCCAGGTCGTCGGCGGTCTCCACGCCCTCGGCGGTGACGGTCAGGCCCAGTTCGCGGCCCAGTTCGATGGCTGAGCCGAGCACCGCATGGCGGGCTTCGTCGTTCCAGGCGCCGCTGACGAAGGCGCGGTCGATCTTCATCTCGGTGAAGGGCGTGGAGACCAGGTTGTACATCGAGCTGTAGCCGCGGCCGAAGTCGTCCTGCGACAGGCCGAAGCCTTTCAGCCGCAGCCGGCTGACGCCGCGATGGAACAGGTCCACGGCATGGATGGGCATGTCCTCCAGCAGCTCGAAGACGACATCGGCGGGCGCCACCCCGGCGTCCGCGACCATCGCCGCGAGCTGGTCGGGGAGGTCGGGGATCTCCAGCAGCGGTACCGGAAGGTTCACCGAGAACGGCACCACGTGGCCGCGCGCGTGCCACGCGCCGTGGGCCTCGAGTCCGTCGCGGACCATGCGCAGCAGCAGCTCGCGGTCGAGGCGGTGGCGCTGGACCACCGGCAGGAAGGCCGCCGGCGCGATCAGGCCGGACTGCGGGTGCTGCCAGCGCGCCAGGACCTCGGCGCCGACGATGCGCCCGCTGGCCACGTCCACCTTGGGCTGGAAGCGGCCGTGGATGGCCCCGCTGTCCAGTGCCCGCAGCAGGCTCGCGGCATCCACGTGCGGGGCGGCGCTCCCGGTGCCGCGGCGGACCCGGGGCGGTGCCTGGCACAGCCGCTGCCGCAGCGTCAGCGCATGGCGGGTGGAGAACGGCTTGGGAAACGTGCCGATCACCGGCAGGCCGCGCGCCCGGGCCATGCGTTCCACGCTCTTGAGGATGGTGCCGTCGCAGGCGCTGCAGATCGCCAGCCACGGTTCCAGGGGCGTGCCGGCCAGGCAGTCGAGGAACTGCACGCCGTCGCTGTCGGGCATGTCCAGGTCCATGATCACCAGCTGGTGGCGGTGGCGGCGCAGCTGCTGCATCGCCTCCGCCGCGGAGCAGGCATGGTGCACGTTGTGCAGGCCGATGCCCTGCAGCACGGTTTCCACGTGCAGGCACTGCAGCGGATGGTCGTCCAGGGTCAGGATGCGGTAGTCGGGATTCATGGCCTAGGCCTCGGAGCGCTGGAGGGCCTGCAGGTAACCGCGCAGGGTGGAGAGGAACAGCGGCTTGACCAGCATCGCGTCCATGCCCGCCGCACGCCATCGGCCGCAGGTGTCCTGCAGCGCATCGGCGCTGGTGCCCAGGATCAGCCCGCGGTAGCCCTGCGCACGCAGGGTCCGGGCCAGGGCATAGCCGGACATGGACGGCATGTTCAGGTCGGTCAGCACCGCATCGAACTCCTGCAGGCCGCTGTGCCGGAGTGCATCGGCCCCGCTGTCGGCGAGCGTCGCGGTGCAGCCGAGCAGCGCCAGCTGCGCCTTCACGATCGACTGGTTGATGGGGCTGTCGTCGACCACCATCACCTGCAGCCGCAGCGGTGGGCCGAGGCTGGCGGCGGCGTCGCCGGCCGCGGCCGAGCGCTCCTGCTGCGCCCGGTGCACCGCCCAGCCGATGCCCAGCAGGGCATGGGCCGGGGCCGACAACGCGGTGCCGGCCACCTCCGGCTCGCGGCCGGAGGAGGCTGGCCGCGCCACCACCTGGCGGCCGTTCCAGGCGGGCAGCTCGCGCGCCGGCGGCCAGGCGTGCAGCAGCACCGAGCCCGGTTCCAACCGCTGCCGCGGCCCGCTGCAGGGGACCGCCAGGGCGCCCCAGTGCGACAGCCACCGGCACAGGTTGTCCACCACTTCCGGCAGCAGCCCGGCGACGTAGACCGGGCGCCGCAGCAGCGGCGGATACAGGCCGCGCAGCGCGGCGTTGCCCTGGCCGCGCTGCAGCGGCAGTTCCAGCGACACGCGGGTGCCGATTCCCGGCTGGCTGACCACCTGCAGCGTGCCGTCCATCAGCCGGGCCAGACGGTTGCTGATGGCCAGGCCCAGGCCGGTGCCGGGGACGTTGCGCGACAGCGTGCTGCCGGCGCGGTAGTACGGTTCGAACAGGTGCGCGAGCGACTCCGGCTCGATGCCCGGGCCGGTATCGCTGACATGGAAGCGGAAGCGCGGGCGCCCGTCGGCGTGCTCGACCGCCTTGACCCGCACCACCACCTGGCCGGCGTCGGTGAACTTGATCGCATTGCCGACCAGGTTGCCGAGGATCTGGCGGATATGGCGCGGATCGCCGATCACCGAGCCACCCGGCGCGAGGTCGGCCACGGCATACAGCAGCAGGCCCTTGCTCTCGGCACGCGCGGCGAAGGCGGCGATGGTCTCGTCGACCAGCGACAGCAGGCAGAACTCGCTCGTCTCCAGCTCCATGTGCCCGGATTCGATCCGCGACAGGTCCAGCGAGTCGTCCACGGTGCGCACCAGCGCCGCGGCGGCGCGGTGCAGCAGGTCGAGGTAGTGCTTCTGGCGCTCGTCGCCGCCGATCGCCTCCAGCAGCTCGAGGGTGCCGGTGATGCCGTACAGCGGGGTGCGGATCTCATGGCTCATGGTGGCCAGGAAGCGGGTCTTGGCCTGGCTGGCACGCTCGGCCATCCGCCGTGCCGCGACCAGCGAGGCCTCGGTCTGCTTGCGCGCGGTGACGTCGCTGACCACGCACAGCGAGACGTCCAGGCCGCGGTAGGCCAGCGGCACCGCGGTGACCTGCACATGGTGGCCATCGTCCAGGTCGATGTCGGCATGCGCGGGGGCGCTCTCGCGGCGCGCCAGGCGCGCGCGCCACTGGTCGTCGTGGTCCATCCAGCGGCGCGCCAGCGCGTTCTCGCGCAGCACCATGCCGTCGTCGTTGTCGACCACCGCCAGCCCCACCGGCGCGGTGGCGATCAGCGTGCGGTTGAGCTCCACGCTCTCCAGCAGGGCCTGGTGCTGGCGCTGCGCCGGCACCAGGAACAGGCGCCGTGCGGCCTGCGCGGCGACCAGCACCAGGACGATGAAGCCCAGTTCCAGCAGCGCCGTGCGCAGCAGCGTGCCGCGCACGTCGGCCAGCAGGCGGCGTACCGGTACCGAATAGACGACGCGCAGGCCGCCGCTGCCGATGCCCTTGCTCAGCGCGATGTCGTGCGGCAGGCGGCCGGTGTTGCGCAGGCCGAAATAGTCGTCCTGAAGGCCGGCCAGGTGGGCCGGCGCCTGGGCACTGCGCAGCACCACGCTGCCCTGGCTGTCGAGCAGGATGTAGCCGACGTCGGGCATGTCCGGCAGGCACAGCCGGTGCCGCAGCGCTTCCAGTTCCAGGCCGATCCAGCCGTTGCCGGCGTTGCGCCGGTCCATGGGGGCGTACACCGCCAGCAGCGGGGCCTCGCTGCCGGGCTGGCGCAGCCAGGTGATCGGCCGCCGTTCGTGGTCCGGCAGCGGCATCGAGGCGATGGCCGGGGGAATGCGCGCGGCCGGCAGTTCCCGCCAATGCGGCGCGCCATCGGCGTCGAACTCGAGCACGTGGCTGCGCAGCGGCGCGACCGTGGTGTGGATCAGGCGTACGTCGGCCAGCGCCAGCCCGCTGAGCATGCGCCGGGTCACCGCCAGCTGCCACGGCGGGGTGCCCTGCGGTTCCGGCAGCGACAGCGGCTGCAGCTGCGGGTCGTCGTGCCCGGCGTGCGCGGGGTGTGTCTCCAGCCCGTCGCCGCGGACCGAGGTGGCGGCGATGGCGCGCAGCAGCGCTTCGCGCTGGTCCAGGTACAGCTGCGCCTTGTAGGCGCCGTCGTTGAGGTGGCGCCGGTACTCGGAGACACCGACCGTCAGCACCGTATAGACGTAGGCGGACGCGGCCATCAGCGAACACGCGATCAGCGCCGCCGCGGCCAGCCACAGCAGGATGCCGGGCATGCGCGGGGGCGTTTCCGCCTGCAGCTTCTTCGAGGGATGGGCCGTGTGCATGCCACGCATGCTAGGAAGCGTGCCCGCCGCAAAGGCTAGGACGAATCCGAAAGCGCCCGCTGCGCTCCCGGCGCCAGTTTAGGAATCGTCCTACGCACCGGCGCACGGCGCCTTCCTAGACTTTCCCCGTGCTTGAAGAAGGGCACTTCGCGGTGACGGTACGGCGCATGAGGATCTCCGCCTGCAGGCATCCGCATCTCCATCCACTGAAGAGGATTTGATCATGAAGAAGCTGTTTATCGGCCTTGCCGCTCTCTCCGCGTTCGCTGCCGGCACCTCGCAGGCTGCGGTCGGCGCCCAGGGCAACATCAATTTCACCGGCAGCATCAACAACGACAGCTGCGTGGTGAGCGGTTCGGGTGCGACCAACGTCGGCAAGAACCTGCTGGTGGACATGGGTACGGTCTCGGCCAACACCCTGGGCACCGAAGCCAACCCGGCCGTCAACGGCGGCGGCATGTCCGCGTTCGAGAAGACCATCGACCTGAAGGTCGAGTGCCTGTCGGGCACCAAGGTGGCGCTGAAGCTGACCCCGCAGACCCGTTCGGGCAAGGGCATCGCGGTGACCGGTGGCGCGTCCAACGTGCAGATCATGCTGGTCAACGACAACCAGGTGCTCGACTTCACCACCGGCAGCGCCTCGCTGGAAGCGCCGTTCAACGGCGGCAACGTGGTGATCCCGATGAAGGCCTACTACACCCTGGTGCAGGGCAAGGACGTCGCGGACGTGGTCGCTGGCCAGGCCAACGCCACCGTGGCCTACGAACTGTCCTACGACTGACCGTGGACGCGGTCCCGGCAGGTGCGGTCCGCCCTGCCGGGGCTTCTGCGGTACCTACCCGGAGCGAACTAATGAATACCCATCGGATACTCAGGAATGCCTGCCTGGCCTGCCTCGCGGCAACGGCCATGTTCCATGGTGGGCAGGCGCAGGCCTCCATCGCGCTCAGCGGTACGCGCATGATCCTGCAGGAAAAGCGCCAGGAAGCGACCATCGTGGTGCGCAACAGCGACACCCCGGTGCTGGTGCAGACCTGGCTGGAGACCCATTCGGCCGGCGATGCCGACGATCTGCCGTTCGCGGTGACGCCGCCGCTGGCGCGGATGCCGGCCAACGGCCAGCAGCTGCTGCGGGTGATGTACGCCGGCGGCGACAACGCATTGCCCGCCGGGCGCGAATCGGTGATGTGGCTCAACGTCCAGGAAGTGCCGCAGGCGGTGCCCGGCGAGAACCAGCTGCAGATCGCCGTGCGCCAGCGGATCAAGGTGTTCTTCCGCCCGACCGGCCTGTCCGGCATCGCCGCCGATGCACCGGCCGCGGTGCGCTGGTCGGCCCAGGGCAACGCCAAGGGCGCCCTGCTCACGCTGTCCAACCCGACCGCCTATCACGTGTCCTTCAGCGAGCTGGCCGATGCCGCCGGCCGTGAGCTGCCCAGCCCGGGCATGCTGGCGCCGGGACAGACGCTGACGCTGCAGGTGGACGGCATCGCCGCCGATGCCGCGCTGGCCTTCAAGACGATCAACGATTACGGCGGTGCGGATGCCTACCGGCTCCGCCTGTCGGGCGCCACCGAGGTCGGTGGCACCGCCGAAAGCGCCGCGCGCTGACCGGCGCCGCCGCGGGCGGCGCACGGACCGTACGACGTTTCTCTTCCTTCCATGGCGCCCGTGCCACGGGCGGGCCTGCACGGGCCTGTCGATCGCATCGCCATCCCCGAACGGTTGCAGGATCATGTACCAGCCCATCCGCACAGCGAACGCGAAAACCCGTCACGGACCGCGCGATGCGCAGCGCCTGCTGCGCGCGCTGTGCGCCTGCCTGCTGCCGTGCGCGGGCCTGGGCTGGAGCCTGCCGGCGCTCGCCGCGGAACAGCCCGACAGCGTGCTCGGGCAGGCCGTGCGCCGGGCGGTGGCCGAGCGCGTGGACGCCGCCGTGGCCGCGGAGGTGGAGAGCCTGTTCGCCGACAGCCTGCGCGATCCGCGCCGGGTCGCGGCGGTCTCCGGCGATGCCGCGGGCGGCTTCAACATGGCCTTCCTGCACGGCGTGGATTCGGCCATGGACCTGCAGGCGCTGCTGGGCGCCAGCGGTGTCGTGGAGGGCACCCAGCGGGTGGACGTCTACGTCAACCAGGCGCGGGTCGGCCGCTACGACATCGCGTTCTCCCAGGAGCCGCGCAGCGGCGAGGCCGAGGCCTGTTTCAGCGCCACGCTGCTGGCGCAGCTGGGCGTGGATGCCGCGCGCCTGCCGGCGCTGCCGGACCCGGAGGCCGCCTGCCTGCGCCTGGCCGACGTCGTGCCGCAGGCGTCGGTGCGCTACGACACCACCCAGCTGCGGCTGGAGATCGGCGTGCCGCAGCTGTACCTGGCGCCGGCGCGGCGCGGGCAGGTCGACCCGTCGCTGTGGGACCGTGGCGTCAACGCCGCTTTCCTGGACTACAGCCTCAACGGCCGCCAGGACCAGGTGCGCGGCCTGGGCACCACGCGCGACCTCAACGTCGGGCTGCGCATGGGCCTCAACCTCGGCGCCTGGCGGTTGCGCAACGACTCCTACCTGACCACCGGCAACCGCCGCGATACCGAGTTCAGCAGCCAGAACACCTACCTGCAGCGGGAGCTGGTGCCGCTGCGGAGCCAGCTGGTGCTGGGCCAGACCTATACCTATTCGCCGCTGTTCGACAGCGTGCGTTTCCTCGGCGTGCGGCTGGCGTCGGACGAGGGCATGCGCCCGGACGACGAGCAGGGCTACGCGCCGGTGGTGCGCGGCACCGCCGAGACCAACGCCACCCTGGAGATCCGCCAGAACGGCTACCTGATCCACAGCAGCAGCGTCGCACCGGGTCCGTTCGAGATCCGCGACCTGGCGCCGTCCGGCGCCAATGGCGACCTGGAGATCACCGTGATCGAGGCCGACGGCAGCCGCCGGGTCAGCCGCCAGGCCTTCTCGGCGCCGCCGCTGATGGTGCGCCAGGGGCGCATCAAGTACGACGCCGCGGCCGGCCAGGTGCGCCTGCACGACCACCAGCGCAATGCGCCGGCCTTCGCCAATGCCTCGCTGCTGTACGGCGTCGGCGCCAACACCACGCTGGCGGCGGGGCTGCAGGCGGCCGACGACTTCCAGGCGTACTCGCTGGGCGTGGGCCTGAACACGCGACTGGGCGCGCTGTCGCTGAACGGCCTCCACTCCAGCAGCCGGGTGGACGGCCGCCGGATCGGCGGCGAGCGCGTGGAGCTGCGCTACGCGGGCTTCCTGGAGCGCACCGGCACCCGGGTGTCGCTGAACTGGCTGCGCGACCTCGATCCGGGCTACCGCACGCTCGGCGGGCATGCGCTGGAGCGCGAGCGCGGCATCGCCTTTCCGCTCGCGGAGCAGGCGACGCGGCAACGGCTCGATGCCTACCTGACGCAGTCCATCGGCGAGGCCAGCCTGTACCTGAGCGGTTCGCTGGGCCGCAACTGGGACGGCAGCGCCTCGCGCAGCGTGTCGCTGGGCCACAGCAACCGCATCGGCCGCGGGACCTACACCGCGTCCTACACCCATTCGCGCAACCTGTTCAGCTACGGCGGCGCGGCGACCACCCGCGACAACGCGCTGATGCTCAGCGTCAGCCTGCCGCTGGGGCGCCAGCCGCGTGCGCCGCAGGCCTATGCCTCGGCCGGCCGCCAGGGCGGCGGCAACAGCGTCCAGGCCGGCGTGACCGGCACCCTGCCGCTGGCCGACCAGGAGATCAGCTACGCCGCCTCGGCCGGCCGCGACGCGCTCGGCCAGAACAGCGGCTCGCTGTCGCTGGGCGCGGTGACCCCGGTGGCGCGGGTCAGCGCCGCCTATTCCCATGGCGGCCGCACCGACTCGCTGAGCGTGTCCGCCTCCGGTTCGGTCGTCGCCCATGCCGGCGGCGTCAACCTGGGACAGTCGCTGAGCGAGACCTTCATGCTCGCGCGGGTCGAGCCGTCGGTGGCCGGCGTCGGCGTCTCCAGCTTCACCGGCGTCAGGACCGGCCGCAACGGCTATGCGGTGATCCCCAGCGCCACGCCCTACCGCAGCAACTGGGTCGGGCTGGACACCGCCGGCGCCGACCGCGATGTCGACGTGGACACGGCCATGCAGCAGCAGGTGCCGACCCGCGGCGCGGTGGTGCTGGCCCGTTTCAAGGCCGATGCCGGCCGCCGGGTGCAGTTCGAGCTGCAGCAGCCGGACGGCGCGCCGATGCCGTTCGGGGCGAGCGTGGAGGGGGCCGACGGCGAGCACCTGGGCATCACCGATCCGCGCGGCCGGCTGCTGGTGATGCTGCCGGTGGCGCAGGTCCAGGGACGCCTGCGGGTGCAATGGGACGGCTACAGCTGCAGCGCCACCTACGCGGTCCCCGAGCGCGGCGTTGCCGAGAACTACCAGCGCCTGCCGCTGCGCTGCGACGCCGGCGGTGCCGCCGGCGCCGCGCCCGGGCAGCCGTAGCCGGACGCCGCCCGCGGCCGGAGCGCCGCGGCGTGCGCGGGCCCTTGCCGGTCCGCTACCATGCGGGCCGATGCCGACCCCGGCAGCCCCGACCCGTGGCGAACGCGATGCAGGCCCGTTTCCCCGACAACCCGAGCATGCGCGGCGAACGGCGCGGCAGCGCGCTGGCGCCGGTCCGCGCATGAGCCTGCCTGTCATCCTGTTGCCGGTGGGGGTGGACGACGCGGCGCTGGATGCGTGCCTGGCGGCGCTGGAGACGGCGACGCCGGCCGGCACGCCGGTGTGGCTGGCCGACGATGCCCAGGGCGGGCCGCGGGTGCAGGCGGTGATCGAGCCCTGGCTGGCGCGCACCCGCCTGCAGGCCGACTATTCGCGGCGGCCGCGGGCGATCGGCGAATCGGCGCACCTGGAGCAGATGCTGTTGGCCTGCGGCGCTGCCGACGTGGCGGTGCTGGCGCCGGACGCACTGCCGGTGCCGGGCTGGCTGCAGCAGCTGGCCGACTGCCTGGCGCGGGACGCGTCCATCGCCACCGCGACCCCCTGGAGCAATGCCGGCGAGACCGTGGCCTGGCCGCGGGCCGGCGAGCTGAATCCGGTACCGCAGGATGCCGCGCGGCTGGCGCGGGCCTGCGCGGGCATGCCCCTGCAGCACCCGGAACTGCCCTCGGCGATCACCCACGCGGTGCTGCTGCGCGGCAGCGCCCGCCACCGCGCCGGCGGGCTGGACACGCAGAGCTACGCGTCCTGGTACGCCGCGCTGGTGGACCTGAGCCTGCGCATGAGCGGCCTGGGCTGGCGCAACGTGCTGTGCGACAACGCTTTCGTCGGGCGCCGCGGCGAAGGGCGGCCCGGCGACGGCGACATGGAGGTACTGGCCAGCCGCTGGCCGGGCTGGACCGCACGCCTGGCCGGGTTCCTCATGGACGACCCGCTGTACGCGCACCGCCAGCGGCTGCAGGACCTGTACGCGCAGGCGCCGCCGCCGGCGCTGCAGGCGGACCTGTTCGGGGACACCGCCGGGGCGTCGCCGGCGTGAGCGTTGCGATCGCCGTCGTCGTCGTCAGCTACCAGAGCGCGGCCACCCTGGACGCCTGCCTGCAGCGGTTGCGCGCGGCCCGGGACGTGACCCAGATCCGGGTGGTGGACAACGCCTCGGACGACGGTTCGCTGGGCATCGTCCAGCGCCATGCCCTGGCCGATACGCGGGTGCGCTTCATCGCCAACCCGGACAACCCGGGCTTCGCCACGGCCTGCAACCAGGGCGCGCGCGACAGCGATGCGCCGTGGCTGGCGTTCGTCAACCCCGACCTGATGGTCGAGCCGGAGACGCTGGCGGCGCTGCGCGGGCTGGGGCGGCCGCTGGGTGCCTGCGTGCTCGGCGTGGAGCAGGTGGACGAGCAGGGGCGCGCCGATGCCGCGGTGCGCCGGCGCGATCCGGATTTCGCGGCGATGCTGCGCAACCCCTCCGCCGGCATGCGGCTGGCGCTGGAGGCCGGGCCGGAGGCGCTGCAGACGGTGCCGGCGCTGTCCGGCGCCCTGCTGCTGATGCCGCGCACGCTGTTCGAGCACATCGATGGCTGGGATGCCGGCTACCGCCTGCATGCCGAGGACCTGGACCTGTGCCGGCGCGCGCGCGCGGCCGGGGCCACGGTGGCCATCGCCAACGGGCTGAGGGTGCTGCATGTGCGCGGCGTGTCCAGCCGGTCGCGGCCGTTCTTCGTCGAATGGCACAAGCACCGCGGGCTGTGGCGCTATTTCCGCAAGTTCGAGGCGCCGCGGCGGGGCCGGGCGGTACGCGCCGCGGTGTGGTGCGCGATCTGGGCGCACGCGGTGCTGCAGCTGCCGCGGCTGGTCCTGCGCTGAACCCGGGCCCGGGACGGCCGGCGGGCGCCATCGGGTCCGGCGCATAATGCCGGCATGATCATCCCCTCGCTGCTCGATACCGACCTCTACAAGTTCACGATGATGCAGGCGGTGCTGCACCAGCACCCCGGCGCCATCGTCCAGTACCGGTTCAAGTGCCGCACGCCGGGCATCGACCTGGCCCGCTACATCGACCAGCTCGACGCCGAGATCGACCACCTGTGCAGCCTGCGCTTCAGCGCGGACGAACTGGCGTACATGCGCGGGCTGCGCTTCGTGAAGCCGGACTTCGTGGATTTCCTGGCCCTGTTCCACCTGGACCGCAAGTACATCGCGCTGCGCCCGTCGAGCACGGTGCCGGGCGAGATCGAGCTGGACATCACCGGCCCGTGGCTGCACACGATCCTGTTCGAGGTGCCGCTGCTGGCGATCATCAACGAGGTCTGGTTCCGCAACACCACCACGCCGGACCCCGCCGAAGGCGAGCGCCGCCTGCAGGCCAAGACCGCGCTGCTGCGCGACACGCCCGGCTTCGGCGACTGCCGCATCGCCGACTACGGCACCCGCCGCCGCTATTCGCGGCAGTGGCACGGCACCCTGCTGCCGCGGCTGCGCGATGCGCTCGGCGCGCAGTTCGTCGGCACCAGCAACGTGCACTTCGCGCGCCTGTACGGCATGACCCCGCACGGCACCATGGCCCACGAGTACCTGCAGGCGTTCCAGGCGCTGGGGCCGCGGCTGCGCGACTCGCAGGTGGCCGCGCTGGAGTCGTGGGCGCGCGAGTACCGCGGCGACCTCGGCATCGCGTTGTCCGACGTGGTCGGGCTGGACGCCTTCCTGCGCGACTTCGACATGTACTTCTGCAAGCTGTTCGACGGCGTGCGCCACGATTCGGGCGATCCGTTCGCCTGGGGCGACCGCATGCTGGCCCACTTCAAGGCCAACCGCGCCGACCCGGCCAGCAAGATCCTGGTGTTCAGCGACGGCCTGGACATCGCCAAGGTGATGCGCCTGTACGACTACTTCCGCGGTCGCTGCCAGGTCGCGTTCGGGGTCGGTACCCACCTGACCAACGACCTGGGGCCGACGCCGCTGAACATCGTCATCAAGATGGTCCGCTGCAACGGCCAGCCGGTGGCCAAGCTCAGCGATTCGCCGGGCAAGGGCATGTGCGACGACCCCGGCTACCTGGCCTACCTGCGGCAGGTGTTCGAGCTCTGAGAGCGGCGCGGCCGGTGCCCGCTCCGGGCCGGCGCCGGGTGACGGCAGCTTAACCGGAGGGGGTGCGCGCACCGGAAACCCCTGTAAACGTGCGTTGTGTCACGTTATCGTAGGCGTCCCAGAACAGGATGCGGGCGCTCCCACACGTGGGGCTTGGCGCGGCCGGAAGACTGTCCTGAATAGGGGTGCCCGTGTGCAGACCGCCGCCGCCATGCATGGGTCATGGCAGCGTGGGGTGTCCGGGCGCGCCTGCCGATCGTCCGTCCGGCTCCAGGTCCCTGACGTCGCAATGCGTTTACCGTTCTCCGATGCGTTGTTCACCAACGCCCGCCCCACCGTGATGCGCTGGTCGCGTCTGATGGCGCGCGTGTTCCATTTCTGCGCGGCGGTGTGCCCGGCGGTGCTGGTGCTGTGGCTGATGGACGTGCGCGACGCCGGCATGATCCGTACCTACCTGCTGCTGGCGTTGTCGGCCGGGGTGCTGACCCTGCTGGTGTTCGCCGCGTTCGGCCTGTACGGGCGCAAGCTGTTCAGCAACCGCCTGCTGCTGCGCGCCACCGTGGTGGCCTGGTCGGCCGGTTTCGGCCTGGTGCTGCTGCTGCACACCCTGTTCCACCTCATCGCCTACCTGCCGGTGAAGATGGCCATGCTCTGGTATGCCACGACCCTGCTGCTGCTGGTGGTCGGGCGCCTGCTGATGCTGGCGTTCTTCCAGCGGCGCATGCGGCAGGGCGATTTCGTCGGGCGCTCGGTGATCGTGGGGGCGACCGAGAACGGCGGGCGGCTGGCCCGGCACATGCAGCAGAACGCCGAGATCGCCTGCGGCCTGCTCGGCTTCATCGACGACCGCAGCCCCGAGCGCATCGCCCCGAACCTGCGGCCGCAGCTGATCGGCAATTTCACCATGCTCGAACGGCTGATCCGCAACAACGAGGTCGACCAGGTGCTGATGGCGCTGCCGGCGGCCGCGGAAGGGCGCAACCGCCACTACGTCGAGCTGCTCAGGAAGATGCCGGTGCAGGTGTTCCTGGTCCCGGAGATGCAGGCGTTCAACTTCGCGCTGCCGCGGGTGGCCAACATCTCCGACGTGCCGATGCTGGTGGTCTCCGAGCCGCCGCTCAAGGGCTGGGCGCCGGCCTACAAGCGCGCCGAGGACATCGTGCTGGCCGGGCTGGCGCTGGTGCTGCTGGCGCCGCTGATGCTCGCGGTGGCCGTGGCGATCAAGCTGGACTCGCGCGGCCCGGTGCTGTTCCGGCAGCGCCGCTACGGCTACAACCAGCAACTGATCGAGGTCTACAAGTTCCGCTCCATGTACCACCACCAGCGCGACATGGACGCGCGGACCCAGACCCGGGCCGACGACCCGCGGGTGACCCGGGTGGGGCGCCTGATCCGCCGCACCAGCATCGACGAGCTGCCGCAGCTGTTCAACGTGCTGGGCGGGAGCATGTCACTGGTCGGGCCGCGCCCGCACGCTACCGCGACCAAGGCCGCCGACATCCTGTTCGAGGAGGCGGTGGCCGACTACGTGGCCCGGCACAAGGTCAAGCCCGGCATCACGGGGCTGGCCCAGGTGCACGGCTACCGTGGCGAGACCGATACCGTGGAAAAACTGCAGAAGCGCGTGGAGTACGATCTGGCCTACATCGAGAACTGGTCGCTGGGCCTGGACGCCTTCATCCTGCTGCGGACCCTGCCGGCGGTGCTGTCGATGAAGGCGGCGTACTGATGGCCGCTCCCCGCGTGGCGCTGGTGATCCCGGTGCGCAACGGCGAGCCGTTCCTGGAGCGCATGCTCCCGGCGCTGCGTGCGCAGCGCCTGCAGCCCGACGAGATCCTGGTCATCGACAGCGCCTCGCGCGACCGCAGCGTGGCGCGCTGGCGTGCGTTCGGCGCGCGCGTGGTGGAGATCGACGCGGCCACCTTCAACCACGGCGGCACGCGCGGCTGGGCGTCCACCCTGGTCGATGCCGACGTGCTGGTCTACCTGACCCAGGACGCGGTTCCGGTGCCGCCGGACGCGCTGGCCAACCTGGTCGCCGGCCTGTATGCCGAGGACGGCATCGGCGTGGCCTACGGCCGGCAGCTGCCGCATCCGGGCGCCGGGGTGCTGGCGCGGCACGCGCGGGCGTTCAACTACCCGGCGCAGGGCCGCATCAAGCGCCTGGCCGATGCCGCCGAGCTGGGCATCAAGACCTGTTTCAGTTCCGATGCCTTCTGCGCCTACCGCCGGGACGCGCTGGACGCGGTGGGCGGCTTCCCGCAGGACGTGATCGGCAGCGAGGACGCGCACGTGGCCGGGCGCATGCTGCTGGCGGGCTATGCGGTGAACTACGTCGCCGATGCGCAGGCCTGGCATTCGCACGACTACAGCATCGCCGAGGAGTTCCGCCGCTACTTCGACATCGGCGTGTTCTATTCGCGCGAGCGCTGGATCGCCGAGCGTTTCGGGCGCGCCGGCGGCGAGGGCGGGCGGTTCGTGAAATCGGAACTGGCGGCGCTGCGGCGCGAGGGCCGGCTCCGGGAGGTGCCGGGCGCGCTGCTGCGCAGTGCGGCGAAGCTGGTGGGGTATCGATTGGGGCATCTGGAACACAGGCTGCCATCGGCGCTCAAGCGCAGGGTCAGCATGTTCCCCGGTTACTGGAGGCAGCAGTGAGTACGAGCAGAGTGATGGTGATGGCGCTGGTGGCGGCGTTGTGCACGGCGTGCGCGACGCCCAACGTCGTCAGGCTGCCTTCGGGCAAGGTGATCGAGCAGCGGCAGATCTCCAACTTCAGCCCCGAGCAGCTGCCGGTGCCGGTGCTGCGGGTCCATCCCGGCGACGTGCTGCGGATCGTGCGCGACGCGCAGACCCCGGCCGAGAAGGACGAGGCCACCCTGTACCGGGTGCGCCCGGACGGGATGATCGCCTATCCGTTCATCGGCACGGTCCAGGCCGGCGGCCGCACCCCGGAGGACGTGGGCGAGGAGGTCACCCGGCGGCTGGATGCGATCTACCGCGAACCGGCGGTGACCGTGAACATCGCCGAGGCCCCCGGCAGCCGCGTCTACGTCGGCGGCGCGGTGCGCAACCCGGGGGTGTTCGAGCTGGGCGCGGCGGTCAATGTCGCCCAAGCCATCACCGCCACCGGCGGCGTGCTGCCCACCGCCGACAGCCGCCACGTGGCGCTGGTGCGCCAGGACGAGCAGGGCGTGCAGCAGGTGTACTTCTTCGACTACGCCTCGCTGCTCGGCGCCGGCACCCAGGGCAGCCGCAGCGTCGGCCTGCAGCGCGGCGACCTGGTGTTCGTGCCCAGCTCGCGCATCGGCAACGCCATCCAGCGCGTGGACATGTATGTCGGCCAGCTGCTGATGTTCCGCGGCTTCGGCGCGTCGGCGAACTACCAGATCAACGAACCCTCCTACAAGATCAACACCCCCGACGGGAGCGTCCCGTGATCGAGATCCGCAGCCTGCGCGACGCCCTGCGTCTGCTCTTCATCTTCGCCCGGGAGTTCCGGCTCGCGCTGCTGGCGACCCTGGCGGTGGTGGTGCTGGGCGCCTTCCTGCTGCCCAACCGCTATGTCTCCGATGCCCGCCTGCTGGTCAAGCCGACCGAGAGCGCCAGCGTGCAGCTGCCGGTGCAGCCGGGCCCGGACACCGGCTTCGTGCAGCAGAGCCCGCAGCGCGACCCGCTGCTGGACGAGGAGAAGCTGGCCACCAGCGCGCCGGTGATGCTGAAGGTGGCGCAGACCTACCTGGCGATGTCCTCGGTACCGCCGAAGGGCACCTGGGCGCTGGTCAAGTTCCGCATGGGCCAGGCGTTCGCCTGGACCAAGGAGCGCCTGCGCGACGTGCTGGTCGGCATCGGTTTGATGGACGAGGCGCCGCTGGCCGATCGCCTGGCCGCGCGGCTGGCCAAGAAGCTGCAGGTCAGCCACGACCCCGGTTCCAACGTGATGGAGATGCGGGTCAGCTGGAACGACCCGCACGTGGCCCAGGGCATCTCCCGGGCCTGGGTGGACGCCTATTTCGACGAGCGCGCGCAGGCGGCCGGCGGCGAGGCGCTGTTCAATTTCTACGAGGCGCAGAACCGCGAGCTCAACGACAGCATCGTCGCGCTCAAGCGCCAGCTGCGCGAACAGCTGCGGGTGATCGACGCGACCAGCGTCGAGCAGCGCATCGAGGACGTCACCGACCAGCTGCAGAAGCTGTACCGCCAGCGTCGCGGGCTGCAGGCCGAGCGCGAAGCGCTGCTGGGCATCCTCGGCTCGGCCGGCCGGCAGCTGCCGGCGGTGGCCGGCGAGGTGGTCACCGAGCGCGAGATCAGCCTCAATCCGGCGCGCGAGGATTTGAAGCTGAAGTTGAACGGGCTCAAGCAGCAGCGCCTGGACCTGCTGCGCAACTTCAAGGAAGGCGCGCCGCCAGTGCGCGCGCTGGACGAGAGCATCGCCGCGCTGGAAGCGGAGATCCGCGGCGTGGACGGCGACGTGGTGCGCTCGCGCAACCTCGCGCCGAACGTGCTGGGTACGCGCCTGCGCCAGGACATGCAGGACGCGCGCCTGAACGTCGCCAAGATCGACGCCAACATCGCCGAGATCGACAGCCAGATCACCCAGCTCCAGCGCGAGCGCGAGGAGGTGATGGCGGCCGAACCGTCGCTGTCGCGGTTGAGCCTGGAGCTGTCCTCGGCGGAGAAGACCTTCGCCCAGTATTCGGACTACCTGCTGCGCGCGCGGGTGATCCGCGACCTCAACCGCGCCCGGCTGAGCAACGTGGCGCTGGTCGGGCAGTCCAGCTTCACGCCGTCGCGGGTGTTCCCCAAGAGCATGCTGATGCTGCTGCTGGCGGTCCCGGTGGCGTTCGCGGTGGCGCTGGTGGTGGTGTTCCTGCTGTACCTGATGGACCAGCGCATCCATGACGGCGGCCGCCTGGAGAAGACCCTGGGCGTGCCGCTGCTGGCGACGCTGCCGGAGATCCTGCACGACGTGGACGGGTCGCAGCCGCTGCGCGCGGCGCTGTACCGCATCTACTGCCGGCTGCCGCTGGAGCAGATCGCCACGCAGGGGCTGGCGGTGGGCTTCACCTCCAGCCGCAGCGGCGAGGGGGTGAGCTTCATCGCCTCGCGGCTGGCGATCGTGCTGCGCCAGCAGGGCTACAGCGTGCGCGACGGCCAGCTGCCGGCCGCCCCCGGCGAGGTGGTGCTGGTGCAGGCGCCGCCGGTCAGCGACGAGAACGCGTTGATCCAGCTGCGCGGCTGCGACCGCATCGTGCTGGTGGTGAAGACCCGCAGCACCACGGTGCCGGCGGTGGAGCATGCGATCGCACTGCTGCGCGATGCGCTGGGCCATGTCGATGGCGTGGTGCTGAACCGCCGCGTGTTCGAGATCCCGCCGCGTTACTGGACGCCGATCAGCCGCTGGCTCGGGGCGTACTGAGTGCGGCTTGCCCTGCTCGCGCCGTTGCCGCCGTTGCAGAACGGCATCGCCGACTATGCGCAGGCCTGGATGACGGCGGTGCGCGCCGCCGGCGTGGAGGTGGTGGTGCCGCCGCAGCAGCAGGGGCAATGGGACACCGCCGATGCCGGCTTCTGGCAGGGCATCGATGGGGTGCATGCCGAACTGGGCGGCGGCCGCGGCCCGGAATTCCTGGCCCTGGAGCAGCTGCGCGCGCGCTTCCCGCAACTGCCGTTGAGCGCGACCGTGCACGACCCGGAGCGGCTGGTCTGGCGTTCGCCCAGTCTGCCGCGCGGGCCCGGGCGCTGGCTGGCCGCCGCGCCGCGGCCCTTGCCGCAGCTGCTGGCGCTGTCGCAGGACCGCCGCACCCTGGCCCGCGAGCGCGCGCTGGCGCGCCGGCTCGATGCCCTGGTCACGCTGACCCGCAGTGGCGGCCAGGTGCTGGCCGAACGCCTGCAGGTGGGCGCGGACAAGGTGCATTTCATCGCGCATGGCAACGGCGTGTTCGCGCCGCAGGCATTGCCGGACACCGTGCCGCTGCAGCTGCTGTATTTCGGTTTCCTCTATCCGGGCAAGGGCATCGAGGACCTGCTCGATGCCCTGGCACGGGTGCGCCGGCAACGGCCGGACGCCGCGGTGCGCCTGACCCTGGCCGGCGGCAGTGCCCCGGAGCTGGCCTTCGGCCGCCGCGGGGACTATGTCGCCGGACTGCGCGAGCGCGCCCGGCGGCTGGGCATCGGCGACTGGATCCAGTGGCGGCTGGACCTGCCCGCCGCGCAGATCGTGCCCTGCGTACAGGCCCACCACGCGATGCTGCTGCCCTACCGCGATTCGAAGAAGCTGGCCCTGCTCGGGCGCATGCGCGGCACCAGCGGCGCCCTGTCCTGGGCCAATGCCTGCGGCCGCGGCGTGATCGCCTCCGATGCGCGTGCCTTCGCCGAAGAGGTGTCGCACGGCAACGGCGACGTGTTCGCGCAGGGCGACAGCGCGGCGCTGGCCGAACGGATCACCGCGCTGCTTGATGCACCGGCGCGGGCCGCGGAATGGGCGGCAGGTGCCGCGGCCCTGGGGCAGCAGCGGCAATGGCCGCGTATCGCCGCGCGGTTCGCCGCGCTGTTCGCGTCGTTGCAGGAGGGTCGACGATGAATCTTGCACTCACCCGTCCCGCCAGACGCGGGTGGCGGCGCGCGGCGCTGCTGCTGGTGGCATTGGCGGCCCTGCTCGGCGGGGTCGGCGCCTGCGCCAAGGGCGAACGCCCGGCGATGGAGCTGGTGCCGCCGCGCGCGGTGGAATGGCGCGACTTCCTCGGCGTGAACGCGCACTTCCTCTGGTTCGAACCGGCGCGCTACCGGCAGCAGATGGACCAGCTGCAGGCGCTGGGCCTGCAATGGGTGCGGGTGGACCTGCACTGGGACACCATCGAACCGCGCGAGGGCGCGTTCCGCTGGGACGTGCTGGATCCGCTGATGGCCGAGATCCAGCGCCGTGGCCTGAAGGCCGAGGTGTACCTGGTGGGCTCGGCGCCGCATGCGACCTCGGCTCCGGCCGGCAGCCCGCATCCGGACCAGTACCCGCCCAAGGATCCGGCGCTGTACGCCACGGCGCTGGTGCGGCTGGCCCAGCGCTACCCGCAGGTCGAGGCCTGGCAGGTCTGGAACGAGCCCAACCTGCCGGCGTTCTGGCGTCCGCGCGAGGACCCGGCCGCTTACGGCCGGCTGCTGCTGACCAGCGTGCAGGCGCTGCGCGCCGCGGCGCCCGGCCGCCGGATCGTGCTCGGCGGCATGGGCTATTTCAGCCAGATGCCCACCCGTGGCGGTGGCCTGATGGTGGAGGAACTGGCCAAGGGCGGCCTGTATTCGCTGGACGTGATCACCGCCTACCACCCGTATTCGCTGTACCCGGAGGGCGACGACCCGAAGGCGATGGACTTCATCCTGCGGGCGCAGCAGGGCAACGCCGCGCTGCGCGCGGCCGGGGCACGCGACATCTGGGCCGACGAGTGGGGCTGGTCGAGCTACGACGGGCCCAGGGAAGAGCAGCCGATCATCGGCGTGCAGGGGCAGGCCGACTACGTCACCCGCCGGCTGGCGCTGATGAGCGCGCTGGACTACGACAAGGTGTTCCTGTTCGCGTTGAGCGACCTGGACCGCCGTGCCGGCGCGCGTGACCGCCGCTACGGCCTGCTGGACGAACGCGCCCGGCCCAAGCCGGTCCATGCCGCCGTGCAGCGCCTGCTGCACGTGACCGGCCCCCGCATCACGCCGGGCAAGGCGCCGGCGCTGGCCACGGTACCGCCGGGACTGGTCAGCATCGCCTGGCAACGCGAGGATGGCCGTCGCCTGTGGTTCTTCTGGGCCGACACGCCCGGCCAGGTGCAGCTGCGCGGCGTGGAACGCGCACAGCTGCACGATGTACTGGACGGGAGCGAGCAGGCCTTGCAGGCCGACGCCGGCCGCCTGGCCGTGCCGGTCGGCACCACGCTGTCGGTCCTGGAGTGGTGATGCGACCGCTGCGCCTGCTCTGGGTGATGCCCTACCTGCCGTGGCCGACCACCAGCGGCGGCAAGCTGCGCCAGTACCACCTGCTGCGCTGCCTGGCCGCGCGCGGCCACCGCATCACCCTGCTGGTGCAGAGCAAGACCGCGCTGGACCCGGAGGCGCGCGCGCACCTGGAACCGCTGCTGGAGCGCCTGGTGGTGCTGGAGCGCCGCCCGCTGAAATCGTTCCGCACGCTGTACTCGGCGCTGCTGTCACCGGTGCCGCTGCTGGCCTCGGTCAACGGCCACGCACCGGCGTTCGCGCGTGCGCTGGACCGCCTGCTGGAGCAGCCCTGGGACGTGGTCCAGCTGGAACACTCCTACCTGTACGAGCCGTGCCGCGGCCCGCTGCGCCGCCACCGGCGCGACTTCATCGTCAGCGAGCACAACGTGGAATCCACGCTCGCCGACGTGACCTACAGCCGCCTGCCGGCGATGCTGCGGCCCCTGGCGCGGCTCGACCGCGGGCGCTACCGGCGCTGGGAACGGCAGGTGCTGTCGGCCGCGCACAAGGTGATCGCATTGACCGGCGAGGATGCGCGGGTGTTCGCGCCGTACAGCCGGCAACCGGTGGCCGTGGTGGTCAACGGCACCGACACCGCGGCGTTCGCCGACGTGGTGCCTGATCCACGGCAACGCCGCGTGCTGTTCATCGGCAACTTCGAGTACGCGCCCAACATCGATGCGGTGGAGTGGATGCTGGACGTGATCATGCCCGCGCTCTGGAAGCATTCGCCGGACGTGCGCCTGTGCCTGTGCGGGCACGCATTGCCGACGCAGTGGGCCGAGCGCTGGACCGACCCGCGCATCGAGTGGCGCGGCTTCGTGCCGCGGCTGCAGAGCGTGCAGGCGCAGAGCAGCGTGTTCCTGGCCGCGCTGCGCGATGGCGGCGGCTCCAAGCTGAAGGTGCTGGAGGCGATGGCCGCCGGGCTGCCGCTGGTGGCCACGCCGCAGGCAGTGTCGGGCCTGGCCGTGCAGCCGGGCGTGCATTACACCGGTGGCGGGCAGGTCGACGCGCTGGTGGCGGGGCTGCGGCAACTGCTGGAGGATCCTGCCCAGGCCCATGCCCTGGGCGAGGCCGGGCGCGGCTACGTGCGCCGGCACCACGACTGGAGCCGCTCGGCCGACCAGCTCGAGGCGGTCTATGCGGAGCTGGCATGCGCATAGGCATCGACTACCGCCCGGTGACCGCCGCGCCGTACTCGGGCATCGCCCGCCAGGTGCTGGCGCTGGAGCAGGCCCTGCTGGCCAGCGGTCGTGGCGAGCTGGTGCGTTTCAGCATGGCACCGCTGCAGCATCCGCACCGCGCGACCGCCTGCTGCCCGGCGCGGGACGTCCCGGCCGGCGGCCTGCACCGGCCGCAGGCGCGGTTGGCGTTCGAGATCGGCTTCCTGCCCAAGGCACTGGCCGGGCAGGGCATCGACCTGTACATCGCCACCGCCAACAGCGGCCTGCCGTGGCCGCGTCCGCGCGGGCTCAAGCGCCAGGTGCAGCTGCTGCACGACCTGTTCCAGCTGACCCTGGCCGGGCGCCACGCCAGCCGCTTGCATGGCCTGGTGTACGGCACGATGGACCGGGCCCTGATCGGCCACGCGCTGCGTGCCGCCGATGCGGTCTGGACACCGTCGCAGTACAGCGCGGGGCAGGCCGCGCAGCTGTTTCCGCGCAGTGCCGGCAAGCTGTCCGTGCTGCCCAATGCGGTGGCTCCGCCGGCCCCGCCGGATGCGCCGCGGGACCCGGCCCTGCCGGACCGCTACTGGCTGGTGGTGGGCACCCGCGAGCCCCGCAAGAACATTCCCTTCCTGCTCGAACACTGGCAGGCCCTGCGCGCGGGCGGCCTGCCGCTGCCGGACCTGGTGCTGGTGGGCGATCCGGGCGACGTGCCGGCGCCGATGGCCGGACTGCCGGGCCTGCACTGGCGCGGCGGCCTGGACGATGCCGGATTGTCGCGGCTGTACCACGACGCCGAGCGGCTGTGGCACCCGGCCACCGCCGAGGGCTTCGGCCTGCCGGTGATCGAGGCACTGGCCTGCGGCACGCCGGTGGCGGTGGCCACCGGCAGTGCACTGGACGAGATCACCCCGCACCAGGCGCTGCGTTTCGACCCGCGTGATGCCGGCGCCCTGCGCGACGCACTGCGGGCCGCGGCCACCGGCCGGCGCGCGGAGGAAGGCGGCCCGGTGCTGCAGGCCGCCGCGGCGCGCTATGCCCCGGCACACTACCGGCGGCGCGTGCTGCAGCTGCTGGACGAGGTGCTGCGGTGAGGCTGGGCGCCACCGTCGCGGTGCTGTGCGGAGTGTTGTTCGGCAGCCTGCTGCTGTTCCTGCCGCCGTCCAAGTTCTTCGTGCTGCTGGTGGGCTTCCCGGCGGCGCTGGTGGTGCTGCGCTGGCCGGTGGTCGGCCTGTCGCTGTTCGCGTTGTCGGCCACGTTCATGCCTTACAGCACGTTGCAGGTCGGCATCCGCTTCACCGTGGCCGAGGCGATGCTGGGCCTGACCTGGGCCGGGGTGGCGCTGCAGCTGTTCTTCCAGAAGCTGGAGCGCCCGGACTGGGGCGGGGTGGAGCGCTCGCTGCTGCTGTTGATGGCGTTCAGCGCGTTCCCATTCCTGGTCGGCCAGGTGATGGTGGTGGCCGACGGCAACGGCCCGGTGAACTGGGTGCGTTGGCTGGCCAACCTGTCGCCGCTGCTGCTGGCGCCGTTGATGCTGTCGCAGCAGAAGCAGCGCGAGCAGCTGATGGTGATGCTGCTGCTGGGCAACCTGGCCATGCTGCTGCTCTCGCTCGGCCTGTTCATCACGTCGCGCAGCGCGCTGGAGATGATCCCGATCCTGGAGAAGGCGCGGTACGCGCACCCGGAAGCCCTGCTGGACATCTTCAGCGCCGAGAACGCGCGCCTGGGCACGCCGTGGGTGCATCCCAACCTGACCGGCGGCGCGATGGCCCTGTTCGTGCCGATGGCGGCGTTCCATGCGCTTTACCAGCACGGCTGGCGGCGCCTGCTCGGCGCGGCGGTGGCGGTGCTGGGCACCGCGGCGCTGCTGCTGAGCAGTTCGCGCGGCGCCATCCTGGCGATCGGCGTGATGCTGCTGTGGCTGTCCTGGCTGCGCGTGCCCTACGCGCGGGCGATGGTGCTGGCCGGGGTGCTGGGCGGCGTGGTGCTGGCGGTGAGCTACCCGCCGCTGCAGGACCGCCTGGCCACCATGTTCTCCGCCGACAACGCCAGTACCGAAGTGCGCGTGGACGAGTACAGGCGCTTTCCCGAGGCGGTGGCCCGCTATCCGCTGGGCATCGGCTTCCGCAGCGAACCGCCGGTGCCGGGCAGTGGCCTGCTCGGCATCTCCAACCTGTGGCTGTACTACATGTACAAGCTGGGCCTGCTCGGCATGCTGCTGTACGGCGTGGTGACCTGGCGCTGGTGGAAACGGGTGCGGCCGCAGGGCAAGGTCACGGCCATCGATGCACGCAACGGCCTGTGGATGGGCTGCACCACCGGCCTGCTGGCCGCGTTGGTCACCGGCCTGATCGATCACTACTACAGTTTCACCATGGTGCTGGTCGCCCTGTTCTGGCTGGTGATGGGCCTGGGGCTGCAGAGCGCCGCCGCGGTATCGGCCGATGCACCGGGCCGGCCGTCATCGTCTTCGAGGAAGCAGGCATGAGACACCGTATTTTCCATTCGACGGACCTGCGCGCGCGGCTGGGCGACTATGCCGCGCGGCTGGGCGTGGACACGTCGGCGCTGCTGGCCGCCTACGAGTGGCTGCTGGCCAACGAGGCCGTGTTCGAGGAGCCCGGCGGCGACGGGGTGCGGGTCTCGGTCTGCTCGGTGGACATCGAGGCCAGCCTGCAGGATCCGCTGGGGCGGCGCCTCTACCGCGCGCTCAAGCACGAGGTCCCCGCGCAGTTCGTGCCGCGCTACGGCAAGAACTGGGCCACGTTGAAGGACCGTTGCCTGCGGCTCTGGGAGCAGGTCTACAACATCGCCATCAACAAGGTCCCGTTCCACTGGGTGCGGCTGACCTGGCTGCGCATCGGCGGGGCCAGGATCGGCGAGGGCTCCACCCTCTGGCGCAACACCGAGGTGTTGGGCATCAACAACCTGGTGATCGGCAAGGACAGCGTCATCGCCTGGCACTGCCAGATCGACGCGCGTGCCGGGCTGCGCATCGGCGACCATGTCGCCATCGCCTCGCACGTGCTGATCATCGCCGGCACGCACGACCTGGCGGCGCCGGAGTTCTGGTCGGTGTCGGCGCCGATCGTGATCGAGGACTACGTGTGGATCGCCAGCCGTGCGCTGGTGGCGCATGGCGCGCACCTGGGCCGCGGCAGCGTGGTCACCGCCAACACCGTGGTCGCCAAGGAGGTCGCGCCCTACAAGATCGTCGGCGGCAGCGGCGCCAAGCCGATGGGCGAGCGCCCGCACGACCTCAACTACAAGGTGGGCGGCAAGAACCTGCTGACCCTGCTGCACTGAGCCGATGTTCCGCGCCACGCTCTGGCTGACGCTGGCGACCCTCGCCGGGCTGGCGCTCGGCTTCGGCCGCGAATGGCTGCTGGTCGATGCCTGGGGCGCCGGCGCGCGCACCGATGCCTTCCTGGTCGGCCTGTTCCTGCCCGAGGCGGTGCGCATGACCCTGGCCGCCGGGCTGCTGTCGTCGGCGGCGTTGCCGCTGTACCAGCAGCTGGGCGGGGAGCGGCGCACGGGCTGGTTGGCGTCGCAGTTCGGCAGCCTGCTGCTGCTGGGAACGCTGTTGGCCGCGCTGCTGGCGGCCGCCGCGCCGCTGTGGGTGCGGTTGATCGGCCCCGGGCTGCCGGAGGCGGCCCGCCACGATGCGTCGGCGAGCCTGGCCGTGCTCGCGGCCACCGTGCCCCTGCTGCTGCTGCACGCCCTGGCCGCGGCGGTGGCCCAGGCGCAGGAGCGCTTCCTGGTCGCGGGGTTGGGTTCGTTCCTCTACAACCTGCCGGCGGTGGTGCTGTTGCTGCTGCAGCGCGGGGCGACCGATGAGCGGCGGCTGGCCTGGGCCTTCGTCCTCGGTGCGGGGCTGATGCTGGCCTCGATGCTGCCGCTGCTGTGGCGCAGTGGCTGGCGTCCCTGGCGCTGGCGCTGGCACCGGCAGGACATCGCGCTGCTGTACCGCCGCCTGGCACCGTTGCTGGCCAGTGCCGGCGCCAGCCAGGGGCTGGCGCTGCTGGAGCGCATCTGCGCGTCGTTCCTCGGCGAGGGCGCGATCACCCTGGTCAACCTGGCGCGCAAGCTGGTCAACCTGCCGTTGGTCGCGCTGATGAGCCTGAACCAGGTGGTGCTGGCGCGCATGACCCGGTTGGCGGGCGACGGAGACGCGCGTCGCCAGGCGCTGCGGGTGGGACTGCTGGCCACGGCGGCGATGACCGTGCCGGCGGCGGCCGGCATGATCGCCGCGGCGCCCACGCTGGTGGCGCTGCTGCTGCCGGCCGGCATGGCGCAGGGCGCCCTGCCGGGAGTGCTGGCGTGGTTCGCCTGCGTGATCGTGTTCGGCGCGTGGAACGCGCTGCTGGCCCGCTACGCCTATGCGCGTGGCGATACGGTGCTGCCGATGCGCTGCGAGCTGGCCGGCAGTGCGGTCAATGCGCTCGCACTGCTGCTGGTGCCGCTGGCGACCGGCCTTGCCGGGATCGCCTGGGCGGCCCTGGCCGGCTGCCTGATGACCGCGCTGCTGTTCCTGCGCCGCTACCGGTTGCTGGGCGATCCGCTGGTCTATCGGCTGCCGTCGGCGGCACTGCTGGCGCTGGCCGGCGCCGCGCCGCTGTTCGCGCTGGGTGGATTCCCCTGGCGTCAGCTCGGCCTGGCCTCGCTCTGGGCGGCGGCCTGGCTGGGGCTGCTGGCGTCCTGGACGGTACGCCGGCTGCGCACCGCCCCGCCGGCACCCGCCGACGGCTGAGTGCCGACCGGGGCGCGGAGAGCGGCCTTCATTCCCATCCGCTGACCGACCTGCAGGCCCCTGTGGGCGGCCGCCCCGTGCCTTCCCGCGGCACCGTCTCCGCCGGCGGCGTTTCCCGGACCTGGATGCCTTGCGGCCTGTGGCCCGTGGCCGGCGCCGCCATGGCTTGATCCCGGCAGCGGCAGCGCGCGCGTGGTCCCGGGGGACCGTTCCTGCCTGCCGATGCCGGCGTCGGCGTCGGCGGGCCGTGCGACGTGCATCCGTCGGTTTCCGGGGTTGCCTGGATAACTTTGTGAATGAAATGTCAATAGTCTTTATGTGATCTTCATCACAATTTTTCTAGGCTCTCGTCACGGATTTTGGCCGGATGGCCGGAATCCGTACGCGGGTGAGACGCAAGGAAGGGTCTGAAGGCCGGCTGTGCTCCTTGCTTCCTCCTCTACTTCTCCATTGCTTCAGTAGGGTTAGGTAAAAAGCGAATGCACAAGATCAACGTCATGGCCGCTGTGATGCTGGCCGCCGCTCCGCTGGTGGCCAGTGCCGCCGACGGCACCATCACCTTCAACGGCAAGGTCACCGACAAGACCTGCACCATCTCCACGCCCGGCGGCAAGGATTTCGCCGTCAACCTGCCGACCGTGTCCCAAAGCGCCCTGGCCACGGCCGGCGCCGTCGCGGGCCGCACGCCGTTCGCGATCAACCTGAGCCAGTGCAGTGCCGGCAAGGTCGCCACCTACTTCGAGCCGGGCCAGACCGTCGACTTCAACACCGGCCGCCTGCTCAACCAGGCGTCGGCCGATGCCGCCACCAACGTGCAGCTGCAGCTGCTGGGCTCGAACAACCAGTTCCTGCCGATCAAGGGCGCCGGTGCCGACCTGGCCCAGAGCAACTCGCAGTGGGTCACGGTCGGCGACGACGGCTCGGCCGATCTGGACTACTACGCCGAGTACTACGCCACCGCCGCGGCCACCCCGGGCGACGTCACCAGCAGCGTCAAGTACACGATCATCTACAACTGATCGCGCTGCCACCGCGCGGGCCGGCGTGCGCGCCGGCCCGCGCTCCGCGGCCAGGGGCCGCCCATCTGGAGCGTGGTATCCCGATGAACGCACTCTTTTCCCGGGCGCTGCTGCTGGCGGCGTTCGCACTGCCTGCCTGCCAGGACGCGCTGGCCGGCGTGGTGGTCAACGGTACGCGGGTGATCTATCCGGCGCAGGCGCGCGAGGTCACCGTGCAGATCGACAACGTCGGCGAGTCGCCCGCGCTGGTGCAGGCCTGGATCGACGCCGGCGACGCCGAGCAGACCGCCGACACCAGCGATGCCCCGTTCGTACTGACACCGCCGATCGTCCGCATCGAACCGGGCCGCAGCCAGGCACTGCGGGTGATCTTCACCGGCGCGCCGCTGCCGGCGGACCGCGAATCGCTGTTCTGGCTGAACGTGCTGGACGTGCCGCCGGCGCCGGACGCCGCCGCCAGCGACGACCAGAACTACCTGCAGGTCGCGTTCCGCTCGCGGTTGAAGCTTTTCTACCGGCCGCGGGGCCTGGAGGGCGTGGCCAACGACGCGCCGGCGGCGCTGCGCTGGAGCCGCAGCGGCGACCGTCTGCAGGTGCAGAACCCGAGCCGCTACCACGTGACGCTGGCCGAGGTGCATGCCGCCGCCGGCGGCCGCGAGCTGGCGGTGGAGGACAAGGGCGCGATGGTCGCGCCGGCGCAGCGCCTGGAGTTCGCCGCGCCGGCGGGCACCGAGCAGGTGCGCTTCATCACCATCAACGATTACGGCGGCCGTGTGGAGCACACGGTCCGGCTTGCCGCCACCGGGGGCTGAACGCGCGGCGCCGGCCCGGGGCCTGCGCATCCCGCCACCGCCGCGGTGCGGCGAACTGAAGGACTGTCAGTGTGATCGGAAACAGATTGACAATGTCGATCCACCAGGCGCTCTGCCTGCTGGCGACCGGCGTGGCCTGCCCGGGATGGGCACTGGCCGCGCCGGCCAACCTCGGCGAGCAGGCGCTGGTGGCGCAGGGCGGTGCGGCCGGTGCGCGCGCACCGGAGCAGGCGCGGTTCAACGCCGGGTTCCTGTCCGGACAGACCCGGCAGCTCGACCTGGCGGCCTTCAGCCACGGCAACCCGATGGTGGCCGGTACCCACCGCGTGGACGTCTACGTCAACGGCACCTGGCAGGGCCGCCGCGACCTGCCGTTCCGGGCCGATGCGCAGGGGCGCGTCGACGCCTGCCTGGCGACCGCGCTGCTGGAGGAGATCGGCGTGGACAGCGCGGCGCTGCCGCCGCGGGCGGAGCCGTCCCCGCCGGGCGCCGCCGCTGACTGCCTGCCGGTGCAGCAGCGCATGGCCCATGCCTACGGCACCTACGACGGCGCCAACCTGCGCTACGACCTGAGCATTCCGCAGACCTACCTGCGCCGCGAGGCGCGCGGCTATGTCGATCCGTCGCTGTGGGACCGCGGCATCGATGCCGGGTTCGTCGGCTACAGCTTCAATGCCATCGACAGCGACAGCCGCATCGCCGGCGGCCGCCGCAACCGCAGCGCCTACCTGGGCCTCAACGCCGGCCTGAACCTGGGCGGCTGGCAGTTCCGCCACGATTCCAACGTCACCTGGTCCGACGGGCGCGGCCGCCAGTGGCAGCGCACCGCCACCTATGTGCAGCGGGGCCTGCCGAAGATCCGCGGCATGCTCACCCTGGGCGAGGCCTATACCGCCGGCGAACTGTTCGACTCGGTGGGCTACCGCGGCGCCAGCCTGGCCAGCGACGACCGCATGCTGCCGGACTCGCTGCGCGGATATGCGCCGGTGGTGCGCGGCATCGCCGAGACCAACGCGCGGGTGGAGGTGCGGCAGAACCAGCAGCTGATCTATTCCGCGACCGTGGCGCCGGGCGGTTTCGTCATCGACGACCTGTACCCGACCGGCTATGGCGGCGACCTGGAGGTGGAGGTGATCGAGGCCGACGGCCGCCGCCGCACGTTCAAGGTGCCGTTCGGCTCGGTGCCGCAGATGCTGCGCGAAGGCGTGTCGCGCTATGCGCTGACCGCCGGCCAGGTACGCGACACGTTGCTGCGCGATGAACCCTGGTTGCTGCAGGGCACCTACCAGCGCGGCATCGGCAACCGGCTGACCGTGTACGGCGGCAGTGCCCTGAGCGAGGGCTACACCTCGCTGCTGTACGGCGTGGGCCTGTCCACGCCGATCGGCGCGCTCGCCGCGGACGTCACCCACGCCCGCACCGTGTTCGACCACTACGGCGACCACACCGGCGCCAGCGTGCGGCTGAGCTACAGCAACATGATCGGCGAGAGCGGGACCAACCTGACCCTGGCCGCCTACCGCTATTCCACTGACGGGTTCTACAGCCTGCAGGATGCGCTGTACGGCCGCGACGCCGATGACCGCGGCATCGATCCGACCACCCGGGGGCGCCAGCGCAGCCAGTTCCAGATGACCCTCAACCAGCCGCTGGGCCGCCGCTGGGGGGCCCTGTACGTGACCGGCTCGGTGCGCGACTTCTACGACCGTGCGGGGACCTCCAAGCAGTACCAGGTGGGGTACAACAACGCCTGGCGCGCGATGAACTACGGGTTCTCGGCGCTGCGCACCGAAGAGGGCGCGTTCGGCCGCAGCGACACCCAGTACCTGCTGTCGATGAGCATGCCGCTGGGCCGGGGCGCCCGCCCGCTGTCGCTCAGCGCCGACCTCGGCATGCGCGACCGTGGTGGCTACGACACCAGCCGCATCGGCATCACCGGGGTGGCCGGCGTGGACGGCAACGTCAGCTATGGCGTGGCGCTGTCCGACTCCCGCAAGGGCGGCACCGGCGTGGTCGCCAATGCCGACTACCGCAGCCGCTATACCGCGGTGAACGCCAGCTACAGTCATGCGCGCGATTTCCGCCAGGCCTCGGTGGGCGCCAACGGCAGCCTGGTGGTGCATGCCGGCGGGGTCACCTTCACCCCGCAGCGGGGCGACACCATGGTGCTGGTGGAGGCGCCGGACGCGCGCGACGCGATCGTGACCAATGCGCCGGGCCTGCGGATCGACGGCCGCGGCTACGCGGTGGTGCCGTACGTCTCGCCGTACCGCCTCAACACCGTCACCCTCGATCCCCGGGGCATGGCCCACGACGTCGAGCTGGACAGCAGCAGCCGGTCGATCGCACCGTTCGCCGGCGCCATCGGCCACCTGCGCTTCGACACCCGCAAGGGCCGCGCACTGCTGATCCAGGCGCGCCGCGACGATGGCCGGACGGTGCCGTTCGGCGCGCAGGTCAAGGACGCGCAGGGGCAGCCGGTGGGCATGGTCGCCCAGGGCGGCCGCCTGTACGTGCGCAGCGAACAGGCACAGGGGCGCCTGCAGGTGACATGGGGCGCCGGTGACGGGCAGTACTGCACGGTCGACTACCAGGTTCCGGCCGGCGCGGACGCGTCGACGACCGGCTTCATTCCACTGGAGGCAGCATGCCGATGATCCCTTCCGCTGGCCGCAAGGCCCTGGCCGTCCTTGCGGTGCTCGGCGGCGCGGCCCTGGCGGCGCCGGCGTCCGCCAGCTGCTACATCACCCAGCAGGGCTTCGTCGCCCAGGACGTGGAGATGGACATGGGGCAGGTGGTGATCCTGCCCAACCTGCCGGTCGGCGGGCTGATCAAGGAGCTGGTCGTGCCGATCAACCAGCGCAACAGCCTGGGCTACTGCGACCGCAGTGGCGGCAACGCCAGCGGGCGCTTCGTCAACGCCGCGCAGCAGAACGCGGTGCCGGGTTTCAGCAATGTCTACGCCACCGACGTGGCCGGCGTGGGCATCCGTGTCTACCGCGATTCGGGCACGATCCAGAGCTACTACCCGCATACCCTGCAACTGCCCGGCGACCGCACCCTGTCGCTCACCGGCGGGCGGTTCCGGGTGGAGCTGATCAAGACCGCCGCGCAGACCGGCTCGGGGGTGATCGCGCCCAATGGCCGCTTCACCACCTACTACCTGGACGGCGACGGCCCCGGCCGCCCCGAGCTGACCTCCACCTTCAAGGGCTCCGGCACCACCGTGGTCAGTCCGACCTGCAGCGTGCAGGCCGGCAGCCGCAACATCGCGGTGGACTTCGGCAGCGTGCCCAACACCGCCTTCACCGGGGTCGGCTCGCGCGCGGTCGACCGCGACTTCGATATCCACCTGGACTGCCAGGGCAGCAATGTCGCCGAGTACCAGAGCAGGATCGGCATCCGCCTGGACGCCGACCAGGACAGTTCGAACATGCCCGGGGTGCTGGCGCTGAGCGCGGCCGCCGACAGCGCCACCCGCATCGGCATCCAGATGGTCCAGCGCGACGGTACCGGCGAACGCGAAGTGCGCTTCGGGCAGACCCTGGAGATCGGCACCACCGCGCCGGGCAGCCGCACCCTGAGCCTGCCGCTGCGCGCGCGCTACGTGCAGACCCGGGCCGGCAGCGTCGGCGCCGGCGTCGCCAACGGGCAGGCCACGTTCACCATCCAGTACAACTGACGGCGCCCCGTGCGCCGGGTTCAGCCCAGCGCGTAGCGGACCACGAACAGCCCGGCGACCAGCCAGAGCGCCGGGCGCGCCTCGCGCCAGCGGCCGGTACCGGCCTTGAGCACCGCATGGGCGATGAAGCCGAACGCCAGGCCGTTGGCGATGGAGTAGGTGAACGGCATCGCCAGCGCGCACAGCGCCGCCGGCACCGATTCGGTCAGGTCGCTCCAGTCCACGTTGACCAGCTCGCGCAGCATCAGCCCGGCCACGAACAGCAGCGCCGGCGCGGTGGCGTAGCCGGGAACCATCGCCGCCAGCGGCGAGAACAGCAGGGCGGCGAGGAACAGCGCCGCGACCACCAGCGCGGTCAGCCCGGTACGGCCGCCGACCTGCACGCCCGAGGCGCTCTCGGCGAACGCGGTGGTGGAGCTGGTGCCCAGCAGCGAGCCGGCGACGATCGCGCTGCTGTCGGCCAGCAGCGCCCGGCCGAAGCGCTTGCGGCCGTCGGCCAGCTCCAGCAGGCCGGCGCGGCCGACCACGCCGTACAGGGTGCCGGTGGCGTCGAACACCTCGACCAGCACGAACACCAACACCACCTGCAGCAGCACCGTCAGCGGCGCGCCGCCGTCATGGTGCAGCAGGCCCGGCAGGTCCAGCTGCAGGAAGGTCGGCGCCAGGCTCGGCGGCAGCGACACCAGGCCCCGGTACTCCACATCGCCGACCAGCCAGCCGGCGGCGGTGACCGCGAGGATGCCGATCAGGATCGCGCCGCGCACGCGCCGCGCCTCCAGCACCGCGATCAGCAGGAAGCCGCCCAGCGCCAGCAGCGGTGGCACGGTATTGAGCGGCCCCAGCGCCAGCATCGTGTCCTCGTTGGCGACGATCACGTTGGACTTCTGCAGCGCGATGATCGCCAGGAACAGGCCGATGCCGGCGACGATGGCCGAGCGCAGCGAGCCCGGGATGCCGGCCACCAGCCAGGCGCGGACGCCGCTCAGCGAGAGCGCCAGGAACACCAGTCCGGAAATGAACACCGCCGCCAGCGCCTGCTGCCACGGCAGCCCGGCCGAGCCGACCACGGTGAAGGCGAAGAATGCGTTCAGGCCCATGCCCGGCGCCATCCCGACCGGGAAGTTGGCGGCCAGCGCCATCACCGCCGAGCCGATCGCCGCGGCCAGGCAGGTGGCCACGAACACCGCGCCCGGGTCCATGCCGGTGGTGCCGAGGATCTCGGGGTTGACGAAGACGATGTAGGACATCGTCAGGAAGGTGGTCAGTCCGGCCAGCAGTTCGGTGCGGACGGTGCTGCCGTGCTGCTGGAGCTTGAACAGGCGATCGAGGAGGGGCATGGGGATTTCCGTGACGGAGTAGGCCCTTCTCGCTCTGGGAGCGTGCCCGGCAGGCGTGCCGGACGGCACGGCGGACGCCGCCCGAAGGGAGGCACAGGGATGTGCCGGATGCCGCTGCCCCGCAGGCGCGGATGGACGGGCCACGGCGATCCTGCGGCCGCCGCCATGACGGCCGCGTCAGCGCGTACCACCGCGGCCGGGCCTTGGGAAAACGGTACCGCCGGCCGCCCTGCGGGCGCCTGGCCGTGCCCCGGTCATGACCGGCACCGGCCGGTGTCCGCGGGGGCGTCGCAGCGTCCCGTTCCCGGCGGAAGCGGGAGGGCGGAAAACGGACGGCCGCATCGCTGCGGCCGTCCGGGTGTCGCTTACTTCAGTGCCTTGAAGCGCAGGCGCTTGGGACCGGCATCGTCGCCGAGGCGACGCTTCTTGTCCTCTTCGTACTCGCGGTAGTTGCCCTGGAAGAACTCCACGTGCGAATCGCCCTCGAAGGCGATGATGTGCGTGGCGATGCGGTCCAGGAACCAGCGGTCGTGCGAAATCACGAACGTGTTGCCCGGGAACTCCAGCAGCGCGTCTTCCAGCGCACGCAGGGTCTCGATGTCCAGGTCGTTGGACGGTTCGTCGAGCAGCAGCACGTTGCCGCCCTGCAGCAGGGTCTTGGCCATGTGCAGGCGGCCGCGCTCACCGCCGGACAGCGAGCCGACCATCTTCTGCTGGTCCTGGCCCTTGAAGTTGAAGCGGCCGATGTAGGCGCGCGACTGGATCTCGGTGCCGTTGATGTTGAGGATGTCCAGGCCGCCGGAGATTTCCTGGAACACGTTGTGGTTGCCCTCCAGCGCGTCGCGGCTCTGGTCCACGTAGGACAGCTGCACGGTCGGGCCGACCACGATCTCGCCCGAATCGGGCTTTTCCTGGCCGGTGATCATCTTGAACAGGGTCGACTTGCCGGCGCCGTTCGGGCCGATGATGCCGACGATGGCGCCCGGCGGGATGATCATCGACAGGTTGTCGATCAGCAGGCGGTCGCCGAACTTCTTGGAGACGTTCCGGAACTCCATCACCGAGTTGCCCAGCCGCTCACCCGGCGGGATGAACAGCTCGTTGGTCTCGTTGCGGCGCTGGTAATCCACGCTCTGCAGCTCTTCCAGGCGGGCCAGACGGGCCTTGCCCTTGGAACGGCCGCCCTTGGCATTCTGGCGCGACCACTCCAGCTCCTTCTGGATCGCCTTCTGGCGGGCCTTTTCCTGGTTCTCTTCCTGCTTGAGGCGCTCTTCCTTCTGCTCCAGCCACTGGGTGTAGTTGCCCTTCCACGGGATGCCGCGGCCGCGGTCCAGTTCCAGGATCCACTCGGCGGCGTTGTCCAGGAAGTAGCGATCATGGGTGACCGCCACCACGGTGCCGGTGTAGCGGTGCAGGAACTGTTCCAGCCACTCCACCGACTCGGCATCGAGGTGGTTGGTCGGTTCGTCGAGCAGCAGCATGTCCGGCTTCTGCAGCAGCAGGCGGCACAGCGCCACGCGGCGCTTCTCGCCGCCGGACAGCTTGCCGACCACCGCGTCCCACGGCGGCAGGCGCAGCGCGTCGGCGGCCACGTCCAGCTGCTGCTCCACGGTGTGGGCGTCGCCGGCGGCCAGGATCGCCTCCAGGCGTTCCTGTTCCTTGGCCAGCGCGTCGAAATCGGCGCCTTCCTCGGCATAGGCCGCGTACACGGCTTCCAGCGCGGCCTGCGCCTGCAGCACGTCGCCCACGCCTTCCTCCACCGCCTGGCGCACGGTGTGTTCCGGGTTCAGCTCCGGCTCCTGGGCCAGGTAGCCGACCTTGATGCCCGGCTGCGGGCGGGCCTCGCCCTCGAAGTCCTGGTCCACGCCGGCCATGATCTTCAGGACGGTGGACTTGCCGGCGCCGTTCAGGCCCAGCAGGCCGATCTTGGCGCCCGGGAAGAACGACAGCGAGATGTCCTTGATGATCTGCCGCTTGGGCGGGACCACCTTGCTGACGCGGTTCATGGTGTAGATGTATTGCGAGGACATGACGTCTCCGTAGCGCACACCCGTGCCCGGTCCGGGTCGGACAGGCCCCAGGGTAAAAGGGAACGGGCAATTATAGCCGCAACGCATGGCGCGCCGGACCCGCCGGCAGCGTCTGGCTGCTCCCTGAATGGGCGCGGGCCGGCGGACCGCCGCAGCCGGAATCCGTTCATGCGCCATGGGCATGATGAAGGCGTTCATCGCATCCGCCGGGGGCCACCCATGAAGAAGATCACCCGCCTGTTCGCTGTCGCCCTGTCGGTGTTGCTGGTGACCGTGGCCGTGGCGCCCGTGTCCGCCGCCGGCGACCGCTCCCACGACCGCGGCCGGCATGGCTGGAACGACCGCGGCCGTGGCCCCGAGCGCGGCTGGCGCGATGGCCGCCGGCACTACGATGCCGGCTACCGCACGGGCTACCGCGATGCGCGCTACGACACCCGCCGCTACTACGCGCCGCCCCCGCCGCGGGTGGTCTACCGCCCCTACGGCTTCCAGCGCGGCCATGGCTACCGCAATTACTATGGCGGGCCGGTCTATGTGGTCAACGATTACGGCCGTTACCGGCTGCGGGCGCCGCCGCAGGGACACCGCTGGATCCGCGACGATCGCGGCAACCTGCTGATGGTGGCCATCGCCACCGGCATCATCGCCGACATCGTGCTCAACCACTGAGCCGGCGGCAGGGACGGAATGCACCGAGGCGCCCCCCGTGGGCGCCTTTCCCGTGTCTGGGGGCGGAATGGCGGGAAGCGGACGGAGGCGGTGACCGGACCGGAGCCCTTCCGGTCGATGGGACTGCGGCCGGAAGCGCCATTCCAGGGCACGGCGCTTCGGCCGGTGCCGTGGCGGTCGCCGCCGGAGACGGGGTGCACCCCGGCCGGGAGGGCGGGCGGAGGCATCGGGGCCACGTTGCGGGAGTGCCGGCGATGCCGGCAGCGCCTGCCGCGGTAGCCGTTGCGGTGGCCTCCGGCGTGGTGCGCCGCGTGCGGGCGGTACCGGCAGGCAGTGGCCGGAAAACGCGGAAAGGCCGCGGGCGCGGGCGCCCGAACCGGCTACAATCGCGTGATTTCCCGCCCAGTACCCAGGAGCTGTGATGTTCCCGCGCGACGCCCGTATCGAGTCCTACGACCCCGAGTTGGCCAAGGCCATTGCCGATGAATGCCAGCGCCAGGAAGACCATGTCGAGCTGATCGCCAGCGAGAACTACGCCAGCCCGCGGGTGATGGAGGCGCAGGGCAGCCAGCTGACCAACAAGTACGCCGAAGGCTATCCGGGCAAGCGCTACTACGGTGGCTGTGAATACGTGGACGTGGCCGAGCAGCTGGCCATCGACCGCCTCAAGCAGCTGTTCGGCGCGGATTACGCCAACGTGCAGCCGCACAGCGGCTCGCAGGCCAACCAGGCGGTGTACTTCGCGCTGCTGCAGCCGGGCGACACCATCCTGGGCATGAGCCTGGCCCACGGCGGCCACCTGACCCACGGCGCCAAGGTCAACGCCTCCGGCAAGATCTTCAACGCCGTCCAGTACGGCGTGGACGAGCAGGGGCTGATCGATTACGACGAGGTCGAGCGGCTGGCCCTGGAGCACAAGCCGAAGATGGTCGTGGCCGGTTTCTCCGCCTACTCGCAGATCGTCGACTGGGCGCGCTTCCGTGCGATCGCCGACAAGGTCGGCGCCTACCTGTTCGTGGACATGGCGCACGTGGCCGGCCTGGTCGCCGCCGGGGTCTATCCGAACCCGGTCGAGCACGCCCACGTGGTCACCTCGACCACCCACAAGACCCTGCGCGGCCCGCGCGGCGGCATCATCCTGGCCAAGGGTGCCGGCGAGGAGATCGAGAAGAAGCTGCAGTCGATCGTGTTCCCGGGCATCCAGGGCGGTCCGCTGATGCACGTCATCGCCGCCAAGGCGGTGGCCTTCAAGGAAGCGCTGGAGCCGGAGTTCAAGGCCTACCAGCAGCAGGTGGTCAAGAACGCCCAGGCGATGGCCGGCACGCTGATCGCGCGCGGTTACCGGATCGTCTCCGGCGGCACCCAGAACCACCTGATGCTGGTGGACATGATCGGCAAGGACGTGTCCGGCAAGGACGCGGAGGCGGCGCTGGGCAGGGCCCACATCACCGTCAACAAGAACTCGGTGCCCAACGACCCGCGTTCGCCGTTCGTGACCTCCGGCCTGCGCCTGGGCACCCCGGCGGTCACCACCCGCGGCTACCAGGAGGCCGACTGCGTGGCGCTGGCCAACTGGATCGCCGACGTGCTGGACAACCCGGCCGACGAGGCGGTGATCGCCCGCGTGCGGGACGCGGTCAGCGCGCAGTGCAGGAAGTACCCGGTCTACGGTTGAACGGACTTCGCCCCCGTTCCGGCCGAGGCGGACTCCGGCGCGCCTGCCTGACGGAGGCGCTGGTGCCGGGGGTACTCCTGGCGGCGGGTCGCCGCGCGATCCTTCCCGGCGCTGCCCGCCGCCTTGCCGCGCGTGTCCCCGCGCGTGGCAAGGGGCAGGGACGGGGTCCGGTTGTCGGGCGCAGTGACGGCATCACCGGCTGCCCGTCCGGGGGCCCCGTTCGCCCGGAGCGGCGGCCATGGCTGGCCGGCGGCGGCGGAGGGGGCGTGCCTGCGCTGTCCCCGATTTGGCTGCGGCTGGTAGCGTGTCGCAGAATCTTCCCGCCCAACGACTGAGCACGCTGTCCCATGCACTGCCCGTTCTGCCAGCACACCGACACCCGCGTGATCGATTCGCGCGTTTCCGAGGACGGCGCGACCATCCGCCGCCGGCGTGGCTGCGAGGCCTGCGGCGAACGCTTTTCCACACTGGAGACCATCGAGCTCAAACTGCCGGTCATCGTCAAGAGCGATGGCGGCCGCGAGGCGTTCGATGCGCGCAAGCTGCGGGTCGGTTTCGACCGCGCGCTGCAGAAACGGCCGGTGTCGGAGGAGCGGATCGAGGCGGCGGTGCGCGCGGTGGTGCACCAGCTGCGGATGAGCGGCGAGCGCGAAGTGGCGTCGATCCGCGTCGGCGAGTTCGTGATGGACGAACTGCGCAAGCTCGACCATGTCGCCTATGTCCGCTTCGCGTCGGTCTACCGCAGCTTCGAGGACGTGGCCGACTTTCGCGACGAGATCGAGAAGCTCGAGCGCGACCATCCTGCCGGCGAAAGCCAGCTGTCGCTGCTCGATGCCGGCGCCGCGCGCCGTGGACGCAAGGCGCCGCGCTGAAGCGGTTGCGGTCCACCGGACCGCAGGGGTGGCCGGCACCTGGCAGGGGCGCGTGGCGCTGTTGCCGGAAGGGCGTGTCGGACCGGCCGGATCCCGTGGCATACGCAGCGGGGTGATGCCGTTCCCTGTACCTGGAGGCGTGGACGGCGGGAACCGGCTGGCCTGCCGACAGCGGCCCGCGCAGGTCCGTGGCGGCTCGCCCCGGGCGGGGCACGCCCGACGCGCGTGACCGGCCTCGCAGCGGGGCGTCTGGCGCCTGTATCGTTACGGCCGGGCGGCGATGAGGGCGGGGTAGCGCCAGCTGGACCGGACCCGTGATGCGGATCGCGCCGCCGCTGTCCTGGCGGCAAGGTCGCGATCCTGCCGCCCTTCGCCGCGAGGGCGCGCCCGTGCTTGCCGGGGGCCCGCTGGACACCGACCGCGCGCAAGCGCGCTCCCCCCTCTCACGCCATGAGGTTTTCCATGCAGGACTTCACCGCCACCGACCACCAGATGATGGCGCGCGCGCTGCGCCTGGCCGAACGCGGCGCATGGACCACGCGGCCGAACCCGATGGTCGGCTGTGTCATCGCCCAGGGCGACGAGGTTGTCGGCGAAGGGTTCCACCAGCGGGCCGGCGGCCCGCATGCGGAGGTGTTCGCGCTGCGCGAGGCGGGCACGCGCGCTCGGGGCGCCACCGCCTATGTGACCCTGGAGCCCTGCGCGCACTACGGGCGCACGCCCCCCTGCGCGCTGGCGCTGATCGAGGCCGGCGTGGCGCGGGTGGTCGCGGCGATGGGCGACCCGTTCCCCGATGTCGATGGCGGCGGCTTCGCGCTGCTGCGCCAGGCCGGGGTCGAGGTGGCGGTGGGCCTGATGGCCGACGCCGCGCGCGAACTCAACCGCGGCTTCCTGTCGCGCGTCGAGCGTGGCCGACCGTTCGTGCGGATCAAGCTGGCCGCCAGCCTGGACGGGCGTACGGCCATGGCCGACGGGGAATCGAAGTGGATCACCGGGCCGGACGCGCGTGCCGACGTGCAGCGCTGGCGCGCGCGTGCCGGCGCGATCCTGACCGGCGCGGCGACCGTGCTGGCCGATGATCCGGCCCTGACCGCGCGCCCGGACGCAGGCGCGTTCGTCCCGCCGCTGCGGGTGGTGCTCGACGCCCGCCTGCGCAGCCTGGCGTGTACACGGGTGCGCGACGGCGGGGCGCCCACGCTCTACCTGCACGACCCCGCGCTGACTCCGCCGCGGATCGAGGGCGCCGCATTCGCGGCCGCGCCGCTGCAGGCCGATGGCCGTTTCGACCTGGCCGCGGTGATGGCGCTGTTGGCGGAGCGCGGCATCAACGAGGTGCACGCCGAGGCCGGTCCGACGCTGTGCGGCGCCCTGCTGCGCGGCGGGCTGGCCGACGAACTGCTGCTGTACATGGCGCCACTGTTGATGGGCGAGGGCGCCCGGCCGCTGCTGGCCGGCCTGGGGATCGCCGCGATGGCCCAGGCCGTGCCGCTGGAGATGCACGACCTGCGCATGGTCGGCCGGGACCTGCGCCTGCGGCTGCGCCCGGCCACCGCCTAGCGGAACGCGACCCCGCCTGTAGAGCGGGGCCACGCCCCGCTGGCGCCTTCCCGGCCAAACCCCGCCGGGCGGGGCCCGGCGCTACAGACTCCCGCAGCCCTGTAGAGCGGGGCCATGCCCCGCTGGGGCCTTCCCGGCCAGGCCCCGCCGGGCAGGGCCCGGCGCTACAGATTCCCGCAGCCTTGTAGAGCGGGGCCACGCCCCGCTGGCGCCTTCCCGGCCAGGCCCCGCCGGGCAGGGCCCGGCGCTACAGATTCCCGCAGCCTTGTAGAGCGGGGCCATGCCCCGCTGGCGCCTTCCCGTCCAGGCCCCGCCGGGCGGGGCCCGGCGCTACAGATTCCCGCGGCCCTGTAGAGCGGGGCCATGCCCCGCTGGGGCCTTCCCGGCCAAACCCCGCCGGGCGGGGCCCGGCGCTACAGAATCCTGCGGCTCTGTAGAGCGGAGCCACGCCCCGCTGGGGCCTTCCCGTCCAGGCCCCGCCGGGCAGGGCCCGGCGCTACGGGATCCCGTCCCCGTGCGGGGCGGTGCCCTCCGGCGCTGACGGCCCGGCGCGTTCCGGGCTGCGCCGGCCAGGACGACCTGCGTCCTGCGCAACACTGCCATCCATCCACCGCACAGGTGGGCCGCGGGTGGGCTGGTACAATGCGCCGGCCGGTTCGCCGGCAACCACGAACGTCTTCAGGGCGGGGTGTGATTCCCCACCGGCGGTAGGTGCGCGGTTCCCACGGGAGCCTGCACGAGCCCGCGAGCGCCGAGGCCACCACGCGAGTCGTCCACTCGCAGGAACCCGCTTCCAGTCCGCGGGTTCCCCGGTGCCGAGGGTCAGCAGATCCGGTCCGATGCCGGAGCCGACGGTTGGCGACAGCGCCTGGCGCTGCCGCCTAGAGTCCGGATGAAAGAAGACGGCCCGCACACGGCCCGTTGCCGTGCGCGTGCCTGTAGGCCTTGTGGCGTTTTTCGCTCATCAACCGCGGGAAACGTTCATGAAAATCCGTGTCATCCCCTTGCCGCTCTTCCGGCCCGCCTCCCCGATGGAGGTGCGCTGATGTTCACCGGCATCATCGAAGGCGTCGGCCGGTTGGCCGCGCACGAACCCGTCGGCGGCGATGTCCGCTTCACCTTCGCGGTCGGCAGCCTGCCGTTCGAGCAGGTACAGCTGGGCGAGAGCATCGCGGTCAACGGCGTCTGCCTGACCGTCATCGCCTTCGACGCGACCTCGTTCCAGGCCGATGCCTCGACCGAGACCCTCGGCCTGACCACCCTGGGGCAGCTGGCCGACGGCGCCGCGGTCAACCTCGAGCGCGCGATGCGTCCCACCGACCGCCTTGGCGGCCACCTGGTCAGCGGCCACGTCGACGGCGTCGGCAGGGTGCTGTCCATCCACGACGACGCCCGCGCGCAGCGCTGGCGCTTCGCCGCGCCGGCGCCGCTGCTCAGGTACATCGCGAAGAAGGGCTCGATCTGCGTGGACGGCGTCAGCCTCACCGTCAACGAGGCCGACGACGCCGGCTTCGAGGTGGCGCTGATCCCGCACACCGTCGCCCATACCCGTTTCGCCCATACCGGCGTCGACGACGCCGTCAACCTGGAAATCGACCTGGTGGCGCGCTATGTCGAGCGCCTGCTGGGCCAAGGAGCCACCGCATGAACTTCGCCCCCGTTCCCGAACTGCTGGAAGAGATCCGCGCCGGCCGCATGGTGGTGATCGTCGACGACGAGGACCGCGAGAACGAAGGCGACCTGATCATGGCCGCCGAGCTGGTCAAGCCGTCGGACATCAACTTCATGGTCACCAACGGCCGCGGGCTGGTCTGCCTGCCGTTGACCCGCGAGCGCGCCGGCCAGCTGGGCCTGGCGCCGATGGTGCGCGCCAACACCGCCCAGTTCCAGACCAACTTCACGGTCAGCATCGAGGCTGCCGAAGGCGTGACCACCGGCATCTCCGCCTACGACCGCGCGCATACGATCCGCACCGCGGTGAAGCCCGATGCGCGGCCGGCGGACCTGCACCAGCCCGGCCACATCTTCCCGTTGATCGCCCAGCCCGGCGGGGTCCTGACCCGCGCCGGGCATACCGAGGCCGCGGTCGACCTGGCCATGCTGGCGGGTCTGGAACCGGCCGGCGTGCTGGTGGAGATCCTCAACCCCGACGGCACCATGGCCCGGCGTCCGGAGCTGGAGGTGTTCGCGCGCGAGCACGGCCTGAAGATGGGCTCGATCGCCGACCTGATCGCCTGGCGCCTGGCCACCGAGCACACGGTGGAGCGGGTGGACGAGCGTGAGGTGGACACCGAGTTCGGTGCGTTCCGGCTGCTGACCTACCGCGACCGGATCGCCCACGACCTGCACTTCGCGCTGGTCAAGGGCCGTCCGGACAAGGACACGCCGACGCTGGTCCGGGTGCAGGTGGAAAACCCGTTGGCCGACCTGCTGCACTGGCGCCGCGACGATTTCGGCGTGGCCGCCACCGATGCGCTGCGCACCATCGCCGCCGAGGGCCAGGGGGTGATGGTGGTGCTGTCGGCGCCGCGTGATTCGGATGCGTTGCTGGCACGGCTGCGGCGCGAGCCGGAGGTGCGCCCGCCGGGCAAGGACAAGGATGTCGGCCAATGGCGCCGCAACGGGGCCGGCGCGCAGATCCTGGCCGACCTGGGGCTGGGCAGGCTGCGGGTGTTCGGTACCCCGCGCCGGCAGGTCGGCCTGGCCGGCTACGGTCTGGAGATCGTCGAGACCGTGCAGCCGTGAACGCGGGTGCCCCGCCGCCTCGGCGGCGGGGCACGTTGCGCACCTACACGGTAAACTGGCCCACCTTTTGCATCGCTACGCCCATGAGCCACTACGAAGGCGACCTCCGCCCGGCCGGACCGGCCCGTTTCGTCATCATCGCCAGCCGCTGGAACGCCCGCATCACCGATGCGCTGGTGGCCGGCGCGCGCCAGAGCCTGGCCGGCAACGGCATCGGCGAGGATGCCGTCGACGTGGTGCGGGTCCCGGGCGCCTGGGAAATCCCGCTGGTCGCCGCGCGCCTGGCCGCCGCGGGCCGGCATGCGGCGATCATCACCCTGGGCTGCGTGATCCGGGGCGATACCCGTCATTACGAGCATGTCGCCGACCGCTGCGCGGAAGGGCTGATGCGCGCCCAGCTGGACTTCGGCGTGCCGGTCCTCAACGGGGTGCTGGCGGTGGAGCGGGTCGAGGATGCCGAGGCCCGCGCCGGCGGCAGCCATGGCAACAAGGGCGAGGAAGCCGCGCTGGCGGCGCTGGAAATGGTCAACCTCCTGGAGCAGCTGCCATGAGCAACCGGACCCCGGGCCGGCCCGCCGGCAAGCCCTTCCGCCGCGACGGCGTCGATCCGGTGCTGCGCTCGCGCGCGCGCCGCCGCGCACTGCAGGCGATCTACGCGTGGCAGATCTCCGGCGGCAACGCCGATTCGCTGCTGGCCCAGTTCGCCCACGAGCAGGCGCATGAAGTGGCCGACCTGGCGTACTTCGAGAGTCTGCTGCGCGGCGTGCTCGAGCACCGCCGGACCCTGGACGAGGCATTGCTGCCGTTCCTCGACCGTCCGGTCGAGGAGGTCGATGCGATCGAACGCGCGGTGCTGCGGGTGGCGGCCTACGAGCTGTGCCACCGCCAGGACGTGCCGTACCGGGTGGTGATCAACGAAGCGATCGAGACCGCCAAGCGCTTCGGCTCCGAGCATGGCCACACCTATGTCAACGGGGTGCTGGACCGCGCCGCGCTGGAGTGGCGCAAGGTCGAATCGGCCCAGTGATGCCGCTGCCGGCGCGCGGACGCGCCGGGCGGTTCCGCCGCGACGCCGGGGCCGGCAGCATCGGTGCCGGCGTTTCCGTTCCAGGAATGCCTGACCATGAGCCTTGACGAGTTCGGCCTGATCGAGCGCATCGCCCGCCGCGTCCCGGCGCGCGCCGACATCGTGCTGGGCATCGGCGACGACGCCGCGTTGCTGCAGCCGTCGCCGGAACAGCAGTTGGCGGTGACCGCCGACACCCTCAACGCCGGTGTGCACTTCCCGCTGGAGACGGCCGCCGCCGACCTGGGCTGGAAGGCGCTGGCGGTGAACCTGTCCGACCTGGCGGCGATGGGCGCCACGCCGGTCTGGTGCACGCTGTCGTTGTCGCTGCCCGAGGCCGATGCCGCCTGGATCGACGGATTCGCCGACGGCCTGTTCGCGCTGGCCGATGCCAGCGGCATCGCCCTGGTCGGCGGCGACACCACGCGCGGACCGCTGTCGGTCTCGATCACCGCGATGGGCCGGGTGCCGGCGGCGCAGGCGCTGCGCCGCGACGGCGCGCGGCCGGGTGACGATGTCTGGATCAGCGGCTGCCCGGGCGAAGCGGCCGGCGCACTGCGGCTCTGGCAGCAGGGACGGCTGGACGTGCGCGGCGTCGCGGCCGATGCCGGCCACGAACGGCTGCGGGAGCGGCTGCAGCGGCCGACCCCGCGGCTGGCGCTGGGGCGCGCGCTGCGCGGGCTGGCGCATGCGGCGGCCGACGTCTCCGATGGACTGCTGGCCGACCTCGGGCATATCGCCGCGCGCAGCGGCGTGGCCGCGGTGGTGCAGGCCGATGCGGTGCCTTTGTCGGCGGCCCTGTGCGGCGCCCTGGGCGACGCGGCCGCGGGCGACTGCGCGCTGCGCGGTGGCGACGATTACGAACTGTGCTTCACCGCCGCCCCGGCGCGGCGCGCGGCGTTGCAGGCGCTGGCCGCGCACCTGGCGCTGCCGTTGACGCGCATCGGCCGGATCGAGGCGGGCGAGGGGGTGCATTGCGCCGGCGCGCCGGTGGCCGGGCCCGCACACGGCTACCGGCACTTCGCCGGCTAGCGCGCCGGGAGCGGGCCGGCGCGTTCAGCGCTGGCTGCGCGCGCCGGTGGGGTTGTCCGCTTGCAGCGGGTAGGTGCCGTGGCCTTCGATCACCCGGTCGCCGGCAAAGCGCAGCACCTCGCTCACCAGGACGCCCTTCTGGTTGCGGTAGGCGATGACCAGGGTGTCGACGCCGGCATATACCGCCTCGATGTCGAAATGCAGGTCCGGGATGCGTGCCAGCCCCGCGCTCCAGTAGGTGCGAATGGCGGCCTTGCCGCGCAGCACGCCACCGGTGTCCGGCAGGACCTGGCGGGCGAAGGGCGAAGTGAAGACCGCCTCGTCGTGGAAATGCGCGAGGACCGCGTCCACGTCGTGGCCGTTCCAGGCCGCGGCCCAGGCCGCGGCGAAGCGTGAGGGATCGATCTGCATGGTCTGTGCCGGCTCCGTCGGTGAGGGGTCAGTCGTCCGGCAGCACCTTGCCGGGGTTGAGGATGCCGTCCGGGTCCAGGGCCCGCTTGATCGCGCGCATCGCCGCCAGGGTGGCGGGCGTGAACGCCTGCGCCATGAAGTCGCGCTTGGCCAGGCCGATGCCGTGTTCGCCGGACAGGGTGCCGCCCAGGGCGAGGGTCAATGCGAAGACCTCCGGCAGCGCCGCGTGCGCGCGGGCGTTCTCGCCGGCGTCGTCCGGGTGGTAGAGGATGTTGACGTGCAGGTTGCCGTTGCCGGCGTGGCCGAAGGCGACGATGGGCAGCTCGAAGCGAGCCGACAGGGCCTGTACGCCGGCGACGAGCTCGGGAATGCGCGACACCGGCACCACCACGTCTTCGTTGATCTTGCCGGGGGCGATGCTCTTCAGCGCGGGCGACAGCGCGCGCCGGGCCGCCCACAGCCGCTCGCGGGCGCCGCCGTCGGTGGCCACGTCCAGCGCCAGCAGGCCTTCGCCTTCGGCCGCCTGGGCCAGTGCATGCAGCACGTTGGGCAGGGTGTCGTCGTCGCCGTCGGCATCGATCAGCAGCATCGCGCCGGCGTCGGGCACCTGTGCACCGTTGCGGCGCAGCAGCGCCAGGCTGCGGGCATCCATGAACTCCAGCATGGTGGGGGTGGCCGGCTGCGCCATGATCCGCGACACCGCGGCCGCGGCGCTCTCGGCGTCGCGGTACAGCACGCGCAGCCCGGCCTGCGCGCGCGGCCGGGCGGCCAGCTTGAGGGTGGCCTCGACGATCAGCGCCAGCGTGCCTTCGCTGCCGACGATCAGGTGGGTGAGGTCGTAGCCGGTGGCGTCCTTGGTCCACGGGCCGCCGCATTCGATGAGCTCGCCGGTCCCGGTCACCGCCACCAGGCCGAGCACGTTGTCGCGGCTGGTGCCGTACTTCACCGCGCGCGGGCCGCCGGCGTTGGTGGCCAGGTTGCCGCCGATGCTGCAGCTCTCGAAGCTGGACGGGTCCGGCGGCCAGAACAAGCCATGCGGCTGCAGCGCCTGCTGCAGGTCGCCATTGAGCACGCCGGGCTCGACCACCGCGCAGCGGTCGCCGGGGCGCAGCGCGAGGATGCGGTTCATGCGTGCGAACGACAGGACCACCCCGCCGGCGGTCGGCACCGCCGCACCGGTGGTGCCGGTGCCCGCGCCACGGCCGACCAGCGCCACGCCATGCGCGCGGCAGGCGCGCACGATGGCCTGCACCTGCTCGCGGTTTTCCGGCAGTGCCACGCCCAGCGGCAGCGCATGCCGCCAGGAGTTGTCCTGGGCATGCGCGGTCCGCGTGGCGGCATCGGTGCGCCAATGGTCGCCAAGCAGGCGCGAAAGGGTCTGGTCGAACGCAGGGGGCAGGGAGGGCATCGCAGGACGGTTGGACGGGGCGGGCGGTAGCGCCGGACCGATGTTAATCGAGAGCGGCGCCGGGCTGGGCCATCGCCGCGGGCGGCGTGTCGCGCGCCACCGGCGACAGGCCGCCCGGGCGCATGGACCCGGTCACCGGGGAAGCGCTGGTGACACGTACAGCGCCTTGCCGCCGGCGACCAGCGCCAGCTGGCGGCCCACGTGTGGACGGGTCCGCTGCGCGCTCTGTTGCCGTGCGTCGGCGGTGAAGCGGAGATCGATCGCGGGCGCGTCGTCGTCGCTGGCGGCGAGGGGCCGCATGTCGATGGCGACGATGAGCGGATCGCCGAGATACAGCGGGGGCTCGGCACCGCTCGCGCGCGCCGCTGTCCGCCGCGGTCGTTCCGGGGGGAGGGGGGCGTCGGGCATCAGCCGTCGTCGGCGCGGAACGCATCGCGCAGCCAGTGCAGCCGTGGCGGTTCGCCGTCGGCTTCGACCACGTCGAAGCGGCAGGGGACCTGCGCATGCGCGGGGTGGGTGGACAGGTAGAGCTGCGCGGCCCGCAGCAGTCGGCGGCGCTTGCCGGCATCGATCGAGGCGGCACCGCCGCCGAAGGTGCCGCCACGGCGGTAGCGGACTTCCACGAAGACCAGACTGCCGGCGGCCGGATCGAGCATCACCAGGTCGAGTTCGCCGCTGCGGTAGCGGACGTTGCCGGCCAGCCAGCGCAGGCCGGCATCTTCCAGGTGGCGGCGCGCGGCGGCTTCCACCGCCGCGCCGCGTGCGGCCCTGTCAGCGGCCATCACCGATCGGCATCGGCAGGCCACCCTGGAAGGTGGACCAGGCCGGGGTGCGCAGCACGTTGCCGAAGCCGTCCAGGTGCAGGGTGCCGGTGGCGCCGGCCAGTCCGCCCTGGGCGCTGTTGGCCAGCTTCTCCAGGTAGGCGGACAGCTTCCAGGCATCGAAGCCGAACGCGAACAGGCGCGCGGCGCCGCCGCGCGCGGTGGGCAGGCGCGCGGCCAGGTCGCCGGCGGCCGGCAGGCCGGCCGCACCGCGCGCGGTCCAGGCTTCGCTGGGGAAGGCGATGCCGTCCAGTGCCATGTCCTCCTCGGCCTTGCCGGTGCCGGACACCAGCTGCGAGGTGCCCACGCGGGTGGCACCGCCGATTCCCGCCAGTGCCAGCTGCGGCGCCAGTGCCCGCGCCTGTGTGCCCTTCACGGCGAGGAACACCGCATCCACGGCCGCGGCCTCGCGCAGGCGTGCACCGATGTCGCCGGGGGCGTCGGCGATGGTGAGGCTGGCGGCGACCCTGCCGCCGCGCTCGGCGAAGCGCTCGGCGAAGGCGGCGGTGGCGCGGCGGCCGGTGTCGTCGTTGCTGCCGATCACCAGCACATTGCGGCGTTCGCGGGCGAGCAGGTACTCGGCGGCCATGATGCCGTCGTCTTCCGGCGCCAGCGAGAAGCCGGCGCTGCCGGGCGGCGGAGTGTCCTTGCCGCGGTTGAGCGCCAGCAGCGGCACCGGCAGCTGCTGGCGGCCGAACAGGGCATCGACCTCGTCGCGGCCGAGCGGGCCGACCACGAAGTCGGCGCCGCCGCCGACGGCCTTGTCATAGGCGGCGATGGCGCCGGCCGGGGTGCCGCGGGTATCGACGAAGTCTAGTTGCGGGCGGCGGCGGTGTTCGCCGTAGTAGCCGGCGAGCAGGCCGTCGCGCACGGGGGCCGCGGCGGTGGCGAGGTTGCCGCTCAGCGGCAGCAGCACCGCCATCTTCAGCGGCGGACGGTAGCCGTCGGCGTCGGCCGGGGGCCGCTTGCCGGTGTCCACCTGCCAGGCGGCGTCGCGGTCGAACGGGCGCGGCAGCGGCAGGCCGCGGCCGATCAGGGCGCGGCCTGCATGGTTGTAGAGGGCGTCGCCGGCCGGCAGCGCGGCGCTGCGGCTGGCCAGGGTGGCATCGTCCAGGCCCGCCAGCAGGCGGGTGATGGCGCGCTGGTTGTCGCTGCGCGCAGTGCCCGACAGCAGTACCCCGGCACGGGCGCGGGCACCGGCGGCGGCGAACGCGTCGCCGCCGGCCTCCAGCGCCAGGCCCTGGGCCAGGTACCAGCGCGCCTGCTGCGCGGCGGCCAGCTCGTCCGGCTGTTGTGCGGCCAGTGCCTGCAGCGCCGCGGCCGGCTGCTGGTCGGCCAGGGCCAGTTCGGCGACCAGCAGCGCATGGCGCTGGCGGGTGGCGCCGCCCAGCTGGCGTGCCTGCACCTGCGGCAGCAGCATGCGCGCGCGGGCGTCGTCGCCGGCCTCGTGCCAGGCGAACGCGGCATCGGCGAGCAGCTGCGAACGGACGCTGCCGCGCGCCTGCGATGCTTCGGCCTCGAGCTGCTGCGCGGCGTCGCGCGGCTTGCCCTGCTCCAGCAGGACGAGGGCGGCCTGCTGCCCCGGTGACGCCACCGGCGCCAGGCCGGTGGTGGCGCAGCCGGCGAGCAGCAGGAGCGACAGCGCCAGGACGGCGACCCGTGCGGTGGGCAGGTTCATGCGGGATCCGTTCGACGGCATGCGGCGGTACCGGGTGGAGGACACGGTAGGATTCTACTCTTGACCATGGAAAAACCGATGATGCCCGCTTCCAGCGCCACCCTGCATGTCGTCGCCACGCCGATCGGCAACCTGGGCGACCTCAGCCCGCGCGCGCAGGAGGTGCTGCGCACGGTGGCGGCGATCTGCGCCGAGGACACCCGGCATACCGGCCAGCTGCTGTCGCAGTTCGGCATCGCCACCCCGCTGCTGGCCTTGCACGACCACAACGAGGAAGCGATCGCGGGACGCCTGGTCGCGCGCCTGTTGGCGGGCGAATCACTGGCGCTGGTGAGCGATGCCGGTACCCCGCTGGTCAGCGATCCGGGTTTCCGGCTGGTGCGTGCGGCGCGGGCTGCCGGTGTCCGGGTGAGTCCGGTGCCGGGCGCCTGCGCGGCGATCGCGGCACTGAGCGTGGCCGGGCTGCCCAGCGACCGCTTCGTGTTCGAGGGCTTCCTGCCGGCCAAGGCCGCGGCCCGGCGCGAGCGGCTGCAGCGCCTGGCCGGCGAGACCGGCACCCTGGTGTTCTATGAATCCTCGCACCGGATCGCCGATTCGCTGGCGGACATGGTGCAGGCATTCGGCGCGGCGCGGCCGGCGGTGGTGGCGCGTGAACTGACCAAGCTGTTCGAGACCGTGCTCGACGGCGACCTGGAAGCGCTGCTGGCCGCCGTGCAGGCCGACGGCAACCAGCGCAAGGGCGAGTTCGTGGTGATGGTGCAGGGGGCCGGCGACGATGAGGACGCGAAGGTCGCCGAGGGCCGCCGGCTCTACGCCAGGCTCAACGAGCACCTGCCGCCGTCCACCGCCGCCAAGCTGGCGGCCGACCTGAGCGGAGCGCCGCGCAAGGCCCTCTACGGAGGCTGAGACCGTGCCTGGCGGTGGGTGGGGGCGGCCGGCGGCCGATGGACAGTGATGGCTCCCTCCAGGAGCGGGCGGCGTTCGCGCGGCCTGTCCGGCAGCCCGTGTCCGCAAAGCGGGCGTGACGCTTTACAATGCGCACGGCGGAGTCGGCCGGGCAGTCGCGTCATCCTTTCGGGGGTGCCGAGGAAAGTCCGGGCTCCACAGGGCAAGGTGCCAGGTAACGCCTGGGCGGCGCGAGCCGACGGAAAGTGCAACAGAAAGATACCGCCTACGTCTCCTCCGGGAGGCCGGTAAGGGTGAAATGGTGCGGTAAGAGCGCACCGCGAGTCCGGCAACGGACCGGCACGGCAAACCCCACCTGGAGCAAGACCAAATAGGGACCCATTGGCGTGGCCCGCGCCGGGTCCGGGTAGGTTGCTCGAGCGTCACGGTGACGTGGCGCCTAGAAGAATGACTGTCCACGACAGAACCCGGCTTACAGGCCGGCTCCGCCGCTTTCCCCGCCCGCTGGGCGGGAAAGGCCCCAATGTTTTGTACCGCCTCCGCGGTACAAAACATCGGGCCTAGGGCCCCTTGCCTTCCAGGACCCGCGCCTGTCGGCGCGCCCCCTCTATTAAAGGGGGCTCTCCACCAGATTCATGGCTTGGCTTGCTTCGCATCGCGTTGGAGTTCCTGGCTCATTGCGCTTGCTGCTTGTCAGCGCGGGCCTGCATGGTCGATTCGGCCGTTTCGGCGATTGCCGTGTCCGCTCGCCTGCGGCCTAGCAGCAAGGGCAAGACCAGCAGGTTGGTGGCGGCGCCGACGGCCCAGACCAGGCCGGGCCAGGGACTGTGGCTGAGGGCATAGAGCGTGGTCACCAGCAAGGGGCCGGCGATGCCGATCAGGCTGGTGATGCCGGTCAGCGTGCCCTGCAGTTCGCCTTGCTGGTGATCGTCGATCCGGCGCGTGAGCATCGACTGCAGGGCCGGGGCAGCCAGGCCGCCGGCGGCGAACAACGGCAGCAGCAGGAACGGCACCCAGCCGGACAGGGCGAGGGACAGCAACAGCAGCCCCAGCGAATCGCCGGCCAGGCCGAGCAGCAGCGCGCGGCGCTCGCCCAGCCGGGCGACCAGCGGCGCGACGGCGAAGGCCTGGGTCACCGCATGGCACAGCCCATAGCCGGCCAGCGACAGGCCGGCCACGGTCATGCTCCAGCCGAACCGGTCCTGGCCGTAGAGGATCCACAGGGTCGCCGGCCATTGTCCGACCAGGGTGACCACGGCGTATATCCCCAGCAACGGCGCCAGGCCCGGGCGGCGCGACAGGCGATGCAGGGCGGCGAAGGCATTCAGGCTGATCCGGCGATGTTCCGGGGGCCGGGCCGGGCGTGACTCCGGCAACCGCCGCCAGACCAGCAGCAGGTTGAGGGCATTGAGCGCGGCGGCCAGCAGGAAAGGCGCGCGCAGCAGCCATTCACCGAGCAGGCCGCCCAGGACCGGTCCGGCGATGAGGCCGATGCCGAAGGCCGCGCCCATCTGTCCGAAGCGCGCGGCGCGCTGCCCGGGCGGGGTGATGTCGGTGAGGTAGGCCGCGGCCACCGCCATGTTGGCGCCGGTGACGCCGGCCAGCGCACGTCCCAGGTACAGCCAGGGCAGGCTCGGGGCGACGGCCATCAGTAGGTAGTCCAGCGCCGCACCGGCCAGCGAGACCAGCAGCACCCGGCGCCGGCCATGACGGTCGCTCAGGGCGCCCAGCAGCGGCGCGCAGAGGAACTGCATCAGCGCGTACAGCGAGAGCAGCGCGCCGTAGTGGAGGCTGTGCGGGGTCTCGGCGCCGGCCAGCTGCTGCAGCAGGCCGGGCAGGATGGGCAGGATCAGGCCGAGCCCGATGCCGTCGATCAGCAGCACCGCCAGCAGGGCGGACAAAGGCGTGCGCATGGGAGGTTGTAGCCACTCTCTATCGGCGATAGGGTGGGCGCATTGTTCCACACTATCTATCGGTGATAAAGAAATGGCCGGATCGAGGTCGCCGCGGTTGAGCCGCGAATCGGTGATGCGGGCGGCGCTGCAGCTGCTCGGCGAGGTCGGCATCGACGGCCTGAGCACGCGCCGCCTGGCCGAACGCCTCGGAGTGCAGTCGCCGACCCTGTATTGGCATTTCCGCAACAAGGGCGAACTGCTGGCGGCCATGGCCGAGGCGATCATGCGCGAACGGCACCGGCAGCCGCTGCCGGCGCCCGGGCAGTCCTGGCAGGCGTGGTTCATCGCCAATGCGCACAGCTTCCGGCAGGCCCTGCTGGAATACCGGGACGGTGCGCGGCTGCATGCCGGAACCCGGCCGCGGGGAGAAGTGTTCGGCGACGTGGAGGCCAAGCTGGGCGTGCTGGTCGATGCCGGCTTCGCACCGGCCCAGGCGATCGAGCTGCTGCTGGCGGTGAGCCGCTTCGTGGTCGGCTGGGTGCTGGAGGAACAGGCCGCGCCGGCCGCCGCGCCGGTCACCGGCGAGGCCCCCGATGCGGCACGCTATCCGCTTGCCGCCCAGGGATGGGCGGCCCTGGCGGAGGAGTCGGCCGACCAGGTGTTCGATCGCCAGTTGCGGCTGTTCGTGGCCGGTGCCGAGGCCATGGCCGGGCAGTCCCGCGGCGCCGGCTAGAACGCGATCCGGGTCTCGTCCAGCCGCTCGCCCCCGGGTCCGAAGCGGCGTTCGCAGATGAAGCCATGGCCGTCGGCGTCGAGCGCCAGTACGGTGCTGGCGCGGGTGCCGTAGGCCGGGCCACGGATGAACGCCGCCGCAAGGTGCCGCTCCAGCGGCGGCGCGATGCCGGTGGCAGGCAGCGCGCTGTCGTCCGGCCGCCACTCGTCGGCCAGGGCATTCCACAGCCCGTCCAGCGGCGCGTCGTCCAGTGCCAGCCAGCGTTCCAGTGCCGTGGTCAGCCGCCGGGTCTTCGGCCAGGGCGGCTCCAGCGCGCCGTTGGACATGCCGTGCACGCCGGGGGCCAGTGCGCGCCGCGACAGCGGGTGGTTGCCCAGGTAGTGGCAGGCCGTGGCATCGGCCAGCAGCAGGTTGAAGGGGGCGTAGTCGGCGGCGCGGGGCGCCAGGGCATCGGCCGTGGCGCCGGCTCCGGCACCCGGGCTGGCCAGGTAGTCCGCCACCAGCGCACCGCGGGAGGGGCCGCCGGCCGCGGCGCCTGGCGCACGGACATTGGTGACCACGGCCGCCCGGCCGTGGCCGTCGGTCCCCATCCAGGTGCCGCCCGAGCGCAGGTCGCGGCCGGCGATGACTCCGCCGGCCGGTGGCTCCCAGCGCGACAGCCCGGCGCTGGGCCGGTCGTGGAACTCGTCGCGGTTGCCGGCCATGAGCAGGCGCCAGCGGGGGTGGCACTTCCAGGCGAGGGTCACCAGGCACATGTGCCGGAGTGTGCCGGTTTGCGCAGTCGGCGGCCATGGGGGGCTGAACGCCGGCCGGACCGGTGCCGGAATTTCACACCACCTCCACAGCACTGAATTTTATGGAAATCTCAAAATTTGAGACGAAACAGCAACTTGTGGATAAGGTTTGAACAAATCTCTAAACATTGGCGCAAGCCATTGATGTGAATGGTGATTTTGCTTGAGGAAAATTGTTGACAACCTTTTGGTCGCTGCTAAGGTGGTCATCCGAGGGAAAACCGGGTTTTTGGTGGTTTTTCGTGGTTCAATGATTGCCCGAGCGTTTTCAGGCACTGAACAGGTAGGAACGGCGTGTTTCAAGGCGAGACGGCCATCACGGTTGACGACAAAGGACGCATGGCGGTGCCCACCGCTCATCGCGACCTGGTCGCGCGTGCCTGTGGCAACCGCCTGGTGCTCACCTACAACCCGTTCGAGTCCGGGTGCCTGTGGCTGTACGCCGAGAAGGAATGGGAACGGGTGCGCGACGACGTGATGGCCAAGCCCAATACCCAGCGGGTGGTGCGGACCCTGCAGCAGAAGCTGGTCGGCTCGGCCGCCCACCTGGAGCTGGACGGCAACGGCCGCATCAGCCTGCCCTCCAGCCACCGCCATGCGGTCGGCATCGAGAAGAAAGCGGTGCTGATGGGCATGGGCGACAAGTTCGAACTATGGAGCGAGCAAGCGCATCGCGCGCTGATCCAGCAGACATTGTCTGACGAGGATCTGGGCGATGGGCTGCTCGACCTGAAGTTGTGAGCCGGGGTGCCCGGGTGCGCGGTCAAGCGCAGGCCGGTCACCCTCCGGTGTCGCAGCCGCCGGCGGCACATCTGCCGGTGCTGTACACCCAGGTCCTGCAGGGCCTGAGGGTGATCGAGGACGGTACCTACCTGGACGGCACGTTCGGCCGTGGCGGCCACGCCGGCGGCGTGCTGCGCCAGCTCGGTGCGGACGGGCGCCTGCTGGTGATGGACAAGGACCCCGAGGCGATCGCCGTGGCCGAGCGCGACTTCGCGCCCGATGCCCGCGTGGCGATCCACCGCGGCAGTTTCGCCGACCTGCTGGACTGGCACGAGACCGCCGCCGGCCTGGACGGGGTGCTGTTCGACCTGGGCGTGTCCTCGCCGCAGCTGGACGTGGCCGAGCGCGGTTTCAGCTTCGGCAAGGACGGCCCGCTGGACATGCGCATGGATCCGGACTCGGGCGAGAGCGCCGCGGAGTGGATCAACCGCGCCGAGGAGCGCGAGATCGCCGACGTGCTGTGGACCTACGGCGAGGAGCGGCAGAGCCGCCGCATCGCCCGCGCCATCGTTGCGCGCCGCGCCAGCCAGCCGTTCAGCCGTACGGCCGAACTGGCCGAGGTGATCGCCTCGGCAATGCCGCGCGGCAAGCCCGGTGCCGACAAGAGCCGGATCCACCCGGCCACGCGCAGCTTCCAGGCCATCCGCATCCACATCAACCGCGAGCTCGCCGACCTGGAAACGGGGCTGGAGGCGGCGGTCGCGCGGCTCAGGCCCGGCGGCCGGCTGGCGGTGATCAGCTTCCACTCGCTGGAAGACCGCATCGTCAAGCAGTTCATGAACCGCTACGCCAAGGCGCCGCCGAGCAATCGCCGCCTGCCCGAGGTGACGGCGTTCGTGCCGACCCTGGACCTGGTCGGCGGCGCGACCAAGGCCGCCGACGATGAGCTGGCGGCGAACCCGCGCGCGCGCAGTGCCGTGCTGCGGGTGGCCGAGAAGCGCGGGGGCGAGGCATGAGCCGGCTGCTGCTGATCGTGCTGCTGGCCTGCACCATCGCCTCGGCGATCGGCGTGGTGTTCATGCGCCACCGCCACCGCCAGCTGTTCGTCGAGCTGGCGCGGCTGGAGCACGCCCGCGACGAGCTGAACATCGAATTCGGCCGCCTGCAGCTGGAGCAGGCCACCCTGGCCCAGGCCACGCGCGTGGACCAGGAGGCGCGCGGGCGCCTGGGCATGAAGTTCCCCGAAGCGGGCGACATCGTGGTGGTGCGGCCATGAAGAACGCGCCCCGCCGCAACCGCAACCGCAGCCAGTTCAACCTGCGCAGCCGCATGCTGATGGTGGGCGCGGGCCTGGGCCTGTGCGCGGTGACCCTGGTCGGCCGCGCGGCCTACGTGCAGCTGGTCAACAGCGATTTCTACCAGCGCCAGGGCGAGGCGCGCTACCTGCGCGAGGTGCCGATCGCGACCTCGCGCGGCATGATCACCGACCGCAACGGCGAGCCGGTGGCGGTGTCCACCCCGGTGGCCTCGATCTGGGCCAATCCGCAGGAGCTGCTGCGCACGCCCGAGCGCATTGCCGAACTGGCGCAGGCGCTGTCGCTGCCGGTGGACGAACTGACCGCGCGGCTGACCCAGCGTGCCGACAAGGAGTTCATGTACCTGCGCCGGCGGATGAACCCGGACGTGGCCGAGCGGATCGTCGCGCTGAAGATCCCCGGCGTGTTCGCGCAGCGCGAATTCCGCCGCTATTACCCGCAGGGCGAGGCGATGGCCCACGTGCTGGGCTTCACCAACATCGACGACCATGGCCAGGAAGGCCTGGAGCTGGCGTTCGACGAATGGCTGCGTGGCAAGCCCGGCGCCAAGAAGGTGATCCGCGACCGCAAGGGCGCGATCGTGGAGAGCATCGACCTGGTGCGTCCGGCCGAGCCCGGCAAGGACCTGACGCTGAGCATCGACCGCCGCATCCAGTTCCTGGCCATGCGCGAGCTGCGCAACGCGGTCACCGAGAACCAGGCGGCCGGCGGCTCCATCGTGATCATGGACGTGGCCACCGGCGAGGTGCTGGCCATGGCCAACCTGCCGACCTACAACCCGAACGCGGTGAGCGGCGCCACCCCGGACACCCGGCGCAACCGCGCCGTGACCGACCTGGTCGAGCCGGGCTCGACGATGAAGCCGCTGACCATCGCCACCGCGCTGCAGAACCGGGTGGTGACCCCGGAGACGCTGATCGACACCAACCCGGGCTACATGGCCCTGGACCGGCGCTACACGATCCGCGACGTGCCACGGAACAACGGCGTGCTCAACGTCACCGGCGTGATCACCCGCAGCTCTAACATCGGTGCCGCCAAGATCGTCGCGCGCCTGCCGGACCAGATGTTCTACGACTCGGTGCGCGGCTTCGGCTACGGCGTGGCGCCGCACAGCGGCTTCCCGGGCGAGTCGGCGGGCGTGGTGCCGTCGCCGGGCAGCTCCGGTTGGTCCGGCACCACCAAGGCCACCATGTCCTACGGCTACGGCCTGTCGGTGACGCCGCTGCAGATCGCCCAGGCGTACTCGGCACTGGCCAACGGCGGCCGAGTGATCCAGCCGACCTTCGTCAAGGGCCAGCACAACGAGGCGCGCCAGGTGGTGCAGCCCGAGGTGGCGGGCGAAGTGGTGCGGATGATGGAGACGGTCGTGACCCAGGGCGGCGCCAAGCAGGCGGCGATCCTGGGCTACCACGTCGCCGGCAAGACCGGAACCGCGCGCAAGAACGGTCCCAACGGCTACGAGCGCGGCCGCTACAACCTGCTGTTCGCCGGCGTCGTGCCGGCGACCAACCCGCGTTTCGCGGCGGTGGTCGTGGTCAACGACCCGCGCGGCGGGCGGTACTACGGCGGCCTGGTGTCGGCGCCGGTGTTCCACCATGTGATGGAAGGCACCCTGCGGCTGATGGACGTGCCGCCGGACGACATCCAGTCGTGGCTGGCCGCGCAGGCGGCGGGCAAGGTCGGCGGCAATACGCCGGCGCTGCTGCCGGTGCCGCAGGACACGGGCGAAGCGCCCAGCGCCGAGGCCGAGTTCGACGCCGCGCTGCCCACCGCCAGCGCCCCGCAGCCGGTCCCGCAGGAGGTGCGCCAATGAGCCGCCTGCTGGCCCTGTCGCAGCTGCTTCCCGACCTGGAACTGACGGCCGATCCGCGGATCGGCGGGCTGGTGCTGGATTCGCGGCATGTCCGCCCCGGCGACGCCTTCGTGGCCATCGCAGGTTTCGGCGCCCATGGCCTGGGCTTCGTCGACCAGGCCCGGGCCGCCGGCGCCAGCGCCATCCTGTTCGAGCCGCCGGCCCCGGCCGCGCTGCCGGCGCCGGCCGATGCCATCGCCGTGCCCGGCCTGCGCGCGCGCATGGGCGCGATGGCCGACCAGTTCCACGGCCGCCCGTCCCACGCGATGACGATGGTCGGTGTCACCGGCACCAACGGCAAGACCTCGACGGTGCAGCTGCTGGCCCAGGCCTGGCACCTGCTCGGGACCGCCAGCGGCAGCATCGGCACGCTCGGCGTGGGCCTGTACGGCGACGTGGTGCCCACCGGGTTCACCACGCCGCTGGTGCTGCAGATGCACGAGATGCTGGCGCGGCTGCGCGACCAGGGAGCGCGGGCGGTGGCGATGGAGGTCAGCTCGCATGCGCTGGACCAGGGCCGCGTCGATGCCGTGCATTACGACGTGGCGGTGTTCACCAACCTCACCCGCGACCATCTTGACTACCACGGCGACATGGCCAGCTACGGCGCGGCCAAGGCGCGGCTGTTCCATCGCGATGGCCTGGAGGCGGCGGTGGTCAACCTGGACGATGCCTTCGGCCGCGGGCTGATCGGCACGCTGGGCGCGGGTGTGCAGGCGGTCGGCGTGAGCTCGTGCGGACAGCCCGGCGCCACGGTGCGGGCCGAGGCGCTGGTGCTGGATGGGCAGGGCATCGGTTTCGCGCTGGTGGCCGGAGACGGCGCGCATCCGGTGCGCTCGCCGCTGCTGGGGCGCTTCAACGTCGACAACCTGCTGGCCGTGGCCGGCGTACTGCATGCGCTGGGCCGGCCGGCGGCGACGATCGCCGACGTGCTGGGCCGCCTGCAGCCGATTCCCGGGCGCATGAACCGTCTCGGCGGGCAGGGCGAGCCGACCGTGGTCATCGACTACGCGCACACGCCCGACGCGTTGGAACAGGCGCTGCGCAGCCTGCATGGCCATCTCGACGGGCGCCTGCTGTGCGTGTTCGGCTGCGGTGGCGAGCGCGACACCGGCAAGCGCCCGCAAATGGCGGCCATCGCCGAGCAGCATGCCGACGCGGTATTCGTCACCGACGACAACCCGCGCGGCGAGAACGGTGACGCGATCGTCGCCGACATCATGGCCGGCTTCGCCGATCCCGCCCGGGTGACCGTGCAGCGCGACCGGGCCCGTGCCATCGGCGCGGCCGTGGCGCAGGCCGGTCCGGGCGACATCGTGCTGGTCGCCGGCAAGGGCCATGAGCCCTATCAGGAGATCGCAGGCATCAAGCATCCTTTCGACGACACCGACGTGGCCTCGCGCGCGCTGCGGGCACGCGCGGCGGACGGGGAGGTGACGGCATGAAGCGCACCCCGCTGTCGCTGATCGCGCACTGGGCCGGCGGCGAGCTCCACGGCGACGACGCGCACATCGATGCCATCGGCAACGACACCCGCGCGCTGGCGCCCGGCAGCCTGTACGTGGCCCTGCGCGGCGAGCGTTTCGACGGTCACGACTTCGCCGCCGGCGCGGTGGAGAACGGCGCCAGTGCGCTGCTGGTGGAGCGGCCGCTGCCGCTGGAAGTGGCGCAGGTGGTGGTGGCCGACACCGGACGGGCGCTGGCGAAGATCGCCACCGCGATGCAGCGCGACCGCGCCACGCGCGTGTTCGCCATCACCGGCAGCAACGGCAAGACCAGCGTCAAGGCGCTGCTGCTGGCGATCCTGCAGCAGGCCGCCACGGCCGACGGCCGCCGTGTCCATGCCACGCCGGGCAACCGCAACAACGAGATCGGCCTGCCGCTGGCGGTGATCGACGCACCCGAGGACGCCGACGACGCCATCTACGAGATGGGCACCGGCAAGCCGGGCGACATCGCCTACCTGACCGCCATCGCCGCGCCGGACGTGTCGCTGGTCAACAACATCGCCCCGGCGCACCTGGAGCGCATGGGCAGTTTGCTGCAGATCGCCGACACCAAGGCGGCGGTCTACGACGACCTGCGCGATGGCGGCGTGGCGGTGGTCAATGCCGACGATGCCTTCGCCCCGTTCTTCGCCGAACGCGCCGGCGCGCACCGGGTGATCCGCTTCGGCCTGGAGGCCAGCGCCGACGTCACCGCCACCGGCATCGTACTGGCCGAGGCCGGCGCGCGCTTCCGCCTGCATGCGCCGCAGGGCGAGGCCGACGTGGTGCTGCCGCTGCCCGGCCGCCACAACGTGCTCAACGCCCTGGCCGCGGCCTCGATGGCGCTGGCCGCCGGCCTCGCGCCGGCGCAGGTCGCCGAGGGGCTGGCGCAGGCGCGCCCGGTCGCCGGCCGCCAGGTCGCGCATGTGCTGGCCAACGGTGCGGTGCTGGTCGACGACAGCTACAACGCCAACCCGGGCTCGCTGGCCGCGGCGATCGCCGCGCTGGCCGCGGGCAAGGAAGAGGGCTGGCTGGTACTGGGCGACATGCGCGAACTCGGCCCCGACGCCCGGGCCCTGCATGCGCAGGCCGGCGCGCACGCACGCGCGGCCGGGATCAAGCGCCTGTACACGCTGGGGCCGCTGAGCGCGGCGGCCACCGCCGCGTTCGGCGAGGGCGCGCGCCACTTCGACAGCCATGCCGACCTGGCCGCCGCGCTGGAACCCGAACTTCATGCTGGTGTGCGTTGCCTGGTCAAGGGCTCGCGCGGCAGCGCCATGGACACGATCGTGACCGCGCTGCTCAAGCGCGGCGAGGACGCACCGCATGTTGCTTGAACTGGCCCGTTGGTTGCAGCAGCTGGACGACTTGTTCCGGCTGTTCAACTACCTCACCTTCCGCGGCATCCTCGCGGCGCTGACCGCGCTCGGGCTGTCGCTGTGGCTGGGGCCGGCCGCGATCCGCCGCCTGGCCCAGCTCAAGGGCGGCCAGCCGATCCGCAAGGACGGTCCGCAGTCGCACTTCTCCAAGGCCGGCACGCCGACCATGGGCGGCGGCCTGATCCTGCTGTCGGTGCTGATGGCGGTGCTGCTGTGGGGCGACCTGCGCAACCGCTACGTGTGGCTGGTGATCGCGGTGATGCTGTGCTTCGGCGCCATCGGCTGGTACGACGACTGGATCAAGATCGCCAAGCGCGATCCCAACGGCCTGAAGTCGCGCTGGAAGTACCTGCTGCAGTCGATCTTCGGCCTCGGCGCCGGCCTGTTCCTGTTCTACACGGCCGACGTGCCGGCGGCGCTGACCCTGTACATCCCGATGTTCAAGTCGATCGCGCTGCCGCTGGCCGGGATCAGCTTCGTGGCGATCGCCTACTTCTGGATCGTCGGCTTCTCCAACGCGGTCAACCTGACCGACGGCCTGGACGGGCTGGCGATCATGCCCACGGTGCTGGTCGCCTGCGCGCTGGGCGTGTTCGCCTACGCCTCGGGCAACGCGGTGTTCTCCAACTACCTGCAGATCCCGCAGATCCCGGGCGCGGGCGAGCTGGTCATCATCTGCGCGGCGATCGCCGGTGCCGGGCTGGGCTTCCTGTGGTTCAACACCTACCCGGCGATGGTGTTCATGGGCGACGTCGGCGCGCTGGCGCTGGGCGCGGTGCTGGGCACCATCGCGGTCATCGTGCGCCAGGAGCTGGTGCTGGTGGTGATGGGCGGCGTATTCGTGATCGAGACGCTGTCGGTGATGATCCAGGTGGCCAGCTTCAAGCTGACCGGCAAGCGGGTGTTCCGGATGGCGCCGATCCACCACCACTTCGAGCTGAAGGGCTGGCCGGAGCCGCGGGTGATCGTGCGCTTCTGGATCATCTCGGTGGTGCTGGTGCTGATCGGCCTGGCGACGTTGAAGGTGCGCTGATGGACGACTACGCACGCCAGGCGACACGGCTCGAAGCGATCGGCGGCCACTACGACAAGTGGCTGCTGGGCGCCGCCGTGGCACTGGCGTCGCTGGGCATCGTGATGGTGGCGTCCAGCTCCATCGCGCTGACCCAGAGCCCGTTCTACTACCTGACCCGGCACCTGGTGTTCGTCGGGGTCGGCGTGGTGCTGGCCGCGGTGGCGATGCGCGTGGAGCTGCGCGAGGTCGAGAAGTACAACCACCTGCTGCTGCTGGGCTGCTTCGCGCTGCTGGTGGTGGTGTTCGTGCCGGGCCTGGGCAGCACCGTCAACGGTGCGCGCCGCTGGATCAACCTGGGCTTCTCCAAGTTCCAGACGGTCGAGGCGGTGAAGGTGCTGTACATCGTCTGGCTGTCCAGCTACCTGGTGCGCTTCCGCGACGAGGTCAACGCCACCTGGCAGGCGATGCTCAAGCCGGTGGGCGTGGTCGGCGTGCTGGTCGCGCTGCTGCTGATGCAGCCGGACTTCGGTTCGTCGATGCTGCTGCTGGGCATCACCACCTGCATGCTGGTCCTCGGCGGCGCCCAGCTCAAGCGCATCGTGCTGCCGGTGCTGCTGATGCTGCCGGCGCTGGTCCTGCTGGTGGTGTTCGAGCCCTACCGCATGCGTCGCGTCACCTCGTTCATGGACCCGTGGGAAGACCAGCTGGGCTCGGGCTACCAGCTGTCCAACGCGCTGATGGCGATCGGCCGCGGCGAGTGGACCGGGGTCGGCCTGGGGGCATCGATCCAGAAGCTCAACTACCTGCCCGAATCGCATACCGACTTCATCTTCTCGGTGATCGCCGAGGAGCTGGGCTTCGTCGGGGTGTGCGCGATCATCGCGCTGTACGCGCTGCTGGTCGGGCGGGCATTCTGGCTGGGCATGCGCTGCATCGAGATGCGCCGCCACTTCTCCGGCTACATCGCCTTCGGCATCGGCCTGTGGATCGGCCTGCAGTCGTTCGTGTCGATCGGCGTGAACCTGGGCATGCTGCCGACCAAGGGCCTGACCCTGCCGCTGATCTCCTCCGGCGGTTCCAGCGTGATGATGACCTGCGTGGCGGTCGGGGTGCTGCTGCGCGTGTCCTGGGAATACAACCGCGCGGTGCGCCGCCAGGAAGTGCGCGAGGACAGCGACATCGCCGACGCCCCGTCCATCGACGCCGCGGAGCCGGCACCGGCCGGGACCGCCAGCGCGTCGGCCGTCGCCTCGGCGATGCAGGCCGATGCGGGCCGCGGTACCAGCCGCATGCAGCCGCGGATCGAACCGACATTCGGGAGGATGGCCTGATGGTCGATCCCACCGACCCGCGCCGGCAGACCCGGGGCCGCCAGCCGCAGGACACCGCTGCGGGCGCCACCGTACGTCCGGTCATGATCATGGCCGGCGGTACCGGCGGGCACATCTTCCCGGGCCTGGCCGTCGCCAGGGTGCTGCGCGAGCGCGGCATCCCGGTGACCTGGCTCGGCGCCGACGGCGCGATGGAGACCCGGCTGGTGCCCCGGCACGCCATTCCCATCGACACGCTGGCCATTTCCGGGCTGCGCGGCAAGGGCAAGCTGGCGCTGCTGGGTGCGCCGCTGCGGGTGCTGCGCGCGATCCGCAACGCCGGCTTCATCCTGCGCGACCGCAACCCGCGCGCGGTGGTGGCGTTCGGCGGCTTCGCCTCCGGCCCCGGCGGCATGGCCGCGCGGCTGCATGGGCTGCCGTTGCTGGTGCACGAGCAGAACCGCGCGCCGGGGCTGACCAACCGGATCCTGTCGCGCTTCGCGCGGCGGGTGCTGAGCGGCTTCCCGGACAGTTTCGCCGGTGGCCGCGAAGAGGTGGTGGGCAACCCGGTGCGCGCCGAGATCGCCGCATTGCCGGCGCCGGAGCAGCGCCTGGCCGGCCGTGGCGGCCCGATGCGGTTGCTGGTGCTGGGCGGCAGCCAGGGCGCGCGGGTGCTCAACAACGCCGTCCCGCAGGCGCTGGCCGCGCTGCGCGGCAGCGCCGCCATCGAGGTCTGGCACCAGTGCGGCGAGAAGCTGCACGGTGAAGCGCAGCAGGCCTACCGCGAGGCCGGCGTCGACGGCCGCGTCGATGCCTTCATCCAGGACATGGCCGCGGCCTATGCCTGGGCCGACCTGGTGGTGTGCCGTTCCGGCGCCTCGACCCTGGCCGAGCTGTGCGCGGTGGGCATCGGCAGCGTGCTGGTGCCGTTCGCCGCGGCGGTGGACGACCACCAGACCCGCAACGCCGACTACCTGGTCGAGCGCGGCGCCGCCGAACGGCTGCCGCAGGACGACGCGCTGGCCGGCAACCTGGAGCGTGCCCTGCGCGCCCTGGCCGCCGATCCCGCCCGCCGCCTGCAGATGGCGGGCGCCGCGCGGGCCCTGGCAAAGGCCGATGCGGCCGAACGCATCGCCGACATCATTCTCGAGGAAACCGCATGATCCGCCGCCTGCACGACACCGCCGACCTGGTCCGGGCCTTTCCGCGGGTGCACTTCGTCGGCATCGGCGGCACCGGCATGAGCGGCATCGCCGAGGTGATGCTGACCCTGGGCTATGACGTCTCCGGTTCCGACAACGCCGACAACGCCGCCACCCGGCGCCTGGCGCGGCTGGGCGCGCGGGTGATGCGCGGGCACTCGGCCGCCAACGTGCTCGGCACCGACTGCGTGGTGGTGTCCAGCGCGATCCGCGAGGACAACCCGGAGCTGATGGAGGCGCGCAGCCAGCGCATCCCGATCATGCCGCGCGCGGCGATGCTGGCCGAGCTGATGCGCTTCCGCCACGGCATCGCGGTGGCCGGCACCCACGGCAAGACCACCACCACCTCGCTGACCGCCGCGGTGCTCAGCGAGGGCGGGTTGGACCCGACCTTCGTGATCGGCGGCCAGCTGCTGGCCGCCGGCGCCAACGCCAAGCTCGGCGGCGGGCAGTGGCTGGTGGCCGAGGCCGACGAGAGCGACGGCAGCTTCCTGCGCTTGAACCCGCTGGCCGCGGTGATCACCAACATCGACGCCGACCACCTGGAGAACTACGGCAACGACTTCGCGCGCGTGCAGGCGGCGTTCGCCGAGTTCCTGCAGCGGCTGCCGTTCTACGGCCTGGCGGTGCTGTGCATCGACGATCCGGAGGTGGCCGCGCTGGCCGCCAGGACGCCCCGCCACGTGATGAGCTACGGCCTGAGCGGCAGCGCCGACGTGCGCGCCGAGGACGTGGTGCAGGACGGTCCGCGGATGCGCTTCACCCTGCGCCTGCCCGAGGGCAGCAGCGTGCCGGTGACGCTGGCGCTGCCGGGCCGCCACAACGTGCTCAATGCGCTGGCCGCCGCGGCGGTCGGCTGGCAGCTGGGCGTGGCGCCGGCGACGATCGCCGCGGCGCTGGAGAAGTTCGAAGGCGTGGGCCGCCGCTTCAACGACCTGGGCACGGTGACCACGGCCAGTGGCGCACGGGTGCGGCTGGTCGACGACTACGGGCACCATCCGCGGGAACTGGCGGCGGTGTTCGAGGCCGCGCGCGGCGGCTGGCCGGAACAGCGGTTGGTGGTGGCGTTCCAGCCGCACCGCTACAGCCGTACCCGCGACCAGTTCGACGCGTTCGCCGCGGTGCTGTCGGATGTGGATGCGCTGGTGCTCAGCGAGGTCTATCCGGCTGGCGAGGCGCCGATACCGGGCGCCGATGCGCGCTCGCTGGCGCGGGCGATCCGTGCCCGCGGCCGCAGCGAGCCGGTCGTGGTCGGCAGTGCCCAGGACCTGGTGTCGGTCCTGCCGGACGTCCTGCGCGACGGCGACCTGCTGCTGATGCTGGGCGCCGGCGACATCGGCCATGTCGCCCAGCAGATCGCCACCGGCGGATTCGAGGAGGTCGCGGACGCATGATCGCCGTTCTGCCCCCGCCATCGCGCCTGCGCTCCCCGGCAGTGGCCGGCGGACGCGGCTGCCCGCGCGGCGGCGGCCGGCCGGCCGGGAGGCGCGCATGAGTGCGGTGCTGCGCATCCTCGCCTGGCTGCTGGCCATCGCCCTGGTGGCATCGCCGGTGGTCGCCCTGCTCAACGGCTGGGTCGGTGCCGAGCGCTGGCCGCTGACCCGCCTGCGGGTGCAGGGCGAATTCAAGCGGGTGCCCGGCGAGGACCTGCAGAAGGCGCTGTTGCCGTATGCGCGGGCGGGGTTCTTCGCGGTCCGGCTGCAGGACGCGCAGCACGCGGTGGAACGGCTGCCGTGGGTGGAGAGTGCACAGGTGCGCAAGCAGTGGCCGGACGTGCTGGAGGTCCGCGTGGTCGAGCACCAGCCGTTCGCGCGCTGGGGCAAGGACCGGCTGCTGTCCGAGCAGGGCCGCCTGTTCGCCACTCCGAAAGGCCTGGAGGATGCGCCGCTGCCCGAGCTCGACGGCCCGGACAGCAAGACCGCCGAGGTGGTCGAACTCTACAACCACGCCCGTGCGCTGTTCGCGCCGGCCGGCGTGGACGTGCGCCGGGTGGCGATGGACGCGCGCGGCAGCTGGTCGCTGGCGCTGGACAACGGCACCGAGGTCATGGTCGGCCGCGACGACGCGCGCTCGCGGCTCGGGCGCTTCGTGCGGGTGCTGCCGCAGCTCATCCGCACCCAGGTGCCGATCGAGCGCGCCGATCTCCGCTACACCAACGGTTTCACGCTGAACTGGGGAACCCCGCCACCGGCAGCGAAGCAGAAGCAGGACAGGACATGAATCGCAAGGGTGACAAATCGCTCATCGTCGGCCTCGACATCGGCACCTCCAAGGTGGTGGCGCTGGTGGGCGAGTATTCGCCGGGCAGCCCGATCGAGGTGATCGGCATCGGCTCGCACGAGTCGCGCGGGCTCAAGCGCGGCGTGGTGGTGGACATCGAATCGACGGTGCAGTCGATCCAGCGCGCCATCGAGGAGGCCGAGCTGATGGCCGGCTGCGAGATCCGTTCGGTCTACGCCTCCATCTCCGGCAACCACGTGCAGTGCCGAAACTCGCAGGGCATCACCCCGATCCGCGAGGGCGAGGTGACCTGGGGCGACCTGGACCGCGTGCTGGAGGCGGCCAAGGCGGTGGCGATCCCGGCCGACCAGAAGATCCTGCACGCGATCCCGCGCGAGTACGTGCTGGACGATTCGCAGGAAGGCATCCGCAACCCGGTCGGCATGACCGGTGTGCGCCTGGAGGTGCATGCGCACCTGGTGGTGTGCGCGCAGTCGGCGGCGGCCAACATCAGCAAGTGCGTGCAGCGCTGCGGCCTGCAGGTGGACGACCTGGTGCTGTCCTCGCTGGCCTCGTCGGTGGCGGTGCTGACCGCCGACGAGCGCGAACTGGGCGTGGTGATGGTGGACATCGGCGCCGGCACCACCGACATCGCGGTGTTCGTGCAGGGCGCGATCTGCCACACCGCCTCGCTGCCGATCGCCGGCGACCATGTCACCAACGACATCGCGCACATGCTGCGCACGCCGACCCCGGAGGCGGAGCAGATCAAGGTGCGCTACGCCTGCGCGCTGGCGCAGCTGGCCACCGCCGAGGAAAGCATCCAGGTGCCGTCGGTCGGCGACCGGCCACCGCGGCGCATGCCGCGCGCCTCGCTGGCGCAGGCGGTGCAGGGCCGGTACGAGGAAATCTTCGAGATGGTGCAGGCCGAACTGCGCCGCTCCGGCTTCGAGGAGATGGTGCGTGCCGGCATGGTGCTCACCGGCGGCGCCTCGAAGATGGAAGGCGTGGTCGAGCTGGCCGAGGAGATGCTGCAGATGCCGGTGCGGGTGGGCATCCCGCAGCACGTCACCGGCCTGGGCGAGGTGGTCGGCAATCCCGTGCACGCCACCGGCGTGGGCCTGCTGCTGATGGGCAGCCAGATCGAACACCCGCGGCGTCCGTCGCTGCCCACCGGGCGCGCCGGCACGCTGTTCAACAAATTGAAGAACTGGTTCCGCGGCGAATTCTGACGCGGGACAGGTGGTGACACCGGCTCCGGCCGGTGGATTGAAGCAGGGCGGTACCCCGGAGCGGCGCGAGCCACGACGGATTCTAACGACAACTGCCGCAACGGCGGCGCGGAACGCACGGACAGGATGCCGGGTGGCCACGCCAAAGGAAGCGGTTATAACGAGGACATGGACATGGCACATTTCGAACTGATCGAGAAGATGGCACCCAATGCGGTGATCAAGGTGGTGGGCGTGGGCGGCGGCGGCGGCAACGCCGTGGCGCACATGGTCAACTCCGCGGTGGACGGGGTGGAGTTCATCACCGCCAACACCGATTCGCAGGCCATCAAGAACTGTGGCGCCAAGCTGCAGCTGCAGCTGGGCACCAATGTGACCAAGGGCCTGGGCGCAGGCGCCAACCCGGAAGTCGGCCGCCAGGCCGCGCTGGAGGACCGCGAACGCATCATGGACGCGCTGCAGGGCGCGGACATGGTGTTCATCACCGCGGGCATGGGCGGCGGCACCGGCACCGGCGCCGCGCCGGTGGTGGCGCAGCTGGCCAAGGAGATGGGCATCCTGACCGTGGCCGTGGTCACCAAGCCGTTCCCGTTCGAAGGCCGCCGCCGCATGCAGGTGGCGCTGAAGGGCATCGAGGAACTGAGCCAGCACGTCGATTCGCTGATCACCATCCCGAACGAGAAGCTGATCACCGTGCTCGGCCGCAACGCCACCATGGTGCAGGCGTTCCGCGCCGCCAACGACGTGCTGCAGGGCGCGGTGCAGGGCATCGCCGACCTGATCGTGCGCCCGGGCCTGATCAACGTCGACTTCGCCGACGTGCGCACCGTGATGTCGGAAATGGGCCTGGCGATGATGGGCACCGGCACCGCGCGCGGCGACGACCGTGCGCAGGCCGCGGCCGAGGCGGCGATCCAGAACCCGCTGCTGGACGACGTGAACCTGGCCGGTGCCAACGGCATCCTGGTCAACATCACCGCCGGCCCGGACTTCACCATGAGCGAGTTCGACGAGATCGGCCGCACCATCGACGGCTTCTCCTCCGAGGACGCCACCGTGGTGGTGGGCACCGTACTCGACCCGGACATGCAGGACGAAGTGCGGGTGACCGTGGTCGCCACCGGCCTGAACCGCATCGGTGCCAAGAACGCCCAGCGCCCGGGCGAGCGCGCGCCGATCAAGCTGGTGCGCAACGCCACCACCGGCCAGGCCGAGTTCGGCGGCGACCAGGAGAGCCCGGCCGATGCCGTGGCCAAGGCGGTGGGCAGCTCGCTGGGCATGGGCCTGCGGCGTCCGAGCTCGGATACCGCGGCGGCATCCTCGCCGGCACCGGCGGCTTCGGCGCCGGCCGCGGCCGAGCTGCCGAGCGACTACCTGGACATCCCCGCGTTCCTGCGTCGCCAGGCCGACTGATGCCGTCGCCGGCGATGCGGTGCCCGGGCCAGGTGCCCGGCCCGGCCTTCCAGGGCCGGGGAGGCGTCCACGCGCGCAGCCGGATTGCGCGCGCGTGGCCGGCCGCAGCGCAGCGCCACGGCGGTTGATCCGGCCTTCCGTGGGCGGTCCCTTTCCGGACCCGCCGCGGAGGCGCCCGCACTGCGGCGGCCCACCACGCCGGCGCAGGTACGGGCGGCACAACACCGGGGTTGTCCTCCCCGGTGGCGGTACCCATGTCCTTTGCGGGCGGGCCAGGATGGCCTGCCCGCTTCTTCCCTGCAGCGCGGGGCACCGCGCCGGGAGCGATGGGGATGCGTGTTATTCTTGATTGGCTATGGCCGCGTCCCATGCGGTCCTCCTGACTCCGACACCCGATGATCCAGCAGCGCACCCTCAAGACCACGATCCGCGCCACCGGCGTCGGCCTGCACAGCGGCGACAAGGTCTACATGACCCTGCGCCCGGCACCGGTCGACCATGGCATCGTGTTCCGGCGCGTGGACCTGGAGCCGGTGGTGGATGTCCCGGCCCGTGCCGACCTGGTGACCGAGGTGACCCTGTGCACCGGGCTGACCAGCGAGGGCGCCAAGATCCAGACCGTCGAACACCTGATGTCGGCCATGGCCGGCCTCGGCGTGGACAACGCCATCGTCGAGCTGTCCTCGGCCGAGCTGCCGATCATGGACGGCTCGTCGGGCCCGTTCGTGTTCCTGCTGCAGTCGGCGGGCATCGTCGAGCAGCCGGCGGCCAAGCGCTTCCTGCGCATCCTCAAGCCGGTGGAAGTGCGCGACGGCGACAAGATCGCCCGCTTCGATCCGTACGAGGGCTACCGGCTGGGGTTCACGATCCAGTTCGACCACCCGATGATCCCGGCCAAGCAGTCGCGGGCCGAGATCGACTTCTCCACCGCGGCCTACATCAAGGAAATCTCCCGCGCGCGCACCTTCGGCTTCATGCGCGACCTGGAGTACATGCGCGAGCGCAACCTCGGCCTGGGCGGCTCGATGGACAATGCCATCGTGCTGGACGAGTTCCGGGTGCTCAACGACGACGGCCTGCGCTACGCCGACGAGTTCGTGCGCCACAAGATCCTCGACGCCATCGGCGACCTGTACCTGGCCGGCGGCCCGGTGCTCGGCGCCTACGAGGGCTACAAGTCCGGCCACGCGCTCAACAACAAGCTGGTGCGCGCGCTGCTGGCCGATGCCGGTGCCTGGGAATGGGCCTGCTTCGATTCGCCGACGCGCGACGCGCCGGTGGTCTACAGCGCGGCCGCCTACGCCTGAATGGGGCGGCCCCGGCGGGGGAGTGCAGGATCTGTGAATCCCACCCCGCTTTCAAGCTGAATTTAACTATTTTTTAATAAAACACTAACTCCCGGGTGGTCCACCACGGCTAGGATTTGCTCCGGCTTGGCGTTGGCATCCCTCGGGATGACGGGGCGCGGGGCGGCCTCCCGGTCAGTGTTCAGGAACGGGTGCCCTTCACATCCTCCAGGCAGGCCAGGGCGTCGCGCAGGCCTTTGCGCGTGGCGGCCGAGACGGCGTGGGAACTGCGCTGGTCGTCGCGTACCGGGGAGGGTGCGGGCGCCGTGGCAGTCTTGACGGTCACCCGGGTGGCCGTCAGCCCGATGGATCGGGCCGCGTCGAGCAACTGGCTCTGGGCTAGCCTGACCTTGGCATGCCAGACCGGGGACTCGACGAGGAAAACGAGGTGTTCGCCGTCCACATTGGCCAACCGGCAACGGTTCGCCAGCGCAGGCGGCAAATGGGGGCGCAACTGCCGGTCCAGCGCATCGAGCCACAGGGCTCGCCGCAACGGATTTCCAGCCTTGTCCGCCATGACCGCGTCCAGCGCCTGTTTCGGCGCGGTGCGGGAACGACTGCTGGATTTCGGCTCAGACATAAGAATTCTTCGATGGCATTCAAAAAGATCGTAATCAAAACACGGGGGCGGCAGGCGAAAACACCCTTGGGGCGCCTGCAGGTGTTTTTCGAGGATAGGCCAAAGGCGTTGTTCGCCAGCGTACTGGGTGTGGGCTGTCTGCTGGGTGTAGGCGGCACGCTGGCCGCCGGCGCGGTCGGCAATGCCACGCTGCGCGCGAAGGTCGAGCACCAGGAGCAGGAGCTGGCCCGGGTGCAGGCCGATGCGCAGACCCAGGTCAATGCGCTGGCGGCACGGCTGGGCGAGCTGCAGGCCCAGGCGACGCGCCTGAACGCCCTGGGCGAGCGCCTGACCCAGATGGGCAAGCTGGAGGACGGCGAATTCGACTTCCAGGAAATCCCCGGCCTGGGCGAGGGCGATGCCGGCCCGACCCAGGACATCCCGGTGAGCGCGGTCAACAGCGACTTGCAGGCGCTGGAACAGCGCTTCGCCGCGTCGGGACGGCAGCTGTCGGTGCTGGAGTCGCTGCTGTTCGATCACCAGCTCGAGCAGAACGCGGTGCCGTCGCGCATGCCGATCCGCAACACCTACGTCACCTCGAACTTCGGTACCCGCGCCGACCCGTTCGGCCGCGGTGCCGGCAACCACAAGGGCATGGACTTCCACGCCCGCGTCGGCGACCCGGTACTGGCCGTCGCCGACGGGGTGGTGGCCTTCTCCGGGGTGAAGGGGGGCTACGGCAATGTCGTGGAGATCGACCACGGCAACGGCTACAAGACCCTGTATGCGCACAACTCGCGCCTCAGCGTGCGCGAGGGCGGGCTGGTCCGCGCCGGCCAGGAAGTGGCCAAGGCCGGCTCCACCGGCCGCTCCACCGGCGCCCACGTGCACTTCGAGGTGTGGCAGAACGGCCGGGTGGTGAACCCGCGCAAGTTCCTGGGCGAAGGCGGCAATACCCCGGTGGGCCGCGTACAGCGTGGCTGATGCCGCGCCGCTCCGGGTTTCCGCACCCCCGTCCCACGGTGCCTGCGGCGCGAGGCCGCCGGGTGCCGCCGTCTCCCCGCATTCCCGCCTGAGCGGGCGGGGCCGCGCGGGCATGCGATCGGCGCTTGAATCGCCGGAGCGCTGCCCCAAGTTACAATAGGTCTTGCCATCGACAGGGCGCATTGCGCCCTGTTTCGTTTGTGCCCGGCCGGTCCCGCTTGGGGTGGGGGCCGTGCGCGGCATTCCATCCAAACCGGTTCCTTCAATGATCAACAGCCTGCTTACCCGCGTTTTTGGCAGCCGCAACGAGCGCCAGCTTCGCCAGCTCAACCGTATCGTCGCCAAGATCAATGCCTTGGAGCCGGAGATCCAGCCGCTTTCCGACGACCAGCTGAAGGCCAAGACCGCCGAGTTCCGCGAGCGTGTCGCCGGCGGCGAGGCCCTGGACAAGGTGCTGCCGGAAGCCTTCGCGGTCTGCCGCGAGGCGTCGCGGCGAGTGCTGGGCATGCGCCACTACGACGTGCAGCTGATCGGCGGCATGGTCCTGCACCTGGGCAAGATCGCCGAAATGCGCACCGGCGAGGGCAAGACCCTGGTGGCGACCCTGCCGGTGTACCTCAACGCCCTGGAAGGCAAGGGCGTGCACGTGGTCACGGTCAACGACTACCTGGCCCGCCGCGATGCCGCGCAGATGGGCCGGCTGTACACCTGGCTGGGCCTGAGCGTCGGCGTGGTCTACCCGGGCATGCCGCACAGCGACAAGCGCGAGGCCTACGCCGCCGACATCACCTACGGCACCAACAACGAATTCGGCTTCGACTACCTGCGCGACAACATGGCGCTGTCCAAGGCCGACCGCTACCAGCGCGGCCTGCACTACGCCATCGTCGACGAGGTGGACTCGATCCTGATCGACGAAGCGCGTACGCCGCTGATCATCTCCGGCCCGGCCGACGATTCGCCGGAGCTGTACATCCGCGTCAACCGCGTCGTGCCGCAGCTGGTCAAGCAGGAAGTGGAGGACGGCGAAGGCGATTTCTGGGTCGACGAGAAGGGCAAGCAGGTGCACCTGTCCGAGGCCGGCATGGAACACGCCGAGGACCTGCTGCGCCAGGCCGGCATCATCGACGCGGACAACGAGGGCGGCCTGTACGCGGCACAGAACCTGACCGTGGTCCACCACCTCAATGCCGCCCTGCGCGCGCACGCGATCTACCAGCGCGACGTGGACTACATCGTCCGCGACGGCGAGGTGGTGATCGTCGACGAGTTCACCGGCCGCACCCTGGCCGGGCGCCGCTGGTCGGACGGCCTGCACCAGGCGGTGGAGGCGAAGGAGGGCGTGCCGGTCCAGCGCGAGAACCAGACCCTGGCCAGCATCACCTTCCAGAACCTGTTCCGCATGTACAAGAAGCTGTCCGGCATGACCGGCACGGCCGATACCGAGGCGTTCGAGTTCCAGAGCATCTACGGCCTGGAAGTGGTGGTCATCCCGACCAACAAGCCGACCATCCGCAAGGACCATCCGGACCAGGTGTTCCTCAACCGCCAGGGCAAGTTCAACGCGGTGCTGGCCGACATCGAGGAATGCGCCAAGCGCGGCCAGCCGGTGCTGGTCGGCACCACCTCGATCGAAACCTCGGAGATGCTGTCCGAGCACCTGCGCAAGGCCGGCGTCCACCACGAAGTGCTCAATGCCAAGCAGCACGACCGCGAAGCGACCATCGTCGCCAACGCCGGCCGTCCCGGCTCGGTGACCATCGCCACCAACATGGCCGGCCGCGGCACCGACATCGTGCTGGGCGGGTCGCTGGAGACCGAGCTGCAGGAACTGGGCGAGGAGGCCGACGAGGCGCAGAAGGCCGCCATCAAGGCTGCCTGGCAGGAGCGCCACGATGCGGTCAAGGCCGCCGGCGGCCTGCACATCGTCGGCACCGAGCGCCACGAATCGCGGCGCATCGACAACCAGCTGCGCGGCCGTTCCGGCCGCCAGGGCGACCCGGGCTCGTCCCGGTTCTACCTGTCGCTGGAAGACAACCTGATGCGCATCTTCGCCTCCGACTGGGTGCAGAAGGCGATGCGCCTGATGGGGATGAAGGAAGACGACGTCATCGAGGACCGCCTGGTCAGCCGCCAGATCGAGAAGGCGCAGCGCAAGGTGGAAGCCCACAACTTCGACATCCGCAAGAACCTGCTGGACTTCGACGACGTCAACAACGACCAGCGCAAGGTGATCTACGCCCAGCGCGACGAGCTGCTGGACGCCGAGTCGGTCAAGGACAACATCGACGGCATCCGCGACGACGTGATCTACGACCTGGTGGCGCGGTTCGTGCCGCCCAATTCGATCGACGACCAGTGGGACCTGCCGGGCCTGCAGGCCACGCTGGAAGCGGACCTGGGCATGCAGATGGACCTGGTGGGGCTGTTCAAGCAGCACGAGGAACTGGACGCCGACGGCATCGCCGAGGCGGTCGCCCGCGAGCTGGACGGGCACTTCGTGCAGAAGGAGGGCGCGGTCGGTCCGGAGACCATGCGCGCGCTGGAGAAGCACGTGATGCTGACCGTGCTCGACCAGAGCTGGAAGGAGCACCTGGCGCGCATGGACTACCTGCGCCAGGGCATCTACCTGCGTGGTTATGCGCAGAAGCAGCCCAAGCAGGAATACAAGAAGGAAGCCTTCGAGCTGTTCTCGGAGATGCTGGAGAACGTCAAGCGCGAAGTGATCCACCTGCTCGCGCGCGTGCGCATCCGCAGCGAGGAAGAGGTGGCGGCGATGGAGGCGCTGGAGCGGCAGCAGGCCGAAGCGCGGCTGCAGATGTCGCAGTTCCAGCACCAGGACAACGGCGGCTACGGCGCCGACGAAGAGGCGGCCCAGGTGGAGGCGCGGGCGGCGGGCGTGGCCCAGGTCACCCGCGACGAGCCCAAGGTGGGCCGCAACGATCCCTGCCCGTGCGGCAGCGGCAAGAAGTTCAAGCACTGCCACGGTCAACTCAACTGAAAGTTGAGTTGACCGTGGTGTAGTCCGCCAGGCGGGCTACGCCCCCATGATCCGTGCAACGGATCATGGGGGCACGATCTTTATCGCCGATACCCCGTGCCTTCGGCGCGCCCCCCTTGCCAAGGAGGGGCGCCTCATCGGGTGGATAGCAGCAACGCCGGCCATTGGCCGCGGCACGCCATCGCTACGCGCTGCCGCCCCACGATCTGCGCCGCAAATTGCGGCCGCCATTCTTTTTCCTCCCCGGCCCGGTGCAGCGCACCAGGCGCTCGGCTGATCTGTGCCGCGCCACCGTGCACGCAGGCCGTCCTCCCGCACCTTGCCCCGCCGCACGCGGCCCACCCTTCGAACCGGCTCGACCGTTCGCGCTTCGCGCCGTGGCGCGTCCCCTGGCTCGGGGCTCTTCTCCATGCACGATCCCGGCGGGTGCCGATCGTTGGTCGCCACCCGCGGGGCGTCCCCGGGCACGCCGCATGGCCGCAGGTAGGAGGTTTGCCCCAGACCGGGCCTTCTTGATGAACCGCGGTGCCGGGAACGCACGAACGCGGACGATTGCGTCGGCCACCGGCTTTTCGGCATGCTCGACACATGACCTGTTCCCTGCGCTCCATCCACGTCGTGGCCGCCGTCATCACCGACGCGCGCGGCCGCATCCTGCTCAACCGCCGCACCGGCAACAGCGACATGGCGGGCTTGTGGGAGTTTCCCGGAGGCAAGCGCGAGGCGGGCGAGACCTCCGAACAGGCGCTGGCCCGCGAACTGCACGAGGAGCTCGGCATCCAGGCGGAGATCGGCGACTGGATGATGGAGGTGCCGCAGCGGTATCCGGATAAGCGGCTGCGGCTGGAGGTGCGGAAGGTGGAACGCTGGAGCGGCACCGCCCGCGGGCGCGAAGGGCAGGCGATCACCTGGGTGGCGCCGGACAAGCTGGCCCGCTATTCGATGCCGCCGGCGGACCTGCCGGTGGTCGCGGCGATGCGCCAGGCCGACCGCTACCTGGTCACGCCGGAGCCGGTCGCCGGTGCCGAGGCCTGGCTCGAACAGCTGGCGACGGCGGTTGCCGGCGGGGTCCGGCGGGTGCACCTGCGGACCCCGCTGGCGGCCGAGCGCGCCGCGCTGGCGCGGATGGCGGTCGCCCGGCTCGGCCGCAGCACCGAGCTGCTGCTCAACCGCGACATCGCGCTGGCGCGCGAACTGGGGGTGGGCGTGCACCTGGGCAGCGAACAATTGCAGCAGGTGCAGCAGCGTCCGCTGCCGGCCAGCGTTCCGGTCGCCGCGTCGTGCCACGACCTGGCGCAGCTGCAGGCGGCGCAGCGGCTCGGCTGTGATTTCGCGGTACTCGGCCCGGTGCGGCCCACGGCGAGCCACCCCGGTGCGCCGGCACTGGGCTGGGAGGCCTTCGAACAGCTGCGCGAACAGGTGTCGCTGCCGATCTACGCCATCGGCGGGCTGGCGGCGGCCGACATCGCGACCGCGCGCGGGCATGGCGCGCAGGGCGTGGCGGCGATCCGTGCGCTGTGGCCGGCAGCGGGGTGAGGCGAGGGCGCCGGCACACCGCCGACGGCGTTCACGGCCGGCGGCTCACCCGTGGCCGAGGCGCTGCAGCACCGCACGGGTGGGCCGGGCGAGGTTGAGGGTGTAGAAGTGCAGCGCCGGTGCGCCACCGGCGACCAGGCGTTCGCACAGCGCGGCGACCACGTCGGCGCCGAATGCACGCACCGCGTCGGCATCGTCGGCATAGGCCTGCATGCGCTTGGCGATCCAGCGCGGGATCTCCGCGCCGCACTGCTCGGAGAACCGCCGCAGCTGGCTGAAATTGGAGATCGGCATGATCCCGGGGATGATCGGCACCTCCACGCCCAGGCGCCGCACGGCGTCGACGAAGTGGAAATAGGCGTCGGGGTTGTAGAAGTACTGGGTGATGGCGGCGTCGGCGCCGGCGTCGATCTTGGCCTTGAAGTGGCGCAGGTCCGACAGCGCGTCGCTGGCCTGCGGGTGGGTCTCCGGATAGGCGGCGGCCTCGATGCGGAACGCGTCGCCGTGCTCGGCGCGGATGAAGGCGATCAGGTCGGCGGCATAGCGCAGGTCGCCCGGGTAGCCCATGCCCGAGGGCAGGTCGCCGCGCAGGGCGACGATGCGCTTCACGCCGATGGCGCGGTACAGCTTGAGCAGCTCGCGGATCTCCTCGCGGGTGCCACCGACGCACGACAGGTGCGGCGCGGCCGGCAGGCCGTGGTGCTGGTTGAGGTGGCGGACGGTCTCGGAGGTGTAGCTCAGGGTCGAACCACCGGCGCCGAACGTGCATGACACGTAGTCGGGCGCATACGCCTTGAGCCGGGTCGCGGCGCGGTCCAGCTGCGCGCGCTGATCGTCGGTCTTGGGCGGGTAGAACTCGAAGCTGAGCGCGGTCATGGCGGAGGAGCGGAGGATGGGACGCGCATTGTATCTCTTCATCAAGATGGATGTATTTACATGATTCCGGGCAGGCCGCTTCCGTCGTGTCCGGCCATGGCCGCCCGGCAGGCCCGGTGCCGGAGCGGTGGCAGGCGCGGGGCGCGATGAACACGGTGACGTGACAGGGCATGGCGGAAAATGCGGCCTGTCGCATCCTTGCCACGCCTTGGGCGTGGCCCTGCGTGCCATAGGTTGGGCTGACAGCCGGACCGGCCGCTGCCACCCTCGTTGCCGTGTCGATCCGGGCACGCCGCCAGCCGGAGCCCCCATGAATCCACCCAGCGCCATCCGCCGCGACGTCGGTCCCATCGCCCTGATGCTCACCGGACTGGGGTCGATCATCGGCTCGGGCTGGCTGTTCGGCGCCTGGCGCGCCGCGGGCCTGGCCGGGCCGGGAGCGATCTGGGCCTGGGTGCTCGGTGCGGCCATCATCCTCACCATCGCCCTGACCTATGCCGAACTGGGGGCGATGTTCCCCGAATCCGGTGGCATGGTCCGCTACAGCCACTACTCCCACGGCTCGCTGGTGGGGTTCATCGCGGCCTGGGCCAACTGGATCGCGATCGTGTCGGTGATCCCGGTGGAAGCCGAGGCCTCGGTGCAGTACATGGCGTCCTGGCCCTGGCAGTGGGCCCAGGACCTGTACGTGCAGGCGCCGGGCGGGCACGGCGAACTCACCGTGCCCGGGCTGACGATCTCCGCGGCGCTGGTAGTGGTCTACTTCCTGCTCAACTACTGGAGCGTGAAGCTGTTCGCACGGTCCAACAGCATCATCACGGTGTTCAAGCTGGTGGTGCCGGCGCTGACCGCGGTGGCGTTGATCGCCAGCGGTTTCCATACCGGCAACTTCGCGGTCGGCCTGCACGGCGGCGACAGCCCGGTGCTGGACTTCTCGGCGATCCTGACCGCGATCGCCACCGCCGGCATCGTCTTCAGCTTCAACGGCTTCCAGAGCCCGGTGAACCTGGCCGGCGAGGCGCGCGACCCCGGGCGCAGCATCCCGATGGCGGTGGTCGGTTCGATCCTGCTGGCCACCGTGGTGTACGTGCTGCTGCAGGTGGCCTACCTGGGAGCGGTGCCGCCGGCGATGCTCGAGAAGGCCGGCTGGCACGGCATCGACTTCCGCTCGCCGTTCGCGCAGCTGGCACTGATCGCCAACCTGCATTGGCTGGCGATGCTGCTCTATGTCGACGCCTTCGTCAGCCCCAGCGGCACCGGCATGACCTACACCGCGACCACCGCGCGGATGATCTACGGCATGCAGCGCAACGGCACCGCGCCGGCGATCTTCGGCCAGGTGCACGCGCGCTGGGGCGTACCGCGCCCGGCGATGTGGCTGAACCTGGCGGTGTCCTTCCTGTTCCTGTTCTTCTTCCGTGGCTGGGGCACGCTGGCGGCGGTGATCTCGGTGGCGACGGTGATCTCGTACATGACCGGTCCGGTCAGTGCGATGTCGCTGCGGCGCACCGCGCCGGAACTGCAGCGCCCGCTGCGGGTGGCGGCGCTGCCGGTGCTGGCCGGCGTGGCCTTCGTGATGGCGACCGAACTGCTGTACTGGGCGCGCTGGCCGCTGACCGGGCAGATCATCCTGCTGATGCTGGTGGCGTTGCCGGTCTATTTCTACTACCAGGCAAAATCGGGGTGGCACGACTTCGGCCGGCAGCTGAAGGGCGCGGGGTGGCTGGTCTGCTATCTGCCCACGCTGGCGCTGGTGTCGTGGCTGGGCAGCCGCACGTTCGGCGGCCGCGGTTACCTCAGCTACGGCTGGGACCTGGTGGTGGTGGCCGCGATCGGCCTCGTGTTCTATCTCTGGGGCGTGAACTCGGGCTGGCGCACGCCGTCGATCGAGCAGGCCGCACGCGGCTCCACGACGTAACGCGGGAGGCGGCGGGCACGCGCATGCCCGCCGCGCCGCGATGGCCGACAATGGCGGGGTTTCCCGACCGGTCAGGCCATGTCCATCGTCCTCACGCCCTTCGCCCGCACCCGACTGTTCCCGCGCACGCCGCGCCCGAACACGGTCCGCGACTGCACGCCCGAACAGTTCGAGCGCTATCTCAACGAGCATGCGCCGCAGCAGGTGCTCGATGGCTATGCGCCGTTCTGCAAGCTGCACGTGCACCGCAACTGGACCTCCACCCGCTGCCTGACCATGCCGGTCACCGAGGACAACCGGCACCTGCTGCGTTCGGCCTACGAGGCGCGCACGCGCGAGGAACTGCCGGTGCTGGTGCGCTGGTTCGAAGGCGTGGATCCGCCGGTGGCCGACTACCTGGTGGCCATCCTCTACAGCCGCGCCCAGCTCGCCAGGGAAGGGGCGCCGATCGAGGCCGACTGGGGCGTGGTCGGCTGCCTGTACACCGCCGAGCCCGCCGAGATCCCGATGGCGCCGATCACCATGATGCGCAATGCGCTGGGCGTGGAGGAGGGCGGTTCCGGCGTGCCCATCGACCGCGAGGCCTACCGCCGCGCGGTGGCGTTCTGGGAGGCGAACGCGAACTGGCGCTGAGCGCGCCGGTTCAGGCCGTGGCCGGGTAGTCGATGGCCAGCCGCAGCATGTCCTTGTGCTGGATCCGGTCCTCCATCAGCGGGCCGTCGTAGTTGCGCAGGAAGAAGCCGCGGTCGACCTGGAATACACGGAAGCCGTGCCGCTGGTAGAACGCCAGCTGGTAGCCGAAGGCACCGGTGCCGACCTCCAGTCGCGCCGCGCCTTCGCGCCGGTACGTATCGATCACGTGGACCAGCAACTGCGTGCCGAGGCCGTGCTGCTGTCGCGCCGGATCGACGGCGATGTTCATCAGCTCATGGACGCCGGGCGTCAGCGGCACGACCGCGCAGACCCCCGCGACCTGCCCGCCGTGCAGCGCCGCGAAGCAGCGGGCGCCGGGCAGGTAGCCACGTACCTTCGATTCCGATGGATCGGCCAGCAGCAACAGGGCCAGGGGCACCTGCTCCGGCGGGATCTCGGTGATGGCCGCGGTGTCGCGCGGCGCGGATGTGGATGCGAGTGCGGGTGCGGGCCGCAGCGGGCAGGCGATGAAACCCTCGCGGATGTGGCCATCCAGCGCGAACGGCGCCTGGCCGACCAGCTCGACCCCCTGCCGGTGCGCGGCGGCGATGGCCAGCCCCGCATAACCGGTGACCAGCGCCTGCAGCTGGTCATGGTTGGGCATCGACTGCAGCCGGGTGGGAAAGATGGCAAGCAGTGCGTCCAGGCGCTCGCGCAGGACCGGGGCGGTCGTCTTCGTCTTGGCGGGCAGCGGGGGCAGCCCGAGTGTGCGCCATGCCGCGAACGGAAAACTCTCCACCGCCACGCCCGAGGTGCTGTCCGGGTCGCGCAGCCGCGGCCAGCCCCGCTGTTCGAGACGGTCGAAGAACGCAATGGAGAAGGCCACGAACGGTGCGTAGTTCGCGGGCTTCACGTTGCCGGGAAGCCCGGTCTTGGCCGGCGTGTTGAGCCGCCGTTCGCAGAGCCGTGAGTGGACCAGGCCGTTGTCGGGCGACTTCCAGCCCTGGGGGCCGTCGATCAGCAGCAGGCCGGCGCCGAGATCGCCGGCGAGTCCGGCGATGTGGTCGGCGAGGTGGTCGGGGTCCGGGGTGCCCTTCAGGGCGAGCGTGGGGAAACGGGCCGTCGCCGGGGTGTCATGGCCATCGAGCAGGGCGAGGCCGATATCCGCGTGCCGACGGTAGGCGAGGTCGATGGAAAGGACGCGCATCTGCGGCTTCCTTGCAGAGGAGGGGCATCACGGAACCGCCGCCGCCGGACGTGGAAGGACGGCCGCCGCGGCGGCCGCCGTCCCCCGGTCCGCGGAGCCGGTCAGTAGCGGTAGTGGTCCGGCTTGAACGGGCCGTCCACCGGCACGCCGATGTAGTCGGCCTGCTCCTGGGTCAGGGTGGTCAGCTTCACGCCGATCTTCTCCAGGTGCAGGCGCGCCACTTCCTCGTCCAGCTTCTTCGGCAGCAGGTAGACCTGCTTGGCGTAGCGGTCCTTGTTCGCCCACAGGTCGATCTGCGCCAGGGTCTGGTTGGCGAACGAGTTGGACATCACGAAGCTCGGGTGGCCGGTGGCGCAGCCCAGGTTCACCAGGCGGCCTTCGGCCAGCAGGAAGATCGCGTTGCCAGCACTTCCATCAGAAGCCGGGAAGACGTACTTGTCCACCTGCGGCTTGATGTTCACGTGCTGCACGCCCGGGAACGCCACCAGTGCGTCGACCTGGATCTCGTTGTCGAAGTGGCCGATGTTGCAGACGATGGCCTGGTCCTTCATCGCGCTCAGGTGCTCGATGCGGATGATGTCCTTGTTGCCGGTGGTGGTGACGTACAGGTCGGCGCGGCCCAGGGTGGATTCGAGGGTGTCGACCTCGAAGCCTTCCATCGCCGCCTGCAGCGCGCAGATCGGGTCGATCTCGGTGACGATCACCCGTGCGCCGTAGGCGCGCAGCGAGGCCGCGCAGCCCTTGCCGACGTCGCCGTAGCCGCAGACCACGGCGACCTTGCCGGCCAGCATCACGTCCATCGCCCGCTTCAGGCCGTCGGCCAGCGATTCGCGGCAGCCGTACAGGTTGTCGAACTTGCTCTTGGTGACCGAGTCGTTGACGTTGATCGCCGGCACCAGCAGGCTGCCGGCCTGGGCCAGCTGGTACAGCCGGTGTACGCCGGTGGTGGTCTCCTCGGAGACGCCCTTCCAGTCCTTGACCACGCGGCCCCAGTAGCCCGGGCGCTCCTTGGCCACGCGCTTGAGCAGGTTCTTGATGACCTGTTCCTCGTGCGAGGAGGAGGCGGTGTCGACCCAGTCGCTGCCGTTCTCCAGCTCGTAGCCCTTGTGGATCAGCAGGGTCACGTCGCCACCGTCGTCGACCACCAGCTCCGGTCCGGCCAGGGTGCCGTCGGCCAGGGTGAAGGTCAGCGCGTCCAGGGTGCAGTCCCAGTACTCCTCCAGCGTCTCGCCCTTCCACGCGAACACCGGGGTGCCGGTGGCGGCGATCGCGGCCGCGGCGTGGTCCTGCGTGGAGAAGATGTTGCACGAGGCCCAGCGCACGTCGGCACCGATGTCCTTCAGGGTCTCGATCAGCACCGCGGTCTGGATGGTCATGTGCAGCGAGCCGGTCACGCGCACGCCCTGCAGCGGCAGCTCGGCCTGGTACTTGCGGCGGATCGACATCAGCCCCGGCATCTCGTGCTCGGCGATGTCCAGTTCCTTGCGGCCCCAGTCGGCCAGGGTGATGTCGCGGATCTTGTAGTCGCCTTCGGTGGAGAAGGTCTTGGCAACAGCGTTCATGTAAGGCTCCGGTGGTATGCGAGCAGGCTCGCGTTCGCCGGGCGCCGTTGTTGCATGCGGGGCCGTCCGAGCCTGGCCATGCGCGGGTGGTTCCCGCCGCTGCGCACCGTGCGGGTGCGGGCTGGGGGAAGGTCTCCGCGCGCTGGTCGCAGCGCCCCTCGGTCGGGCCGCCGATTATATCGCGTGCCGCCGCCGTCCCAACCAACGGCAGGGGAATCGTGCGGCCCGGATTGGTACCGTGGGCCGTTGTTCCGTTTTCCGTTCGAGAGGATTTCCATGACGATGAGGGCTTCCCGCCGTATCCGCCGGGCGCCGGCGCTGCTGGCTCTGTGTGCCGGCCTGCTGCTGGCGCCACCGGCCCTGTTGGCGGCCCCGCCGGACACCGCCGGCCAGCAGGCGCAGGGCTACCGCCTGCCATCGGCCGCGCTGCAGGCGGTGGTGGATGCGCCACGCGCACCGACGCTGCTGCTGTCGCCGCGCCGTGACCTGGCGGCGGTGCTGCAGACCCCGCCGTTGCCGTCCATCGCCCAGGTGGCGCAGCCGGAGCTGAAGCTGGCCGGCCTGCGCATCAACCCGAAGACCTTCTCCGACAGCCGCTTCTCCTTCGGCAGCGCGTTGTGGCTGATCGACACCGCCGAAGGCGCCAAGCGCCCGATCGACGGCCTGCCGCAGCCGCTGTCGGTCGCCTCGATGGCCTGGTCGCCGGACCAGCGCTACCTGGCCTTCAACCAGCTCGATCCGGCCAGCGGCCACAACGAGCTGTGGCTGGTGGACGTCGCGGCCGGCAGTGCACGGCGCATCGCCGAACGGCTGAACAGCGTGCTCGGCAAGGGCTACGCCTGGCTGCCGGACAGCGCCGGACTGCTGGTGATGCAGCGGCCCGCCGGGCAGCCGGACGCGCCGGTGGACGACGGCATTCCGGCCGGGCCGGCGGTGCAGCAGACCGAGGCGGGGCAGGGCGTGCGCGCGGTGCGCACCTATCAGGACCTGCTGAAGAACGAACACGATGCCCGCCTGTTCGAGTACTACCTGCAGGCGCAGCCGGCGCGGGTGGCGATCAATGGCCAGGCCCGGCCGCTGGGCCCGGCCGGCATCTACCTGGGGCTGTCCTTCTCGCCCGACGGCGCCTACCTGCTCAGCCAACGGGTCGAACGGCCGTTCTCCTACGCGGTGCCGGTCAGCCGTTTTCCGCGCCGCATCGAGGTGCTCGACGCGGACGGGGCGCTGGTGCATGCGCTGGCGCGGCTGCCGCTGGTGGAAGGGCTGCCGACCGGCAACGACGCCGTGCCCACCGGCGTGCGTTCGATCGGCTGGCGCGCCGATGCGCCGGCCAGCCTGGTCTGGGCCGAAGCGCAGGATGGCGGCGACCCGTCGCGCGATGCCCCGATCCGCGACGCGGTCATGGTGCAGGCGGCACCGTTCGACCGGCCGCCGCTGACCCTGGCGCGGCTGCAGTCGCGCTACAGCGGCATCACCTGGGGCCGCGGCGATGTCGCGCTGCTGCGCGAGTACTGGTGGAAGACCCGCCAGGTGAAGGAGTGGCGGATCGCCCCGGACCATCCGGAACAGGCGGCGCAGCTGGTGTCCGAACGTTCCGCCGACGACCGCTATGGCGATCCGGGACAGCCGCTGCTGCAGCTCGACGACAAGGGCCGTGCACGGCTGCAGTTCACCGCCGACGGGCGCAGCTACTACCGGGTCGGCGACGGCGCCTCCGCCGAGGGCGACCGCCCGTTCCTGGACCGCGTCGCGCTGGAGGACGGCCGCAGCCAGCGCCTGTTCCATTCACAGGCGCCGTACTACGAGGTGCCGGTCGCGGTGACCGACGGCCCGGCGCCGCGGTTGCTGTTCAGCCGCGAATCCAACGACACGCCGTCGGACCTGTACGTCCGCGCGCTGGACGGTGATGCGCCGGCGCGGGCGCTGACCGACACGCCGCATCCGCTGCCGCAGCTGCGCGGCGTGCGCAAGGAGCAGATCCGCTACACGCGCGAGGACGGCGTCGCGCTCACCGCCGACCTGCTGCTGCCGTCCGGCTACGACCCGAAGAAGGACGGCCCGCGGCCGACCCTGCTGTGGGCCTACCCGGCCGAGTTCAAGTCGGCCGACGACGCCAGCCAGGTGACCGGCTCGCCCTACCGCTTCAACGCGGTCGGCTACTGGGGGCCGGAAGCGTTCCTGGCGCGGGGTTACGTGGTGCTGAGCCGCCCGACCATGCCGATCGTCGGCGAAGGCGACACCGAGCCCAACGACACCTACATCCCGCAGCTGGTGGCCAGTGCCAGGGCCGCGGTGGACGAGGTGGTGCGCCGTGGCGTGGCCGACCGCGACCGCATCGCCGTGGGTGGACACTCCTATGGCGCGTTCATGACCGCCAACCTGCTCGCGCACACCCGCCTGTTCAAGGCCGGCATCGCGCGCTCGGGCGCCTACAACCGCACGTTGACCCCGTTCGGCTTCCAGGCCGAGGAACGCAACTACTGGCAGGCCCAGGCCACCTACCTGGCGATGTCGCCGTTCAACCATGCCGGTGACATCAAGGACCCGATCCTGTTCATCCATGGCGCGGACGACAACAATTCCGGGACCTTCCCGATCCAGAGCGAGCGCATGTTCGCCGCGGTCAAGGGCCTGGGCGGCACCGCGCGGCTGGTGATGCTGCCCAACGAATCGCACGCCTACCGCGCGCGCGAATCGATCATGACCATGCTGGCCGAGAGCGAAGACTGGCTGGACCGCTGGCTGGGAGCGCCGACCGAACGCAAGCGCCGCTGAGGTCGAGCCGGGCCGCGCCGGCGCCTGCCGCGCGGCCCGGAGGGTAACGCCCCAGCGGGGCGCGGCCCCGCTCTACAGGCGGGAAGACCCCGCGGCTCTGTAGCGCCGGGCCGTGCCCGGCGGGGCCTGGCCCGGCAATGCTTCAGCGGGGCGTGGCCCCGCTCTACGGGCGGGAAGACCTCGCGGCTCTGTAGCGCCGGGCCGTGCCCGGCGTGGCATTGGCGGTGCCGCGCGGGCGCTCGGTCCAGGCCACGGCATGACCCGGGCGGAGGTGTCTGCAGGCGGCGCGGGTGTCCGCGCGGACAGGGGGTGGACAAGGTGCAGATGCAACCAATCGCGCATTGGTGCACTGCAAAAATACGCCGGGCTTATCGGTTAGGCTTGGGGACTTTCCGCTCCCGAGGTTCCGCTTCCTGGATGAACGAGTACCGCAGCAGCGCCGTCTTCGCCACGCCCGACCTGCCCCTGCGCGACGATGTGCGTCGCCTCGGTGCGATGGTCGGCGATCTTCTGTCCGAACAGGTTTCCCCCGCGTTCCTCGATGAGGTGGAACAGGTGCGTACCGCGGCGATCGCGCGGCGCCAGGCCCAGGAGCCCCTGTCCACCCTCAGCACGCAGCTGGCCGGGCGCACGCCGCGCCAGGCCGAGGCGCTGGTGCGGGCATTCAGCACCTATTTCCACGTGGTGAACATCGCCGAGCGCGTGCACCGCATCCGCCGTCGCCGCGACTACCAGCGTGCCGGCACCAAGCGCCCGCAGCCGGAAGGCCTGCAGGATGCGCTGCAACAGCTCAAGGCGCAGGGCGTCACGCTGGAGGAGCTGGCGGACTGGCTGCCGCGCATCGACATCGAGCCGGTGTTCACCGCGCACCCCACCGAGGCCGTGCGCCGCGCGCTGCTGGAGAAGGAGCAGCTGATGGTGGCTAGCCTGGTGGACGACCTGGATGGCCAGCGCACGCCGGGCGAGCGCGCCGCGGATACGGCGCGGCTGCGCATGGCGTTGACCGCGTCCTGGCAGACCGCCGACTTCACCCCGGTGCGGCCGAGCGTGGAGGACGAGCGCGAGCATGTCGGCTTCTACCTGACCCGCGTGCTGTACCGGGTGATGCCGGTGCTCTACGAATCGCTGGAACAGGCGCTGCTGGACACCTGGGGACGCGCGCTGCCGCTGCCGCGGCTGGTGCGCTTCGGCACCTGGGTCGGCGGCGACATGGACGGCAACCCCAACGTCGATGCGGCGACCATCACCGCCACCCTCAACGCGCAGCGCGATGCGGTGCTGGAACTGTACCTGCAGGACCTGCTCAAGCTTGCCAGCCTGCTCAGCCAGTCCACCGAGCTGGTGGAGGTCAGCGAGGCGGTGCGCGCGCGGGTCGCCGAGTACCAGGCCCTGCTGCCGGAGGTGCAGTCGCGCCCCCGCCACGCCGAGATGCCCTACCGGCTGCTCAACGACCGCATGCGCGCGCGCCTGCAGGCCACCCGCGAGGATGCCGCCGGCGCGTATGCGTCGCCGCAGGAGCTGATCGAGGACGTGCAGTTGATCCTGGACAGCCTGGCCGCCAACAAGGGCCGGCATGCCGGGTGGTTCTCGGTGCGCCGCCTGCTGTGGCGGGTGCGCAGCTTCGGCTTCCACCTGGCACGGCTGGACGTGCGCCAGGAGTCCAGCGTGCATGCACGCGCGCTGGCCGAGGTGCTGGGCGGGCAGGCGGCCTTCGACGCGCTCGACGCGGCCGCGCGGGCCCGGCTGCTGGCGCCGTACGCCGCCGGTGAGAGCGTCCTGCCCGCCGGCGACGATGACGCCGGGCAGCGCCTGGACAAGGTCTTCGCCGCGCTCGCCGATGCCCACCGCCGGCATGGCGCCGATGCGCTGGGCAGCTACATCATCTCGATGGCGCACGACCGCGGCGACGTGCTCGCGGTGCTGGCGCTGGCCCGGCGCGGCGGGCTGGTCGACGCGCAGGGCGCGGTGCCGCTGGACATCGCGCCGCTGTTCGAGACGGTGGAGGACCTGCAGCACGGTACCGCGACCCTGTGCGATCTGCTGGCCGATCCGGTGTACCGGGCCCACCTGGCCGCGCGCGGCGACATGCAGATGGTGATGCTGGGTTATTCGGACAGCGGCAAGGACGGCGGCATCGCCGCTTCGCGCTGGGGCCTGCAGCAGGCCCAGGTGGCGCTGCTCGACGCCGCCGCCGCGCAGGGTGTGCGGCTGACCTTCTTCCACGGTCGCGGCGGTTCGATCAGCCGCGGCGGGACCAAGACCACGCACGCGGTGGACGCCTCGCCGCGCGGCAGCATCGACGGCCGCCTGCGGGTGACCGAGCAGGGCGAGGTCATCCACCGCAAGTACGGCATCCGCGCGCTGGCGCTGCGCTCGCTGGAGCAGGCGGCCGGCGCGGTGCTGCGCGCCAGCCTGCGTCCGCGCGCGGCCGAGCCGCGCGAGCAGCGCTGGACGCCGGTGATGGACGTGGTGGCCGCGGAGAGCACGCAGCGCTACCGCGCCTTCGTCGGCGATCCGCGGTTCATGGAGTATTTCCGCAATGCCACGCCGATCGACGTGATCGAGCGCATGACCCTGGGTTCGCGGCCGTCGCGGCGGCTTGGCGAGGATGCGGCGCTGTCCAACTTGCGCGCGATTCCGTGGGTGTTCGCCTGGAGCCAGGCGCGCGCGGTGATCCCGGGCTGGTTCGGCGTCGGCAGCGGCCTGCAGGCGGCGGTCGATGCGGGGCACGAGGACACGCTGCGCGAGATGGCGCACGACTGGCCGTTCTTCGCCACCTTCCTCGACGACATGGCGATGGTGCTGAGCAAGGGCGACCTGCACATCGCCGAACAGTTCTCGCGCCTGGCCGGACCGCTGCACGCGCACTTCTTCCCGCAGATCCGCGACGAGCTGCTGCTGACCGCCCACTGGGTCAAGCGCCTGAGCGGCCAGCAGGAGTTGCTGGAGCATGATCCGCGGCTGGCGCTGTCCATCCGCCTGCGCAATCCCTACATCGACCCGATCAGCACCCTGCAGGTGGACCTGCTGCAGCGCTGGCGCGCCAGCGACCGCCAGGACGACGGCCTGCTGCGGGCACTGGTGGCCTGCGTCAACGGCGTCTCGCAGGGCGTGCAGAACACCGGCTGAGGCGGCGGCCCCGGCGGGCGGTGCCGGCCGGGGTCATGACGATGGACTGGAAGCCTGCAGTTCCAGGTGCCGCTGCTCCATCTCCTGGCGCAGCTGGCGGCGGATGCGTGCGGCCGCGAACCGGCGTTTTTCGTCGCCATCCTGCGGTTGCAGCGGCGGCACCGGCGTGGGCCGGCCCTCCTCGTCCACCGCGACCATGGTGAAGAAGCAGCTGTTGGCGTGGCGTACGGCACCCTTGCGGATGTCCTCGGCCACGACCTTGATGCCGACCTCCATCGACGAGGTGCCGGTGTAGTTCACCGAGGCCAGGAACGTGACCAGCTCGCCCACGGCGATCGGCTGGCGGAACGTCACCTGGTCCACCGACAGCGTGACCACATAGTTGCCGGCATAGCGGCTGGCGCAGGCATACGCCACCTGGTCGAGCAGGCGCAGCACCGCGCCGCCGTGGACCTTGCCGGAGAAGTTGGCCATCTCCGGCGTCATCAGCACGGTCATCGACAACTGGTGGGGCGTGGGCGTGATGGACATGGCGGCTACCGCGGCGGGGGGGAGCCGCAGGCTACCCCAGTGCCGCGGAGGGCGGTAGCCGACGATGCCTGGATCCGTGCGTTCCGCAGCGCCGGGCAGGGGGGGGCGGGAAAGCGCCAGCGGGGCGTGGCCCCGCTCCACAGGGGGAGGGAATGTAGCGCCGGGCAGCGCCCGGCGGGGCTTCCCCGGGAAGGCCGCAGCGGGACGTGGCCCCGCGCTACCGGGAAGCGAATGCGGGGTGCAGGCGCGCGCACAAACGGAAAGGCCGCCCGTACGGGCGGCCTTTCCGGTCACGCGATGCGCTGCCGGCTTACTTGAGCTTGGCGGCCTTGCGCAGGGCGTCGGCGCGGTCGGTCTGCTCCCAGGAGAACGCGGTGGCGTTCTGGGTCCTGCCCTCGCCGTCGACGTACGAGAACGCCTTCGGCTTGCGGCCGAAGTGGCCGTAGGCCGCGGTCTGCTGGTACATCGGGTGGATCAGGTCGAGCATCTTGATGATGCCGTACGGGCGCAGGTCGAAGTGGGCGCGGATCAGCTTCTCGATCTGCGCGTCCGGGATCCTGCCGGTGCCGAAGGTGGTGACCGAGATCGAGGTCGGCTCGGCCACGCCGATGGCGTAGGAGACCTGCACTTCGCACTTGTCGGCCAGGCCGGCGGCAACCACGTTCTTGGCGACGTAGCGCGCGGCGTAGGCGGCCGAGCGGTCGACCTTGGACGGGTCCTTGCCGGAGAACGCGCCGCCACCATGGCGGGCCATGCCGCCGTAGGTGTCGACGATGATCTTGCGGCCGGTCAGGCCGCAGTCGCCCACCGGGCCGCCGATCACGAAGATGCCGGTCGGGTTGATGTGCACCTTGTTCTTCGGCAGCGAATCCAGCCATGCCTTGGGCAGCACCGGCTTGAGGATGTGCTCGCGCACGGCCTCGATCAGGTCCTTCTGCTTCACGCCCGGGTCGTGCTGGGTCGACAGCACCACCGCGTCCAGGCCTTCGATGCGGCCGTCGTTGCCGTAGCGCAGGGTGACCTGGCTCTTGGCGTCCGGGCGCAGCCAGGGCAGCGGCGAGTTGCGCTTCTTGCGCACCTTGGCCTGCTGCTCGACCAAACGGTGCGAGTAGTAGATCGGCGCCGGCATGAACTCCGGGGCTTCGTTGCAGGCATAGCCGAACATCAGGCCCTGGTCGCCCGCACCCTGCTCTTCGGGCTTCTTGGCCTTCTTGCCGGTGCCGTCGACGCCGGCGGCGATGTCCGGCGACTGCTTGCCGAGCATGTTGATGATGGCGCAGGTGTGGCCGTCGAAACCGACGTTGGAGTTGTCGTAGCCGATCGCGTTGATCACGTTGCGGGTCAGCTCTTCGATGTCGACCCACGCCGAGGTGGTGACTTCGCCGGCGACGATGGCGGCGCCGGTCTTGACCAGGGTTTCGCAGGCGACGCGCGCGCGCTTGTCCTGGGTCAGAATCGCGTCCAGCACCGCATCGGAAATCTGGTCGGCGATCTTGTCCGGATGGCCTTCGGAGACCGACTCGGAAGTGAAGAGATAGCTGGACATGAGCTTGTATCCCTGTATGCGGATGAAAAGATAGCCGCGCATGATACACGCGCGGACGAGGCCAGAATAGTGCAGCGGCGCGTGTTTCCCTACGGTTAATACAGCTGGCAGCAGGCATCGCGGCGGCCTGCGGGTTGCAGCCGGACGCCGTCGCGGCGGCGCCGGCGGGGCGTTGCAGGGTGGCGGATACGGGACCGTGGCGGGCCTGGCGGCGCTGCCGCGGGCCGCCGGCGCCGCTGCCGGTGGCGCGCCCGGGGCGGCTGTCACCGGACTGCCGCAAAAGCGCAACCGTACTGCCGCCTGCAGGGGCGAGGCTGCCGGCCAACCGGGCCGTCGGAGATCGTCATGCACCAGATCGAGCATCGCCTGCAGCAGCGTTACCCCGCGTGGTTCCAGGGGCCGCGCGGGCAGGTAGCGCGGCCGTTGCTGCGCACGGTGCGGCGCTGGTCGCGGTTCGACCGCATCGAGACCTTCCTGGAGCGCAGCGCCGGGGTGCGCGGGCTGGCCTTCGTGCAGGCCGCGCTGGCGTTCCTGGAGGCGGACTATGCGCTGGCGCCGGCGGCGCTGGCACGGATCCCCGCCCGCGGGCGGCTGCTGGTCGTCGCCAACCATCCCTCCGGCGCGCTGGACGCCCTGGCGCTGCTGGATGCGGTGGGGCGGGTGCGCAGTGACGTACGGATCGTCGCCAACGACCTGTTGGCCGGCCTGGAGCCACTGCGCGAGCTGCTGCTGCCGGTGCGGATCCTGGGCGGCCGCGCGCAGCGCGCCAGTCTGGCGGCGGTGGAGCAGGCGCTGGCCGCCGAGCAGTGCGTGATCGTGTTCCCGGCCGGCGAGGTCTCGCGGCTGTCGCTGCGCGGCATCCGCGACGGGCGCTGGAACCGCGGCTTCGTCCGCTTCGCCCACGCCACCCGGGCGCCGGTGCTGCCGGTGCGGGTGCAGGCGCGCAATTCGGCGCTGTTCTACGGCGCATCGACCCTGTTCAAGCCGGCCGGCACCGCCCTGCTGGCGCGCGAGATGTTCGCCCGCCGCGGGCGGCCGTTGCGGCTGCAGGTGGGGCAGGCGATGTGCCTGGAACCGGGGCTGGATCCGGCGTTGCAGCTGGCGGAGGTCCGGCGCGCGCTGTACGCGCTGGGCCGCGAGGCCGCGCGGGCCGATGCCGTGGACCGCGGACCGGCGCCGCTGGCCGCGCCGGTCGCGGCGGCGCAGGTGGCGGCCGAGATCGCGGCCGCCGACCTGCTCGGGGAGACCGGCGACGGCAAGCAGATCCGGCTGGCGCGCTGCGCCGCCGGTTCGCCGCTGCTGCTGGAGCTGGGGCGGCTGCGCGAGCTGACCTTCCGCCAGGTCGGCGAGGGCACCGGCCGCAGCCGCGACCTGGACGATTTCGATCCGCTCTACCAGCACATCGTGGTCTGGGACGCGGCCGCACAGCGCATCGCCGGCGCCTACCGGATCATGCGCGGCGCCCAGGCACTGGCGCGGCAGGGGCTGGCCGGGCTCTACACCGCGGCGCTGTTCCGCTACTCCGACGATGCCGTCACCCGCATCGCCGAAGGCCTGGAACTGGGCCGCAGCTTCGTGGTGCCGGACTACTGGGGCAGCCGCAGCCTGGACTACCTGTGGCAGGGCATCGGTGCCTACCTGCGCTGCCAGCCGGGCATCCGCTACCTGTTCGGTGCGGTGTCGATCAGTGCGGCGCTGCCGCGCGAGGCCCGCGAGCAGCTGGTGGCCTACTACCAGCGCTACTACGGCGGCGGCCAGGGGCTGGCCGAATCCAACCGGCCGTTCCAGTATTTCGCCGCGCCGCCGTGCTTCGGCGACCTGGACGCCGAGGCCGCATTCGAGCTGCTCAAGGCCAACCTGGCGGTGCTGGGCAGCGGGGTGCCGACGCTCTACCGCCAGTACACCGACCTGTGCGAGCCGGGCGGCGCGCGTTTCCTGGCATTCGGGGTGGACCCGGATTTCAGCGACTCCATCGACGGCCTGATCGAAGTGGACCTGCAGGCGGTCCGGCCCAGGAAACGCAAGCGCTACCTGCGCGACGCCGGAGCGTTGGCATGAGCGCCCCGGCATCGCTGCTGCCGCTGCGGCGCGCGGTGTTCCTCTCCGACACCCACCTGGGCGCGCGCCACTGCCATGCCGCCGAGCTGGCGCGGTTCCTGTCCACGCTGCGCTGCCAGCGGCTGTACCTGGTCGGGGACATCGTCGACCTGTGGTGGCTCTCGCGTACGCGCGCCACTTGGCACGCGGCGCACAACGAGGTGATCGAGGCCCTGCATGCGCTGCGCCGCGGCGGCACCGAGATCATCTACATCCCCGGCAACCACGACGCGCCGCTGCGGCGCACCTGCGGGCTGGTACTGCCGGCGATGCAGGTGCGGCGGCGGGCGATCCACGTCACCGCGGACGGCCGCCGGCTGCTGGTGGTGCATGGCGACGACTACGACGGCATCACCCACTTCGGCGGGCTGCAGGAACGGTTCGGTGACTGGCTCTACTACCGCATCCTCACCGGCAACCGGCTGCTCAACGACGTGCGTCGGCGGCTGGGCCTGCGCTACTGGTCGCTGTCGGAGTTCCTCAAGCGGCGCAGCACGGCCGCCGAGCGCTATATCGAGCGTTTCGTCCAGGCCGGCCTGGACGATGTGCGCCGCCGCGGTCTGGACGGCATCGTCTGCGGGCACATCCACCGCGCCGCACTGGTCGAGCGCGACGGCCTGGTCTACGCCAACGACGGCGACTGGGTCGAGAGTCTGACCGCGCTGGCCGAGGATCCCGATGGCAGCCTGCGGCTGCTCGACCATGCCGGCCGCAGCCTGGTGTGGCTGCCCTCGGCGACGGCCCGCGCCCACGCCGCCTGAGGACGCCCGCACGCTTTCCCGTCACGGGGGGGCCGGCTATGCTTCGCGGGGCCGTTCGGTGAAAGGAGCAAGCGGGTGTCGGGCAAGCAGCCAGTGGCGGCAGGCATGGCCAGGGTCCGTCTGTTCGCGGCCTGCATGCTGGCCGCGGCGACCGCCAGTGCCGGCGAGGTGCCGGCCTTGAGTTTCGAGCAGGCGCGTGAGCGCCTGGAGCAGGTGTCCGATGCCCTGGCCGCGGCAGGTTCCGGCGTGCGCAGCAAGCAGGACCTGCAGGATGCGACCCGTTACCTGCGGTTGCCGGAAATCACCGCGGACGTGCGCCGCATGCAGTTCCAGAAGACCCTGAAGCTGCCCTTGGGCTCGTTGGAGCCGGTGGCCGAGGCGTTCGGCATCGCTTCGCCGCTGCGCTTCGCCGAGCGCGACTGGCGCACCCGGCCGATCATCACCGCCAGCATGCCGCTGTACAGCGGCGGGCTGATCCCGGCGGCGCAGCAGGCGGCCGAGGCCGCCACCGCCCAGGCTGCCGCCGAGCGCGAGGCGCAGCGGCAGTCCCTGACCCTGCAGCTGGTACAGGCCTATTTCGGCCAGCAGCTGGCCGAACAGGCGGTGCAGGTGCGGCGCGAGGTGCGCGACGGTCTGCAGCGGCACCTGGACGACGCGCTCAAGTTGGAGCGTGAGGGCTTCGCCAGCCGCGCCCAGCGGCTGCAGGCTAATGTTGCCCGTGACAAGGCCGAGCGCGAGTACCAGAAAGCGCTCAACGACCTGGCCACCCTGCAGCAGGCGCTGGCCACCCTGCTGCGCAGCGGCGGCACCGTGGCGACGGTCTCGCCGCTGTTCGTGATCGACGCTCCGCTGGGCGAACGCGCGGCGTTCGAGCGCAGCGCGCTGCACCGGCATCCGCAGATCGAGCGCCTGCGCGCGCTGGCCGGCCAGGCCGAGCAGGGCGTGCGCGTGCAGCAGGCCAAGCTCAAGCCGCAGGTGTACCTGTTCGGCCAGTACGACCTGGACCGCGACGACGCGCTGCTGACCGACGCCGACTGGGCATTCGGCATCGGCCTGCGCTACACCTTCCTGTCGCCGGGCGCGCGGCCGTTGCAGGTCAGCGCCGCGCGCGCGCAGCTGGAGCAGGCGCGCGCGGGCATGGAGGAGGCCGCCAACCAGCTGCGGCTGGGGGTGGGCAAGGCGTGGAACGAGCTGGACACCGCGCGGGTCCAGTTCCGGCTGCTGGACAGCAGCATCGTCCAGGCCGAGGAGAACCTGCGGCTGCAGGCGCTGGCCTTCCGCGAAGGCCAGGCGACGTCGCTGGACGTGATCGACGCGCGCCTGGCGCTGGGCGGGGCACGGGTGGAGCGCGCGCAGGCCGCCTACCAGTTCGATGTGGCATTGGCGCAGCTGCTGGAAGTCAGCGGGCAGCTGGAACGGTTCGACGATTACCGCCGGCGGGCGGACAAGGTGCTGGAATGAGCGACTCTCTGGGACAGGGCGCGGGCCCGCGGCACCGCCGCGCCTTCGCCATCGGTGGCGCCGTGCTGCTGGCGCTGGTCGCGCTCGGCCTGTGGCTGGGGCTGCGCACGCCGGCCGACCAAGTGCAGGGCATGGCCGATGCCGACAGCGTCAATGTCGCGGCCAAGGTCACCGCGCGGCTGCAGGCGCTGCACGTGCGCGAGGGCGACCGGGTCGCCGCCGGGCAGGCGCTGTTCGAGCTGGACAGTCCCGAAGTCGCGGCCAAGGAGCGCCAGGCCGGTGCGATGGTGGCGGCCGCGCAGGCCCAAGCGGCCAAGGCCGAAGAGGGCGCGCGCAGCGAGGACATCCGCGCCGCCGAGGCGAACTGGAAGCGTGCCGTGGCCGGCGCCGACCTGGCCACCGCCACCTTCCGCCGCGTGGACACGCTGTTCGGCGAGGGCGTGGTGACGCGGCAGAAGCGCGACGAGGCGCAGGCGCAGGCACGCAGTTCCGCGGAACTGGCGCGGGCGGCGCGGGCGCAGTACGACCAGGCGCTGGCCGGTGCGCGCCGCCAGGACAAGGACGCGGCCCTGGCCCAGGTGCGGCAGGCCGAAGGGGCGCAGGCCGAGGTCGAGGCCGCACGCCGCGAAACCGTGGGCCGCGCGCCGCTGGCCGGCGAGGTGGGCAAGCGCATGTCCGACATCGGCGAACTGGTGCCGGCCGGCTACCCGGTCTTCACCCTGGTCGACATCGACCACATGTGGGTGGCGCTGACCCTGCGCGAGGACCAGTTGCACGGGCTCGCCCCCGGAGCGACGCTGCAGGGCACGATTCCCGCCCTGGGCGGACGCCGTGCGGGCTTCGAGGTCTATTTCATCAACCCGGCCGGCGACTATGCCACCTGGCGCAGCACCCGCCAGTCCTCCGGCTACGACGTGCGCAGCTTCGAGGTGCGCGTGCGGCCGCAGCAGCCCATCGAGGGCTTCCGCCCGGGCATGAGCGTGCTGTTCGCATGGCCGCAGGGCTGAGCGCACGCGGCGCGCACCTGCTGTGCCCGTGTCGCGGGGGCCGGGCCGGGACCCGCCCCGGTGGATGGCCATGAACGGCTCCGGGCGCGCGTTCACGGCGTCGCTGCGGCGGGAGCTGCGGCATTGGCGCCAGGATCGTTGGGAACTGGCGCTGGTCACCGTGCTGCCGCTGCTGCTGATGGCGACGATGATGTGGCTGTTCGCCGGCTCGGTGCTGCGGCAGGTGCCGGTGGCGCTGGTGGACCTGGACAACAGTCCGGACAGCCGCGCGCTGGCGCGTGCCGTCGATGCCAGCCCCGGGGTGGCGATCGTCAGCCAGCCGGCGTCGCTGCCGCAGGCGCAGGCGCAGCTGCGCGCGCTGGAGGTGTTCGCCATCGTACTGGTGCCGCGCGACATGAGCCGGCGCGCACTGCGTGGCGAGGCCGCGCCGGTCTACGCGTTCTACAACGCCACCTACATGGCCACCGGACAATCGGCCGCGCGCGACATCGCCGACGCGGTGACCGCGTTCAACGCACGCATGCTGCGCGAGCGGATCGGACGCCAGACCGGCCCGGCGCGCCTGCGCGCGGCGCCGGTGACGGTGCAGGCGACCGTGCTGCACAACCCGGCGCGCAGCTACGAGCTGTTCCTGTTGCCGCTGGTCTTCCCGGCGGTGCTGTCGCTGCTGGCGGCGCTGGCCGCCGGCGGCGCCTTCGGCCGCGAGCGCCGCGACGGGCTGCTGGCGGCCTGGCTGGGCGACCGGCCATGGGCCGCCATCGCCGGCAAGCTGGCGCCGTACGTGGTGCTGTTCTCGCTGTACGGGGCCCTGGGCGTGCTGTACGTGGCCTATGTGCGCGGCGATGGGGTGGCCGGCAGCCTGTGGCTGCTGTTGCTGGCGCAGCCGCTGTTCTACTTGGCCTGCTGCTGTTTCGCGCTGCTGTTCATCGCGGTCACCCGCGACATGGGTACCGGCCTGTCGCTGGTGGGCCTGAGCATCGGTACCGCGCTGGCGTTCTCCGGTGCGACGTTCCCGGTGATCGAGGCGCCGCTGTTCACCCGGGTCTGGAACGCGTTGCTGCCGCTCACCGCCTATGTGCAGGTCCAGATGCAGCAGCTGTTCATGGGTGCACCGTGGACGGTGTCGCTGTGGCCGCTGGGCGTGCTCGGCCTGATGGCGGCGCTGGCCGGCGGGGTCGGCGCGCGCCGGCTGGCGCGTGTGGCCGGCAGTGCGCGGGCATCGGCATGAAGCGCGTTGCCGCCACGTTCCGGGCCACGCTGCGGGCGGTGTTCGCCGACAGCTCCGCGCGTGCGGTGATGATCGGCGCGGTGCTGCTGTATTCGTTCTTCTATCCGGCCGCCTACCGCCACCAGGTCGCCAGCGACCTGCCGATCGCGGTGGTCGATGCCGACCGCAGCGCGACCAGCCGCGACCTGGTGCGGCACCTCGATGCGCTGCGTGCGGTGCGCGTGGTCGCGCAGCCTGCGGACCTGGGCCAGGCGCGCGCGCAGCTGGAAGCCGGGCAGGTCGACGGCATCGTGCTGATCCCGGCGCGGCTGGAGCGCGACATCCTGCGGGGCGGCAGCGGCCAGCTGGTGCTGCTGGGCAACGGCGCCTATCTGAGCCGGGCCAGCGCGATCCTCAATGGACTGGCCGAGGGCATCATCGCCTTCGCGCGTGGGCAGGCGGTGCGCCAGGCCGCGTTCATGGGGCCGCCGCAGGCGGCGCCGCTGGAGCTGGTGCAGCGGCCGCTGTACAACACCCGCGAAGGCTATGGCAGCAGCGTGGTGCCGGGCGTGGCCGAGCTGATCGTGCACCAGACCCTGCTGCTGGGCATCGGCGTGCTGCTGGGCAGCCGTCGCGCGCAGCTGGGCCGGCGCCTGCACATCGCGCCGGCCCAGCTGCTGGCGATGGCCGCGGCGTTCCTGCTGGTGGCGCTGGCGGGGCTGCTCTATTACGCCGGCTTCGGTGCCTGGGTGCAGGACTACCCGCGCGGCGGCAACGTGCCGGGCCTGCTGCTGGCGGCGTTGTTGTTCGCCGCGGCGACGGTCGCGTTCGGGTTGTTCGTGGGCAGTTTCTTCACCACCCGCGAGCGTGCGTTCCAGTACGTGACCGCGGTATCGATACCGCTGTTCTTCCTGTCCAACCTGTCGTGGCCGGCGCTGGCCTCGCCGCCGGCGCTGGTAGCGCTGGCGAAACTGCTGCCGACCACGGCCGGCATCAACGCCATCGTGCGCACCCAGCAGATGGGCGCGCGGCTGCCGGAGGTGGGCGGCGAACTGTGCACGTTGTTGCTGCTGGCACTGCTGTACGGCGGGCTGGCGCTGTGGCGGTTCCGCCGCGACCCGGGTTCGTCGCCGCGGCGATAGGGCACCGCGGATGGCGGCATGGCGGTCGGCGCCTGCGCGGCGTGTCCGCGGTCCTCCCCGGCACGGACAGCGGCGCAGCAGCCGGCATAATGCGGCCATGGATTCATTGAGCCAGATCGTTCTCGGCGGCGCGGTCGCCGCCGCCATCGCCCCGGCCGGCCACCGCCGTGCCGCCCTGCTCGCCGGCGCCGCGCTGGGCACGCTGCCGGACCTGGACGGCCTGCTGGTGACGGCGTTCACCCGCGACCCGGTGAGCCTGATGACGGTGCACCGCAGTTTCAGCCATTCGCTGTTCGTGCTGCCGCTGCTGGGCACGCTGCTCTGGTGGCTGTACCGGCGGTTCGGCAGGGGCCGGGTGGCCGAGGCGCCGGTGCGCTGGTGGTGGGCCATCGTGCTGGCGCTGGTGACCCACCCGCTGCTGGACGCCTTCACGGTCTACGGCACCCAGCTGTGGTGGCCGCTGGCACCGCACCCGGCGATGTGGTCCAGCGTGTTCATCATCGATCCGCTGTACACGGTCTGGCTGGGTCTGGGCTGCGTGGTGGCCTGGTTCGCCCGGGCGCGGCCGTTGGCGCAGCGCGCGTTGGTGGCCGGGCTGGTGCTCAGTTGCGGTTACCTGGGCTGGTCGTTGCTGGCCAAGCACCGGGTGGAGCGCGAGGCGGGGCGGGCACTGGCGGCGCTGGGCCTGGGCGACGCCCCGCGCTTCTCGGTGCCGATGCCGTTCAACACCCTGTTGTGGCGGGTGGTGGCGATGACCCCGCAGGGCTACGTGGTGGGCGACCGGTCGCTGTGGGCCGACCGCGGGCCGATGCATTTCGAGGGCCATCCCTCGCAGGTGCAGGCGCTGCGCCAGGCAGCGTCGATTCCCGCGGTGGCGCGGCTGCACTGGTTCAACCGCGGCTTCATGCGTGCGCAGGTGGTCGACGGCGAGCTGGTGCTCAGCGATCTGCGCATGGGGCTGGAACCGGACTACAACTTCAGTTTCGCCGTGGCCCGTGAGGCCGAGGGCGGGTGGGAGGCGATCCCGCCAAGGCAGCTGCGCCCGGTCTATCGCGAGGCGGGAGGGCGGGCGCTGCTCCTGCAGCGGCTGCGGGAGATGGAATGGCGTATCTGGAACGAGCCGATGGCAGGCGCGGCGGGGGACGGAAACGGCGGGTAAGCGGGGGAGGTCATTGTTCTTTATTTGGAACAAATGGTAATTTATATGATGTTTGTTCCGTTTGTGTTGGCAATTAAGATGGCTCCGTCTTCCCGAACGGCCTGTCCGGCCGCTTCCTTCTTCCGGAGTCCCCATGAACAGCCAAGCCATTGCCCTGTACAAGAAACGTCGTTCCCAATACGCGCTCGGCCGTGAACTGCCGATCGGCAGGGACGAGGCCACCCAGCTGATCAAGCATGCGGTGCGTGAAGCGCCCTCGGCATTCAACGCGCAGTCCTCGCGCTCGCTGATCCTGCATGGCGCGCACAGCGTGAAGTTCTGGGGGCTGGCCAAGGACGCGCTGCGGCGGATCGTTCCGGCCGACGCCTTCGCGGCCACCGAGGCCAAGCTGGACAGCTTCGCCGCCGGTGCCGGCACGGTGCTGTTCTTCGTTGACAGCACCGTGGTCCAGGGCCTGCAGGAGAAATTCCCGCTGTATGCCGACAATTTCCCGGTCTGGGGCGAGCAGTCCAACGGCATGGCCCAGTTCGCGGTCTGGACCGCCCTGGCCGATGCCGGCATCGGCGCCAGCCTGCAGCATTACAACCCGCTGGTGGACGAGGCGGTGCGCCACGAATGGGGCATTCCGGAAAGCTGGACCCTGCGCGCGCAGATGCCGTTCGGGTCGCACCAGGGCGGCTTCGGTGAAAAGGCCTACATCGACGACGACGCCCGCTTCAAGGTTTTCGCCTGACCGTTCCGGCGCGCTCCTCCCCCCGCGCCGCTCCGGGCCCGCCTGCACTGCCGGCGGGCCTTTCTGCATTCGAGGAACTCGTCGCGGGCTCGACCGGGTGTTGCCCGATGCCGCAGACCTCGGTTGGCTTGTGGAACGGGGTCCTGCCCGCCGGGGCTTTGCCGGTCGGGCGCCGCCGGGCGATGCCCGGCGCTACAGAATGCCGGGACGTTGTAGAGCGGGGCCCCGCCCCGCTGGGGCTTTGCCGATAGGGCGCCGCCGGGCAATGCCCGGCGCTACAGAATGCCGGGGCGCTGTAGAGCGGGGCCCCGCCCCGCTGGGGCTTTGCCGGCCAGGCGCCGCCGGGCAACGCAGCGCGGGTGGCACGGGCCCCGGGCCGGCGTCAGGCGGCGGCCTGCGGTTGTCCGGCAATCAGGCCGTCGAAGTAGTCGCGGGTCAGGCGCAGCTGCGCGTCGGCGGTTTCGGCGGCGTTGACCACGGCGCGGAAGGCGGCGTTCTCCGGTCGGTCCTTCGCATACCAGCCGAGGTGCTTGCGGGCGATGCGCACGCCCTGTGGCTCGCCATAGAAGGCGTGCAGGTCGGCGAGGTGGCCGAGCAGGATGTCGCGGACCTCCTGCAGCGACGGCGGCGGCAGTTCCTCGCCGGTCGCCAGGTAGTGGGCGATCTCGCGGAAGATCCATGGCCGGCCCTGTGCGGCGCGGCCGACCATCACCGCGTCGGCGCCGGTGTGCCTGAGCACCTGGGCGGCCTTGCGCGGGGAATCGATGTCGCCGTTGGCCAGCACCGGGATGCGCAGCACCGCCTTGATCGCGGCGATGGTGTCGTACTCGGCGTGGCCGGTGTAGTGCTGGTCGCGGGTGCGGCCGTGGATCGCCAGGGCCCGTACCCCGCTGTCCTCGGCAATGCGCGCGATGGCCGGGGCGTTGCGCACGTCCGCGCACCAGCCGGTACGGATCTTCAGCGTGACCGGCACCTCCACCGCGGCCACCACCGCCTCGAGGATGCGCGTCACCAGCGCCTCGTCGCGCATCAGCGCCGAACCGGCCCAGGCGCTGCAGACCTTCTTGGCCGGGCAGCCCATGTTGATGTCGATGATCTGCGCACCGTGGTCCACGTTGTAGCGTGCCGCGTCGGCCAGTTGCCGCGGTTCGGTGCCGGCGATCTGCACGCTGATCGGCGCGGGTTCGCCGGTGTGGTCCATGCGGTGGATGGACTTGCGGGTATTCCAGAAGCGCGGGTCGGAGATGGTCATCTCCGACGCGGCCAGGCCCGCACCCAGCCGCTTGCACAGCTGCCGGAACGGCTTGTCGGTGACGCCGGCCATGGGTGCGAGCACCACATTGGGGGCGATGGTGTAGGGGCCGATCTGCATGGCGGGCATTGTAGTGCGTGGCCCGGCGGGGGGCCGGTGCGCGCCCGGGAACGGAGCGCGGGGCGGCCGCGACGGCGGCGGAGAACGCGCCGTGGCGGCCGTGGTGGTGCGGTTCCGCGCCCGGTCGCGGCAGGGCCTGCGCCGCGGGTGGCCGGAGAACGGAGCCCCGGCCGGAAAGGGGGCCACGCACCGGCGGCGGGTATGGCCGGTGCTTGCCGGGGGCGGTCCGGGGTGGGTGCCGATACGGGCAGGCACCCGCCGGAGCCGCCGCCGCGGTGCTCCGCGGGTTTCCTCAGCCGGCTTCGGCCGGGGTCAGCCGCGGCATCGATACCGCCGCGCCCTCGCGCTCGGTGGAGCGGGCGGCGTACTGGTTGGCGAAGCGCACATGCTTGATGAAGCCGGCCTCGGGTGCCTGCGCCAGCGAGGCGACCAGCGCGCCGTTGAAGGCGTCGCCGGCGCCGGTGGTGTCCACCACCTGCACGGATTCGGCGGCGACCCGGTAATAGGGCTGGCTGTCGCCGCGCAGGCGTTCCTCATCGTGGGAGACGAATACGCCGACCGCGCCGAGGGTGACCACCACGGTGTTGCCCGACAGTTTGCGGCACAGCGCATGGAGGCTGGCGCCGTCCAGCGCGGCGACGTCGTCGGCCTCCACGCGTTCGCCGACGTGGCGGCCGAGCAGGGCGGCGAACTCGGTTTCGTTCGGGGTCAGCACGTCGGCGAGCTTGAGCAGGGCCACGGTCGAGGGCGCGTTGGCCGGTGCGGTGTTGAGCACGGTCAGCACGCCGGCCGTGCGGGCCGCCTGCAGGGCCGCCTCGATGGATTCGGCCGGTGATTCCAGCTGCGCCAGCAGCACCTTGGCGTTGCCGATCAGCGCGGTGTTGGCGGCGATGAACGCGGTGCCCAGCGAGGCGTTGGCGCCGGCACCGATGACGATGGAGTTGCGGCCGCGGTTGTCCACGTAGATGCCGGCGGTGCCGGTGGGTTCGCTGCTGGCCTCGGCGGCCAGGGTGATGCCGTCGGCCGCGGCGAGCTGGCGCGCCAGGGTGCCGCCGAGATCCTCGCCCAGGGCGCAGACGAAGGTGGTGTCGGCGCCGGCGCGGCAGGCGGCGACGGCCTGGTTGAAGCCCTTGCCGCCCGGGCCGGTGCTGTAGCGCCCGGCAATGGTCGCGCCGGCGGCGGGCAGCGCATCGCAGCGCCAGACGTGGTCGACATTGAAGGAACCGACAACGACAACAGAACTCATGGAATCTACGTCTCTAAGGTGGCCGGGGGGTGGCCGGAAGGGGGCACGCGCGACGGCGGTGGCGGCGTCCGTCGCCCGCTCCCGCGGACCGCGGCGGGCGGGACCGCGGCGCCCCGCAGCGGTGGTGCGGGCATTGTGGCATGCGGCCGGCACCCGGTGCCGGCCGGGCAGCGTCCTCAGCCGAAGTGGGTGAGGACGCCGGCGATCGTCGCGGTCATCAGGGTGGCGATGGTGCCGCCGAGGACCGCGCGCAGGCCGAACCTGGCCAGGTCCTGGCGGCGCTCGGGGGCGAGCCCGCCGATGCCGCCGATCTGGATGGCGATCGAGCTGAAGTTGGCGAAACCGCACAGTGCGTAGGTGGCGATCAGGCGGCCCTCGTCGCTGAGCATCACGCCCTCGACATTGCCCTTGAGGATCTCCGACAGCTGCAGGTAGGCCACGAACTCGTTGATCACCACTTTCTGGCCGATCAGCGAGCCGACCGTGGTGGCGTCGGCCCAGGGGGTGCCGATCACCCAGGCGAGCGGCGCCAGCACGTAGCCGAACAGGGTGGCCAGGTTGGTCGGCTTGCCCAGGGCCTGGGCCAGGCCGGTGACCTCGCCCAGCCAGGTCAGCGGCGCATTGAGCAGGGCGATCAGGGCGATGAAGGCCAGCAGCATCGCGCCGATGTTCAGCGCCAGCCGGAGGCCATCGCCGGCACCGGCGGCGGCGGCATCGATGATGTTGGAGGAGGTCTTCTCGACCTCCATCTTCACGGTGCCGCGGGTCAGCGGATTGCCGGTCTCGGGCACCAGCAGCTTGGCGATCACCAGGGTGGCCGGGGCGGCCATGATCGACGCGGCCAGCAGGTGCTTGGCGTAGAACGCTTGGGCCGCGGTGTCGCCGCCGCCGAGCATGCCGACATAGGCGGCCAGCACGCCGCCGGCGATGTGCGCCATGCCGCCGATCATCATCGTGATCAGCTCCGATTCGGTCATCTTCGGAATGTAGGGGCGCACCGTCAGCGGCGCCTCGGTCTGGCCGATGAAGACGCTGGCGCAGACGCTGGTGGTCTCGGCACCGGACACGCGCATCACCTTGGTGATGGCCCAGGCCATGACCTTGACCACCGCCTGCATCACGCCCAGGTGGTACATCACCCCCATCAGCGCCGAGAAGAAGATGATGGTCGGCAGCACCTGGAAGGCGAAGATGAAGCCGTAGCGGCTCGTGTCCATCAGGTCGCCGAAGATGAAGCCGGAGCCCTCGTTGACGAAGCTGAGGATCTTGACGAAGCCGCGGCCCAGCCAGTCGAAGACGTCGCGGCCGCCGGGCACCAGCAGCACCAGGGCGGCGAAGCCGATCTGCAGGGTGATGCCGGTGGCGACCAGCTTCCAGTCCACCGCCCGCTTGTTGTTGGAAAACAGCCAGGTGATGCCGATCAGCACCAACAGGCCGAAGAGGCCGAAGCCGATCCTGCCCAATCCTTCGACCATGAGTAGTTCCCCGGGGCCAGCCTGCAAAAGCCGAAAGCCTAGTGCAGCGGCCTGTGGCCGGCAACAACGGCGTCGCCGGAGGCGCCCGCCGGACCCCGCTGCGCGGGCGGGCCGGGCGGGGCCCGGAGGTACACTGGGCGCCCGCTCCGCGCCCCCCGCGCCGGGGCGTCCACCAGGAGCCTGTCATGCACTACCGCCGTCTGGGGGCCTCCGGCCTGCAGCTTTCCGCCCTGTCCTTCGGCACCTGGGTCACCTTCGGCAGCCAGATCGCCCGGGGCGAAGCCCGCAACCTGATCGCCGCGGCCTGGGACAACGGGGTCAACTTCTTCGACAACGCCGAGGTTTACGCGCAGGGCCGCGCCGAGGAGGTGATGGGCGACGTGATCGTCGACCTGCGGCTGCCGCGCGACGGCTACTGCGTTTCCAGCAAGGTGTTCTTCGGCGCCGCCGATGCGCCGAACCCGCTGCAGCGCGGGCTGTCCCGCAAGCATGTGCACGATGCCTGCCATGCCGCGCTCAAGCGCCTGCGGGTGGACTACCTGGACCTGTATTACTGCCACCGCCCGGACCCGGAAACGCCCATCGCCGAGACCGTGCAGGCGATGGATGCGCTGATCCGCCAGGGCAAGGTGCTGTACTGGGGCACCTCGGAATGGTCCGCGGCGCAGATCGCCGAGGCGGTGGCGTTCGCACGCGGCAACGGCCTGCAGGCGCCGACCATGGAGCAGCCGCAGTACAACCTGCTGCACCGGCAGCGGGTGGAGCAGGAGTATGCGCCGCTGTATGCCGATGCCGGGCTGGGCACCACGGTCTGGTCGCCGCTGGCCTCGGGCCTGCTGACCGGCAAGTACAACGACGGCATCGCCGCCGATTCGCGGCTCGGGCAGCCCTCGCTGGGCTGGCTGCAGCCGGCGGTGCTGGGCGAGCCGGCCGACGACCGCCTGGGCAAGGTGCGCCGTTTCACCGCCCTGGCCGCCGAGCTGGGTGAATCGCCGGCGCAGCTGGCGATTGCCTGGTGCCTGCGCAATCCACGGGTGTCCAGCGTGATCCTCGGCGCGAGCCGGGTGGCGCAGCTGGAGGAGAACCTGCGTGCGCTGACGCTGCTGGAGCGGCATGGCGAGGACACCTGGGCGCGGCTGGAGGCGGTGTTCGCCTGAGGCGTGCGGGAAACCAGCGGGCCGTCCGCGGCCCGGCGGTGGCGGCGTTCAGAAAAAAGTTGCCGCGCCCCCTTGCACTGTAGATGAGAATCATTATCATTAAATCCGTCCCCGCCACGGAACCTTGATGATGTTCGCCCAACCCGTCCTGCTTCGCCCCCGCACGCTGCACCTTCCGCAACGGCCTGCCCCGCAGCCGGTGGCCGTGGATGAGACCATCGACAGCGGCGCCCTGCTCAAGGGGCAGCGTGAAATCCTGATCCGGCATGGTGACCGCGTCTACCGGCTGCGGCATACCAGCAACGACAAGCTGATCCTGACCAAGTAATTCCCACGGCCCGGCCGCCCGGCCGGTGCCGTCATCCGCTCTCTCCCCCCTTGGCCGCGACCGGGCCGCTTCCGCGGCCCGGCCGCCAAGCCAAGGGTTCGAGCCCCGCGGGAGGGCCGGCCGGTGCCGTCCGTACCCGTGCGGCTGCCGGCGTTGCCGGGAAGCGGCCTCCACCGGGTGCCGCGTCCTCCGCCGCGATGCGGGCCGGCCGCGCTGCGTTGTTCCTGTTCCTCGTCGAGACGTGCCATGCGGGCTGCGCATGTGCGCGCCGCTGGGCGTGGCCGTCGTGTGGCCGCGCGCCAGCCGCGTCCGGACCCTGTCGCCGCGCGGGCCCGTCCCCGCGGCCGCCGGCGCCGGCGGGGAACCGTCCGCGCCGCTCCAGCGTGCAGCACCTCCACGGTGGCGGCCCCGGTCGTACGGGCTGCCGTCCGGTGGCCGGCTATTCCTTGAACATCAACAGCGCGGCGACCGCGATCAACGCGAACGCGGCCCAGTGGTTCCATTTCAGCGGTTGCCCGAGGTACACCGCGGAGAAGCCGGCGAACACCAGCAGGGTGATCACTTCCTGCAGGCCCTTGAGCTGCGGTGCCGAGTACACCGCCGCACCCAGCCGGTTCCCCGGGACCTGCAGGCAGTATTCGAAGAAGGCGATGCCCCAGCTGACCAGGATGACCGCCAGCAGCGGCGCCGAGCGGTACTTCAGGTGGCCGTACCAGGCGAGGGTCATGAATACGTTGCTGGCGACCAGCAGCAGTACCGGGTAGACATAGGCGGTCAGGGGCGGGGCAGGCATTGGGCGGGTCCGGCGGGCGACGCCGCCAGCTTAAGCCGTGGGGCGGTATGCGCGGCGTTGCCCGCCCGGTCCGCCGATGGGCATTTCTTCACGTCGGGTCCACTCCGGATGCGGCATCTTTCACAAAGCTGAAGAACGTGGAGGCTCCATGCGACAGACAAAGGAATCGTCCGGACTCGTGCTGGTCGTCGAGGACAACCGCAACATTTCCGAGATGATCGGCGAGTACCTGGAAGGCAAAGGGTTCGAGGTGGACTACGCCTGCGATGGGCTGGACGGCTATCGCCTGGCGGCTGAGAACAGCTATGACGTGGTGGTGCTCGATCTCATGCTGCCGCGACTGGACGGCATCGAGGTCTGCCGCCGGCTGCGCAACGAGGCGCGCAAGTCCACGCCGGTGCTGATGCTGACCGCGCGCGACACGCTCGACGACAAGCTCACCGGGCTGGGCTTCGGTGCCGACGACTACCTGACCAAGCCGTTCGCCATCCAGGAACTGGAAGCACGGCTGCGCGCGCTGATCCGCCGCGAGCGCCGGCAGGTCGGCGCGGAGGTGCTGAAGGTCGCCGACCTGGTGCTGGATCCGGTGAGCATGCGCGCGACCCGTGCCGGTACCGAGCTGCAGCTTTCGCCGATCGGCCTGCGCCTGCTCACCATCCTGATGCGTGAGTCGCCGCGGGTGGTGACCCGGCAGGAGATCGAGCGCGAGATCTGGGGCAACGGCCTGCCCGACTCCGATACCCTGCGCAGCCATCTGTACAACCTGCGCAAGATCATCGACAAGCCCTTCGATCGGCCCCTGCTGCATACCGTGCAGAGCGCCGGCTACCGGATCGCCGACATCGCCCAGCCGATGGGCTGAGGATGTCCTGGCGCGCGCCCTGCCGCGATGGGAGCCGGCATCCGGTGGCCTGTTCCCCGGCGCGCTTCCCCTAACAGCACAGGACCGACGACGGGCTTCCAATGCTGCACGGTTTGCCGCGCAAGATCAGGACCGCTTTCATGCTGCAGGCGCTGCTTGCCAGCCTTGCGCTGTTGCTGGGCGGCTATCTGGTGCTGCTGGTGATCAAGTTCGGCCTGGTCAACGCGGTGCTCGAAGAGGAGGCGGCGCATTTCTGGGAGCTGCATGCGGCGTCGCCGGTGCAGCCGCCGCCCAACACCGCCATGATCCGCGGCTACCTGCTGGAGAGCGGCAGTTCGCCGATGAGCCTGCCGCGGAACCTGCGCGGGCTGGCGCCGGGCTTCCACGAGATGGGGGCTTCCGACCAGCTGGTGCTGGTGGACGAGCAGCCCGCGGGGCGGCTGTACCTGGTGTTCCTGCGCTCGCAGGCGCAACGGATGGCGCTGTGGTTCGGGCTGGTGCCGGTTCTGCTGGTGCTGCTGGCGGTCTACGGGGCGTCCTGGGTGACCTACCGGGTCTCGCACCGCGCGGTGTCGCCGGTGAACTGGCTGGCACGGCGGGTGTCGCAGTGGGACCCGCTGTATCCGGACGCCAGCGAACTGTCGCCGGAGCGCCTGCCGCCCGACGTGCAGGGCGAAGTGCGGCAGCTGGCCGCGGCGCTGCGCGGGATGGCCGGGCGCATCGGCGACCATGTCGCGCGCGAACGCAACTTCACCCGCGACGCCAGCCATGAACTGCGCACGCCGCTGACCGTGATCCGCATGGCCAGCGACATGGCGCTGGCGTCGCAGGCGCTGACCCCGGGGCTGCAGCGCAGCCTGCAGCGCATCCAGCGCGCCGGCCAGGACATGGAGGCGCTGATCGACGCACTGCTGATCCTTGCCCGCGAGGCGAACATCGAGCCGCAGGCCGAATGGATCGAGGTGGCCGACGTGGTCCGCTACGAAGCGCTCAGCGCCGCCGCCAGCCTGGCCGGCCGTCCGGTCGAACTGGAGGTGCACGTCGCCGCGCCCTGCCCGTTGCGGGTACCACCGCAGGTGCTGCATGTGGTGATCGGCAACCTGCTGCGCAATGCCTGCAACTACACCGAGGCGGGCAGGGTGGACGTCACCGTCGAGGCCGACCGGCTGGTCGTCGCCGATACCGGCATCGGCATGTCGCAGGAGGCGCTCGCGCGCATCTTCGAGCCGTTCTTCCGGGTCGAGCCGGAACGCCGCAAGGGGCACGGTCTGGGCATGCCGATCGTCTATCGGCTGTGCGAGCGCTTTGGCTGGAAGATCCAGTTGCAGAGCACGCTCGGCCGCGGGACCACGGTGACCCTGCAGCTGCACTGAGCATCGCCGCGGCGCGGCCGCGCCTCGTCGCGGATGCCGGGACACGGCAGGGAGAGGGGAGCGCGGCACGTTCCATCGGGGGCTTGGCAATCGCCTGGAAATGTGCGGTTGCAGCATCATTCCGACAGGAAAACGACAGGTCCAGGCGACCCAACGGGGGTATCATCGGTCGTTCCCCCGCCCATTCATGTCCCTACGTCGATGTCCAACGAAGATTTCAAGCAGGCCGCCCTCGATTACCACCGGTTGTCCCCGCCGGGAAAGATCAAGGTCGTGGCGACCAAGCCGATGCTGACCCAGCGCGATCTGGCGCTGGCCTACTCGCCGGGCGTGGCGTATGCCTGCGAATCCATCGTGGCCGACCCGGCGACAGCCAGCGAGCTGACCGCGCGCGGCAACCTCGTGGCGGTGATCAGCAACGGCAGCGCCGTGCTGGGCCTGGGCAACATCGGCCCGCTGGCGAGCAAGCCGGTGATGGAAGGCAAGGGTGTGCTGTTCCAGAAGTTCGCCGGCATCGACGTGTTCGACATCGAGGTGGACGAAAGCGATCCGGACAAGCTGGTGGAGACCATCGCGTCGCTGGAACCGACCTTCGGCGGCATCAACCTGGAAGACATCAAGGCACCGGAATGCTTCGTGGTCGAGCGCAAACTGCGCGAGCGCATGAACATCCCGGTGTTCCATGACGACCAGCACGGCACCGCGATCATCGCCGGCGCCGCGATCCTCAACGCGCTGGACATCACCGGCAAGAAGATCGGCGAGGTCAAGGTCGCCACCACCGGCATGGGCGCGGCCGGCATCTCCTGCGTGAACATGCTGGTGGAGCTGGGCGTCAAGCCGGAGAACGTGATGGCGTTCGACCGCGACGGCGTGATCTACAAGGGCCGCCCCGGCCTGGACCCGGAGAAGGCGCGCTATGCGCGCGAGACCGACAAGCGCACGCTGGCGGAGATCGTCGAGGGTGCCGACATCTTCCTGGGCCTGTCGGCCCCGGGCATCCTCACCGCCGACATGGTCAAGACCATGGCCAAGGATCCGGTGATCTTCGCCCTGGCCAACCCGACCCCGGAGATCATGCCGGAAGTGGCGCGCGGCGCCCGTCCGGACGCGATCATCGGCACCGGCCGGTCGGACTACCCGAACCAGGTCAACAACGCGCTGTGCTTCCCCTACCTGTTCCGCGGCGCGCTGGACGTCGGCGCCACCGGCATCAACGAAGCCATGAAGGTCGCCTGCGTGCGCGCCATCGCGGCGCTGGCCCGCAAGGAGGCCTCCGACCTGGGAGCCGCCTATGGCGGCGAGACCCCGAGCTTCGGCCGTGACTACCTGATCCCGCGCCCGTTCGACCGGCGCCTGCTGGTGGAACTGTCCTCGGCGGTCGCGCAGGCGGCGATGGATTCGGGCGTGGCCACCCGCCCGATCGCCGACATGGCCGCCTACCGCGAGAAGCTGGCGCAGTTCGTCTACCGCACCAGCCTGATGATGAAGCCGGTGTACGACCGCGCGCGCACCGACAAGCAGCGCGTGGTCTATGCCGAGGGCGAAGAAGAGGTGGTGCTGCAGGCGGTGCAGAACGTGGTCGATGAAGGCCTGGCGCACCCGATCCTGATCGGCCGCCCGGACGTCATCGAGGCCCGCATCGCGCGCCTGGGCCTGCGGCTGAAGATCGGCGGCAACATCGAAGTCACCAACATCAACGACGACCCGCGCTTCAACGAGTACTGGCAGTACTACCATGGGCTGACCGGGCGCCGTGGCGTCACCGTGGCCGCGGCCAAGAACCTGATGCGCTCGCGTCCGACCCTGATCGCCGCGGTCATGGTCGCCCGCGGCGAGGCCGACGCCATGCTCACCGGCGTCGTCGGCCGCTTCCACAAGAAGCTCGGGTACGTGCGCAGCGTGCTGCCGCTGGAGCCGCGGGTCACCTCGACCTCGGCCATGACCGGCGTGATCAACCAGCAGGGCGTGTTCTTCTTCGTCGACACCCACGTGCAGGAAGATCCGACCGCCGAGCAGCTGTGCGAAGCCACCCTGCAGGCGGCCTACCGCATGAAGCTGTTCGGCATCGAGCCCAAGGTGGCGCTGCTGTCGCACTCCAACTTCGGCAGCCACGATTCGAAGGATGCGCGGAAGATGCGCGAGGTCCGCGAACTGCTGCGCAAGCGCAATCCGCGCCTGAACGTGGACGGCGAAATGCAGGGCGACACCGCCTGGGACGAAGCGCTGCGGCAGAAGCTGCTGCCGGGCTCGACCCTGCAGGGCCGTGCCAACCTGTTCGTGCTCCCGAACCTGGAGGCGGCCAACATCGCCTACAACCTGGTGCGGGTGTTCACCGACGGCGTGGCGATCGGGCCGATCCTGATGGGCGTGGCCAAGCCGGTGCACATCCTGACCACCAGCGCGACCTCGCGGCGGATCCTGAACATGAGCGCGATCGCCGCGGTGGATGCGCAGATCCGCAAGCAGATGGACAGCGAGCGCGGCGGCTGACCCGGGGCTTCGGTATCGACAGCGACAAGGCCGGCGTCATGCCGGCCTTGTCGTATCCGTGGCCGCCTGCGGGATGGCCGCGGACGGCGGGCGGGGTGTGTGCCGTCCGGCGATGAAGGTCTGCCTGGTGGCCGCCGGCGCCGGCCTTTCCAGTCGGCGTTGGTGGGCAAAGGCGGGAGGCGGCGCCCATGTGGGGCCGCACTGGGGGCCCCGGGCGGGAGAGCGTGCCGGAGGAGGCCGTGCGGCGGCTTGCAGCTGCGTGCCGGTCCGGGCTGATGGCGCCGGCCGGTTCCCTTTCAGTACGTCATGCTCCCGCTGCCCGCGCCGCGGATGGTGTGGGCCCGCACGCCGGTCGGCGCGGGCGGGCTCGCAGAGCCGTGCAGGTGGCGGGATGGGGCCGTGCACTCGCCGGTGGCCGCCGATACGTGGCGTGCGGTACGTGTGCAGGCACTGTTCGTGGCGGGAGCGCAGGGGCTCCGGTGCGGGGCCGGGGCGGCCGTGCATCCCCGGGATGGGAGGCACGGCCGCTGGCGTCCTTCAATCAGTCGAAGGATTTGGTCAGGGTGAGGTAGTAGCCACGCCCCAGGGCGTTGTGCAGCGACGAGTAGAAGCCCAGGCTGCGGCCGGACAGGTGCGGTTCGCGGTCGGCGATGTTGCGCACGGTCAGGCGTACGCTGCTGTTGGCCGCCAGGTTGCCGGTCTCGCCGAAGCGGCGTTCCAGCCACAGGTTGGTGGTGGTCCAGGACGGGATCCGGTACAGGGTGCCGTCGGCCAGCTGCGCATCGCTGGAATCGAACCCGCCGACGTGGCGCACGAAGGTGCCCACGCTCCAGTCGCGGTAGCGCCAGCTGGCGTTGAACGAAGCGCGCCATTCCGGGGTGCCGTTGATGCCGAGCAGGTTGCCGGCGCTGCGGATGGTGAAACCGCTGTCGATCAGGCCCGACTGTTGCGCCTGCTCGATCAGGTTCTCCAGGTCCGACGGCATCTGCGTCTGTTCGATCAGGCGGCTGGCGTCGAGGCTGGCGTTGAACAGGCCGAAGCGCTCGCTGCGCAGGCGCCAGGACAGGCCGAAGTCGACGCCGCGGGTGCGCCGCGGCAGGCGGTTGGTGTACTGGTCGCGCAGCTGCAGCACGTTGCCGACCGGGTCCAGCCCGGTGCCGGCGAAGTTGTCCCGCTTGGCGTCGTCGGGTGCATCACGCACGACGTTGGGGTTGTGCGAGCCCTGCATGCGCAGCAGGTAGTCCAGTGCCAGGTGGGTCTGCTCGCCGGTGACGGCGATCATGTCCTCCTGCTTGATGGACCAGTAGTCCATGGTGAAGGTGAACTGCCCGGCCGCCTGCGGAAGGAAGCGCGGCTGGAAGACCATGCCGGCCGACCAGGCGTCGGAGGTCTCCGGCTTCAGGTCCAGGTTGCCCTCGCGCACCGCCTGGGTGCTGTAGGACTTGCCGCACTGGCTGAAGCTGGCGATGCGTCCGGCGCGCATGTCGGCCTCGCACTGGTAGTAGTCCAGCCGGGTGTTGCTGACCACGGTGCCGTCGGAGTGCATCTGCAGGATGTTGGGGGCGAGGAAGCTGGTGGACCAGTTGCCGCGCAGCATGAAGCCGTCGGCGACATCCCAGGCCAGCGCGACCTTGGGGTTGGAGACGTCGCCGAAGTCCGAATAGTGCTCCCAGCGCCCGGCGATCTGCATGTCCAGCGAGCGCACCAGCGGAATGCCCATGTCCGGCTTCACCAGCGGCAGCGCGAACTCCACGTACGCCGAGGCCACGTTGCGGTCGCCACTGGTGTCCCCGGCCGGGCTGGCGCCGAGAACATCGGAGGTGGGAGCGTCGGTCAGCGGGTTGGCGTAGGTGATGCGGCCGTTCATGCGGCCGTCGCGGCGGTCGCTCAGCGATTCGCGCCGCCATTCGGCACCGAAGGACAGGCCCACGTCGCCGGCGGGCAGGCTGAACAGCTGTTCGTGGGTGAAGCGCGTGTCGACCTGGAACAGCGAGGCGCTGGCGCGGCGCCGCACCGGCACCAGGAAGCTGGCGATGGTGGCCGGGTCGTTGGCGGCGGTGCTCGGTGCCGACCAGTCCAGCAGGTTGCCGCCGCCGAACGGGTTGTAGGCGCCGGGATCGTTGCGCGCCAGGGCTTCGGAGAACAGCGTGTTGCTGATCGAGCCGTGCTGGGTGTCCACGGTGGTGGCACGCGAATAGAGCACCGCGCTCTCCCAGTCGAAGCCGCCCAGCATGCCGCGCACGCCGGCCATGACCCGGTAGGAGTCGTCGTCGACCGTGTACGGGCGCGTGGTCTCGGTGGCGCGGTAGTTGCTGAGCCGCAGGTCCACGCCCTCATCGGCGATGTCCAACCCGGGCAGGCGGTTGGGGTTGAGCGAACCGTCGGCCAGGTACTTCGCACCCAGCGGATTCCAGTAGTTGGACGCCGGCACGATGATCGGCGCGGCGGCGAGCGCGGCGGCCTGTTCGCGCATGCCCTTGTAGCGGGACGCGTAGTAGTTCAGCTCGCCGAAGGCGACGAAGTTGTCGTCCAGGTCGTGTTCGAGGGTGCTGAACAGGTTGTTGCGGTCCAGCCCGCCCATCAGGTAACGCTGCGAGTTGGCGTTGAAGCGCAGCGGGCGGTCGATGGCGGTGCTCTGCGCGCCGCTCTGGATGCAGACATCGTCGTTGAGGCGGGTGGCGCAGCCATTGGCGATCGGCTCGATGTGGAAGCTGCCGCTGCTGTTGGTGATGGCCGTGCCGTTCTGCATGACCTGGCGGCCGTTGAGGGCCTGGAACACGCCCCAGGCGCTGGAGGTGGTGCGGTCGTCGAACGCCGGCATGCCTTCCCAGGGCGTGCCGACCATGAAGTCCAGGTGGTTCTGGTTGGCCGAATAGTCGCGCTCGGACGCTTCCATCACGCTGCGGTAGGTGTGCCCGCCGAGCACGGTGACGCGGGTGCGGCCGTCGTTGAACCAGTGTCCGGCCTTGAAGTTGATGTTGCCCTGGCGGAAGTCCGTACCCTCCGAACCGCCGTACTGGCCCTGGACCTTCAGGCCCTGGAAGTGGGTGTCCATCACCACGTTCATCACCCCGGCCACCGCATCGGAACCGTACAGCGCGGAGGCGCCGCCGAGCAGCGTCTCCATGCGCTTCACGCCGTACAGCGGGATGGCGTTGATGTTCGCGGTCTGCCGCGGCACGTAGTTCTCGGTCTGGGTGCCCGGGTGGTTGACCATGCGCCGGCCGTTGACCAGCAGCAGGGTGTTGCCGGTGCCGAGGTTGCGCAGGTTCACCGAGCCCACGTCGCCGCGCGCGGCGTTGAGGTTGGACGCGGTGTCGGTGTTGTCGAACATCATGTCGCCGACCTGCGGCAGGCTCTGCAGCAAGTCCTCGCCGGATACCGCGCCGGTGGCCTGGATGTCCTCTTCGGAGACGGTGTTGACCGGCAGCATGCCGGTCTGGCTGTTGCCGGCGAAGCGGCTGCCGACCACCACCACGCTGTCGAGCGTGGTGGCGGAGGCGGGCTGCGCATCGCTGTCGGAATCCGGCGTCGCCTGCTCCTGCTCCTGGGCGGCGCCGGAGGCGTCCATGGCGATGGCCGACGCGAGCATGATGCTCAGGATGGAAAGAGCGGGTTGTGGTTTCATCAGACGTTTCCCCTTGCATGGACGCGGAGAAAATCCGCTTGTCACGAGGATAGCCACGGATGTACGGGAGCTGACTTTCCGTTCCGTTGGTCAGGCATAGCTTGTGGCTATCGCGGGAAACATGGCGATGCGCGCGTGCAACGCGTCCTGCGGGCACGGAAAATCCACGCACCGTGCGGGACGGAACGCGCATGCGTGTACATGCCGCGGAGCAGCGGCCGGAGTCCGGCCGCCGCTGCGGCATTGCTTCAGGGGCAGGTGCCGGCCGGCGGCGAATGCCGCAGCACGCGTCCGGCCAACACCTCGGTCTGCACGTCGTCCTCGATGGCGATGCGGCCGTTGACCACGAGCAGGGCGATGCCGGAGGACAGCTCGCTCGGATGCAGGTAGTCGGCGTGCGGCAGGTAGTGCCGCGGATCGAACACCACCACGTCGGCGAAGAAACCCGGTTGCAGTTCGCCGCGTTGTTCGAGTCCGAGGATGCGTGCGGTCAATGCGGTGGAGCGGTGGATGAATGCCTCGGTGCTCAGTACGCCGAGTTCGCGCACGTAGCGCTGGTACTTCTGCGGGAAGCTGGCGTACTGGCGGGGATGGCCGTCGCTGCCATCGGAGCTGGTCACCATCCACGGTTGGCGCATCAGCAGCTGCACATCGTCGTCGTCCATGTTGAACGAGGCGACCGCGCCGCTGCGGCCGGGGTGGTGGATGCCGTGCTCGATGATGCGCAGCGCGGCGTCGAGCGGATCGATCCGCCACTGCCCGGCCATCTGTGCGAGGGTCCTGCCGGTCCATTCCTGTCCGGCCGAAATCAGCAGCAGGGCCTCGGCGCCCCCGCGGCGGCGCAGGTTGTCGGCCATCGCGGCGCGGATGCGCGCGCGCGCCTCGGGTGCCTGCAAGCGTTGCAGCAGTGCCCGGTCGCCGCCGTCCACGGCCCAGCCGGGCAGCAGCGCGGCGGTGATGCCGGTGCTGGACGCCAGCCAGGGGTACTGGTCGGCGGTGACCCGCTGGCCCTCGGCGCGGGCCTGCTCGATCAGGGCCACCAGCGCCGGCGCCTGGCCATGCACGTCGCTGCCCAGGGCTTTCAGGTGGGCGATGTGCACCGGCAGCCCGGCCTCGCGGCCGATCGCCAGCGCCTCGCGGGTGGAGGCGAGCAGGCCGATGTCGTACGAGGACTCGTCGCGCTGGTGGGTGTCGTACAGCCCGCCGCGGCGCGCGGCTTCGCGCGCCAGCGCGACCACCTCGGCCTGGCTGGCGAAGCGCTGCGGGGCATAGAACAGGCCGGTGGAGAAGCCGAACGCGCCTTCGCACATGCCCTGCGCCACCAGGGCGCGCATGCGCGCCAGCTCGTCGGCGTCCGGCGCGCGCGCGGCGTCCCCGAGCACCGCACGGCGTACCGGGCCGAAGCCGACATAGGGCACCAGGTTGGTGCCGATGCCGGCCTGTTCGAAGGCGGTGCGCTCGCGTTCCACCTCGGGGGTGCCGCCGCCGTCGACGCCGTGGGCGATGGTGGTCACACCCTGGTACTGCCACGGCGCATTGCGGCGGATCCGGGCGTCGGCCGACCGCAGGTAGGTGTAGGGATGGGTGTGCGGGTCGATGAAACCGGGCGCGACGATCCTGCCGGTGGCATCGATGGTGCGCGTGGCCGCGTAGCGGCGGCCGGCCGCGGGACCGACCGCGATCACCCGGTCGCCGGCGATCACCACGTCGCCGACCACGGCCGGCGCGCCGCTGCCGTCGTGGACATGCCCGCCGGCGATCACCAGGTCCGCCGGCGGCAGTGTGGCGGCCTGTCCGCAGGGCAGGCCGGCCAGCAGGGCGAGGGCGGCGGCGAGACGGACGATGGACGGCATGGCGATTCCCCGGCAGGCCCGATGTAGGGGCGGACGTCTTCCCACCATAGGCAGCAGCGGCCGCTGCGACCATTGAAAAAAACGCCGATGCCCATGGGGTGGGGCTATGCCCGCCGTGGCTGGTGCCTCCACGCGGCGCTGCTAGAATTGGCCGGTCCCGAATTTTCCCTTGTGTGAATGACGCCATGAGCCCTACCGCCGCGCCCGCCAACACCGAGAAGCGTTACAGCGTTCACCGCGCCGACCTGCCGTTGAGCTGCCCGACGCCGGAGATGGCGCTGTGGAACTCGCATCCGCGGGTCTACCTGCCGATCGAGAACGAGCCCAGCGGCGAGGCGGCCTGCCCGTACTGCGGCGCCGTGTTCGTGCTGGCCGACTGAGCCGGCGATGCGCCGCCTGACAGTGCTGCAACTGTTGCCGGCACTGCATGCGGGCGGCGTCGAGCGCTCGACCGTGGAGATCGCGCAGGCGCTGGTGGCCGCGGGCCACCGTGCGGTCGTGGTGTCGGCGGGCGGGCGGATGGTGCCGGCGCTGCTGGACAGCGGTGCCGAGCACCTGACCCTGGACATCGGCCGCAAGTCGCTGCTGACCCTGCGGCATGTACCCACCCTGCGGCGGCTGTTCGCCGAGCTCGGGGCCGATATCGTGCACGCCCGTTCGCGCCTGCCGGCCTGGCTCGGCTGGCATGCCCTGCGGGGGCTGCCGGAGGCGCGGCGCCCGCATTGGGTGACGACCATGCACGGGCTGAATTCGCCGGGGCGCTACAGCGCCATCATGGCCGGCGGAGAGCGCGTGATCTGCGTCTCCAGGACCGTGCGCGAGTACCTGCTGGCGCACTATCCGGACACCGACGCGCAGCGCCTGCGGGTGATCCCGCGCGGCGTGGACCTGGCGCAGTTCCCGCGGGCCCGTCCCGGCGACCGGCGGCCGCGGCTGGCAGTGGAGGCCCTGCATCCGGCGCTGGCCGGTGCCGGTCCGCTGTTGCTGCTGCCGGGCCGCGGCACCCGCCTGAAAGGCCATGTCCATGCGCTGCACCTGTTGGCGGCCCTGCGCGGGCAGGGGGTTGCCGCACGCCTGTGGATGCCCGGCGCACGTGCGCCCGGCCGCGAGGCCTATGTCCGTGAACTCGAGCGCCAGGCGCGGGCACTGGGCGTGAGCGAGGGCCTGGCGCTGACCGAGGCGACCGCCCGGATGGCGCAGGCCTACGCCGCCAGCGACCTGGTGCTGCAGCTGTCGGACAAGCCGGAGGCTTTCGGCCGCACGGTCCTGGAGGCCCTGGCCTGCGGCCGTCCGGTGCTGGGCTGGGACCATGGCGGCGTGGGCGAGCTGCTCGCAGAACTGCAGCCTTCCGGCGCGGTTGCCCACGGCGACCGCGATGCCCTGGCCGCCCGCGCACGGGCCCTGCTGCTGCAGCCGCCGGCGCTGCCGCGCCTGTTGCCCTATACCCTGGATGCAATGCAGCGCGCGACGCTGGAGACCTATGCCGAACTTGCCGGCTGACGCGCCCTTGCCGCGGGCGCCGGAGCGCGCGGGCGGATGGACGCCGGCCGCGGTGCTCGCGTTCGTCGCGCTGTGGCCGGCACCGGGCCTGGCCGAGACGGTACTGCTCGCGGGCGCCGGACTGATGGCGCTGCAGCGGATGCAGGGCCGCCTGCGCGGTGCGCCGGTGATGGCGCCGGGGGCGCCTGCGCTGGCGCTGGTCGGCGGCCTGTTCCTGGCGTACTGGCTGCCCCAGCTGCTGTCGGCGCCGGCGGCGGTCGATCCGGCGCGGGCGTGGCGCAAGGCGCTGGCCGGCGTGCGCTACCTGCCCTTCATGTGGATGGCGGCCGCGGCGGTGGCCACCGATGCGCGGCGCCAGGCGACGTTCACCGGCCTGGCGGTGATCACCGGCCTCTGGACCCTGGACGGGGTGCTGCAGGCGCTGGCCGGTGGCAGCCCGCTGTTCTGGACCATGGACCGGCTGAAGGTGCTGATCGATGGGCATGCCGTGTGCAGCGCCGCGGAGGCCGCGGCGGCGGACCGGCTCAGCGGCGCGTTCGGGCCCTGCAACCTGAAGTTCGGCCAGGTGCTGGCCAGCCTTTCGCCGTTCCTGCTGTTCGCCGTCGCCCGGCGCTGGGGCCGCACGGGCTGGCTGCTGGCGGCGTTGGCGGTCGGCGGCGTGCTGGTCCTGGCCGGTTCGCGGGCATCGTGGATCACCTATGCGCTGGTCCTGCTGTTCAGCGGGTGGCGGTTGCTGGGGAGCCGCTGGATGGTGGTGCTGCTGCTGTGCGGTGCGCTGGGGGTGGCGGCGCTGGCGGGCGTGTCCAGCCAGGTGCGCGAGCGGGTCGCGCGCACGGCGCTGGCCGTCAACGGCGATGCCGGCGGCGTGGACGCGGCCTTGTCCGGGCGCGGCCGGATCTGGACGGCGGCTGTGTGCATGGTCCGCGCGCATCCGGTTACCGGGGTCGGCGCACGCGGTTTCCGCGAAGCCTATCCCGCCTGCAGTCCGGCGGAGGACGGACCGGGTGCCTGGGGCGCCGGGCCGGCCCTGCATGCGCACCAGATCGTGCTGGAGATCCTGGCCGAGACCGGCCTGCTCGGCCTGCTGCTGTGGCTGGCGGGGGGGCTGGCGGCATGGCGGGCGTGGCACCGGGCCGATGCCGCGGCGCGTGCCCGCGCGCGTCCGGCGACGCTGGCGCTGGCGGTCACGGTCTTCCCGCTCAACACCCATCTCGCGTTCTATTCCACCTTCTGGGGCGGGCTGACGCTGTTGCTGGCGGCGCTGTTCGCCGGTGCGCTGCGTGCGCGGGATCCGGCTCAGCCGCCGCGTGCGTAGAAGCGGCTGCGGCCTTCCGGCTGGCGCTTGAAGCGGCGGTGGATCCACAGGTACTGGTCGGGCGCCTCGCGCACCATCGCCTCGATCGCGGTGTTGACGCGGGCGGTGTCGGCGACGGCGTCCTCGGTCGGGAAATCCGGCAGCGGCGCCGCGATCTTCAGCAGATAGCGGCCGCCCTCGCGGCGGTGGAAGTACGGCACCACCGCGCAGCCGGTGAGGCGGGCGAACTGGTGGGTCGCGGTGATGGTGGAGGCCGGCATGCCGAAGAACGGCACGAACACCGAATCCTTGCCGCGCATGTCCTGGTCGGGGGCATACCACAGGAAACCGCCCTTCTTGAGGTGGCGGACGGTGGCGCGGATGTCCTCGTTGGCGAACATCGCGGCGGCGTAGCGCAGGCGCCCGCGCTTGACCGCCCACTCCATAACCGGGTTGCGGTAGCGGCGGTACATGCCGGCCAGCGGCGCGTGGTCGCACAACAGCCGGCCGCACATCTCCAGGGTCATGAAGTGGCCCGAGACCAGCAGCACGCCGCGTCCCTGCGCCTTCAGCGCCTGCAGGTGCTCCAGACCCTCCACCTCGACCTGCGGGCGGATCGGGTCGATGCTGCCCCACCAGGCCCGCGCGAACTCGAAGATGCCCACGCCCAGCGCATCGAAGCTGTCGCGCAGCAGCCGTTGCCGCCAGGCGGCGTCCTGTTCCGGGAAGCACAGGCGGATGTTCACCTCCGCCGCATGCCGGCGCGAGCGCGCCAGGTGCAGCGCCAGCCAGCCGATGCCGCGGCCGATGGCGCGCTGCAGCGTCCACGGCAGGCGCGCGCCGAGTACCGCCAGCGCCAGCCAGGCGAACGTCGGCCAGTGCCGCGGGTGCCACAGCGAGGGGCGGGTGGCGGTGGTGGGGGTATCGGCCATGGGGGGATTCTAAGTGAAGCGGGAAAGTGCGTGCGCCGGCCGCCCGCTGCCTTTCGCCGGTGCCAGCCCGTATCCTTGGGCGCATGCGCAAGGATCCCGTCGAACTGCTGTTGCGGAGCCTGTATTCGGCCCTGCTGTACCTGCTGCTGCCGATCACCGTCTACCATCTGGTCTGGCGTGGTTTCCGCGTCCGCGAATACTTCAAGCGCTGGGACGAGCGCTACGCGTCGTATCCGGAGAGCGGCCGCCGGCCCTGTGTCTGGCTGCATGCCGTCTCGGTGGGCGAGGTCAACGCGGCCGCGCCGGTGGTCGATGCGCTGCGCCGGCAGCGCCCGGACATCCGCTGGGTCATCACCACCATCACCCCGACCGGCTCGCAGCGGGTGCGCGCCCTGTGGGGCGAGGCGGTGGACCATGTGTACCTGCCGTACGACGTGCCGGACAGCGTCGGACGCTTCCTGGACCATTTCCGGCCCAGCCTGGCGCTGATCCTGGAGACCGAACTGTGGCCGAACCTGCTGTTCGGCTGCCGCGATCGGCGGATACCGGTCTACATCCTCAATGCACGGCTCTCGGCGCGTTCGTTGAAGGGCTACCGGCTGCTCCGGCCGCTGCTGGGGCGCGCACTGCGCACGGTGACCTGCATCGCCGCGCAGTCGCGCGAGGATGCACGCCGCTTCGGCCTGCTCGGCGCGCGCGCGGACCAGATCCAGGTGGCCGGTAACCTGAAGTTCGACATCCATCCGCCGGATCCTTCCGAGATCCGGGCGCTGTTCCATGCGCATGTGCCTGCCGGGCGCACGGTGTGGATCGCGGCGAGCACGCACGAAGGCGAGGAGCTGGCGGTCGTGGCGCTGCACGCGCGGCTACTGGAGCGCTTCCCGGATGCGCTGCTGCTGTGGGCGCCGCGGCATCCGGAACGCTTCGCCAAGGTCGAAGCCCTGGTACAGGCGCAGGACTGGCGGGTGGCCACCCGCAGTGGCGCGCAGTGGCCGGCGGCCGGCACCCAGGCCTTCGTGATCGACACCCTGGGCGAACTGGTTCCGTTCTTCGCCTGCGCGCAGGTGGCCTTCGTCGGCGGCAGCCTGCAGCCGATCGGCGGGCACAACCTGCTCGAGCCGGCGGCGATGGGCGCGGCGGTGATCACCGGCCCGCACCTGCACAATTTCGCCGAGATCTCGCGGCGCATGAACGAGGCCGGCGCGCTGCGGATCTGCCGTACCGCCGACGACCTGGGGGCCGCCCTGGTCCACTTGCTGGAGGACGCCCCGGCGCGCGCGCGGATGGTCGATGCCGGCCTGGAACTGGTGGCCGACGGGCGCGGCGCGCTGGAGCGGATCCTGGCGCTGATCGGACCGCGCCTGCCGGCCCCCGAGTAACGCGCGGCCTTGCCCCGCTGGGCTTTCCCGGTGCGGGCCATCGCCAACGGCCCCGCCGGGCATGGCCCGGCGCTACAGAGCCGGATGGCGGGATAGAGCCGAAACAGCCGGGGGGTGCGTTCCCGTCGGGTCGTGCCCGCCCTGTGTCGCCGGGTGTCGTCCGACGGCAGCGGGGTAGAGCGGGGCCTAGCCCCGCTGGGCCTTCCCGTTGTGTGCATCGCCAACGGCCCCGCCGGGCATGGCCCGGCGCTACAGAGCCGGATGGCGGGGTAGAGCCGAAGCAGTCGGGGAGCGTTCCCGTCGGGTCGTGCCCGTCCTGTGTCGCCGGGTGTCGTCCGACGGCAGCGGGGTAGAGCGGGGCTCTGCCCCGCTGGGCCTTCCCGTTGCGGGCGTCGCCAACGGCTCCGCCGGGCATGGCCCGGCGCTACAGAGCTGGATGGTGGGGGTAGAGCCGAAACAGCCGGGGAGCGTCCCCGTCGGGTCGTGCCCGCCCTGTGTCGCCGGGTGTCGTCCGACGGCTGCGGGGTAGAGCGGGGCCTCGCCCCGCTGGGCCTTCCCGTTGCGTGCATCGCCAACGGCTCCGCCGGGCATGGCCCGGCACCGCAGGAATCCGGTGCGCTCGCTGGAGGCGGGCCGCCGTTGCCGGTGAGTGAGGGGGACGGAAACGGAGAAGGCGGGCCTCGGCCCGCCTTCTCCGTTTCCCTGCCGCGGCGTGGCGACGGGTATTACTGCACGCTGCCCGGCTCCAGCTGCGCTTCGGCGTCGCGGGTGAGCAGGCGGTTGATGTCCTGCACCTCGGCGATGTCCAGGCCGCCGATGGCCTGGCTCAGCTGCAGCCGGTTGAGCAGGAAGTTGTAGCGGGCCTGCGCGTAGTAGAGCTGGGCCTGGAACAGGGTGCGCTGGTTCTGCACCACGTCCAGCACGGTCCGGGTGCCGACTTCCAGGCCGACCTGCGAGGCGTCGTAGGCGCTCTGCGCGGAGACCACCGCCAGGCGGCGGGCTTCCACTTCGCTGATGCCCGCGACCACCGCTTGGTAGGCGTTGCGGGTGTTGCGGTCCAGGGCGCGCTTCTGCTGCTCGTAGCCGTCCTGGGCCATGTCGCGCTGGGCCAGGGCCTGGCGTACCCCGGACTGGGTGGCGCCACCGGCGAAGATCGGCACGTTCAGGGTCAGGCCGATCGAATTGGTGGTGGTGTCGGGGCCGGCCGACGAGGCGCCGATGCTGTCGCCCCAGTTGGCGTTCTTGCCCCAGCGGCCGCCCAGCGACAGGGTCGGGTAGTGGCCGCCGCGCGCGGCGGAGATGCCGGATTCGGCGGCGCTGACCTTCAGCTCCTGGGCCTTGAGCGCGGGATTGCGGGTGAACGCTTCGTTGACCAGCAGGTCGACGTCGCCGCGGTTGGCGGGCAGCTCCGGACGGAAATCCTCCGGCAGGCTGCGCAGGCCCTGCACCGGCTGGCCGGTCAGTTCGCTCAGCGCCTGGTAGGCGTCGGCCAGGGTGTTGCGGGCGAGGATCGTGTCGGCGCGCGCCTGGTCGTACTGGGCGCGGGCTTCGTGCACGTCGGTGATCGGCGCCAGGCCGACTTCCAGGCGCTTGTCGGCATAGTCGAACTGCTTCTTCGCGGCCGCCTCGTTGGTCTGTGCGGCGCTGAGCGATTCGATCGCCACCAGGACATTGAAGTAGGTGGTGGCGGTGCGCACGATCAGGTCGTCGTTGGCGGATTCGAGGTCGAAATCCGCCGCCTTGCTGATTTCGCGCTGGGCCTGCAGGTTGGCGAACTGGGTCCAGTTGAACAGCGTCTGCGAACCGCTGACGCTGTACTGGCGCTGCTTGCTGGTGGTGGAACCGCTGACGCCGTCCGCTTCGGTGCGGGTACGGTTCAGCGATGCCTCACCGCCCAGTGCGGGCAGCAGGGCCGCGCGCGCCTGCACCTGGCCTTCCTTGGTGTACAGCCGGTTGGACTCGGCGTAGGCCAGCTGCGGGTCGCCGTTGCGGGCCATTTCGTAGACCTGCAGCAGGTCGGCGGCGTTGGCGGCCAGGGGCGAGAGGGAGACAGCCAGCGCAAGTGCGAGGGATCGGCGAATCATTGCGGCTTCCTTGGGTGTATCGGATCAGAATTGGAACTGCGGCGCCGGTGCGGCGCCCTGCAGGTAATCGACGTCGGTTTCGAACAGGGATTCGGTGCTGCCGTCGGCCTTGACCAGCACCGCTTCCATCACCGGGGACTGGCCGCGGATGACGAACAGGCGGCCGCCCGGGCGCAGCCAATTGAGGAACAGGGTCGGCAGCGTGTCCACCGCGGCGGTGACGCAGACCGCATCGAAATGGCGCGTGGTCTGCCACTGCAGCGCATCGGCGACCTCGATGCGGACATTCGCGCCCAGCTTGACGGCGTCCAGGTTCGCGCGCGCGCGCGCGGCGAGTTCGGGCTGGATCTCCAGGCTCACCACCTCGCGTGCCAGCTCGCCCAGGCAGGCGCTGATGAAGCCGCTGCCGGTGCCGATCTCCAGCACTTCCTCGCCGGGCTGCAGGTCCAGGGCCTGCAGCATGCGGCCTTCGACGACCGGCTTCATCATCTTCTGGCCATGCCCCAGCGGCAGCTCGGTGTCGGCATAGGCCAGGGCCCGGTGCGATTCGGCCACGAAGGCCTCGCGCGGCAGCCGCGCCAGGACATCCAGCACACGCAGGTCGAGCACGTCCCAGGGACGTACCTGCTGTTCGACCATCATTTCGCGGGCGTGGGAGTAATCGATCGTCATGGTTCTCGTCAATCCGGCGCAGTGGGCCGGCCATTTTACCTGTTGGCGCCGCCGGTGCGTGGCAAGCATCGCCGCGCCCCCGTACCGGCCGCAGTGCCGGAAGTCATCCGGACCTCCGGTCCGTTCAGCTTACGCGCGCGGTGCATAGGCGCGGATGAAGAAATCGACGGTGGTGTCGATATGGGCCGCGGCATCGCCGGGCGCCGGTGCCGGGCACAGCCCGCACATCATGTGCGCGTGCAGTTCGCCCTTGATCAGGCAGAAGAACTGGCGGGCGGCCAGCGGCAGGTCGTCGATGGCCAGCTCGCCGCGCGCCACGCGGGCGCCGAGGAACTCGGCCAGCGCGGTCTCGGTGCGCTGCGGGCCGGCCTGCCAGAACATCTGCCGGATCCGGTCGTCGGTTTCCGGGGTCAGCATCATGCGCTGGGTGGCGATCGCCGCGTCGCTGCTGACCAGGGTGAAGAAGGCGTGGCCGATCCCCCGCAGCTGCTCGCGCAGCGGGCCTTCGCTGTCGGTCACGAACAGTTCGTCGGGCATCATTTCCACGCATTTGGCCTGGATCGCCTCGGTGAACAGGGTTTCCTTGTCGCCGAAATGGCTGTAGACGGTAAGCTTGGAAACGCCCGCGCCGGTCGCGATGCCGTCCATGCTCACGCCGTTGAAACCCAGCTCAATGAACATCTCCTTGGCCGTCTCCAGGATGGCCGCGCGCTTGCCCAGGTCCTTGGGCCGGCCGGGACCGGCACCACGCGCGGTGGCCTTGCCGGGAGTGCGGGGACGAGGATGCGAGGACATGGATCAATACTAGACCAGCGGGTTCGATATTTATACCATACCGATTCGTACAGTATGGACGCCCATACCCCTACCTCCTCCCCCGAGGCGATCTTTACCCATGAGCCCAGTTCGATGGATTGGCGGTTCCCTGCTGGTGGCGGCACTGGCCGCCTGCGGCGGACCGGAAACAGCCTCCGCCCCCGCGGTCCCGGCCCTGGTCGTCCATCCCGAAGGTGAGGGCGCGGCACTGGCCGCCTACCCCGGCGAAGTGCGGGCGCGCGAGGAAGCCGCGCTGTCCTTCCGGGTCGGCGGCAACCTGCTGCGGCGCAGTGTCGATGCCGGCCAGCGGGTGAAGAAGGGCCAGCTGCTGGCCGAGCTGGACGTGGCCGACTACGCCCTGCAGGCGCGGGCATCGCAGGCCCAGTACGCTGCGGCCGAGGCCGACCTGGTGCGTGCCCGCGACGACCACCGGCGCTATGCGGCGCTGGCCGAGCAGCAGTTGGTGAGCCGCTCGGCACTGGATGCGCAGACCGCGGCGCTCAAGGCGGCGCAGGGGCAGGCCGATGCCGCCCGCTCCAATCTGGACGTCGCCCGCAACCAGGCCGGGTACGCGCAGCTGCGCGCGCCGGAGGACGGGGTGATCGCCAGCCGCCAGGCCGAGGCGGGGCAGGTGGTCGCCGCGGGCCAGACCATCTACACGCTGGCCGCCGACGGCGCGCGCGAGGTGGCCATCGCGCTGCCGGAAAGCAGCATCCGCGATTTCGCCGTGGGCCAGGCGATGCAGGTCGAGCTGTGGAGCCGGCCGGGCAAGCGCTGGCCCGGTACGCTGCGCGAGATCGCACCGGCGGCCGATGCCCAGGCACGCACCTATGCGGCGCGGGTCAGCCTGGCCGACGAGGCGCTGGAGGCGGTGGAGCTGGGGCAGAGCGCCCGGGTGTTCGCCGCGCATCCGCGCACCGGTGCGCTGCGCGTGCCGCTGGCGGCGGTGCAGCCCGGCGCGTCGCCGCAGCAGGCGGCGGTATGGGTACTGGACCCGGCCAAGGGCACGGTGCACCTGCGTGCGGTCCGGCTGGGTGCCTACGGGGCCGAGCAGGTGCCGGTCCTGTCCGGGCTGGCGGCCGGGGACTGGGTGGTCGCGGCCGGCGGCCACCTGCTGCGCGAAGGCCAGCCGGTGGCGGCGGTGGACCGCAGCAACCAGCCGGTGGCGGCTCCCGCCCCGGCGGCGTCGAACGGGGCCCCGCGATGAGGGTGTCGGCTCGGTGGTGCGCGACCGGTGCCGGCCTGCCCGCGGTGCCGGTCCTGCCGGGCCGGCGACCGCCCGCCGCGCGCGGGGAGGGCTGAGGCATGCGCCGTTTCAACCTCTCCGAGTGGGCGCTGGGCAACCGCCCGCTGGTGCTGTTCATGATGATCGCGCTGGCGTTCATCGGCCCCTGGTCCTATCGCCACCTGGGCCAGTCGGAAGACCCGCCGTTCACCTTCAAGGCGATGGTGGTGCAGACCCTGTGGCCCGGCGCCACCGCCGAAGAGGTGTCGCGCCAGGTGACCGAGCCGGTCGAGAAGGCGCTGATGAACACCGGCCAGTACGAGTTCATCCAGTCCTATTCGCGCCCGGGCGAGTCGCAGGTGATCTTCATGGCCCGCGACGCGATGCCCTCGAAGGACGTGCCCGAGCTGTTCTACCAGGTGCGCAAGAAGGTCGGCGACATCCGTGCGCAGCTGCCGGCCGAAGTGGTGGGCCCGTTCTTCAACGATGAGTTCGGCGACACCTTCGGCAACATCTATGCGCTGACCGGCAAGGGCTTCGACTACGCGCTGATGCGCGACTATGCCGACCGCATCCAGCTGGTGCTGCAGCGGGTACCGGACGTGGGTAAGGTGGACCTGCTCGGCCTGCAGGACGAGAAGGTGTGGATCGAGCTGTCCAACACCAAGCTGGCCACGCTGGGAGTGTCGCTGCAGCAGGTGCAGCAGGCACTGGCCGACCAGAACGCGATCGTCCCGGCAAGCTGGTTCGAGACTCCCAGCGACCGCGTGCAGCTGCGGGTGAGCGGCCCGTTCCGGTCGGTCGAGGACATCGCCGCCTTCCCGATCCGCGCCGGCGACCGCACCGTGCGGCTCGGCGAGATCGCCGAGGTCCAGCGCGGTTTCGCCGACCCTGCCTCGCCGAAGGTGCGCTTCATGGGCGAGGACGCCATCGGCATCGCGGTGGCGATGAAGGGCGGCGGCGACATCCTGCGGCTCGGCAAGGCGCTGGACGACGAGTTCGCCGAGCTGCAGAAGACGTTGCCGGCCGGCATGCAGCTGCGCAAGGTCTCCGACCAGCCGCATACGGTGAAGGACTCGGTGGGCGAGTTCGTGAAGGTGCTGACCGAGGCGGTGGTGATCGTACTGCTGGTGAGCTTCTTCTCGCTGGGCTGGCGCACCGGGCTGGTGGTGGCGGTGTCGATCCCGCTGGTGCTGGCGATGACCTTCTTCGTGATGCGCCAGTTCGACATCGGCCTGCACAAGATCTCGTTGGGCGCGCTGGTGCTGGCGCTGGGGCTGCTGGTGGACGATGCGATCATCGCCGTGGAGATGATGGCCACCAAGATGGAGCAGGGCTACGACCGGCTGCGCGCGGCCAGTTTCGCCTGGCAGTCGACCGCGTTCCCGATGCTCACCGGCACCCTGATCACCGCGGCCGGCTTCCTGCCCATCGCCACCGCCGCGTCCAGTACCGGCGAATACACCCGCTCGCTGTTCCAGGTGGTGACCATCGCCCTGGTGGTGTCGTGGATCGCCGCGGTGCTGTTCATCCCCTACCTGGGCGACAAGATGCTGCCGGACCTGCACAACCCGCAGCCGCCGCGGCCGGGCAGCCTGGGCGCGCGCTGGCATGCGGCACGCCTGCGCTGGGCGGACCGCCACCCGGCGCTGGCCAACCTGGTCCGGCCCCGGCAGCTCGAACACGGGCATGACCCCTACCAGAGCGCGTTCTACCGCCGGTTCCGGCGCTTCCTGGACGCCTGCCTGCGGCGGCGCTGGCTGGTGATCTTCAGCACCGTGGCCCTGTTCGTGTTCTCGCTGGTGATGTTCCGCTTCGTGCCGCAGCAGTTCTTCCCCGATTCGACCCGTCCCGAACTGATGGTGGACATCGAGCTGGCCGAAGGCGCGTCGCTGACCGCGACCCAGGCGCAGGTGCGGAAGCTGGAGGCGCTGCTGCAGCAGCGCGAAGGCATCGCCAACTACGTCGGCTACGTCGGCAGCGGGTCGCCGCGCTTCTACCTGCCGCTGGACCAGCAGCTGCCGGCGACCAACTTCGCCCAGTTCGTGGTGCTGGCGCAGGACATCCATGCCCGCGAGGCGGTGCGCGACTGGCTGCTGGACGAAGTGGTGCCGCAGTTCGCCGACGTGCAGCTGCGGGTGACCCGGCTGGAGAACGGTCCACCGGTCGGCTACCCGGTGCAGTTCCGCGTGTCCGGCGAGCATGTGCCACGGGTGCAGGCCATCGCCCGCCAGGTGGCCGACCAGGTGCGGGCCAATCCGCATGTGGCCAACGTCAACCTCAACTGGTCCGAACCGAGCAAGGTGGTGCGGCTGGTGGTCGACCAGGAGCGTGCGCGCGTGCTCGGCGTGAGCAGCGCGCAGATCGCGCGCTTCCTGGGCAGCTCGCTGTCGGGCATGGAGGTGAGCACCTACCGCGAGGGCAACCGCCAGATCGGCATGCTGCTGCGCGGGCCGGCGCAGGAGCGGGCGCAGCTGGACCTGCTGGCGAGCCTGGCCATTCCCACGCCCAGCGGCACCGCGGTGCCGCTGTCGCAGGTGGCGCGGCTGGAATACGCCTTCGAGGACGGCATCATCTGGCACCGCGACCGCCTGCCGACCGTCACCGTGCGCGCCGACATCGCCGACGGCAAGCTGCCGCCGGAGGTCACCGCGCAGATCCTGCCGTCGCTGGACGGCATCCGTGCCGCCCTGCCGCAGGGCTACCTGCTCGAGGTGGGCGGCACCGTGGAGGATTCGGCGCGCGGGCAGGATTCGATCAAGGCCGGCATGCCGCTGTTCCTGGCGGTGGTGGTCACCCTGCTGATGCTGCAGCTGCGCAGCTTCTCGCGTGCGGCGATGGTGCTGGTCACCGCGCCGCTGGGCATCATCGGCGCCACCCTGTTCCTGCTGATCTTCCGGGTGCCGTTCGGTTTCGTGGCGCTGCTGGGCACCATCGCGCTGGCCGGCATGATCATGCGCAACTCGGTGATCCTTGTGGACCAGATCCAGCAGGACATCGACGCCGGGCACGACCGCTGGCACGCGATCATCGATGCCACGGTGCGCCGTTTCCGGCCGATCGTGCTGACCGCGCTGGCCGCGGTGCTGGCGATGATCCCGCTGTCGCGCAGCGCGTTCTACGGGTCGATGGCGATCTCGATCATGGGCGGGCTGATCGTCGGGACGGTGCTGACCCTGGTGTTCCTGCCGGCCCTGTATGCGGCCTGGTTCCGGGTGCGCCCACAGCCGCTCGCGGACTGAATGCGTCCGCCGTGGCGCAGTGGCGCCCGGCGGTCCGCGTGCCGGGTTCGTCGCGGCGCCGCGCGGCTCTACAATCGGGGTTCTCCCAGCAAGTGAGTCCGCACATGCGCACGCTTTATCCCGCCATCACTCCCTACGACGTCGGCACCCTGAAGGTCGACGACCGCCATACGCTGTACTACGAACAGTGCGGCAACCCGGATGGCAAGCCGGTGGTGATGCTGCACGGCGGTCCCGGTGGCGGCTGCACGGCGAAGATGCGCCAGTTCCACGACCCGGCGAAGTACCGCATCATCCTGTTCGACCAGCGTGGCGCGGGACGCTCCACGCCGCATGCCGACCTGGTGGACAACACCACCTGGCACCTGGTGGCCGACATCGAGAAGCTGCGCGAGCACCTGGGGCTCGACCGCTGGCAGGTGTTCGGTGGCAGCTGGGGGTCGACCCTCGCGCTGGCCTATGCCGAGGCCCACCCGCAGCGGGTGACCGAGCTGGTCCTGCGCGGCATCTTCATGCTGCGCCGCTGGGAGCTGGAGTGGTTCTACCAGGAAGGCGCCAGCCGCCTGTTCCCCGATGCCTGGGACCACTACATCGCGGCGATCCCGGCGGTGGAGCGCCACGACCTGATCTCGGCCTTCAACCGCCGCCTGACCAGCGACGACGAAGCCACCCGGCTCGCCGCGGCCAAGGCCTGGAGCGTCTGGGAAGGCGCGACCAGCTTCTTGCACGTGGACGACGACTTCGTCGACAGCCATGAAGACCCGCAGTTCGCCCTGGCGTTCGCGCGCATCGAGAACCACTACTTCGTCAACGGCGGCTTCTTCGAGGTGGAAGAGCAGTTGCTGCGCGACGTGCACCGCATCGCCGACATCCCGGGCGTGATCGTCCACGGCCGGTACGACGTGGTGTGTCCGCTGGGCAACGCCTGGGACCTGCACAAGGCCTGGCCGAAGGCGCAGCTGGAGATCACCCCGGCGTCCGGGCATTCCGCGTTCGAGGCGGAGAACGTGGACGCCCTGGTGCGCGCCACCGACCGCTTCGCCTGAGCCCGGGATTGCATACCCGTCCCCTGTAGAGCGGGGCCTTGCCCCGCTGAGGCCCTCCCGGGCAGTCCCCGCCGGGCATGGCCCGGCGCTACCCGTCGGTTTCCTGTAGAGCGGGGCCTTGCCCCGCTGAGGCCCTCCCGGGCAGTCCCCGCCGGGCATGGCCCGGCGCTGCCCACCGGTTTCCCGTAGAGCGGGGCCACGCCCCGCTGGGGCGTTCCCGGGCAATCCCGGCCGGGCATGGCCCGGCGCTACCCGCTGGTTTCCCGTAGAGCGGGGCCGTGCCCCGCCGGGGCGTTCCCGCGGTCCGGTCCTTCCGGCTGTGGTCTGGTGCCGCGGTTACGCCGTTACCGCGGTCTGTGCCAGCAGTGCGGGCTGCAGGTCGCGGAAAATCCGCGCCAGCCGCTCCGCCCAGGCTTCCTGGCCGGCGGCGTCGGCGATCAGGTCCTGGCGGATCTCCAGCTCCACGTGCACCAGGCCGCGGTCTTCGCCATGCACCGGCACGGCGTAGTCGCTGGTGCGGGTGACCGCGTAGGGTTCGTTGTCGCCCACCACCAGGTCGCCTTCGGCACGCAGCGCCGCCAGCAGGGCATGGGCGAAGCGCGTGTCCTGGTGGTAGAGCACGCCGGCCTGCCACGGCCGTTGCATGCCGTTCATCGCCGGGGTGAAGCTGTGCATCATCACCAGCAGGGTCGGGCGGCCGGCCTCGCGGCGCGCATCCAGCTCGGCCGCGATGCGCGCATGGTACGGCGCGTGGATGGCCGCGATGCGCTGCTGCCGCTGCGCATCGCTCAGCCCGGCATTGCCCGGTACGGGGGTGTGGTCGCTGACGTCGGGGATCAGTGTCGGCGAGGCCAGCGGGCGGTTGCAGTCGATCAGCAGCCGCGAATAGGTCTGTTCGATCGCCCAGGCATCCAGCCGCCGGGCCAGCGCACGGGTGGTGGCGGCGATGCCGATGTCCCAGCCGATATGACGGTCCAGCTCGGCCTGGGCCAGTCCGAGCCCGGCCAGTCCGCGCGGCACCTGCTGCCCGGCGTGGTCGGCCAGCAGCAGGAACGGGGAGCTGCCGCCGGGCTGGTGGACGGTGTAGACGGCGGGGTCGTCGGCATCCAGCAGTGCCGGCAGGGGGGGCAGGCCGGCGTCAGCCACGGCGGCGGCCGTCCAGGTGGTGCTCGATCATCCACAGCCCGGCCCACAGCTTGGCGTCGGCCTCGTAGCCCTCGGCCATCTTCCGCACCAGCCACGCCGCGGCCTCGGCGCGCGGCACTTCGTGGACGGTGATGTCCTCGCTGGCATCGCCGCCGCCGGGGCCGACGCGGCGCAGGCCGGTGGCACGGACGAAGGCGACCCGCTCGCTGCTGGCGCCCGAGGAGGTGGGCCCGATCATCAATACCTCGGCGTGGTCGGCGGTCCAGCCGGTTTCCTCTTCCAGCTCGCGCACCGCCGAGGCCTCGATCGACTCGCCGGCATCGACATCGCCCACCAGCCCGGCCGGCATCTCGATGCTGCGCGCCTGCAGCGGTACGCGGAACTGCTCCACGAACAGCACCCGGTCCTCGGGCGTGACGGCGACGATGATCGCGGCCAGGCCGCCGGCGTGGGTGCGCTCGCTGTATTCCCAGGTACCGCGCACGACCATGCGCTGGTACTTGCCTTCATAGACGATGCGGGGTTCTGCGGAGTTCGGGTTCATGCGGGCTCACGGGCGGGAGGGGCGGCGGTGTCCAGGCCGGCGGCGGCCAGCAGCCGGCGCCGGGTAAGCGGGCCGAAGCGCAGCGCTTCGCACAGGCCGGCGAGCATGTCCGCATCGGCCTTGCCGCGCGCGAAGTCCGCCGGCGCGCCGTCCAGCGGTGCGTCCAGGGCGATGGTGGTCAGTTGCCGGAACAGCAGGGCGCGGTCGCGCTGCTCGCGCAGGCGCGTGGCCAGCGTCGCGGCGCCGCGCAGGCGCAGGAACGGCACTTCGTCGATGCGCGCCAGCAGTGCGTCCAGGCTGCCGAAGTGGGCCAGCAGCACGGCTGCGGACTTGGCGCCGATGCCGCTGACGCCGGGGATGTTGTCCACGGCGTCGCCGCACAGCGCCAGGTAGTCGGCGATCTGGTGGGCGTGCACGCCGTGGCGTGCCTTGACCCCGGCCGCGTCCCAGCGCTGGTCGCGGGCGTAGTCCCACTGCTGGTCGTGGCCGGCCAGCAGCTGCGACAGGTCCTTGTCGGCGGAGACGATCACCCCGCGCAGCGCACGGCCGCGTCCAGCGTGCAGGGCGCTGCCGATCAGGTCGTCGGCCTCGTAGTCGCGGTCGGCCAGTACCGCCAGGCCGAGGGCCGCGCACAGCGCCTTGCAGTGGGCGAACTGCCGGCGCAGGGCTTCCGGCGCCGGATCGCGGTTGGCCTTGTAGTCGGGATAGAGGCGGTGCCGGAAGCAGCTGTCCAGCGCCTCGTCGAAGGCCACCGCGATGTGCAGCGGGCGCTCGCGTTCCAGCAGGTCCAGCAGGAAACGCGCGAACCCGTGCACGGCATTGCTCGGCCAGCCCTGCGCATCCTGGAAGCTGTCGGGCATCGAGTGCCAGGCGCGGAACACGTACAGGCTGGCATCGACCAGGTACAGCGGGGTCATGCCGGCGCGCCCCGCGGGCGGCTGCGGGCGGCGGGGCGCGGCCGCCGCCGGTCACGCATGGCCGGGACTCCAGTCCTGCAGCAGGGGCGCGGGGTCGGGGCGCTCGCGCTCGGGCACCTGGAGACGGGGAGTGCCGATATGGATGAAGCCGACGATGCGCTCGTTGCCGGCCAGCCCCAGGTGGCGGGCGACCTCGGGGTCGTAGGCCATCCAGGCCGTCAGCCACTGCGCGCCGAAGCCGAAGCCCTGGGCCGCCTGCAGCAGGGCGAAGCAGACACAGCCGGCAGTCAGCAGCTGCTCCTGCTCGGGCACCTTGGGGTTGTCCTGCAGGCGCGCGATCACGGTCACGATCAGCGGCGCGCGGGCGAACCGCTGGCGGTCCTTCTCGATCATCGCCGGCGACGCGTCCGGGGTGCGTTCGAGGCTGCGCCGGGCAAGGAAGTCGCCCAGCGCATGGCGGGCGTCGCCCTGCAGCCGCAGGAAGCGGAACGGCACCAGCTTGCCGTGGTCGGGAACGCGCACCGCCGCGGCCAGCATCGCCATCAACGTGGCGGGGTCCGGGGCGGGTTCGCCCAGCTGCAGCGACGGCACCGAACGGCGCTGGCCCAGCGCACGCAGGAAACAGGAGTCGGTCATGGCTCGGGTGCGGTGAGGGTGGCCAGCGAGTATAGACAATGGTTCCTGCACGGCCGCTGCAGGTGCGCGGCACCGCGGCACCGCGCGGCGGCGACCATGAGGCACAAAGTGCGGACTGCATCACTGGCCGGTTCCGGCCGGGACTTCTACCATGCAGGAGCGGGAAGCAGGGGGCCGCCTTCCTCACCTACAGCCCATGGCCGATCGTCACCTGCCATGGGTGCGGAGTTGTCGCGCATGATCTTCAATCCGCAGTCTCCCGAAGGTTCCGGACGCACGCCGGAACTGTTGGCGCTGTCGCGCGGGATCGCGGTGCCGGCGCTGGCGGCGGCGTTCGGCCGGGCCCTGGCCGGTTTCGACGATGTGCTGTTCGACCGCGCGGCCAATGCCGGCGCGGCGCAGACCCCGTTCCTGGACGGCATGCGCGAACTGCGCCGGCGTCGCGAGGATGCCGCCGCGCGGTTCGCCGCGCACCTGCAGCAGGCCTGGGACGCGCTGGAGGCGGGCACGCCGCTGTCGGCCGAGACGGTGATGGCCCGCCCCGGGCAGCAGGAGGCCGGCCTGAGCCTGGTGTCCGAGCATGAGCTGGAATCGCGGCTGGCGGTGCGCAATTTCGCCGGCGTGGTGCTGCGCGACTGGAAGCCGGTGCTGGCGCGGCTCGACCGCCGGCTGGCCTGCATCGCCGGGCTGGGCGCGCTGGACGCGGACACCAACCCGATCGGGCCCGAGCACATCGGCGTGGCCATGCACGAGGCCTTCGGCCTGTGCGACCTGGCGGCCGAGGTGCGGCTGGTGCTGATCAAGCTGTGCGAGCGCGAGTTCGCCGCACAGGCCGGGCGCATCTACCGCGAGCTGGACGAGCACCTGGCGCAGTCGGGAGTGATGCCGGACATCTCGCCGCTGCAGCGCCGCGATGCGTCCGCGCGGCCGGCACCGGTGGCGGGCGAGCCGGGCGCCGACGCCGGCCCGGCCGGCGATGCCGACCCGGCCGGCATGCAGCAGCCGCCGGCCTGGGCGCGGCGCTTCAACGCGCACTGGGCCGCGCAGGCGGACCCGCAGGAGGGCGACGCCGCGGGGGGCAGCCAGAGCATGATCCTGGAAGCGCTGCACGAACTGCTCGCGCAGTCGCGCGATGCACGGGGCGCGTCGGCTACCGGCGCACCGGAGCCGCGCGCGCACGAGCGGCCCTTGAGCCAGCACGAGATGATGTCGGTGCTGTCGCTGCTGCAGGCCACGCCGACCGAGACCCTGCGGGCGGCGGTGGGCGACCAGAGCGAGTCGCTGGCGCAACGGCTGAAGAACGAAGTGTTGTCCGGCGCCACCCGCCTGGGCGTGGACCCGGGCCAGGCGCGGCTGGACCCGAAGGACGAGGACGCCATCGACCTGGTGGGCATGCTGTTCGACGTGATGCTCGACGAGCGCGAGCTGGAAGGGCGGCCGCGCGAGCTGATCGGCCGCCTGGTGGTGCCGTTCGTCAAGGTGGCGATGCTGGACCGGCGCATGTTCGTGCAGAAGACCCACCCGGCGCGGCGCCTGCTCAATTCGCTGGCCGAGGCCTGCGAGGGCAATACCGGGCAGAGCCAGGCCGAACGGACACTGATGGGCAAGGTCGAGGAGATCGTGGACCGGCTGATCGCCGGGTTCAACGAGAACCTGACGATCTTCCTGACCCTGGAGGAGGAGTTCCGCGACTTCCTCGCCCAGCACCGGCGTCGTTCCGAGATCGCCGAGCGCCGTGCCGCCGAGACCCAGCGCGGCCAGGAGAAGCTCGAGATGGCGCGCGCCCGCGCCGCCCTGGAGCTGGAGGCGCGGGTGCAGGACGGGATGCTGCCGGCGGCGGTGCTGGGGTTCCTGCGCGAGCCCTGGAACCATCACCTGGTGTTGAGCCTGCTGCGCGAGGGCGAGGACGGTCCCGCGGTCGGCGAGGCGCTGGCCACCGCCGACGTGCTGCTGGAGGAAGTCGCGCAGGCGCGCCGGCATGTCGTCGGCAAGCCCTGGCTGCAGGCCATCCAGCCGCAGCTGCGCAAGGTGTTCGCCAGCGTCGGCCTGCACGGCGAGAGCAGCACCGGGGCGATCGAGGCGCTGCACGACACCCTGCAGGCCATCGCCCAGGCGCGCCCGGACCTGGAACGCGCGTTGCCGGAACTGCCGCGGGTGAGCCTGCCGGCGGCGCCCGAGCCGGAGCCGGTGGCCCTGGACCTGGGCGCCGACGTCCGCACCGACGCCATCGACCAGGCCGACGCCGAGCGTTTCCGGCGCATGGAGATCGGCACCTGGCTGGATTTCGTCGACAAGGACGGCCGGGTGCAGGCGGGCAAGCTGTCGTGGATCAGTCCGATCTCCTCGCGCCTGCTGTTCGTCAACCGCCGCGGCATCCGTTTCTGCGTGGCCTCGCCGGAGGAGCTGCTGGTGATGGAGCGGCTGGGGCGGCTGCGGCCACACGAGGACGACGGCGCGTTCGACAGCGCGATGCAGGGGGTGATCGACCGCCTGGGCCCGCCGTCGGCCACGCTGCACTGAGCGCGGGCGGGGGGAGGCGCGGCACCCGTACCGGCTTTGCTACGATTCGGCGCCTAGCTTCTTGACTGCGCAGCGGAGACCGGCATGGCCGTTGAGGTACGGGTGTTGAAGGAGGCCGCGGTGGGCGAGCGGCGCGTGGCGGCCACGCCGGAAACGGTCGGGAAGCTGGTCGCGGCGGGCGCGAGGGTCGCGCTGCAGGCCGGCGCCGGCAGCGCCGCCGGGTTCACCGACCAGGCCTACCGCGATGCCGGGGCGCGGATCGACGATGCGCTCGCCGAGGCGGACCTGGTGCTGTGCGTGCAGGCGCCGCCGGTTGCCCTGATCGAGCAGCTGCGGCCCGGCACGGTGCTGGTGGGCAGCCTGCATCCGGACGCCGACCCGGCACGCGCCGCGGCGCTGCGGGCCGGGGAACTGCGGGTGTTCCCGCTGGAACGCCTGCCGCGCACGACCCGCGCGCAGTCGATGGACGTGCTCAGCTCGCAGGCCGGCATGGCCGGCTACAAGGCCACGCTGATCGCCGCACAACTGGCGCCGCGCTTCTTCCCGATGCTGACCACCGCCGCCGGCACCATCCGTCCCTCGCGGGTGCTGGTGGTGGGCGCCGGCGTGGCCGGACTGCAGGCGATCGCCACCGCGAAGCGCCTGGGCGCGCAGGTGGAAGGGTTCGACGTACGCCCGGAAACCCGCGAGCAGATCGAGTCGCTCGGTGGCAAGTTCCTGGACCTGGGGGTCAGCGCCGCCGGCGAGGGCGGCTACGCGCGTGCGCTCACCGAGGAGGAACGCGCCGAACAGCAGCGCCGGCTGGCCGAACACCTCCGGAGCGTGGACGTGGTGATCTGCACCGCGGCGGTCCCGGGCCGGCCCGCGCCGAAGATCATCGGCGCGGCGATGGTCGCCGGCATGCGACCGGGCAGCGTGATCGTGGACCTGGCGGCCGAGACCGGCGGCAACTGCGAGGCGACGCGCCCGGGCGAAACCTTCCAGGTCGACGGCGTGACCGTCGCCGGTCCGCTCGACCTGGCGAGCATGGGAGCGGTCCATGCCAGCGAGATGTACGCGCGCAACGTGTTCAACTTCGTTGCACTGTTCCTGAAGGACGCTGCGCTGGCCTTCGACTGGGACGACGAACTGCTGGCGAAGACGGTCTGGCCGGAACGGCCCGCGGACGCAGCCGCGCCCACGGCCTGACGGGCGGCGGCCCAAGCCACCGCCCCGGGGAAGCGTGTCCGGGGCCTGTGGACGGCGGTGGGCGGGGGCGGTGCGCACCGGGTCCGGTCATGCGGTGACCAGGACGCGGTGCAGGCAGGCCGGTACGGATGGCCGGCACGGGCCGCCCTCGACAGGCGCCGGCCAGTGCTGCGCCGTCAGCAGCGGGTACGGGCTCAGTGTTCGGGGTGGGCGTCCAGCCACTGCTGGCGCTGCTCCGGCGTCATCCGGTGCCAGCGGTCGCGCAGCTGTTCGCGCTCGGCCTTGTCCATGGTGCGCATGCGCGAGAACAGGGCGCGCGCCTCGCGCTGCTGCTGCGGCGACATGTTCTCGAAACGGCGCATGCCGCGGCGTGCCTGGGAGTGCTGCTCCGGCGACATCTGCTGCCAGCCGCGGGCATGGTCGTACATCCGCTGGCGGCGCTCGGGCGAGGCGTTCCAGCGCTCACGCATCGGAGCGATCAGGGTCTCGCGCTGGGCCGGGGTGAGCTGGTCCCATTCGGGCAGCCGTGGCTGGGCGAAGGCGGGCGCGGTGCAGGCCAGGAGCAGCAGCAACAGGTACAGGCGGGTCTTCATGGGTCTCACTCCATCGCCAGGGCATCAGAGCCCAGCCACAGGTACATTTCGGGACTCTCGTCGAACAGCAGGGCGTCGTCGGCCAGCGCCTGGTTGGCATCGGCGGCGACATCGGCCGGCAGCGGCGGCGCGCTGCGATGGAACTGCACCGCGACGGTCACCGCCAGTACCGCCGAGCAGGCGGTGGCCAGCCACCAGCCGCGGTGGCGCAGGCGCGGGGCGGGCGCACCGTGGGTGGCCTGGTGCCGCGCCTGGCGCAGGCGCGCCAGGGTGGCCGGGGACAGCGCGGCGTCGGCCTGCCGCTGCAGGTGCCGCAGGGAACGGTCGGGGTCGCCGTGCGGGGATGTGGGCAGGCGGTTCATCGCGTGGCCTCCAGTTGTTTCTGCAACGCGTCGCGCGCGCGCGACAGGTGGGTCTTGACCGAGCCTTCCGAGCAGCCCATGGCCCTGGCGGTGGTGGCCACGTCCAGCTCCTGCAGCACCCGCAGCGAGAAGGCCTCGCGCTGGCGCGCCGGCAGCTGCCGCAGCGCCCGTACCAGCCGCTCGTAGTCCTCGCGCTGTTCGTGCCGCTGTGCCGGGCCGGGCCCGTCGTCGGCCCAGTCGATGCTGGCGTCCTCGTCGTCCTGCGCGGGTGCCCAGAAGCGGAGCCGGAAGCTGCGGCGGCGCTGCAGGTCGATGATGCGCCGCCGCAGGATGCTCCAGAACAGCGGCGTCCATTCGCTCGCCGGCTGTCCGCGGTAGCCGAGCATGCGCTCCATGGCGTCCTGGACCGCGTCCAGGGCGTCTTCGCGCTGGCGCAGGCCGGCCTCGGCGAAGCGGAAGGCGCGCGGCCCGATACCGGCCAGGAAGGCGTCCAGGGAGGCCGGGGGGGCGGTCTCGGCGGCAGGGGCGATGGGGGAGCTGGTCACCAGCACAGGGTAGCGTTCCGGTCGGTCCTGGCGGTATCAACGCCCGGAGGCCGCATCGGTTGACAGGCCGGGTCGCGCGCGCGTTCATCGCATGGTTATGATGCGCGCTGTGCGGCCGCAGCCGCGGAGAGGACGACAATGAGCGACGGGTTCGTGGCGTTGTACATTTTCATGCTGGCGGCGATCGCCGGCCACGTGATCATCTCGCGGGTGCCGGTGATCCTGCATACGCCGCTGATGTCGGGCTCCAACTTCATCCACGGCATCGTGCTGATCGGCGCGATGGTGGTGCTGGGCCACGCCGACACGCCGCTGGAGAAGATCATCGGCTTCATCGCCGTGGCGCTGGGGGCGGGCAATGCGGCCGGCGGCTACGTGGTCACCGAGCGCATGCTGGAAATGTTCAAGTCCAGCCGCAAGCCGGGCGCCGGGGAGCCGCCGCGGTGACCGCGCAGGGGCTGTCCTGGCTGGTGAGCGCGAGCTACCTGGTGGCGGCGACGCTGTTCCTGCTCGGCCTGCAGCGCATGGCCTCGCCCAGGACCGCGCGCAGCGGCATCCACTGGGCGGGCGCGGGCATGCTGCTCGCCACCGTCGCCACGTTCTTCCTGCCGGGCCTGCACAACCTCGCGCTGATCCTGGTGGCGCTGGTGCTGGGCACCGGCCTGGCATGGGTGTCGGCGAAGAAGGTCGCCATCACCGACATGCCGCAGATGGTGGCGCTGTACAACGGCATGGGCGGCGGCTCGGCCGCGGCCATCGGCGCGGTGGAGCTGCTGCGCTTCGCCGACGTGGCGGGGCGCGATACCAGCCACTGGAGCGCGGAAGCCATCGCCGCGCTAGCGGCACGCCAGCCCTCGGCCACCGTGCTGGTGCTGGCGATCATCGGCTCGGCCATCGGCGCGGTGTCGCTGTCCGGTTCGGTCATCGCCTGGGCCAAGCTCGACGGCCGCCTGGACAAGCGCGTCACCTTTCCCGGGCAGCAGGCGTTCAACCTGCTGGTGGCCGTGGCGATGGTGGCGCTGGGCGTGTGGGCGGCGCTGAGCCTGCAGCCGGTGGCGATCATCGCCTTCTTCGTGGCGGCGCTGGCGCTGGGCGTGCTGATGACCCTGCCGATCGGCGGTGCCGACATGCCGGTGGTGATCTCGCTGTACAACGCGTTCACCGGGCTGGCCGTGGCGTTCGAGGGCTACGTGCTGGGCAACGAGGCGCTGATCATCGCCGGCATGATGGTCGGTGCCGCGGGCATCCTGCTGACCCGACTGATGGCCAAGGCGATGAACCGCCCGATCAGCGGGGTGCTGTTCTCCCATTTCGGCGGCGGCGGGCAGGCGGCGGCGGAGATCGCCGGCAGCCAGAAGCCGATCGAGGCGGCCGACGTGGCGGCGATGATGGCCTATGCCGAGCGGGTGGTGATCGTGCCCGGCTACGGCATGGCGGTGGCGCAGGCGCAGCACAAGATCTGGGAGCTCGCGCAGCGCCTGGTCGAGCGCGGCGTCAAGGTGAAGTTCGCCATCCATCCGGTCGCCGGCCGCATGCCGGGCCACATGAACGTGCTGCTGGCCGAGGCCGGCGTGCCCTATGACCTGATCGCCGACATGGACGACATCAACCCCGAATTCGCCACCACCGACGTGTCGCTGGTGATCGGGGCCAACGACGTGGTCAACCCGGTGGCCAAGACCGACCCGGGCAGCCCGATCTACGGCATGCCGATCCTGGACGTGGTCAACTCGAAGAACACCGTCGTCATCAAGCGCGGCAAGGGCACCGGCTTCGCCGGCATCGAGAATGCGCTGTTCTATGCCGACAACACCCGCATGCTGTACGGCGACGGCGCCGAGGCGGCGAGCGCGCTGGTCAGCGAGCTGAAGGCGCTGGACGGCGGGCACTGAGGACGCCCGGCGGTTGGCCGGCCGCCGCGGAGGGGGGGCCGCCGCCCGTGGTCAGCGGGCCATGCGCCAGGCGAGCAGCAACGCGGCCAGCAACCAGGCCAGCTCGACCGCGCCATTGGCCAGCCCGACCAGGGTCCAGGCCAGGTGCGGCCCCAGCCGCAGGGCCGACTCCCAGGGCGACAGGCCCATCGGGCCGCCGATGTAGGTGGCGGCGATGCCCCAGTTGGCGGCCGCGGTGATCGCCAGCGTCGCCAGCAGGGCCACCAGGACGCGGAACCGGCCCCGTCCCAACGTGCCCAGGCGCAGCATCCACACCACCTCCAGCGCGGCGGCGATGGCCATCCAGCCGGCCTGGGTGCCGGTATACAGCGCGGCCATCAGCCAGGCGACAACCAGGGTGCAGCTCCCCAGCAGCAACAGCAGGGGCCAGAGCCAGTGCTGGGAGCGGCCGGCAGGCGACGGGACAGGGGGAGGCATGGGCATTCCTGGAAAGATCGGCGCAGCATAGCCCTTCAGCGGCCGGCACGCCCAGTCGGATAAAATAGCCTGTCTTGCGGGCAGGCCTCCGCGTCCCCATATCGATTCCCATGTATTCCCGCAGCAGCGAACCCGTCCATTTCGAACGCGATTGCCCGGCCGTGATGGTGCCGCAGGGCGACAGCGTGACCCTGCCCGCCGGCAGCTATGGCTACATCACCCAGGCCCTGGGCGGCAGCTATACCGTGTTCGTCGAGGGCAACCTGTTCCGCATCGCCGGCAAGGACGGCGATGCGATCGGCAAGGAGCCGCCCGCGGCGCTGGAGCTGCCGCAGGACGCCGGCGACGAGGACGTGGAGAAGCTCGTCTGGCAACAGCTGCGGACCTGCTTCGATCCGGAGATCCCGTTCAACATCGTCGATCTTGGGCTGATCTACGAGGTCGACATCAAGCACCTGGACGACGGCCAGCGCGAGGTCGACGTCAAGATGACGCTGACCGCGCCGGGCTGCGGCATGGGCGAGATCCTGGTCGACGACGTGCGCAGCAAGCTGGAGATGATCCCCACGGTCGCCGAGGCCGACGTGGAGCTGGTGTTCGACCCACCGTGGGGGCGGCACATGATGTCCGAGGCGGCGCGGCTCGAAACGGGCATGTTGTAAGGTGGTGCCCCATGCCGGCGCGCCCGTGGGCGGCGGCCGGCTCCCCTCCGCAATCTGGAAAGGAAATATCCGGTGTCCCAGTCCCTGAACTTCCATGTCACCCGTTCGGACCGTCCGCGCAGCGCGGAAGAGCGCGCCAGGATCCTGGAGAAGCCGGGCTTCGGCGTGCACTTCACCGACCACATGGTGGCCGTGCGCTGGGACAAGGACGGGGGCTGGCACGACGCGGAGGTGCGGCCCTACGGCCCGATCGCGCTGGACCCGGCGGCGGCGGTGCTGCACTACGGCCAGGAGATCTTCGAAGGCATCAAGGCCTACCGGCATGCCGACGGCTCGGTGTGGACCTTCCGTCCGGATGCCAACGGCCGCCGCCTGCAGCGCTCGGCCGCGCGCCTGGCGCTGCCGCAGCTGCCGGTGGAGGTCTTCGTCGAGTCGCTGAAGCAGATGATCGCCGTGGACAAGGACTGGGTGTCCGATGCCGAGGAGGCCAGCCTGTATTTCCGCCCGTTCATGATCGGCGACGAGGCGTTCCTCGGCGTACGCGGTGCGCACCAGGCCAGCTACTACGTGATCGCCAGCCCGGCTGGCCCGTACTTCGCCAAGGGCGTGGCGCCGGTGGCGATCTGGCTGTCCACCGATTTCGCGCGTGCGGCCAAGGGCGGCACCGGCGCGGCCAAGTGCGGCGGCAACTATGCCGCCTCGCTGCTGCCGCAGCAGCAGGCACAGGCCCAGGGCTGCTCGCAGGTGCTGTTCCTCGACCCGGTCGAGGGCCGGTACCTCGAAGAACTGGGCGGCATGAACGTGTTCCTGGTCTATGGCAAGCGCAACACGCTGGTCACCCCGGCACTGTCGGGTTCGATCCTGGAGGGCATCACCCGCGAGTCGATCCTGCAGCTGGCGCGCGACCGCGGCATGACCGTGGAGGAGCGCCAGGTGACCATCGACGAATGGAAGCAGGGCGTGGCCTCGGGCGACATCACCGAGGTGTTCGCCTGCGGCACGGCCGCGGTCATCACCCCGATCGGCCAGCTCAAGGGCGAGGGCTTCTCGGTGGGCGACCTGGAAGCGCCGGCCGGCGAGGTCACCCTGTCGCTGCGCCGCGAGCTGACCGACATCCAGTACGGACGCCTGCCGGACCGCCATGGCTGGATGCTGCGCCTGGACGCCTGAGTCCGCGCCGGAGTAGCTGCCCGCCTGCACGCGCCCCGCCTCGAGCGGGGCGCGTGCGTTGGGGCGCGCGGGGTCACTCTTCGCAGAGGTCGGCGGCACGGGCCTGCAGCAGGTGCAGGGCGTCGGCCGGGGCGATGTCCAGCAGCAGGCCGCGCTGGCCGGCATTGATCCAGATGCGCGGGTGGGCCTGCGCGGCGTCGGCGACCAGCACGGTTGCCGGGCGCTGCTGGGCGAACGGACTGATGCCGCCAACCCGGTAGCCGCTGCGGCGTTCGGCCTCGGGGATCTCCATCATCCGCGCCTGCTTGCCACCGCAGGCGGCGGCGAGCTTCTTCAGCGACAGCCGCCGGTCGGACGGAATCACCACCACCACCGGCTGCTTGTCCACCCAGGCCATCAGGGTCTTGAACATCCGCGCCGGATCGATGCCCAGCGCCTGCGCCGCGGCCAGGCCCTTGCTGTCCACCTCGGCCGAATAATCGTAGGCATGCAGGCCGTGGTCGATGCCGGCCTTGTCCAGCGCGGCGGTGGCGCGGGTTCCCCGGGCCATTCAGGCCGGCTCGAAGCGGTTGGCCTCGACGTTCTTGCGCACCTTGTCCGGGTTCCAGACGCGCCCGTTCATGGCGATGTAGACGCCTTCGGGCAGCGACTGGACCGCGCCGATCGCGCAGCCGATGTTGAACTCGGCATCGGACCCGCGGAAGCGCGCCGGGCTGAGCGCACCGGTCATCACGATGGTCTTGCCGGTGAGGGCCTTGAGCACCTTGCCGGTGGCCACCATCGAATCGGTGCCGTGGGTGACCAGTACGTGGCGGCTGGGCTGCGCGGCGATGGTGGCGCGGATCAGTTCGCGGTCCTCATCGGTGATGTGCAGGGAGTCCTTGCGCAGGATCGGGATCACGTTGAAGCGGAAGGTCACGCCCAGCTCGCGCAGGATCATGCCGATCTGCGGGTCACCGATCTGGTAGTCGGATTTGTCGTCGAAATAGATCTTGTCGATCGTGCCGCCGGTGGTGACGATCAGGAGGTCTTCGATCATTGCGGTGGATCCAAACGGTGAAGGTGGGAATGATAAGGCGTGGCGGATGCGGGGCGTGCCGCGCCGCGTCCGCCGGCCTCCCGGGCGCGGCCCTGCGTGGAACAGGCTCCCGCTGCCCCGGGGCGGGCGGCCCGGGGTCAGGGGCTGCGCTTGCCGAACCGCGCGCGCAGGCCGGGCAGGCTGACCACGGTGACCACCACCAGCGACAGCACGATCTCCAGCAGTGCCAGGCGCAGGGTTTCCGGGTGGCTCCAGGCGCTCATCACGCCGTGGCTGAACCAGCCCAGCGCCAGCACGCCGGACCAGAATGGCGCCCGCCGCCAGCCCAGGCGCAGGGCGATGGCCAGCAGCAGGGGCGGTGCGGTGAATACGAGCTGTGTCGCCAGCCAATGGCGGTCGTGCAGGAACCACCACGTATACAGGGCCGCCAGCGCCATCAGCGCCAGCAGCAGGGTGGAGTGGCGCGGCGCGGTCCGGTTCATCGTGCCAGCCTCCGCGCGATGTCGGCCACGCGCCGGCCCAGCGCGCGTGCCAGCTGCGCCTCGTCCTCGCTGGGCTGGGGGTCGTCCTGCACGCCGGCCACGTGGCTGGCGCCATAGGGGGTGCCGCCGGTGGTGGTGTGGCTCAGCGCCGGCTCGGTGAACGGAATGCCGACGATCAGGCAGCCATGGTGCAGCAGCGGCAGCTGCATCGACAGCAGGGTCGACTCCTGCCCGCCGTGCATCGAGGCGGTGGACGTGAATACGGCCGCCGGCTTGCCGGCCAGGGTGCCGTTGACCCATTCGGCGCCCAGGCCGTCGAGGAAATGCTTGACCGGCGCGGCCATGTTGCCGAACCGGGTGGGGCTGCCGAGCACGATGCCGTCGCAGGCGGCCAGGTCGGCGATCTCCACGTAGGGCGCGCCCTCTTCCGGGACCGGCGGCGCGCTGGCCTGGGTGATCGCGGCCACCGGCGGCACGCTGCGCAGGCGCGCGCTCATGCCCGGCACCTCGCCGATGCCGCGGGCGATCTGCCGCGCCAGCCGCGCCACCGAACCGCCGCGGCTGTAGTACAGCACCAGGATCTCCGCCATCGCACCATCCACTCATCACGCAGGGAGCGGCAGTATCGGCGATGCGGGGCGCGCTTTGCATCGGGTACCCTTGCCGCATGGAACCCCTGGATTCGCTCAATCTATGGATGGAACGGGTCCGTGACCGCGGACGCCGGGCCAGCTTCGCCCGTTTCCTGTGGCAGCGTTTCCTCGACGACCGCCTGTTCGAGGCGGCCGGCGCGCTGGCCTACACCACGGTGTTCGCCCTGGTGCCGCTGGCGATCGTGGTGTTCGGGGTGCTGTCGGCCTTCCCCATGTTCGACCGCTGGAGCGAGGCGCTGAGCGACTATGTGTTCTCCAACTTCGTACCCTCGGCCGCGCGGGCCGCGGAAGGCTACCTGCGCCAGTTCTCGACCAGTGTCGGCCAGCTCACCGCGGCCGGCTTCATCGCGCTGGTGGTCTCGCTGCTGATCACCCTCAACAGCGTCGAGCAGATCTTCAACCGGATCTGGCGGGTGGCCTCGGCGCGGCCGCGGCTGACCCGCTTCCTGGTCTACTGGACGGTGCTGACCCTGGGCGCGATGCTGGCCGCGGCCTCGCTGGCGGTGTCGGCCAAGGTGTTCGCGCTGCCGTTGTTCGGCACCGTCGAGGGGCGCTGGCTGGCCGACCTGGCGCTGCGGCTGGCGCCGGTGCTGATCGAGTTCGCCTGCGTCATGCTGGTCTACCGGGTGGTGCCGCACCATACGGTGCGCTGGCGGCACGCGGTGCCCGGGGCGCTGCTGGCGGTGGCCATGCTGGAGCTGGTGAAGTGGGGCATGGGCATGTACCTGGGCAGCTTCCAGTCCTACCAGAAGCTCTACGGCACGGTGGCGTTCGTGCCGATCCTGCTGCTGTGGATCTACCTGGGCTGGGTCTCGGTGCTGCTCGGCGCCTCGCTGTCCTCCTCGATCGCCGCCTTCCGCTACCAGCCGGCCGCGCTGCGCCTGCCGCAGGGCTGCGAGCTGTACGGGCTGCTGCGCCTGATCGGGCGGTTCCGCGAAGCCCGCGCGCAGGGGCGCGGCCTGGACGAGGACCGCCTGCTGGCACTGGAGCCGATGCTGACCGACTCGCTGCTGCAGGAGCTGCTGGCGCAGATGGAAAGCATCCGCCTGCTGCACCGCGACGAGGCCGGCCACTGGTTCCTGGCCCGCGACCTGGCGGGCGTGAGCCTGCGCGAGCTGTACGAGAGCTCGCAGCTGCGCATCCCGGTCGCCGAGGAATACCTGCCGTTCCGCGAGGACGCGCTGGGCCAGGCGGCCTGCCAGGCACTGGACGAACTGCGGGTGCCGCTGCGCGCGCTGCTCAAGCGCCGTGTGGACGAGATCTACGCCATCACCGGAGACCAACGATGACCCCGAGACTGCTCCCCCTGGCCGTGCTGGCCCTGGCGCTGGCCGCCTGCAAACCCCCGGCGGACCCGGCGCCGGCCGCCGATGCCGCGCCGCCGGCCGCACCCGTGGCGCCGGCCGCCGACGCCGAGGCGCGCACCGTGGAGACGCCGCAGCTGCGGATCAGGACCGTGGACGGCAGCGACTACGACCTGGCCCGCCACCGCGGGCAGTGGGTGGTGATCAACTTCTGGGCGACGTGGTGCGGGCCGTGCCTGCAGGAAATGCCCGAACTGTCGGCGCTGCATGCCATGCGCGCCAATGTCGAGGTGGTCGGCCTGGCCTACGAGGACATCGAGGCCGATGAAATGCGCGCCTTCCTGGAGAAGCACCCGGTGACGTATCCGGTCGCGATCCTGGACCCGTACGACCCGCCGAGCGACTTCGCCACCCCGCGCGGGTTGCCGATGACCTACCTGATCGCACCGGACGGCAAGGTCGCGCGGCAGTTCCTGGGGCCGGTCGATGCGCGGCAGGTGGAGCAGGCCATCGCCGAGGCCGGCGGCAAGGCGGCCTGAGCGGCCCCGCCCCGGCCGGACGGGGCGGAGCCCGGGGGGCGCGGGATCAGCCGAGCAGGGCGCGGGCCTTCTGCAACGCGGCGATGAACGCCTCCACCTCCTGGTGGGTGTTGTAGAACGCCAGCGAGGCGCGGCAGGTGGCGGCGACGCCGAAATACTGCAGCAGCGGGTGCGCGCAATGCTGTCCCGAGCGCACCGCCACGCCTTCCAGGTCGAGCAGGGTGGCGAGGTCGTGGGCATGCGCGCCCTCCACCAGGAACGACACCACCGCGGCCTTGTGCGGCGTGGTGCCGAAGATGCGTACCCCGTCCACGCGTTGCAGTTCCTCGGTGAGGTGCGCCAGCAGCGCCTGTTCGCGCGCGGCGATGTGCTCGCGTCCCAGCGTTTCCAGGTAGTCCACCGCGGCCCCCAGGCCGACGAAGCCGGCGATGTTCGGCGTGCCGGCCTCGAACTTGTGCGGGGCGTCGTTGAACACGGTGCCGTCGAAGCTGACCTGCTTGATCATCTCGCCGCCGCCGATGAACGGCGGCATCGCCTCCAGCAGCTCGCGGCGCGCCCACAGCGCGCCGGTGCCGGTGGGGCCGCACATCTTGTGCCCGGTGACGGCGTAGAAGTCGCAGCCGATGGCGGCCACGTCCAGGGTCAGGTGCGGTGCGGCCTGGGAGCCGTCGATCACGGTGACGATGCCGCGCCGGCGTGCTTCGCGGCAGATCTCGCGCACCGGGTTGACGGTGCCCAGGACGTTGGAGACATGGGCCAGGGCCAGCAGCTTCACCTCGCCGGTCATGGCCGCGTTGAGCGCGTCCAGGTCCAGGCTGCCGTCGGGCAGGATCTCGGCCACGCGGATGTGCGCGCCGGTCCGCTGCGCCACCAGCTGCCAGGGCACGATGTTGGCGTGGTGCTCCATGCGCGAGACCAGGATCACGTCGCCGGCCTGCAGCCGCGGCAGGGCCCACGAATAGGCCACCAGGTTGAGCGCGAAGGTGGTGCCGTTGCACAGCACCAGCTCGTCGCCGGGCACGTTGAGGAACCGCGCCAGGCGCGCCCGGGCGCCCTCGTAGGCCTCGGTGGCCTCGGTGCCCAGCGCATGCACCGCGCGGCTGACATTGGCGTTGTAGCGGCGGTAGAAGGCATCCACCGCGTCGATCACCGGCAGCGGCTTCTGCGCGGTGTTGGCGTTGTCGAAATACACCAGCGGCTTGCCGTTGACCTCGCGCATCAGCAGCGGGAAGTCGGCGCGCACCCGCGCCCAGTCGGGCGCGCCGGCGGGGGTCGGCGGGGTCGGGCTCATGCCATGCCCACCTGCTGCAGCGCCTGGTCCAGGTGCGCGGCCAGCGTGGCGGTGAGCGCACCGTCCACCGCGGCGAGCGGCTCGTGGCAGAACGCGGCGCTGAGCAGGGCACGGGCCTGCTCGGCCGGCAGCCCGCGCGTGCGCAGGTAGAACAGCGCGTCGGCGTCGAGCTGGCCGACGGTCGCGCCGTGCGCGGCCTTGACCTCGTCGGCGTCGATCACCAGGGTCGGCTGGGTGTCGATCTCGGCATCGGCCGACAGCAGCAGGTTCTTGTTGGAGAGGTTGGCATCGGTGCCGTCGGCGCCCGCACGGATGCCGATGCCGCCGTGGAACACCACCCGGCTGCGGTCGCTGGCGATGCCCCGCCAGACCAGCTCGGCGCGGGTGTCGCGGGCGATGTGCTCGATGCCCAGGCGGGTGTCCAGGTGGCGGCGGCCGGTACCCAGCAGCACGCCGTTGGCGACCAGCAGGGCGTTGTCGCCCTCCAGCCGCACGTTGAGCTCGTGGCGGGTGAGCGCAGCGCCCAGTTCCAGGTCGATGCGCCGGTACTGCGCATCGCGCGCCAGCACCGCGTCGGTGCGCAGCAGCGAGGTGGCGCGTGCGGCATCGGTCTGCACGCGGGCGTGCGAGAGCGCTGCATCGCGCGCCAGGTGGACATGCACCAGGGTGTTGTCCAGGTGGGCGCTGTCGCCGGCCTGGAGGTGGTGCTCGACCAGTCCCAGGCGCGCGCCGCGGCGCAGTTCGATGCGGTGGCGGTGGTGCCAGGCGATGTCGTCGGCGGCCTTCGCGCCGCTCTCCGGCGCCGGGTCCGCCGCCTGCGGTGCACTGACGAACACCAGGTGCAGCGGGTGCTGCGCGGCGACGTCCTCCGCCACGTCCACCAGCACGCCTTCATCGGCGAGCGCGGCGTTGAGCTGGGCGAAGACTTCGTCAGGGCGTTCGAAGCGGCGGCCGAGGAAGCCGGGCGCGTCGCCGGTCGCCAGCAGCGAGGACAGGGTCCGCACCTGCACGCCCGCGTCCAGCCCGGCCAGGTCGCTCAGGGTTTCGGCATGGCGGCCGTTGACGAACACCAGCCGCGGCGCGGGGATGCCGGCCAGCAGCGCGGTGTCGATGGCCGCGGCCTGCTGCGGCGCGGTGCCGAAGCGGCGGCGTTCGAGCTGGCGCAGCGAGGTGTACTTCCAGGCCTCGTCGCGGTGGGCGGGCAGGCCGGCCTGCAGGGCCGCTTCGAGCAGCTGCGCGCGTTCGTGGCTGCCGCGGAACCCCGCGGCCAGCGATTCCAGGAGCGCGCTCATTACTTGGCCGCCTCGCGCACCACGCGGTCCTTGAGGAAGTCGTAGCCGTGCGCTTCCAGCTCCAGCGCCAGTTCCGGCCCGCCGCTCTTGACGATGCGGCCGTCGGCCAGGACATGGACCACGTCCGGCTTGATGTAGTCGAGCAGGCGCTGGTAGTGGGTGATGACCACGAACGAACGCTGCGGCGAGCGCAGGGCGTTGACGCCGTCGGCCACGGTCTTGAGCGCGTCGATGTCCAGGCCCGAGTCGGTTTCGTCCAGGATCGCCAGCTTCGGCTCCAGCACCGCCAGCTGGAAGATCTCGTTGCGCTTCTTCTCGCCGCCGGAGAAGCCCTCGTTGACGCCGCGGTGCAGCAGTTCGTCCTTCAGGTGCAGGACCGCCAGCTTCTGCCGCACCAGCTTCAGGAACTGCATGGAATCCAGTTCCTCCTCGCCGCGCGCCTTGCGCTGGGCGTTGAGCGCGGCGCGCAGGAAGTAGGTGTTGTTGACCCCCGGGATCTCCACCGGGTACTGGAACGCCAGGAACAGGCCGGCGGCCGCGCGGGCCTCCGGGTCCAGCGCCAGCAGGTCGCCGTCCTCGAAACGCACGCTGCCTTCGGTGGCCTCGTAGCCGTCGCGGCCGGCGAGCACGTTGCCCAGGGTCGACTTGCCGGCGCCGTTGGGGCCCATGATGGCGTGGACTTCGCCGGGCTTCACGTCCAGCGAAAGGCCCTTGAGGATTTCCTTGCCGGCGATGCTTGCGTGGAGGTTGTCGATCTTCAGCATGTGGGTGCGGTCTTCAATAGAGAGGTGGGGCGGGGCGATCAGAGTTCGCCTTCGGCGCGATCGAGGAAGGTGGCGCGCAGCCAGCGGGTGCGCTGCCGGGTGAGTTCGGCCTCGGCGCTGGAGCGCCGCATCGGGTAGCTGGAGCCGTACAGCACGCGCGGATCCTCGTCGCTGGCGACCGGATAGCGCGCCTGGAGGTCGGCATCGCGCAGTGGAATCCACAGGCGCTGCGCGGCACGCAGCGCGTCGATGGCCGCCGGCTGCCCCTGCAGCGTCCGCAGTACCTGCCGGTACACGGTGTTGAGTTCGGCGTCGGCGGCGTCGGCTGCGCGCGCGGCGCAGGCGTCCAGGTCCAGCTGGGTACGGGCGTCGTCGCAGGCCCGGTCCGCCGCCGCCGCGGCCGGGACGCCTGCCGGCAGCAGCGCCAGCAGGAGCAGCGGCAGGCGGCTCATCCGACCGACCCTTCCAGGCTGACCTCGAGCAGCTTCTTGGCCTCGACCGCGAACTCCATGGGCAGTTCGCGGAATACCTGCTTGCAGAAGCCGTCCACGATCATCGATACGGCGTTCTCCGGATCGATGCCGCGCGCGCGGCAGTAGAACAGCTGGTCCTCGGAGATCTTGGAGGTGGTGGCCTCGTGCTCGATGGTGGCGCCGGGGTTCTTCACCTCGATGTAGGGGAAGGTGTGGGCGCCGCACTGCTTGCCGATCAGCAGCGAGTCGCACTGGGTGTAGTTGCGCGCGCCCTCGGCGCCGCGGTCCACCCGCACCAGGCCGCGGTAGGTGTTCTGGCCGCGGCCGGCGCTGATGCCCTTGGACACGATCTTGCTCTTGGTGCGCTTGCCGACGTGGATCATCTTGGTGCCGGTGTCGGCCTGCTGGCGGTGGTGGGTCAGCGCCACGGAGTGGAACTCGCCGACCGAGTCGTCGCCGAGCAGCACGCAGGACGGGTACTTCCAGGTGATGGCCGAGCCGGTCTCCACCTGGGTCCAGGTGACCTTGGAGCGCGCACCGCGGCATTCGGCGCGCTTGGTGACGAAGTTGTAGATGCCGCCGACGCCGTTCTCGTCGCCGGGGTACCAGTTCTGCACCGTGGAGTACTTGATCTCGGCGTCTTCCAGCGCCACCAGCTCGACCACCGCCGCATGCAGCTGGTTCTCGTCGCGCATCGGCGCGGTGCAGCCTTCAAGGTAGGAGACGTAGGCCTTGTCCTCGCAGACGATCAGCGTGCGCTCGAACTGGCCGGTGTTGTTGGCGTTGATGCGGAAGTAGGTGCTCAGCTCCATCGGGCAGCGCACGCCCTTGGGCACGAACACGAAGCTGCCGTCGGAGAACACCGCCGAGTTGAGCGCGGCGAAGTAGTTGTCGCCCACCGGCACCACCGTGCCCAGGTACTTCTTCACCAGTTCCGGATACTCGGTGATGGCCTCGGAGATGGAGCAGAAGATCACGCCCTTCTCGGCCAGCTCCTTGCGGAAGGTGGTGCCGACCGAGACCGAGTCGAACACCGCGTCGACCGCCACGCCGGCCAGCCGCGCGCGCTCGTGCAGCGGCACCCCGAGCTTGTCGTAGGTGTCCAGCAGTTCCTGCGGCACCTCGTCGAGCGACTTGTACTTCGGCCCCTTGGGCGCGGAGTAGTAGCTCAGCGCCTGCAGGTCGATCGGGCCGATCTCCAGCTTGGCCCAGTCGGGCTGGCGCAGGGTGAGGAAATGGCGATAGGCGTCCAGGCGCCACTGCGTCATCCACTCCGGTTCTTCCTTCTTGGCCGAGAGGGCGCGGATGACGTCCTCGTCCAGGCCCGGCGGGAACGACTCGGATTCGATGTCGGTGACGAAGCCGGCCTCGTACTTGCGGCCCAGCTGTTCATGGATCTCGCGGTTCGGGGTATCTGCGATGTCGACGGGTTCGATGATTTCGGTGGCCATCAGGCTGCCTAAGGAATTCAGGGGACGACGCTGACGTCGATGCGTCGGCGTTCGGCGTGGGGGAGGGGGTGCAGCATCTGCGCCAGGGTGACGCCGCGCAGCGCGTCGGCGATCACGTCGTTGATCATCCGCCAGTTCGAGCGCACACCACACTGGTGGGCGATGCCGCACTGGCTCAGTTCCTGGCTGCATTCGGTGATCGCCAGTGGTCCTTCCATCGCTTCGACGATCTCGATCAGGCTGATCTCGGCGGATGGACGGGTCAGGCGATAGCCGCCGCGCACCCCGCGCAGGCCTTCCACCAGCCCGGCCTGGGCAAGCGGCTTGAGCAGCTTGCTGACCGTGGGCGGTTCCAGCCCGGAGGCCTCGGCCAGCTCGGTCGCGCTCAGCACGACGCCCGGCCGTGCGGCGAGCACGGTCATCACGACGCTGGCGTAATCGGTGAGCTTGGTGACGCGGAGCATGGGGAGGCCGGAAGGGGTCGGGTGGAAAGCGTACCTAAATTGTACTCTTTTGCGCCGCGGGTCTCAAACCCGCTGCCGGGAGGCCGGTATCGACGCCGGAGGGCGTGCATGGTGCCCCAGGAAGCGGTGCGAGGCCACCGTGCGCGTGGCCCCTAACCCGCCGCGGCCGCGGTGCGCCCGGGCGCGGGCCGGCCGCCCGGACTTGGGAAGCCGGCGCGACTGCGCGAGAATCCCGGTTCCCACTCGTTTCCCCGGTCATGTACATGCCCAAGAAGATCCAGGCCCGCAAGTCCACCATCCACGGCAATGGCGTGTTCGCGCTGGCCGCGATCGCCAAGGGCGAACGCATCATCCAGTACAAGGGACAGCTGCGTACCCACGCCGAGGTGGATGCGGACGATGCCGGCGACGTGGAGAGCGGGCATACCTTCCTGTTCACCCTGAACGACGACTATGTGATCGATGCCAACCGCAAGGGCAACGACGCGCGCTGGATCAACCACAGCTGCGACCCGAACTGCGAAGCGGTCAGTGAAGAGGCCGATGGCGACGACCGCACCGCCGACAAGGTGTTCGTCGAGGCGATCCGCGCGATCCGCCCTGGCGAGGAGCTGACCTACAACTACGGCATCACCCTGGCCGAGCGGCATACCCCGCGGTTGAAGCAGATCTGGGCCTGCCGCTGCGGCTCGCCTAAGTGCACCGGCACCATGCTGCAGCCCAAGCGCAAGCGCTGAGCCACGCCCGTGCCCGGCACCGCGGTACCGGGCGCCGGGGCGGCCCGGCTCAGTGGCCGAGCAGTCCCTGCGGCACCAGGGCGCCGAGATCCTTGTTGAAGTCCACGGCGATGCGGCCGTTCTCGATGCCGATCGTCTTGACCTGCAGCGCGCCCATGACATTGGCGATGGCCGGCTCGATGCGGTAGATCGGTTCGCGGCGGGCGTAGTCGGCCAGCCAGGTGTTGAGCAGGCCGCGGGTGGCGGAATCCAGCTCGGCACCGGCCACCGCAGGACGGAACGTCTCCACGCTGGGCTGGTCGAGGTGGAAGCCGCGGGTCTGCGCGTCGTAGCGCAGGCCGCTGCTGAGCTGCACGTTGCCGACCGGCCTGGGCGCACCGCCGCCGGCGCCCGCGGCCAGGTCGAACTGCAGGTCCAGGCGGCTGCCGGCCGGCAGCGTCAGCCGCGGCTGGCTGACGGTCAGCGCGAGCAGGCCCCCCAGCGCCTTCTGCGAGCGCGGGAAGCTGCCGTCCAGGTACTGCTGCACATCGGCGGCTTCGACCACGAGCCGGTGGCCGTCGAGGCGGGGAGCGGCCTGCACGCTGGCGGCGACGGCCAGGCAGGCGGCGGGCAACAGCAGGGTGCGGAGGTTCATCGGTTCGGCCCGTGGAAGTGGAGACGGAGGCGATGCACGATAACCGGAAGCGGTGAACGGCCGGTTAGCGTCGCGGCGTTGCCGCCGCGCTCATACGGTACCGCGCAACGCCAGCAGTTTGGCGAGCAGTCCGTCGAGTTCCGGCTGCAGCGCGCCCAGCGGGTGTTCGGGGTCGCGGGAGGCGCCGGCCAGCGTCTCGAGCAGGCCGGTGGCCACCACCGCGGTGGCATCCTCGTTGCACGACAGCAGGCGCTGGCGCTGAGCGCCTTCCAGCGCGTGCATCCAGTCGCGCGGGCTGCGCTGTTCGAATTCGATGGTGCAACGGCCGCTGCACTGGGCGCCGTCGGCTTCCACCGGCGTGACGGTGATGCGGTAGCGGTGCGTATTGCTGGACATGGCGTGGTGAGTGACGGATGACCTGGGAAGCACCATAGGCCGGCCTCGTGGCGGCGGACAGGCGCCGGACCATGACGCTGTGTTCCAGGGCGGCGGGCCGCCGATCCGCATGCACGCCCGGCGGGCGGGGCGGGGGCGGCCATGCGTCGCCCATGGCGTGTGCCGGCGCTCCGCGCGCATGGGCGCGGCAGCCGGGCAAAAAAAACGGGACGGCGTGGCCATCCCGTCTCCATACCGCGGTGCCGCTGGATCAGCCCGCAGCGTCCTTGAGCTTCTTCAGCGCGCGGACCTTGATCTTGGTGGAGGCCGGCTTGGCGGCGAACCACTGCTCTTCCTTCGTGAACGGGTTGATGCCCTTGCGCTTCGGCTTGGCCGGCACGCTCACGGTGGTGATCTTCAGCAGGCCCGGCAGGGTGAAGCTGCCCGCGCCCTTCTTGTTGATCGATGCGGCCACGGCGCCTTCCAGCGCTGCCAGCACGGAGCGGACATCCTTGGCGGCGACGCTGGTCGCCTCGGACAGGTGGGCAACCAGGCCCGACTTGGTCAGGGCTTCCTTGATTGGCTTGGGAGCGGCCGGCTTGGCGGCTGCCTTCGTAGCGACTTTCTTCGCTGCCTTCTTCGGGGCAGCCTTCTTAGCGGTCTTTGCCATGATTTCCTGTTCCGTGAACGGTGGGTTGTTGCGCGTGCCGACCCCGTCGGCAAGCGAAATGTAGGGCATGCGCGCGGCATCGCCAATAGGGAATCGCGGAAAAACCCCATAAAAATTGCCTCCGGCGCGCCGATGGCGGTGCATCAGGCCGTCCGTTATGGGAAAACGCCGGGGGCCGGCCGCCGCCCGCGCGCGTCGCGGAGCCCCGGCCGGCGTCCTCCGGCGCTGCGACGCACAAGGCGCTAACGAACGCTGTCATAGGCTGGACGTCCGATCGCACAACGGAGGCATCTCATGGGTATCTCGCGTCACGCCATTGCGCACTGGGAAGGGGATGTAAAGACCGGCCAGGGGCACCTGAGCACGCCGCAGAGCGGGCTGATGGACAACACCCGCTATGCCTTTTCCAGCCGCTTCGGCGACGAAAAGGGCACCAATCCGGAAGAGCTGATCGCCGCGGCGCATGCCGGCTGCTTCACCATGGCGCTGTCGGCCAAGCTGACCGACGCGGGGTTCCCGCCGCGCTCGCTGGACACCCGCGCCGACGTGGACCTGTCGATGGACGGCGGTCCGCAGCTGTCGCGCATCCGCCTGGAGGTCAACGCGGTGGTGCCCGGCATCGACGAGGCGGCGTTCCACGCGCTGGCCGAGGACGCCAAGCAGAACTGCCCGGTGTCACGCGCCTTGAGTGCGGTGCCGGTCACCTTGGAGGCGAAGTTCGCGTCCTGAGGTGAAGCCGTGCGGGCCGCGTCGGCGGGCGCCGCGCGGCGGTGCGCGGAGGCCGCTCGGCAAGGGCCGCCGGGTGCCCCTGCACAGGGCGGCCGCGGCGATGTCGGTATCCGTTGAAACGTATGCGGCGCAATGCGCCGCGCGGTTTGTCACTTCGGGCGGATGGCGGCATAGTCGCCGTTCCCATTGGCCAGGAGTGTCCACGCATGCGCCGTATCGCCTGTCTTGCCGTTCTGCTTCCCTGCCTGTACACGCCGCCGGCCGCTGCCGAGGTGCGGGTACTGGTCGCCGACATGATCCGTACCGGCGATCCGCGGCAACCGACGGCCACGGCGATGGCGTGGGACACCGACGCTGGACGGGTGCTGGCGGTCGGCGACCGCGCCACGCTGGCACAGCGCTACCCGCAGGCATCGACGGTCGAGCTCGGCGATGTCGCGGTGGTGCCGGGGCTGATCGACGCGCACGCGCACCTGGTCTACCTCGGCAACACGCTGGCGCAGGCCGACCTGTCCGGCGCCCGCAGCCGCGCCGAGGTGGTGCAGCGGCTGCAGGCGTTCGAGAAGACGCTGGCACCGGGCGAGTGGCTGCTGGGCGCGGGCTGGGACCAGAACCACTGGGAGGACGGCACCGGCTTCCCGAGCGCGGCCGACCTGGACGCCGCGTTCCCGGAACGCCCGGTGTTCCTCGACCGCGTCGACGGCCATGCCGGCTGGGTCAACAGCGCCGCGCTGCGCATCGCCGCGGCGGCGGACAAGCCGTTGTCCGGCGAGTGGCAGCCCTCGGGCGGGCGCATCATGCGCGACGCCGCCGGCAACGCCACCGGCGTGCTGGTGGACCGGGCGGCCGAGCTGGTGACCCGGCACATTCCGACCCCGGACGACGCCACCCGCGAGAAGCGGCTGGAAACGGCGCTGCACGAAGCCGTGCGCAACGGCCTGACCGGCGTGCACGACATGGGCGTGTCGCGCAGCAATCTGGCGCTGATGCGGCGGCTGGCCGACCAGGGCCGCCTGCCGCTGCGCATCAACGCCTATGCCGACGGCAACCAGGAAGCATTGGCCGACCTGTGCGCCAACGGCCTGTACCGGCACCCGGGCGGCCGGCTGCAGATGCGGGGCGTGAAGCTGTTCATGGACGGCGCGCTGGGCAGCCGTGGCGCGGCGATGCTGGACGACTACAGCGACGATCCGCACAACCGCGGCCTGCTGGTCACCTCGCCGGAAGACTTCGACGCGGCGGTGCGCAAGGCCGACGGCTGCAAGGTGCAGGTCGCCACGCACGCGATCGGCGACCGCGGCAACCGCATCGTCCTGGACACCTATGAGAAGGCGCTCGGCACCCACAAGGACAACGACCACCGCTGGCGCGTCGAGCATGCCCAGGTGGTGGCGCTGGACGACATCCCGCGGTTCGCCGCGCTGGGGCTGATCGCCTCGATGCAGCCGACCCACGCGACCTCGGACATGGGCTGGGTGGAACAGCGGGTGGGACCGGAGCGGGTCCAGGGCGCCTATGCCTGGCAGCGTTACCTGCACAGCGGTGCGCGGCTGGCGCTCGGCTCGGACTTCCCGGTCGAGCAGGTCGATCCGCGCCTGGGGCTGTATGCCGCGGTGACCCGCCAGGACCGTGCCGGCCAGCCGCCGGGCGGTTGGCAGCCGGAGCAGCGCCTGAGCGCGGCCGAGGCCCTGCGCGGGTTCACCAGCGATGCCGCGTACGCCGGCCACGATGAAGACCAGGTCGGGCGCCTGCAGAGCGGCATGCGCGCCGACTTCGTGGTGTACGACCGCGATCCGCTGGATCCGGCCGGTGGCCGTCTGGATGAGCTGAAGGTGCTGTCGACCTGGGTCGATGGCCTGCCGGTGTACGAGGCGGCCTCTGCCGGCACGCAGGAATAGCCGTGGCGTGGCGCCGCGGGCCTTCCGGTCCGCGGCGCTGCAACCCGGCTGCAATGTTGGCGGCGCATGCTGCGCGTGTCCGGTCGCCGCGCGGGGGCCGTTCCGGCCCGGAGCGTGGCCGTCCGCCCCCGCCAGGTCGATCCCATGCAGCCCTGCCCCCGTTGCAGCCATCCACGGCGTTGCCCCTGCCGGCGGCTTCCGCTGCGGTGTACGTCGGCCGTCGGCGGGTGCTTTTCCAGCAGCGATGACGATGGCGAAGGCGGTCCGCGGGATACGGGAGCGGCGGCGCGACGCCTTTCCGGGGCATGACCCGGACTGCGGGAGGTCCGCATGCGACCGGCCACGCAGCGTCGACGGCGGCTCCCGCACCGCTTCGCGGCAGACCGGCGACGGCCTGCCGCCGGCCCGGTGCGAAGGGCGGAATCCGCGCAGTCGCGGCCGGTTTGCGCGCTCACGGCCACGGTTGCCGAAGAAACCGTCGCGTCGCGGCGATGGCGCGGACTGTGACGAAGCGCGCGCGACGGATGAGAGTGCGGATTTTGAAACGGCCTTCGGGTAGAGTGCGCCGGAGGCTTGGAATCAAGCACTTTCCGGCGCAGGCCTGCGCCGTGCGGCGAAGCGGCAGCGGACCGCCGCATCCGGTTGCAACGGCAATGAAGTTTGTCTTTGCATAGACATTACGCATTGTTCGTTCATGAGTTGGCACTGTCTGCGCGCCCGTAAACCGGGTGCCCCAGCCACCGCGAATTCGAGTAACGAACCCATGCGCAAGCCACTCCCGCTTCACCCCCTGACGTTGTGTGTCCTGGCGACCCTGGCGGTCTCGGCCAACGTCCAAGCCCAAGCCAAGGACGAGAGCGGCGACCGCAAGGTCAGTGATCTTTCCGCGGTCAGCGTGTCCGCCTCGCGTATCGACCGGCCGGACCTGGTCGCGCCGACCCCGACCCTGCCGATCAGCGCCGAAGAGCTCAAGCTCGATGCGCGCACCAACATCGGTGCCGCGCTCAACGACCTGCCGCAGTTCCGCGCCACCAGCTCGCCGCAGACCACCGGTTCCAACACCGGCGCCGGCAACGCACCGGTGGACCTGCGCGGCCTGGGCATCTCGCGCACCCTGGTGCTGCAGGACGGCCGCCGCATCTCCAGCGACAACGACCTGAACACGATTCCCTCGATCGTGGTCAAGAGCGTGGACGTGGTCACCGGCGGCGCCTCGGCGGCCTGGGGCTCCGGCGCGGTCGGCGGTGTGGTCAACATCAGCCTCGACCACGATTTCGTCGGTTTCAAGGCCGGTGCGCAGGCCGGGCAGTCCACCTACAGCGACGTGCGCGAGAAGCGCTTCGAAGCGGCGTGGGGCAGCGACTTCGCCGATGGCCGCGGGCACTTCCTGATCGGCGGCGAGTTCCTCGACAACGACGGCATCGTGCCGCGCAGCGCGCGCAAGCGCGCCGGGCGCTGGTCCACCCTGTCGGTGGGCAACGGCCAGTACAAGCTGATGCCCGATGTCGGCTTCTCCGATGCCGGCATCGGCGGCCTGATCCTGTCCGGCAGCCTCAAGGGCAAGGCGTTCAACCCCGACGGCTCGCTGCGCGATTTCGACTACGGTCATGTGGTCGGCGCGCTGATGAGTGGCGGTGAAGGCCCCTCCAACGACGACTACAGCCCGCTGAGCGCGCCGCAGAAGCGCTACTCGGTGCTGGCCAGCGGCCGCTACGACCTCAACGACGACGTGCGCCTGACCGCCGAACTGCGGCATTCGCGCATGTACAACAACTACATCTGGTTCGGCGACCACAACCGCAACAACCTGGATGTGGGCATCGACAACGCGTTCCTGCCGCAGCACGTGCGCGACGCCATGCAGCAGGCCGGCGAGACCACGCTGCGGATCGGCCGCTTCAACAACGACATCAACTACCCGCACATCGATTTCGAGCGCAAGACCACCCAGGCGACGCTGGCCCTGGACGGCTATGTCGGCGACGGCTGGCGCTGGAGCGCGTACTACAGCCACGGCGAGGCCGAAGCCAACTTCGACACCCCCGGGTTCATCCTGCGCGACGCCTGGGCCAACGCGGTGGATTCGGTGATCGATCCGGCCACCGGCAAGCCCACCTGCCGGGTCACCCTCAACGATCCGTCGGTGGCCTGCGTGCCGATCAACCTGTTCGGCGAAGGCGCGCCTTCGCAGGAGGCCATCGACTACGTGACCGGCACGCCGCAGCAGCGCGCCAAGACCACCCTGGACGTGTTCGGCGCGAGCCTGCGCGGCGAGCCGTGGGAGCTGCCGGCCGGTGCCGTCTCGGTGGCGTTCGGCGTGGAAGGGCGCCGCGAGGCGATCGACCAGCGCGTCGGCGCGCTGGATGCCGCCAAGGCGTTCCGCTCGTTCAACTTCAGCGCCATGAAGGGCTCCTTCAACGTCAAGGAAGCCTTCGGCGAGGTGCTGGTGCCGCTGGTCAAGGACGTCCCCGGCTTCAACAACCTGGCGGTGAGCGCGGCCGCGCGCATCTCCGACTACAACACCACCGGGTCGATCTGGTCGTGGAAGCTGGGCTTCACCAATGAGTTCTTCGACGGGTTCCGCGGCCGCATCGCGCGCTCGCGCGACATCCGTTCGGCCAACCTCGGCGAGCTGTTCACCACCACCACCACCGGCTGGAGCTACGTCACCGACCCGACCAACAACCAGACCGTCTATGCGCTGAGCAACGGTGGCGGCAACCCCGGGCTGCGCCCGGAAACCGCCGACACCTGGACCGCCGGCCTGAGCTGGTCGCCGCGCGCGGTGGAAGGCCTGGACTTCTCGGTGGACTACTTCAACATCGAGATCAAGGACGTGATCACCACCATCGGGTTGCAGGACATCCTCAACCGCTGCGCCGCCGGCAACGCCGAGCTGTGCAGCCGCGTCGAGCGCGACCCGGCCGGCAACATCACCCGCATCGTCTCCAGCTACACCAACCTGTCGCAGTACAAGACCGACGGCGTCGACCTGGAAGTGTCCTACCGCCGCGATGCCAGCCTGTTCGGCGTCCCCGGCCGGCTGCGGCTGCGCACGCTGGGCACCTGGATCAACAGCCTGAGCACCGACGACGGGATCAACAGCATCGAGTACGTGGGGTCGCAGGGCTATGCCTTCGGGCTGGGCGTGCCGAAGTGGCGCGCGGTCTCCAGCATCGCCTTCGACAGCGACCTGTTCTCGCTCAATGCGCGCGCACGCTACCTGTCGGCCGGCGACTACGACCGTACCCAGAACATCGTCAACAACCACATTGGCAGCTTCCTCTACTACGACCTGGGCGGCGCCTACCGGGTGGCCGAGGGCAAGGTCGAGCTGTACGCCAACATCAACAACGTCGGCAACAAGCAGGCGCCGATCGCGGCGACCTTCTCGCCGTACTACGACGTGGTCGGCCGCTACTACACCGCCGGTGTGCGGGTGAAGTTCTGATCGTGGCCGTCGAACCCCGCAAAGGAGTGAACATGAATCCTGCAATCCGTGGACTGGCGGCGGCGGTGTTCGCCGTCGCCGGCAGCGCGGCCGCCGCGATACCGGTGCCGCCGGCGATCCATGCCGACGGCGTGCCGGCGCTGCCGGACGCCACCGCCGAGGCCAGCGCGCGCTATCTGGAGTTCCGCCGCGCCAGCTTCCTCGGCTGGGACCCGCAGAACCGCTCGGTGCTGATGAAGACCCGCTTCGGCGGCACCGACCAGCTGCACAGCGTGCGCGCCCCGGGCGGCGCCCGGACCCAGCTGAGCTTCGAGGCCGAGCCGGTGCCCTTCGCCAGCCACGCGCCGGGCGGCAGTGGCCACCTGGTGGTGCAGAAGGACGTGGGCGGCAACGAGTTCTACCAGCTGTACACGCTGAAGGACGGGCAGCTGCAGCTGCTCACCGACGGCCGCTCGCGCAACTGGTTCGGCAGCTGGAGCCGCGACGGCCGGTTGCTGGGCTACGCCTCCTCGCGCCGCAACGGCGCCGACATGGACCTGTACGTGCTGGACCCGGCGGTGCCGGGCAGCGACCGGCGGGTGGCCCAGGTCAGCGGCGGCGGCTGGAACATCTCCGACTTCTCCGCCGACGGCACCCGTGCGCTGGCGGTCAACCGGATGTCCATCAATGAGGGCGTGGTCGCCGAGATCGACCTGCGCAAGGGCGGCATGAAGGTGCTGACCCCGGCCCGCGGCCGCGCCTCCTATGGCGATGCGCGCTATGCCGGCGACGGCAGCATCTGGGTGCTGTCCAACCGCGACGCCGACTTCGTCCGGCTGGGCAAGCTGGACCCGCGCACCGGCCGGTTCACCGCGGTCAGCGCCGAGCCGCGCTGGGACGTCACCGACTACGCGGTGTCCGACGATGAGCGGATGCTGGTCTACGCGATCAACGACGCAGGCGTCTCGCGGGTGCGGGTGGCCGATGGCCAGGGCGGCAACGTGCGCCCGGTCGAGGGGCTGCCGGACGGCGTGCTGGACTGGAGCTTCGGCCAGCTGCTGCAGATCGCGCCGTGGGGCGAGATCGGCCTGAGCCTGTCCTCGGCCAAGGTGCCGGGCGACGTCTACTCGATCGACCCGCAGACCCTGGCGGTACGCCGCTGGACCGCCAGCGAGGCCGGCGGCCTGGACCTGGAGCGCAACCGCGAGCCGGAGCAGGTGGAGATCGCCAGCTTCGACGGCGAGCGGATCTCCGGCTTCCTGTACCGTCCGGACCCGGCCCGCTTCCCCGGCAAGCGGCCGCTGATCATGGACATCCATGGCGGCCCTGAAGGCCAGAGCCGGCCGGGCTTCCTCGGCGCCGACAACTACCTGATCAACGAGCTGGGCGTGGCGCTGTTCCTGCCCAACGTGCGCGGCTCGTCCGGCTACGGCACCCGGTTCCTCGACCTGGACAACGGCCCGTGGAAGCGCGAGGACTCGGTCAAGGATGTCGGTGCGTTCATCGACGCGCTGGCGGGCGACCCGGGCCTGGATGCGGCGCGCTTCGCGGTCTACGGCTTCAGCTACGGCGGCTACATGTGCTACGCCTCGGCGGTGCACTACAGCGACCGCCTGCGCTCGGCCAGCTGCGCGGTGGCCATCTCCGATTTCGTCACCTTCCTGGAGAACACCCAGGCCTACCGCCGCGACCTGCGCCGGGTGGAATACGGTGACGAGCGCGATCCGGCCCAGCGCGCGCGCCTGGCGGAAATCTCGCCGCTGCGCAACGTCGCCAAGATCGGCATCCCGCTGATGGTCGCCACCGGCGGCAACGATCCGCGGGTGCCGGCCTCGGAGGCCGAGCAGATCGTCGCCGCGCTGCGTGCCCAGGGCGGCGAGGCCTGGCATGTGCTGGCCCGCAACGAGGGCCACGGGTTCCACAAGCGCGAGAACCGCGACTTCATCTTCTGGGCCGGAGTCGAGTTCTGGAAGAAGACCCTGCTGGACCCGCCGGCGGCCGACTGAGCCGCGGCACGGAGGAACCCCACGGCACCGGCGATTCGCCGGTGCCGTCGTTTCAGCGGTCGTCCCGCAGCTGGCCGCCGGGCAGGAACATCCAGGTGCGGGTGACCTGGAGGATGTCGATATCGTCGCCGGTGCGTGGCAGCGGCGGGAACGGCTGGGCCAGTTCCACCACCCGCAGGGCCGCCGCATCCAGCAGCGGCGTCCCGCTGCTGCGCAGGATGCGCGCACTTTCCACGCTGCCGTCGCGGCGCACGCCGACGGTGATCACCACCTGGCCGCCGAGCCGCCGCTGGCGGGCTTCGTCGGGATAGTTCAGGTTGCCCACGCGCTCGGCGCGGTCGACCCAGGCGCGGATATAGGTGGCGTAGGCGTATTCGCGGGTGCTGGCGGACACGAACTTGCGGTTCGGGCGCTTGGCGTACTGCTCCGAGCGCAGGTGCACCTCGGCCGCCAGCCGCGCCATCTCGGCATCGCGCAGCTCGCGCGCGGTCATCGGCGCATCCGGTTCGGGGTGCTCGGGCAGCGGCCGCGACTGCGCCTGGGCGACCGGGTCCCCGCCGCCGGTGCTGCTGACCACCCGGGCCTGCGGCGGTGGCGGGGCGGCGGCGTTCTGGCGGCGGATCTGCTCCGGTGCCGAGCCGGCGCCCGGGTGCGGCACGACGCCGGCCTGGCTGTCGCGCGGACGCTGCGGACGGTCGTGGTCGCCGCCGCCCTGCTGGTTGGCCTGGGCCATGAAGTCGGCCTGCGCCGGGGTCAGCGGAGTGCTGGTCTGGCTGAAGATCACGTCCAGCGTCGGCACCAGCGGGGCGTTGTCGCTGACCGCGAAGCCCACGCCCAGGATCAGCACGCCGTGCACCAGCGAGGACAGCGTCAGGGTGGCCCCCAGCCGCTGGCGCTCGCCGATCCGTGCCGGCGGCGGCAGGGAGTCCGCGCCGGCCCTCATCGCCGCAGGCCGGCCTCGAGCGCGTCGAACAGCTGGCCGGCGATGTTGAGGCCGAACTGGGCGTCGAGCTCGCGCACGCAGGTCGGGCTGGTGACGTTGACCTCGGTAAGGTAGTCGCCGATCACGTCCAGGCCCACGAAGCGCATGCCGCGGCGCTTCATCTCCGGGCCGACCTGGGCGGCGATCCAGCGGTCGCGCTCGCTCAGCGGGCGGCCTTCGCCGCGGCCGCCGACGGCCAGGTTGCCGCGGAACTCGTCGCCCTGGGGAATGCGCGCCAGGCAGTAGTCCACCGGCTCGCCGTCGACCAGCAGGATGCGTTTGTCGCCGGCGCTGATGTCGGGGATGAAGCGCTGCGCCAGCGCCAGGTGGCGGCCGCCGTCGGTGAGCATCTCCAGGATCACGTTCAGGTTCGCGTCGCCGCGGCCGCTGCGGAAGATCGAGCGTCCGCCCATGCCGTCCAGCGGCTTGAGCACGACCTGGCCATGCTCGTGGGCGAAGGCTTTCAGCGCCGCCGCGCTGCGGCTGACCAGGGTCGGCGGGCAGCAGTGCGGGAACAGCAGCGCGGCCAGCTTCTCGTTGTAGTCGCGCAGTCCCTGCGGGTCGTTGACCACGCAGGCGCCCGCGGCCTGGGCGACGCTCAGGATCTGGGTGTCGTAGAGGAACTCGCTGTCGAACGGCGGGTCCTTGCGCATCAGCACCACCTGCCCGGGCCCGAAGGCGGTGCGCTCGAACGCTCCCAGCGTGAACCAGTCCGCGGGATCGTCGCGGACCTGCAGCGGCGCGGTCCGGGCCACGGCGGTACCGCCTTCCAGCGCCAGCCCGCCGGGGCATACGTACCACAGGCGGTGGCCACGGCGCTGCGCTTCGAGCAGCATGGCGAAGGTGGTGTCCTTGGCGATCTTGATGTCGGCGATGGGGTCCATCACCACGATGACGTCCAGCATGGTTCGTGGCCTTTCAGGTCAGAGGCGGATGGTAGCGCCCGCGGCAGGGCACGCCCAGCGCCACCGGCGGTCCGCTGCGTCGCATGCCTGAATGGACGTGCGCAGGGACTGCGATCTGGTTCACACTGGGGCCGGCGCCAGCCCCGCCAGCGGGGCGTGGCTTGACAGTTCGCGGCCGGACTGGGATATAAACCGCTTTCGCAGCAGCGCCGCATCCAGACGGCGCACTGCGCGCCCGGGGAAAACGCAATGGTTGAAAACATGGCTGCGGGCGGGGAGCTCGCAGGACTGAAGGTGATGGTCATCGACGACTCGAAGACCATACGCCGTACCGCCGAAACACTGCTCAAGCGGGAAGGCTACGAGGTGGTGACCGCCAGCGACGGCTTCGAGGCGCTGGCCAAGATCGCCGACCAGCAGCCGCAGATCATCTTCGTGGACATCATGATGCCGCGCCTGGACGGGTACCAGACCTGCGCGCTGATCAAGGGCAACCAGATGTTCAAGTCCACGCCGGTGATCATGCTCTCGTCCAAGGACGGGCTGTTCGACAAGGCGCGCGGGCGGATCGTCGGTTCCGAGCAGTACCTGACCAAGCCTTTCACCCGCGAAGAACTGCTGGGCGCCATCCGCACATACGTCAACGCCTGACCAGGGGGGAAAGGCACATGGCTCGAATCCTGTTGATCGAGGACTCACCGACCGACCGGGCGGTCTTCACCCAATGGCTGGAAAAGGCCGGCCACGAGGTGCTCACCGCCGACAATGCCGAGGACGGCCTGCAGCTGGCACGCAGCCAGGCACCGCAGCTGGTGCTGATGGACGTGGTGCTGCCCGGCATGAGCGGCTTCCAGGCCACCCGCGCGCTGTCGCGCGACCAGGCCACCCGTGACATCCCGGTGCTGATCGTCAGCACCAAGAACATGGAGACCGACATGGCCTGGGGCATGCGCCAGGGGGCGTCGGACTATGTGGTGAAACCGCCGCGCGAGGTCGACCTGATCGCGCGCATCAACAAGCTGGTCGGGTGATGCGTTCTCCCTTCGATATCCTCGAAGCCTACGAACGCCGCAGCCTGGCGCATGCGGTGCAGCTGCCGGAGCGGCAGTTCGCCGTGGATGTGTGGCGCGGCGTCGGCTACCGGATCGGCCGGCGGCGGCTGGTCTCGGACTTCCGCGAGGTGGTCGAGATCGTGCCGATGCCCGCGGTCACCCGGGTGCCGGGCGCGCAGCCCTGGCTGCTGGGCGTGGGCAACCTGCGCGGCAACCTGTTCCCGGTGGTGGACCTGAAGTATTTCCTCGAGGGCCAGCGCACCCAGCAGCAGGAGGGCCATCGCGTGCTGATCATGCGCCAGCCCGGCGGCGACGTCGCGCTGAGCATCGACGAGCTCTACGGCCAGCGCAGCTTCGAGCTGTCGCAGCAGGTCCCGGCCGGGGACATCGCCCAGGGCCGTTATGCCCATTTCGTCGAGCGCGCCTTCAACGACGGCGAGCACGAGTGGGGCGTGTTCTCGCTCTCGCTGCTGTCGCGCACGCCTGAATTCCGGCAGGCCGCCGGCTGAATGCCGGCCTGTCTTTCCGTATCGGATACCGAGGTCGAAACATGAGTACTTCTCCGGATGGCGCCAAGGCCGGCAAGCTTGGCAACGTGGGCACCAACTTCTGGCTGGGCCTGCTGGTGCTGTCGATGATCGTGTTCGGCGCCAATACCGGCGTGTCGACCTGGCAGGGCAGCCGCCTGGCCGGCGCCGGTACCGGTACCGCCGACCTGCAGGTGCTGTCGCAGCAGCTCGCCAACCAGGGCCGCGAGGCGGTGGCCGGCAGCCGCGAGGCCTATGCCTCGTTCAAGGACACCCGCGCCCGCATCGACCGCACCGTGGGCGAGCTGCAGGGGCGCTTCGGCGAGGAAGCCAGCGTGTCCGCGGCATTGCGGCAGATGGTGCAGACCTGGCAGCCGCTGTCCAAGAACGCCGAGCAGATCGTCGCCAGCGAACCGGCGGTGCTGGCACTGGCCGGCCACGCCACCAGCTTCGCCGACGGCGTGCCGCAGCTGCAGGCGCAGCTGAACGAGGCGGTGCGCGCGATGATCGCCGGCGGCGCCCAGGCGCCGCAGATCTACAACGGCCTGCAGCAGGTCGTGGTGGCCGGCTCGATGGCGCGCCGGGTCACCGAGATCCGCGCCGGCGGGCCCGGCGCCAGCGGCGCCGGCGATGCGCTGGCACGCGACATCACCGTGTTCTCGCAGGTGCTGGAAGGCCTGCGCAGCGGCAACGAGGAGCTGGGCATCGCACCGGTCCGCAGCGGCAACGCGCAGGCGGCGCTGGCGCAGTCGGCCGAGCAGTGGGCGACGATGAAGAAGGACGCCGACGCGATCCTGGCCAGCTCGCGCAACCTGTTCGCGGCGCAGTCGTCCGCGGCGGCGCTGGGTGCCGGCTCGGACAAGATGCTGGCCGACAGCCAGAAGCTGTTCGAGGCGTTCTCCGCGTTCGGCTCGATCCGCGACACCCGGCTGTTCCCGAACTTCTGGCTGAGCGTGGTGTTCGGCGCGCTGTCGCTGCTGTCGATCATCGGCTTCGTGTGGAGCTCGGTGCGCGGCCGGTCGCGCGAGCAGGAGCAGCGCTACCAGACCCAGGTGGAGTTCAACAGCCGCAACCAGCAGGCGATCATGCGGCTGCTGGATGAAATCAGCTCGTTGGGCGAAGGCGACCTGACGGTGAAGGCCTCGGTGACCGAGGACATGACCGGCGCCATCGCCGACGCCATCAACTACGCCGTCGACGAGCTGCGCCACCTGGTGACCACGATCAACGACATGTCCGGCAAGGTGGCGGTGTCGGCGCAGGAAACCCAGGCGACCGCGATGCAGCTGGCCGAGGCCGCCGGCCACCAGGCCGGCGAGATCACCAGCGCCTCGGACCGCATCGGCGAGATCGCCACGTCGATCGAACAGGTCTCGCGCAACTCCAGCGAGTCGGCCGACGTGGCACAGCGTTCGGTGGTCATCGCCACCGAGGGTGCCGGCGTGGTGCGCCAGACCATCCAGGGCATGGACCAGATCCGCGACCAGATCCAGGAGACCTCCAAGCGCATCAAGCGGCTGGGCGAATCCTCGCAGGAGATCGGCTCGATCGTGGAGCTGATCAACGACATTTCCGAGCAGACCAACATCCTGGCGCTGAACGCGGCCGTGCAGGCGGCGTCGGCGGGCGAGGCGGGCCGCGGCTTCGCGGTGGTGGCCGACGAAGTGCAGCGGCTGGCCGAGCGCACCTCCGGCGCCACCCGGCGGATCGAAGGCCTGGTGCAGGCGATCCAGGCCGACACCAACGAGGCGGTCACCTCGATGGAGCAGACCACCGCCGAAGTGGTGTCCGGCGCGCGCCTGGCCGAGGACGCCGGCACCGCGCTGACCGAGATCGAGCGCGTGTCGCACGCGCTCAACACCCTGATCAAGAACATCTCCATCGCCGCCCAGCAGCAGGCCGCGGCCGCCACCGACATCACCCAGACCATGGGCGTGATCCGCCAGATCACCGGCCAGACCTCGCAGGGTGCCGGGCAGACCGCCGATTCGCTGGGCCAGCTGAGCCAGCTGGCGGCGGAGCTCCGGCGGTCGGTGGCCGACTTCAAGCTGCCGGCCTGAACCGGTTGAGTGCGCCGGGATGGAAAGGAACCCGCTGATGATGTGTCGTGATGCCGGAAAGCAGGGCCGCCCGGACGGCAGGGGAACAAGGCTGTACGGGAGAGAGCGATGAACAGCTTGCGCGATGCCATGAGCCATGCGGCGCTTGGCTGGGTCAAGCCGGAGCTTGACGAGATCCTGCGCCAGGCGCGCAACGAGATCGAGTATTTCGTCGAAGAGCCCGGCGATGCCGGGCGCATGCGCTTCTGCGCCGGCTACCTGCACCAGGTGCAGGGCACCCTGCGCATGCTCGAACTGTATGCGCCGGCGATGGTGGCCGAGGAGCTCGAGCGCCTGGCCGTGGCCGTGGGCGAGGGGGGCGTGGCCGATCCGCAGGACGCCTGCGCGACCCTGATGCGCGGCACCGTGCTGCTGCCGGACTACCTGGAGCGGCTGCAGAACGGGCACCGCGACATCCCCATCGTGCTGCTGCCGCTGCTCAACGAGATCCGTGCGGCGCGCGCCGCCGAGGGCGTCAGCGAGGGCGTGCTGCTGGCCTTCGACCCCGAGGCCGGCAAGGCCAGCGAGGCGGAGCTGGAGCACGCGCGCGGCAGCCTGGCCGGGCGCAACCGTGAGCTGCTCGATACGGTCGGCAACGCGGTCAAGGAAGAGCTGCTGCGGATCAAGGACGCGCTCGACCTGCATGTGCGCATGGGCGGGGACGCGGCCGAGCTGCAGGCCCAGGTCAACGAGCTGGGTGCGGTCGCCGACACGCTCGGCATGATGGGGCTGGACGTGGCCCGCGGCATGGTGGCGCGGCAGCACGAGGCGCTGCGCGACGTGGTTGCCGGCCAGCGCGCCATCGACGACAACCTGTTGCTGGACATCGCCGGTGCACTGCTCTACGTGGACGCCTCGCTGGACGATCAGGTTGCCTACCTGGGCGCGACCCTGGACGGCGACGAGGACCCGGCCTCGGTGGAGATCCGGCGCACGGTGGAGGTGCTGGCGAACGAGGCGATCGGCAACTTCGCCGCCGCCCGCGAAGCCTTCGTGGCCTTCATCGAAACCAATTGGGACCACCAGCGCCTGCGCGACGTGCCGCGCCTGCTCGACGAGGTCGCCGGCGCGCTGCGCATGCTCGACCTGCAGCCGCCCGCGGACTACATGGAGGGGGTGCGCCAGTACATCGATGTCGAGCTGATCGGACGCCGGCGGATACCGGGCGGGCGCCAGCTGGACACCCTGGCCGACGCGATGGCCAGCCTCGAGTACTACCTGGAAGCGCTGCGCGAGCGCCGTCCGGGGCGCGAGGAGATCCTCGACATAACCCGCAGCAGCCTGGAGGCGCTGCGCTACTGGCCGCTGCCTGCGGTCGAGCCTGTCGAACGCGCGGTTCCGCCCACGGTCCCCGTGCCGGAGACGTCGTTTGCCGCGGTGGAGCCGCCGCCCGTTGCCGTGGAGCCCCCCGCCATCGTGGAGCCGCCACCGCCGGCCGCCGCCGAGGCGCCGCCGCCGCGTGCAGCAGCACCGCTGCTGTTCGCGGCCGCCATCCATGCCCGCCCGGCGCCGCCCGAGACGGCTCCGGTCTTCGACCCGGTTGTCGCCGAGCTGCCGGCCGACCCGCCGCCAGTGCCGGAAGCCGGTCCGCTGGACGTGGCGGTACCGCACAGCGCCTCCACGGAGGCGGCCGGCAACCCCGGCGACGTGACGGCGGATGCCGGCACGGCCGCCGCTGCGGACAGCGGCGATACGCCTGGCGTGTTCGACCCCATCGCGGCCGAATGGCCGGCGCCGGTGGCCGCCGATGATGCGTCGCCGCCAGTGTTCGCGGTCGACCCGGTACCGCCGCCCGCCGCACCGACCCCACCGGTCGAACCGGTCGAACCGGCGGGCGAGGAGCCCTGGCTGTCGTGGACGCCGCCGGAGCCGGACGCGACGCCGCATGGCAGTGCCGGTACGGACGTGCCTGTGCCGCCACCGGGGGGCATCGCCGCGCTGCTGCACGACAATGCGCTGTCGGCCGTTCCGGTCGAGGATGCCGCCGGCGCCCGCGCCGACAGTGACGCCACGGCGCTACCGACGCCGGCCGGGAGCGACGCCGAGGCGCAGGCGGTGGAGCAGGAGATGGCGGCCTTCATGGCCGACCTGGACAAGGCCGCGGCCGCTTTCGATCCCTTTGCGCGGCCTGCGGTGCCGGCCGCGGCTGTGCCGCCGTCCCCGGCTCCCGCGCAGGTGCAGGAACCGGTGCAGGAACCGGTGCAGGAACCGGCCGCGGCGGCATCGCTGCCGGCGGTATCCGAGGGCGTGGAGGGCGGCTTCGACGAGGACGCCGACCAGATCGACGAGGACATCCGCGAGGTCTTCATCGAGGAGTTCGACGAGGAACTGCTGAACCTGGGGCAGCTGCTGCCGGCATGGCGTGCGGCGCCCGACGACCTGGAGCGCCTGCGCCCGCTGCGGCGCGTGTTCCATACCCTGAAGGGCAGCGGCCGCCTGGTCGGCGCGCGCGCGCTCGGCGAATTCAGCTGGAAGATCGAAGGCATGCTCAACCGCGTGCTCGACGGCAGCCGCCGCGCCAGCCCGGCGGTGGTGGCGATGGTCGAGCAGGCCTTCGAGGTGCTGCCGCAGTTCAATGCCGCGCTGCGCGACGGCGGGCGGATCCAGGCCGACGTGCTCGGCATGCAGGCCGTCGCCGACCGCGTGGGTGCGGGCGAGGAAGCCTTCCACGTGGCCCCGGCGGCCGCCGCGGAGGCCGCCGCGGTCCCGGCCGCCACCGGTACGCCGGCGGCGGTGGACAGCGTGCTGCGCGAGATCCTGGAGGCCGAGGTGCGCCAGCACCTGGCGACCATGGAGGACTGGCTGTCGCACGCGCGGCAGGGGCCGCAGCCGGTGGACGAAGCGTTGCTGCGCGCGGTGCACACCATGAGCGGTGCGTTCGCGATGACCGAGGTGCCGGAGATCACCGCCGTCACCGCGCAGGCCGAGTCGTTCGCCAAGCGGCTGCTCGCCAATGGCCGGTTGGCCACCGCCGAGGGCGTTGCCGCCCTGGACGAGGCCGCGCGCGCCATCGCGACCACCATGCAGGCGCTGCAGGCGCCGTCGCCGCTGATCCCGCCGTTCGCGCCGCTGGCCACCCGCCTGCAGGCGCTGGCCGATGCGCTGCCGGAAGCCCAGTGGCCGCCGCTGGTGATCGAGGATGAGGGCGACGCGCCGGAGATCGCGGGCGACGCGCCGCCGTCGCTCGAGGTGCCGGCCGCGGTGCCGGTGGCCGAGGAGCTGGGCAGCATCAACGACCTGTCCGCCTATTTCGATCCGAGCCTGCTGGAGGCGTCGTTCGGCGAGGCCATGAGCGTATCCCCGGCCCCCGGGGCGGCGGATGCCGATGCCCCGCCGCTGGACGACCATGCCCCGCCGCCGGAGGCGCCTTCGCTGGCCGTTGCCGGCGGTGAAGCGGATCCCGGCGTGCCCGGTCCGTTGGACCTGGTGCTGGATGACGACGTCCCGCTGTCGCTGGAAGAGATCGAAGCGATCGAGGACACACCGGCCGCGGGCTGGACCCTGGAGCCGGCGGATGCATCCGCCAGCGAGCTCCAGTTGGATGCCATGCCGTCCGCGGACGAGGGCGAGGACGCTGGACTCGGCGACATGCCCCACTGGGCCCTGGAACCGGACGCGGAGCCGGCGCCGGAGCCGCTCGCCGCGGCGCCGGAGGCACCGCCGGCCGAGGCCGAAGCAGCCGTTTACGGATCATCGCCCCTGGAACCGTGGGCAGACGTGGCGGTCCCCGCTTCCGCGGACATCCCGCCGGCGGAGGCGGGAGACACCTCCGCGCCGGCCGGCGGCGAGGCCCGCGACGCGCAAGCGGCGCCGGCCATGCCTGCACCGGCGGCCGCGGCGCTGGACGCCGGCCCGCTCGGCTTCGACGACCTGGGCACCGAGCTGGTGGACATCTTCGTCGAGGAGGGCAAGGACCTGCTCGACCATTGCGACCGCCTGATCAGCGGGCTGCGCTCGGCGCCGGGCGACCGCGGGCTGCTGGGCGGGTTGCAGCGCGACCTGCACACGCTCAAGGGCGGCGCACGCATGGCCGGGATCAACGCCATCGGCGATCTCGGCCACGCGATCGAATCGCTGCTGGAAGCGGTGGCCGGCAACCGTACCGAGCTGGAGCGCGGCGACGTGCAGCTGCTGGAGCGCGGTTTCGACCACCTGCACCAGCTGCTGCTCCAGACCGGTGCGCACCGCTCGGTGCCGATGCCGGTGGACCTGATCGAGGCCTTCGAACAGCGCACCGGCGGACAGGGCGATGCCCGCCCGGTGGTGGACGGGAATGGCGACGACGCGCTGTCGTTGACGCCCTTCGTGCCGGCCTACCCGGATCCGGCCGACGACCGGACCGCGGAGACGCCGGAGGCCCCCGTGCCGGCCGCTGTGGACTCCGCCGTGGACGCCACCGGGGCCGCTGCGGCGGTGGGGGAAGCGGCGGCCGCCGCCGGCTCCGAGCCTGCCGCGGTGGCGCCGCAGGCTGCGGCCGAGAGCCTGCCGCCGCCCGCCGATCCGCATCCCGACCCCGCTACGGCCGGGGCCATGGACGAGCCCGGGCCTGCCGCGGTAGAGCCCGCGGCGGCCTGGCGCGCGCCAGCCCCCGTGCCGGTGCCGCCGGTCCAGGACCCGCGGCCGGTCGAGCCGCTGTCCGAGCCGGTGGAGGAAGACGCCGCGGCCGACACCGGGGCGGTGGCCGGTACCCGGGAGCAGGTCCGCGTCCGCGCCGACCTGCTCGACCGCCTGGTCAACCATGCCGGCGAGGTGGCCATCTACCGGTCGCGCCTGGAGCAGCAGCTGGGTGCCTTCCGCAGCGCCATGGCCGAGCTGGACCGCACCAATGCGCGCCTGCGCGACCAGCTGCGGCGCCTGGACCTGGAAACCGAAGCGCAGATCGTGGCGCGCTACCGGCGCGAGCAGGAACAGGCCGACCATGCGTTCGATCCACTGGAACTGGACCGGTTCTCGACGCTGCAGCAGCTCAGCCGCGCGCTGAACGAATCCGCGGCCGACCTGGGGGGCCTGCAGGGCGTGCTCGACGACCTGGCCCGCAACTACGACGGGCTGCTGCAACAGCAGTCGCGGGTGAGCTCCGAACTGCAGGACGGGCTGATGCGCGCGCGCATGGTGCCGTTCGACGGGCTGGTGCCGCGGCTGCGCCGGGTGGTGCGGCAGGCGGCGCAGGACAGCGGCAAGCAGGTCCACCTGGAGCTGGAGGGCACCCACGGCGAACTGGACCGCAACGTCCTCGACCGCATGGTCGCGCCGCTGGAACACATGCTGCGCAACTCCGTGGCCCATGGCCTGGAGACGCCCGCGCAGCGCCTGGCCGCGGGCAAGCCCGAAGAAGGCCGGATCACCCTGCGGTTGCGCCGGGAAGGGTCGGAAGTGGTGCTGGAAGTCGCCGATGACGGCGTCGGCCTGGACCGCGAGGCGATCCGCCGCCGCGGCGAGCAGCGCGGCCTGGTGCGCGCGGGCGAGACGCTGGACGAGGCGCAGCTGGACAACCTGATCTTCGCCTCGGGCTTCAGCACCAGCGAACAGGTCAGCCAGCTGGCCGGGCGCGGTGTCGGCATGGACGTGGTGCGCAACGAGGTGCGCCAGCTCGGCGGCTCGGTGGACATCCACTCCGTGCGCGGCAGCGGCGCCCGCTTCACCCTGCGCCTGCCGCAGACGCTGGCGGTCACCCAGGCGGTGTTCGTGCGCATCGGCGACACCACCTTCGCGGTGCCGGTGGCGTCGGTCAGCGGCATCGGCCGCATCGCCCGCGAGCGCTTCGAATCCGGCCAGGGCGGCTACCACTACAACGGCGAGGACTTCGCCCTGCACGACCTCGGTACCCTGGTCGGGCAGGCCGCGGCCAAGGCCGAAGGGCAGCCGCAGGTCCCGCTGCTGCTGGTGCGCGCCGGCGACCTGCGGGTCGCGGTGGCCATCGACCAGGTGCTGGGCAACCGCGAGATCGTGGTCAAGCCGGTGGGCCTGCAGATCGCGTCGGTGCCGGGCATCTACGGCGCCACCATCACCGGCGAAGGCAACGTGGTGGTGATCCTGGACATCGCGCCGCTGGTACGCCGGCACCTGGCGCAGCCGCAGGCGCAGGTGGTGGACGCACCGGCCAGCGACCAGCACCACGCACCGCTGGTGATGGTGGTGGACGACTCGCTGACCATGCGCAAGGTGACCGGCCGCGTGCTGGAGCGACACAACTTCGAGGTGGTGGCCGCGCGCGACGGGGTGGAAGCCCTGGAGCGGCTGGAGGAGCGGGTACCGGACCTGATGCTGCTGGACATCGAGATGCCGCGCATGGACGGCTACGAGCTGGCCACCGCGATGCGGGCCGATCCGCGCTACAAGGACGTGCCGATCGTGATGATCACCTCGCGCAGTGGCGACAAGCACCGCCAGCGCGCCTTCGAGATCGGCGTGCAGCGCTATCTTGGCAAGCCGTACCAGGAGCTGGATCTGATGCGCAATGTCTATGACCTGCTGGGGATCGCCCGTGTCCGCGAATGACCGTCACCAAGCCCGGCCGGTGGCCCTGCTGGCGCGCGCCGGCGCCGCCCGCGAGCGCCTGAAGGAGGCGGTGCTGGCCGCCGGCGGTCGCCTGGTGCTGGAGGAGGATCCCAATGCCCTGCAGGCGGCGTCGCTGCAGGCGGCGTCGGTGGAGCTGGTGCTGGTCGCGCTGGAACCGGCGGTGGAAGACGCCCTGGAGCGTCTGGAGCCGGTGCTGCAGGCGCCGCACCTGAACCTCATGTTCGAGGAAGCCGAGCTGGCCGCGCGCCGCGAAGGCTGGGATGCGCAGCGCTGGACGCGGCACCTGGCGGCCAAGCTGCAGGGGCACGACAACGTGCTGCCCCCCGGACAGGAACCGGAAGCGCCGGCATTGCCCGAGCAGCTGGAGCCGGGCATGCCCCAGCGCCCGGCCGAACGCCACGCCGATGCGCCGCTGCAGTTCCACCTGGACGAGGCCGAGCAGCATGCCGGTACGGTGCCCAACGACGGCCTGTACGTCGCGCCCGCGGCGCGTGCCGACGAGCGGCCGGAAGTGCTGAGTTTCGAAGAGCTGCTCGCGCGCGCGCCGGTGGCACCGGCGCCGCTGCCCGAGCCGCCGCCGGCCGCAACCCCGACCCCGGCCGCGGTGGCACCGCCGCCGCTGCCGCTGCCGTCCGGATCTTCCGACGCCCCGGCCCCGGCACGCGGGGGCTTCCAGGACTGGGCGCTGCTGGACGACGACGCCTACGAGGCACCGGTGGCGTCCCCGTCGCCGGCTGCCACGCCGGTGGCGCTCGAGCGCCTGTTGCCGGAATCGCTGTCGCTGGTCGAGCTGGAGCCGGAGACCCGCGCCGCGGAGACCGGCGCCGTGCTGTTGCTGGCCGGCATCGGTGGCCCGGACGCGGTGCGCCGCCTGCTGGCCAGCCTGCCGGCGGAGTTTCCCTTGCCGGTGCTGGTGCAGATGCGCCTGGACGGCGGCCGCTACGCCAACCTGGTCAAGCAGATGGCGCGTGCGGCGACCCTGCCGGTCGCGCTGGCGGCCGCTGGCCAGCCGCTGGCCGCCGGCAACGTCTACATCCTCCAGGAGGGGGTGGGCGTGGCCGGTGGCGAGGATGCGCTGCGCTTCATCGATACCACGGCACCGTTGCTGCCGGCATTGCCGGCGCAGCGCGGCGCGGTGGTGCTGCTCAGCGGTGCCGACACCGCCCTGGTGCCGGACGTGCTCGCGTTCGCCGAGCGCGGCGGCTGGATCGCTGGCCAGAGCGGGGAGGGCTGCTACGACCCCGAGGCCGCCAACCACCTGGCGGCGGCCGGGCACCCCTCCGGCACCCCGGAGCACCTGGCCGGCGAACTCGCGCAGCGCAGTGAGCAATGACCGCCGGGCGTGCCGCGGTTGTGCGCGGCACGCCGATGAACGCCGCCGGGCACTGCCTGCGGGCACGCCGACGGCCCCCCGTGCAAGGAACCGACCATGAGCTACACCAGCAACGATGAAGTCCGCGGCGTCCTGATCCAGGCCGGCAAGGAACGCGTGCTGCTGCCCAACGCGACCGTCGCCGAGATGATGTCGCGGGTGGCGGTGGAGCCCGTCGCCGGCGCGCCGGCCTGGCTGGCCGGACGCATCGCCTGGCAGGGCTGGGACGTGCCCTTGTTGTCGTATGCGCGCTTCAGCGGTTTCGGCGACGAGCCGGTGACCGGCAACAACAAGGTGGTGGTGCTGAAGGCGCTCGGCGGCGATCCGGCGATGCCCTATTTCGCGCTGCTGACCCAGACCTTCCCGCAACTGATCGTGGTGCCGCGCGACGGCCTGCTGGCCGATGCGTCCGAGGAGAACCTGCCGCAGGGCGTGCACATGCGGGTACTGCTGGGCGAGCAGAACGCGCTGCTGCCGGACCTCGACGCGATCGAGCGCGCGGTGCTCGCCGCCCTGGCCGCGGCCGCCTGAGCGCGGCCGGAACAGCGGCAGCGCGTCCGTGCGGCGGGCACCGGGAGACCGCCCGCCGCGTTGATTCCGGCTTTCACAGCCCCGGCCGCCGGCAGGGCTTCCATCGCACCGCTCCAGCGGGGCATGGCCCCGCTTCTACAGGCGGCGGGTCACCATGGCCCGGTCGCGCCGGGCCATGCCCGGTGGGGGTTTTTGCGGTGATGCCCCAGCGGGGCGTGGCCCCGCTTCTACAGGCGGCGGGTCACCATGGCCCGGTCGCGCCGGGCCATGCCCGGTGGGGGTTTTTGCGGCGATGCCCCAGCGGGGCGCGGCCCCGCTTCTACAGGTGGCAGGCCACCACGGCCCGGTCGCGCCGGGCCATCCCCGGCGAGGGTTTTTTGCGGTGATGCCCCCGCGGGACGTGGCCCCGTTTCTACAGGCGGCGGGCCACCACGGTCCGGTAGCGCCGGGCCATGCCCGGCGACGGCCTTGGCGGTGATGCCCCCGCGGGGCGCGGCCCCGCGCTACAGGTCGCCCAGGCGCGCCTGCAGTGCGGCGATGGCGGCCAGCCCGGCGGTCTCGGTGCGCAGGATGCGTGGGCCCAGCTGCAGGCCCTGGAAGCCGGCGTCGGCCAGTTGCTGGCGGTCGCGTGGCGACCAGCCGCCCTCCGGGCCGATGGCGATCACCACGCCGCCGGCGGGTGCCGGGGGCAGCCCGGCCAGGCGGTGTCCCCCCTGCGGGTCCAGGGTCAGGCGCAGGCTCTGCGCCGGCAGCGCGGCGGTCGCGGCGGCCAGGGCCTGCGGCGGCGACAGTGCCGGGATGCGGGCGCGGCCGGACTGGCCGCAGGCCGAACCCACCACGCTGCGCCAGTGCGCGATGCGCTTCTCCGTGCGTGCGGCATCGAGCTTCACCTCGGTGCGCTCGGCATTGACCGGCACGATGGCCGCCACCCCCAGCTCGGTGGCCTTCTGCAGGATCAGGTCCATCTTTTCGCCGCGGGCGACGCCCTGCAGCAGGGTGATGGCCAGCGGCGATTCGGTGTCCACCGGGGTGGCGGCGTCGATGCGGACCTGCACGTCACGCTTGCCCACCGCCACCAGGGTCGCGGTGTAGTCGCGGCCGTCGCCGTTGAACAGTACGCAGGCATCGCCCTCGCGCAGGCGCAGGACCCGGACCAGGTGGGCGGCGGCCTCGTCCGGCAGCGGCAGCTGCAGCCCGGTGCGCAGCGGCAGGTCGACCGGGCAGCGGGTCAGGCGCATGCGCGGCTCCCCCGGGGGGCGGGACAGGGCCGACGGGGCGTCGGCGGCGCGCAGCGCCCGGCAACCGGGAGCGGCGGTGTGTCGGCGGGGTCTGCTAGCATTTCGGACTCATGGAAACGTATCTGCCAGCGCGCATTCTAGCCACCCGTCATCGTCCCGCCCGGAGCCCGGCATGAGCCGGCGGCTTCCGGTCATCCACGGCCTGCGCGGGGAGGACATCGGCCCGTTCCACCAGGAGCACCTGGACCTGGAGTTCTCCAACGGCGAACGCCGGCACTTCCAGCGGCTGGTCAGCCGTGGCGACGGCGCGGTGGTGGTGGTGCCGATGCTGGACGCACAGACCGTGCTGCTCGTGCGCGAGTACGCCGCCGGCCTGCACCGGTACGAGCTGGGGCTGGTGAAGGGCCGCATCGATGCCGGTGAAACCTCGGTGCAGGCCGCCGACCGCGAGCTCAAGGAGGAGGCCGGCTACGGCGCGCGCCGCCTGGACGTGCTGCGCGCGATGACCCTGGCGCCGACCTACATGAGCCACCAGTCATGGCTGGTGCTGGCGCGCGACCTCTATCCCGAACGGCTGCCCGGGGACGAACCCGAGGAGCTGGAAGTGGTGCCCTGGAAGCTGGCCGAGCTGGACCGCCTGATGCTGCGCGAGGATTTTTCCGAAGGACGCTCGCTGGCGGCGCTGTTCATCGTCCGCGAATGGCTGGAGAAGGGCGCATGAGCCTGCCGGACGCGAACCTGCGCGAGGCGGTCATCGGCCTGGCCGGGCAGGCGGGCGCGGCGATCATGCAGGTGTACGCGGAGGGCTTCCAGGTCGAGTGCAAGGACGACCGCAGTCCGGTGACCACGGCCGACCTCGCCGCCCACCACCTGATCGTGCGGGGGCTGGCGCAGCTGACCCCGTCGGTGCCGGTGCTGTCGGAGGAGTCGGCGGAGCTGCCATGGGAAACGCGCCGTCGATGGCATGAATACTGGTTGGTCGATCCGTTGGACGGTACCCGCGACTTCATCAAGCGCAACGGCGAATTCAGCGTCAACATCGCCCTGGTCCGCGATGGCGTGCCGGTGTTCGCGGTGGTGCAGGCGCCGCCGAGCGGGGTCGCCTGGCACGCGCTGCGCGGGGCCGGCGCATGGCGCCGCGATGCCGCCGGGCAGGACCAGGCGATCGCCGTCCGGCGCCCGCCGGCACAGCCGCTGCGGGTGGCGGCCAGCCGGTCGCACCGCGATGCACGCACCCAAGCGCTGCTGCAGCGCATGGGGGAGATCGAGCTGGTGGCGCAGGGCTCGTCGCTGAAGTTCTGCCGGCTTGCCGAGGGCTCGCTGGATGTCTACCCGCGGCTGGGCCCGACCAGCGAATGGGACACCGCCGCCGGGCAGTGCGTGCTGGAGGCGGCCGGCGGCGCGGTGCTGGCCGCCGACAGCGGCGTCCCCTTCCGCTACAACCAGCGCCCGCGGCTGCTCAACGGCGACTTCGTGGCGCTGGGCGACGCTTCGCTGCCGTGGCGCGACTGGCTGGCCGGCGCATGAGCGCTGGCGACGCACGGGGCGCGCCACGGGAGATCGGCACGCTGCTGCGGATCATGGCGCGGCTGCGCGATCCGCAGGGCGGCTGCCCCTGGGACCTCGCGCAGGATTTCTCCAGCATCGCGCCCTATACGGTCGAGGAAGCCTACGAGGTCGCCGATGCGATCGACCGCGGCGACCTGGACGATCTCCGGGACGAGCTGGGCGACCTGCTGCTGCAGGTGGTGTTCCATGCGCAGATGGCGCAGGAGCAGGGAGCGTTCGATTTCGGCGACGTGGTGGCCTCGATCAGCGGCAAGATGCTGCGCCGTCACCCGCATGTCTTCGGCGACGCGCACGCGGCCGATGCCGGCGCGGTGGTCGCCGACTGGGAGCGGATCAAGCAGCAGGAGCGGGCCGATGCCGGCGATACCGATCCTTCGGCGCTGGCCGGCATCGCCCGCGGGCTGCCGGAATGGCAGCGCGCGCTGAAGCTGCAGAAGCGCGCGGCGCGCACCGGGTTCGACTGGCCGGACGCCGCGCCGGTACTGGACAAGCTCCGCGAGGAGGCCGACGAGGTGCAGGCCGAGTTCGCGGCGGCCGCGGCCGGCGGCGAGGCCCGGCTGGAAGAGGAGATCGGTGACCTGCTGTTCGTCTGCGCCAACCTGGCCCGGCATGCGGAGGTGGACGTGGGCAGCGCGCTGCGCCGCGCCAACCTCAAGTTCGAGCGCCGTTTCCGCGCCATGGAGGCGTTGGCCGCGGCCCGTGGACAGTCGCTGCCTGCACTGGACCTGGTACAGCAGGAAGCGCTGTGGCAGGCGGTCAAGCGGGACGAACAGGACTCTCCATGATCAAGACCACCGCCCTGTTCCTGGTGACGGCGCTGGCCGAGATCGTCGGCTGCTACCTGCCCTGGCTGTGGCTGCGCCAGCAGGGCAGCCCCTGGCTGCTGCTGCCGGCCGCGGCGTGCCTGGCGTTGTTCGCGTGGCTGCTGACCCTGCACCCGACCGCCAGCGGCCGGGTCTATGCCGCCTACGGGGGCGTCTATGTCTGCACCGCGCTGTTGTGGCTGTGGCGGGTGGACGGCGTGCCGCCGAGCCGCTGGGACCTGCTGGGCGCCGGCCTGTGCCTGCTGGGCATGGTCGTGATCATGGCCGGCCCGCGCACGGGCGCGGCCTAGAACGCCCCGCGGGGTGCGGTGCCCGTCGAGGGTCGCACCCATGGCCCGTTTCGGCTGCTTCCACGGGTTCCCGCCGTTCCCTTCGCAGGAACGTTGTGGCCGCACCGGTGGCCGCTCGCAGGCGTCCGCCGGCAGGCGGCGGCGCCACTGCAACTGCGGGCGGCTTCCAGGAGTGCTGCTGGCAATCGTGGCCGGTGGCGCGGTCCTGCGGGAATGGCGCGCCTGGGCGGGACCTGCCGTCTTCGGGACGGACCGCCCGGCCTCATCCAGCCCCGCGCAGCGCCGCCGCCGGCGGCCGGGGGATGGCGCTCCAGGTGCAGCGCGGCCGGTGGCCGCTCTGGCGCCCCGCGGGCTGGCTATACTCGGCCGACAGCCATGCGGATCGCATGTCACAAGGAGGGGAATGATGGGTAACGGTGCTGCTTTTCTCGCGCTGGTGGTCTTGCTGGGCGGGGCCATCGTCCTGTTCAAGACGGTGCGCATGGTGCCGCAGGGCTATGAATGGACGGTCGAGCGGTTCGGCCGCTACACCCACACCATGTCGCCGGGGCTGCACTTCCTGATCCCGGTGGTCTACGGCGTCGGCCGCAAGGTCAACATGATGGAACAGGTGCTGGACGTGCCCAGCCAGGACGTCATCACCAAGGACAATGCGGTGGTGCGCGTGGACGGGGTGGTGTTCTTCCAGGTGCTGGACGCGGCCAAGGCCGCCTACGAGGTCGCCAACCTGGAGGTGGCGATGATCGCGCTGGTGCAGACCAACATCCGCACCGTGATCGGCTCGATGGACCTGGACGAATCGCTGAGCCAGCGCGAGACCATCAACGCGCAGCTGCTCAACGTCGTCGACCACGCCACCAACCCGTGGGGCGTCAAGGTCACCCGCATCGAGATCCGCGACATCCAGCCGCCGCGCGACCTGGTCGATTCGATGGCGCGGCAGATGAAGGCCGAGCGCGAGAAGCGCGCGCAGATCCTCGAGGCCGAGGGGTCGCGCCAGTCCGAGATCCTGCGCGCCGACGGCGAGAAGCAGGCCGCCGTGCTGGAGGCCGAGGGCCGCAAGGAGGCCGCGTTCCGCGACGCCGAGGCGCGCGAGCGCCTGGCCCAGGCCGAAGCCAAGGCGACCGCGATGGTGTCCGAGGCCATCGCCCAGGGCGACGTGCAGGCGATCAACTACTTCGTCGCGCAGAAGTACGTGGAAGCTTTCCGCGAACTGGCCAGTTCGCCCAACCAGAAGCTGGTGCTGATGCCCATGGAGGCCAGCGGCGTGATCGGCTCCATCGCCGGCGTCGCCGAGCTGGCCCGCGAGGCCTTCGCCAGGCAGGAAGAGCGCAAGGCATCGCCGTCACGCGGCAACCCGCCGCCGGGGCGCTGAGCCATGCGCTGGGAAGTGGTGGGCTGGGCGGTGCTGGCGGTGGTCCTGTTCGCCGCCGAGGCGATGGCGCCGGGCGCGTTCATGCTGTGGATGGGCTTCGCCGCCACCGCCGTGTTCCTGGTGGTCTGGGCGTACGACGGGCTGGCCGTGCTGATGCAGGTGGTGCTGTTCGTGGTGCTCAGCTTCGTCTCGATCCAGATCTACCGCACCTGGTTCCGCCGGCGTGCGCGGCCCAGCGACCAGCCGCTGCTCAACCGCCGTGCCGAGCAGTTGGTCGGGCGGGTGGTGGTGCTGGACCAGGCCATCGCCAACGGCGCCGGCCGGGCCAAGGTCGACGATGCGTTCTGGGTGGTGGCCGGCCCGGACCTGCCGGCCGGCCGGCAGGTGCGCGTGGTGGCGGTGGACGGGATGACGCTGAAGGTGCAGGAGGCCTGAGCCGCCGCTTCGCCGCGGCCATGGGCGTTGCCTTCGGCCATCTGGGATAATGACCTCTTTCCCTGCATGGAACGGCCATGACCCAGAAGACCCTGCTCAACGAAACCCACCGCTCGCTCGGCGCCAAGATGGTTGATTTCGGCGGTTGGGACATGCCGATCCACTACGGTTCGCAGATCGACGAGCACCACCTGGTACGCCGTGCCGCGGGCATGTTCGACGTCAGCCACATGACCGTGGTCGACCTCAAGGGCGCGCGCGCGCGCGAATTCCTGCGCCAGTTGCTGGCCAACGCCATCGACAAGGTCAAGGTGCCGGGCAAGGCGCTGTATTCGTGCATGCTCAATCCGCAGGGCGGGGTGATCGACGACCTGATCGTCTACTACCTGGCCGACGACTTCTTCCGCCTGGTGGTCAACGCCTCCACCCGCGACAAGGACCTGGCGTGGATCGGCGGGCATGCCGCCGGGTTCGGCGTGGACGTGGTCGAACGTGAGGACCTGGCGATCATCGCCGTGCAGGGGCCGCAGGCGCGCGGCCTGGTCGCCGGCCTGGTCGCCGAGGGCGACCGCGCGGCGCTGGATGCGCTCGCCCGTTTCGCGGCGCTGGACGTGTCCTCCGCGGACGGCGTGCCGCTGTTCGTCGCGCGTACCGGCTATACCGGCGAGGACGGCTACGAGGTGCTGCTGCCGCAGGCCGCGGTGGTCGGGTTCTGGAACGCCCTGCTGCAGGCGGGGGTGAAGCCTGCCGGCCTGGGCGCGCGCGACACGCTGCGGCTGGAAGCGGGCATGAACCTCTACGGCCAGGACATGGACGAGACGGTCACGCCGTTCGAGGCGGCGCTGGCGTGGACGGTGGCGCTGGACGACCAGGCGGACGGCACGCCGCGCGCCTTCATCGGCCGGCCGGCGCTGGAGGCGCAGAAGGCGGCCGGCGACGCCCGGCGCATGATCGGCGTGGTCATGGACGACAAGGGAGTGCTGCGCCACGGCCAGAAGGTGCTCACCGCCAGCGGCGAGGGCGAGATCCTTTCCGGCACCTTCGCGCCGACCCTGGGCAAGGCGATCGCCTTCGCCCGCGTTCCGGCCGGCGAACTCGGCGAGGTGCGGGTGGACATCCGCGGCAAGGAAGTGCCGCTGCGGGTGGTGAAGTTCCCGTTCGTGCGCGACGGCCAGCCGCAGCCGGGCATCCTCGGCTGAGCCGGAAGCGGAGCGCGCCACGGGCGGGCGCGGTCCGCTAAACTAGCCGCCCATTCCGTCCACCGCATCTTCCGGAGCAGTTGCATGAGCGAGATCCCTGGCGACCTCAAATTCCTCAAGTCCCACGAGTGGGTGCGCGCCGAAGGCAACGGTCGCGCCACCATCGGCATTTCCGACCATGCCCAGGGCCTGCTGGGCGACCTGGTGTACGTCGAACTGCCCGGCGTGGGCGACAGCGTGCAGGCCGGCAACGCCGCCGCCGTGGTCGAGTCGGTGAAGGCCGCCTCGGATGTCTACAGCCCGGTGTCGGGTACCGTGGTGGAGGTCAACGAAGCACTGGCCGACAAGCCCGAGACCATCAACGAAGACGCCTATGGCGACGGCTGGCTGTTCGTCGTCGAGCTGTCCGAGCCGGACCAGCTCAAGGAGCTGCTGGCACCGGACGACTACGCCGAGCTGCTGGAAAACGACGACCACTGACACGGTCCGTCGAACGAAACGGAACGGCCGCCGAGTGCGGCCGTTTCCATGTCCGCCACCGGCAGGTGGCGAGCGCGTGCGCCGCTGCCGCGGACAAGCGGAAGCACCTCCGTCGTGCACCTGCCGCGGGGATGAAGGCGGGTGGTGCATGGGCCGGCCACGCGCCGTGCGCGGTGTGCCGCACGAGGGCGGCGGTCGGCGCGCAGGGTGCCGGAAAGTGGTTCGCGATGTGCCCGCCGGGGCGCGAAGTCTTTGCGCAAATTCCTGTTTGCGCTGCATGAAAGCTGCAACGTCCCGCATGCGCCGGAACGTGTCCGTTGTTTTTTTTTCACATCGCCAGTGCCGATGGTGGCCGGCGTGGCGGATGTGCGTCGCGCGCACGCCGTCATGTCGGCTGTTCGCGAATAGTGCTTGTTTCAAGGTGTTTGCTGCAGAGGGTGGCCGCCGCGGCACGCGTGATGCGTGCCTGCATGCGGAGACGGGCAGCAGGCCGGCGGTGAGGGTCGGCGCGGACGGCGTGAAGCTTTCGGGAAAAAGTTGCGCGCGGGTAGTTGACAGTAAAAAAAACCGTGATTAGGTTTCGCCCAGCAGATCTTTCCTGCGGAAGCGAGTGAGCCGGATCAACATTCAGACGCGAAGCACAACCTGCACGTCCGCCACGGATGCACTGATGGTGGAGCAGGCTTCGCTTCCTTCCGCGAAACGCATGCACGAACACACCATGGCACCCGCGGCGGGAATCGCTGCGGGTGTTTCTGTATCCGTCACGGTGCGCCGAACGCGCCGTCGGTCCTCCGCGCGGGTGCGCGGATTCGTTTCAACTGGGCATTTCAATTCCATAGATCACTGACGAGGAGCCATCCCATGGCCACGAAGAAAGCTGCGAAGAAACCTGCCGCCAAAAAGGCGGTGAAGAAGGTCGCCAAGAAGGCCACTGCGAAGAAGGCGGTGAAGAAGGTCGCCAAGAAGGTTGCCGCGAAGAAGCCAGTGAAGAAGGTCGCCAAGAAGGCCACCGCGAAGAAGGCGGTGAAGAAGGTCGCCAAGAAGGCCACCGCCAAGAAGGCGGTGAAGAAGGTCGCCAAGAAGGCCACCGCGAAGAAGGCGGTGAAGAAGGTCGCCAAGAAGGCCACCGCGAAGAAGGCGGTGAAGAAGGTCGCCAAGAAGACCACCGCCAAGAAGGCGGTGAAGAAGGTCGCCAAGAAGTCCACCGTCAAGAAGCCGGTGAAGAAGGTCGCCAAGAAGGCCACCGCCAAGAAGCCGGTGAAGAAGGTCGCCAAGAAGGCCACCGCCAAGAAGGCGGTTGCGAAGAAGCCCGCCGCGAAGAAGGCGGTGAAGAAGGTCGCCAAGAAGGCGGTGGCCAAGAAGACCGTAGCCAAGAAGAAGCCGGCAGCCCGCAAGAAGAAGGCGGCTCCCGTGGCGCTTCCGGTCACCCCGTTGCCGCTGATCTGATCCTGCGCTGAAACCGTGCCTGAAGCTCCTTCCCCGATTGCCCAGCGGGGAGGGAGTTTTTTTATGGGCGTTCGGCCGCTGGACCGCGGGCGGGGCGGAAAACACGAAGGCGGCCCCTGGGGCCGCCTTCGATGCGCGTGCGGTGCATGCGTGCGGCGGGGCGCCGCGGCGGGCTCAGCGCGGCGAAGCGGTCGCGCGGTCGGAGGCGACACCCTTCCTGCCGTTGGCAGGCGCGGCGGGGGCATCGTCGGCCATCAGGTTGTCGCTGCCGAAGTCGGTGTCCACGTCCAGCCAGCGCTGGGTCGGCAGGCCGATGGCCCGGTCGAGGATGGTCGGCAGCAGGCCGCTGGGGACCGTGCTTTCGCCGTTCCACAGGACCGCGATGCCGAGGTCGCGCTCGGGCAGCAGGGCGATCAGCCCGCGGTAGCCCTGCACCGCGCCGGCATGGAACACCACACTGTGCCCGGCATAGTCGAATACCCGCCAGCCCAGTGCATAGCCGGCCGAGTCCAGCCGCTCGCGGCGCCAGCCCGAGCGCATCTCGCCGGGGGTGCTGACCAGCGGCGCATGCAGCGTGGCCAGCAGCGGCGCCGGCAGCACGTCCTGGCGGTGTCCGGTGTGTGCGATCAGCCACTGCGCCATGTCGCTGGCGCTGGCGTTGACGCCGGCCGCGGGGGCGACGCGGTAGTAGGTGGGCTTGGGCGTCAGCGAGACCCAGCCGTTGCGGCTGCGCACGTGCGGCCGTGCCCAGCGTGGGCTGGCCTGGATGCCGGCCAGGCCGAGGCTGGCATCGTTCATGCCCAGCGGCTTGAAGATGCGGCGTTCCACCGCCTGTTCGTAGAAGCTGCCGGACGCGGCATAGACCACATCGCCGATCAGGCTGAAGGCGACGTTCTGGTAGGCATAGCAATCGCCCGGCTCGCACCGCAGCGGTGCGCTGGCGAGCTTGCGGGTCAGGGTGTAGTAGTCGGCGTTGGCCTCGATGTCGCGGTCGTAGGCGTTGAACGGCAGGCCGACGCGGTGGCTGAGCACGTCGGCCACGGTCAGGCGCCGGGTCGCTTCGGGCGTGGCCAGCTGGAAGCCGGGCATGTAGTCGGTGACCTTGCTGTCCCAGCGCAGGGTTCCGTCGTTGACCAGCAGTCCGGCCATGGTGCCGGCGAAGGCCTTGGACAGCGAGGCCAGGCGGAACACGGTGTGCGCGTCGACCGGCTGCGGATCGCCGATGTCGGTGACCCCGTAGCCGCGCGCGGACAGCACCCGTCCGTTCTGCACGATCGCCATGGCGATGCCCGGCACCCGGTTGCCATAGGTGAGCTGTTCGGCCATCGACTCGATGGCCGGGACATTGAAGCCGTCCGGCAAGGCCTGCACCTGGTCCGGACGCAGCCCGACGCGCCAGGGCATCGGCTGGGTCGGCGATTGCGGCGGCGCGTTCTCCAGGTTCACCGGCAACTGCGAAACCGAGTCGGGCAGCGGCTGCGGGGAGGAGGCGGGCGTCTGGGCAGTGGATGACAGCGCGAAGGGCATCAACACCCCGAGCAATCCCGATGCCACCGGACGGTAATACCGGCGCCTGCTGTTGTCTTTCATCGTGATCGTTGCCTGTAAGCTAAGGCTGCCGGCGATTCTAGCGCTGCTTTTCACGATTGCACAAATGGGGAGAAGATGAATGGGCATCGCATTGATATTCCTGGTTTTTGTTGCGGTGCTCGTTCTTGTTGCCGGAATCGGGGTGGGGATCTACAACGGCCTGGTGCGTGCCCGCAACGGCTACCGCAACGCCTTCGCGCAGATCGACGTGCAGTTGCAGCGGCGTTTCGACCTGATCCCCAACCTGGTGGAAACCGCCAAGGGGTACCTGGCCCACGAGCGGCAGACGCTGGAGGCGGTGATCGCCGCGCGGGGGGCCGCGCAGGCGGGCCTGGCCGCCGCCAAGGCCGCTCCGGGCGACGCCGGCGCGATGGCGCAGCTGGCAGCCTCGCAGGGGCAGCTGGATGGGGTCCTGGGGCGGCTCATGGCGGTGGCCGAGGCGTATCCGGACCTGAAGGGCAACCAGACCATGCTGCAGCTGAGCGAGGAGCTGGCGAGCACCGAGAACAAGGTGGCGTTCGCGCGGCAGGCCTACAACGATGCGGTGATGGGCTACAACAACCGCCGCGAGACCTTCCCGGCGACGCTGTTCGCCGGCCTGTTCCAGTTCGCGCCGGCGGCGCTGCTCGATATACCCGTGGAGAAGCGCGCGCAGGTGCGCGAGGCGCCCAGGGTCGGTTTCTGAAGCGCGGCCGCGGCCGCCACGGTGCGCGCGGCCTGACCGCGTGCCGCCGGGTCTGCGGCCCCGCGCGGGGCATTCCGCCATGAACTTCTTCGAGCACCAGGCCCGTGCACGCAGGAACTCCGTGCGCCTGCTGTTGCTGTTCGCGCTGGCGGTGGTGGCCATCGTCGCGGTGCTGGATGTCCTGGTGCTGCTGGCCACCGGCAGCGGCCAGGCGGTGCTGCTGTGCACCGTGGCGACCCTGGCGGTCATCGGCCTGTCGTCGCTGTACCGCATCGCCCGGCTGCGCGGCGGCGGCGACCAGGTGGCGATCCAGATGGGCGGGCGCTGGGTGCCGGACGATACCGGCGATCCGGCGTTGCGGCGCCTGCGCAATGTCGTGGAAGAGATCGCGATCGCCTCGGGCGTTCCGGTGCCGCGGCTGTACGTGCTCGAACAGGAGGCCGGGATCAACGCCTTCGCCGCCGGCTATTCGCCCGCCGATGCGGTCGTCGCGGTCACGGCCGGGGCATTGCAGCGGCTCAACCGCGACGAGCTGCAGGGCGTGGTCGCGCACGAATTCAGCCATATCCTCAATGGCGACATGCGCCTGAACATCCGCCTTATGGGCCTGCTGTCCGGCATCCTGATGCTCAGCGTGATCGGGCGCCGCGTGCTGCTGCATGCGGGGCGCGGAGGCCGGTTGCGCGGGGCGCGGGGGACCGGGCCGATAGCGGTGCTGCTGGTCGCCGGCGTGGCGGCGGTGGCGGTCGGCAGCATCGGCGTGTTCTTCGGCCGGTTGATCAAGGCGGGCGTATCGCGGCAGCGGGAGCTGCTGGCCGATGCCTCGGCGGTGCAGTTCACCCGCCAGACCGCGGGCCTGGCCGGAGCGCTGAAGAAGATCGGTGGGCTGAGCGAGGGCTCGCGGCTCGGCGACCGTGCCGGCGCCGAAGAGGTCAGCCACATGCTGTTCGGTCAGGGGTTGCGGTTCTCGCGCTGGTTCGCGACACACCCGCCGCTGCTCGCGCGCATCCAGCGCCTGGAACCCGGGTTCCGCGCCGAGGCGCTGCAGCGCCTGCGCGGGCAGTGGGGGCTGGTGCCCCCAGACGGTCTGGCCGAAGACCGTCTGCTGGGGTTGGCCGATGCGGTGCCCGATGGGGGGACGACCGTTGCCGCGCGGTGTGCACCGGCCGACGTGGCTGCCCGGGTGGCGTCGCCAGGGGCCGACGATTATCGGCAGGCGGCACGGTTGACGGTGGTGTTGCCGGCGCCCTTGCGCGCGCTGGCGCGCGAACGCGATGCGGCCGGACCGCTGCTGCTGGCGCTGCTGCTCGATGGCGATGCCGTGGTCGCCGCCCGGCAGCGCGATGCGGTGGCGGCGCAGCTGGGCGAGGACGTCGCGGCCGCCATGCTGGAGATCGCGTATGGCCCGCTGCATGGGCTGCGGCCGGCACTGCGGCTGCCCTTGGCGACCCTGGCGTTCCCCGCGCTGCGCGCCCTGCCACGGCCGCGGCTGCAGGCGTTCCTGGAGTGCATCCACGCCGTGTCGCATGCCGATGGGCGCATCTCGCTGTTCGAGTACTGCCTCTCGCACCTGCTGCAGGTGCAGGTGCGCGCGGCGCTGGATCCGGCACGGCACCTGCACTTCGGCCGGCGCAAGGTCGCCGATGTCGGTGGCGAGCTGGCGCTGCTGCTGGCGGTGGTGGCCGACGCCGGCAGCCCGGACGATGCCGAAGCGGCACGCCGCGCCTACCTGGCGGGAATGCAGCGGGTGCTGCCGCAGGCGTGCCTGCCCTACCGTCCGCCGTCCGTCGGGGTGCTGGCGCTGGACGCGGCCTGGGCGCCGCTGGATGCGCTGGACCCGCTGGCCAAGCAACTGCTGGTGGAAGCGGTTGCCGCGACCATCGGCCACGACCTGCAGCTGAACGTGGCCGAGGCCGAGCTGTTGAGGATGATCTGCGGCGCCCTGCAGTGCCCGTTGCCGGCGATGCCGGCGGCCACCTAGGGCCCGCTGCGGCGACCGCCGGCCGGCCCGGCGGGGACGGGGCGCACTGGCGATGTTGCAGTGCATCGGATACCTTGCGCGCTTCGTTGCGACGGAAAAAACCGATGCGGTCCGCTCAGGGCAGGGTACATACGGGAGAGGGGCGGGCGGTCGCGCTGTCCTTCGCGTACTTCTTTTGCGTGCTGGCCGCGTACTACGTCATCCGCCCGCTGCGCGAGCAGCTGGCCGCGGCGGTCGGCTCGACCCAGCTGCCGTGGTTCTACGGTGCCACCTTCATCGGCACGCTGCTGCTCTCGCCGCTGTTCGGGGCCCTGGTCACCCGCTGGCCACGGCGGGTGGTGCTGCCCCTGGTCTATGGGTTCTTCATCGCCTGCCTGGTCGGCTTCGTGCCGCTGTTCGCCTGGCCGGGATTGTTGACGCCGCGCGCGCTGGGGATGGTGTTCTTCGTCTGGGTCAGCGTGTTCAACCTGTTCGTGGTCTCGGTGTTCTGGAGCTTCATGTCCGACATCTGGAGCAGCGAGCAGTCGCGGCGGCTGTTCCCGATCATCGCGGTGGCCGGCACCGTGGGGGCGGTGACCGGGCCGATGCTCACGCGCTCGCTGGTGGGCGTCATCGGCGTCGCGCCGCTGCTGCTGGTGTCCGCCGGGCTGCTGTGCCTGGCGCTGGGCTGCGCGATCGCGCTGGGGCGCTGGGCGCGCCGGCATGGCGCGCGTCGCCACGAGCCCGGCCACGAGGCCGCGGTCGGCGGCGGCATGTTCGACGGCCTCAAGCAGGTGTTCGCGGACCCCTTCGTGCGCAATATGTCGATCCTGCTGCTGCTGGCCGACGGTATCGGTACGGTGAACTATGCGCTGGTGACCGACTACTCCGGGGCCACCTTCGTCGATGCGGTGGCGCGGACCCGCTTCGCGGCCAATATCGACCTGGCGGGCAACCTGTTGACCGCCCTCACCCAGTTGACCCTGACCCGCTGGCTGCTGCCGCGCAAGGGGCCGGGCACGGTCATCATGATCTGGGCGCTGGTCAGCATCTCCGCGCTGGCGCTGGTGCTGTTCTCGCGGGACCCGCATGCGCCGTTGCTGCTGGGCATGCCGGCGGTGGCGGTGGCGCTGATCGTCAGCCGCGGGCTGGCCTACGGCATGGCCGAGCCGGCGCGGCACAGCCTGTATACGCGGGTGCCGCGGAACGTGCGCTACAAGGGCCAGAACGCGGTGGACACGGCGGTATGGCGCTTCGGCGACCTGTCCATCGCGCTGGGCATGAACGGGCTGCGGGTGCTGGGCATCAGCACCGCCGGCTTCGCCGGCATCAGTGCGGCGGCGGCGCTGCTCGCGGCGGGCATCGGTTGGCGCCTGTCGCGTCGCCCCGAAGGCGTGCCGGCAGCGGAGGCGGCACGCCTGCCTTCCTGATGCGGAACGGCCGGGGAACGCCGCCGGCGCTCACCGGGCCAGCCACAGCGGCACGGCATGCAGCGTGGCCCCGAGGACGAACAGCGCGCTCAGCAGGTGCACGCGTGCGTCGTGGATGCGCAGGAACACGAACTGTTCGAGGGTCCGTCCCAGCCAGAACAGCGTCATGAACCCGAGCAGCGCACGCCCCAGGGGCGTGGCCGTCAGCGCGTGGGCGAAGGCCAGCGACACCGCGCCCATGCCCAGGAACACGTAGACCAGGCGCAGGTTGAGTATCTGCACGATCGCGCGGTTGACCGGATCGAGGCGGGCAAGCGCGCCTTTCCAGCCGAACAGCTTCCAGAAGCCCAGGTGGAATGCCGCAAAGCCCAGGCTGTGCACGCCGCCCAGGCGCACCAGCAGCTCGGCGGTCTCCATGGTTCATCCCTTCGCGTGGCGCGGCGACACCCACATCGCGATGCGCGCGGTGAACACCTCGGTGCCGGCGGCATCGCTGACGACGACCCGGACCGGCAGGTCGTAGCCGCCGGGAGCGCTGGCGATGGGCCGTTCGGGGCTGGCCACCGCCTGCAGGGTGCCGCGGGCCTTGGCCTGGTAGCGGACCTCCATGCCCTTGGGGATCCAGCGCATGTCGGCCGGCAGCGACGCGTCGACCATCAGCCCGGCGGTCAGTTCGGCCAGGTTGCACAGGGCGATCGCATGCACGGTGCCGATATGGTTGCGGACCTTGCGGCGGTCGGCCAGCCGGCCCTCGCAGCGGCCGGGTTCGAGCAGGGTGACGCGCGGGGAGATGCTGGCGAAATAGGGCGCCTTGAGGCACACCGCGCGCGTGAACAGCCAGCGGCCGCCGGGCCAGCGCGAGAGGCGCCGGTAGAGCGAGAGCAGGGGGGCGGTCATGGCATCCTCCGGAAAGGAAACGGCGGGCATGCGCCCGCCGTTTCCGGTTGCTGGGGCGGCCCGGACTCAGGCCACCTGCGAGGAGCGCTGGCCCTCGCGGTCGTAGTACGAGGCCGCGCGCAGCTCATGCGGGTCGAAGTCGTCCACGGTGATGGCATCCAGCGTGATCGCACGCAGCTCTTCCAGCAGCGTCCGTTCGTCCTGGGTGATCACGCCCTCGGCCACGGCTTCGTCCAGCTGCTCGGGGAAGGTCAGCGCCTCGATGCCCTTGGTCTTGAGCGCCTTGAGGAACTTGCGCTCCACCGGCTCGGCCATCACCGCCTTGGCCAGGTAGCTGGCGATGCGGCCGCCAGGGTTGTTCTCGCACGGGGTCAGGAACACCCCCTGGGCGAGCCGGTCGCGGGCTTCGTTGGGCGACATCAGGGTGGCGGCCACGCGCCGGCTCAGGCGGTCGCCGGGCGCTTCGGCGCGGCGGCCGAACGGGAAGATCAATGCCCACATCAGCCAGCCGATCGGGCGCACCGGGAAGTTGCGCAGCGCCGCCGACAGCGATTCCTCGATGCGGTGCACGCTGTCGTGGAAGGCCCAGGCGAGCAGCGGCTGGTCGGCCTGCGGCGCGCCTTCGTCGTGGTAGCGCTTGAGCATGGCGCTGGTCATGTAGATGTGGCTGAGGACATCGCCCAGGCGCCCGGACAGCGATTCCTTGAACTTGAGCTTGCCACCCAGCGTCATCATCGAGATGTCGGCCATCAGCGCCAGGTTGGCCGAGTAGCGGTCCAGCTTGCGGAAGTAGCGGCGGGTATAGGCATCGCCCGGTGCGGCGCCGACGCGCGCCCCGGTCAGGCCGAACCAGAACGAACGCACCGCATTGGAGATGCCGAAGCGCACGTGCCCGAACAGCGCCTGGTCGAACGCGCGCAGGCCGGCCCTGCGGTCCTCGTCCTGGGCCGCCTTCATCTCCTTGAGCACCCACGGATGGCACAGGATCGCGCCCTGCCCGAAGATCAGCAGGCTGCGGGTCATGATGTTGGCGCCTTCCACGGTGATCGCGATCGGCGCGGCCTGCCAGCTGCGGCCGGCGAAGTTGCGCGGGCCGAGGATGATGCCCTTGCCGCCGATGATGTCCATCATGTCGCTGATGCACTCGCGGCTCATGTTGGTGCAATGGTACTTGGCGATCGCCGAGGGTACCGACGGCACGTCGCCACGGTCCACCGCGGCGGCGGTGGCCTGGGACAGCGCGCTGATCTTGTAGGCCTTGCCGCCGATGCGGGCCAGCGCTTCCTCCACGCCTTCGAAGCGGCCGACCGACAGCCCGAACTGCTTGCGGATGCGCGCGTAGGCGCCGGTGACGACCGCGCCGGCCTTGGCGCCGCCGGAGGCGGTGGAGGGCAGGGTGATCGAGCGGCCGACGGCCAGGCACTCGTTGAGCATGTTCCAGCCCAGGCCGCGCTTCTCCGGGCCGCCGATGATCTGGTCCAGCGGGATGAACACGTCCTTGCCGCGGATCGGGCCGTTCTGGAACGGCGAATTCAGCGGGAAGTGGCGGCGGCCGACCTCGACGCCCGCGGTCTCGCGCGGCAGCAGCGCCAGGGTGATGCCGATGTCCTTGGTGTCACCGAGCAGCCCATCCGGGTCGTACATGCGGAAAGCCATGCCGATCAGCGTGGCCACCGGCGCCAGGGTGATGTAGCGCTTGTCGAAGGTCAGCTTCAGGCCCAGCACTTCCTCGCCGTTCCAGGTTCCCTTGCAGACGATGCCGAAGTCGGGGATGGAGGTGGCGTCGGACCCGGCGAACGGGCCGGTCAGGCCGAAGCAGGGGACCTCGATGCCCTCGGCCAGGCGCGGCAGGTAGTAGTCCTTCTGCGCCTGCGTACCGTAGTGGTTGAGCAGCTCGCCCGGTCCCAGCGAGTTGGGGACGCCGACGGTGGAGCTGACCACGCTGGAGATCGAGGCCAGCTTCTGGATCACCTTGTGGTGGGCCAGCGCCGAGAACCCCAGGCCGCCGTACTGCTTGGGGATGATCATGCCGAAGAACTTGTTCTTCTTGATGAAGGCCCACAGCTCGGGCGGCAGGTCGGCATGGACATGGGTGATTTCCCAGTCGTTGACCATCCGGCACAGTTCTTCGACCGGGCCGTCGAGGAAGGCCTGCTCTTCGGCGGTGAGTTCCGGCTTGGGGTAGTCCAGCAGCTTCTGCCAGTCGGGATCGCCGGTGAACAGCTCGCCCTCGAAGCCGACCGACCCGGTCTCCAGCGCGATGCGTTCGGTCTGCGACAGCGGCGGCAGCACCTTGCGGAACACGCCCATGAACGGCGAGGTGATCAGCGGCTTGCGCAGGAACGGCAGCAGCACCAGTGCACTGACCAGCGCCAGCAGCGCCGTGGCGACGATGACCGCGGTCTGGTTGATGCCGGCGAACCAGCAGATGCCCAGCAGCACGGCGCCGATCACCGTCCAGGTGACCAGGCGCATGCGGTGGTAGGCGACGAAGGCGCCTGCGAGCAGCAGGGCCAGGAAGGGAACGACGATGCTCATGGACTTGCTCCAGTAACGTGCTCGGTGCGGGCGGACGCCGTGGTGGAAGCCGGGGGTAACGCGTCCAGGTAGTTCAACACGGCGACGGTAAACGCGTCGTTGTCGTCGCCTGCCACCATATGCGTGGCGTCGGGCAGATGCACGTGCCGCGCATGCGGCACCAGTGCCAGGAATTCGGCCACGGTCTGTGGGCTGACCAGGTCGCTGCGGCCGCCACTGACCAGCAGCACCGGGCACTGGATGCGGCGCGCGGCCTCGGCGATCGCGTCCTGGTGCTGCTCGCTGTCGCGCGCCAGCTCGTCCACCAGGCGCGGGTCCCAGTGCCAGCTCCAGCGGCCGTCGGCGGTGGGCCGGAGCAGGGCGCGCAGCGACTCTTCACTCTTGCGCGGCCGGTGCGGCAGGTAGGCCGCGATGCTGTCGGCGGCGGCTTCCAGCGAGGCGAAGCCCTCCGGGTGCGCGCTCATGAAGGCCAGGATGCGTTCGACGCCACGGGTTTCCCAGCGCGGCGTGATGTCCACCAGCACCATGGCCGCGAACAGGCCGGGCCAGCGGGCCTCGGCCATCAGCCCGAACAGGCCGCCCATGGAGGCGGCGACCAGCACCGGCGGCTGCGGCAGCCCACCGGCGACGACGATCAGGTCGTCGGTGAACTGCTCGCCGTGATACGGCAGGTCGGCGGGATTCCAGCCGGAGTCGCCATGGCCACGGGCATCGTAGGCCAGGGTCGCGTGGCCGGCGGCGTTGAGCGCGGCCGCGGCGGCGCTCCATGCCCCGCGGGTCTGGCCGAAGCCATGCGCGAACAGGACCGGCGTGCGCTTTCCGCTGCTCTGCGACGCGGCCAGCGCGGTGCCGTGGGCACCTTCTAGCAGGGGGTGTTGGGAAGGCATTCGAGGGTCACGAGGGTTAACCGTACTTCATGGTATGGATTGTCGCCCGGGTGTGTCAATACTGCCTCGTATGGAGCGGGCGTTCCGCTGCTTCCGGTGGCGTGCCTGCGAGGGTGCCGGTGGCCGGCGGGCGCGGACATACTGCAACCAGTCCCCGGCGTATGGTTAAATCAGCGCATGAACGAATCTTCAGCTTCATCAGGGGAGCCCCGGGTTGCCCGCAACAGCCGCCTCAGCGCGGACGATTGGGCGCAGGCCGCCCTGGACCTGATCGCCGAGCAGGGCGTGGGAGCGGTTGCGGTGGAGCCGCTGGCGCGGCGCCTGGGCGTGACCAAGGGCAGTTTCTACTGGCATTTCCCGTCGCGTGACGCGCTGCTGCAGGCCGCGCTGGAACGCTGGGAGCTGGTCGAGCAGCAGCAGGTGTTCGGCAGCCTGGAAGAGGTTCCCGAACCGCGCACGCGCCTGCGCGCGCTGTTCCAGCTGGTCGCCCACGAGGTGACCCCGCATGTGATCTACAGCGAACTGCTCAAGGCCTTGGACAACCCGCTGGTGCGTCCGGTGATCGACCGCGTGTCGCAGCGCCGCCTGGACTACCTGATGGCATCCTTCCGCCAGGCCGGCCTCAGCTCCACCGACGCGCGCCACCGCGCGCGCCTGGCCTACGCGGCCTATGTCGGCTTCCTGCAGCTGTCGTTGCAGCTGCAGCAGCCCAAGCAGGCGCGCGAGGAGTTCGAGTCCTATGTCGAGCATGTGATCGAGACCCTGATTCCGGCCAGCTGAGCAGACCGGGGCGAGGGATCCGCGGACAGCCCAAAGGCTGCGGCCGGCGGGAAAAGAAACGGCCCGGACATTGTCCGGGCCGTTCTTCATCCGATCAGACTGCGATCAGAAGCGCTGGCGGTACTCCATGTAGTAGTAGCGCCCGGGGGTGTCGTACTGGTAGTCGAAGTTGTTCGCGAACGCCTGGGTCGACACCGGCGGCTCCTTCGCGAAGACGTTGTTGACGCCCATCGACACGGTCGCGTTCCACGGCACGTTGTAGCGGACCTGCAGGTCGTGGTACGTGGTCGCGGCCAGCTTGTGCTGCGGATCGGCACCGTTCGCGGTGACACGGTTCGGATCGCTGCACAGGGAGGCCACGCCCGGGTACTTGCAGTTCTCGACCAGGCTGGAGAAGTAGCGCGTGGTCCAGCTCGCGCCGAAGTCGCCATAGGTCCAGTTGGCGGTCAGGTTGGAGCGGATGCGCCAGGTCGGGCTGTCCTTGACGTAGGTGCCCACGTCGGACGGATCCCAGTCCGAGTCCGGCGTCGCCTTGGTGCGGTAGGACGACATGTAGGTGCTGTCCCAGATGAAGGAGAAGGCACCAAAACGGGTATCCGGCAGCGAGTAGCGCATGGTCAGGTCGAACCCTTCCACTTCCGTCTCGCCCAGGTTCTGCAGACCCATGGCCAGGTAGGTGATCTGGCCGAGCGCGTTGCGGGTCAGGCCGTCGTTGACGATGTCACACCAGCCCTGGTTCCCTTCCACGTAGCACTGGTCGAGCATGTAGGTGACCTGGGGACGGCTGATCACGTTCTTGATGTTGATCTTCCACCAGTCCAGCGACACGTCGAAGCCCTGCAGGAAGTTCGGGCTGTAGACCAGGCCAAGGGTCTTGGAGGTCGAGGTCTCCGGCTTCAGGCCCTGGTTGGATACCCAGTCGAACGGCCATGCGGTCTGGTCGCCATAGGCTTCGCGCTGGGTGTAGCTGGCCGGAATGCCGGCGGCCGCGCAGCGCTGCGCCACGTTCGGGTTGCTGATGTACGGGCTGTCGCTCGAGCACGGGTCGCCATAGCCTTCGTACGACGCGCCAGCGCCGCCGAACAGGTTGGAGATGGACGGTGCGCGGAAGCCTTCGGCCCAGTTGCCGCGGACCAGCAGGTCGGCGTACGGCTTCCACTTGAAGCCGAACTTGCTGTTCAGCGTGTTGCCGAAGTTGCTGTAGTCCGAATAGCGGGTGGCCACGCTGAATTCCAGCACCTCGGCGCCCGGGATGTCCTTCAGCAGCGGAATCGCCAGTTCGAGGTACAGGTCGTCCAGGCTGTAATCGCCGCTGGTGGGCTGGCGGGCGTTGCCCGAGCTCATGCCGGCCGAGACGAATGCGTCGGGCAGGTCGTAGCCGGACTCCTTGCGGTGCTCGTAGCCGGCGGCGAAGCCCATCATGCCGCCCGGCAGCTCGACGATGTCGCCGGCGATGTTGGCGGTGAAGCTCTTGCTCTTGTTCTGGTACTTGTCCTTGGCGGTGAACAGGATGTAGTCCAGCATCTCCTGCGGCATCTGACCGGCGCTGGACAGCGGGTTGAACGGCACGCAGTCCGCGATCACGTTGCCCGGGGTGCCGCACTTGACCACGCCGTCGGTGTCCATGAACGAGGCGCCGGTGGCGGCGTACATGTTGGCCATGTTGACGTCGCCGACCTGGGTGTCGATCTGGTCGTTGGAGTTGTAGCTCAGGCCCGCGTCCCAGTTGAAGTAACGGTCGGCGAACTGGAACGACCCTTCCAGGCCACCGTACCAGTGCAGGGTCTTCACATCCTGCTCGTAGTAGCGGTCCTGCTCGACCAGGCGGCGGTTCCAGTTGAGCTCGCGCGCGTCGGCCGTGCCCTTGGTCGGATTGTAGTAGCTGTCCTTGGACAGGCCCTGGTCACCGCCCATGTAGCTGCCGGCGCTGAGCGGGAAACCGGCCAGCTGCTGCGCCGAGGTCCGCTGGTTGTACAGCGCGTCGGTACGCAGGGCGATGTTGTCGGTCAGGTCGTAGCGGCCCTGGATGTAGATCGATTTGCGTTCCTGCGGGGTGCGCAGGTAGTTGTCGGCGGCGTAGTTGTACTTGTCGGCGTCGCCATACGCATGGTAGTTGGCCAGGTTGCGGCCATCGGCGCCCTTGTTGACGACCCAGCGATTCATGCCGATCCGGCCTTCGGTCGCCGGATCGCCGGCCAGGTCTTCCCAGGTATCGATGTCGTCGGTCGGCTTGCCGTCGATGGTCAGGTCCCAGATGCCGCCGTCGGCGGTCTGGCCGCTGTACTGGCTCGAGCCCAGACCGTAGACCGGGTCGCGCGAGATCTTGCGGGCGCCGGCCATCACGGCCTTTTCCTTGACGTAGCTTGCGCCGAAGACCAGGTTGCCGCGGTCGCCGCTGGTGCCGAGGGTCAGGTCGTAGCCTTCGCGCTGGCCGTCACCCTTGCTGAACTGGCCGCGGTAGACGTGGGCTTCGCCGCCATTGAAGTCGTCGCGGGTGATGATGTTGACCACGCCGGCGATCGCGTCGGAGCCGTAGATCGAGGACGCGCCGTCCTTCAGCACTTCGATGCGCTCGACCATCGCCGACGGAATGGTGTTCAGGTCGACGGTGCCGTCCAGGGCCGAGACCCAGCGGCGGCCATTGACCAGCACCAGGGTGCGGGAGGAGCCGAGGTTGCGGAGGTCGATGCCGGAAGAGCCGTCGCCGCCGTTGTTGAACTGGGTGTTGATCGCCGCACCGTTGGTGGCGATCTGCTGCAGCACGTCGGCGATGCTGGTGCGGCCGGTCTGCTGGATGGCTTCGCGGCTCAGGGTCAGGACCGGCTGCGAGGTTTCGGCATCGACGGAGCGGATGCGCGAACCGGTGACCTGGATGCGGTCCAGGTTGGTGGTGGAGTTGCCTTCCTGCGCGATGGCCACGCCGGTGCCGCCGGCGCTTGCGACCAGCGCCAGCACCACTGCGTCACGCAGCTTGTTGGACTTGCAATTCATGGGCTCTCTCTTTCCAAGTAATCTTGGTGGTTACAAGTGGAATCGCCTTCACGGGGGATCAAAAAAGTGATCCCAAGGCCGCGGGGCTGTCCGGATACTACTTCCGTTTCCCATGAAATTAAAGCTTTGTTAATTTAATGGATGAACTTTGTGAGGTGGATCGCATCAAGCCCTTGAAAGCACGAAAAAAAAACGCCCCTGGCAGCAGGGGCGTTTTCGTGCAGGGATGGTTGGCCGGGCGGTACCGTCAGAGGTCCTGCTCGTAGCGCACATACGGGATGGCGCCCTCGTCATTGCTTTCGTTGCGTGGAGAGAAGGGGTTCTTGCCACGGGTGATGACGTTTTCCGCCCCCACGGTGAGCTGGCCGCTCCACGGGGTGCGCCAGGTCAGCCCGACGCCCACGCCTTCCCATTTGCCGGGCTGGCCCGGGGCGTCGACCACGCGGCCGATGATGTTGCCGCTGAACGGGCCGTAGCCACCGCCCAGGCTGAGGCTCTTGCTGTCCCATTGCCCGACGAGCGCTGGCGAGGCATCGCTGAGCGGAACCAGGCGGGCCTTGGCATAGGTGCCGCCGATGGAGACGAACCCCTCGCGGCCGATGTTCTTCTGGCCGAAGACGGTCAGGTCGTTCTGTTCCAGGCGTGCGCCGGGGACCCGGTTGTTGCCGGAGAGCCAGGCCGGGAGGGTGTCGCGGCCGCTTCCGACGTTCAGGCCAAGCCGGCCGCCGGGGCGGCTGAAGGCGGCACTGGCGGACAGGTGCCGGCCGGGGCCGGTGTCGTCCTCGTCGCCGAGGCTGGCGAGCATGCAGTGGCTGGCCAGCCCGCCGATGCTGCTGCCGCGGCTGCTGTTGCACAGCAGGCCCAGCGAGTCGCCGGAGGACAGGCCGAAGGCGGCATCGAGCGAATTGCGCCCGAAATGCCAGCGCGCGCCGGCCATCTGCTCGCCGGTGGGTTCCAGGTACAGCAGCGCCTCGACCTTGCCGCTGCCCTTGTTCCATACCGGGAGCACGGTTCCGTCCGGCGCCGCCTGCGCCCTGTTCTGCGCATGCGCGCCCGCAATCACCCCAAGGGGGATCAGCAGCGCCAGCAGGGGACGGAGGAGGGCGTTCATGGACTCAATCAGACAGGGCGGTTGCCGGGAAGTTCCCGGCGGTTGGAGTGTTGATCGTAGGGTGTTTATGTTTTCTTAACAAGACTCCGCCCTCCCCGGAACGCAGCTCGTCGGCACCGTCATTGCAGCCGCTCGGGAGCGGTCTGGCGGATAGACGTGTCCGTGAACAATACGCCGAATTCGCTCAAAGGGAAGTGGTAGGTGCGGCCGCAGAACTCGCAGCGCACGTCGACCTGGCCGCCGGTGGCCGCCGCCGCGGCGCGGGCCTCGTCCTCGCCCAGCGCCTGCAGCATGCCGGCGACCCGCTCCCGCGAGCAGGAGCAGCCGAAGCGCAGCTGCTTGTCGCCCACCGTGGTCACCTGTTCTTCGTGGAACAGCCGGTGCAGCAGGCCGTGGCCGTCCAGCGCCAGCAGCTCCTCGCGCCCGAGGGTGTCGAACAGCGCGCCGGCGCGGGTCCAGCCGTCGTCGTCGCCCTGGTCGCCCGGGAGCTTCTGCAGCAGCAGGCCGGCGGCGCGGCCGCCCTCGGCGGCCAGCAGCAGCCGCGTGGGCAACTGCTCGGAGTGGCGGAAATAGTCCTCGAAGGCGTCGTCCAGGCTGTCCCCCTGCAGGGCCACCAGGCTCTGGTAGCGCTGGGGTTCGCGCGGATCCAGCCCGGGATTCTCGATGGTGATGGCGAGCAGGGCGTCTTCCCCCAGCTGGGCCAGGTCCGCCGGCGCATCCTGGCCATCCTCGAGCTGGGCGATGCCGCGCAGGGTGCCGGCCGACGTGCATTCGCTGAACAGGGTGCGCAGGGCCGACCCGCTGCGCAGCTGTATCGACAGCCGCCCGTCGATCTTCACATGGCCGGTGAACAGCGCCGATGCGACGCAGGCCTCGCCCAGCAGGCGTTTGGCGGTGGGCGGATAGTCGCCGTGGGACAGAATTTCCCCCAGGCTGGCGGCCAGTTGGACATGGACGCCGCGGACGCCTGCCTCGGGCAGCAGGAAGCGGACAAGGAGGTCGGACGTATCGGTCATGGGGGTCTGCACGCGAGGAGGGTGCCGGTGCCGGATAATGCACCGGTTGTCGGGATTCGTGGGGCACGCATGGACATGGGGACGGTAGCGGAGGAGCGCAAGGCGCGACCAGGACGCCGATGGCGGCGCTGGCTGTGGGGCCTGCCGTGTGCGCTGCTGGCCTTCAGCGTGGTGCAGGTGGCGGTGCTGCGCTTCGTCGACCCGCCGTTCTCTTCGGTGATGGCGCTGCGCCAGGCCGAGGCCTGGGGGCAGGGCGACTGGCGTTTCCGGATCCGTCATCAATGGTGCGGCCTGGAGCGGATGGCCGACAGCGTGCCGATTTCACTGGTGGCCGCCGAGGACCAGCGCTTCCCGCTGCACAACGGCTTCGACCTGCAGGCGATCGAGCAGGCGCTGGACCACAACGCCCGCGGCAAGCGCCTGCGCGGTGGCAGCACGATCAGCCAGCAGGTCGCCAAGAACCTGTTCCTGTGGCAGGGGCGCAGCTGGCTGCGCAAGGGCCTGGAGGCCTGGTACACGGTGTTGATCGAGGCGCTCTGGCCGAAGCGGCGGATCCTGGAGATGTATGCCAACGTGGCCGAGTTCGGGGATGGCATCTACGGTGTGCAGGCCGCGGCGCAGGCTTTCTGGAACAAGGACGCGGCGCGCCTGTCGGCGGACGAGAGTGCCCGCCTGGCGGCGGTCCTGCCCTCGCCCCGGCGCTACAGCGCCACCGCTCCCGGGCCGTTCGTGCGCCGGCGGGCCGACTGGATCCAGCGCCAAGCAAGGCAGCTGGGCGGTCCCGGCTATGCCCTCGGCGGACAGTGAGGCGGCCGGTGCGGGCGGCCATGGCGATCTTCCGTAGACTGCGGGCATGACGACGCGCGAACGCCTGACCATCGTGGTGGCCGCCTGCAACGAGCAGGATGCCTTGCCCTTGCTGCATCCGCGCATCCGCGCCGGGCTGGACGGGGTGCCGGGGCTCGACGGCCGGGTGCTGTATGTGGACGACGGCAGCAGCGACGCGACCTGGGCGCGGATGCAGCAGCTGGCGGCGGGCGATCCGGCGGTGGCGGCGCTGCGGCTGGCGCGCAATTTCGGCAAGGAAGCCGCGCTCACCGCCGGGCTGGACCTGGTGGGGGAGGGCGCGGTGCTGATCCTGGATGCCGACGGGCAGGATCCGCCGGAACTCATCCCGGAGTTCGTCGCGCTGTGGCGGCAGGGATACGACGATGTCTACGGCACGCGGCTGGCGCGCGCCGGGGAGGGCTGGGCGAAGCGGGTGACCGCTGCGGCGTTCTACCGGGTGATCGGGCGCCTGTCGAAAACGCCGATTCCCGCCGATACCGGCGATTTCCGCCTGTTGTCGGCGCGCGCGCTGGCGGCGCTGCGGCAGCTGCGCGAGCGCCAGCGGTTCATGAAGGGGCTGTTCGGCTGGGTCGGCTTCCGCCGGGTCGCGCTTCCCTACCACCGTGAGCCGCGCATGGCCGGGCGGACCAAGTTCGGCTTCTGGAAACTCTGGAACTTCGCGCTGGAAGGCATCACCAGCTTTTCCACGGCGCCGCTGCGGGTGGCGACCTACCTGGGCCTGGTGACGGCGGCATCGGCCTTCGCCTTCGCGGTCTGGGTGGTGGGCAAGGCGGCACTGTACGGTGACCGGGTCGCCGGCTGGCCGACGATGATGGCGGTGATCCTGTTCCTCGGCGGCGTGCAGCTGATCGCGCTCGGCCTGATCGGCGAGTACCTCGGCCGCCTGTACGTGGAGGCCAAGCAGCGGCCACTGTACCTGGTCGATACCTGGCAGCCGGCGGACGTGGCACTATCGGGCGCATCCGCCAGCAAGGGAGAACGCCATGCAGACCGTTCGACAGTTGCTCGGGACCAAGTCCCCTGAGATCCATGCGGTCGCACCGCAGGCCGCGGTGATCGACGCCATCCGCCTGATGGCGGAGAAGGGCATCGGCGCCGTGCTGGTGATGGAGGGCGCACGCCTGGCAGGCATCCTTTCCGAGCGCGACTATGCGCGCAAGATCGTGCTGCGCGACCGCTCTTCGCGGCAGACCGCGGTGGCCGAGATCATGACCGCCGAGGTGGTCACGGTGGCGCCGGAGGCGACTGTCGAGGAGTGCCTGCAGCTGGTGACCGAGCGCCGCATCCGCCACCTGCCGGTGGCCGAGGGCGGCAGCGTGCTCGGGGTCATCTCCATCGGAGACCTGGTCAAAGCGGTGATCGAGCAGCAGCGCCGGGAGCTGGGCCACCTGCAGCAGTACATCGTCTCCGGCTGAGGTTCCCGCGCCGCCGGCGATGCCCGGCCCGCCGGCCGGGCCGTTACAGGATCTGCGCGGTGACCGCGACGAAGTGGCAGACGCTGCCGCCGATGACGAACAGGTGCCAGATGGCGTGCGAGTAGCGCACCGATTCGCGGTGGTAGAAGTAGGTGCCCAGGGTGTAGAAGAGGCCGCCCGCCAGCAGCCAGCCCAGGGTGAAGCCATCCAGTGCGTTCCACATTGGCTCGATGGCGACCAGCACCAGCCAGCCCATCGCGACATAGATCGCGGTGGAGAGCCGCTTGAAGCGGCCGGTGTAGAACAGCTTGAACACCACCCCGCCCAGGGCCAGCGCCCAGATCGCCGCGAACAGGCCCCAGCCCCAGGGACCGCGCAGGCCGATCAGGGTGAACGGGGTGTAGGTGCCGGCGATCAGCAGGTAGATCGCACAGTGGTCGAAGATCTTCAACCGTCCCTTGGCGATCGGGTGCTGGATCGCGTGGTACAGGGTGGAGGCGGTATAGAGCAGCAGCAGCGCGGCGCCGAAGACGATGGCGCTGGCCAGCTGCCAGCCATCGCCGTGGATGGCGGCCAGGGTGATCAGCACCGCCCCCGCGCCCAGCGCGGTGACGGCACCCAGGCCGTGGGTCAGGGCGCTGGCGATCTCTTCGCGGAGATCGGCCAGGGACGACGGAGCGGAGGATGCGGTAGCCATGGTGGGCACGTTACCGCAATGCACCATGCCGTGCATCCGGGGGCCGGCCGCGCCCCATGGCGGCGCCCGGTGCGCCCGGCCGGGTCAGCCCACCGACACGGTATGCGCGGCTTCGCGGGTGGCGGCGAAGCGCACCCCGGGCGCACGCTCCTGCGCCAGCTGCAGGTTGACCCGGGTGGGGGCGAGGTAGACCAGCTGCCCGGCCGCGTCCAGCGCCAGGTTGTTGGCGTTCTTCTCGCGGAACTCCTCCAGCATCTTCGGGTCGTCGCAGTGCACCCAGCGCGCGGTGACCACGCCGACCTGCTCGAACAGGGCCTCCACGCCGTACTCGTCCTTCAGCCGGTAGGCGGCGACGTCGAACTGCAGCACGCCGACCGCGCCCAGGATCAGGTCGTTGCTCATGATCGGGCGGAAAAACTGGGTGGCGCCTTCCTCGGACAGCTGGATCAGCCCCTTCTGCAGCTGCTTGAGCTTGAGCGGGTCGCGCAGCCGCGCGCGGCGGAACAGTTCCGGGGCGAAGTTGGGGATGCCGGTGAAGGTGAGTTGCTCGCCCTCGGTGAAGGTGTCGCCGATGGAGATGGTGCCGTGGTTGTGGATGCCGATCACGTCGCCGGGCCATGCCTCGGCGGCGATCTCGCGGTCGCTGGCCATGAAGGTCAGGGCGTTGGCCAGCTTCATCTCCTTGCCGCTGCGCACGTGGAAGGCCTTCATGCCGGCGGCGAACCGGCCCGAGCACACCCGCATGAAGGCGACCCGGTCGCGGTGCTGCGGGTCCATGTTGGCCTGGATCTTGAACACGAAGCCGCTCAGCGCGCCTTCCTGCGGCGCGATGTCGCGGCCGGTGGTGGCGCGGGCCTGCGGGGCCGGCGCGTGGGCGATGAAGAAATCCAGCAGCGGCTGCACGCCGAAGTTGTTCACGCCCGATCCGAAGAACACCGGGGTCTGCCGGCCGCGCAGGTAGGCGTCCTTGTCGAATGGGTGGCTGGCACCCTGCACCAGCTCCAGCTCCTCGCGCAGGTCGGCCAGCATCTTCTCACCGATCCGTTCGGCCAGGCCGGGGGCATCGATGGACGGGAAGATGGTGGAGTCCTGGCGGGTGAAGTTGCGCCCGGGCTCGTACAGGTGCACCTCGCCGGTGAGCAGGTGCACCACGCCCTTCAGGCGCTTGCCCATGCCGATCGGCCAGGTGACCGGCGCGCACTGGATGCCGAGCACGGTCTCCACCTCGTCCAGCAGCTCGATCGGATCCCTGCCCTCGCGGTCGAGCTTGTTGATGAAGGTCATGATCGGGGTGTCGCGCAGCCGGCACACCTCCATCAGCTTGATGGTGCGCTCCTCCACGCCCTTGGCCACGTCGATCACCATCAGCGCCGAGTCCACCGCGGTGAGCACGCGGTAGGTGTCCTCGCCGAAGTCGGCGTGGCCCGGGGTGTCGAGCAGGTTGACGATCGTGTCCTCGTACGGGAACTGCATCACCGAGGACGTCACCGAGATGCCGCGCTCCTTCTCCAGCGCCATCCAGTCCGAGGTGGCGTGCTTGCTGGTCTTGCGCGACTTCACCGAGCCGGCCATCTGGATCGCGCCTCCGAACAGCAGCAGCTTTTCGGTCAGCGTGGTTTTGCCGGCGTCAGGGTGGGAGATGATGGCGAAGGTGCGGCGGCGCGCGGCTTCGGAGGCGACTTCGGACATGGCGGCTGCACCCGCGGCGGGCGCGCATGGTTGAGGAGGGAAGCCGGCGATTATAGCGCCGGCGGCGGCCCCGCCGCTTCCCGCGGGAAGTGCAGCTCGCCGCGCGGGCCGGCCATCCGGAACGGCACCGAGACCAGGGCCAGCCCGGCATTGATCTGCACCGCGAAGTGCAGGTGCGGGCCGCTGCTGCGGCCGCTGTTGCCCGAAAGCGCGAGCCGCTGTCCGGCCTGCACCCGCTGGCCAGGCCGGACCTCCGGCGTGCCCGGGAGCAGGTGCGCATAGAGCGCCATGCTGCCGTCGCCGTGCAGGATCCGCACCAGGGTGCCGTCGTCGCGGGAGCCGGCCACCTGCATCACCGTGCCGGCGCGCGCGGCCAGGATCGGGGTGCCTTCGGGCAGCGGGAAGTCGATCGCGTAGCGGTTCTGCGCGTCGTTGTGGCTGTGCTGCCCGCCGATGCCCTGGCTGACCCGCACCGGCACGGCATCGAACGCGAGCCGGTAGCGGTGCGCGGGCGCGGCCGCCATCGGTGCGCCGGGGAAGGCATCGAGCAGCAGCGCCCGTGCCGGCCCGTCGCCGGGCAGCCACGCCAGCCGGCGCTGTTCGCCGCCCCGCAGCACGACCGCCGTACTGGCGGTGCCGCCGTCGCCGCCATGGCGCAGGCGTACCTGCAGCGGGCCCGCCAGGCGGTTGCGGACCTGTACCTCGTGGCCGCCGGCGCGCGGTTGCAGGCGCAGCACGGCGAATCGCCCGTCGTCGTCGGCGGCGGCAGGAGGCGCGCCGGACAGCCCCCAGCCCTGGCGCCAGCGCGGCTCCGGTTCGCCGCCCGCGGCCGGGAGTCCCGGCATGAGGGTGGCGGCCAGCAGCAGCCACGCGCCCCGGAGGCGCCGGCGCGCAGCGGGCGGCGGCGTGGAAAGCAATTTCATCGCTCCATCCGAATAAAGAGATTGACAGTCGTCGGCACGGCTGGCATCGTACGCCCACCATCGAGACCGGCGGAGGGACAGGCCCTTTGATGCCGGGGCAACCAGCAGGTGCGCAAGCGCTTGTACATGGTGCCAAATCCTGCGGGGATTCCACGTCCGCCGAAAGATGGTTCGATCCGTGCCAGACACGGCGAACGAGAGCTCCGCGAAGCTCGATGGCCGCTCCTTACGGGACTATCGCCATGAGCCTCGCCACTGCTGCCCTGCTTCAATTCCCCGCCACGCCTGCCGGTGTTTCCACCGATGCCGACGCCGTGCGCGGCGAACTCGATGTCCGCCTGGTCATGCGCCACGCCGGCGCGCGCCTGTTGCGGCTGCGCTACGAACTGGTGGGGGCGGCCGGCGCCCCGGTGGTGCTGGTGGCCGGGGGCATCTCCGCGCACCGGCACATCGCGGCGAATGCCGGTTTCGGCGAGAAGGGCTGGGCCGAAGGCCTGGTGGGCACCGGCCGCGCGCTGGATCCGGGCCGCTGCCGCCTGCTGGGCCTGGACTTCGTCGGCGCCGACGGCGAGCTGGACGTGCCGATCGATACCGCCGACCAGGCCGACGCCGTGGCGGCCCTGCTGGATGCCTTGAAGATCGAGCGCCTGCACGGTTTCGTGGGGTATTCCTATGGTGCGCTGGTCGGCCAGCAGCTCGCGATCCGCCATCCGCACCGGCTGGCCATCCTGGTCGCCGCCAGCGGCGCACATCGCCCGCATCCCTATGCATCGGCCTGGCGCGCACTGCAGCGCCGCGCGGTGGCGCTGGGACAGCTGCAATGCGCCGAGGCCCATGGCCTGGCACTGGCGCGCCAGTTCGCCATGCTCAGCTACCGCACGCCGGAGGAGTTCGGCGAACGCTTCGACGCCGCCCCGGAGGTGGTCAACGGCCGCGTGCGGGTGGCCGCGGAGGACTACCTGGATGCGGTCGGTGCGCAGTACGTCGCCCGCACCCGGGTCGATGCCTACCTGCGCCTGTCCGAGTCCATCGACCTGCACCGCGTCGATCCGGCGGCCATCGCCGTGCCGACCCTGGTGATCGCGGTCGAAGGCGACCGCCTGGTGCCGCTGTCCGACCTGGTCGCCCTGGTCGAGGGCCTGGGGCCGCGCGGCAGCCTGCGGGTGCTGCGCTCGCCCTATGGCCACGACGCCTTCCTGAAAGAAACCGATCGCATCGACGCGATCCTCGCCAACGCCCTTCGCCTCTCCGGAGACCCTGCATGAGCCTGTCCACCGCTTCGAACGTCTCCTGTTGCCGCACCACCGCGGCGGTCCGTGCCGGCATCGACCACGATACCGCGCATGGCGCGGTGACCCCGCCGATCGTGCTGTCGTCCAACTTCAGCTTCGACGGCTTCGGCAACAAGCGCGAGTACGACTACACCCGCAGCGGCAATCCCACCCGCGACCTGCTGGGCCAGGCGCTGGCCGACCTGGAGGGCGGCGCCGGCGGGGTGATCACCTCCACCGGCATGGGGGCGATCAACCTGGTGCTCAGTGCGCTGCTGCAACCCGGCGACCGCCTGGTGGTGCCGCACGACGCCTACGGCGGCAGCTGGCGGCTGTTCAACGCGCTGGCCGGCAAGCGCCACTTCGAGCTGGTCACCGCCGACCTCACCGATCCGCGGGCCCTGGCCGATGCCCTGGCGCAGCGGCCGGCGCTGGTGCTGGTGGAGACGCCGTCCAACCCGCTGCTGCGGGTCACCGACCTGCAGCAGGTGATCGATGCCGCGCACCGTGCCGGCGCCAAGGTCGTGGTCGACAACACCTTCCTGTCGCCGGCGCTGCAGAATCCGATCGCCTTCGGCGCCGACCTGGTGCTGCATTCGACCACCAAGTACGTCAACGGCCACAGCGACGTGGTCGGCGGCGCGGTGATCGCGCGCGACCCGGATGTGCACCAGCACCTGGCGTGGTGGGCCAACGCACTGGGCCTGACCGGCTCGCCATTCGACGCCTTCCTGACCCTGCGCGGCCTGCGCACGCTGGATGCGCGCCTGCGCGTGCACCAGGAGAACACCCGCGTCCTGGTGGACCTGCTCGGCGCCAGCCCGCAGGTGGCCAGGGTGTACTACCCGGGGCTGGAGTCGCACCCGGGGCATGCGGTGGCCGCGCGCCAGCAGAAGGGCTTCGGCGCCATGCTTTCCTTCGAGCTGGCGGCGTGCGCCGGCCCCGATCCGCATGCGGCGGTGCGCGCCTTCGTCGACGGCCTGCGCTACTTCACCCTGGCCGAATCGCTGGGCGGGGTGGAAAGCCTGATCGCACACCCGGCGACCATGACCCACGCGGCGATGACCCCCGAGGCGCGCGCCGGCGCCGGCATCAGCGAGGGCCTGCTGCGGCTGTCGGTGGGCATCGAGGCCAGCGAGGACCTGGTGGCGGACCTGCAGGCGGCCCTGGCACGGGCGGCGCAGGCGATCGCGGCGACGCAGCGCGTGGCGCCGCAGGAAACGGTGGAGGCGTGAACGCCCGCGTGCGTCCCCAGGAAGCGGCATGGCCGCGGATGACGCTGCTGGGCACCGGCACCGTCGGTTCGGCATTCGTGGCCCGCTACCAGGCACTGCGGCAGCGGCCGCTGGGCCTGCCGCCGTTGCATCTGGTGGCCAATTCGCGGGTCGCCGTGGCCTGCGGGGAAGCGCCGGACGTGGCCCTGGCGCAGGCGCGCGAGGCGCCGCCGGCGGCGGAATCCCCGCTGGAGGCGGCCGGCCTGCGCTGCGGCGACATCGTGGTCGATGCCACCGCCAGCGAGACGGTCGCGGCGCAGCACGCGGACTGGCTGGCGCAGGGCATCCACGTGGTCACCGCCAACAAGCTGGGCAACGGCAGTGCCCTGGCGCGCGCACGCCGGATCGGCACGCTGGTGGCGGGGGGCGCCGCGCGCTACGGCGACGCGGCCACCGTCGGCGCCGGGCTGCCGCTGCTGTCGAGCCTGCGCGCGCTGGTCGCCGGCGGCGACCGCATTCTCGGGATCGAAGGCATCCTTTCCGGTTCGCTGGCCTGGCTGTTCCACCGCTTCGACGGCCGGACACCGTTCTCGGCCTGTGTGCGCGAGGCGGCGGCGGCCGGCTATACCGAGCCCGACCCGCGCATCGACCTGTCCGGCGAGGATGTGCGCCGCAAGCTGCTGATCCTCGCGCGTGCCGCCGGCATGCCGCTGGAGGCCGGCCAGGTGCGGGTGGAATCGCTGGTTCCGGAGGTGCTGGCGGCACTGCCGGCCAACGCGGTCGACACCGGGCTGGCAGCGCTCGACGCGCCGCTGCAGGAGGCGTTGCAGCGGGCGCAGGCACAGGGCCTGGCGCTGCACGTCGTCGGCCGCGTGGATGCTCAGGGAGCACACGTCGGCCTGCGCGCGCTGGCGCCGGACCATCCGCTGGCCGGCGGACGCGGCACCGACAACCGCGTGGTCATCCACAGTGACCGTTACCGGGTCCAGCCGCTGCTGATCCAGGGCCCGGGGGCGGGCGCCGAGGTCACCGCCGCGGCGCTGCTGGACGACGTGCTGGGCATCGTCAACCGCTGACCGTCCGGCCCCGGAGCGTACCGGCATGCGGCGGGTCAGCGGCTGCCGGACGCGCCGGCGAGGTGGCGTTCGACCTGCAGGCGGCTCATGCGGTTGCCGTCCTCATCGACGGCGCTGAAGTCGACGCCGTTCTCCCACAGCTGCAGCGCCGAGAGCACGGCCAGGTCCTCCGCGGCGGTGCGCGCCTGCAGGTCCAGCAGGCGCCTGTTGAAGCCCGCCGCCTGCAGCCAGGCGCGGTAGCTGGCGTTGTGCTCGGTGGCGAACCGGTCCTGGTAGCGGCATTCCTCCCGTGCCGGCGAGGGCAGGACCTCGCACTGCGCATCGCGCTGGTGCAGCCCGATCACCGCGTCCGCGGCCAGCTGGCGCTGCGCGGCGGCGGCCCACAGCGCGACGCAGATGCTGGCGCAGTACCCGCGCACCCGCACGGTGAGGTTGTTCCTGTGGACGATCCGCGCCGCTTCCAGCCCGGGGGTGGCATACCCGCCGCCGCTGGTGATGTCGATGCGCCGCAGTGAGGGCGCGGCATCGAGCTGCGCCTGCAGGTCGCGGGCGAAGTCGCGTCCCACGCTGCCCTCCACCCGCAGCACGCCTTCCTGCGCCAGCAGGGTCATGCGGGCCTCGCTGATGGCCGCCGGCACCGTCGATTTCTCGCCGCGCACCACCCGCGGACCGGTAGGCGGGGCAACCGGCATCGCCGGGGCGGCGACCGCGGCGACGGGAACCGGCGCCACCGATGCCGTCCGCCTGCCGATGAAATGGGCCAGCAGCAACAGCCCGGCTGCCGCCACGGCGAACTTGCCCAGGGTCGCGCCGGCGCTGCCGCGCCGTGCCGGTCGCGGGCGCCGGGCGACGCCCGTCGCTGCATGCTGCTGTCGGTCGGGCATCGGTACGTTTCCGTTCATGCGGGATGGAGCGGCATTCTGCTGCGCGTCCGCAGGGGCTGCAATCGGTGGCGGAGCCGGCCGTGCCGGGGTCATCGGCCGGCGTCGGCAGGCAGCACGCCGGCGATGCCGAACAGCTCCAGCAGCCCGTCCTCCACCAGCCACCAGGGGTCGCCGTCGAGGCTCTGCAGGGTTTCGGGAAGGCATGCGCCGGCGGCCGGCTGGTAGGCGACCCAGGTGTCGCGGCCGGCGGTCTTGGCGCGGTACAGCGCGCGATCGGCCAGGGTCACCAGCTGCTCCCAGCCCAGCAGCTGGGGATGGCCGGGGAACAGCGGGCATTCGATCAGTCCCACCGACACCGTGAGGCGGTGCGGGTCTCCGTCGCCCAGGTCGAAGGGGTGCTCGGCGATGCGGCTGCACAGCCGCTGGCCCAGGCGCGCGAGGCTGCCGCGCGGCAGGGGCCGGAAGACCAGCAGGAACTCCTCGCCGCCCCAGCGGGCGACATAGTCGCCCTTGCGCTTGACGCTGCCCAGCAGCCGGCCGATCTGTTCCAGGACGCGGTCGCCCGCGGCATGGCCGTGGGTATCGTTGATCGCCTTGAAATGGTCGACGTCGAGCAGCGCGAACACCACCACGTCGCCGCCGTCGCGGTAGGCCGGGTCGCGCTCGTAGAAGGACAGGTCGATCGGGATCTGCTGGGCCAGGTAGCGGCGGTTGCGCAGCTGGGTGAGGGGGTCGGTGAAGCTGATGGCTTCCAGCCGCGCATTGGCCGCGCGCAGGTCGCGGGTGCGCTCCTGGACCAGGCGCTCCAGCCGCGTCCGCTGGCGCGCGTGGCGCTGCTGCAGGCCCAGGTAGCCGAGCCAGAGCAGGCCGCCGCACAGCGCCACCAGCAGCGCGCGGAACGCGGCGGTCTGGTGGAAGCGGCGCGGCAGTTCCAGCACCGCGCGGGCGATGCTGGCCGGCGGGTCGGCATGGTTGAAGTCGGCGACCTCGAACGTGTAGCGGCCCGGGCCGAGATGGGCATAGCGGGCGCTGCGCACGGCCGGGTCCTCCAGGTCGCGCCAAGAGGGGTCATGGCCCAGCAGGCGGTACCGCAGCCGCGGCACCGAGGTCGGCCGGAGGTCCGGGAGGCTGAACTCGAATGTCAGGTCGCGGGCATCCAGCGGCAGCCGCAGGGTGCCGCTGGCGGGCAGGTGCCGCTGTCCCTGCGCAAGCACGCTGTCTATCCGGATCGCCCGCGGCACGCTGCGGGCCTCCGCTGCCAGGTCCACCAGCAGCGCGCCGTCGCGGGTGGGCAGCCACAGCTGGCCCGCGCGGACCAGGCCGCGGCTGCTACCGGCGCCATTGCAGCACTTGCCGCGCTGGCCGCCAGCCTGGTCGGCGCCCGAGTTGAGCACCATCCGTGCGCCCGCGGGCCGGGCGGGGTCGGCCAGCGCCTGGTCCAGCGCGGCCAGCGGCAGGCGGTACACGCCGTGCATTCCGGCGACCCAGAGCGCGTCCTGGTTCTCGGCCAGGTGGAAGGCGACGTTGGATGGCAGGCGCTGGCGGTGGTCCAGCTGCCGCCAGCGCTGCCCGTCATACACGTGCAGGCCCTCGGTCTGCCGGGAGCCCAGTACCCAGCGGCCGTCACCGAGTTCGAGCAGGGCGGTCACCGAAAGCGCCGCGTCCAGGCCGGTCAGGCGCCCGATCGGCAGGAGGCGGCCGGCGCGCCACTCGTACAGTCCCTGCTCGGTGCCCAGCAGCAAGCGGCCGCCGCGGGTCTCGAGCACCCCCCGCACCCGCGGGTCGGACAGGCCGTCGGCTTCGGCGTAGCGCGACAGGCGGTTGTCCACGTCGAGCAGGTACAGCCCGTGGCTGGTGGCGAACCACAGCCGCCCGTCGCGGCCGCGGACGATGCCGTTGATCTGCGCATCGCGCAGTGGCGCCAGCACCGCCGGCCGCTGCACCCGCCCGTCGCGCAGCAGCGCGACGCCGGCACGGGTTCCGATCCACAGCTGCCGGGCGTCGGCCAGCAGGCTGTAGGCCTCCGGATGCGGCAGCCGTGCGCCGGGAATGTGGTCGCCGAAGCGCCCGTCGCGCCAGGCATCGACGCCGTCGTTGCCGCCGACCCAGACCGTGCCGTCCGGTGCGGCGGCGATGGACCACAGCAGCGGGCTGCGCAGCCCTTCGGCGCGGCCCAGGCGCCGGGTCGGGCCGTTCCAGGTGCGGGTGACGCCCCGGGCCATGCTTCCAAGCCAGAGGTTGCCGTCACGGTCCTCGAAGATCGAGCGGACCGCGAACAGCGCGCCGGCCTCTTCCACGCGTTCGCCGGCCCGGCCGTGGCGCAGGCGCTCGAGGTGCTGCGGCGTGGCGACCCACAGGTTGCCGTCGCGGTCGGCGAGCATCGCTTCCACTGCCAGTGGCGGCTGCCCGGCCGCGCCCGGAGCGGGGTGCCAGACGCCGTCGCGGAGCTGGAACAGCCCCTGCCGGGTGCCGGCCCAGAGCCGGCCGCCGCTCTGGGCCAGGGCGGTGACCGCGGCACCGGCGGCGCTGGCCGGCAGCGGCAGGGGCCGTACGCCGCCGGCATCGATGTGGAAGACCTGGCCGTCGCCGCCGGCCCACAGTCCATCGCCGCGCGCCAGCAGGCTGTGGGCCGGCGACGGCAGGGCGTGGAGACGCTGCAGGCGGCCGTCCTGCGGGGTGCACACGCCCTCGGAGCAACCGGCCAGCAACCGGCCACCGCTCCACAGCAGTGCACCGACCGCGGACGGCCGGTCGGGGACGACCGGCAGGATGCGGCGGAAGCGCTCGCGGTCGCGCATCAGCAGGCCCTGTGAGGTGCCGATCCACAACCGGTCCTGGGCATCGCCGTACAGCGCCAGGATGCCGTCTCCGAACCCGGGGATCTCCCGCGGGCCGTGGTGCACGAAGCGCACCCCGTCGAAACGCGCCAGCCCGGACGGGCTGCCGAGCCACAGGTAGCCGGCCCGGTCCTGGGCGATGGCCCGTACGTTGGGCTGCGGGAGCCCGTGTTCGGCGCCCCAGGCATCGGTGACGTAGTCGCGGAACGGTTTGCCGGCGTCCAGCGCGGCGGCTGGCAGCGCCCAGGCCAGCAGGACGGCCAGGCACAGGCCGCCACGCAGCCCGGTGCGGGCCGGTGGTCCGCGGCGCACATGGCGGTGGCTGGCTGGATGGTCGATCGAGATTCCCCCCTGAATCCCGCGCTGCCTCCGGGCGCCGCCGGGGACCGGGCGGTGGCGCCCGGTGCCGGCGTGCTCAGCTCAGCATTCGATGACGTTGACGGCCAGGCCGCCGCGGCTGGTTTCCTTGTACTTGTCCTGCATGTCGCGGCCGGTGTCGCGCATGGTCTTGATGACCTTGTCCAGGCTGACCTTGTGCTTGCCGT
>NZ_JAIKTS010000006.1 GCF_023556335.1 Stenotrophomonas mori
CCTGCCCGGATCGAGCAGCCAGCGGTGGACGAAGCGCTCGGCCGCGCGCATCGGGCCCACCGTGTGCGAGGAACTCGGGCCGATGCCGATCTTGAACAGGTCGAACGTACTGACGGACATGCGTGTGCTTCCTATCTCCCGCGGCGGCGCGGCAGCATCCGCCACAGCAGGCCGTCGCGGCGCAGCAGCTGGTGCTGCAGCACCGCGGCAAGATGCAGCGCGACCAGCGCCGCCAATGTCCAGAACAGCCCCACATGGAAGCTGTCCACCAGCTGCCGCAGCTCGGGATTGCGGCCGCCAAGCGCGGGCAGCTGCAGCAGGCCGAACCAGGGCAGCGGCTGGCCGGCCACCGAATTGAGCAGCCAGCCCGATACCGGCAGGGCCAGCAGCACGAGGTACATCAACGCGTGGGTGGCATGGGCGGCGCGGCGCTGCCAGGCCGGCCCGGCAACCGGTGCCGGGGCGCGTACGACCAGGCGGACCGCGAGCCGCAGCACGCCCAGCGCCAGCGCGGTCATGCCCAGCGACTTGTGCAGGCTGTAGCTGAGCTTGCGCAGGTCGCTGCCGCGTTCCATGTCGACCATCAGCAGGCCGATCACCGCGGTCGCGGCGATCAGCACCAGCCCCAGCCAGTGCAGCAGCTGCACCGGCGCGGGCCAGCGCGGCGGGGCGGTGGGGGCAGGTCCACGGTCCACGATGATTCCCGCCTCCCCGCTCAGTGGAAGAACTCGGCGATGGTCGCCGCGCCGATGAAGGTGCCGGCGGTGGCGGTCAGCGACACCGCGACGATGCGCCAGCCCAGGCGCCGGAACATCGGCAGCTTGCGCGCCACCGAGAAGCCGGCCAGCGCCAGCACCGTGGTGGTGATGCTCATGAACTGCACATGGTCGGTGGTGGTCGCCAGCATGTCGGCCAGCGGCCAGCCACCGGGAATCGTCACCAGGGTCGCCGTCACGGCCAGGAACAGCATCAGCGGCAAGCGCCGCCACACCCGCTTGAGGGCGATGCCGGCCAGCACGATCGCCACCATCACCGCCACGCCGGGCAGGGTCTGCTGCGGCGCCACGCCATGGCCCATGGCGTTGCTGATGACGATGCCGGCGACCATCAACAGCAGTGCCAGCACGCTGTCGCCGAAGGACGGGCTCTCGTCCTCCTCGGCCATCGCCGCCTCGGGGTCCAGTTCGTCGGCCGTCGGCGCGCGCCGCGCCAGCGCAGTCCGTCCCAGCACCGGCTCCAGCCGCGCGTACAGCCAGTTGCACAGCGGCAGGGTGATGAATACCGCGAAGTAGAAGCCGACCACGCCGGCGATCAGGTTCGCCGCCGCCGCGATGGCGGTCAGCTCCTTGATCATCTCCGGGGTCATGCCGACCGTGATGACGCCCAGCGCGGCGGCCATCAGGCTGCCCGAGCCCATGCCCGCGCCCATCGCCAGCGAGCGTGGGTCGAAGATGCCCAGCGGGGCGATCACGCTCACCAGCAGGGTGATGAACACCGCGCCCAGCACCGTGCCGGTGATGTACTCGGCAAGCACGCCGCGGCCCTCGGCCGACTGCATGCCGTACTTCTGGCCGATGATGACCAGGCTGTTCTCGCGTCCAATCGAGAAGGTCGCGCCGACCGCCTCGCGCTTGATCCCCAGCAGCAGCGCCAGCGGCAACGCCAGCACCATCGTGCCGAAGGCGTGGCCCAGCTCCTGGAACGCCAGCGCCCAACCGACCTTCTGCAGCTGCGGCATCGAATGCCCGGCCATCAGCCCGAGCTTGACGATGAACAGCAGCAGTGCGGCGTTGAGCAGCTTGCCGGCGTGCCGCTGCAGCGGCACGTCCAGCCGCAGCGCCGGCGGCATGCGGCCGTGCAGCGCGGCCAGCGTGGTGGTCACCAGCAGCGCCATCAGCATCGGCAGGATCACGATCTTCGACGACCACAACGGGATCGACAGCGGGCCGATCCATTCGGTCAGTACCGTGACCGCCAGGACCACCAGCAACAGGAGCCAGAGCCGCCGCGGAGCGGCGGGCGACGGAGAGGATGGAGCTGGAGGTGCGGCTTGGGACATGGTCGGGATCGCTCGTGGTCGGGATCGCGGGGCCGGACGGGGCGCCGGCGTGGTTCAGGCAGTCGGGGCGGGCGGCGCCTTGGGCTCGCCGGCGGTGAACCACTCGGCGGGCGGGATCTCGTGGATCAGCACCCGCACCGCGGTGGCCGGCACCGCCAGGTGGGTGCTGGCCGCCTCGGTGACCGCGCGGGCGAACGCCTGCTTCTGCGCGGCGCTGCGGCCGGCCAGGATGTGCGCATGGAGGATGGGCATGGGTCAGTCCTCGACGTGGAAACCGCAGCGGCCGAGCGATTCGACCTCCAGCGATACATGGATGCCGGGGCGCAGCGCGCAGGCGGCGGTGGCGCCGCCGGCCAGCACGATGTCGCCGGGCTGCAGGCTCTCGCCGGCTTCGGCGACGACGCGGGCCGCGGCCACCAGCGAGCGCAGCGGGTGGCCCAGGATCGCGGCGGTGGAGCCGAACGCCTGTGGCCGGCCGTCGAAGTCCAGCACCATCCCGAGGTTGTCCAGGTCGGTGGCCGGGCTGCGCCAGGGGCCGACCACGAAGCCGGACGAGGAGCTGTTGTCGGCGACCACGTCGGTCAGCGAGAAGCGGAAGTTCTCGTAGCGCGAGTCGATGATCTCCAGTGCCGGCGCCACCGCGTCGATCGCGGCCAGCGCCTGCGGCGCGGTGACCGCGCCGGCCAGCGGGCGGCCGACCAGGAAGGCGACTTCCGGCTCGACCCGCGGGTGCACGTAGTCGCTGATGCGGATGCCGGCGCCGTCCTCGACCTGCATCGCCGACGTCAGCCGGCCCCAGATCATGTCCGACACGCCCATCTGCACCATCTTGGCGCGGCTGGTGAAGCCCATCTTGATGCCGATGCGGCGTTCGCCGCGGGCCAGGCGGCGGCCGATGCTCAGGCGCTGGATGGCATAGGCCTGGTCCAGGTCGATCGCCTGTTCCAGCTGCGGGGTGGCGTTGGCGTGGCGGGCGGCGTCGTCCAGGCGTCCGGCCAGCGCGTCAAGGTCGATGGTGCTCATGCGGTGTGTTCCTCGGCAGTACGGTTGCGCGCCAGCAGGTCCAGCGCGACGTCGACGATCATGTCTTCCTGTCCACCGACCATGCGCCGGCGTCCCAGCTCGACCAGGATCGAACGGACGTCCAGGCCGTGGTCGGCGGCCGCCTTTTCGGCATGGCGCAGGAAGCTGGAGTAGACCCCGGCGTAGCCCAGGCTCAGGGTCTCGCGGTCCACCCGCACCGGGCGGTCCTGCAGCGGACGCACCAGGTCGTCGGCCGCATCCATCAGCGCGTACAGGTCGCAGCCGTGCTCCCAGCCCATGCGCTCGACCGCGGCGATGAACACCTCCAGCGGCGCGTTGCCGGCGCCGGCGCCCATGCCGGCCAGCGAGGCATCCACGCGGGTGACGCCGTTCTCGACCGCGACGATGGAGTTGGCCACGCCCAGCGACAGGTTGTGGTGGGCATGGATGCCGATCTGGGTGTCCGGGCGCAGCGCGTCGCGCAGTGCACGCACGCGGTCGCGGGTGGCGTCCATGGTCAGCGCGCCGCCGGAGTCGGTGACGTACACGCAGTACGCGCCGTAGCTCTCCATCTTCAGCGCCTGCTCGGCCAGTTCGGCCGGCGAGGTCATGTGGCTCATCATCAGGAACCCGGCCACGTCGATCTCCAGCCGGCGCGCCTCCTCGATGTGCTGGCGGGCGACGTCGGCTTCGGTGCAGTGGGTGGCCACGCGCACCGAACGCACGCCGGCGGACACCGCCTCGCGCAGGTCGTGCACGGTGCCGATGCCGGGCAGCAGCAGGGTGGTCAGCTTCGCCTGCTGCACGCTTTCGCGCACCGCGGCGATCCACTCCAGGTCCGAATGCCGGCCAAAGCCGTAGTTGAAGCTGGACCCGGCCAGGCCGTCGCCGTGGGCGACCTCGATGGCGGCCACGCCGGCACGGTCCAGCGCGCCGGCGATGGCGCGGGTATGGTCGAGCCCGTACTGGTGGCGGATGGCGTGCATGCCATCGCGCAGGGTCACGTCCTGGATGTAGAGCCGGCTCATCGCACGCCCTCCTCGGTGGCGGTGTCCAGAGAAACCTCGACCATGCGCTCGGCCGCGGCCAGCGCCGCGGAGGTCATGATGTCCAGGTTGCCGGCGTAGGCCGGCAGATAGTGGCCGGCGCCCTCGACCTCGAGGAACACCGAGACCTTCAGCCCCGGGGCGGCGTCGGCGCGGCCGAGGATGGCCGCACAGGCGGCGGCGTCCAGGGCTTCGAACTGCACCTGCTGCTTGAGCCGGTAGCCGGGCACGTAGCCGGCCACGGTGGCGACCATGGCCTCGACCGAGGCGGCGATCGCAGCCGGGTCGCCGCCTTCGGTGAGGCAGTAGACCGTGTCGCGCATGATCAGCGGCGGCTCGGCCGGATTGAGCACGATGATGGCCTTGCCGCGCTGCGCGCCGCCGACGGTCTCCAGGGCACGCGAGGTGGTCTCGGTGAACTCGTCGATGTTGGCGCGGGTGCCCGGGCCGGCCGACTTGCTGGCGATCGAGGCGACGATCTCGGCATAGCGCACCGGCGCCGCGCGGGCGACCGCCGCCACCACCGGGATGGTCGCCTGGCCGCCGCAGGTCACCATGTTGACGTTGCCCGCGGCCAGGTGCTGGTCCAGGTTCACCGCCGGCACCACGTAGGGGCCGACCGCGGCCGGGGTCAGGTCGATGACGCGCTTGCCGTCGGCCTGCAGCAGCCGGTCGTGGCCGACGTGGGCGCTGGCCGAGGTGGCGTCGAACACGATGTCGATGTCGGCGTACTCGGGCATCGCGCGCAGGCCCTCGATGCCGTCGTGGGTGGTGGCCACGCCGAGCCGGCGCGCGCGCGCCAGGCCGTCGGACTGCGGGTCGACGCCGACCATCACCGCCATCTGCAGGTGGCGGCCATGGCGGAGGATCTTGATCATCAGGTCGGTGCCGATGTTGCCGGAACCGATCACCGCGACAGTGCGCTTGCTCATGGCCTCACTCTCCACGGAAGGCGGCCGCGACCCGGCCCAGGCCGGAGATGCGGGCTTCGAAGACGTCGCCCGGACGCGCCACGGCCATCGGCCCCAGCGCCCCGGACAGCACGGTGTCGCCGGCGCGCAGCGGCCGGCCGATGCGCGCGGCGGTGCGCGCCAGCCACACCACCGCGTTGAGCGGGTTGCCCAGGCAGGCCGCGCCGCAGCCCAGCGAGACCGGCTCGCCGCGCTGCTCCAGGCTCATGCCGCACAGGCGCAGGTCCAGCGATTCGATCTTCTTCGGCGACCCGCCGAGCACGTAGACGCCGGAGGAGGCGTTGTCGGCGATGGTGTCGAGGATGCTGATCTTCCAGTCGCGCACGCGGCTGTCGACCACCTCGATGGCCGGCAGCGCGTAGCCGATGGCGTTGAGCACATGCCCCAGCGTCGGCCGTTCGGCATCCAGGTCGCGGTCGAACACGAAGGCGATCTCGGCTTCGACCTTGGGCTGGATCAGCCGCCCGAGCGGGATCTCCTCGCCGTCGCCGTAGGCCATGTCGTCGAACAGCATGCCGTAGTCGGGCTGGTCCACGCCCAGCTGCTGCTGCACCGCCACCGAGGTCAGGCCGATCTTGCGCCCGGACAGGCGCCGGCCTTCGCCCAGCGCCTGCTCGGTGAGCAGGTGCTGGGTGGCGTAGGCGGCCTCGATGCCGCCGGATTCGAGCAGCCCGGCGACCGGGTCACAGGCGCTGCCGCTGCGGGCGGCCTCGCCCAGCAGGCGCGCGGCCTCGCGTACCGGCGCGGTGCCGGCCAGTGCTTCAAAGCTTGATGCAGACATTGCGCAGCTCCGTGTAGAACTCCAGCCCATGGACGCCGCCTTCGCGGCCGATGCCCGACTGCTTGGCACCGCCGAACGCGGTGCGCAGGTCGCGCAGGAACCAGCAGTTGACCCAGGCCACGCCGACCTGGATGGCGGCGGCCACGCGGTGCGCGCGCGACAGGTCGCGGGTCCACACCGAGGTGGCCAGCCCGTACGGGCTGTCGTTGGCCGCGGCCACCGCTTCTTCCTCGCGGTCGAACGGGGCGATGTGACAGCACGGCCCGAAGATCTCCTCGGTCAGCACCGCCGAATCGGCCGCCAGGCCGGTCCAGATGGTCGGCTCCACCCACCAGCCGCCGGACAGTGGCGCCGGCAGCGACGGCACGCCGCCGCCGGTGACGATGGTCGCGCCCTCGTTGCGCGCGCGGGCGTAGTAGGAGAGCACCTTGTCGCGGTGGGCCTGGCTGATCAGCGGGCCGAAGGTGGTGTCCTCCGCATTCGGATCGCCCGGACGCAGGGCTTCGGCGGCCTCCTTCAGGCGCGCGACGAAGGTGTCGAAGATCGGCCGCTCGACGTAGATGCGTTCGGTGCCCAGGCAGACCTGGCCGCTGTTGAGGAAGGCCGAGCGGGTGACGCCGGCGATCGCCGCGTCCAGGTCGCAGTCGGCGAACACCAGCGCCGCGTTCTTGCCGCCCAGTTCGAAGGAGACCGGGCGTATGCCGGCGGCCGCGGCCTTCATGATCGCGGTGCCGGTGCGGGTCTCGCCGGTGAAGGTGATGGCGTCCACGTCCGGGTGCTCGGTCAGGTACTGGCCGGCGCTGTCCGGGCCGAAGCCGTGCACCACGTTGAACACGCCCGGCGGCACGCCGGCGTCGTTCATGACCTCGGCCAGCAGGGTGGTGGTGCGCGGGGTCTCTTCCGACGGCTTGACTATCACGGTGTTGCCGAACGCCAGCGCCGGGGCGACCTTCCAGGTCATCAGCAGCAGCGGCAGGTTCCACGGGCAGATCACCGCGATCACGCCGCGCGGCGTGCGCAGGCCGTAGTTCAGCGCGGTACCGCCGTCGGGCGTGGGCGACCGGAAAGCCTCCGTGGCGCCGTTGGCCAGCTGGTCGGCGAACACGTCGAAGTTGGCCGCGCCGCGCGGGATGTCCAGGTGGCTGGCCAGGCTGTAGGGCTTGCCGGTGTCGCGCATCTCCGCGGCCAGGAACTCATCGAAGCGGGCGCGGATGCCGTCGGCCAGCCGGCGCAGGATCGTCGCGCGCTCGCCGTCGGTGAGCCGGCCCCAGGGGCCGCGCAGCGCTTCGCGTGCGGCGCGCACCGCCTGGTCGACGATGCCTTCGTCGGCCTCGTGGACGTGGCCTGCGACCTCGCCGGTGGCGGGGTCGATGTTGGCGAACGGAGGCCGGCTGGAGGTGACCGGGCGGCCTGCGATGTAGTGCGTGATGACGGAGGGGGCGGGCGCTTGCGCTGCAGTGATGTTCATGCGTTTTCCGTGGTCGAATCCATAAATTACGAAATTTATTCCGTTTCCTCGTGGTGCTCGGGGGGCCGGATGCCTGTCGTATCTCAGCCAAACATCAATGTTTGTTGGGCTGTGCTTCGAGCGGCGATCATGCCAGACAAAATCCGGGATGTCTGCAAAATATCGAAATTAAATTTGACAAGCGAGGCGCGACTCTGATCTGATCCGTCCCACGCCCCTGTTTCCCGGAGATGTCCCCTGATGGCCGCCGTTCCCGCTTCCGTCCTTGCTCTTGCGCCGCGCATGACCGACTGGCGCCAGCGCATCCATGCCTGGCCCGAACTCGGCTTCGAGGAAGAGCGCACCTCGGCGCTGGTGGCCGAAGTACTGCGCGGCCTCGGCCTGGAGGTGCACACCGGCCTTGGCGGCACCGGCGTGGTCGCGGTGGTGGATTCCGGCAAGCCGGGCATGTCCATCGGCCTGCGCGCGGACATGGACGCGCTGCCCATGGACGAGCACAACGAACTGCCGTACCGCTCGCAGCGCCCGGGCGTGGCCCATACCTGCGGCCACGACGGCCATACCGCCGCGCTGCTCGGTACCGCCGAGCACCTGGTGGCCAACCCGCCGGCCAGCGGCCGCGTGGTGCTGATCTTCCAGCCGGCCGAAGAGGGCGGCCGCGGCGCCATCAAGATGGTCGAGGACGGCCTGTTCGAGCGCTGGCCGTGCGACGAGGTCTACGCCTTCCACAACATGCCGGCGCTGCCCGGCGGCCAGGCCAGCGTGCGCACCGGCGCCACGCTGCAGTCGCTGGCGGTGTTCGAGGTCGCGATCGAGGGCGTCGGCGGACATGCCGCCGCACCGCACCGCGCCACCGATCCGCTGCAGGTCGCCGCGCGCCTGGCGGTGGAGATCAGCGCCATCGTCGGCCGCCACATCGATCCGATGGAAGCGGCGCTGATCAACGTCGGCAGCCTGCAGGCCGGCACCACCCACAACATCATTCCGGCCAACGCCTCGCTCAGCGGCACCATCCGCTCGCTGTCCAAGGAAGTGCACGAGGAGCTGCTCAAGCGCCTGCGCGCGCTGTGCGAAGGCTACGCGCAGATGTACGGCTGCAGCATCGACCTGCAGATCCCGCACTCCTGCCCGCCGTGCGTCAACGCGCCGGAACAGGCCGCGCTGGCCGCGCAGGCGATGGGCGACGTGCTGGGCGCGGAGAACGTCAAGACCGACATGCGCGCCTACCCGTTCTCCGACGACTTCTCCTACATGCTCGAGCAGTGGCCCGGTGCCTACCTGTTCCTGGGCATGGACAGCGCCATGTGCCACCACCCGACCTTCCGTTTCGACGACCAGCTGCTGCCGGTGGCGGCCGCGGTGTTCGACCGGATCGTGCGCCTGCGCCTGGGCTGAATCCGGCCAGCGCCCCCACCGCCCCACTGAGGTACCGCGTCATGTCGACCGTCATCGAGCAACTGCGTTACGTCGTCCTTGGAACCCGCGACCTGGAAGCCGCCGCGCACTTCGCCGGCGCCGAACTCGGGCTGCAGCCGCTGCCCGCCGGCAACGGCGAGCAGGCGTTCCGCTCCGACCACCGCCAGTACAGCCTGGTCTACTCGAACGCGGCGCCGCGGCGGCATGCCGTCGGCCTGGAGCTGCGCGACGACGCGGCACTGCAGGCGACGGTGCAGGCGCTGCAGGCGCGCGGCATCGCGGTACAGCACGATGCCGCCCTCGCGGCGCGCCGCAACGTGCGTGCGCTGGCGGCCTTCACCACGCCCGGCGGCCTGTGCCTGGAACTGGTGGTGCGGCCGCAGGACCAGGGCTGGCGCTTCTTCGCCGCCCGTGACTGCGGCATGGCCGGGCTGGCCGCGCTGGCACTGCGCAGCACCGACGTGGCCGCCGACGAGGCGCTGCTGGTGGAGCTGTTCGGGCTGCAGGTGCGCGACTGGATCGGCGACGCCGCCTATCTCGGCCTGGATGCGGCGCACCACCGCCTGGCGCTGTTCCCGGCGGCCACCGCCGGCGTGCTGGCGGTGGAGTTCGAGGTCCAGGGGCTGGACCAGGTGATGCAGCAGTACCACCGCCTGCGCGAGCTGCCGCAGGCCGTGGTGCACGGCCCGGGCCGGCGCCCGGCATCGGGCCAGGCGTTCCTGACCTTCGCCGGCCCCGACGCGGTGTACTACAGCTTCGTCACCGACGGCGAGCGCATCGATGCGGCGGCACCGCGGCGTCCGCGGCAGTTCGCCATGCGCGCCGACTCGCACTGCGCCTGGGGCAGCGACTGCGGCATCGCCGAACTGCTGGCCGACGCCGTGCCGGCGCGCCCGGCGCTGCGCGGAGTGACCAGCGCATGATCCACCTGCGCGATGTCAGCTACGTGCGCCTGGGCACCCGCGACCTGGAAGGTGCGACCCGCTACGCGACCACCATCCTCGGCCTGGAAGTGGGCGAGCGCGGCCACGGCGCGGCCTACTTCAAGTCCGACCAGCGCGAGCACACGCTGTGCTACTTCGAGGGCGATCCCGCCGACCAGGTGGTCGCCTTCGAGGTCGACAGCCGCGCCGAGCTGGATGCCGCCGGCGCCGAGCTGGAGCGCCTGGGGCACCCGGTGCACCGCGGTACCGCCAGCGAGGCCGAGCAGCGCAAGGTGCGCGACTTCATCGCCTTCCGCGACCCCACCGGCAACCGCATCGAACTGGTGTGGCGGCCGCAGATGTCCTCGCGCCGCTACCACGGCACGCGCGACGCCGGCATCACCGGCTTCAGCCACATTGGCCTGTGCACCACCGACGCCGCGCGCGACGAGGCGTTCTGGACCTCGGTCTGCAACGCCCGGGTCAGCGACCGCATCGGCGACGCGCCGTTGCTGCGCATCGACGAGGTCCACCACAAGATCGCGCTGTTCCCGACCAACCGCACCGGCATCCAGCACATCAACCACCAGGTGGCCAGCTCGGACGACGTGCAGCGTTCCTTGCACCACCTGCGCGCGCACAACATCCCGGTGGTGTTTGGCCCCGGCCGCCATCCCACCTCGGGCGCGCGCTTCCTGTATTTCGAAGGGCCCGACGGCATGGTCTACGAGTATTCCTCGGGGGTGAGCAGCATCGCCGACGAACTGCTCTACCGCGAACGGCAGTTCGAGTTCGCGCCGCCGGGCTTCTGCATGTGGGGTTCGGAACCGCAGATCCGGGAGTTCCGCAAGTGAGTACGCCGCCGGACGCCCTGGCGCGCACCGTGCGCGCGGCCGCGCGTGCGCTCGGCCGTGCCGGGCTGGTGCATGCCTATGGCCACTGCAGCGCCCGCATCGACGCCGACACGTTCCTGGTCGCGCCCTCGCGGCCGCTGGGCCTGGTCGCACCGGGCGAGCCCTGCACGGTGGTGCCGCTGGAAGGCGAGCTGCCCGAAGGCGTGCTGCCGGAGGTGCGGATCCACCGCGAGATCTACCGCCGCCGTCCGGACGTCGGCGGCGTGGCACGGGTCCAGCCGCCGAAGCTGATGAGCCTGAGCGTGCTCGGCCGCACGCCGTTGGCGCGGCACGGGTTCGGCGCCTATTTCCACCCGCAGCCGCCGCTGTGGGACGACCCGCTGCTGCTGCGCTCCGATGCCCAGGCCCAGCGCCTGGCCGAACAGCTCGGCGACGCCCGCGCCATCGTCATGCGCGGCAACGGCGCGGTCACCGCCGGGCAGTCGCTGCAGGCCGCCGTGGTGCTGGCCTGGTACCTGGAAGACGCGGCCCGGGTCGAGCTGGACTGCCTGGCCGCCGCGCCGCACACCCTGCCGACCTGCCTGAGCGACGAGCAGTCCGCGGTCCGTGCCACCTGGAACGGCCGCCTGCTCGAACGCATGTGGGAGTACCTCACCGCGGGCGACGCCGAGCTGGACTGAGCGGCCGCCCGCCTTCATTGCCACCCGAAGACGGAAGAAAGACCGATGAAAACCCTGCTGAACGTGTCGCTGCTGGCGGCACTCGGCCTGGCCGGCCATGCCGCGGCCGCCGATACCTGCGCCACCACCGACGATGCCAAGGTGATCCGCAACTACTACGCCCAGACCCGCCCCGGCGCACCGCCGCCGGCCGTGGCGCGCCTGTTCCGCATGGAAGAGACGCGCGTGGTCAGCGCGCTGGAGCCGGCCCAGGCCTACGGCGTGCGCTCCAACCGGCTGTTCTTCGACGAAGTCTGGAAGTCGGTCGATGCCTGGGGTGCGGACACCCGCGTCGGCATCGTGTTCACCTCCGGCGGCATGCATGTCTGGAACTTCCCCAGCAAGGTGCCGCAGACCCAGTCGACCACCACGCCGATCTGGTACGACATGTACGCCGATGGCGGCGCCGGGGTGCATGGCCACATCACCCCGCAGGAAGTGGACCAGATCTGGGCGCTGCAGATCCCGACCACCGATCCGGACAAGTTCACCCGCATCCTCGGTTTCTACGACAGGGAAGGCGCGCTGATCGTCGGCCTGTACGTGTCCGAGGGCGTCAAGGACTTCGATCCCAAGGCGGTAGCCGGCTTCGAACGCACCCGCGAGCTGCTGCGCACCCAGCCGCGGCTCTGCGCCGCGGGCTGAGTCACGCGCCGGGCCTCCGCACCGCCGGTGCGGAGGCCACCCCGGGCAGGCGGACGCGGACCTCCAGGCCCGGCCGGTTGTCATCCAGCGCGATGTCCGCGCCGTGGGCGCGGGCGACCGCCTCGACCATCGACAGTCCCAGCCCGCTGCCGGGCGTGGTGCGGCTGCGTTCGAGCCGGTAGAGGCGCCGGAATACATGCGCGCGTTCGTCGGCGGGAATGCCCGGGCCGTCGTCGGCCACGCTCACCCGCACGCCGCCGCGTTCGCCGGCGGCCCGCAGGGTGACGTGCGCGCCGCGCGGACAATGCCGGCAGGCATTCTCGAGCAGGTTGGAGAACAACTGCCCCAGCAGGTCGCGGTTGCCGACCACCTCCAGGTCCGGCGCGATGTCGGTATGGAAGTGCTGGCCGGCGGCCTCGAAGGCGGACTGGTGCACTTCGGCCAGCGTTTCCAGCAGCTCCGACAGCGGCACCGGTTCCCGCTGCAGGCGCCGCGGGTCGCCGCCGATCTGGGCGATGTGCAGCAGCGAGGCGAACGTGCGCAGCGCGGTATCCACTTCGGCGGTGGCGCGCTCGAGCACCGCGTGCAGCGGGCCGATGTCCTGCAGCCGGCGGCCGCGTTCGAGCTGCTGGCGCAGGCGGCCCAGCGGCGTGCGCAGGTCGTGGGCGATGTCGTTGGAGACCTGGCGCAGCGAGTCGCCCTGGGCATCGATGCGGTCCAGCATCTGGTTGACGCTGGCCGACAGCCGGTCGAACTCGTCGTCGCCGCTTCCCACCGGCAGCCGCCGCGCCGGTTCGCCGAGGATGATGGCGCGGGTATCGCGCACCAGGCGCTCGACCCGGCGCAGCATCAGGTGGCTCATCAGCGCGCCGCCGGCCAGGGCCAGCGCCAGCACCGCCAGCAATGCGTAGCCGATGTCGCGCAGCAGCGCGCTCTGCAGGCCCTGGAACTCCTCGATCGCCTTGCCGGCCTCGCCCACGGCCAGGTAGCGGCCGTCCTTGAGCTGCAGCCCGTAGGCGCGCACGGTGCGGATCCGCTTGGGGTTGTCGCCCTTGGGCATCTGGAACCAGAACCGGCCCTGGCGGCGTTCGGCCTGCACCGGTGCATTGCCGGCGATCACCCGCCCGTCGCGGTCCTGCAGCAGGTAGCGCATCGACTTGAGCAGCGGCTGCTGCAGGCGCTGTTCGATCAGCGCCTGCACCGCCGGCGTTCCGCCGTCCTTCTCGGCCCGCCGCAGGTACTGCACCTCGCGCTTGACGATCTCGTCCTGCAGGTCGGTGGCGTAGCTGCGGATCTCCAGGTAGACGATGCCCAGCAGGATCGCCACCGACGCGGTGAACAGGGTGGCGTACAGCAGGGTCAGGCGGAAGCTGCTGGTGCGCAGCAGGCGGGGCAGGGGCATGGCGTCACTCGGCTTCGGGGCGGGCATCGAGCCGGTAGCCGGCGCCGCGCACGGTGTGGATCAGCGGCAGGCCGTGCGGGCGGTCCACCTTGGCGCGCAGCCGGCTGATGTGGCTGTCCACGACGTTGGTCTGTGGATCGAAATGCAGGTCCCAGACGTGTTCGAGCAGCATGGTGCGGGTGACCACCTGGCCGGCGTGCCGGGCCAGGTACTCGAGCAGCCGGAACTCGCGCGGCTGCAGCTCCACCGGTTGCCCGCCGCGGTGCACCGTGCGGGCCAGCAGGTCGATCTCCAGGTCGTGGACCTGCAGCCGGGTCTGCGCCGACAGCGCCCGCGGGCGCCGCGCGAGCGCCTCGATCCGTGCCGCCAGCTCGGCGAAGGAGAACGGCTTGACCAGGTAGTCGTCGCCGCCGGCCTTGAGCCCGAGCACGCGGTCGTCCACGCCGCCCAGCGCGGTCAGGAACAGCACCGGCACCTGGGAGCCGGCGCTGCGCAGCGCCTTGACCAGCGACAGCCCATCCAGCCCCGGCAGCATGCGGTCCACGACCACGATGTCCGGCGCGGCCTCGCCCATCGCCAAGTAGAGGCCGTCGCGGCCGTCGACCGCATGCACGACCTGGTGGCCCTCGGCGCGCAGGCCGTCGCCGATGTACTCGGCGGTTTCCCGGTCGTCCTCCACCAGCAGGATCTGCATCGTTGCCTTCCACGTCGTCGCGGCCTGCAGGATAGCCGCGCGCGGGCGCCGCTGCAGGTTACCAAGCCGCAATGTGGCGGGCAGCTGCGGGTAACGGCGCGGCCCCGACGATGGCGGCCTGTTCCGACCGCGAGCCCCTGCCCATGCCAGCCTTTCCGTTCCGCCGCACCGCCGCGCTGCTGCTCCTGCTCGGCGCCAGCGCCGCCGCCCTTGCCGGTCCCTACGAGACCGGCAGCACCAGCACCGCCAAGGGGCTGAAGTTCAAGAGCAACGTGCAGCTCAAGCACAGTGCGGACAAGGACACCTGGGTGCTGCCCAAGATCGGCGTCGGCGGCCCGCTGGCCGACAACCTGGAGCTGTCGGTGGGCACCGGCTACGGCCGCATCGAGCGCACCGGCGGCCGCAGCAGCGAGGGCCTGCGCGACCTGTCGGTGGGCATGAAGTGGCGGCTGCTGGACGAGCGCGACGGACGCCCGGCGCTGGCCATCGGGCCGTCGTTGAACCTGCCCACCGGCGACCGTGCCAGCGGCATCGGCAAGGGCGCCTACGCGCTGTCGCTGCCGGTCCGCCTCAGCCGCCGGCTCGGCGACTTCCGCGTCACCGGCGAAGCCAGCCTGCAGCGCACCTTCGGCCGCGACGCCGACCAGGCCGGTGCCGGGCTGCTGCTGGAATACGTGGCGCAGCCGCGCTGGTCGTGCGGCATCGAATTGGTCGCCGACGCACCGCGCGAGGACCTGGGGGCGCGCCAGCTGCGGCTGAACGTCGGCGCCAAGCAGCGGATCGGCCGCCACCTGCAATGGCAGGCGCTGGCCGGCCGCACCGTGGACAACCCCCGCGGCGGCCGCAGCAGCACCGTCAAGCTGGCGCTGGAATACCTGCTATGAAGCGTTCTTCTTCTCCGCGCCGAGCGCGGCCACGGTCTTGCGCACTTCGTCGTAGGTGCGCATCAGGTGGTCGTGGGTGAGGCGGCAGGCGCGCAGCGCGTTGCGCTCCAGCGTCGCCTCGAAGATCGCCTGGTGTTCGTCCTGCACGAAACGCTTGCCGCGCGACGCGCTCAGCGATACCCGGCGGTAGCGCTCGGCCTGGTGGTAGAGCAGCTCCTGCAGCTTGATCAGCCACGGCGAATCACAGGCCGAGACCAGGGCGTAGTGGAACAGCCGGTTGCGTTCCTCCCAGGCGTCCAGCAGGGCCTGCGGGGCACCGTCGCCGCGTCCCAGGACGTCGCTCTCGACCTCGTTGAGCGCATCGTAGGTCTCGCGCACGCGTTGCACCCAGGCCTCGTCGCCGCGTTCGATCGACAGCCGCAATGCCTCGGTCTCGATCAGGTTGCGCACCCGCGAGATGTCGTCCAGCTCGTCCAGCGACAGCGGCGCCACCCAGAACCCGCGCTGGTCCTCGGTCTTGACCAGCTGGTCGCCGACCAGCCGCGCCAGCGCCTCGCGCAGCGGCGACATGCCGATCTCGTAGTGCTGGACCAGGGCTTCGAGCTTGAGCTTGCCCCCCGGGGGCCACTGGCCATGGACGATGTCGCGGCGCAGGCGCTGGTAGGCGCGCTTGGCCAGGGTACGGGCGGCGGCCGGGGCGGAGGCGGTGGATTTCATGGCTACAGTGTGGAGCAGGAATTTCGAAAATCAAATTTCCGTGCTGTATCGCAGCATTTGTCGAATTAATTTCGACAAGGGCGATCCCAACGAATTTTTATGATTTGCGTAACATGTTGTTTTAGAAGGGTTAAGCCTCTGTACGCCCCTGGATGCTGGCAATCCTGCAAAGGATCTTTCAAAAAATATCGTAATTTTCGTTGACACCTTGTCGACGTCTTGTTGTGATCCGCGACGCACTCCGGCGTCATGTCGCCGGCTTAGGAACGAGGATGGCGCACTGGCCCCAGGCCAGCAGCGGCGCTGCCGGCAGCATCTCCGGCAGGGCAGGCGTCCATCTGTAAACCACAGTGAATTGCGGGGGCATCATGAGCAGTCGAGCAGGGCAACAGCGGGTTCTGGCGAGCGGAATTTCGATATTGGCGATGTGCATCGCCGGTGCGTTGCAGGCGCAGGAGGCACCGGTACAACTGGATGCGGTGGTCGTCACCGGCACCAACATCCGGGGTGCCGAGCCGGTCGGCAACACCGTGCAGGTGATCAGCGCCGAGCAGATCCGCGACAGCGGCAAGGCGACCCTCGGCGATTTCCTGCGTGAGCTCCCGGCCAACTTCGCCGGCGGCGTGGGCATGAGCGACAACGTGCAGGGCGGCCAGGACGCGAGCGTGGCCGGCTCCAACATGACCGGCGGCCAGGGCGTGAACCTGCGCGGCCTGGGCGCGCTGTCGACCCTGGTGCTGATCAACGGCCGGCGCGCGGCCGCGGCCGGCCAGTACGGCGACTTCGTGGACATCTCCAGCATCCCGGCCAACGCCATCTCGCACATCGAGGTGCTGCTGGACGGCGCTTCGGCGGTGTACGGCTCCGATGCGGTCGGCGGCGTGGTCAACATCATCACCAAGCGCAGCGACGACGGCGCCCACACCAACGTGCGCGTGGGCACCACCACCCAGGGCGGCGGCCACCAGTACCAGGTCGGCCAGACCTGGGGCACCCAGTGGGACCGCGGCGGCATGATCGTCGGCTACGAATTCAACCGCCAGGACAACGTGCTGGCCAGCGACCGCGACATCTACAACGGCGGCGACTTCAGCGACCGCGGCGGCGTCAACTGGCGCAAGGCCAATGCCCGCGCCGGCCGTGCCGCCAACCTGTTCTCCGGCGTGCCGGCCGCCAACGGCAACGTGATCTGGACGGTGCCCGGCGGTGCCGGCACCGGCCTGACCGCGGGCGACCTGGTCGCGGTGACCGACGGCGTGGGCAATACCTACGACGCCTGGGAGCGGGTCGACATCGTGCCGCAGATGGACCGCCACAGCGTGTTCTTCGGCTTCGAGCAGGACGTGGGCGAGGCGACCTCGCTGTACGGCGACCTGCGCTACAGCCGCCGCCGCGGCAGCTACAACCAGGGCCACCAGGCGCTGTACGGCATGCTGGCGCCGACCAGCCCGTACTACATCCCCGGCGTGGCCAACAACTTCGGCGTGCTGCTCGGCGACCGTCCGCTGCAGCGCGAAGTCGGCGTGGACAGCTACGCCGCGGTGATCGGCGCCAGCTTCGAGCTGGGCGGCAGCTGGCGCGGCGAGGCCACGGCGTCGTACAGCCGCGAGAAGCAGTTCCGCAACTCGGACGTGCAGCGCAACGCCAACATCTACGACTATCTGCCGGCGCCCAACGGCGGCCAGGTGCAGGCGCCCACCGCCATCGCCTGCAGCCTGATGGGCCTGACCCCGGGCAACCTGCCGGCCAATGCCAGCGCGCAGCAGCGCTACTGCGCGGGCCTGAACTACACCGCGTTCAACCCGTGGAGCACCGAGCCGCTGTCCGAGCAGGTGCGCTCGCAGCTGATCGGCTACGAGAACCTGGACTTCACCTCGTGGCTGGCCCAGGCCAGCTTCAAGGTGGACGGCGACCTGTTCGACATCGCCGGCGGCAGCGTCAAGCTGGCCGCGGGGGCCGACTGGCGCCGCGAGAACATCGGCGGCGCACTGGACTTCAACTGGCGCAGCACCTCCGACCAGCACACCGCCTTCGGCACCACCGAGCGCGACGTCGCCGCACTGTTCACCGAGCTGGCGATCCCGCTGGTCGGCAAGAACAACCAGAACGCGCTGGCAAAGAAGTTCGACATTTCCGTCGCCGGGCGCTACGAGCGTGGCCGCGGCCTGGGCGACTTCTCCACCTTCAACCCCAAGGTCGGCTTCGACTGGAAGCCCACCGACGCGCTGACCCTGCGCGGCAGCTGGGGCACGTCGTTCCACGCACCGCCGATGCGCTACGCCTACAACGGCGTGCAGCCGATCAGCGGCGGCAACGGCGCGTTCATGCGCGCCGACCTGTACAACGCCCCGTGCGACACCACGATGATCCCGCTCAACGGCGTGGCCGGTACCCCGGGCGGCGCGGGCAACTGCACCTTCACCGCCATCGTGGTCAGCGGCGGCGCCGGCCCGACCCTGAAGCCGGAAGAGTCCAAGACCTGGACCCTGGGCTTCGACTACGCGCCGGAATGGGCGCCGGGGCTGAGCATCGGTGCCAGCTACTTCAACCTCAAGATCGATGACCGCATCGTCCGCATCCAGGCCGGCACCCTGGGCAGCATCCTGGCGCAGCTGTTCTCCACCGGCAGCACCCCGTACGCGGGCAGCCTGGAGCTCAACCCCGGCCAGGACCGCGTGCGCGACCTGATCGAGAACGACCCGCGCTACCTGGGCCAGCTCGGCGCCGGCCCGGTGCAGGGCCCGTCGGACGTGGCGATGATCATCAACGCGACCCAGCTCAACCTGGCCTCGCTGAAGATGAACGGCGTGGACTTCAACCTCGGCTATGGCTGGGATACCGACCGTGCCGGCACCTTCGACCTGTTCGCCCGCGGCACCTGGCTGAACTCGTACGAAGTGCAGTCCGCGCCCGGCGCCGCCTATGTCGACCAGCTGGGCAAGTACAACGCCGGCGGCAACCCGGTGCGGCTGCGCTCGCAGCAGGGCCTGCGCTGGAGCCAGGGCGACCTGCGCGCCTCGCTGACCGCCAACTACGTGCACCGCTACGAGTGCGTCGACGGTTGCTACGTGCCCAACGCGCAGTCGCTGCCGGTGCTGTCCAGCGCACCGGTGAAGATCGGTTCGTGGACCACCTTCGACCTGTCGGTGGACTACGACCTGACGCGCCTGGGCGGCTTCTTCGACGGCGCGCGGGTGAACTTCACCGCGGTCAACGCCACCGACCGCAAGCCGCCGTTCGTCGACGGCGGCACCGCCGCCAACGACGCCATGGCCGATCCGTACGATCCGGCCAACGCCACCGTGCTGGGACGGACCCTGGTGCTTTCCTTCGACAAGCGCTGGTAAGCGACACTGGATCCCCCCGGCCGTGGCCGGGGGGATCGGAGACCCCCCATGAAGAAAGCCGCATCCGCCCTGCTGGTCCTGGCCCTCGGCCTGGCACCCGCGGTGGCCATGTCAGCCATCCCCACCCCCGCAGCCGCGCCGCTGACGGTGCACGGGGTCCAGCAGTTCGACCTGGAGGCCGCGGGCGACCGCGCCTACCGCATCCTCGTCTCGGTGCCGGACAAGCCGGCACCGGCCGCCGGCTACCGCGCGCTGTACGTCCTGGACGGCAACGCGATGTTCCTCACCGCCCTGGAGGCCGTGCGCGCCATGGAGCGCCGCCCGGACGTCCCGCGCGACCTGGCCACGGTGGTGGTCGGCATCGGCTATCCCGACGGCGTGGACATCGCCAAGGCGCGCACCCTGGACCTCACGCCCCCGGGCAGCGGCAACCCGCGCATCACCGCCGCGTCGGGCGGCGCCGACGCCTTCCTCGACTTCATCGAGGAGCGGCTCAAGCCGCGGATCGGCGCGCTGGCGCCGATCGATCCGGCGCAGCAGGCCCTGTTCGGCCACTCGTTCGGCGGCCTGTTCGTGCTGCATTCGATGCAGCGCAAGCCCGAGGCCTTCGCGGTGCGCGTCGCGGCGAGCCCTTCGATCTGGTTCGACCGCGGCGACATCGGCACGCAGCTGCAGGCGGCCCTGGCCGGCCGTGGCGCGCAGGCCGCGCCGCTGAAGCTGCTGCTGACGGCGGGCGAGTACGAGCAGGCGCTGTCGCCGCTGGCGCACTCGCAGCCCAACGTCGCCAAGCTGGCCCTGCTGCAGAAGGAGCGGGCGCAGGTGGACAGCAGCCGCAGGCTGGCCGAGACCCTGGCCGAACAGCCGGCGGTCGACGTGCGCTTCGAAGAGCTTGCCGGCGAAGACCATGGCACGGTGATTCCCGCGGCGATCAGCCGTGCGGTCTCGCTGCTGCTGATGCCGCAGCTGGAAGTGCCGCCGGTGCCCAGCGCGGCCGCGTACTGGGCGATGACGCCGGAGCAGCGCTACGACCTGCGGATGTGGGTGCGGCAGCTGCCCGACCGCAAGCGCATTCCCTGGCTGACCGGCCTGCGCGACACCCTGCACGACGGCCTGACCGCGGCCCAGGTGCAGACCCTGCACGACGAGCGCAACCGCATGGATGCCGAGCAGGGCAGCAAGCCGCACCTGGTCAACGCCCCGTCGCACTGACCCCCCTGCGTGCCGTCCGGCGCCGGTGACCCCCGGGCCGGCGGCACCGCGGGCCGCGCCGTTTCAGCGGATGGCGGTGTCGAGCAGTGCCTGCAGCCAGTCGACGAACACCCGCAGCGGCCGCGACGGATGCCGGTGGTGGGGATACAGCAGGTGCATCGGCATCGGATCGGCGCGGTGCCCGGGCATCACCTCGACCAGACGGCCGTCGGCCAGTTCACGGCGCACGTCGTAGGCCGGTACCTGGATCAACCCCAGCCCGGCGATGCAGCAGGCGATATAGGCCTCGGCGTTGTCGACGCAGACGCGCGTGCGCAGCATCTGGCGCCGCAGCCCGCCCTCCTCGCGCCATTCCCACGGCTCGGTGCGGCCGCTGCCGGGGGCCGCATAGCCCACGCTCCAGTGCGCGTGCAGCTGGCGCGGATCGGTGGGCAGGCCGTGCGTGGCGAGATAGCCGGCACCGGCGACATTGATCAGGCGCAGCTGGCCGATGCCGCGCGCGGCGCGCCGCGAGTCCGGCAGCGGGCCGACCCGCAGCGCGCAGTCCACGCCGTCCTCGACCAGGTCCACGGTGCGGTCGGTCATGCCCAGCTCGATGTCGATCCCCGGGTGCGCGGCGAGGAAGCCGGGCAGCGCCGGTGCCACGATCAACCGGCCGATGCGGCCCGGGACATCCACCCGCAGCCGCCCGCTCAGGGTGTGCGGCGACTGCCGGAACAGCTGGCCGGCCTCGTCCATGTCGGCGATCAGCTGCTGGCAGCGGGCATGGAACAGCAGCCCGTCCTGGGTCGGGGTCACGCGCCGGGTGGTGCGGTGGAGCAGCCGCGTGCCCAGCCAGTGCTCGAGTGCGCGCACCGCCTCGGAGACGGTCGAGCGGGGCAGGTCCAGCTGATCGGCCGCGCGGGTGAAGCCGGCGCAGTCCACCACGCGGACGAAGATGCGGAACTGCTCGATGCGGTCCATGGTCGATTGTCCGGAAAAGCCGACAAGTGAAGTCAGAATGACCGGCTTTATCCGGAAATCCAAGCCGATAGCCTCTGTGCGCATTCCCCCTGCACAGGAGCCGCCCGTCATGAGCGACCACAGCATCCACGGCAAGACCGTCCTCATCGCCGGCGGCGCCAAGAACCTCGGCGGCCTGCTGGCCCGCGATCTCGCCGCCCGGGGCGCCCGCGGCATCGCCCTCCACTACAACAGCGATGCCGCCCGCGGCGAGGCCGAGGCCACCGCCGCCGAGGTGCGCGCGGCCGGGGCCGGCGCGCACCTGTTCCAGGCCGACCTCACCCGTGCCGCGGCGGTGGAACAGCTGTTCGCCGACGCCGGGCAAGCGCTGGGCCACATCGACATCGCCGTCAACACGGTCGGCAAGGTGCTGAAGAAGCCGATGGCCGAGATCGGCGAGGCCGAGTTCGACGCGATGGATGCGGTGAACAACAAGGCGGCGTTCTTCTTCCTCAGGGAGGCCGGCCGCCAGCTCGCCGACAACGGCCGGGTCTGCACCCTGGTGACCTCGCTGCTGGGCGCGTTCACCCCGTTCTATTCCAGCTACGCGGGGACCAAGGCGCCGGTCGAGCACTACACGCGCGCGGCCGCCAAGGAGTTCGGCGCGCGCGGCATCTCGGTCACCGCGATCGGCCCGGGGCCGATGGACACCCCGTTCTTCTACCCGGCCGAGGGCGACGATGCGGTGGCCTACCACCGGACCGCGGCGGCCCTGTCGCCGTTCTCGCGCACCGGCCTGACCGACATCCAGGACATCGTGCCGTGGATCCGCTTCCTGGTGTCCGAGGGCTGGTGGATGACCGGGCAGACGATCCTGGTCAACGGCGGCTACACCACCCGCTGAGCGCCGTCCCCGGCGGCCTGGAGCACACGCCGCAGGCCGCCGGATGGGCGACAATCGGTGCCTGTCCACGGTGGTCGGCGCGATGACCGGAAAACCCCACTCGGAGGCCTGCGAGCGCAACCGCGGGCCGATCCTGGCCGTGCTGCGGCGTCATCTCGGCGCCGCCCGGCATGTGCTGGAGATCGGCAGCGGCACCGGCCAGCATGCGGTGCATTTCGCCGCGGCGATGCCCTGGTTGCGCTGGCAGGCCAGCGACCACCCCGACCACCTGCCCGGCATCGGCCGATGGCTGGACGCGGCGGCGCTGCCCAATACGCCGCCGGCGCTGGCGCTGCAGGCGGTGGCGGGCACCGGGTTGCGGCCCGCGCCGCCCCTGCCGGCCATCGCCGGCGTGGCCGGCTTCGATGCCGTGTTCACCGCTAACACCCTGCACATCATGGACTGGGACTGCGTACAGGCGCTGGTCGCCGCGCTGCCGTCGCTGATGGCCCCGGGCGCCCTGTTCATCGCCTATGGGCCATTCAACGACGCGGGGGCGTTCAGCAGCGACAGCAACCGTGCCTTCGACGCCTGGCTCAGGGCGCGCGACCCGCGCTCGGGCATCCGCGATGCCGGGGCGGTGGACGCCCTGGCGCGCGCGCAGGGGCTGGCGCTGCGCGAGGATGCCGCGATGCCGGCCAACAACCGCACCCTGGTGTGGCAGCGGGCGTGACGGCGCCGCGCCGCCGCCCCGCGACAGAGGGGCCGGCGGCATTCTAGGATCCACAGTCCGGACATGAGGCAGGTGGACTGATGCAGGGGCGCAACTGGTTGTTGGCGATGATGCTGGGGATGGCGCCGCTGGCGGGCGCGCAGGCGGGCGATGCGGCGCGCCAGGCGGCCCTGCAGGTGCAGGCCGCATACCCGGGGACGATCGAACTGCAGGTGGACGCCAGCGACGTCCAGCGCCGCATCCAGCGGGTGCGCGAGCGTCTCCCGGTGGTGCCGGGCCCGTTGCGGCTGTGGTACCCGCAGTGGATCCCGGGCAACCATGCGCCGACCGGCCCGATCAACCAGATCGGTGGCCTGGTCATCCGCGGCAACGGCCGGCCGCTGCGGTGGCAGCGCGATCCCGGGGACATGTATGCCTTCACCCTGCAGGTGCCCGAAGGCGTCGATGCGCTCGACATCGAGTTCCAGTACCTCTCGCCGACCGCGACGGACCAGGGCCGGGTGGCGATGACCGCGAACCTGCTCGACCTGCAATGGCACCGCGTGGTGCTGTACCCGGCCGGGGTGGATGCGCGCGGCATCCAGGTGGAGCCGTCGCTGCGCCTGCCCGAAGGCTGGCAGAGCGGCACGGCGCTGGACGTCGCGCGGCGCGAGGGCGACACCGAGCACTACCGGCCGGTGCCGCTGATGACGCTGATCGATTCGCCGGTGTTCGCCGGCCGTCATTTCAAGCGTTTCGCGCTGGATGCCGCCGCCAGGCAGCCGGTGTGGCTGGACGTGGTCGCCGAGAATCCGCAGGCCCTGCAGGCCGACGCCAAGGTGCTGGAGGCGCACCGCGCGCTGGTGCACGAGGCCGACGCGGTGTTCGGCGCGCGCCCATACAGCCGCTACACCTTCCTGCTGGCGGTGTCGGACGTGTTCAGCGGCATCGGCCTGGAACACGCGCAGTCCAGCGAGAACGGCATGCACGACGGCTACCTGCGCGGCGAGCGACCGTTCCTGGACAACGACCTGCTGCCACACGAGTACACCCATGCCTGGATCGGCAAGGCCTGGCGCCCGCGCCCGACCTGGGTCCCGCACTACAACGCACCGATGCACAACGACGCATTGTGGATGTACGAGGGCCAGACCCAGTACTGGGCGGTGGTGCTGGCCGCACGCTCGGGTCTGTGGTCGCCGGACTACGCGATGGCGATGCTGGCGCAGCTGCAGGCCACCTACGCCAGCCAGGCCGGCCGGCAATGGCGCGACCTGCACGACACCGTGCACCAGGGCATCCTCGACTTCAACGCCAGGCCCCAGGCCTGGGAGGACTGGCAGCGCGGCTTCGAGTTCTACAACGAGAGCACCCTGCTGTGGCTGGGGGTGGATGCGCGCCTGCGCGCGCTCTCCAGGGGCAGGGTGACGCTGGATGATTTCGCCAGGCGCTTCCACCAGGGGGGCGCCCAGGGCGAGATCCGCCTGTACGACCCCGCCGACGTGATGCAGGCGCTGGAGGCGGTGCAGCCCGGCGACTGGGACGCCTACCTCGGCACGCGCCTGGAGGCCCGGGACGGTGCGGCGCCCGATGGCCTGGAAGCCGCCGGCTGGGAGCTGTACTACAGCGACGCGCCGAACCTTGTCGTGGCCGATGGCGAGGCCGACGGCCTCACCGACCTGCAGTACTCGCTGGGCCTGAAGGTGGACGGTGATGGCGTGCTGCAGTTCGTCGGCTGGGAAAGCCCGGCCTTCAAGGCGGGCCTGGCCAGGGACGTGGTGCTGGTCGCGGTCAACGGCCTGGCCTACAGCGGCGGACGCCTGAAGCAGGCGGTGGTCGACGCCACGGCGGGCGTGCCGATCGACCTGGTGGTGCGCCAGGCCGACGCCGTGCGCAGCGTGCGCATCGACTACCGCGAGGGCCTGCGTTACCCCCACCTGCGCCGTGTCGACGGCCGCGCCGACCTGCTGACGAAGATCCTGGCGCCCCGGCGGCGATGAGCCCTGCGCCTCCCGGTGCGGGAGGCAAGGGCACCGCGAACGGCGCCGCGAGGCGCCTTCCCGCAGCGGGGGGCGCCCCTGCTGGAAGGCGCGCCGGCCTGCCGGTGGTGCGCCGACGGCGGCACGGGAGCGCCGCGCTGGAACGGGCTGTCGACGGGCCGCGGGCCCTGTCCGGTGCCGGTGGTGGGCGGCCGCTGGGCGCCCCCTGCAGCGCCGCGTATCGCGCTTTCGGCAATGGCTGGAGAGTGGCGAAGCCGGGGCCCTGGGCATCAACCGGATGGCGCGCGGCTCGGCACCCATGCGGTCGACCTGCAACGCGCTGTCCAGCGGTGCCACGGCCAGCGCATCGCCTGCGATCAGCGCCGGCCGCGGCTGGAGCGCGCCCGCCAGGCACGGCGGCGCCAGGGCGTCCCGGTGGACGTCGCCGCGGCCATCGCCGGCGACGCGCGCACCGGCGGTTTCAGCGCCGCGTTCAAGCGATAGTCCGGGGTGCCGTCCTCCCGCGTCCGCTGGGAGAAGCCCGGCCGCGGCCGCCGCGTACCGGATCACCGGCAGGCGCGGACGTGCTTGGTCGCGGCGGGCCGGCGAAGCCCACCGCGACGCCGGGTGTCACGCCATCTGCACGATGTGCAGGGCCTTCGGGTTGCGCCACGTCGCCAGCAGCGCCGCTTCGCGGGCCTTGGCCTCGTGCAGGTGCGCTTCCTTGACGTGGCCGTAGCCGCGGATGTGCTCGGGGATGCGGGCGATGTCCAGCGCCAGCGCCAGCCGGCCGGCGTCGAGCGTGCCCAGCAGTTCCTGCACGGTCTTCTCGTAATCGGCGATCAGCTGCCGTTCGCCGCGGCGCTCCGCGGTGTAGCCGAAGACGTCGAAGCGCCCGCCGCGCAGGCCCTTGAGCCTGGCCAGCAGGCCGAAGGCCCGGAACATCCACGGGCCGTACTCCTTCTTCTGCAGCTGGCCCTGCGCGTCGCGCCGGGCGAACAGCGGCGGCGCCAGGTGGAAGCGGACCTGGTAGTCGCCCTCGAACTGCTGCCGCACGCGCTTGAGGAAGTCGCCACGGGTGTACAGGCGGGCCACCTCGTACTCGTCCTTGTAGGCCATCAGCTTGAAGAAGTAGCGCGCCACCGCCTCGGTCAGCGCGGTGCTGCCGGGGACGGCGCGCTGTTCGCCGTCGCGCACCGTTTCCACCAGTGCACGGTAGCGGCCGGCGTAGGCGGCATCCTGGTAGTCGGTGAGGAAGGCGGCGCGGCGGGCGATCAGCTCGTCCAGCGACTGCGACAGCCGGGTATCGTCCAGCGGCGAGGGATCGGCATCGTCGGCCTCCGCGACGGGCGCGGGGGTGCCGGCCGCGGCCCGGCGTACCGCCTCCGGGTCGACCGCGGCCAGCCGGCCCCAGGCGAACGCGCGCTGGTTCATCGCCACCGCGGCGCCGTTGAGTTCCACCGCCCGCATCAATGCTTCCAGCGACAGCGGCACCAGCCCCTGCTGCCAGGCGAAGCCGAGGATGAACAGGTTGGCGGCGATCGCATCGCCCAGCAGCGCGGTGGCGAGCTGGGTGGCGTCGAGCAGGATGGGCTCGCGGCCGCCCAGCGCCAGCCGCACGCCGGCGATGATGTCGGTCGCGGGGAACTGCATGTCCGGCTGGGTGGTGAACGTGCCGGGCATCGCCTCGTAGGTGTTGAGCACCACGTGCGAGCGCTCGCCGCGGACCTTGGACAGCGCCCAGTAGTCGTTGACCACGACCATGTCGCAGCCCAGCACCAGGTCGGCCTCCCCGGCGGCGATGCGCACCGCGTGGATGTCGGACGGCGTGCGGGCGATGCGGATGTGGGTGGTGACCGCGCCGCCCTTCTGCGCCAGCCCGGTCTGGTCGAGCACGCTGGCGCCCTTGCCCTCCAGGTGGCCGGCCATGCCGAGCAGGGCGCCGATGGTGACCACGCCGGTGCCGCCGACGCCGGTGATCAGGATGTTCCAGGGCTCTGCCAGGTCGCTGCGGAAGGTCGGCGCCGGCAGGTCGTCGAGCAGCCCGGCGGCCCCGCTCCGGGGGCCCTTGCGCAACTGCCCGCCGTGCACGGTCACGAAGCTCGGGCAGAAGCCGGTGGTGCAGGAGAAGTCCTTGTTGCAGTTGGACTGGTCGATGTCGCGCTTGCGCCCGAACTCGGTTTCCTTCGGCAGCACCGACACGCAGAAGCTCTTTTCACCGCAGTCGCCGCAGCCTTCGCAGACCAGTGAGTTGATCAGGGTGCGCTTGGCCGGGTCGGCGGTCTTGCCGCGCTTGCGGCGGCGGCGCTTCTCGGTGGCGCAGGTCTGCTCGTAGATCAGGATGCTGGTGCCCTTCACCGTGCGCAGCTGCCGCTGCACGGCGTCCAGCTCGGCGCGGTCGTGGAATTCCACGTCGGACGGGAACTCGTGGCGGCGCGCCTTCCACTTGGCGATGTCGTCGGACAGCAGCACGATGGTGTACACGCCTTCCGAACGCATCTGGTGGGCGATCTGCGGCACCGTCAGGGTGCCGTCCACCGGCTGCCCGCCGGTCATCGCCACCGCATCGTTGTAGAGGATCTTGTAGGTGATGTTGACGCCGGCGGCGATGGCCTGGCGGATCGCCAGCGAGCCGCTGTGGAAGTAGGTGCCGTCGCCGAGGTTCTGGAACACGTGCTCGGTGTCGGTGAACGCGGCCTGCCCGGCCCAGGTGACGCCCTCGCCGCCCATGTGGGTGAAGGTGTCGGTGGCGCGGTCCATCCAGGTGACCATGTAGTGGCAGCCGATGCCGGCCATCGCGCGCGACCCCTCGGGCACCCGGGTCGAGGTGTTGTGCGGGCAGCCGGAGCAGTAGTGCGGCACGCGCGGAAACAGCGCCCGGGGCCGGGCCATCTCGGCTTCCTTCTCCTCCATCCAGTGCAGGCGCTGCGCGATCGATTCGGTGAAACCGCTCGACGGCGACGGGAACCGCTGGATCCGGCGGCCGATGACGCCGGCGATGGTCGCCGGCGTCAGCTCGCCGGTGGACGGCAGGATCCACTGGTCCTGCTCGTCGTACTTGCCGACGATCGACGGGCGCGGCCCCCAGCCGGCCGGCCAGTTGTAGAAGTATTCCTTCATCTGCCGCTCGATGAAGGCCTTCTTCTCCTCCACCACGAGGATGTCTTCCAGCCCGCGCGCGAAGGCGGCGATGCCCTGCGGTTCCAGCGGCCAGGTCATGCCGACCTTGTAGACGCGGATGCCGATGTCGGCGCAGGAGCGCGCGTCCAGGCCCAGGTACTCCAGCGCCTGCAGCACGTCGAGGTAGCTCTTGCCGGTGGTGACGATGCCCAGCCGCGCGTGCGGCGAATCCATCACCACCCGGTCGAGGCCGTTGGCCCGCGCGAATGCCTGGGCCGCCGTCACCGCATAGCGGTGCAGGCGCATCTCCTGCTCCAGCGGCGGGTCCGGCCAGCGGATGTTGAGGCCGTCGGGCGGCATCTGGAAATCCTCGGGCAGGACGATCCGCCGCGCGAACGGGTCCACCTCCACCGAGGCCGAGGATTCCACGGTCTCGGCGATGGTCTTGAAGCCGATCCAGCGCCCGGTATAGCGGCTCATGGCCCAGCCGAGCAGGCCCATGTCGAGGATGTCCTGCACCCCGGCCGGGTTCAGCACCGGCATCATCGCGCTGACGAACTCGTCCTCGCTGCCGTGCGGCAGGGTCGAGCTGCGGCAGGCATGGTCGTCGGCGGCCAGCGCCAGCACACCGCCGTGCCGGGACGTGCCGGCGGCGTTGCCGTGCTTGAACACGTCCCCGCAGCGGTCGACGCCGGGGCCCTTGCCGTACCACATGCCGAACACGCCATCGACAGTGGCGCCGGGGAACAGGTTGGTCTGCTGGGTGCCCCAGACCATGGTCGCGCCCAGGTCCTCGTTGAGCCCGGGCACGAACTTCACCCGCGCCGCCTCCAGGTGCCGGCGCGCGCGCCACAGTTCCAGGTCGAGGCCACCCAGCGGCGAACCGCGGTAGCCGCTGACGAAGCCGCCGGTGTTCAGCCCGGCCGCGGTGTCGCGCAGCTGCTGCATCAACGGCAGCCGTACCAGCGCCTGCACGCCGCTCAGGTAGATGCGGCCGTCGGTGCGGGTGTACTTGTGGTCCAGCCCGTAGTCGCGGTCGCGTACCCCGGTCAGCGGATCGTTGGCGGCGGCGGGCGAGGTGGGTTCGGCGGTACTGGTCATGGCTGGCCCATTGCGAGAACGGCTGGCACCCCCTCCATGCCACGGCGTGGCTGGCGGGCGGCCGGGGATTGTAACAGCGACGGTTTCGACGCCCGCCGGCCGCCGCCGGGCCCGGCCCGCCGCGGGCAACCGGGGTCGCGGCCCGTCGGGGGAGCGGTTAGGATCGGCCCCTTGCTGGAACGTGAACAATGGGGATTGCACGAATGCGAGTGACGAAAGGCGTGCTCGGCGGTCTGCTGCTGGCGGGCCTGTTCTGTTCGGTGGCGTGGGCGCAGGGGGTGCCGCGGATCGCCGAGTTCTATTTCGAGGAGGATGCGGCGGCACGGCCCATCCAGGTCCTGCCGCCGGAGCAGCAGGATGTGGTCGATCAGCTGATGAAGCTGCGCGAGCGCGGCCGGAAGGCGGTGGAAGCCACGGCCCAGCTTGCCGGCATCGCCTCCGCCGAAGGCCGTACCGAGCTGGCCGACAAGCTCTACCGGGAAGCGCTGGCGGCGGTGGCCGCCAATTCGCAGCTGGCGCGCGGCATCCGCTGGAACCTGGGCTGGAGCTTCTACCGCCACGGCGACGTGGAATCGGCCCTGCAGCAGTGGAGCCAGGCGGCGCAGGCCGCCCGCGGCAATGTCGACTGGGCGCCGCCGACCCTGGCGCTGGCGCTGTGGGCGCTGGGCCGCAGGGACGAGGCGGTGCAGTGGTATGCGGCCGCGGTGCGCACCGAGCCGGACCTGTGGAACGACCCGGCCCGCTTCCCGCAGCTGTTGCCGTCGTGGAAGGACGAGGAACGCGCGCGGCTGGCCGAAGTGCAGCAGGCCTGGGCCGCGGATCCGCCGGCCTGGCCCTGAGTCCGTGTCGTCCTGCGGTCGGCGCGCGGTTCCGCCGGCCGGGCGCACCCCGCGTGGCGGCAGGCGGCCCGTGGGGGCACCGGCGCCCTTCCGTGCCAGCGGGGCCCGGACGCTGTCCTGCCGCAGGGCTGCCCAGGTGGCGCCGGCCACCGGGTCCTCGATGATGAAGGGCGGCAAGAGCGTTGCCCTGCGGGTCATCCTGACGGCTTGCGGCGAGCCGCCCCGGCGCTGAGCGCGGCGTGGCTCAGTCGGCCGCGACCGTGCGCCCGCGCGCCCAGTCGCGCAGCGCCTGCACCTGTTCGGCCATCAGTACCGACAGCGGCCGCGTGGTGCGGATCTCGGCCATCAGCAGGTCGGTGTCCAGCGGCCTGCGTTCGGCATGCGCGGCGTACAGGCCGGCGACCACCGCCTGCTCGATCTCGGCGCCGGAAAACCCCTCGGCCGCGGCTGCCAGCGCGGGCAGGGCGAAGCCGCCGGCATCCAGCCCGCGCTTGCCCAGGTGCAGGCGCAGCAGGTCCACGCGGGTGTCCGGCGACGGCAGGTCGACGAAGAAGATCTCGTCGAAGCGGCCCTTGCGCAGCAGTTCGGCCGGCAGCTCGTGCACCTGGTTGGCGGTGGCGACGATGAACACCGGTGCCTTGCGCTCGGCCATCCAGGTCAGCAGGTAGCCCAGCACCCGCCGCGAGACGCCGCCGTCCTCGCCGCTGCTGGCCAGGCCCTTCTCGATCTCGTCGATCCACAGCACGCACGGCGCCAGCTGCTCGGCCGAGGCCAGCGCCTGGCGCAGGTTGTTCTCGGTCTCGCCGTGGTACTTGTTGTAGAGCGTGCCGACGTCCAGCCGCAGCAGCGGCACGCCGAAGCCGGCGGCGGTGGCCTTGGCCAGCATCGACTTGCCGCAGCCCTGCACGCCGAGCAGCAGCATGCCGCGTGGCGGGTCCAGCCCGGGCGGCGCGTCGCCGGCGACGAACACCGCGCGGCGCTGCTCGATCCAGCGCTTGAGCCGGGCCGCGCCGGCCACGTCGCCGAAGCGCGCGCTGTCGTAGTCGTAGTGCAGGTGCCCGCTGCGGTTGAGCAGCTCGAACTTCAGCTTCGCCAGCTGCGGCAGGTCGTCGGCGCGCAGCGCGCCGTCGCTGTAGATCAGCTGGCGGGCGATGCGGCGCGCATCGGGCAGGCTCAGTCCCTGCAGGTTGCGCAGGATCTGCCGCACCACGTCCTGGTCCACCTCCACGCGGCGTCCGCCGTTCTCGCCGGCGTAGGCCGCCGCCTCCTCGCGCAGCATCTTCAGCAGCGCATTGGCGTCGGGCAGGCGCGGGTTGAAGCGGGTGGCCAGCGCCTCCAGCTCGGCCGGCAGCTCCACCCTGGGGCCGACCAGCACCAGCACGTGCGGTTGGCTGTGGCGGCGCTGGATGATGTCGCGCAGCAGGCGCTGGTGGCTGGCGTAGCCGAGGTAGGGATGGAAATCGAGCAGCAGGTAGATGCCGCGCTGTTCGGCGGCCTGGATCATGCGCAGCGCCGAACTGGCATCGGGCGGGCCGACCGCTTCGTCCTCGCGGTCCATGTCGATGCGGCGCAGCCCCTCGGTGATCGACCAGCGGTACAGCGCCCGCCACACGTGCATCAGCGCCTGCCGGAACAGGTCCACGACCCGCGCTTCGTCCGGGGTCTCGATGACGATCAGCGGCGTGTTGGCGCGGATCAGCGCGGTCAGGTCCTGCAGTTCGCTCATGGGGGCTCCGGCCGGGGGCTGACACGATAACGCAGCGGGACGGTGTTTCATCACCCTGCGACTACCTCTGGCGCCGTGTCGCGGTGTACGCTGCGGAAAGGCTCAGCGGAAACGAGGCGTGCATGAAGACGATCCTGGTGGCCGGCTCCAAGGGCGGTGTCGGCAAGACCACCATCGCCACCCACCTGGCGGCGCAGTCGGCGCTGGCCGGCAAGGCGACGGTGATCGCCGATGCGGACCCGCAGGGGTCCAGCACCCGCTGGGCGCAGCGCCGCTCGGTCCTGGACAGCGCGGTCCTGCCGGTGGACGTGTACCGCAAGAAGAAGTGGGAGAAGCTGATCCCCGACGGGGTCGAGCAGCTGATCATCGATGCGCCCGCCGGCGCCTATGCCGACGACCTGGAACACTTCCTGGACGCCGCCGATGCGGTGGTGGTGCCGGTGCTGCCCTCGGCACTGGACATCGAGGCGATCGTCGGCTTCCTGAACAGCCTGGCCAAGGTCGCGCGGGTGCATTCGCGGGCCCTGCCGGTCGGCCTGGTGCTCAACCGCACCAAGGCCTGGACGCAGACCTCGCAGCAGGCCCGGCAGATGCTGTCGCAGTGGCCCTACGAGGTCGTCGCGCAGCTGCGCGACAGCCAGAGCTACGTGGTCATGGTCGGCCTCGGCCGCAGCCTGTTCGACTACCACTCGGCACAGGTCCGCGAGCACCAGCAGGACTGGGAGCCGCTCATGAAATGGTTGAAGAAGGTCTGATCCGGAGTACCCGTCCATCATGCGTGAATTGATCCTGTTGCGGCATGCCCATGCCGAGCCGTCCGAGAACGACCTGCCGGACATCGACCGTCCGCTGTCCCCGCATGGCCTGGCCGAGGCCGAGGCGGCCGGCCGCTGGCTGCTGGAGCAGCGGCTGGTGCCGGACCGGGTGCTGTGCTCGCCGGCGCGGCGCGCGCGCGAGACCCTGGAGGCCGTGCTGTCGCTGACCGGCTATGTCGAACAGCGGCTGGAGGAGCGGATCTACGAAGCCATGCCGGGCACGCTGGCGGCGCTGGTCGACGAACACCGCGACGTGGAGCGGCTGCTGCTGGTCGGCCACAACCCGGGCATGGAACGGCTGCTGGCCCTGATGCACAGCGGCCAGTCGGGCGACTACCGCGGCATGCCGACCGCCTCGGTGGCGGTGCTGTCCTTGCCGATGGAGGGGGCCATCGAGCCGGGCGTCGCCCGCCTTGCGGCATTCTGGTGGCCCTGAGCCCATGCGGTCGTGGCGCGGCGGCCTGTGGCTGACACTGCTGTCGGCGGCAGGCGTGGCCTCGGCCGCGCAGCCGCTGCAGTTCGATACCACCCATTCGCGTTTTGGTTTCGAGATCCGCACCCGTTTCGGGCAGAAGATCGAGGGCGAGTTCCCGCGCTTCGACGGCTGGATCACGGTCCTGCCGGACGGGCGCCACCAGGTGCGCCTGCGGATGTTCGCCGAGTACGTCGAGATTCCCGGCAAGCCGCGCTATACCGGCTGGATGCGCGGGGAAGAGTTCTTCGACGTGCAGCGCCATCCGCTGGTCGAGTTCGAATCCGACCCCTATGCGCCGGAGATCGTCGGCCAGGGGGGCGACGTCCGCGGGCGGCTGACCATCCGCGGCGTCAGCCGTCGCGAAGTCCTGCACCTGCAGGAGCCTGAATGCGCCTCCCCCGGCTATGATTGCGACCTTGTCAGCCGAGGGACGATCCAGCGCGGTCGCTACGGCATGGACAGTTGGCAGTTTGCCCTGAGCGATCGTGTGACTTTCATCCTGCGTACGCGCCTGACCGGCGCCCCCCTGCCGTGAATCCGCTGGTGCGCCTGCTGGCGCTCGGCACCCTGCTGCTGGCCGGGGGCTGCGCCTCGCTGTCGCCGCAGCAGCGCGACCGTGCCCAGGGCATCGCGGTGGCGGCGCGTTCGACCGCGCTGGACTGCGACCGCGCCGACCGCTGCGCGCTGGATTCGCCGCTGCGCGCGCTGGGCGGGCAGGCGATCGCCGAGTCCGAGGCCGCCGGCGCGCCGCGGCACTACGCCACCATCCTCGACGAGGGCGAACTGTCGCTGGTGGCGCGCCTGAACCTGATCCGCAGCGCCACCCGCAGCATCGACCTGCAGACCTACATTTTCGATACCGACGACAGCGCGCGGATGGTGATCGACGCGCTGCTGGAGGCGGCGCGGCGCGGCGTCGAGGTCCGCCTGCTGATCGACCAGCTCTCGGCGATCTCCGACCTGGAGATGCTCGGCGCGCTGTCCGGCGCCCATGCCAACTTCCAGCTGCGCATCTACAACCCGACCTTCGGCAAGGCCAAGCTCAACTACTTCGACTACGCCGGCAGCGTGCTGTGCTGCTTCCGCCGCTTCAACCAGCGCATGCACAACAAGCTGCTGGTGATCGACGGCGTGGTCGGCATCGTCGGTGGCCGCAACTACCAGGACGACTATTACGACTGGGACCGCGAATACAACTTCCGCGACCGCGACGTGGTCGTGGCCGGCCCGGAGGTGCGCGAGATGGCGGCCAATTTCCAGGCCTTCTGGGAGGCGCGCCGCAGCGTGCCGGCGGAACGCCTCAACGACGTCGGCCGCACCCTGCTCCGCCACGGCGTGCCGCCGCTGCCGCCGGCCAACTTCCTGCGGCCGGAGCGGGTGGTGCGCGCCGCGGTCGAGGCGGCCGATCCGCAGTTCGTCGCCGAGGCCTTCGTCGCGCCCGCGCTGCCGGTGCGCTCGGTGGCCTATGTCGCCGACCTGCCGCGCAAGCACCGCCGCGACCCGGGGCCGGCGGCGACCGAGCCGTCGCTGGACCGGCTCATCGCCGGGGCGCGGTCGGAGGTGCTGCTGCAGACGCCCTACCTGGTGCTGTCCAAGCCGGCACGGAAACTGTTCGAGGACCTGCGCGCCGGCGACGGGCCGCCACGGGTGGTGGTTTCCACCAACAGCCTGGCGGCGACCGACAACCCGATCGTCTATGCCATGGCCTACAAGTACAAGCGCCGCAACCTGCGGGCGCTGGGCTTCGACATCTACGAGTACAAGCCGTTCCCGACCGATCCGCCGGTGGCGCCGGCCAACCTGTTCTCGCCGGCATGGACCGAGGGCCCGCCGGCGGTGCCGCGCCCGAGCGGGGCGACGGTGTCCGGCAGCCGCGCGCCCGGCAGCCGCCCTGGCCGCCGCGGCGACGACGGCAGCGAGGTCGAGCGCGAGGTGCTGCGCACCGAGACCCGTCCCTCGCTGCTGGGCACGCGGGCGGTGAATCGGCCGCTGCCGGTGACCCGCCGCGGCGCGCGCATGGGCCTGCATGCCAAGTCGCTGGTGGTGGACCGCCGCATCGGCGTCATCGGCACCCACAACTTCGATCCGCGCAGCGAGAACTACAACACCGAGGGCGTGGTGATCATCGACGACCCGGTGTTCGCCGAGCGGCTGGCGCAGAGCATCCTGCGCGATACCCATCCGGACAATGCCTGGGTGGTGGCGCCGCGGCAGAAGGCGCCGGTCCTGTCCGGCCTGAACTACAGCCTGGGCAAGGCCTCGGAGGCGTTGCCGATCCTCGACCTGTGGCCGTGGCGGTACGCCACCAACTACGCCTTCCAGCCGGGGCCGGGGTGTCCGCACCCGCTGACCCGGCATGCCGCACGGTTCCGCGAGTGCTACGTGCCGGTGGGGGACTTCCCGGAGGTCGACGTCGGGCCGAAGTGGCTGCTGGTGCGCATGCTCACCGCGTTCGGCGCCGGCCTGGTGCCGATCCTCTAGACGGCCGCGACGGGCGGCCCGCGTAGACTTGGGGGTGTTTCCGCCACAGGCCGCCCCCCGATGATCTTCCGCGCTCCCGTTTCCCTGGACGAACTGAACCGCCTCAGCCAGGGCACCCTGATCGACCATCTCGGCATCGTCTTCACCGCGGCCGGCGACGACTGGCTGCAGGCGACGATGCCGGTGGACCCGCGCACGCGCCAGCCCTATGGACTGCTGCATGGCGGCGCCTCCGTGGTGCTGGCCGAGACGCTGGGCAGCAGCGCCGGCAACCTGTGCGTGGATACCGCCCGGCAGGTCTGCGTCGGCCTGGAGATCAACGCCAACCACCTGCGCGCGGTGCGCGGGGGCGTGGTCACCGGCACCGCGCGCGCGCTGCATGTGGGTCGCACCACCCAGGTCTGGGAGATCCGCATCGAGAACGAGGCGGGCAAGCCGGTGTGCGTCTCGCGGCTGACCCTGGCGGTGGTCCCGGCCGCCTGATCCCGGCGGGTCCCGGCCCGGGCACGGCCCCGCCGGCGCCCGGCCGCCCGCGCCACGCTGGCGGAAGCCGGACGCCATCCGGTATCGTTCGCGGATGACTTCCCCCCGTTCCGCCCGCCAGGGCAGCGTGGCGCGTGCCTTCCGCTATCTGTACCGCGTTCCGCTGCTGCTGCTCCATGTCGTGGTCCTGCTGCCGCTGACCCTGCTGCTGATGGCACCGCCGTTCGGCCGCATCGGCGCGCCCGGCGACCCGCTGGAACACCGGGTGGTGCGCGGCTGGTCCGGTGGCCTGATGTGGATCTTCGGGTTCCGCCTGCAGCGCTTCGGGCAGCCGTTGCCCGGTGCGGTGCTGTTCGTCGCCAACCATGTCGGCTGGGTCGACATCAGCATGATCCACAGCCAGAAGATGGTCGGCTTCGTCGCCAAGCGCGAGATCGCCGGCTGGCCGCTGGTGGGCTGGCTGGCAACCCGCGGCCACACCATCTACCACCAGCGCGGCAATACCGAGTCGCTGGGCGGGGTGATGGAGGAAATGGCCAAGCGGCTGCGTGAAGGACGGCCGGTGGCGGTGTTCCCGGAAGGCCGTACCCGCGGCGGCGGCGAGGTCGGTCCGTTCCATGCGCGGATCTTCCAGGCCGCGGTCGAGACCGGCGTGCCGGTGCAGCCGGTGGCGCTGCGCTACGGCGTGGCCGGCGACGCCCAGGCCCAGGTCGCGTTCGCGCCCGGCGAGAGTTTCTTCGGCAATTTCCTGCGCCTGCTGGGCGAGCCGGCACGGCGCGCCGAGGTGCATTTCCTGGAGCCGGTCGGCAGCCACGATCTGGAGGGCCGCCGGCGCATCGCCGAGACCTCGCGCGCGCGCATCGTGGCGGTGATGGACGGGGCATAGGGCGGTGGCGGTGGTTCACGCCTCGTCCCGCGGCCGGGCCGCACCATGAGCGCCATGCTGAGCGCCGACCACTACCGGCCACCCCGGTGGCTGCGCAACCCGCACCTGCAGTCGATGCTGGCCTCCAGCGGCGTACGCCTGCGCCGCGGGCGGCGGTTGCTGGCCGCCAGTGGCGCCGTCGACAGCGAGCTGTTGCTGGACGGGGGCGACGGCGTGCGCCTGCAGGCGCTGCACAGCCGCCTGCCGGGCCATGCCCCGGTCGGTCTGGCCTTGCTGCTGCACGGCTGGGAAGGCAGTACCGAATCCAGCTACATGCGCATGACCGCCGCGCGCATGCTCGAACGGGGGTTCGACGTGGTCCGGCTGAACTTCCGCGACCACGGCAACACCCACCACCTCAATCCCGGCATCTTCCACTCCTGCCGCATCGAGGAAGTGGTGCATGCCGCCGGCGACATCGCCCGCCGCTTCCCCGGCCTGCCGCTGGTGGCCGCGGGCTATTCGCTGGGCGGCAACTTCGTGCTGCGCCTGGCGCTGCACGCACCGGCCGCCGGGGTGCCGCTGCACCACGTGGCCTCGGTCTGCCCGGTGCTGGATCCGGCCCTGACCATGGAGAGCATCGAGCGCGGCCCGGCGATGTACGACTGGTACTTCCGCCGCAAATGGACCGCCTCGCTGCGGCGCAAGCGCGCGATCTTCCCCGCGCTGGCCGACTGCGACGACACGGTGCTGTCGCAGGGCATCCGCGCACTGACCGGCTGGCTGGTCGAGCGGCATACCGGGTTCGCGTCGCTGCAGGACTATTTCGAGGGCTATTCCATCGCCGGCACGCGCATGGCGGGCCTGCAGGTGCCGGCCGACATCCTCATGGCCAGCGACGATCCGGTGATCCCCTTCGTGTCCTTCCGCCAGTGGCGGCTGCCGACGACCGCGCGGCTGGAGATCGCCCGCTGGGGCGGCCACTGCGGTTTCATCGAGAACCTGCGCGGCGACGGCTTCTCCGAGCGCTGGGTGGCGCAGCGGCTGGCGTCCGCGGTCGGCGCGGCGCCGTTGCCGGAGCCCGTCGGGGTCGCGCTGCCGCTGTAGCCGACGGTGGCCGCCGCCGGGCCGCAGGAGCGGCCGGCGGTACGGCGGCTACAATGGCGTTTTGCGCTTACGCTGGACCACCATGCAAGACACCATCATCGAAGCCCTGCGCCGCAACGCCAGCGACGAGGCCATCGCGGCGGCGCGGCAATGGGTCGCCGCCGAGCCGCAGCAACCGCAGGCCCACCGCTGGCTGGCCCTGGCCCTGCAGCAGCACGGCGACGCCGACGCCGCGCAGGCCTGCATCGAGCAGGCGCTGGCGCTGGCGCCCGACGATGCCGCCCTGCACCTGCAGCATGCCGGCCTGCTGCTGGCGCAGCGCCGCATCGACGATGCCGGCCAGGCGCTGCAGCGGACCACCGCGCTCAACCCCAACGAGTTCGCCGCCTACCTGATGCAGGCGCACCTGGCGCTGGGGCGCGAGGACATCGACGAAGCCGAGCGCCTGGGCCGCATGGCCGCGCGGGTGGAGCCGGACAGCCCCGAGCTGGGCGCCATCGAGGGCATGGTCGCGCTGCGCCGCGGCGATGCCGACCGCGCGCTGGCGGTCCTCTCGGCGGCCAGCCAGCGGCTGCCCAACGATCCGCGCCTGCTCTATGCGCTGGGCTTCGCCTACCTGGCCAAGGACCTGCTGGCGTTCGCCGAGCAGGCGTTCCGCCGCGTGGTCGAACTCAATCCGGCCAACCCGGCCCTGCGCGGCCTGCTCGTGCAGCTGGCGCTGCGCCAGGGCCACGCCGACCGTGCCGCCGAGACCCTGCGCGAGGTACTGGCCATGCCCGACGGCGACACCCCGGGCATGCGCCGGCTGGCCGGCGAACTGGAGCTGGCCTCCGGGCAGCCGCTGCAGGCGCTGGACTACCTGCGTCCGCTGCTGGCGCAGCTGCCGGGCGACCGCGCCACGCTGCAGCTGCTGCTGGTCGCCTGGCAGCGCCTGGGCCGCGAGGACGAGGCGCGCAGCGCATTGGACGAGGCGCTGGCGGCGCAGGCCCAGCTGCACGACCTGTGGCTGGCGCGGCTGGCGGTGGCGCCGGTGGGCAGCGCCGAGGCGGTCGAGGTGGTCGAGCGCTGGCTGGCGGCGATGCCCGATCACCTGCCGGCGCTGGAGGCGCGCATGCGCCTGCACGACATGAACGAGGACGCCGCCGCCGCCGAAGCGGTGGCGCGGCGCATCGTGGCGCTGGAGCCGGGCCGTGTGAGCGGCGAACAGCGCATCGTCGAGGCGCTGCTGGCGCGCGCGCCGCTGGACGCCGTCGCGCATGTGCAGGCCCTGATCGACGCCGCCCCGGACGCCGCCCACCCGGAGCTGCGGGTGTGGCTGGGGGCGGTCCAGGACCGCGCCGGCGAACCGGCCGCGGCGCTGGCGACCTGGCTGCGGCTGCATGGCGAGCTGGCGCCGTCGCGCCTGCCGCTGCCCCCGCAGGCCAAGGCACCGGCCGAATGGCCGCCGATGGGCGAGGTGGCGGCGGACAATCCGCTGCGCCCGCTGTTCGTCTGGGGCGCGCCGGGTTCGGGAGTGGAGCGGGTGGTCACGGTGATGGCGGCCGGCAGCCAGGTGCTGCGTGGCGACCGCTTCGGGCCGACGCCGCCGGCCGATGCCTTCCAGAACTTCCATACCCTGCAGCGCCTGGCCAACGATACGCTCAGCCCCGGACAGTTCGTGCAGCAGTGGCGCGACGGCCTGCCGGCGCGCGGCATCGACGACGGCAATGTGATCGACTGGCTGCTGTGGTGGGACAACGCGCTGCTCTGGGCACTGCGTCCGGCGCTGCCGGAAGGGCGCCTGGTGGTGGCGGTCCGCGACCCCCGCGACATGCTGCTGGAGTGGCTGGCGCTGGGAGCGCCGGCGCCGCTGGCGGTGACGTCGGCCGACGAGGCCGCCCGCTGGCTGGCGCGGGCACTGGAGCAGGTGGCCGAGCTGCACGAGCAGGACCTCTATACCCACCTGATCCTGCGCATCGACGACGCGGTCAACGATCCGGCGGCCATGGGCGGCCTGCTGGAAGAAGCGTTCGGCCTGCGGTTCCCGCCGGTGTCCAGCCTCGGCCCGGGTACCCTGCCGGCCGGGCACTGGCGCCGGTATGCGCAGGTGCTGTCCGCCGAATTCGCCCACCTGACGCCGGTCGCGGTGCGGCTGGGCTATCCCGACGCCTGAGCAGGCGGTCCGCGCGCAGTGGCCGGGGCCGGCCCCGGCCGGCACGTTCCAACAGGAGAAGACAATGAAAGTGAGCAGCCAGAGCTTCGACAACGGTCAGCCGATCCCGGTTGAGTTCGCCGCCGGCGACAGCACCGGCTTCGCCGCCAACCGCAACCCGCAGCTGGCCTGGAGCGGGGTCCCCGAGGGCACGCGCTCGTTCGCGTTGATCTGCGTGGATCCGGACGTGCCGACCGTCCCCGAGCTGGTCGGCCGCGACGACGTGACGGTTCCGCTGGACCAGCCGCGCTGCGACTTCATCCACTGGGTCATGGTGGACATCCCGGCATCCCTGCGCGAGATCGCCGCCGGCAGCTGCAGCGAGGGCTTCAGTCCGCGCGGCAAGCCGCGGCTGGCCGGTCCCGCCGGCGCACGCCAGGGGCTGAACGACTACACCGCCTGGTTCGCCGGCAATGCCGACATGGCCGGCAGCTACCGCGGCTATGACGGTCCATACCCGCCTTTCAACGACGCGCGCGTGCACCGGTACTTCTTCCGCCTGTTCGCGCTGGACGTGGAACGGCTGGCGGTGAACGGCGACTTCACCGCGGCCGACGTGCAGCGTGCCATGCAGGGCCATGTGCTCGCCGAAGCGGCGGTGCACGGGACCTACACGCTCAACCCGGCCCTGGGCTGAGCCACGGGGCCGGTGCGCGGCGGGACGCGTGCCGGTGGATACGACGAAGGGCGCCTCGCGGCGCCCTTCGTCGTATCCATCACTTCGGGGGTCCGGCGGGGGCGCTCTTACTGCCCCACCGACTCCGAGCCGACCACCATGTCCAGCACATAGGCGCGCGAGGAAGCGTCGGCCGGCGGGTTCTTCACGGTATACCGCTTGACCCGCAGCACGTTGCGCACGCCGGGCTCGTGGTCGTAGCCCTGGATGGTGTCGTAGAAGTTGCCGTACGCGCCGCGCTCGCCCTGCTCCAGGCCCTTGTCGTCGTAATGCACCTCGCGCACCTGCAGGCACTGCATGTCGCGGATCAGCGGGTGCGAACAGGGCTTGGTCTGCGCGTCGACCTCCAGGAACACGGTTTCGCCCGGGCCGCCGTAGCGGGTCTCGGCGGTCGGCTCGCCGGCGAAGGTGAGCACGTCGCCGGAGGCGGTGGCGAGGCGGAGCGTGGCGCCGTCAAGCTGCTGCACCTTCAGGGTGCCTTCCAGGCGGCTGCCCACGGCCTTGTCCAGCGCCATCACCGCCGGATCGGTGCACGCCATCATGGTCGAGGCCATGCGCGAGATGGTCATCTCGCCGCCGGACAGCGAATAGCCGCCGCTCATGCGGTTGCAGGCGTTGTCCACCGACAGCCTGCCGTCGCCGAAATCCAGCGTGATCGGCTTGTCGGCACGCACGAACAGCGCGTCGATGCGCTTGCCGGCGCTGTCGGTGGCGGCCTCCAGCAGCCAGTGGTTGGCGCCGAGCTGCTTGCCGTCGATGGTCGCGGCCGGGGCGGCCTCGGCCTCGGCCGCGGGCGCGGCTCCATTCGAGGACGCGGACGGGGTGTTGGTGCAGGCGGCCATCAGGGCGATGGGCAGGGCCAGCAGCAGGGTGCGCTTCATGTCGTACTCCTTGGAAGGCAGAGGGAAAGGACGGGAGCAGGAACGCAGGGGAGCCGCAGCCGGGGTTGTCGGCGGCCGCCCGTGTTCAGTTGCCGGCAGGCAAGAACAGCAGCAGTGCCGCGCCCAGGGCCAGCCTGTATACCGCGAAGCCCGTGAAGCGGTGGTGCTTGATGTAGCCCAGCAGCCATTTCACCACCACGAAACCGGTAACGACCGCCGCGGCGAAGGCGAGGCCGACGTCGCCCCAGGCCTGGTCGCCGAGCTGCCCGTCGCGGGCCAGCTCCAGGAACGCATAGGCGCTGGCCGCGAACATCGTGGGAATGCCGACCAGGAACACGAACTCGGTCGCGGCCGCGCGCCGGCTCAGGCCCAGCAGCATGGCCAGGAAGATGGCCGCGGCCGAGCGCGAGGTGCCCGGGAAGACCCCGGCGACCACCTGGGCCAGGCCCACGCCGATGGCGACCTTCCAGGTCACGGTGTCGCGGTCGGGCAGGCGTTCGGCCAGGCGTTCGGCCACCAGCATCCAGACACCGCCGATCAGCAGCGCCCAGGCCACCGGGGTCACGGTTTCCGGCAGTTGCCAGCCGGCCAGGCGCACCGGCAGTCCGACCAGCGCGGTCACCAGGAAGGCGGCGCCGAGCTTGAGCACGTAGTCGCGGTTGTCGCGTTGGCCCAGTCCGGTGGCCAGCGACCACAGGCGCTGGCGGAACACCAGGGTGATGGCCAGGATGGCGCCGGCCTGGATGACGATGTTGAAGAAGTCCGAGCGCGCGCCGAGCCAGCGCTGGGCGATCAACAGGTGCCCGGTGCTGGAGACGGGCAGGAATTCGGTCAGGCCTTCGAGGATGCCGAGCAGCAGGGCGGAAATCGGATCGGACATGGGCGTGCAGGGGAGAGGGACCGGGAAAGGATAGAGCATCGGCGCGCCTGCACGGTTTCAGTGCAGATTGCCGCCATGTGCACCATGTTGGTGCAATGTGCCTGCGGTCTTCCCATCAGGTCCTTGCAGAACAGGTACTTGCACCGCCCATCCCGTTGGCATGCCCTTTGCTTGCACATACATGACTCCCACCCGAGGTTCCACCCCCGATGTCCCTGGAAAACGTAGAGAAGCTGATCAAGGACAACCAGGTCGAATTCATCGACCTGCGCTTCGTCGACATGCGCGGCATCGAACAGCATGTGACCTTCCCGGCCAGCATCGTCGAGCCGTCGCTGTTCGAGGAAGGCAAGATGTTCGACGGCAGTTCGATGGCCGGCTGGAAGGGCATCGCCGAGTCGGACATGGTGCTGCTTCCCGATCCGGCCAGCGCCTATGTCGATCCGTTCTACGCCGATCCGACCCTGGTGCTGACCTGCGACGTGCTCGACCCGGCCACCATGCAGGGCTATGGCCGGTGTCCGCGCGGCATCGCCAAGCGCGCCGAGGCGTACCTGAAGTCGTCCGGCATCGCCGACCTGGCCTTCTTCGGCCCCGAGCCGGAATTCTTCATCTTCGACTCGGTGCAGTTCGCCAACGACATGGGCCACACGTTCTTCCGGATCAACTCCGAGGAGGGCGCCTGGAACACCGGCAAGCACTACGAGGGCACCAACACCGGCTACCGCCCGACCGTGAAGGGGGGCTATTTCCCGGTGCCGCCGACCGACTCGCTGCACGACATCCGCGCGGAGATGTGCAAGGTGCTGGCGCAGGTGGGGATCGAGGTCGAGGTGCACCACCATGAAGTGGGCAATGCCGGCCAGTGCGAGATCGGCGCCAAGTTCAACACGCTGGTGACCAAGGCCGACGAACTGCAGCGGATGAAGCACGTCATCCGCAACGTGGCGCACCGCAACGGCAAGACCGCCACCTTCATGCCCAAGCCGATCGTCGGCGACAACGGCAGCGGCATGCATGTGCACCAGTCGCTGGCCAAGGAGGGCAAGAACCTGTTCTCCGGCGACGGCTACGGCGGCCTGAGCCAGCTCGCGCTGTGGTACATCGGCGGCATCTTCAAGCATGCCCGCGCCATCAACGCCTTCACCAATGCCGGCACCAACAGCTACAAGCGCCTGGTGCCCGGTTTCGAGGCGCCGGTGATGCTGGCCTATTCGGCGCGCAACCGCTCGGCGTCGTGCCGCATCCCCTGGGTGTCCAACCCGAAGGCGCGCCGCGTCGAGATGCGCTTCCCCGACCCGATCCAGTCCGGCTACCTGACCTTCACCGCGCTGATGATGGCCGGCCTGGACGGCATCCGGAACCAGATTGATCCGGGGGCGCCCAGCGACAAGGACCTGTACGACCTGCCGCCCGAGGAAGAGAAGCTGATCCCGCAGGTCTGCTCGTCGCTGGACCAAGCACTGGAAGCGCTGGACAAGGACCGCGAGTTCCTCAAGGCCGGTGGCGTGATGAGCGACGACTTCATCGATGCCTACATCGCCCTGAAGATGAAGGAGGTCACCGCTTTCCGCGCCTCCACCCATCCGCTGGAATTCCAGCTGTACTACGCCAGCTGAACCCTGTAGGCGCCGCATCGGGGACCGGCGTCCCGCGGCGCAGGCCGCGGCCGCCACGGACGCTTGCCGGGCGGGCCATGCATGCACGCGCTGCCATGGCCCGCCGGGGACGGCGGCGGCCCGGATGAGGCGCCGCCCGCGTCCGGTGTCCGGCGCGGCTTTGCACTATATTGGTGCAATGTCCGCGCCGCCCCCCGCCCCTACGCTGGAACAGCTGACCACGCCGCTGGCGTGGACGCTGGCCGATGGCCGCATCGCGGGCGCCTCCCCGGCATTCTGCCGCTGGCTGGGGGTGAGCGTGCGGCGGCTGCTGGGGCAGCCGCTGGCCTCGCTGGAGAGCCAGGGCGAGGCGCTGGCCGACCAGCTTGGCCGGACCCGCGGCGAGGTCGCCCGCCTGCCGCGGCTGGCGCTGGCGCTGCCGGGGCAGCGGCCCCGTTTCGCCGAGGGCTGGCTGACGCCGCGGGAAGAAGGCGGCTGGCTGCTGGAAGCCCACCCGGTGGACGAGTTTCCGGCACCGGACCCGGCGCAGGTGCTGCCAGGCGCGATCAGCGCCACCCTCAAGGGCCTGGCCCATGAACTGCGAAACCCGCTGGCCGGGCTGAAAGGCGCGGCCCAGCTGCTGGCGCGCCGCGCCGGCGGGCGCGATGCCGCCGAGCGCGAGCTGATCGAACTGATCGGGTCGGAGATCGAGCGCCTCAACACGCTCCTCGAACAACTGCTGTCGCCGGTCCCGCAGCGGCCGCATGCGCCGCTCAATGTCCATGCCGCGCTCGAGCGGGTGCTGCGGCTGGCCGAGAACGAGGCCGGCTGGGCACTGCAGCTGCAGCGCGACTACGACCCGAGCATTCCCGAATTCGCCGGCGACGCCGACCGCCTGACCCAGGCCCTGCTCAACCTGGTGCGCAACGCGATCCAGGCCGGCGCGACCAGCATCGTGCTGCGCACCCGCGTGGAATCCGGCGTCCGCCTTGCCGACGGGCGGGCGCCGCTGACGCTGCGGCTGGAGGTGGCCGACGACGGCCGCGGCGTACCCGACGACCTGGCCGAGCACCTGTTCCTGCCACTGGTCAGTGGCCGCGCCGAGGGCACCGGGCTCGGCCTGGCGCTGGCGCAGCAGGTGGCGCGCGAACACCGCGGCACGCTGAGCTTCCGGTCGCGGCCCGGGCATACCGTGTTCACGCTGCTGCTGCCGTTGCCGACGGTCGCCACGGGCGGGGAGGTGGACGATGACTGACGGTGCGCTGCCGGCCGCGACGGTCTGGGTGGTCGACGACGATCGCGCGGTGCGCTTCGTGCTCACCACCGCGCTGCGCGACGCCGGTTATGTCGCCGAGGGCTTCGACAATGCCGCCGCGACGCTCGATGCGCTGGCCGGCGGCGCGCTGCCGGACCTGCTGTTCACCGACGTGCGCATGCCCGGCGACGACGGCCTGGCGCTGCTGCAGACGCTCAAGGCCGCGCACCCGCAGTTGCCGGTGATCGTGATGTCGGCCTATACCGACATCGCCAGCACCGCCGGTGCATTCCGGGGCGGTGCCCATGAATTCCTGTCCAAGCCGTTCGACCTGGACGACGCGGTGGAACTGGCGCGGCGCGCCCTGCCGGTGCCGGAGGCGCGGGTGGACGTGGCCCCGGCGGTCGCGGCGGCGGACGCGTCGCCACAGCTGATCGGCGACACCCCGGCGATGCGCGCGCTGTTCCGCGCGATCGGGCGGCTGGCGCAGGCGCCGCTGTCGGTGCGGATCAGCGGTGAAACCGGCACCGGCAAGGAACTGGTGGCCAATGCGCTGCACCGCGAATCGCCGCGCGCGCAGGGCCCGTTCGTCGCCCTCAATACCGCCGCCATTCCGGCCGAGCTGCTGGAAAGCGAGCTGTTCGGGCACGAGGCCGGCGCCTTCACCGGGGCCACCAAGCGCCACATCGGGCGCTTCGAACAGGCCCACGGCGGCACCCTGTTCCTGGACGAGATCGGCGACATGCCGCTGCCGCTGCAGACGCGGCTGCTGCGGGTGCTGGCCGAAGGCGAGTTCTTCCGGGTGGGTGGGCGCGAACTGATCCACGTCGACGTGCGCGTGGTCACCGCCACCCACCAGGACCTGGAAGCGCTGGTCGCGCAGGGGCGCTTCCGCGCCGACCTGCTGCACCGGCTGGACATGGTGCGGCTGTGGCTGCCACCGCTGCGCGAACGCCTGGACGATATCGCCAGGCTGGCCGCGACCTTCCTGGCCGCCGCCGCGGTCCGCCTGGACATGGCGCCCAGGCGGCTGTCCAGCGCCGCCCTGCAGGCGCTGCGCCGGCATGCCTGGCCCGGCAACGTGCGCGAGCTGGAGAACGTGTGCTGGCGGCTGGCGGCGCTGGCGGCCGCCGAGGTCGTGTCCGCCGACGATGTACAGGCGGCGCTGGAACGCGGTGGTCGCGGGCGCGCCGGAGCCGCGGCCGATGGCCCCCCGGCGTGGGATCGGGCATTGGCGGCCTGGGCCCGCGAGCGCCTGGCCGAAGGCGGCTCCGACCTGCATGCCGAAGCCCGCGAACGCCTGGATGCGGTCTTGCTGGAGGCGGCGCTGGCGGCCACCGGCGGACACCGGGGCGAGGCCGCGGCCCGGCTCGGGCTCGGCCGCAACACGCTCACCCGCAAGCTCGGGCCCGGGCGCAGGAGCTGACGGCCGCCGCCGTTGTATCATCGCGATCCGACGACGGCGCGCGGGTTTCCGGGGGAAAGGGGACGCCGCGGCCAGCGGTGCTGGCCGGCCTGGCGCCGCCGCACGAATTCCGTCGCCTTCCATGACAGGCCTGCGAACCGTTGCCATGTTGAATGCCGATGCCTGGAACCGTCTGACCGACCTGTTCCATCGCGCCACCGAGCTGCCGGAGTCCGAACGGGACACGTTCGTGCAGTCGCATACCGGCGATGATCCGGAGCTGCGGGAAGAGCTGCTGGCATTGATCGCCGCCGCCACCGGCGCCACCCGCCGCCTGAGCGAGCCGATGCGCCGCGCCGCCGAGGCGGTGGCGCTGGCCCACGAACAGGACGTGGCGCCCGGTACCCGCTTCGGCCCCTGGGCGGTGGAGCGGCTGATCGGCTCCGGCGGCATGGGCCGCGTCTACCTGGCGCACCGCGCGGATGGCGCCTACGAGCGCGAGGTCGCGCTCAAGCGCGTGCGGACCCCGGTCATCGACGAGCGCCGGCACGGGCGCTTCGAGTACGAGAGCCGGCTGCTGGCGCAGATGCGGCACCCGGCCATCGCGCAGATCCACGACGCCGGCGTCGACCCGGCCGGGCATGCCTGGCTGGTGATGGAGTACGTCCAGGGGCAGCCGCTCTCCACCTGGTGCGACCAGGCGGCGTCGAGCCTGCGCGAGCGCGTCCAGCTGCTGGCCAAGGTCGCCGAAGGCGTACAGCATGCGCACCAGAAGGGCGTGGTCCACCGCGACCTGAAACCGGCCAATGTCCTGGTCGGCCAGGTCGACGGCCAGCCGCGGCCCACGATCATCGATTTCGGCATCGCCATGGCGGCCGAGGGCACCGACGACATGGCCGGCCGCGGCACGCCGGGCTACATGAGCCCGGAGCAGGCGCTGGCCGATAGTGCCATCGATGCCCGCAGCGACGTGTATTCGCTGGGCGCCATGCTGTACGAACTTGCCTGCGGAACGCCGCCGGTGGACGGAACGGACGTGGCGCCGTCGGCCTGCCTGCAGGCGCTTCCGGCGGCACGGGAGAAGGAGATCGCGGCGCTGCGGGGGACCTCCGTACGGCGGCTGCGGCGGGAACTGCGCGACGGTGTGGACGCCATCGCGCTCAAGGCGTTGCAGCCCGAGCGTGCGGCCCGCTACGACTCGGTGTCGGCGCTGCTGGACGACCTGCGGCGCTGGCTCGGCCACCGCCCCCCGCGTGCCGCGGGGCCGGCACGCTTGCTGGCGGCGCGCACGTTCGTGCGCCGGAACCGCCTGGCGGTGGCCGCCAGCGTGCTGGTGGGAGCCGCGCTGGTCGGCGGCCTGGCCGCCACCGCCTGGTCGCTGCGCGAAGCCCGGCAGGAGGCGACGAGGGCCCGGGTGACCTCGGAGTTCCTGGCCTCGGTGCTGGACAGTGTCGATCCGGCGATTTCCCAGGACCTGGACAAGACCCTGATGCGGCGCGTACTCGACGATGCGTCCACGCGCGCGGCGCGCGAGCTGGCCGGGTACCCCGACATCCTTGCCGACGTCGAACTGATCATCGCGATCAACCAGATCAGCCTGGAGGACTACGACGCCGCCATCGCGCACCTGCGCTCGGTGCGGGCGCTGGCGGCGGCCCACCCGGGGCGGCTGGTGTTCCAGGACCTGCGGGCGATGCAGGTGCTGGGCGATGCCTACATGTCCTCCGACCGCCTCGAAGAGGCCGACAAGGTGCTCGGCGAGGGCGTGGTGCAGGCGCTGCAGGGCAAGGCCGCGCACCGCTGGCTGGCCTGGGACATGCAGTCGCGCCGCGCCTGGGTGCTGTTCATGCAGGGCGCGGCGGCGCAGGCCACGGCGCTGGCGCGCGAAGCCTTCGAGGCGCTTTCCGCAGGGATGCCGGGCGACGACCAGCAACGCCTGGACGCGGCCAAGCGCTACGCGGCCATGCTCGCCACCAGCGGCGCGTACGCTGAGGCGGTGGTGCTGCTGGACGAGGTGGTCCAGCGGCGTACCCGCCGCAACGGCCACGACCATCCGCTGACCCTGGCCGCGCGCCGCGACCGTGCGACCGTCCGCCTGCAGATGCGTGATTTCGCCGCGGCCGAGCCCGAGCTGCGGGCGCTGGTCGCCGCCTACCGCACGCTGTACGGCGAGAACAGCAGCTACACCGCCAATGCCCGCGGCCTGCTCGGCAGCGCCCTGCGCGAGCAGGGCAAGGTGGAAGAGGCGGGACCCCACTACCGCAGCGCCATGGAATCGAATGCCGCCAGGTATGGCGCCGAATCGTTCACCGCGGTGATCAGCCGCCACAACCATGCCAACTGGCTGCTGGCCGATGGCCAGGCACAGGCCTCGGAACAGGAACAGCGCGCGCTGCTGGAGATCGCCGAGCGCACCCTGGGACGCGACAACCATGTGACCGCGGAGATCCTGCGCGGGCTGGCCGAGGCGGAACTGGCGCTGGGCCGGCTGGGCTCCGCGCGCGCCCATGCCGAGGCGGCGCTGCAGGCCATGCGCGCGGTCTACGGCGAGGACAACGCCGCCGCCCTGCGCGACGTGCATGCGACGCGGGCCCGGGTCGAGGCGGCGCTGGGCGCCGCGCCCGCCGCCTGACCGGGGGCTCGACCGGCGGCCGTGGAGCAGGCATCGTGGCGGGGTTCCGCGAAAGCCCGGACGGTGTGCCTGCATGCCGGCCAGGGGCTTCGCCGGCCGCCCGTTACAAGGAGCCCCCATGCGTCTTTCCCGTTACCTGACGATCCTTGCCGTTCCCGCGCTGCTGGCCGGTTGCGGCAGCCCGCCGCCGGTACGCCCGGAACCGCCGCCGGTGCCGGTCAGTACCGCGCAGCTGGCCGAAGCCAACCTCGCGCCCGCCTCGGCGAGCCTGGTCAGCGGGCGCCTGGCGCTGCTGGCCGAGGCCGGTGGCGTGCACATCACCGGGGTGGTCGGGGGCCTGCCACAGGGCCGGCCCGCCGCCTTCCACGTCCACGAAACCGGCGACTGCGGTGCGGTGGATGCCAGCAGCGCCGGCGGTCATTTCAATCCGGACGCGCAACCGCACGGGCGGGCCGGCAGCGGCGCGCACCATGCCGGCGACATGGACAACCTGCAGGCCAATGCCGACGGCGTGGCCAACGTCGACGTGCACCTGCGCGGGGTCACCCTGGGCGGTGGCGCGGCCAACGACATTGCAGGCCGCGCGCTGGTGGTTCACGCTGGCGCCGACGATTACCGCAGCCAACCGGCCGGCAATGCCGGCGCGCGCGTAGCCTGTGCGGTGATCCGCGTCGTGCGCTGAAGGCGCCGTTGTCCTGCCGATGCATTCCCAAGGAGTCGAGACCATGCGTTTGATCCATACCCCGTTGTTCCTCGCCGCCGCACTGGCGCTGGGCGCCTGCAGCCCGGCCGATCCGCCGGCCAGCGTGGATCCCGCCCCCGCCCCCGCGCCCGAAGCCGACCCGGCCGCACCGCCGGCGGTCGCGACGCCGGTCGCCAGCGCGCGCCTGGAACCGACCAAGGACAGTGCCGTCGCCGGCACCGTCACCTTCAGCATCGTCGACGGCAAGCTGCGCGCCAGCGGCGATCTCAGCGGCCTGGCGCCGGGCAGCGAGCACGGCTTCCACATCCACGAGAAGGGCGACTGCAGCGCGCCGGACGGCACCAGTGCCGGTGGCCACTTCAACCCGGGCGGCAGCGACCACGGCAGCATCGAGGCCGACGTGCACCATGGCGGCGACATGCCCAACATCGTCGCCGATGCGCAGGGCAACGCCCACGTGGACGGCCCGGTGTCGAGCAACGTCAATGCCGGCAAGGGCGACGATTTCGACATCATCGGCCGTGGCCTGATCGTCCACGCCGACCCGGACGACTACCACAGCCAGCCCACCGGCAACGCCGGCGCGCGCCTGGCCTGCGCGGTGATCGTCAAGGCCGAGTAAGGTCCCGCGGCGGCCATGGAAACGCCGGCAGCGCCGGCGTTTCCCGTGACCGGCCGGTGGCCCCTCAGCGCGCCAGCGCCGCGCGCGGGTCCTGGCCGGCTTCCACGTGCACGTACAGCACGTCCAGGCCGTGGGCTTCGAGCACCGCGGCCATCTGCCGCTGGCGCATCAGGTACTGGTCGTAGATGCGCTGCAGGCGGTCGCTGTCGCCGCTGTCCTGGGCATAGTGCGCGCACCAGCCGGCCGGGTCGAACAGCGCCATGCGCACCTCGCCGCCGGCATAGCGCAGCAGCGGCTCCGGAGCGGTGTCCAGCCATTGCTCGCGCCCGGCGACGAACAGCGCGGTCTCCAGCAGCGGCCACAGCCCGGCCAGGCCCTGGTTGTCGTACTGCATGGCCATCATCGCCGCCAGGTCGTTGACGGTGAAATAGCGCGCATGCTCGATCTGCGCGCCGAAAGCCTCCTGCGCCAGCAGCGCGGTATCGGCTTGGGCCATGCCGTTGGCCAGCAGGACGTCCTCCAGCGCATCGCGGACCTCGTCCAGCGCCGCGGTGTCGGTGCCGGTCAATACGAACGGCACCACCCGCAGCCCGCCGCCGGCCAGTGCCGGGTCGGCCTGCAGGGGCAGTGGCACGTCGCCGGCCGCGTCGGCGCCGAACGCCAGCACGCGGGGCCCCTGGTTGCGCCCCGGCGCCCGCATCTGCAGCTCTTCCAGACGGCGGTGGAGGGGCCAGCCCGGGCGCAGCACCTCGGCCGGGTCGAAGTGCGCTGCACCCAGCACCAGGTCCAGCGCACTGGCGCGTGGCACAAGGCCGGCCAGGTCGCGGCCGACCAGGGCCGCCAGGTCGCCGGCCAGCGCCGGGGACAGGGCGCCGAGCCGCGGTGGCTGGCCGCCGGCCAGTTCCAGTGCGATCACGCCCAGTGCGTTCATGTCGGGGTTGGAATTGCTCATGGTCCGCAGTTGGCCCGTCACAGGCTCGAAGCTACACTCAATGTCCATTATGCCTGCTGCGCCAGGCAGGTCCGCGTCGTACCGTCCCGTCCACACCAGGTAACCGCATGTCCAGCGCCCGTCCCGTCGCCATTCTCGGGGGTGTCCGCATCCCGTTCTGCCGCCAGAACACCGCCTATGCGGATGTCGGCAACCTTGGCATGTCGGTGCGCACGCTCGGCGCGCTGGTCGAGCGCTTCGGCCTGCACGGGCAGCAGCTGGGCGAGGTGGCGATGGGAGCGGTGATCAAGCATCCCAGCGACTGGAACCTCGGCCGCGAAGCGGCGCTGTCCTCGGGACTGTCGCCGTTGACGCCGGGGATCACCCTGCAGCGGGCCTGCGGCACCTCGCTGGACAGCCTCATCACCGTGGCCAACAAGATCGCGCTGGGGCAGATCGCGGCGGGCATCGGCGGCGGTTCGGATACCACCTCCGACGTGCCGATCGTGTACGGCAAGCAGCTGCGCAGCCGCCTGCTGGCGGCCAACCGCGCCAAGACCACCGGCGACAAGATCAGGACGCTGCTGTCCGGCTTCCGCCTGTCCGAGCTCAAGCCCGAGTTCCCGGGCGTGGCCGAGCCGCGCACCGGCAAGAGCATGGGCGACCACTGCGAGGACATGGCCAAGGAGTGGAACATCTCGCGCGATTCGCAGGACGAGTGGGCGGTGTCCTCGCACCGGAAGCTGGCCGCGGCCTACGAGCGCGGTTTCTTCGCCGACCTGATCGCCCCGTTCCGCGGTGTCGAGCGCGACAACATCCTGCGTCCGGACACCTCGCTGGAGAAACTGGCCACGCTGAAGCCGGCCTTCGACAAGACCTCGGGGCGCGGCACGCTCACCGCGGCCAACTCCACGCCGCTGACCGACGGCGCCGCCGCGGTGCTGCTGGCCAGCGAGGAGTGGGCGCGCGCGCATGGCCATGAACCGCTGGCCTACCTGCGCGATGCGCAGGTGGCGGCGGTGGACTTCGTGCACGGCGAGGGCCTGCTGATGGCGCCGACCATCGCCGTGCCGGAAATGCTCAAGCGCAACGGCCTGACCCTGCAGGATTTCGACATCTACGAGATCCACGAGGCCTTCGCCGCGCAGGTGCTGTGCACGCTGCGCGCCTGGGAGAGCGAGGACTACTGCCGCAACCGCCTGGGCCTGGAGGCGCCGCTGGGGCGCATCGACCCGGAGAAGATCAACCCGCTGGGTTCGTCGCTGGCCACCGGCCACCCGTTCGCCGCCACCGGCGCGCGCATCGTCGCCACCGTGTCCAAGGCGCTGGCCGAACGCGGCGGCGGCCGCGCGCTGGTGTCCATCTGCACCGCCGGCGGCATGGGCGTGGTCGCCATCATCGAGCGCTGAACCGGGACCGGTCTGGCGCCGGTCCCGGACCGGCCGGTCGAACGGGAGGCGGCGCTACGGGAGCGACGGTGATCCGCCCGTTTCCTTGAGCTGTGCGCCGAGCATGTCGTGTATTTCGATCCGTTCCCTGCCCGTCGCCTCGACGGGCTGGCGGCCGTGTGCGCCTGGTACGGATCGATCCGTGGCCAGGCGCGCGCCCCGCGTTCCGAGTGGGTCGATCCCTGCGTGCAGGTGGCCGGCGACGCGGCGCTGCGGACCTTCAACAGCGTTTCCTGGGGCGGCAATGGAAGACGCCTGCCGCTGGAACGGCCCCGAGGCCTTCCGCCGCGGCGCCGGTGGCGGCCGATCCGGACCCTGCCGCGACGGGCGGAGTGAGCGGCCCGCTGATCTCCTCCGCGGGAGCCGGTGGGTCCGGAGGTGCGCTGGACCTGGAGCGCAGGCGACGGCTGCCGTCGCGTCCTCCTGGAAAACCTGCATGGCCGGGACCCGCAGGCGGCTGGCCATGCGGATCCGCGGGGCTGTGCGTCAGGCGACGTCGGCGATGCCCGGCCAGCACGGCGGTTGGCCGGAGTGCCCGCGGGAGGCGCGTCAGCCCGGCAGGCGCGGGAACCCGTGCGCGTCGCGCTCCTCGGCCACGGCCTGGTCGCGGATCTGCTGGCGCAGGTCGCGGCGCTCGAGCGACAGCGGCGGCTCGCCGCGGCGCTGCCGCAGGGCATTGACCAGGCATTGCCGGGCCAGGGCGTCCTCACCCTGGGCGGCGAACCCCTCGCCCAGGACGTCCCACGCCGGTGCGCCGGCGCCCTGGGCGAGGGCGCGGTGCAGGAATTCCTCGGCCTGGAGCCACTGGCCCTGGCCGCCCGCCAGGCGTCCCAGGGTCAGCAGCAGCCCGGGGCTGGCGCCCTGTGCCTGCAGCCAGCGCTGTGCGCTGGCACGGCGGGAGTCCAGCTTGTCCACCGGCAGCTCGCCGTAGAGGGCGATCAGCGATTCGTCCCAGCGCGCGTCCAGCGCCTGTTCCAGGCTGTGCAGCGCGGCATCGGTCCAGTTCAACGCGGCGGCGCGGACGGCATAGCGCGACACCGCCGCAGGCGTGGTGCGCAGGGCCTTGGGCAGGGATTCCCAGCGCGCGGCCAGCGCGTTGACGTCTCCGGCCTCGTCGAGCATCTGCAGCGCCAGGCGGGTTTCCAGTGCCGCCAGGCCATCGGCCGGGAGCACCTGCTGCTGGCGCAGCGCGCCGAGCTGGCCATAGGCCTCCTCGGCGCGGCCGGCCAGGGCCAGGGCGTCGGTGCGCAGCCACAGCCCGCGCGGCGGCAGGGGCTGGAGGGCGGGCGGGTCCAGGGCGTCGATGGCCTGCTGCGGCTTGTCCTGACGCAGCCAGCGCTCGGCACTGAGCAGGGCATGCAGGGACGCATCCAGCGATTCCAGCTGCTGCAGGCAGCGGCCCACCGCGGCGCCGTCGCCGCGCGCTTCGGCCGCGCGCAGCGCCGCGGCCAGGGCGGTCGGGCGGACGGCCGGGTCGCTGGCGGCGCTGTGCAGCAGCTTTTCCGCGCGCTGCCACTGGCCACGCTCCAGCGCCTGCAGGCCGTCGATCAGCCGTGCCCGGCCCTGCCGGCGGCGGTAGCGCGCCCAGAACCGGAAGGGCGCGCTCAACAGGGTCCACGACAGCCACAGCAGCAGGCTGGCGATCAGCAGCGCCAGCACTGCCTGCGGCAGGGTGGCGATGTAGTCGTTGCCGCCGGCGCGGACCACCACCTCGCCGAGGTCGCGCAGCGACTCCTGCCCCAGCCACTGCGCGCCGAGGATGCCGAGCGCGGCCACCAGCAGGACCACCAGCAGCGAACGGAATGCCTTCATGGTGCCTCCTTGCCCTCGCGCATGTCGCGCAGTTGCTGCAGGGTGCTGCCCAGTTCGGGAAGCGGGATCTGCAGGTCGGTGTCGCGCAGTTCGGCCAGCGCCTGGCGTTGCGCGCGGCGTGCGGGCGATTCGGGCCACAGCCGCAGCAGCCACGTGTCCACTCGTTGCAGCGCCTGCCGCCAGGCGGCGGTGTCGCCGCGCTCCAGGGCCGCGCGGGCCAGGCTCAGTTCAATCTGCAGCGCGTCGCCGGCATCGCGGCGCTCCGAGCGCGCCACCAGCACCTGCGGTTCGGCCGGACGGATCTGCACCAGCGGCGAGAGCAGCTGCTGCCACCAGGCCGGGTCGCTGCGGTCGGCGCGGGCGCTCTGTTCGGGCAGTGCCTCCAGCGCGTCGGCCCAGTGCGCGAGCCGTTCGGCACTGCGCGCACGCACGCCGGGGCCGAGCGCGTCGAGCGCGCTGCGTTCCTGCAGCAGGGCCTGGCGCAGGTTCAGGTAGCCGGCGGTGTCGATGTTCTCCAGCACCGCCGCCGCCTGCGCATACAGCTGGCGGGCACCGTCCAGGTCGCCGGCATAGACCAGGCGTTGCTGTGCCTGGCTGAGCAGCAGTTCGGCCTCCTCGCGGCGCACCGCCTGCGTGCCCTGGTGCGAGCGGTCGGCCAGGCGGGCCAGGTTGTCCTCCAGCAGGGCATTGCGCTGGCCCAGGCCGAGCACTTCGTCGCGCAGGACGCGATGGGTGGCGGCGAGGTCCTGCAGCCCGCGGGCGTTGCCGCGCTGGTCCCGGCGCACCGCCTCCAGCGCCTGCTGCATGGCCGCCAGCTGCTGGCCGGCGGCGGCCTGTTCCCGGGCAGCCAGGCGCTGCCGCGCCTGCCATCCCTGCCAGGCGTAGGCGGCGGCCGCGACGACCGCGAGCAGGGCCAGGGCAGCGATGATCCAGCGCGCCAGGCGGCGCGGTGGGCGGGAGGGTGAATCGTCGTTCATCAGGGTACGGCGTCCTTGGCGGGCATGCCGCGCAACCGACGGCGGCGATGCGCTTCAAGCATCGCCCGCGACCCCGCGCGGCTGCAAGCGGGGTACCGGTTCAGGCGCCGCGGTGGAACAGCGCCGCATGCGCGGCGGCGGCCAGCTGGCCGGGGAGCGGACCGGCCGCCACGCGGGTCGCGATGAAGCCCTGTGCGCCGGCCAACTCGGCCAGCCGCGCGCTGGCGGCGACCAGCGGCTGCCGCTGCCAGCGCGCCCGCAGCGTGTCGGGCAGCTGTTCGAGCACGCGCAGCAGGGCTTCGCCGCTGCTGACCGCAAGCACCGCCGGCGCCTCCAGCGCCGCCAGGCGCTGCCAGGTCCGGGCCGGGACCACCAGCGGCACGCGCTCGTATACGTCCACCCGCACCAGCCGTGCGCCGCGGGCCTGGACCTGCGCGGCGATCATGCCGCGGCCACCCGGCGCGGTGATCAGGGCGACCCGCCTGCCCCGCAGGTCGGCCATCGCCGGCAGCGCCAGCAGTCCCTCGCTGTCCATGCGCGCGGGGGCGTGCACGCTGTCCACGCCCTGGCGGCGCAAGGCGCGGGCGGTGCCCTCGCCCACCGCGACCAGGGTGCCGGTGGCGTGTTGCGCCAGCGGCAGCAGGCGGCCGGCGGCGTCGGCCGCCGCGGGGCTGGTGAAGACCACGCGGTCGCTGGACAGCGCCTGCTCCAGCTGCTCGCGGGTCGCGGCCTCCCCGCGCGGCTGCAGGCGCCAGGGCGAGACCGCCACCGTGCGCGCACCGAAACGGGCGCCGGCGCGGCGCAGCGGATCGTGCGCGCCGGAGGGGCGCAGGGAAATCAGGTACCAGGCAGTGCCGGTCGGCACATGGGCGCGGGTGTTCATTCCATGCATTATGCGGGCGCTTTCCGTTTCCTGTTCCCGGCCCGCCATGCTCGACATCCCCGACCGCAGTTCCCTGTTGCAGCAGTTGCAGGCCACGCTCGACGCGATGCCGCCGGTGGCGGCGATGGGCATCCGCATCGCCGCCTGCGACCACGAGTCGCTGTGCCTGCAGGCGCCGCTGGGCGTCAACGTCAACGACAAGGGCAATGCGTTCGGCGGCAGCCTGGCGTCGGTGATGACCCTGGCCGGCTGGGCACTGGTGAGCATGCGGCTTTCCGCGTCCGGCCGCGATGCCGAGGTGTACGTGGCGGACAGCAGCATCCGCTACCGCTCGCCGGTCTATGCCGACCTGGTGGCCACCGCGCGGGCCGCGCCGGACCAGGACTGGGCGGCTTTCCTGGCACTGTTCGACAAGCGCGGCCGGGCGCGCCTGACGGTGCATGCCCGGGTCGACGGCGGCGCGGCGGAGCTGGAAGGGCGTTTCGTTGCGCTGGCAAGGGGATAGGATGGAGCCTGGCTTGGGGAGGAGCGCCATGCATCGATGTTTTCCACGGTCCGTCGCGGCCCTGCTGTTGCTTGCCGCCGTCGCGGCGCAGGCGGCCGGGCCCAGTCGCAGCCAGCGCAACAAGCTCGCGCAGACCCAGGACGCCTATGTGGCGGCGGTGCGCTGGAGCGATTTCGAGGCCGCCGAAGGCTTCATCGACCCGGAGCGCCTGCGGACGCATCCGTTGACGGACATGGAGCGCGCGCGTTACGCCCAGGTCCAGGTGTCCGGCTACCGCGAGCGCGGCAGCGGCGCGGCGGCGGACGGCAGCATCGAGCGGCGCATGGAGATCGGCGTGATCAACCGCAACACCCTGGCCGAGCGCACCGTGATGGTGAGCGAGCGCTGGCGCTGGGATCCGGAGGCGCGGCGCTGGTGGCAGGCGCAAGGGCTGCCGGACCTGTGGCAGGGCCAGTAGCCGTCGCTGGCCGTGCCGGTGCCGGCTTGTGCGACAATCGCCGCCCGCTTGTCTACCCGTGACCTGAGTGAACTACGAAGAGCTGCTGGCCTTCGCGGGCCGAAACCCGATGCTGTCGCTGGCCTTCGCCGGCCTGACCGTCGCCCTCATCGCCACCGAGGTCGCGCGCCTGTTCCGCGGCTACAAGGCGCTCAAGCCGGCCGAGCTGACCCGCCTGATCAACAGCGGCGATGCCGTGGTGATCGACCTGTCGGCCAGCAGCGACTTCGAGAAGGGCCACATCACCGGCAGCCGCAACGTGCAGGCCGCGCAGCTGGTCCCGGGCCACAGGCTGCTGGCATCGGCCCGGCAGTCGCCGGTGGTGCTGGTGTGCCGCACCGGCAACGCCTCGGCCACGGCGGCCAAGGCCTTGAAGAAAGCGGGTTTCGAGCAGGTCTTCATCCTCGACGGCGGCCTTCCCGCCTGGCAGGGCGCGGACCTGCCGCTGGTCAAGGGCCGCGGCTGATTCCCCGATTTTTCCGTTAAGCCCTTGTGCAGGGGCGCGGCAGCCCCCATCGCTGGTCGGGTAACAATCCATTCACCGAACAAACCGTTCTGGAGTCCTAGAGAAATGTCCGAAGAGAACAACAACGCGGCCGCCCCGGCCGAAGCCGCCAACGGCCCGGCGTTCACCGTCGAGAAGGTCTACGTGAAGGACGTTTCCTTTGAAGCTCCGAATTCTCCGGGCATCTTCAACGAGAACGTGCAGCCGGACCTGCAGCTGAACCTGAACCAGAAGGTGCAGCGCCTGTCCGACAACGCGTTCGAAGTGGTGCTGGGCGTGACCCTGACCTGCAAGGCCGGCGACAAGACCGCCTATGTGGCCGAAGTGGAGCAGGCCGGCGTGTTCGGCCTGATCGGCCTGGAGCCGCAGGCGATCGACGTGCTGCTCGGCACCCAGTGCCCGAACATCCTGTTCCCGTACGTGCGCTCGATGGTCAGCGACCTGATCCAGGCCGGCGGGTTCCCGCCGTTCTACCTGCAGCCGATCAATTTCGAGGGCCTGTACGCGGAAACCCTGCGCCAGCGCCAGCAGCAGACCGACGGTACCTCGCTGGCCGAATCCGAGCCGGCCGGCAACGCCTGACCGGCGCAGTCCCGACGGATGGGTACCAACGACGCGGAAAAGATCGCCGTCCTCGGCGCGGGCTCCTGGGGCACCGCGCTGGCCAGCCTGCTGGCCCGGCACGGCCACCCGACCCTGCTGTGGGGGCGCGATGCCGCGGTGATCGAGGCGATCGACCGCCGTCATGAGAATCCCCGGTACCTGCCGGGGATTCCACTGCCCGACTCCCTGCGTGCCAGTACCGACCTGGCCGACACCCTCGCCGGTGCGCGCTGGATCCTGGTGGTGGTGCCGTCGCATGCCTTCACCGAGACCGTGCGCGCCCTGGCACCGCTGCTGCCGGCCGACGCCGGCGTGGCCTGGGCGACCAAGGGCTTCGAGCCGGGCTCCGGGCGCTTCCTGCATGAAGTCGCCCGCGAGGTGCTGGGCGAGGACGTGCCGCTGGCGGTGGTCACCGGCCCGTCCTTCGCCAAGGAAGTGACCCTGGGCCTGCCCACGGCGATCACCGTCCATGGCGACGATGCCGGCTTCACCCAGCAGGTCGCCGATGCCATGCATGGCCCGGCGTTCCGCGCCTACACCGGCGACGACATGGTCGGCGCCGAACTCGGCGGTGCGATGAAGAACGTGCTGGCGGTGGCCACCGGCGTGGCCGATGGCATGCAGCTGGGCCTCAACGCCCGTGCGGGTCTGATCACCCGTGGCCTGAACGAGATGCTGCGGCTGGCCGCGGCCATCGGCGCCAAGCCGGAGACCCTGATGGGGCTGGCCGGCCTCGGCGACCTGGTGCTGACCAGTACCGGCGACCTGTCGCGCAACCGCCGCCTGGGCCTGGCGCTGGGACGCGGGCAGAGCCTGACCGATGCGGTGAAGGAGATCGGCCAGGTGGTCGAGTCGGTGCAGACCGCCGATGAAGTCATGCGCCAGGCGGACCGGCATGGCATCGACCTGCCGATCTCCAGGGCGGTGCAGGCGGTGCTGCACGGCGAATCAAGCCCGGCCGATGGGCTCAAGCAGCTGCTGGCCCGCGAACAGAAGCCGGAATACCCGCAGACCCTGTTCAAGTAACCGCGATGGCCTTCCATCCGGCGGCGTGCCGGCAGTGCCGGCGCGGCTGCCGGGTGCGCTGGCCGTCGGGTGAACAGCCCGGGTCTCCACGCATGCCTGCCGCAAAAGAAAGAGCCCGGTCGGGGAAGACCGGGCTCCGGGGGCGCGGGGGAGAGAGAGCACGCGCCCTTTGAACGCTTGCGTGCGGCTTACCAGCTGAAGCGCGGGCCGACGAACCACTCGCGGTCGCCACCCTTGCCCAGCTTCACCTCGCCATTGACGCCCCAGTTGGCGTTGAACTTGGCGGCAGCGCCGAGACGGCCGTAGAACTCGCCATCCGGGTTGTAGCCGTTCTTCTTGTTGTAGTCCTCGTACCCGGCCAGCGCATAGCCCTCGAACATCGGGGTGAAGGCGGTACGCACGCCGACTTCGGCGCTGTAGCCGTTGAAGTTGGGCGCGTGCTGCAGGTCGAAGCGCTGGTAGGCCACGCGGGCCAGCAGGTCGGTGTTCGGGGCGACGCCGTAGTTGTAGCCGAAGCCCAGGCGCCACTGGTCGACGTCCTTCTTGAAGGTGTCCGTTTCCTGGGCGCTGTAATCACCGAAGACATGGAAGTTCGGGTGCACGGCGACCGAACCCTTCACCTTCCAGCCGTCGGCGTCGCCGCCCTTGGCGTCGGTGTTCACGTAACCACCTTCCACGTAGTTGTAGGACAGGCCGTCGGTCGCCGAGGCGGCGAACGGGAGGGCGGCCAGCAGGCCCAGGGCGATCAGGGAAGTCTTCATTGCGGATTACCTTTTTTATTGGTTTGACCGGCCTGCTGGCGGGGGAGCACTGGCGGGCCGGTGGATGTGAATTATCCGTTAGCCAGCGGAATCCACCCTGAATATAAAACTGACCAGTACATAAATTAGGCGGCAGTGTCGGGAACTTGCGCCGTGACGAGGAACAGCGCGGCAGGACGGCACGTTAGCGGCTGTCCAGGCCGGGCGCGCCAAGGGGCGGTCAAGGTGTCCGGTGCACGCGGGCGCGGCCGGTGCCGTGGCGCCGCCGATGCCCGCGACGGCGATCCTCCCCGCGCCGCCGGTTGCAGGGCGATGCCTGCCCGGCTGTCGCCCCGCTCAGGGGGCGACGCGGGTTCCGTCGGTGGCCGGCATGCGGTCGGGCGCGTGGACCGCGGTCTGCAGCTTGACCTTGAACGGCGCGATGCAGCCGCCCGCGGACAGGCAGAGGGCGAGGGCGAGGAGGCTACGGCTCAGGCGGCGCATGGGCAGTTTCCGGTCGGGATGCGTGGGTGGAGGACGGCCATTGCGCGCATTGCTCGGCATCCACCCTGGCCTCGGCGACCAGGCGCACCTGCGCCGGGCGATGGACGGTGGGGACGTTGGGCCCGCGCTGGTTGTGGCGGATGCCGATGCGCTGCGGGCGATAGCCCGGGCGGCAGACCCACACGAGCGTGGCGGCGACGCCATAGTCGGCACCGGGTGCGGTCAGCGTGCGTTCGCTGCGTCCGGGGACATCGATGCGCCCGTCGGCATCGCTGATGGCCAGCGGCAATGCCGACGGTGCCTGGTTGACCCGCAGCGGGGCGGCATACATGCCAACACCGGAAAGGGGCCGCCCGTCGGCGTCGTCGACGAGGGTCGTCGCCAGGCCATCGTGCACGACCTGGGAGAGCACCACGCAGCCGCCGGAGAGCAGTGCCAGGGCCCCGGCCAGGGAGCAGCGCAGGGCGGACAGGTGTGGATGCATAGGCATGGCGAGATCGATGGAGAGGCGAGCGGCGACCGGGGACATCCAGGGCGCTGCCGGCGGCCCCTGCGCCATGATAGACCCCGTCTGCCGCTGCGCAGCCGTCGCCTGCAGGCGGGGATCGCCCATCGAAAGCACCGTGTGCTGGCAGGGCGCTGGAGGCGCCGCGGTGGGGAAGGGACTTGGCACGGCCCGCCATCGCCGGCCGGGGCAGGGCTGCTGCCGGGCCCGGTTTCTTGACAGGGCGGCGGCCGGCCACCGACGCTAATGCCATGAGCATCGACCTGACGTCCCTGTCCCTGCGTGAACTGAACACCCTGATCCGTGCCGCCCAGCAGCGGCACACGCTGCTGACCCGCCGCACGCCCGTCGCGCAGGTGCGGCGGGCGCTGGCCGCGCAGGCGCAGCGCGCCGGCTATACGCTCGCCGAACTCTTCGGCGCGGACGCGGAGCCGTCCACCGCGCCACCGAAAGCGCGCGCCAAGCACCCCCGTTCCAAGGTGGCGCCCAAGTACCGCGATCCCGACAACCGCCGCAATACCTGGAGCGGCCGTGGCCGGATGCCGCGCTGGCTGGCGGCGAAGACGAAGCACGGCCGCAGTGCGGCGGACTTCCTGATACCGGGGGTGGCCAGGCTGACGCCCAAGGCACCGGTGCCGGACGGCCGGCGCAGGCTGGTCAAGCAGGGCTGAGCCCGGGGGCTGCAGGGCACGGGGTCATCCGGAGCGATGCGGTTCGCCCGGGCCCCCGCGGTGGAACGCTGGCGGCAATCCGCGCGGCGGCCCGCCATCGGGCGAGCAGCCGGCTGTCCTGCAGGCCCCTGAAGACGTCCAGTGGCGGGGCCGTGCCGGTACCGGGACAGCCGCAGGAGCCAGGGTCGCGTGCAGCCGGCGCCGATGCCGGGCGGTCACCGCCATGCGATCCACGGGCATGGCGCGGCCGCCAGGTCCGTCGGCAAGGCCATCAGGCAGGCGATTCCGCGACAACAGGAGGAGCAGTGCCGGCGCCTCGGCTGGAAGGCCGTCCGTGCACCAGTGCCCAGGCCCGCAGCGACGCCCGTCCGATGCCGGGTCCCATACCGCCGGAAAGCCACCGTGGGCGCGGCAATGCGGAGCGGCCAGCGGAAGCACCGGCCACGGCCATGGCCGGGATGGCGGCGCCATCCGCGAGGCTCACTGCTGTTGCGTCAGGTACTCGATCACCGCCTGCCGGCGCGCCGGGTCGGAGGTCGTGTTGAGCATGCGGTTGCCGGGTACCTGCTTCTGCGGCGACGCCAGGAAGGCGTCCAGCGTCTGTGCGTCCCAGACGATGCCGCTGCGCTTCATCGCGTCCGAGTACGGATAGCCGGGAGCGCTGCCAGCGGGTCGTCCGACCACGCCATGCAGGTTCGGCCCGACGCGGTGGCCGAGATCGGCGCGGGTGTCGTGGCAGCCGGCACAGATGGCGAAGGCGCGTTCCAGCGCGCGCTGCTCCGGGCTGGCGTCGCCGGCGTGGTTGAACGCGTCGCGCTGGCCGCACGCGCTCAGCAGCAGCGCCGCGGACACCGCCAGCAGCGCACCGCGCCGGCCTACCGTCGGCGCCGGGGAAGGGGTCGGCGCGGGCATCGGGATCATCCTGCCGGCCTACATCGCCGGGTAGTTGGGGCCGCCGCCGCCCTGCGGAGTGACCCAGACGATGTTCTGGGTCGGGTCCTTGATGTCGCAGGTCTTGCAGTGCACGCAGTTCTGGGCGTTGATCTGCAGGCGGCTGTCCGCGCCCTCGCCGACGAACTCGTAGACCCCGGCCGGGCAGTAGCGTGCCTCCGGCCCGGCGTATTCGGCAAGGTTGACCTCCACCGGGATGGACGGGTCCTTCAGCGTCAGGTGGCTGGGCTGGTCCTCCTCGTGGTTGGTCGAGGACAGGAACACCGAGCTCAGGCGGTCGAAGGTCAGCACGTTGTCCGGCTTCGGGTACACGATCTTCGGCTGGGTGGCGGCCGGCTCCAGGCACTCGTGGTCGGCCTTGGCGCGGTGCAGGGTCCACGGCGCGTTGCGCAGGCCCAGCTTGGGCAGCAGCCACTGTTCGATGCCGGTCATCAGCGTGGCCAGGGTGCGGCCCTTCTTGAACCACTGCTTGAAGTTCTTGGAGTGCATCAGCTCGGCCTTGAGCCAGCTGTCCTCGAATGCCTCCGGGTAGGCGCTCAGCTCATCGCGCGCGCGGCCGGCGACCAGCGCATCGAACGCGGCATCGGCGGCCAGCATGCCGGTCTTGATCGCGGCGTGGCTGCCCTTGATGCGGCTGACGTTGAGGTAGCCGGCCTCGCAGCCGACCAGCGCGCCACCCGGGAACACCGTCTTCGGCAGCGACAGGATGCCCCCGGCGGTGATCGCGCGCGCGCCGTAGGCCACGCGTTTGCCGCCTTCCAGGTGCTTGCGGATCGCCGGGTGGGTCTTGAAGCGCTGGAATTCCTCGAACGGGCTCAGCCAGGGGTTCTTGTAGTCCAGGCCGACCACGTAGCCGATCGAGACCTTGCCGCCCTCGGCGTGGTAGAGGAACGCGCCGCCATAGGTGTCGTCGTCCAGCGGCCAGCCGGCGGCGTGCACAACCAGCCCCGGCTCGTGCTTGGCCGGATCGATCTGCCACAGCTCCTTGATGCCGATGCCGTAACTCTGCGGGTCCTTGCCGGCATCGAGCTCGAAGCGGCGGATCAGCTGGCGGCCCAGGTGGCCGCGCGAGCCTTCGGCGAAGACCGTGTACTTGGCGTGCAGCTCCATGCCGCGCTCGAAGTTCGGGCCCGGGGTGCCGTCCTTGTGGATGCCCATGTCGCCGGTGGCCACGCCCATCACCGCGCCAGTGTCGTCGTACAGCACTTCGGCGGCGGCGAAGCCCGGGAAGATCGCCACTTCCAGCGCTTCGGCCTGCTGCGCCAGCCAGCGCGTCACCTCGCCCAAGCTGACGATGTAGTTGCCGTGGTTTTGGAAGCACTCCGGCAGCAGCCAGTTCGGGGTGGTCCTGGCGCCGGTCTCGTCCAGGAACAGGAACTCGTCGCGGGTCACCGCCTGCTTCAGCGGCGCGCCTTTCGCCTGCCAGTCCGGGAACAGTTCGCCCAGCGCGCGCGGGTCCATGACCGCGCCGGAAAGGATGTGCGCGCCCGGCTCGGACCCCTTCTCCAGCACGCATACCGACAGCTCCTGCCCCTGCTCGACCGCCCGCTGGCGCAGGCGGATCGCCGTGGCCAGGCCGGCCGGGCCGGCGCCGACGATGACGACGTCGAATTCCATCGCTTCGCGCGGGGGAAGGACGGAAATGGCTTCTGTATTCATCAGGGGACTCTTGGCTGGGGCCGGCGATGGCGTGGCGATGGTCTAGCTGGAGCGCCATTTTCGCCGACCCGGCGGCGTTCTTCCAATCCGCGGTCCCGCAGGGATGGGAACGGTGCGCGCATTGCCGTGCCACGGCTGCCGCGGGCCTGCGCCGTAGGGCGCAGGCTGCGGCGTGCTCCGGACTTCAGCTGTGGTCGATCACCCGGGTGATGCGGCCGTCGCCAAAGGAAAACACGGATTGTCCGGCCAGGGCGATGAGGGTGCCCGCGCGGGTATCACCGACGTCCACGGCCAGCCGGCCCCGGTAGGCGATGTCCGCCACGAGCGTGTCCTCCACGGCCTGGAGGGACACGACGGTCTGTTCGCGCTCGGAGAACAGGCCGCAGGCCTTCTCGGCCAGGGCCCGGAACGCGTCCTTGCCGTCGGCCTGGGCGGTGACCTGCCCGGCGGAGAGGTTCTGGAACGCCACGTCCGCGGACAGCGTCGCGAGCATGCCTTCGATATCGAACGTGTTGTAAGCGGCGATATAGCGTTTGACGAGTTGTTGCTTCTCCAGGGTGTCCATGCGCAGCTCCTGTCCGGCGGGCATGTGGATGCGGGGGCGTCCTTGCAAGCGAATCTACCGGTGGCCCGGCCGGGACGGCAACCGGCCCGCCGAGCTTCGCGCCGTCGCGGCCGCCCGTGCGCAAGCGGGGCGGGGCGATTTCCCCGACGAGCCTGGCACGGGTGGGTGCAGGACCAGGCGGGAACGGCCCGCGGACGGTCACGTGTTCCGGGCTGCCGGATGATGCACCCTCGCGGCGAGGCGGGTGGGTCACCGGGGCGGAGAGGCCGCCCCGGCGGCGTGTGCCTGGGGAGGCGGAAGGCTGTGCGCACGGCAATGCCTGCCGTTGCCGTGTACCTGCCGCCGGGAAGCCTCCACATGCACGGCGGTCGGGCGGCGGGCGGGATGGGGCGCCCCGGGGAAGCGGTGCCGGGACGGTGATGGAATGCGCAGGGCAGCGCGGCCCGCCGCCGCTGCCCGGGGCGGTCGGCACGCCCCGCTCATGCCGTCAGCCAGTGCGGGAGAGCGCGTCGTGGATGCTGTCCTTGAGCGCGTGGACGAAGCCCTCCACCTGTGCCGCCTGCGCCGCGAGAAGGTCGGGGCCCTGCCCCAGGTATGCCTGCCGCGCGGCCCGGGCCACCGGTCGGTGGTGCGCGGGCAGCCGGTCCAGGGCCCACAGCGCCGCGGCATCCTTGGGCACGATCTCCCCGGTCGCGGCGGTGTACCAGATGCGACACAGGGCGAGCACCACGTTGCGCTCGTCGCCGACCCAGTCGGCCGGCCCGGCCCACAGCCGCACCAGCTGCGCCAGCGCCGCGCGCACATCGGCAGCGGGAACCGCCGCCAGCACCCGGGCGGCGGCGGGGCCGTGCAGGGCGACACTGTGCCGGTGTACCTGGGTCAGCAGGATCGCCAGGTCGGGATCGACCATTGCCGGCTCGAACACGCCGGCGAGAATATCCGCCCGCAGCCATTCGCCGAACTGCAGCTCGCGGCGTGCGGGGTGCCGCCAGGGCACCACGGCGTCGCGTGCGACCACGGTCAGCTCCAGTGCGCGCTGTCGCGGATCCTTCCCGGGTGGGGCGGAAACCGTCAACAGTGCGCGCATCAGCGCCTGCCGTGTCGCCGCGTCCGGCGGCGTGTCGACGACCGTCAGCAGGTCGATGTCGCTGAGCGGCTTCAGGCCACCCTCCAGCGCGGACCCGTACAGGTACAGCCCCTGCAGCGCGGACCCGAGATGGCGCTCGATCACCGCCTGCGCCCGTGCCACCTGCCCGGCGATGGTGGCGGGAACCGGGCCGTTCATCCGGCGGGCCGCACGTTGCGGGGTGCCCCGCTCACGGGCCGGCCGGCGTCCTGCATCCGCACAGCCGGTCCAGGAACTTGCGCTTGAGCAGGAACACGGTCAGCGCGGCGGCGCCGTTCGCACCGAAGATGTCGACGAGGGCGGCAGCGATCTCCGCGTTCTCGACCATCGGATGGTCGCGCCGTTCGCACCACCTGAAGCGCGTGCAGATCAACGTGTGCAACCGGTTGTTGAATTCCTTTACCCGCCTCTCGACACCGAGGTTCAGGGCCGAGATGATCCTGCGGACCCTGTCAGGCCCATGCTGGAGGATGAAGGCCGGGGTGAGGACGTCGTCCCCATATTGTTCCACCAGCGCCTTCCGGGTCTCGGCAAACATGCCGTTTTCGGTGAGCACGATCTGCGCAAGACGCCAGGTCTCGAGCGGACAGAACGCGTCCAGCGGTTCGTACTGTGCTTGATGCTGACCAGCCATGCGACCTCCCTGTGCGGTTCGACGGTTTGCGGCCGCAAGGGCCCCGGGCCCTGCCCCGCATGCAGCGTGTGGCCCGCGGACTATAACGGAGAACAGCGGTGTGGACGGTGCCGCGCACCGTGCGCCCGCGGCAATGCGTGGCCTGGTCCGCCGGACATCGAACCATCGCCTGCGCAGTGGCCGCCGGCGGCTTGCCGGGGAGGCCTGCCGTGGCCGACGTGCACCGCACGGCAAGGGGTCTCAGCGGAACAGGGGGGCGAACCGGGTCCGGATGTCTGCGACGATCCGGGGGTTGTGCACCTGGTCGGCGATGTCCTTGAGCGCCTTCTCGAACTCGTTCCGGTTGCGTGGCCAGTCGGTGGCATAGAGCTTGAAGATGTGCTCCGGCCCCAGGTGGATCTGCGGGGTCGTTTCGTCGAAGGGCGGCAGGTGGCGCTCGACGAGCGCGCCGAACCCGGAGTTGGCGGCGGCCGGCACTTCGAACAGCATCAGCCAGGGGGCATGCCCGGCGGCGAGCAGGGCGCGCAGCGAGGCGCGGTTGACGATGTGGTCGGCATGCAGCCCGCTCGGCAGGCGCTGGTCGATCAGCCCGCCCGTCAGGTTCCTTTGCGCCAGCGCCGTCCGGTACTTTGCCGAGCTTGCCTTGACCCATACCGCATCGATCTTCAGTTCGCGCCGGTTGTTGAAGTACCCGTGGACGCGCACCGCGTCCTCACCGCTGTCGTCCAGCAGCGGGCTCACCGACAGGCCCGTGGTGTCGGCGATCACGCGCAGACTGTGGGCGGAGCGGTGCATCACCGGGAACGGAATGCCGGCGGAAATGAACGGCGTCAGGTCGAAGCGGGCGACCGCGATGCTGGTCGCCTGTTCGCTGGCGACGATCCCGAACGGCCGCAGGCGCGGAGTGTCCTTCAACGCTCCGTCCTGCCCGCGTCCAACGGCGTGGCGGATACCCCGCTCCGGCCCAGGTCGAGTACATACAGCGCCTGGTCCTGGTAGTGCGGACCGTGCCTGACCGCCCTGGGCTCGACGCCATACAGCTGGAAGCCGCTGGAGTCGTACAACCGGCGCGCCGGGTGGTTGTCGGCCAGCACCGACAGGATCAGCGATTCGATGCCGGCACCGCGCGCGCTGTCGATGAGCCGCTGCAGCAGCTGCCGTGCCACGCCCTGGCCGCGCTGGGCCCGACGCACATAGACGCTCCGTACCTCCGCCACATGCTGCCGGGCGTGGCGGGAGAAACGCACATAGCGCATGAAGCCGACCAGCCCGTGGTCGTTGAAGGCCCCCAGGTAGTGGATGGCCGGGTCCGCCAGCTCGGTTTCCAGTGCTGCCAGCGGTGTCGCCAGGGCTTCGGCGTGGCTGGACAGGAACGCCTCCGGCGACTCCTCCAGGGCCTGCAGCCGGCAGTGCCGCAGCGCGGCGGCATCGTGGGGGTCAAGTGCGCGGATGTGCATGCCCGGTCTCCTGGCGACTGCGTTGGTCGAGCGTCGGCGGGCGGCCGCTCGCGTGCCTGTTGCCGGACGCGTGTTGGCGGCGCGCCTGGCATGCGGCGGGGATACGGTCCGCCGCGCTGCCAGCGCGCGCTGCCGGCGGCCGGCGGTGGCGGTCCGTCACGGTCGGGCCGGTTGCAGTCCGCGCGTGGGCCGTCACCGGACCAGGCTCAGCGCGCCCAGGAGCGCGCCGAGCAGGCCCAGAGCCAGACTCAGGATCGCGAGCCGGTACGGCACACGGTATTCGATGTTCGGGTGTCGCCAGTGCGCCTTGAGTTCGCCCAGGCGGCTGGCCGGTCCGACGGTGAGGCTGCAGTCATGGAAGTGGGTGGCATCGCGTGGGCCTTCGATGCCGAGTTCGAGGCGGGAGTCGTAGTCGATCTCGATGGCGTTGGCCGGCAGCCCGGTGGATGCGCCGGCACTGGCACCGGCGCCACGGACACGGCGGTACAGGACCTTGCCATTGCCGGTGTTCTCGATACGGACCCAGCTGTGCCGCCCTCCCAGGCCCTTCAGGTGCGCATTGCGCAGGCGTACCACGGAAAAAGCCAGGTAGTCGGCATCCCGGGAGAAATCCCGGGCTTTGGTGATGGAGATGGGCATCATGGCATCCAGGCGCCGTGAGGGAACGGCTGCGGTCGGTGGCGGTTGGCATGGCCGGGGGCCGGCAGTTCGCGGGGACGTTCCGGCAGGCGTGGCAAGCGGCGCCGAGTGGCTGCCAGGGGGGACTGTTCGCGCAGCCGCGAGACGAGGCACGGTGGAGGAAGCGCGTGCGGCCATTCCCGCGGACCGGCCGCGGGGAGCACGGTGGTGATGCGGCCGGCGACGCCTGCAGTGACCGGCGTGGCACCGGCAACGGGCCACGCCGGCGCCAATGCGGCCGCGGTGGCTGCGAGCGCGCTGCGCCCACGCTTCCCGGTGCCGCGGTCCTGCGCCGCGGCCTGCGGGCCCATGCGGATCCCGTCGTGTATCGACATGCGTCCTGCCTCCCTGTCGAAGCTGCCCGGCCGGAAAATCGATCGCAGCCAGGGAGGGCCGGGCCCCGGCCGTGGCGGTGGCCCTCCTGGTGCGATTGTCGATGAAACCGCGGAGATTGGAAGGGCTGATCCCGGGCCCGGGCCACCGTGCAGGAGGATGCCCGGGCGTCGGCGGGCGGCCGCTCGCGTGCCTGTTGCCGGACGCGCGCTGGCCGGGCTCCCGGTGTCTGCGGCCGCCGCCGGAGGCCGTCCCTGCCCCCTATGCCCGGGCAGACTGGAGGACCGCCTTGGCGACACCGGGCCGGGCGGTCAGCGGCGGGACAGTGCCTTCGCCGCGGCACCGCCGGCCACCAGCACCAGGCCGGCGAGGATGCCGCCGGCCACATACTTGAAGGTGGTGTTGTTGGACGCGGCGATCTGGGTATGGGTCGCATCGTTCGAGCCGGCGATCCGCTCCACCGTCTGCAGGGCTTCCAGGCGCAGCTCGTCGGATGTCGCCTGCTCGACGATCTTCTCGATCACGCTGTAGGCCGAGGCGTGGCTGGATTTCAGCGACTCGATCAGCGCCACCTGCGACTCCTTGGCATCGCTGGAGACACCCCTGAGGGCCTCGTTGGCGCCAGGCAGCACCTTGGCCAGGGCCTTGACGCGCTTTTCGGTGATCTGCCCGCTTTTCAGCAACCCGATCAGCCGTGCTTTCTGCAGCGCGAACCCGGGATGGTGCTCATCCCGGATCGCGGCCAGCGAAATGCCGTTGTCATCGAGGAGCTGGGCGAGGGAGGTGTTCTGGTCCTGGGCGGTCATGGGGGGCCTGTGGAAGGAGCGGGGGCGGAGGTGGCGGTGGGAAGCGGCGGGCGGTGCAAGGTCGTTGCATGCCGGCGTCCCCGAAGCGCCCGTGCGCAGTCTTCCATAAAGCACCGCCACCGGGGAGCCTGCGCGGGGGACTTCCCGGTGCGGGCGAGTGTCCGGCCGGGTACTGGGGGCGGGCGTGCAGGGTCTGGCAGGGGCGTCGGATGGCCCCATGACCGACCAGCAGGTCACCGGAGCGGTCGACGAGCACCGCTCCCTCCTCGTACAGCGCCATCACGCCGTCCAGGCCGTCGCCGTTGAGGCCGTCGAGAAACAGCGGCCCGGTCTGTTCGGGACGGGGGCTTTCCGGTTCATGCCGGACCCGTATGGAAGAGGGGCACCGGATGGCACCGGAGAGCGTGCATGCGTCGGTCGTGCCGCATGACCGGGGCGGCGGGAGCGGTGGTGCGGTGCGCGCCTCGCTGCGTTCCCCGGTCGGGTCAGGGGACTGCCGCTGCCCCGCCACGAGCGCGGAATCGGCCGCCGCCACGGACGCATCGCAGCCCTTCGGTACCGCGACCTGCGCCGCCAGTTGCCGCAGGTCGCCGTTCTCCGGGGCTGCTGTGGCCACAGCGACGGAGGGGGCTCCGCCGGCCGGTACCGGCGCCTGCCGCGTGGCCGCCAGCAGCCGCACCGCCGGTCGTTGCCGTACAGGAGGCCGCCCGCCGTGGCGCGGCGCCGCAGCGGGTCGGGCAATGCCTGCCGGAGACGATACGGCGGGTGCGGTGCGCCTCAGCCGTCCAGCAGCGCCTTGTCCCGCACCGCGCCCTTGTCCGCGCTGGTGGCGAGCAGGGCGTAGGCCTTCAGTGCGGTGCTGACCTTGCGCGCGCGCGCTTCGGCCGGCTTCCAGCCCTTGCGGTCCTGGGCCTCGCGGCGGCGCGCCAGTTCGGCGTCGTCCACCAGCAGGTGGATGCCACGCTGCGGGATGTCGATGCGGATGCGGTCGCCGTCCTGGACCAGGCCGATGGTGCCGCCGGCCGCCGCCTCCGGTGAGCAATGGCCGATGCTCAGGCCCGAGGTGCCGCCGGAAAAACGGCCGTCGGTGAGCAGCGCGCAGGCCTTGCCCAGGCCTTTCGATTTCAGGTAGCTGGTCGGGTACAGCATTTCCTGCATGCCCGGGCCGCCCTTCGGGCCCTCGTAGCGGATCACCACCACGTCGCCGGCCTGCACGGCGTTGCCGAGGATGCCCTTCACCGCGGCGTCCTGGCTCTCGTAGACGCGGGCGTTGCCCTCGAACACATGGATGGACTCGTCCACGCCGGCGGTCTTGACCACGCAGCCGTCGGCGGCGAGGTTGCCGTACAGCACCGCCAGGCCGCCTTCGTGGGAGAAGGCGTGGGCGACGTCGCGGATGCAGCCGTCGGCGCGGTCCAGGTCCAGCGACGGCCAGCGCGTGCTCTGGCTGAAGGCCACCTGGGTGGGAATGCCCGCCGGGCCGGCCTTGTAGAACGTATGCACCGCGGCGTCCTGCACCTGGGACACGTCCCACTGCGCGATGGCCTCGCCCAGGCTGCGGCTGTGCACCGTCGGCACGTCGGTGTTGAGCAGGCCGCCGCGGGCCAGTTCGCCCAGGATCGCGATGATGCCGCCGGCGCGGTGCACGTCCTCGATGTGGTACTTCTGCGTGTTCGGCGCCACCTTGCACAGCTGCGGCACGTGCCGCGACAGGCGGTCGATGTCGCGCTGGTCGAAGGCCACCTCGCCCTCCTGCGCGGCGGCCAGCAGGTGCAGGATGGTGTTGGTGGAACCGCCCATGGCGATGTCCAGCGTCATCGCGTTCTCGAATGCCTCGAAGGTGGCGATGCCGCGCGGCAGCGCGGTCGGGTCCTCGCCGCCGTACCAGCGGTGGCACAGCTCCACGATCAGGCGCCCGGCGCGCTTGAACAGCGCCTCGCGGTCGCTGTGGGTGGCCAGCACGGTGCCGTTGCCCGGCAGCGACAGGCCCAGCGCCTCGGTCAGGCAGTTCATCGAGTTGGCGGTGAACATGCCCGAGCAGGAGCCGCAGGTGGGGCAGGCGCTGCGCTCGATCGCGGCCACCTGCTCGTCGCTGATGGCCTCGTTGCCGGCGGCGACCATCGCGTCGATCAGGTCGAGCTTGTTCTCGGCCAGCTTGGTCTTGCCCGCTTCCATCGGCCCGCCGGACACGAACACCACCGGGATGTTCAGCCGCAGCGCGGCCATCAGCATGCCGGGGGTGATCTTGTCGCAGTTGGAGATGCACACCAGCGCATCGGCGCAGTGCGCGTTGGCCATGTACTCCACCGAGTCGGCGATGATCTCGCGGCTCGGCAGCGAATACAGCATGCCGTCGTGGCCCATGGCGATGCCGTCGTCCACGGCGATGGTGTTGAACTCCTTGGCCACTCCGCCCACGGCCTCGATCTCGCGCGCCACGAGCTGCCCCATGTCCTTCAGGTGCACGTGCCCGGGCACGAACTGGGTGAAGGAGTTGGCCACGGCGACGATCGGCTTGTGGAAGTCGCCGTCGGTCATGCCGGTGGCGCGCCACAGGGCGCGGGCGCCGGCCATGTTGCGGCCGGCGGTGGAGGTTTTCGAGCGGTATTCGGGCATGGGAACGACGTGGAATAAGGAAAATACGGCAGTCCCGATTCTGCATGAAGAACGCGGTTGCTGTTGCAACCGTCACCGCCCCCGCCGGCCGGCCGCCGCGCCCGGGGCCGGCACCGGCACAGGTGCCACGGCGCGCCGGATCGGGCATCATTCGCCAACGACTTTACAGGGAGTTACCGACGATGAAGCGTTCCCGGACCACCGCGCTGCTGCTGATGAGCACCGCGCCGCTGCTGTTCACCGCCTGCCAGAAGGAACAGGCCGTGCAGGTGCAGGAAGGGCTGTACACCTCGGTGGAAGCCTGCAGCGAGGCCACCGGCGACCCGTCCAGCTGCCGCCAGGCGTTCGCCACCGCGCAGCAGCAGTCCGCCGACGTGGCGCCGCAGTACGCCAGCCGCGAGGCATGCGCCGCCGAGTACCCGGCCGACCAGTGCGTGCAGCAGCGCACCAGCACCGGGCATTCGTTCGTGGGCCCGATGATGATGGGCTTCTTCATGTCGCAGATGCTCAACAACGGCCGTGCCGCGGCGACCCCGGCGGCGCAGCCGGCGTTCCGCGACAAGGCCAACGGCTGGGCCAAGCCGGCCGCGGCCCCGGGCGGCAGCGGTGGCCTGAACACCGGCAGCCGCATCGGCGCCGGCAAGGCCGGGCTGGCCCCGGTGGCCGCCGAACCGAACCGTGCGGTCACCGCCAGCCGTGGCGGTTTCGGCGCGCGCAGCGGCGGCCGCAGCAGCTCCGGCGGTTGATGCGGTGAAGCGGGTTGCCATCGCCGAGCGCTCCAACTGGCGCGCTCGCGCCGCCGACTGCGGCTTCCGGTTCCACACCATCGACGGCGCGCCGTACTGGGACGAAACCGCGTACTACGCCTTCACCCTGCGCCAGATCGAGAACGACCTGGAAGACCCCAGCGCCGAGCTGCATGCGATGGCGATGGACCTGGTCGGCGAGGTGGTGGCCAGCGAGGAATGGATGGAACGGCTGGCGATCCCGGCAGCGTTCCGCGACTGGATCGCCGAGAGCTGGCGCCGCCGCGATCCGCACCTCTACGGGCGCCTGGATTTCGCCTACGACGGCAACGGTCCGGCGAAGCTGTACGAACTGAACTACGACACCCCGACCTCGCTGTACGAGGCGGCGTTCTTCCAGTGGCAGTGGCTGGAGGACCAGCGCAACCGCGGCGCCCTGCCGCAGCAGGCGGACCAGTTCAACTCCGTCCATGAGGCGCTGGTCGAGCGGTTCGCCGAACTGGCCGGGCTGCTGCCGCCGCCGCTGTACTTCAGTGCGGTGCGCGAGTCGGAGGAGGACCAGGGCACGGTCGCCTACCTGCGCGACTGCGCCGCCCAGGCCGGCCTGCCGGCCGCGGCGCTGGCCATCGAGGACATCGGCCTGTCGGCCGACGGCCGCTTCACCGATCTGGACGACACCGTGATCGGCAGCCTGTTCAAGCTGTACCCGCTGGAAGACCTGATGCGCGAGGAGTTCGGTGCGGCCCTGCCGCGCGCCGGCGTACAGCTGCTGGAGCCGGCATGGAAGGCGGTGCTGAGCAACAAGGGCATCCTGCCGCTGCTGTGGCAGCGCCATCGCGGCCATCCCAACCTGCTGGAGGCGCATTTCGACGATGGCAGCGCGTTGCCCGCCGGGTGGGTGCGCAAGCCGCTGCATTCGCGCGAAGGCGCCAACGTCGCCATGCACATGGCCGATGGCCGCTGGCAGGAGAGCGAGGGCCCGTATGCCGGCCCCTGCATCCGCCAGGCGTTCCATCCGCTGCCGGGATTCGACGGCAATTACCCGATGGTCGGCAGCTGGGTGGTGGGCGACCGTGCCTGCGGCATCGGCATGCGCGAGGACGACAGCCGCATCACCCGCGACAGCGCCCGCTTCCTGCCGCACGCCATCATCGACGACGCCCCCCAGGGCAGCACCCGCATCTACGTCTGATCGCGGATCGCCGGTAGAGCGGGGCCCGCGCCCACCTGGTAGAGCGGGGCCGTGCCCCGCTGAAGCCTTGCCGGGCATGCCCCGCCGGGCAAGGCCCGGCGCTACACCGCGCCGGGATGGATGGGTGCCAATCGCAGGGAAGCACACTCCCGATACCGTCGCCGTCCGCCGCTCGCGCCCACCCGGTAGAGCGGGGCCGTGCCCCGCTGGAGCCTTGCCGGCAATGCCCCGGCGCTACAGCAATCCGTCGCGCTTGACCGCGAGGTAGCGTTCGACCAGCGCGGCCGGCAGTGCGTCGGCGGTCACGTCGAGCACCATCACCCGATGGCTGCGCAGGGCGTCGTGGGCGGCGGCGCGCTGCTGCAGGTAGCGGGCGATGGCGCCGGCCTGGAGCGCGTCGGGCAGGGTGCTGGCCGGGCGGGCCAGGGCATCGTCCAGTTCGCGCTCGCGCAGGCTGGCCACGCAGACCAGGTGCCGCTTCTGCAGCAGGCGCACGGCGGCCAACAGATCCTCGATGTCCTCGTCGCGGACGTTGGTCACCAGCATCACCAGGCAGCGCCGCGAGTGCCGCAGCGCAAGCTCGGAGGCCGCGGCGAGGTAGTCGGTGGCCACCGGCCGTGGCTGCAGGTCGTAGCTGGCACGCAGCAGGGTGTCGAGGGTGCCGAGGCCGCGTTGCGGCGCGACCCAGCGGGTATCGCCGCCACGGGCGAACAGGCCCACGCCGTCGCCCTGGCGCAGCGCCAGGTAGGACACCACCAGCGCGGCGTTGAGGGCGTGGTCGAAATGCGACAGCCCGCCTTCGTCGGCCATCATCCGCCGTCCGGTGTCGACCAGCATCAGCACCTGCTGGTTCTTTTCGTCCTGGTACTCGCGCGAGATCAGCTTGCGCGCGCGGGAGGTGGCTTTCCAGTCGATCTGGCGCAGGCTGTCGCCGACGCGGTACTCGCGCATCTGGTGGAAATCGGTCCCCTCGCCGCGGCGCCGCTTGAGGTGCGCGCCGACCAGGCGCGAGGCCATTTCCGCGCTGAGCAGGGCCAGGCGTGTCAGTGGCACGAAGTTCGGATAGACCCGCACCTTCTGCGCTTGCCCGGCGATGCGCGATTGCCGCCACAGCCGCAGCGGCGAATGCAGGCGCAGCTGGATGCCGTCGAAGACGAACGCACCGCGCGCGCCAGGGGTGAAGTGGTAGCTGAAGCGGGATTCGCTGGCGCGCGACAGGCGCAGTGTGCGCGGCAGCCCGCGCGTGCTCCAGCCGCCGGGCACGAGGTCGAATACGTCCACGCGCTGCCGGCCGAAGCTGTCCAGCTGCAACCAGGTCTCGCGTTCTACGCCCAGAGCCAGGGTTTCAGGCAATTCGCGCCGTACTGTGGGGGTGGGGCGGCGTCGCAGCCATAGTGCGTCTGCCAGGGCGGGCAGGGCGATCGCGCAGGCCATGGCCGTCCAGATTCCGGTGGGCAGCAGGTGCAGGGCGACGGGGATGCCGAGCAGGCCCCACAGGGCGAGCAGTGCGATCAGCAGGGGGGTGGGCCTCACGCGGTGACCTTCATGACGGGTTCGTTGCCTGCAGGCAGATGCGGAAGCACGAAGATTTTTGCGGTTTCGGTTGCCCGTGACTTTGCTGCCGATTTTGGTTTTTGACCTTCGGGCCCCCTTTTGCAGCGACGGAGCCGGCGGGAAAAACCCGAAGGGCGGCGTGCAGGGATGCACGCCGTTTTTCGACGAGACAGGGATGTCTCGTCGAAAAATCCCGCCGGCGGAGTGGACCCGGCGCGCGCAGCGCGTCGGGCGCGTAGGCACGGGCGTGTTTCCTTGGGCCACGTTTCTTTGCTCGTGCAACGAAAAGATAGCCAAAAGAAACACGCGCCGGACGCGATCCGATGCGGCTGTGCCGCATCGGTTCCCTGCGCTCCCCGCGTGCCGAGGGGACGGCGCACAACTCGCTCCGCTCAGGCACGTGCGCCTCTTCGCCCTTCGGCCCGCCGCGGTACTCGGCTCGCTCTACGGCGGTGGGAGTCAAGGGCTGGAAAGCAGAAGCAAGATCACGGGCAACCGCAACCGCAACCGCAACCGCAACCGCAACCGCAATTCCTGCCTGTGCGGCGACCTCGATGGATGCACACATGGCAGTGACGGCAACAGCAGCCCACCCAGAACCCTCCCCCCGCACCGTGTACGAGGGAGCAGGTACCGAAGTTGCATGGCCGCCCACAACCCTCACTTGCGCGGCGCCTCCACCTTCGCCAACAGCGCGGTCAACGCATCGTCCGCCGACTGCCCTTCGATCTGCAGTTCCGGCGCCAGCGCGATGCGGTGCCGCAGCGCCGGCCTGGCGATCTCGCGCACGTCGTCGGGGGTGACGAAATCGCGTCCGGCCAGCACCGCCTGCGCACGCGCCGCGCGGACCAGCGCAAGGCTGCCGCGCGGACCGGCGCCGAGGGCGATGCCCGGCCAGTTGCGGGTGGCGGCCACGATCCGTACCGCGTAGTCGATGACCTGCGGGTCGACGGTGATGGCCGCCACCGCCTGCTGCAGGCGCACGACGTCGGGCCCGTTCATCACCCGCGGTACCTGCGACAGGTCGAAGTCGCCGGCACTGCGGCCGGCGGTGATCGCCGCGACCATGCGCTTTTCGTCGTCCAGCTGGGGATAGTCGATCAGCACCTTGAGCAGGAACCGGTCCAGCTGGGCTTCGGGCAGCGGGTAGGTGCCTTCCTGTTCCAGCGGATTCTGGGTGGCCAGGGTGAGGAACGGCGGGTCGAGCGGAAAGCCGCGGCCTTCGATGGTGACCTGGCCTTCCTGCATCACCTCCAGCAGCGCCGACTGGGTCTTGGCCGGGGCACGGTTGATCTCGTCGGCCAGCAGCAGGTGGGTGAACACCGGGCCGCGGCGGATCTTGAAGCTCTCGGTCTTGGGGTCGTACACCGCGTGGCCGCTGACGTCGCTGGGCATCAGGTCCGGGGTGAACTGCACGCGCGCGTAGTCCAGCTCCAGTGCCTGCGCCAGGGCGCGCACCAGCAGGGTCTTGCCGAGGCCGGGCACGCCCTCGATCAGCACGTGGCCGCCGGCCAGCAGCGCGACCAGGATCTGGTCGAGCACCTCGGCCTGGCCGATGAAGGCCTGGCCGATCGCGTCGCGCAGCCGTTCGACCCGGGCGAGCAGGTCGGTCGGGGCGGATGCAGGCGGCGGCACGGGGGCCTCGCCGGGCAGGGCGGGGGGAGAAGGCTGGTCGGTCATAGCTGGTTTCTCATCTGGATCAGCAGGGCGATGCGCTCGCGCAGCGCGGTGTCGTCGCGTGGGGAGGGTACCTGCAGGGCAGTGCGCACGCGCTCCAGCGGCCACCGCAGATGGTCGGCGATGGCCTGCAGGTGGGCGTCGCCTTCCAGCGCGGCGGCCAGCGGCGCGCGCCGCCGCAGGCGGGCGAGGAACGCGGTGCGCATCGCCTCATGCAGCAGTGCGCTCCTGCCATGGCGGTGCAGGTGCTCGCCGCTGGCCCGCACGTGTTCGAGCAGCGAGCGGCGTTCCTGCCGCGGCGACGGCAGCCATGGACCGAAGCGCTGGGCGCGCATCCACAGCCAGGCCAGCAGCGCCAGCAGCATCGGCCCGCCTATCGGCCAGCCGCGCTGCAGCAGGGTCTTCCACAGCGAGGGGGCATCCACCGCGTAGACCAGGTGCATGCGGCCCTTGCCGTAGTTGGGTGCGAGCACAAGCCGGGCGAGGTCGCGGTGCACGGGATCGCGCAGGCCGGTGTCCGTGGCACCGTCGCGGTTGGCACCGTTGCGCAGGAAGCCGGTGTCGCCCAGTACGTCGACGCGGCCGCTGCCGAAGCGCAGCCGCGCATAGGCCAGGGTCGCGTCGGCGCCATCGCCCCAGCGGCGCTCGGCGCGGCTGTTCGCGGCCAGGGTGAACCGGGTGCCGCCGCAGAACTCGTCGTGCGCGGCCTCTCCCGGCACCCGCCAGCGCTGGCAACGGGGCGGCGTGCTGTCGGGGAGGATGCCCAGGCGGTCGAGCAGGGTCCGTTGGCCGTCCAGGGCAGGATCCGCAGGCGGCACGGCCAGCAGCAGGTGGCCGCCGTGCTCCACCCACTCCAGCAGCTGCTCGACCTCGGCGGGCGGGAGCCCGCGCGGGTCGTCCAGCATCAACAGGGTGTCGCGTGGCTGCAGGCGCATCGCCGGCAGGTCCAGCGTCCGCCGCGATTCGGCCTCCAGGCCATCGCGGCGCAGCGTCTCGCGCAGGGCGAACACGGGGTTGAAGCTGGGTTCGCCATAGACCGGCAGCGGCGCCGGCCCGCATACGCGCTGGTAGCTGCGCAGGAACCAGGTGACGGCGAGGGTGGCAAGCAGCAGCGCGGCCAGCGCGATCAGTGCATTGCGCAGACGGATGCTCATGCCGGCCATCCGTAATGCCGCTGCAGATCATCGAGCAGCGCCTGGAAATCGGCATCGGCCGGCAGCCGGCCGGCATAGGCCGCGTACTGCCAGGTGCGCACCATGCGCGCGAACAGGCGCCGGTCCGCCTCTTCCGGCATGCGCCGGGACGCGCGCAGGCACTGCGCCTCGGTGCTGCCGGGCGGCAGCACGATCCCGGCCCGTCGCGACAGTTCGTCCAGGCTGGCGCGGTATAGCAGGGCCAACGCGTGCCGGGGCCTGCCTTCCTGCCACAGCCGGCGGGCGCTGGCGAGGATGTCCGGCGGCAGGACCTCGGGCAGTTGCAGCGCGGTGTGGGCGACCGGGGTCGCCGCGCCGTGCCGCGGCAGGCGTCCGCCGCCGCGCAGCCAAGGCAGCCACCTGCGCATGGTCAGCAGCAGCGCCAACAGCAGTGCGCCGACCACGATCCACAGCGCGCCGCGGCTGAGCAGCGCCAGCAGGTCGCCGATGCCGCGCAAGATCCCGTCGGCGGGGAAATCCCAGTCCTTCGGGGGCCTGGCGGTTGCCGGTTCCCTGCGCTCCCAGTGGCACAGCGTATGGCTGGCGCCCAGCTGCGGGTCCTCGTAGGCCCGCGCCGCGGCCTGGCGGAAGCCGGCGGTGTCCACCGGCGCCGGCCCGAAGATCGCCGCCGGGGTGGGGTCGCCGGGCGCCCGGAGGGTGGCGCCCTTGCGGTTGTCGTCGGCTGCCGTCTGCGGGTTGGCGGCGTTCTGCGCCCGCCCGGGCACGGGCGGCAGCAGGCCGGCCAGGAGCAGCAACGCCAGCGCCAGCAAGGGCGCGCCGCCCTGCAGGCGCTGGCGCAGCCGGCGGAAGGCGATCTCCACGTCCCAGGCTTCCAGCTGGGTACGGCGGTTGAGGTACAGGCCGAAGCCGGCGCCGCTGTAGAACGGCCCGATGAGCGTCAGTGCCGCCCAGGCCAGCAGGTTCAGGCCGAGCCAGACCCAGGCCGGCGTATCGCTGCCGATCAGCGAGACCGCGATGCGCAGCGATTCCGGCAGCGCGTCCAGCGGCACGAACAGGAACACCAGGGCGATGCCGGCCAGCTGCAGCATCGCCTCGAAGTGCCAGAACACCAGCGTCAGCAGCGAGGCATGGCCATAGGCCGCGCCGCCCAGCACGCGCCGCCGGGCACGCCGTTGCCGGGCATCGCCGCCTTCGAGCAGGTCCACCGGCATCAGCAGCGCCCGTGCCGGGCTCAGCCGGCGCCAGCCCAGGTAGGGCAGCAGGCCGCGCCAGCCCCAGTGCCACTGCGCGCGCAGGGTGGCGGCGGGCGCGGGTTCGGCGCCGAACGCACCGCGCGAGATCACGTACAGCGGGATGCGCTCGAACGCCGGTTTCAGCCACCACATCAGCAGTGCCGGCAACCAGTAGTTGTCCAGCCACCAGCCCGCGCCGTTGAGCAGCGCGAACAGCGGCAGGGTCAGCAGTACCCATGGAACCCAGATGGCCCTGGCGTGGCGCCGCACCAGCGCCGTGCCCAGCTCCATCGCCTCCCACTGCGAGCGCGCGCGCAGCACCACGTCGAGCTGGTCAATGCGCATCGCCGCTCCCGTGCCCGCCGCGCCACAGCCAGGTGAGCACCAGCGCCCACAGCACGCCGGACACGGTGAACTTGCCCCATGCCGGGACCCAGGCGATGGACGACCAGAAGGCCTCGATGAAGGCGGCCACCAGCAGCATGAAGGCCACGCCCAGGCACAGCCGCGCGCCGATCGCCCCGCCCTCCACCAAGGCATCGATGCGCCGCCTGCGGCCGGGGGCGATCAGGCGCAGGCCCAGTTGCAGGCCGGCGCCACCGGCAATCACGATGGCGGTCAGCTCGAACGGCGCATGCCCGACCACGAAGCGCCAGAACGGGTCGCCATGGCCGATCTGGTGCAGGTGGCCGGCCACCGCGCCGATGGTCAGGCCGTTGAACAGCAGCACCAGCACCGTGCCGAGGCCCGCCAGCAGGCCGCTGGCGAACGTGCGCAGGCCGATGCTGATGTTGTTCATGATGTAGTGGCCGAACATCGCCCAGTCGGTGCCGCTGTCGCGGCCCAGGTGTTCGGCGGCGGGGTCGTACATCTTCTCCATCTGTGCGACCTGGCGCGGATCGAGCAGCAGGTGGACCAGGTCGGGGCGGTACTGCAGCAGCACGAACACGCCGATCAGCGGCAGCGCGAACAGTGCGCAGGCCACCCACATCGTCGCCGCCTGGCTGCGCACCAGCTGCGGGAAATCGGCGAACAGGAACTCGGCGGCACGCCGCCAGCGCGGCGGCGGTGCGCGGTACAGCAGGTTGTGGCCGCGCTGCATCAGCTGCTGCAGGCGCTCGACCAGCTGCGGGCTGTAGCCGCGGTGGCGCGCCAGTGCCAACTGCTGGCACAGGCGCCGGTAGCGTTCGGGAATGGTCTCGTCGCCCGGCAGGTCCGCGGCCGGTGCACGCCGCGCGCGGCGTACACGCTCGCCGCGCTGTTCCAGCCAGTCCTCGAACTGCCGCCACTCGTGCTGGTGGCGGTCGACGAATTGCGCCTGCTTCATCGCCGTCCCTGCAGCCAGTTGGCCATGGCATACAGGCGCAGCACGCCGGTCCGGCCCCGGGCACCGCTCAGGCCGTCGACGATGTCGGCCAGTTCGCGCTGGCGCGGCTCCGACAGCCCCGGCGCACGGTCGGCGAACGCGATCAGCGCCTGTTGCTCTTCCAGCTGCAGCGGCCGCGGCGGTGGCTGCACGGCATCGATCCGGGCCGGCGCCAGGCTCGGGGGCACCGGCACGTGCACCACCAGGCTGCCGGCGACCAGGTCGCCGAGCCGGCGCCCGTGGGCGTCGCCCAGGCAGGTCAGCAGCCCCAGCGCATAGCCGAACGGCAGCATGTCCACCGTGCGCAGCAGGTTGCGCACGATCGCCGGCATCCAGCCCAGCGGCGCACCGTCGCGCGCCACCACACGCAGGCCGAGCGCACGCTTGCCCAGGGTGCGCCCGAACCAGACCTCCAGCACGATCGGGTAACCCCAGAACAGCAGGAACATCAGCCCCAGGTAGAGGCCCTGGCCGAGCCCGCCCAGGGCCATCAGCAGCGGGCTCATCAGCACCAGCACGCCGAACCGCACCGCCAGGTCGATCAGCCACGCCAGCGCACGCGGCACCGGGCCGGCCGCAGGCAGCTGCAGCGGCACGCCCTCGGGCGTGATCACTTCGCGGTGGGTGTCGAGCATGCGGGTATCTGGCATCGGCGGTGCTGCGCTCTGTGGCCGGGTCGCGCCCACCGCCTGAGGCGGGGAGGATCGCGGACCGCGGCCCGCCCCAGGCAGGGCCGCGGCCGGCCGCGCGGCCGGGCGAGGTCCGGCCAGCGACCGACTTTACCCGCCGCGGCCCGCGCTGCCCAGCCCGCGACTGGCCGCTGTCAGCGGTCGCCGCCGTCTTTGCGCCGGCCTCCCAGCAGCTTCCTGCCCAGGCCCACCAGTGCGACCACGCCGATCAGCAGCAGCTTCCAGAACTTGGCGAAGATCAGACCGAGCTTGGCGAACAGCCCGGCCTTGGCCGCCAGCCCGCCGCCGATCAGCGTCGCCACGCCGTAGGCGGCGATCCGGTCGGTCTTGGGGTTGTGGTCGGCATAGCGCGCGCCGGGCTCGAACTCGGCCATCGCCAGCAGCCGCTCCATGCCGGTGCGCACCAGCGGCAGCTCGTCCATGGCCGATACCGCGTTCAGGCTCAGGTAGCCGTGGCGGCCGAGCACGCGGATGCCGTAATTGAGCACATGGCCGGACTGGCCGTTGAACTCCAGCTCCTTGGCCCAGTACAGCTTGTTGTTGCCGGCGTCGTAGCGCGGCGGCACCGCCCAGCCCACCAGCTTCAGCGTGCCGTAGCCGGCCTTCTCGCGTTCCGGATTGGCCTCGTCGATCTGCTCCTGCATGTCGCGGAGCAGCTTGCGGTAGTTGATGCCGGCGGCATCCTCGTCGGACACGTAGCCATCGTCGGCATAGGTGACCACCACCGCCCAGCTGTCATCGTCGGCCAGGCCCGGCGAACGCGGCACGATCAGGCCCAGCACGTCCTCGTCGGGCGGGTTGCCCCACATGTCCTCCAGCACGCGCCGCGCATCGGCCTGGTCCAGGTAACGGAACTCCGGGCCCAGGTTGAAGCGCGCCTTGGCGGCGGGCACCTCGATGGTGCCGGAGCGGAAATGCAGCGACTGCACGAACGCCGCGGCGTCCTGCTCCTCCTGCGCCAGCGCGGCCGGCGAAGCGGCGCAGAACAGCGTCGCGCCGGCCAGCAGGCCCAGCGCCATGGATCTGATCGACATGAAAGGGTTTCCTTCCCTGGAGGGCGTCCCAACGCCCGGGGCCGGCAGTGTGAGGCAGCGTGGATCCGGCGGCAACGGGAAACGCGGGTGGCGCCCTGTAGAGCGGGACAACGCCCCGCCGGCCTGACGTCAGCCCGCCATCCCCAGGTACCGGTCCTTCAACCGCACATAGTGGTCCGCCGAATAGCGCAGCCCCTCGATGTCCTTCGCGCTCAAGGTGCGCACCGGCCGCGCCGGGTTGCCCACCCACAACTCGCCGCGCGCCACCCGCTTGCCCGGCCCCACCACCGCACCGGCGCCGATGAACGCCTCGTCCTCGATCACCGCGCCATCGAGCACGCACGCGCCCATGCCGATCAGGCAGTAATCGCCGATGCTGCACGCATGGATGATGCAGCCATGCCCCACGGTCACGCCCTCGCCGATCAGCGTGGGGTAGCCGCCCTTGTTGTACGGGCTCTCGTGGCTGACATGGATGATGGTGCCGTCCTGCACATTGGTGCGCGCGCCGATGCGCACATGGTTCACATCGCCCCGGATCACCGTGCCCGGCCACACCGACACGTCATCGCCCAGCACCACGTCGCCGATGATGGTGCAGGCAGGGTCGATGTAGACGCCTTGGCCGAGGGTGGGGGATTTGTCGAGGAAGGGGCGGAGGGGAGGCATGGGGAACTCCAGTGGGGGAAACAGGAAGGTGCACTATGGACATGCAGTCGGTCGGCACTGCAGGCCGCCCATTGTCGCCCTGTCCTGGTGCCAAGGGGAGCGGCAGTGCCACAGCCGCCCCGCGTAGCCGGATGTGCGGGGCCACCCCCCGGCTCCCGGTCGCCTTCGGCGTTGGAGGATGGGCAGGGCGCCCGACGGATGGGAAGTTGATGGCGATTGTTGGTCTGCCACTGCGGCAGTGACCATCACCGCTTTCCTGCGTTCCGCCCGGGAGTTTTCTGAGCTGCCTACGCGGCAGCGAATGCAATCGTCCAGGCCGGCAAGAACTTGGCGAATTTCTGAGCTGCCTACGCGGCAGCGAACCAAGATTTGGCCGAGCTCTACGACCACTACATGGGGGGCATCCGCAGCGGGCGTGCCGATGGGCAGGGGGACATGCTCACGCCGGCTGAGACCTTCAACCAGGCTGGCAAGGCGGCCAAGTCCGCGGCGGACAGTGGTATCGGCCAACTGACCGATGCGCAGGTGGAGCTTTTGCGGTCGCTCGGGCTACTATCCGCGCAACAGGAGGCCGAACTATCCGGCCAGGGTGTGCAGGATGAGCAACCGCGAAATCATTGGGGCGAACGGCTCACGTCCGAGGCGGAAAAGTCTGCATTCCTATCCGCTTTCCCAGAGGGACAATCCTTCTCCGGGAAACGAGTTGATTCCGATGACGGCCGAGCAACGAGCCGCGTACTCCAAGTGGTACGCCGACTTTCGGAATCCGCATCGGATGAGTTTGGAGGAGTTCCTGAAGCACAACGGGATCTCGCAACGCCCATAGGGCCGTTCAGCGACTTTCTGAGCTGGCGAACCTTGCCGAGCAGATGGCATCGGGTGAGCTGTCTTTCTGAGCTGCCTACGCGGCAGCGAACGACCGCAACGTAGTGACCGCGGTCGCATCGTCGTTTCTGAGCTGCCTACGCGGCAGCGAACGGGAGTGCGGCCGCCTCCCCCTTTTTTTTGGATTTCTGAGCTGCCTACGCGGCAGCGAACCATTTCAAGGAAATGCAGGAATGGCTTAACGATTTCTGAGCTGCCTACGCGGCAGCGAACCAGCAGATCCGCGCGGAGCTGGAGATGATCTGTTTCTGAGCTGCCGCGTAGGCAGCTCAGAAACAGGAATTCGCGTGCCTCTTTCGCTGCCTTCCAGTTCGCTGCCGCGTAGGCAGCTCAGAAAGTGGGTGGCGCTGATGATTTGTCGAAGCTAAAGTTCGCTGCCGCGTAGGCAGCTCAGAAAGTTGCCCGGCATATGCGAAGCGTCCGGCTCATCGTTCGCTGCCGCGTAGGCAGCTCAGAAAGTCCTGTTCCGGCGATGGATGCAAACCCATGGGTTCGCTGCCGCGTAGGCAGCTCAGAAACCATTGACGACCATCGGATCGGCGCCGGCAACGTTCGCTGCCGCGTAGGCAGCTCAGAAATGATGTCTGGCGGCCTGGCCACGCCGATGATGGGTTCGCTGCCGCGTAGGCAGCTCAGAAATCAAGCTCGGCAATCGGATCGGGCGGGGTGATGTTCGCTGCCGCGTAGGCAGCTCAGAAATGATCGTCACGAGTCCGCGCATCTGCGCCGCGGTTCGCTGCCGCGTAGGCAGCTCAGAAATCAAGGAACTGCTGCGCGTACTGGGTGAAGGCGTTCGCTGCCGCGTAGGCAGCTCAGAAATGCAGGCCCGCTCTTGCTCCAGGAGTACCTGGGTTCGCTGCCGCGTAGGCAGCTCAGAAATTGTGCGCGGTCAGGTTGTGATCTGCACAAGCGTTCGCTGCCGCGTAGGCAGCTCAGAAAGACAAACCGTTGGGCGCGGGCTCGAGCGCGATGTTCGCTGCCGCGTAGGCAGCTCAGAAAGCACCGAGGAAGTCGTTGGTGCTGACTGGGGGGTTCGCTGCCGCGTAGGCAGCTCAGAAAATTCGCCGTGATGGCACCTACACCGCCCGCCTGTTCGCTGCCGCGTAGGCAGCTCAGAAAAGGAGGTGCGGCTGCTTGGCATCGCAGGCCCGGTTCGCTGCCGCGTAGGCAGCTCAGAAAGACGGTGCTTACAAGTCCGGGTTCGGGCTGGAGTTCGCTGCCGCGTAGGCAGCTCAGAAATCAGCGACTACCTTGGCGTACTCCTTAGCGCTGTTCGCTGCCGCGTAGGCAGCTCAGAAAGACACCGCGGCGAACGAGGACAGAGGTTGCCGGTTCGCTGCCGCGTAGGCAGCTCAGAAATCCCCAGTACCGCCGCCGGGATCAGTCCCGCCGTTCGCTGCCGCGTAGGCAGCTCAGAAAAGCTGCTGTGGCCGCATCGTGTCGGACTTGGAGTTCGCTGCCGCGTAGGCAGCTCAGAAAGCCAGCCGGGGCACGGCAAAACTCTTCATGCGGTTCGCTGCCGCGTAGGCAGCTCAGAAACTACCCCGCCGCGGCGGCCCGTACCGGCCGCCGTTCGCTGCCGCGTAGGCAGCTCAGAAAACGCCGCTGGCGTTGGTGGTGCTCGATGCCGCGTTCGCTGCCGCGTAGGCAGCTCAGAAATTGCGCTCGGCTTCGGCCTGCTGCTGGCGCTCGTTCGCTGCCGCGTAGGCAGCTCAGAAAGGGCACATCCCGCTGGAGAAGTGCTGCCATCACGTTCGCTGCCTACGCGGCAGCGAACCCGGAGTGGACCAAGGTTGGTGGCATGAATCATTTCTGAGCTGCCTACGCGGCAGCGAACGCGCTGGCGTCGCCGATGGCGATGGCGGATGATTTCTGAGCTGCCTACGCGGCAGCGAACAATCTGTGATTTCTTCCTTGGATGAGGGTTTTTTTCTGAGCTGCCTACGCGGCAGCGAACCGTCGCCATCGTTACCGCCCCTAAACTCACGTTTTCTGAGCTGCCTACGCGGCAGCGAACGTTCTTACGCGTGTTGCAATCAATGCGCCACTTTTCTGAGCTGCCTACGCGGCAGCGAACGAGTGCGAACGCATCGATCTCAAGCGCCAGATTTTCTGAGCTGCCTACGCGGCAGCGAACCCTGCGAATAGGAAACGACTGCGCCGGGCGAATTTCTGAGCTGCCTACGCGGCAGCGAACACGGTGCAAATGCTGCAACGGGATCGGCTGGATTTCTGAGCTGCCTACGCGGCAGCGAACGACGAATTCGACGCCAGCGTCGCTCAGTTGCATTTCTGAGCTGCCTACGCGGCAGCGAACCCTATCGGTTAATCACCACAAGCGCTCGGCGATTTCTGAGCTGCCTACGCGGCAGCGAACCTCTCGTTTGGCAACAACATTGGAGCACTGACTTTCTGAGCTGCCTACGCGGCAGCGAACAAGCCCTTGGGAAACATGCCGGCAACCAAGCTTTTCTGAGCTGCCTACGCGGCAGCGAACATTGAGCGTCGCATTGCCATCGTGTGTGGCGATTTCTGAGCTGCCTACGCGGCAGCGAACGATGACTTCGACGGCGTGCGCAATCTCGCCCTTTTCTGAGCTGCCTACGCGGCAGCGAACTCGAGCACATGTGATCCTCCGGACATTCACCATTTCTGAGCTGCCTACGCGGCAGCGAACGCGCCGAGCACGTACATAAAGCCGCGCACCCATTTCTGAGCTGCCTACGCGGCAGCGAACGTCGTCGTCAGTACCGCGTCGTCTCGGTGCTGTTTCTGAGCTGCCTACGCGGCAGCGAACTTTTCTGGCTTTCTGCGCATACGCGCAGAGGCTTTCTGAGCTGCCTACGCGGCAGCGAACAGTTCATGCGCACGCAAGTTGGTACGCACTTCTTTCTGAGCTGCCTACGCGGCAGCGAACAGCGTGTCGCGGCTGCGCAACCGGAACTGGGATTTCTGAGCTGCCTACGCGGCAGCGAACCCGAGGGTGAGGGGTTTCAGTCCACGCAACATTTTCTGAGCTGCCTACGCGGCAGCGAACTAGACAAAAACAATCGTAAGCTATTGTATCCATTGAAGAAAAATCGATTGGAAGGCCCCGCCCCCTATTCCAGGGGACGGGGCCAAGTGATTGATTTTCAAAGAGCGTTTGGGGTGCCTGGGGAAAAGGATCAGAACCAGGGAATGGTGGTCCTGGAGCTCAGTCCATACGTATTGAAATGGCCGTCCACCGCGGTGGGCGATGGCGGTCCCACGTAGATGAACAAGCAGTAGGACTGCCCGCTGCTGCGACTGTGGAGATGCAGGTAGGGCAGGTCGGGTTGGCGTTCCACGGTGGCCGGAATGGCCTGTTGCACCTGCTGCTCGGTCTCTCCCTTGCGACGCATGCGACGGCGGCGCAGGCGTTCGACGCTGGTCTTGAACTGGCGACGTTGCACGGTGCGCTGGGGCGCACCCTCGGGTGCGGGCTTGATATCGGTCAGGCGGACATGGTCCCGCAGCCCCTTGAGCCAGTCGTCCTGCAGGAAGTGGCGAAGTCCGGCCTCGCTGCCGTGCAGGCGCAGCACCCGACCCAAAGTGCGGGGCATGGTGCTGTAGCCGGGAAAACTTACGCCGATGTCCTCGACACGGTGCCGGACCAACGCAAGGTGCACGCGGTCGTACAGCGCTCCCAGCAACTGGGTGGGCGTGGTTTCGGGGTCGGGGACGACCCGGATGTCGACATGGTGGCTGGTCACGGCATTCAGCTCGCTTCACCGAACACGCCACCACGTACCAGCGTGGCAATGACGAAGTGTTGCTGCTCCACTTCGGGGGCCTTGTCCTTCAATACCCAGGCATCGAGTAGGTTGTAGAAGTCCTGCTTCTCCTTGGGCTGGCGGTAAGCCTTGCCCTGGGTGGTGACCGATCCGTACGGCTCCACCGCGATGGGGCCGTTGTCGGCGGCCTCCGGATACCAGGTGTCGATGGTGCGCAGTGCATTGCCGATCTTCTGCGAGTGGATGGCTGCAACGCCGTCCACGTCGTACAAGGTCTTGCTCTTGTCGCCACGACCGCGGTCGAGGATGAGTTCCTGCGAGGGGAAGACTTCCTGCCCGGCACCGGCGCGGACGAATGCGGTGACCTGCAGCAACACATGCGTCCTGCCGGCAAGGCCATCAGCAATGGCCTGTGCGAGCGCATTGATGTCTGCATTGCCACTATCAAAGCTGCGCAGGCTCAGGGCGAGCGCGTCGAACGTCCACGTCTGTTTGGCGGCACCGTTCTCCCATTGCGCCACACGGACTTCCACTTCCTCGGCGCCGATGCGGTTGCGCCACAGGAAGCGACCGTTGGCGAGGTTGGCCGCGTAACGCGAAGTCAGTTCGGAGAATCCGTTTTGCGCGACGTAGTCGGCAACGGTCTGCATCAGTTTGGCTTGGTAGCTGGCATTGTTGCAGGCTGATGGCGTGCCGGTGCCGGCCAGCACGCGCAAGGTGAACTGTACTTTTAGGGTGTCGGCGTTAGCGGGCAGCATTGCGACATCGACGGTTTGCAGGTTGGGCTTCTCGATCGCAGCATCGAGTTTGGCCGGGTCCTGGTCCTTGGTCTTGAGCCGGTTGGAGATCGTGCCGCGCACGGATTTTTCGCGCAGGGTTACCGGCTGCCACTGATCGGCGTTGCTGCGATCATTCCAGTTGCCGGCATGCAGCACAGCATCGGACGGGTCCAGCTTGCGCTCGAAGGCGAGGACAGAGGCGGTTTTGATTTCGTTGGCCATGATGGAACTCCTTTTCAGAACGTTGAATGGGTTTGGGACGTTTCAGTCGTAAGCGTAGAAGTCGTCATCGATTTCACCGGGTCCATCGGATGCGATGTAGCCGTTGCGGCAGCGGTAAACGCCGCGCTCCAGGTCGGTTTCGGCCTGCCATAGCAGGGCATCGAGGTGGTCCAGGCGATGTGGTCCAATCCATTCCCCCATGGAATAGATCGATTCCACGAAGCGCATGGGCGTGTCACCGTCACGTGCGTTCAACACCTTCCCGGGTTCGTGAAGATCTGAGAGGCTGGCGTAGCCGACCGGAATCGGCACGATCCAGCCCGAGCCTTTTCCACGATCAGGGTCGTGCCAATGCACGCGCGAACCCGTGGCGCCGTCGCTGTCCTGCATGGCGCGGTAGTTGAAACGCGACATGTCCAGCCAGGCATCCAGTGTGGTGGCGTCGGGGCGTTTCTGGCGCAAACGCTCCAGCCGTACGGGCATCAGATCATCACGGCCAACCAGGGCGTAGCCGGGCAGCCATTGGCGCCGCCAGGCGCGGAAGTTCCGGTTGAGTTCCTCGGAGTCGTCAGGCAACACGGCCAGCCACGGCCGGGTGAAACGGCCCGGGGCGGGCCGCGATGGCAGCACGCTGCCGCCGGCGACACGCATGTTGGCGAGGGTCTGCAATGCCTTTGTGGCGAGTTTTGCCAAGGCGTCGTCATTGCCTTGGATGAGTAGCGGCATGTCGTCTCCGTGTCCGGCTTTCTGCTGGACCTGGAATACCAGCGTCAGGTCGAGATGGGTCCGGCCTTCCTCGACGATGGCGGCGGTGCCACCGGTTCTATCGACCGGGTTGCGGGTCAGGCGGAAAGTTTTCATATAGCCATCGTTGACCTGTTCCTGGTGGTGATGGCAGATCACCCCCACTTTCTGCAAACGCAATGGCACGCCGGTGTTGGTGAGCTTTCGTTCCAGCGCCCACATCAGGCCGGTGAAGGCGGTGATTGACGGAAAGCCGTGGGTCATCTGGCTGGAGATGGCATTGGCGCTCTGCACGCGCAGGTGCGGGAGCACCAGCAGACCCTTGGCGGAATAGGGCAGGGCACTGCTCATGCCTGGACCTCCCGAGCGACGGGTCCATCGTGGGTGTTGTGCGTGGGAATGCAGGTGGGAGCTTCCAGTTTTTTGCGAAGCCGATGCAACTGCTTCGCCCAGCCGTCCTCGCTTTCATCCACCCGCAACAGTTTCTTCCATTGCCTGTGCTCGGCGTCGCCGACCGGGAAGCGGCCTTGCAGGCGAGCGTTGAGCCAGTGGGCAAAGCGTTTGCCGATGGCAGCAGGCCAGTCCATCCACAACCAATCGTGAGCGAAGACGTGTTCCTCGGCCAGCTCGGCGCGTAGCGGATCGAGCCAGAGTTTTTCTTCCATGGCCAGCTCGGTGTACTGTTCGTCCCTGCTCCAGCCGCCGGGCAGGGCGCGGTGGAAACCACCCGCCATGATCGTGGCCTCGTCAATCAGGCGCTCGACGAAGGCATCCACCCGATCGCGGGTTTCCATGGTTTCATCGGGCTTGCTGGCAAGAAAGGCGCTGAACCGGCGCAGCGTGCGGTGGACTTCGGGGCGGGCCGAAAAGAGCCGGTCGAATACCGAGGTGGTACGGGCCGGGAGGCGGAAGTCGCTGGATTTCCAGACCGGTGGCAGAGAGGAAAGCAGGTAGTTGATACCGCCACGCTCACTATTGAGTTGCGAGATATTCTGGGGTTTCGTTCCCCCCAGCTTTTGTACCGCAAGGTCGGGATAGTGGTGGTGGATGCCGTCGTGCACCTTGCCGTCGCGCCGTGCCTGCCGTGCCTCCTTGTTGGCTTCGCCAAAGCGATGCTCCTGCAGCTCACGGTGCACGACGTGGGCGAGCGAGGTGGCGTACAGCGGTGCAAGCAGGTGGTAGTGCCTGTCCTCGCATGGGTCATCGCCGGCCAGCCAGTAGAGCTGCTTGGCCCGCTCGTGTGAGCTGGCGGGTCCATCGCGTTCACCGATCAGGCTCACGAAGGCATCCCGCCAGGCCTTTGCCAGCTCCACGTTGTCACTCAATGCGGCCAGGGCATCGGCCTGGCACTGTGCCAGCGCATCGAGCAGGGTCTGTCCGTTGACCTGCAGTTTCAGCAGCTTGTAGACGTCAAGGGCTGCCGCATTGCCCACCACGTCGGCATCGAAGCGGTTGCCGAGCACATGGCTGCCAACCTCGTCGAGCTGCCGCATGTGCGTGGGAGGCAGGTAGAGATTGGTGCCACGCGCATCGGGATGGATGGGCTTGAGCGAGTGGGTGACGGCCTGGATCTGCCGGACGCGGCGGGCGGCATCCTCCAGCCAGGTGGCGCGTTGGTGCTGGGCAAAAAGCTCGGTGCGCTTCGGATCGTCGTCGGCAAGCTTGTCGAGCTTGGCGACTAGTCGATCCTGGATGAACTGATCAATGGCTGCACGGAACCCGGAAGGGGCGTGCGCAGGATTGCTTTGCATGGGAATTCATTTCCATAGAGTTGGAAGTTGCTAGAATTCCCGGGCGACACACGACGCCCGGGTCTTCCTCTGGTCGGTTTCGTTTGCTCATATCGTGGGCGTGCGAGTGCCAATCACTGAACTACCCTCCACCGTCTACTCGACGGTCGTTGACAGCCTCCACAGCTGTGTTGCTGGCCAGATCGGGCCGCAATCCCGATCTGGTCATTAAAATCTAGCATGCATCCATAGTACTTACAGAATTATCGAGGTGCAAGTGGGTGGTCGTGGCCGTGCTTTTCTGCTGAAAAGCAGCTTAGAAAATAGTGCTTACAAATCGCTGCCGCACAGGCAGCTCTAGAACTTCTTGTTGAAACCCAGCACGGGATGGAACCGCCAGCCGCGCTCCGTATGGGGCAGGCTGGCGGTGGTGAAGGATTGGGCGCAGTCGCGCAGGCTTTCGCCACGCGTTTCGGCCAGGTCTGTGAGCAGGGTGAGCAGGTCATCATCTCCCCAGGGCGCAATGCCGGGGCCGTGTACGGCACTGTCGGGCAGGCGGGTGCAGGCGCTTTCTTCCATGAGGACGTAAAGCGAGGCTCCAGGCCGTCCGCCCTCCACCACGCGGTGCAGAAGCAGCACTTCTTCGTCCTCGTCGGGCAGCAGCACGACATCGACACGGCGCATCGGGTCATCACGGAACCGCTGGGTCTGCGGCAAAACGCCGGTGAGCCAGGGCTGTGGGCCCTTCCAGTGGGTGCTGGCATTGATCATCCACGGTGTCATGCCCTGCCGTGGGGGCTTTCCGGCAACCTTGGGCAGGTCGGCGCGCATGGTGTGGCGCAGGCGTGCATGTTCCAGATCAACAAGCCTGCGCGTGGGGTTGACCGGTCGGCCTTCCGGCAGCCGCAGGCGGGGGCGGGCGTCCAGCGTCCAGCGCTGATCCGCATCGAGCAGGTCTGCGAGCAGCTCGCCAAGCCGGTGACTGTGCAGATGGAAGTTCGGCTTCCGCGCCTTGTCTTCATCGCTGCGGCGCTCGGGCAGCCCGTCCTGCTCGAATCCCGGCCGGCAGTAGGCCGCCTCGTCCGGTTTGCGGCGCTCGATGGCACGCAGATTGGTGTCGAGCACGCGCACATTGGGCGTGGTGACAGGCTCCGGTCGATGGCGGCGCACGCGCCCGGCTAGTTGAATCAGCGAGCGCAACGAGGAGGGTTCCACCACCGCCCAGTCGTAGTCGTGGTCCCTTCCGACCTCTGTTACCGGACTGCCGAGCACGATGAAAAGCTGGTCGTGTTCCGGGTGGGCGTCAAGTGCGCGGCGCACCACCGGTTGGGCGAAGACCGGGTCCGGGTCGCTGGAATGTTTGCGACGGCGATCCAGCGCGGTGTCGAGCCGGTGTTCGATGGCCGAGCGTATCAGTAGTGGATGCTGCGAGTGGTACACGCACAGATGGATGCGCATGCCTTCGGGAGCGCCCAGCTTGAACAGCACCAATGCGGTATCGAACAGCGGGTCGATGTTGGCCATGCGGATCAGGCCGAAGCTGACACGTTTGCCGCTGCGTGAATCGACCACGTGGTTCTGCGGGTTGCTGTGCAATTGCAACGCGGCCTCGCGCAGAAGTGCGGCCCATTCGTGGCGCCTTTCCTCCTTGTCGTGGGCCGTGGTGGCGACGGGCAGCAATTCGGCAATGCGGCGCACGGGGGCTTTGGCCAACCGCTCGCAACGTGCCTTGGCGAAGTCGTCGTGTGCCTGCTGGAACGCGGGCACGTCGGTACAGTCGGCATGGGCCTGTTTGAATTCGTCGATCCACAGGCAGGTGATGCGCGGGGGTTCCGACGGGCGTTCACCGCGATTGCGTTGCCAGTGCTGGCGACCGTCGCGATAGGCCTCGTACAGACCCTGGACCAGTGCCGGTGGCAGGGTGGCCGAGGACAGCAGCACGCGTGACCCCAGCAGGCCGGCCCAGTGCACCAGCCGGGTCAGTGCGGGCAGGTCGGCAAGGTCGAAATCGTCCGGCTCGTCGAGTACCAGGTCACCGGTCATCAGGCGCAGCATGGGTGCGATCTGGCGGCCGCCACGCAGGCTTTCGGTGGCCGGGGTGAGGTGATCGACCGTGCAGGCCAGCACCGGGGCGGCAATCAGGCGGCGTGCGCGGGCATCGCCGGTGAGTCGTTGCAGCAGCGGATGGCGGTCGTCGCCGTCGTAGAGAATGTGGCTGTCCTCTTCCAGCAGGGACTGCCGCGACGCCGAACCGCTGGCTTCGGCCTTGGCCTGGTAATGCTCGAACAGTGCCCGACTTGCGCCGCCGCCGACGAGAATGGCCAGTTCGTCATCGCCCAGGTGGAGGTCGCGCTGGAAGGCGCGGCCGGTCTGCTGGGTAAGCGTGCGCAGGCCGATGGCGAACGCGCAGCGCATGCCGTGGGAGGGATCGGCCAGTGCGTTCATGATGCGGGCATTGCCCAGGGTCTTGCCGCAGCCGGTCGAGGCCATGTTGACAATGAACGCGCCGTGCTCGGCGCTGCGCTCGCGCACCGAACGCGCCAGATCGGCAGCCTTGTCCTGCCAGCGGAAGGCATCGTGGCTGCTGCGCTTGTTCAGTGCGCGATGCCGCTGAAGGGCCGGAAGGCTGCGGGTGAGGGCCGGCAGGGCATGCATCACGTGGCTGGCGTTGGCCTGTACGCCCAGCAGATGCTCGTCCAGGGTCTGGTTGGGCTGGGTTTTGCCGTTATGGCGGGCCGTGTTGGCCAGCAACTTGCCGCCGGGTTGCAGGTAGGGTTTGCGTTCCGCCACGGGATGCCTGGCGTTGGCTTCGGCGCTCTGCTGGAAGGTCAGGCTGGAGTAGTAATGGTCGGCCAGCATCAGGCACAGCCGCGACACGTGCATGACGAACGGATCATGCAGCCACGGTTGGCTGGCCGGCGCAGATGGCAGGGCCAGCAGGGTTTGAGCCTGGCGCGCGGCCTGTTTGCGCCAGGCCGGGTTGGTGACGGGCAGGCCGTGCGGAAAACGCCAGTAGGAAGAAATATCCGCATTGGTACGGTCGCGGGCAGGTTCGTTCCAGTCGGCGTTGATCCGTTCCAACAGGGCATTCAGGTCGTCGGGGTTGAGAGGTGCTGCCTTTGCACCGTAACGCCGCAACGGATCATCCGAGTGATCCGTTTCCTCACCTGTATCCCCGGAAGTGCGTGGTCGCTGGACGGGCAACGTCGGCAACCGATGGTGGGTTAGCACCAGCCAGGCGATGGCGTTTGCCAATGGCCGTTGGGAGCAGAACGGTGAGGTGAGACGGGTGCGTGATCCCAGCGGCATGCCATCGCATTGCAGGCGATCATCGGCCAGCCACTCCGCCAGCCAGGCGTCCATGTCCTGCCGTTCCACGGCGTCGATCAGCCGCTGCAGCCAGCTGGCGTCGTCATCGTTGCCGACAAACGCCTGGAACAGACGCACGGAGACCCACTCATGCCGATAGTGCGTTTTGGGGAACGAGGCGCCGAACTGGCCGCGTGAGGCCAGATCAAGCATGGACTGGAACGCCGTCGTGGCCTTGCCGAGGTCATGCAGCAGCGCCGCCAACGCCGTGATGGCCTTCATACAGGGCAGGTGGTGCCAGGTGTTCTCGTCGCCCTTGCGCAGCACATCGCGGGTAGTGGTGTTGGTCGGTACCGCGCCCTGGTCATTGAAGCGGCGTGCATCGCCGACGATCCACAGCAATTCGCTGTGATCCATGCCGCGAATCCAGTGGCAGGCCACGGACGTGTTCTTGCGGGCGGTCCTGCGCAGCAGTTTGCGCAGGGTGTCCAGGCCGGCCTGGGTGATCGGGGTCTGCCAGGTGCGATCGCCGCGCCGCTCGGCGAACTGGTCGAGGATGCGGCGGGTTTCGGTGAGGGCGCGTTTGTCGCACTGGCTGACCAACAGGATGTTCAAGGTTCCACCTGCCCGGCGGTGTCCATCGCCACGGCCTTGAGCGTGTCGATCATGAAGTCGAGCGATTCGCTGCGGGTCAGGGCTTCGATGCAGTTGCGGCGGAACTGTTGTTCGTCATCGCCGCGCATGGCGGAGAGGAACGCCTGCGGCAGGATGCTGGCATCCTTGGCCAGGTCGGCCACGTCGAACACCAGTCCGCCGCGACGGGTCTTGCCGTGCAGTACCGCAAGGCCATGTGGCAGGCCGAGTACCCAGGTAGCGGTGGCGCCGAGTCCGTAGGCCAGATAGTTGCCGTGGTCGAGGAAGCGGTTGGCCGGGTCGGTGCCGCTGCCGCGCTTGGCGCGGGTGAAGTCGCCGTAGCCGACGGTGTCAACGGCGAGCTTGAACAGGGCCTTGGTGAGGCGCGCTTCTTCGGTCAGCAGGTGGGTATTGTCCTGCGCCAGGTCGATCTGCCTGCCGGTGCGCGCCAACAGTTCGTCCAGCCGCTTTGCGTCCACGGGGAATCCCGCATCACGCAGTGCACGGTGCAGCCATTGTTCGCGGATACGCGCGCTGCGGGCGTGCTGGAACGCCTTGGCGGCGGCCAGGCGCAAGTCGTCATCGAACCAGAAACGCACCCATGCCTGCAGGTATTCGGTGGGACGGTATTCGCTTTGCGGCGAGAACCACGCGACTTCGATATCCACTTCATTGGCGGAAAACAACGGCGTGCCGCCACCGCCGCAGAAGCCGACCAGTACGCCGGCCTTGGCCAGTTCGCGCATCGCCGCCTGGGTGACCGAGGTGCCGGTGCCCAGCAGCACCGTGGTGGTGTTGGCGATGGGAATGTTCCAGTACAGCGAACGCTTTCCCGCATCGGTGACATATTCGACGCGGCCACCATTGACCAGTACCCGGCAGTGCTGCAGGTAGTAGATGTTGGCACGCTTGGAATGCAGGATCGTTTTCAGATCCGACGACGGCAACGGCTCCATGTTGTCCCCCTGTACATGTCGGACCTGCATGCATGCCAGGTCCGGATCTCACAGAGGGAGACTGTAGCGTCTATTCGTACAAGGATGACTATGGAGTGATCACGCCACCTTCCCGCGCCGCGCCCGTTCCAGGTGCACCAGCAGCAGCGAGATCGCGGCCGGGGTCACGCCGGGGATGCGCTGCGCCTGGCCGACGGTCCGGGGCCGGGTGCGTTCGAGTTTCTGCAGCACCTCGGCGGACAGGCCGCGCACCGCGGCGAAATCGAAGTCGTCGCCGATGGCCGTGTGCTCGTGGCGCTGCCGGCGCTCGATCTCCTCGCGCTGGCGCTCGACGTAGCCGGCGTACTTGACGCTGATTTCCACCTGTTCGGCCACGCGCGCGTCGCTTACCCCGGGGCCGAGTGAGGGCACCTGCATCAGCTTGGCGTAGTCCAGTTCGGGGCGTTTGATCAGGTCGAGCACGTTGGTTTCGCGGCTCACCGCCACGCCGGTGGTTGCCTGCACCTCGCGGCCCAGGGCGTTGGCGGGGGTGGCCCACAGGCCACGCAGGCGCGCGCTTTCCGCGGCCACGGCGGCCTGTTTGGTTTCGAACGCCTGCCAGCGGCGGTCGTCGACCAGGCCCAGTTCGCGGCCGGTGGGGGTCAGGCGCGCGTCGGCGTTGTCCTCGCGCAGCTGCAGCCGGTATTCGGCGCGGCTGGTGAACATGCGGTAGGGCTCGCTGGTGCCGTGGGTGATCAGGTCGTCCACCAGCACGCCGATGTAGGCCTCGTCGCGGCGTGGGCACCAGCCGTCGCGGCCCTGCACGAACAGCGCGGCGTTGACGCCGGCCAGCAGTCCCTGTGCGCCGGCTTCCTCGTAGCCGGTGGTGCCGTTGATCTGGCCGGCGAAGAACAGCCCGGCGACCTGGCGCGTTTCCAGCGTGTTCTTCAGCCCGCGCGGATCGAAGAAGTCGTACTCGATGGCGTAGCCGGGGCGGGTGATGCGCGCGTGCTCGAAGCCGCGGATGCTGCGCACCAGTTCCAGCTGCACGTCGAACGGCAGCGAGGTGGAGATGCCGTTGGGGTAGATCTCCACCACGTCCAGGCCTTCGGGCTCGACGAAGATCTGGTGGCTGTCCTTCTCGGCGAAGCGCACCACCTTGTCCTCGATGGAGGGGCAGTAGCGCGGGCCGATGCCTTCGATCTGGCCGCTGTACAGCGGCGAGCGGTGCAGTGCGTTGCGGATCACCGCGTGGGTGCGCTCGCTGGTGTGGGTGATCCAGCAGCTCACCTGCCGCGGGTGCTCGGCGACGTTGCCCAGGTAGGACATCACCGGCAGCGGGTCGTCGCCGGGCTGTTCGTCCATGACGCTGTAGTCGAGCGAGCGGCCGTCGATGCGCGGCGGCGTGCCGGTCTTGAGGCGGTCGATGGCGAACGGGCGCTCGCGCAGGCGCGCGGCCAGCGTGGTAGCCGGCGGGTCGCCCATGCGCCCGGCGGTGTACTGGGTTTCGCCGATGTGGATCTTGCCGGCGAGGAAGGTGCCGGCGGTGAGCACCACGGCCGGCGCATGGAAGGTCAGCCCGGTCTGGGTGATGGCGCCGCGCACGGCGTCGCCGTCGATCACGAGATCGTCCACCGCCGCCTGGAATACGGTCAGGTCGGGCTGCGATTCGACGATGCGGCGGATCGCCATGCGGTACAGGTTGCGGTCGGCCTGGCAGCGGGTGGCGCGCACCGCCGGGCCCTTGGAGGCGTTGAGCGTGCGCCACTGGATGCCGGCCAGGTCGGCGGCGTGAGCCATGGCCCCGCCCAGGGCGTCGATCTCCTTGACCAGGTGGCCCTTGCCGATGCCGCCGATGGCCGGGTTGCAGCTCATCGCGCCCACCGTTTCCACGTTGTGGGTCAGCAGCAGGGTGCGGGCGCCGCCGCGCGCCGCGGCCAGTGCGGCCTCGGTGCCGGCGTGGCCGCCGCCGATGACGATGACGTCGTAACGGTAGAAGGAGTCGCTCATGGGCAGGAAAAGCCTGGGGACGGGGCGGCGCACCGCGGTCGAGCGTGCGCGACGGGACAGGGGGTGGCGATTTTACCGCCAATGGCGTCAGGCCAGGCGCGGCGGCGACCGAGGTTGGCACGCAAACTGCAACCCGGGTAACCGCACCCGGTGTGGCACGCGCACGCTGGTGCGCGAATGGCTGGAATTGGAACAGGGGCCGGCCAGCGCGCATACCGGGGAAGCAGGGGGCCGGCAGTCGGAGGACTGCCGGCCCTGGTTTGCAGGCTGCCGGCGTCCTTCGCGGTAGCATCCCGATACGACAACGCCCCGGCATGGCCGGGGCGTTGTCGTATCAGGCGCCGATGCCCAACAGGGCCGGAACAGGGGGGATCCAGAGTTCCTGAAGGGCATCGACATGGAGCGGGTCGGGGGACTGGCCGTTCGTGTCAGTTATCGACGCTGCGGGTCACCCAATGCGACAAGATTGCCTGGATTGCCGGCAAATGCAAGGCCTGGACGTCGAACGGCCTAAAGCTGCACACGCCGGGTCGCGGCCGGGGATGGCCGTTTTGCCGGTGCCGGCCGCTGCATCGCCGGCGGCCGCTGCATGGCCGGGGGCGGGGAGCGGGTGGCCTGCGGGGCGGGTGTGGCGCGCGTGGCCGGCGGTGCCGGGCGGGGCGGCGGCCGGCCCACGCGGTCCATGTCGCGCCATGGCGACTTGCCGCTGCCGCCGTTTGCCGGCGGGCGGGGCGGCGGCGGTGGGCGGTGGCCATCGTTGCCCTGGCCCGGCGGCCGCGGACGGTGGCCGTTCCAGTTGCCGCCATGCGGTGGCCGCGGCGGCGGCACGTAGCCCGGGCGATAGCCCGGATAGGGATAGCGGTAGTCGTAGCGGCCATAGCTGCCATAGCCGTAGGCGCCATAGCCGTAGTTGCCGTACGGGTAGCCATACGGGTAGGTGCGCTGCACGCTCGGTGCGCCGTGGTAATAGCCGCCCGAGCTGCTGCCGACATAGTCGTAGGTGGCGCAACCGGAGAGGCCGAGCAGCAGGCCGAAGGACAGGATCAGGTGCTTGTTCATGCGGTTCCCCCAGTTGGGCACGAAGTCAGCTTCGGGTTCAGGCATTGAATCCGCCCTTAATCCTCAGGCCGGGAGCTGAACGCCACGCGCGTGGCAGCGGGTGATGGTCCGCTACCGGAGCCTTACGTTAACCTTTTGGCATGAGCGAATCCTCCTTGCCGGAAACGACGGATGTGCTGGCCGCGGCGGCCCGCATCGCCTCCCATGCCACGGTCACGCCGATCCTGCGTTCGCGGGAACTGGACGCCCTGGCAGGTGCCCGCCTGTACTTCAAGGGCGAGCACCTGCAGCGTGGCGGCGCGTTCAAGTTCCGGGGCGCCTGCAACGCGGTGTGGGCGCTGGACGAGGCGCAGGCGCGCCGGGGCGTGGTGACGCATTCGTCGGGCAACCACGGTGCGGCGCTGGCGTTGGCGGCGCGCTCGCGCGGCATTCCCTGCCATGTCGTGGTGCCCGAGGGCGCGGTCGCGGCCAAGCTGGCCAACATCGCCCGCCACGGTGCGACGCTGTGGCGCTGCGCGCCGACCCAGGCCGCGCGCGAGGCCGAATGCGCGCGCGTGCAGCAGGAAACCGGGGCCACGCTGGTGCACCCCTATACCGATGCGCGGGTGATCGCGGGGCAGGGCACCGCCACGCTGGAGCTGCTGCGGCAGGTCGAGGCGCCGCTGGACCTGCTGGTGGCGCCGGTCGGCGGCGGGGGCCTGGCCTCGGGCAGCCTGCTGGCCCTGCGGCAGGCCGCCCCGGCATGCGCGCTGGTGCTGGCCGAGCCGGCCGGGGCCGCCGATACCGCGCGTTCGCTGCATGCCGGGCAGCGGCAGGTCGACTTCGTGCCGGACACCCTGTGCGATGGCCTGCGCGGCGCACTGGGCGCGCCGAATTTCGCGCTGCTCAACGGCAGCGCCAGCGTCGTCACGGTGGACGATGCCGCCACCGTGGCGGCGATGCGCCTGCTGTGGCAGGTGCTCAAGCAGGTGGTGGAACCGTCGTCGGCGGTGGCGCTGGCGGCGGTGCTGGCGCAGCCGCAGCGTTTCGCCGGGCGCAACGTGGGCGTGATCCTGTCCGGCGGCAACGTCGACCTGGACGCGTTGCCGTGGATGGCGGCATGACCCGCAGGCGCGTCGGCCTGGTCGGTTGGCTGTGGCGCCTGTGCGTGCTGGTACTGCTGTGGTTGCTGGGGGTGGCCGCCTGGATCATCTGGGTGGGCGACCGCGACCAGGCCGCGCCGGCCGATGCGATCATCGTGCTCGGTGCGGCGGCCTACGATGCCCGGCCTTCGCCGGTGTTCGAGGAGCGCATCCGCCATGGCTTGGACCTGTACCGCCAGGGCCTGGCACCGACGCTGATCTTCACCGGCGGCTTCGGCGGCGCCGGGGCCCGGTTCTCCGAATCGCAGGTGGCGCGCCGCTATGCGTTGCGGCAGTCGATTCCCGCCGAGGACATCCTGATCGAGACCCGCTCGCGCACCACCCGCCAGAACCTGGTCGAGGCGCGGCGCCTGATGCAGGCGCACGGCATGCACCGGGTGATCCTGGTCAGCGATCCGCTGCACATGGCGCGCGCGCTGCGGCTGTCCGACGAGCTGGGCATCGACGCGCTGGCGTCCTCCACGCCGAGCACGCGCTTCCGCAGCCTCCACACCAGCTGGCGCTTCCTGGCGCAGGAGATCTATTTTTTCCACCGCGACCTGTTCGCCGGCGGCAACTGAGGCAGGGCACCCTGCCTGGCGTGCAGCGCGGGGCGGGACAGTGCAGCAGTCCTGTCCAGGGGGGCCGCGGTGACGGAGTGGGCCGGCCTTCCGGCCCGTGTGTCCCCTGCACCCCGTCGCAGGGAGCAGGCGGCCGCCGGTCCGCAGCGGCTGCGACGTTCCGATCGCGCTGGGGCTGGACGACAGCGTGCGGACGTCAGGGCATCCACGCATGCGGAGGCGGCTGTGCGATGGGGGACGGCCCGCCCGCCCCGTGATGGGCGGGGCCGGGCTGCGGCCGCCTTCCCCCGCGGTCCGTGGCGACCGTATCGCACGGGCCGGAAACCGCGGCACGCGGCGGTGGGATCGCCGCGAAAGGGCTGCGGCAGCGGTCCGCGCTCGCCCGCCATGCTGGCCACCGGCCGGGCTGCTTCCAAAAGACGGGGAGTACCGGATTCGGCGACGGTGCCGATGGGCTCGCCGGCCGGGGCCGTGCGCGGGCGGGCGGGTGTCAGTCCCGCGGCTTGCGCCGGATCGGGATCGCCGAAAGCGGAACCGCGGCGACATCGTGGCCCTGCTCGCGGATCGGTGCGCCCGGTGCCGGCGCCCAGGCCTGGGCATAGATCACCTCCCAGCTGCTGGGCAGTTTGCCGTCGGCGCGGCGCAGCGGTTCGTAGGCGCTGCGGGCGGCCGCGAAGCGGCCACGTCCGGTCAGGGTGTGGCGACGGTTGCGTACTGCATTGGTCGCGCCGATCGCCTTGAGCTCGCGCATCAGGGCGGGCACGTCGTCGTAGGTCAGGGTGAACAGGTCGCGGTCCAGCACCGGGTCGCGGAAGCCGGCCATCATCAGCGCGTCGCCGAACTGTGCGATCGGGACGAAGGGGCTCACGTGCGGCGCGTCGTCGGCCTGCGAGAACGCGTCGCGCAGTTCCACCAGGGTCTCGGGGCCGAAGGTGGAGCACACCAGCAGGCCGCCCGGCTTGAGTACCCGGCGGAACCCGGCGAACACCGCGGGCAGGTCGTCCAGCCATTGCAGGCACAGGTTGCTGAAGATCACGTCCACGCTGTTGTCGGCCAGCGGCAGCGCGCCCGCATCGGCGCACACGCGCGCGAACGGCCGCCACCAGCCGGCCTGCTTGCGGGCCTCGACGAGCATCGGCAGGGCCAGGTCCAGGGCGATCACCTGGGCCTTCGGCCAGCGTTTCTTCATGGCCGCGGTGGCATGCGCCGGGCCGCTGCCGACATCCAGCACCACCTGCGGCTGCCGGTTGTCCAGGTAGTCCAGCGATTCCTGCAGGCGCTTGCCCACCTCCTGCTGCAGCGCGGCCGCGGCGTGGTAGCTGGACGCGGCGCGGGCGAAGGCGCGGCGGACGTGCTTGGCATCGAACAGGACGGGCATGGGGCGTGTGCGGGTGGTTGCGGAAGGGTCGGTCAGAAGGTGCCGGGGTAGGCGCCGCCGTCGATCAGCAGGTTCTGGCCGGTGATGTAGCCGGCCTGCGTGCTGCACAGGAAGGCGCAGGCGGCGCCGAATTCCTCGGGCGTGCCGAACCGGCCGGCGGGGATGGCGCTGCGGCGGTGGGCGGCGGCGTCGTCCAGGGATTGCTGCTGGCGGCGCGCGCTGGCCTCCAGGGTGCCGCGCAGGCGGTCGGTATCGAAGGCGCCGGGCAGCAGGTTGTTGAGGGTGACATTGCGTGCCAAGTGGGTGCGGGCGATGCCGGCGATGACCCCGGTCAGGCCGGAGCGCGCGCCGTTGGACAGGCCGAGGATGTCGATCGGCGCCTTCACCGCGCTGGAGGTGATGTTGACCACGCGGCCGAAGCCGCGCGCGGCCATCGTGTCGACGGTGGCACGGATCAGCTCGATCGGCGTCAGCATGTTGGCGTCGACCGCGGCCAGCCACTGGTCGCGGTCCCAGTCGCGGAAATCGCCCGGTGGCGGGCCGCCGGCGTTGGTCACCAGGATGTCCACCTGCGGGCAGGCGGCGAGCGCGGCCTCGCGGCCGGCGGCGGTGGTGATGTCGGTGGCGACGGTGACGACCCGGCCGGCACCGGTCAGGGCGCGCAGTCCGGCGGCCGCGGTCTCCAGCGCCTCGGCGCCGCGGGCGACGATCACCACGTTCGCGCCTTCACTGGCCAGCGCCCGTGCGCAGCCCAGCCCCAGGCCCTTGCTGGCGCCGCATACCAGGGCCCAGCGTCCGGCGATTCCAAGGTCCATCGAATTCCTCCAGGGGTTCCAGCGCCGCACATGATCGGCGATGTGGGGTGGCGACGGGTCAGGCGTGGTCCGCAACGAAGCGTTGCAGCAGCCCGGCGACGGTGTCGGCGTGGCCGAGGAAGGGCGCGTGCCCGCCACCGGCGAGGGTGTGTGCGGCATGCAGGCCCTCCGGGGCCAGGGCCGCGGCCTGGTGCAGGGCGGCGGCCGGCACCAGGCGGTCGCGTTGCCCGCCGATCCACAGCCCGGGCGTGCGCAGGGTGGGCAGCGCGCCGCGCAGGTCGCTGCGGTCCAACAGCGCCAGGCCCTCGTGCAGCGCCCGCGGTGCCGGCTCGCCGCGGGCGGTCAGGGCCTCGCGCAGCTCACGCAGTTCGCTGCGGGCATGCTGCGAACCGATCACGTCCAGGGCGAGGAAGCGCTCCAGCGTGCCGCGGTAATCCTGCTCCAGGTCCTGGCCGAACTGCGCGAACACCGAGCGCTCGACGGCATCGGGCCAGTCGCTGCCGCGCACGAACCGCGGCGTGGCCGCGAGCATCGCCACGCCGCGCACCTGCGGCAGCGTCGCCGCGGCATGCAGCGCCACCAGCCCGCCCAGCGACCAGCCGCACCAGACCGCCGGCGGCGTGGCGGCGGCGATGGCGTTGACCAGGTAGGGCAGCCGCAAGGGCGTGGTGTCGTCGCGGCTGAAGCCGTGGCCGGGCAGGTCCACCACGTGCAGCTGGAATCGCGACGAGAGCCGTTCCACCAGCGGCGCGAAGATGCCGCCGTGCAGGGCCCAGCCGTGGATCAGGACCAGTGCCGGTCCGCTGCCGGTGACATGGATGTGCATGGGTGGGGACGTGCTCAGGGGCCGGCGGGGCGGGACGGGGGCGGTGGCAGGTTGTCGCGCGCGTGCGCGACGGCATCCACCAGCGCCGAGACCTGGTCGGCACCGTGCAGCGCCGACAGGGTGATGCGCAGCCTTGCCTTGCCGTCGGGCACGGTCGGCGGGCGGATGGTCCCCACCAGGTAGCCGGCCTGCTCCAGCGCCGCACCCAGCGCCAGGGCGGTGGCCTCGTCGCCGCACAGCAGCGGCTGGATCGGGGTGTCCGAGGGCAGAAGTTCCAGCCCGTGGCGGCGCGCACCGTCGCGGAAGGTGGCGACCAGCTCGGCCAGCTTGTCGCGGCGCCACTGGTCGCGCCGTGCCAGTTTCACGGCCGCCAGCGAAGCGGCCGCCTGCGCGGGCGGCAGTGCGGTGGTGTAGATGTAGGGGCGCGCGGTTTCGGCCAGGTGGCCGATCAGGCGCTCCTCGCCCAGCACCACCGCGCCGTGGCCGCCGAGCGCCTTGCCCAGCGTGGCCAACTGCAGCGGCACCTCGTCCACGCCCAGCCCGGCCTCGGCGACGCAACCGCGGCCGTGTTCGCCGACCACGCCGATGCCGTGCGCATCGTCGACATAGAACAGGGCCTCCTGCAGGCGCGCCACCAGCGACAGCGAGCGCAGCGGGGCGATGTCGCCGTCCATGCTGAATACCCCGTCGGTGGCGAGCATGGCGGCGCCGTCGGCGGCGTTCTTCAGCTGGCGCAGGGCGCCTTCGCTGTCCAGGTGCGGGTAGCGGCGCAGGCGGCAGCCGGCCAGCCGGGTGGCGTCGAGCAGGCTGGCGTGGTTGAGGCGGTCCTGGACGCAGACGTCGCCGTCCTCGGACAGCAGTGCCTGCTGCACGGCGAGGTTGGCGACGAAGCCGCTGTCGAACAGCAGCGCGCGCGGATAACCGAGCCAGTCGGCCATCTCGCGCTCCAGCTGCCCGTGCAGGGCATGGTGGCCGCAGACCAGCGGCGAGCCGGTACTGCCGACGCCCTCGCGCGCGGCGGCGTCCTGCAGCGCGGCGACCACCTCGAACTGCTGCGACAGGCCCAGGTAGTCGTTGCTGCAGAAGCCGGTGAGCCAGTGGCCGTCGACCTCCAGGCGTACGCCGTCGCGCCGCGTTATGCGGCGGCGGGTGCGGACGCGCTGCTGCGCCTGGCGCAGCTGGCGCTGGTCGTGCAGGCGGGTGAAAAGGTCGGGGCGGGCCATGGTGCCGGGATCATGCGCGGATGGACGGAGGGGCGGTTAGCGTACCCGCTTGCCGCCGGCATCGCTTGCCGTGCGTCACGCGGACGCCGCGCACTGCGGGGCGATGTCCAGGTGCACCGTGCCGGGGTGGTCGTGGTCGTCGGCATCGACATTCACCTCCATCGGGCGGATGCCCAGCCGCGCGAACAGCGCCTGGTCATGCGCGGTGTCCGGGTTGCCGGTGGTCAGCAGCTTCTCGCCATGGAAGATGGAGTTGGCGCCGGCGCTGAAGCACAGCGCCTGCAGTTCGTCGCTCATGCTCTCGCGCCCGGCCGACAGCCGCACCATCGAGCGGGGCATGACGATCCGCGCCACGGCGATCATGCGCACGAACTCGAAGGGGTCCAGCTCGGCGCTGCCGTGCAGCGGCGTGCCGGCGACCTGCACCAGGCGGTTGATGGGCACCGAATCCGGGTGCGCCGGCAGGTTGGCCAGCGCCAGCAGCAGGCCGGCCCGGTGCTCGCGGGTCTCGCCCATGCCGACGATGCCGCCGCAGCAGGTCTTCAGGCCGGCCTCGCGGACGTGCTCGAGCGTATCCAGCCGATCCTGGTACTGGCGGGTATGGATGATCGAGTCGTAATAGTCCTGCGCGGTGTCCAGGTTGTGGTTGTAGTAGTCCAGCCCGGCCTCCTTGAGCGCCTGGGCCTGGTGGCCTTCGAGCATGCCCAGGGTGGCGCAGGTCTCCAGGCCCAGCGCCTTCACCTCGCGGATCATCGCCGCCACCTTCGGGATGTCGCGGTCCTTCGGCGAACGCCAGGCCGCGCCCATGCAGAAGCGCGAGGCACCGGCCTGCTTGGCCGCGCGCGCGCGCGCCACGACCGCGCCGGTGTCCATCAGCTTCTGTGCGTTGACGCCGGTGTCGTAGCGCTGGGCCTGCGGGCAGTAGGCGCAGTCCTCCGGGCAGCCACCGGTCTTGACCGACAGCAGGGTCGAGACCTGCACCTGGGCCGGGTCGAAGTGTTCGCGGTGGACGCGGGCGGCCTGGAACAGCAGTTCCGGGAAGGGCAGGTCGAACAGCGCCAGCAGTTCCTCGCGGCGCCAGTCATGACGGATGACGGCGGGCATCGATGTTTCCTGACAGATCAGACGGCGGAAGCGGGGCAGTCTGGTGAGCATGCGCACGCCTGTCAACAAAACCATCTCAGATATTGTTTACATGGCCGGCGGGTGCCTGTCCGACCTGCTGTTCCCGCCCCGCTGCCTGGTCTGCGCCGAACCGGGGCAGCCGCGGCGCGACCTGTGCCGCGCGTGTGCGGCCGGGCTGCCGGTGGCGGCGCGCGCCTGCATCCACTGCGGCCTGCCGCTGCCGGCCTCCGAGGTGCCGGGCGGGTGCTGCGGGGGATGCCGCTCCCGCCGCTCGCCGCTGACCGAGGTGCACGCCGGCTTCCTGTATGCGGCTCCCGTGGACGGGCTGCTGCGCCGCTTCAAGTTCCACCGCGACCTTGCCGCCGGGCGCCTGCTGACGCAGCTGATGGCCGGGCGGCTGGCCAGCGTTCCCCGCCCGCAGGCGCTGGTGGCGGTGCCCCTGCACCGGCCGCGGCTGCGCCAGCGCGGCTACGACCAGGCGCTGGAGCTGGCGCGGCCGCTGGCACGCCGGTTCCGGCTGCCGCTGGCGACGGGCCTGCGGCGCCTCCATGCCACCGCCGCGCAATCGGTGCTGGACGCCCCCGCGCGCCGCCGCAACCTGCGCGGCGCGTTCGTTGCCTGCGGCCGCCTGCCGCCGCATGTGGCCCTGGTGGACGATGTGATGACCACCGGCGCCACCCTGGAGGCCGCCGCCCGCGCGTTGCGCCGTGCCGGTGTGCAGCGGGTCGATGCCTGGGTGTGCGCGCGGGCACCCTGAATACGGCACGACGACAGCGCAGCGACTATGCTCGGCGGGCACTGTCCGCATTCGACCATGGCAAGGAGTGATGACATGAGTGGAACACCGAATTTCCCGCCGATGTCCCTGTTCGGCGCCCTGTCCCGCCACTGGTGGGTCGTGCTCCTGTTCGGCCTGTTCGCGGTGGCCTTCGGCATCCTGGCGCTGATGGCGCCGATGCGTACGGCTGCGGTGCTGGCGATCTGGCTGGGGGCGATGGCCCTGGTCGAAGGCGTGGTGGCGCTGGCCGCGGCGATCGGCGGCTCGGCCCCGGTATCGCGTGGCTGGACGGTGTTCTACGCGCTGGTCTCGATCGCCTTCGGCCTGCTGGCGCTGTTCAACCCGCTGGCCACGGCCAGCATCCTGCTGCTGTTCGTCGCCGCCTGGCTGATCGTCGGCGGCATCTACCGCATCGTCTTCGCCATGCGCGTGCGCAGGCACATCCGCGGCGAATGGCTGCTGGTCCTCAGCGGCCTGCTGGCGGTGGCGCTGGGCGTGCTGTTCGCGCTCAATCCCCTGGCCGGCTTGGTGGTCACGTCGTTGTGGATCGGTGCGATGGCCCTGGTCTACGGCGTGCTGCAGGTGGTGGTGGCGTTCCGCCTGCGTGCGCTCGGCAGGGCCGCGGCCTGAGCGGCGGCCGCATCCTTGCGGACGGCCCGCGGCGAAGCGGGCCGTCCGCGGCTCAGTCCAGGTACTGGCTGGCGACGATGCCGGCGAACAGCGCCGCACCGACCCAGTTGTTGTGCAGGAAGGCGCGGAAGCAGGCGTCGCGCCCGCGCCCGCGGCACAGCCGGAATTCCCAGGCCACCAGGGCCACGGCCACGGCCAGCCCGGTCCAGTACAGGAGGCCGAGTCCGGCGCGCTGCCCGGCGAGGGCCATCGTCGCGAAGAACAGCGCATAGAGGATGCCCTGGATCACCAGGTCCAGGTCGCCGAACAGGATGGCGGTGGAGCGCGCGCCGACCTTGAGGTCGTCGTCGCGGTCCACCATGGCGTACCAGGTGTCGTAGGCGGTGGACCAGAGGATGTTGGCCGCATACAGCAGCCAGCCCAGTGGCGGCACCTCGCCCTGCACCGCGGCGAAGGCCATGGGGATGCCCCAGCCGAAGGCCATGCCCAGGTAGACCTGCGGCAGGTGGGTATGGCGCTTGAGGTACGGGTAGGTGGCGGCCAGGAACACCCCGACCACGCTCAGGCCGATGGTCAGCCGGTTCAGGGTCAGCACCAGCGCGAAGGCGACCAGCATCAGCCCGGCGAACAGCGCCAGCGCTCCGCGCCCGGACACCGCACCGGTGGCCAGCGGGCGATCCTTGGTGCGCTTGACGTGCGGGTCCAGCCAGCGGTCGGCGTAGTCGTTGATCACGCAGCCGGCCGAGCGGGTCAGCCAGACCCCGGCGGTGAACACGAACAGGATCCACAGCGGCGGCCGCCCGCCGGCCGCCAGCCACAGCGCCCACCAGGTCGGCCACAGCAGCAGCAGGGTGCCGATCGGGCGGTCGGCGCGCATCAGTTTCCAGTAGTGGGACAGCCGCGAAGGCGCATGCGCCGGCGGCTGGCGGTCGTGTCGTTCGTCACCCATGTGCACAGGTTACCAGCAGCGCATGGCGGGCCATCGCTCGTGGGGGCAGACCTGCGCATGCATTTGCCGTTAGAATGCGCGTCCGCCCGGCAGCGCCGGTCGGCAGGGGCATTGCCCCATGCAGCAGACAACGCGCCTGTAGCTCAGCCGGATAGAGTAGTGGCTTCCGAAGCCATTGGTCGGGGGTTCGAATCCCTCCAGGCGCGCCAGACAGCAGTCCGAGCCTGTCTCGAGACGTCCAGGAACCCCGGGGAAACCCGGGGTTTTTGCGGCTTTGCGTCCGGCTCGGCCTAGAGGCATCCATTGCAATCCGGCCCTGCCCGGGAGCCCATGCGGCATGTCGGCGGTGTTCAAGGGTAACGGGCTGGGTCTGTTCCATCCGTCGGCGGGCCAGGGTCCCGGGGGCGGGGTTGGCCGGGGGAGCGACGGCCAGTACGTGAGCGCCGCCACGGGCCACCCGGGGCGGCACAGCGCGGACGAGCACCTGGTGTTCCGCGGCATCCGTTGGCCGCTACGGGGACCAAGGAGAATGGCTCCATCCTGGTCAATGACCCGCATGAAGCGACGGTTGGCCTGCTTGCTGCCAATCCGGCCTGACTCCGTGACCTGTCGGTCGGGTTTCGGGCGGTCGGATTTCGTATGTGGCCGCCATTGGCCGAAATGCCGGCTGCATGCATCGACCTGCCAGCAGAGGAGCCCCTGCTGTCCGCAACCCTCTCGCGCTGTCCTGCCTGAACGTCGCGCCACCGCGGCCGCCCTGGCATCCTGCCGCAACGGTTTTCAAGCATGCCGCCGCGACCGCTGCACAAGCTTGGGCCGACAACGGGAATCCCTCCAGGGCAGGCCTCGCATCTCCCGGACGCCTCTGCCAGCCTGGCGGCCGATTGACCGCCGGCATGCCACGGGCGGGAGAGTGCGGCAGTGCCCGCAACGGGGGCTTGCCTGCTAGGCTGCTGCGGGCCCTGCGCCGGCAATGCTTCCCATGCCTGTGGAAGCGGCCGGTGCCGCGGTCGTCGATGGCGGTCGCCACCCGTGCCCGCGCCTGTCCGCGCGACGGCGCTCTGCCGGCACCTGTGGCCGCCCTCTTCCGCCCCCATACCCCGATGGAGAAACATCGCCTCATGACAACGGAACAGATCCCGGCCCGGCACTGGTCGATGGTGGAGCTGCTGCACCAGACGGTGCGCAATCCGAACATCCATGTCCGCGGTACCCACAGTTACTACAGCAACGCCTGGACCGGCAGCTTCGAGGAAAGCGTGGTCCGCTATCACTACGGTGATGCGTACAGCCTCAAGACCTGGGAGCCGCAGTGGCCCATCGACCAGCTGTACATCGGCGACTACGTCTGCATCGGGGCCGAGGCGGTCATCCTGATGGGCGGCAACCACACCCACCGCACCGACTGGTTCAGCCTGTATCCGTTCGCCGACAAGGTGTGCGAGGCCTATGTCGGCAAGGGCGACACGGTGATCGGCGACGGCGCCTGGATCGGCATGCGGGCGATGATCATGCCCGGCGTGAGCATCGGCGAGGGAGCGGTCGTCGCTTCCGGGGCGATCGTGACCAAGGACGTGGCGCCCTACACGATCGTCGCCGGCAATCCGGCCGTGCCCCTCCGCCAGCGGTTCCCCGCCGGGACGGTGCAGCGGCTCCTGGCGCTGGGCATCTACCAGTGGCCGGAGGCGAAGTTCGAGGCCTTGAAGGCGCTGATCACGGCTGCTGACATCGAGGCGCTGACCGCCGCGGCGGCCGACCACGACCGCGCCCAGGGCGACGCGGGCTGACGGACAGGGCCGGGCCGGCCCGGTAGCCGGCGGCGGACGGCGGGAGCGGCGCGCCGCCGCCGGGCATGCGGCGGACCGCTGGCGTGATCCGCCGCCAGGGTGTACATATGTACACCCATGATCCCCGCCGACCTGCCACCGCAACGCGCCGCCGTCCTCGCCTATCTGCGCCGGGAGCTGGCGGCCGGGCATGCGCCCAGCCTGGCCGAGATCGCCGCGGCGTTCGGCTTTTCCTCGCGCAATGCCGCGCAGAAGCATGTGCAGGCGCTGCTGGCCGAGGGCCTGCTGGAGCAGGTGCCGGGGCGCAAGCGCGGCCTGCGCCTGCCCGGTGGCGGGGCCGACCTGCTGCCCCTGCCGGTGCTGGGGCGGGTGGCCGCGGGCCCGCCGATCGGCGCCGACATCGGCCTGGACCAGCAGTTCTGGCTGGACCGGCGGCTGTTCACGCTGCGCCCGGACTACCTGCTGCGGGTGCAGGGTGACTCGATGATCGACGACGGCATCCTCGACGGTGACCTGGTCGGGGTGCAGCGCACCCCCGAGGCCCGCGACGGCCAGACCGTGGTGGCGCGCGTCGATGGCGAGCTGACCATCAAGCGCCTGCAGCGGGGGCCGCACCGGATCCACCTGCTGCCACGCAACCGCGCGCATGCGCCGATCGAGGTGCGCCCGGGCCAGGACTTCGCCATCGAGGGAGTCTACTGCGGGCTGGTACGGCCGGGTTGAATGGCGATGGTGACCGCCCTCGACGGCCTGCTGGCCGCGCAGACGCTGTGGCACGCCGGACGCACCGCCGCGGCGGCGGCGGGCGAATCCAGCGGTCATCCCGCCCTCGATGCGCTGCTGCCGCAGGGCGGCTGGCCGCGGCATGCGCTGAGCGAGCTGCTGCTGCCGGCCGATGGCGTGGGCGAACTGGCGCTGCTGCTGCCGACCCTGGCGCGGCTGAGCCGGGCCGGCGGGACCGTAGCGGTGATCGCGCCGCCCTACGTGCCCTATGCCCCGGCCTGGCAGGCCGCGGGCGTGGCCCTGGAACACCTGGAGATCGTGCAGGCGACGCCGCGCGATGCGCTGTGGGCATTCGAGCAGTGCCTGCGCAGCGGCGCCTGCGCCGCGGTGCTCGGCTGGCCGCAGCAGGCCGATGCCCAGGCATTGCGGCGGTTGCAGGTGGCGGCCGACAGCGGGCAGAGCCTGGGCTTCGCGCTGCGCGATCGCCGCCATGCCGCCAACCCCTCGCCGGCCGCGCTGCGCCTGGAAGCGGTGCGCGACGCGCGCGGCGGCACCGCCTGGCAGGTGCGCAAGTGCCGCGGCGGTCCGGCGCCGGCGCGCACCTTCGCCCTGGCCACAGGGTGAGCCACGGCCATGCTCTGGGCCTGTGTACTGCTGCCGCAGCTGGCGCTGGACGCCGTCCTCCGCCGCTGTCCTGATCCACAGGCGCCACTGGCCCTGGTCGGTGGCCCGGCACAACTGCGCACCCTGCATGCGGTCAATGCCGCCGCGGCGGCCGCCGGCGTGCAGCCCGGCATGCGCCTGACCGCCGCGCATGCCTTGCTGCCCGGGCTGGCCCTGGTCGAGCACGATCCGCAGGCCGAACAGCGCTGGCAGCGTTTCCTTGCCGCCTGGGCCTACCGGCACAGCTCGCTGGTCAGCGCCCAGTGGCCCGGCTGCATCGTGCTGGAGGTGCGCGCCAGCTTCGCCCTGCTCGGTCCCTGGCCGCGCATCGAGGCACGGTTGCGCGAGGAACTGCGGCAGCTGGGCTTCCGCCACCGCATCGCGATGGCGCCGACGCCACGCGCCGCGCGCGTGCTGGCCGGCCTGCGCGATGGCCTGGCGGTGACGCAGCCGGCGGCGATGGCGGCCTTGCTGGACCGCGTGCCGGTGCGCCGCGCGCGGTTGCCGGACGATGCCGGCGAGCGCCTGCGGCACATGGGCATCGGCGACCTGCGCACGCTGCGCGCGCTGCCGCGCGACGCCCTGCGCCGCCGTTTCGGCCTGCCGCTGCTGGAACACCTGGACCGGCTCTACGGCCAGGCCGACGACCCGCTGGCGTACTACGCGCCGCCGGACCACTTCGACGCGCGCCTGGAACTGGGCTACGAGGTCGAGCGCCATACCGCGCTGCTGTTCCCGCTGCGCCGCCTGGTCGGCGACCTGTGCACCTACCTGTCGGTGCGCGATGGCGGCGTGCAGCGCTTCGTGCTGCGGCTGGAGCACGAGGAAGGCCACAGCGACGTGGCGGTGGGGCTGCTGGCCGCCGAGCGCGAGCCGGCGCTGCTGTTCGAGCTGGTGCGCAACCGCCTGGAGCAGGTGCGGATCGACCGGCCGGTGGTCGCGCTGCGCCTGCTGGCGCGCGACCTGCCGCCGTTCGTGCCGGCCTCGCGCGACCTGTTCGATACGCGCACGCGCCAGCAGCAGCCTTGGCCGCAGCTGCGCGAGCGCCTGCGTGCGCGGCTGGGCGACACCGCGGTGCACCGCATCGCGCCGACCACCGATCCGCGCCCGGAACGTGCCTGGCGGCCGCTGCAGGGCGACGAAGGCCGCATCGGCGAGGCCGCACCGGGGGGGCCGCCGCGGCCGGCCTGGCTGCTGCCGCGGCCGGTGCCGCTGCGCGATCCGCGCCCGCGCATCGTGTCCGGTCCGGAGCGGCTGGAAAGCGGCTGGTGGGACGGCGACGACGCGCGCCGCGACTACTACGTGCTGGAAACCTCGCAGGGCCAGCGCGCCTGGGCATTCGCGCCACCGGGCGAGCAGGGCGGCTGGATGCTGCACGGGTGGTTCGCGTGAGCCGGCGCGAATCGCGCGATTCGCATGCCGGCACCCGCGTGCCGCGTGCCTGGGAAGTGGCGCAGCGGCTGGGCCGCGAAGCCGCCAACGATGGCGCGCCCGGCGAGGAATCCCTGCCCGCCTACGCCGAACTGCACTGCCTGTCCGATTTTTCCTTCCTGCGGGGCGCGGCCAGTGCCGAAGAGCTGTTCGCGCGTGCGCGCGACTGCGGCTACGAAGCGCTGGCGATCACCGACGAGTGTTCGCTGGCCGGCATCGTGCGCGCCTGGGAAGCGGCGCGCGCCAGCGGCGTGAAGCTGGTGGTCGGCAGCGAGTTCGCCCTGGCCTGCGGCCTGCGCTGCGTGCTGCTGGTGGAAACCGCCGCCGGTTACACGCGGCTGTGCGACCTGATCACCCGCGGCCGCCGCGCCGCCGGCAAGGGCGATTACCTGCTGGAGCGCAGGGACGTGGAGGCGGTGCTGGGCGGCCTGGCGCCAGCGGCCTCGGGCCTGTTCGCGCTGTGGCTGCCGGGCCTGGAGCCGCAGGAAGAACAGGGGCACTGGCTGCGGGCGCGGTTCGGCGAGCGCGCGCACCTGGCGGTGGAGCTGCACCGAGAGCAGGACGATGCCGCGCGGCTGCAGCGGCTGCTCGCACTGGCCGAAGCCCTGCGGATGACGCCGCTGGCCAGCGGCGACGTGCACATGGACGTACGCCGCCGCCGCATGCTGCAGGACACGATGACCGCCATCCGCCACAACCTGCCGCTGGCCGACTGCGGTGCGCACCTGTTCCGCAACGGCGAGCGCCACCTGCGCACCCGCCGCGCACTGGGCAACATCCATCCGCCGGCGCTGCTGGACAACGCGGTGCGGTTGGCGCGCCGCTGCAGCTTCGACATGGGCCAGCTGCAGTACCGCTACCCCGCCGAACTGGTGCCGGCCGGGCATACGCCTGCCAGCTGGCTGCGCGAGCTGACCGTGCGCGGCATGCGCGAACGCTGGCCGGAGGGAACGCCGCCCGATGTCGCCCGGCAGATCGACGACGAGCTCGAACTGATCGCCTGCAAGCAGTACGAGGCCTTCTTCCTGACCGTGCAGGACATCGTGCGTTTCGCCAGGGAGCGCGGCATCCTGTGCCAGGGCCGTGGCTCCTCGGCCAATTCGGCGGTGTGCTTCGCCTTGGGCATCACCGTGGTGAACCCGGCCGAAAGCCGCCTGCTGATGGCGCGCTTCCTGTCACGCGAGCGCGATGAGCCGCCGGACATCGACGTGGACTTCGAGCACGAGCGGCGCGAGGAAGTGCTGCAGTACGTCTATGGCAAGTACGGCCGCCACCGCGCCGCGCTGGCGGCCACGGTGATCCGCTACCGCGGCAAGAGCGCGGTGCGCGATGTGGCCCGCGCCTTCGGCCTGCCGCCGGACCAGATAGCGCTGCTGGCCGGATGCCATGGCTGGGGCAATGGCGACGTGCCGATGGCGCAGCGGCTGCGCGAGACCGGTTTCGATCCCGGCAATCCGCTGATCCAGCGGCTGATGGCGGTCACCGCGCAGCTGCGCGGCCATCCGCGCCACCTGTCCCAGCACGTGGGCGGCTTCGTCATCGGCGACGCGCCGCTGTCCACCGTGGTGCCGGTGGAGAACGCGGCCATGGACGGGCGCACCATCATCCAGTGGGACAAGGACGACCTGGAGACGATGAAGCTGCTCAAGGTCGACTGCCTGGCGCTGGGCATGCTCACCTGCATCCGCAAGGCGCTGGAACTGGTGGAGCGCCATCGCGGCTACCGCGTCGACCTGGCAGCGCCTGCCGACGACGCCGGCACCTACGACATGATCGAGGCCGCCGATACCGTCGGTGTGTTCCAGATCGAATCGCGCGCGCAGATGAGCATGCTGCCGCGGCTGAAGCCCCGCTGTTTCTATGACCTGGTGATCGAAGTGGCGATCGTGCGTCCCGGGCCAATCCAGGGCGGCATGGTGCATCCCTACCTGCGGCGGCGGCAGAAGCAGGAGAAGGTGAGCTATCCCTCCGAGGGCATCAGGGACATCCTGAAGCCCACACTGGGTATTCCGCTGTTCCAGGAGCAGGTGATGGAACTGGTGATCCATGCCGGCTACGAGGAGCATGAGGCGGATCATCTACGGCGCTCGATGGCGGCCTGGGGACGGGGGGGCGACATGGAGCCGCATCGCGAAAAGATCCGCGGATTGATGAAGGGAAAAAACTACTCCGACGAATTCATCGAGCAGATCTTCGAGCAGATCAAGGGCTTCGGTTCCTATGGCTTCCCGCAGAGCCATGCCGCTTCGTTCGCCAAGCTGGTCTACATCAGCAGCTGGCTCAAGCGCCACGAACCGGCGGCCTTCGCCTGCGCCCTGCTCAACGCGCAGCCGATGGGTTTCTACTCGCCCAGCGAGATCGTGCAGGACGCGCGCCGCGAGGGCCGTGGTGGACGCCGTGGTGTGGAGGTGCGGCCGGTGGACGTGACCTGCAGCGGATGGGACAACACGCTGGAAGGCGGGCGGGTACGCCGCGGCGGGGACGACGACGCAGGGCAGGCGGCGGTCCGGCTGGGCCTGCGCCAGGTGGCCGGGCTGTCCGACGTGCAGGCGCAGGCCATCGTCGCCGCCCGCATGCAGCGCCCGTTCGCCGATGTGCGCGACCTGTGCCTGCGCGCCGGCCTGGACGACCGGGCGCGGCGCGCACTGGCCGAGGCCGGCGCGCTGCAGGCACTGGCCGGACACCGCCATGCCGCCCGTTGGGAGGTGGCCGGCATCGAGCGGCAACGGCCGCTGTTGCCCGGCAGTCCGGACGAGGAGGCGGTGACGTTGCCGGCGCCTTCGACCGGCGAGGACGTGCTGGCCGACTACCGCACGCTCGGCCTCACCCTTGGCACGCACCCGCTGTCGCTGTTGCGTGCGCGGCTGCGGCGCGAGCGGGTACTCGACACCGCCCAGGTCCGGCAGCTGCCGCATGGACGCGGCGCGCACGTGGCCGGCATCGTCGTGCAGCGGCAGCGCCCGGGCACCGCCAAGGGCACGGTGTTCGTCACCCTCGAGGACGAGCACGGTCCGCTCAATGTCGTGGTGTGGCAGGACCTGGCCGCGCGCCGGCGCAAGGTGCTGCTGGGCGCGCGCTTGATGGCGGTGCGCGGGCGCTGGGAACAGGTGGACGGCGTGCAGCACCTGATCGCCCGCGACCTGCACGACCTCAGCCACCTGCTGGGCGATCTGCAGACCCGCTCGCGCGACTTCCACTAGGGTGGCGTACGGGGGGCGCCCCCAACGGAGCGGCGCAGGCGGGGCGCCACCTTCGCAGCGCCCGGCAGCGCCGCCGATTCGGTGCTGCATGCCGCCCGGTGCCAGTACGCACTGGCGCTGACCGCCGCCGGAGGATGGCCACCGTCGGCACCGGCGCGGTATGCGGCGGGCCCGGCCACGGCGGCCCCTGCCGTTCTTCGCCCTCGGCCGGCGCCGGCGGCGTCCGCCCGCCCGGCAGCTTGACCGGCAGCGGAGCACCGCACCGCACCCCGCTGGCCGGGGTGCGGCTGCGCACGCCCAGGCGCCCGAAGAGCACCGACAGCAGCCCCGACCACTGCACGCTGTTCCGGGTTGAACACGCTGCGGGTCCGCGTGCCGACGCCACGCAGGCCGGGTAGCGGTGGATGACGAGGCTGCGTGGCGGAATGCCGGTGCGCCGTTCGGTGCCGGCGTCGTAGACATCGCGGTAGCCGTAGTCCTTCATCGGCCGCACCCGCGGCGATTCGAACACGCACCTCACCGCATGACCGCGCACGTAGGTGATCGGAACCGGGCTTGACCGGTGATGCGCCAGCGGGGCGGGGTCCCGCTCTACAAGAGGGTGAGGTTCTGTAGCGCCGGGCCGTGCCCGGCGGGCTTGGCCGGTGATGCGCCGGCGGGGTGGGGCCGGGCCTATGGGGAAGGGTCCAGGGGGCCGCGATCCAGCTGGCGGTAGCCGATGGCTTCGGCAAGGTGGGGGCGTTCGATGGGCCCGCCGCCGGCCAGGTCGGCGATGGTGCGGGCCACGCGCAGGATGCGGTGCATCGAGCGCGCGGACAGCTGCAGGCGCTCCATCGCCTGGTCGAGCAGGGCCCGCTCGGCTGCGGCGAGGACGCAATCGCGCAAGGTGCCGCCGGGATCCAGCCAGGCATTGGGCAGGCCTGCGCGCTGCAGCTGGCGCTCGCGGGCCTGCGTCACCCGCGCCCGCACGGTGGCGCTGGTTTCACCCGTTGCTGCCTGGCCATGCAGGTCGGCCGGTGGCAGGCGCGGCACCAGCAGGTGCAGGTCGATGCGGTCCAGCAGCGGGCCGGAGAGGCGTGCGCGGTAGCGTGCGATGGCGTCGCCCGGGCAGCGGCAGCGGCCACTACGGTCGCCGGCCCAGCCGCAGGGGCAGGGATTCATCGCCGCCACCAGCTGGAAGCGGGCGGGGAACACGGCGCTGCGTGCGGCCCGTGAGATCGTCACCTGCGCGGCTTCCAGCGGTTCGCGCAGGACTTCCAGCGTCGCCCGCTTCCATTCGGGCAGTTCGTCGAGGAACAGCACGCCGTTGTGGGCCAGCGATACCTCGCCGGGGCGCGGCATCGCGCCGCCCCCGACGAGCGCCACGGCGCTGGCGGTGTGGTGCGGTGCCCTGTAGGGCCGTTGCCGCCAGTGCGTCGGGTCCACGCCCTGCCCGCTGGCCGAGGCGACGGCCGCGGTCTCCAGGGCTTCGGTCTCGCCGGCGTCGGGCAGGATGCCGGGCAGCCGCGAGGCCAGCAGGGTCTTGCCGCATCCGGGCGGGCCGACCAGCAGCAGATGGTGGCCACCGGCCGCGGCGATCTCCAGTGCGCGGCGCGCATGCGCATGGCCGCGCACATCGGCCAGGTCCGGTTGCCGTGCCGGCCTGGTGGGCGCCGGCGCAGCGTCGGGCAGCACCTTTTCGCCGGCCAGGGCGGCGCAGACCTCCAGCAGGGTGCGCGCGACCTTGACCGATGCCTGCCGTGCCAGGGCGGCTTCGGCGGCATTGTCCGGCGCCACCACCAGGGTGCGCTGCGCCGCGGCCGCGGCGATGGCGGCCGGCAATGCGCCGTCCACGCCGCGCAGCTCTCCGGTCAGCGCCAGTTCGCCGATGAATTCGTGGGCGGACAGTGCCTGCCGGTCGATCTGGCCGCTGGCGGCGAGGATGCCCAGTGCGATCGGCAGGTCGAAGCGGCCCCCGTCCTTGGGCAGGTCGGCCGGGGCCAGGTTGATGGTGATGCGGCGTGCCGGGAACTCGAACCGGGCGCAGAGCAGGGCGGCGCGCACGCGGTCGCGGGATTCGCGGACCGCCGCCTCGGGCAGGCCCACGATCTGGGTACAGGGCAGGCCGCCGGACAGGTGCACTTCGACCCTGACCGGCGGCGCCTGCACGCCGGCGCGGGCGCGGCTGTGCACCAGTGCCAGGCTCACCGCGCCGGCCCTGCGGCGGTGCCCGGGTGGATGCGAATGCCGGCGTGCGGGGGGTGCCGGCCCGGCACCGGCCGCCGCCTACTCCGCTGGCGGGCGATGCCGACGGATGGGGGCGATGCGGGGGGCGGTCCGGAGGTGTGGCGCATCATCGGCAGATTCCACCTGCGTTTCGTCCGTCCACCGCCAACGGGCGTGCGGCATCGGCCGCGCGGTCGGTGACGGGGATTCTTCGGGAAGCCGGAGGACGCCGGCCGGCTGGCGGCATCCGCCCTGCCGGTTGGGCGGACCCGGGACGCTCAGGCGTCGTCGGGGGTGCGCGCTTCCAGCTGTGCGACGGCCAGCTCCAGCGCGTCCAGCTTCTCGCGGGTGCGCAGCAGCACGGCGCGCTGCACCTCGAACTCCTCGCGGGTGACCAGGTCCAGCCGGGCCAGGCCGGCCTGCAGGGCGCTCTTGAAGGTGGCCTGCAGCTCCTCGCGGGATTCGCGCAGTCCGGGCGGTACCAGGTCGCTCAGGCGGCGGGCCAGCGCGTCGATGTGGTTCAGGTCGATCATGGACGGTCTCCGCAGGGGCTGGTTGGCAGATTGGACACCCACCGCGGTCGCGGCCATCGGGCTCTGCAGCATGGAGCGGTAAGGATAGTCCTTCGGCGTCCACCGCGACATGCGGGCGCCGCATTTCCCGGCGGCGGAGGCTTTCCACGGCCTGGGCCGGGCACGTTATCCTTCACGGCCTGACCGTCCGCTACCCACAGGAACCCGACCGATGAAAATGATCATGGCCATCGTCAAGCCGTTCAAGCTGGACGACGTGCGCGAGGCGCTCGCCGAACGGGGCGTGGCCGGCATCACCGTCACCGAGGTCAAGGGGTTCGGGCGGCAGAAGGGTCATACCGAGCTGTACCGCGGCGCCGAGTACGTGGTCGATTTCCTGCCCAAGGTGAAGATCGAGGTGGCCGTCACCGACGCCCAGGCCGACGAGGTGGTGGAAGCCATCGTCAAGGCCGCCGGTACCGGCAAGATCGGCGACGGCAAGGTGTTCGTCTACGATCTGGGCAGCGTGGTGCGCATCCGTACCGGCGAAGTGGACGCGGACGCGCTCTGAGCCACGCCGGCCCGCGGGGGCGGGTGCGGCCGGCGCCTGAGCGGGCCAGGATGAGGCTGGACGACCGCAGCCTGCGGTGCGGTACCCCGGCGCTGCGGCGGCGGATGCCGTGGAAACCGGGTTTCCGTGTGCCGCCGCCGATGCTGGGATGCGCGTCGCGCCGCGGTGCCGGGCGGTGCGTTCTCCGCAGCCGTGTGGCGCCTGGCGATGAGGGTGACGGCCGGCCGCCGGAGGGCGACGCCGGCCATCGTGCAGGCCGGGCGATGCGCTTGCCCGGACGCGGGCCGGCCGTCGGCGAGGCGCTCCGCTCTGGCGCGGTTCCGGGCTGAACGCCAGGCAAGCGGGCCGCCGGCCGTGATGGACTGTTTCCGGATCCGGGCTTGATCCGGAAGATCCGGCCGCGGACCATGATCCACTCGCCATGCGACGACACCGTGCCGGCCGGCACAAGGACGCCGTTCCCCGGGGTGGCCTGCAGCGGAGGCCGCCCTGCTTCCCGTCCCCTGCCTGGATGGCCGGCGCTGGCCGGCGACTTTCGGATGATCAAGCCCACTCTGGTTGTGCTGTTCGTGGCCTGCGTACTGTTCGTGCAGTACCGCGGCAGGGTCCGCGCGCGCTGGTCGCGGCAGATCCTGGACCATTCCACCTTCATGGCCCCGGTCAACGCGGTGATGTACCTGTTCTCCAGGGTGCCGACCACGCCGTTCCTGGACCCGGGCGCGGTGTTCCCGCAACTCGAACCGCTGCGCCGGAACTGGCGGGTGATCCGCGACGAGGCGGTGGCGCTGCGCGACGCGGAGAAGATCGCGGCCTCCAGCAGCTACAACGATGCCGGCTTCAATTCGTTCTTCCGCCGCGGCTGGAAGCGCTTCTACCTGCGCTGGTACGGTCCCGCGCATCCGTCGGCCAGGGCGTTGTGCCCGAAGACCACCGCGCTGATCGAATCGATCCCCGAGGTGCGCGCGGCGATGTTCGCGCAGCTGCCGCCGGGCAGCGAGCTGCGGCCGCACCGCGATCCGTTCGCCGGTTCGCTGCGCCTGCACCTGGGCCTGAGCACGCCGAACGACGATGGCTGCTACATCGAGGTGGACGGCATCAGGAAGAGCTGGCGCGACGGCGAATGGATGATGTTCGACGAGACCTACATCCACCATGCGCACAACAACACGCCGCAGGACCGGGTGATCCTGTTCTGCGACATCGCCCGTCCGTTGCGCTTCGGGCTGCCGGGCCTGTTCAACCGTGCGGTGGCGGCGACGCTGCTGGCCGGCGGCGCGTCGCCCAACCTGCCGGGCGACCCGACCGGCGGCGTGAACCGCGCATTCGGCCACCTGTACACGCTGCGGCTGAAGGCCAAGGCGCTGCGCGAACGCAGCCGGCTGGCCTACTACGCGCTCAAGTGGGGCCTGGTGGCCGCGGTGGTTGTCGGCATCTGGGCGCTCTGAGCGCCCCGGCGCCGGGCCGGGGGGATGCTTCCGGTCTCTCCGGTGATGGATTTCCCGCGCACGCCGACGCGAGCGTCCAGAGGGGCCCCGCCGGCCCTGGGGCGTGCCCCGGCGGCGCCGGTCACGGCAGGAAACCCCGTGCCGATGTCCGCACGGGGGCCTTGGCGCACCGCGCTCCCTTCAAGGATGTCCCCGCCTGCGGCAGGCGGCCGGCGTGCCGGGCCCTGCCGTCTTCGTGGCCGGTCGCGGGGTGTCAGCGCATCGCGCCGAGTTGCCGTATCAGTCGCGAAGGGCCGACGCGACGAACGGCGGGGTGGCCAGCACGCCGGTGTGCAGCGCGGCGGTGTAGTACAGGGTGTCGAAGGCCTTGGTGCTCGAATCGGCCTGGCGGAAGTCGAAGCCGCGGCCGCCCTTGCGCGCCAGGGTCACGCTCCACCAGCCGGTCGGGTAGCAGGGCTGCGGGAACGGCAGGGTCTTGAACGAGTCGAAGCCGGCCTTGCCCATCTCGGCACGCATGTCGTTGATCAGCTCGAGCTGCATCAGCGGCGACTCGGACTGCTGGACCAGGATGCCGTCTTCCTTCAGCGCCCTGCAGCAGCTTTCGTAGAAGGCCTTGTTGAACAGGCCCTCGCCCGGGCCGACCGGGTCGGTGGAATCCACGATCACCACGTCCACGCTGCCGGCCGGGCAGTTGGCCATGTAGGCCACGCCGTCGTCGAACAGCAGTTCGGCGCGCGGGTCGCCGTTGGAGCGGCACAGCTCCGGGAAGTGCTTCTCGGCCATGCGCGTGACCTGCTCGTCGATATCGCACTGGGTGACGCTGGCCACGCCCGGGTGCTTGAGCACTTCGCGCAGGGTGCCGCAGTCGCCGCCGCCGATGATCACCACGCGCTTGGGCGCCGGGTGGGTGAACAGCACCGGGTGGCTGATCATCTCGTGGTAGAAGAAGTTGTCCTTGGCGGTCAGCATCATGGCGCCGTCGATGACCATCAGCTTGCCCCAGTCGGTGCTGTCGTAGATCTCGATCTTCTGGAACGGCGACTGCACTTCGTCCAGCTTGGCGGTGAGGCGGAAGCCGATGGCCGAGCCGGTCGGCTGGAAGTGTTCGATGAACCAGTTGTCGTGGGTGGTCATGGCGGTGGTCCTGGGAGGAGAGGGCGGTTCTGTTCCTCCACCCGTCGCTGGTGAAGGCGTGTCGCTGGCGGGCCGGGGCGGTACGCGGGGCGGCGGATGAACACGGGGGAGGGCCCCGTGCCGCCGGCCGCCGCGAGGCGCGGCTCCCGGCCCCTGTCCCGGCCCGTTCCCGGTCGCGGGAAGGGGCGCCGGGGGCGCGGGCGCGGATTGTAACGGACACCCGGGGCGCAGGCGTTAGAATGCGCCTCCTTTCACCCCTAGCCGAGAGTTGCTACGCCGATGAGCGATTGGTCCCTCGAACTGGCCCGCAAGGCCTATTCGATTCCGCACTGGTCCGACGGGTATTTCGATGTGGACGCCGCGGGACACGTGGTGGTGCGCCCGAAAGGCGCCGACGGCGCCACGGTGTCGCTGCCGGAGGTGGTCGCCTCGGCCCGCGCCGCCGGCGCCAGGCTGCCGTTGCTGGTGCGCTTCCCGGACATCCTCGGGCAGCGGCTGGGCAAGCTGCAGGCGGCGTTCGCGCATGCCCAGCAGGAGTGGGACTACACCGGCGGCTATACCGCGGTGTACCCGATCAAGGTCAACCAGCAGCGCGGGGTGGCCGGCACGCTGGCCAGCCACCACGGCGAGGGTTTCGGCCTGGAGGCCGGTTCCAAGCCCGAACTCATGGCGGTGCTGGCCTTGTCGCGGCCGGGTGGGCTGGTCGTCTGCAACGGCTACAAGGACCGCGAGTACATCCGCCTGGCCCTGATCGGCCGCAAGCTGGGCCTGCAGACCTACATCGTCATCGAGAAACCCTCCGAGCTGAAGCTGGTGCTGGAGGAGTCCCGGGCGCTGGACGTGAAGCCGGGGATCGGCGTGCGCATGCGGCTGGCCTCGCTGGGCGCCGGGAAATGGCAGAACAGCGGCGGCGACAAGGCCAAGTTCGGCCTGTCCCCGCGGCAGCTGCTGGACCTGTGGAAGTCGCTGCGCGACACCGAGTACGCCGACTGCCTGGGCCTGCTGCACTTCCACATGGGCAGCCAGATCAGCAACGTGCGCGATATCGCCAACGGCATGCGCGAGGCGACCCGCTACTTCGTCGAGCTGTCGCGGCTGGGGGCGAAGATCACCCACGTCGACGTGGGCGGCGGGCTGGGCGTGGACTACGAGGGCACCCGCTCGCGCAGCTACTGCTCGATCAACTATGGGGTGAACTCCTACGCCAGCAACATCGTGCAGCCGCTGGCCGAGGCCTGCGAGGCCAACGGCCTGCCGCCGCCGCGGATCCTCACCGAGTGCGGCCGCGCGATGACCGCCCACCACGCGGTGCTGGTCGCCAATGTCGCCGAGGTGGAGCAGGCGCCGGAGGGCCGCGTGCCGGAGGCGCACGACGATGAACCCGCGGCGATCCGCCACCTGCGCGAGATCCACGGCGAGCTGGACGTGCGCCCGGCGGTGGAGCTGTTCCACGAGGCCCAGCACTTCCATGCCGAGGGCCTGAGCGCCTATGCGCTGGGCCAGATCGACCTGCCGCAGCGGGCGCGGATCGACGACCTGTTCTACGCCGTAGCGCATGGCGTGCGCGCGCGCCTGAGCTACGACGAGAAGAGCCACCGGCCGGTGCTGGACGAACTGAACGAACGCCTGGTGGACAAGTATTTCGTCAACTTCAGCGTGTTCGAGTCGATCCCCGACGTCTGGGCGATCGACCAGGTGTTCCCGATCCTGCCGATCCAGCGCCTCGACGAGCGCCCGGATCGCCGCGGCGTGGTGGCCGACATGACCTGCGACTCGGACGGCATGGTCGAGACCTATGTGCAGAACCAGAGCCTGGACAGCTCGTTGCCGCTGCACGCGCTGGGGAAGGGCGAAAGCTACTGCATCGGCTTCTTCCTGGTCGGTGCCTACCAGGAGATCCTCGGCGACATCCACAACCTGTTCGGCGATACCGACGCGGTGGAAGTGGCGCTCGACGGCGACGGCTACCGCATCGCGCCGCAGCGCCGCGGCGACACCACCGACGTGATGCTCGACTACGTCGGCTACCAGCTGGACGACCTGCGCGCCGCCTACCGGCAGCGGCTGGCCGCGACCGCGCTGGCGCCGGCGCAGGCCGCCGCGCTGGAGGCGGAACTGGAAGCGGGCCTCACCGGCTACACCTACCTGTCCGACGAACCCCTGGGCTGAGCCCGGCGGGCAGGCGCCCCTCCCCGGCGTGCGGGAGGGGCGCGTCCGGCGCTGGCCCCGTGCGGGTCAGCCGCCCGGATAGGCGCCGTGGACGACGCGGCCTTCCAGCGTCTGTTCGTCCTTGACCAGGTTGTACAGCGGGCAGCTCTCCTCGACGGCATCGCGCAGTGCGAGGATGTCCTGCTCCGACGCCGGTGACGCGATCCGCGCCCTGTAGCGGAGGTCCTGGAAGCGTGCCGGGCCCTCCGCGTCGCGGCCGAAGCGCGGGCTCAGTTCCGCGTCGGCGGTCACTTCCAGCGCATCCAGCAGCACGTTGCGGGCCGCCGCCTGCACTTCGAAGATGTGCGCCGGGCAGGTGGTGGTGACGCCGATCAGGTGCTCTTCCGCGGTCGGGCCCAGGCCGTAGCCGAGCAGGCCCGGCGCACTGTCGTGCAGCTGCAGGTGGTAGCCGTCCTCGCCGATGAACACCTGCCGCAGCCCGGTGTGCGGCTGCACGCGCGCGCGCGCGACCAGCCTCTCCACCGTGGCGGTACCGGCCGCGGCCTCGCGCTGCTTGGCCAGCACCGCCGGGCGCTTCTCCTCGGTGATGAAGTCGCGCAGGCCCGGCGGCAGGCCCGGATCGCGCGTGGCCGGCGTCTGGACGTAGGTCACCTCGATGCGGCTGACCGGCTGCGCGCGGGTCACCAGGTCGATGGCCGAGGACTGCGCATGCACGCTGCGCTTGAGCGCCTGCAGCTGGGCATCGCTGGCCGGCGAGTCGATGTAGGCCACGTAGGAGAGGTCGTTCGGGTAGCTGAGGTTGGCGCTCTTGCGCCGGGGCAGGCTGGTGAACACCACGTCCAGGCCGTCGATCGGGATGTCCGCCACCGCCGCCTGCACCAGGTATTCGTCGGCGATGGCGCTGGACAGCACGCCCACCAGTGAATCCCACGAGCCGGCGCCGAGGTTGTAGCCGGCATAGTCGCGGCCGCTGTCGCTGAGGTACTGGAAGGTGCCGGACGGGCCGATGCGCAGGCGACGCACGCCCGAGCGGCTTTCGGCGGTGACCCGGGCATGGATGGCGGTGGGCGCGCCGGGCTGCGCGGATTGCGCCTGGATGGCGGCCTTCTTCTCGACCAGGTGGCCGCGCAGCGGCGAGCCGGACGCTGTGGCCGACGCCGGTGGCAGCAGCAGGGCCGTGGACAGCGCGGCGGCGGTGAGGGCAAGCAGCATGGGGCGTGCGATGGGCATGACAGGCGGGACTCCACGATGGGCCGGATGGCCGGGATGACTGCCGACTTTCCGTGCTCGCCTGCCGCCGCGGAAATAGCCGATGGCGATGCCGATATGACCCGTGGCGACGGCCTGCACGCACCCGCTGGTTGATGCCGCCGGCGATGGCACTTCATGCGATGCGGTCATTATCCAGCGTGGCCGCGAGTTCCTAGCATCCGTCGCTCAGCCCGACCAGAGGATTCACCCGGATGCAGTACGCCCCCACGCGTCATCGTACGTCCCTCTCCGCCGTCGCCGCGGTGGAGCCCGATCGCCCGCCTGCCCGTTCGCTGCTGGCCTGCCTGATCGCCGCCGCGCTTGCCGGCGCGCTGTTGCCGGCACCGGCGAATGCCCAGTCCAATGAGCAGCTGCAGCGCGAGAACGCACAGCTCAGGGCGGAGATCGCGCGGCTGCGCGGAGTGGCCGCGGAGCCTGTCGAGGCGGCCGCTGCGCCGGCGCCGGCCCCGGCCCCCGTGCCACCGGCGACGGCCGCGGTCGCTGCCGCCGGCGATGCCGCGCTGCTGGACGCGGTGATCGTCAAGAGTGCGCAGATCAAGCAGCAGCCGGCGTCCATTTCCGCGGTCACCGGCGAGGAGCTGGAGAAGTTCCACGTCAACAATTTCCGCGACATCGTCAACCGCCTCGGCAACGTGCGCACCTCGTGGCAGAACCCCAACACCGCCTCGATCTTCGTGCGCGGCGTGGGCTGGGCCGCCGGTGCCGGCGTACTGGAGCCCAGCGTCGGCGTCAGCGTCGACGGGGTCGGTCACGGCATCAATGCGATCTCGGCCTTGAGCAATTACCTGGACATCGAATCGGTGCAGGTGGTGCGCGGTCCCAGCGGCACCGACGGCGGCCGCGCGGCCAACGTCGGCCGCGTCGAAATCACCACCCGCAAGCCCGGTTTCAGCCCCGAAGCGCGTGCCGCCATCACCCTGGGCGAGCGCAACACCACGATCGCCACCGCGGTGGTGGGCGGTGCCCTCGTCGATGAGACGCTGGCGTACCGGTTGAGCGTGAACCGCGAGACCGCCGACGGCCCGTTCGACAACGCCAACGACACGCACTACAGCTGGCGCAACACCGACCGCACCAACGTGCGTGCGCAGCTGCTGTTCACCCCCAACGACCGGCTGGAAGCGAACCTGTCGGTGGACGTCACCCCGAAGGGCCGCGAGATCTGCGAGAACTGCTTCTGGTTCAACACCCGCACGCCGGCCCGCTACGACTGGACCAACCCGGCGACCGGCCAGCCTGGGCAGGTGAACTACGCCGAAGACGTATTCGGCAAGCTGCAGCGCCGCTGGTTCGCGCAGAACCCGGACTACACCATCGACGACTACTACCGTCCGCGCGTCAACACCCTCGGCGAGTACCCGAACACCTACAAGACCGCCGGCGTCACCGCCAACCTCGCCTACCGGCTCAGCGAGGCCGGCACACTGACGTCGATCACCGGCTGGCGCGACTACGACTTCTCGCAGGGCGCCGGTTCGCATACCGGCTTCGAGTGGCTGCGCGCACCGCGGGGCACCCAGACCCGCTTCGAACAGCTCAGCCAGGAACTGCGCCTGGACACGCAGCTGAGCGACCGCTTGCACCTGCGCACCGGCGGTTTCTATTTCCACGGCAGGTTCCCGAACTACAGCCAGACCGAACGCTATGGCACCGATGCCGGTGCCTACTACGCCAATGCCGCGCAGTACGCCTTGCTGGACCCCGTGGATCCGGCCCTGCCCGAGGCGGTGGACGCCGCCGGCCGGCTGCTGCTGTTCAACTCCACCTACGGGCTGGTCACCCAGCGCAGGGAGCGCTACGACAACAGGTCGCTGGCGGCGTACTCCGACCTCCGGTGGGAGGTCACCCATGATTTCAACCTCAATGCCGGTCTGCGCATCAGCCGCGAAACCCGCAATAGCCGCGCCGGCAGCGCGATCCTGGCCGATGGTTTTGCCGGCGAGTTGAATCCGGCCCGGGTCAACAACGTCGCCTACAACGGCTTCGCCAACGATGCCGCCGGCAACCTTGCCGCAGGCAACAGCGCCGCGCAGCTGGCGCTGGCCGACCTGGTCGCGCAGAAGTACTTCGGCGTGGCCCACTATGCCGGCCTGGACGCCACGCAGCGGCAGCAGGTGGCCGCGGCCAAGGCGATCCGTGCCGGCCGCATCGGCGCTTCCTATCTCGACGTTGCCGCACCGGAGTACCGGGAAACACTGTTCAGCGGCGCACTCGGGGCGGACTACCGCATCAACGATGCGCTGACCGTGTACGGCTCGTACCGCTACGGCGAGAAGCCGGGCATCGCGCAGATCGTCGGGGCCACGGCACAGGGCGGCAAGTCGCTGCCGGCCAGCGCCGAGTCCACCCGGGCCTGGGAGCTGGGCGTGAAGTCGCTGCTGCTCGATGGCACGCTTTCGCTGGCCGGCACGGTGTTCCTGCAGGACATCGACGACTACCTCCAGAACACCTTCGTCCATGACGAGCTGCAGACCGCGCTGAACAACGACGGCAAGCCGGCCTACGTGGCCGCGCTCGGCAACGTGCCCAAGGTGCGCACCCGCGGCCTGGAGCTGGACGTGGCCTACGTCGGCATCCCGTACACCACGCTGCGGTTCTCCGGGGCCTACACGGATGCGACCTACCGCCGGTTCCCGCGCGCGCCGAACCCGGCCGAGCTGGGCGGCGCCAACCCCGGCGGGCCGTACTACGACGCCAGCGGCAAGACCCTGCCGGGCGCGCCGAAGGTCAGCGGCAACCTGTTCGCCGACGTCTCGTACCCGCTCGGGCAGGTGTGGGCGCTGCAGGCCAACCTGAACTACAACTACCAGAGCAGCTACTACACCGACACGCTGCTGTCGCGCTACGCGAAGACCGATCCGCTCGGCACCACCGATGTCTCGATCGGCCTGGGCCGCCAGGACGGCCGCTTCGCGATCAGCCTGGTCGCCAGGAACCTGTTCGACCAGGACACCGGCGTGCCGTTGACCTGGAACTCGTACAAGCCGGGCATCCCGCGCTGGCTGGGGGTGACGGTGCAGGCCTCGCTGTACTGAGCTGCACGGCGGACCGCGCCGTCCGGCTCCGGCACCGCGGGGATGCGGTGGCGGGGCCGCGCGCGGCCACCGCCCTGTTCCCGCCCCGGCCATCGCCGGCTCGGTGCGGACCTGCGCTGCGCCGGCTGCCGCTCAGGGCCACGGCGTTCCGGGCGAGGTGCGGTGGGCCGCAGGACGCAATGGCCGCGGTCGTCGATGGCGCTGCCGGCATCGCGGTGCGGCAGTGATCGTCGATCCGGACACTCCCACGGTGTGCGCCCTCCTGCGTCGGCCCGGCGGTCCACGCGCCCGGCCAGCGGGCAGGTGGCGGTGTTGCCGGGCACCCTGGCCGGAGGGGAACAGCGGCCGGCCGATGTCCACCGCTGCCGGGTGGAGGCGGCGGCCCCGCGGACTTCGGGTCGTCGTCCCGGGGGCTGCCCGGGCCTGCCGAAACCGTCGTGCGTGCTGGCGCGCGCCCCGCACGGCAGGACCGGCCCGCCGTTGCAGGTGGTGCAGCCGGGCGGCGGGCGCCGGACATGCCGCAGGTGGTGCCGGCCGCGATGGCGCATCCGCGCCGGTTCCTGCCTGCGGCACCCGGTCCGCCGCGCTGCCGCGCGGGCGGGTCAGCCCTGGCGCGCGACCTGGAAGCCGGCGAACGACTGGCTGACCGGCATCAGTTCCAGGCGGTTGATGTTCAGGTGTGGGGGCAGCGTGGCCACCCAGAAGATCTGGTCGGCGATGTCGGCGGCGGTCATCGGGGCGGCCCCCTTGTACAGCTGGTCCGAGGCGGCTTGGTCGCCGTGGGTGCGCACCAGGGTGAACTCGGTCTCGGCCATGCCCGGCTCGATCGCGGTCACGCGCACGCCGGTGCCATGCAGGTCGGCGCGCAGGCCCAGCGAGAACTGGCTGACGAAGGCCTTGGTGCCGCCGTAGGCATTGCCACCCGGATACGGATAGCGGGCGGCGGTGGAGCTGATGTTGATGATCGCGCCGCGGCGCTCGATCAGCTGCGGGAGAAGGCGATGGGTGAGGGTGACCAGCGCGGTGACGTTGGTGTCGATCATCGTGCGCCAGTCGTCCAGACGGGCGTGCTGGGCCGCGGCGGTGCCCTGTGCCAGGCCGGCATTGTTGACCAGCAGGTCGATGCCGCGGAAGGCGGCCGGCACTGCCGCCAGCGCGGCATCCATCGCCGCGTCGTCGCGGATGTCGAAGGCCGCGGCGTGCACGTTGTCCGCCCCGAACGCGTCCACCAGCGGCTGCAGGCGCGCCGCACGGCGGCCGGTGGCGATCACCTTCCAGCCGGCACCGGCGAAGCGGTGGACCGAGGCGGCGCCGAAGCCGGACGTGGCGCCGGTGATCAGGACGGTCTTGGACATGACGGGTTTCCAGGGAAAGGGGCTATCGATTTTCGCACCTTCGCAGGCTACCGGCGCCGGTGGATGCAGGACATGACCGGACATGGCGCATTCCGCTAAGACCCCAGCAGGGCAAGCCCGGCACCTGGGCAGGCAAGCGGAGAAACAGCCCCCTTGAGTCAAGGGGGCGCGCCGACAGGCGCGGGGATGTGGATGTAAAGGGCGTGGGGCCCAATGTCTGCGCAGCAGACGTTGGGGCAACACCGCCACGGCGGTGGTGCCGAGGCGCGCCGACAGGCACGGGGGTGTGGGGACAACAACGAGTACGGGGCCCAACGTGTGTCTTACAAACGTTGGGGTGAAGCCGCCATGGGCGGCTTCACTGCGCCTTGATCGCCATCGCCTGCAGCCCGCTGCCGTCGAGCTTGGCCTTGGCTTCGGCGAGCTCGCCGGCGGTGCCGTAAGGCCCCATGCGCACGCGGTAGACGGTGTTGCCGTTGATCTGCGCGGACTCGACGCGCGCGGTCAGGCCCATCATCGCCAGCTTGGCCTTGGTCGCTTCGGCATCGCCGGACGCGCCGAACGCCCCGGCCTGGAGGATGTAGCGGACGTTGTCGGCCGCCGCTGCGGGGGCCGTCGCGGCGGGCGCGGGCGGTGTCGCCGGTGCCGGAGTGGCCGCGGGCGTGGCCGCCGCGGTGCGCGGCGCTTCGCCGGTGGCGGCCGGGCGCGGCGCCTCGCTGATCGGCGCCGGCAATGCGGCGGCGGTGGCCGGCGGCACCGGACGCCCTTCCAGGGCGGCCTGCGCGCGCTGCGCCTCACTGGCCGGGGCCGAGCGCGCGGCCTGGGCGCGGCGCTGCTCCTCGGCCTGGGCACTGGCGGCCAGCTCGGCATCGGACATCTGCACTTCCTTGCCGGGCAGCAGGGTGTAGAAGTCGTACTGGGTAGCCGCCGGAGCCTCGTCGCGTGCGGGCGGCCGCGGCAGTTCCGCACCGGCGTCGATGTCGGCGTCGGCTACCGGCGCCGGCTGCGCATCGGGATTGGGCTGCGGGCCCACCCGCAGGAAACCGTCGCCGTCCTTCTTGAACAGGTTCGGTGCGGCCAGGAACACCACGGCCGCGATCGCGGCCCCGGCGACCAGCCATACCCAGCCCGGGGTGCCATTGCCGCTGTTGCGCCGGGCCTGGTTCTTGCCGCGTCGTGCTGCCATTGCTGCCGCTTCTCCTCGCTTACATCTTTTCCGGCGCGCTCACGCCCAGGATGCCCAGGCCGTTGGCGAGCGTCTGCCGGGCCGCACCGGCCAGCGCGAGCCGTGCGTTGCGCATGGCGGCGGCGTCCACCAGCACGGGCGTCCCGTGATACCACGTGTGGAAGGCGTGCGCCAATTCACGCAGGTACTGCGCCACCAGGTGGGGTTCCAGGGTCGCGCCGGCGGCTTCCACCACTTCCGGATAACGCGAGATCTCGTTCATCAGCTCCAGCGACGCGGCATCGTCCAGCAGTGCCAGCGCGGCCAGTCCCTGTGCCGGATCGTGCTCCAGCCCCTTCTCCTGGGCCTGGCGCAGCAGCGAGCAGACCCGGGCGTGCGCGTACTGCACATAGAAGACCGGGTTGTCGTTGCTCTGCTGGCGCGCCAGGTCGATGTCGAAGATCAGCTGGGAGTCGGGCTTGCGGGCGATCAGGAACCAGCGCACGGCGTCGCTGCCGACCTCGTCGATCAGGTCGCGCAGGGTCAGGTAGCTGCCGGCGCGCTTGGACAGCTTCACTTCCTCGCCGCCGCGCATCACCGTCACCATCTGGTGCAGCACGTACTCGGGCCATCCCTGCGGGATGCCCACGCCTAGCGCCTGCAGCCCGGCGCGCACCCGCGCCAGTGAGCCGTGGTGGTCGGCGCCCAGCTCGGTGATCGCGCGCTCGTAGCCGCGCTGCCATTTGCTCAGGTGGTAGGCCACGTCCGGCAGGAAGTAGGTGAAGGTACCGTCGGACTTGCGCATCACCCGGTCCTTGTCGTCACCGAAATCGGTCGAGCGCAGCCACAGCGCGCCCCCGTCCTCGTAGGTGTGCCCGGAGGCGACCAGCTCGGCCACGGTGTCGGCGACCTTGCCCTGGGTGTACAGCGAGCTTTCGAGGAAATAGATGTCGAAATCCACGCCGAACGCGGCCAGGTCGAGGTTCTGCTCGTTGCGCAGGTAGGCCACCGCGAAACGGCGGACCGCCTCGATGTCCTCGGCGTCCTTGGCCGCCACCACCCGGCTGCCCTCCAGCTCGACGGTCTGCCCGAGCAGGTAGGCCTTGGCGACGTCGGCGATGTAGTCGCCGTTGTAGGCATCGGCCGGCCACTCGGCGTCGCCCGGCTTGAAGCCGCGGGCCCGCGCCTGCACGGAACGCGCCAGGTTGTCGATCTGGACGCCGGCGTCGTTGTAGTAGAACTCGCGCTTGGCGTTCCAGCCGTTGGCCTCCAGCACCCGGGCGATGCAGTCGCCGATCGCGCCGGCGCGGCCGTGGCCGACGTGCAGCGGGCCGGTCGGGTTGGCCGAGACGTACTCGACACCGACGGTGCGGCCCTGGCCGCCCAGGTTGCGGCCGTAGTCGCCGCGCTCGCGCAGCACGCTGGCGACCTCGCGCTGGTAGGCCACCGGGGCCAGCTTGAAGTTGATGAAGCCGGGTCCGGCGATCTGGACGCTGGCCACGTCGCCGCTGGCCGGCAGTGCTTCGACCAGCGCCTGGGCGAGCGCGCGCGGATTGCCGCGCGCGGCTTTGGCCAGCAGCATCGCGGCGTTGGTGGCGAAGTCGCCGTGCTCGCGGGTCTTGGGCCGCTCGACCACGAAATCCGGCGGCAAGGTGTCGGCAGGCAGGGTGCCGTTGGCGCGCAAGGCTTCGATGCCTTGGCCGATCAGGGCGCGGAGTAGGGGTTTCACGTGACGGTCTGCTTGGAGCGCGGAACGGCGTATTTTACCCGACCGGCGGGCCGGTCGCTCCCGCGGATTCAGGAAGGGGCGCCGCGGCCCGGGGGGCGCGGCGCGGGCAGGACACCGGGGCGCTCAGAGCCAGCCGCGCGCCGCCAGCGATACCGGGACGCCGTCGCCGATGACGAAATGGTCCAGCAAGCGTATTTCCACCAGTGCCAGGGCATCGCGCAGGCGGGAGGTGACGGCGCGGTCGGCGGTGGACGGCTCGGCGCTGCCCGAGGGGTGGTTGTGGCCGAGGATCACGGCCGCGGCATTGTGCGCCAGCGCCCTGCGCACCACCTCCCGGGGGTGGACGTCGACGGCGTCGATGCTGCCGCGGAACAGCTCCTCGAATGCCAGGGCGCGGTGGCGGGTGTCCAGGAACAGCACCGCGAAGACCTCGTGGGGCTCCGGGCGCAGGCGCTGGACGAAATAGCGCCCGGCCGATTCGGGGTCGGTCAGCGGCGTGCCGCGCTTCAGCTGCGAGGCCAGGTGCCGCTGGCCCAGCTCCAGCGCGGCGGCCAGCATGCAGGCCCGGGCCGGCCCGAGCCCCGGTTGCCGCGCCAGCGCGCACGGGCTGTGGTCCAGCAGCCGGCGCAGTGACGCCCCGTGCGCCTTCAGCAGGTCGCGGGCGGTGCGGACCGCATCGCTGCCGCGCAGGCCGGACCCCAGGAAAATGGCCAGCAGCTCGGCGTCGGACAGGGCGCGGGCGCCGTGTGCCAGCAGCTTTTCCCGGGGACGTTCGGTCTTGGGCCAGTGGCGGATGTGCATGGCCCTACCATGGCGCTCCGGCATGCGCGAAGTAACCAGCTGCCGACACCCCTTCGGTTAAGCTAAACGTTCCTGAGCAGGTAGGATTTCCCCACGTGACCGGCCTTCCCCAGAACGCCCAGCGGCCTTCGCGCCCGCTGGACGGACAGAAGCTGCTGCTGTGCGTCGGCGGCGGCATCGCCGCCTACAAATCGTTGGAACTGGTGCGCCGCCTCCGCGACGCCGGGGCCCATGTACAGGTGGCGATGACCGAGGGTGCGCAGCAGTTCGTCACCGCGCTGAGTTTCCAGGCCCTGTCCGGGCAGGCGGTACGCACCAGCCTCTGGGACAGCGCCGCGGAACAGGCGATGGGCCATATCGAGCTGGCGCGCTGGGCCGACCGCATCGTCATCGCGCCGGCCACCGCCGACCTGCTGGCGCGGCTGGCCCAGGGCCAGGCCGACGACCTGGTCAGCACGCTGTGCCTGGCCACGACCGCGCCGCTGACCGTCTGTCCGGCGATGAACCACCGCATGTGGCTGCACCCGGCTACCCAGGCCAACATCGCCCTGCTGCGCGCGCGCGGTGCGCAGGTGGTCGGGCCGGAGGACGGGCCGCTGGCCGAGGGCGAATCCGGCCCCGGGCGCCTCAGTGAACCGGAGGCCATCGTCGCGGCGCTGGCCAGCGTCGCGGCGCCGCCGGCCGCGGCCGTGCCGGACCGCCTGCAGGGCCTGCGGCTGCTGATCAGCGCCGGCCCGACGTACGAGGACCTGGATCCGGTGCGCTACGTCGGCAACCGCTCCAGCGGCAAGATGGGCTACTCGCTGGCCGCCGCCGCGGCGCGGCGCGGCGCGCAGGTGGTGCTGGTCAGCGGGCCGGTACAGCTGCCCACGCCGGCCGGCGTGCAGCGCATCGACGTGCGTTCGGCGGCGCAGATGCGCGAGGCGGTGCTGTCCGCGTTGCCCGCCGACATCTACATCGGCGCCGCGGCGGTGGCCGACTACACGCCGCGCGAAGTGCTGGCGCAGAAGCTGAAGAAGACCGCCGGCAGCCAGACCCTGACCCTGGAGCTGGTGCGCACGCCGGACATCCTGGCGGAAGTGGCGGCGCAGGAGCAGGCGCTGAAGCTGGTGGTCGGGTTCGCCGCCGAGACCCACGACGTGGAGAAGTACGCCCGCGGCAAGCTGGCCGACAAGCACCTGGACCTGATCATCGCCAACCAGGTCGGCATCGCCGATGGCGGGTTCGAGAGCGACCGCAATGCCGCCACCGCCTACTGGAGCGACGGGCTGCGCGAATTCCCGGGAACCGCCAAGAGCCGGCTGGCCGAACAGCTGCTGGACCTGATCGTCGAGAGGTTGGACGCATGAGCCGCACCCACGCACTGCAGCCGCTGCAGGTGAAACTGCTGGACCCGCGGTTCGGCGACGAGTGGCCGCTGCCGGCCTACGCGACCGAAGCCAGCGCCGGCATGGACCTGCGCGCGGCCACCGAGACCGCGATGACGCTGGCCCCGGGCGATGCGGCGCTGCTGCCCAGCGGCATCGCCATCCACATCGCCGATCCCGGCCTGTGCGCGGTGGTCCTGCCGCGCTCGGGGCTGGGCCACCGGCATGGCATCGTGCTGGGCAACGGCACGGGCCTGATCGATGCCGACTACCAGGGACCGCTGCTGATCAGTGTCTGGAACCGTGGCCGCGAGCCGTTCACGATCGAGCCGGGCGACCGCATCGCGCAGCTGGTGGTGATGCCGATCGTGCGGGTGGCCTTGCAGGTGGTGGATACTTTCGCCGACAGTGCCCGCGGAACGGGTGGATTCGGCCATACCGGAGTGCGCTGACAGGGGAACGCACGATGAGTCAAGGGAACGAAAGGCAGCGTCCGCGCATCGCGCTGGGCCGCTCGGCGCCGTTGCTGGCGATCCTGCTGTTGCTGCTGGCCGGCTGGTTCGGCTGGAGCGCCTTCGAACAGTGGCGCCAGGCGGGCATCGGCACGCGCCTGGAGCAGGCACGGGACCAGACGGTGGCCGAGCTGGGCAAGGCCCTTGGCACGCAGACCGCGCAGTTCTCCCGGCAGTTGGCACTGGAGCCGGTCGCGGCGGCCCTGGCCCGCGGCGACGCCGCGGCCGCGATGGCGGCGCTGCGCGAGACCTGGCGCGGGGTGGACGAGGCCCAGGTGTTCGATGGCGGCTTGTCCGAAGCCTATGCCGACCCCGGGACCTTCGGGTATTCGCGCCTGGCCCTGCTGGAGCTGGCGATGAGCGAGGGCGCGCCGGTGGCGCGCGTGGTGCGCGACGGCAACGGCCCGCGGCTGGGCCTGGCGGCGCCGGTGCAGCTGCAGGGCCGGCCGGCGATCGTCTATGTGCGCCAGCCCCTGACCCGGCTGAGCGCGGCGTTCGATGCCGCGGCGGTGCCGGACAGCGCTTTCCTGGGGGTGCGCCAGGGTGGCTTCACCGTCCTGCGCAAAGGCGCCCCGGCGCTCGGCAATGGCGCCGATGCGCTGGCACGGCCGGTGCCCGGTACCGGGCTGCGGGTGGTGGCCGAGCTGCCGGATCTCGACGAAGGCCCGTTGGGCCTGGGAGCCGCCGCCGCGGCGACGGTCGCCGGCGTGCTGCTGGTGATCGCGCTGCTGCTGGCGGGCGGCAAGCGCCTGCGCCTGCCGTCGCTGCGCAAGCGCGTCGATGCGGCCGAGGACGACGACGGCGTGACCCTGAGCGAGGCGCTGGCGCGGGAATCCAGCGGCGGTGCCGCCGTGGCCGCCGAGGAGGAGGCCGGGGCCGCGGAACCCGCCGGTGTGCCGGCCGCGCCGGTCCAGGTGGCGGCGGGCATTTTCCGGGCCTACGACATCCGCGGCGTGGTCGGCCGTGAGCTGACGCCGGCAGTGGCGGCGCTGATCGGCCAGGCCATCGGCAACCAGATGCAGGCCCAGGGGCTGCGCGACGTGGTGGTCGGCCGTGATGGCCGCCTGTCCGGTCCGGAGCTGGCCGCCGGGTTGATCGACGGCCTGCGCAGCGCGGGCTGCGAGGTCATCGATATCGGCATGGCGCCGACGCCGGTCGTCTATTTCGCCGCCTACCACCTGCGGGCCGGCAGCTGCGTGGCGGTCACCGGCAGCCACAACCCGCCGGACTACAACGGGTTCAAGATCGTCATCGGTGGCGAGACCCTGTCCGGCGAGGCGATCACCGACCTGTACCGGCGCATCGCCGAGGGCCGGCTGCAGACGGCCGATGCGGTGGGCGGGCTGCAGCAGCGCGAGGTCGTCGCCGACTACGTGCAGCGCATCGCCGACGACGTGCAGCTGGACCGTCCGCTCAAGGTGGTGGCCGATGCCGGCAACGGCGTGGCCGGCGCGGTCGTGCCGCAGCTGCTGGAAGCCATCGGCGCCGACGTGGTCCCGCTGTACTGCGACGTCGATGGCAGCTTCCCCAACCATCACCCCGATCCCAGCGAGCCGCACAACCTGACCGACCTGGTGCAGATGGTCCAGCGTCTGGATGCCGACCTCGGCGTGGCCTTCGACGGCGACGGCGACCGGCTCGGCGTGGTGACGCGCGAGGGCAGGCTGGTGTTCGCCGACCGGCTGCTGATGCTGTTCGCCGCCGACGTGCTGATGCGCAACCCCGGTGCGCTGGTGATCTACGACGTGAAGTGCACCGGCAAGCTTTCCGACTACATCCTGCGCAATGGCGGCAGTCCGATGATGTGGAAGACCGGGCACTCGCTGATCAAGGGGCGGATGCGCGAGACCGATGCCGAGCTGGCCGGCGAGATGAGCGGGCACTTCTTCTTCAAGGAGCGCTGGTACGGCTTCGACGATGGCCTGTACGCGGCCGCGCGGCTTCTGGAGATCCTGGCGCAGCGCGACGAACCACCGGAAGCGGTGTTCGCCGAGCTGCCCGATGCGGTCTCCACGCCGGAGCTGAAGGTGCCGGTGGAAGAGGGCAGCCAGCATGCACAGGTGGCGCGGTTCGTCGCCGCCGCGCAGGCGGAGGCGTCACCGTTCGCCGGCGCGCGCCTGTCCACCATCGACGGCCTGCGTGCCGATTTCAGCGATGGCTGGGGCCTGGTGCGTGCATCCAACACCACGCCGGTGCTGGTGCTGCGCTTCGAAGGCGACAGCGAGGCGGCACTGGAGCGGATCCAGGACGTGTTCCGCACGCTGTTGCGGCAGCTGTTGCCGGACGGAACCGAACTCGGCTTCTGAGGGCCCGGTGGCGTTCCATGAAGGCCGTCCGTGCGCTGCACGGGCGGCCTTCGCGTTCCCGGGGGAGCCGTTCCGGGAGGCGGTGCCCGGGGTGGCTGCGTTCCCTTCTGCCCTGGCTGCGGGCGGAAGGGGGGCGGCCCGGAGGCCGCCCGGGATCGTGTCAGGGCCGGCGCCGGCCGGTCACCGTGGTGCCGGTGCGGTGTTCGCTGCCGGGGCCGCACCGGCCGGTGCGGCGATTCCCTTGAGCTCGCGGTAGCGGGCCAGGGTCTGCGCGATTTCCACGTCCAGGGCCCTGCGCTGCTGTTCGAAGGCGGCCTGCAGGCGCAGCTGGGCGAGCAGCTCGTGGTGGCGCTGGCGGATGTCGGCGGCCTGCTGGTCGCTCACCTTCTGCCCGGCCAGTTCGCGGTCGCCGGCGGTGGCCAGCTGGGTGGCCAGGGCCTCGCGCAGGCTGGCGACGTTGTAGATCGCGGTCTGGATGTTGTTGTCGACGATCGCGGTGCGTTCGTGGAACACGCGCTTGAGCGCATCCTCGCTGCCATAGGTGGCCAGCATCGCCTGCTCGGTCCGCCGGTGGGTTTCCTCGGCGGCCGCGTCCACCTGCGCCTGGGCGGCGGCCAGCGCCGCGTCGGCGCGCTCTTCGGCGGTCAGCGCACGCTGGACCTCGCTGCCGCGCAGGCCGCTGCGGGCGTTGAACTCCTGGCGCGCACTGTTGACCGCGTCGGCGGGCAGGGTGTCCGAACAGATGCGCTCGCCGCCCTGGTCCCAGCAGTAGAGCTTCTTGCCGGCGTCGGCCGGCCGGGTCTGCGCCGTCGCCGGCAGCGCCATGGTGGCCAGCGCCAGCAGCGCGGCCGTCCGGACGAAGGATGGAATCGGCGTCATGGCAGCCCCCTGCGCTCAGCCCGTTGGATTGCTTCCGTACTCGGCCCGATAGGCCAGCAGCGGTTCCCGATAGCCGACAAGTTCCGGGTTCCCGGAGGCGAATGCAAGCAGGTCGGCCAGGTTGGCCACGGCCACCACCGGGATGCCGGCCTCGGCGGCCACCGCCTGCGCGGCGGAGCGGCGGTCGTCCCCGGAGGCGATCTCCTGGCGGTCCAGTGCGACCACGATGCCGGCGGGGATGCCGTTGGCGGCGCGGATGATGGCCAGCGCCTCGCGGATGGCGGTGCCGGCGGTGATCACGTCGTCGACGATGAGGATGCGCCTGCCGGCCATGTCGGCACCGATCAGGGTGCCGCCCTCGCCGTGGTCCTTGGCCTCCTTGCGGTTGAAGGTCAGCGGCAGGTCGCGGCCACGGTGCGAATACTCGCAGGCCAGCGCGGTCGCCAGCGGGATGCCCTTGTAGGCGGGCCCGAACAGCTGGTCGAACGCCACCCCGGACGCGTCGATCGCGTCGGCGTAGCAGTTGCCCAGCTGGGCCATCGCCAGGCCGGTGTCGAAACGGCCGGCGTTGAAGAAATAGGGGCTTACCCGCCCGGACTTGAGCGTGAACTGGCCAAAGCGCAGGGCGTCGGCATTCAACGCCAGCTGCAGGAAGCGGGAACGATGGTCACTCATGCAATACGGTTTCTTGTCGTCTATAGAGCCGCCTAGGGTAAAGCATGGCTTCGGGGAATGCTGGCACGGGCGGTATGCTGTGCCGGTCCTGGTCCTGTCAGCGGTTTTTCCCATGCGCATCATCAGCTTCAACGCCAACGGCATCCGTTCCGCCACCACCAAGGGGTTCTCGGAATGGTTCGCCCGCCAGCAGGCCGACGTCCTGTGCATCCAGGAGACCAAGGCCCAGGAATCGCAGCTGGGCGACCCGCAGTTCCGTCCCGATGGCCACCACTGCTTCTACCGCGACGCCATCACCAAGAAGGGCTACAGCGGGGTCGCGATCTGGAGCCGGCGCGAGCCGGACGAGGTGCGCACCGCCCTGGGCTGGGCGCCGTTCGACGACGAGGGGCGCTATATCGAAGCGCGCTTCGGCAACCTGAGCGTGGTGTCCTTCTATATTCCCTCCGGTTCCTCGGGCGAGCTGCGCCAGGGGTTCAAGTTCGAGGTGATGGACTGGCTGCGGCCGATCCTGGCCGAATGGCTGGCCAGCGGCCGCGATTACGTGCTGTGCGGCGACTGGAACATCGTGCGTTCGGCGCTGGACATCCGGAACTGGAAGTCCAACCAGAAGAACTCGGGCTGCCTGCCGGAGGAGCGCGACTGGCTGAACGGCCTGTGCGCGGACCTGCCCGGGCAGGCCGATCCCGGCCGTGGGCGCGGCTGGATCGATGCCTACCGCGCACTGCATCCGGAAGGGCAGGACTACACCTGGTGGAGCAACCGCGGCGCCGCGCGTGCCAACAACGTCGGCTGGCGCATCGATTACCAGTTGCTGACGCCCGGCCTGCGCGAGCGCCTGCGCGCCTGCTCCATCTACCGTGACGAGCGCTTTTCCGACCACGCGCCGTTCACCGTGGACTACGACCTGTGACCGAGGGCGTGGCCCGCCGCCGCCAGGGCTGGCGCGAGGTCCTGCGCAGCCTGCGCGAGCGCAAGGTGCTGGCGATGCTGCTGCTGGGGTTCAGCTCCGGCATGCCGATCTACCTGGTCGGCAACACGCTCGGCTTCTGGATGCGCAAGGAAGGCATCGAGCTGGACACCATCGGCTTCCTGTCCTGGGTCGGGCTGGCGTATTCGCTGAAGTTCCTGTGGGCCCCGATCGTCGACAAGACCGACGTGCCGGTGCTGGGGCGGCTGTTCGGACGCCGCCGCGGCTGGATGCTGCTGTCGCAGGCGGTGGCCGCACTGGCGCTGGTGGGCATGGCGCTGGTGCAGCCCCGTGGCGGCAGCCTGGTGGTGCTGGGCATGGCCATGGAGCACCTGCTGGTGTTCGGGGTGCTGGCCACGGTGGTGGCGTTCGCCTCGGCGACCCAGGACATCGTGGTCGATGCCTGGCGCATCGAGAGCGCATCCAGCAGCGAGCAGCTCGGGCTGCTGACGGCATCCTCGGCGCTGGGCTACCGCACCGCGCTGCTGGTCACCGATGCACTCATCCTGATCATCGCCGCCCGCGTGGGCTGGCAGGTGTCCTACGAGATCATGGCCGCGCTGCTGGGGCTGGGCGTGGCCGCGGTGGTGCTGGCGCGTGAACCGGCGCGCGCGGTGATCGCCGTGCAGGGCCAGGAGGCGCCCCTGTGGACGCCGCGGGGCCTGTTCGACGCGCTGGTCGGGCCGTTCGTGATGTTCTTCCGCGAACACCGCAGCGGCGCGCTGCTGATCCTCGCGGCGATCAGCGCCTACCGCATGGCCGACTTCGTGATCGGGCCGATGGCCAATCCGTTCTATGTCGATCTCGGCCTGGACGAGGACACCGTGGGGGCGGTACGCGGTTCGATCGGGCTGGTCGCCACCTTCGCCGGCATCGCGTTGGCCGGCATCGTGTCGGTGCGCTGGGGGGTGATGGCGGCGCTGCTGGCCGGCGCGGTACTCGGGCCGTGTTCGAATCTCGCGTTCGCGTGGATGGCCCATGTCGGCCCCGGCAAGCTCGAGTTCGCCATCGCCATGACCGTGGACAACATCTCCAGCGGCTTCGCCGGCACCGCGCTGATCGCCTACATGTCCAGCCTGACCAGCATCGGCTATACCGCCACCCAGTACGCGCTGCTGAGTTCCTTCTACGCCATGCCGGGCAAGGCCCTGAAGGGCTTTTCCGGCATGACCGTGCAGCACCTGGCACAGGGCCGCACGCTGCTGGAAGGCTACGCGCTGTTCTTCATCGGCACCGCGCTGCTGGCCATCCCGGTGGTGCTGCTGTGCTGGGCGCTGGCGATGATGCAGGCACGCAAGGCGCCGGACCCGGCGGCCGGCCCACCGGCCGGGCGTTGAATCCCCCCGGCGCCTCGCCGATGATGCGCGCGGGGGATCCGCCGGACGACGGGCGCGATGACATGGCCGACGTGATCTTGCGGGATCTGGACCCGCTGCTGCTTGAGCGCATCCGCCGGCTGGCGGTGGCGCGTGGCTGGACCCGCGAACAGACCTGCGCGGTATTGATGGAGCAGGGGTTGTTCGCCAGCGAATACGAAGTGCGCAACGGCTTCGAGAACGCCGAGGTGGATGCGCTGTCCGAGGCGATCCAGGCGTTGCACGCACTCCCGGCCGGGCACGAGCTGTAGCGCCCGCGCCCGCCGCCCCTGCGGCTCACGCCGGGTGCAGGGCGCCCAGGATCCGGGGGCCGCGCGCACCGCTGACGCTCGGCAGGTTTGCGGGCCGTCCCGCCAGGGCCTCGCGGGCCAGCCAGGCGAAGCCCATCGCCTCCATGTAGTCGGGGTCCAGCCCATGGGTGGCGCTGGAGGCCACCGCCACGCCCGGCAGGCGGGCGGCGATGCGCCGCAGCAGCACCGGGTTGCGCACGCCGCCGCCACAGACCAGCAGCCGCCGCACGGCGGGCAGGTGCGCCAGCAGGGCGTCGGCGACCGTGGCGGCGGTGAGCTCGAGCAGGGTGGCCTGTACATCGGCCGGTTCCCGCCGTTCGTCGCCGAGCCGCGCCGCCAGCCAGTCGAGATGGAACTGTTCGCGCCCCGTGCTCTTGGGCGGCGGCAAGGCGAACCAGGGTTCGTCCCGCAGCCGCGCCAGCAGGTCCTCGTCCACCCGGCCGCTGGCGGCGAAGGCGCCGTCGACGTCGAACGCGGCCCCCAGGTGGCGCTGGCACCAGCCATCCAGCAGCGCATTGGCCGGGCCGGTGTCGAAGCCGCGCAGGCTGCCGTCGCGGGCCAGCAGGCTCAGGTTGGCGATGCCGCCCAGGTTGAGCACGGCCCGGTCCTCGCCGCTGCTGCCGAGCATCGCCAAGTGGAAGGCCGGCATCAGCGGCGCGCCGTGCCCGCCCGCGGCCACGTCGCGGCGGCGGAAGTCGGCGACCGTGGCGATCCCCGTCAGCTCGGCGATGCGATGGGCATCGCCCAGCTGCCAGGTGAACGCGGGAGTGGCCGTGGGCCGGTGGCGGATGGTCTGCCCGTGCGAGCCGATGGCCTGGACCTGGGCCGGGGCGACCCCGGCGCGTTCCAGCAGGCCGTTGGCGGCGGCCGCGAAGGCGATGCCGACCTCGGCGTCCAGGCGTCCGAGCGCGTCCAGCGAGCCGGGCTCGCCGCCCTGGCCGAGCGCCACCAGCAGGGCGCGGGTGTCCGGTGCCCAGTCGAAGGTATGCCCGTGCACGAGGCGGCATCCACCGGTGGCCGGGAACTGCACCAGCGCGGCGTCGATGCCGTCGGCGCTGGTGCCGGACATCAGGCCGAGGAACAGGGGCTGCTGGGGATCGGGCGACACCATGCGGGAGCCATGCGCGGAAGGGCCGACAAGCTTCCCGGCTTGCCGCCCCCTGCGTCAACGGCGCTCAACCGTTGCTGTCGCGTGCTGGCGTGGCCGCGGCGGCGGTGGAGGTGGCCGCAGGCGCCTCCTTGCCGGCGTCGGCGTAGATCAGCGCTTCCATGCCGCGGATGCGGGCCATGGCCGGCGAGGTCTGGGCGCGGAAGGCGGCCAGCTCGGCACCCTTGAGCGGTTCCGGCGGCGGCATGGTCACCGACAGCGGGTTGCGGTGCTGGCCGTTGACGCGGAATTCGTAGTGCAGGTGCGGGCCGGTGGCCATGCCGGTGGAACCGACGTAGCCGATCACCGTGCCCTGGTTCACGCGCTGGCCGGTACGGATGTTGCCGAAGCGCGACATGTGCCCGTACAGGGTGGTGTAACCGCGGCCGTGGTCCAGGATCACCACGTTGCCGTAGCCGCGCTGGGTGCCGGCGAACTGCACGCGGGCGTCGCCGGCGGCCATGATCGGGGTGCCGGTGCGCGCGGCATAGTCCACGCCCTTGTGCATGCGCATGGTGCCGAGGATCGGGTGGCGCCGCGAGCCGAAGCTCGAGCTCAGCCGCGCGAACGGGATCGGCATGCGGATGAAGCTCTTCTTGAGCGGGCGGCCGTTGAGGTCGTAGTACTCGGCCTTGCCGCCACGCTCGAACCGGAAGCCGGTGTAGGTCTTGCCCCCGGTGCTGAACGTGGCGGCGAGGATCTTGCTGGTATCGATGCGCTCGCCTTCGCGCCAGGTCTCGTCCATGACCACGCTGAAGCGGTCGCCCGGCTGCACCTCGCGCGAGAAGTCGATGTCGTACTTGAAGATCTCGTCGGTCATCGTGTTGATGGCCGATGGCGTCAGCCCGGCCTTGACCGCCGAGGCGTAGAGCGAACTGCGGATCTCGCCGCTGGCCACGACGGTGCGGGTAGTGGTGGCCCGCTCCAGCACCTGCTCGCGGATGCGGTCGCCCTGCAGCGACAACTCGACGCGATGGCTGGGGTCGCGGTCGAAGCGCAGGGCGCGCAGCTGGCCGTCCACCGGCAGGTCGAAGGCGATCTCGGCGCCCGGGCGGAGCTTGGTCAGCACCTCGCGGGCGCCGGGGTGCTCCAGCACCCGGTGCATCACCGTGGCCGGCACGCCGGCGGTCTCGAACAGGGTGCTCAGGGTCTGGCCGGGCTCGACCCGCAGGATCTGCCAGCTGTCACCCGGCGTTCCGCTGCGGGGGCCGAGTGCGAGCGGCGGCAGCGGCAGCGCCAGCGTCGAGTGCGCCGATGGCAGCGATGAATCGATGGCGTTGGAGAAGCCCGGCACGATGGTCGCGGCCAGTGCGCCGATGGTCGCGAACAGGCTGGCGTGGATCCAGTGCCGCCGCGTCCAGCGCTCGTTGAAAGCGGCAGGAAGGTGATGTTTCAGCTTCCGATGCAGGGCAGTGTCGTGCAGGAGGTGGAGTCGTTCCTGGAAGCGCCGTTTGCGCGCGTGGCCGTGATCGGGTTGGGACATCGCTCGGTTCTCTGGCCGGCCCGGATCGCGGGCCCAAACGCGGGTAACATAGACACCCTTCAATACCGCGTCAAACCATTGAGCCGCATGGCTTTTCGATGAATTGGGCGGTTAACTTCCAATTAACACCTTTCAATGTCTGACGGCGAAGCCGGGAGTTCTAGCGTGTCCTCGATTGATGAAGCCCTTGCCCTGATCGGCCGCGGTGCCGACGAAATCCTCAAGGTGGATGAACTGCGCCAGCGTCTGGAGAGCGGTCGTCCACTGCGGATCAAGGCCGGCTTCGATCCCACCGCGCCCGACCTGCACCTGGGCCATACCGTGCTGTTGAACAAGCTGCGGCAGTTCCAGGACCTGGGCCACCAGGTGATCTTCCTGATCGGCGACTTCACCGGCATGATCGGCGACCCGTCCGGCAAGAACATCACCCGCAAGCCGTTGTCGCGCGAGGATGTACTGGCGAACGCGCGCACCTATGAAGAGCAGGTGTTCAAGGTGCTCGACCGCGCGCGCACCGAGGTCCGCTTCAACTCCGAGTGGTTCGGCAAGATGGGTGCGGCCGACATGATCCGTCTCGCCGGGCAGCACACCGTGGCGCGCATGCTCGAGCGCGACGATTTCGCCAAGCGCTATGCCGCCCAGCAGTCCATCGCCATCCATGAATTCCTCTACCCGCTGGTGCAGGGCTACGACTCGGTGGCGCTGGAGGCGGACGTCGAGCTCGGCGGCACCGACCAGAAGTTCAACCTGCTGATGGGCCGCGGCCTGCAGGAACACTATGGGCAGAAGCCGCAGATCGTGCTGACCATGCCGCTGCTGGAAGGGCTCGACGGCGTGGCCAAGATGTCCAAGTCGCTGGGCAACTACATCGGCATCAGCGAGCCGGCCATCGACATCGTCACCAAGACCATGAAGGTGGACGACACGCTGATGTGGCGCTGGATCGACCTGCTGAGCTTCGACATCGGCATCGCCGAGGCCGGCCGGCTGCGTGCCGATGTCGAGGCCGGTGGGGTCAACCCGCGCGAGATCAAGCTGCGCCTGGCGCGCGAACTGGCCACCCGTTTCCACGATGCCGCCGCCGCCGAACAGGCCATCGCCGGCTGGAGCGCTGCCGTCACCGGACAGGGTGACATCAGCCAGCTGTCGCTGCAGGAAGTGGCGGTGCCGGCCGAGGGCCTGCGCATCGGTGCGCTGCTGACCGCGGCCGGCCTCACCCCCAGCAACTCGGAGGCCTCGCGCAAGCTCAAGGAGCGGGCGGTGAAGATCGACGGCGTGGTCGTGGAGGATGCGCAGACCGTGCTCCAGCCCGGCTTCGAGGGGTTGCTGCAGATCGGGAAGCGCACCTTCGCCCGCGTCCTGCTGGTCGCTGCCTGAGCGGACCCTCGTCCTCGCCGGCCTGGGGCCGGCGAGGAGGGGATGGGGCCGCATACTTGGCGCGGCCCGCTGTCGGTCGGGCGGCTTGCGCGTCCTGCGGCGCGGCGGGCCGGGAGGCGCCACGACCTTGCCCTGCATCCGGCCGCGAAAAAGGTGTTGACGTACCGGTAAAGGCTGCCATAATAGGCGGCTCGCTTCGACGGGAAGCCCTTGTGGGCGGGTTGGAGCGGCGGAGTTGGCGCCCTGCAGAGGTGTTGACGAAGCGTAAGGGCTGGCT
>NZ_JAIKTS010000007.1 GCF_023556335.1 Stenotrophomonas mori
CCGCCAGCCGCAGCGTCGCCGCCTGCGCCCAGCGCTCGGCGATCACAGGCGCCGTCAGGCACACCGCCCCGGCACTCACCGTCGTCACCGCACGCTCCAGCAACTGGATGTCCGCCTCGTGCTGGCGCGCCACGTGCGGATCCTCGAAAAAAATCGTCCGATGGCAACGACCGCCAAGCACCCAGGACGCTATCTGCGCATCGCCCCCCAGCGGGCCGCTCTGCAGGCACTCCACCCAATGCACATCGCGCGGCCAGCCCAGCCGCCACGCCAGCTCGTTGAGCCGGGACCCCGTCGTCCCCGTCGCTATGCGGCGGCCAAAACGCGACAACAGCGGAAAATGCGCCGAAACAAACGCCAACATCGCCTCCTTGCACGCATCGTGCGCAATCAAGGCAACCGTCTGATCGCCAAACGCATGCAGGTCGTCCGCTCCCGGGTCCGGTTCGAGGCCTGCATGCAGGCGCTCCATCTCCACCCAATCCCGTGCCGTGGCGACGGTCGATATGAATGGCTTGCCGTGGATCACGCATTGCCGCTTGAGGGCCACCGCCTCGGGAAAGATCGACGACGGATCCACCGGATCGATCAGGTAGATGGCGCCGTCCAGCGTGTGCGCCGCATCGCCAAGCCCCACGACTTCGGCGACCAGCTGCATCAAGCCGCCTTCGCGGCCATAGGGATAGCGCAGCAGGCGCGGACGCTCTTCGGCGGGCAGGTTGTCGACGATCGCGTCGTGCGTGCGTCCTACCGCATGCAGGGTGATTCCCAGCTCGCGCAGGCCGCCGGCGCTCGCGCGCAGCCAGCGGAACAGTCCCGCATCGGTATCCTTGTGGTGCAGACGGTTGGCGGCCAGGCCAATGCGCATCAGGGCAGCTCCATGAAAAGGGGACTGCAGTGTACGGCGGGCAGCCGCGGCGAGGCGGCCCGCTGCTTTTGCCGGCCGCAGATGAAAGATGCGGTGCGGGTTTCAAGAGGGCCGGCTTGCGCACGCAGACTGCGGCGGCGCGCGGGTGCCGGAACGCCTGGGCCCGGCAGTGGCCCGAGCGTAGCAGCGGACGCCGGGCCGACTGCACGGTCCGCGGTCGTCGTCGCGGGCGCAGGACTGACCGGGTTCCGGTTCCGGCCTGCGGCGGCAGCCTGTTCCCGCCAAGGGGCCGCTGGAAGCCGAAACACCGGGCGGGAGCGGCCCGTCGCCGCTCCACCGGGCCTCAGCCGCAGCGCACGCCGGTGACGGTATTCGACTCGTCGACCTCGATATTGAGGCGTTCGCCGCGGAACTCGTTAGTGATCAGCTGCTGCGGCCGGAGCATGCGGACCTGGGCCGCTCCGGCATCCTGACGGGCCTGCTCGGCCAGCGCCTCGGAATAGGATTGGCCGACCAGTCCCTGTACCTGGCTGGCATCGCAGCTGGCGGCCGGTGGTGGCGTCACCGCGGCCTCCTGGTCGGTTGCCGCCGCCGCTTCGGCCGCCTGCTTGGCTTGGTCCAGGGCCTGTTCCTGCTCTTCCGGCAGTGGGCCACTGCACGCACCCAGCAGAACGAGAGCGAAGGCGGCGGTCAGTGCGCGGGGGAACGACAGCGGTTGCATCGGAGCTCCAGTGCGTTGAAGGACGAAGCAAGCATATCGCCTGCCTTGAGCCCTGTATCGCCGCGATGCGTCACTCGGTACGCCGTGTCAGCCGCCTTTCAGCCGCAGTGCAATGCGGTGATGTTGTTGGTGCGGCCCACTTCTATCGTCAGCTGTTCGCCGCCGGTCGTGGGCGCCACCGGTGCCGCCACCGGTGCGCCGTCGCCACGGATGATCCGGACCTGGAGGCTGTCGCTGTCGACCCGTGCGCGCTCCACCGTCCCGGGTGCCGCCGCCAGGCCGGTGGCCCCGAGGACCCGGTCGGTATGGCACTGGCCGGAAATCACGCCGTCGATCGGCTGGATGTCGGCGACCGGCGTGCTGCTGCAGGCGGTCGCGGTGAGCAGGACACATCCCGCGATGGAAAGAAGCCGGTACATGCGTGCTCCAAGCGTGGAAGGATGCGAAGAGCGTGCCGTGCCGGCTGTCGGCGGACGATGAAGGCGCGCCGGGGGCTTCCGCAGTGGCTTTCTTCCTTGAGTCATCACGACGCCGGGGGGAGCAGGATACGGCCCCCTGCACAGCCGGTTTTCCACGGGATCGATGTCCGCAGGTGCTGGATCGGTGTCCCTGGATTGCCGTCATGCGTCGATCGGAGCGCCTCCCGGATCACTGCGGTCCTGCTCCGGGTCACAGGCCCCTGCGATCAATCGCTACTTCAATCACATATTTATAGTGATGCAAATCACTGTTCATGATCTTGGTGCCGCAACCGCGATTTATTAGTAAAAAACATGTTGTTGTTGACACTTAATTCATATTCGATCCTCTCAACTGGGTCGGTTGCAATTCAGCATTGGACGCACCGTGGCCGCCAGGGAGGTGCCAGCTGACGGGGAGCTTCGTCAGCCAGCGTGGCAGCCCCCGGGTCGCCGTGAGATCGGCCCAGGCCGTTGTGGGACATCTAAGGAGTTCTCCACCTTCGACGGCGCCGTCGGGCCGTTGACTTGTCGCATCCAAAACCAGATCGGCCCAGGGAGTGAGCATGTCGCGTTCGAAGAGCGTCTCCGGCAGCACCCGTACGCCCCCCCGTCGCTGGGCACTTGCCACCAGCATCAGCGCGGCACTCCTTTCCCAGGCCTGGTTGCCGGCACCGGCCGCCGCACAGGCGTCACCGGGTCCGCTCAACGAATGGCTGGGCGGCATCGACGAGGACGTCACCGAAACCCGTAACTGGGCCGAGGGCGCCACCGGCCGGAATCTCGGCCACGCGCGGATCAACGGGCAAGGCGCGCGCCCGGCGGTGTGGAGGATAGGCGATGCCCATCCACCGTTCTTCGATGATGAGTTGACCTTCCAATCGCTGGCGATCGGCGAGGGCGCCGGTGCCGATGGGCACATGGTGATCCGTGCGCCTGCCGGGGCGGTCTACCGCCAGGCCGGGTTTTCCCTGAACGGTCAGGGCCAGACCGGCCCCCTGCTTTCGGTGGGTACGCAGGGCGGCACCGGACGGCTGGATTTCGACCTCAACACCACCGGGCCTGGAAAGGGCACCGTGGTCGAGATCAGCAATACCGCCAACGGCGGCTTCCTGGTCGGTGATGGCGCCGGAAGCCGTGGCACGGTCAACATCCAGGGGTCCGGCAATAGCCGCTACAGCCAGACCCACTACAACGAACTGAGTGGCGGCAAGGTGGTATCGGACTGGGGCAGCCATTTCATCGGCAGCGATGGCGGTACCGGCACGGTCAACCTGGTCGATGCCAGCTGGCTGACGGTGCGGTCGGTGGCTCACCCGGGTATGCAGACCTTCGATCCGCAGCTCAGTCTCGGCACCGGCACCGGCAGCGTCGGCAACATCAATGTGCTCGCCGGCGGAAAGATGCAGACCGGTGTCGACCCCTATCACGAGCTTCACGCCGTCGACGTGATCGGTGCCGACGGAGGGCGTGGAACGCTCCGCATCGCCGGGGCCAATGCCAACGGCCATGTCAGCAAGGCGGCCTTCTCCAGTGGCCTGGATATCGGGCGCGGGCTTGATGCCCAGGGCACGGTCAAGGTGGAGGATGGCGCGCTGCTGCTCACCTATGCCAATGAGGCGGGACTGTACGACCCGCAGGATGGTGAGCCGATCCCGCCACCGCCGGTCCGGATCGGGGTGGATGGTGGCGTCGGTGAGGTAAGCGTTTCCGGTGCGGGCTCGCGCTGGAACGTGGGCGGTGCGGTTTCCCACAACAGCACGAAGAAGATCGTTGACGATGGCCAGGGCAACGTCGTCATCCGCGAAGAGATCGAACCGGTCGGACCGGAGCATGCGTCCAGCGCGGCGGGGAACCTGTACCTGGGCGTGTCCGGCACGGGCAGCCTGACCATTGCCGACGGCGGCACCGTATCGCTGGGCACGGCTTATCTCGGTGAGGTCACAGAATACATACCCGGCAGTGGCCCCGAATACTATGACCTGATCCGCTTCGACGACGGACTGGGCACGCTGTTCATCGGCAGCAGTGCCAGCGGCGACGGCACGCTCAACATCGGTGCGGCCGAGGGCCGGACCGCACGGAGCAGCGGCAAGCTGCTGGCCGCCAAGGTCCAGTTCGGTCCGGGCGCGGGCAAGGTGGTGTTCAACCACACCGACGGCGACCTCGTCTTCAGCACGCCGTTGGCAGGTTCCGGCACCCTGGCGGTCCATGCCGGCACCACCTGGCTGCAACCGGCCTCGGCCACCGCCGACAACCGCGGGTTCAGCGGCCTCACCGAACTGTACGGTGGCGTGCTTGGCCTGGGGTACGACAAGGCGCTGGGCGGCAGCAGTGTCCAGGTCAAGGACGATGCGGCACTCGCCTATGGCGCGGGCACCCGGATCGCCAACACCATCGAACTGCAGGGCAGCGCCACCCTGGCCGCGCAGGTGGCGGCGGGCGGCACGGCGGTCCAGGCCGGGTCGATCTCCGGCACCGGCAACCTGGCCAAGGCGTCTGCGGGAACCCTGGTGCTGTCCGGCGCGAATACGTTCAGTGGCCAGACCCATGTCGCCGAAGGCACCCTGGCACTGTCCGGGGCCGGCAGCCTGGCGCATTCCCGGCGCGTGCGGGCCGACGGCCGTTTCGACATCGCCGCCGCCGCGGCGCCGGCGGAGATCAAGAGCCTGGCCGGCAGCGGCACGGTCCATCTGGGAGGACAGTCGCTGGCGCTCACCGATGCCGCCGACACCTTCGCCGGTTCGTTGACCGGCAGCGGCAGGTTCGATGTCCTGTCCGGCCGGCAGATCCTGACCGGCGACAGCAGTGCCTTCGCCGGGGACACCCATGTCCATGGCCAGCTGTGGATGAACGGTGCGCTGGGCAAGGCCGGCACCCGGGTCACGGTCTACAACGGAGCCGAGCTCGGTGGCAACGGCCGGTACGGCGGGTCGGTCACGATCCGCGACGGCGGCGCACTGGGGCGGGTCGCGCCGCAGTCGGTGCCGGGCACCATACGCATCGGTGGCGACCTGGAGCTGGGGGCGAACGCCACGCTGCGCTACCTGTTCGGCCGCGTCGGCGAGGTCGGCGGCGCGTTCAACGACCTGATCAGCGTCGGTGGAGACCTGGTGCTGGACGGTGTCCTGGAAATCACCGAGGCGCCCGGCGGCCATCTCGACCCGGGCCTGTACCGGCTGATGGACTATGGCGGAACGCTGGACGACCGCGGGCTGGTGGTCGGCAGCATTCCGTCGTCCTTCGCCACCGCGCTCGTCGATACCGGCGTGGACAAGCAGGTCAACCTGCTGCTGGGCCGCGCCGGCGTCGCCTTCAGTTTCTGGGACGGCGCGGCCGGGCCGGCCAACAATGGCGAAGTCAACGGCGGCGACGGCGTCTGGCAGAGCTCGGCCGGCAACCACCACTGGACCGATCTCGGCGGAACGCTCAACGGGCCGTTCTCCGATGGCAGCTTCGCGGTGTTCGCGGGCGAGGCGGGCACCGTGACGGTGGACGACAGCCTGGGGGCGGTGGAAGTCGCAGGCATGCAGTTCGTGACCAGCGGCTACGTGCTCCAGGGGGACCCGATCACCCTGCTCGGTCCCGAGGCGACGGTGCGTGTCGGTGACAGCATGGCCGGCGAGACGGACTTCCTCAGCGAGACGGAGGAGAAGGCGGTGACCATCGATTCGGTCCTGACCGGCGCATCGCGGCTGGTGAAGACCGACGAAGGCACCCTGATCCTCACTGGCCGCAACACCTATGGCGGCGGCACGCATATCCGCGACGGCCTGCTGCAGATCGCCGCCGACGAGGCCCTGGGCGCGGCCGATGGCGATCTGGTGTTCGGCCGCAGCGCCCTGCGCACCACCGCGAGCATGGCGTCGTCGCGCGACATCAGCATCACCACCGCGGCCGCGCTGCTGCAGCAGCGCGACACCACCCTGACCCTGTCCGGCGACATCTCCGGGACCGGCGCCTTGAACAAGGCCGGCGCCGGTACCCTGCACCTGACCGGCGACAGCGGCCTGTCCGGCCCGACCCGGGTGGTGGCCGGCATGCTCCAGGTGGATGGCCGGCTGGCGCATTCGGCGGTCAGCGTGGACTACTCGGCGTTGCTGTCGGGCACCGGCACGGTCGGCAGCACCACCATCCGCAACGGCGGCAGCATCGCACCGGGCGGTTCGATCGGCACGCTCCAGGTCGACGGCGACTACCTGCAACAGGCCGGCGGCCGCTATGTCGTCGAGGTGGATCCGTCCAGCAACCGTTCCGACCTCATCGCGGTAAGCGGTGCGGCGCGCATCGACCCCGGTGCGGTACTGCAGGTGGAGCGCGCCAGCGACGCGCTGTACCGCGTCGGTTCGCGCTACACCGTGCTCGCGGCCGAAGGGGGCGTGGACGGCACCTACACGGTGCAGGCCGCGTTGTCGCCGTTCCTGGCGCTGAAGGATCTCTACGATGCCAACCATGCCTACCTGGAGGTCATCCAGGCGCGGCAGTTGACCGACATCGATTGCAGCCCCAATGCCAGGGCCGCGGCGTCCGGAGCGAACGGGCTGGCGCCCACCGGCGAGCTGATGCCGGCCCTGCTCAACCAGCCCGACGAGGCCGCGGCCTGCGATGCCCTGGGTCAGCTGTCGGGCGAGATCCACGCATCGATGCGTGGCGTGCAGCTGGAGGACAGCCGGTTCGTGCGCGAAGCGGTGGACATGCGCCTGCGCGGCGCGATGGCCGATGCGGAAGGGCAGGCGGAGGATGCCGGTGCCTGGGTGCAGGCCTTCGGCTCTTCCGGCCGCTTCGAGCACGGTACCCAGACCCGGCGCCTGGACCGCGATACGAGCGGGTTGTTCCTGGGCGTGGATCGCCAGTTCTCCGGCGGCTGGCGCGTGGGGGTGCTGGGGGGTTACGGGACGTCCGACTTCCGTGTCCGGTCGTGGCGCTCTTCCGCGTCCAGCAAGGATACCCACCTGGCCGTCTACGCCGGCGTCGACTGGAGCAGCGGCCTGGCCCTGCAGGCGGGCGCGGCCCATGCCTGGCATGACGTGGACGTCAAGCGGCAGGTGGCCTTCGCCCATTACAGCGACAGCCTGCGTTCCCGCTACGACGCCCGTACCCGCCAGCTCTTCGCCGAGGTCAGCTACCGCCTGGACCTGGGCCGGGACGAGCTGAGCGTGCAGCCATTCCTCGGCGCCGCGCATGTCCAGCTCCGCAACGACGGCTTCCACGAGAGCGGTGGCGAAGCGGCGCTGGCGGCACGTGCGCAGGACAACCGGCTCACTTTCGCCACCCTGGGCCTGCGCGGTGCGCGCCGGTTCGACCTGGAGCGCGGCGGCACGCTGTCGGTGCGGGGAATGGCCGGCTGGCGGCAGGCGTTCGGCGACAGGAGCGCCGACGTGGCGCTGGGGTTCGTCGAGGGGGGGACATTCACCCTGCAGGGTGTGCCGCTGGCCAGGCAGACGCTGGCCGCCGAGCTCGGCCTGGATGTGTCGCCGCGCCGGAACCTGCGCCTGGGCGTGGGCTACTCCGGGCAACTGGGCGGCGGTACCCACGACCATGGCGGCAAGGCCTTCGTGGAGTGGAAGTTCTGAGGGCGGCGACCCGTCCGCCGGGCCCGCCGCCAGCGGTGCCCGGCTGTCGCCGCAGGGGATGCCGGCATGCCGCGCGCGGAGCTGTCCGCGGCAGCGGTGGTGCGGGCTTTGTGCCATCCTCCGTCAGGCCCCGATGGGGGCGCCGGTCCCCGGCGCCGCGGGTGGCGGAGCGTCACTGGAGGTTGCATGTCTGAAGTGCGTTGGACGTTCCCGCCGATGCCCCATCCCGCGGCCCACGCGCCGGCCGCGCCGCCGGCGCCGGTGCAGATCGCCACCCACGGTTTCGTGCTGCGCACCCTGCTGCCCGCCGACGTCACCGCGCGCTTCGTCCAGTGGATCAATGCGCCGGCGATGCGCGCCGGCCTCAACCTGCCGCCGCTGGGGTTCGATGCGGCCCGCCTGCGCCAGTTCATCGCCGGCTTCGATGGCCGCCGCAACCACATCATCGGCATCTTCGCCGAGGAACTGCTGATCGGCTTCTATACCGTCGACGTCAACCTGACCCACAAGGTGGGCGTGCTGACCGCCGGCATCGGCGACACCGGGCAGGAACGGCGCAAGGTGTACTGGGGCACCATCGATGCCCTGCTCGACCACTTCTTCATCTACCGCGACCTGGACAAGATGGTCGCGCGGGTGCTCGCCGGCAATACCGCGATGCTGTTCAATTTCGTGGACAACGGCCGCTTTTTCCATGAAGCGAGATTGCGGCAGGAGTGCCTCGGGCAGGACGGCAGGCGCCAGGACGTGCTGGTGTTTGCCGCTTTCCGCGAGGGCGAGCGGCCGCAGGGCGAGAACTACCGCCCGTGATCGGCAGCCCCCGCAGCAACGCGCGCCTGCCGTTGCGGCTGGGCGGCTTCGACAACCTGCGGCAGGCGCTGGACTATGCCGCGCAGGGCCGGACCGGGGTCGATTTCCACGATGTGCGTGGCGTGCTGGTGCAGTCGCTGGACTACGCCGGCCTGCGTCGCCGCGCGCGGGTGGCGGCGGCGCACATGCGGGCCATGGGGATGCGGCAGGGCGACCGGCTCGCACTCATCGCCGACACCAGCGTCGCCTTCCTGACGGCGTTCTATGGCGCCCAGTACGCCGGCGTGGTGCCCTGTCCGCTGCCTTACCAGGCGCTCCCCGGCGGCCGCGATGCCTACACGGCGCAGCTGGCCGCCCTGCTCGCCGCCAGCGGTGCGCCGTGGCTGCTGTCGCCGCAGGCCACCCTTGCCTGCGCGCAGGCCGCCGCGTTCACCGCCGGGGCGCGGGCGCAGGGACTGGAGACACTGGACGCGCCGCCGCCGCTGATCACGTTGCCGCCGGTCGATGCCGACATCCCCGCCTACATCCAGTTTTCGTCCGGCTCCACCGCCATGCCCAAGGGCGTGGTGGTGCGGCAACAGGCGTTGATGGCCAACGTCGACGCGATCGCGGTCCACGGTCTGCGCATGCGCGCCGACGACCGTGCCTGCTCCTGGCTGCCGCTCTACCACGACATGGGCCTGGTCGGATTCTCGGTGGTGGCGATGTGCGCCCAGCGCAGCGTGGACTACCTGCCTCCGCACGCATTCGCGGCGCGCCCGCAGGCCTGGCTGCAACTGATGTCGCGGCAGCGCACCAGTATCGTCTACGCGCCCGGTTTCGCCTGGCGGCTGGCCGCGCAGCGCGGTGCGGCGATGGCGGCCGAGCTCGACCTCTCGGCGCTGCGGGTGGCCGGCGTCGGCGGCGAGCCGGTCCGCGACGACGACCTTCTCGCCTTCTCGCAGGCCTTGGCGCCGGCCGGATTCCGGCATGACGCTTTCCAGCCCAGCTACGGCCTGGCCGAGGCGACCCTGGCGGTGAGCATGGCCGCGCCGGATGCCGCGCCGCGGGCCCGGGCGATACCGGCGCCGCACGGGGGCGGCGGCCGCCGGCTGCTGGGGTGCGGTCGCCCGTTGCCGGGCACCGAGGTGCGCGTCCTCGACGCCGCCGGCCGGGACCTGCCCGAACGCCGGGTCGGGCACCTGTGGGTGCGCGGGCCGGCGGTGATGCAGCGCTATCTGCAGGAAGCCGCGGGGGGGCCACGGGCCGATGGCTTCCTCGATACCGGTGACCTCGGCTTCCTGGACGAGGGCGAACTGTTCATCAGCGGCCGCGCCAAGGACATGATCCTGGTACGCGGCCGCAACCTGTGGCCGCAGGACATCGAGGCCGCCGCCGCCGCGGCCGGTGCGCTGGCGCCACGGGATGTGGCGGCCTTCGGGGTCGAGCGCGAAGGCGGGGAATACGTTGTCGTGCTGGCCGAGTGCCGCACCGGGAGCGAGGGTCGGCAACAGCTGCGGGCACGCATCGACGAAGCGCTTGCCGCCGCCTTCGGCATCCGTGCCGAGGTGCTGGCGGTGCCGCGGCGCAGCTTGCCGTTCACGACCTCCGGAAAACCGGCGCGCGCACGCGCGCGCGCCCTCTACCTGGCCGGGCACTGGGCGCCCGATTCCCTCGACGAAAAGGAGCTAACCGCGTGAGCATGTTGCTGGAAGCCAAGACCCTGTTGTCCGGATGCTTGTTCGTGCCGGTGGAGAAGATCGGCGACGACGACCGGTTGCAGACCATCAAGGAGCTGGACAGCCTCAGCTTCGCCAGCATCGTGGTGGAGCTGGAAAGCCGCATCGGCCACCCGGTCGATCCGGTCGAACTGCTCGAACTGCGCAGCGTGCGTGACGTGGCCGGCCTGCTCGAGCGCCATCGGTGAACGGCGCGGGCGACATCTGCAACCAGCTGTACGCGCTCGCACGCGAGCGCAACGGCGAGGATGTCGTTCTCGACCTCAATGGCGTGCCGATGCTGGTGCTGCAGCGCCATGAGAGTGCCGACCAGGTGCTGCGCCTGCGGGCGGCGCAGTACCGCAAGAACATGGCATGGCTGCGGCAGACCCTGGGCGCGTCGCGGTTCACCGAGGAGGGCGACGCATGGCAGGCGCGGCGGCGGCTGACGCACGCGTACTTCACCCACTTCGATCGCGGCCGCACCTGCGACCTGGCCGGGCGTCATGGGCAGCTGGCGTTGCGGCGCATGCTGGACGACAGTGCCGCCGGCGCCGCGGCCATCGACGACGATGTGCTGCGGCGGCTGACGCTCTCGGTGCTGGTGGAGAACTTCCTGGAAATCCCTTTCCCGGCGACCGGCTTCGACATGGCGCTGATCACCGAGATGATGGAGTACGGCTCGGCCTACGCGTTCGTGCCGCCCGGGCGCACCGGGGATTTCTACCAGCAGGGCCTGCGGCGGCTGCCCGCGCTGCGCCGGGAAATCATGCGGCAGATGCGGGTACTGCGCGATGGCCACCTGCCGGTGAACCCGCTGCTGGCGGGCATGCTGGCCGCCGATGCCGAGCCGGGCAGCGGTATCGTGCTGGAGCACGAACTGATCACCTTCTTCGCCGCCGGCGCGGAAAGCTCGGCCTCCAGCCTCGGCTGGGCCTGCTATCTGCTGGCGCGCCATCCCGAGGCCCAGGAGAGGCTGCGCGAAGAGGTCCTCCGGCTGGACCCGGCCGCGGGCTGGCCGGCGCTGTCCCGCTGTGCACCGCTGGCCGACTTCGTGTCGGAGGTGCTGCGGCTGTTCCCATCCACGCCGATCGTCACCCGCCAGGCCACGGTGGCGGACCGCATCGGGGCGCACGAGGTCGCCGCGGGCCAGAACGTGATGGTCTCGCTGATCGGCATCGGCCATGACCGGCGGGCGGCGTCCGATCCGTGGGCGCTGGCGGCCCCCGGCGCCGTGCGCGGTCCCTGCGGGGGGACCCGCATGGCCTTCAGCATCGGTCCCTACATCTGTGGCGGCAAGCTGTTCGCACTGGTCGAGCTGATGGCCGTGGTCGCCGGCTTCCTGCGCCAGGCACGCTTCGAACTGACCTCCAGCGCACTCCCGCGGTTCCACTGGAAAGTGCAGATGCTGCGCGAAGGCGGACAGCCGGTGCGGGTGGTGCCGTGGTCCTGTGCAGTGGATTAAAGTTTGACGCCGAATTTCGAAAAGGTTTGTCGCCGCAGGAATCGCAGCAACCTTTTTCCGTGTAAGGGGTTGGTTTAAAAGGGAGAGCCTGGGCGTCTTAACGAGTGTGGTGACGCACTGTCTCATGCACTTAGAAGCACGAAGGTGGCCAAAAATAAAAAATTGCCCGCTGAACAAGGGTAATCCCCCCGCTTTTAGCGGCTGCCAAAAATGGAACTATGCGGCTATCGCTAGTTTCATTGCTGGCTTGATGCCACCGAGCGGCGTGTTGGGGCGTTGTGCGCTTGCGCCGTGTGGTCCGCTTCGATCCGGCTGTCGAACCGGATCCGGGCGAACTTTCTGAACTGGCTACGCTGATCGACGACTGCCTAAAAAACGTAGCGTCGTCCAAAGCACTGGCCGAAGCCCCGGCGTTCATGCGACAGTCGATTGAGAATCATCGAATCGGCGACCTGCAGGGGCGCCTGCTGAGCGAATTGAACAGGGAATTCCAGTAGTGCTAATCGGAGTATTCGCACTGCATTAACGGCCACCACTGGATCTGCCTGCGTCGGGCGAGTGCTTCAAGCGGGCATGTCTAATGCGAAACTATCTGCCGATAGGCAGGCTGAGATTAAGCCGTTCGCGCAGGGCGCGTCGCACGCAAAGTCAAGACCGCATGTGTTCAACTGAAGAGAGGCAGGAAAAGTGATTGATCGGATGAAGTTTGAACTGACCGGCAAACCCGTCTACTGGATAGTTGCCGGCATACTCTGCGCACTGATAGGCCTAGGTATGGACCTGAACATGGAGGGTATCGGGCTGTCATTCGGCGAACCGGCCAAGTGGGGCGGGTTCGGTGCATTGATCGGCGCCGGCGTCGGTCTAATGGTGGTCTTCGGCAAGCGTTCTGCGCGACGCTGACCGCGCAATGCCGAGCGCCACTCTGGTGGTGCCGGCGTGCTCCATACGCGTCTTGAACTAGCGACGAAAGGGAGCGGGACGTCGATTAGGAACAGGCTTTCTTCCGCCACGTTCGCCACCGCCTAGCTCGGCCAACTACACTTGGGCGTTCTCATGGGTAGCGCCTCATCTTCGCGTCCAGGATGTCGAAGTTGGCGGGCTTTTCGTCAGCGCCCAGAGCGGCTGGGCGCTACGAGCCGCGCCTCCGATGTGAGAGAGAATTGGCTCGACAGCAAGATCGCGGTATTCGCGGGGCCCCCTGCACGTCGCCTCAGGCTGGGTTCAGATGGGTGATCCCTGGGGCCTTTGGTGGAAACGGGTGCCAGGTTGCGAGCATCTGCCCAACTCGGGAGGGTAGCTGCCACCTGCAACTGAACGCTCTAAAGATGTGGCAGACCAAGAACGCTCCCGTCATAAGTTTCCGGCAGGCAAGCGCTTCGCGAAGCGCTTGCTGCGCCGCTAGGCTGTATCCGGACCTGCCGCACGGAGCCCCGCATTTTGGCGCCGCACATTTTTATCAGCAGGGCGACGGCGCCGCGATAGTGCTTCCTTACGCGAAACCTTTACGCGGCTTGCATAACGCTGCGTCCCAGTCGCCGCCAATACGAATCCGATTGATATGACTGTCAGGAAGCTCATGAGCTTGAACTCACGCCTGATAATCTAAAAGCCGCAATCCTGGGTCCGGTAATGCGGCTCATCTACAACGAACCGTATGGGGTAATCCCCCCCGCTTTTAGCGGCTGCCAAAAGTGGAGTTATGCGGCTATCGCCAGCTTCATTGCTGGCGTGATGCCACCGAGCGGCATGTTGGGGCGTTCGCGGTTGTACGTCCATAGCCAGCTGCGGCCTTGTCCTGCACCTGCTCGATGGTGTCGAACAAGGTCGTGGCCAGCCAGGCGTAGCGGACGGTACGGTTGTAGGGTTCCACGCAGGCATTCTGCTGCGGCTTGCCCGGCTGGATGTGCTCGATCCGGACGCCTTCGCGTTCGGCCCAGGTCGGTAGCGCACCACTGATGTATTCGGGGCCGTTGTCACAGCGAATGACCCTTGGCCTGCCGCGCCATTGGATCAGTCCTCGTCGCCCCGGATCACCGTTGCGGTTGAAGGAAATTCCCTGTTTCTTAAATTTGTCGCTTCAGCGCGTCCCGACAGTCTTCCTCAGGCCGCCGAGCGACAAACTTTTCCGGGAATTCTTGACGATTTGTCGCAAACGACAATCTTTACGCCACTGCATAGGGGCACCCGCCGTCTGAGGCCGGGCTACGGGCAGGCCGTGGGAGGGGTTGACTACAGTTGTCGCCACGCCTATCTTGACGACAACTGTAGTCAAGGAGCCGGGCATGCGCCGCAAGACCATCGGGGACCAGGAGCTGGCCCTGCTGCAATACATCGGGGAGAACGAGCCGGCCAGCGTCGGCGAGGTGGCGGCGGGCTTCGGCGAAGCCCGTGGGCTGGCGCGCTCCACCGTGCTGACGATGATGGAGCGCCTGCGCGCCAAGGGCTACCTGCGCCGCAGCCAGGCGCAGGGCGTGTACCGCTACGGCACCACCACCGAGCAGCAGGACGTGGTGAGCGGCGCGGTCGGCAGCTTCGTCGAGAAAACCCTGCAGGGTTCGATCTCGCCGTTCGTGGCCTGGATGTCGGAAAAGGCCGAGGTCAGCGACAACGAGCTGGCCGAACTGGAAGCACTGGTCAGCAGGCTGCAATCGCAGCGCCGTGAGGACTGAGCCATGCATACCGTTCTCGAACTGCTCGGCAACCGCCTGCTCGCCACCAGCGTGCAGACCATGCTGTTGACCGCGCTGGTGTGGCTGCTGTGCCGCTGCGTGCGGCGGCTGCCGGCCGCGACCCAGTGCGGTTTGTGGTGGCTGGTGGCGCTGCAGGCGGTGCTGGGGCTGCTGTGGGCCGTGCCGCTGGAACTGCCGGTGCTGCCGGCGCCCGACGTGCTGCAGACGGTGCCGCAGGCCGTCGCGGCCGCACCGGCCGCTGTCGCCCCGCGGGTGGTGATGACACCGCTGCCGCTGGAAAGCGGCTGGTCGTGGCTGCACCTTGCGATGGCGCTGTGGCTGGCCGGGGTGCTGGTGATGGCGCTGCGCACCGCATCGGCATGGCGTGCCAGCCGCGCGCTGCTGCGTGCGGCGCTTCCCTGCGACGACCATCGCCTGGATGCCGCGCTGCAGCTGGCGGCCGACGCGCACGGCCTGCGCCGCGCACCGCGGCTGATGCTCAGCACGGCCATCGACTCGCCGCAGCTGGTCGGACCATGGCGGCCGGTGCTGCTGCTGCCGGCACGCGTGCTGCAGCGCATGGGGGACGACGACCTGGACATGGCCCTGACCCATGAGCTGGTGCACCTGCAGCGCCACGATCTCTGGTGGGGCCTGGTGCCGGCCCTGGCGCAGCACCTGTTCTTCTTCCATCCGCTGGTGCATCTGGCGGCACGCGAATACGCGATTGCCCGCGAAGCGGCGGTCGATGCCGCCGTCGTCGCCGGCGACCGCCACTGCCGCCAGCACTACGGACGCCTGCTGCTGCAGCTGGGCGTCTCCCCGCGACCGGGCGCCGGCCTCGCCAGCGCTTCGCCCACCTTCCTCAGCCTCAAGCGGAGACTGCTCATGCTGCAGAACACCTCCTCCTTCCCGCGCGTGGGCGCGGGCCTGATCGTCGCCGCGGTGGCCCTGGTCGGCGTGCTGCCGATGCGCCTGGTCGCGATGCCGGCACCGCCTGCGCCCGCGTCGGTACCGGTGCCGGCATCCACCGTGTCGCCGCCGCCGGCCCTGCCCGTTGTGGAGGCCGCCGCCGAGGTGCCGGTGTTGCCGGTACCGCCGTCGCCACCGGCCGCGCCTGCGGCGCAGCCGCTCTCGGTGGAAGGGCGGCTCCGCTTGTCGCAGTCGCCGGGCGAGGACGGCTATGTCCTGCTGATGAAGGAGCACAGCATCATGAATGGAAGCACCGCCGACCTCGAACAGGCCCGGCGGCTGGACGACGGCAAGGGTGTGCTGCTGCTGCGCCGTGGCGGCCGCGCCTACGTGGTGCGCGATGCCGGGGTGCTGACGCGCTTCCAGCAGGCCTTCGTCGAAAGCACGCGGTTGGGCAAGGAGCAGGGACGTCTGGGCGAACGGCAGGGCAGGCTCGGCGAGCGCCAGGGCGCGATCGGTACGCGCATGGGGGAGGTCGGTGAGCGCATCGGTGCGCTGGCGGCGCGCCAGGCCGAGCAGGCGCTGGCGGCGCAGGCCGACGGTGATCACGAGGCCATGCGCCGGGCCGCCGATGCGGCACGCCGGGAGGCCGAGAAGCTCCGCGCGGAACTGGGCACGCCGGCCGTGCGGGCGGAGATGCAGGACCTGGCACGCCAGCAGGCCGAGCTGGGCCGACAGCAGGCCCAGCTCGGCCGCCGCCAGGTGGAAGCCAGTGCGCGCGCGCAGCGCGAGGCCGAGCAGCTCATCCAGCAGGCGCTTCGTGACGGCCTGGCGCAGGCGGTCGACGGCTGAAGGACGATCCGGGGACGCGGCACTGGCCTGCTGCGCGTGGCGGTCGGCAGCGGCTGCCGCCGCGGCCATGCCTCCAGCCGCGGTCGCCCGGCTACGGGACGGGGACCGGCGCCGCGCGCTCGTCGGCGTCGGCCTGCACCAGGTGCAGGAACAGCTGCGCCAGCGTCACCACGTCCTGGTGGTTGTGGTCGCCGACCCGGCGCAGGGTGCGCGCGCTGCCGCCGCGCAGGTAGTCGAGCCAGGCGGCGGGGGCCTCGGAGCCGGGCAGGTCGTCCTCGCGCAGGATCCGCAGCAGCCGGCGCTCGATGGTGGCCAGCCGGCAGTTCTCCCAGGTGCCGCGGTAGCGGCGGCGGGTGGGGAACAGCAGGTCCACATGGTCCAGCGGCGAGATCGGATCGCCCCGGCGTGCGAGCCGGTAGCGGGTCTTCAACAGCGGCGCGTCGTAACAGCGGCCGTTGTAGCTGGACAGCACCGTGGTCGGCGACAACCAGCCGGCGAACGTGTCCAGCATCGTCCGTTCGGCGGCCATCGTGGAGATCAGCAGCTGGCGTACGCGCAGGCCTTCACCGCGCTGGCCGTCGTGCCGCCAGTCGGCCGCGCCGATCATGAAGGCGCGGGTGCCGGTGCCGCCGGCCAGGCCGGTGGTCTCGGTGTCGAAGAACAGCAGGTCGTGCGGCTGCACGGCCTCGTCCGGGCGCCTGCTGAAGGCCAGCGACAGCGGCCCGGACGGGATCGGTTGGGGAATGAAGGCCTCGATCAGGTGCAGCCCGGGCGCGATCTCGGTGCCGGGCAGGGCGCGGTCCGGCGGCCCATCGCGCGCGATGCGTGGCGCCGCCGCCACGCGGTGGCGGGTGGCGAGCAGCCGTTGCAGGGCATCGACGCTGCGTGCCTGCACGGAACCGCTGGCGTGGCCCTGGTTGGCGGCTGGCGGCCTGGAGCGCGCTTCGCGCTCCACCCAGTCCAGGACCGAGCGGTCGTGTTCGGCGGAGGCGGGCCGCCGCGCGCCTTCGCCGGCCGTCGGAGGGGACGATGGCAGCGGGTGGCCGGTGCCGGTGGGTGGCCGGTGTCCGATCACGTCCGGACCCGCGCGCTCCGGCACGGCCGCGGCGTCGCCCGGTACCGGCATGGGCGACGCCGCGCCGTCCCCGCCACCGGTGCCGGCACAAGCGGCACCCGTGTGCGCATCCGCTGCCGGCGCCGCCGCAACCGCAACCGGCTGCCCGGCCTGGCGCCGCAATGCCTTCAGCTTGTCCAGGCTGATACTCATGGCAGCAGGTCGAGCGCCTCGTCCATTGGTGTCGCGGCGGCGACCTGGTCGCAGCGTTCGGCCGACAGCAGCGCCAGTACCTTCAACGCCAGCGAGCGCGGCGTCCCGTCCTGGCCTTCCTCCTGCGCGGCCAGCACCGGGCCCACGCAGGCCGGGCAGCCGGCGCTGCAGTCGCAGCGCTCCACCAGTTCGAGCGCGCGCTGCACCAGTTCGCCCTGGCGCAGCCACAGCGGCTCGCTCAGGCCGACGCCGCCGGGGAAGTTGTCGTACAGGTACACGGTGGGCACGAAGCTCTGCATCAGCTCCACCGCGCCCTCGCCACCCTCGTTGCCGCGCAGCTGGCCGCGGCCGGTCTGGTCGGCCACCGCGAACCAGGCGCCGTCGCCGTTGCCCACCGCCTTCTGCAGGTCGCGCGCGTCGGCCATCACCGCCACGGTGGCGACGATGTGCAGCGCGTACGCCGCGCCGAGGAAGCCGTCGAGCGCGTCCTGCTTCCGCGCGAAGCTGCGCAGCAGCGTGGCCTGCGGCAGCTGCCACCACACCGCGGTGGTATGCAGTTCCTGGTCGGGCAGGTTGACCGGGCCGTAGCCGATGTTCTCGTGCGTGTAGTAGCGGATCTTCTTGTAGCCGGCCACGCGCCGCACCACGTGCACCTCGCCGTGATGGGAATCGCCCCGCCCGGCTGCGTTGCCGTCGAAGCGGTCCAGCACCTTGAGCTTGGTGAAGTCGATGCTGTCGGTGTAGTAGTCGACGTGCGTGCGGGTGACATAGGCCTTGCGGCCCTCCCAGTCCAGCCGTTCCACCTGGTAGGGCGTGCTCTGCACCATGTGGATGGCGCCTTCGTACAGGGTCAGCGCGGCGGCGGAGTAATCCACCTCGGCGATGATCTGCTGCTTGCCGTCGCTGCGGTCCACGACCACGAAATTGCCGTCGGCCACCGCGCGCAGGCTCACCGCGTTGGCCGGGTAGCTGTCGGCGATCCATTCCCAGCGGTCGCCTTCCTGGTGCACCACCCCGGTCTCGGCCAGCGCCTGCAGGAACACCAGCGGATCGACCGGGCCGAACGGCTCGCCGCTCATGAACGGCAGCTCGAATGCCGCACAGCGGATGTGGTCGAACAGGATCAGCGGCTGGTCCGGGGCGGTGCGCGCGTGCTCGGGCGTGGCATTGGCGAAGAAGTCCGGGTGCCGCACCACGTACTGGTCCAGCGGCTGGCTGCTGGCGACCATCACCCCGAGCGCGGCCTGCTGGCGGCGGCCGGCGCGGCCGAAGCGCTGCCAGGTGGCCGCCACGCTGCCGGGATAGCCGTTGAGCACCACCACGTCGAGCGCGCCGATGTCCACGCCCAGTTCCAGCGCCGAGGTGCTGACGATGCCGTCGATGTCGCCGGCGCGCATCGCGCGCTCCACCTCGCGGCGCTCGGTGGGCAGGTAGCCGCCGCGGTAGGCGCGGATGCGCGCCGGCTTGCGGGGGTCGTTGTCGAAGATGTCCTTCAGGTACTTGGTCAGCACTTCCACCATCAACCGCGTCTGCGCGAATACCAGTGTCTTCAGCCCGCTCTTGATCGCGATGCGGGCGATGCGGTTGGCCTGCGAGCGCGCCGAGGCGCGCAGGCCGAGATCGGGGTTGATGACCGGCGGATTCCACAGCAGCACGTGCTTGGGCCCGGTGGGCGCGCCGGATTCGGTGATCGCATGCACCTGTTCCTCCACCAGCGCCTCGGCATGCGCATGCGGGTTGCCGATGGTCGCCGAGCACAGGATGAACTGCGGTTGCACGCCGTAGAACGCGCAGATGCGCTTGAGCCGGCGGATCACGTTGGTGACATGGCTGCCGAACACGCCGCGGTAGGTGTGGATCTCGTCGATCACCACGTAGCGCAGGTTCTCGAAGAACTGCGCCCACTTGGTGTGGTGCGGCAGGATCGCCTGGTGCAGCATGTCCGGGTTGCTGACCACGATGTCGCCGTGCAGGCGGATCGCCTGGCGGGCATCGCCGGGCGTGTCGCCGTCGAAGGTGAACGCCTTCACCCCGAGGTCGCCGGCGCGGTTCAGCTCCAGCAGCTCGGCCACCTGGTCCTGCGCCAGAGCCTTGGTCGGGAACAGGTACAGCGCCTTGGCATGGCCCTGCATCGCCGCGCTCACCACCGGCAGGGTGTAGCACAGCGACTTGCCCGAGGCGGTGGGGGTGACGATGGCGACGTGCGCGCCGCGCTGGCTGGCGTCCCAGGCTTCGGCCTGGTGCGAATACAGCTGTCGGATGCCGCGCGCTTCCAGCGCCGCCTTCAGCGCAGCCGGCAGGTCGTCGGGAAGTGGCGCGTAGCGCCCGTCATGGCCGGGCAGCGTGAAGCTGCCCGTCACCCGGTCGCCGTAGCGCCGGGCCAGCCGCTGGCCGAGCAGCGCGCCGTCGCGCGAGGGCAGGCCGTCGGTGGTCGCCAGCGCCCGTTCGCTGGCTTCGGTGCGGGGAGCGAGGGAGAACGCCATGGCGGTACTGCCGATCAGGGATCAGGCAGGGGAACATGCTGCCGTCTCAGTCCGTGAGACTGGCGCCGGCCGGACTGCGTGCCGCCCGGCCGGCGCGCAGCCGCCGGTTCAGGCCGGCAGTTCCGGCGGCTGCGCCTTGCCGCTGCCGCAGCCCAGGCAACTGTTCTGCGGGGCCGGGTTGGTGTTGCCGCATCCGGTGCATTTCCAGGGCGTGACGGCGGCCAGCAGCTGTTCCCGGGAGTAGTCCAGCACGGTGTCGTTGAAGTCGCCGCCGCAGTCCGTGCACCGCACGTGCGTGGACAGTGTCTCGGTCGGAAACAGGGGAATGAAATACAGGGTGAAATAACGCGACCACTTGACCCGGGCATAGGGCCTGTCCTCCCGGCACTCCGGGCAGAAGAACGTACCGGTGCCGGCCGTGCGTTGCCGGGCCTTGGATCCCCAGATGATCAAGACGACTCTCCTTTCGTTGTTGTCCGGCCTGCGCGCGGCCGCCGGGCGTTCCATTGCGAGGCAGGGTCACCGCCGTCCGGGTCTCCATGGCGGGCGTCCTGACGGACGCCGCTCCCCGGGCCGCCAGGGTACCCCTGTGGACCGGGGCAGGCTACCGGTGGTCAGCGGGAATTGAAGGAGCCCTGCGTAAGCTGCGCGCCTGGATACGCACCTGGACTGCCTGGTGATACGGAGCGCACGGTTGAGAGCGGGATTGGCGGCCGGCCTGATGCTGGCCGGGGCCGCCCCTGCGCAGGAGGTGCTGCCGGCGCAGGCGCCGCCGGACGCGACCGCGGACGGGGTGACGACGCTGGACGAAGTACGCGCGCTCAAGCCCGAGGACGACCAGCCGCTGGACCTGTACCGCTTCAGGAATCCGGTGAAGGTCGAATCCAACCGCTTCAGTGGCTCGTGGAGCGAGCCGCCGACGCCGGAACAGGTCAGCCAGAGCGGCGGCTACCTGCTGATGGGGCTCAACTACGGGCTGATGGCCGCCGGCAAGGGCCTGCACCGGCTGAGCGGTGGCCGCGAACAGATCCAGGCCGCCACCGCACGGCCGCCGCCGGAGCTGGAGGCCGACCAGCAGCGGCGTGCGCGACGCTACTGCCAGGCGGACGCGGACGACTGCGCGGTTCCGCCGCAGGATTGAGCGGCCACGGGGTCGCCGATGCGGCGGAACGGCCAGCGGACGTGGACGGCGGGCACGCACCCGCTCCGCTACCATGGCCCGCCTCCCCCAGGATCCGCCGACATGCAAGACGCTCTCGCCTCCAAGCATTCCGGCGTACCGGGCATGCGCATCGCCGCCTGGATCCTGATGGTGCTGGGCATGTGGACGGTGCTGAAGCTGGGCCTGGTGGTGACCCTGCTGTCCGGCCTGCTGGTGTTCCATCTCAGCCAGGTGCTGGCCTCGCCGATCGATGGACGCTTGCCGCCGGGGCGCGCCCGCGCGCTGGCGGTGATCGCCCTGTCGGTGGTCATCATCGGCGTACTGGTGCTGGCCGGCATCGGCATCGTGTCGTTCTTCCGTACCGAGACCGGTGGCCCGGATGCGCTGCTGGCGCGCCTGATGGGGATCCTGAACAGCTCCCGCCACCAGTTGCCGGCGCTGCTGCAGCCCTACATTCCCGAAGACATGCCGGCCCTGCGCAGCGCCCTGAACGAATGGGCGGCCGAACACCGCCGGCAGCTCGGCGTTGCCGGCACCTCGGTGGTGCAGATCAGCGTCAGGGTGCTGATCGGCATGGTGCTCGGGGCGATGATCGCGCTGTACGACGACCTGCCGCTGCCGCGGATGGGGCCGTTGGCGCGCGAGCTGCTGGGCCGCACCGACCGCCTGGCCATGGCGTTCCGCCAGGTGGTGTTCGCGCAGCTCAAGATCTCGCTGCTCAACACCCTGTTCACCGCGGTCTTCCTGCTCGGGGTGCTGCCGCTGTTCGGCGTCCACCTGCCGTTGGCCAAGACGCTGGTGCTGATCACCTTCGTCGCCGGGTTGCTGCCGGTGGTGGGCAATGTCGTGTCCAACACCGTGATCACCATCGTCGCGCTGTCGGTCTCGTTCTACGTCGCCTTGGCCGCGCTGCTGTTCCTGATCGTGATCCACAAGCTGGAGTACTTCCTCAACGCCCGCATCGTCGGCGGCGAGATCCGCGCCCACGCCTGGGAGCTGCTGCTGGCGATGCTGGTGATGGAAGCCGCGTTCGGGCTGTCGGGACTGGTCGCCGCGCCGGTGTTCTATGCCTACGTCAAGCGCGAGCTGGTGGACCAGGGATGGATCTGAGCCGGCGGGCGGGCCGTCAGGACAGCACGCCCGCCAGCGCGGCATAGGCCACCACGACCATCACCAGGCAGGAGTAGACGCTGCCCGCGAACGTATAGCGCAGCCAGGTCGTCCACCAGCGCCCGCCATACACCCGGCGCTGCATCAGCAGCAGGTACAGCGGTACCGACAGCCACAGCAGCGCGAGCACGCCGTCGCTGGCGGCGTTCACGGCGGAATTGCCGACGGCATTGGCGATGCCAATCGTCAGGAAGGTGGCCAGCAGCACCAGCATCAGCCACGCATGGCTGTACAGCGCCACCACCAGGTGCTCCAGGTAGCCGGTGCCGCGGCCGAGGTAGGTCACGCGCAGCACCAGCGCGAACACCGGCATCAGCAGGAACAGCGCGCCGGGCAGCGCGGTGAGGAAGGCCTGTACATACAGGTCGCTCTTCCTGCCCATGCGTGCCACGTTGGCCTTGCCGGCCTGCATGCGCCGATCGAGCCATGCATCCACGAGCGACGGCGGGTCCGGGACCGCGGCGGGCGCCGCCGGTGCCGGGTCCGCACCGGCATCGGGACTGCCCGGAAGCACGGCGTGCTGCCGTTCCACGGCGCGCGCCGCGGCCCGGGTCGCGCGCGTCACCGCCGATTCGCGGGGAGTGGCCGCCGGCGCCGGCTGTGCCAGTTCAGCGGTCCGCTGCGCGGCCGCGGTGTCCACGGCGGCGATGGCCAGGGCCAGGGCGGCGGCGGCCGTCGGCGAACCGCCGTCGCGGCGTTCGATCTCGGCCACCCGGGCGGCGCGCAGGGCCTCGACCTCGGCGGCGGTCTGCGCGGAGGCGAACAGCGTCCTGGCGCCCGCGTCGGCGTCGAAGTCGTCGACATGCACGGTCAGCTTGCCGACGAAGAACGTGAACACGGTGAGGATCACGAACAGCCGCAAGGGCTGCACGTAGCCCACCCGCTGCCCTCCCAGGTAGTTGGCCGCGACCCGCCCGGGCACCAGCAGGTCGCGCAGGGTGCGGAAGATGCGTCCGTCCAGGTGCCAGAACGATTCGAACACCTCCTCGATCGCATGGCCTACGTGCTTGAGCGGGTTGTGCGCCGGTTGACCGCACTGGTGGCAGTAGGGACCGCCCAGGGCGGCCCGGCAGTTTTCGCAGGCCGCATGCCGGGGCGCGGCACCGGCGGCGGGGACGGCGGGATCGGGAGTCGAGGCCATGGGCGGCGCAGGAGCGGATGCCGGGCGGAAGGGCACACGATAACGGTGATCGCCCGGCCGGTCAGCCACGAAGGTGGCATTTCCGGCACCCGGCCGCATCGGTGCGCGCCTCGTGTTGCCTGATGCCCGTTCCCCCAACCCGCCGTGCGAGCGTTCCATGGGCGGCCGGCGGCGCGGCCGCGGGGGCGCACCGTGGAGGCCGGGCCGGTGCGCCGGCCGGGTCCCGGGGAGCCGGTGTCCGCCCTGCGCCCGCCGCGCCGCCTGCATCCGGTGGTCGCTGTGCGGCTGGGTACGGTGCACGGCATCGGCTAAAGTAGCCCGATGACGAATGTGCGCATTCCCGGCGGCCTGCTGATCGCCATCGAGGGCATCGACGGTGCCGGAAAGTCGACGCTGGCCCGGGCGCTGGCCGCTGCGCTGGCGCAGGCGGGTGCCGAGGTGGTGCTGGGCAAGGAGCCGACCAACGGGCCGTGGGGCACGCAGCTGAGGGCCTCGGCGGCGACCGGCCGGCTGAGCCCGCAGGAAGAAGTGGACCTGCTGCTGCGCGACCGCCGCCAGCATGTCGAGGAACAGGTGGCGCCGGCCCTGGCGCGTGGCGCGGTGGTCATCCTCGACCGCTACTTTCCATCGATGGTGGCGTACCAGGGCGCCGCCGGCCTGCCGGTGGACGAACTGCTGCGGCTAAACGATTTCGCGCCGCGTCCGCACCTGCTGCTGTTGCTGGACCTGTCGCCGGAAACCGGCCTGGCGCGCATCCGTGCCCGTGGCGACGAACCCAACCACTTCGAGACCGCGCAGAACCTGGAGCGCTGCCGGGCGATCTTCCAGGACCTGGCGCTTCCCGGCAGGCAGGTGATCGACGCCAGCCGCAGCGAAGCCGAGGTGCTGCGCGACGCGCAGGCGGCCGTTGCCGCCACGCTGGCCCGGCGCGGCGACGTGCAGGGAGGGCCGTTGCCCGGTTTCCAGGTGCAGGGCGGGTCCCCGGCCACGCCACCGCGCTGACCGCCTCCATGCCGATCCCGCCCCGTCCGGCAGAGCGGCGCCCCGCGCCGGTGGCCGCGGGCCTGCATCCGCGCAACCGCCACCAGGGCCGTTACGACATGGCGCGGCTGCTGCAGGCCAATCCGGCACTGCGCGGCTACCTGCGCCGCACTCCGGATGGCGGGCAGAGCATTGATTTCAGCGCGCCGGCGGCGGTGCGCGAACTCAACCGTGCGCTGCTCGCCAGCGATTACGGCATCGCCCACTGGAACATTCCCGATGGCTACCTGTGCCCGCCGGTACCGGGCCGCGCGGACTACCTGCACGGCCTGGCCGACCTGCTGGCCGGCGATGGCGGCGGCACGATCCCGCGCGGGCCGGACGTGCGCGTACTCGACATTGGCGTCGGCGCCAACTGCATCTACCCGCTGCTCGGGCAGGCCGAATACGGCTGGCGTTTCGTCGGCAGCGATATCGACACCGTCGCGCTGCAGTCGGCCCGGGCCAACGTGCAGGCCAACGGCCTTGAGGCGCAGATCGAACTGCGTCGGCAACACGCACGCGGCCGCCTGTTCGATGGCCTGCTGCAGCCCGGAGAACGTTTCCACCTGACCCTGTGCAATCCGCCGTTCCACGCCTCGGCCAGGGAAGCGGCACAGGGCAGCCAGCGCAAGCTGCGCAACCTGGGCGGCGGCGCGCCATCGTCGCGAGGCACGTCCCCCGTGCTGAACTTCGGGGGACAGGCCAATGAGCTGTGGTGCACCGGCGGCGAGGTCTCGTTCCTGAAGCGGATGGTCCGCGAAAGCGTCGCCGTCCAGGCGCAGGTGCTGTGGTTCAGTTCGCTGGTGGCCAAAAGCGAGCATCTGCCCGACCTGCACAGACAGCTGGCCAAGGCCGGCGCCGCCGAGGTGCGCGAGGTGGCGATGGCCCAGGGCAGCAAGCAGAGCCGCTTCCTGGCGTGGAGCTTCCATGCACCCCACGCGCGCAGGGCGTGGTTGGGGCATGGTTGAACGCGGATGATGAGGTCGGGCGTACGACTTCGCTGAATGGGGGATTGCAGGGACTGCAAGCCGAAGCCGTCGTCATGTCGCCGCCGGTCGAGAACCGCCGCATCAACTATGTATTGATCGATCACGAGAACGTGCAGCTTGCCGACCTGAGGCTGCTGGACCGGACCGATGTCCGCGTGCGGGTGTTCGTTGGCGCGGGACAGGCCCGGTTGTCCTCCGAGCTGGCGATCCAGATGCAGGCCATGCGCGAGCGCGCCGACTATGTGCGTATTTCAGGCAATGGCCCCAATGCACTGGATTTTCATATCGCCTTCTATATCGGCCAGTTGTCGCGCGAGGATGCGCGCGGGTGCTTCCACATCATCTCCAGGGATACGGGTTTTGATCCGCTGATCAAGCACCTGAAGGAGAGGAGGGTGTTCGCCTGCCGCTCGGTCTCCATTGCGGAAATGCCGTTGTTCAAACCGCAGGTCGCCAGGAAAGTGACGGCTGGGCAGGTGGGGGAAAGGGCAGCCATGGCGGTGGCAGTGGAGCCGCCCTCCCCGCCGGCAGCGGGGAAAAAGGCGGCGCTCGGAACCATGACGGCGGCACAGCGGCTGGAAAGGATGAAAACGCTGCTGACCAAGACCAGAACCGGAAGGCCCGGAACGTTGGCCGCCTTGAAGAAACATGTCGCCGCGCATTTCCAGGGCCAGATCAAGCCTGAGCACGTGGAGGCCATCATTGCCGGACTCGAGCGGGCCGGCGTGGTGAAGCAGGAAGGCACGAAGATAGGTTACGGCTGAAGGTGCCGCCGCGCGGGCCGGCGACATGTCCGCGCATTGCAGGGCATCCGGCGAAAGGAACCGCCGCGCCCTGCGGCGCGGCGGGTAGGGTCAGGCAGTGATCCCGCCGAAGCGGCCGGCGTTGAAGTCGTCCATTGCCTGGCGGATTTCCTCCTGGGTGTTCATCACGAACGGGCCGTAGCCGGCGATGGGCTCGTCGATGGGTTCGCCGGCCAGCACCAGCACGGTGGCATCGCTGTTGGCCTCGATCCCGACTTGCCCGGCACTGCGGTCGAACAGCACCATCTGCCCGTCGCGGGCCACCTGGCTGCCGTTGAACAGCACGGTCCCGTGCAGCACCACCATCGCCACGGTGTGGCCTTCGGCGAAGTCCAGCGTGGTGCCGGCATCGCGGTGCAGGCGCAGGTCCCACACGTCCATCGGGGTGTGGGTGCGGGCCGGGCCGCGGTGGCCGTCGAACGTGCCGGCGATCACCCGTACCCTGCCGGCGTCATCGGCCAGCGGCACCACCGGAATGTCGGCATCGCCGATGTTCTGGTAGCCCGGCGCGGCCATCTTGTGGCTGGCCGGCAGGTTGACCCACAACTGCACCATTTCCAGCCGGCCGCCGCGCCGGGTGAAGGCTTCGGAATGGAACTCCTCGTGCAGGATGCCGGAGGCGGCGGTCATCCACTGCACGTCGCCCGGCCCGATCTCGCCGCCGGCGCCGGTGGAGTCGCGGTGGGCGACCTCGCCGTCATAGACGATGGTGACGGTCTCGAAGCCGCGGTGCGGGTGCTGGCCGACGCCGCGCGGGGTCTCCGCCGGCGCGAACTCCGCGGGTCCGGCATGGTCCAGCAGCAGGAACGGGCTCAGCTGGCGGCCGTGGGTGTTGTAGGAAAACAGCGAACGGACCGGGAAGCCGTCGCCGACCCAGTGCGGGCGGGGGGCGCTGTAGAGGCCGCTGATCTTCTTCATGGCGTTGCTCCGTGTGCAGCACGGACGGCGCTGCGTTGAGAAGAAGGATGGATCCGGAACGATCCAGCCGGTAGTACCCGGAAAGTGGTCTCATAGTCCTGTCTGGTGAACGATGGATGCCCGCATGCAGGACCTGAACGACCTGTACTACTTCGCCAAGGTGGTCGAACACGGGGGCTTCGCCCCCGCCGGGCGCGCGCTGGGCGAGCCCAAGTCCAAGCTGAGCCGGCGCATCGCGCTGCTGGAAGCGCGCCTGGGCGTGCGCCTTCTCCAGCGCTCCACGCGCCGCTTCTCGGTGACCGATGTCGGCCAGACCTTCTACGCGCATTGCCGGGCGATGCTGGTGGAGGCGCAGGCGGCGGCCGAATCGATCGAGATGAGCCGCGCCTCGCCCCGCGGCACGGTGCGGCTGAGCTGCCCGACGATGCTGCTGGACTTCCGGGTCGCGGCGATGGTGGCCGGCTTCATGGCCGATTGCCCGGAGGTGCAGGTGCACCTGGAGGCCACCGACCGCCGCGTGGACGTGATCGCCGAGGGCCTGGACCTTGCCCTGCGGGTGCGCCCGCCACCGCTGGAGGACAGCGACCTGGTACTCCGGGTGCTGGGCGAACGCCGGCAGTGCCTGGTCGCCGCGCCGGCCCTGCTGGCCTCACGGCCGCCGGTGCAGGGCCCGGCCGATCTGCCGCTGCTGCCGAGCGTCGCGCTGGGCGTTCCGCAGGGCGCGCATGTCTGGCGGCTGGAGGGCGCCGGGGGGGCGGTGGCCGAGGTGGCGCATGCGCCGCGTTTGGTGACCCGCGGCATGGCCGCGCTGCGCGAGGCGGCCCTGGCCGGCGTCGGCGTGGCGCAGCTGCCGATGATGATGGTGCATGAAGCCCTGCAGGCCGGGCAGCTGCGGGAGGTGGTGCCGGACTGGGCGCCGCCGCGGGAGATCATCCACGCGGTGTTCCCGTCGCGGCGGGGACTGCTGCCCTCGGTGCGTCTGTTCATCGACGACCTGGCGGCACGCTTCGCCGCCCTGGAGGAATGCTGAGGGCGGCCGCGCGCCGCCACACCCTTTGCCCGGCGGCTGCCATCACGGGGCGTAGGCAGAGGCCGCCGTAGGGTGGGCGCGCAGATGGAGCGGTGGAGGGAGGTGCGATGGCGTTGTCCTCGACGATGCGGCCGTTCGTGGCGCGGGTGCTGGTGGTGCTGGCGTTGCTGGCGCTGGCGGCGCTTGTCTGGACCTTGTCCGACCTGGTGCTGGTGATGTTCGGCGCGGTGGTGGTGGCGGTCCTGCTCAACGCGCTGGTGGGGTTGCTGGTGCGGTTCGCGCGGTTGCCCCAGGGCGTGGCGCTGGGCGTGGTGCTGCTGCTCCTGCTGGTCGGGTTCGCACTGCTGATGTGGCTGTTCGGCGCGCAGGTCGCCGGTGAGATGGAGTCGCTCAAGCAGACCCTGCCGCAGGCGTGGTCGCACTTCACCGACTGGCTCGACGCCAGCCCGATCGGGCCGATGGTGCAGCAGGGCATCGAGCAGCTGCACCAGAGCATGAGCGGGCTGGCCGCCAAGGCCGGCGCGCTGGCCTTCGCCGCCTCCGGCAATGTCACCGACATGGTGCTGATGGCGGTGGGCGGCATCTACCTGGCGGCGCAGCCGCGGGTCTACCGGGAGGGCGCGCTGAAGCTGTTCCCGTCCTCGCGGCGCGCACTGGTGGGCGAGGCGCTGGATGCGAGCGGCACCGCGCTGCGCGCCTGGCTGGGCGGCCAGCTGCTGGCGATGCTGGTGATCGGCCTGCTGACCGGCATCAGCCTGTGGCTGCTGGACGTCCCGGTCGCGCTGGGCCTGGGCATCATCACCGCGCTGCTCGATTTCGTGCCGATCGTCGGCCCGATCGTCGCCGCCATCCCGGCCATCCTGCTGGGCTTCACCGTCAGCCCGCAGACCGCCCTCGGGGTGCTGGTGGTGTTCATCGTGCTGCAGCAGCTGGAAGGCCACGTGCTGCAGCCGCTGATCCAGCAGCGTGCGGTCGATCTGCCGCCGGCGCTGCTGCTGTTCTCGCTGTTCGGGATCGGCGCGCTGTTCGGGGTGCCCGGCATCCTGCTGGCGGCGCCGATGACGGTGGTGATCTACGTCCTGGTCAAGCGCCTGTACGTCAAGGAGGCGCTCGGCACGGACACGCCGATTCCCGGCCAGCCGCGGGGGTGAAATCCGGCGGCCCATGCCTATTGGCCCGTGCCGGCGGCGCGCGGCTGGTCGATGATGGCGGTTTCCAGGATCCTGCGAGGCTGCCGTCCATGCGTTCCAATCGTCCCGTGTTGCTGGGTATGGCCCTGATGGCCGCCATCGCCATGGCGCAGGCCGCGCCCGACGTGCCCACCACGGATGCCCGCGGCGTGGCCATCAGCGACGTCGCCTACCCGGGCACCGTCCAGCTGGAGGTCGACGCCACCGACCTGGGCCAGCGGGTCTTCAGGATCCGCCAGACCGTGCCGGTACGCCCGGGCCTGCAGCGCTTCCACTATCCCGCCTGGCTGCCGGGCAACCATGCGCCCACCGGTGCGATCGAGAAGCTGGCCGGGCTGGTGGTCAGCGGCGGCGGCCAGCGCCTGGAATGGACGCGCGATCCGCTGGACGTCTACACCTTCAACGTGCAGGTGCCCGAAGGCGTGGCCGAGCTGCGCATGGACTACCAGTTCCTCAGCCCCACCGACGCCGCGCAGGGACGCACGGTGATGACCCCGAACATGCTCAACCTGCAGTGGAACGCGATGGTGCTGTATCCGGCCGGGCATGCCGCGCATGCCATCACCTACCGGGCCAGTGTCCGCTATCCGCAGGATTGGGAGGCGGCCAGCGCGCTGCCGGTCGCGCGCCGCGACGGCGACACCGTGCACTATGCGCCGGCCAACCTGGAGGTCCTGGTGGATTCGCCGGTGTTCGCCGGCCGCTACCACCGGGCGTTCGAACTGGCCGACCCGGGCACCCGCCCGGTGCGGTTGAACGTGTTCGCCGACCGCGCCAAGGACCTGGAGGCCAAGCCCGAGCACATCGCCCAGCACCGCGCGCTGGTGACCCAGGCGCGCCGGCTGTTCGGCGCCGAGCACTACGACCGTTATGACTTCCTGTTCGCGGTGACCAACCAGCTCGGCGGCATCGGCCTGGAGCACCAGCGTTCCAGCGAGAACAGCGAGGCGCGCGACTATTTCAGCGGCTGGGATCCCAAGGTCGGCAGCAGCGACCTGCTCGGCCACGAGTACACGCACTCGTGGGACGGCAAGTACCGGCGCCCGGCGGGGCTGGCCACGGGCCACTACAACGTGCCGATGCAGGGCGGCCTGCTGTGGGTGTACGAAGGCCAGACCCAGTACTGGGGCAACGTGCTCAGCGCCCGCGCCGGCATCCGCCCGCTGGACGCCTCGCGCGATGCGCTGGCGCTGGTCGCGGCCACCTATGCCGACAACCGCCCGGGCCTGCAGTGGCGCACGCTCGGCGACACCACCAACGATCCGGTGATCGCGCGCCGCCGGCCCAAGCCGTACCGCGGCTACCAGATGAGCGAGGACTACTACCAGGGCGGGCAGATGCTGTGGCTGGAGGCGGACGTACGCATCCGCCGGCTCAGCAAGGGCAAGCGCAGCCTGGACGATTTCGCCAAGGCCTTCTTCGGCCAGAACGACGGCCAGTGGGAACGCCCGGATCCCTATGTCTTTGAAGATGTCGCCGCGACCCTGGAACAGGTCCAGCCCACCGGCGACTGGGCGGCGTTCCTGCGCGAGCGGGTGGATGGCCGCCGCGCGCTGACCGACGGCATCGAGGCGGCCGGCTGGAAGCTGGTCTACAGCGACACCCCCAGCGCCTACTACAAGGCATTGATGCGCGGCCGCGGCGCCAGTTTCATCTATTCGCTGGGCATGGCGCTGGACAGCGCCGGCAAGGTCACCGAAGTGCGCTGGGACAGCCCGGCCTTCACTGCCGGACTGGGCAGCGGCATGCAGGTGCTGGCGGTCAACGACCTGCAGTACAGCGCGGAGGAGCTGGAGGAGGCGGTGCGTGCCGCCCGCCACGGCACCCAGCCGATCCGGCTGCTGGTCAAGCAGATGGATGTCTACCGCACGCTCACCCTGGAGTACCGCGATGGCCTGCGCTACCCCGCGTTGCAGCGGATCGAGGGAACCCCCGACTACCTGACGCCGATCTTCAGCGCCCGCAAGTGATGCGGTGGTTCCCGCAGGCGCGGCTCAGCCGCGCCTGCGGGAACGGGACTCAGAAGCTGACCATCAGCGCGACGCGGAAGCGGTTCAGCCAGTCGCCCGGATCGGCGCTGCCGGCATAGCGTGCCGACAGCGGCCGGTAGCGGTACCACAGTGCGCTGAGGGTGGTCTTCGGCCACGGCACGTAGTCCACGCCGAAGGCATGCATGCGGTAGTTGCTGGCCAGGCCGATGTTGTCGTGCGAGAACGCGGTCAGCACCGCGTCCACTTCCGCCATCGAATGGCCGTAGCTGACGCGCCAGTCACCGGGCTGCTGCGCGCGGCCGAGCAGCAGGTCGACGCCGTAGCCACTGTCGGCGTCGGTGCGCGCGGCGCTGTTGTGCACGTAGTCGCCGACGATGCGCAGCGGCCAGCGCTCGCCCCAGCCGGAATAGCTGGCGCCGAGGATCACGTCGTTGAGGTGGAAGCCGGACACGTAGCTGCCGTCGGGGTTGAGCAGGTTGCTGCGCCAGTCGGTGGCAGTGGCGCCGACCGTGCTGCCGATGCTGTAGCGGTAGTGCGCGGCGGAGGCGTCGAAGCGCCAGTCGCCCAGCGCCGGGCTGTCGTAGCCGACCTGCGCACCGACCATGGTGCTGTCGCCACCGGTGGCCTGCTCGTCGATGACGAAGAACAGGCCGTTGGCGCGCAGCCCGCCGCCGTCGGCCAACGCATGCTTCCAGTTGGCCGACAGGCCCTGCGGGTTGACGTCGCCGTCCCACACCAGCTCGGTGCGGGTGAACGGCTGCGGGATCTTGCCGGCGTGCACGTCCAGCGCGCCGAACGCGAGCTTCAGCCAGGCCTGGTCCAGGCTCACTTCCAGGTCGTTGTCCCAGTTGGACAGCTGCACGTCGGTGCTGCGCGGATCGTCGGGGTTGCCGGTCACCAGGCGCGCGCCGATGCTGATGCGGTCGTTGACCGCGAAGGCGGCGGCCAGGCGGCCGCGCACCTGGCCGCTGGTGCGGTCGCGGGCATTGTCGTTGGAGTTCTCGAACTGCGAGCGCACCCGCATGTCGCCGCTGACGGTCAGCCGCGACAGTGCGCTGGCGGTGGTCGCCGGCGCTGCCGGTGCGCTGGCCGGCGCCACGGGGGCCGCAGCGGGTGCCGCCGGCGGCGCCATGGCCGGGACGGCGGCCACGCCGAGACGGCTTTCCAGGGTGCGCAGCGCGGCTTCGTTGTCCTGCTGCATGCGTGCCAGCTGCGCCTGCTGCGCGCGCAGCTGCGCGACCTGTTCCAGCAGCGCGGCGTGGTCGCCGTCCTGCTGGGCGTAGGCCGGGGCGATGCCGGCGGCGAGCAGCGCCAGCAGGAGCAGGGAGCGGGCCGGCCGGACCGGTGGGATCGATGGATTCATGGGATGTCCTTCGCGGGTGTTGATGAGGGGGAAACGCTCAGCATTCGATGACGTTGACGGCCAGGCCGCCGCGGCTGGTTTCCTTGTACTTGTCCTGCATGTCGCGGCCGGTGTCGCGCATGGTCTTGATGACCTTGTCCAGGCTGACCTTGTGCTTGCCGT
>NZ_JAIKTS010000008.1 GCF_023556335.1 Stenotrophomonas mori
ACCACCGAAGCGCTCGGCGCCGACCTTGGTCAGAGCAGCGGTCAGCGTGGTCTTGCCATGGTCGACGTGGCCGATGGTGCCCACGTTGACGTGCGGCTTGGTACGTTCGAACTTACCCTTGGACATGTTTCTGTTCCTTGATTAGCTGATGTTTGTTTGGAGGGCCCGAGCCGGACGGCTCAGGCCTTCTTGACGACGGTGTCGGCGATGTTGTTCGGCGCCGGCTCGTAATGGTCGAATTCCATCGAGAACGTGGCGCGCCCCTGGCTCATCGAGCGCAGCTGGGTGGCATAGCCGAACATCTCGCCCAGCGGGATCATCGCGTTGATGACGACGCCGGAGATGTTGGTGTCGGAACCCTGCAGCACGCCGCGACGACGGCTCACGTCGCCCATCACGTCGCCCTGGTAGTCCTCCGGGGTCACGATCTCGACCTTCATGATCGGCTCCAGCAGCACCGGCTTGGCCTTGGCGAAGCCCTGCTTGAAGGCCATCGACGCGGCCAGCTTGAACGCCATTTCCGAGGAGTCGACGTCGTGGTACGAGCCGAACACCAGCTTGACCTTGACGTCCACCACCGGGAAGCCGGCCAGCGGGCCGCTGGTGATGGTCTCGCGCAGGCCCTTCTCGACCGACGGGATGAACTCCTTCGGGATCACGCCACCGGTGATCTCGTTCAGGAACAGGAAATCGTCCTTGACGTCCGCCCCGTGCTTCTCGCGGTCGGCCGCGGTCAGCGGCGACAGCTCGATCACCACGTGACCGTACTGGCCCTTGCCGCCCGACTGCTTGGCGTGCTTGTAGTCCGACTTGACGTCGGCGGCCTGGATGGTCTCGCGGTACGCGACCTGCGGCTTGCCGACGTTGGCCTCGACGTTGAACTCGCGACGCAGGCGGTCGACGATGATGTCCAGGTGCAGCTCGCCCATGCCCGAGATGATGGTCTGGCCGGACTCCTCGTCGGTCTTGACGCGGAACGACGGGTCTTCCTGCGCCAGGCGGCCCAGCGCCATGCCCATCTTTTCCTGGTCCGACTTGGTCTTCGGCTCCACCGCCATCGAGATCACCGGCTCCGGGAACGCCATGCGCTCCAGCACGATCGGGGCGTCGGTGGCGCACAGGGTGTCACCGGTGGTGACGTCCTTCAGGCCCACCGCCGCGGCGATGTCGCCGGCCAGCACTTCCTTGATCTCTTCGCGGTTGTTGGAGTGCATCTGCAGCACGCGGCCGATGCGCTCCTTCTTGTTGCGCACCGAGTTCAGCACCTGGTCGCCGGCATTCAGCACGCCCGAATAGACGCGGAAGAAGGTCAGCGAACCCACGAACGGGTCGGTGATGATCTTGAACGCCAGCGCGGAGAACGGCGCGTTGTCCGACGACTCGCGGCTCAGCTCCTTGCTCTCGTCGTCGACGTCGGTGCCCTTGACCGCCGGTACGTCGACCGGCGACGGCAGCAGCTTGACCACGCCGTCGAGCATGGCCTGCACGCCCTTGTTCTTGAACGCCGAGCCGCAGTACATCGGCACGATCTCGGTGGCCAGGGTGCGGGTGCGCAGTGCGCTGTAGATCTCGTCCTCGGTCAGCTCCTCGCCGCCCAGGTACTTCTCCATCAGCTCTTCGCTGGCTTCGGCGGCCGACTCGACCATGTAGGCACGCGCCTCCTCGGCCGGAGCCTGCAGCTCGGCCGGGATGTCGCGCTCTTCAAAGGTCAGGCCCTGGCTGGCGCTGTCCCAGTAGATGGCCTTCATCTTCACCAGGTCGACCACGCCCTCGAAGCCTTCCTCGGCGCCGACCGGGATTTGCATCGGCACCGGCACCGCACCCAGGCGCGCCTTCAGCTGGTCGCGGACCTTGAGGAAGTTGGCACCGGTACGGTCCATCTTGTTGACGAACGCGATGCGCGGCACGCGGTACTTGTTCGCCTGGCGCCACACGGTCTCCGACTGCGGCTGCACGCCACCGACGGCGCACAGCACGAACACCGCACCGTCGAGCACGCGCAGCGAGCGCTCCACTTCGATGGTGAAGTCGACGTGCCCGGGGGTGTCGATGATGTTGAAGCGGTGCTCCGGCAGGGACTTGTCCATGCCCTTCCAGAACGCGGTGGTGGCGGCGGACTGGATCGTGATGCCACGCTCCTGTTCCTGCTCCATCCAGTCCATGGTGGCGGAGCCATCGTGCGTTTCGCCCAGCTTGTGGTTCTTGCCGGTGTAGAACAGGATGCGCTCGGACGTGGTGGTCTTGCCGGCATCGATGTGGGCCATGATGCCGAAGTTGCGGTAACGCTCGATGGGAGTGGAACGGGCCACGGGGAGCCTCTCAGATTTTTCGGATTTCGGAATGGCCGAACGCCGCCTTTCGGCGGCCTTCGGGTTGGCGCGGCGATTCTGTCGCCGCGAAGTGGCATCCGCTGGATGCCACCAGCCTGTCTTACAAGGCCTTCAAACTCACCAGCGGTAGTGGGCGAACGCCTTGTTGGCTTCGGCCATGCGGTGGGTTTCTTCACGCTTCTTGATGGCGCCGCCACGGTTTTCCGAGGCATCCAGCAGTTCGGCAGCCAGCTTGCGCGGCATGCTGTTCTCGCCGCGCTTGCGCGCCGACTCGATCAGCCAGCGCATCGCCAGCGCCATCTTGCGCGAAGCGCGCACTTCCACCGGCACCTGGTAGGTGGCACCGCCGACGCGGCGCGACTTGACTTCGACCGCCGGAGCGACGTTGTCCAGTGCCTTCTGCACCAGCTCGACGGCATTGGCGTTCTTCTCGCCGATCACGTCCATGGCACCGTACACGATCTTCTCGGCGACGGACTTCTTGCCGCTCTGCATGACCATGTTGATGAAGCGGGCGATGGTTTCGCTTCCGTGCTTCGGATCGGGCAGGATGGAACGCTGCGGAGTATTACCCTTACGCGACATAGTGCTCTCCCCTTAGGCCTTCGGACGCTTGGCGCCGTACTTGGAACGGGCCTGGCGACGCTTGGCGACGCCGGCGGCATCGAGCGAGCCACGGACGGTGTGGTAGCGCACGCCCGGAAGGTCCTTGACGCGGCCGCCACGGATCAGGACCACGGAGTGCTCCTGCAGGTTGTGGCCTTCGCCGCCGATGTAGCTGATGACCTCTTCCTGGTTCGTCAGGCGCACCTTGGCGACCTTGCGCAGGGCCGAGTTCGGCTTCTTCGGGGTGGTGGTATAGACACGGGTGCAAACGCCGCGACGCTGCGGGCATTTGTCGAGCGCCGGCGAGGCGCTCTGATAGGTGGTCGCTTGCCGCGGCTTGCGGACCAGCTGGTTGATCGTCGCCATCAGTAGGTTCTTCTGAGTGGGGCCGCAAAAAACGGCCAGATGCGGAAAATGGAAAGCAGGCCCGAAATTCAGGCCTGCCGAGACAGACGATTGTAGCAACCCGTCCAGAACGCAGTCAAACGCGCACCTTCCAGGCCGGCCCTGATCCAGGACCGTTACAGGGGGGCCTCCATGTACCCCGTTCAGGTTCGTCAGCCACGGTCCCGAAGGACAGCCGCTGACGCTACAGCCGGAGCGGACGGCCTGCGCCGTACGCTCCTTCCCGCCTCATCCGGGCCGGGACCCGGATGCTACAGCAAACCCGGTCCGGCCTCGCGGCCGGACCGTGCTTTTCACTCTTCGCCCGCCGCCTGCCCGGCGTCGGACTCGACCGCCGCGGCCTCGGCCGGGGTGCCGGCCAGGGTCTGCATTTCCGACTCAGTGAGGCCGGACGCGCCGCGGCGCCGCTGGCTGTGGTAGGCCAGGCCGGTACCAGCCGGGATCAGCCGGCCGACGATCACGTTTTCCTTCAGGCCGCGCAGGTTGTCCGCGGTACCGCGGACGGCCGCCTCGGTCAGCACGCGGGTGGTCTCCTGGAACGAGGCCGCCGAGATGAACGACTCGGTCGCCAGCGAGGCCTTGGTGATGCCCAGCAGCACCGGGTCGAACTGCGCCGGCAGCTCGTTGCGCCCGGCCAGCTTGGCATTCTCCTCGATGACGCGCTGGCGCTCGGCCTGCTCGCCGTTCAGGAACTTGCTGCCGCCCTGGTCGGTGATTTCCACCTTGCGCAGCATCTGCCGCGAGATGACCTCGATGTGCTTGTCGTTGATCTTCACGCCCTGCAGGCGGTACACGTCCTGGATTTCCTTGACCAGGTAACGGGCCAGTTCTTCCACGCCCTTCAGGCGCAGGATGTCCTGCGGGCTCGGCTCGCCGTCCACCACGGTTTCACCGCGGCTCACGTGCTCGCCTTCGAACACGATGATCTGGCGGTACTTCGGGATCAGCTCCTCGTGCTCCGAACCATCGGTGTCCTTGATGATCAGGCGCTGCTTGCCCTTGGTGTCCTTGCCGAAGCTGATGATGCCCGAACGCTCGGCCAGGATCGCCGGGTCCTTCGGCTTGCGCGCCTCGAACAGGTCGGCCACGCGCGGCAGGCCGCCGGTGATGTCGCGGGTCTTGGACGCTTCCTGCGGGATCTTGGCGACCACGTCGCCCACGCCCACCGGAGCGCCGTCCTGCAGGTTGACGACCGAACGCGGCGGCAGCAGGTACTGCGCCGGCAGGTCGGTGCCCGGGATGGTCAGGTCGTTGCCCTTGCCATCGACGATGCGCACCAGCGGACGCAGGTCCTTGCCCTGCGAGCCGCGACGCTTCGGATCGGTGACCTCGCGCGAGGCCAGGCCGGTCAGCTCGTCGGTCTTCTCGATGACGGTGATGCCGTCGATGAAGTCGACGAAGCGCACGAAGCCCGCCACTTCTGACACGATCGGGTGGTTGTGCGGATCCCAGTTGGCCACGGTCTGGCCGGCCTTGATCTCGGCGCCGTCCTTGACGGTGATGGTGGCGCCGTACGGCAGCTTGTAGCGCTCGCGCTCGCGGCCGTGCGGATCGAGCACCGACACCTCGCCCGAGCGCGACACCGCTACCAGCGAACCGTTGGCGTGGTCGACGTGCTTGAGGTTGTTGAACTTGACCGAACCGGTGGTCTTGACGGTGATGTTGTCCACCGCCGCCGCACGCGATGCCGCGCCACCGATGTGGAACGTACGCATGGTCAGCTGGGTGCCCGGCTCGCCGATCGACTGCGCGGCGATGACGCCGACCGCTTCGCCGATGTTGACCAGGTGGCCACGCGCCAGGTCGCGGCCGTAGCAGCGCGAGCACACACCGAACGAGGATTCGCAGGTGATGGTCGAACGGACCTTGATGGTCTGCACGCCGGCTTCTTCCAGCTTGTTCACCCACTGCTCGTCGAGCAGGGTGTTGCGGGTGACGATCGGATCCTCGTCGTTGCCCGGCAGGAACACGTCCTCGGCCACCACGCGGCCCAGCACGCGGTCCTTCAGCGGCTCGACCACGTCGCCGCCTTCCACGATCGGGGTCATGGTCAGGCCTTCGGCGGTGCCGCAGTCGACCTCGGTGATCACCACGTCCTGCGCCACGTCGACCAGGCGACGGGTCAGGTAACCCGAGTTCGCGGTCTTCAGCGCGGTATCGGCCAGGCCCTTGCGGGCGCCGTGGGTGGAGTTAAAGTACTCCTGCACGTTCAGGCCTTCGCGGAAGTTCGCCTTGATGGGCGTCTCGATGATCGAGCCGTCCGGGCGCGCCATCAGGCCGCGCATGCCGGCCAGCTGGCGGATCTGCGCCTGCGAACCACGCGCGCCGGAGTCGGCCATGATGTACAGCGAGTTCATCGACTTCTGGTCGACGGACTTGCCCTCGGCGTCCTCGACCTTCTCGGTACCGATGGTTTCCATCATCGCCTTGGCGATGCGCTCGTTGGTGCGCGACCAGATGTCGACCACCTTGTTGTAGCGCTCACCGGCGGTCACCAGGCCGCTCTGGTACTGCTCCTGGATCTCCAGCACTTCCTCTTCGGCCTCGCCGAGGATGCCCTTCTTCTCGTCCGGGATCAGCATGTCGTCGATGCCGATCGACACGCCGGCGCGGGTCGCGTAGGCGTAGCCGGTGTACATCAGCTTGTCGGCGAACACCACCGTGTCCTTCAGACCCAGCAGGCGGTAGCTCTGGTTGATCAGGCGCGAGATGTTCTTCTTGGTCATCTCGGTGTTGCACAGTTCGAACGGCAGGCCTTCCGGCATGATCTCGCTCAGCAGCGCGCGGCCGACCGTCGTCTCGACGATCGAGCTCTTGCTGACCTTGTTGCCGTCCTCGTCGCGCGCGACCTGCACGATGCGCACCTTGACGCGCGCATGCAGCTCGACCACGCGGTTGTCGTAGGCGCGCTTCACCTCGTCGGTGTTGGCGAACACCATGCCCTCGCCCTGCTTGTTCACCAGCGAGCGGCTCATGTAGTACAGGCCCAGCACGACGTCCTGCGACGGCACGATGATCGGCTCGCCGTTGGCCGGCGACAGGATGTTGTTGGTCGACATCATCAGCGCGCGCGCTTCCAGCTGGGCTTCCAGCGAGAGCGGCACGTGCACGGCCATCTGGTCACCGTCGAAGTCGGCGTTGAACGCGGTGCAGACCAGCGGGTGCAGCTGGATGGCCTTGCCCTCGATCAGCAGCGGCTCGAACGCCTGGATGCCCAGGCGGTGCAGGGTCGGCGCACGGTTCAGCAGCACCGGATGCTCGCGGATGACTTCTTCCAGGATGTCCCAGACTTCGCCTTCCTCGCGCTCGACCAGCTTCTTGGCGGCCTTGATGGTGGTGGCCAGGCCGCGACGCTGCAGCTTGGCGAACACGAACGGCTTGAACAGCTCCAGCGCCATCTTCTTCGGCAGGCCGCACTGGTGCAGCTTCAGGTACGGACCCACGGTGATCACCGAGCGGCCCGAGTAGTCCACGCGCTTGCCGAGCAGGTTCTGGCGGAAGCGGCCCTGCTTGCCCTTGATCATGTCGGCCAGCGACTTGAGCGGGCGCTTATTGGTGCCGGTGATGGCACGGCCGCGACGGCCGTTGTCCAGCAGCGCGTCGACCGATTCCTGCAGCATGCGCTTTTCGTTGCGCACGATGATGTCCGGCGCGTTGAGCTCCAGCAGGCGGCGCAGGCGGTTGTTGCGGTTGATGACGCGGCGGTACAGGTCGTTGAGGTCGGAGGTCGCGAAGCGGCCACCGTCCAACGGCACCAGCGGACGCAGGTCCGGCGGCAGCACCGGCAGCACGGTCATCACCATCCACTCCGGACGGTTGCCCGACTCCAGGAAGGCCTCGACCAGCTTGATGCGCTTGGTCAGCCGCTTGAGCTTGGTCTCCGAACCGGTGGCGGCCACCTCCTCCTTGAGCTTCACCATCTCGGCCTGCAGATCGATGGTGCGCAGCAGCTCGTACACGGCCTCGGCACCCATCGCGGCGTCGAAGTCGTCACCGTGCTCCTGGCGGGCCTGCAGGTACTGCTCTTCGGTCAGCAGCTGGCGGCGCTCCAGGGCGGTCAGGCCGGGCTCGGTCACCACGTAGGCTTCGAAGTACAGCACGCGCTCGATGTCGCGCAGGGTCATGTCCAGCATCAGGCCGATGCGCGACGGCAGCGACTTCAGGAACCAGATATGCGCGACCGGCGAGGCCAGGTCGATGTGGCCCATGCGCTCGCGGCGCACCTTGGCCAGGGTCACTTCGGTGCCGCACTTCTCGCAGACCACGCCGCGGTGCTTCATGCGCTTGTACTTGCCGCACAGGCACTCGTAGTCCTTCACCGGGCCGAAGATGGCGGCGCAGAACAGGCCGTCGCGCTCCGGCTTGAAGGTGCGGTAGTTGATGGTTTCCGGCTTCTTCACTTCGCCGAAGGACCAGGAGCGGATCAGGTCCGGCGAGGCCAGGCCGATCTTGATCGCGTCGAAGTCCAGCGTCTGGCGCTGCTGGTTGAAGAGGTTGAGCAGGTCTTTCATGGTGTTCTCCGAAAGGAGGAATGCTGTGTCGATGGGCTGTCAGGGCACTGCCGGCGGCGCTGCCGCATCACTGCGGCAGCGCCTGCGCGATCAGTTGTCTTCCAGTTCCATGTTGATGGCCAGGGAGCGGATTTCCTTCACCAGCACGTTGAAGGATTCCGGCATGCCCGCGACCATCTCGTGCTCGCCGTCGACGATGTTCTTGTACATCTGGTTGCGGCCCTGCACGTCGTCGGACTTCACCGTCAGCATTTCCTGCAGGGTGTAGGCCGCGCCGTAGGCTTCCAGCGCCCAGACTTCCATCTCGCCGAAGCGCTGGCCGCCGAACTGCGCCTTGCCGCCCAGCGGCTGCTGGGTGACGAGCGAGTACGGGCCGGTCGAACGCGCGTGCATCTTGTCGTCCACCAGGTGGTTCAGCTTCAGGTAGTGCATGTAGCCGACCGTGGTCTTGCGGTCGAACGCCTCGCCGGTGCGGCCGTCGTACAGCTGCATCTGCGTCTTGCTGGCGTTGAAGCCGAACTGGTCGGTGTCCTTGTCGCCGTCCGGGTAGGCCAGGTTCAGCATCTCGCGGATCTCGTCCTCGTGCGCACCGTCGAACACCGGGGTCGCCATCGGCACGCCGTCGGTCAGGTTCCTGGCCAGCGCCACCAGCTCGTCGTCGCTGAACTGCGACAGGTCGACGCGATCGCCGGCCAGCTGGGTGTCGTGGTTGTAGATCTTGCCGAGGAACTCGCGCAGCTCGCTCACCGCACGCTGCTGTTCCAGCATCTTCTGGATGCGCTTGCCCAGGCCCTTGGCAGCCCAGCCCAGGTGCACCTCGAGGATCTGGCCGATGTTCATGCGCGACGGCACGCCCAGCGGATTCAGGCAGATGTCCACCGAGGTACCGTCGGCCATGTACGGCATGTCCTCGACCGGCACCACGTTGGAGACCACACCCTTGTTGCCGTGGCGGCCGGCCATCTTGTCGCCCGGCTGGATGCGGCGCTTCACCGCCAGGAACACCTTGACCATCTTCAGCACGCCCGGGGCGAGGTCGTCGCCCTGGGTGATCTTGCCGCGCTTGTCGGCGAAGCGGCGCTCGAACTCCTTCTCGTGCGCCTGGATCTGCATCTGGGCACGCTCGATGGCTTCGGCGGCGTCGTCGTCCTTCATGCGCAGGGTGAACCAGTCGGCCTTCTTCAGGCCGTCCAGGAGCGCGTCGGAAATCACGTCGCCCTTCTTCAGGCCGGCGCCGCCGTTGGCCACCTTGCCGACGATCTGCGAACGCAGGCGCGCATAGATCGCCGCTTCCAGGATGCGGAACTGGTCGTCGAAGTCCTTCTTGACACGCTTGATCTCGCTTTCCTCGATCTGGCGGGCGCGCTTGTCCTTCTCGATGCCGTCGCGGGTGAAGACCTGCACGTCGATGACGGTGCCGTCCATGCCCGGCGGCACGCGCAGCGAGCTGTCCTTAACGTCCGAGGCCTTCTCGCCGAAGATCGCGCGCAGCAGCTTCTCTTCCGGGGTCAGCTGGCTTTCGCCCTTCGGGGTGACCTTGCCGACCAGGATGTCGCCGGCGCGGACTTCCGCACCGATGTACACCACGCCGCTCTCGTCCAGGCGGTTCAGCGCCTGCTCGGAGACGTTCGGGATGTCGGCGGAGATCTCCTCCGGCCCCAGCTTGGTGTCGCGCGCGACGCAGGTCAGCTCTTCGATGTGGATCGTGGTGTAGCGATCCTCTTCCACCACGCGCTCGGAGAGCAGGATGGAGTCCTCGAAGTTGTAGCCGTTCCACGGCATGAAGGCGATCAGCATGTTCTGGCCCAGGGCCAGTTCGCCGATGTCGGTGGACGGGCCGTCGGCCAGCACGTCGCCGCGCGCGATCACGTCGCCCACGTTCACCAGCGGGCGCTGGTTGATGCAGGTGTTCTGGTTCGACCGGGTGTACTTGATCAGGTTGTAGATGTCGACGCCGGCGTCGGTGGCGTCGGTGATCTCGTTCTCGTTGGCCTTGACCACGATGCGGCCGGCGTCGATCTGCACGATCTCGCCACCCCGGCGGGCATTCACGGTCACGCCCGAGTCGCGCGCCACGGCGCGCTCGATGCCGGTACCCACCAGCGGCTTTTCCGCACGCAGGGTCGGCACCGCCTGGCGCTGCATGTTGGCGCCCATCAGCGCGCGGTTGGCGTCGTCGTGCTCCAGGAACGGCACCAGCGCCGCGGCGACCGACACGGTCTGCATCGGCGAGACGTCCATGAAGTGCACTTCCGCCGGCGGCTTCAGCAGCGACTCACCCTGGAAGCGGCACGGCACGAACAACTCGGTGAGCATGTTGTCGCCGTCGGTCAGCGCATTGGCCTGGGCGATGACGTACTCGTTCTCCTCGATCGCCGACAGGTACTCGACGTCGTCGGTGACCTTGCCGTCCACGACCTTGCGGTACGGCGTCTCGAGGAAGCCGTACTCGTTGGTGCGGGCGAACACCGCCAGCGAGTTGATCAGGCCGATGTTCGGGCCTTCCGGGGTCTCGATGGTGCAGACGCGGCCGTAGTGGGTCGGGTGCACGTCGCGCACTTCGAAGCCGGCGCGCTCGCGGGTCAGGCCGCCCGGGCCCAGCGCCGAGACGCGACGCTTGTGGGTCACTTCCGACAGCGGGTTGTTCTGGTCCATGAACTGCGACAGCTGCGAGGAGCCGAAGAATTCCTTCACCGCGGCCGCGACCGGCTTGGCGTTGATCAGCTCCTGCGGGGTCAGGCCCTCGGACTCGGCCATCGACAGCCGCTCCTTGACCGCGCGCTCGACACGGACCAGGCCCACGCGGAACACGTTCTCGGCCATCTCGCCGACCGAACGCACGCGGCGGTTGCCCAGGTGGTCGATGTCGTCGACCATGCCGCGGCCGTTGCGGATCTCGGTCAGCACCTTGATCACGTCCAGGATGTCCGAGCATTCGCCGTGCGCGGCGACCAGGCGCTTGGACTCTTCGTCGTTGCGCTCGCCAAAGTACTTGCTGTCGTACAGCACGGCCTCGCCGGTGACGTCCTTGCGGCCGACGCGGCGGTTGAACTTCATGCGGCCGACCGTGGACAGGTCGTAGCGCTCGAAGGTGAAGAACAGGTTGTGGAACAGGTTCTGCGCGGCGTCCTTGGTCGGCGGCTCGCCCGGGCGCATCATGCGGTAGATCTCGACCAGGGCTTCCAGCTGGGTCTTGGTCGGGTCGATGCGCAGGGTGTTGGACAGGTACGGGCCGCGGTCCAGGTCGTTCACCCACAGGGTGCCGACCGCGTCGACGCCAGCCTTGCGGAAGGCCTGCAGCTGCTCGTCGGTGATCTCGTCGTTGGCCTGGGCCAGCAGTTCACCGGTGTTGGCATCGACCACGTCGTGCGACAGGATGCGGCCGAGCAGGTAGTCGTCCGGCACCGCCAGCGCGGCGATGCCCGAGGCCTGCAGCTGCTTGACGTGGCGCGCGGTGATGCGCTTGCCGGCTTCCACGATGACCTTGTCGCCGTCGGCGAGGTCGAAGCCCAGGGTCTCGCCACGCAGGCGTTCGGCCACCAGCTCCAGCTGCACGCCCTCGCCTTCCGGCAGGATGTGGAAGGTGTTGATGTCGAAGAACTCGTTGAGCATTTCTTCGTTGCTGTAGCCCAGCGCGCGCAGCAGGATCGACACCGGCAGCTTGCGGCGGCGGTCGATACGGGTGAACAGCGCGTCCTTCGGGTCGAACTCGAAGTCCAGCCAGGAACCGCGGTAGGGAATGATGCGGGCGCTGAACAGCAGCTTGCCCGAGCTGTGGGTCTTGCCGCGGTCGTGGTCGAAGAACACGCCCGGCGAACGGTGCAGCTGCGACACGATGACGCGCTCGGTACCGTTGACGATGAAGGTGCCGTTGTCGGTCATCAGCGGGATCTCGCCGAGGTAGACCTCCTGCTCCTTCACGTACTTGATGGCCTTGGTCGACGACTCGCGGTCGTAGATCACCAGGCGCACGGTCACGCGCAGCGGCGCGCCGTAGCTCATGCCGCGCTGGCGGCACTCACGTTCGTCGAACACCGGGTCGCCCAGCTTGTAGCCGACGTACTCCAGCGCGGCATTGCCGCTGTAGCTGGAGATCGGGAACACCGACTTCAGCGCGGCGTGCAGGCCGTGGTCGGCGCGCTTGGCCGGATCGACGTTTTCCTGCAGGAAATCGCGATAGGAATCCACCTGGATGGCGAGCAGGAACGGCACCTCGAGGATCGAGCGCTGCTTGCCGAAATCCTTGCGAATACGCTTTTTTTCGGTGTACGAATAGGACGTCATGGGAGCTTCCACCTTGTTGTGCAGGCCGTGCGTCCACGGCCCTGAAGGGAACTTCTTAAATTGTCAGTTGGAAGTCGCTGGTATTGCCGGCACCAGCACGCCTTCTCCCGCTACTTCCAACTGCCAACTCGCCGTGTGCCGGTGTCCGCTCCCTGGGGAGCGCGATGCCCGGCGCATGCCACGTTGGACTTGCCAGATCTACCGCTGCCGGGCGGGGCCCGACCTTACAGCCGCCAGGTGAACCCGGCGCTACAACGGCCAAAGGCCGGGGGTTTTCACCCCCAGCCTTGGCTGCATCGCCGGGTACCGATGGCGACGCAAGGAACCGATTACTTCAGCTCGACGGTCGCGCCGGCGGCTTCCAGTTCCTTCTTGAACTTCTCGGCGTCTTCCTTCGAAGCGCCTTCCTTCACGACGCCACCGGCCTCGGCCAGATCCTTCGCTTCCTTCAGGCCCAGGCCGGTGATGGCGCGGACGGCCTTGATGACCTCGACCTTCTTGGCGCCGGCTTCCTTCAGGATGACGTTGAACTCGGTCTGCTCTTCAGCAGCGGCAGCCGGGCCGGCGGCAGCGGCCACGGCGACCGGGGCAGCGGCGGACACGCCGAACTTGTCTTCGATGGCCTTGACCAGCTCCATCACTTCCATCAGGGACTTCTCGGCGATGGCGTCGACGATCTGCTCGTTGGTAAGGGACATGATAATTACCTTTGGATGATTTTCTGGATTGAGGTTCCGTCAGGAACCACGATGAGTCGAAATTCAGGCGGTCTCGGCGGCCGGCTCGGCAGCGTCGGCGGCGACATCGCCACCCCCCTGCTTCTCGCCGACGGCCTTGATGGCGCGGGCGAACATCGTGACCGGCTCGGTCAGGACGCGGGCCAGCATGGCCAGGGCCTGGTCGCGGGTCGGCAGCGAAGCCAGCACCTCGACGTGGCTCGGCGGATAGACTTCGCCACCCACGGCGACGATCTTCGCCTGCAGCTTGTCGTTGCCCTTGGCGGCATCCTTGATCAGGCGACCGGCGGCGCCGGGCTCCTCGAGCGAAAACGCGTACAGCAGCGGACCCACCATCTGGTCCTGTGCCACGGCGAAATCGGTGCCTTCGACGGCACGCGCGGCCAGGGTGTTCTTGACGACTTTCAAGAACACGCCGGTCTCGCGGGCCTGCTTGCGCATCGCGGTCATCTGCGCGACCGTGGTGCCAGCATATTCGGCTGCGATCAAGGAGTGGGCCTTGGCGGCGATGTCTGCCAGCTCGGCGACTACTTCTTGCTTCTGGGACAGATTGAGAGCCATTGCACTCCTCCTAGTGAACTCCGCGCACGGCTCCTGCCGCTTGCGGTCCTGGGCGGCATCCATCCTGGACGCCGGGAGCATCGGGACGACGCTCCGGTGGTGGCCATTCCAGACCTGGAGTGTGCCGGCCCGGTAATCCCAGACCTGCGTGAACCAGAAAACTCCAGAAGGGCGGCACCATCTACGCAGGGTGATTCCGGGGAATCGATTAAGCGTTCGTGGACATCCCGGCGGCGACTCCCTGCCAGATCGAGCTTCCCTGCCCGTCGCCGGTACGACCACGACCGCGCCTGCGGTCTTTGACGGCTACCGGGCCGGACAGGCCGGCTCGGCGCCTTCAAAACGGCGGGTGCGGTACCAGGAAGGCACCGCACCCGCTTGAAACGATTACTTCAGGGTCAGCGACGACTGGTCGACGGTGACGCCCGGGCCCATCGTCGAGCTGACCGAAACCTTCTGCAGGTAGGTGCCCTTCGAGGTGGCCGGCTTGGCCTTGATCAGGTCCAGCAGCAGCGCGGTCAGGTTCGACTTCAGCGCGTCTTCGGCGAAGTCGGCCTTGCCGATGGTGCAGTGGATGATGCCGGCCTTGTCGGTGCGGTAGCGCACCTGGCCCGACTTGGCGTTCTTCACGGCTTCACCCGGGTTCGGGGAAACGGTGCCGACCTTCGGGTTCGGCATCAGGCCGCGCGGGCCCAGCACGGTGCCCAGCTTGCCGACGACGCGCATGGCATCCGGGGTCGCGATGACGACGTCGTAGTTCAGGTCGCCGGCCTGCATCTTCTCGGCCAGGTCGTCCATGCCCACCGCATCGGCACCCGCGGCCAGGGCCTCGTCGGCCTTGGCGCCGGCCGGCGCGAACACGGCCACGCGGACCGACTTGCCGGTGCCGGCGGGCAGCACGGTGGAACCGCGGACCTGCTGGTCGGACTTCTTGGCGTCCACGCCCAGGCGCACGGCCACGTCGATGGACTCGACGAACTTGGCCTTGGCGGTGGTCTTCAGGATGTTGATCGCGTCCTCGAAGGCGTACGCCTTGCCCGGGACGACAGCGGCCTTGATGGCCTTCTCACGCTTGGTCTGTGCCATCGGATTAACCCTCCACCGCCAGGCCCATGGAACGGGCCGAGCCCGCGATCGTACGCACGGCGGCGTCCAGGTCGGCAGCCGTCAGGTCCGGCTCCTTCGCCTTGCAGATGTCTTCCAGCTGCGCGCGCGTGACCTTGCCCACCTTCTCGGTGTTCGGCTTCTTCGAGCCGGAGCTGATGCCCGCCGCCTTCTTGAGCAGCACGGTGGCCGGGGTGCTCTTGGTGATGAAGGTGAAGGTACGGTCCGAATAGGCCGTGATGATCACCGGCACCGGCAGGCCCGGCTCGAGCTTCTGCGTGGCGGCATTGAACGCCTTGCAGAACTCCATGATGTTCAGGCCGCGCTGGCCCAGCGCGGGGCCGACCGGCGGCGAGGGGTTGGCCTGACCGGCCTTCACCTGCAGCTTGATGTAACCGACAACTTTCTTTGCCATTAGAGTGCTCTCCGGGTGCTAGCGCCTTGCGGTTGCAGGCTCCCCATCGGACCGGGAATCACGCGTCCCGGCATCGCGTCTGAAATTTCTCTGATCGGACCGAAGGCCGCCTCGCGGCAGCCTTCGATTCCAGCCCTGTACGACAGGGAGCTGGGTAGTCTAGCAGTTTTCCGTCGCCGCGCATGAACAGGCGCGAGCAGCCGCGGGCCTCAGTCGGCCTCAGTCGGCCTTTTCGACCTGCCCGAACTCGAGCTCGACCGGCGTGGCACGACCGAAGATCAGCACCGAGACGCGCAGGCGACTCTTTTCGTAGTTGACCTCTTCGACCACGCCGTTGAAATCGTTGAAGGGGCCATCGGTCACGCGGACCATCTGGCCCGGCTCGAACAGCACCTTCGGACGCGGCTTCTCGACGCCCTCCTGGACGCGGTCCAGGATCGCGGCGGCCTCGTCGTCGCGGATCGGCAGCGGACGGTCGGCGGTGCCGCCGATGAACCCCATGACCTTGGGGGTTTCCTTCACAAGGTGCCAGCTCTCGCTGTCGATGCGCGGAATTCCCGCTTCCTCGTGGGTCTCGATCTGCACCAGCACATAACCCGGGAAGAACTTGCGCTCTGAACGGCGCTTCTGGCCGGAGCGCATCTCCACCACCTCTTCGGTGGGGACCAGGACATCGCCGAAGCGTTCGCCCATCTCCTCGCGGGCAATGCGGTCGCGCAGGGCCTGGGCCACCGACTTCTCGAAGCCCGAATAGGCGTGAACGACGTACCAACGCTTCACTGTTATCTCCTCAACGCCCCAGGAACCACTGGGTCAACTTCTGGATCACGAAATCGAACCCGCCCAGCAGCAGGCTCAACACGATCACCACCACGATCACCACCCAGGTCATGCGGATGGCTTCCTGGCGCGTCGGCCACACCACCTTGCGCAGCTCGAAGCGGGATTCGGACAGGAACTCGCGGGTCTGGCGACCCTTCCCGGTCAGCATGAACAGGGCACCGCCAGCCACCAGGCCGAGCACGACCGCCAGGCCGCGCAACTGCCCCGTCCACGCGCCCAGCTGGAGCGAACGCGCCGGGGTGGAGAACCAGAACCAGACGAACAAGCCCGCCAGCACCAGCAGGGTGGCGCCAACGTACTTGACCCTATCGCCACCGGACGCGGCGCTCTTGGAGTGTTCGATCTTGCTGTTCATCCGACTCTTGTTGCGGGCGCGACCAAGGGTCACTGGATAGAGTGTGGCAAGTGGCACGCCAGGAGGGACTCGAACCCCCAACCTGCGGTTTTGGAGACCGCTGCTCTGCCAATTGAGCTACTGGCGTATGACTTGGCTTGTTTCACGTCCCTTAGACGGCGAAGGCGGACCGAGGTTCCCGGCCCGCCATCGCATGACCAGCGGCAGTTTCGGCCACCGCCGGAACTGCAGGCTTACTTGGTGATCTTGGCGACCACGCCGGCGCCGACGGTACGGCCGCCTTCGCGGATCGCGAAACGCAGGCCTTCGTCCATCGCCACCGGGTTGATCAGGGTGACCGCCATCTTCACGTTGTCGCCC
>NZ_JAIKTS010000009.1 GCF_023556335.1 Stenotrophomonas mori
AGGTGTTGACGAAGCGTAAGGGCTGGCTATAATGGGCGGCTCGCTCCAGCGGAAACGCGGGGCAGGTGGAAGAAGGCGTTGAGGCCGATTCCCGGGTTCTTTGAAAGTATGCGCAGGTATCTTGTGAGGGCGCCTGCAGGAGTGGATGACTGTCCATCTTGCAGACGTTTGATCAAGCAATGAATAGTTTGTTAAAGCAAGCGAAACGTTGCCAGCGATTGAACATCTGCAGCTAAAGCAATTTGCCTTCGGGCATGAAGTTTTAAGTGAAGAGTTTGATCCTGGCTCAGAGTGAACGCTGGCGGTAGGCCTAACACATGCAAGTCGAACGGCAGCACAGGAGAGCTTGCTCTCTGGGTGGCGAGTGGCGGACGGGTGAGGAATGCATCGGAATCTACTCTGTCGTGGGGGATAACGTAGGGAAACTTACGCTAATACCGCATACGACCTACGGGTGAAAGCAGGGGATCTTCGGACCTTGCGCGATTGAATGAGCCGATGCCCGATTAGCTAGTTGGCGGGGTAAGAGCCCACCAAGGCGACGATCGGTAGCTGGTCTGAGAGGATGATCAGCCACACTGGAACTGAGACACGGTCCAGACTCCTACGGGAGGCAGCAGTGGGGAATATTGGACAATGGGCGCAAGCCTGATCCAGCCATACCGCGTGGGTGAAGAAGGCCTTCGGGTTGTAAAGCCCTTTTGTTGGGAAAGAAAAGCAACTGGTTAATACCTGGTTGTTCTGACGGTACCCAAAGAATAAGCACCGGCTAACTTCGTGCCAGCAGCCGCGGTAATACGAAGGGTGCAAGCGTTACTCGGAATTACTGGGCGTAAAGCGTGCGTAGGTGGTTGTTTAAGTCTGTCGTGAAAGCCCTGGGCTCAACCTGGGAATTGCGATGGAAACTGGGCAACTAGAGTGTGGCAGAGGGTAGTGGAATTCCTGGTGTAGCAGTGAAATGCGTAGAGATCAGGAGGAACATCCGTGGCGAAGGCGACTGCCTGGGCCAACACTGACACTGAGGCACGAAAGCGTGGGGAGCAAACAGGATTAGATACCCTGGTAGTCCACGCCCTAAACGATGCGAACTGGATGTTGGGTGCAATTTGGCACGCAGTATCGAAGCTAACGCGTTAAGTTCGCCGCCTGGGGAGTACGGTCGCAAGACTGAAACTCAAAGGAATTGACGGGGGCCCGCACAAGCGGTGGAGTATGTGGTTTAATTCGATGCAACGCGAAGAACCTTACCTGGCCTTGACATGTCGCGAACTTTCCAGAGATGGATTGGTGCCTTCGGGAACGCGAACACAGGTGCTGCATGGCTGTCGTCAGCTCGTGTCGTGAGATGTTGGGTTAAGTCCCGCAACGAGCGCAACCCTTGTCCTTAGTTGCCAGCACGTAATGGTGGGAACTCTAAGGAGACCGCCGGTGACAAACCGGAGGAAGGTGGGGATGACGTCAAGTCATCATGGCCCTTACGGCCAGGGCTACACACGTACTACAATGGTAGGGACAGAGGGCTGCAAGCCGGCGACGGTGAGCCAATCCCAGAAACCCTATCTCAGTCCGGATTGGAGTCTGCAACTCGACTCCATGAAGTCGGAATCGCTAGTAATCGCAGATCAGCATTGCTGCGGTGAATACGTTCCCGGGCCTTGTACACACCGCCCGTCACACCATGGGAGTTTGTTGCACCAGAAGCAGGTAGCTTAACCTTCGGGAGGGCGCTTGCCACGGTGTGGCCGATGACTGGGGTGAAGTCGTAACAAGGTAGCCGTATCGGAAGGTGCGGCTGGATCACCTCCTTTTGAGCAAGGCAGCATCGCCTGTCAGGCGTCCTCACAAGAGACCTGCATTCAGAGTTCCGCACTGGAATGGTGTGGATAAGTCCCGTTTTGGGGCCTTAGCTCAGCTGGGAGAGCACCTGCTTTGCAAGCAGGGGGTCGTCGGTTCGATCCCGACAGGCTCCACCACTAAGCTTTGACAGAACATTGGGTCTGTAGCTCAGGTGGTTAGAGCGCACCCCTGATAAGGGTGAGGTCGGTGGTTCGAGTCCTCCCAGACCCACCACTCTGAATGATTGGCGCATACGAAAGAATTAGATGGGTTCGGTATTGTGGCCGTGTCCTGTTCTTTTAAAACTTGTGACGTAGCGAGCGTTTGAGATGTCTATCTTGACGTGTCGTGAGGCTAAGGCGAGAGATGAAAGTCTCTTTATTGATTGAGTCGTTATATTCGTGCGTGGGCTTTGTACCCCCATGCGCATATGATCCAAGGCAACTTGCGGTTATATGGTCAAGCGAATAAGCGCACACGGTGGATGCCTTGGCGGTCAGAGGCGATGAAGGACGTGGCAGCCTGCGAAAAGTGTCGGGGAGCTGGCAACAAGCTTTGATCCGGCAATGTCCGAATGGGGAAACCCACCGCTTCGGCGGTATTGCATGGTGAATACATAGCCATGCAAGGCGAACCCGGTGAACTGAAATATCTAAGTAACCGGAGGAAAAGAAATCAACCGAGATTCCCTGAGTAGCGACGAGCGAACGGGGACTAGCCCTTAAGCTGGTATGGTTTTAGGAAAACGGTCTGGAAAGGCCGGCCATAGAAGGTGATAGCCCTGTATTCGAAAGGGCCATTCCAGTGAAGACGAGTAGGGCGGGGCACGTGAAACCCTGTCTGAACATGGGGGGACCATCCTCCAAGGCTAAATACTACTGACCGACCGATAGTGAACCAGTACCGTGAGGGAAAGGCGAAAAGAACCCCGGAGAGGGGAGTGAAATAGAACCTGAAACCGTGTGCGTACAAGCAGTAGGAGCCCGCAAGGGTGACTGCGTACCTTTTGTATAATGGGTCAGCGACTTACTGTTCGTGGCAAGCTTAACCGTATAGGGGAGGCGAAGGGAAACCGAGTCTGATAAGGGCGCATAGTCGCGGGCAGTAGACCCGAAACCGGGTGATCTAGTCATGCCCAGGGTGAAGGTGCGGTAACACGCACTGGAGGCCCGAACCCACTCCCGTTGCAAAGGTAGGGGATGAGGTGTGATTAGGAGTGAAAAGCTAATCGAACCCGGAGATAGCTGGTTCTCCTCGAAAGCTATTTAGGTAGCGCCTCATATGTATCCTCTCGGGGGTAGAGCACTGTTATGGCTAGGGGGTCATCGCGACTTACCAAACCATTGCAAACTCCGAATACCGAGACGGACTGTATGGGAGACACACGGCGGGTGCTAACGTCCGTCGTGAAAAGGGAAACAACCCAGACCCACAGCTAAGGTCCCAAATTTTGTGCTAAGTGGAAAACCATGTGGAAAGGCACAGACAGCCAGGAGGTTGGCTTAGAAGCAGCCACCCTTTAAAGAAAGCGTAATAGCTCACTGGTCGAGTCGGTCTGCGGGGAAGATTTAACGGGGCTAAGCACAGAACCGAAGCTTGGGGTGCATAACTTTGTTATGCGCGGTAGAGGAGCGTTCCGTAAGCCTGCGAAGGTGGATTGAGAAGTCTGCTGGAGGTATCGGAAGTGCGAATGCTGACATGAGTAACGATAATGCGGGTGAAAAACCCGCACGCCGAAAGCCCAAGGTTTCCTTGCGCAACGTTAATCGGCGCAGGGTGAGTCGGCCCCTAAGGCGAGGCAGAAATGCGTAGTCGATGGGAAGCAGGTTAATATTCCTGCACCTCGCGTAAGTGCGATGGAGGGACGGAGAAGGTTAGGTGTACCAGGCGTTGGTTGTCCTGGGGAAAGGCGGTAGGTTTGGATCTTTGGCAAATCCGGGATCCTTTAAGACCGAGCACCGAGACGAGCCTTTAAGGCGAAGTCACTGATACCACGCTTCCAGGAAAAGCTCCTAAGCTTCAGCTTACGCAGACCGTACCGTAAACCGACACAGGTGGGTAGGATGAGAATTCTCAGGCGCTTGAGAGAACTCGGGTGAAGGAACTAGGCAACATGGCACCGTAACTTCGGGAGAAGGTGCGCCATTGCTGGTGGCCCATGCGGGCTATAGCTGGTGATGGCCGAAGTGACCAGGCCGCTACGACTGTTTATCAAAAACACAGCACTCTGCAAACACGAAAGTGGACGTATAGGGTGTGACGCCTGCCCGGTGCCGGAAGGTTAATTGATGGGGTCAGCCGCAAGGCGAAGCTCTTGATCGAAGCCCCGGTAAACGGCGGCCGTAACTATAACGGTCCTAAGGTAGCGAAATTCCTTGTCGGGTAAGTTCCGACCTGCACGAATGGCGTAACGATGGCGGCGCTGTCTCCACCCGAGACTCAGTGAAATTGAAATCGCTGTGAAGATGCAGCGTTCCCGTGGCAAGACGGAAAGACCCCGTGAACCTTTACTATAGCTTTACACTGAACGTTGAGTTCGTCTGTGTAGGATAGGTGGGAGGCTATGAAACTGTGGCGCTAGCTGCAGTGGAGCCATCCTTGAAATACCACCCTGTCGTGCTTGACGTTCTAACCTAGGCCCGTTATCCGGGTCGGGGACCGTGTATGGTGGGTAGTTTGACTGGGGCGGTCTCCTCCTAAAGAGTAACGGAGGAGCTCGAAGGTACGCTCAGCGCGGTCGGACATCGCGCACTGTGTGCAAAGGCATAAGCGTGCTTGACTGCAAGATCGACGGATCAAGCAGGTACGAAAGTAGGACTTAGTGATCCGGTGGTTCTGTATGGAAGGGCCATCGCTCAACGGATAAAAGGTACTCCGGGGATAACAGGCTGATACCGCCCAAGAGTTCATATCGACGGCGGTGTTTGGCACCTCGATGTCGGCTCATCACATCCTGGGGCTGTAGTCGGTCCCAAGGGTATGGCTGTTCGCCATTTAAAGTGGTACGCGAGCTGGGTTCAGAACGTCGTGAGACAGTTCGGTCCCTATCTGCCATGGGCGTTGGAAGTTTGAGAGGGGCTGCTCCTAGTACGAGAGGACCGGAGTGGACGAACCTCTGGTGTTCCGGTTGTCACGCCAGTGGCACTGCCGGGTAGCTATGTTCGGAAGCGATAACCGCTGAAAGCATCTAAGCGGGAAGCGCGCCTCAAGATGAGACTTCCCGGGGCACAAGCCCCCTGAAGGAACCATGTAGACTACGTGGTTGATAGGTCAGGTGTGTAAGCGCAGCAATGCGTTGAGCTAACTGATACTAATGATCCGTGCGGCTTGACCATATAACCTCAAGTTGCCTTGGCCGACGACATGTCGATCGACTCCAAGTGCACGCTACGTCACAAGTACCTACGAGAGGCTGGCGCCAGACGCGTTGCCGGACTATTCCTTCGGGAATCTTCCACAACACGATCAAGGCGACCCTCCAACCCTCTCCCTGGTGAAATTAGCGCTGTGGAACCACCCGATCCCATCCCGAACTCGGAAGTGAAACGCAGCTGCGCCGATGGTAGTGTGGCTCAAGCCATGCGAGAGTAGGTCATCGCCAGGGTTTTTACCCAAAAAGCCCCGCTGCTCATGCAG